>NZ_RBJB01000003.1:0-902630 GCF_003634635.1 Marinobacter nauticus | reverse complement strand
CTGCCATCGACCAGGCTGGAGATGTCGACGCCGGTCAGACTGTAGGAGCCATCCGCACCGACGGTGGTGGTCGCGTTAACGACAATGCCAGTGGAATCCGTGATGGTCACGTTAACCTGGCTGTTTGGCGCCACATCGGCCGTGGTGCCGGACAGGTCGACGGTTTGCGCTGCGTTATCCACGGTGTCAAGAGAGACGGTCAGAGCACCGGTAGTCGCATCAAGTGAGCCTGCCGCCGAGTCGGAGACAGCGTTGCCGTTACGGTCCTGAGCCGTGGCTTCCACGGTCAAGTTGCCATCGACCAGGCTGGAGATGTCCACGCCGGTCAGACTGTAGGAACCATCGGCGCCGACAGTCGTGGTGGCAGTGACGACATTGCCGGCGGAGTCGGTGACGGTTAGGTCAACCTGGCTGTTCAGGGCCACGTCGGTGGTGGTGCCGGACAGGTTCGCGGTTTGAGCTGTGCTATCAACAGTGTCGACAGAGACGGTCAAATCACCGGCGGTGGCATCGAAGGTGCCGTTGGCCGAGTCACTCACAGCATTGCCATTGCGATCCTGCGCGGCCGCTTCGACGGTCAGATCGCCGTCGACCAAGCTGGAAATGTCGACGCCGGTCAGGCTATAGGAGCCATCGGCGCCGACGGTGGCGGTGGCGTTCACGATATTGCCAGCCGAATCGGTAATGGTAATCGCAACTTGCTCATTCGGCGCCACGTCCGTGGTAGTGCCGGACAGGTTCACGGTTTGCGCCGCGTTATCGACGGTGTCCAAGGTAACGGTGAGATCGCCAGCAATGGCATTTAAGCTGCCGTTGGCCGAATCACTCACGGCATTGCCATTGCGATCCTGGGCCGTGGCTTCGACGGTCAGGTTGCCGTCGACCAGGCTGGAAATGTCGACGCCAGTCAGGGTGTAGGAACCATCGGCACCCACGGTGGCGGTGGCATTGACGGCATTACCGGCAGAGTCGGTGATGGTAATCGCAACTTGCTCATTCGGCGCGACGTCCGTGGTGGTGCCGGACAGATCAATCGCCTGAGTTGTGTTGTCGATATTGGCGACGGCCACGGTGAGAGCACCGTCGGTCGCATCAAGGGCACCGTTGGCCGAATCATTCACGGCATTGCCATTGCGATCCTGAGCCGAGGCTTCCACGGTCAGGTTGCCGTCGACCAGGCTGGAGATGTCCACGCCGTTCAGGGTGTAGGAGCCGTCAGCACTGACGGTGGCGGCCGCGTTCACGATATTCCCAGCCGAATCGGTAATGGTAATTGCAACTTGCTCATTCGGCGCCACGTCCGAGGTCGTGCCGGACAGGTTCGCGGTTTGCGCCGTGTTATCGATGGTGTCCACGGAGACGGTCAGAGCACCGGCGGTGGCATCGACGCTGTCGGTAGCCGAATCGGAGACGGCATTGCCGTTGCGATCCTGGGCCGAGGCCTCCACGGTCAGGTCGCCGTCGACCAGGCTGGAGATGTCTACGCCGGTCAGGGAATAGGAGCCATCGGCGCCCACGGTGGCGGTGGTATTAACGACATTGCCAGCGGAGTCGGTGACAGTGATGCTGACTTCCTCATTCGGCGCCACGTCCTTGGTGGTGCCGGACAGGTTCGCGGTTTGCCCTGCGTTATCCACGGTGTCGAGAGAGACGGTCAGAGCACCGGCGGTGGCATCGAAGGTGCCGTTGGCCGAATCATTCACAGCATTGCCATTGCGATCCTGCGCGGACGCTTCCACGGTCAGGTCGCCGTCGACCAAGCTGGAAATGTCGACGCCGGTCAGAGTGTAGGAGCCATCGGCGCCTAGAGTCGTGGTGGTGTTAACGAGATTGCCAGCGGAATCCGTGATGGTCACGTTAACCTGGCTGTTTGGCGCCACATCGGTCGTGGTGCCGGACAGATCGATAGTCTGGGCACCATTATCGACGTTGCTAATGGTCACGGCGAGATCGCCAGCAGTGGCATCAAAGCTGCCAGTAGCCGAGTCACTCACAGTATTGCCATTGCGATCCTGCGCGGAAGCGTCCACGGACAGGTTGCCGTCGACCAGACTGGAAATGTCGACGCCGGTCAGAGTGTAAGAGCCATCGGTTCCCACGGTGGTGGTGGCAGTGACGGCATTACCGGCAGAGTCGGTGATGGTAATCGCAATTTGCTCATTTGGCGCCACGTCCGTGGTAGCACCGGACAAGTTCATGGTTTGCGCTGTGTTGTCGATGGTGTCGACAGAGACCGTCAGAGCACCGCCGGTCGCATCAAAGGCACCGTTGGCCGAATCATTCACGGCATTGCCATTGCGATCCTGAGCCGAGGCTTCCACGGTCAGGGCGCCATCGACCAGGCTGGAAATGTCGACGCCGGTCAGAGTGTAGGAACCATCGGCACCCACGGTGGTGGTGGCAGTGACGACATTGCCGGCGGAGTCGGTGACGGTGATGCTGACCTGTTCATTCGGCGCGACGTCCGTGGTGGTGCCGGACAGGTTCACGGTTTGCGCCGTGTTGTCGATGGTGTCCACGGAGACGGTCAGAGCACCGCCGGTCGCATCAAGGGCACCGTTGGCCGAGTCAGTCAAGGCGTTGCCATTACGGCCCTGCGCCGAGGCCTCCACGGTCAGGTCGCCATCGACCAGGCTGGAGATGTCGACGCCGGTCAGACTGTAGGAGCCATCCGCACCGACGGTGGTGGTCGCGTTAACGACAATGCCAGTGGAATCCGTGATGGTCACGTTAACCTGGCTGTTTGGCGCCACATCGGCCGTGGTGCCGGACAGGTCGACGGTTTGCGCTGCGTTATCCACGGTGTCAAGAGAGACGGTCAGAGCACCGGTAGTCGCATCAAGTGAGCCTGCCGCCGAGTCGGAGACAGCGTTGCCGTTACGGTCCTGAGCCGTGGCTTCCACGGTCAAGTTGCCATCGACCAGGCTGGAGATGTCCACGCCGGTCAGACTGTAGGAACCATCGGCGCCGACAGTCGTGGTGGCAGTGACGACATTGCCGGCGGAGTCGGTGACGGTTAGGTCAACCTGGCTGTTCAGGGCCACGTCGGTGGTGGTGCCGGACAGGTTCGCGGTTTGAGCTGTGCTATCAACAGTGTCGACAGAGACGGTCAAATCACCGGCGGTGGCATCGAAGGTGCCGTTGGCCGAGTCACTCACAGCATTGCCGTTACGGTCCTGCGCGGACGCCTCCACGGTCAGGTCACCGTCGACCAGACTGGAAATGTCGACGCCGGTCAGACTGTAGGAACCATCGGCGCCGACGGTGGCGGTGGCGTTCACGATATTGCCAGCCGAATCGGTCATGGTAATCGCAACTTGCCCATTCGGCGCGACGTCCGTGGTGGTGCCGGACAGGTTCACGGTTTGCGCCGTGTTATCGATGGTGCCGACAGAGACCGTCAGATCACCGGCGGTGGCATCGAGGGCACCGTTGGCCGAGTCAGTCAAGGCGTTGCCATTACGGTCCTGAGCCGAGGCCTCCACGGTCAGGCTGCCATCGACCAGGCTGGAGATGTCGACACCGGTCAGGCTGTAGGAGCCATCCGCACCGACGGTGGCGATGGCGTTCACGATATTGCCAGCAGAGTCGGTAATGGTAATCGCAACTTGCTCATTCGGCGCAACGTCCGTGGTGGTACCAGACAGGTTCGCGGTTTGCGCCGTGTTATCCACGGTGTCAAGAGAGACAGTCAGAGCACCAGCAGTCGCGTCGAAAGAACCGCTGGCCGAGTCGGTAACGGCATTACCGTTGCGATCTTCGCCGGTAACGGTAATGGCCAGATCGCCATCCACCAGGCCTGATATATCGACGCCCGTGAGTGAGAACGAGCCGTCATCCCCCACCGTCGCTGTGGTTGTAAGGCTGTTGTTATTGCTATCGGTAACCACAATGGTCACGGCGCTGCCTGGTGCAATATCCGTGGTCGTGCCATCCAGGCCCAGGGTCTGGCTACTGTGATCCGTGATCGTTGATGTAACAGATACGCTGCCGGCGATCAGATCCAGGGAGCCTTCTGTTGTGGCAGACACCAGATTGCCATCCGATCCTTGCGCCGATACCCCGACGGTAATCGGGCCGTCGACCATATTCGGAAACTGGGAGATTACCGAAGTAAATTTGCCATCCGGCCCTGCCGTGACTGTTTGTGAAACGGAATTCCCGTTTTGATCAGTCACGGTAACGATGATGCTGTTGCCGGCCAACAGATTGCTGCTGTTGCCGTTTACGATCAGGTTATTGCTGTCGCCAGTCACTGGAGAAACGTTGTCAATGGCGATACTGCCCGGCAATGGTTGGGCCTCGGCGGTGGACCCGGTCGTAACACCACCGTCATTAATTAGGGGCGTCTCGCTATCAAGGGACTGCAGGTTCAAGCTGATATCGGCGCCATTAATATTCTCGACGATCCTTGCGAGGCGAACAGAGCTGCTGCCGCCCGCACTGCCACCGTCAATACCGGCTGCGGGAGCTTCTATATCATCAAGGCTCGAGCCCAGAGCATCTTCGATGGCGGCCAGAGCCTGTTCAACGCTGCTGTCTTCCAGTGAATTGTCGGTCGCTGCCGGGACAAAATTATTGGCTAATTCCGCGCTGGCCAGTATGGAGACACCGCTATCGACGGTGGCTTCGTTGTTATAGCCAAAGTCCAGCGTGACCCGCCCGTCATCAGCTGTAATCAGGCGCTCGCCAAGCATCAGTGCGTCGCCCGGTTGCAGCAGGCGGTGGCTCCCGTCGGGAGCTTCTGCCCAAGCGTTTCCGGTAACGTTAACAACGATCGCGATCGTGATGCTCATGGCGTTCCTCTATATTGCAAAATCGAACAAGCAAGTGAATTTAAGAAACTTCGTAGTGTCGTTTACAGTAGACTGTCTGCCAATCGTCGCCTACTGGACTCAGGTACAGGTTGGGTAGATTCCCTGTGTTTGATTGTAAACAGTTGTAAAATTCATCTTTTTTTGCGTGATTTCTGTACAATTGACGGCCGGTTTTTTCGGGCCGGGTGGGCGATAATGCGGGTAGCCTCGTAACTTGAGCGTTGGTCAGCAGTGAACAACGTGGTGCCATGATTCGTGTGATGATTTTGGAGCTTTTAATGGTAAGAAAGGTCTTGGAGTGCCGGGCTGTTGCGTTTGCGATCTTGGCTTGTATGACTGCGCCGGCGATCACCGCTGCGCAGACCTATGGCAGCCAACCTGTTGCAGAGGGTAGTGTGCTGGAGGCGGTCAGAAATGCTATTGAGCACAATCCGGAAGTTCAGGCGAGCTGGCACCAGTTTCTGGTTGCCGGCCACGACAAATCGGCCGCAAAAGGGGATTATAAGCCCTCTCTGGACGCGACGGCCCGTTATGGCTGGGAACATCGCAATTATGGCGAAGTCAGTGAGTTTGATGGCTACGACGGTCGTTTGACCCTGACCCAGATGCTCTACGATGGCTTTCAGACCCGAAGTGCCGTTCAGCGCTTTGAAGAGGAACAACTGGTCAGTTATTTTGAGCTGCTCGCCCAGATTGAAGACACCAGCCTTGAAGCCCTGCGAGCGTATCTTGACGTCAGCCGTCAGCAAGAGCTTCTGGAGTTGGCCAGGAATAATCTGCAGACACACCAGGATGTGTATGAACAGGTAAGCTCAAGTGCCGAGGCGGGCGTTGCGAGAGCAGCAGACCTCGAGCAGATCAATGGACGTTTATCACTGGCCGAAGCCAATCTGTTCACGGTAGCCAGTAATTTGCACGACGTTCGGGCTCGTTATCTCAGAATCATAGGAGAAAAAGCACCCAGTCAGCCGGATGAGGTCATGATCGGGGTTGAGCTTGTACCAGCGACTGCACAGGAGGCCCTGGGTATTGCTTATGAAGCGAATCCGTCCTTCCGTGCCGCGCATCGGCAGATCCGGGCGGCAGAGGCCAGCGTTGAGGAAAGTCGTTCAGGCTTTCATCCAAAGCTGGACCTGGTGGCCAGCTATGGTCATCGCTCGTATGACGATCTGGGCTTCGACGATTCCGAGACCGATGGCCGGGTTGGTCTTGAGTTGAGTATGAATCTGTATCGCGGTGGCGCCGACCGGGCCAGGGTGCGCAGTGCCTACGACAGGGTCAATGTAGCCAAGGATCTTCGTGACAAAGCCTGCGTTGATATTCGCCAGGAAGTTCAGATTGCCTTCAACGATGTGCGCAATCTGGAGAGCCAGATTCCGATTCTCAACAACCACCGCCTCTCGTCAGCGCGGGTGCGGACAGCTTACAAAGATCAGTTTGATATTGGTGAACGCACCTTGCTGGATGTGTTGGATGCGGAGAACGAATACTTCGATGCCAGCCGTGCCTATGTGAATGCAATCTACGATCAGAAACTGGCAGTGGCGCGCGTTCAGGCCGAGATGGGGCAATTGGTTGTGTCTCTGGGGCTGGTTCGAAACGGTCTTCCCTCCCTGGACGACCTTGGCGCCTCTCCGCTCCCGTTTACAGACGCCATGTGCCCGGCCGTTGAAGTGGACCAGTCGGTCCGGTTGTTGCTCGATTCCGATGGTGATGGGGTGAAGAACTATAAAGATCAGTGTCCCGGAACGCCGGCAGGCAGCAAGGTGGATATTCGCGGCTGTACCATTGCCGAACCCCCTGAGGTGGTAAAAACAATGGTGATTGAGTTCGCCAATGATTCTGCCGACATTTCGTCTGCCAGTGAGGCTTACCTGAGGGATCTCGGACAGTACCTCGTGTCTAATCCGGATGCGCAAGCGGAGATCGTTGGCCATGCTTCCAGAACGGGGGCGCCGGTTTATAATCGGGAACTCTCGATGCGCCGGGCGGAAGCGGTCGCAGAGACATTGGTTAACGACTATGCTATTGAAAGAACTCGACTAAAGCTCACAGGTCAGGGATTTTATCAGCCCCGGTTTTCCCAGCCTTCCGAGGCGGCAGTGAGCGCCAACCGCAGGGTCGATATTCGTGTTCTGCAGGCGCAAGAGGTTGCAGGAAACTGATATCTCCATTTCGGCATAGATAAGGAGAGGCGTGGAAACTTCTGCAATAGATCACCGGCAGGATGACTTGCTAACGTGCCTGCGCGTTCTTTGCAAATTACATGGACGCCAGGCGTCCGGAGAATCCATTGTTTCCGGATTACCCCTTGACCAGGGCCGACTGACGCCCTCGCTGTTTGGTCGAGGCGCTCGGCGACTGGGTTTTAGCAGCCAGGTCTGTCAACAGTCATTGTCATCAATCAATACCGCGCTGCTGCCTGCAGTGTTGTTGTTGAATAATGAACGTGCGTGTGTCGTTCACTCGCTTGATGCGGAGGGAGGCTTGGCATCGGTCGTTTTTCCCGAGCTGCCCGAGTCAGAAACGGAGATTACCTCTGCACAGTTATCCGAACTCTACTCAGGGACAGTGATCTATTGTCGCCCGAGATTTCACTTTGATCAGCGCGCAACCAGAACACGGGCGGCGCAGGGCGGGCACTGGTTCTGGAGTGTCATTGGCGAGAATCGCAAGCTGTATCGTGATATCTGTATCGCCGCGCTGTTGATCAATGTCTTCGCGGTTGCCATGCCTTTGTTTGTCATGAACGTGTACGACCGCGTGGTGCCCAACCATGCCACGCATACGTTGTGGGTCCTGGCGGTGGGGCTTCTGATCGCCCTTTGTGCAGATCTGGTTCTTCGCCTGATGCGCGGATGGTTCATTGATCTGGCCGCCAGTCGCGCGGATGCGAAACTGTCCGCGACGATTATGGAACGGGTGTTGGGACTCAGCCTGGCACATCGTCCACAATCTGCGGGCGCATTTGCCGCAAATGTTCAGTCGTTTGAATCTGTACGCTCGTTTGTCAGTTCCATGACCGTGGTGGGATTGGTCGACCTGCCGTTTATGCTTCTGTTCCTGGTGGTGATTGTGCTAATCAGTTGGCCCCTTGGCATTCCAGTGCTGGTGGGGGCGCTCGGCCTTGTAATTTATGCCGCCATCGCGCAGCGCCGTTTACGGGACTTGTCCGAAGAGAGCATGTCGGCGAGTTCCCAGCGGAATGCGACTCTGGTAGAGGGTCTCGCGAACCTGGAATCGGTCAAGAGTTTCGGCGTTGAAAGCCGGATACAGGAAGCCTATGAGCGCACATCGCTATATATCAGCAACGTTGGAGCTCGCCTGAAATTCATCTCTGCCAGTCTTCAGAATGGTGCGCAGTGGGTTCAGCACCTGGTTGCGGTTTCAATCATCATCCTCGGGGTATATCTGATCATCAACGGTGAGTTGACCCAGGGTGGCCTGATCGCTGCTTATCTGTTGTCTTCGCGTGCCATGGCGCCGGTCAGTCAGGCTGCCGGTTTGCTGGCTCAGTATCACCAGGCAGCGACAGCGCTCCGAACCCTCGACGATATCATGGCTTTGCCACAGGAGCGTGAAGCCGGAAAGGACTGGGTCTCGCGCCCTCGCTTGAGTGGTCGGGTGGAACTTCGGGATGTGCATTTCAGTTATCCGGACGCCGGGCAGGCCGCGCTCACCGGCGTTTCAATGAAACTGAACCCAGGTGAGCGGGTGGCGGTTCTGGGGCGAAACGGCTCGGGCAAAAGTACGCTGCAACGCCTGTTGCTTGGACTACACCACCCCTCCGCAGGTACCTTGTCGCTGGATAATGTGGATGTTCGTCAGTTAGACCCGGCGGAACTTCGAAACAATATTGGCTATGTGCCGCAAGATGTAGAGCTCTTTTTCGGGAGTCTCAGAGACAACATCACGCTTTCCCGGCCGGTGTCCGATGAGGAACTGCTTCGGGTAACAGAACTCAGCGGTTTGAAGTCGTTCGTCGATGCACAGCCAGATGGGTTTGATCTGCAGGTTGGTGAGCGTGGCCAGCGACTGTCTGGCGGGCAGCGTCAGGCGTTAGCCATCGCGCGGGCGATGGTGGGTGATCCCGCCATTCTGCTGCTGGACGAGCCCACGGGCTCTCTGGATCACAGTAGCGAAGAACACTTCAAGCGCAGTCTGGCCAAAGCGGCGGAGAACAAGACGCTGTTGATGGTCACGCATCGAACCTCGTTGCTGGAACTGGCGGACCGGATTATTGTGCTGGATGGCGGCCGGATTGTCGCGGATGGACCAAAAGCAACGGTCGTCGAGGCATTGCGTCAGGGTAAGATAAGGGGGGCCTCGTGAGCGAGAACAATGAGCCGTCCTCGTCATTGGCCGAGAAGAGCTTTCACCGGATTGGCAAGGGCGCTGAGCGTGTTGGCAAGCGTCCGGAACGTTGGCTTGAGAAGCTGGCAGGGCGTTGGCTGCGCGTCCCGGATCAGCGTGGGTGGGAAGTAGACAGTGAGTGGGCCCGCATTCAGCAGGAGCCGATCCGGCCGAGAGCGCTGTTGTGGATGATCTTTCTGACTGTGATTGCGTTGCTGGTCTGGGCCGGCTTGGCACCGATTGATGAGGTCGCTCGAGGGGATGGCCGGGTGATTCCCTCGACGCAACTGCAGGTGGTGCAGTCTCTGGATGGAGGCGTCGTTGAGGTTCTGTCTGTGCAGGAAGGCGAACTGGTCAAGAAAGGGCAATTGCTGGTTAGCATTGAATCGACCCGCTTCGATTCTGACTTTGCCGAGCAGAAAGCGAGGGAATTATCCTTGACCGCCGATATATTCCGGCTAGAGGCTCTCGTTCAGGGCAAGGAGCTCACGTTCCCGCCTGAGTTTATTGAGCGTTCTCCACAACTTGTCACGGTCCAGCGCTCCTTGTTTGAAAACAGTCGCCGCGAAATGCAGGAGCAGGAGGCGATTCATCGCCAACAGTTGCAACAGCGTCAGGCCGATCTTGAGGAGGCTCAGTCGGCCCGCCGGCAATTCCAGGAAGTGCTGAAACTGGCGTCCAGGGAACTTGAACTTAAGCGACCCTTGCTGGCCTCGGGAGCGGTTTCAGAAGTCGACTTGATCAAGCTGGAGAGAGAAATCTCGAATGCGCGGGGTGAGCTTGCTCAGGCTGAGGCTGCGATCACGCGTTCGCGGTCGGCTATTCTGGAAGCAGAATCGAAGATACGGGAAACCGGGCTGGTTATGACCAATCGCTGGCGTGAGCAGTTGTCGGACTCAGTCAGCGAGCTGGCGGCGACTCTCGAGACACTGGATGGATTACAGGATCGCGTCAGCAAAACCCGAATTGTTGCACCGGTTGACGGCACCGTTCAGCGCTTGTTTGTGAAAACGGTGGGTGGTGTGGTCTCGCCAGGCCAGGACGTGGTAGAAATCGTCCCGCTGAACGATGAATTGCTGGTCGAGGCGAGAGTGTCGCCCAAAGACATTGCTTTTATCCAGAAGGGCCAGGAAGCCATCGTCAAGTTTACCGCCTATGATTTTGCGGTTTTTGGCGGGCTGAGGGCAACGGTTGAGCACATCAGTGCAGACACGATCACCGATGAAGACAACAACACCTATTATCTGACAAGACTGCGCACTGAAACTCAGGGATTTTCGGAGCAATTTGCCATTATCCCCGGAATGACGGCACAGGTAGACATCCTGACCGGGCAGAAAACAGTGCTTGAGTACCTGCTCAAGCCCGTGGTGCGCGCTACTTCTCTGGCACTGAGCGAGCGATGAAAACAGAGTCCTCTATTCTGCTGTATGGTCGTGCTTTTCGCCCTCTGGGCCACTGGGAGCGGGTATTGCCTGGGGTGCCCCAGCAAATGGTTGATGGGCAGCATGTGTCGATGCCGAAAGCCTCGGTGGCCTGGATAAGTTCCGATGTGCCGGGCTGGCAAGAATGTGTGCGCATGTTTTCCGAGGCTGGTATTCGTGTGGCTGTGCTCGCGCGGCTACCCGAAGCCGCTGAAATGAACCGAAGTCTGGCGTGCGGAGCGCGGGCTTATCTGCCAGCGTTATCAAACGATAAGGTCTTCCGCCAGGTCGCCAAGACGATTCTGGCAGGCGGTTTGTGGTTTCCGGAGAATCTCCTGAGTTCACTGTTGCAGTCGGTTGCACGTGCCGTCGAGTCGGATCAGGGGCATGAGCCAAAAGGCGATTTGCAGTCGCTGACCAGCCGAGAAACTGAAGTTGCGTTAAGTGCGTCCAAGGGGTTGAGTAACCGGCAGATTGCCTCAGACCTCGGCATTACCGAACGCACTGTCAAGGAACATATGGGGGCCATATTCAAGAAGCTGGCCGTTAAGGACCGTATGCAGTTGATGCTTTATGTGAATGGCCAGCTTGCCAACAGGAAGCAAGACAATGTTCATCAGGCGTAACCAGTCCGGCCGAGTTGTTGCTGTCAGTGAGGAGCCTTTAGCCGGTTTCGTTGAGGCTCCAGACGACGATCCCTCTGTCGAAGCCTTTCTTTACAGCCGCGCTGACGTCGATGCCGACGTCCGCTTCAGGGCGTCGGATTCTTCCCTCATTCGGGTCATTGAGGACCTGGTGGACCTGTTGGCGATGAAAGGTGTCATACGCTTTACCGATTTGCCCTCGGAAGCCCAAGCCAAGCTGATGGAACGAAAGTCCATGCGGGGGCAGGACGATCACCTCAATTTGATTGATAACAGCGGAGACGATCTGTTCGATTTTGATTAATTGCCTGACTTCACGCCCGGCCCGGTGACCCCGTCTAATCCCACATTCCAGGCAGCCTGGACGCATCCGTCTGTCTTTGCGCCCGCCAGGTAGATACTCAGCCCTATGGAGTGAGCCAGTCCGGTCAAACGCTGGAGATATTGCTGAGTGGCTGGGTCGTCTTCAAGCCGCTGGGCATAAACAGGATCTGTTTTCAGGTAGTCGAGACCCAGCTCGTGGACCTTGGCAATGCTTTCCAGGTTTTTGCCAATTCCGCTGATTCCCACCTGGCAACCTTGTGTCTGTATTTCTTCGACGAAGCGGCCAAGCAGCAGCTCTCCCTCGGCGAGGACCTCCTCGGGCAGCTCAAGCCGGAAGGATCGTCTGGGCTCGTGGCGCTGGCTCAGGAGATTGACGATGGTGCGCCGCAAAGTCTCATCCAGTAAGGTTTCTCTGGCGATATGAACGACAACCGGGAGTTCGCCCTGCTCCGTGAACGTTTCAAGAAGATACTGGACCATGGCTGTGTCAACGTGAGGTAAAAGGCCAAGCCGCCGCCCCCAGGGAAGAAAAAAGCCAGCCGGGCGCCATTGATCCAGTAGTTTGAGCCGCACCTTCGCCTCGACCTGAATGATGTTACCAGAACGATCAATCAAGGGGTGGAAGGCGACGTCGATGGCTCGCTCCTCCAGCGCCTGATTGAGTGCGGTGCGCCATTCGGCGGCATTGCGGAATGGAATGTCCTCAGGGTTGTCCTCATCAACAACGGCTCGCTGGTTGGTTTGCTCGGCGGTTGCGAGCAGATGGTCCGCATGCATCAGTACGGCTGCGTGCGTCGCTGTCGAGTCGAATGTTGAGACTGACAGCCTCGCCCGGCGCATGACTGGGCCGGTAAGCATCTGTTCAAGGGTCGGAAGAATGTGTGATGCATCCTGGAATCCAGTGACCAAGAGCCCAAAGTCAGACCCATTCAGGCGGCCCATGAAGGCATCCTGAAACAAGAGATCGCTATTGCTCAGCGCTTTCAGCACATTACCGCACATAATCTGGAGTGCTTCATTGACCTGATCTCGTCCGAGCTGCGCGTTGAGTTCTGCCAATCCGGGTATCCGAAGAAGAACCAGCGTGTGCCTGGTGTCAGACTCCGGGTCATCGATCAGACTGTTTAACTGACTGATGAAAAACTCCCGATTGGCAACGCCAGTGACCGGATCATTCAGCGCCCGTTCACGCATGTCTGCCAGCGCTTTTGCCTCAGACTCCAGAATCGTTTCGACACGCCTCGAGAGCTTGTTCATGGCGCTGACAACGCGCCGGAACTCCGTAGTGTTGGGTTCCTCGGACACGATGAAGCGTTTTTCTCCAATCGCTTCAGCCTGTTTCACCACATCGTTCAATGGGCTGCTGATGCGTCGCACCAGCCAGCTGCCAATCAGTCCAGCAATCACGGCTACGAGGCACAGCCAAATGAACAGGCGCTGGGCTGTCACCCATAGCGATGTCTGGGCGTATGTTCTGGCGCTCTCGACATACAGCGTCCCAAAGTTCACCCAGCCATCGGAAACCGTGGCTACACCGGGCGGAATGTCCAGGGGAAACATCACACGAAACCAGCTGGGCGCCTGATGATCAGCGGGCGAAGCAGTGAAAGACAGTGACTGGCCGTCTGTTTGCGACAACTCGATGCGTTGATAATGCCCTGTTGAAAACTGTGCATCGAGGAAGGACGCCATCAATGCCTGCTCTTTTTCAGAGTGCGACATGGTCAGTGCCAGTGAGTTGGCGCTATCGATGTTTTTCAGCATCAACTGCTCTTGGTAGTAACTTTGCGCGGAGACCAGACTCGCTGCCAGGCTTGCCAGGAAAGCTGTCAGAATCAGCAAACTGGTGCCCAGCCATAACTGTTTAACGAGGGACATTGAAGCTCACTCCTTCGCTCTTGATTCTCTCTAGTACATTGCGCCATGGGGACAGGCGAGCGGTAGCACTGCCCGCGGAGGCTCCACTAGCCGCCCAGAGTTCGCTACTGTTGAAGCTGAAGACCGGGGTAAGGTCGGTTCGTTCGCTGGCAGGCAGGATGTCTTCAACCAGACTGTCCAGCAAAAGCGGTTCGGCGCCGGGCTCCGGATAGTAACCAAGCACCATGTGAGGCTGGGTGATGGGGCTGGAGGGCCCGCCAATTCGGGCGCGGACATAGATAAGGCGAAGCTTGTCATCGCTTACGCCGGCGTTGAGCAGGCTTATATATTGAATGATGACATAATCCTCGCAGTCGCCGCGGCCCCTGGACAGGGTTTCAAGAGGGGTTGCCCAATAGTCTTCCTTTCCCCAGAGTGCCCTGTCCAGCTGGTAAGACAGTGCATCGTGGACAAAGGAATTGATATGTCTAAGCTTTTCAGGATTATCAAACGATCTTACCTGTTCAAGCACCCCATGCCAGCGCTTTAGTTTTGCGGCATTATCGCCTGACACCATTCGATGCCACGCCCTCTCGTTTTCCTCAAAATCGATACGGGTGTGGAGCCCGCTTGAGGCACTGGAATAGAGCGAAAAAAGCCCCGTAACGGCCAGGAAAAAACAGAGAGTCGCCAAGACCGCTGTTTTTGATACGATGCTGGTGCTGTTTTTTGTGCAGCGCGCCAACACGCTTCGACTCCTTGGGTTCGCTTGTCGCAATGCTGCGATTTGAGTAGTCAGTTTGTCTGCGCGCCACGTCGATTGTCAGTTGTTAATGTGTAACTCCTGAAAGCAGCCTGCATTCTGCTCTCAGTCTATATTGTCAAGTAACGCTGTCATCAAGTCATCCATGACGAGTAAACCTCGCAGTTCATTATTCTCTACCACCAACAGTCGTTTGACCCGGTATCGAATCATGAGGCTGGCGGCGTGCCTGGCGTTCAGGCTTTCACCAATGCTGATCACCGGTTTGGCACAGGCATCAAATACGTTCAGCAGGTCAATGTCCCCGTCCTCCGCGATGATGGTTTTGACAATATTGGTATAGGTAATCAGCCCCCAGGCATCGTGCTCGCTCTGGCGGTCGACCACCAGGGATTTAACATTGTGCCGTTTCATCAGGGACAACGCTTCGCGTATCTTGGCGAAGGCGGAGATTCGTATGATGTCCGTCACCATCACGTCTTTGACCAGTTTCATTATCGTGCTCCGGTTACAGAGAGTCTTTCAGGTATTGTTCAAATCTTTCCACCTGGGCCATGTCGATACCGCCGAGATGTTCCAGTGGTACTGTAAAGATCATGCCTTGGGAATCCTTGCCATCCGGCATGATGGCTTTCTGGATGGCTTTCAGTACGTCCAGCGACAACCCTTTCTCCAGCACCATCAGTAACACGCTCTGGCTGCCGTCATAGGTGAGGCCGAAGAACGTTTTTTTCGCGGTATTGCTGATGCCCCGGCCGGACATCACAGTGATTCCTCCGGCACCGCAATCCCGGGCAGAATCAATACACTCTTGCTCCAGGTCTTCAGGAACGATGGCCACCAGTGCCGAGAATTTCATGGTGTCTCCTTACGTGGTTCTGCAAGATACTGGGATACGATGGCGTAGGCCATCACCGTTACGATAGGAAAGATTGAAGCAAAGGCAATCAGCCCGAAGCCGTCGATGAGAATGCTGCGTCCGTCGATACTGCTGGCCAGGCCAATGCCCAGGGCGGTAACCAGAGGGACGGTTACTTCCGACGTGGTGACCCCGCCCAGATCATAGGCCAGCGCGATGATGTAGCGGGGCGCAATCAGGGTCAGGCCGACGACCAGAATATAGCCGCCCATGATGTAGTAGTGAATGGAGTCGCCGGTGATGATCCGGTGAACGCCGATAGTGATGCCGACGGCTACCCCGACCGCCACCAGTATGCGAATGACATTGCCGTTCAGGGTTCCCCCGGCGGCTTCTTCCGCCTGTCTGCCGATGGCGATCAGCGCCGGTTCCGCCATGGTCGTGGCAAAGCCTATCATCAGTGCAAAGAGGTACACGTAAAGATAGTTGTCTCTGGCCGTCAGTTGTTCGGCCATGCTGGTACCAATCGGAAACAACCCCATCTTGAGACCGATCACAAAGGCATAAAGCCCCAGAATCACCAAGGTAAAACCAAAGATGACCTTGCGTGGATTGGGAAGTTTGCGGCGCAGTACCAGATACTGAAAGAAGAGCACCGTAATGATGATGGGCAGAACATCCCGAATCATGGTGACGAGGTCCAGCAGTGCGCCGACCACGCCGGAAGGCTTGGTTTCTCCGACATCTGGTGAGAGCGGGACACCCTCGGCTTCGGCAGAACCTGAGTACACCAACATGCCGTAAACCTGCACGGTAACCATCGGTACCATCACCGCCAGTGCGACCAGTCCGAAACCGTCAATCAGCGGGTTCCGGCCTCGGATCGACGCAGCCAGACCTATGCCCAACGCGGCAATCAGCGGCACGGTCACAACATTGGTGGTGACACCGCCGGAATCGTAGGCCAGACCGACGATTTCTTCGGGTGCAAACCAGGTGACGATCACCACGATGATGTAGCCGACAATCATGAACCAGTGTATCGGGTAGCCGAAAATGGTCCGGAAAACGCCGAGGGCCACCACGCAACCCACGGATAGTGCTACCAGTACCCGGAGTGTCAGGCTGTCGATTCGCCCCCCGCTGATGGTTTGTGCCTGCTCGGCCACGGCAATCAGGGCTGGCTCGGCAATTACCGCAGAGAAGCCCATGGCAAAGCCGAAGGCCAGGAGAATGACCAGGGAACCGCGCCGGGCAAACTGATTCGACAGGCTCTTTCCGAGCGGGAAGATGCTAAGCTCGAGCCCTTGCAGAAACAGGGCAACACCGATGGCAACCACAAACAGGCCGGCAACCATGCTGAACAGGTTCTCTGGCACCTGCTGGAGAATGGCGATCTGAAAGAACGCCACCACGATCACAATGGGAAGCAGGTTCTTCAGTGCGTGCAGGAGTGAATGATTGAAGGCGCGGACGTAGAACACAGAATGCCCCTGTAGCCCGTGGGTGAGGGAGGTTGCTGATCTGGGTCAAGTGCCTGAATCATAGCACGCTGTAGTCTGTCCGAAATGACCCGCCTCAATAATAGGCCTTCAGCCTGTCGGCAGGGATTATGTGTATTCATTTAAAAAATGCCGAAAATACACCATATAAATTTCAATTATAAATTCGAAAGCACTAAAGTTACGCCCAACGTCACCACCAGCCCGGTTGTCCCGGCCGGTGGCTGGCTCCGGAGGCTGCTGGCAGCAGTGTTCCGAACCTTTTGAACACAAACGTAGAAAGGATAGAGACCATGCCTTACGCACAAGACGTCGACCAAATCGCTTCCATTCTGAAGCAGAACCCGACCTGGAACGCCATCAACCCGAAGCACGCGGCCCGCATGCGCGCCCAGAACAAGTTCAAGACTGGTCTGGACATCGCCAAGTACACCGCCAAGATCATGCGTGAAGACATGGCTGCTTACGATGCCGATTCTTCCAAGTACACCCAGTCTCTGGGTTGCTGGCACGGTTTCATCGGCCAGCAGAAGATGATCTCCATCAAGAAGCACTTCGGTACCACCAAGCGTCGTTACCTGTACCTGTCTGGCTGGATGGTTGCTGCCCTGCGTTCCGAGTTCGGCCCGCTGCCTGACCAGTCCATGCACGAGAAGACTGCTGTTTCTGGTCTGATCGAAGAACTGTACACCTTCCTGCGTCAGGCCGATGCCTGGGAACTGAACCACCTGTTCCGCGCCCTGGAAGAAGCTGAAAACGCTGGCGATACTGCCAAGGCCGAAGAGCTGATCAAGCAGATCGACAACCACGAAACCCACGTTGTGCCCATCATTGCGGACATCGACGCTGGTTTCGGTAACGCTGAAGCCACCTACCTGCTGGCCAAGCAGATGATCGAAGCTGGTGCTTGCTGTATCCAGATCGAGAACCAGGTTTCTGACGAGAAGCAGTGTGGCCACCAGGACGGTAAAGTAACCGTTCCCCACGCCGACTTCCTGTCCAAGATCAACGCGGTTCGTCTGGCGTTCCTGGAACTGGGTGTGGACGACGGTGTGATCGTTGCCCGTACTGACTCCCTGGGTGCTGGCCTGACCAAGCAGATCGCTGTAACCAACGAACCGGGTGACCTGGGCGACCAGTACAACAGCTTCCTGGACGGCGAGTACATCGAAGACGCTTCCCAGATCGAGAACGGCGACGTTGTGATCAAGTCCAACGGCAAGCTGCTGAAGCCGAAGCGTCTGGCCTCTGGCCTGTTCTGCTTCAAGCCGGGTTCTGGCGAAGACCGTGTTGTTCTTGACTGTATCACCAGCCTGCAGAACGGCGCAGACATGCTGTGGATCGAAACCGAGAAGCCGCACGTTGGCCAGATCGCTGGCATGGTTAACCGCATCAAGGAAGTGGTACCCGACGCCAAGCTGGTTTACAACAACAGCCCGTCCTTCAACTGGACCCTGAACTTCCGTCAGCAGGTATTCGATGCCATGCAGGAAGAAGGCAAAGACGTATCTGCCTACGACCGCGCCAAGCTGATGAGCGCCGAGTACGACAACACTGAGCTGGGTCAGCTGGCTGACGAGTGGTGCCGTAACTTCCAGCGTGATGCGTCCCGTGAAGCTGGTGTGTTCCATCACCTGATCACTCTGCCGACGTACCACACTGCGGCTCTGTCTACCGACAACCTGGCCAAAGGCTACTTCGGTGACGAAGGCATGCTGGCCTACGTTGCTGGCGTACAGCGTCAGGAAATCCGTCAGGGCATCGCTACCGTGAAGCACCAGGACATGGCCGGTTCCAACATCGGTGATGACCACAAAGAGTTCTTCGCTGGTGAAGCGGCTCTGAAAGCCGGTGGTAAAGACAACACCATGAACCAGTTCGGTTAATCGACCGGTTCAGGTTGTTCGGCAGGCACCCGCAGGTGCCTGCCAGCTACCAGAAACCCCGCATGGCTATCGCCCTGCGGGGTTTTGTTTTTTAACACTGGCGGATTTTTCCAGGTTGCTGATATTGGGGGACAAAAGCGAAATGGCTGATATGTAGCCACCGTTTGCTGTTTCACCAGCGCAACAGTTCGTCAGTTCACAGTTGTTTTCTGGTGTTCTTGAGATTTTTATTTCTCTTTATTTTTCAATGTCCTGAGTAATTTATTTGGCTTCTGGCACGGGAATCGCTCTTGTCTTCGGCGGGTCTGGACCTTGGCTTACCCGAATGCTGGCGGGATGGGTTGGACCCCTTTAAGCCAATACCATCAAAAGGACATGACATCATGAATACCAAGAAGAATCTGCTAGCCGCTGCCATCGCCATGAGCATGGGTATCTCCGGATTTGCACTGGCTGACCAGGGTGGGGACGGTGACCCCAACAACAATGCCAACGACAACTCCGCTGCCAATACCAACTATTCCGGTAACGCGGACTCTGGCAACGACAACTCCACCAACAACTCCGATAACTCGGACAGCTCCGATAACTCCAACAATTCAGACAACAGTACCGATGTGGCGGACTCTTTCAAGATCGCCGACAGTGGAAACGACATGTCTGATAACTCGAATAATTCGGACAACTCCAATAACTCCGATAATTCGAACAACTCGGATAATTCAGACAATTCGGACAGCAGCACCAACCTGAATGACGCCTTCAAGATTGCCGACAGCGGCAATACCGATGCGTCTGACAACTCCGATAATTCCGATAATTCGGACAACAGCACCAGTGTCAACGATGCCTTCAAGATTGCCGACAGTGGCAATACCGATGCGTCTGACAACTCCGATAACTCGGATAACTCTGACAACAGCACCACCGTCAGCGATTCGTTCAAGGTTGCTGATAGTGGCAATGACATGTCAGACAACTCGGATAACTCCGATAATTCGGACAACTCAGATAACTCTGACAATTCCGATAACAGCACCAACGTGAACGATGCCTTCAAGATTGCCGATAGTGGCAACACCGATGCATCGGATAACTCGGATAACTCCGACAATTCGGACAACTCAGATAACTCTGACAACTCCGATAATTCAGACAACAGCACCAACGTGAACGATTCGTTCAAGATCGCGGACAGTGGCAACAGTGACAGTTCTGACAACTCCACCAACGCTACCGATTCCTACAACAGCGATAGCAGTGACAACTCAGACAACAGCGCCACCACGCTGAATCTGTCGTTGGAAGTGTTCATGAACGATGCAGAGCTTAACGGCTCGGTCTCTGGCACCAATGTCACTTATGGCAGCGCCAACGGTGAAGGTTCCTATGTGGATACCCGCACTGGTAACGAGATCAGTGGTGGCTCCGCCAACTTCACCGGCGTCGGGGCATTTGCCCAGAATGCTGGCGTTGGCAGCGTAACCCAGGCCAATGTAAGCGTAATGTCCAACCTGAGTACCGGTGGTGGCAGCAACTGAGACAGGTCGGGCTGCCCGGCCAGGGCAGCCCGGTTTTGTCGGGAGATGTGTCATGGCCAGATTCATCAACAGGATGCTGATGGCTGCGCTGGTGTCTGTGGCGTCCGCAAGCTGGGCCGGGGATTGGCCTGATGCGGAACCAATGAGTGCTGATCAGTTGGAGGCTGCCAGCGGGCGACAGGGAATTCCGCTCCAGTGGCAACTCAATGAGTCAGAACAGAACGCTCTGGTCTCTGGCAATGTGTTGTCTGGCCCGGTCAAGACGGGAGACAACCGTATCAGTGATCAGGCTTTCGGCAACATGAGCGGCATTGCCACCGTCATCCAGAACACCGGCAACCAGGTGGTCATTCAGGACAGCACGCAAATCAATATTCTCATCAACCATTGAGGAGGGGCGGCCGCCATGGCTACCAATCGCATCGGGAACCGTCAGGAACGCAGCCGTCAGGTGCGGTCGGCAACTCCCGTAGCGCCCAGGCGTGGCGGCCTTTCCCGCCGGTCGCTTTTCAGGTGTTGTCTGGTCGGTGTGATGGCCGGAATGTTGTCAACCGCGGGTCACGCCGGAACCGTGCTGGTCCCCGGGCCTGCCGGGGATGTTCCGGTGTCTGTCACCAGTTTTCAGAATCAGCGATTTTCGGCTGTGTTCCAGCAGGAATACGATTTCAGCTGTGGCTCGGCGGCACTGGCATCGTTGTTGTCTTTTCACTACGGCGATGAGGTCAGTGAGCAGGAAGTATTTCAAGGCATGTGGACTCTGGCGGATCAGGACAAAGTGCGTCAGCAGGGCTTCTCCATGTTGGATATGAAGCGTTATCTGGAGTCCGAAGGTTATCTGGCAGATGGATTCCGCATGCCGCTAGCCGGCCTTCGGGATCAGGTTCGCGTTCCGGTAATTGCTCTGGTAACGCTGGGAGGTTATCGGCATTTTGTGGTGATCAAGGGCATCAGTGATCAGGAAGTGCTGGTGGGCGATCCGGCCCGGGGACTTAAAGCCTACAGTTGGGCAGAATTCCAGGAGCATTGGGATGGCTCCGCCTTCGTGATACGCAGCCATCTGGATATGGGGCGAGCCAGTTTTCTGGATCGGGACGACTGGCCGGGCCTGGCCCGGGCACCTCTATTCAAGGGGCTTGGCTCGCCGGCATTGGGACATACCCTGCCATACTGGCCCAGTACACAGGAGTGGTAAGACCATGGTTAAAGGATGGGCTGTTCTGATTACTCTGAGTCTGCTAGCCGGGCCGGTTCATGCTGAGCTGCGGTTACCGGTCACCAGCCTGGCGGATGCCGAGCTGGATCAGCTCCGGGGCGGCTTTGTGATGAACAATCTGGAGATCTCCATCGGCCTTGAGCAGGTACTGGCCGTGAACGGTCAGACTCTGGTGGTGAACCGCCTGACCATTCCGAATTTGAATGATCCCATGGCCGCAGACAGACTCAGCACCCAGTTGGCATCCATTCAGGGAGCTTGGGAGAGCGGAGCAGGAAAACTGGCGCTTGATACCGCAGTGGCCGGCTCGGGTGGCTGGATGACGGTTATCCAGAACAGCCTGAACGGAACCACCATCCAGAACATCCGCCAATTGAATATTGAACTGAACAACCTCGGTGGCGCCTATCGGTTGCCTCGGGATTTCAGTCTGCCCATGCTGCCGTGATCAGCCTCAGAGATTGATCGGCAGCTTGAGGGTGATCTCGCTGTTTGGAGCATTGTCGGTTACACCCACCGCCACTGTGAGGCTCATGGTGGTTGAGGGCGATAGCCGGTGCGACAGCCCAAAAGACAGTGAACCCACCTGAATTCGGTCGAAGTTGGACGAGAACAGGTCGTTGCCATGTTCAAAGGTGGTTTTGCGAATGACCGAGTGATCATAGCCCAGGCTGAACGAAGTGCGTTCATTAAACGCAAAGCCCATTCCGAAGCCGAATCTCACCACGTCGCCGGGGTCGACGGTGCCACCGTTTTCAAAGCCCTGCTCTTCCTTGATAGTCCAGGCGTAACTCAGGTTTCCGAACAGAACTGCCGGGTCGCTAGGGTAGATAAAGGAAAGTCCCGGTTCCACTGCCCAGAAGCCTGAACCGGTGGGGCGGTTGGCCAGCTCTACCCCGATGGGGTTGCCGCTGCTGTCGGTAATGATTCGCTGGTCGACATCGTAGGGGCCTTCGCCGGTGGGTGCCCTGGTCCGGAAAGTACCGATCAGGTAGGGCCAGCCATCGAGGCCATCGTTGAGCTGGTAACGTATCGATAACTCGGCATCACCGATGCCATCACCGGACGATTCCCGGACGGTATCGACCGGCGTTCCCTGAAACACTTCCCGTTCCCGAAGGTCCTCCCGGATGCTCAGGTAGGGCACCCTCAGGCTGCCTTCCAGCCGGCTGGTGAAACCATATTTCAGGGATAATGCGCTGACGAAGATATCGCGCTGGATCTCGGAGATGTTGATCAACCCCACCAGCAGGGCTGGAATGACTGTGTACCCCTCAACCGCCACGCGGGTGGCGTTGCTATGGGCATGGGAAAACGATGGCTCGATGGTAAATCGCCCGGGCCGGGTGACGATACCCCGGTCTGCGGTAATGGAGGCAATGGTAGTTGCGCTGTCCTGGGCTGCTGCTTCCCGCTGCTCGGCGGTGCCGGTGGTGCGTTCATCCGGGGCAGGGGGGGCGGCCAGGGCGAGCGGGGTGAGGCATAGGCTGAAGCTGAACAGGGCCAGACGTTTCATGACAGATCTCCATGATCGCGTTTCTTGGAAAGGCCGTGGTTCGATGGTGGTTGCAGCTGGTGTTTTTCCAGCAGTCGGTAAAACGAGACTCGGGAAATATTCAGAAGCCTCGCGGCCGCCGAGACGTTGTGATGCGTCAGGGCGAGGCTGGTCGCGATGGCCTCCTGGTCCGCCCGGGCTCTGTATGCCTCCAGGCTGAACTGATCGATGTGTGTGGGTAATTTGACCGGGGGCAAGCCCAGGTCTTCGGGCTGGATGCTTAATTGCCGGGCAAGCAGGACGGCTTGCCGAAGCCGGTTCTGCAGTTCCCGCAGATTACCCGGCCAGGAATGTGCGGCCGTGGCCAGCAAGGTGGCGTTGCCAAGCCGGTAGTGTTCTCCCTCCGATGTGCCCAGGGCCCGTTGGGCCAGATATGGCAGGTCTTCCAGACGTTCTCTGAGCGGTGGCAGGGTTACCGTGAGGTTGCCAAGCCGATAGAACACGTCGCTTCTGAAGCTGCCCTCTGCGACTTTCTGGTCCAGTTGGGTATTACAGGTGGCGATCACCCGCACATCGACTTGCACGGCATGATTCGAGCCCACGGGTTCGATTGTGCCTTCCTCCAGGAAGCGCAGGATGGCAGATTGCTGCATAAGGCCAAGCTCATCGGCACCCAATAGCACCAGGGAGCCGCCGTTGGCGGCTTCGATACGGCCTTTTCTGGATTTCAGTGCGTGCGTGAAGGCACCGCGCTCATGGCCGAACAGTTCGCTCTGGGTCAGGGGCTCGGGTAGCGCGGCGCAGTTGATGACCGCTATGGGGCCATGGTGGCGCGGCGAGTGTTCATGGATAAACCGGGCTGCTGCCTCCTTGCCGGTGCCGTTTTCCCCGTAGACGATGACGGGTTCCTGAGTTGCGGCGAAGCGTCGCAACAGGCTGCGGGCCTGACGAATAGCCGGTGACGGACCATCCAGTACATAGTCCTGGTAACTGAGCAGTTCCGGGCCAGTCAGGTTCGCGCTCAGGGCGTGCATGCCCCACATATGGCCAAGGTTATTGATCAGTCGTTGATGATCCAGTGGAAGAGTGTGGTAATCCTGGCAGTAGTCGCGGATCAGGCGGCACACCATTGCGTTGTTCAGTTGCTGTCGCCCGACCACCGCCAACCAGGTGGTTACCGGTAGCATTTCCAGCCAACCTTTGGTGTTTTCCAGGGTGGGGGGGGGCTGGTCGGCGAGAACACAGACCCCAACGGGTTTGCCCAGGTAGTCGGGCATTGGGAGCACGGGGGCATGCTGACTATTGATGACGGTCATCTGCCAGCCAGGAAGGTTGGGCAGCTGTGTGTTTTCAGCATCAGGGGCCGCTGACAACCAGACAAGCGGTCGTTTCTGTTCCATAGCTTTGCTCCGGCAAAGGGACTGAACAACCGACAACGCTGTATTCGAAAACGAGAGGGGACTGCTGCGGGAACTGCTATAGTCGACCACGACCCTGTGACCTGCCTGGGCTTCCATGCAGGTAATGTCTCAGCTGATCGATAGCAGGTTTTGCACCAGAATCGGGTAATCCCGTTAATACAGATGCTTGCTAATGGTTCCCGAGCTGGCGCGGGCTCGATCTGTAAAACTTATTGACGGTTATGGAGGGAGTCGAGGGGCATGGTAGCGGATCAATGGATTGTATTTTCCGTTCTGCTTGTCACCCTGGCAGCGTTTATCTGGAACCGGTTGCGGTTTGATGTTGTCGCCATGCTGGCGCTGCTGGCGGTTGCCATTGCGGGACTGGTGCCGGTTGACAGTGTATTCGCCGGTTTCGGGCACCCGGCCGTGATTACGGTGGCGGCGGTGCTGGTTATCAGTCAGGGGCTGGTTAACGGTGGTGTGGTAGACGAGGTGGCGCGGCTGCTGGCCCGGGCAGGGAACAATGCCGTGCTTCAGGTGCTGACCCTGACCCTCGTGGTGGCCGTGTGTTCGGCATTTATCAACAATGTGGGGGCACTGGCGCTTCTGATGCCGGTCGCCATCTGGATGTCCCGGGAAGCCGGGCGGTCGCCTTCACTGTTGCTCATGCCTCTGGCGTTCGGGTCGCTACTGGGCGGCACCATTACGCTGATCGGTACCCCGCCTAACATCATCATCGCCAGCTATCGAGAGGCGGGCACCTTCGGGCTATTTGACTTTGCGCCCGTGGGGCTGGCAATTACCCTGGCGGGTATCGTCTTTATTGGATTGATCGGCTGGCGCCTGACACCGAAACGGGAGGACCCGGCCGCCGGCGAGAAACTGTTCAGCGTGGGCGATTACCTGACGGAGCTGAAACTGACCGAAGGTTCTGACTATGCCGGTAGCACCCTGCACAACCTGCTGACGGCCGGAGACAGCCAGAACAATCTGGTGGTCTTGTCGTTGATCCGCGATGACAAAACAACGCCGGCACCCTCAACCTTTACCATTCTGCGTGAAAATGATGTCCTGCTGGTGGAAGCCGATACTGAGAGTCTGGGCGAGTTTCTGGAGATCACCGGTCTGACGTTGGCTTCGGGCGCGCCGAACGAGGAAGTAGAGAAGGATGGCACCGGAGGCAAAGGGCGTCGGCAACAGGCGGAGGATGAGCTGGTTGCTGGCGATGCCCGCTTGATCGAGGCGGTTGTGACTCCCGGTTCACAGCTGGTCGGCCGTACCGCAAACCGTCTGAATCTTCGGGAGCGCTACAGTGTCAACGTCGTGGCCGTCGCCCGGCAGGGCCACCGTCTCAAACAGCGGCTGGCGGATATCCGTTTTCGTTCCGGTGATATCCTGCTGGTGCAGGGCTTCGAGGAGACGCTTCCGGCTAATCTGAGGACGCTGGGCTGTCTGCCGCTGGCTGAGCGGGGGCTGGCGTTTGGCCGGGAGAAACGCCTCGGACTGGCCGGTGGGCTGTTTGCCGTTGCCATCCTCGTTATTGTCGCCGGCTGGGTGACGCCTCCCGTTGCGCTGGTGGCGTGTGCGGTCGCCATGGTGCTGGCCGGACTGCTGGAAGCCAGTGATGCCTACAAGGCCATCGACTGGTCGGTGGTGGTATTGCTGGCGGCGATGATTCCGGTGGGGCAGGCCCTGGAGACCACCGGCGGCGCCGATCTTATCGCCCGTCAGATTCTGGCCATCGGTGAGGGACAGGCGCCCTGGCTGGTGCTGTCGATTATTCTGATTGGCACCATGTTGTTATCCAATGTGGTGAACAATGCCGCGGCGGCCATTCTGGTCGCACCTATTGCCCTGGGCGTTGCTGGTCAATTGGGGCTGTCTTCGGACGCAACGCTGATGGCCGTCGCCATTGGCGCATCCTGCGCGTTTCTGACCCCGATAGGGCATCAATCCAATGCGCTGGTCATGGAACCCGCGGGTTACCGGTTCGGCGATTATTGGCGCCTGGGGTTGCCACTGTCTGTGGTGGTCACCGCCACGGCGGTGCCGGTTATTCTCTGGGTATGGGGCTGACTGGAGCTCAGGCTTCCGGCTCACCCAGCAGACCACTGAAAACGGTTTCCACCAGTATCGGTGCAACCTCGGCCAGCGGAAGGCGCTCAGGTTTGGCCAGCCAGTCGAAAAATAGTCCCAGCATCTGGGTATGCACCAGATAGCCCGCCAGTTCCGGGCTCAGGCCCGGACGCAGTTTTTTCGCGTTTTCAGGACTGCGGAAAATGTCGGTCACAAAGGCAATTCCCTCTTCCGCAAGCTCCCGGTGTTTGTTCAGCGCCTGATCAGATTCGTTGCGGTGGAAGAGGATGTAGTACACCCGGAAGTACTGTTCGTCTTCGGCCAGCTTGCTGAGAGCGATAACGCAGAGATGCTTCAGGTTGGTCAGGCTGTCCTGGCTGATGGCGGCTTCATCGAGCATTTCGCCGAGGGGCGCGCGAACCCGCTCCAGCATGGCATCCAGGATGTCCTGCTTGTTGCGGAAGTGCCAGTAGACCGCGCCCCGGGTTACACCGGCGGTACGGGCAATTTCTTCCAGCGATGCCCGGGCAACGCCTTTCTCCATGAACATGCTCTCGGCGGCATCGAGCAGGGATTCGCGGGTGGCTTCCGCCTCGGCTTTTGTCTTTCTCGCCATGATGAAGTCTTCCGGTGGTGTGTTGCGCCGGCTTTGTCCCGGCCCGTCAGGGTATGAACCGCTTGTGGGAACTACGTAAGTATACCTGAAGACAGTTTACATACATACATGGATGAATGTATCTTGCCTGATCTTACCGATTGCCACTCCGGGCTGGCTGGCCCGGACACATTTACATAATTGATGACACGATCTGTTTCGGTGTTCAGGAGAGCGCGCCATGCCCGTTGAAATGTCTCATCGCCCTAACGCCCGCAAGGGACTGCTTTTTGCTGGTTTGTCGACACTGCTGATGCTAACGGGGTGCAGCGGTCAGGATGGTGAGGGCCAGCAGGCCGGCGCGGGCGGCATGCCTCCGGCGGCGGTTGTGGTGCAACAGGCGACGCTGGCCGATGTCACGGTGAGGCAGGATTACGCCGGCCGTGCCCGGGGTGCCCGGGAGGTGGAAGTCCGGGCTCGCATCAGTGGCATTCTGGAACAGCGGCTATACGAAGAAGGGCAGATGGTGCGGGAAGGTGATGCCTTGTTCCGCATAGATCGCAAGCCTGCAGCGGCGGCATTGCAGAGAGCCCGGGCCCAGCGCCATGTTGCCGAGGCGGATGTTCAGCAAGCGGAGCGGGAATGGAAACGTATTTCCTCCTTGTTTGAGCGTAACGCCGTCAGTGAACGGGAGCGGGATTCAGCCCAGTCTGCACTGGAACTGGCCCGGGCCAACCTGGCGGTGGCCAATGCCGGCGTGGCCCAGGCTGAACTGGATCTCGGCTACACCGATGTCACGGCGCCAATCAGCGGCGTGACCAGTCTGGAGGATTTTCCGGAGGGTAGCCTGATCGATACCGGCACCCTGCTGACCACCATTGTTCAGCTCGACCCCGTTCACGTTCGCTTTGCGCTTCCGGAAAACGACGCCAACATTCGCCGTGCTGCCCGTGAGGGCATGGTACGGGCAGATCAGGAACAGAATGTCTCGGCGCGCCTGGTTCTGGCGGACGGCAGCGAATACGACCTGGATGGACGCATCGACTTTACCGCTTCTACCCTCGACCCCCGCACCGGCACGGTGTCCGCCCGAGCTGTGTTCCCGAATCCGGAGCAAGTGATTGTACCGGGGCAGTTTGTCCGGGTGCGGGTGGAACTGCAGAGTTTTGACGATGTGATAACCGTGCCTGAGAGGGCGGTAACCCAGGGGCAGAATGGCCCTGTGGTCTATGTGGTTGATGACGACAGCAAAGCCCGGATCCGGGAGGTGGAGCTTGGGCCGGTGAGTGATGGCCGGCAGATCCTCCTGAGCGGCCTGGATGCGGGCGATCGTTATATTGTCAGTGGTCTGGTGAACCTCCGTGATGGCGCCGCCGTTAACGTCACCAATCCGGATAGCCCGGAGGAGGCCAACTGATGCTGCGAACATTCATCGACCGGCCGATCTTCGCCTCGGTTATCTCGATCATCATTACCCTTGGTGGAGCGCTGGCCCTGCTGGGTTTGCCGGTAGAACAGTACCCCAACGTGGTGCCGCCTCAGGTGGTGGTGGACGGCCGCTTCCCGGGAGCCAGTGCCGATGTGATTTCCGATTCGGTGGTGGCGCCGCTTGAGCAGGAAATCAACGGCGTGGACGACATGATCTACATGGAATCCAGTGCCACTGACTCCGGCAGTTTTCGAGTGACGGTGTCGTTTGAAATCGGCACCGATCCGGACCAGGCTACGATCAACGTCAACAACCGTGTGCAGCAGGCTTTGGCCCGGTTGCCTCAGACCGTCCGGGACCAGGGTCTGAAGGTGGAATCCCGTTCCACCTCAATCCTGCAGGTGATTACCCTGTCCTCACCGGACAACTCCATGGATGTGGTGGAGATTTCCAACTACGCACTGCTGAACGTGCTGGATGAGCTGGTGCGCCTGCCCGGCATCGGGGACGCCTCGCTGTTTGGCGCCCAGGATTACTCCATGCGTGTCTGGCTGCGCCCGGACAAACTGGCCCAGTTCGAGCTGACACCGGCGGATGTGGCCGGAGCGTTGCGGGCCCAGAATGCCCAGTTTGCCGCTGGCCGGATCGGGGCAGAGCCGGCGCCGGAAGGCCAGGCGTTCACCTTCAGCGTGTCCGCTCCGGGCCGGCTCACCAGCCCGGAAGAATTTGGCGAAGTGATTCTTCGCAGTGATGATCAGGGCGCGTCGTTGCGCCTGAAAGATGTGGCACGGATAGAGCTGGGCGCACAGAACTATGATTTCGCCGCCATCTATAACGGCGGAGCCACGGTGCCGATGGGTGTGTATCTGCAGCCGGGCGCCAATGCGCTGGATGCTGCGGAAGCGGTGAACGAAGCCATGAAGGAAATTGCCGACCGTTTCCCGGAAGGCCTCGAATACAATGTACCCTACGACACCACCCGCTTCATTGATATCTCCATTCAGGAGGTGATCTCCACCTTCATCGTGGCGGTGCTGCTGGTGGTTGTGGTGACCTTCCTGTTCCTGCAGCATTTCAACGCCACGCTGATTCCGTTGATCGCCATTCCGGTGTCCCTGGTGGGCACCTTTGCCGGCATGCAGGCCATGGGGTTCTCGGTCAACCTGCTGACCCTGTTTGGCTTGATACTGGCCATCGGTGTAGTGGTGGATAACGCCATTATCATCATGGAAAACGCAGAACGGCTGATCAAGGAAGAGGGCATGTCGCCTTACAATGCCGCCGTGACGACGGTTAGCCAGGTATCCGGGGCCGTGGTGGCGTCCACGCTGGTGCTGGTGGCGGTGTTTGCACCGGTTGCGTTCCTAGGTGGGCTCAGTGGTGAACTCTATCGGCAGTTTGCTATCACCATTGCGGTATCTGTGGTGATCTCCGGTGTCGTCGCCCTGACGCTGACGCCTGCCATGTGCGCCCTGTTGCTCGGCCATGAAGGCAAACAGCTCACCGTATTCCGCTGGTTCGATGCCGGTTTCGACAAGGTCACCAACGGTTTTTCGGCGGTTGTGGACTGGCTACTGCGCCACGCCGTGATCGGCGTACTGCTGTTCGCAGCCATGATCGGTGGCACCGTTTTCCTGCTCAACAAGATGCCGTCCGGGCTGGTCCCCCAGGAGGACCAGGGCTTTGTGCTGACGGCTTATTCATTACCGGCCACCTCTTCCCTCAGCCGCACCGAAGGCACCCGGGACGAGCTGGCGCAGAACATGCTGCAGCTGCCTGAGGTGAAAGACGTGGTCGCCTTTGCCGGTTTTGACATTATTTCCAGTGCCTTGCGCACCAACAGCGGTGTCGCGTTCGTAACGCTGGAGGACTGGGCTGAGCGAGAAGGCGAAGGCCAGGGCGCGGCCGACATTGCCAACAAGATTATGGGTATCGGGTTTGGTATGCCCGAAGCCTTTGTCATTGCCTTTACCCCGCCACCGATCCAGGGGCTGTCGACCACCGGCGGTGTGGAAGGTTACATCCAGGCCCGTGGTGGCCGCACACCAGCCGAGATCAAGGCGATGGCGGACCGGTTCACTCAGGCTGCCAACCAGCGCCCGGAACTGACCAACGTCCGGGTGACCCTGGATACCGGTATTCCCCGCTATCAGGCGATTGTTGACCGGGAAAAGGCCCAGGCGGCAGGTGTGCCGGTGGATCAGATTTTCACCACCATGCAGAGCACGTTTGGCGGCCTGTATGTAAACGACTTTACCCTGCAGGGGCGAAACTGGCAGGTGACACTGCAGTCTGAAGGCGAATTCCGAAGCCACCCGGATGACCTGCGCAAGGTGTTTGTGCGTTCCTCCTACGGAGAGATGATTCCCCTGAGCTCACTCGTGGAGCTGGAGCGGGTGAGCGGACCGGACATCCTGAACCGCTTTAACGTCTACCCCGCGGCCAAACTGCTTGCGGACCCGACGCCGGGCCACACCACGGGCGAAGCCCTGACCGCGCTGCAGGAAGTTGCCAATCAGCAGTTTGACCGAAACACGTTGCTGGGTTGGACCGGTGAAGCCTATCAGCTGCAGGACTCTGCGGACTCCGGCACGCTCGCCTTTGGCATGGGGCTGCTACTGGTGTTTCTGATCCTCGCCGCCCAATACGAGCGCTGGGGTCTGCCGGTGGCAGTGGCTACCGCGGTGCCCTTCGGGGTATTCGGGGCGGCACTGGCCTCGCTGTTGCGTGGCTTCCCCAACGACATCTACTTCCAGGTAGGGTTGCTGGTGCTGATTGGCCTGGCGGCGAAAAACGCGATTCTGATCGTTGAGTTCGCCGCCCAGAACCGGCAAACGGGCATGAGTTCGTTCGAGGCCGCCAGCACCGCAGCCCGCCAGCGCTTCCGGGCGATCATGATGACCGCGCTGACGTTCATCGTGGGTTCCCTGCCGCTGGCATTCAGTACCGGCGCGGGTGCCGTGAGCCGGCAGGAAATCGGTACTGTGGTGGTTGGCGGCATGCTGGTGGCCAGTACCCTGGCCCTGTTCTTCGTGCCCTTGTTCTACAAGCTGATCGAAGACCTGGCGGACTGGCGGCGCAAACGCAAAGCCGCCTGATCGCAGTTTTTGCGCCCTGCTTGCCACTTGCGAGTGAGCTGAATCGGGGCAGGCTATCGTCGTAATAAAGAGATAACCGTCGTCGGTGACTACCGGCGGCGGTTTTTTGTTTGATACTCTCGTCTATCTAAGGCGTATGAAGAACAAGTTCCGAGAGGCTTTCCAAAAATTTGTGGAGCCATGGATGGCGGAACATAAGCGACACATGGATGTGCCGGCAGGAGCGCTTTTTGGAAAGCCTCTCGGAACTTGCTCCTGCACCGAGGTTTCAGGCTGAGAGAGATAAGGTCTAACCATGAACAAAAAAGAGCTTCTGGATGAACTGGAACAGGCTCGCGTCCGCACCGAGAGCCTGATTGTGTCGTTACCGGAAGACAAACTCGAGGTCCCGTATCATCCGGGTGTGAATCCGCCACTCTGGGAAATGGGCCACTCAGCGTTTTTCTACGAGGTCTTTGTCTTCAACCTGTTGGACGGAACACCGAGCTGCGATCCCTCCATGGATGACCTTTGGGATTCATTCCATGTCGATCACAAGGATCGCTGGCGCCGTGATCTGTTTCCCGGCCGGGAGGCCACGCTTCAGTATTTCAATACCATCTACGACCGGGTCGCGGAGCGGATTCAGTCCCGGGGGCTCACCGACCGGGAGCTGTACCTGTACCGCTACGCCATCTACCACCAGAACATGCACATCGAGTCGCTCATCTGGTGTCGGCAGACAGTCGGCTACCCGGCGCCTTTGGATTACAAAGGTGATCGGCCTGCTCCGGGCGAGTCGATCAGCGGTGATGCTCAGATCCCGGCCGGTCGCTGGGTTATTGGCATGCCCGGTGAGTCGCAACAGTACGCGACCGAAGACTTTGCCTTTGATGCCGAGAAGCCCCGTTTTGAGGTCGAGCTGCCGGCGTTTGCCATCAGTCGCACGCTGGTGAGCAACCGGGAATTCCAGGCGTTTGTAGACGATAATGGTTACAGGCGTCCCGAACTCTGGTCGTTCGGCGGCCGCAAGTGGCTGGAGACCGAGCAGGACGTCAGTCTGGACCATGGGGTAAACGAGCCAATGATGCGGTTGCCCCGGCATCCGCTGTATTGGCGCTGGCATGACCGACAGTGGCAGGAGCGGGTGTTTGATCGCTGGCTGCCGTTGCAGCCAGACGCCCCGGTTAACCATGTCAGCTACTGGGAGGCGGAAGCCTTCTGTACCTGGGCCGGGCGGCGGTTGCCGACCGAGTATGAATGGGAAGTGGCGGCGCTGGGCAATAAACCCGGTGAGCCGTTCAGGCGTTTTCCGTGGGGTAATGAGTCACCGGATGCTGTGCGGGCGGATATGGATGCCCGGACCATGGCTCGCAACCCGGTGTCGGATTACCCGGCCGGCGATAGCCTGTTTGGCTGCCGGCAGATGGTGGGTTCGGTGTGGGAATGGACCAGCAACGAGTTCCTGCCCTATGACGGCTTCAAGGTGGATATGTACCCGTTCATGTCGACCCTGCAGTTTGCCACGCACAAAGTCACCAAGGGCGGCAGCTGTGCCACCTCATCCAACCTGATCCGTGGCACCTACCGGCAGGCGTATCTGCCGTTTCGCAGTGATGTTTACACCGGGTTCCGCACCTGCGCCGCCTGAATTCCTGATTTGTCCATAAGGTGACTTGCCAGGGCCACGCCGGTCTCACTCATCGTGAGGTAGGCATCATTGGCGCCGGCTTCGCGAATTTTTACGGCTTCATCGGCATACATGGTGTGCGCCACGATATAGCCCTCGAAGCCGAGCTTGCGCAGCATCCGCGCGGCGATAAGCTTGCCTTCGATGTCACTCATTGCCAGTACCACCGAGTTGAGTTCCGGCATGTGCAGACCTTCCCAAAAGGTGGTGTCTTCGGCGTCTGCAAAGACGACATTGCGCCCATCTTTCTGGTGTTTCTCGGTTTTGGCAGGGTCTGAGTCGATCCCCATGATTCGCGTTTCATGGGGCGCAAGCCAATCGTAAGCCGCAGTGCCTGTTCGCCCCATGCCCATCACCAGAACCCGTGTAGTACCCAGCGAGATAGGTTGCTCATCAGGATGACGTTTCTGACTCTCGAAACGAACCAGCTTGTGGGCAACATGCTCGTAAATACTGTGGGAAAACCGGTTGAGCGGCGCCGAAAATACAAACGACAGGGAAACCGATATCGCCAGCGGAACCAGCCATTCTGGCAGGGCAACACTGGCGACAATGAGCCCGAATTCACTGTAGTTTGTGAGTGACAGCGAGGTGAGGAAGCTACTGCGAGCCCGCAGGCGGAAAGCCAGCAGCAGGAAGTAGAACAGGATGCCTTTGAGTGGCAAGAGCAAGGCTGCTACTGCCGCAAAGATCAGAGCCTGCTGGTCTGGCAGGCCGTCAATGCCGATCTGCAGGAAAAAACCGACCAGGAAGATTTCTTTCACGCTCCAAAGGGACTTGGCCAGTTCCTGGGAACGGGGATGGTTGGCCAGCATGGCACCGAACACCAATGCACCCAATTCCGAACTCAGACCCACGGCCTCAAACCCAAGGCCACCAACCACCAGGGCCAGCAGAAGCCCGAGCAGTACCAGCAGTTCGTCGTGCCCGCTGGCATCCAGCAGCCTGTAGAGCAGCGGCCGGAGCAACGGAAGGCCGAAGACAATGACGGCCCATTCTGAGGGTGTTTTGCCGGCCGCGAGACTCATCACCACCAGTGCAATCAGATCCTGCATGATCAATATGCCAATAGCGACCCGGCCGTGGAAGGCTCTGAGTTCCCGTTTGCTTTCCAGTACCTTGGCGGCCAGTACGGTGCTGGAAAAGGACAGGGCGATCGCCAGCATCAGGGCCGTTGTCCAGTCCAGGTCAAAAAGCAGGTAGAGGCCGGGGGCAAAAACCACACAGGTAATCGCAAAGTGGAGCAGACTGCCGCCGATGACTTCCGGGCTGACAATGGAGCGTAGCTTCAGCTTCAGGCCGACTGTAAACAAGAGCAGCAAAACGCCAAGATGAGCAATGTGGGCCAGTACATCGGTGGGCTCTGCAGTGATGCTGGTAGTTGCGCTGAGGCCGCTGAGCACAAAGCCGGCGGCCAGATAGCCAACCAGCGGAGGCAAACCGATTCCCTTGACGAGAAGGCCGATAACAAAGGCAAAACTTATCCAGATGGCTTCAGGCATGGGCGAATCTTCTGACGACGGAATCCAAAGCTCTGAAGCCTACCTTTTTTTCGGGCCTAGCTGTAGTGGCGATTGGTTTCAGGGCTGCCGGTCGGCAAGAAAGTCCCGGAACAGGGCTGCCGATTCCTCCGGCGCCTCCACCATCGGCGCGTGGCCGATATCATCGAGAATGGCCTTGCGCGCGTTCGGGATAGCCTCAACAAAGACATCGGCATTGCGATAGTCAATTACCCGGTCGAGTTTGCCCCAGACCACCAGAACCGGCGCCTGGATGTTGGTGATGGCGTTGCGGAAATCCGGCTCGAAGCCGGTGTCTCGGATGGCCCGGAAAATGACTTCGTTGACTTCCCGGTTGGCGATGGCCTTTTCTTCCATCACGTCAAAGATCGGCCAGGGCACGAAAGGGCGTTTTTCCAGAGCGAAGTCCAGCAGGCGGTCGAAATCGCCTTCCCGTTTCGGGATGAGCGGGTTGTCGCCATCCATGACCAGGTCCACCAGCTCACTTTCATATTCGAAGATACCGGCGGGGTCGAACAGTACGGCTGTGTGAACCTGTTCTGGATGGGTGGCAGCGTAGAGGGCAGTGATGGCACCGCCCATGGAGTTGCCCATCATGTGGAAGCGTTCCACCCCGAGTTCCTTCAGTATCTGGTGGACGTAATCTACCTGATCCTCAAAACGGTAGCCGATGTCCAGGGGTTTACTGCTGTCGCCATGGCCTGGCAGATCGAGGGCATAGATGTTGAACTCACCCTGGAACTCTTTGGCCAGACGGGTCCAGTTATCCTTGTTGGCGCCGAAGCCGTGGATCAGAACCAGAGTGTCGCCATCGACCGGTTCTTCACTGCGAAGATAGGCAATGTCCAGATCGCCAACGGTGACCTGTGCGGCCTTCAGGCCGGCGCTTGAGCGTTCCCAGTCTATGGCGTTTTCGTAGATGCTCTGGCGGGAGCAGGCGCTGACCAGCAGGGTAACGATCAGCAGCAGGAACAGCTTCAGGTGAGTACGGCGCACAGGGAACTCCTTTTCGTTATGACTATTATTGAATGCCAACACTAACCCATAAAAAAGCCCGGTCAATGACCGGGCTGACGCTGTTACTCGACGAGCCGGAGCCTCAGCTCTGCTCCCGGGCAATGGCCCGGTAGGCAATGTCGTTGCGGTAGAACATGCCGTTCCAGCTGATTTTCTTTGCCAGCTCATAGGCCCGTTGCTGGGCTTCGGTGACGGTGTTACCCAGAGCGGTAGCGCAGAGCACGCGGCCCCCGGCAGTGACTACGTCGTCGCCGTTGAGTTTGGTGCCGGCGTGGAAGACCTTCTCACCTTCTGTTTCACCGTCCGGCAGGCCGGAGATGACATCGCCCTTGTCGTAGCTGGCGGGATAGCCACCGGCAGCGAGTACGATGCCGACAGAGGCGCGTTCATCCCACTCGGAATCGCACGCGTCCAGCTTGCCATCCACGGCGGCCTGGCACAGTTCCACCAGGTCGGACTTCATGCGCAGCATGATCGGCTGGGTTTCCGGATCGCCAAAGCGGCAGTTGAACTCAATGACCTTGGGTGCACCGCTGGTATCGATCATCAGGCCGGCGTACAGGAAACCCTTGTACGGATGGCCTTCCGCCGCCATGCCGTTGACCGTGGGATAGATCACCTCGTCCATGATCCGCTGGTGCACATCGGCAGTGACCACCGGGGCGGGAGAATAAGCTCCCATGCCACCGGTGTTGGGGCCGGTGTCGCCGTCGCCTACGCGCTTGTGGTCCTGGGACGTGGCCATGGCCAGTACGTTCTTGCCGTCGACCATCACGATGAAGGAGGCTTCTTCGCCGTCCAGAAACTCTTCCACCACCACGCGGCTGCCGGCATCGCCAAAGGCGTTGCCTGCGAGCATGTCGCGGATGGCATCTTCGGCTTCTGCCAGGGTCATGGCGACGATTACACCTTTACCGGCGGCCAGGCCGTCGGCTTTGACCACGATGGGTGCGCCTTTTTCACGCACGTAGGCGAGGGCCTCGTCGACATCGGTGAAATTGGCGTAGTCGGCGGTGGGAATCTTCTGGCGGGCCAGGAAGTCCTTGGTGAAGGCCTTGGAGCCTTCCAGCTGGGCGGCGCCAGCGCTGGGACCGAAGATGCGCAGGCCGCGGGCTTCAAATTTGTCCACCACGCCGGCCACCAGCGGGGCTTCCGGGCCAACGATGGTCAGGCCGACGTTGTTCTGCTCGGCGAAGTTGGCCAGGCCGTCCAGGTCCATCACGTCCAGGTCGACGTTTTCCAGATTCGGTTCCCGGGCGGTGCCGGCGTTACCCGGTGCGACAAACACTTTATCCGCATGCGGTGACTGGGCGGCTTTCCACGCCAGGGCGTGCTCACGTCCGCCACTGCCAATAACCAGAATGTTCATGTGTTACTCCTGAGTTCTTCGATCAGTGACGGAAATGGCGCATGCCGGTGAAGACCATGGCAATGCCATGCTCGTTGGCGGCATCGATCACTTCCTGGTCGCGCATGGAGCCGCCGGGCTGAATCACGGCGGTAATGCCGGCTTCGGCCGCGGCGTCGATGCCGTCACGGAACGGGAAGAATGCATCCGACGCCATGACGGAACCCTTCACTTCCAGGTTTTCGTCGGCGGCTTTGATGCCTGCAATCTTGGCGCTGTAGACGCGGCTCATCTGGCCGGCGCCGACGCCGATGGTGCGGCCGGCTTTGGCATAGACAATAGCGTTGGATTTAACGTACTTGGCCACTTCCCAGGCGAACAGCAGGTCGTTCAGTTCCTGTTCGGTGGGCTGGCGCTCGGTAACCACTTTCACGTCTTCCATGGCCACCATGCCCAGGTCGCGATCCTGCACCAGCAGGCCGCCGGTGACGCGCTTGTAGTCCATGGTCTGGGCGCGTTCACCGTCGAATTCGCCGCAGGCCAGCAGGCGTACGTTCTTCTTGGCGGCAACAATCTCGACCGCTTCCGGCGCAACGCTCGGGGCGATAATCACTTCCACGAACTGGCGATCCACAATGGCCTTGGCGGTCGCCGCATCCAGTTCACGGTTGAAGGCGATGATGCCGCCAAAGGCCGACGTCGGGTCGGTGGCAAAGGCCAGGTCGTAGGCCTGCAGTATGTCGGCACCGATGGCCACGCCACAGGGATTGGCGTGCTTGACGATGACGCAGGCCGGGTCGGCGAAGGGTTTGACGCACTCCAGCGCCGCATCGGTGTCGGCTACGTTGTTGTAGCTCAGTTCCTTGCCCTGAAGCTGTTTGGCGGTGGCGACACAGGCTTCCTTCGGGTGGCGCTCGGCGTAGAAGGCAGCGCGCTGATGCGGGTTTTCCCCATAGCGCATATCCTGAACTTTCACGAACTGGGCATTGAAGGTGCGGGGGAAGTCGGCGTTGTCGTTATCCGGGGTACGCCCGCCCAGATAGTTGGCAATAGCACCGTCGTAGCCGGCGGTGTGCTCGAAGGCCTTCACGGCCAGGTCGAAGCGGGTGCTGTAGGTCAGCTCGCCGTCGTTGTCCGCCAGTTCTTTCAGAACGCGGTTGTAGTCGGAGGCGTTCACGACAATGGCAACATCGTTGTGGTTCTTGGCGGCGGCACGAACCATGGTGGGGCCGCCAATGTCGATGTTTTCAATGGCTGTGGCCAGGTCGCAGTCCGGGTTGGCCACGGTGTCCTCGAACGGGTACAGGTTCACCACCACCATGTCGATGGGATTGATTCCGTGCTCGGCCATGATGGCATCGTCGGTGCCACGCCGGCCCAGAATGCCGCCGTGGATTTTCGGGTGCAGGGTTTTGACCCGGCCATCCATCATTTCCGGGAAACCGGTGTAATCGGACACTTCGGTGACCGGTACGTTGTTTTCCTTGAGCAGGCGGAAGGTTCCGCCGGTGGAGAGCAGCTCGACGCCGCGTTCGGTGAGGGCACGGCCGAAATCGACGATGCCGGTTTTATCACTCACGCTGATCAGGGCGCGACGGACGGGGGTGTTTGCCTGGTTTGCCATGGGTCACTTTCTTCGCTGGTCAGATAAGCCGGATTGTAAGCCTGGGTGCAAATAACAAGGGCCTCGCGAACGCATCCGGGAGGCCCTTGTGGGGTCAGGTCTGATTATAGCAGACCGTATTGCTTGAGTTTCTTGCGCAGGGTGCCGCGATTCAGCCCGAGCATGGTGGAGGCCTTGGTCTGGTTGTTGCGGGTGTATTTCATCACCTGCTCCAGCAGCGGGGCTTCCACTTCTGACAGTACCAGTTGGTACACGTCGGTAACCGGCGCGCCATCGAGTTGCTCAAAGTAGTTCTTTAGGGCTACTTCTACGCTGTCACGCAAGGTGACGCTGTTGCCGCTGTGGTTTACCGTGTGCAACTGATGCAGATCATCGTTGGCCGGGGTGCTTAGGGATTGATTTGCCAAAGTCTCAGCGGTCATGCTGCGAATACCTCTCCATTTCGTAAGCCTGCAAAATACTGTGCGATGCTGTCTTTCTGCTCCAGCGCATCATCGATGGCGTTGAAGCGTTGTCGGAACTGTTTGCTGTCATCATGGGACTGCAGATACCAGCCCACGTGTTTTCTGGCGATACGCACGCCCATCAATTCGCCGTAGAAACGGTGCAGTTCTTCCAGGTGCCCGGCCAGAATGCGCTCTACTTCATCCATGGGCGGTTGGGGCAGGTGTTCTCCGGTTTCCAGATAATGAAGAATCTCCCGGAAAATCCAGGGCCGGCCCTGGGCACCCCGGCCAATCAGCAAGCCGTCGGCACCGGTATGGCTGAGTACCTGCCGGGCCTTCTCCGGCGTGGTAATGTCGCCGTTGGCGAACACCGGTATGCCAACGCTGGCCTTGACCTCTGCGATGGTGTCGTACTCCGCGTCGCCGTTGTACTTGTCTGCGCGGGTACGGCCGTGTACGGCCAGAGCCTGAATGCCGGCATCTTCCGCCATCCTGGCGATGACTGGAGCATTGCGGTTGTCTCTGTCCCAGCCGGTTCGCATTTTCAGGGTCACCGGCACATCCACCGCCTTCACCACGGCTTCCAGAATTTCCCGCACCAGCTTCTCGTCTTTCATCAGGGCCGAACCGGCGGCCTTGTTGCAGACTTTCTTGGCCGGACACCCCATGTTGATGTCGATGATCTGAGCACCGAATTCAGCGTTTTGCCGGGCTGCATCGGCCAGCATCTCGGGGTCGCCGCCGGCGATCTGGACCGATCTGGGTTCCGGTTCGCCTTCGTGATTCAGGCGAGTCCGGGATTTACGCGTATGCCAGAGCTTGCTGTCCGCTATGACCATTTCCGATACCGCCAGCCCGGCCCCCATTCGTCGGCATAAAAGCCGGAAAGGGCGATCGGTTACACCGGCCATGGGTGCAACAATCAGCGGGTTGGGCAGGGTGTACGGCCCGATTTTTGCCGTTGGTAGCATGATCTGAGTCCGTGTCACAGCGGGTTAAGCAAAATTCGGCTGGAGCGGTTGTTCAATTTCTGACCGCTCCGGTCTCCGAAGGGCGGTAATGATACCGCCGGGGGCAAGCTGATTGAAGGGGCGAAAGCGTTAAAAAATTGATTATTTTTCGCGCTTTCTGGTTGACTTTTGCGCTGTCAACTGTCGACCCGAAGGCTATTGATTCGCATCAAGGCGCCCAGGGACGAAAGCTCAGGTTGTAGTTGACGGCATCCCGTCCGGGGTCGCGTATCCGGATGGCGATCCGCACCGGCGTCTCTACCGGCATGCTGGCAAGTTCTGCGGCCTCACCGGCCAGGTACTCTTCTGGCGTAAAGGTGCTTTGGGCCACCACATCGCCATTGAGGTTGGAGAAGGTCAGAGCTATCGCCGGGAACGGCTGCTCAAAGCCGGCGCGGTTGAGAATCACGGCATCGACAATGAGTTGATCCCGGTTCTCCGGGTCGGTACGCACCACCAGTTTACGGCTCTGGATAGCCTCGACATTCACCAGGGGTTTGAGTTCGCATCCGGCAATCTCGCAGCCCTTCTCGTAGAACGGTCGGAGCTGGGGGATGGCAGAAAGCCGGTCAAACTGGTACCAGGTAACCTGGGCAATCAGTACGCCCAACAGGGACAGCACCGCCAGTGCCCAGAATACGGTTCTGAGCCGGCCTCCGCCGTTACCGACGGATACAGGATCCCGTCGCAGGTCATGGTAGAGGGTGTCTGGCGCCGCTTGCTTGCGGGTACGGCTGACAATCGGGTCGCCCACGCGATCGTCATCCGCCAGGCTGAGGTCCGTGATATCCGGTTCCGTGGACGGCTCCGCTGAAGAGGTCTCCTTGGCGGGTAGGGTTGTTTCATCGGACTCGCTGTCCTCACGGCGAAGCGGCTCCGGCCGTGTTTCGGCAGCAGGGGACGTCTGAGGCGATGCCTGTTCCGGTTCGGGCTGCGCCGGGGCAGGGCGCTGAGGCTTCGCTGATTCTGGCTGAGCCGATGGCTTCGCGGGCTCGTCGTCGTTGAGCATGGCTTCGGCCCAGCTCTCGTCGATATTCTGGTTTTCCGGCGTCAGGCCGTCGTCGCTGAAGCCGGATTCCTCGGGCTCGTCGAAATTGCGGAAGCTGTCGCTGAGCTCATCATCTGAGAACGTCAGTTTGCTGCCGGCATAGCGGCCTTCGGTGGCATCTTCCTCGGGGTTGTCCGCAAAGATCAGTTCCTCTTCATCGTCGAACCGGCCGGGCCTGGGTGCTCCGGTTTCAGAGCCAGATGATGAGGGCGACGGGCGGGCCCCGGCATTATCTTTGCCAGAGACCACCTGGTGTTCGACCGCATTGAAAATCTTCATGCAGTTCCCGCAGCGTACCTTGCCCCTGGCGACGCTCAGCTGTTCGTCTGTTACCCGGAAACGGGTCTCACAGTTGGGGCATTGGGTCTGCAGGCTGCTCTGGGTCATGCTTCGTTCCTGAAAGCTCGATCTCTGGTCGATCACTACGATGGAGGCAGTTTAGACATAAACGCCTGTGTCGTCATCCGTCCTTGCGCCGTCCTGTGAGGCGTATCCAGTCTTCCTTCTGTTCCGGTTCGTCCATGATGAACCAGGGCTCATAGGCTTCCATCACGTCACGGGCCTGATTGAACAGGATGCCGGACAGTACCAGATCCCCGCCGGGCCTGGTCAGTTCGGCCAGTCTCGGTGCCAGGCCGATCAGCGGCTGGGCAAGGATATTGGCCAACATGATATCGGCTCGGGTGTCCGGATCGTTGCCGGGCAGGTACAAATCCAGGCGGTTATCTTCAACGCCATTCCGGCGGGCGTTGTCACGGCTGGCTTCCAGGGCTTGGGGATCGGTATCCACGCCAACGACATGTTCTGCCCCCAGTAACAGGGCGGCCAGGCCCAGAATGCCGGAGCCACAACCGTAGTCGGTCACTTGCTTGCCCGCGACATCCTGGCCGTCAAGCCATTCCAGGCACAGCGCGGTGGTCGGGTGGGTGCCGGTGCCGAAAGCCAGGCCGGGGTCGAGCAACAGGTTGGCGGCGTCCGGATCTGGCGCCTCGTGCCAGCTGGGCACAATCCACAGGCGTTCACCGAACTGCAGCGGGTGGAAGTCGTCCATCCAGGCCCGCTCCCAGTCCTTGTCTTCCACCAGGGTAACGTCAATGTCGGCCAAAGACTGTTGGGTCTGCTGGTGCCAGGCGTCGCGAATCTCCGCCAGTAACTGTTCGATATTGCGATCAGACTGGAACAGGCCAGTGACGGTGGTCTGGCTCCAGAGGGGGGTGGTGCCCGGGTCGGGCTCGTACAGCGGCTGGTCGGCGGCGTCTTCCATGGAAACGGCATCGGCGCCCATTTCCATTAACAGATCTTCCAGCTGATCCGCAGTGTCCGGATCAGCTGGAATCTGGAGTTGTATCCAGGGCATGGTTAATCCCGCATCAGTTTCTCAAGGTAGTGGATGGTGAAGTCTACCTGTTTAAAGCCACCATCGCGTACCAGTTTTCGATGCAGGGGTTGGTTGGTCTTGATGCCCTCGACCAGCATTTCGTCCAGCGCATTCTTCATGCGCCGGCGGGCGATCTCCCGGTCGTCGCCCCAGGTAATCAGTTTGGCCACCAGGGAATCGTAATACGGCGGTACGGTGTAGCCGCTGTAAAGGTGGGAATCCACGCGGATGCCGTTGCCGCCAGGAGCGTGGAAATGACTGATCTTGCCAGGGCTGGGCACGAAGGTTTTCGGGTCTTCGGCGTTGATCCGGCATTCAATGGCATGGCCGGAAATGTGGATCTGGTCCTGGCTGTATTGCAGTGGCAGACCGCTGGCAATACGCAGCTGCTCGCGCACAATGTCCACGCCAGTGACCATCTCAGAGACCGGATGCTCAACCTGTACCCGCGTGTTCATTTCAATGAAGTAGAACTCGCCGTCCTGATACAGGAATTCGAAGGTGCCGGCGCCGACGTAGCCGATTTCCTTGCAGGCATCCACGCAGGCCTTGAGCGTTCGCTCGCGGGATTCCTGGTTGATGTTTGGCGCCGGCGCTTCTTCAATGACCTTCTGGTTGCGGCGCTGCATAGAGCAGTCCCGGTCACCCAGATGGATGACGTTGCCGTGCATGTCGGCCAGAACCTGGACTTCCACGTGGCGTGGGGTTTCCAGGAACTTCTCCAGATACACGGTGGGATCGCCGAAGGCATTCTTGGCTTCGCTCTGGGTGATCTGTACTGCTTTCAGCAGGGCGGCTTCAGAGTGCACCACCTGCATGCCTCGGCCACCACCACCAGAGGCCGCCTTGATCATCACCGGGTAGCCAATCTGCTTCGCCAGCTTGAGGGTGCGTTCGTCGTCGTCCGTCAGCGGGCCGTCGGAGCCGGGAACTGTGGGTACGCCGGCCTTTTTCATGGCTTCGATGGCGGACACCTTGTTACCCATCAGGCGGATGGTCTCTGCACGGGGGCCGATAAAGCGGAAACCGCTTTTCTCGACCTGCTCAGCGAAGTCGGCATTCTCGGCCAGGAAACCGTAACCGGGGTGGATACCCACCGAATCGGTCACTTCAGCGGCGCTGATGATGGTCGGGATATTGAGGTAGCTGTCTGTGGCACTGTTTGGGCCAATGCAGACAGATTCGTCGGCAAGGCGAACGTGCATCAGGTCGCGGTCTACCTGGGAGTGTACCGCAACGGTTTTGATGCCCAGCTCCTTGCACGCGCGGAGAATACGCAGGGCGATTTCACCGCGGTTTGCGATCAGAACTTTTTCTAACATGGCCATGGTTAGCAATCACCGAATTCAGGAAATGACGACCAGGGGCTGGTCAAACTCAACCGGCTGGCCATTTTCGACCAGGATTTCGGTAACGGTACCGGCCTTGTCGGCTTCGATCTGGTTCATCATCTTCATGGCTTCAACGATACAGATCACGTCACCCACGTTTACTTTCTGGCCCACTTCAACAAAGGAGCTGGCGGTGGGGGACGGCGCACGGTAGAAGGTGCCAACCATCGGGGATTTCACGGCGTGGCCAGAGGGGGCTGCCGGAGCCGAGGATTCCGCAGCCGGGGCGGCATCAGCCGCGGGTGCCGGAGCCGGGGCAGCGGCCTGGGGGGCTGGTGCCGCGTAATGGCTGACGTAATGTCCACCGGCGGCGGGCTCGCGACGGCGGGAAATGCGAACCGAATCGTCGCCTTCCTGGATCTCCAGTTCTTCGACGTCTGATTCCTCAAGGAGCTCAATGAGTTTCTTGATTTTGCGAATATCCATAACTGTTCCAGTCCCGTTTCTGTGTTCTATCGGTGAATTCGTTGCAGGGCCGCCTTCAGGGCGAGATCGTAGCCCTGGCTGCCCAGCCCGCAGATAACGCCTTCGGCGATATCTGAAAAATAAGAGTGATGGCGGAAAGGTTCCCGCGCATGCACGTTTGAAAGATGCACTTCAATAAAGGGAATGCCCGACGCCAGCATGGCATCCCGAAGGGCCACGCTGGTGTGGGTGAAGGCGGCGGGATTGATGATGATGAAATCCACCCCTTCAGCCCTGGCTTCGTGCACTCTTTCTATCAATTCATATTCCGCGTTTGACTGCAGGTGTAACAGATGATGGCCTTTCTCAGCCGCCTTGCTGCGCAAGCGGTCGTCTATATCGGCCAGGGTCTCGTGGCCATAGACCTCGGGCTCTCGGGTTCCGAGCATATTCAGGTTCGGGCCGTGGAGCACAAGAATGGTCGACATGGTTCTGTCTGCCTTGATGGTTTTTTAACAGGATCGCCGAAGATGACGGCACGTTACCCCAATGGTGCGTGCTTGTTATCCCCAGATCAACACTTTTTGACAATCCTGCCGGTTGTCCATTGCTCTGAAAAGGTTACACAGCAACCTGCTGTCACGCGATGACATTTCGTTGATGACAATCATTGTTGATCATGGCGGTGAATGTCGGTATTCGACATTGGTTTCATGGGCCGGGCGATTGCCCGGCCCGGAAGGTCAGGTCTCGGCCAGGGTCACGCAGTTGCGGCCGTGCTCCTTGGACGTATACAGGGCGCGGTCTGCACGCTCGCACAGGGCCTGGGCGGTTTCACCCTGCCAGTCGGCAATACCGCAACTGAAGGTGACATTGAATTCCCGGTCGCCGGCCTGCTGGGTCAGCTCGGAGAAGCGCTCACGAATTTCGTTGAGGACATTGCGGGCATCGCCCGGGCGGGTGTTCGGCAGGATGATGGCGAACTCTTCTCCACCGTAGCGGCCAATATGATCGGTCTTGCGCAGACGTTGCTTTAGGAACATGGACAGGCTGCGCAGAATCCGGTCGCCAATCGGGTGGCCAAAGGTGTCGTTTACCTTCTTGAAGAAGTCGATATCGATCATGGCAAAGCACATGGGCTGATCTTTCTGGCGCGCACGCACGATTTCCTGCTCCAGCAGATGCAGGGTGTGGGTGTGATTGAACAGGCCGGTCAGGCTGTCGCGGATCATCAGTGCCAGCAGTGAGCGGGCTCGCCGACCCCGGTTGTGCAGGGTCGCAATCAGGTGCTTGGGATCGATGGGCTTGGTCAGGAAGTCGTCACCACCCAGGCTCATGGCGTGCAGCTGTTTGCTGACGTCCTCTTCCGCCGACAGGTAAATGATGGGAACACTGTGGAAACGATCCTGCTGGCGGATGACACGGGCAATCTCCATGCCGGTGCAGCCGGGCATGTACATGTCCAGGATGATGATTTCCGGCGAGAACTCCTCCAGGGCATGAATGATTTGCATCGGGTCGGTGATGATGTGAGCGGTCATTCCCGCCTTTTTCAATACCGTTTCCATGTATTTGGCCTGGGCCCGGGAATCGTCCAGGACCAGCACCTTGTAGGGCTCGACAGTGTTGCCGTGGGTATAGGTTTCGATCTTTTCTATCAGTTGGCCGGGGTCCACCGCCGGGTAGAAGAACTCCTCCCCGCCGCAGCGCGAGGCGCGCAGCCGGGTTTCGATGCTGCCGTCCTCGTCGCTGACGAAAATGATGGGGATCGGAGTGTCGTGTTGCTCCTGTAACTGTTCCACGGTCGCAATGCCGTCATTATCTCTGCCGCCGAAGCTTACATCCATCAGGATAGTTTCCGGTTTGCTGAGCGCACAGGCCTCAATCAGGTCTGCTGATGCACTAAAGGCGGAAGCGCGAAAACCGAAAAATTCCAGTTGCCGGATCAGTCGTGAGGCCATCTCTTCGTTCGACAGGGCAATATAAACTGGCGTGCGACGATACTGCTGGGGGGCGCTGGAGGTGTCCTGGTCGGTGCGCCGCTGGGTGGACAGGCGCAGATTCTCGGTGGCATCTTCCAGTGCCTTGGCTTTGGCATCGTCCAGGGGGGTGTCCTGATGCCAGTCCGTCAACAGGGACAGGATCAACTCGCCGGCAGCCGCGTGGCTGTCCATCTCGAAACGCCGGGCATAACGAACGAGTTTGTCGGCTGCGGCAGTCAGATCGTCCCGGTGGGCTGGCGCCTGACTGCGGTCGTCGCGGATTTTCTGCCAGGTATCAAGCACCACCCGGGCCTGGGTGGTGACACGGCGGGCGAAATGCTGCCTGAGTTTCTCTTTCTGGCTTTCGTCGTTCATGGTGCTCCGGCCTGTCTGTCCAATTGTTGATCGCGATATCCGTCTGCGCGAATTTTTGCCATTTATGAGTTATACAGAGGCTTTATGGTCCTTGTGTAGAGTCTATAGTGTTTAATGTTGTGGGCGTAGGTTGCGCTATGTAAATGTTTGTCAACTCTGCGGCCCGGATCACAGGTAACCTGATACTCGTTTCTCTGATGGAGCCCCGATGTGATGGCAGGGATGCTCGACAACTTTTATAACCGCAGGCAGCGAGGGGAAATTACCTTGCAGACCTTGCTGTTGCTATTCGCCGGCACTCTGCTGACGCTCACGCTGGTGGTTGCGTTCGTGACCAGCTATGGCTATTTCCGGGGCTATGTTGCCGATCAACTGTCCGCTCATGCCCGCGATGGTGCCACCGCTACCGGGCTTTCGCTGTCCAATGCCATTGACGGTTCTGATCCGGTGGCCTCGGCGTCACTGATTGATGCGGTATTCGACAGTGGTCGTTACCTGGCTGTTGAATATCTTGGGCACGATGGCGAGATGATTGCCGGTCGGCGCATGCCGCTGCAGGCTAACCGCGCGCCAGAGTGGTTTGTTTCCCTGGCGGCACTGCCCTTGCCGGTGGCGGAAGCGGAGGTGGTCAGAGGCTGGAGCCGGTTGGGCAAGGTACGGGTGGTGAGTCATCCCGGGAGGGCCTACGACGACCTCTGGCATATTTCTCTGGGGCTGCTGTTGTCGGCCCTGGTGATCGCCACTGGCGGCTTGCTGGGGCTGTTTCTGTTACTCCGGAGGACTTTGAGGCCCCTGAAAGAGGTCGAGGCCCAGGCCCGGGCCCTTGGCCAGCGGGATTTCCGGAAGCGAGTGAGTATTCGCTCCACCCGGGAGCTGAACCGGGTGACAGAGGCTATGAACCAGATGGCGGATGACCTGGGCCAGTTGTTTGAGGGGCAGGGCAAGCTTATCCAGCACTTGCGGCGCGTGAACAATGAAGATCCGGTGACGGGGCTGGCGAGCCGCAGCGCCTTTGACCAACGCATGAAGGTGGAAGTGGAATCGGAAGAGAAGTCGGCGCCTGGCGTTCTGATCATGCTGCAGCTGACCTATTTTGCAGATTATAACCTGGCCTATGGCCGGGACGAGGGGGACCGGTTGTTGCGCCAGGTGGCCGGTGGCATCCGGGCGTTTGTCGCCCGACATGCCGAATCCTTTGCCGGGCGCAGAACCGGTGCTGAATTTGCGGTGTTTGTGCCCGGTGCCTCGGCAGCGGACGTGCGAATCTGGGCCGAGCAGCTGGTCCGGGAGCTGGATGGCATCTACTCCGACCTCTCTGCCCCGATGGACGCTCATGTTCATGCTGGCCTGGCGGTGGCCAGGCCCGGTGATGGCATCAGGGTCTTGTTGGCCGCCGCCGATGAAGCTCTCAGGGCCGCCCAGCAAAGGGGGGACTCGTGCAGCCTGCTGCTACCCGATTCCGGTGTTGAGAACCATCACAATATGGAGACCTGGCGCACGATCATTACCCAGGCGATTCGGGAAGATAAGCTGTCTCTCTGGCTCCAGCCCATGGTGCATGGTGAGGGGCAGACACTGGTCCATTATCAGGTGTTCTCCCGTATTGAGTCTGCAGAAGGGCCGCTGAAAGCCGGTTTGTTCGTACCCATGGCCGAGCGATTAGGGCTGGTGAGCGATATCGACCGTATGCTGCTTACCCGGGCGCTGGAGTGTCTTGAACGCCACCCGGAGCGGCGGCTGGCGGTATCGCTGGGTAGTAATTCGATCGCGTCTGATAGCTTCCGTGACGATCTGCTGACCATGGTTACCCGGGCTGGGCGCACAGCCGGGCGCTTGTGGGTTGGTATTGCCGAAGTGACCATTCAGCATCACCGCAAAGCCGTCAGCTCTCTGGTAAGAGAGTTGTCGCGGCTTGGTGTACCGGTGCTGGTTGACCGGTTCGGAGTGGGCGGCGTGCCGTTCAGTTATCTCAAGCGGCTGCCGTTCAGGGCCGTTCGGATTGATCACAGCTTCATCCATAACCTGGACCGTCATGATGAAAACCGGTTCTGGCTGGAGTCGGTTGTGGGTATTGCCCACAGTCGGGGGGTGAAGGTGTACGCTACGGGAGTAGAGACCGCGGCGGAATACTCGGTACTCTGTAGGCTGGGTATTGACGGCGCCATGGGCTACCATCTTGGCAGACCATTTGCCGCAGACACGTAATCAACAGGAGATCAGGAGTCTTATGCCTGGCAAGATCAGACAGTACTTCAGGGACAAGAAAGACGATGTGCAGGATTACACCGGCGGTAGCGGTGTTATTGGCAAGTTGGTGGTTGCCTTGCTGGTGGTCTACCTGCTGATTACGATGGTTCTGGGTATCTACTGGAGCAGTGAGCCAGATACCTTTTCTGTACGTGATCACACCCGTACGCTGGCAAGCACCATGGATAGGGAGCCGGTGACCGGTTTTGCCACCACCGCCACCATGATCCGCATTGCCGAGACCCTGCTGGATAAGCCCGGCGGTTATATTTCCAACGACATCGCGCCTCCCGGTCTGTGGATGGACAATATGCCGAACTGGGAATATGGCGTGCTGGTCCAGTTGCGGGATCTTTCCCGGGCGATGCGTAAGGATATCAGTCGTTCCCAGAGCCAGTCAGCGGAAGACCCGGATCTGACCATTGCCGAGCCCCAGTTCCACTTCGACAGTGAAAGCTGGGCCATTCCATCGACCGAGAACGAGTACCGGCGTGGTATCAATGCGCTCAAGCGCTATCTGAATCGCCTGTCCGATCCGGCCCAGGCGGACGCCCAGTTTTTTGCCCGGGCGGATAACCTGAACAACTGGCTGGCGGATCTGGAAACCCGGTTGGGTAGCCTGTCCCGCACGCTCAGTGAAAGCGTGGGCAAGGCGTCGGTGTCGGATGCCGTGGCTAATCTGAATCCGGATGATCCTCTGGCGGAAGAGACCGGTGGCGAGGATGTCAAAACCTCGTGGACCAAAATTGATGATGTCTTTTACGAGGCACGAGGCAGTGCCTGGGCGTTGCTGCATATTTTCCGGGCGGTGGAAGTGGATTTCCGGAAGGTGTTGCAGGACAAGAACGCCATGGCGAGCGTAAAGCAGATCATTATCGAACTGGAGGGCACCCAGGCTTCCATGTGGAGCCCGGTGATTCTCAATGGCAGTGGTTTCGGTGTGCTGGCCAACCATTCCTTGACCATGGCGGCTTATCTGTCACGGGCGAATGCTGCGATCAGTGATATGCGGGACCTGTTGTCGCGGGGCTGATAAGCGCCGTTGTCTGAGCTTTGGCTCAGGCACAAAAAAGCCGGGCAGTCGTTAGACTTGCCCGGCTTTTTTATGTTCGAAGCGTGATCAGCCCTTGTAGGCGTTGATGGCGTCTTCGATAGCTTTCTTGGCGGCTGCAGCGTTGTCCCAGCCCTGCACTTTCACCCACTTGCCGGGCTCCAGAGTCTTGTAGTTCTCGAAGAAGTGACGGATCTGATCACGCAGCAGTTCCGGCAGGTCTTCGATTTCACGAACGTTGTGGTAGGTCTGGGTCAGCTTGTCGTGGGGCACGGCCACCAGTTTGGCATCACCACCGGCTTCGTCTTCCATGTTCAGTACGCCTACCGGGCGGCAACGAATGACCGAGCCAGCCTGCACCGGGTACGGGGTGACCACCAGGACGTCCAGTGGGTCGCCGTCGTCGGCCAGGGTGTGGGGGATGAAGCCGTAGTTGGCCGGGTAGAACATCGGAGTGGCCATGAAACGGTCAACCAGCAGGGCGCCCATGTCCTTGTCCAGTTCGTACTTGACCGGAGAGCTGTTGGCCGGGATTTCGATGGCAACGTAGATGTCTTCTGGCGGGTTCTTGCCAGCGGGAATGTTGTCGAATTGCATGTGCGATCCTTCCTGGTACGTTAGGGTTCGTTTAACTGCGTTTAAAAAGTGGGCGCAATTATACGGAAGTCTCTTGCCATTCGAAACTAAACCTTGGTCACAGCCTGATCTGTTTGGCAATCAGCTCCTTCATGATTTCCGTGGTGCCGCCGCCAATGGACAGAATCTTGGCATCCCGGTACAGCCGCTCCACCACTGACTCCCGCATATAGCCCATACCACCAAACAGCTGTACCGCCTCGCGGGTGACTTTTTCGCACACGTCCACGGCGAAGTTCTTGGCCATAGCCACCTGTTTAATGGGGTTTTTGCCGGCCTGCATCAGTGCGGCACAGCGGTAGGTGTATTCCCGGGCGATGTCGATCTGGGTGGCCATGTCAACGAGTTTGTGGCGGGTGACCTGAAAGCCGGCAACGGGGCGGCCGAAGGCCTGGCGTTGTCTGGTGTAGTCCAGAGCGGCTTCGTAGGCGATCTGGGCGGTCATGTAGGCCATGATGGACAGGCTCAGGCGTTCAGCCAGGAAGTTGCTCATGATGGCGATAAAACCGGCGTTTTCGGCGCCGATCAGGCGGTCGGCCGGTACCCGGCAGTCCTCGAAGAAGAGTTCTGCGGTGTCGCTGGCCCACCAGCCCATTTTCCGGAGTTTGTTGCCGGTGGTGAAACCTGGTGTGCCTTTGTCGATCAGCAACAGGCTGATGCCGCCGTGGCCTTCGCCCCCGGTGCGCACGGCGACGGTGTAATGGTCGGCGCGGATGCCGCTGGTGATGAAGGTTTTGCTACCGTTGACGATGTAGTGGTCGCCGTCTTTTACGGCACGGGTTTTCAGGTTGGCGACGTCGGAGCCGCCACCGGGTTCGGTCACGGCCAGGGCGGCTATTTTGTCGCCGCGCAGTACGGGCGGCACGATCTGTTCCCGAATGCCTTGTTTGGCCCACTTGGCCACCGGCGGCAGGCCGATATCCAGGGAGCCGATACTGGCCACGAAGCCGCCAGAGGTGGATCGCATCAGTTCCTCGGAAACCGCGATTTTCATAAAAATATCGCCTTCACCGATGCCGCCCAGAGTTTCAGGGAAGCCGATGCCCAGGAGTCCGGCATCGCCGGCGAGTTTATAGATTTCACGGGGGAATTCACCGGCCTCTTCCCAGTCGTCAATATGGGGCCGCACGTGGGTCTCGATGAATTTCCGGGCAGTTTGGCGCACCTGTTCATGGGTTTCGTTGAAGTAGTCAGACACGGATTGGCTCCCTGTGTTCTTGTTTTGCGATGAGGTGAGTGTCGCGCAATCCTGCCTACCAAGCAAGCGCTTGGTTTGGATTTGTTCAGGCAATAAAAAAGCTGGCCCGAATGGCCAGCTTGTCAGGCGGAGTGCCTTACAGGGGTTTATGCACCGCGGGCGATGCTTTTCACTCCGTCACGGGTACCGAGTAGCAGCAGATCGGCCGGGCGGCGGGCGAACAGTCCGTTGGTGACCACGCCGACAATGTTATTGAGCTTTTCTTCCACCACCAGCGGGCGGGAGATATCCATGTTGTGGATGTCGATGATGATGTTGCCGTTGTCGGTGATAAAACCATCCCGGTAAACCGGATCGCCCCCGAGTTTTACGATCTCGCGGCCGACATGGCTACGGGCCATGGGGATGACTTCCACGGGCAGCGGGAATTCGCCCAGAATGCCGACTTTCTTGGATTCATCGGCGATGCAGATAAAGGTCTTGGCGACGGCGGCTACAATTTTTTCCCGGGTCAGGGCGCCGCCACCGCCTTTGATCAGTTCCAGGCTCTCGTTGGTTTCGTCGGCACCGTCGACGTAAAACTCGATTTCGTTGACGGCGTTGAGGTCGTATACCGGGATGCCGTGCTTTTTCAGTCGTTCGGCGGTTGCCTCGGAGCTTGCGACGGCGCCGTCGAAGTCGTTGCGGTATTCCGCCAGATAGTCGATGAAAAAGTTGGCGGTGCTGCCGGTGCCCACCCCGACAATGCTGCTCGGTTCCAGGTGAGGGGCGATGTGATCCACTGCAGCTTTGGCAACGGCTTGTTTCAGTTCGTCCTGGGTCATGGGGGGCTCCCGGAGGTTTGCGTTGAATTTGGGCACTATTATACGCCTGCAGCAACTCTGCTTATAGACGGCAAGCGTGCAAACTTTCTACACTGTGGGTTTTTCCTGATCACTCACCAGCAACCGGAACCATCATGCCGCAACGCTATATCAAGAAGATACTCGATGCGCGCGTCTACGACGTGGCCATCGAAACACCCCTGACTGAAGCCCGTAGTCTTTCCAAGCGCTTTGGCAACAATATTATGCTCAAGCGTGAAGACCTTCAGCCGGTGTTTTCCTTCAAGATTCGCGGCGCCTACAACCGGATTGCTCAGCTGTCGGAAGAGCAAAAGGCCAAGGGAGTTATCTGCGCTTCCGCCGGCAATCATGCCCAGGGCGTGGCTCTGGCCGCCAAGAAGCTGGGCATCAAAGCCGTTATCGTGATGCCGCAGACGACGCCGGAGATCAAGGTACGCTCAGTTCGCGACCACGGTGCCAGAGTGGTTCTCAAGGGGGATGCTTTTGACGAGGCTGCGGCCCACGCACAGGAGTTGATCCAGAAGCACGGCTACACCTACATCCCTCCCTACGACGACCCGGATGTGATTGCCGGTCAGGGCACTGTAGCCATGGAAATCATGTGGCAGTTCAGCAAGCCGATTCATGCCATCTTCATCTGTGTCGGTGGCGGCGGGCTGATTGCCGGCATGGCGGCCTATATCAAGTATCTGCGCCCGGAAATCAAAGTGATCGGTGTGGAGCCGGAAGACTCCAACTGTCTGCAGGCGGCGATGACGGCCGGTGAGCGTGTGGTGCTGGATGAGGTGGGCATCTTCGCCGATGGCGTGGCGGTCAAACAGATCGGTAAGTATCCCTGGGAAATCTGCAAGGATCACGTAGATGAAGTGATCACAGTGTCCACGGATGAGATCTGTGCGGCCATTAAGGATGTGTTTGAAGATACTCGTTCCATTGCCGAACCGGCAGGTGCTCTGGGTGTAGCGGGTATCAAGAAGTACATCGAGAGGGAAAAGATCGAGGATGAAAACCTGATCGCCACCCTCAGTGGTGCCAACATGAACTTCGACCGACTGCGCTATGTGTCCGAGCGCACCGAAGTGGGAGAGAGGCGCGAGGCGATTCTGGCGGTAACGATCCCGGAGAAACCGGGCGCGTTCAAAACGTTCATCAATGCGCTGCACAAGCGCAGCATCACCGAGTTCAACTACCGCTATGCGGATGCTCAGAACGCCACCATTTTCGTGGGGATCCAGATTGCCGCTGGCGGACATGGCCGGGAAGAACTGGTGCAGGATCTTCGGGAAAGCGGGTACTCGGTGGTCGACCTTACCGACAGCGACCTGGCCAAGCAGCATATTCGCCATATGGTCGGGGGCCATGCGCCGACGATTACCAACGAAAAGGTGTTCCAGTTTGAATTCCCTGAGCGCCCGGGAGCTTTGTTGAAGTTTCTGATGTCGCTGGGAACGCGCTGGAATATTTCCATGTTCCACTACCGCAATCATGGTGCGGCCTACAGCCGGGTGCTACTGGGCGCTCAGGTTGAGGACAATGAGGTGGCGGACTTTGAGAGGATGCTCGACAAGGTTGGCTTTCGTTATGAAAACATGACTGACAATGAGGCTTATCGGCTGTTTTTGGGAGCAGGCAACGGGCGTTCCACCTGAGGGTGGAGCGCCACAACTCTTACATAACGGTAATCTGTCAAAAATTGTAAAAATCAAGTTACGTGTTAGTCTTTCGTCTAATTCTGCGAATCAGTAATAGTTGTCTGATTTTCCTGCCAATTGAATGAAAGAATAACGGGAATCCAAGAAATGGGGAGCAAGCCTGACATCATTCGTGCCATTGTGCTCATCTTTGCTGTCGGCCTTGTGATTACGGGTTTTACGTCCATTCAGGCGTCTGAGGACAAGCGTGCCGACCGCGAAGCATCTGCAGTAGGCTATGTTCTGTCTGCCAATCAGGGTCTGAAACGGTAACAACGCCTATCCGTTACCACACCGTGTAAAGGCACATCCCAGGGCTCAATTGGCAACTGTTCCACGCGCTGAAAATCGTGGGCCAGGCCAACCAGCTTTGGTGCCATGCAGGGCCTGATTCGGCTGAACGCGAAGGTTCGGTCGTAGAAGCCGCCGCCCATACCCAGTCGTCCTCCGGTTTCGTCAAACCCTACCAATGGAAACAGCACTGCATCCAGTGCCCAGGCCGGCTTGCGTCTTGAGCGCGGGAACGGGGGTTCTGGAATGCCGAAGCGGTTTGCCGTCAGTTGCACTCCATCAAAATAGGGGCTGAAAACCAGCTTGCCCGTGTAGATCGGGTGCAGAATGGGCAGGTAGAACCGGATGCCTTTTTTGCGAGCCAGATCAATATACAGGGACGGGTCAATTTCGCCGTCGTTGGCGAGGTAGATGCCAATGTGGCGTGCCCGGTGCAGGTCGGGGTGCCTCAGCAGGTTGAGGGCGAGACGTTCGGAAGCTTGCCGCTGTTCTTCAAACGACAGGCTTCTCCGTTTCTGGCGCAGAGATTGGCGGAGCTGGCGGCGTGAGGCCCGATCATTCCCGGAGTCAAACGTCCTTGCTTGATGATGCGGATTCAAGATGGCGATTACCTGCTGCTGCGTCGTGAATTCGGCCTATGTTGTATCACATCAATAACGCCCCGTTAAAATTCTGCTAGTCTGCAGTCCGTTGTTTTTTCAGAGGCTGTATTCTGCCATGGATTTACCCCGATACGCTCGTCTGTTGCTTCCTGCGGTTTTGATTGTTGCTTTGTCTGGTTGCGCGACCGGATCCCCCGAGGTTTACCAGGTGGGTGTTCGTGCGTTGGCTTCTGCTGAATATTCCGGTGCCCGCCACCATCTCCAGAGTTACCTTGACGGTGAGACCGAGAGTTATGAAAGCAGTCGGGCGCGCTATGAACTGGCTCGCTTGACGTATCTTGGCCTGGGCGGGCCAGCGGATGAGCGGGCAGCTGCCGAGTTGCTGGAGCGAGAGCTGCAGAAACCGTTTTCGGTCTATGAGCGCGAAGCGCGGCATTTGTTGGCCGAAATCTATCGGCGAGGGCAGGCAGAGAACCGTGATGTGTCCAGGTCGTTAGTGCTTCTCCGTGCGGCGGACTATCCGCGAGCCTTGATTGATCTCGCGATGATCTATTGGTCCGGGGAGCTGGTCGAGCAGGATCGCAAACAGGCGGTGGCGCTGATTCCCGAAATCCGTGAGGTAGATAGTGCTTCGAATCTGTTTTATCACCGGGCTTTGGCTGAATACTGCGGCCCCGACACCTGGGACAGGGTACCTGCCTGGGCCTGTCTGGATGAGGAGGGCGAGTTTATTCTCCAGAGTGCAGACGAGGTATGGCGCGCAAGTCGTCCGGACACCGATGCAGGCACCATGCGCTACCTGGCTACATTGTATCCGGCCTTGGTGGATCCCAGTGCGCAACGCCGGGTGGCGTGGTACCGGTATGCCGGAGATAAAGGCAGCGCCCGCGCTCAGTACATGATGGCCCAAATATACGGAGCGCCAGATTCACCTTGGTTTAACCCTGCCGAAGCAGAGCAATGGCTGCAACGGTCGGCCGATCAGAACTACCCGAAAGCACTGCTGGCCCGAGGTGTGGCGCTGGCTCGCGGACAGCAGCGTTCCGAGGCTGATTATCTTGAGGCGCTCGATCAGCTGGAGCGTGCGGCCGACCGGGGCGAGAAAGAGGCGAATCTCTGGTTGGCTCACCTGTATCTGAATCCCGAAGACGGGCGCTCGATGCAGGTGGGTCTGGCCGTTGCGCGTCTCGAACAGATAGAACGGGAAGACGATCGGGCCAAGCACTTGCTGGCCGATATCTATCTCTCGAGCCTGCCGGGTATGGCCGAAGAACAGCATCGCCGAGCCTTGGATCTGTTGGAAAGCATGGCTTACCGGGATGCGGAGGCGGCCTACAAACTTGGTGCGATCTACAGTCAGGGGCTGGCCAGTATTCCGCCCAGTCTGGTGGATGCTGTAGGTTGGTTGAGGCGCGCCGCTGATAAGGGCCACCTGCCCGCACAGCTGCTTTTGGCGCGAGAGTTGCAGCAGGATGGCCGGGATGAGAGCGCTGCGAAAGCTCGCGAGCGGTTTGTGTTTATGCCGGTTGCCGATGTGCCGGATAATCTGCGTCAAGCTGTCTCAAATGCGCGCTATAAACAGGCAATGTATTACGCCGGTCAGGCTGAGGTTCATGCAGAAGAAGTTCGACAGCTTCTGGAGATGGCGGCGGAGGAGGAGAACATGGCCGCCCTGGCGTACCTCGGGCTGATGTACTACCGGGGTGAGCAGGTGGCCCCGGATGATGAGCTGGCCTATCAGTACCTGGAACGCTGGGATTCGCTGTATCAGCAACGAAAGGATCAGGCCAGGTCGGACGAATCAGTGTGGTCTGGATTGTTGTTCGATGAGCGGTTCGGTAACCAGGAGGTTCAGGACGCTTTGCTGCACTTGAGATTCAGGAAGTCGCAATCGGAGTAACGGTGAAAAGCTTCCCGGGCTGCCGTTATCGGATGTAGCCCTTGAACCCAGAAGTTCAAGGTCGGTGGCCGCTGTGACATATTAGGCTTTCCCCCTTGGGGGACATGCTCACAATGCCCTGAAGTAGCCACCTGGGTAATGCGCATCGGCTCGAGGACGTACCCGACCAGCGAACAGCCCAGGAAGTTGGTTCCATTATACGGGCAGGGCCGGGGAGGATTGCAACCCCGTTTCCGGATTCTTTCCGGATCAGTTGTCCGAAGGCTCTCCCAGCGCTTCATCAAGCCGGTTATCCATGGCACGCAGGATGCTGCTGGTGGCGTCTGACATGGTGTCGCGTTCCAGCAGTTCATGGGTGATGTTCAGGGCGGCCATCACGGCAATGCGCTCGGTACCGAATACCTTGCCGCTGGAGCGGATTTCACGCATTTTGGTGTCCAGATGCCGGGCTGCACGTAGCAGGGCTTCCTGCTCTTCCTGCGGACAGGCCACCAGGTATTCCTTGTCGAGAATCCTGACTTCCACGGTGGTTGGGGTCTGTGACATCAGTGGTGCTCCAGTGCCCGAAGACGGCCGATCATGGCTTCAATCTTGTTTTTGGCAAGATCGTTTTTGTGCATTAGCTGGGCCCGTTCCCGGTTCCAGTCGTCCTGCAGCTCCCTTAGCAGGGCGTTGTCTTTCTCCAGCTTGTCGCAGCGCTCGATCAGCTTGTCCAGCTTGTCCGCTAATGCCTGTACTTCGGACTGTTCCATGACCTGCCCAACATCGGTGATTTTGATGAGAGTTACTATAAGTGCGCGCGCCAGACCGGTCAATTTACCGCATTGTCATGGCGTGCTCGCCGTGAGGCCTGTCACCTTTTGCGTCAGTTCAGCTGGAGTCCGGTGCCCCGAACCCCTGTTGTCGGCCTGCTCGCCAGGTGTTCAGTGCTGGAAGGGCGGACACTAGCAGGGCAAAAAGAGGCACTGCCATCAGTAACAGCCACTCCTCCCGGGCCAGCGGCCGAAGCCGGATTTGCAGTCCGTAGTGTTCCAGTAGCCAGGGGCTGAGGCCGGCGATGGCGGCAGCGCCGAGCAGCAGGGCGAACAGGCAACTGGCCAGGGCAAGCCCGACGCACTCCAGGCTGTACAGGCCGGCAATCAGCCCCGGTGAAGCTCCGGTCGCTCGCAAAACGGCAATCTCCCGTTGCCGCTGGGCTTGCAGGGTAAGCAAAACCGCAATCAGTCCCACCAGGCTGGTGATCACGACAAAGCCGCTGATGCCCAGCAGGGCTTTTTCAAATTGCCCCATCATCCGCCAGAGCTCGCTCAGGGCCACGCCCGGCAGGATGGCTGACAGAGGTTCCTCGCGGGACTGGTTCAGCTCCCGTTGAACCTGAAAGGTGAGGATCGGGCGGTCGAGGCCAATGAGCACCGCAGTGATGGCATCCGGAGTGTAGTCCCGGTTGCGTGCCTGGTCGGCCGACAGGGTCCGCCCCGGGATGGCTACACCGGATTCCCAGCCCACATGCATGGCTTCCATGGCTTCAAGGCTGATGTAAACCGCCTGGTCGACGGGCGTGCCGGTTGGCGCGAGAATGCCGGATACCCGGAATGGCAGGTCCTTGTGATTCGAGAAGCTGGTGCGGCCACCGCCATGGGAAAGCACCAGGTCGTCGTTCAGTTCATGATCAAGCTGCCGGGCCACGCCGGCGCCGATCACCACGTCAAACAGGTCAGAAAACCAGTCTCCGCTCGCCAGGGTCAGCGGTTGGTCGTTGCCATAGCGGAAGTGGGCCAGGAACTGCTCGTTGGTGCTGACAACCCGATAGCCGCGGTAGCTGTCGCCCAGGGAAATCGGGATCAGCCAGTCGATGCGGCTGTCCTCAGTCATGGACTGATAGGTGGACCAGCGAATGTTGTTGGTGGCATCGCCGATGTGGAACACCGTGTAAAGCAGCAGATTCAGTTGGCCACTGCGGGCCCCTACGATAAGGTCGGTGCCGCTGATGGTGCTGGTGAATGACTGTCGGATTTCTGTGCGCAGGTACTGGATGCCAAGCAGCAGGGTTACGCTCAGGGTCAGGGTCAGGCAAACGAGGGCCAGTACACGGCGCCGGTACCACAGGCTGGCGGCGGACAGGAAGATGGTGAGCTTGAGCTTGTTCATGGCGCCACCTCCAGGGCCATGCGATGATGAAAGTGCCCGGCCAGTGACTGATCATGGCTGACAAATACAACCGAGCTGTTACTGCGCTCGGCCAGCGTTAGCAGTAGTTCAAGAAAGCGGTCCCGGTTGTCGCTATCCAGAGCAGACGTGGGCTCATCTGCAAGAATGATCTCCGGAGCACCGATCAGCGCGCGGGCGGCAGCCACCCTCTGCTGCTGGCCGATCGATAGCCGGGTCACTCCCTGGTGCCAGTGGCTTTGCGGAATGCCCAGTTGTGTTAGCAGGTGTTGGGCAGCTTCGGTGGCGGAGGGTAACGCGCGCGAATGGCGCAGATTTGATAGCCGGCAAGGTAAAAGTGCATTGGTCATAGCGCTCAGATAGGGCACCAGGTTGAACTGCTGGAAGATGACGCCCATATGATCGGCGCGCAGTCGATCCCGGGCGCCGGCCTTCATGGTGGTCAGTTCCTGATTCAGCAGCTGAAGGCTGCCACGACTGGGCGGGTGCATGCCTGCGAGCAGTCCCAATAGCGTACTTTTACCAGTACCACTGGGGCCGTGCAGGAACAGGTGTTCACCGCGTGTCAGCTGAATATCGGGGAAGGCCAGTTCCCGAGCCTGGTTTTGCCATCGGAAGTGCAGATTCCGGGTTCGGATGGCCAGAGTGTCCGGGCGGGAACTGTCCGGCGGTTGTCGTGTCTCGTTGTTCATATCCGTATCGTGCTCGCCGTTGTATGATGGCGCCGGTTGCTGATCTGGTTTTTTGGAGAGCCCGTGTTGATGTTCACTGATGTTCTGTTCCGCAAGTCGCTTGCCTGCCTTGGACTGGGCTTGTTGTTATTGGTTTCCCTGGCGGTCCGTGCCGAGCCCCGGGAGATCGACTGGCTTGAGTTAATGCCTGCGGAAGATCTGGCGCTGCTCGAGACTATGCCGGAAATCGAACATGAGGGCGATGGCCCGCCCCTGTTGCCGGACGAAATCATGACCGGGCGGGTGGTTCCGGAAATGGGCAACGTCGAGGGCCGGATTCCGGGCTTCGTGGTACCGCTGAAAACCACGGACGATATGCGCATTCTCGAGTTCTTCCTGGTGCCCTACTACGGCGCCTGCATCCATGTGCCGCCACCACCCCCAAACCAGATCATCCACGTAAAATACCATGAAGGGTTTACCCTGGAGGCTCTATACGACCCGGTCTGGATCGAGGGGGAGCTGGTGATTGAGCGAACCGAGAATGATCTCGGCACCTCCTCCTATTCCATGGTGGCGCAGTCGGTAGAACCTTACACCGAGTAACGGTTCAGCGGCCAATCCGGAATTGCTGGTCGCCGACTTCCAGTCTTGTGGCGCCCTGGCCTTCAGGGCCGATCCACTGAACATCCAGGTGTTCCAGTGCCGGAAAGTGCTTCACCAGCGGTGTGGCCAGTGTCTGGTGTTCGGCAAGTCCGTCGCAGGTCAGTGATTGGGTAATCTCGATATCGCTGTGGTCGTTTGCTTGCCCGTGATCGTGATCGTGATCGTGGCCATGGTGTTCGTGCGCATGGTCACTGTGATGACGGGGCGCCTCGGGCCACGAGCTGTGAAAGCTGGCATCTTCCACGTTGCAGTTGCCATCCTCAGTGTTAATCAGAGGGGTCGACATCAGCCACTGCTCCAGATCCGCCAGTTGCCGATGCTGTTGCTCTGTGCGTGGCTCGTGCTCGAAGCCAAGCAGATTGTATGCGGGTGAGCGAACAAAGACATCGGCGGTGTTGGCGTCTATGGCTACCTGGAGTTCCGCATGGCCATGTTGATGGGCGCTGGGGTTGTTGGCCGCGCCCGCGGTCAGCGGAGCCAGTACGGCGCTTGCCAGTGCCACGGTCATGAGAGGCGTAACGTTTCTGCGCATCGGGTCATCCTGTCCATATTTGATATGTTATAACATTTTTGTCTGGCGTGAAGATAAAAGCAACCCCGTCTGCCCGGGTATTCGTGCCAGGATTTCCCCAGAATGCTAGGATACGGTATTCGTCGGGGCACCGCCCCGGCGCGTATCTGAACGTACACCACCGATTTAAGGAAACGGCAGCTTCATGTCCGAAACCGATACCTCCGCCGCCCTAGCGGCTGAATTTGAACGCTGGGCTAACGTGTTTACCGCACACAAGGCGTTCAGCCACCCCTCTGAGCTGCATGGCGTGCTCTGTGGCCGGCTGGCGGCAGGCTCCCGTATTGACGAGCCTGAGTGGCTGGCCATGGTTTGCGAACACATGGGGCTGGCTGATGAAGCGGCTGAAGAGTCGGATGACCTCGCCCCTTTTATGAACAACGCCTACGGCAAAACGCTCAAGCAATTGCAGTCCACCGACATGAGTTTTCAGCCGTTATTGCCAGATGACGACTATGCCATCGATCAACGACTGGAAGCCCTGGTGGCCTGGGTTCGAGGATTTCTGGAAGGCATGGCGCTGGCGGCGGGCGCTTCCCTTGGCCAGGCTCCGGATGAGATCCGGGAGCTGATCGAGGATATGGTGGCCATCAGCCAGCTGTCGGAGGACGAAGAATCCGACGACGAAAGTGAACAGCAACTGCTTGAAATTACCGAGTACGTGCGCCTTGGCGCGCTGGCGGTGTTCACCGAGTTCAACGAGCCGGAGAAGCCGGCAGGCGATTCGCCCACCCTGCACTGATCAGGAGCTATCATGGCTGTGACCATTCCCGTGAAAGAGTTTGCCGAGCGCCGTCGCAAGTTGATGGACCGGATGGCCTCGGACAGCATCGCTATTCTGCCAGCGGCGCCGGAGCGGGTGCGTAACCGCGATGTGTTGCACCCGTTTCGTCAGGACAGCGATTTTCAGTATCTGACCGGCTTCGGCGAGCCCGAAGCGGTGTTGGCCCTGATTCCAGGCCGCGAGCACGGTGAGGCGGTGCTGTTCTGCAAGGAGCGGAACCCGGAGAAAGAGCTCTGGGATGGCTTTCTGGTGGGCCCTGAGGGCGCCATCGAACGTTACGGCTTCGACGATGCTTTCCCCATTGCAGATATCGACGATATTCTGCCCGGCATGATTGAAGGCCGCAGCCGGGTCTACTATCCGCTGGGCAAGGATCCGGCATTCGATAACCGGGTGATGGACTGGCTCAAGGTGATTCGCAGCAAGGTTCGTTCCGGAGCGCACCCCCCTGGGGAGCTGGTGGCGCTGGAGCATCTGCTGCATGATATGCGGCTGTACAAGAGTGCTGCCGAAATCAAGGTGATGGCAAAGGCCGGCCAGATCAGTGCCGAGGCCCACTGCCGGGCCATGAAGCGGGCTCGTCAGGGCGGGTATGAGTACAATCTTGAAGCTGAACTGATTCATACCTTTATGGAGCATGGTGCGCGCTCTACCGCTTATCCCTCCATCGTAGGTGGTGGTGCCAACGGCTGCATCCTGCACTACATCGAAAATGCGGCACCGCTGAAAGACGGCGACCTGGTACTGATAGACGCGGGTTGTGAGCTGGAATGCTACGCCTCGGACATCACCCGCACCTTCCCGGTCAGCGGCAAGTTCAGCCCGGAACAGAAGGCGCTTTACGAAGTGGTGTTGGCGGCCCAGTACGCGGCGATCGATGCGGTGAAGCCGGACAATCACTGGAACCAGCCCCATGAAGCGGCGCTGAAGGTGCTGACCCAGGGCCTGATCGATCTGGGCCTGCTCGCAGGCACCCTGGACGATGCTCTGGCCAACGAATCCTACAAACCTTTCTTTATGCACCGCACAGGCCACTGGCTGGGGCTGGATGTCCATGACGTTGGCGATTACAAGGTCGGCGATGCCTGGCGGGTACTGGAACCGGGGATGGCGTTGACCGTTGAGCCAGGGCTGTATATTGCGCCCGACAATACCGACGTCGAGCCGCGCTGGCGGGGTATTGGCATCCGTATTGAAGACGATGTGGTGGTCACCAAAGAGGGTTGCCGAAACCTGACCGAGGGCGTGCCGAAGACCATTGCCGATATTGAAGCTCTGATGGCGGACTGATTCAGTGAATACCGAGCGCGTGGATACTGACCTGATCATTGCCGGTGGCGGCCTGGCCGGGGCAACTCTGGCCCTGGCCCTGGCGCGCCTGGTGCCGGAACTGAAGGTAACGGTAGTTGAGGCGTTTCCGCTGTCGCCAGAGGCGTTGCCGGAGGATTACCAGCCCAGCTATGACAGCCGGTCGACGGCACTGGCCTGGGGCTCGCACCTGATCTTTGATCAGTTGGGGCTGTGGCCACAGTTGTCTGAGCACGCCACCCCGATCCGCCACATTCATGTTTCTGACCGGGGCCGTTTTGGCGCTACCCGTCTGCATGCCAACGAACACGGCCAGGAGGCCCTGGGTTATGTGGCAGACAACCGCTGGATGGGCCTGTGCCTGATGCGGGCTTTGCTTGATACCAGAGTAAGCTGGCAGGCGCCGGCTCAGGTGGAAGGCATGAAGCCTGTGGCTGGCGGTGTCCGGGTGGCCATCCGCAAGGATGGCGCACAGAAGGAACTGACCGCTCGTTGTCTGGTGATCGCCGATGGCGGGCGTTCCGGGCTGCGGGAGAAGCTGGGCTTTGTAGCCCGCACCGAAGCCTATGGTCAGAACGCGCTGATTGCCAATGTCTCCACCAGCGACAGCCACCAGTTTACGGCTTATGAACGTTTTACTGAGGCCGGTCCCATGGCTTTGCTGCCCCATGGTTCCCCTAAGCGGCCGGGGCATCAATCGGCCCTGGTCTGGACCCTGAAAGACGAGGCACTGGCCGAGATCCTGTCACTGCCGGATGAACAGAAATGCCAGAAACTACAGGAACGGTTCGGTTGGCGCCTTGGGCGTTTTACCCACATTGGCCAGTGCCATCATTATCCCCTGAACCTGACTACGGTAGATGAACCCGCCCGCCCGGGGGTTGTGCTGGTTGGTAATGCCGCTCATGCCCTGCACCCGGTGGCTGGCCAGGGCTTTAACCTGGCACTCAGAGGATTGATGACCCTGGTGGAACAGTTTCGTCGGGCGGTTGATGAAGGGATTTCCATTGGTGAACTTTCGGTACTGGGGCGTTACCAGCAACTGCATCGGCAGGACTGGCAGCAGACGGTGCAGTTCTCCGATTCCCTGATCCGGATATTTGGGCAGCCGCTGGCGCCCGTTGCCGCGGCCCGGGATGCAGGGCTGGTGGGGCTGGATCTGTTGCCGGGGGCCAAGCGCTGGTTCGCCCGCAAAGCCATGGGCACCGGTGGGCGCAAGCCGCTGGTAGGCTCCGGAGTGTCATCTTTCGAGGCGGAAAAACATGACAGGTGAATCGGTGAGTGCGGCGTGTTTTGACATTCTGGTGGTTGGTGGCGGAATGGTCGGCTCGGCCCTGGCTCTGGGGTTGTCTCGGCAAGGCTGGAATACCGGACTGGTGGAAGGAGCCCGGGTTCAGGATCTGTTGGCCCCGGGAGAGACCGCCAGCCATACCGATGACTTCGAACCCCGGGTCAGCGCCATCTCCCTGGCCAGTGAGCAGCTGCTGGATCGTCTAGGGGCCTGGCGCCATGTCCAGGCCGGCAGGCATTGCGGCTATCGTGGTATGACGGTCTGGGATGCCGACGGTACCGGTCGAATTCACTTCGATGCGGCTGAACTCCATGCTGATACCCTGGGTACCATTGTTGAGAACCGGTCGATTGTCCGCGCTTTGTTTACCGAGCTGGCGGACAGTAACGTTACGGTGATGGATGGTGTGCGTGTGCAGGGCTGGAGTGCCGGAGCCGGAATCCAGTTGGACGATGGCCGAACGCAGTCCGCCAAACTGGTGGTCGGGGCCGATGGTGCCCAGTCGCGGCTGCGCCAGTGGTCGGGACTGGCTACCCGGGAATGGGATTACGATCAGCAAGCGATTGTGTGCACCGTCCGTACCCGGCAGCCGCACCAGTACACTGCGTGGCAGCGTTTTTCGCCCACCGGGCCGCTGGCGTTTTTGCCGTTGTTGACGGAGTCTGGAGACGAGCACTATTGCTCTATCGTCTGGTCACAGGATACGGCGGAAGCCCGCCGCCTGATGGCGTTGGAGGCCGAGCAATTCCGGTTGGAGCTGGAGTGGGCGATTGAGCAGCAGCTCGGGGTTATCGAATCCGTTTCACGCCGCTTTGCGTTTCCGCTGCGTCAGCGTCATGCCAAGGAGTATGTTGCCGACGGCCTGGCACTGGTGGGCGATGCTGCCCACACCATTCACCCGCTCGCCGGCCAGGGTGCAAACCTCGGCTATGGCGATGTGTCGGCCCTCCTGGACGAGCTGGGACGGGCCAAAGAACTCGCACTTTCGCCGGCAGACCAGACCGTATTGGCTCGTTATCAGCGCCGCCGTAAAGGCGAGAACCTGGCGATGATGGCGGCCATGGAGGGCTTCAAGCAGTTGTTTGCCCGGGATGAGCTGGCCATCCGGTGGTTGCGCAATACCGGTATGCGCTGGCTGGACAACCTGGCGCCGCTGAAGAACCGCATTGCCGCCGAGGCTATGGGTATAAAACGCTAACGGTTGTCCATTCTGAGTCGCCGGAACTGTTTTCCGGCGGCCTGTTTTCGTAAACTCCTCGCCTTCGTGTTCAATTTGCAAAGGAACTGTCTATGGCCGGCTCCAGCCTGCTCGTATTACTTGATGACATTGCTGCCGTACTGGATGACGTGGCGGTGATGACCAAAGCTGCTACCAAGAAAACCGCCGGTGTGCTGGGCGATGACCTGGCGTTGAATGCGCAGCAGGTCACCGGTGTTCGACCTGCCCGGGAAATCCCGGTGGTGTGGGCGGTCGCCAAGGGTTCGCTTATTAACAAGGCCATTCTGGTGCCGGCGGCACTGGCCATCAGCTTTTTTGTACCCTGGCTCATTACCCCGCTGTTGATGCTCGGTGGTGCTTTCCTGTGCTTTGAGGGGGCCGAGAAGCTGGTTCACAGGTTCCTGCACAAAGAGCAGGAAGAAAAGCACCGGCAAGAGCTGCGGGAGGCTCTGAAAAAGCCGGAGGTGAACCTTAAAGCGGTTGAGAAAGACAAGATCAAGGGCGCTGTCAGGACCGACTTTATTCTCTCCGCCGAAATCATCGCCATCACGTTAGGAACCGTGGCCGACAAGAGCTTCGGAATGCAGTTTGCGGTGCTGACCGTCGTGGCGTTGATGGTGACCGTCGGTGTGTATGGGCTGGTGGCGGGTATTGTGAAGCTGGACGACGCCGGCCTTTACCTGAGCCAGAAAGCCAGTGCCTTCGCTCAGAAGCTGGGGCAGGGCATTCTGTGGCTGGCGCCCTGGATGATGAAAACCCTGTCGGTACTGGGCACCATTGCAATGTTCCTGGTGGGCGGAGGTATTCTGACCCATGGTATACCGGCGGTGTACGGGGCCATTCACCATGTGGCCGGAATGATTTCTTCAGTGCCGGAAGTGCTGGTCACCACGGTCGGGGATGGCCTGTTTGGCCTGCTGGCCGGTGCTATTCTGGTTTTTGTTATTACGCCCGTTGCGAAGCTTTGGGAGCGCCGGGCGGCGTAATCCGTGGCGGGGCCGGCCCGTTCACAGGCAGGCGTCAAACAGCCGGCTGATCAGCACTGGCACAGCGGTTTCAACCCGAAGAATTCTCGGGCCCAGATGCACGCTCCGGCAGCCGGCCTCCTCCAGCTTTCCGACTTCGTAATCGGTAAAGCCCCCTTCCGGACCAATGCACAGGGCAGCCGGCTCATTGAGGTGGGTGGGGCAGGGGGCCGCCATGCCCGGATGCGCCACCAGTGCCTGTTTGCCACCTAGCAGTGTCGGTAGTTCATCCTCCACAAAGGGTTTGAACAGCTTACGGATATGGACCTGAGGCATCAACGTGTCTTTGGCCTGTTCAAGGCCGAGGGCCAGGTTCTCTCTCAGATGATCCTCGGTGAGCCAGGGCGTTTGCCAGAAACTCTTTTCCACCTTGTAGCTGTTAATCAGCCAGAGATCCTTCACACCCAGAGAAGCGCAGGTCTGCAGTACCCGTCGGAACATCTTGGGCCGGGGCATAGCCAGTATCAGCGTGAGCGGTAAGGGGGCAGGGGGTTGCTGATTCAGGGTTACCAGCAATTCGGCCTCGGTCTCTGTCATTGACAGCACTTCACCATGGCCCATCAGGCCGTTTACCCGGCCAGCCGGTATGCGATGGCCGGTGCCGGCTTTGAGCACCGTTTTCAGGTGCTCCAGCCGACGGCCGCGGAGACGCACCCGGTCCGGGGCGACGAAGTCTTCCTCAAACAGCAGGGCCAGATTCATCAGGCTTCGGGCTCTTCTCCGTCGGCCTCTTCCCGTTCCCGGTAGGCGAGGCGACCAAATATGATGCCGAACTCGAACAGAATCCACATGGGCACGGCCAGGAGCGTCTGGGAGATGATGTCTGGTGGGGTCAGCAGCATGCCGATGATGAAACAGGCCACGACCACATAGGGGCGCTTGGCGGCCAGGTCTTGCGGCGTGGTGGCGCCGGTCAGAATCAGCAGTACCGTCGCAATGGGGATTTCAAACGCAATACCGAAGGCAAAAAACATCTTGAGCACGAAGTTCAGATAACTGCTGATGTCAGGCAGTTCGACAATGCCCTCCGGGCCGATGGCGGTAAAGAAACCGAACACCAGCGGAAAGACCACGAAATAGGCGAAAGCCGCGCCAGCGTAGAACAACAGCACGGAAGTAAACAACAGCGGGAAGGCCAGGCGCTTTTCATGGGCATAGAGCCCGGGCGCCACAAAACTCCAGAGCTGGTAGAGAATGATCGGAATGGCGACAAATACCGCCAGAACCAGCGCCAGCTTCAGGGGCGCAAAGAAAGGCGAGGTGATGTCGGTGGCGATCATGGTCTGGCCGACCGGCAAAAGTTCGCGCAACGGCTGGGATAACAGCAGGTAGAGCTCGTTGGCAAATGGATAGATGACGGCGAAACAGATAATCACCGCCAACACCATTTTCAGTAGCCGGTTGCGTAGCTCGAGCAAATGCTCGATCAGGGGCATTTCCTGCTGTTCAGACGATGTCTGCTGGCCGTCTTGGGTGGCGCTCATGAATGCTTGTCCGAGGGGCTGGTCGGTGAGGATTCACTGGGTTGATCGCTGGCCGCCGTCTCATCCCTGACGGGTTCATGCGGAGGTTCGGGCTGTTCGCCCGCCTCCGGAGAGGGGGGCGTAACCCGCCGGGTTGCCGGTGCCGGCCTGGGCTTGCGGGTCTGATCGTCCGGCAGGATCATGTGCTCGTACTTTTTCGCCTCATCCAGGGCGCCGCGCACGGTCTTCTCCACATCGTCCAGGCCCACATCACCCGCCTTGCGCAGCTCCTCCCGGAGTTCTTCGGCCTTCAACTGCCGGTCCAGTTCACTGGTGAACTGGCTGACCATGCGCCGGGCGCCACCGATCCAGCGGCCAGCCGCCCGCGCCGCCGTCGGCAAACGCTCCGGGCCGAGCACGAGCAATGCAATCACGCCGCAGATCAGCAGCTCTAGAAAGCCGATGTCGAACATTCAGGGGGTGCTCAGCCTTGCTTTTCTTTGGGCTTGTCTTCCGCCTGGGCTTGTTGCTCGGCGTTCTGTTTTTCCAGCGGTTGCTGTTCGGCGTTCTTCTCTTCCTCGTCGTTCATGGATTTTTTGAATCCACGGATGGCGCCGCCGAGATCGCTGCCGATGTTCCGGAGTTTCTTGGTTCCGAATAACAGGATGACGATGCCAAGTACGATAAGAAGTTGCCAGATGCTGATACCCATGAGGGTTCCTCGTTCAAATGTTGCTGTTGCATGACATTGTACGCCAACCGCTACCCCTTGCGGAAATACCCCTTGGGGGTACTCCTTTACGGATTCCGGGAGGCTTTTTCTTCCAGGCCTGACAGGTCGAAGCGGCTGGCCAGTTCATCCAGAATATCTTTCGGGCCCAGGCCTAACCGTGACAGCATCACCAGGCTGTGAAACCAGAGGTCGGCCGTCTCGTACACCAGGTCCCGGGTTTCGCCGGAATGCTCTGCATCCTTGGCGGCCAGCAGCGTCTCGGTGCACTCTTCGCCCACCTTCTCCAGAATCTTGTTCAGCCCCTTGGCATGCAGGCTGGCGACGTAGGACGTGTCGGGATCCGCGTCTTTGCGGGCTTCCAGTACCTGTGCCAGTCGTTCCAGTACATCACTCACGGTGTCTGCTCCTCAGTTGCTGCCGTAGATGGTATTCGGGTCTTTGAGAACCGGATCGGTGCTCACCCACTGACCATCTTTCAGGGTTCGGTAAAAACAGCTTCGCCGGCCAGTATGGCAGGCAATGCCGCCTTTTTGTTCCACTTTCAGCAGCACCACATCGGCATCGCAATCGAGCCTGATATCCCGGAGCACCTGCTGGTGCCCGGAGCTCTCGCCCTTGCGCCAGAGTTTGCCACGGGAACGGGACCAGTACACCGCCTGTCCTTCCTCAACCGTGAGCCGGAGAGATTCCCGGTTCATCCAGGCCATCATCAGGATATCGCCATTATTGGCGTCCTGGGCAATGGCCGGCACCAGGCCGTCTTCTGTCCATTGGATCTCGTCGAGCCAGTCAGGCTGTACGACGTTAGCGGGAGAATCTTGCATTTTTATGAATCCTGAATCTTTGATGGTTCAGCGACTGCCCCGGAGCATGACGCCTGCCGCTCCGGCAAGCAAGACCCAGCTCCAGACCGGCAGATCGGCCAGCCACTGCCCGGCGTGGGGCTGGCTGCCCACCAGGGCCGCGCCTGCCAGAACCAGGGCGATGAAGCCCCGGCGCCAACGGCGTTCGCTGCGCATTTGCTGCTCTTTCATCAGCGCCAGGGTTGCCCGGTTTTGCGCTTCGGTGGGGCCGCTGGAGCGTATCTGTAGTAGTGCGTCGTGAACCAACTGGGGCATCTCTGGCGATTGCTCGAGCCATGATGGGAGGTGGTTCTGCAGAGACTTGATCAGGCCGGACGGACCGATGCGTTTACGCATCCAGTCTTCCAGAAACGGCTGGGCGGTACTCCACAGATCCAGGTCCGGATAGAGCTGGCGGCCAAGGCCTTCGACATTGAGCAGGGTTTTCTGTAACAGCACAAGTTGTGGCTGCACTTCCATGTTGAAGCGCCGAGCGGTCTGGAACAGGCGTAACAGGAAGTGACCAAAGGAAATATCCTTCAGGGGGCGCTCGAAGATGGGCTCGCACACCGTCCGAATGGCGGCCTCAAACTCGTTGACGCGGGTTTCCGGCGGCACCCAGCCAGACTGGATGTGCAGTTGTGCTACCTGGCGGTAATCCCGGCGGAAGAAGGCCAACAGGTTACGGGCGAGATAGCTCTGGTCGTCGGGGGCCAGAGTGCCGACGATACCGAAGTCGATGGCAATGTACTTCGGGTCGGCGGGATTGCTGATATCGACAAAGATATTGCCCGGATGCATGTCAGCATGGAAAAAACTGTCACGGAATACCTGGGTAAAGAAGATCTCCACCCCTTTTTCCGCCAGTACCTTCATGTTGACGCCCGCCTTTTCAAGGGCGGGTACATCGGCAATGGGAATGCCGTGAATGCGTTCCATCACCAGCACCGATTTGCGGGTGTAGTCCCAGTCGATAAAGGGTATGTAGATCAACGGGGAGTTCTCGAAATTCCGGCGCAACTGGCTGGCGTTGGCGGCTTCCCGTTGCAGATCCAGTTCGTCGTGGATGGTGGAGTCATAGTCTGCCACCACCTCCACGGGGTGCAGGCGCTTACCCTCAGACCAGTACTTTTCGAGCAGGCCGGCCATCAGGTACATCAGGCCCAGATCCTGGCGGATGACTTTTTCGATGCCGGGGCGCAAAACCTTGACCACCACCTTCTGGCCGTTGGGTAGGGTTGCGGCGTGCACTTGAGCCACCGACGCCGAGGCCATGGGGTCTGGACTGAACTCGGCAAACAGTTCCGAGACGGGCGCACCCAACGATTTCTCGATAATGCCTCGGGCCTGTTCACTGGGGAACGGTGGAACCCGATCCTGTAGCTGTTTCAGGGATTCGGCCATGTCATCCGGTAACAGGTCCCGGCGGGTGGAGAGAATCTGGCCGAATTTGACGAAAACCGGGCCCAGCTCTTCCAGTGCCAGGCGCAGGCGGTCACCCCGGCTCAGTTTGGGCTGCGGGAACAGGTGCCAGGGTGCCAGCAGAAAAAAGATTTTCAGCGGTGTAGGCAGTTCAGACAAGGGCAGAAACGTGTCCAGCCGGTAGCGGCAGAATACCCAGGCAATTCGGAACAGGCGTTGCAGGCGGGTCACAGGTTCTCCGTATTGTTATCGCTGCCGGGTGCTTGCAGTTGCTTCAGCCGAGCCTCCAGGCGTTCGGTGCGCAGGCTCAGCTCATCGATATCCCGAAAGGTGGCCTCCAGCTCCCGCCGGCAGGGCAGAGTGCGGCTCTCTTCGTGGACATATTCCTCCACATTGGCGTTCATGGTGCTGAACGCCTGGCGGCTCCACTTGACTGCCTGGCGGATGCGTTTGCCGATGAAATGGGCCGGCACATCGCCCAGGTGGTTTGCCATGGCCGCTTCCCAATCCGGTTGCAGCTGGTTCAGAGCGCGCTGCAACTGGTGGGCCAGGGCCGTGTCGCCCTCCACCGTCAGGCGTTCGTCGGCAAATACCCGGTCATCGCCCAGTGCCAGGGCGGCAAAGGCAACCGGCCGCCCGGTGATGATTAACACCGGTTGCGGATCCGGCTGACTGCGAACCTGTACCCGTTCGCCAACGCGATTCAGGGTCCAGTGCATGGTGACCGGGGCCGTAATGGTGAACTGAACCGGCCCGCCCAAGGCGCCCAGCAAGGCACGCTGGCCCGCCGGGTCCAGTGCCAGCGCCCGGTTCAGGGCGCCCTCAATAATGGCGCCTGTCGCAGACAGCAGGGTCGGGCCGGGGAACATCAGGGCTTGATTCCCACGTGCAGGGCCACGATGCCGCCGGTCATGTTGTAGTACTTGCAGTTCACCAGGCCGGCAGTTTCCATCATGCCCTTCAGGGTTTCCTGATCCGGATGCATGCGGATGGACTCGGCCAGGTACTTATAGCTCTCGCTGTCCCCGGCAATCAACTGGCCCATCAGGGGCAGGGCGGTGAAAGAATAGGTGTCGTAGGCCTTGCTCAGCAGCGGGTTGGTGGGCTTGGAGAATTCCAGCACCATCAGCTTGCCGCCCGGCTTAAGTACCCGGGCCATATCCCGCAGGGCCTGATCCTTGTCGGTCACATTGCGCAGGCCGAAAGCAATAGACACCGCCTGGAAACTGTTGTCCGGGAACGGCAGGTGTTCGGCATCGGCCTGTACGTATTCGATGTTGCCGGCGTAACCCCGGTCGGTCAGGCGGCTGCGACCCACCTGCAGCATGGAGGCGTTGATATCGGCCAGCACCACTTTGCCGGACGGGCCCACCAGATCGGAAAACTTCATGGTCAGGTCGCCGGTACCGCCGGCAATGTCCAACACCTGATGGCCCGGGCGTACGCCGCTCAATTCAATAGTAAAGCGCTTCCACAGGCGATGAATGCCCATGGACATCAGGTCGTTCATGAGGTCGTACTTGCCGGCGACACTGTGGAAAACCTGGGCCACCTGACCGGCCTTCTGGCTTTTCGGCACATTGCGAAAGCCGAAGTGGGTAACGTCGTCCTGGCCGTTGCCTTGGGTGCCCGGTGCTTGCTGCTCGCTCATGGAAGTTGGTCCTGTCAGAATCTAAGCCCTGTATTCTAACCTTTGAGGGGTTGGCTACAAGTTTATTGCCGGCTTACACTGTAAAACCGTTTCCAAATCACTGAGAAAACTGATTCATGTCTGTTATCGATATCCATCGCGCCCATTCCCTGGACAAGGAGCACGCCCGCGAGGCGGCCGAAACCCTGGCCAAGGATTTGTCCAAACAATTCGATGTCAATTACCAGTGGGAAGGCGATCTGCTGAAGTTCAAACGCAGCGGTGTCAAAGGGCAACTGGATATTTCCGAGCACGACCTGCATATCCGACTGGAGCTGGGGTTGATGCTTCGGCCCTTCAAATCCCGCATTGAGCAGGAGATTCACTCCCAGCTGGATCAGATCATCCAGGCCTGAATCCCGCTACAGGTCATCCGGCAGGGAGAAAGGGGTCGGGTGGCCCGCCAGAATGTTGTCCATCACTCGTTGTTCCCGGCTGAGCAGGCGATCAATCAGCAGGTCGACCCGATTCATTTTCCGAAAGGCGCTGTAGCCCCGGTGTAGAAAGCTGTGCAGATCACCCAGGTCGGCCATCTCGGCCGGACCGCGGGTCATGGACAGTAGCCAACCGAGGGTGCGGTTGCGAACGTAGCGATCCAGTTCCTGTCCGGTTTCCGCTACCAGAGCCAGTTGTCGCTCGCGAATTGCAAGCTGTTTGCTGGCGCGATAAGCCTCGCAGTAACGCTCATCATCAAGACCTGTTGCCGAAAAGCCCTGCTGCGCCAGTATCTCTGCCAGCTCAAGATCGAGGCTCTGGGTAATCAGGTTGAGCTCGACCAGGCCGGCAAAGGTGGCCAGCAGGTGGTCGGGAAGCCATTTCACCATTTTCGGGAACACCCGGTCGATGTTGTCATCACGGCGGGTCATGCCGGCAGGGGCATAGAGGTCGGTCAGCAGAAATTCCAGGCCGGTGTGGTAGCCCGGGTGACGGTATAAATCCTGGTGCGTATTTTTCAGCCGCTCTGCCTGCCAGTCTGCCACTTGGTGGGCCTCGTCCCGCAGGGGGTGCCCGGCCTTGTGTTGGCGGAAATCGTGGTATTCCAGCAGCAGGCGTTTCAGGCGGTGGGCGTTCTCCGTGTGCACATCCGTGGCAACCAGCCGCTCACGATACATTAAAGGCTCCAATCAACCGGGCAGAAAAGCGCCAGTTTAACGAAGCCTTGGGTGTGACGCACCTGCCCGTTTGCGTTGAATTCAGCCTTGGGCCGCAGCCTCGAGGGTTTCCAAGCCCGGCACCCATTCCTTGCTGTCCAGCGTGATGAAGTGGCTGGGGGCTTCGGTTTCGACAATGCGCATGGTGGTGGGGCTGGTGCGAGCGCTGGCCAGCATGGCCTGGCGATCCAGTATTCGGTCGGTGGCCGGTATCAGGAAAGTCCCATGGCGCACATGGCGATACACCGAGGTGTCGGTACGCGCCATCCACTCCATGATGTTCTCGATGTTGCGAACAATGGTCAGGTGGTCTTTGGTGGCGTAGAACAGTTTGCTCAACAATTGGCGTTTGCGCGGATTCATCTTGCCAAAGAAGGTCTGACCATAGGCCGACTGGGGGGCGCTGTTGATCAGACGAATCAACCAGGGCCACATGCCATGGCTGACCGGCTCCAGCAATGTGGTTACCAGCGCATGCAGTTTGCCCTGGGGTAAAACCGGCGCTTCCAGTACCACTTCCACGTTTTCGTAAAGCTCCGGCCACTGCCGGATGGCCTCCAGAATAACCGCACCACCCCGGGAGTGGCCATGGATCCGGATATTCTCGGTGCTGGGCAGGTTCTGCAACGACTGATTCAGGATACAGGCATCGTATTCGATGGTGCCTTCCAGGTGCTTGATGGGCACTTCCCAGGCCGGATTCTCAGGTGTCACACCGTTCACCGGGATGTGATAGTTGCTGCAGGTGAGCAGAATCAGTTCTGTGGTGGGGCCATCGTAGGCCTGGGTGAAGTAACAGTGATTTTCTAGAAAACCATGTACGCCAATCACGGTGTGCGCTGCTGTGCCACTGTGATTTCGAACAGACACCGCACCCCGGCCCACGCGGTAAACCCGGCCGGAAAACATTTCGGAATAGGCGCTTTCGATCGGTTTGATCAGCTTGCGAACATGACTGGCTTTCATGATTCTTCTCCCTCCGGCCGCTTTTCGTTGTGTTATTGGTTTTGCTGAGCCGGTATGACATTTGTACCGTGAATGCCGAACGGGTTTAGTGGCGCCAGTGCCTTAAAAAATGGTGTGTTGGGGCCAATTGGCCGATCCGGGACACGGTTTTATAACCATGGCACTGGGCCATATAACCAGTATAGGACCGAACAGTTACTCACGTGTAATTTTTTGTAACTGCGTGCGGGGCGTCCGAGGATGGAGCCGCTATCCGGACTCTGGCACAATGCCGGATTGGTTTTCTTTCATACAGGCACGCTATTGATCGGGGATAATCGGGTTTGAGCCAGGAGCAATCGCATCTCATGCTGCCTTCGGATTCAGCCTGGCTGGCTCTGGAACGGCCCGATAACCCGATGACCATCACCATCATGCTGAGGGTCGACGGGCTGACGCCGACCCGTTTCCGGGAGTTTCTGGAGGTATACTGGCTGGCCTGGGAGCGGTTCCGTTGTCGCCCGGTATGGCGTGCCCCCGCCTGGTATTGGGAAAAAGACCTGACCTTCTCCGCGCCCCAGCATCTTGACGTGGCGCTGGACCGGTTCGAGCCGGAACAGTTGCAGGACTGGGTCTCGGAGCGCCTGAACGAGCCCTTACCGCTGTATCGTCCACGCTGGAAATTCTGGTTGGCCCCCAACGCCAGGGGCGGTGCGGCATTGTTGCTTCGTCTGCACCATTGTTATGCCGACGGTCTGTCGTTATTGGGCATATTTGATCATCTGTGTCCGCCTTCACCGCGTCAGTATCCCGCTATCTATGGTTCACCAGAGGAGCCGCGTGCCGGTCGCTGGGTGAACGCAGCGCAGACCTGGCTGGAAGGCCGGATTACAGAGCTGATGCCAGTGCCCGGGCCCCGGGAAGCCCCCGGAGCTACTCAGAAGCAGGGCGAGAGCGGAGTTCTGGGCAAGGGGGTTCGGCTTGTACACGAACTCAGTGAGTTTCTGGCGACACCGGAGGACTCTCCGTCTGACCTTAAGCGTCCATTGCTGGGGCGGCGCCTTTGTCGGTGGTCGACGCCGGTTCCCCTGGCCCGCTTCCGGGAGATCGCCAGGCTTACCAGTACCACCATCAATGATGTCTTGCTTGCCTGCGTGGCCGCTGCGGTCAGACCGCGCCTTGGCCTGTGCGACGAGGCCCTCGACCAAGCGGTGATGCATGCGGCTGTGCCTGTGGATATCCGGGCGCGTTTGCCGGAAGGCATTCGGCCGGGCGCGCTGGAACCGGGTAATTGTTTCGGCACGGTGTTTGTTCCCCTGCCTGTCGATGGTGAAAGTGCTCTGGAACGATTGTTCCGGATTAAGCATGAAACCCGGAAGCTGAAACGAAGCTGGCAACCGGGCCTCGCGTGGGGGCTGACCGCCTCGGCTGCGCTTCTGCCCGAGCCCGGACGTCGTCCTCTGGCCGATCTGTTTTTCAGGAAGGCTTCGGCCGTGGTCTCGAACGTTCCCGGCACGCCAGAGCGTCGTTACCTTGCTGGTTGCGCCATCACAGAACAGATGTTCTGGGTACCTCAGGCGGGCGATATTGGCCTGGGCGTAAGCATCGTCAGCTATGCTGGCCAGGTGCAATTCGGTGTAGTCGCGGATGAAGCCCTCATGGCCGATCCCGCAGATTTCCTCCATGACTGCCTGCAGGAACTCGGACATTTCCCGAGCCAGTCTTAGTCCTAAAGTCCGATCTCTGATGCCTCCTAAATGAGCAGGGAATCTGCTCTCACGACCAATACTCCCCTTCCGGTCATTCACTGACCATGAACCTCAGGCGCCTTATCGCGCCATGGAGCCGGTGCTGATGCCGGCTCTTTCATCCCAGATTTCGAACAATAAACCGGGGGAAGTATGAACAACAACAAACTGAAACAGTCGGGGTTGGCCATTGCCGTGGCCGCGATGATGGGGGCCAGCGCCAGTGCCCAGGCAGCGGTTGAAGTATACAGTCAGGACGGAACCAGTTTTTCGGTGGATGGCTACTTCAACGCGTTTTACGTGAACCGTGACGACAGCGTCAACGATGTTCGCAATTCTGACGTCAAGATGGGTTTCCTGCCTAACACCATCGGATTCAATTTCAGCAAGGACATGGGCGAACTTACGCTGGGTGGTCGTTCTTCATTCTGGACCACCATCAACGACAGCCTCCAGTCGCCTACGGATACCAGCATTGATGTCCGACAGCTGTATGCCACAGTGGACGGAAGCTTTGGCCAGCTGCTGATCGGGAAAGATTTCGGGTTGTATGCCCGATCCAACATCTTCCTGGACGAGTTGCTGATGGGCTTTGGATCACCGGGTGCGGCCACCGGGGTCTCTTTTGGCAACATCCGCACAGGGTATCCGTACCCGAATCCCTCTGCGCAGATTACCTATCGCTCGCCAGATATGTCAGGCCTGAACGTGGCTGTGGGTATTTTCGAGCCGGCCAATACAACGCCCGGCGCTGAGTCCGAGCAATCCGCTCCGCGGCTTGAAGCAGAGTTGACCTACGCGACGGAGCTGCAGGGCGTCTCGCTGACAGGCTGGCTCAATGGGCGTCATCAAAGCTCAGAGAATGCCACCGCAGAGATCGACAGCCAGGGTATTGGCTACGGTGTCAAGGCCTCGGTGGCCGGTCTTTCCCTGACCGCCTCCGGCTTTACTTCCGAGGGAGATGTTCCGGTTCTGATCACCGATGCGGCCCTCGCCTCAGAAGAGGATGCGGATGGTTATCTGATTCAGGGTTCCTACACCCTTGGGGCAAACCGGTTCGTGTTGTCGTACGGGGAAACGGACTCTGACCAGGGAGACTTTGAAACCGAGAACACCTCCGTTGCCGTGTTTCATGATGTGAACAGCAACTTCAAACTCGTTGCGGAATACAACATGTTTGAGCAGGACGTGAAATCTTCGGGCGCTGAAGCAGCGGACACAGATACCCTCGCCATTGGTGCGATTGTCATGTTCTGATCCCACCCCGATGCCACGGCAGGACCAGGGTGCTTTCCGGTCCTGCAGTGGCTGTCTCAGACTAAAGTGCCGGTTTCTTGCGGCAAAAATCGCGCATCATCGCTGGCCATTGATTCGGGAGTTTTATAATCAATGAGTTACGCCGAATTCGGAACACCGATAAAAAGCACCGAAGTCGAATTTTCCTCTACCAGCATCGGCGTAGAATCGGCAGGGATGTCGAAGCTTCCGAGAGCTGTTTTCATGAATCCAGATGCATCCGCAGTAGCGGTCCGGGTTGCCAGTGCCACCGTCCGAGACCCGGAACTGGCCGCGGCCGAACTCGCCCGGCAATTGCAGCATGAGCATCTGGGTTGTGTTCTGTTCTTCTGTTCGGTGGAATTCGATCTGGAAAAACTGGGGCCAGCGCTGCAGGCTGCCTTTCCGCAAACCCGGATTTACGGCTGTACCTCGGCCGGGGAGATTACCGAACAGGGATACGGACGCGGGTGCATCAGTGCTTTGGGGTTCGATGCCCGTTTTTTCGCGATTGACTGCGCCCTGATCAGTGAGCTGGAGCGTTTCACTTTGCAGGATGCCCAGCAGGTGATCGACGGTTTGCTGTCGACCTGTCGGGAGGCCCGGCTTGCGCCGGTGAAAGGCAACACCTTCGCGATAACGATGCTGGATGGCCTTTCAAGCCGGGAGGAGTTGGTGCTGGCTACCCTGAATGCCGCGTTGGGTACCATTCCTCAGTTTGGCGGCTCTGCCGGGGACGATGAGCGCCTGGCTGATACCCATGTATTCTTTGATGGCCGCTTCCACAGCGCTGCGGCCACCGTGATGCTGGTCAATACGCCTCTTGATTTCCGGGTGTTCTCAACACATCACATGCAGGCTCAGGATGAAAAGCTGGTGGTGACGATGGCCTGTCCCGAAAGCCGCACCGTTTATGAGCTGAATGCTGAACCCGCCGCCGAAGTTTATGCCCGGACGGTGGGTGTGCCGCTGGCAGAGCTGGATCGAGGTGTGTTTGCCCTTCATCCTCTCGGCGTTCGGGTCGGGGGTAACCATTTTGTCCGCTCCATCCAGAGAGTAAACCCTGATGGCAGCCTCACCTTCTACTGCGCAGTTGAAACCGGCATTGTGATGGTGGCGATGAATCCCGGGTCGTTATTGGAGAGCGTTCGGACTCAGATTGAAGCGTCTGAGCGAGTGGTGGGTAAACCTCTGGTCACTCTGGCCTGCGACTGCTTCCTGCGGAGACTGGAGGCCGAGCTGACCGGGCAACTGGATGCGGTTTCCGAATTCCTGACCGAGCACCGGGTGGTGGGCTTTAACACCTACGGTGAGCAGTTCAATGGCATGCACATCAATCAGACCTTCACGGGGGTGGTCATTGGCCAGCCTGAATGCAGTATCGAGTGACTCCACTCTGCACTCATCGTCCGAGAAAGACGCCAGAATTGCACAACTGGAGGACGAGAATCGTCGGCTCCGAAGCATTCGCGACGCATTAATTGACCGCGTGGAGTCCGGTGCCAGCCACAAGCCAGCACCCTACGCAGCGTTTGAGCACTCGGTTATTCTCGCCGAGCAGGTCCGTGAACGGACCGAGGCGCTGAATCTCGCCATGGAAGAACTCAAGGTCAGCAACAAGGCGTTGAACCGCGCAAGGGAGGAAGCGGAGACCTCCCGGCAGCGCCTGAGCGATGCCATTGAGAGTATTGCGGACGGCTTTGTGTTGTTCGATCGGGAACACCGCCTGATTCAGACCAACAGCCGTTTTCGGAGTTACTGGCGGCACGCTGGTGTGCCTGTCCCGGTGCCAGGTACCCATATTCAGGCAGTGAAAAGGTTGGCGCTGAGCTCGGGGTTGATTGTTGAGGAGCACAGTCACGAGGAGGCCGAGGGCACCGTTTTTCTGTTATCCAACGGCCGCTGGGTTCAAATGACTGAGCGCTCTACCCGGGAGGGCGGCCAGGTTGTGCTCTACTCGGACATTACGGACGTCAAGAACAGTGAGATGGCACGGCGGATCAAGGCGCTGGAAGAGAGTGAGCGCTGGATTCGAGTCGTCACGGATCATGTGCCAGCGCTGATCGCCTATGTCGGCGCGGATCTGACAGTCCAGTTCTGTAACAAGGTCTATCAGTCCTGGTACGGCCGCAACAGCGTTTCGCCGTTGGGTAAACACCTGGAAGAGGTGCACTCCGAAGATTTTTACCAGCGTCTGCTGCCTCAGATACTGGAAGTCCTGGACGGCCATAGCGTTAACTTTGAGTTTGAAGAAACCGGCGAGCACGGTGACCAGCGTTATATGCTGCGATCCTACGTGCCGAATCGCGATGAGACCGGTGAGGTAACTGGTTTTTTTGTACTGATTCGCGATATCACCGAGCGTCGCAAAACGGCGATTGCGCTGGAGCGGGCCTATGACGATCTGGAACATCGGGTGCGGGAGCGCACGGCCGCACTGACCGGCCTGAACGAGCAGTTGCGCCAGGAGATATCCGAGCGTTCCGCTGCCGAGTCCAGGCTCCGAGAGGCCAAGCGTGAAGCGGAGCAGGCGAACCTGTCGAAAACCAAATTTCTGGCCGCGGTCAGTCACGATCTGTTGCAGCCTCTGAATGCGGCTCGTCTCTTCACCAGTGCTTTGCTGGAGCAGAGTTTCGGGCCGAAGGCCGAAGGCCGAAGGTCTGGTGAGATCCGTCAGCACCTCGCTCGACGATGTCGAAAACCTGTTGGGCACGTTGGTCGACATCTCCAAGCTGGACGCGGGGGTGATTACACCCGATGTGACCGCCTTTGATCTCAGAGACCTGCTCAACAATATCGCCAGGGAGTTCCGGCAAATGGCGTTGGCCGAGGGGTTGCGCCTTGATTTCGTGCCCTCATCAGCGATTGTTCACTCTGATTCCCAGTTGCTGGCCCGAATCCTGCGGAATTTCCTGACCAACGCCATCCGCTATACGGAACAGGGGCGAATTGTCCTCGGTTGCCGCCGTCAAGCGAACCATGTGCTCCTGCAGGTGTGGGATACCGGGGCGGGTATTCCCGGTGACAAGCTCTCCGAGATCTTTCAGGAGTTCAAACGCATCCGACCGATGGGAGGCCAGGGCGATAAGGGCCTGGGGCTCGGGCTGGCGATCGTGGACAAGATTGCGCGAATGCTGGGGCATGAGGTTTCGGTCTCTTCGGAGGAGGGCCGGGGGTCAGTGTTCAGCGTCCGTGTACCGCTTGGGAAGCTTCGACCAGCCCCGCCGGCCCCCAGAGATACCGGGGTCGTGTCAGCAGATCATGGGCTGTCCGGTGCCCGGGTGTGGGTGATTGATAACGATCTGGCCATTTGCCAGGGTATGAAAACCCTGCTCGAAGGGTGGGATTGTCAGGTAGTCACGGCCATCTCTGCGGATGACCTGGCGGCCAAGGTCGATGTCGTCAACGCTCGGGTCGATTTAATCCTGGCGGATTATCATCTGGACAATGACGAGAATGGTGTGGATGCCGTGGCCATCATCAACCGTCAGCGCCACCGGCCTGCTCCAGTTCTGATGATCACCGCGAATTACACCAATGAACTCAAGCAACATATCAGGGAGCTCGGCTATCTGCTGATGAACAAGCCGGTGAAACCGCTCAAGCTGCGCAGTGTGCTGACTCATGTGATCCGGACCTGAGGAGCCGCTGGTCCATCCGGAAAGCGCGCCCGGCCGGCTGTCCAGGCGTCGGTTTCAGCGTTTCAGGTATTGATTGAAATCGACATCACCTGCCGACAGGATGGCCTGGACCCGGTTGTGCACGCCGAGTTTGCGGAGTATTGCAGATACATGAGCTTTGACCGTGGTCTCGGCAATGTTCAGGTTGTAGGCGATCTGCTTGTTGGATTCGCCCTTCGCCATCCGCTCCAGTACCAGGAGCTGTCGCCGGGTAAGGGAGTTCAGCAATTCCGGCGAGATCGGGTTTTCATCGCTCCGAACCCGTCGCTGGCTGCTCTCTTTCCCGGTGCGAATGATATCGGAGGGAAGATAGACGTTGCCGTTCAGGATCTGCTGGATGGCATCGGTCATCTGCGCTCGTGGTGAGGACTTGGTGATAAAGCCGCAAGCTCCGTAGGTGATGGCCTGGAGAACGACCTGTTTGTCTTCCTCCGCTGAAACGATCACGACCGGGATGGTTGGGGCTTCGTTTCTCAAGGAAATCAGTCCGTTCAGACCATGCATACCCGGCATGTTCAGATCCAGCAGAATCAGGTCGAGATCGTCGTTCTCCCGGGTTATCTCCAGGGCGCTGTCCAGATCATCGGTTTCCAGAATTTCAGTGCCGGCAAAGCCGGAGGCGATGACGCTACTGATGGCTTCGCGGAACAGAGGGTGGTCGTCAGCGATCAGGATCTTGTAGACCGGGTCCATGGGTGCGTCCGCCTGTTGTTGATCATTGTCGGGGGTGGATTCCGGATCATCATAGCGGTTTTCGGAAGAGAGTGCGGCATCGAGCTCGTTCAGCATGGCGGCCTCCTGTGGAGAGAATCGCCGGCTTCCGGTTCGATTCCCTGCTTATTATTGTGATTCTCTCATTACACGCGATCTGCGCCAGAGGTTGAATGCGACCATCGCACCAAAAAACAGGCACCAAAGTACTATTCTTGCGCCGGGGTGCGGTTCGTATCGTTGAGTCATGAACGCGCCAATACATACAACACGCTCTCCCGGCCACCCTGTCGGTCGCCACTGGTTGCTTACCGCCCTCACAGCGCTGTTGTTGCTCGTGGGGTGCCCGGTGGTGATCGCGGCGGGCGATGACGATGGGAGTGATCTACCGGTTTTGTCTCTGAGTGTTCTCCAGTTTGGCACCGCCCATTGGGAACTGGATCATCTGCAGTATCGGGGCCTCGACAGGGCCAACGGATTCCGACTTGAATTGTTGCCGGTGGCGAATCTGCCGGCCTCGAGGCTGGCAGTGACAGCGGGGTCCGTCAACGGTGCCGTCGCCGATCTGCTCTGGACTCAGCTCCGGTATCAGGCGGGGGCCTCCTACCTGTATTTGCCGTTTTCTTCCCGGATTGGCGAGATACTGGTGGCCGAGACGTCTGAAATATCCTCACTGGCAGACCTGCCGGGCAAACGCATTGGTGTCGCTGGCGGACCTGACAGCAAAGGCTGGGTTCTGCTGAATCGTGTAGCCGCCCGACAAGGGATAGATTTGTCGGCGTCTGCGTCAGTCCAGTTTGCCGCACCTCCGTTGCTCAGCCAGTCCCTCAAGCGGGGGCAGTTGGATGTCATCGTGACCTATTGGCATTTTGCGGCACGAATGCAGGGGGAGGGTGGATGGCGGTCGGCGTTCAGTATGGCCGAATTGCTGTCAGAGCTTGGCCTTGAGCGCCAACTGCCGGTGCTCGGTTATGTGTTCCCCGAAGACTGGGCCCGGCAGCATGCTGACCTCATTGATCGGTTTGCCGTCGCCCTGGCTGGCACGAAAGCCGAACTGGCCCGCGAAGCGGGGCACTGGGACCGTCTCCGGCCATTAATGGGACATCCTGCGGATGGTGTATTCGAGGCGCTCAGGCGGGGATTTGTGCAGGGTGTTCCTGGTTCTCAGACCGACCAGCGCATCGCTGATATGAAACAGTTGCTGATTCTGACCGGCGCCGACCCGTCTCAGTTAATGCCCGACGACCTGTTCTATCGGTGGCGGCCATGAACGTGGGGACGGCGCGCCCGCCGGTCTGGAGCTACTGGATTGTGCTGCCTGGCCTGATGATGGTGTGGGCGATGACTGCTGGGTATCTGGGTTCCCCGTTGTTGCCGGGTCCGATGGAGGTACTGGATACCCTTGTCAGAGAGTCCTCCTCAGGCCAGCTCTGGATGCACCTGGGGGCAACCTTGTCCCGCGTTATCCTGGCGTTTTCCCTGGCGATGCTGCTCGGTACCGCTATTGGCCTGGTGTTGGGGCGATCACGCACCTTCAATGCGCTTTTCGATCCTCTGCTGGTGCTCATGCTTAACCTGCCTGCTCTGGTGACCATCATTCTGATGTACGTCTGGTTCGGACTGGTGGAAGCTGCGGCTGTGATGGCCGTCGTCGTAAACAAGATACCCAATGTCGCGGTGACGTTGAGGGAAGGAGCCCGGAGCCTTGATTACCGGCTTGAGCAAATGGCCAGCGTGTACCGATTCTCCCTATGGCAGCGGTTGCGTGACGTCTGGATGCCCCAGCTTTTCCCCTACCTGATGGTGGCGACCAGAGGAGGTTTGGCGCTGATCTGGAAGATTGTCCTGGTCGTCGAGTTGCTCGGCCGATCGAATGGGGTCGGATTTCAGTTGCACATGGCGTTCCAGGTGTTCGATGTGTCCGCCATCCTGGCATACAGTCTGGCGTTTATCGCCGTGGTGCAACTGATCGAGCTCGCGATACTGCAGCCACTTGAAAACCGTTCCAGCAGATGGCGCCAACCGGAGTCGGTCCATGCTTGAGTTGCGGATCGCCGGTCGGGATTTCGGTCAGCCGGTGCTGGGTGAGATCTTTGTGGGTATTGAACGGGGCGACCGTATCTGTCTGATGGGCCCTTCGGGCATTGGCAAGACCACACTGCTGAATGCCATTGCCGGTCTTGATAAATCGATTCCGGAATCGGCCGTGCTGGGGCGTGAGGTGCTTCGGGTGGGGTACCTGTTTCAGGAGCATCGCCTGCTGCCCTGGAAGAGCCTGATGTCGAACCTCAGGCTGGTTGGCGCCAGCAAACGGGAAGCCGAGGAATTGCTGATGCAGGTTGGCCTCGCCGGTTACGGGGCCTATCTGCCAGACCAGTTATCCCTGGGAATGGCCAGGCGAGCGGCCTTGGCGCGATGCCTGGCTGTTAAACCGGACCTGCTGTTGCTGGACGAGCCGTTTGCCTCGCTGGATCCGATCATGGTCGCCGAACTCAAAGCGCTGGTCTCCGGGATTCTGGACGCGCAGCCGGATATGGCGATGATCTGTGTGACTCACGATGACAAAGATGTCGTGAGTCTGGCTAACCGTCTGTGGTACCTGAATGGGAAGCCGGCCAGTTTGCAATGGACCGACACGGTGGGCGATCCCCAACGATTGGAAAAACTGCTGAGAAGGTTGCGACATGGGTAGTCGCGTCGCGCTCGTGGTGTCAGGTTTCGTCGAACTCCGGCAACCCTTGGGTCATCGCGAGCTCTGACCGGCTTGCGGCATATTCCATGACCGTCCTTTGTTCATGGAGTTTTCTCTTGAAGGATGCAATCTCCGTTTCCGGAATGGCTGCGGCGGTCGGGATGTCGGCTGTCAGGGGATCAACCGGGCGACCATTGATGTGGAACTCAAAATGAAGGTGCGGGCCGGTGCTGCGCCCGGTATTTCCTGACAAGGCAATTTTCTGTCCGCGCTCTATCGCAGCGCCTTTACGAACCAGGATTTTATGGAGATGCAGGTACCGTGTGGTGTGCGAGCCCCCATGATCAATGTCGATGTACTTGCCAGCGTAAGGGTGATTGCCGATCCGGGCCACAATACCGTCTCCGGTGCTGAGAATGGGCGTGCCTGTTGGCGTGGCAAGATCCACACCGTTGTGGGGGGAGATGCGTCCGGTCACCGGGTGCAATCGCCTGGGATTGAAATGGGAGCTCACACGGTAACGCTTTTGGGTGGGCAGTCGCAGAAAAGCGGGCGTCACACTCTCGCCATTCTCGTCGTAATAATTACCGTCGTCATAAAGAAAGGCGTAATGGGTTCTGGCACTGCGTTCCAGAGACAGGGCTTCGATGCGGGTCTTCCCAGTGCTTTCGGTGGCCGTCATTTCGTGGCCAACAATGACGGAGAACCGATCGCCGGCCCGTAGATCCCTGCGGAAATTGAGTTGGCTTCCCAGAAGCTGGTCGATCAGAAGGATCTGCGACTGGGTTATGCCTGCTTGCATAGCCGAGGCGTAGAAACTGCCATTGATGGTGCCCCTGAGTACCTCGGAGACCCAAAACGTTTCTTCCTCAAAGGCCTGATGCACGAAGGCGCCATCGGGTTGGCGCGAGTAGGTCACGTGGCGCGCCGGGTCGAGAAACAGAATCAGTTCTGAAAACTGGCCTTGCTCATCGAAGTGCAGACCGAGTCGGGTTCCAGGTCTCAGGGTTTCCAGATGCAGATACTCGGCGTCTGCTGCCAGAATTTCCTGAAGATCGTCCATGGGTGCGTTACTTGCCCGGAAAATCCGGCTCAATGTGTCTCCAGTTTCCACACGCCAATCAACGGTTTTCCCCTTAGGGCGCTCCGCCGCCTGCCGGTCTTCTGTGCCGGCGGGTTCAACGGCCTCGGCCGGAGCTGAAGCTGTTTGTTTCCCGAGCTCCGGCGTTTCCGATGGCACAGCGGCCATTGCCGGCGACGATTTGAGTGGCAACAGGTTTGCCGTCAACAGAATGGCGGCCGCCAGGGCAAGCGCAATTTTCTGAAGGGTTGAAAACATTGAGAAGATCTTCATTTTCTGAGTCTCTATGCCACGTTCTGACCGTTCGACAATTGACGGTTCGTCCGACGGAATACGGCGTTTACCACATTCAAGGCCACGAACAGGAAGGCGACAACGCACACAATGGTTGGCCCGGTTGGCGAATCGAAGTGATAGGATAACGCCAGACCTGCAATATTGGCGCAAACACCAATTATGGCAGCCATGACCGCCATGGCTTCCGGCGTCCGGCTGAATCGACGCGCGGTGGCTGCGGGGATGATGAGCATGGCGGCGATCAGCAGAACACCGACCACCTTGATTGCCACTGCCACCACAATCGCAAGAGCGATCGTCAGCACCAGCTGCTCCCGGCGCGGCGATATTCCGCTGGCAAGTGCCAAGTCAGGACTCAGGGTTGATAATAGCAGAGCAGACCATCGATATCCGATCATAACAAGAACCAGGGCAGCACCGCCCCAGATAACGGCCAGATCTGTTTTGCCCACGGCAAGGATATCTCCGAACAGGTAGGCCATCAGATCGATTCTTACTCCCGACAGAAACGAGACGGCGACCAGCCCTACCGCCAGCGCAGAGTGAGCCATAACGCCGAGCAAGGTGTCCATGGCATATCCCCGGCCGCTCAGTGTCGAGACGGTCACCGCCATCAGGAGCGATATCATCAGCACGCCGGCGAAAATCGGTGTGGAGAGAGTCAGTGACAGGGCGACACCCAGCATCGCCGCGTGTGCGGTGGCATCGCCAAAATACGCCATGCGCCGCCACACGATAAAGCAGCCCAGAGGCGCCGCGGCCAGAGATACACCAACGCCTGCCAGTGCGGCCCTCATCAGGAAATCGTCAAGCATCAGCCCGCCTCCCGTATGTCGCCACTTCCTTGGTAATGCCCCCTGTGGCTATAGAGCGCCAGCGATTCATCATCCTCGTCGAAGCCGAACAGCGCGCGATACTCCGCGGAGCTACTGACAAGTTCCGGTTTACCTTCGCAGCAGACGTGCCCGTTCAGGCAGATCACCCACTCGGACCGGCGCATGACGACTTGAAGGTCGTGGCTGACCATGATCACGCCACAGTTCAGGGACTGCCGAATTTGCTCGATCTGTCGATAGAAGTCCGCCGTACCACGGCGGTCAAGCCCCTGGGTCGGCTCATCAAGTAGCAGAAGATCGGGTTTTTCAAGCAGCGCCCGTGCCAGCAATACTCGCTGAAGCTGGCCTCCCGACAGAGACATCAACTGTTGGCGCAGAAGTTCTGGCAAACCGGCCTGTGCCATGGTCTCCCGGATCGCATCCGTTGAGGCACGGTTCGGGAGTTGCAGAAAGCGTTGCACGGTCATCGGCAGGGTTTCATCAATGTGGAGTCGCTGCGGTACATAGCCGATTGAAAGACCGGGTGCGCGGATGATCTCGCCTTCTGAAGGTTGCAGAGCGCCAATGAGCGTTTTCAGCAGGGTGGACTTGCCGGATCCGTTAGGACCAATGACGGTGACGATCTGGCCGCGATCAACCTGCAGGTCGATATTTTTCAATATCCGGTTTTTGCCGATCTGTACCGACAGGTTGTGAGCTTGAATCAGCATCGATGAATCCTTGTGGGCGTGTTTTCCCAGTTTCGCTGTCTGCATAATAAGTAGAGTGTTGGCGCGCTGTGAGTTTTCAATCCAAAAGCTATGTTATAACATAACATTTTCCGCCTTCTGCAAATTGATTGCAACCAACCTCAAGCTGTCCAGGAGATTTCAATGATACGACCGATAATTCTAGCTGGCGCCGCGCTCAGTTTCCTGCCCTTCAACAGTTGGGCATCCGCTCCCAGAGTCGCGGTCGATATCGCCCCGCTGCACTCCGTTGTGACTCAAGTGATGAAAGGGGTCGGAGAACCAGAGCTGCTGATTCAGCCTGAGGCGTCACCTCACAGTTATTCCCTCCGTCCATCAGAGGCCGAAGCACTTGCCGAAGCGCAGGTGGTTTTCTGGATCAGTGGTGAGCTGACGCCCTGGCTGGAGAACTCTCTGGAGAACCTGGCAGGTTCAGCAACCAGGGTCGAAATGCTGGAGTTGTCCGAGACGGTCAAATACGGGTTCCGGGAAGGGGCAACGTTCGAAGCGCACGCTCATGGTGAACATGGTGCAGAAGGCGGCCACGATTCGCACGGCGAGGGGCAGGATGGTCACGATCAGCACCATGATGAGCATGATGAACACCAAGATGCGCATGATGAACATCAAGATGAGCATCACGAGGACCACCACGCCGAGCATGACGGCCACCACCATGGAGAGCATGACCCTCACGCCTGGCTGGATCCGATGAATGCGAAAATCTGGTCCGCTAAAATTGCCCAGGCCCTCTCGGAAGTTGATCCGGCGAATGCCAGCGTCTATCAGAACAACGCCAAGGATTTTGCCCAGTCGATGGACAACTTGATCGCTTCATTGCAAGAGCGGGCAGATCGAATCGAGGGGATCCGTTTTATCGTTTTTCATGATGCCTATCAGTATTTCGAGCGTCGCTTCGGGTTGCTGGCAGCTGGTGCAATTTCGGTGTCCGATGCGTCAGATCCCAGTCCGGCTCGAATCCGTGAGATTCAGTCGATGGTCTCTGAGCTTGGCGTGACCTGCGCGTTTACCGAGCCACAGTACGACCCCGGACTTGTGAAAACGGTTTTCGAGGGTTCTAAAGTGAAAACCGTCGGGGTTATGGATCCGTTGGGTGCTGACCTCCAAATTGGTGGCGGTCAGTATTCGCTACTGCTTGAGGCGTTGATGAACAGCCTTGAGAAATGCCGATAAAAGCGATGAACGGTTTCCAGCAATTCAGTCAGAGCTTCTCGGACGGTTAACCCAATGGACAAGCTGACCGCAAATCAAAGAAGGGTCTTGGAAGTCCTGCAGCAGGCGGATGCCCCGTTGGGTGCTTACGCCATTTTAAAGGAGACAGGCTTTCGCGGTGCAACCCAGGTCTATCGGGCATTGGACCGGCTTGGCGATCTCGGATTTGTCAGGAAGCTGGAAAGCCTTAACTCCTTCATTGCGTGCTCGGATCGAGGCAAGGCCTCCCCCGCCGCCTTCTTGATTTGTGATCAGTGCGGATGGATCCGGGAATTCGTCGATGCCCGGGAGATTGCGGAGTTGCAGGCATCTCTCGGCCAATCGGACTTTCAGGTTGTTCGAGCGGTTGTGGAATTACACGGTATATGTTCTTCGTGTGCCGGCCGGAAAACTCACGCTGAAAAAGTATCAACCTCTAACAGATCGAGACAGGTTTAGCATGAATCAGGATTTACCCGATGTCGCCAGTAATGAAATCTCAGCTATCCGTGCGCCGCTAGAGTGGGTGGGAATGAGCCGGATAGACATACCGGTTCAACTGGACGAGCCCGGGTGTCCGGGAACCATTCATGCTGTTGCGGATCTTCAGGTCAATCTGCCGGCGTTGACGGTGAAAGGCATCCACATGTCCCGCTTGTATCGGATGCTGGACGAGCTAACCCGAGTGGAGGGATTGGCGCCCGGAGACCTGAGAGAGCTTCTCCAACAGATGGTAGCAAGTCACAAAGACTGTTACACAGATGGCGCGCGGGTGGCGCTGGACTTCAGTCTTCTCGCCAGACGACCGGCGCTTCGGACGCCGGAATTGGCCGGCTGGAAGTCTTATCCGGTCCGGCTTGAGGCCACACTGGACCATACTTGGTTCGCGCTTAAAGCGTCGGTTCAGGTGGAGTATTCATCGACGTGTCCGTGCTCGGCGGCACTGGCTCGTCAGCTGGTGGCTGACGGTTTCAGAGAACACTTTCCAGACCGATCCGGGCTGACGAGCGAGGAAGTGGCCGCCTGGCTTCAACAGAATGCCTCGCTCGCTACGCCTCACAGCCAGCGGAGCGAAGCAACGGTGAGTGTAGATATCTCCGACTCGTCAGAAAGCTTTGGCCTGATGGCGCTTATTGATCAGATCGAGGCAGTCCTGGCAACGCCCGTCCAGACCGCCGTCAAGCGGGCCGATGAGCAGGCATTTGCGTGGTTGAACGGTCAAAACCTGATGTATGTCGAGGATGCGGCACGGCGGATCCAGAGCGCTTTATCCGGGCGTTACGATAATCTGCGAACCCATGTTCGGCATCTGGAGAGCCTGCATTCACACGATGCCGTTGCATCGGCCAGCGGGGATTTTCAGGGGGTGATCTGATGGGCGCCGATGGAATCCAGCTTTTCAATACGCTGGCGGGCCAAAAAGAGCCACTGAGCACGGAGCTCCCCGGGCGAGTGACCATGTACGTATGTGGGCCCACGGTCTACAACTATGCGCATATCGGTAATGCGCGGCCGGCGGTGATCTTCGATGTACTGGCCCGGCTGCTGCGCCACGACTATCCCTGTGTGCTCTATGCCCGCAACTTCACGGATGTTGATGACAAGATCAATGCCGCGGCGGCTGCCGAAGGGGTGAGCATCAAGACGCTTACGGATCGGTATATTGATGCCTATCATGAGGATCTCGAAGCCCTGGGAGTTGAAGCTCCGGATTTGGAGCCCCGAGTCACCGAGCATATTCCGGACATCATAGAGTTGATTCAGGCTCTTATGATTCGGGGGCACGCCTATGAAGCATCGGGGCACGTGCTCTTCCATGTGCCCTCCTATTCCGACTATGGGGCTTTGTCCAGGCGCAAACCCGAGGACATGCTTGCCGGTGCCCGGGTAGAGGTCGCCCCCTACAAACGTAGCCCTCTGGATTTCGTGCTCTGGAAACCATCAACCGGCGATCAGCCCGGCTGGGCAAGCCCCTGGGGCCGAGGCAGGCCAGGATGGCACGTTGAATGCTCGGCGATGATCGGCAAGCACCTCGGCACAACGATCGACATTCATGGTGGTGGGCAGGATCTGATATTCCCACACCATGAAAACGAAATCGCCCAGGGTACCTGTGCCAATGGCACCCGCTATTGTCGAAGCTGGGTCCACAACTCCTTTGTCACCGTGGATGGGCAGAAGATGTCCAAGTCACAGGGCAATGTGCTGTTGATTCGGGATCTGCTTGCCAAGGCTCCCGGTGAGGCTATTCGCCTGGCCCTGCTGTCGACCAATTATCGCAACCCCCTCGACTGGAATGAGCGCCGCCTGACTCAATCAGTCGAAATTTTGGCCCGTTGGTATAAGTGTCTAGCTGTCGCGGAGGATGACGTGTGGCAGCAGGTCGGTGCTGAGTGCGAGCCAGACGCAGAAGTTCTGGCAGCCCTTCGTGATGATCTTAACGTGTCCCGGGCGTTGAAACGGCTGCATGAGCTGTGTCATCAGGTGCAGCAGGCCGATACACGCGAGCGGGCGAGGGAAGCGGCGCGGACCTTCCGTGCCTCGGCCGGCATGCTAGGCCTTCTTCGCTCGCCTAGCGAGCTGGCGCTTGCTGATTTGCTTGGCTTGGAATCGAGCAGTAGTCGTGAGGAATTGCCACCCGAATGCATTGAGGCAATGTTCCGTGAACGGCAGGAAGCCCGTGATCAGAAGGATTTCGCGCGTTCCGACGTGATCAGGGAGCAACTGAGGCAAGAGGGAGTGGTGATTGAGGATACGGCTCAGGGCTCGCATTGGCGTTGGGGAAAAGAGCGTTGACACCTTCTCGTCGAGAGAGATGTGTTTCCTTACTCTTCAGGTGCTTCATCGCCATAAGGTGCTGAATTCAAGCTGGAGGAAAGTCGCATGACTGTAGAGGGCTACCACCCTGAAAAATACGCGGATCTGTTGGTTGTTGGTGGCACCGTGCTCACGCCCAATGGTTCCGAACAGGCGGATTTAGCCTGTCGTGACGGTCGAATTGTCGCCCTCGGATGTTTGCAGGGGCAGTGGGACGCTGTTTCGACCATTGATGCCCGGGGGCTGCATATCTTGCCCGGTGTGATCGACAGTCAGGTGCACTTCCGCGAGCCCGGGCTGACCCATAAGGAAGATCTTGAAACCGGGACTCGCGGCGCGGTGCTGGGTGGGGTGACCGGCGTTTTTGAAATGCCGAACACCAATCCACTGACCCTCTGGCATGAGGATTTACAGGCGAAGCTGGATGCGGCTCAAGGTCGGGCCTGGTGTGATTATGCCTTTTACATCGGAGGCTCGGGCGTCAATGCCGAACAACTTCAGATTCTTGAAACTCTGCCGGGCTGTGCGGGTGTGAAGGTGTTCATGGGCAGTTCGTTTGGCGACCTGCTGGCGGACGATGACACCGTGCTACGAAACATTCTGCGCCATGGGCGCCGACGGATGGCGGTCCATGCCGAGGACGAGGCCCGCTTGCGCCAGCGCAAGTCGATTGTCGAGGCCAGTGGCGATGTTTGCCAGCATCCGGACTGGCGCGATGTGGAGTCTGCGCTTCTGGCGACGAAGCGGATCGTAGCCATGGCGGAGGAAGCGGGGCGTCGGCTGCACGTCCTGCACGTTTCCACAGCTGAGGAAATGCGATACCTGGCCCGGCATAAACGGCGCGTGACTGTGGAAGTGACGCCGCATCACCTCACCATGGCGGCCCCCGAGTGTTATCAGCGCCTGGGAAGTCTGGCCCAAATGAACCCGCCGGTCCGGGAACAGCGCCATCAGGACGCTTTGTGGCAGGCGATCCGAGAGGGCACCGTGGATGTGATCGGCAGCGATCACGCCCCTCATACCCTGGAAGAAAAAGCGAAACCATACCCGCAATCGCCCAGCGGTATGACCGGGGTGCAGACGCTGTTGCCGGTGATGCTGGACCACGTAGATAACGGGCGTCTCACGTTGCAGCGGTTGGTGGATCTGACCAGTGCTGGCCCTGCGCGGATCTTTGGCCTGGAGGGTAAGGGGCGCATCGCACTCGGATACGATGCCGACCTGACGATCGTTGATCTGTCTGCGCAGCGCACGATAACGAACGATTGGATAGCCAGCCGCAGCGGATGGACGCCATACGATGGCAAGAAGATAACCGGCTGGCCAATCCACACTGTGATTCGGGGTCATGTGGTTGTGCGTGAGGAACAACTTGAGGGCGCTCCCCGGGGCAAGACTATTCAATTTCTCGAAACGTTCGGGGCAATCTCTGTCTCCGATTGAATTAATTTGATCAGAAAGGAACGATATATCATGACGACCGATTCCGGTAACACCAGAGATTCCGGCCCAGGCACTGTCGAGCTCGCTGCCAGAACCTCAATCGAGCAGGTGGAAGAAGGGGCAGAGTTGGCGCCCAAGTTCGACGCTGATGGCTTGATTACCTGCGTAACCACAGATGCAGAAAGTGGGGAAGTGCTTATGCTGGGGTATATGAACGCCGATGCATTGGCGAGAACCATTACCACCGGTGAAGCCCATTACTGGAGCCGTAGCCGTGAAGTTCTATGGCACAAAGGCGCTACCAGTGGGCTGGTTCAGGAGGTGGTTGAAATGCGCATCGATGACGACCAGGACGCGGTCTGGTTAAGGGTTCGCGTGGCTGGCTCGGGTGCCAGCTGCCATGTCGGTTACCGCTCCTGTTTCTATCGCAAGGTGCCGGTTGCGGCAGAACGAAACAACGGCAGTGATCTGGTGTTTGTTGAGCATGAAAAACAGTTTGATCCCATGGACGTGTACGGTGATGCGCCCAACCCTACTAGACTCTAAGGAGGAATGGGCGATTGCATGCTCAGTCGGCCAGCGTCGGCCATGCGGCAATTTAACGTATCGGCAGGCGTGCTTATTGTCGGTAATTGAGCTCCTTTCGCTCGTTCAGGGTTTTAACCTCTGCGCACAGTTCTGCTGTCGGGCGTGCCAGTAACCGGGGAATCCCGATGGGTTCCCCGGATTCCCGGCAGTAGCCGTAATCACCGTTTAATATTCGCTTGATCGCAGCCTCGATTTTCGGGAGCAGGCGTCGTTCCCGGTCGACAATGCGCAGCGCCAGTCTCGATTCCTCTTCGTAAGCGGCGCGATCCGCCTCGTCGTTCATTTCCGGCGGGCTCGCCAGCTGCCGTTTGGCAGACTCAATGCTGTCCATCGTTTCGGTGCGCAAATCTTCAAGCAATTTTCGAAAGAATGCCAGTTGCGCCTTGTTCATGTAGTCGTCGGCCGGTGCCTGCAGAATCTCATCTCGCGTCATTGTCATGATGGCTTATCTCCAGGCGGGAAAGGGGTCATTGAGGGTCTGCCAGAATTCCTTGCCCGCGAGCAACTGCTCGTCATCCAGCAGGCATGCATCCAGCTGGCGGGTTATGACGTCGCGATCCAGGTTCTGGCCAATGAACACCAGCTCCTGGCGCATGTCGCCGAAGGGTTCCTCCCAGCTTTCCATAATGGCCGTTCGGTATTCCGGGTCTTCTGGCCAGTTACTTTCCGGCACGGCTTTCCAGAACATGCCGGCAAAACCATAGCGGGCAATACCGCCGGCCTGACTCCAGCTGCCTGCAAATTCGGGGCGGGTTGCGAGCCAGAAATAACCCTTGGAGCGGATCAGTTTGCCTTTCGAAGTCCCCTCGTGCAGGAAGTCGTAGAACTTGGCGGGATGGAAAGGTCGGCGTGCGCGATACACGAAGCTCGAAATGCCATACTCTTCGGTTTCAGGAATGTGCTCGCCGCGCATTTCCTTGAGCCATCCGGGTGCCTGCTGAGCACGCTCGAAACTGAAACGGCCGGTCTCCAGCACCTTGTCGAGCGGCACTGCGCCCTGGGAGATCGGAATAATTTCCGCTTCTGTGTTTAGGCTGCGAAGTACTCCTTTGAGTCGTTCCAGATCTTCCGGGCTGGCCAGGTCGGTCTTGCTGATCAGCAGGATGTCACTGAACTCGATCTGGTCAACCAGCAAATCCGCAACGCTGCGCTCGTCTTCCTCGCCAAGGCTCTCGCCGGTTTCCTGGAGTGACTGGGCCTCGTCATAGTCCTTCAGGAAGTTCACCGCATCCACCACCGTCACCATGGTGTCCAGGCGTGCGATATCAGACAGGCTAACGCCGTCTTCGTCGGCAAAGGTAAACGTCTCCGCCACCGGCAGGGGTTCTGAAATACCGGTGGACTCGATCACCAGGCAGTCAAAGCGCCCTTCGGATGCCAGTTTCCGGACCTCGACCAGCAGATCCTCCCGGAGCGTGCAGCAGATGCATCCATTGCTCATCTCCACCAGTTTCTCTTCCGAACGGTTGAGCGTGACCTCCTGCTGGACCTGAGCGGCATCGATGTTGACCTCGCTCATGTCGTTCACGATCACCGCCACGCGTTTGCCCGCGCGGTTGTTGAGAATGTGATTGAGAACGGTGGTTTTGCCGGCGCCCAGAAAGCCGGACAGCACCGTAACCGGTAACCGCGAGTCAGATTGCTTCATTCGTAAACTCCTGCGTTTTTCCGCTACGCGCCGCGTCCACGGCGCTTTACTTTAGATATGTTATAACATAACATTTTCGACCCTGAAACGTTACCTGTTTTTAAGTTCGTTCCGATAGCCTGCAGGCACGGAGGTTGTCCATGACAGTAGAGTCCAATGCAGTGTCCGGTCCTGTGGCTGTTCACGGGAGCAAGCCTGAATGTCTGACAGAGATATTCCGGGATGAGGTCAATCTCGCGGTCTGGCGCCGGGAACCGCGCACGGAATGCCTTGAGTTTGCCCGCCATTTCGCCTCAGAGATGTCCAGCTTCGAGCGCTTTGTGGCGCAGGAGAAAGACGAACCTGTTGATGAGATTCTTCCCGGCTGGGCACTGGAGCTGTCTGGCGCCCGGGCGTGGCTGGCGGATGTCAGGGAACTGATCGCCATGTATCGATGCCTGTTCGAGCCTGCTGCCGTGGGAATTCGGGTTCATGTGCTGGCTGACACCATGTGTCCCCGGTTTCACACCGACCGGGTTCCGGCTCGATTGCTGGTGACCTATTCGGGACGGGGAACCGAGTGGCTAGCGGAATCCGATGTTCTGCGCCCTGCAACCCCGGGCCCGTTGCCGGAGCAGCCAGTAGCGGAGAGCCGCATCCAAGTCATGCCAACCGGCTCGGTTGCGATTCTCAAGGGAGAAGCCTGGATTGGCAACGAAGGTCGCGGCCTTGTTCACCGCTCACCTGCGCCGGGTGATACGCCAAGGCTGGTTCTGGGACTGGACTGGCTTTCCTGAAGCGAATAAAAGCAACGTTATAACATTAAAAGGAGTTCTTGATGTCTGATCAATCCCAACCCTTCCCTTTTCGAATTCGTCCGTTGGCCGCTTCGCTGATGATAGCCGCGGCAACTCTGCTTGCAGCCTGTGGCGGTAGCAGCGGTGGCGACGAGCCCCACGAGCATACCGATATCGACACGGCGGGTCGTCTGGCCCTGTTCGATACCGACGCTTCGCAGCTTAAGGTTCTGGACCTAGACAACAGTGAAGTGCTCGCATCCATGGCGATGGATGGCGAGGCCCCGCGACTCTATGCATCCCCCGGCAACCGGTATGCCGTCGCCATTCAGCGGGGCGACGATCTGGTGTCGTTTGTTGACGGTGGGCTTTATACCGAGGACCACGGCGATCACATGCATGATTACGCAGAAACGCCGGAAATGCTTAATTTCACACTGGAGGCACGTAAGCCCACGCATTATTCGGTGAATGGTGCCTACGGTGTGGTCTTTTTTGATGGCGATGCCAACGCGGATTCCAGAATTGACGTGATATCGGATGAAAGTCTCGGAGGCAATAAGGTTGTTGCCAGCCAGGGTCTCGGTATCGGTATGCATGGTGTTGGCAAGGTCATTGATGGCCATCTTTTCGTAACCAATATGGATGGCGCGACCTCCGGATTGCCTTCAGCGGTAGAACGCTACCACCTGGAGGGCAACACTTTTGAGCAGGAAATCGTCTACGACGAAAAGTGCCCCGACCTCCACGGTGCCGCCGCCAACGCCCACAGCCTTGGCTTCGGCTGCAGTGATGGTGTTCTGGTAATCGATCTGCACGAAGCTGGTTACCCGGCTACCAAACTGGGCAACCCCGACGGTCTGGCGGATGGCTCTCGCATCGGTACCCTCGTTGCCAATCATGATGTTGAGGAACTTGTTGGCATTGCCGGTGACCGTTTTTTCGTGATCCATCCTGAATCAACCACCGAGTTTTACCACGAACTGGAAATTGGTGAGGACGTGGGCCGCCTGGCACAGGGCTTCACGACGCACGGTGAGGTCTTCTATGTGCTCGGCGATGACGGCGGCCTGCGGCTGTTTGATCCTGCCGATGACTGGGAACTGATTACCACGGCTGAGCTGATGGACGCGCCGGGTGAAGATGACACCCTCGCTGTCGCCGTGTCTGCGGCTCAGGAGCGCCTGTTCGTACTGCACAACCAGTCTGTGCATGAGGTGGATGCCACCGATGGTGATGTGGTCCGGACCATCGATCTTGGATTCAGTGCTTCCGGCCTTGTTTGGCTGGGCCTTGCTGAAGAGGGGCATGACCACGATCACGATGACGATCATGAAGATCACGACCACGATCACGAATAACCACAGTCTTACCAACCTGTTCTGATTTCGGCAGGGCGCGTCGACACCCGTTGGCGCGCCGTGTCGCTTTATCTCCGGAGTCACTATGCTTAAACGCTTTGCATCTTTTGCCATTCTTCCTTTGGCCGCGGCCGCAGGCGGCGCAACCGCCAACGAACTCAATCCTGACGTCAGTGTGACGCTGGACGGATACTACAAACAGAACGAGACCGCTCTGTCCCATCGCGAGCAGGGCTTCGGCCTCGGCCACACAGAACTGTCCCTGTCTTCCCCGATTGATGACCTGTTCTCCGGCCGACTCACCGCTGTATTCGAAGAGCACGACGGTGATAGTGAGGTACTGATTGAAGAGGCGTATCTGCAAACGAACGGTTTGCCGTACGCACTGAATGTGCGGGCAGGGCGGTTCCTGTCGCAGGTGGGCTATCTGAATGGGCGCCATATGCATGAGGACGACTTTGTCGAGCGCCCGGCCGCCTATCGCGCGATGCTTGGCAGCCACTATTACGACACCGGGGCACGCCTGAACGTGTTGTTGCCAACGCCTTTTTTCTGGCAGGTCGGTGCGGAAGCCTTTGCTGGTGACCAGTTGACTGAGGGTGAGGAAGACATTGGTGTTTACACCGTCAATACCCGGCTTGGTGGTGATATCAGTCTGTCACAAAGCTGGCAGCTGGGGCTCTCCTGGCTGCGGAACCGCCATGCGAAATCGGCGGAAACCGGGGACGGCAGCCACGATCACGATCATGAGGAAGGGCACGACCACAGCCACGGTGCGGCCTACACCGGCGAAAACCTCTATATCGCCGATCTGGTCTGGAAGTGGTCCCCCGACGGAAACAACCGTGAACAACAGCTGACGCTCAGCGGCGAATACCTCTATGCGGATGAGCTGAACCAGTTTGCGGCGTCTGACGATACCAATGAAGGCTGGTACGTTTCCGGAGTTTACCAGTTTGCGCCCCAGTGGTCGGCGGGCGTTCGTTACGGTGAGGTGGATCTTCAGGAAGCCCACGGCGATCACTTCCACAACCAGACCCTGGAAGAGACCGACGTGATGCTGTCCTGGTCCCGTTCTCACTTCTCCACGGTACGGCTGCAGTACACCCATCAGGAAGCGGCCGGGTTCAGCAACGCCGACAATACCGTGATGGTGCAGTACGTCATGTCCCTCGGTGCCCACGGCGCCCATGGGTACTGATATGACACTTCGTAACGCCGTTGCGGCACTGTTGTTGATCGTGACAGCCGTGCCGGCCCAGGCCCAGCTTCGGGTGTTCGCCTGTGAACCGGAATGGGCGGCCCTGGTTCGGGCGCTGGTGCCGGATGCTGAGCTCACCACCGCCACCAGTCACCTTCAGGATCCTCACTACATCGAGGCTCGGCCAAGCCTGATTGCGGCGGTGCGGCGTGCGGATATTGCTGTCTGCACCGGTGCCTCGCTGGAAGCCGGCTGGTTGCCCATGCTGCTTCAACGGGCCTCGAACCCGGACATTCAGGCCGGGCGCCCGGGCCTGTTCTTTGCCGCCGACCATGCCCAGCTGCACGCCCCCCACGATCACGTGGATCGGAGCATGGGCGATGTGCACCCCGAAGGTAATCCTCATGTGCACCTGTCGCCGGATCAGTTGCCAGAGATTGTCCGTGCCCTGGCAAAGCGCCTGGGAGAGATTGAACCGGAGAGGGCTGTCGCCATACAGGGCCGCTACATTCGCTGGCGGGGCGACTGGAATGGCCTGCGTGCCGAGTGGCGGGCCAGGGCAGAGGCACTCAGAGGACAATCTGTGGTGGTTCAGCACTCCAACTTCGGCTATCTGTTGCGATGGCTGGGTGTGGAAACGGCAGCGGATCTGGAACCAAAACCGGGGTTGCCCCCCAGCGCCAGCCATTTGAGCCAGTTGCTGGCTAATCCAGAACTGGAGGATGCCAACGCCATTCTGATTGCCAGCTACCAGGATCCGCAGCCGGGAGAATGGCTGGCGGAGCAAACCGGACTGCCGGTGGTTGTGGTGCCCGGCACTGTCACGGGCGAGGCGCCGGCGGACACCCTGGGTGGGCTGATCAGCGAGATTATCCGCCAGGTTGAGTCGGCTGCAGCCGGAGCCTCCCATGACGGAGTATGAATGGCTGCTCCTGCCAGCAGCAGGCAGTGCCATGCTCTGCCTGCTGCTGGTCCCGTTGGGTTACCAGGTGATTGCCCGAGGCGTGATCTTTGCGGATCTGGCCATTGCCCAGTGGGCGGCATTGGGCACCCTGGCCGGCGTGTATTTTCCGCCTAACCACACCCTGGCTGGCGCACCGGTCAGCAGCCTGATGTTTGCGCTACTGGCGGCCGTGGTGGTTCACCTGATCTTCCGTCGTCTGGCACATGCGAAGGAGGCGTGGATCGGTATCCTCTACGTGGTCGGGGCGAGTCTCGCGGTGCTGCTGGTCAGTGGCGATCCCCACGGCGCCCAGGCGCTCCAGAGAGCCGCGTCGGGTGACCTGCTATGGGCCAGTTGGCCTGCGGTGCGTGCCGTTGGCATGCTCTCCGCGCTGGTCTGGTTGCTAAGCCTTTGGCGCCCTGGCTGGATGACGGGTGCGGTTTTCATGCCGGTGTTCGCGGTGGCGGTGACCTATTCGGTCTCCCTGGCTGGCATCTACGTGGTGTTTGCGACCTTGATTATGACACCGCTGATCCTCGGCTCCCTTGTCGGTAAAGGGCCTTTCCTGGCCGCTTGCTGTGGCATTGCCGGGCACCTGTGTGCGGTGGTGGTTTCCGTAATGTTCGATGTACCGGTCGGCCCGGCCATCGTGGTGGCGAGCCTCGCCATGTCACTGCTCTGGTTGCTCGTCCTACGCGGGCTTGCTGCCCAGAACCCGGGTGCGTTGCGGCCGGAAGCCGGCCGTGGCCAGTAACGCCAGCATCGCCGTCACGCCCGCGGTAATACCGAAAGCCATCGGGTTCCACTCCAGGTACAGGGAAAACCGGATGGCTTCCACCGCATGGGTGAAGGGATTGAACTGGCAAATCCAGTAAAGCCAGGGGCTGGCCTCGTTCATGCGCCAGAGCGGGTAGAGCGCCGAGGACATGAAGAACATCGGGAAGATGACGAAATTCATTACCCCGGCAAAGTTCTCCAGTTGCTTTATCCAGGTGGCGATCAGCAGGCCCAGAGCGCCCAGCATGAGGCTGGTCAGAATCAACGCCGGCAGCACAGCCAGGTAACCCCACAATGGCGGCTCGACATCGACCAGCAGGGCCAACAGCAGGAATACATACACCTGGCCGATGGAGACCACGCCCATGGCCAACAGTTTGGTCACCAGCAGGAAGGGGCGAGGCAGAGGGCTCATGAGGAGCACCCGCATGCTGCCCAGCTCCCGGTCATACACCATGGACAGGGCGCCCTGCATGCTGTTGAACAGGATGATCATGCCGCACAGACCGGGCGCGATGTAGGTTTCATAGGTGATGTAGGTGTCGTAGGGCGGAATGATGGAAATGCCCAGCACAGCCCGGAAACCGGCGGCGAAGACCACCAGCCAGAGCAGTGGCCGGACCAGAGCGCTGGCAAAGCGAGTGCGCTGCTGCCAGAACCGGAGCCATTCCCGTGTCTGGATACCTACAAAACAATGCCAGTAGTGAGCTGCTTTCATATCAGCCGGCTCCGGTCAGGGCGTGGAAGGTTTCGGCCAGATCGCGGGTGCCTTCGGCGTCGCAGATGGCCTGGCCATTGCCGTCGGCCAGCAACTGGCCCTGGTGCAGGATCAGCACCCGGTCCTCTTCACGGACTTCTTCGATCAGGTGAGTGGCCCAGAGCACGGTCAGGCCGTCCTCTTCGCACAGGGTCCGAACGTGTTCGTTGAGCGCCTTGCGGCTTGCAACGTCCAGGCCCACCGTGGGTTCGTCGAGCAACAGCAGCGAGGGCTCATGCAGGAGAGCCCGGGCGATTTCCACCCGCCGGCGATGGCCACCGTTAAGCTGGCGGACGGCATCGTTGGCGCGCTCCAGCAGGTTGAAGCGTTCCAGTTCCCGATCACCCCTGGCTCTGCCTTCTTTGCGGGACAGTCCGTGAAGAGCGGCGTGGTATTGCAGGTTCTGGCGAACGGTCAGGTCCAGATCCAGCGCGTTCTGCTGGAACACCACGCCGATCTGGCGCATGGCCTCGGCCGGCTGGTGTTTCAGGGACTGCCCGGCCAACCGGAGTTCTCCCTGCTGCAAGGCCAGCAGACGAGTGAGCAAGCCAAACAGGGTGGATTTCCCCGCGCCGTTTGGCCCGAGCAGGGCATGAAAACGGCCAGAGGTCAGCGCAAAGCTGACCTCCCGGAGCACCGGCCTGTCGCCGTAACGAAAGCTGAGGTTGCTCGCTTCAATGGTCATGACGTTGGGTCGATGACCACACCCCAGGGGTAGCGGCCTACCTTGATGGATTTAATCACCTTCAGGTCTTGCACATCGATCACGGAGACATCGCCGGACACGCCGTTGGTGGTGTAGAGATGTTTTTCGTCCTTGTCGAGATCCAACTGCCACACCCGGGCGCCGACCAGCAGATAGTCCAGAACCTCATAGGTCTGGGCGTCTACGACGGCCACGTGGTTGGAGGGCCCCAGTGCCACAAAAGCGTATTTGCCATCGGAGGTCAGTTCAATGCCCACCGGCTGGACCCGATCCTGATTTACGCCGGGCACCTTGAAGGACATCTCATGGATCTGCTCCAGGTTATCCACGTCGATGATGTGCACGGTGCCGCCGATTTCGGCAGACGCCCAGGCAATCTTGCTGTCTTTGGAGAACTCCACGTGGCGCGGGCGCTGGCCCACGACGATGTTCTTCTCGATCTCGAAAGTCTCGGTATTGATCCAGTGCAGCATGCTGGTGGTTTCGGAGGTGTTCACCGCCCACTTGCCGTCCGGGCTCACCGCCATGCCTTCCGGTTCGATACCCACATCGATCTGGGCCAGAACATCCTTGGTGTCCACATCCACCACCGTCACGATGGCGTCGTCTTCGTTGGCGATGTACAGGTGCCTGTTGTTCGGGTGCAGCGCAAACTGCTCGGGATCTTCGCCCGAGGGCAGGGTGTCCACGATTTTTCGGGTGGCCAGGTCCAGTACCTGCACCGTGTCGTCGTCACTGGCGCAGATGTACAGCTTGGTGTAGTCCTTGGAGAGCAGGATGCCCCGGGGCCGCTGGCCAACATCAATGGTTTCGATCACTTCCCGGGTTTCGGTATCAATCACCGATAGAGTATTGTCTTTCTCGTTGGAGACATAGGCCACGCTGGCCAGAGCCGGTGTCGACAGGCCGATCATCGCCGCCAGGGCTGTGTGCTTTAACAGGGATTTCATGTTGGTACTCCTTATTGTTTTATGAGTGGCTAATCTTTGGTTCAGCCGTTGTTCCGACATTCGCTCTCGGGCTGGTCGAAGCCGAGGGTATCCAGTTCGGTATTCGGGTGAAGAAAGCCTTCGAACGGGGCGGTGGCCACCAGCCCTCTGGGGTGAACCATCGGAATGGGTTGACGCATCTGGCCATTCCAGTCCCGAAAGGTCACTTTTCGGCCCTTGAAAGCCGCCAACTGAAACTTGTCGCTGAACAGAAAATTCCGGATCTCGGTGGCATTGGCTGAGTTCAGGTCGGTCACGGCAGTGCCAATGGCGCGAATGGCGGCCCAGGCGGCGTAGTCTTCGCTGTTCATGTCGCGATTGGCCAGTTCGTGGAACCGGTTCTGCAGTTGCGCTGCGCCCCAGCTCTCCACTACCCGGTGCCAGGTAACTGGCGACATGCCCTGGGTGCCCACCACCGGGCGTGGCAGCCAGGTATTGAATGGCACGTACTCGCCAAAATCGCCCCGCACATCGGCCACCACCACCGTGTCGTAATCTCTGGCCTGAGTGAACAGGGGCAGCTCTTTGGAGGCCGTGCGGCGGAGATCAGCGTCAAAGGTCCAGGGTTTGTCCTCGACAATCTCGAGCCCGAAGCGCCTGGCAGAACGGCGGAAGGCATTGGCCCAGTTCCTATCCGCCTCGGTGGGGCCGGTAATCAGAAAAACCTCATCCCACCGCCGCTGGTTCAGCCACTGGCCGAGCGCATCGGTGAGCATGGAATAGCTGGGTATGGTGTGTATCAGGTTTACATGGCACTGGCCGGTGCGCAGGGCATCGTCTTCGGCGCCGGCATTGAAAATCAGGGTGTTGTCGCCGGCTTTCTCAGTGAGGGTCTTCAGGGTCGAGGCAGGCGCGTTTACGACAAACAGATCCAGCCCGTTCTCGCGCATGGCATCAAAGGCCGCAATGGCCGCCTCTTCCGAATCCGCCACATCACTCTGCAAGGAGTAGGTCTGGCCCAGGAATTTGCCTGTAGTGCTGTTGTCGTTGATGGCTAGCTCGGCGCCCCGCAGGCCGGCGTCCTCGGGTTCCGGGATTACATTGGAAAGCACGGGCCCCTGGTCTGGCAGCCACTGCAGATAGCCAATCCGCACGTCCAACGATTCCGCTTTCAGCGGGGTTGCTGCTGCCAGGGCGATCAGTAATGGAGTCACGGTCCGGGCGAGAAAAGACATGGGATTCTCCGGTTTGTTGTTGTACTTCCAGCTTATGAAAGGGGGAGAAGCCCGGAAATATTCAGAAAGTAGGAAAGTGGCGGTACTAAAGAACTATTCCGGTGGAAACTGTTGGCTTTAGCATGGGGTAGAGAAGGTGTTTTCTCGCAACGGATAAAAACAATGACCGTATATCGGAAGATTTCCCTGTTGATGCTGGCGGTTTTCCTTCTTGTTTATTTACTTGGAGCGCTGTTCTACACCCAGCAAGCCCGCCATGACGTTCAGCGGGAGCTCGAAGGCGCTGCCGGGCTCGCCGGGAGTCTTGTGAGTCCCACTACTCTTCCAGAATCCGTTGTCGGCACTCTTCGTCACCTGACGCCTGTAGATGACACAGGCGGAAGCAGGGGTGGAGAGGTGCCAGCATGGTTCTCTGCACTGATCGCCGGGGAATCGTCTCCGCCTGTGGTTAACGGCTGGCAGGTGAATCCCAAAGACGAAGTTGAGGAGATCTGGGAAGGCTTCCTGCTGATTTCGGGCGCCTATGCCATTGGTATGGGCCTGTGTTTTCTTGCCTTGTTCTTCATTGTTCGGCGCGGCATGCGCACACTGACCAGTCTGTCTGAGGCCATGGGTGCAGTTTCGGCAGGTCAAATGACATCCCGCCTACCGCGTCAGGGTGAACAGGAACTGGATGCGCTGGTTTGCCGGTTCAATTCCATGGCCGTGGCGCTCGAGTCAGAACAGCAAACGGTGAGCCGCCTGCTTAACGAACTCCTGCAGTTGCAGGATCGGGAACGCGAGCACATCGCCCGGGTGTTGCACGACGATCTTGGCCAATACCTGACGGGCATTCGGGCCCAGGCACGCAGCCTGGTCTACGACCCGGATCTCAGCGATCGCCAGAAGCAGCAGGCCAGAGATCTGGCGGAACACTGCGAGACCATCCAGAAGCACTTTCGGCATTTGTTGCAGGAGCTGCATCCGCTGGTGATGGAGCAACTGGGGCTGGGCAGTGCCATTCGCCATCTGACCGAGCAATGGCAACAGCTCAGCGGCCTCGAATGCCGCCTGGCGATGGACGAGCGCCTGCCCGATTTTACCGGGGAGCAGCAAACCCATCTGTATCGGTTCCTTCAGGAAGCCCTGAACAATGTTTCCCGTCATGCCAACGCTTCCTGCGCCACGCTGGCGGTTGCCCGCAACGATAACGAGTTGAGCGTAGAGGTGCGTGATGATGGTGTGGGCAATGATCAATTGCCAGGCAATGCCGGCCTGGGCGTGCGTTCGATGTGTGAGCGAGCCCGCTGCCTGGGTGGCGAGGTAAGGTTTCTGAGCCGGTTGGGCGAGGGAACGCGAATCCGGCTGGCCGTGCCACTGACTCCGGGTACTGGAGGTGTTGCATGAAACTGATGATTGTGGATGACCACCAGGTAGTCCGACAGGGCATCGCCAACCTGCTGCGATCCATGTTGCCGGCGGTAGCCATCACCGAGGTCGATAACGGTCAGGATGCGGTGGCCCGCTATGGCGAGCTGCGGCCCGATGTGGTGCTGCTGGATATGGGGTTGCCCGATATCTCCGGGCTGGAGGTTGGGCGACGACTGCGTCAGCGCTGGCGGGGAGCGGCGATTCTGTTCTTCACCATGCACGATGAGCTGCCCATGGTGCGTCAGGCTCTGGATGTGGGAGGACTCGGTTTTGTCTCCAAGAGCTGCGCACCCGAGGAGCTTGCGGAGGCCGTAAAGCGGGTAGCGTCAGGCCAGCCCTATATTGAGCACCCGATTGCCACACGTCTGGCCATGAATCAGGAGCGGCCGGTCGATCACCGCCTGCGGGATATGACCCAGCGGGAGATGGAAGTGTTGCTGATGTACGCCAGAGGAGAGAGTCTGGGCGGAATCGCCGAACGCTTGTGTGTCAGCAGCAAGACCGTGTCCAACCACCTGGCCGGACTGAAAAACAAGCTGCAGGTTTCTTCCTCCGTAGAGCTGATTCACCTGGCGGTGGATGCCGGTCTGATTCGCTATGGCCAGTTGGAGGAAGGGAGGCGGGTCTGAGCCCGCCCCGGATCACCAATCAAACGGGCAGGCGGTACAGCCCTCCATGTGGGTGCCCTCGAAGGTGGCGTAGTGGATCCGGCTTCCGGTCAGGTCCGCGTCCGCCAGGTTAGCCAGCCCCAACTTGGCTTCCTGAAGGTTTGCCCCCCTGAGGTTGGCCCCCTCCAGATTCGCCTTGGGCATCCAGGAAATCTCGAAACTGCTGAATGGCATGGTGGCGTTTACCAGGGTAGCCCCGGAAAAACGGGAGAAGTCGAAGTTGGCGCCGGTCAGATTGGCGCCGCTGAAGTCTGCACCCTGGGCGAACAGGTATTCGCCTTGTATTCCCTGCAATTCGGCATCCTTTAGCGATGCCCCCCTCATGCTGGCCCGGTAGACCTGAAGACGATATCCGGTGACGTTGTCGAGGTTCGCCCCGTCGAGGTTGGCGCCTCGCAGACTGGTGTGGCTCAGGTTGGCGCCCGACAGGTTGGCACCACGAAAGTTGGCAGAGCGTAGATCCATATTGGACAGATCCGCGCCCTGAAGGTCCGCTCCGGGGCAACTGGTTTCACGTTCAAGTTTGCAGCCGTTGATGACCGGAACCGGCTCAATATCGGCCATATAGTCACCGCCGAAAACGGGGGTGAACGCGAAAAGAAGAGCGGCTGTTGCGGTGGCTCTCATGGATTCACTCCTGAATCAATCGTAAAAAGGGGCCTGGCAAGGTGCCAGGCCCGAACCGGAGGAAAATTAGCGGGAGGCCTGTGCCCAGGAGGGCATCTTGAAGACCCAGAAGGACCCGCCCTGGGAAATGGGCTTGGTCAGCTCCGCCATGTCGCCACCCCACAATGGAACGGCCCCGCCATAGCCAGAGGCCACACCGATGTACTGCTCTCCGTCCATTTCCCAGGTGATCGGCGACGAGATGATTCCCGAGCCGGTCTGGAACTTCCAGAGTTCTTCGCCGGTCTCGGCATCGAAGGCCTTGAGATATCCGTCACCGGTTCCGGTAAAGACGAGGCCTCCCTTGGTGGTCAGAACGCCCGCCCACAATGGCATTCTTTCCTTGTGCTCCCACTCAATATCACCGGTGATCGGATTCATGGCTCGAAGTACGCCTACGTGGTCGTCGTACATCCGCTTGATCCGGAAGCCCTGCCCCAGGTAAGCCGCACCTTTTTTGTAGGTAACTTCCTCTGTCCAGTAATCCTCTTTCCAATGGTTGGCTGGAACATAGAACAGGCCGGTGTCCTGGCTGTAGGCCATCGGGTTCCAGTTTTTACCGCCCAGGAAAGGGGGCGAGACTTCAATAGACTTGCCTCGGGTTTCTCCTTCAGCAACCGCCGGCGGGCGCTGGCCTTCTACCTCGACCGGGCGGCCGGATTTCAGGTCGATGTGCGTGGCCCAGGTGATATTGTCGACAAAAGGAAACGCATTCTTCAATTTACCGTTTTCACGGTTGACCACGTAGAAAAATCCATTGCGGTCGGCGTGGGCCGTAGCTTTTACCGTGTCTCCGTCTTCGTCATATTCGAACAGCACGAGTTCGTTGTTGCCGGAGAAATCCCAGGCGTCGTTTGGCGTGTGCTGATAGAACCATTTGACCTCTCCGGTGGTTGGATCGACGCCAACCTGGCCGGAGGTGTAGAGGTTGTCGTAGTCAGCGGGGTCACCTCCGGGCGAAGTACGTTTCCAGGTATTCCAGGGGGCCGGGTTGCCGGCGCCGATGATAATGGTGTTGGTTTCTGAATCGAAGCTGGCGCTTTGCCAGGGTGCGCCGCCGCCATGGCTCCAGGCCTCAACTTTTCCGGTTTCAGTATTCGGATCATCAGGCCAGCTGGGTGCCCGAGGGTCTCCCGTTGGCGTACTTTTTTCGCCGTTGAGCCGACCGAAGTGGCCCTCAACGAACGGGCGCATCCAGATTTCTTCGCCGGTATCCGGGTCGCGGGCAAACAGTTTGCCGACGACGCCGAATTCGTCACCGGAGGAACCATGAATCAGCAGGACTTTTCCGGTTTTCTGGTCTTTCACCAGCACCGGGGCTCCGGTCATGGTGTAGCCCGCCTCGTGATCGGCGAACTTCTCGCGCCAGACCACTTTTCCGGTGTCTTTATTCAACGCGACGATGCCGGCATCGAGGGTACCGAAGAACACCTTGTCACCAAAGATCGCGGCGCCCCGGTTGACCACGTCGCAACAGGGACGAATACCCTCGGGCAGGCGGTGACTGTATTCCCACAACCGCTCCCCGGTCCTGGCATCCAGCGCGAACAAACGGGAGTATGAGCCGGTGACGTAGATCACGCCGTCATGGACCAAGGCCTGGGATTCCTGACCGCGCTGCTTTTCATCACCGAAGGAGAAGGACCAGGCGGGAACCAGGCGCTCCACGTTATCGCGGTTGATGGTTGTCATCGGGCTGTAACGCTGGGCTTTGGGGCCGATGCCGTATCCCAGCACGTTTTCGGGGCTGCGGGCGTCATTGGCAATGTCATCCCAGGTAACCTCTTTGGCCTGGAGTTGGCCGGCCAGACCGGCCGTGGTCCCCAGCGCCAGTGCCAGACTGATACCCCGCAACAGCGGGTGCTTGCGTGTTCTGATGCTCATATTCTTTCCCCTTGGTTTTTGTTGTCGCCATCGTCTTGCCCATGGCATCGACGTCTCGAGTATTGGCAGTGACCGGGGAATCTGGCGACGGAAAACCGCCTCTCATTGCCGGGAAAATGTCAGGGAAAACCGGGAAATGTTCCCGAACGGGCGCTTTTTATCTGAAATACATCGAGTTTCACCGGAGGAATTCGGGCCCTCATGCTTTGGCCTTCGCTCTCTGCGTCTACTACCAAGGAACTACGCCAAAACCCCCAAAGTGGCATTCGGAATGCCCCGGTGGATTCCTAGACTGGAAGTCAGCACGTTGGCGACTGATAAATCCAATAGCCAACCACTGGGAATCCAATAACAGAGGTAGCAACAATGGCAATGTCCTTTTCACTCAAAGCACTGGTGACTGCGTCCCTGCTTGGCCTGGCGGGCCTGGTCTTTGCGCACGGCAACGTCACACCACAGGAAGTGGATACGGGCAACCTGCCGACACTCGGCGATGAAATCCGGATGGAAAACCCGTTCCGGGAAGGTAACGAGTACGGCGATATGAACGCCCAGGCGGTCAAGATTGGCGAGAGCGCTTACGCCGGCAATTGCGCGGGCTGCCATGGAATTCGAGCGATGTCCGGAGGCCTTACGCCTGATCTGCGGGAACTGACGGAATGGGATGACGAGTATTTTATCAACCGCGTGCGCAATGGCACCGACCGGGGCATGCCGTCATGGAAGAAAACCCTGGACCAGAACGCAATGTGGGCCATTCGGAGTTATGTGGAGTCTCTGCCCAAGCCGGAGTAACGGAAGTTGCTTCGATTCGCTCAAGGTTAAAACCGGGTCGGCCCAGTGCCGGCCCGTCGTCGTTGGGAGAATACAATGAAAATACTGGCGCCCATTCTTGCTTTACTGCTCTTCACCCAGGCCATCCTGGCTCAGGAAATCGATGATGGTGACAAGCTGCTCAACCGTCCCGCGGAGCGCAACTACGACGTCATCCTTGAATCCGGCTACCTGAAGGTTGGGGTGTATCAGAATTTCCCGCCGTATTCCTATCAGGTGGATGGCGAACCGAAAGGGATCGATGTTGAACTCGGGCGTCGGATCGCCCGTGAAATGGGCGTGGAGTTCAAAGTGCACTGGATTGTGCCGGATGAGAATCTGGGTGACGATCTGCGCAACAATGTGTGGAAGGGCCATTACCTGGCAAAGCGCCGGCTCGCCGACGTGATGCTTCGGGTGCCTTATGACAAGACCTACGCGTACATGCAGGATTCCACCGGCGAGTACATCAACGAACAGGTTGTACTGTTTGGTCCTTACCAGCAGGAAACCTGGCAGATCGCCTTTGATCCGGCGAGGCTCGACAGCGTTGAGACGGTCGCTGTGTTTCAGTATCACCCTATCGGCGTGGAGATCGATACCCTTCCTGATTTTTACCTGACCTCGGCGTTTGCTGGCCGTATGCGAGAGAAGGTTCGCTATTACGGAAACGTCGCGGAGGCTTTCGGTGCGATGCGCTCTGGCGAGGTGAGTGCGGTGATGGGGATGCGAGCGGAAATCGACCATGAGCTTTCCAAGCCCGAAAACGCGCAATTCAAAGCTGCGAGTAACGGTTTTCCCGGTATTGGCAAGCAGGTCTGGGATGTTGGTATGGCGATCAAACACACCCATCGGCAGCTTGGCTATGCGCTCGAAGCCATTGTAGACAGGTTAGTGCGATCCGGTGAGATGAACGAGCTGATGTCCGGCCAGCAGCTCCGATACAGTGTGCCCGGATACTATCGGGATTTTCTCGATGAGGCATCTTTGGCCCGCGCCGAGGGCCGTCATTAGTGAGAAAGGCTCGCCATCGGCGAGCTTTCTTTTTGGGGTATTACTACCAAGTGATGAGAAAACCTGTTCCCCGGGGCAATTGTTGGTTTTGGTGTCAGCGCGAAGAATCGTACCAGAGGCGGGAAAAGTTCCCGGTTCGCTGAAACGACGACAAGAGAACCGAAAACAAGAGACTTGGAGAGCGCAACCATGAGAACCAACAAGTTCGGGATTCGCATTGCGGCCAGCGCCCTGGCGATGGCAGTTTCGTATGGCGCCCATGCGGTAACCGACGACGAGATTATCAACGATCACAAGAGCCCCGAGGATGTAGTGAGCTATGGCATGGGTACGCAGGGCCAGCGCTACAGCCCGGTGGCGGACCTGAACACCAGCAACGTTCAATACCTGCAGCCGGCGTGGGCTTTTTCGTTTGGCAGTGAAAAAATGCGGGGGCAGGAATCCCAGCCGCTGGTAAAAGATGGGGTGATGTACGTTACCGCCTCCTATTCAAGAATGTACGCCATTGATGCCCGGACCGGCGAGGAACTGTGGCAGTACGATGCGCGCCTGCCGGATGGCATCATGCCCTGTTGTGACGTGGTAAACCGCGGCGCTGCTATCTATGGTGACAAAGTGATCTTTGGAACTCTGGACGCCAAACTGGTGGCGCTCAATAAAGAGACCGGCAAGCCCGTCTGGATCAAGAAAGTGGCGGACTATCAGGCTGGTTATGCCATCACGGCAGCTCCGATGATCGTCAAAGGAAAGGTCATTACCGGGGTATCCGGCGGTGAGTTCGGTATTGTCGGCAAGGTTGAAGCCTACGACGCCAACACGGGTGATCTGGTATGGACCCGCCCGACCGTAGAAGGCCACATGGGCTATGTCTACAAGGATGGCAAAAAAATTGAGAATGGTATTTCTGGCGGCAAGGCCGGAGTGACCTGGCCCGGTGAAATGTGGAAGAACGGTGGTGCCGCCACCTGGCTGGGCGGGACCTATGACCCCGATACCGATTCCCTCTTTTTCGGCACAGGTAACCCCGCCCCGTGGAACTCTCACCTGCGCCCGGGTGACAACCTGTTCTCGTCTTCCCGTCTGGCGATCGATCCGGATGATGGCAGCATCAAATGGCATTTCCAGACCACGCCGAACGATGGTTGGGATTACGACGGGGTGAACGAGCTGATCTCCTTTGACTACGAGGAAAACGGCAAAATCGTCAAGGCCGCCGCAACGGCAGACCGAAACGGTTTCTTCTATGTTCTGAACCGTGAGAACGGCGATTTCATCCGTGGCTTTCCCTTTGTAGACAAGATTACCTGGGCCGAGGGGCTGGACCCCGACACCGGTCGTCCGATCTACACCGAGGGTGGTCGCCCGGGTAATCCTGCCGATATGGACGGTAGCAAAGGGGAGACGGTGCTGGCCCAGCCCGCGTTCCTTGGTGGCAAGAACTGGATGCCGATGGCCTACAGCCAACAGACGGAACTGTTTTATGTACCGTCTAATGAATGGGCCATGGATATCTGGAACGAGCCGGTTTCCTATAAAAAGGGTGCGGCGTTCCTGGGCGCTGGATTCACTATCAAGCCGGTCAACGATGACTACATCGGCGTTCTGCGGGCTATGGATCCAAAGACCGGTGAAGAGGTTTGGCGCTACGAGAATACGGCACCCCTGTGGGGTGGTGTGATGACGACGGCGGGCGGTCTGGTCTTCACCGGCACGCCGGAAGGGCATCTGAAGGCGTTTGATGCCAAGACTGGCGAAGAGCTCTACCGCTTCAACACAGGCTCTGGTGTGGTTGGCACTCCGATCACCTGGACCATGGACGGTGAGCAGTATGTGTCCGTGGCCTCTGGCTGGGGTGGTGCGGTTCCGCTCTGGGGAGGAGAAGTTGCCAAGGTGGTGAAAAACTTCAACCAGGGGGGCATGGTGTGGACGTTCAAGTTACCCAAAGACCGGATCGCCAGTAAGTGATCTGAACGATAAAAAAGGTCGCCCCCGGGCGACCTTTTTTATTCCCCTGCCGGAGACAGGCCTATTCTATGGCCGATTCGCCACTCTTTGCCGGGAGGCCTGAAGGGCTTAACCAGACCGGCGCTTTTCTGTGCGGCGCAAGGCGCCTGGGGTGTAATCCCAAGCCGTGCTCTTTGCGCCACTGGCGTGGGCTGGTTCCATACCAGCGTTGAAATGCCCGGGAGAATGAGGCCAGGTCTGAGTAACCGAGAATGCCTGCCAGTTGGGTCAGACTCACGGTCGATTCCTGCAGATATCGTTCTGCCAGGTTCTTGCGTGTGGCGTTAAGCAATGTCTGGAACGAGGTCTTTTCCTGGGCCAGGTACCGTTGCAGGGACCGGGGGCTTAGCATCAGGTAGTCTGCGACAAGCTCGATGCTTGCGTTGCCGGCGGGCAGGCAGGTTCGAATCAGGCGCTGGACATAGTCTGGCAGTTCCCGCACCGAGAGCGCGTCCATTTTCTCCAGATGTTCCCGCATAAGCGCATGCAACCCCGGGTCAGAGTCACTCAGGGGCAGGCTGAGCAAAGACGCATCGAACACCCAGCCGTTGCTGATACTGTTAAATTGCGGTGTCACGCCGAGCAGGCGGGCATAGGTTTTGGTGGAGCTTCCTGCTCCGTGTCTGAAATGCACTCCGGCCGGCTTCCAGGCAGGCCCCATGAGCATCCTCATCAGTGATAACCCGACGCCGATGGCCAATTCCACGATCTGTCGGCTCGGTGTGCTCTCCTGTAGCGCCGGTTCGTAACAGAGGAAGGCCATTCCTTCCTGAACCGAAGTGGTCACCTCGGCAGCACTGGAATGCAAGTGGTAGTACCGGGTGAGCTCGCTGAGCGAGTCCCCTACGGTATTGGCGTTCTTGAACAGGTATAGAAGCCTGCCAAAGACTGCGGTGCCCTGAAAAATGCCGTATTCAAGACCAAACAGGGGATGTCCGGAGGCCCTGGCGCAGTTTTCAAGGAGCTGTGTAAAGCGCGTGTAGGCGATGAGGCTGTCTGGTTGCTGCACAGTGTCCTCGGTCAGACCGGCGCTGGCGAGCATGTCCCGGTAGTCGAGGGTATGTTTACGACAGAACTCGTCGAGCCGGGCCAATGACGAGGCGCGGGAAAGGTCAGTCAGGGGCATGGCGGCATCTTGTTGTTCCGTGGGCGGTGAGAGGGAGTCTTCCTGATATGGCGCAAATTATCAAATTTTTGGCGCGTATTATCAGGTTTGTATCAAGTCGGTGCGCGAGGATTTGGAAGGGTCTTCCCGGACCCATGGCATAACAACTTATAAAACCCAACAGGAATAAACATGAAACCCTGGCTTGATTCTTACCCCAGCGATGTTCCCCATACCGTTGACGTGGATGCCTATGATTCGGTTCTCGGCCTGTTCAGGGATGCGATAGCCAAGTTCCCCGATCACGTAGCCATTGAGTGTTTTGGCGCATCCCTGACCTTTCGGGAGCTGGACGATGAGTCTGATGCCTTGGCCCACGCGCTGCAAAGCCGGTATGGCGTGGCGAAGGGGGATCGGATTGCTGTAATGCTGCCAAACATCTTTGCCTATCCGATTGCCCTGCTGGCAGTACTGAAAACCGGTGCCGTGCAGGTAAACGTCAATCCGCTCTATACTCCGAGGGAACTTGAGCACCAGCTTAACGATTCGGGCGCTGAGACCATTCTTGTCTATTCCGGGTCGGCACCGTCACTGGCTGCCATCCGACACCAGACGTCGATCACGCGGGTCATCACCGTTAATCCCGGGGACGGCACCGCTCTCTCGATCCCGGGCTCGGACATTCCCGAAGATCTTGGGGATTACACCCCATTGGCGAATCTGCTGGCGGAACACGCTGGCAAGCGACCGCAAGCCGTACCCCTGGCGGGTGACGATGTGCTGTTTCTTCAGTATACCGGGGGCACCACCGGCCCCTCCAAGGGTGCGACGCTCAGTCACCGTAATCTGATTGCCAATACCCTGCAGTTCCGCAGCTTTATACCCGCGGCCAATGAACCGGGAGCGGAAGTGGTGGTGCTGGCGCTGCCCATGTACCACATTTTCGGTCTGATGATCTTTGTTGCCTACGCGGCCATCGGTTCAAAGGCGATACTGATACCTAATCCCCGGGACATGGACGCCTACCTGGCCGCGATCAAGGACGCCGGATTCAGTGTTATTGGTGGTGTCAACACCCTGTATGCCGGCATGACCAAGCATCCTTTGTTCAAACAGGTGGACCTGTCTCGCTACAAGGTGGCGTTTGGGGGCGGCTCGAAGATCTTCCCGAGTACCTCTGAAGCATGGAAAGCTCATACCGGCGCTCACATCGTTGAAGGTTTTGGTTTGTCTGAGACGGCTCCCATTCTGACGTTGAACCTGATGGGGCAGGACCGTTTCAGTGGGACTGTGGGATATCCGGTACCTTCGACCGATGTCAAAGTCGTTGATGACAATGAACAGGAGGTGCCGATAGGGACCCCGGGCGAATTGTGTGCCAGCGGTCCCCAGGTGATGAGAGGGTATTGGAACCGGACCCAGGAGACTGAAGCCGCCTTCACCCGAGATGGCTACTTCAAGACCGGTGATGTGGCAGTGATGCATCCGGACGGCCAGTTCGAGATTGTTGACCGCAAGAAAGACATGATTCTGGTTTCCGGATTCAATGTGTACCCGAACGAAATTGAAGCGGTGGCAGCAGAGTTGCCCGAAGTCGCGGAAGCGGCCTGTATCGGTATACCGGACGAGAAAACCGGGGAGCGGATCCGGCTGTTTGTGGCGCCCGTTGCCGGTGCCGATGTTGATGAGGAGGCGCTGATCAGTCATTGCCGCCAAAGCCTTGCCAGTTACAAAGTTCCAAAGGAAGTGACAGTTCTGGAGGAATTGCCCAAATCCAATGTGGGAAAAATCCTGCGTAAAGATCTCCGGGATCTCTAACCCTCATCGCTGATTGACGTAGACGCGGGCCCTGCCGAAGGGCCGCGTCTGAGCGCCTGCGTGCACGTCCTGCAATCTACTACCAAGGGATGAGTTTTTCGCCCCCTTGGGATCATTCACCAATCCTGGTTTCACGACTACATTGAATAGGTAAACGCGAAGGCCGCGTTGGCAAGCGACAAACACAACAATGAGGTCAATGTCATGATCTACGCACAACCAGGAAAGGACGGTTCCGTTGTTTCTTTCAAATCCCGCTACGAGAACTACATTGGCGGTGAATGGGTAGCACCGGTTAAAGGCCAGTATTTCGAGAACATCACTCCCGTTACCGGCGAGGCGTTCTGTGAGATCCCGCGCTCGACGGCAGAGGACATTGAGCTTGCCCTGGATGCCGCCCATAAAGCAGCTCCAGCCTGGGGCAAAACCTCCCCAACCGAACGTTCCAATATTCTGCTCAAAATCGCGGACCGAATTGAAGCCAACCTCGAAAAGCTGGCCGTTGCTGAAACCTGGGATAACGGTAAAGCGGTGCGCGAGACCCTGAACGCAGACATTCCGTTGGCGGCTGATCATTTCCGCTACTTCGCGGGCTGTATTCGTGCTCAGGAAGGCCATATGGGCGAAATTGACCACAACACTGTGGCGTACCATTTCCATGAGCCCCTCGGTGTGGTTGGTCAGATCATTCCCTGGAACTTCCCGCTTCTGATGGCGGCCTGGAAGCTGGGCCCCTGTCTGGCAGCGGGTAACTGCACGGTGCTCAAACCTGCCGAGCAGACTCCTGCCAGTATTCTGGTTCTGATGGAAATCATCGGCGACCTGTTGCCGCCGGGTGTACTCAACATCGTTAACGGTTACGGTATTGAGGCCGGTCAGGCGCTCGCCACCAGCAAACGTATCGCCAAGATCGCGTTTACCGGCTCTACCCCGGTTGGCTCCCACATTCTGAAGTGTGCGGCTGAAAACATCATTCCTTCCACCGTCGAGTTGGGTGGAAAATCGCCGAACATCTACTTCTCCGATGTCATGAAGGCTGAGCCTGAGTTCATCGACAAGTGTGTTGAAGGTCTGGTGTTGGCGTTCTTCAACCAGGGCGAAGTGTGCACCTGCCCCTCCCGGGCTCTGGTTCAGGAAGACATGTTTGAGGAATTCATGCAAAAGGTCGTCGAGCGCACCAAGGCGATCAAGCGCGGTAATCCGTTGGACACCGAAGTGCAGGTAGGTGCCCAGGCCTCGAAAGAACAGTTCGACAAGATTATGTCGTATATGGAAATCGGCAAGCAGGAAGGGGCGGTTGTCCTGACCGGCGGTGACCGTGAACATCTCGACGATGAATTCAACAACGGTTTTTACATCCAGCCGACCCTGTTCAAGGGTGACAACAAGATGCGAGTGTTCCAGGAGGAGATCTTTGGACCGGTTGTTGGGGTGACCACCTTCAAGACCGAAGAAGAAGCACTGGCTATCGCAAATGACACCGAATTTGGTCTGGGAGCGGGCGTCTGGACCCGTGACACCAATCGGGCTTACCGCATGGGGCGTGCCATTCAGGCTGGCCGGGTGTGGATGAACTGCTACCACGCCTACCCCGCCCACGCGGCATTTGGCGGTTACAAGCGCTCGGGTGTTGGTCGTGAGACCCACAAGATGGCGCTTGATCATTACCAGCAAACCAAAAACCTGCTGGTGAGCTACGACACCAACCCGCTGGGATTCTTCTGATCCGGATGCGTCGGGGCTGTCTGCATCGGCCCCTTTTTCGTGTGACCGCACAAGGACGGTGCTTTTGTTGAGCCCGGCGTCTGCCGGGTGGCTCCTGCTGGAGCCCGGGATGTTTTACCACTCTCCTTAGGCCCTTCCCAGGGCCTTTTTTTATGACATTTGTTTTTTGTAGACGACTGGTCTAAAGTGATCTCAGGTTTTTGTAGACGAGCGGTCTAAAGTAAGCGTAATGGCAGAATCCAAGACACCCCAACGCAGGCGCGGCAGGCCACCCAAGAGCCAGAACGTCAGCTATCAGGATACCCGGCAGGCGTTGATTGAATTCGGGCTGGCAGTGCTGACCGAGAAGGGCTATTCCTATACCGGTATCGACGAAATCTTGAGGCTGGCCGGCGTACCCAAGGGGTCGTTTTATCACTACTTCGACAACAAAGAAGCGTTCGGCCGGGCGCTGATCGAAGCCTACGGTGACTTCTTTGCCCGTAAACTGGAGCGATCCTTCGCTGACGATTCCCGGCCACCGCTGTCGAGGCTGGAGGCATTTGTTCAGGACGCCAAAGCGGGCATGAAGAAATACGACTACCGGCGAGGGTGCCTGATCGGCAATCTGGGGCAGGAAATGGCGGCCCTCCCGGAAAGTTTCCGCGAGCTTTTGAGCGATACTTTTCGGGATTGGGAAGCCCGGGTTGCCCGAGTTCTTCAGCAGGCCCGACAAGCGGGTGATATCCCGCAAAGCGCGTGCTGCGAGTCGTTAGCGCAGTTTTTCTGGATTGGCTGGGAGGGCGCTGTGCTCAGGGCTAAACTGGAGCAGTCAGCTCAGCCGCTGGACCGGTTTGCCCAAGGGTTCATGGCGCTTGTACAAAGAGCCTGAGAGCTCGATACGCAAGTTCACTGATTAAACGGAGAACGGGAGGCAACATGTTCAAAGCAATTGTGATTGAAGGCAGTCGGGGTGATCAGCAGGTGGCCCTGAAGTCTGTTGACGAGACCCAGTTGCCGGAAGGCGACGTCACGGTTGAAGTGGCTTACAGCACCCTGAACTATAAGGATGCGCTGGCGATTACCGGCAAGGCGCCGATTGCCAAAACCTATCCCATGGTGCCTGGCATTGACCTCGCCGGGGTTGTGACGGAATCCGACAATCCGGATTTCAAGCCCGGCGACCAGGTCGTGCTGAACGGTTGGGGTGTGGGGGAAAAACACTGGGGCGGGCTGGCTGAGAAGGCACGCCTCTCTGGAGACTGGTTGATTCCGCTGCAAGCCCCGTTTACTCCGCGCCAGGCCATGGCCATTGGCACCGCGGGCTACACCGCCATGTTATGCGTGATCGCCCTGGAGAAGCAGGGCGTCAAGCCGGATTCAGGTGACATCCTGGTAACCGGAGCAACCGGAGGTGTTGGGAGTGTGGCGGTAGCGATCCTGGCTAAACTCGGATACTCGGTGACTGCGGTAACCGGCCGGCCCGAAGAGGAAGGGTATCTTAAGTCCCTGGGGGCGAAGCAGATTCTGGATCGGGCTGAATTGACGGCGCCCGGCAAGCCGTTGGCCCGTGAAACCTGGGCGGGGGCTATTGATGTGGCCGGCGGACAAGTGTTGGCGAATGTCTGTGCGGCCATGAAGTATCGAGGTGTTGTTGCTGCCTGCGGTCTGGCGGCAGGGATGGACTTCCCGGCTACAGTCGCTCCGTTCATTCTTCGAGGCGTGACCCTTTGCGGTGTTGATAGTGTTATGGCTCCGAAAGCTGATCGTCTGTACGCCTGGAAGCGTCTGGCCGAGGACCTGTCCCCGGAGCTTCTGGACAGCATGATTACCGAGGTGTCCTTTGACGACGCTATCGGTGCCGCCGGGCAGTTGCTCGAAGGCAAGTTGCGGGGTCGCGTGGTGATTCCGGTCGCCGGTTAACCGGCGTTTTGAACAGACTGAAAACAACAGAGGATGCAGAATGTCGGACCCAAAAGAACAACCGATCAGCCGGTTTCCGGTGCCAGAGCTGGGCTCGTTGCCCAGCGACATCCGCGACCGGATTCTGAAAGTACAAGAGAAGTCGGGGTTCATTCCTAACGTCTTCTTGGCGCTGGCACATCGCCCCGACGAGTTCAGAGCGTTCTTCGATTACCACGATGCTCTGATGGAGAAGGAGAGCAACCTGACCAAGGCTGAACGCGAGATGATTGTAGTGGCGACCAGCAACCTGAATCAGTGCCAGTACTGCGTGGTAGCTCATGGCGCAATCTTGCGGATCCGGGAGAAAAACCCACTGATTGCCGATCAGGTGGCGGTGAATTATCGCAAAGCGGATATTTCCGAGCGCCAAAAGGCGATGCTGGATTTTGCCGTGAAAGTGTCGCAGTCGGCCTATGCCGTGAATGAGGACGACTTTGCCACATTGCGCGCGCACGGGTTTACCGATGAGGACGCCTGGGATATTACAGGCATCACGGCCTTCTTCGGTCTGTCCAACCGCATGGCCAATGTCACCAGCATGCGGGCCAACCCGGAATTCTATTCGCTGGGGCGCTGAGTGCAGGGGCGTTTACGCCCCTGCTGCATCTGTGGCCAGAATCCGAGCCTGTTTCTGCCGCTGTTTGGCCTGAACAATGGCGTCTACGCACTGATTCTGGTCCCGCAGAATCACAACGCACTCCAGGCACTGGATGCACTCGTCATAGTCCACCCGGCCATCCTTGCGGATTGCGTTGATACCGCATTCGTTTTTGCAATGCTGGCAAGGCTGGCCACAGCGTTTGACCCTCTCCAGCCAACTGAACACTCGCAGTCGCCCCAGCACCGCCAGTCCTGCTCCCAGCGGGCACAGATAACGGCAGTAGAACTTGTGAACGAACAGGCCGATCGCCAGTAAGGCGAGGGCGTACATTACAAATGGCCAGTGCCTGACGAAATACAGAGTAATGCTGGTTTTGAACGGCTCCACTTCAGCCAGTTGCTCGGCCAGGGTCAGTGAAAAGAACGCGGTGGTCACAAGCCCGGCCAGTATCGGGTATTTCAACAGGATGAGCCGGCGGTGCCATCTCTCAGGTATTTTTATCTGCCGCAATCCGAGCCGCTGACCTATCCACGCGACCAGTTCCTGAAGTGCGCCAAACGGGCAGAGCCAGCCGCAAAAAAGCCCGCGCCCCCAGATAAACAGGGTGACAAAGGTGTAGGTCCATAGAATGAATATCACCGGGTCCAGCAGAAATACGTTCAGGGAGAAGCCATCCCAGAGAGCCAGCAACAAGGTATAGATGTTTACGACCGATAGCTGCCCCTGGGCAAAAAAGCCAATAAAGAAGAGCGTGAAGAGCAGAAAGCCCCAGCGGAAGCCGTGCACCAGCCGGGGATACCGTGTCAGGGTTTTCTGGCGCGCAAAGAACACCGTCAGTATGGTCAGGCCAGCAACCAGCAGGCTGATCTGCCACCATCGTTCTTTCCAGAGCCCAATCCAAACCGGTTGCTGGCCTTCATTAAAGTCTGGTGCCACCTCGACCGGTTCAAACAGGTCCGGGGAAAAAGTCACGGGCAGCGTGAAGCGTGCGTGGTCGGTGATCAGGTGATTTCGTGGCGCAGTGATGTCCAGATGGAACGATGCCTCGGAACCCGGGTTGAAGCCCGCATTGCCGCCGACCCGGAACAGGTTCATGGAGGCCATATCGGGTGCGCCCGGAGCCATGATCTGTTGATTCGGTTCGAGCCAGTTCAGATCCCTCATCTCGATGGCCAGCTCATTCTGATTGAGACCGATTCGGCTGGGCGTACTGCCGGGCACAAAGGCTTCGCTGACATGAGGATATACGCCTTGTGACATCACCATAATGACTTTGCCTCGATCATTCAGGCGTTCCTGAAACGCTTTGTAGCCTTCGTCGCCAAGCAGGTTTCGCCCCACCATGGGTGAATTCACATAGGCAAAATAGATCTCTGTAAATGCCTCGCCGGATGGAGGCGACAGGTCGGTTGGGTAGTCCGTCAGCGGGCGGCCCAGCTTCGCCTCCACCTCCTGCGCTGAGAGTGTCCGCTTCTGGACGTAGCCGCGGTCCAGCAGTTGTTGCCAGGTCAGAGGCTCATAATAATCTTGTCGGGCCCTTGTGGGGGCCGCCTGGGCGAACCCTTCCAGCTTGCTTCTGGCAACTTGTAAGGCGGAGGAGAGTATCGTGTCATTGATGATCAGCACAGAAACCGTGGCCTTGCTCACACCATCAAAGTAGACCTGTTGGCCACCTGTGTCGCGACTGGAACGACTGGATGCCTGAACGATGATCTGGTCTTTCAGGGACCGCCCTTCATACTGCGCCACAAATTCGTTCAGAGGTGCTTCGCCCAGGCCATGCAGAAAGACAGGCTCGTGATGGTGAAGCACCTCGACGCCCGTGAATCGGCCTTTGGTGTCCAGGCCGATCATCATGTTGATCGGCTTGCCCGCGAATCCCTGCAAGGTAACAAAATCGGTTGAGACATAGGCGTACCCCAGCAGTTCCTGGAGCTGGTACACGGGGTAGACGGGAAAGTCCGGCAACTTGCCCTCAATGACGGTTGCTGATGGAAACAGAGACTGAATGACGGCCCTGGGCTCCGGTGGCGGCTCAGCCGCGTAGGCAGAGGCTGTGAACACCAGTGAGAGCAAGAGCATCAGGCGCCCTACCATGAGAAGTCTCCTGTGATTGTTATTGTTTCTCTCATGGTAGGGCACGGCTGGTGGGGCTCAATTCAACCTCCGGGCCAAAGGTCTGCTACTTTCAGGCGGGCAAAAACGGTCCCAAAGTACCATATGGCGTGGCAGGCACTGTGATTAGCATGAAAGTGATCGTGGGCGCTTGCCTGCGGTGCCCATAAATGCCAAGCACTAACAATCATGACAAGAGGTGAGCATCATGTGGACCAAGCCAGCTTATGAAGACCTTCGCATCGGTTTTGAAGTGACTATGTACTTCGCTAACCGCTGAGCCACGAATAGCCAGCCCCCGGGCTGGCTATTTGCGTTCTGCTCGGGAGGTTGCCATGCAGATTCGAATTCTGGGTTCAGGGGCCGGGGGTGGTTTTCCCCAGTGGAACTGTAACTGCCGGAACTGTGCCGGTTTTCGGGCCGGTACCCTGAATGCCCGTGCCCGGACCCAGTCATCCATTGCCATCAGCGACGATGGAGAGCGTTGGATTCTTTTCAATGCCTCACCGGATATCCGGGCCCAGCTTGCTGACTTTCCAGCCATGCAGCCGGGGCGTTCGCTACGCGACACCGGAATCTCTGCCATCGTCCTGATGGACAGTCAGGTTGATCACACCACCGGATTGCTGTCACTGCGGGAAGGGCTGCCGCTGGACGTTTGGTGTACATCGCAGGTGCACAGTGATCTGTCCACCGGCTTCCCGCTGTTCGAGATGCTCCTGCACTGGAATGGCGGCCTCAATTGGCAAGCCATTGAGCCGAACGAAGATACGGCGTTCACGATACCGTGCGCGCCAACTCTGGCGCTAACGGCTATTCCGCTCCTGAGTAACGCTCCGCCGTATTCTCCAAGGCGAGACCAGCCGCACCCTGGCGACAATATTGGCCTATTCATTGAAGACTCCGTCAGTGGTCAGAGCGTTCTATACGCGCCCGGCCTGGGGCAGCCGGATGACCGGATCAAAGCCTGGATGGCCCGAGCTGACGTGCTGTTGGTGGATGGTACCGTTTGGCATGATGATGAAATGATCCGCCAGGAAGTCGGCACCAAAACTGGTCAACAGATGGGGCATCTCGCGCAGGCCGGGCCGGGTGGCATGATTGAGCTGCTGGACACATTGCCGGGCGCGCGCAAGATCCTCATTCACATCAACAATACCAATCCCATCCTTGATGAGGCCTCGCCAGAGCGCGCTGAGCTTGCGGCGCATGGTATCGAGGTGGCGTGGGATGGCATGCACATACACCTGTGAGGTCCGCCATGAACGCACAAGTTACGCCTGCCCTGCATCGGGACGATTTCGAGGCCGCGCTGCGTGCCAAGGGCGGCTACTACCACATCCATCATCCATTCCACCGGGCCATGTACAGCGGTGGGTGCACGCCTGCCCAGATCCGGGGGTGGGTGGCAAATCGTTATTACTATCAGATCAACATCCCCCAGAAGGATGCGGCAATCATGGCGAATTGCCCGGATGCCAGCGTCCGTCGTCTGTGGTTGCAGCGTATTCTGGATCACGACGGTCATGATGACGATGCCGGAGGCATTGAAGCCTGGTTGCTTCTGGCCGAAGCTGTGGGCCTGACGCGAGAGGAGGTGATTGATCAGCGGCACGTGTTACCGGGTGTCCGTTTTGCGGTCGATGCCTACCTCAACTTTGCCCGTCGGGCCACATGGCAGGAGGCTGCCTGTTCCTCGCTGACCGAGCTGTTCGCGCCGGAGATTCATCAGTCTCGCCTGGACAGCTGGCCAGATCATTATCCCTGGATTGAGGCGGAGGGTTACCGGTATTTCCGCAAACGCCTCTCTGAAGCGCGCCGGGATGTGGAGCATGGTCTGAGTATTACGCTGGATCATTTTGTCTCGGCCGCGGATCAGCAGCGAGCGTTCGAGATCCTGCAATTCAAACTCGATATTCTCTGGACCATGCTGGATGCCATGACCATGGCGTATGTTCACGAGACACCGCCCTATCATACAGTGACAGATCAGCCGGTGTGGCATCGTGGTCTGTAAGGAGGTAGCCATGGCTCAGGTTCCCCGCTTGCGTCGAGGTTTCCGGTTTCAGTGGGAGCCGGCACAGCAAAGTCACGTTCTGTTGTATCCGGAGGGCATGGTCAAGCTTAATGGCAGCGCCGGTGCCATACTGGCGGAAGTGAACGGTTCTCGCACCAGTACCGAGATTGTCGAACTTCTGGAGCGGGCGTTTCCGGAGGCTGGTCCCCTGTCAGCCGACGTCGAGGACTTTCTCGCCGAGGCAACCCGCCAACACTGGATTGAATGGCTATGAGTGGTGAACACGAAACGGTTGGTCACCCGCTCTGGCTGCTTGCTGAGTTGACCTACCGCTGCCCGCTCCAATGTCCCTATTGTTCCAATCCGCTGGATTATGCCGATCAGGCGCATGAGCTTTCGACGCGCCAGTGGCTGGAAGTGCTGAAGCAAGGCCGGGCAATGGGAGCTGCCCAGCTGGGCTTTTCCGGTGGCGAGCCCCTGGTGCGGCAAGACCTGCCGGAGTTGATCGCCGGCGCCCGGGGCATGGGTTACTACACCAACCTGATCACATCGGGCCTGGGACTGACGGAGGCGAAGGTTCAGGATTTTGCCGAGGCAGGGCTGGATCATATTCAGGTCAGCTTTCAGGCATCGGATCCTGAGCTCAACAATGCGCTGGCTGGCTCCAGAAAGGCCTTTGATCAGAAGCTGGCCATGGCGAGGGCGGTCAAGGCGGCGGGCTATCCGATGGTGCTCAACTTTGTGATCCATCGTCACAACATTCATCAGATGCCTGACATTCTTGCGTTGTGTGAGAAGCTGGGAGCCGATTATGTTGAGCTGGCCACTTGCCAATACTACGGGTGGGCGTTTGCCAACCGGGAAGGGCTGATGCCCTCGAGAGATCAATTGGTAACGGCTGAGGCCACCGTGAATCGCTACCGCACTGATCTGCTTGGGCGGGATCATCCGATGAAGGTGATCTTCGTAACCCCAGATTACTACGAAGAACGTCCAAAAGCCTGTATGAATGGCTGGGGCAGCCTGTTCCTGACCGTTGCCCCTGACGGAACGGCGCTGCCTTGTCACAGCGCCCGGCTTCTGCCGATCGAGTTTCCCAATGTGACTGAGCAGTCGCTGGAGGATATCTGGTATCGCAGTCCCGGGTTCAATCATTACCGTGGTGACCTCTGGATGCCGGAACCCTGCCGTTCCTGTGACGAAAAAGGCAAGGATTTCGGGGGGTGCCGCTGTCAGGCTTACCTGTTGACCGGGAACGCCGACAATGCCGATCCGGTTTGCGGAAAGTCACCACATCACGACCGGATCCTGGCCGCCCGAACGGCGGCCGATCACGCGACGGCTGGTCTGGAGGATCTGATCTACCGAAACGCCCGGAATTCCCGTGTCATTTGCCGGGGATGAAATCCTGTCGGCCCGCACGGCGTGTCTTGAAACTCAGCAGTTTTCGGAACTGAAAGCCGACGGCGGGCTACTGTTCTGGCTGGCTTCTGAACCCGGCTCCGGGCGTGTAAACCTGTGGCGCTTTGACGGCGAGCGAACACGAAGAATCGAGACCGGTAACGGTGTCGGCAGTCGCCTGAACGGATACGGTGGCGGTGCCTTTGCGGTGATGGGGCGATTCATATGCTGGGTGGCAGAGGATCAGAGTCTCTGGCAGCTGGATCTTGGAACGGGCGTTCGGCTCAGCCTGGCCGCTCCCTCAGGGGCACGGTGGGGAGGGCTGGTGGCAGACCCCCACCGGCAGCGCTGGTTGGCCGTACGAGAATGCGGCGATCAACAGGCCCTGGTGGCGATTGACTCGTCTGGACAGATTACGGTGCTCGACGACCGTTTTGACTTCTACAGCGCGGCGGCGCTCAGTCCGGACGGCAAGGCCTTGGCCTGGGTCAGTTGGCAGCTCCCGGACATGCCTTGGGATAGGTCCATGTTGTGTCTGGTGCGGCTTGGTGCCAACGGCGATGTGCGGGATGCGCTGGTTGCGGAACCGCCGGGAGGCGGGTCGGTCCAGCAGCCCCAGTTCGATGATAGCCAGCTCTGGGTTCAGTCGGATCACCTTGGCTGGTGGCAGCCGTTTCGGGTGGATCGAAATCACCACTCGCTGCGTTGGACCGCAGGAACTGAGGTCATGGCCGATCACGCCAACGCGCCCTGGCAGCTCGGGGAGCGGCATAGTTGCCCCCTGTCTGGCGGGGGGTGGGGACAGGTCCGTTATGTCAGGGGGTGGGCCGAACTCTGGATTGATCGAGACGGCCGGCGTCGCCGGGTGGCATCGTCTTACTCGGATTTCCGGTGGCTCTCTGCGTGGAGTAATAGCCTCGTTTGTCTGGCCCGACGACCGGATAGCGCGGATCACATTCTCAGGATTGATCCGGACACCGGAAGGGAGGAGGTATTGAGTGCGGCCACTTCACCGATCGCAGAACGCGACTGGGTCTGGCCGGAGACGGTGTGCCTGCCTCCAGATGACCTGTTTTCGTTCGAGCTGCAAAGCTTTCTGTACCAACCGGCAAAGCCAGCCAAGGCCTCACCGCTCATCATCCTGGCCCATGGCGGACCGACCTCGGCTGCCTACGCTACCTTCAATGCCCAGATACAGTTCTGGTGTCAGCACGGGTTTGCGGTAGCGGACGTGAATTACACCGGCAGCACCGGTTTTGGTCGGGCATATCGTCAGGCGCTGGCTGGCAACTGGGGACGAGCCGATGTTGCCGATGTTGTAAGGGTGAGGCATTCGCTTGGCGCCAGCCGCGGGATAGACCCTGAGCGGGTGTTTATCCAGGGGCGCAGTTCCGGTGGCTATACCGCACTGATGGCAGCCATGCAGCCGGGACAGTCATTTCGTGGTCTCGGCAGTCTGTTTGGCGTGACCGAACCGTTGAAGCTGAAGGCAGCCACCCATCGGTTTGAGTCGGGCTATCTTGACTGGTTGTTGGGCCCACCGGGTTCTCGAGGTGTTAACTGGCGTTCCCGGACACCGGCCTTCCAGGCAGGCCGGATTGCGTGTCCGGCGCTGTTTTTTCAGGGCGGAAAGGACCGGGTGGTGGTGCCGGAGCAAACCCGGGAAATGGTGGCGGCTCTCAGAGCTGCAGGCCAGTGCGCCGAAATGGTCTGGTTTGATGAGGAGGGGCACGGTTTCCGGTCCCCGGAGAATCAGGTCACGATGCTGGACACACTATGGCGCTTCTATCGCAGACTGGCAGAGTGAGCCGGCCTTAGCCAAAAGGTCGATGAAGCGCTCGCCAAGTTGCGTTAATATGTCAGTTACTCCTATAACAACAACCGTACGCGTCAGGCCCCATGAGTTACGACATTTCTGCTTTGCGAAAGTTTGTCTCTCCGGAGATTGTGTTCGGCGCGGGTTCACGCCGATCGGTGGCCAATTTTGCCAGTAATTTCGGGGCGCGCCACGTGTTTCTTGTCTCGGATCCCGGTGTCCAGGCTGCCGGGTGGGTTGGTGAGATTGAAACGCTCCTGAAAGAAGCCGGCCTGGCCTGTACCACTTACACCGCAGTTTCCCCCAATCCCAAGGTGGATGAGGTGATGGCGGGCGCCGAGCAGTACCGGTCGAATGACTGTGACGTTATCGTCGCCATTGGTGGTGGCAGCCCGATGGACTGTGCCAAGGGCATCGGTATTGTCGCCACGCACGGTCGGAGCATTCTGGAGTTCGAAGGGGTGGATACCATCACCAATCCCCCTCCGCCCTTGATACTGATTCCGACGACGGCGGGAACCTCTGCCGACGTATCCCAGTTTGCGATCATTTCGGACCCCAATCGGCGCTTCAAGTTTTCCATTATCAGCAAGGCGGTCGTGCCGGATGTCTCTCTGATTGATCCGGAAGTCACGGAAACCATGGGTGCTTATCTGACCGCCTGCACCGGGGTGGATGCGCTGGTTCACGCCATTGAAGCATTTGTGTCTACCGGCAGCGGACCGCTCACCGACACGCACGCTCTCGAAGCCATCCGACTGATCAACCGGAATCTGGAGCCATTGGTTGCCAACCCGGCGGATCCGGTATTGCGCGAGCAGATCATGCTGGCCTCCATGCTGGCGGGCCTGGCCTTTTCAAATGCCATTCTTGGGGCAGTACACGCCATGTCGCATAGCCTCGGGGGCTTCCTGGACCTGCCCCACGGATTGTGCAACGCGCTATTGCTGGAGCACGTGGTGGCCTACAACTTCCCGTTTGCCGAAGACCGCTTCCGGCGTGTGGCGGAGGCCATGGATATTGATACCCGGGGAATGAGTAATGCCCAGGTCAAAAAACACCTGATGGCCCGTATTGTTGCGCTCAAGAAAACCGTCGGCCTCGAAGCCCGGTTGAAAGAGCTGGGTGTGACGACATCGGATATCCCCTATCTTTCAGGCTATGCATTAAAGGACCCCTGCATACTGACCAACCCAAGGAAGTCGTCGCTTCGGGATGTTCAGGTGGTTTATGAAGAAGCCCTCTGAATCGCCTGACAGTGGTTTTGGCGTTGGCGATCTGCTGGGACTTGGCAGTCAGTCGGTGCGTAAGAATTATTATCCGGCCTTGCAGGAACGTATTGAGGAGCTGGAGCGGGAACGCAACCGTTACAAATGGCTGTTCGAAAACGCGCTGCATGGCATTTTCCAGGCCAATCTGCGGGGTGGTTTTCTGGCCTGCAACCCGGCGATGGCGCGGATTTGCGGATACGACAGCCCTGAACAGCTTCAGCACCGGATGATCCGGCTTCGCGAACAGCTTTTTTTCAGCGCCGCAGAGTTTGATGTCATTCGCCAGGAATTGCTGGATTACGGCAGCCTTAGCGCGCGGGAGGCCCGTTTTCGTCGGGCCGATCAGTCGGCCGTCCATGTCGCCGTGACCATGCTGCGGCGGCCAGACCTCGGGCCTGAAGTGGTGGAAGCCTTTGTTGCTGATATCACTGACCGCGTTCAGGCCCGGGAAAAGCTCGAACAGCTCAACGCAGAACTGGAACGCCGGGTGGAGGAACGCACTGAAGCGTTGCAGAACGCCAACGTGGACCTCCGCTATCAGATTGAAGAGCGCGAGAAAGTTGAGCAGGAGTTGGTGATCGCTGTCGATGCCGCCAAAGATGCAAACCGGAGCAAAGACAAGTATCTGGCCGCCGCGAGTCACGATTTACTTCAGCCATTGAATGCCGCCCGGCTCATGATCTCGGCGTTGCAGGACAGCACCCTGCCCGATGCCGAACGCCGGATGGTGCACCAGGCCCACCGTGCTCTGGAAGGCGCAGAGGATCTTCTGGCCGATTTGCTGGACATCTCCAAACTGGACCAGCAGGCGATGAAGCCCGATCTGGTGTATACCGACGTCGATGAGCTGGCGCGCAGTCTCGGCAGCGAGTTTGAGGCCGTGGCGGCCAACGCAGGGCTTGGTTTTCGGGTCCGCTCTTCACCGGCCATGGTGCGCACGGATCAACGTATGCTCACCCGTATTCTTCGAAACCTGCTCAGCAATGCCTTCCGTTACACGCGGTCCGGTGGTGTGATGCTGGCGGTGCGTGTGCGCGATGATGACGTTCGGCTCGAAGTCTGGGATACCGGCGTCGGAATTGATGCCGCCAAGCTCGATGAAATCTTTACCGAGTTTCATCAGATCCTGCCGCAGGGGAGCGGTGGCAGGCAAGGGGTTGGCCTTGGGCTGGCCATTGTCGAGCGAATGGTTCGGGTTCTGGGCTATCGGATTGACGTGGCGTCAAGACCCGGGCTTGGCTCTCGCTTCACCGTAACGCTGCCACGCGTTCCCGTGCCAACGTTGCAGGCCTTTGCGAAGCCTGCCCCGGCCGTGTCGACAGACCGCGGTTTTGAGGGAGCTCCGGTTCTGGTCATTGATAACGAGCCAGCCGTTCTTGAGAGCATGGCGATGCTTCTCAGTCGATGGGGGTGTGTCGTGATTACGGCCGGTGGCCGGGACCATGCCCTGGCCCGACTGGATGAATCCGGCTTGACTCCGAGAGCCGTGCTTGCGGATTACCATCTCGATGATGGCCAGACCGGTTTTGATGCCATTCACTCGGTGCGGCGACATCTGGCGATGGACCTGCCCGGGGCCATCATTACGGCTGATCGCAGTGACGAGACGCGGGCCTTGTTACGAGCCCAGTATCTTCCTGTATTGAATAAACCGGTCAAGCCCAACCGACTGCGGGCATTGCTGACCAGCCTGATTGCCTCGTCGTCGTTCTGACGCTGTAAGACCGTCTTACAGACTCCCGTGCATTCCAGCCGCAATACTTCCTGAAGCCGGTTTTCCCCCGGCCACGATAGACAATCTTCAGGGAGTGCTTCATGACAACAACAGGATTCAGAACATCGTGGGGGCGCTGCCGCTGGCTAATGGCAGGCATGGCGTTGGTGGTGCTGCAGGGCTGCGGGGGCGGAGGCTCGGATTCTTCTGATCCCTCAGACTTCGATGCTCCGGTTGAGCCGGTCAACATTGGTGGCGATGGCGACCTTTACGCCCCGGATCGGATAATGGCCGTGGACATTCGTATGTCCGCTGATGATTTCGAAAAGCTGCGTGCCGAGGGGCGTACCCTGGCGAGCACGGATCGCGAGTGTATACCGCCGTTTGAATACACGGAATTTACCGCGCGTGTGTCGATTGATGGCGATCGGATGGACAACGTCATTGTTCGCAAAAAGGGTTATATGGGTTCTCTCAGCCCAAGCATTCCCTCTCTCAAGCTGGATTTCAACGACCTGCAGAAAGGCCGGACCTACCAGAATTCCTCGCGGATGACCCTGAACAACAATCGCCAGGATCCTTCCAATGCCAGGCAATGCATGGCGTATGACCAGTTCCGTGAAGCCGGCATTGCGGCGCCAAGATGCAACTACGCCAGGGTAACCGTGAACGGCGAAACACTCGGCGTGTTTACCAATGTAGAGCCTCTTAAAAAGCCTTTCCTGACCCGTGCGTTCGGCAACGATGAGGGCAATCAGTATGAGGCGCAGACTGCCGATTTTGGTACCTGGCTGAGCCAGCGATTCGAGAAGAAGACCAACGAAAAGGAAAACGACCGCAGCGATCTGCAAGCCGTTGCAGAAGCTCTGGCGTTGCCAGATGAGCAGATGCTGAACGTGTTGCCGCAGTTGGTCGATGTGGACCGGTTCATCCGGTTCTGGGCGGTGGAGACCTTGCTCGGCGCCTGGGATTCCGCCACCGGCAATGCCAACAACTTCCACATTTACCGTAATCCGGAGGACGGACTGTTCCATTTCATTCCCTGGGGGGCGGACACGGCTTTTCGCGGGGACCATCCGCTCAAGCCGCTAACCGGTGTTTTCTATCGCAACTTCCGGCTCGCAGATCGTCTGTTCCAGATACCCGAATACCGGGCAGCCTATTATGCGGAGTTGGAGAACCTGTTGGAAACCCAGTGGGATGAGAATGCCTTGATCGACCGCCTGGCGCGCATCCGGCAATTGACCGGAACCACCGAGGAAGCGGCGGCCAGCCTGGAACGCTTTATCATCGGCAACGGTGAGCCGGGCGACGATGATTACCAGCCCGCCCGCAGGGTTGTTCTGGAGCAGGCGATGGCGGCGGAGACGCCGAATGGCGAAGTCTCGCTACTGGCGGATAAGGAGCCGGATTGCAGCGCGCCCGCCACGACGGCTTTGACGGGCAACATCACATCCCAGAGCGGAAATGACCGAGGTGCATTCAATTTCACCTTGCCGGACGGGCGCAACGTCAGTGCCAGCCTGACCTACGCCGCCTTTGAAGTGGACAGCCTGGTGTATTCCGTGGACCGGGAAACCAAACCGGCGGTCGTTAGCCTCCTGATGATCGGCGTGGATGCCGGTGACAGCTTCAAACCCTATGTGCTTCAGCTGTTTATTGAATCGTCGGACTACGTACCGGGTAGCCATCGCTTCCATGGCTTTGCCACCAATGCGCTGCTGTTTGAGGTGGATGAGAGCCTGCCCGGAGATGTCCGGACGATTGCTCTGGGAGCTCAAGGGCAGATTACCCTGACCAGTGTTGGCACCGGGGAGCAGGCCGGGGACGTGGCAATCACCCTGGATGCCACCTTGGAGTACGTGGCCGACGTGCCATGAACATGGCCGTTGGTAGCCCGGAGGCCAGATTTGCCGGGCATTCCCTTGAGGCGCAGGCAAGAGCGCTCCTGATGAACCGTGTGGACACCAAATTCATGATTCCGGCTCATGAGCTAGACCAGTGTCTTCAGGGCCTGGAGCGCGAGTATTCGATGCTTGAGATTGGGACGGCTCGGCGTTTTACCTACGACACCCTGTATCTGGATACGCCGGACAGCCAGCTGTATCTGGATCATCACAACGGCAAGCTCAATCGTTTCAAGCTGCGGATTCGTCACTACCGGCAAAGCGGAGAGAGCTTTCTTGAAGTCAAGAAGAAGAGCAACCGGCAACGCACCATCAAAACCCGCTTGTCGTTAACCGGAGACGGTCGGGACCCGCACGTCATCAATGATTTCCTTTCCGGGCAATTCGGCCTTCCGGCTGCAGGGATGCGGCCGGCACTTTTTGTCCAGTATGAACGGATGACTTTGCTCCGGCGGGACGGCCATGAGCGGGTGACGGTGGATACCGGGCTCTCCTTCCAGACGCCTGATCGAAAGCATTCCGTTGCGCTCCCGTGTCTTGCCATTTTCGAAATCAAATATGACCGGAAAGCCTCTGGCTCGCCTTTGATGGCGCGTCTGGCCGCGCTCGGATACAGGCCGGTGACTTTCAGCAAGTACTGCGTTGGTCGGGTTTTTCTGGACGGAGACAACCTGAAAACCAATCGATTCAAACCGTTGTTAAGGAGCGTTCATGGAATCTGCAGTTGACCTCCATTTTGTTATCCGGCTGTTGATTAATGCGGCCTCGGTATTGGTATTGATTCGCTGTTATTACCGCTATTCCCGTCACCGGGAGAATGCCGCCTCTTTCATTCTCTTCGGCGTTGGCGTGTTTCTGGTGACGGCGCTGCTGCATTCGGTCACGGTCACGATGGGCTTTGCCTTTGGCCTGTTTGCCGTGTTCTCGATGCTGCGTTATCGCACCGAAGCCCTGGGTATCAAGGAGATGACCTACCTGTTCCTGGTGATCGCCATGGCCTTGCTGGCGGCAGTCGGGACCATGCACCACCTGGAGTTGATCATGCTGAATGGCCTGGTCATCGCCCTGGCGGTTGTGCTCGAGACCCGCATCCTGTTACCGCGACACGGTGAGAAGGAGGTGGAATACGAAAAGATCGAGAACGTCCACCGGCAACAACAGGCAGCCTTGATTGCCGATCTCAGGGAACGCACCGGACTGGATGTGTTCCGGGTTGATGTGGTGTCTGTCAGCTACCTGAGAGACACCGCGATGCTTCGAATGCACTATCACCTGGAGGCGGGGCATGAATGAGCAAGTGGGCAAACTGCTGGCCTTTGCGCTGCTGCCGATGATTGGTTCAGGCGCCTTGGCGAGTGATGGCGACGGGGGGGCTCGGGCGGAGGTGAGTGGTTACATCGCGGCCGGTGTCGACCACTACGGAGCGTTCCATGATGAGGACGGAGAAGAATCCACGACGCGTGGCGTGTTGCGCAACGCCAAGCTCCAGGTTGAACTGGCGTGGGGCGACGCCTGGGAGGCCGAGATTGACGGCAGCTACGAGATTGAAGGCGACAACAAAGACGCAGAGTTGGGCGATGCCTATGTTCAGTACAACGGCCCTGATCGCCTTGCCGTCCGGCTGGGCCAGTTCAAGGAGCCGTTCGGTATGGAACGGCTGACCAGCTACTCAAGTCTCAGTGCGGGTGAGCGCTCAATGGCTACCTCAGCTTTTGCGCCGGGCCGTTCACTGGGGGTTATGGTGGGGCAGTACCGGAAATCCTCAACCTGGGCGCTGGGTATATTCAGCGATGAGCGTAAACCGGAAGACGGCAGCGCTGTAACTGCCAGAGTCTCCCGTGCTCCCGTCCGCTCGGAGGATCAGGTACTCCATCTCGGTGCAGCAGCATCCTGGCGCCAGCATCGTGAGGAGGAATTCCAGATCAAGGATGAGGCCGAGGTGTTCAGCGCTGACAACGTGGTTCGCAGTCCCCGCTTTGAGGCCCGTGAAAGCAGGCTTGCGGGCGTGGAGGCCGGTTGGCAGTTTCATCGGTTGACCGTGACAGCAGAAGTCATGGCTCAGGAGGTGCGTCGTAAAGGCGGAGAATGGTGGCGGTTTACCGGGGGCTATGTCCAGGCCGGCCTGCTGTTGACCGACGACCAGCGCCCCTACGAGCGGGGCGAGTTCAAACGCATCAAACCAAAGAGTAACGGCGGCGCCTTGGAACTGGTGGCGCGTTACAGTGCCGTTGATCTGAGGGATCGAAGCATCGGGGCGGAAGCCAGCGTCACCACCGTGGGCCTGAATTACTATCTGGGTAAAGACATTCAGCTTCGCTTGAATTACCTGATGCCGGAGATCAGCGGTAATCGTCTGTCGCCGGATCCCGGGGGCAATGCTGCGACCCTGCGGCTGGTTTACCGGTTTTAGTTGGGAGGGCGAGTGCTTTTGTCGGGCCCATCGATATGCCGGGGTAGTTCCAGTATCACCTCGGTCCATTGCCCGGGTTCGCTGGCAATTTTCATGGCGCCACGATGATGCCGCATGATGGTGTGGCAGATACTCAATCCCAGCCCCAGGTTATCCGGCGTCTCGCTGGTGGAGAAAAACGGGTCAGTCAGTCGCTGCAGGTCACTGGAGTCGATGCCTTTGCCATTATCCCGGACGGTAATGCTGGTCACGGCTTCGGTGGCGGCAGCGGTAATCCGGATTTGCGGTCGTGCAGGGCTAGCAGCACGGATGGCTGACGATGCATTCATCAGGAGGTTGACGAACACCTGAATCAGCGGTGACGGAAAACAGGCGACCGAGAGGCCAGCGGGGATCTGGGTGGTGACTGCGGTGCCCTGAAGCTGGTGCCGGCAAAATCGCAGCGCGGTTTGCACCAGCTTGTCGAGATTTACAGCCTCCGGGCCATGATCCGGCGCCGGGCGGGAGAATTCGATCAGATCCGAGACGATTTCTGCAATCCGGTGTTGATGGCTTGCCGCATCGTCCAGCGCCTCGGCCACATCCGGATTCCGGTTGATCGCCGCGGAAAAGTCTACCGCCTGTATGGCGCAATTGAGCGGATTGGTAATCTCGTGCAGCAGACCCTTGGCCATGTGGCTCAGGGCCTGGTGTTTCTGCTCCTGGGCCAGTTTGTCCTCGGTGGCCTCCAGTGTCTGCAAGGCGCGGGAAAGTTGCCGGTTTCGATCTCTGAGCAGAAACTGCAGGGCCAGCAGGTTGCGCAGGAACTGGGAGAAAAACCACGCCGATAACGGCGAAACCACCAGGCACATCAGAATCAGCCAGTTGGTGATTACGCCGATAAGCACGGTGACAACCTTATCGGTCGGGACCGTGACGGCGGTGGCCAGCACCAGAAGGATCAGGTTGGCCGCCAAAATGATGCTGGTGTGCTTCAGCGACAGGGTGATGATGCCGACCGAGCTGATAAAAAAGAACAGCCCCACCACAGGCGCGATGGCGGCGCCGGCACCGATATAGCCGAGGTAGCTGAATGTCGCCATGTTGATGAATACGAGATAGACAACCAGCGGTGCCGCTCGCCGCAACCGGGTGAAGCGATGAGCCAGAATAAGCGCTGTCAGCACCCCGGTGTAGAGCAGGTAACCGGCAAACACCGGGGGCTCCACTGAGTGCGTGAGCTGCCCGGCCAGGAATAGCAGGGTGCCGATAAACGCGATGATCAGGTAGACATCGGCGAACAGCGGCAGCACGCGGTACCGGTACTGGGTGCGCGAAAAACGTTCGAACCGCCGTTGCCGATCAACAGGCAGCTGTTTGATCTGCTCAATACCGGAGAGCAGGTTCATGGTAACGCCCTTTGGTGATGTCTTTGCATAAACAGAATCAGCTCCGGCAAGCGTTCGAAGCCCAGCTTGACGAAGATCCGGTCCTTGTAGGAATGCACCGTTTTACAGGACACCCCCAGCTCCTCAGCGATATCTCGAACCGCGACCCGCTGTGACATCAGTCTCGCCACCTCCCGTTCGCGACCGGACAATGCCTGGTAAGCGGTAAGAGCGTCATCAGCCCGGTCGCGTGTTGATTGCCAGTTGCCAAGGTATACCTGGCCGCTGCGAATGTAGAACAGGGTCTTGATCAGTTCCTGGATCGACTGCTGTTTCGAGACCACCGCCTTGATTCCTGATTCCAGGTAAATCGCCATGCGCGAGCTGTTGACCGGAGTGTCGGAGATCAGCAGCACCGAGAGCGCCGGGTGCAGGCTGAGGGCATTTTCAGCAATGGTGAGTCCATCATTGTCTTTCAGATTCTCTTCAATCAATAGCACGCCGGGTCTGACAGCAGCCAGGCGTTGCAGCGTCTCAACGCCGGTCTCGGATTCGCCTACTAACTCAATGTCTTCGTTATGAAGAATCTGGAATAGCAAACCGTCGCGGAAAAGACGGTGGCTGACGGTCGCGAACAGCCGGAGTCTGCGCTGAGGGTTCACGGTCAGTTACCCGATCCCGGGAGTACCGGCAGGGTAATGGCCAGATGCAGGCACTGGCCATCTGCCTCAGCACTGACGTCCCCGCCCAGCAGGCTGGTGGTGACGAACAGCATCAGAAGTGCTGCCTGTTGTTCAAGAAGCGGATCGGAGAGCCGCGTGAGCGGAGCCAGTAGATGGCTATAGATGCGTAGCGGTTGTTCCGGGGCTACGTGAAGCTGATCGCGACTCTCGGTTAGCACCAGGTGGCTCCAGTCAAGACCGGAGCTGACAAGCAGGGTGTTGAGGGCTTGCCCCAGTAATTCTGCCGGCGAGCAGGGTGGAGACGATGTGGCCCGTTCCTGGGGCGTGGTCCCGCTGAATAGTGACGTCATCCGGCTCTGCCCGGGGCCTGCCGGGACGATGTTTTCCAGCCGACTGAGTTCCTGCCGCACATGGTCGCAGAACCGCCGGACAAGCTCCTGTTCCAGATGCATGTCCTGGCTGGCCCTGAGGTGTGCTTTCGCCGCAGGCAGGTGGTCAATGCTGGCCACGGTATCCAGAAAAGCGTTCAGTGTGGTATCGGGAACCTGGGCGCTCAGGATCGGCCTCAGATGATCGACGAGCCTGCCGTGGCGTTGCAGGCGAAGCTCGGCAAAGCGTTTCCGGGTTTCGCAGCGGGTGTTGTCCAGGGCCGACGCCAGCTCACGGTGGCGAGCGATGGCTTCCCGGAACAGTGGCAGCAAGGTTTGTGCTTGCCAGGGTTTTTTCTGGTAGCGAAAGATCCGGCCTTCATTCACGGCATTGAGGGCAACGTCCACCTCGCCCCAGGCGGAAGTCAGAATCCGGACAACGGCCGGATGAGACTGACGCAACTCATCCAGCAGCTCTTTGCCCTGCATGCCCGGCATCCGTTGGTCCGTCATCACCACTGCAATGGGCGCGCCTGGCGTTCGCAGATGTTCCAGTGCCGCTTCCGCAGTGTCTGCGGAAAGCAGGGAGAACTCATCCTGCAGGTGTTCGAGTTGACGGATCAGATATTTCGTGGCGGCAGGTTCGTCATCGACAATGAGCACAACGGGGCGCTGCCCCTCGGTGTTCGGCAGCGATGGCTGGTGCTCGGTCTGGCCGGACAGCTCTGGGCTTGTCAGGGCCGCTGTCAAAAGGTGTGAGCGTATGAGGTCTGGGTCCAGGGGCTGCTCGAAGCAACGATCGATTACCTGGGTGTCCAGCAGCGCCACCAGTTCGCTCAGGATAACGCGCTCGGTTATCAACACCCGGAGCACGGTGGGATATTGTGTTCTGGCCTGGACCAGCAGAGTGGAGTTAATGGCGGTTGAGGTTTCGCATCCGGCTATCACCAGCGCTGCGGGCGGTGCTTCAGCGGCCGCTATGTGCTCAAGCACTGCCTCATCCGAGCTAAAGGCGTGTATCGAGAAGTCCTGCGCGAACAAGGCCTCGAACGTCTGCTTTGCCTCTTCGCTATGGTAGCGCAGTAAAACCGCAGGTGAGTGGAAGTGCCCCATGTTTACCGGTCGTTCCTTGATATCGAATCGGCTGGACAGGTTATCAGGGTGGCATTCGTCGTTTTGTAGGAAAATCCTACAAATGCAGGATGGGTTGCCGGAAATGTTTGTTTCTGTGATGACTTTGGCAATTGCCAGAGCCCGGTGCCTGAGAGCGACTACACTTATCGCTGAGTGCTTTCAGGAGGGAAATGTCATGACCACTCAAGACGGCCATCTCACTAACCACGAAGTCACCATCTGCCTTGCCGGTGGCGCCGTGCTGGGTCCGTTCAATGCTACCTGGAGCCAGGACTCCGGCGGTGATGTACGAGAGCTGGTGCGCGAGTACGATGCCTTTCTGCGGGGCGAGAAGCAGAGCCGCTTCAAGTTTCACCTGCACGACACCTACACCAATACCGTGCACACACTGATTCTGAATTTTGAGCAGGTGACCGGCATCTGCGACCATGTCCGCCTGAAATCCCATGGTAACGGCACCTGAGGGCCGCTGTGGGAAGCTATCGAGCGTGACAAGGAGGATGTGATGACCGAGTTCAGAACTGAAAAAGACAGCCTGGGTGAGGTCCGGGTACCGGACAGTGCGCTCTGGGGCGCGCAGACCCAGCGTGCGGTGGACAATTTTCCGGTCAGTGGGCAGCCGATGCCGCCCGAATTCATTGCCTCTGTGGTTCAGGTCAAACGTGCGGCGGCCCAGGCCAACGCGTCACTGGGCTTGCTGGAGCCGGAACTGCGTGATGCCATTTGTGACGCCTGCGACCGGTTGCTGAAAGGGGAACATGCAGATCAGTTTCCGGTGGACCGTTACCAGACCGGCTCCGGTACCAGCACCAACATGAACGTGAACGAGGTGATCGCGGCTCTGGCGCGAGAGAAGGGCGTGGAGGTTAATCCCAATGATCACGTCAACATGAGCCAGAGTTCCAACGACGTGATCCCGACTGCGATCCATGTCAGCGCTGTGCTGGCAGTGAAAAGCCGGCTGCTGCCGGCGCTGTCGCATCTCCGGGGAGTGATCTACGGCCGGGAGGCTGAACTGTCCGGGCAGGTGAAGACCGGGCGCACTCATCTGATGGATGCCATGCCGGTGACACTTGGCCAGGAGCTCAGAACCTGGCGGGAGCAGGTCGCGGCGACCGAGCTTCGCCTTGAGCGGGCCATGGAGGACCTGGCGGCACTACCCCAGGGCGGTACCGCGGTAGGTACCGGGGTGAATGCTGCGTCGGAGTTTGCTGGCCAGTTTGTGAAGTTTCTGAAGCAGAATACGGGCTATCCGTTCCGGTCGCTGGAGCACAAGTTTCTGGGGCAGAGTGCGGTTGATGCGCCTGTGGCACTGTCTGCCCAGTTCCGCGGTGTGGCCGTGGTCTTCACCAAGATCGCCAATGACCTGCGCTGGATGAACAGTGGTCCGATCCATGGTCTGGCTGAAATCAGCCTGCCGGCCTTGCAGCCGGGCAGCAGCATCATGCCTGGCAAGGTGAACCCGGTGATACCGGAATCGGTGGCGATGGTGAGTGCCCAGGTGACCGGGCTGGATGCGGCTGTCGCCATGGCGGGCCAGTCCGGCAACTTCCAGTTGAATGTGATGCTGCCACTGGTGGGCGCAAATCTGCTGGATATGTGCGGATTGCTGACCAATGCCTCGAACCTGCTGGCAGACAAGGCCCTGCAAGGGTTCACCGTTAATACCGAAAACCTGAATGCGGGGGTGGGTCGAAACCCGGTTCTGGTGACGGCATTGAACCCTGAAATCGGCTACGCCCTGGCCGCGGATATTGCCAAAGAGGCATACCGTAGCGGGCGCCCGGTTATCGACGTTGCCGAGGAGCGGAGCGGATTGAGCCGCAAACGGCTTGAGGAACTGATGGACCCGCTCAAGCTGACCCGAGGCGGACTGACCTGATCTGGCCGGCTGTTAACAGGGGAAAGCAGAGTGCTGTTGTCGCTTGAGTTGTTTGTCATGCTGGTGCTGGCCAACGGGTCTCCAGTGGTTGTGGCGCGGTTGTTTCACCAGCATGGCAGTTGGCCCCTCGATCGTGGCCGGCTGTGGCGCGATGGCCGACCGCTGCTGGGGCCCAGCAAAACCTGGCGTGGGCTGGTATCCGGCGTTCTGACCTGCGCGCTGTTCGCCCTGTGGGTGGGCCTGGGCTGGTTGTTCGGAGCGCTGTTTGCTTTCCTGTCGCTGTGGGGCGATATGCTCAGCAGTTTCACCAAGCGCCGTATGGGATTGGCTTCCAGCGCCCGGGCGGTCTGGTTGGATCAGCTGCCCGAGGCGCTGTTACCTATGGTGATGGCCTGGTACTGGCTGCCGCTGCCACTGTGGGAGGCGGTCGCCGTTGCCCTTCTGTTCGCATTGTCCAATATGTTGTTCTCTCCGCTGTTTTACCGCCTCGGTATACGTAAACAGCCACACTGAACTCAGGGCCCGCGAGTGAGGGTGTGAATGGTCACTTCCGGGGGGCAGTTCAGACGCACATTCAGAACCGAAGTGCCGGCTCCCGGTGAGGTGTAGCCTTGCATGCCGTTTACCTGCCAGAGCCCGCGGCCAAGGCGCCTCGGGCAATCGGAGTCGAGCGTCAGCGGGATGCCGCCAGGCAAACAGAGTTGCCCACCGTGGGTGTGGCCGCAGAGGAACAGGTCGTAACCGGCATGGGTGGCTTCCCGCCAGATTTCCGGTGTATGACTGAGTAACAGGCTGATTCCCCCTGCGGGTATATCGTCGCCGGCCCGGTGCAGGTTGTGAACCTTGTAGTAGTGGGCATCGTCCACACCGGCCAGGTACAGGCGGCTGTCGCCGCGCTCCAGCGGTACCATTTCATTCATCAGTAGCCGATAGCCCATGTCTTCAAGAGCCGGCACCATTCGTACACTGTCGTGGTTGCCCAGCACGGCATAGGCGTCGCCGTGAATGGCCTGGCGCAGTCTGGCCATACCGTCCAGAGCATCGTCTACAGGGCCCCAGGTGCGTTGGCGGTAATCGCCGGTCAGAACGCACAGATCGTAATCCAGCGGGGCGATTTGCCGTATAACTGCCTGCAGGTTGGCTTCGTCCATATCGACATGCAGGTCGGTCAGGTGAAGGATGCGGAAGCCCTCGAAGGCCGAAGGGAGATCGGGCAACACGAAGGTGTTGTGCTCGGTGGTGAGTTTCAAACTGTTGGCCTGAGCCCGGCGTAGCAGGCCCACGGCCTTCAGGCAGAAACGAATCAGTTTCGGAGCGTTGGTCAGGTTTTCCAGATGGAACGAGCGCTTGTCCCGCCCGAACACCCGGGCTTCGGTTTCCCGCTCAATGCCGAGGCGTTGACGGGCATGGACGGGCCCGAGCCTCAGGCTCAGGCGGTAGTGGAGCAGCTCGTCCTGATCTTCCGATACGCGAACCCTTGCGGTCATGCTGTTATCCCTGATGCCGAGCGGAACCTTATCAGTGGTTCCTGTCTTAATTATGGTTGTTGCCCTGGGTAGTGCAAATTACAGGTGCTGATTTGGCTTTTCAGTATTGAGACGCCACAATCAGTGATCATTCGACGATGTATAGTGTACGGAGTGGCCCATGACCGATGCATGTAATCTGCCCGGCCTGAGTGTTCCCAGGAGTCGTTTCCCGGACCCTGAACAGGATCTGCCTGAAGCGGCCGGTGAGTCCCGGCTGGTGTTGGCGGGGGGCTGTTTCTGGTGTGTGGAAGCGGTCTTTCTGGCGGTTGACGGTGTTCAAAGTGTGACCTCTGGTTATGCCGGCGGTGAAGCCAGTACCGCGAATTACGAGGCGGTCTGTACCGGGAAAACCGGGCACGCCGAAGTCATCGAGGTGCATTATGATCCGGCACGAGTCAGCTTCGGCCAACTGCTGAAGCTGTTCTTCTCGGTGGCCCATGATCCCACCCAGCTCAACCGACAGGGTAACGATGTCGGCAGCCAGTATCGCTCCGCGATATTCTATGAGACCCCAGAGCAGCACGATGTAGCCGAGGCGTATATCCGCCAGCTGGATGCCGCCGGCGTGTATCAGGATCGCATCGTGACCACCCTGGAGCCCCTGGAAGCCTTTTATCCGGCCGAGGAGCACCACCAGAACTTTGCCGCCCGTAATCCCTGGCAACCATACATCATGGCGGTAGCGGCACCGAAGATGGAAAAACTGGCCAACACCTGGCCCGAACAGCTGAAGCCCGAATTCAGCAAAGACGACCCGGACCAGGCTTGAGGAGGCACCCATGTCTGTATCTGCAGCAGGCTATGACCTGACACCGTTAACCCGGGCCGAAGTGGAAGCCCGGGCTGAGCATCTTTCTGAGGAAGAACGCCGGGTGCTGCTCGATCACGGCACCGAGCGTCCCTTCTGTGGCACGTTGCTGGATAACAAAAAGTCCGGCACCTATCATTGCCGGTTGTGTGATCTGCCGCTGTTCAGCTCCGATTCCAAGTTTGATTCCGGCACTGGTTGGCCAAGTTTTTTCCAGCCCTTCGACCCGGAGCATATCCGATACCTGGAGGACTCCAGTCTTGGAATGACCCGTATCGAAATTCGTTGCCCCCGTTGCGACAGTCACCTGGGCCACGTGTTCCCTGATGGGCCGCCACCTACCGGGCAGCGTTATTGTCTGAACTCCATTGCCATGGACTTCCGCGAAACGGAATAGGGTCCTGCTACTTGGCGCTGGTGACGGACACCACATAGTCTGCTACCGCCTGAATCTGGCTTTCGGTGAGGGATTCCTCAAAGGCGGGCATAACGCCAACGCCACTGGTCACGGCCCGGATTACCTGATCCCGGTTCGGGCGCAGCTCATCCAGGTTGGGGCCGATAGACCCGGAGGCGCCGGCATCGGCCAGCGTGTGGCAAATGGTGCAGGACGGTTGCGCCACTTCCGTGAAAATCGCCCTTCCCGATTCGTTGTCGGCATGGGCGGTTTGTAAGGCCAGGGTCAGGCTGGCGGCCATCAGTGTCTGAGGCTGTCTCTTCATGGTCTTCTACATCTGGAATCAGCGGGCAGCGCTGTCTCCGGCTCCGCCCACTGAGGATCAACCCACGGTGACCGTTACGCCATGGTCACTCCATCCGTTGTGGCCGTAGCCACGCTCGTTATCTATCCGCCCTTCGGGCTGGCTGTTACCCTCCACATCGGTGGCCTTGCTGACAATTCGGTGCTCGCCAGGGCCGAAATCGACAGCCATCACAAAAGGACGCCAGGCAAAAGGCCCCAGATCCGGCCCCAGGAACCGCGCCGGTTTCCAGTTTTTGCCGCCGTCGGTCGATACTTCCACCTTATCCAGCGCGACCGTACCGCCGAAGGCCACACCGTAGATCATGTTGCGTCCCTTCCGGCCGGACTCCAGTGGTGAAGTGACCCAGGATTTAACGTTCATCTCCCACATGGAGGGCTGGTCTGGTGAGCCCTTCATGCCCACATCCCGCACCCGATAACCCGAGGCCTGGATCTTGGCGTCAGTCTGATTTTCGGTAAGGGCAATCTGTTTCACGTATTTAACGTTATTCACACCGTAGTAACCGGGCACCACCAGCCGCAGTGGTCCCCCGTGGGTGTGTGGCAGAGGCTCGTCGTTCATCGCCCAGGCGAGCAGGGCGCTGTCCAGGGCGCGGGTGGGAATTGAGCGCTCAACCATGATGGATTTTGGGTCGACTCCATCGGGCAGACTCTCACCGCCGGTTCCGGTGATGTAACGTACACCGTCCACAGCTCCGCCGAGCGCGTCGACCACATCACGCAGGGGTACTCCCGTCCACATGACGCATCCGGCAGCGCCTACGGACCACTGGGTACCGCTGGCTCCGTGAGGGAAGAACGCCCGACCGTTGCCGGAGCACTGAAGTACCGAGGCAACGGTGGTCACGCCCATGGATTTCAGCTCACCCACGGTCAGGGTTCTCGGATTCTTCACGCCTTCGACACGGACTTCCCAGGCATCCGGGTTGTCGGTAACGCTTGCGGGCGGAGCCGGCAGGTTGTTGCGCACAAACAGTCGGTCGCTGGCGGTGATGACGCCGTTGCCGATGGCGCCGCGCTGGGTTTCCATGGTGTTGGTGCTGTGGATAATCAGCGCGCTGCGTTCTTTCCAGGCGGCATAATCCGGTAGCGATTTTGGTTCTTCCGCGGCGCTGAGCCGGCTGAATCCCAGCAAGCTGACTGCCGCCATGGCGCCGGCGCTGCCGATCAGAATGCTGCGCCGGGAAGGGTTGGCAAGGCCCGGGTCGTTAGGGCCCCGCTCCAGGGTTGTTTCGGTTTTCATGTTCCGTCTCCAGTCTTTGGTCTTGTTTGCGGACGGGCGAATACGCGGTTCGGTTTGCGTATGTATAACCTTATTACGTATAGATCCTGGTTAATAATTGATCAAATATTCAGGTGTTATTCAGTGGGTCCGGGAGCCGGTATAATCCGCCGCTATTGTCCGGCCCCTGCAGGCGCCGGCCGGAATGTTCCTGAGGTATTCAAAATGAAGCGACTGAATCTGAGCCCGCTTACCGAGTCGGCCACCCTGCTCCGACGTGCCGGCGTCGTGATTGGCTCCGTGGGGCTGACAGCGCTGTACTCGCTCTTGATCCTGTTGCGGGCCCTGTTCGGACGCCTGAACCGGCCGATTGTCGACAAATATTGCCGGGAATGGTCGGCGGCGTTGTTGCGGCTGGTTCGGGCGAGCCTGGTTGTTCGCGGAGAAGTGCCGGACTTCAACGATGGCCGGCGCTACATCATCATGAGCACCCATGCCAGCCACTACGACATACCGGTCAGTTTCGTGTCGCTGCCAGGTTCAATCCGCATGCTCGCCAAAAAAGAGCTGTTCAGCATTCCTCTGCTGGGGCAGGCCATGAGGGCGGCCGAGTTTCCATCTATTGACCGTTCCCGTCGAAACCGGGCGGTGAAGGATCTGGAGAAAGCCCGTCAGATGATGGAAAGTGGCATTGTGTTGTGGGCAGCCCCGGAAGGCACCCGCTCTCCGGACGGTCAGCTGTTACCCTTCAAGAAAGGCTGCTTTCACCTGGCCCTGGATACTCAGGCTGTGATTGTACCGGTGGCTATTCGGGGGATTCATCGGGTGCTGCCCGCGCGCACCTGGCAGATTAACCTTGGGCAGCCGGTGGATGTGCGCGTGGGCACCCCCATCGACACGGCAGGAAAAAGCAAGGACGACATTGCGGAGATTATGGCGGGCGTGCGGGAGAATCTGGAGGAATTACTGGGCAACGGCGAGGCAGAATAAGCTGCCCCGCCGGCGATGCTCAGGCGGCGGAGACCACGGTAGAGAACAGATAGCCGGTGTAACCGATGTAAACGGCCAGCAGCAGGGCACCGTCAACCCTCGATACGAGTTTGCGCCAACCGGTCAGGCCGAAGCCCATGACCAGAAGCGCCAGAGTCAGGCCCAGCATTAACGTCCAGTCCCGGTACAGCACCTCAGGGTCTACCGACAACGGTTGAATCGCCGCGGCGAGCCCCACCACGGCCAGGGTGTTGAAGATGCCTGAGCCCAGGATGTTGCCCAGAATCAGGTCGTGCTCGTTCTTCTTCACGGCGGCAATAGCTGAGGCCAGCTCCGGCAGTGATGTGCCGATAGCGACAATGGTCAGGCCTATGATCAGATCACTCACACCCAGGCTCTGGGCAATAGCGACCGCACCCCACACCAGAAGCCTTGAACTGACAATCAGCAGAATCAGCCCGATTACCAGCCAGATAATTGCGGTTTTCAGGGGCATGGGGTGGGCAACGATTTCGGACTCAGCATCCCCTCCAAGCGGGTCAGCTTTGCCACGTATCCCCTGATAGATGGACCAACCCATGACCGCGGCAAAGACGCCCAGAAGCACCCAGCCATCCAGTCGGCTCAGCTCTCCGTCGATCAGTTGCGCACCGGCAATCAGAGTGAGTACGACCAGTAGTGGCAGTTCTTTGCGGATCACCTGTGAGTGCACAGCGATCGGCGCGATGATGGCGGTCAGGCCAACAATCAGGGCGATGTTGGTGATATTGGAGCCGTACCCGTTTCCGAGAGCCAGGCCGGGGTTGCCGTCAGACGCAGCCATGGCAGAGACCGCAAGTTCCGGAGCAGAGGTGCCGAAGCCGATAATGACCATGCCGATCAGTAGCGTAGGCATGCCCAGGTGTTTCGCGGTGGCGGCGGCTCCTTCCACAAATTTGTCCGCGCTCCAGACCAGCAGGATCAGGCCGGCAATAACGGCACCGATGGCCATCAACATAGAGAAACCTCAAAAAGATTAACGTCGGAAACTCCGGCCCATGGCCCGGAGGAAAGTGTTTGGCGCACAAGATACCGTATTAGGGGGCGATTGGTCAGCACTGAGATGCGCGCCGTTGCAGGTAACTACGGATGATCCAATGGTTGGGTGCCGGGGTATCAGACTAAAGTGGCGCTGATATTGTTAACAAAACACGAGACAATCCCGGCAAAACGATAAGATGACGGGCAATGTGCCAACACACCGGTAATTGCACCACTGGTGCCAGCCGTGCCCGCAACCGACACGCATCAATTGATAATCGCAATTTATTCTTTCGGCGAAAATCGGGATAATTGCGCGCAATTTCAGACCGGAAGCTCACGGCAGCGCCGTCTACCTCGCGCCAGGCCGGCTTCCGACAGGCCACTTTGCTGATCGTGGAGTGGCAGCAGGCTTCAACACTAAGCTAGGGTGAAAACCAATGGCCGTTAGACAGGCAGATGTAGTGCTGGTCGGTGGGGGCGTCATGAGCGCGACCCTCGGCATGATGCTCAGGCAGCTGGATCCGTCCCTGGACATCGTCATGGTGGAACGTCTTGACCACGTTGCCCATGAGAGCACCGACGGATGGAACAATGCAGGTACCGGGCATGCCGGTTACTGCGAGCTGAACTACACCCCCGAAACCGATGATGGCGATGTCGAGATTGAGCGGGCGTTGAAAATCAATGCCCAGTTCGAGGTGTCGTTGCAGTTCTGGTCTTACCTGGTGGAGCAGGGCATCCTGCCGGAGCCGACTTCTTTCATTAATCGTACGCCACACCAGAGTTTCGTCTGGGGCGAGAAAGACGTGGCGTTTCTAAAGCGCCGTTACGAGCGTCTGAGCGGGCACCACCTGTTCCAGGAAATGGAATACACGGAAAGCCCGGACGATCTCGAAGAGTGGATGCCGCTGGTAGTTCGCCACCGTGATCCTATGCAGCGTGTGGCCGCGACCCGGATCAAACATGGTTCCGACGTGGATTTCGGTTCATTGACCCGAAGCATGGTGAAATGGCTGGAAACCCAGCCCAACTTTGAACTGATGCTCAGCAGCCCGGTGCACTACATTGATCAGCGCGACAATGGCCGCTGGAAACTGCGGGTGAAAAACCAGAAAACCGGCGAACTGACCAAGCTGGAAGCCGGTTTCGTGTTCCTCGGTGCTGGTGGTGGCGCGCTGCCGTTGCTGCAGAAGTCTGGCATTGATGAGGCCCGCGGTTACGGTGGCTTCCCGGTCAGTGGTCAGTGGCTGGTGTGCCAGAAGCCGGACATCGTCAAGGAGCACCATTCCAAAGTGTACGGTAAGGCACCGATTGGCGCGCCGCCGATGTCTGTCCCTCACCTGGATACCCGCATCATCAATGGCGAACCTGCCCTGCTGTTCGGACCGTTTGCTGGCTTCACCACCCGCTTCCTGAAGCAGGGCTCCATCTTCGATCTGATTGGTTCGGTGCGCGCTACCAACCTGCGCCCGATGCTGTCAGTCAGCAAGAGCAACATGGACCTCACCCGTTATCTGATCGGCGAAGTGTTCCAATCCCATGCCGACCGTGTGAATTCCCTGCGCAACTTCTTCCCGGATGCCCGTGAAGATGACTGGAAGTTGCAGATGGCTGGCCAGCGGGTGCAGATTATCAAGCAGACCGAAGAGGGTGGTGGCAAGCTTGAGTTCGGCACCGAGATTGTCGCAGCCAAAGACGGCACCCTCGCCGCCTTGCTGGGTGCCTCTCCCGGGGCTTCTACTGCGGCTAATGCCATGATCAATGTGCTTGAGCGCTGCTTCCCGGAGAAGATCAAGAGCGAGCAGTGGCAGTCCCGCATGAAGGAGCTGGTGCCATCCTATGGCCAGTCTCTGGTGGATAATGAGGAGCTGCTCAACAGCGTTCGTGAACGGACCCTGTCAACGCTCAAGCTCAGGTAATGCTATCCTCTTGATTTGAGAATTCTCAGATCAAGAGGACAGTTATGGCCAATGATCATCGTCAGGCGCTTAACGGCGCCGAAGTGTTTATCCGGGCACTTGAGAATGAAGGCGTAAAATACATTTTCGCCGTGCCCGGCGAAGAGAATCTCGCCTTCCTGGAAGCGTTACGCAATTCCAGTATCCGCCTGGTGCTGAACCGGCATGAACAGGCTGCCGGCTTTATGGCGGCGACCTATGGGCGACTGACTGGCCAGGTGGGAGTTTGCCTGTCCACGCTTGGGCCGGGCGCCACCAACCTGGTGACGGCTGCCGCCTACGCCCAGCTGGGCGGCATGCCCATGATGATGATTTCCGGCCAGAAGCCCATCAAGTCCTCCAAGCAGGGGCTGTTCCAGATTCTGGATGTGGTAGATCTGATGCGGCCGCTTACCAAATACACTCGCCAGATCAGCAACGCCAACACCATTCCCGCCAAGGTTCGTGAAGCGGTTCGCCTTGCCTCGGAAGAGCGCCCCGGAGCTGTGCACCTGGAGTTGCCCGAGGACATTGCCGAGGAGTCCGCCGAAGCGGGCATTCATATCTTTAATCCCAGTGATGCCCGTCGGCCAACGGCCAGTGAGAAGAGCCTGGACATGGCCTGCGACATGCTGCGCAGGGCCCATCATCCACTGATCATGATTGGCGCCGGCGCCAACCGTAAACGGGTGTCCAAAGCCTTGCTGCACCTGGTGGATGTGACGGGCATTCCGTTTTTCACCACTCAGATGGGTAAGGGTGTGATTGATGAGCGTCATCCCCGTTACATGGGCAATGCAGCCCTGTCCGCCGGCGATTTCGTTCACTGCGCAATCGACCGGGCGGATCTGGTGATCAACGTCGGCCACGATGTAGTGGAGAAGCCGCCGTTCTTTATGACTCCGGGCGGTAAAAAAGTCATCCATGTGAATTTCAGCGGGGCCGATGTCGACCCGGTGTATTTTCCGCAGCATGAGGTGGTGGGTGACATTGCGAACAGTGTGGAGTACATGGCCGAGCACTGCGGACAATGTGCCAACCACGATTTCACCGGCCTGATGGAAGTGAAGCAGGCGGTCGACAAACATCTTCAGGAGCGGGCCACTGATGACCGCTTCCCGGTGATTCCCCAGCGCATTGTCCACGATGTCCGATCGGTGATGCCGGATGACGGCATCATCGCGCTGGATAACGGCATGTACAAACTCTGGTTTGCCCGCAACTACCCGGCTTACGACAACAACACCGTGCTACTGGACAATTCTCTGGCCTCCATGGGTGCGGGCCTGCCCAGCGGCATGATGGCGGCTATGCTTTATCCGGAGCTGAAGGTTATGTCGATCTGCGGTGATGGCGGCTTCATGATGAACAGCCAGGAGCTGGAGACGGCTGTTCGCCTTGGGCTGAACCTGGTCGTGCTGATCATCAACGACAGCGCGTACGGCATGATCAAATGGAAGCAGGGGCAGGATGGCTATGAAGATTTCGGGTTGGATTACCGCAACCCGGATTTCGTGAAATACGCGGACTCCTACGGTGCCGTTGGCCACAGGGTTACCCGTACCGAAGAATTGCGCCCGACCCTCGAGCGTGCACTGGAGGCCGGGGGGGTTCACCTGGTGGATGTGCCGGTGGACTACAGCGAGAACCGGCGAGTTTTTGATGAAGAGCTGGCGGAGCTCACCTGCCGGCTCTAGCCGGCCTGGGCAGCTCCGCGCAGCATGGCCTGTAACAGTTCCTCTGCGTCAAACTTGGTCAGGGCCTCGTTGGCCCCGACCTGATTGGCGTAGCTCAGGCTCATCTCACTGTTCAGTGAAGTATGCAGGATGATGTAGGGTTGCTGGAGGCTGGCATTATCCCGGATATCGAAAGTAAGCTCGTAGCCATCCAGGCCCGGCATCTCAATGTCACTCACCAGGATGTCGATCGGGTGCCCTAACTCATGCTCCCGGAGAAGAACCTGCAGAGCTTCGTCGCCATTGGCGGTCACGTGATAGCTGATGTCTTTGCTGTCGAGGACGTCAGACAGCTGCTTTCGGGCCACCTGAGAGTCATCCACCAAGAGGATGTTCAGGGATTTGAGTGTCTCGCTCTGTACATCCGTAAGAGCCACGGTCTGGGCGTCGAGCGATTCCGGGTAGACCTTGGCGAGGAGTAGCTCGACATCCAGCAACTGGATAATGTCGCCATCCACATCCAGCAGGCCGGTAATAAAGGCGTTGGCGCCCAGGGCCTTGGGCGGCGGCATCACGCTCTTCCAGTCTGTCTCGATGATCTGCTGAACACTGCGCACCAGAAAGCCGATTTCCTGGCGCTGAATGTCAGTAACAATGATGGACGCTTTCGCCTGCTCTTCGCGGGTGAGGGCCGGGTAGCCCACGGCTGCGGACATATCGATGACCGGCACGGCCGAGCCTCGGAAGGTTGCGGTTCCGATCACGGCGTGATGGCTATGGGGTAGCTTGGTTAGCCGCTGAAACGGGAGAATTTCCCGGATTTTCAGGGTGCCAATGCCAAACAGCCGCGATCCGAACAGGCGGAACAGAAGGAGTTTCTGGGACTGCTTCGCTTTGCTGGACATAAACCGATCCTTGCAAAAAAGATGAAAGCTCCTTGCTGAGCTTGCTGTCACGATTGGTGCTCTGAGAAATGAAACAAGGCGCCAGCGATCAAAAGGTTATGTAGCAATAATAGCAGCTTTATGCTCAGCGATTCGTCATCAGCTTTGTATCAAATGGTGACAGGTCTTTTGACAGTTCGCCTACCAGGGCAGGTTTGTAATCACCAACCAGCCGGTGCCAACGCTAGTGGCGATGGCAACCAGAGCCAGCAGCCCGTCCCGGGCGACAATGGACAGCCCGAACGCCATCAGCGCCAGGCCACCGCCATTGGCACTGAAGGGGATAAGTTCCATCATCGGCATGGCAGCGGCCACCGCCATGCAAATCAGTGCCATCAGATACTGGCCAGCCCCGGAAACCAAGCAGGGCAAGCGCCGCCGGGTCCAGTGATCGACAAATGCCGCAGGTTTGTCTGCCCATTGCAGGCCCTTAAACAGTGTCTGTTTTGAAATATGGCGGTTCGATAAACGGGAGGGAATCCAGACTGAGCGGCGCTGGAACAGCAACTGCCCCAAGGTGAGCAGAACCAGCAAGCCCAGTAAGGTGGGTACGCCGGGAATGTCGCCAATAAGCGGCGCCACCGTTACCAAGCCGGCCAGCAGGACCAGCGGGCCAAAAGAGCGCTCACCCACTGCGGTCATCAGATCCCCGACTGATACCCGATCCTGATTCCGGGTATGGTCCCGTATTCTGGCGACCAGCTCTGTCAGGCTTTCCGGGTCGTTTGGCTGGTTCATGGTTGGCTTCCTTTTCCAGAGTGCTGCGAAGGTGCTACTGGAATTGAACCCGATGCCGCACCTGTTTATTGGCCCACAGTGAACCACAATAGCCGATAAAACAGCTACTTACAAAAATGGCATTCCACATAGAACCACTCGAAACCGCAGTTGCGTCGACACTCTGTGGACACCTATGGCCAATGAGCGTTAAGTAAGCTACCTTTCTGAATTGTCCCTGCTGTCCTAATCAAAGGAGTTGGTTTTGAGGTTCCTGGGAATAGTCGTCGCCGTATTCGTTGCCAACCTGATAACGCTCGCTTTCATTGCCATAGCATTTGCAATGCTGATCTCAGACCAGGGCCAGGCCTTCATGCGCCACCTGGGCTATGACATATCGCCGTTGGTATCTGCCTACCATCAAACCCAGATCAAAGAATGGAACGATCCCAGGGTAAGACGTATGACGTCCATAGACATCACGCCGTCACCGCAAGAACCCGCACCCGTGCAGCCAAAGCCAGCGTCAAAAACAACAGATAACAAACCGGATCGCCATGCTATCCAGACGACACTGAACACCTGCAGGTTTTGGAACAACGAATACCGGAAAGACGGTACAGACCGCAGTAAAGGCTTCCGGGATGCGGCCTGCAACAGGTACGAAAGGCTCAGTGGAAGCGATGTAAACCGAGTTATAAGCCTTGCTACCGCTCCCCAGCGTCAGACCACAAGCCAGCAGAGCAACACCAGGCAATCGCAACAGGCAAACAATGACAATCGTCAACACGAAGCCTACTGCAAAAGGCTTCAGGAAAAGATCGACTACTATGATGCCAAACTCAGGTCTGGCGGTGATGGTAGCTACATGACCTACTGGCGAGGTGAGCGCCGAAAGGTCAGCAACAAATACTCCTGGGAATGCCTGCGGAAATAACCTTGCAGTAGTGGGGTAGCCTTCACTATAAACCTGTAGGTACATTCATTGAGGAGGCGCAAACACCATGTGCGGCCGATTCAACGTATCCGACGACCCCTTAGTCCAGGGCCTCCTGGACGAACTCGGCATCCCGCTCCGGATAGAACCCCGCGTTAACATCGCCCCCGGAGTCAAAGCCCAGATCGTCTATGAAACCCACCAGGGCCGCATCCTGCAGGACGCCATCTGGTCATTGCTCATAGAACGGAAACCAGACGGCACCGGCTACCGCCCATCGTCAAAGTACAGCACCTTCAACGCCCGATCGGGCAGCCTGGGCACCAGCCCACTCTGGAAGAAGCGGTTTCACAGTCAGCGCGCCATCATACCGGCCAGCGGCTTCCATGAATGGACAGGCGAGAAAGGCCACAAACAGGGCTACAACATCCACCCGGCCGACAGCGCCATAGCCTTTGCCGGCCTGTATGAACTGTGGGACTTCCAGGAAGAAGTGGTACCGTCGTTCACTATCATCACCCTGCCACCACACCCCAGGTTCAGTCATATCCACTCGAAAAGCATACCGCTCATGCTCAATCGGGAAGACTTCGACATGTGGCTGGACCCAAACCTGACCAACACAGATCCATTCCAGGACTTGCTCAAAACCCGAATCCGGCAACCACTTCTGGTAGAACCCATAAGATCACCTGCGGCCCTGGAGCAAACCGGTCAGGCAGAACGAATTGAAACGGATTAATCACCCGCATATAAAGGGCCGACCGGGATAGTTATTGCTGAGATAGACTCTGGCTAGCAGTTTGAATCCCACAGCTTTCGAAGCACATTTTTTCTTTTTGTGGACATTCCTTTGCTTTTTAGTGGGGGATAAACGAAAAAAGCCCCTGAAATCAGGGGCTTTTCTCTTGCAAGGTGGTGGAGACGGCGGGAATTGAACCCGATGCCGCGCCTGTTTATTAGCCCACAGAAAACCACAATAGCCCATAAAACAGCCACTTACAAAAACGGCATTCCACACAGAACCACTCAAAACCGCAGTTGCGTTGACACTTCGTGGACACCTAGAAGGACTTGTAAACGGTATCTCTACGGCCAACTGTGATCACAGTGACAACCACTTTGCCATCGTCTACATGGTAGACCAGGCGAAAGCCCTGGGATCTCAGTTTGATTTTGTAGAAATCCGAAGATCCCTTCAGTTGATGCTTTGGGACCCTCGGATTCACCAGGCGGCGTTCCAGAATGTTCAGAAATTCTGCCTGAACAGTAGGGTTAAGTTTGTTCCACTCCTTGAGCGCTTTTTTCTTGAATTCCAGCTCGTAGCTCATTGATGCTCACCGGTATTGATTCATCATCCATACGCTTGCGAGCCTCCTGGAGTAACCGGTAATCCTCAAGCTGCTCTTGCATCTGTTCGAATGTCTCGACAGGCACCATATAGGCTCTCGGCTTGTTGTGACTCAGGATCACAATCGGTTCGCCATTAGCCTGGTTGAGCACCTCATTCGGATTAGCCTTAAGCTCCGAAATGGTGGCCGCAAGCCTCGCAAATAGGCTTCTCATTAAAGGTTCTCCTGTGCCGTGATCCTTCGTGCTGGTTTTATTGCCGCTTTGTGTTTCGTATCGTTTCAGCGGCTTCTTCATCATGTTGCCCTTAATTTCGGCGGCACAAAAAAATTATACCAAAAAATAGACCTAAAAAAAGAGCTAAAAAAAGATCCATGGTTTTGGGCGAACGAAATTCGAGCCTCAGTTGCTAGCTAACGATAGCTTTGGGTAGTCTTTCCAGTACCGATTCAAAGGAGTGAAAAATGTCCTGGTTCAAAATGTTCTCTGCGGTTCTGGTTGCCAATATTGTCTCCTGGGTCATCGTGACCATCATCGGGTGGCTCGTCTTCTTCGTCTTTATGGACGCCCTTGGTGATGAGTTTGAGCGCAGGATGTCCAGTGGCCCCAAAATCGAGTTTCCTCAGATAACAACGCCACCGCCACCTACGCCCCAGGAGATCCAGGCGCGTAAAGAAAGGGAGCGTCAACTAGCTGCAGACCGGAAGTGGAAAGAGCGGCAGGCACAGCAAAAACAGGCAGCTATTGCCGGGGCCCGTGAAAACTGCAATTTTTGGAGAACGCAGTATCAAAAAGACAACGACCCCAAAAGCCGAGCCTATCGGGATATGGCTTGTACAAGGTTGCAGAGCTATTTGAGTCAATAATGAAGGAGGCAAACCATGTGCGGCCGATTCAACGTATCCGATGACCCCTTAGTCCAGGGCCTCCTGGACGAACTCGGCATCCCGCTCCGGATAGAGCCCCGCGTTAACATCGCCCCCGGAGCCAAAGCCCAGATCGTCTACGAAACCCACCAGAGCCGCACCCTACAGGACGCCATCTGGTCACTGCTCATAGAACGCAAACCAGACGGCACCGGCTACCGCCCATCGTCAAAGTACAGCACCTTCAACGCCCGATCGGGCAGCCTGGGCACCAGCCCACTCTGGAAGAAACGGTTTCACAGTCAGCGCGCCATCATACCGGCCAGCGGCTTCCATGAATGGACAGGCGAGAAAGGCCACAAACAGTGCTACAACATCCATCCGGCCGACAGCGCCATTGCCTTTGCCGGCCTGTATGAGCTGTGGGACTTCCAGGAAGAAGTGGTACCGTCGTTCACCATCATCACCCTGCCACCACACCCCAGGTTCAGCCACATCCACCCGAAAAGCATCCCGCTCATGCTCAACCGGGAAGACTTCGACATGTGGCTGGACCCAAGCCTGACCAACACAGACCCATTCCAGGACTTACTCAAAACCCGAATCCGGCAACCCCTCCTGATAGAACCCATAAGATCACCCGCCACCCTGGAGCAAACCGGCCAGGCAGAACGAATCGAACCGGATTAACCGGCCTCACAGAAAGGGCAATGTAGGAAAAGTCTCACGCCTGATTAAGACAAGACGCCTAAACGTAACAGCGTGTAACGGTACACTGGCAGTGAGCCGATTGGTCAGGAAGACCGGGGCTCATCGCCGGCAGGGATGCCAGGCAAGCGCGACACCTGCATAGTGGTGTGACTGCAGGGAGAGGTCTGCGACACCCTGCCACCACACCCCAAGTTCAGCCGCATCCACCCGAAAAGCATACCTCTCATGCTCAACCGGGAAGATTTCGACATGTGGCTGGAGCCAAGCCTGACCAACACGGACCCATTCCAGGACTTACTCGAAACCCGAATCCGGCAACCGCTGCTGTTAGAACTCATAGAATCGCCTGTCACCCACGAGTGCCTTCAAGTTTTACAGCGGATTGAGCAGGGTTAGTTTGTTCGTTTTTTGCGGGATAATGACTGTGATGCATTTCCAGTAGGCCTACCTTGTTGTTTTAGGCTATTGCCTAGTTCTTTCCCGCATGCTCTATACAGGATGGCCCGTTGATTTTATAAATGTTTTACATCTTTTGGTTGACACTCTTGCCTTTTTTTTAATAGATTTGCCGTGCGGGTGTCATTCGCCCGTTTGCTGTTCTTTATTAGTTGATGATACTTGTTTAGGCAGGAAGTCGAAGCCTCTAGGCGATCCGAAAGGATCATGACCGGCCTCCCGGGAACTTGTTCGCCCCGTTCTGAGCCCCATCGCGCGGCTTCAGGCACCCACGGGCGGCTCGTCGACGGTTGTCTGGCGTAAGAGAGTGGAGTCTACCCGAAGTCAATCATTTAATTCCTGTTCCGTTGAAGTTTGGTCTGGCGCTCTACGTGAGCATAAACCTACTAAAATACGGAGGACCTTATGGTCTATTTAAAGCTAGAAGTGCAAGTATCAATCAGTGGTAACGAGAACGGTCCTGACCTGACTGAGAAGAAAGGGAAGGATGAAATGCAAGTTGACTCGGGTACAAAGCGAAAGCGGTATGGGTTTCCAGCCGTTAAGCTTGGGTGGTTGTTGATCGTGACGTTTATTAAATGGATGTTCATGGGATAACTGCCGACTCCCCTCTTTTTGCTTCTATCTGAAAACAAGGATGTGTAGTGGACAAACCCTATTATCCTCACAAACCTATTGGTTCCCTCGACGCATTAGCTAAAACTTTAGGCGTCCACCCCAAGCTTTTATTAGACTTCGCAGAAAAAGCAAATTCCTCTTATACATCCTTTAATATTGTGTCTAAGTCTGGGAAGATTCGTACAGTCTATGAGCCAAAGTACGAATTAAAGAAGATACAGAAGAGAATAAATGATCGAATCTTTGAAGCTGTTAGATTTCCTCTTTATCTCCAAGGAGGAATAAGTGATGATCAGTCCAAGCGTGATTATGTTGAGAACGCAAAGATCCATGCTAACTCTCAATGTCTGATTGTTTTAGATATTAAAAACTTCTACGGAAATATAAAATCTGATTATGTTTTTGATGTTTTTAAGTATTTATTTAAATTTCCTGATGAAGTTTCGATGCTGCTCACGAAGCTAGTTTGTTTGAGGGGGCGAGTTCCCCAAGGTGCTTGTACTTCTTCATACGTCGCTAATTTAGTCTTTCACAATTCCGAATATCATGTCGTTTCGTACTTTAGGCAAAGGGGCGTTGTTTATAGTCGGTTGTTAGATGATGTCACGTTATCGACAAATGATCGGCCGTCAGCGGAATCGACTCAAGAGTATATTGAAAGAGTTATTGCCCTTTTCAAAAAGTACGATCTTAAGCCTCGTTCAGATAAGATAAAGGTTTATATTAAAGGGTCTCATGCTTATACCTATGACGTGACTGGGTTATGGGTAGGCCATGCAAAGCCAAAACTGAGGAAGTCCGAGCGGAGATATATTCGTCAACTTGTCTTTGAATGTGAAAAGAAATATCAAGCCAGCTCGTGTGATCCTTCTTATCATAAATTCTGGAATTACGTTTCTGGTCAAGTGGCGAAGATGACGAGGTTAGGGCACCATCAGTCTAAAGAACTTCGGCGTCGTTTGGGGCTTATTCTCCCGACAATTGATGCTCTAGAGGAGCAAAAAATTGCAGCTGACGTTCAAAAAATTGCAAAGTTGAGGCGGAACCACACCTATAAATCTGGAGATATTTCTAGAATTAATAAGCTTTATTACAAGTTGGGGTTGCTTTCTAGGACGAACAAGGGGCGGTCTAAGGCCTTAAGAAGCATGCTGAAAAGTGCCCATCCAAATGTGCCTAATAAAAGGGAGTATTGGCTTTGAGTTTTAAGGAAAGTTTTTTTGGTGTTGTGCGTACTTTCGATTCTATTAAGGGATTTGGCTTTATTCGTAGAGAGTCCGGAAAGGATGTTTTTGTTTTCTACGACGATATTCTAACAAGAGATAGAGTGCTAGTCGAAGGGGATAAAGTCGAGTTTGAAATAGAAAACATGCCTAAAGGCCCGAGGGCTAGAAAGGTTATCAAAATAAGCTAAGCTCTTTAAGGAAGGCTCGTATCAGGCTTTCTGGTAGCTAGATCTAGGCGCTAGTTTGAGCCGATTCTCGGGAATGTTAGTTTTCACTGTTCTTCACTGATTATTGAACAAGTATCCATTTGCCTGAAGCCGCCACCACACACTACGACGGCCAGCCCTTTTGTTCTTGTGGTTCCCCTCGTCGGTTTCCATACCAAGCCTGGGCGATACGTGCAGCCAGGCAGAAACCTATCCTGTTTTCAGGCAGTTCTCTCTTCTAGCAATCTCTGTGTCTGGATCGACCTGACCGCATTCTGGATCGGTTGAACCTGTCATAAGCCAAAGCGTGTATTTCGGCCAAGTCTGACAAACCTTTTCTAGAAGGTCTCCTTTTGGCACGCGACCTGTCTGCTCAATTCCTTCCAGTGTCTTCTTCGCTATTCCGATGATGTCGCAGAACTCCGCTCTGCCGCTCGTTTCGGCCTCACGGATTTTTCTTAGTTTATTCGCCAGCTGGCTTGACATGTACTCAGCTCTAAGTATACTCAGAATAAAGGTGTACCCAAAAATAAGGTCACCATAATTAAGTGTGTAAATCAGTGTAGCAGAGTGCAAAACAGTGGACGAGCAAAAACAGATCATTCTGATAGCCACGCCGGTAATGAGCCAGGAGCGCTACGCCCAGCTCACCGGGCTCACGGAAGGGCAGGTAAGGGGCCAGATCGAAAAAGGCCACCTGCCGTCACTCAAGATTGGCCGCGTGAGGATGGTGAACATCGCCGCCCTGTCGCAGCGCGCACTGGATCAGGAGGACTGGCAATGAAGCGTCTGAATAAAGCCGGGGAAGCTGTCAGAACGTTTGTCGATCTGCGTCAGAAAGGTGGCTGTGCGGTTCCAGGTGTCTGGTTCTTCAGTGGCGGTAAGTTAGTTGCCTCTGCAGATCGGCTTGGCCCTGCGCGTATGGTTGCTCCTGGAACAATTGCGGTCAGCGCCTCTGGTCGCCAATGGATGGCAGTGGGTGGTGACCCTGTTAACGGTGCTGCCGGTTGGTCGTTTGTCTCTCCTTATATTGAGCACGAACCGGTTAAAGGCGACGCCGTCCGCTTCAATGACAACGCCAAGTCCCTGAAGATCCGTTCCAAGCTGGACGCCTACCTGGACTACTACCAGGAATGTAAAGGTGTCCTTCCTCGTACTGTGGTACTCCGCCGCGAACAGCTCTTCACTGTTGGTGCTCTTCCTGGTCAGGTTTACAAAGGCGTGCGCCTGGAGGTCTTTGTATGACTCCGGACGTTCGCAACCAGAAGAAAACCAACATGCGCCTGCGTTTCCACCAAGCCTGCGAAGCCTGGAGCACTGGCGACTACGAACTGGCCACCTACCGCGCCAGTCAGGTCTCCGACATGGCCGCTTCCTACATGGGCATCGACTCCGACCTCTACTGGTACGGCATCCGCCTGAGCATCGCCTGGGGCGAATTCATGCTCCAGGACGACACCCGCGACTTTAACGCCTGGGCAGTGGGGCAGGCCTGCACCGCACTGAGGGCCGCCGCATGACACCTGCCATCCGCGAACTCAAAAAGCACCAGATCCGAACCCTGTTCAACGTCGCCATCCAGCTGCTGGACAACGGCGACCGGGAAACCTCTTTCGAGTGCCTGATCAAGATCCAGGGCATGATGGCCGCCTTCGAACAGCTGGATAACGTGCTCTGTGCCTACGCCAAGCTGGCCGAATCTGCCTTCATCACCTACGCGCAGTCCCGGTCGATCAGCCCGTTCATGCACACCGTCCGCATGGAGGCCAGCATCCAATGATCAAGACCCGATACCAGAAGCCAGGGCACGGCATGACCCTGTCACCGGCCATCAAAGCCGCCAGTTTTGCCTTCCAGGGCCCGCGCCCGTCCTCTGCACTCACCCCAGCCACCCTGGAAGGCCTTTTATCCAACCTCCTGCAGCGGCTGAGCCACCTGCAGGAGGTGCGCACCGACTACCCGTGCGACTACATGGCCCGCTGCAAAGCCGGCTTCACCGACGCCCTGATCCAGGAACTGGAAGCCAGCGGCTACCACAGCCCGGCGTTTGATCGCCTCATCCAACTGAGGGACGCCTGGGACTGCGGCCAACTGGACTTACCCAACGTCACGGAGACCCAACCATGACCCACATACCGCCGAGAAAAGACCAGGTAGAAGACAAAGAGCGCCGTTTCTACGTGTGTGCCCCGTCCTCCATCTACCTGCAACTGCAGCAGGAAGCCATCCAGCGTGGCACCGACCTCTGGACCCTCGGAGGTTCCGTCCTGCGCGCCTGGCTAGAGGCCGGCTGCCCGAACTTTGGCAAACAGGCCAAACCCCCTGAAAAGCCATCGAGTCCGCCCCCGTCATCGTCACCACTCGCGCACGAAAAGGGGGGTGCTCAGTGAGCGCTGCAAGGCTGGCGCGCAGCGCCAGGGCCAAAGGCCCCCTGGCCTTGTGGCGGTCAGTGAGTGGCCCACAGTGCGCAGAAGGAGTGGTGAGGATGCCGGGGGAGGACGCCCGCCCCTTGATTCCGAGCCATGAGCAAAGGCGGCAAACGGAGTGCGGCAGGCGACAGGGATCGTCACCCGTAAGGGTGGACACCTTAGTGTCCAGGAGCGCAGCGAGTAGAGCCCGCCCCGAAGGGGTCGCAAACCAGATTCAACACCCTTCCTGATTCCTCAAAGGAAAACGGAAGACAAACAGCAAACCCAGAAACAGCAACACCCAAACGAAACCAAGAGGACAAACACCATGGAAAACCACCTGAACCTGATGGTCATCGGCGCCACCCGCTACGACATCGACGGCAACAAAGGCGGCTCCCTGTGGGCTTATGCACCTGCTGAAGCTAATGATGAAAACCGAGTCGGCAACGAAGTGATGAAAATCGCCTGCGATTACAAGCACATCGACCAACTCAGAAACCACGCTGACCGCCTGCCGGCGATGTTCACCGTCAAAGCCCAGATGAAAGCCGGGCAGGGCGGCAAGGTCACCTTCAAGGCCCTGGAGCTGAAGCCCCAGGACGTGACGAAGAAACCGGCGGCGTAAAGGCTAACCCATGAACCCCGGCCTGATTCTCCTGCTCCTGCTGCCCGCCCTGGTGATCCTGGCTAGCGAGAACCACGGGGGTGAACACACCCCCGAAGACCTCGCCGACACCATCACCAACATCGACGCGGCAGACCCGCAAGGGAATCGGTCATGAACGTCATCACCTGTGATGGCCAATGGATACAAGGCGCCCAGGGCATCCAATGCACCGGCACCTTACAAAGCATTCCTTATCAGGACATCGGTGTCCTGTTCCAGGAATACCTGGCACCAGATCCCGGCATCATCGGGCTGGTGTCAGGGGTAGCCCTGGCTCTCTTCGTGACCGGAGTCGGAATCGGAAGAGCCGTTCAAATCATGCGAAAAACCTGAGGTACACAAAATGAACGAAGTCATCGAAATGGAAAAGCAAAACAACGGTAGCACCTGGGCCATGGCCCGCTCCCGCTTCGGCAAACGCGCCGCACAAGTGGGCACCATGGTGGCAGCCTTCGGCACCGCAGCAGTGGTACACGCCGCAGACTACACCTCCGAAATCACCGCCGCCCAAGGCGATGCCACCACCAACACCAGCGCCGCCGCGGCTGCCGTCATCGGCATCGCAGCCCTGGTGATGGGCCTGGGCATCGTTGTGTCCCTGATTCGTCGGTAATGCTGACGAGCATCCTAATAGCCTGTCTCTGGACAGGCTGTTTCGTGTCCGGCTACCGGACTGTGTAAGGGCCGGATTCCGGCCCTTTTACATTGGTGCGCCATGAAACAAAACATCCACACCTGGCTCAGCCTCCTGCTATTCGGCCTGCTGATCATCGGCCTGGTCGACAAAGCCCACGCCGGCTTTCCGCCGCTCCAGGAAGGCCAGATTGTCCACTGGTCAAAGACAGGCAGTAAAAACTGCACCTCTCAAGGCGGCTGTGGTGATTCGCCCGGCTCACAGATTGCCGAACAGGCCCAGGCCTACATTCCTCAGTGCGAAATGCGCTATCCAGAAATGAACTGCACCATTCAACAATTCAGCGACCCAAAAGAAGTCCGCTTTGTTGAACAGGGCATCACCTATTACGTCTGGCGTGGTGGCGCTCGTGTTGTTGCCACCCCGTTAGAGCCCTGCGCGCATCAAACCCACGAAGGCGGCGTCCCGGATGGCGCTGAATGTGGCGTCTGTTCCGAAGGCTATATCCCGGCCACCGGCGCCTACGATCCCGAAAGCGGTTCATCCGTCACCGCCCCGGCCCAATGCATGAGAAACCGCGAACCCGGCGAATGCCAGCTGGAAGGCCTGTACGAAGTACAAACCGAACAGGGCGCGTATTGCGTCCCCGAATGCCAGGGCATCGGTGCCGACGGCTACTGCATCGACCAGGTGGAAGAAGACCCCGACCAGCCAGAATGCGGCCCCGACCATCCCGACTTTAAAGGTGTCGCTGGCTACGGGGGTGAAGCCGTCCTCATCTGCGGTGATCCACAAAACAACTGCAAAGCCCTCGGTGATGGCTACACCTGGGGCGTCGTCGAGAAAAACGGCACCACCGTCGAATCCTGCTTCCCCAACGCCTACAACCCGCCGCAATGCTCCGGAACCGACGTTCTCAAACGAGATCAATGGGGCGGCTTCGCCTGCCTGCCGCTCAGAAAGCCCGGCGACAACGACCAACCCGGCGGTCCCAACGACCCCAACAACGGCGACAGTGACGGCGACGGCCAGGGCGACATCACCGGCATCACCGGCCAGCTCCAGGACATCAAAAAACTGCTGGGCCGAGGCAACACCAACACCGACAACATCAACGAAACCCTCAAAGGCATCGGCAAACAGATCAAAGATGGCACTAAAGCCATCACCGACGCCATCGGCAACATCCCCGGAGGGGGCGGTGGTGGTGGAGGAAATGGCAGTGGGGATGGGGGCGATGGTGAACAGGAAACCCCCATTAACTGGAGCGGTGACCCCATCGATCTCAAGATCGGCGACGGCCTGGAAGAACTCAACGCCATCCAGGGCGAATACGAAAACCTCATCGCCAACATCCGCGCCGAAATGGCCTCCTCCTTCGGGTCATTCACCGGCCAGGGCACCTTACAGGATCACACCTTCACCGTCTGGGGCGTGGAAGTGAACGCGGGACTCTCGAAATGGGCCAACGCCCTCTCCATCGTGGGCTCCGTCATCGTCTTCGCCGCCGCCTTCGTTGCCCTGGGCATCATCATGGGAGCCAAAGACTGATGGAATTCATCGCCACCTTCTTCGATTCAATCTGGGCCTTCTTCGAAAGCATCCCCGCCTTCCTGGACGACGCCCTGGTCAAACTCTCCGCCTGGTACGTCATCTGGATAACCAAAGCCAAAATCTACTTTGTCGGCTTCTCCTGGCAGGTCGCCCAGGAAGTGCTTAACCAGCTCAACATCTCCGGCACCATCAACCAGTATTGGGGCGCCATCGACTCCGAAGTGATGGGCGCGGTGACCTTTTTCCGCATCCCCGAAGCCCTGAACATCATCCTCAACGCCCACCTGACCCGCTACGTCATGGGAGTGCTGAAATGACCATCAACATCCACCACGGCCCGCCGGGCTCCTACAAATCCGCCGGCGTCGTCCAGCGCTACGTTATTCCTGCTCTGACCGGTGAAGACAGCGACTATCCCGATGGCCGCTGCGTCGTCACCAACATCCGGGGCCTGGACTCCATCGAACGGGTGGAAGAAGCCTTCGGCGTCACCTGCGGCCCGGAATCGAGAATCATCAACCTCGAAACCGAAACCCGGGACGCCCTCGAATACGCCGCACGATGGTTCCACTGGGCCCCGATCGGCGCGTTGATCGTCCTCGATGAGGCCCAGGCCGTGTACCCCGCGGCACGACGGGACTTCAAGATCGAACACCTGGACTACCCCGGCGGCAAAGAAGCCGCCCAACGCGACAACCGACCGGCGGACGTCCTCTTAGCCTTCGATATGCACCGGCACTACAACTGGGATCTGTTCCTTTGCACCCCGAACATCGGAAAGATCCACAAAGAAATCCGTCAGAGTGCCCAGCAAGCGTTCCGGCACTGGCAAATGGGGCACCTGGTGCCCTGGAAAAAGAACAGCTGGAGGGAACTAGAACATGACCCAGAGAACAGCGGAAAAGCTGCCTCCCATAGCATCGGTGTCCCAAAAGAATACAAGGTCGACCTTCGGGTCTTCCAATGCTACCAGTCGACCAAAACCGGCAAGGCCAAAGGGGTGGTTGGGGGCCATTCAATCCTTAAAGATAAAAAGCTCCGTATGGTCGCTGTCATTATCGTCTGCTCTTTCTCGTATCTCACCTACGCGATGTTCGAAATTGTCGAGCGCGAAACGAACCGCCAGAAAGGCGCTGAAGTGGTGCCTGATACGAGCGTTCCGCCTGATGGTGGCGTTCACCCTGATGGTACTGATGGGGGCAGCCATCCGCCTGGTGGCACGCCTCAGCGTCCTGTAGACCCACCCCGCCGGGAAAGCCTCCCGCATCCCTTTGCAGATGTGGAACTGCGCATCGCTGGCAGCTTCAACCGCCTGTACCTGTTCCAGGGCAAAGACCCACAAGGCGAATTCGCGCTAACCCAGCGTGACCTGGCCAGCTACGGCTACAAAGTCCTCTACATCCGAAACTGCCACGGCCAGCTGTGGTGGGAAGGGGAGCGCGTCCAGGACTTGTATTGCCAACGCCTGCGAGTGCTTCCACCCGACCCCAGGCCAACGATAGAACCGGCGGTCTTCCCGCCCTTAATGACACAAGCCCAGGAACCGGCGCCGGCGGCGCGCTAGCGACGATGCGCGAGGAGCGAGCGCGCCGCCGGCGCCGGGCAGAGACGTCCCTGTAACACGTCTCATAGAAAACAACGCCAGTTGATTTTCCACCACAGACAACCACAGAAGGCCACAGATGAAAATCAAAGACTTTGAACGCATGGACATCCGAACCGGGGAAATCGGAAAAGGGGATCTGTTCATCGGCCCGGAAGGTCAGCAAGTGAACCTGCAGAACGTCAACGTCCTGTGGACCGGTGTCGATACCGTCCGCCAACTGTTCGAAGGCCGACTGAAACCCGAACCCCTGGCCCAGATCGTGGATGCCTACAACGAAAGCTATGACGCCACCATCCAATTCAACGGCGTAGACTTCAAAGTCCAGTCCGGTAGACGAGGTGGCTTCAAGTACATCCTGCAGAATCGGGAATACGGCCTCACCATCCTGATACAGAACTTCTACGCCGAAGCCGACTCCCAGGGCACACACGTCAAAATCGAAACCTCCCCCCGATGGCTGTACGAACGTTCCAGCCAGGAAATCCACGACGAACTCGCCGAGTGGGGCATGTTCTTCCTGAAAGGCATCAGACCTGTAGGTATCGCCCTCCACTTAGCGGTCGACTTCCAGGGCTGGGAACCACCCCAGGACTTCGCCCAACACTTCGTGACAAGGGCCAAAACCATCACCGTCCACAACGGCCTCAGTGACCTGGTATTCAAAGGCCTGGACGGCGCAACCATCAACGGACGAGGCGAAACCTACACCTTCGGCAAAGCCAACAGCCTGCAGGTGTGCATCTACGACAAATCCAAAGAAATCGACGTCAGCGACAAACGCGCCTTCATGGAATCCATCTGGGAATGTGCGGTCAACGAAGACACCTTCCCGGACACCTGTTATGACCCAACCATTCCGGTCTGGCGCCTGGAAATCCGCTTCCATCACCGCATCGTCAACGAGATCTCCCAGGGCACCAGCGGCATGAAACCCATCTACACCTTCATGGACGCGGTACCGCACCTGACCGGCCTGTGGCAGTACGCTCTCAAATCCAACCGCTATGAGGTCAAACGGGAGTGGTGCCACCCCATCTGGACCAAGCTCCGCGATGATATTGGCTTCGGCTACAGCGCCCCCGATCTGCTCTACAAACGCGCAAAAAAGGAACCCGGTTGCGGCAACGAAAAGAACGTATCTCTCGCCTTCGGCAATCTCCTGAGCATCTATGCACGCAACCGATTCAACGCCAGGCAGGCCTGGGATTGCCTCAAGAAATCCGGACTCTGGGAAGACTTGTGTAACTACTACCGAAGGCGGGAGATCTACGAAAACGAGCTCTTCCAGCTCGTCCAGGACGGACTCACCAAACGACGACTGTTAACCAAGGTGGCGGCATGATCAAAAAGCTACCATCGGGACGATGGCAGGTAGACATCCAGCCAGGTGGAAGAGGGCAGAAGCGTGTCCGGAAATCCTTTGATTCAAAAACCGAGGCACAGCGCTTCGAGCGTTGGGTATTGAGCCAGCATGATTCTGGAACACCAATTCCCCAGCTGAAAAAAGACCGGCGCAAGCTCCTGGACGTCCTGGAAACCTGGTACCTGGCACACGGCAAATACCTGCGGGATGGGGAGCGCCGGTATCGGCACCTGAAACGAATTGCAGAATCGTTCGGTAATCCAATGGCCTCAAAGCTTACAGCCAACGATTACCTGGTTTACCGTGCCTTGCGAATCGAAGACGGGATCTCGCCCAAAACCTGCAACAACGATCTGGGCTATCTCAACGCCGTATTCAACGAGCTGCACCGCACCGGAGAAATCAGCTACGCCAATCCGTTCAGCAAGATCCGGCCGATTAAGATCCAGGAACGGGAAATGGGGTATCTCGATCACGATCAAATTCGGGCAATCTTTATCGAGCTGAAGGAGAGAACCACCAATCCGCACGCTTTCCTGGTGGCTCGTCTTTCCCTGGAAACCGGCGCTAGGTGGTCAGAGGCCGAAGGCCTGACTCTGGATCGACTCAAGCCATACCGCGTCACCTACGATCAAACGAAATCCGGCAAGAAACGATCGGTTCCAATTTCAAAGGATCTCTTTGAAACGCTCAAGGCACACCTGGAGGAACACGGCAGCTTCGGCACCTCGACGATTTCTGCATTCAGGCGAGCCGTTGAACGGTCAGGGGTGAAGTTGCCCCAGGGCCAATGCGCGCACATCCTTCGTCACACATTTGCCAGTCACTTTATTATGAACGGTGGGGATATTTTGACCTTGAAGCGGATTCTGGGACATTCGTCCATCGCTATGACAATGAGGTACGCCCATCTTTCACCGGACCATCTGGAAGATGCTGTCAGGTTTAAGCCTTTGATTACTGGTACATAGACGTTCGTTTCTTTATCGATCAATATATTCGAGCTTTAGGTTCATGTATAAAGTTGCTTTGCCACGTGGTGCTTTCGACAGCATTGCCCTTTTAGGCTAATGATCAATGGAGTTGAGATGTTTAAGGTAAGTTTAGCGCTTTTAGCTACGGTGATCGTTTCAGGTTGTGCATCTACTTTTAAGTTCGACTCTGAATACCAAACTGTTAACGATGCTGAGCAATATGGCGATGTTTCTGCCAATGTGACTAGGATTCAGGGTGGTGGGTTTTCGGCGAGCTCGACGAGTACTTACATGGAGGTTTTTATCCGGGATGAGCTGGTACTGAAGGCGCCTGTAAGCCCGGATTACACTGGTGAGTATTATTTTCTCTACCACGGTGAACCGGTAACGATCGATTGCATCCAGCCAGCGCTATTTATCCCCGCTCCGGAATGTAAAGTGATGATCAACGGGAAACGTGCAGGCTTATTGACGTTTGAGCTGCAAAAATAATGGTTGACGTTTGGTTGACACTTCGCAGAGTTTTGGCAGCTCTACAACGAAAAAAGCCCCTGAAATCAGGGGCTTTTCTCTTGCAAGGTGGTGGAGACGGCGGGAATTGAACCCGCGTCCGCCAGCACTAGGCCTTGAGGTCTACATGCTTAGTGTCCTTCTATTGATTTAACCTCAAGCGACCCGAAGGTCAGGGTGCAAGAGGCGAGCTCTTTAATCTTAGCCGAACACCAGTGAGCTCTGGTGAACGGAGCAGCCTATAAGCGATGACGTCCTGGGATGTTGCTACTGAGTTATAGGCGCCTCAGCCAGGACGACTGGAACGGCTTACGCCGCCAGTGCGTAGTTTTCGTCGTTTGCGACTATTACGTTGCAGCTTTGGATTTACGAGATTCGCTGCCATCTCGGCATGCACCCAAGGGTTCGTCACCGGCGTCGAAGCCAAGTCGTCCCCTTGTTAGTTCAGTATATGTGTCCGGATTGCCAGACTTCAAGGGTTCTTTGTGTAACGGCGTTACTATTTGTACCTACCGCTGGCTTTGGTGAGCCTAGGAGGCCTGGCGAAAACCGCCGGCGTCGGCTTTCTCGAGTGCAGCCTGATGCAGGTTCTCGAAGCTGTCACGGAAATAATCCATCACCTCGCCCGGGTCGGCTTTGATGCCTTTGTCGACGGTTATGCCGAACTGTACCGTGCCAGCGTAACTGAAAATGCTCATGCCTATACCTATGTTGCCGCTCTGGGGGACCCAGAACATGGGTTGAACCAGTTTGCTGCCCGCCAGGTAAACCGCATGGCGTGGTCCGGGAACGTTGGTCAGAACTGCTGAGGCCTTGTTGCTGAGCAGGTCCAGTGCCCGGCGTTCGAGAATGTCCGGGCCGCGGCCAAACAGGTCCAGCAGGCTATAGGTTACCTGGGCCTGGTATGACCGTTTGAGCCGGTTCATGTTTTCCTGAACCTGGCGGAAACACATGATCGGATCCGTTACCTCAACAGGCAGGCACACCAGCACCAGGCCAAACTGATTGCCGAGGGTTTCGATGGGCTGGTCCAGTGGCCTCAGGTTGAAAGGAACGGCAACCCGAATGCCGCAGTCCGGAATACTCTGGCCGTGCTCCGTAAAATGCCGGGTCAGCGCACCGGTCGCGGCGCAAAGCAATACGTCGTTGACGGTTCCGCCCAGTGTCCGCGCGCACTGTTTCACGGTTTCCAGTTCAAGGGGCTCGGCCCAGGCCACTTGTTTGCGGCCCAGCAGCGGGCTTTTCAGGCTGGTTTTCGGCTCGAAGGGGGCGAGCCCCAGCTTGGCCAGGTCCATAACAATACCGCCGGCAGTGGTGGCCAGCTTCAGCGGGTAGTCAGGCTCTTTGCGGATGGAATCAACGAACAGGTTGGCTTGTCCCCAGGCCGCCTGAGTGTTGTCCACAATCCGGTGCAGGAACCGGCTGGCGGGTGTGCCGTTGGGTTTTGCGGTTAGCTTTGGGTGTGCAACGCGCTCTAGCCTGGGTTCAGGAGTGCGATCGGTCAGGGAAAGCAGTACCCGCACCAGTGAAATGCCATCGGCAATACAGTGGTGAATCCTGATTAACAGGGCGCAGCCGTGCTCATAGTTGTCGATGTAGTGTATTTGCCAGAGTGGCCGGCGGAAATCGAGAGCGGTGCTGTTGAAATCACTGGCCAGGGCCTGAAGCTCTCGCTTGCCGGCGTTTCCCGGCAGAGCGATGGTGTGCAGGTGGTTGTCCAGATCGAACAGGGGGTCGTCTTCCCAGTAGACCTTGTCACCTTTGTCAACGATGCGTTGCCGAAAGCGCCGGAATTTCAGGAAACGTTCTTCCAGGGTGCGCTTGAGTCGCTTGAGTGGAATGGGTTGTTCAAAGGCCAGTACCGCGGAAATCATCATGGGATTTTCCGGGGTATCCATGCGTAACCAGGAGCGATCGACCGAGGTCATGGCCGTCCGTTTTGCTGACATAAGCCCTCCCTATGCTCTGTGCCGGAGTCCGGGCCGCCTGGTACTGCCATCGGGGCCAACTGACGAAAGGCCTAAAAGTATAGGAGGCTTTTTGAGATCAGCAAAGAGGGTGCATATGCGACACAGTTTTGGTGTCAGGTGTTGGCCTCGCGCATGATGCGCTGTTTCTGGCGGTTCCAGTCGCGTTCTTTCTCTGTAGCGCGCTTGTCGAACAGCTTCTTACCCTTCACCAGGGCGATCTCGCATTTTACCTTGTTCTTTTTCCAGTACAGGGCGAGGGGAATGCAGGTGTAACCCGCCTGATTCACCTGGCCGACAATCTTGGCGATTTCCTTGGCGTGCAGCAGCAGTTTGCGGGTGCGGGTCGGGTCCGCAATCACATGGGTAGAGGCGGTGTTCAGAGGCGTGATGTGGGAGCCCAACAGCCAGGCCTCGCCGTCCTTCAGCAGTACATAGGCGTCAACCAGTTGTGCCTTACCGGCACGCAACGACTTCACTTCCCAGCCAAGCAGGGCCAGGCCAGCCTCGAAGCGCTCCTCAATATGGTATTCGTGCTTCGCCTTCTTGTTCAGGGCGATGGTGTTGCTGGTTGGGGCGTTTGCTTTCTTCTTGCTCATGAATCCTGTCCGGGATCGGAAGAATGACGATGCTGGTCTTGTCGGTACGCCAGCAAAGCGCGCATTGTAGCGCAGGAGTGCAAGAAGGGTCACGGATTCGCCGTCTGGCTCGGGTTTAGTGTCGTTCCTGCTGGCTTGCTTCGGCTACAATGATGCGCTCGTCACTGCCTGGGGAAGTAATGCTGCGCAAGTACCAGACGTCAATAGGGTCGTTTACCCGAAAATCCACCTTTTTCTGGGCTTCTGTGGGTGCCACGGTCGGCCTGGCCAATCTGTGGCAGTTTCCCTATCTGGCCAGTATCCACGGCGGCGGCTTGTTTATCTTGCTGTACCTGGCCTGTCTGCTGATTGTTACCCTGCCGCTGATGGTGACGGAGGCTGTGATTGGCCGTCATGCCCGGCATGGGATTGTGCTGGCCATGGACGGTATGGTGAAAAACGCTGGCTGCTCACCGTTCTGGCGACTGGCGGGGCCGCTAAGCATTCTTGCGGCGTTCGTGGTGCTCTCCTTTACCGCTGTTTTTGGCGGTATTGTTCTGGCTTACATCTTTTTCGGTGCAACTGACCGTTTCGAGGGTGCTTCGGCGGCCTCAGCAACTGCTATTCTGTCGGAGCTGGTGTCGGACCCGGGCCACTATCGGCAGTTTATGGCCTGGCATGTTTTCTTCGTGATTCTTGTGGTTGCGGTTTCGGCCCGCGGGGTGGTCAAGGGCCTGGAGCGATCGATGCGCATGATCGTACCCTGCACCCTGCTGTTGATGTTGGTGCTGTTCGGGCTGGCAGCAATGCGGGGGAGCTTGCAGTCCGGGATAGATCACGTTCTGGTGATGCGGCCGGAGCAGGTAACAGCGGCCAGTATCAAGGCAGCGTTCTTCCATGCTTTTTATACCTTGGGTCTCGGAATGGGGGTGTGGGCAATATTTGGCGCCTATTCCACCAGCCATACCCGCCTGAAACGCTCAATACTGGCTGTGGTGTTGATGGACACCCTGGTCGCCATCATGGCCGGATTGATGATGTTTTCAGTTGCAGCGGACGGTAGCAGCCTTGAGGGTGAACGGGGTTTCAGCCTGCTTTTTGTTTCCCTGCCGGTCGCGCTATCAGGCTTACCCTACAGTCAGGTGGTGATCGCGTCGGTTTTCCTGCTGGTGGTGCTGATTGTCTGGGCGACGGGGTTGTCTCTGCTCGAACCGGTGGTGGGATGGTTCCGGGAGTGGACCGGGGCGCCTCGGGGCTGGTCTGCGGTCATTGTCGGGCTTGCAGTCTGGTTCGCCGGGCTGGCTTCCCTGTTCTCCTTCAATCTGTGGGCCGATTACCGCATAGGCGGTGCCACTGTATTTCGATGGCTGGAACTGGCCGCCGGTGGCATTGTGATACCGGCGGTGGCTATTCTCATTGCCACATTTGCCGGCTGGTGTATCACCCGGCGCTTCGCGGCAACCATTCTGGGCAATGCGCCGGTTATGTTCCGGAGAATCTGGTTCTGGGTCATGCGCCTGGTGCTTCCTGTTGTGGCGGCCTGGATCGGGCTACAGTACACGCTTTTCTCACTCGGCAACCTGTGTGACAACGGCAGTGCTGCTATCTGGTGCCAGCAACCTACAGCGTCTGCTGAGGCGCAGAATAGGGCGCCTGAAGACAGTCCGGTTGAGGAAGATGTACCTCCGAAGACACCCGAAGAGGCCGTGCTGCCCGCGGAAAACGGGCAGCCCGAACCAGATGAAAATGCCCCCAAAGAGGGCGATATCCTTTATCATAGTGTCTGACTGGCCCGGCAGGGCTGGAACGAAGTCTGAAACGCAGGAAATCCGGTTTATACATGGCACATCAGATCGACAAGACCGCATTGGTTATGCACTCGGCGGAGCGTATGTTCCACCTGGTCAATGACGTTGCCCGTTACCCTGAGTTCTTACCCTGGTGTGCCGGGGCAGAGGTCCACGAGCAGAACGACGCTGAAATCATGGCTTCACTGGATATTTCCAAAGGGGGCGTTCGCCACCGGCTGACCACACGAAACCAGTTGCTGATGCCAGAGACCATTGAAATGAAGCTCGTGGACGGCCCGCTCAGAAATCTTACGGGGCGCTGGCACTTTCGGGCTCTGGACGATAACGCCTGCAAAGTAATCCTCACCCTGGAGTTCGAATTTTCAGGCTCGCTTTCACGAATGACTTTCGGCCCGGTATTTAATCAGGCGGCCAATACCATGGTGGATGCTTTCTGTCGTCGCGCAGACGAGGTTTATCGCGGAGGGATCGTGTGATGGAAGTGGAAGTGGCCTATGCCCGCCCGGACAAGCAGCAGATTGTGCCCGTGGTGGTGCCTCCGGGCACTACAGCCCTTGAAGCCGTGAAGCTCTCCAGGATTACCGAGATCTTTCCGGAGATTGATCCGGACGCTATCGATATGGGGGTGTTTGGCAAAGTGGTGAAGAACCCGGCCGAGCATGCTCTGAGAGAAGGCGACCGGGTGGAACTATACCGCCCACTCAAGATTGATCCCAAGCAGGCTCGCCTGAACCGGGCTAAAAAGAAAGCGTAATTGCTAGTAGGCTGGCGTTTCTTCCAGGAGCTGGGCTTCGTAGTGGCTCAGCTGATCATTCTCGTAGTAAACGATGATGCGCTGTTCTTCGATCTCGTTGCCCCGGCGCTGAAAGGTGTAAACATAGTATTCCCGGGACGGGTCGACGGGGTTCAGCATCAACGGGCTTCCCAGCAGCGCGTGAACCTGACTTCTGGGCATGCCCTCGGACAGTTCCGTCAGCTCCTCATCGGTGACAATGTTGCCCTGCTGGACATTGATTTTGTAAACGCCCGGAAAAACACAGCCGGACAAGGATAAAATGCTAATAAGAACGATAGCGGGGAGCTTTTGCATCGCCGGGGGAAATCCTCTATCTTGAATTCGCCTGCGTTGAGCAGGTGTGAAACGGGTCATCCGTCGTACTGCGGCTTCATCATACCGGAAGCCGTGAGGCACACCAAAGAGCGAATGGTAACATGTCATCTGAAAACGCCGAATTACGAAAAGTCGGTCTGAAGGTTACTCTGCCAAGGGTCAAGATCTTCAATATCCTTGAGAATGCTGAAGAACATCACCTGAGTGCTGAAGACGTTTATAAAAAGCTGCTGGACCAGGGCGATGACGTGGGCCTGGCGACAGTCTACAGGGTGCTGACCCAGTTCGAAGCTGCAGGCCTCGTGTTGCGTCATAATTTCGAAGGCGGTCACGCGGTGTTCGAGATGGCCGGTGATGATCATCACGACCACATGGTTTGCACTCAGACTGGCGAAGTTGTTGAGTTCGTCGATGAGGTCATCGAGGAGCGCCAGCAGAAGATTGCGGCAGAGCACGGCTATGAGATTGTCGATCACAGCCTGATCCTTTACGTGAAGCCACTGAAGTCCGATAAGAAGTAAAAAAAGGGCCAGCGACAAGGCTGGCCCAGAAGCTCTCCGAAACGAGAGGGGGATTAGTGATGGGTTGCCTGGCCCTTTACAAACATCTCCCGGGCATGGGCTATGGTCTGTTCTGTCATGTCCACTCCGCCAAGCATCCTTGCGACTTCGCTGATCCGGCCCTGGTCATCCAGGGATTCGATGCGTGAATAGGTCGCGTCTTTCTCGGTAAATTTGCTGACGAACAAATGCTGATGGCACTGGGCCGCCACCTGCGGCAGGTGCGTGACGCACAGTACCTGGCCATTCTCGCCGAGTGCTCTCAGCAGGCGGCCTACGACCTCCGCGGTGCCGCCACCGATGCCGACATCCACCTCATCGAACACCAAAGTTGGTGTGGTGGAGGTTTGTGCCACAACCACCTGAATGGCCAGGCTTATGCGGGAAAGTTCACCGCCGGAAGCCACCTTGGCCAACGATCGGGCGGGTTGGCCCGGGTTGGCACTCACCAGGAATTCCACCTCTTCCATGCCGTGAGGGGCAGGTTCGTCATCACTGTTCCGGCTCAGGTGGCTGACAAACTGCACCGATGGCATGCTCAATTGTGCCAACTCCCGGGCGATTCGCTGGTCGAGCTCGATGGCGGCATTCCGGCGTGTTTCTGTCAGCTTGGTGGCCAGGGCGTCAAACCGTGCCCGCAAGTTTTCCAGCTCGGCCTGAAGTTGTTCCAGGCTGCCTTCGCCGCCATCCAGTTCGGCCAGCTCCTGGCTCAGGCGTTGATGCAATTCCGGTAACTCCTCCGGGGTGATCCGGTGTTTGCGCGCCATCTGATAAATGGCGCTGAGCCGTTCTTCCACTTCGTTCAGTCGGACCGGGTCGGCTTCGTAGTCGTCTACGAAGCGGCGCAGGTTGTCGCCGGCTTCTGAAATCTGAATCTGTGCTTCGTTCAGCATCTGGATGGTGTCGGTCAGTGCCGGGACATCAACCGGCAGTTGCTCCAGTTGGTGCAGTGCCTGGCGCACCAGGTCTGCGGCTGAAACCTCATCTTCAGTGCATAGCAGGGCGGCCTGGTGGCTGCTGTGAAGTACGGCGTCGGCCTGGCTGAGCTGTGCCTGTTCGGTTTCCAGGGTTGTCTGTTCGTCCTCGCCCAGCGCCAACCTGTCCAGCTCTTCCACCTGATAGCGCAGCAGCTGTAAACGGGCCTCGGCCTCATCAGCATTGTGCTGGCGTTGCTGTAGTTTCTGACGCGTCTGGTGCCAGGCTTTCCATGCAGATCGGGTTTCGTCGGCCAGGCTTTCCGCGCCGGCGAACTCGTCCAGCAGCTTTCGGTGGGTTTCCTTACGCAGCAGGGATTGATGCTGGTGCTGACTGTGGATATCCATCAGCAGGCCGCCCAGTTCTTTCAATTGTGACAGCGGGCAGGGCTGGCCATTAATGAATGCCTTGGAGCGGCCGTCCTTGCTGATGGTCCGGCGCAGGATGCAATCGTCCTTGTCGTCCAGCTCATGGCTGTCCAGCCAGGACCGGGCTTCGGGGATGCGGGATATATCGAAGCTGGCGGTAATGTCGGCACGCTTGGCGCCATGGCGAACAGCGCCGGCATCGGCCCGGCCTCCCATGGCCAGGCCAAGGGCATCAAGCACAATCGACTTGCCGGCGCCGGTTTCCCCAGTCAGGGCTGTCATACCGCGGTTGAACTGGAGTTCAACCCTTTCTGCAATGGCGTAGTTCGATACCGTGAGTTGTGTGAGCATGCCGCAACCTCCGCTCGTTCTTGAGCAAGTAATAACTCTGACCACTGTTCGTTCATACAGTTGCTGTGAATATATACAGGGTTTTTCCGGTTTGCAAACAGGAAATGATGAAAACATCAAAGATTGCGTGGGTGACGGTTGAAACCCGGGAAGCGGGCCCCATATCGGTTCGCAAAGCGATTCTTTCCTGCTTTCTGCACAAGCGGGAGTGGTTATTTCTGCAGGCCTCCGTGGCCGTGAAAACGTTATCAGGAGTTGTCATGAGTGCTGACGAAAAGCGCAACGAACAGGTAGAAGAACGCAACGAGGCAGCAGAAGCTGCGGCGGAAGAGCAGGCTGCAGGTAACCAGGATGCCGAGCAGTCACCGGAGCAGGGCTCCGAGCTGGATGTGCTGCAGCAGAAACTGCAGGAGTACCAGGAGCAGGCCTTGCGGGCACAGGCGGAGATGCAGAATGTCCGTCGCCGGGCCGAGATTGATGTGGAAAAAGCTCACAAGTTTGCGCTCGAGAAGTTTGTGAAAGAGCTGTTGCCGGTGGCTGACAGTCTGGAGAAGGCGGTCGAAAGCACCGAGGGTCACGAAAACGCAGGCGAGCTGGTTGCGTCCATTCGCGAAGGTGTGGACATGACCCTGACGCTGTTCATGAACAGCCTGAAGAAATTCAACGTTGAACAGCTCAACCCGGTGGGTGAGCCGTTCGATCCGCAGCAGCACGAAGCCATGTCCATGGTGCCGGCGCCGGATGCCGAGCCTAACAGCGTGGTTGCGGTTGTGCAGAAAGGTTATCTGCTTAATGGCCGGGTAGTTCGTCCGGCGATGGTCGTAGTGGCCAAGGCAGAAGATGCGCCAAAAATCGACGAGCAGGCTTGAAAAGTCGAGCAGAGCGCCAATATAGCGATTAAACAGCAAAGGCCGGGGTAGGCATTCTCCGGAACAGCATTCAGAAAGATTTGGAGTGATTCGATGAGCAAGATTATTGGTATCGACCTGGGAACCACAAACTCCTGTGTGGCCATCATGGATGGCGACAAGGTAAAGGTAATTGAAAACGCAGAGGGTGATCGCACAACCCCGTCCATCATCGCCTACACCGATGACAACGAGACTCTGGTTGGCCAGTCAGCCAAGCGTCAGGCGGTGACCAACCCGCACAACACTCTGTACGCCATCAAGCGACTGATTGGTCGTCGTTTTGAAGATGACGTGGTTCAGAAAGACATCAAGATGGTGCCCTATAAAATCGCCAAGGCAGACAACGGTGACGCCTGGGTTGAGGTGAAGGGGCAGAAAATGGCGCCGCCGCAGGTGTCTGCAGAAGTTCTGAAGAAAATGAAGAAGACTGCAGAAGACTACCTGGGCGAAAAGGTAACCGAAGCGGTTATCACCGTGCCTGCGTACTTCAATGACAGCCAGCGCCAGGCGACCAAAGATGCTGGCAAGATTGCTGGTCTGGAAGTGAAGCGGATCATCAACGAGCCAACTGCTGCGGCCCTTGCTTATGGCCTGGACAAGAAGAGCGGTGATCGTACTGTTGCTGTGTACGACCTGGGTGGTGGTACTTTCGATCTGTCCATCATCGAAATTGCGGACGTAGACGGCGAGCACCAGTTCGAAGTGCTGGCCACCAACGGTGACACCTTCCTGGGCGGTGAAGATTTCGACCTGAAAGTGATTGAATACCTGGCCGACCAGTTCAAGAAAGACAGCGGCATCGATCTTCGCGGCGACTCTCTGGCCATGCAGCGTCTGAAAGAAGCGGCCGAGAAGGCCAAGATCGAGCTGTCCAGCAGCCAGCAGACCGACGTAAACCTGCCGTACATCACTGCAGATGCGTCTGGTCCCAAGCACATGAACGTGAAGCTGACCCGTGCCAAGCTGGAATCGCTGGTGGAAGACCTGGTTCAGCGCAGTCTGGAGCCCTGTAAGGTGGCTCTTCAGGATGCGGGCATGAAGGCTGGTGAAATCGACGAGGTTATTCTGGTCGGTGGTCAGACCCGTATGCCGCTGGTGCAGGAGAAAGTAAAAGAGTTCTTCGGCAAAGAGCCGCGTAAAGACGTAAACCCGGACGAGGCCGTAGCCATGGGTGCGGCGATTCAGGGCGCGGTACTGTCTGGCGACGTGAAAGACGTACTGCTGCTGGACGTAACCCCGCTGACCCTGGGAATCGAAACCATGGGTGGCGTGGCCACTCCGCTGATCGAGAAGAACACCACGATTCCGACCAAGAAATCGCAGACCTTCTCTACGGCGGATGACAACCAGACTGCAGTGACCATTCACGTCGTTCAGGGTGAGCGCAAGCAGGCGGCACAGAACAAGTCTCTGGGCCGTTTCGATCTGGCCGACATTCCGCCGGCACCGCGCGGTGTGCCGCAGATCGAAGTCACCTTCGATATTGATGCCAACGGTATCCTGAACGTGTCTGCCAAAGACAAGGCTACCGGCAAGGAACAGTCCATCGTGATCAAGGCATCTTCTGGTCTGAACGATGACGAGATCGAGAAGATGGTTCGCGATGCCGAGGCCAATGCCGAGGAAGACCGCAAGTTCGAGGAGCTTGTCCAGGCCCGTAACCAGGGTGATGCCATGGTACACGCCGTGCGCAAGACCTTGAGTGAAGCCGGCGACAAGGTCTCCGACAGCGAGAAGGAGTCCATCGAGGCCGCCATCAAGGATCTGGAAGAGGCCCTCGAGGGTTCTGACAAGGAAGCGATCGAAGCCAAGACTCAGAAGCTGACCGAAGTGTCCTCTGAGCTGGCTCAGAAGATGTACGCGGATCAGGCCGACCAGGCTCAGCAGGCCGGTGGCCAGGAAGAAGGTCAGGCCAAGAGTGCTGACGACGCCGTCGATGCCGAGTTCGAGGAAGTCAAAGACGACGACAAGAAGTAATTCCGAGGTACATCAAGTAGTTGGGGAAACGCGGGCCGGGCTCGCGTTTTCCTCGTTATAAAAACAGGGTTTTGAAGCATGGCCAAGCGCGATTATTACGAAGTACTCGGGATCTCCCGGGATGCGGACGAAAAGGAAATTAAGCGGGCGTATCGAAAGCTCGCGATGAAGTACCACCCGGACCGTAACCCGGATGACAAGGATGCCGAGAACAAATTCAAAGAGGCCAGCGAAGCCTACGAAATCCTGGCGGACTCCAGTAAGCGCGCCGCCTACGACCAGTTTGGTCATGCCGGCGTAGACGGTCAGGCTGGCGGCGGCTTTGGCGGCGGTGGCGCCAGCTTCTCCGACATCTTTGGTGATGTGTTCGGTGATATCTTCGGTGGTGGTGGCCGTGGCCGAACCACCCGCGGTGCAGATCTTCGCTACACCCTGGAGCTGGATCTGGAAGAGGCTGTTAAAGGCAAAACCGTCAAGATCAACATCCCTGGCCATAAAGAATGTGAAGCCTGTGATGGCAGTGGCGCTGAAAAAGGCTCTCGCCCGGAAACCTGTGGCACCTGCCAGGGCATGGGCCAGGTCCGGATGCAGCAAGGCTTCTTCACCGTACAGCAAGCCTGTCCTACCTGTCGTGGCTCCGGTCAGATCATCAAGAACCCGTGTAAGAGTTGCCATGGCCAGGGTCGGGTGCGCCAGGAGAAAACCCTCTCCGTCAAGGTGCCGCCAGGTGTTGATACTGGCGACCGTATTCGCTTGTCCGGCGAAGGTGAGATGGGTGTAGACGGAGGGCCTCCTGGAGACCTTTACGTACAGGTCGCCGTTCGTGAGCATTCCATTTTCACCCGTGACGGTCGCAATCTTTACTGCGAGGTGCCCATCAGCATCGTCGACGCCACCCTCGGTGGCGAGCTGGAAGTACCAACGCTGGATGGCCGCGTAAAGCTCAAGATTCCGCCTGAGACCCAGACCGGCAAACTGTTCCGTCTGCGCAACAAAGGCGTCAGCCCGGTCCGCGGTGGCCCGGCCGGTGATTTGTTGTGCCGGGTGATTGTGGAAACGCCGGTGAACCTCACCAAACGCCAGAAGGAGCTGCTGGAAGAATTCCAGCAAACCCTGGATGGTAACAACGGAACTCATCATGCCCCCAAGAAAACCTCATGGTTTGAGGGTGTGAAAAACTTCTTCGACGAAATGAAATTCTGAGGGTAGAGCAGATGAGGGTAGCGATCATCGGCGCCGCCGGGCGCATGGGTAAAGTGCTGATCGAAGCGGTCGACGGTACCGAAGGCCTTGAACTCGGCGCTGCCATCGTCGAGCCGGGCAGCAGTCTGATTGGCGCCGACGCCGGTGAAATGACCGGCATCGGCAAAACCGGCGTAAAAATGGCCGCCAGCCTGGACGACGTCAAAGACGACTTCGACGTACTGGTGGACTTCACCTTCCCGGACCTGACCCTGGAAAACGCGAAGTTTTGCAGCGCTAACGGCAAAATGCTCGTGATCGGTACCACCGGCATGACCGACGCCGAAAAAGAGCAGCTGGCGCTGGCCGCCGAAAACACTCCGGTCGTTTTTGCGCCCAACATGAGCGTGGGCGTCAATGTCGTACTCAACCTGCTGCGCACCGCCGCCGCAACCTTGGGTGATGACTACGACGTGGAAATCATCGAAGCACACCACCGCCACAAAAAAGACGCCCCCTCGGGCACAGCCCTGCGTATGGGTGAAGTGGTGGCTGATGCTCTCGGTCGCGACCTGAAAGAATGTGCGGTCTATGGCCGCGAAGGCTTCACCGGCGAACGCACCCGCAAGGAAATCGGCTTCGAGACCATCCGCGCCGGCGATGTGGTGGGTGATCACACGGTACTGTTTGCAACGGAGGGTGAGCGCATCGAAATTACCCACAAGGCGAGCAGTCGGATGACTTTCGCAAAAGGTGCCATGCGGGCCGCGTTGTGGCTTGAGGGTAAGGCGGCTGGTCTTTACGACATGCAGGACGTTCTGAACCTGAAAGGTTGAGCTGCATACTCAGAGGCTGCGGGAGCAGGGCACCTTCTCGAAAATTTCGGAGGCCATGGATGGCCGGAGAGAAGCGCACATGGAAGTGCTTGTAGCGGTTTTCGGGAAGGTGCCCTGCTTCCGTGGCCGGAGTTTGCGTCAGGCCGAGAGCAATTCGGCGTGGACAAAAAACGCCAAAATCGCTTACAATAAGGCGATTTGACTGCACCAAGCGTACCTTTGAAAAGTTTATAAAAGCGGGACCGGGTTTTTACCTTGTCTCGCTTTTTTGCAACCTGAGATTATGCGCTTGCGTTCCTGTTCGTGACGAACTTACGCCACTCGATGAGGATACAAGCCTTGAGCACACCAGCAATCCTTGCACTCGCAGACGGAAGCCTCTTCTACGGCACCGCCATCGGCGCAGACGGAGAAACCAGCGGCGAGGTAGTGTTCAACACTGCCATGACCGGCTACCAGGAAATCCTGACCGATCCGTCCTACTCCCGCCAGATCGTTACCCTGACGTATCCGCACATTGGCAACACCGGTGTTAACGAAGAAGACGTAGAATCCGACCGCATCCAGGCCGCTGGCCTGATCATCCGGGATCTGCCCCTGCTCGCCAGCAGCTGGCGAAACAAGGGTAGCCTTGATGACTACCTGCGAAGCAACAACATTGTTGGCATTGCGGACATCGACACCCGCCGACTGACCCGCATCCTCCGGGACAAGGGCTCCCAGAATGGCGCCATCGTCGCTGGTGAAAACGCCACTGCCGAACGCGCACTGGAACTGGCTAACGCCTTTCCCGGCCTCAAGGGCATGGACCTGGCCAAAGAAGTCACCTGCAGCGAAGCCTACCAGTGGAACCAGGCCGAGTGGGATCTGGTAAACGGCTACAGTGACCGCTCCGAAGACAGGTTCAAGGTGGTGGCCTGGGATTACGGCGTAAAATACAACATTCTGCGGATGCTCGCGGCCCGCGGTTGCGAGATCACCGTCGTGCCCGCGCAAACCCCGGCCTCTGATGTACTGGCGATGAACCCCGATGGCATCTTCCTGTCCAACGGCCCGGGCGACCCCGAGCCCTGCGACTATGCTATCAAGGCCATTCAGGAAGTGCTGGAAACCGAGATTCCGGTATTCGGCATCTGCCTGGGCCACCAGCTGCTGGCCCTGGCCAGTGGTGCAAAAACCATGAAAATGGGCCACGGCCACCACGGTGCCAACCATCCGGTGCAGGACATTGCCAAAGGTACTGTGATGATTACCAGTCAGAACCACGGCTTTGCTGTGGATGAAACAACCCTGCCCGCCAATGTGGAAGCGACCCACAAATCGCTGTTTGACGGCACTCTGCAGGGCATTCGCCGCACCGATAAGCCGGCCTACAGCTTCCAGGGTCACCCGGAAGCCAGCCCGGGGCCCCATGATGTGGCTCCGCTGTTTGACGAGTTTATCCAGCTGATGGAAGCGCGATCTGCCTGAGGGCAAGGCCATCAACGATAGCTCACCGGCGCTGAATACCGCGCTGCAAGAATTCAAAAGTTGCTGACAGGTTTACCAAGACATGCCAAAACGTACCGACATTAAAAGCATCCTGATCCTGGGCGCCGGCCCCATCGTGATCGGGCAGGCGTGCGAATTCGACTACTCCGGAGCCCAGGCCTGTAAGGCGCTGCGCGAAGAGGGCTACCGGGTGATCCTGGTGAACTCCAACCCGGCCACCATCATGACCGACCCGGCCATGGCCGATGCCACCTACATCGAGCCGATCACCTGGAAGACGGTCGAAAAGATCATCGAAAAGGAACAGCCGGACGCCCTGCTGCCCACCATGGGTGGTCAGACTGCACTGAACTGTGCGCTGGACCTGGAAAAGCACGGCGTGTTGGAGAAGCATGGCGTTGAAATGATCGGCGCCAACGCTGACACCATCGACAAGGCCGAAGACCGCGACCGCTTCGACAAGGCCATGAAGAAAATCGGTCTGGAGTGCCCGCGCGCGGCCATCGCCCATTCCATGGACGAAGCCTGGAAGATCTCCGAAGACATCGGTTTCCCGTGCATTATCCGTCCATCGTTCACCATGGGTGGTTCTGGCGGTGGTATTGCCTACAACAAGGACGAGTTCGAGGAGATCTGTACTCGCGGTCTCGATCTGTCCCCGACCAACGAGCTGCTGATCGACGAATCCCTGATTGGCTGGAAAGAGTACGAGATGGAGGTTGTTCGGGACAAGAACGACAACTGCATCATCGTCTGCGCCATCGAGAACTTCGACGCCATGGGCGTGCACACCGGTGATTCCATTACGGTGGCCCCCGCCCAGACCCTCACCGACAAGGAATATCAGATCATGCGGAACGCCTCGCTGGCGGTGCTGCGTGAGATTGGTGTGGAAACCGGCGGTTCCAACGTGCAGTTCGGTATCAATCCGGATACCGGCCGTATGGTGGTGATCGAAATGAACCCCCGGGTGTCGCGTTCCTCGGCGCTGGCGTCCAAGGCCACCGGTTTCCCGATCGCCAAGGTCGCAGCCAAGCTGGCCGTGGGGTACACCCTTGATGAGCTGCAGAACGAGATCACCGGCGGCGTCACCCCGGCCTCGTTCGAGCCGTCCATTGATTACGTGGTTACCAAGATTCCCCGGTTTACCTTCGAGAAATTCCCCCAGGCCGACGCCCGCCTGACCACTCAGATGAAGTCTGTCGGTGAGGTTATGGCCATTGGCCGGACCTTCCAGGAGTCGGTGCAAAAGGCATTGCGTGGCCTGGAAGTGGGTTCCGAAGGTTTTGACGAAAAGCTGGAAGAGTTGGACTCCGAGAACAGCCGCGAAACCCTGACCCGGGAGCTGAACGTGCCCGGTGCCGAGCGAATCTGGTACATCGGCGATGCCTTCCGCGCCGGCATGACCGTGGACGAAGTGTTCCGCCACACCAAGGTAGACCCCTGGTACCTGGTGCAGATCGAGGACATCGTGCGCGAAGAGCTGGCTCTCAAGTCGGCCGGTAAGGCCGATATCGACAAGGCTACCCTGTTCCGGCTCAAGCGCAAGGGCTTTTCCGACGCCCGCCTGGCCAAGCTGCTGGGCATTTCCGAAGTCAGCCTGCGCAAGCTGCGCCACGACCTGGGCATCCGCCCGGTGTACAAGCGCGTGGATACCTGTGCGGCGGAATTCGCTTCTGATACCGCCTACATGTATTCCACCTATGAGGAAGAGTGTGAGGCCGAGCCGAGCGATCGTGAGAAGATTGTGGTCATCGGTGGTGGCCCCAACCGCATTGGTCAGGGCATCGAATTCGACTACTGCTGTGTGCACGCGGCCCTGGCCATGCGTGAGGATGGCTACGAGACCATCATGATCAACTGCAACCCGGAGACCGTGTCGACCGATTACGACACCTCCGACCGGTTGTATTTTGAGCCGATCACCCTGGAAGACGTGCTGGAAATCATCAACGTCGAGAAGCCCAAGGGTGTAATCGTCCAGTACGGCGGTCAGACTCCGCTGAAGCTGGCGCGTGGCCTGGAAGCCGCCGGTGTGCCCATTATCGGCACCAGCCCGGACGCCATTGACCGCGCCGAAGACCGCGAGCGCTTCCAGCAGATGATCCAGCGCCTGGGTCTGAAGCAGCCGGAAAACGCCACTGTGCGCAGCCACGAGGAAGGCATCGTGGCGGCCCGCGAGATTGGCTACCCGCTGGTGGTGCGCCCGTCGTACGTGCTGGGTGGCCGGGCCATGGAGATCGTCTATGACGAAACCGAACTGGTGCGCTACATGCGTAACGCGGTGCTGGTCTCCAATGACAGCCCGGTTCTGCTTGATCACTTCCTGAATGCTGCCATCGAGGTCGATATTGATGCGATCAGTGACGGCACTGATGTTGTGATCGGCGGTATCATGCAGCACATCGAGCAGGCCGGTGTTCACTCTGGTGATTCCGCCTGCTCCCTGCCGCCGTACAGCCTGAGCAAGCAGGTACAGGACGACATGCGCGAGGCCGTGAAGAAAATGGCCATCGAGCTGGATGTTATCGGCCTGATGAACGTGCAGCTGGCCTACCAGGATGGTGAGATCTACGTGATCGAAGTGAACCCGCGGGCTTCCCGAACCGTACCGTTCGTGTCCAAGGCCATTGGCGTGTCTCTGGCCGCGGTCGCGGCCCGGGTTATGTCCGGCAAGAGCCTGAAAGAACTGAACTTCACTCAGGAAATCGTGCCGACCTACTACGCGGTGAAAGAGTCGGTGTTCCCGTTCAACAAGTTCCCGGCCGTGGATCCGATCCTCGGGCCGGAAATGAAATCCACCGGTGAGGTGATGGGGCTGGGCGACAGCTTTGATGAAGCCTTTGCCAAGGCCGCTCTGGCCGTGGGTGAACGGTTGCCGGCCCAGGGCGTGGCCTTCATGTCGGTGCGCGATGTGGACAAGCCGGGTGCGGCCAGTGTTGCCCGCGACCTGGTGGATGCTGGCTTCAGGATTATTGCCACCACTGGCACCGCCAAGGCGCTGGAAGCCGAAGGTATCGCCGTTGAGCGGGTGAACAAGGTTCGCGAGGGTCGCCCGCACATTGTGGATGCCATCAAGAATGGTCAGGTTCAGCTGATTATCAATACTACGGAAGGTCGCAAGGCTATTTCTGACTCGGCGCAGATTCGCCAGTCTGCCTTGCAGACCAAAGTAACCTACACAACCACACTGGCAGGTGGCGAAGCCTTCTGCCGGGCCATCAAGTTTGGCCCGGAGCGAACCGTTCGTCGCCTCCAGGAACTACACGCAGGAAAGTAAGGCTATGGCTGACAGAGTACCGATGACCAAGACGGGCGAAGACCGTCTGCGTGAGGAGCTGAAAAAGCTGAAGTCCGAAGATCGGCCGCGGGTGATCGCGGCCATTGCCGATGCCCGTGAGCACGGCGATCTGAAGGAAAATGCTGAGTATCATGCGGCCCGGGAGCAGCAGAGCTTTATCGAAGGTCGCATTCAGGAAATCGAAGGCAAGCTGTCCGTGGCCCAGGTGATTGATGTGACCACCATGGAGAACACCGGCAAGGTGATCTTCGGCACCACTGTGCATCTGGTCAACATGGAAACCGACGAAGAGGTTACTTATCAGATCGTGGGAGAAGATGAGGCCGACATCAAGGCAGGCAAGCTGTCGGTGTCCTCGCCGATCGCCCGCGCGCTGATTGGCAAGAACGAAGGGGATGTGGTGGCTATCCGTATCCCCTCCGGTACCGTGGAGTACGAGATTTCCGAAGTGGAATATATCTGACTCGGTTGTGCTGATCGGGTGTAAAGAAAAAGCCGGCTCTGGGGAACCAGGCCGGCTTTTTCGCGTCTCAGCTTACGCTTATTTGTTGCGCAGCAGGTTCGACAGCTTGGGGTTCGGTTTCTTCGCCCGACGCAGAATGACGGCGATTTTACCGATCGTCTGGACCAGTTCGGCGCCGGAGCTTTCGCACAGAGCCTGAATGACTTCCTGGCGGACTTCGCGATCCTGGCTGGCGACTTTGATCTTGATCAGCTCATGGTCGTTCAGGGCGCGGTCCAGTTCGTCCTGCAGCCCTTCCGACAGGCCTTTGTCGCCAACGATGATGACGGGCTTCAGGTTGTGGGCAATAGCCCGGTATTCCCGGCGCTGTTCCGGTGACAGACTCATGATGTAATCTCTTAATAGGTGCAATTAACAAAAGGTCAGCGGTGAATCCGCTGGCAACCACGTATAATTCAGCGATTGTAACAGATAGCGACTCATGACAAATGGCCGTATTCACGTACAGAGGGTGTTGTAATTCCGGTCATGGCGTCCCATATAGGTAGTATCGCGATCGGTTCCGGATGGGCCGTTTCTGGTTTACCGGCGTACAATTGGTGTAAGGTGTCGGAAAAGGGTTGGCGGCCTTCAGGCGCTGATCCTGCAATTCACAGGTGATGATCCTTGAACGATATGGCAAAAAATCTGGTTCTCTGGCTAATCATAGCCGCTGTGCTGCTGATGGTGTTTCAGAATTTCTCTCCCACCACCACTGGCCAACAAGTTAACTATTCCCAGTTTGTCGAGATGGTCCAGCAGGGCCAGGTACGGCAGGTGACCATTGATGGTCTGCAGGTGCAGGGTGTCCGCAACGACGGCTCTCAGTTCCAGAGCATCCGGCCGCAGGTGTCTGACAACAAGCTGATGGATGACCTGCTCGCCAACAACGTCGAAGTGATCGGCAAGGAGCCCGAGCGCCAGAGCCTGTGGACGCAGCTGCTCGTAGCCGCGTTCCCGATTCTGATCATCATCGCATTGTTCGTGTTCTTCATGCGCCAGATGCAGGGCGGCGGTGGCGGCAAAGGCCCGATGTCGTTCGGCAAGAGCAAAGCGCGCCTGATGAGTGAAGACCAGATCAAAACCACGTTTTCCGATGTCGCGGGTGTCGACGAAGCCAAGGAAGACGTGAAGGAGCTGGTGGATTTCCTCCGGGATCCCAGCAAGTTCCAGCGTCTTGGTGGTCGCATCCCGAAGGGCGTATTGATGGTGGGCCCTCCCGGTACCGGTAAAACCCTGCTTGCCAAGGCCATCGCGGGCGAGGCCAAGGTGCCGTTCTTCTCTATCTCCGGCTCCGACTTTGTAGAAATGTTTGTGGGCGTGGGTGCCTCCCGTGTTCGCGACATGTTCGAGCAGGCGAAGAAACAGAGCCCCTGCATTATTTTCATCGATGAGATCGATGCGGTTGGCCGTCACCGTGGTGCTGGCATGGGCGGTGGTCACGACGAACGTGAGCAGACCCTCAACCAGTTGCTGGTGGAAATGGACGGCTTCGAAGGCAATGAAGGCGTTATCGTTATTGCCGCCACCAACCGTCCGGACGTGCTGGATCCGGCGCTGTTGCGCCCTGGCCGGTTTGATCGCCAGGTGGTGGTGAGCCTGCCAGACATCATTGGCCGCGAGCAGATTCTGAAAGTGCACATGAAAAAAGTGCCGCTGGCCGACGGTATTGATCCTGCGGTGATTGCGCGGGGCACGCCGGGCTTCTCCGGTGCCGATCTTGCGAACCTGGTCAACGAAGCTGCGCTGTTTGCGGCCCGTCGTAATCAGCGATTGGTCTCCATGGAAGAGTTGGAGCTGGCCAAGGACAAGATCATGATGGGCGCCGAGCGCAAGTCCATGGTGATGAGCGAAAAGGAAAAGCGGAATACGGCTTACCACGAGTCGGGGCACGCGATTGTGGGCCGTCTGATGCCTGAGCATGACCCGGTCTATAAAGTGAGTATTATTCCTCGTGGCCGCGCCCTGGGCGTGACCATGTTCCTCCCGGAAGAGGACAAGTACAGCCACTCCAAGCGCTATCTGACCAGCTCGATCTGTAGTCTGTTTGGTGGCCGTATCGCCGAAGAGCTGACCCTGGGCTTTGATGGTGTCACCACTGGTGCGTCCAACGACATCGAGCGGGCGACAAGCCTGGCCCGGAATATGGTGACCCGCTGGGGGCTGTCCGAGAAACTTGGTCCTCTCCAGTATGACACAGACAGTGAGGAACCCTTCCTTGGTCGTTCTGCGGGGCAGGCGCACACGGTGTACTCGCCAGAGACTGCCCAGCGGATTGATGAGGAAGTTCGCAATATCATTGATGAGTGCTACGAGAAGGCCAAGCAGATCCTGATTGATAACCGGGACAAGCTGGACATGATGGCCGAAGCACTGATGAAGTACGAAACCATTGATCGTTATCAGATTGATGACATCATGGCTGGCAAGGAGCCTCGTCCGCCCAAAAACTGGGGTGACAGTGGTCCCGCCGGAGGCGTGAAGGCTGAAGAGCCTGAGCAGGCGCCGGAGCCCAGAAGCTCCGACGATGGCCGGCAGCCCGGCGTAGGGCGTCCTGCCGGCGAGCACTGACTCGCCGTCAAAGCCTGAGTAACTGAATGCGCCGCCCGGGCCCCCGGGCGGCGTTTGTTTTTGTCTCTCCGAAAACTCTGCCTGTGGAAGCTGCGTTATGAAAATGAACTTTGCCGGTCGCGAACTGGATCTGTCTCGTTGCCACGTGATGGGTATTCTGAATGTCACCCCCGATTCGTTTTCCGATGGCGGACGCTTTAATTCCAGGGAGTCTGCGCTTGTGCGGGCCAGGCAGATGGTCAGTGACGGCGCTTCTTTTATTGATGTTGGAGGTGAGTCGACTCGCCCCGGCGCAAGCGAAGTCTCGACCCAGGAAGAGCTTGACCGCGTATGCCCGGTGGTCGAAGCCATTGCCAAAGAGCTGGATACCGTGATTTCGGTGGATACCAGCAATCCTGTGGTGATGGCTGAAACTGCCCGGCTTGGTGCGGGACTGATCAACGATGTTCGTGCCCTGCAGCGCGAGGGTGCGCCGGAAGTGGCTGCAAAAGCAGGTATTCCGGTGTGCATCATGCATATTCAGGGTGAGCCGGATACCATGCAGGACGATCCCCGCTACCGGAATGTGCGGCGGGACGTCAGCTCTTTTCTGACGGAGCGTATGCGGGTGGCGGAGCAGGCCGGTGTTCGTGCCGATAACATTATTCTTGATCCCGGCTTTGGCTTCGGCAAGAGCGTGGAGCACAACTATCAGCTGCTCGCTACCCTTGAGCAGTTGCATATTCTCGGACACCCGTTACTTGTCGGGGTCTCGCGAAAGTCCATGCTGGGAGCGGTCACGGGTCGCGATGTGAATGAAAGGTTGCCGGCCAGCCTCGCTGCCGCGACAATATCGGCCATGAAAGGGGCGAGCATCCTCAGGGTGCACGACGTTAGGGAAACTGTGGACGCCGTCAGGATCGTAACGGCAGTGAAGGAGGCAATCTGATGACCCAGCGCAAATACTTTGGTACCGATGGCATTCGTGGCCGGGTCGGAGACAGTCCGATTACGCCGGAGTTCATGCTGCATCTGGGGTGGGCTGCGGGGCAGGCATTCAAGCGTGCGGGCCAGCGCAACAGCGTACTGATCGGCAAGGATACCCGGTTGTCCGGCTATATGTTCGAATCGGCGCTGGAGGCTGGCCTGGCCGCGGCGGGTGTTGATGTGAAGTTGCTGGGGCCGATGCCGACACCGGCGATTGCCTACCTCACGCGAACTTTCCGGGCATCTGCCGGAATTGTCATCAGTGCCTCCCACAACCCTCATCATGATAATGGCATCAAATTCTTTTCTTCTGCCGGTACCAAACTGGACGACGCCCTGGAAGCCGAGATTGAGCGCTGGCTGGACCAGCCTATCGAAGTGTGTGAGCCGGAAGAGCTGGGCAAGGCGAGCCGGGTAGACGATGCGCCCGGTCGCTATGTGGAGTTCTGCAAAAGTACTGTGCCAAACGAGTTTACTCTCGACGGCATGCACCTGGTGCTTGACTGTGCTCACGGTGCTACCTACCACGTGGCGCCCAAAGTGTTCCGTGAGCTGGGGGCGAAAGTGACGGTGATTGGCGCCGAGCCAGATGGCTTGAACATCAACCTGAATGTTGGCTCTACCCATCTGGGCGCGCTGAAACAGGCGGTTGCCGAGAAAAAGGCTGATCTTGGTATTGCCTTCGACGGTGACGGCGATCGGGTGTTGATGGTGGATCGTGATGGTTCCGAAGTGGATGGCGACGAACTGTTGTATATCCTGGCTTCCCAGCGCCAGGCAGAAGGACGGCTGCACGGTGGTGTGGTTGGTACGTTAATGACCAACCTGGGTGTTGAGTTGGCTCTGCGCGAAATCGGCGTCGAGTTCGAGCGGGCCAAGGTTGGCGATCGTTATGTGATGGAGCGCCTGTTGGCCAATAACTGGCTGATTGGAGGCGAGGGTTCCGGGCATATGGTGATCCGGGATTGCACCACCACGGGTGACGGTATTGTCTCTGCGTTGCAGGTACTGCTGGCAGTGCGGAAGTCCGGCAAGACTATGGGAGAACTGCGGGCCGGTATGAGCAAGCTGCCGCAGAAAATGATCAACGTACGCGTTGCCGAACGGTTTGATCCGTTGGGTAGGGCGGATATTGTTGAGGCCATGGCGCGGGCAGAGGCTTCGTTGGGTGATGCCGGGCGCATTCTGCTGCGGGCATCCGGCACCGAGCCGCTGATCAGAGTGATGGCCGAGGGTCAGAGCGCAGACGATATTACCCGGGTGGTGGAAGAGCTTGCCCTCGTGGTGGAGCGTTCAACACCCTGATTTCGAAGGGTGGTTGTGTACCGCGGGTGACTGCTGTATAGTTCCGCCTCCCTTTTGCTCGGGACTGTCGAGGACAGAGATGCGTCGCAGAATTGTTGCCGGAAACTGGAAAATGAACGGGTCGAAAGATCTGGTGAAACAGCTGGTTGGCGCAGTTTGCGAGCAGTCCGGTAATGTTGGCAAAGATGTGGAGGTGGTTATTATCCCTCCTGCGATCTATCTGGGCCAGGTTGCCGAGCAGGGAGGTGGGCGGATCACTACCGGTGCGCAGAACGTGTCCCAGTGGCAATCTGGCGCATATACCGGAGAAATCTCCGCCGAAATGGCCCGCGATATGGGTTGTGGCTATGTGCTGGTGGGCCATTCCGAGCGCCGGCAGTTGTTTGGTGAGACGGATTCTGTGGCAGCCGCCAAGGTTGAGCAGGTTCTGTTGAGTGGCTTGGTTGCGGTGCTGTGTGTAGGTGAAACGCTCGCGGAGCGGGAAGCCGGTCAAGCCGAAGCAGTGGTTGCCGAGCAGGTTCGCAGTGGGTTGTCAGTTGTGGCTGATGATCAGTGGTCCAGGGTTGTTGTGGCGTATGAGCCGGTCTGGGCTATCGGAACCGGAAAAACCGCGACGGCAGACGATGCCCAGGCCATGCATTCGGAAATCCGCAAGGTGCTGGATGGTATGAATGCACCGGCTAATGAGATTTCGGTACTTTACGGCGGCAGTGTAAAAGCGGATAATGCGGCCGCTTTGTTTGCAGAGCCGGATATTGATGGCGGTCTCATCGGTGGTGCATCGTTGAAGGCCGAAGAATTTATCAGCATTTGCCGGTCTTTCCCGGCAGGTGTCTAAGCCGACACGTTTACGAGAGTCTGTATGGATTGGTTGGAAACACTGGTAGTTGTTGTTCACGTCGTGATCGCCGTGTCGCTGGTGGGCCTGGTTCTGATCCAGCAGGGCAAGGGTGCAGACGCCGGAGCGGCTTTCGGTGGTGGTGCGTCCCAGACCGTGTTTGGTAGTCAGGGCAGCGGAAGCTTCCTGACGCGGATGACCACTTTTATGGCGGTTATCTTTTTTGTGACAAGTTTTTCGCTGGCGATTTTTGCCAAGCAGCGCGCCGAAGTGGCTGGCGAGGCAGGTATTCCGGTTGTTCAGGAATCGTCTCAGGCAGGTGCGCAAGCTGAGCAGGCGCCCTCTGCTGATGAGCCTGCAGCCAACAGCGAATCCGAGGGTGGGGACGCGCTCCCCGAACTCGAGTAAAGAATGATGCCCGGGTGGTGAAACTGGTAGACACGCCATCTTGAGGGGGTGGTAGCGAAAGCTGTGCCGGTTCGAGTCCGGCCCCGGGCACCATATTAAAAGAAGACGGCTTGGCAAACCCAGGCCGTTTTTTTTGGTCAGTCCTTGACCAGTCCGCGTGGCGTCACTATACTCCCGCGGATATTGGAGCCTGCGAGCATCGAGGCTTCCAGGCAGGCCAGGTGTCTGTCGGCAGAGCGCTTGAAAGGGTTGGCGCTTTGCGAATTCTTGCAACAAAAGGCCCCATGTTTCAGGGGCTTTTTGATTAAGGGGCCTGGCGCAAAGGGCCCTGGTGCATAAAAGGGCTGATTAACAGCCCTTTTTTTGTTTTTGTACCCTGAAAATTCGGAAACGGAGGCGGCGACACTTGTCAGCCAAACTGAAACAACTGGAAGACATCCTGCGCCCGGTGGTCGAGGGTCTGGGTTATGAGTTCTGGGGAATTGAATTCCGCTCCCATGGACACCATTCCAAACTTCGGGTGTTTATTGATGATGCTGAGAACGGCATCGCGATCGACGACTGCGAGAAAGTCAGTCGTCAGGTCAGCGGGGTGATGGATGTGGAAGACCCCATCCAGACCGAATATACGCTGGAAGTGTCTTCGCCCGGTATGGACCGGCCGCTGTTCCGGCTGGAGCAGTACGAGGCATTTATTGGTCATAAAGTGCAGATCAAGCTGCGTATGGCGTTTGAGGGCCGGCGCAAATTCCTGGGCCTGATCAAAGGGGTGGAGGGCGACGACGTGGTAGTTGTAGTAGATGACCACGAATACCTGTTGCCCTTCGACAGTATCGAAAAAGCCAACATCGTGCCGGTTTTCGAGTGACACATTCGAATAAATCTATAGATGTATCGTTTATTTTGAGGGCAGGGCAATCCCATGAGTAAAGAGATCTTGCTGGTAGTGGAATCCGTCTCGAACGAGAAAGGTGTCGAGAAGGATGTGATTTTCGAGGCGATTGAACTCGCACTCGCTACCGCTGCCAAGAAACGTTATGAAGACGAAGAGGCGGATATCCGGGTTGCCATTGATCGCCGCACCGGAGAATACGAAACCTTCCGCCGCTGGCTGGTGGTCGATAATGATGCCGTTCCTGCGTTGGGCACTGAGCTGACCCTGCAGGAAGCGGAAGAGATCGACACCAATCTGAAGCCGGGTGATATGTACGAAGAGAAGGTGGAGTCTGTGGCGTTCGGGCGCATTGGTGCCCAGGCGGCCAAGCAGATCATCTTCCAGAAAGTGCGCGAAGCCGAGCGCATGAAGATTGTCGACAGCTACCGCGATCGTATCGGTGAGCTGGTGTCCGGTACCGTCAAGAAGGTGACCCGGGACAATGTGATTGTGGATCTGGGTGGCAACGCAGAAGCTCTGCTTCCCCGTGAGCACCTGATTCCCCGTGAAACCTTCCGGATGGGCGACCGCGTTCGTGCTCTGCTGCTGGAGATTCGCACCGATCATCGCGGACCACAGCTGATTCTGAGCCGTACCGATTCGCAAATGCTGATCGAGCTTTTCCGCATCGAGGTTCCCGAGATTGCCGAGGAACTGATCGAGATTCGCGGTGCCGCTCGCGATCCGGGCTCCCGGGCCAAGATTGCGGTGAAGACCAACGACCGCCGTATTGATCCGGTTGGCGCTTGTGTTGGTATGCGGGGCTCCCGCGTACAGGCAGTGTCTAATGAGCTGGGCGGTGAGCGTGTGGATATCGTGCTTTACGACGATAACCCGGCTCAGTTGGTCATCAACGCGATGGCGCCTGCTGAGGTCGCCTCCATTGTCATGGATGAAGACCGTCACACCATGGATGTAGCCGTTGCCGAAGATAACCTGGCGCAGGCCATTGGCCGGAACGGCCAGAACGTTCGTCTGGCGACCGAGCTGACCGGTTGGACCCTGAACGTGATGACGGAAGAAGAAGCCGGTGAGCGCCAGGAGCAGGAATACAACCGCCTGCTTGAACACTTTACCGCTCATCTGGATGTTGATGAAGAATTTGCCGGTGTTCTTATCGAGGAAGGCTTTACCTCCATTGAAGAGGTGGCCTACGTACCGATGGAAGAAATGCTGGCGATTGAGGGCTTTGACGAGGAAACCGTCACTGAATTGCGCCGTCGTGCCAAAGACGTATTGCTGAACCAGGCGCTGGCCAGTGAAGAAGCCCTGGAGGGCGCTGAGCCCGAAGACGATCTTCTGAACATGGACGGCATGGACCGGGCGCTGGCATTCAAGCTTGCCGGCATGGGCGTGCGCACAATGGAAGATCTGGCGGAGCAGTCGATTGATGAGCTGCTCGAAATTGAAGGTATGGATGAAGAGCGTGCTGGTCAGTTGATTATGACTGCGCGCGCACCCTGGTTTGAAGACCAGGCCTGATTCGGGAGAGGAGGACCAGTATGGCTGAAGTAACGGTAAAACAACTGGCCGCAGATGTAGGCGCTCCCGTGGATCGTTTGCTGAAGCAGATCGTGGAAGCGGGCCTGAAAGCCCGCAGCGAAAACGACGCTGTCACCAGCGATGAGAAGCAGCAGTTGCTGGCCTATCTGAGAAAAAACCATGGCGAGGCGGAAGCTGAACCGCGGAAGATTACACTCAAGCGCAAGACCACGACGACGCTTAAGGCCGGCAAGGCCAAGACTGTCAACGTAGAAGTGCGCAAGCGCCGCACCTATATCAAGCGTGCAGAGCTGCAACCCGAACCGGAAGCTGAGGCGCCGGTAGCGGAAGAGCCGGTACAGGCACCGGCCGAAGAGCAGGCACCGGTGGAAGAAACGCCGAAGGTCGCAGCGGAAGCTGCACCTGCCGAAGCCCCTGAAACGGAAGCTCCGGCCGCAGCGGAAACCGAAGCCAAGGCTGCTCCGGAACCTGCTGCAGAATCCGCAGAGCCTGCCATCGCGCCGGAGGATATTCCCATGCCTCCGCCTGAGGATGAAGGTCGGGATCGCAAGCCGAAGAAGAAAAAAGAGAAGGTGCGTGAGCGCGGCGATGATATTGAAGAAGGCAAGCCGAAGAAGAAGCAGGCTGGCCATCGCGGTCCTCGCAGCCGTCCGGTAGAAGAACCGGTAGTACTGAGCGAAGACGAAGAGGAAACCACTCTTCGCAAGCCGCTGCGGGCCAAAAAGAAACCGAAAGAAAAGCGTCATGCTTTCGAGAGGCCCACAAAGCCCATGGTCAGAGAAGTACAGATTCCGGAAACCATCACCGTTGGTGATCTCGCCCAGCGCATGGCCGTCAAGTCCGCTGATGTTATCAAGACCCTGATGGGTATGGGGGTGATGGCAACCATCAATCAGGCGCTGGATCAGGAAACGGCGATCCTGGTTACCGAAGAGCTGGGCCACAAGCCCAAAGCGGTGAGCGAGGATGCTTTCGAAGAGGAAGTCCTGAGCGAAATCACCGGCCCGGACGAAGGCAAAGAGAAGATCAAGCGCGCGCCGGTTGTCAGTGTCATGGGTCACGTTGACCATGGTAAGACCTCACTGCTGGACCATATCCGCCGCGCCAAGGTTGCTGCCGGTGAATCCGGTGGTATTACCCAGCACATTGGTGCTTACCATGTAGAAACTGAACACGGCATGGTGTCCTTCCTGGATACCCCGGGCCACGCCGCGTTTACCGCCATGCGTGCTCGTGGTGCCCAGTGTACCGACATCGTTATCCTGGTGGTGGCAGCCGACGACGGTGTTATGCCTCAAACCAAGGAAGCCGTTGAGCACGCCCGTTCTGCCGGCGTACCGATCGTGGTTGCCATCAACAAAATGGACAAAGAAGAAGCCGATCCGGACCGCATCAAGAACGAGCTTTCAGCTCTGGAAGTCATTCCCGAAGACTGGGGCGGCGACGTTCAGTTCGTGCCTGTTTCTGCACACACCGGTATGGGCATCGATGACCTCTTGGAAGCCGTCTTGCTGCAGGCTGAAATCCTTGAGCTGGAAGCGTCCCCGGATGCAGCGGCGAAAGGTGTTGTGGTTGAATCCAGCCTGGAACGCGGCCGTGGTTCTGTTGCTACCGTGCTGGTTCAGAACGGTACGCTTCGCCAGGGCGACATGGTGGTGGCCGGTTCCTTCTTCGGTAAGGTGCGCGCCATGACCGACGAAGCCGGGCGCCAGGTGAAAGAAGCTGGTCCGTCGATTCCGGTCGAGATTCTGGGCCTGAACGGCACGCCAGACGCCGGTGACGAATTCTTCGCTGTGGCTGACGAGAAAAAAGCCAAAGAGCTGGCTGAATTCCGTCAGACCCGTGAGCGTGAGCAACGTCTCCAGCGCCAGCAAGCTGCCAAGCTCGAGAACATGTTCGAGAATATGGGCAAGGACGAGGTCAAGACCCTCAACGTTGTGCTCAAGACCGACGTGCGTGGTTCTCTGGAAGCCATTACCAAGGCTCTGCAGGACCTGGGCAACGACGAGGTTCAGGTGAAAATTGTTTCGTCTGGTGTTGGCGGTATCGCCGAGACCGACGTCAGCCTGGCCATGGCCACCAACGCCGTTATTTTCGGCTTCAACGTGCGTGCGGATACCGCATCCAAGCGTCTGGTTGAGCAGGAAGGTCTGGATCTGCGCTATTACAGCATCATCTATAACCTGATTGATGATGTGAAAGCGGCTTTGACAGGCATGCTCAAGCCGGAATTCCGCGAAGATATCGTGGGCATTGCCGATGTGCGTGACGTATTCCGTTCGCCGAAATTCGGTCAGGTGGCTGGCTGTATGGTGACTGAGGGCACCGTATACCGTAATAAGCCGATCCGCGTACTGCGTGACAACGTGGTGATCTTTGAAGGCGAGCTGGAATCCCTGCGTCGCTTCAAGGACGATGTGGCGGAAGTTCGCAACGGTATGGAATGTGGTATCGGTGTTAAAGGCTACGACGTGAAAGTGGGCGACCAGATCGAAGTATTCGATCGCGTCCGTGTTGAACGTCAGCTTGAGTCCACGGGGGCCTGATGGCACGGGAATACAGTCGCGTAGATCGCATCGGCGATCAGATGCAGCGAGAGCTGGCGCAGCTGATCCAGCGCGAGGTGAAGGATCCTCGCGTTGGTATGGTCACGGTTAATGATGTGAAAGTCAGCCGTGACCTAGGCTATGCCGATATCTATATTTCGTTGCTGTCCACCGAGGAGCTCACCGAAGATTCACCCGAAGTGCAGGACTCCCTGACGGTGTTGAACAAGGCCTCCGGGTTTCTGCGCGGGCAGGTTGGTCGCGCCATGAAATTGCGTGTGGTGCCCCATCTGCGGTTTCACTTCGACAAGCTGTTGGGGCAGAGCCGCAAGATGGATCGCCTGATCCGCGAAGCGGTTGGCGACAAGCCTGCCGTGCCCCGGGACGATAATGATGACCCGGTTTCCGATAACCCGGAGCGTGACGCTTGAGCCGAAGACGCAAAGGCCGTGACGTAAACGGCATCCTGGTAATCGACAAGCCCCAGGGCGTTACCTCCAACGGGATTCTGCAGCAGGTCAAGCGCCTGTATGGTGCGGCGAAGGCCGGCCATACCGGTGCGCTTGATCCGCTCGCCACTGGCGTGCTGCCCCTGTGTTTTGGTGAGGCCACCAAGTTCTCCCAGACCATGCTGGACAGTGACAAGGCGTATATCACCACCGCACGCCTGGGCATCCGGACAGAAACCGGAGACAGCGAAGGGGCTGTGGTGGAGGAAAAGCCGGTTCCCCACTTCAGTGAGGAAGAAGTGGAGGCCGTACTGGCCCGGTTCCGTGGCGACATTCAGCAAGTGCCCTCCATGTACTCGGCTCTGAAGCATCAGGGCAAACCACTGTACGAATACGCCCGCGAGGGTATCGAAATTGAGCGCCCGGCCAGGCCGGTGACCATTTACGAGCTCAAATTGTTGGCGGTTCGGGAACAGGAGCTGGATCTTGCGGTTACCTGTACCAAGGGTACGTATATCCGCTCACTGGTTGAGGATATTGGTGAGGTTCTGGGCTGTGGAGCTCATGTCAGTGCTCTGCGTCGCACCCTGGCCTCCGGCTACACCCTGGCAAATGCCCACGATGTCAAAGACCTGGAAGCCATGCGCGAGCGCGGGGAAAGCCTGGATGGCCTGCTGTTGCCGCCGGAAACCGCCCTCACCATGTTTCCCGAGTACCGATTGTCCGGCGTGCCGCTGGTATCGATCTTGAACGGACAACCGGTTAGAATACCGGGTCAGCCCTTTGAAGGTTTCGTCCGCCTGTATGGCGAGCATTCTTTCGTGGGGCTGGCAGAAGCATTGCCAGAAGGCGATGGCACTCAACTGGTGCCGCGCCGTCTGGTCAAGAACAGCAAACGGTAAACGCCTTTTGCTGATTAGCCGGGCTGTAGAGATGCGCGGTTCGGCTGAATACTTATGCATCGCAACCAATGAGGTGAAATATGGCACTGTCTGCCAGTGAGAAAGCTCAGATCGTTAAAGATTTTCAGCAAGGTGATGGCGATACCGGTTCCCCTGAGGTTCAGGTAGCTCTGCTGAGCGCCAACATCAACAAGCTGCAGGATCACTTCAAGGCCAACAAGCAGGATCACCATTCCCGCCGCGGCCTGATCCGGATGGTAAACCAGCGTCGTAAGCTGCTGGACTACCTCAAGCGCAAGAACGCTGACCGTTACCTGGAACTGATCCAGCGTCTGGGTCTGCGTCGCTAATCCGGTTTAGCGACCTGATGGCTGGCCCGGGGGTTCCCGGGTTCAGCCGTGCTTCTCTCCCGCTCCCTGCCTTGCTCATTCCGAACAAGCAGGAAGCGTTTTTTGCTGCAGTTGATTTGTCTGTGAAACCGAAGGATTTTCCCTGTCACAATGGAAAGCCGCTATTGATAGCAGGTTGTTGAAAAGCCCGGGAACTCTGGCCGGGGTTTTGCAACAGCCTGTTAGCTTTCAGACGGGTTGCCTTTCGGTTCACTGATCAGACTGCTGCAGTTGTTGGAAAATGGCGAATGAATGGGTCATTGGCCAGAATCAAAACCGCTGAAAATGCAGGAGTTTATTGTGGAACTGCAACCACGTATCAAGACATTTGAAATGGGTGGGGAAACCTTCACCCTGGAAACCGGTCGTATTGCCCGTCAGGCAACCGGCGCGGTACTGGTAAGCACCGGCGACACTGCCGTTCTGGGCACCGTTGTTGGCGCCAAAGAGCCCAAGCCGGGCCAGGGCTTCTTCCCCCTGACTGTGAACTACCAGGAAAAAACCTACGCCGCCGGTAAAATCCCGGGTGGCTTCTTCAAGCGTGAAGGTCGTCCGTCCGAGAAAGAGACCCTGACCTCCCGCCTGATCGACCGTCCGATTCGCCCGCTGTTCCCGAACGGCTACATGAACGAAGTTCAGGTTGTGCTGACGGTTATGTCTGCCAGCAAGAACCACGATCCGGATATCGCTGCCATGATTGCTGCATCTGCAGCCCTGGCCATCTCCGGTATCCCGTTCGACGGCCCGATTGGTGCTGCCCGTGTGGGTTACACCAACGAGAAAGGCTACTTCCTGAACCCGACCTTCGAAGAGCTCAGCACTTCCCTGCTGGACATGGTTGTGGCCGGTACCGACGAAGCGGTGCTGATGGTTGAGTCCGAGGCCAAAGGCCTGACAGAGGACCAGATGCTGGGCGCCGTACTGTTCGGCCACCAGGAAATGCAGACTGCGATCACTGCCATCAAGGAATTTGCTGCCGAGAACGGCAAGCCGCGCTGGGAATGGCAGCCCGAGGCGGAAAACACGGAGCTGCTGAACGCCATCAAGGCCGAGTTCGGTGGTGCCATCGAAGAAGCCTACGCTATCCGTGACAAGATGGCCCGTTACGAGCGTCTGGGTGAGATCAAATCTGCTGCCGTTGAAAAACTGGCCGGTGAAGAAGAAGGCCAGCCTTCCGAAGAGGAAGTGAAGAAGTACTTCGGTAAGGTCGAGAAGTCTGTCGTTCGTCTGCAGGTTATCGAAGGCAAGCCGCGTATCGATGGCCGTGACAACAAGACCGTTCGCCCGATCAAGGTGGAAGTTGGCGTACTGCCGTCCGTTCACGGTTCCGCCCTGTTCACCCGTGGTGAGACCCAGGCTATCGTTACCGCTACGCTGGGTACCACCCGTGACGTGCAGATCATCGATGCCCTGGAAGGTGAGCGCAAGGACCCGTTCCTGTTCCACTACAACTTCCCTCCGTACTCCGTAGGTGAAGCTGGCCGCATGGGCAGCCCGGGCCGTCGTGAAATTGGTCACGGTCGTCTGGCCAAGCGTGGTGTAGCCGCGGTTATGCCGACCATCGAAGAGTTCCCGTATGCCATTCGTGCGGTTTCCGAGATCACTGAATCCAACGGTTCCAGTTCCATGGCTTCCGTGTGTGGCTCTTCCCTGGCGCTGATGGATGCTGGTGTGCCGCTGAAGGCGCCGGTGGCCGGTATCGCCATGGGTCTGGTCAAGGAAGGCGACAAGTTCGCGGTCCTGACTGATATCCTGGGTGACGAAGATCACCTGGGTGACATGGATTTCAAGGTTGCCGGTACCAAAGAGGGCGTCACGGCCCTGCAGATGGACATCAAAATTCAGGGTATTACCGACGAAATCATGGAAATCGCCCTGGAGCAGGCCAACGCTGCGCGTCTGCACATCCTGGACGAGATGAACAAAGTGATCGCCGAGCCCCGCGCCGAGCTGTCTGATCGCGCTCCGAGCATCACCACCATCAAGATTCATCCGGACAAGATCCGTGATGTAATCGGTAAGGGTGGCGCAACCATCCGTGGTATTTGCGACGAGACCGGCGCTTCCATCGACCTGGACGACGACGGCAACGTGAAGATCTACGCCGACAACGCTGCGGCCGCACAGGCTGCCGTGAATCGCGTGAAAGAAATCACTGCCGAGATCGAAGTGGGTGCTATCTACAAGGGCCGCGTTGAGCGGATTGTGGACTTCGGTGCCTTTGTTAACATCCTGCCCGGCAAGGATGGTCTGGTGCACATTTCCCAGATCTCCGAGCGCCGTATCGAGAACGTCACTGACGAGCTGAGCGAAGGTCAGGAAGTTCTGGTCAAGGTACTGGATGTGGACAACCGTGGTCGCGTCAAGCTGTCCATGAAGGAAGTCAAAGAAGGCGAGCAGCCGACTGACTTCGCTGACTAAGATCATTCTTGGTTAGAAAAACCCGCCCGGCCTGAAGCCTGGCGGGTTTTTTCGTTTATGGACCTCGTGGCCTCTAAAGGCCTTTTTCCATGAATTCCAGTACTGCCTCCCTGTATGCGGGAATCACAAACGTCGCTGCATGGGGCGTATCGGTCTGCAAGAACTCCTTGGGCTGCTCCGCCGCTTCATACAGCCGCACACCGTGTTCAAACGGAATGATGCCATCCCGAACGCTGTGGATAACCATCACCGGCACCGGTGAGAGGTCAGCGATGCGGTCTGTACCTTCGTAGTCATCCGGGATGGTCCAGCTCAGGGGGTACTGGAATGGCCAGGTGAGCCAGAACTGGTCAAGTTTCTCCCGGGCGATGTAGCGGAAGCCGGAGAAGGTGCCGTCGAGGATGATGCCGTCCAGGGCGGGTTGTTCGTTGCGCTGGGTCCATTCGCTGGCGAGCGCGATGCCCAGAGCTCCACCGAGGCTCTGGCCGAGCAGGTACAGCGGACGGTCTTCGGTGTGTTCCTGATGGGTCAGCCAGCGCAGGCCGGTTTCTACGTCATGCAGGGCGCCTTCGATGTCCGGGGCGCCGGTAGACTGGCCGTAACCCCGATAATCGATGGTGAACACGTTGTAGCCCTGTTCCGGCAGCCAGGCAACGTTGAGGATGTGGGCGCTGACGTTCTGGGCGTTGCCGTGCAGGTAGTATATGGTGCCCTTGGCTGGTTCGTCGGTGAGGGCAGGGAGCCACCAGCCGTGGAGGTTTTCGCCGTCGGCGGTGTCGAGGTAGACGTCCTCAAAATCCAGGTTAAGCCGGTCGGGTGTAATGTAGGTGGCGTTGTCCGGATAGAAGAATACGCTGCTGCAGCCTGTTTGCAGCAACGCTGCGATGGCCAGCAGTGTGACGAGGGTTGTTCTGGCGCTCAGAAGTAGGCGTGTAGGCCGGCTTGCCATGTGCTTTGGTACCTGTCGTAGTGGTCTTCCCGGGTGAATTTGGCGAATAGGCTGAATTCCCGGCCAATGTGCCAGTTGGCTTCGGCGTACAACTGGTCTTGCCGGTGTTGGCTGCTGACGATCCAGGCTTTGGTTTTTACGCCGGTCAGCAGGCTGAAGCGGTTGTTCTGGTGCAGCAGGCCGAGGTCTGCTCCCGGGGCGAAGTCGTAGCCACGTTTGATGTCATCGTCGATTTCTACATCGGCCGTGGCAATGGCGAAGGCCTGTGTGTTCTGGGCGAGGCTCCAGCTGCCGCCGGCTCCGCCTTCGAGATAGGGCGCCAGAACGCGGTCATCGCCGGTGTCCGTGCGGCGGCCGCCAAAACCAACTTGCCAGGAGATCGGTGCAAAGAACTGGTTCCGGGGGCTCAGGGAGCGTATTTCCACGCCGGTGATCTGTTCCACCTGAAGTTCGTCGTTTTTGTGGTAGAGCCTGGCGTCCAGGCGCAGGAACTGAAGTTGTGCACCGGTACGGTAACCGGCGGGCGGATCCAGTACGTCGTGGTAGGCCGGCCGGATGGTCAACTGGGTGAACTCGCTGTGGGCGAGCTGGCCGGAACCGAGGCTCAGGCGAAAGGTGTCATGCCCCTGATCGTCGCGGATCTCCGGTTCGGGCACGTCTGGAAGTTCTGCCGCATCCTCAATCTGGCTGCGGGCGACCAGTAGTTGATGAGACAGCGGCGCCGCGTGTTCCCGGGGCCAGCCTTCGGCTTCGCTCTGGTAGCGTACGTAATCATACGTGGCATCAAGGAGTTGGGCGCGGTCGTCTTTACCAAGCTTACGCACTTCCGGGTCGTTCACTGTCACATAGCCATTGGCCAAGGCTGCGGCGATGGTCTGGTGGTCTGTGGGCAGGCTGTCCAGGCTATGGGCTACCGAGGTGGCGGCAGAGGGGCGGTAATGGATGCTTTCAAGCAGGCCGGCATCTCTCACCCAGCGCACGGTGTCAGACGGGATAGCGTGAGTGCTTACTTCGTCGAGCAGGTCTGTTCCCGGGCGGGCGGCGTCGATCAGGGCTAACAGGCGGTAGGCGCAGTTCTCATCGAAGAAATAGTAATCAAAGTTCTTGTCCTGAATTTCCCAGGTATGGGCCAGCAGGGTGTCAACCTCCTGTTGGTCGAGATTCAGGGTGTACTCCCAGAGATCCCGGTGTTCGATGTCGTTGTACAGCCGGATCATTTCGTAATAGGGCTTGATGGAGGTAATGCCTGGATAGCCCCCGAAAATACCCCGATAGGCAAACAACAACTCGCTGTCATGTTCAGCGGCATCGGCTGCGTAAGAAACAGTATTTGCCAGCAGCAGATCGGTTTCTTCGTCATCCTGGGGGGGATCGAGCCGCAAGAAGGTGTGTCCGAACATGGATGAGGGACTGTTCAGATAGGACGCAGCAAATACCAGGGTGACTTTCTCGGTATTCAGTGTGCCTGCCCATTCCTCGAAAGCGGGGCAGTTTACTGGTGTGTCCGGCAAATCCAGTTGCTCTCTCAGCCAGGCATCCCGGGCCGGGAATCGACAGCGGGCGTGGCTATCACCACCTCCGGGTTGTTGTATGGCCTCCAGGGTGGCTTCCAGCTCGGCTCTGGGCGATGTCTTACCGTTGTCACTCAGAAAGAACGCCGGGTCATCGGCCTGGCTGGTGTAATCGGAACCGAACCTGTCCTGATGATAATGGCCGAGGGTCAGCCAGGTTGGATTGTGATGAAGGTTGTCCGGCAGTTTAACGGATTCTGCCTGCGCCCAGGCAGTACTGCATGCAAGCCATAAAACGGCCTGCCCGATACGGAGGGTAAAGCCCATGGAGTTGGTGTTTCCGGATTAGTGGCTCTGGGGTTTGTGCGCCGTCCATGGCGCCATTCTGTTCCATTGTCGCCAGTAATCAGGCGGCTACGTATTTGCTCAGAGCGTCGTTCTGCTCCAGCAGGGCCACGATGGCGTCTACGGCTTCACCTGAGGTGGTATCAGCGTTGGGGAAAATGGAAGCAAAGTTGTCTTGCAGTACTTTGCGGAAGGTATCACGGTCAGTTTCTTCTACACCCAGCAGGACTGCCAGAGTGTCCAGGTTTTCACCGGAACCGCGGGACATGTCGCGGGCAACCTTGTCGATGTTGCTGTCCATGTACATGGCCATGGATTGAACAGACTGGTTGGTCTGACAGCCCAGAGTGCCGGTGGTCATACCAAAGGTCTGGTTACCGAAGGTTCCATTGGTGGTCGCGGCCAGTACATGTGGCGCAATGCCGGACTGCCCCTTCCAGATCATGGCTCCCACGCCACAGCCGGGCTGGGCGAAAGCCATGGAGGAAGCACCAAGAAGAATTGCACCTGCGATCAGTTTTTTCATTATCCACTCCTTTCTGTGGTTTTGCTTTGTCGCATACCCTGCAGCGGTCTGATTCCCTGGCTGCAAGACAACGGCCAGTATCTGGTTAGGGTTAGAGACCGTCAGTCTGAGTATAGATCAAAACAGGAAAGCGCAAGTGACGTCATTGTTATGGTTTGTTGCCTGTTGACGCCAATCAAAGCGAACACGTGTTCATATTTCCAAATGGAACAATAGATCAGTTTTTAGCCGCTATTGTTATATATGGCGCATTTCAGTATAGTGCGCGCGGCCATGAAGGCCACGTAACAACCTATGGAGAGTTTGTTTTGAAAAAAGCGCTTATTGCATCAACACTCGTTCTGGCCGGCGCTATGTCCGGTTGTTCCTCCCTCAACGTAAGTTCCAGCTCCATGCCTGTTACTGCTCCTCTGCAGACAGACGTGAAAGCAGACGTTGAAGTAGGCGAGAAGATTTCTGGCAAGGCTTCCGTTACCAAGGTTCTGTTCTTCACTATCGGTAGCGACAAGCAGTTCTCTGACGGCGTTTCCTACGGTGGATCCACCGGCGGTGGCCTGCCCTTCGGCGATCCGGTTGCCAAGGCCAAGTCTGCAGCAGCTTACAAGGCCATTGAGTCTTCTGGCGCAGACATCATCGTAGCTCCGCGTTACACCGTTGAAACTGAAGACTTCGTTGTTTTCGGTACCATCAACGTAACCGTTGAAGGCTACAAGGGCACCATCAAGAGCATCAAGTAAGCTGCTTTTGTGAGTCCCAAAAAAAAGCCGGAGCGCTGATGGCCTCCGGCTTTTTTGGTTTCTGGATGGTTTAACCACCCAGGTAGGCATCCCTCACTTCCGGGTTGGCCAGCAGGTTCTTGCCGGTGTCGTGCAGGCGGATACGACCGGTTTCCAGCACATAGCCCCGGTCTGCCAGGCTCAGGGCCTGGTGAGCGTTCTGCTCCACCAGGAACACCGTAATCCCTTCCTCTCTCAACTGGCCGATAATCTCGAAGATCTGCTGAATGATGATCGGCGCCAGCCCCAGTGACGGTTCGTCCAGAATGATCATTCTGGGTTTGCTCATCAGCGCCCGGCCGATGGCCAGCATTTGCTGTTCACCGCCGGACATGGTGCCGGCCCGCTGATGTTCACGCTCTTTCAGCCTCGGGAACAGCTCATAAACGTGATCCTGGCTTTTGCGGATTTCCGATTTGGTGTTGAAGAAACCGCCCATGTGCAGGTTCTCTTCTACCGTCAGCCCGGGAAACACCCGGCGGCCTTCGGGCACAATGGCAATGCCGGAGCGCATGATGTTGGAGGTGGCTTCATTGGTAATGTCGCGGCCTTCCAGAATCACCCGCCCTGAGCTGGCCTGCGGGCTGCCGCAGACGGTCATCAGCAGCGTGGTTTTGCCGGCGCCGTTGGCACCGATCAGTGACACAATCTCGCCCTTCTTCACTTCCACGGACACGCCGTGCAGGGCCTCGATTTTGCCATAGTGGGTATGTACGTCTTCCAGTACCAGCATGGTGTCTCCTCAGGCCTCGCCCAGATAGGCTTTGATCACATCGTCGTTCTGACGAACTTCGTCCGGTGTGCCGGCAGCCAGGGGGCGTCCCTGGTTGATGACAGTAATCCGGTCTGAGATGTCCATAACCAGGCTCATATCGTGCTCAATCAGCAATACGGAAACGTTGTAGTCCTCTTTCAGGCTGACAATCAGCTGGTTGAGGTCTTTGGTTTCCGCCGGGTTCAGGCCTGCGGCTGGTTCGTCCAGCATCAGCAGTTTCGGTTCGGTCACCATGCAGCGTGCAATTTCCAGCCGGCGCTGCTGGCCATAGGCCAGGTTGCCGGCCTCCCGGTTGGCCAGTTCCAGCAGGCCAACCCGATCCAGCCAGTAGGCAGCCCGGTCAAGGGACTTGCGTTCCCGCTCCCGGTAGTCGGGTGTCTTGATCAGGCCGGATATCAGGTTGGTGTTCAGGTGACGATGCTGGGCCACCAGCAGGTTTTCCACCACGGTCATCTGGCCGAACAGGCGCACGTGCTGGAAGGTGCGCACCATGCCCAGTCGGGAAATCTTGTAGTCCGGTTTACCCTGGACTTCATTTCCCTCAAACAGGATTTTCCCGCCCGTGGGCTTGTAAAAACCACTGATGCAGTTGAAGACCGTGGTTTTGCCGGCCCCGTTGGGGCCGATGATGGAGACTATTTCGTGTTCCTGCACGTCCAGGCTTACCTGGTCGACTGCCAGCAGGCCGCCGAAGCGCATGGACAGATTCTGTACTTCTAGCATGTCTGTCACTCCTGGCGTCTGAGTTCAATGTGAATGCGGCGCATGGGCATCAGCCCCTGTGGCCGCCAGACCATCATCAGTACCATGGCGGCGCCGAAAACCAGCATCCGGTAGTCGGAAAACTCCCGGGCCAGTTCCGGCAGGATGGTCACGGCAACGGCGGCAAGCACGACGCCCAGCTGCGAGCCCATGCCGCCGAGCACCACGATCGCCAGGATGATGGCAGACTCAAGGAACACAAACGACTCCGGGCTGATGAAGCCCTGTTTGGAGGCAAACACCGTGCCGGCAAACCCGGCAAAGAAAGCGCCAATGGTAAAGGCGGAGAGTTTCACCGCCGTGCGGCTCAGGCCCAGGGAGCGGGCTGCAATCTCGTCTTCCCGCAGGGCTTCCCAGGCACGACCAACGGGCATGCGCATGAACCGGCGGATGATCAGGGCTGTAATGACGGCCAGAACCAGAGCGATCAGGTAAAGGAAAATCACCTTGTGCTCACCGCTGTAGGCTATGCCGAAGGTCTCATGGAAGGAGGTGTTGCCTTCCTCGCGTACCCGGCGGCCAAATTCCATGCCGAACAGGGTGGGGTCGGGAATGCCCCCAATGCCGTTGGGGCCGCCGGTGACGGCCGTCCAGTTGTTGAGCAGAATCCGGATGATTTCACCAAAGCCGAGCGTAACTATAGCGAGATAGTCGCCTCGTAACCGCAGCACAGGGAAGCCGAGAACCAGGCCAAACAAGGCGGCCAGGCAGGCCCCGATAGGCAGCGCCATCCAGAAGGAAATGCCGGCATACTGGGACAGCAGGGCAAAGGTGTAGGCGCCAACCGCGTAGAACGCCACGTAGCCAAGGTCCAGCAGTCCCGCAAGACCGACCACGACGTTCAGTCCCAGTGCCAGCATAACGTAGATCAGAACCAGAGTGGCCAGATCCACAGCACCTCGGGAAACGAAGAAGGGCCAGAACAGAGCCAGCACGACAATGCCGGTAAGCACCCAGGATTCGATTTTCGCCCGTTTGTTCTCGGCCATCGGCTCCTTCTGGGTTTTGGGCATTGGACTGGGGATGCTCTTGAGCCCGCCCATGATCTGGTCCCGGAACAACTGGAACAGGAACACGACCACCGCGGCCAGCAACACGAGGACGACTGTGCTGGTGTCGGCGCCGGTAAGGGTCACGCTGATGCCCTGGGCTTCCAGGTTAAAGCCGATGATCGGGTAGGAAATGATCAGTGTGATGATCGCGCAGAAGAGCGCGTGTCGAAAATTGTTGGCAGCCATCAGATCTTCTCAACCTCCGGTTTGCCCAGCAGTCCGGTGGGTTTGAACAGCAGAATCAGAATGAGCAGGCTGAACGACACCACATCTTTGTATTCACCACTCAGATAGCCCGAGGTCATGCTCTCGGCAACGCCGAGGATGAGGCCGCCCAGCATGGCGCCGGGAATGCTGCCAATACCGCCAAGAACAGCTGCGGTGAAGGCTTTCAGGCCGGCAATAAAGCCGAAGAGCGGATCTACTGAACCGTAATACATACCCAGCAGCAGACCGGCGACGGCAGCGAGCGCGGCACCAATCACGAAGGTGGCTGAAATGATGCGGTTGGTGTCGATGCCCAGCAGGTTCGCCATGCCCAGATCCTGCGAGACCGCGCGACAGGCCCTGCCGATACGGGAGCGGGAGATGAACAGGGAAAGAGCCGTCATACAGATCAGGGTGGTGATAAAGATGGTGATCTGAATGTAGGAGATGGACATCGGGAAGGTATCTTCGGAGCCGAACTGGAAACCACCTTCAATCAATGCCGGGAAGCCGATGTTGCGGGAGCCCTGGGCGAGGTGGACATAGTTCTGCAGAAAGATGGACATGCCGATGGCGGAGATCAGCGGAATCAGGCGGTGCCGCCCGCGTACCGGCCGATAGGCTACCCGTTCCACGGCCCATCCCATGGAGCTGGAGACAATCACCGCACATATGAGTGCAACGATCAGTACCAGTGGTAACCAGGCGATACCGAGGGTGGCCAGGCCGGTTATGGCGATCAGCGCGGTGTAGGCGCCGATCATGTAAACCTCACCATGGGCAAAGTTGATCATGCCGATGATGCCGTAAACCATCGTGTAGCCGATGGCGATCAGGGCGTAAGTGCTCCCGATCGTCAGCCCGTTAATGAGCTGTTGAAAAAAATACAGGAGGTCTTGCATGTTTGTGGAACTCCGAAAGCCCGCTCCCTCGCCTGGCTGCGACCGATCACCGGTGTCGCCGGTGCGGATGCAGTGAGGGTCTGCAGGAGCCCAGAAAAACACCTTCCCCCGGATCGCGGTGGGAAGGTGCTCTCATTATTACCGTTAGTTAACGATTTTGGCTCAGTTTACCGGAGTTTTACTGCCATCTGAATGCCATTCGTACACTACAAACTCGAACGACTTCATGTCGCCGGCTTTGTCGTACTGAACGGTGCCGATGGGGGTCTCGAAGCTTCCGGTACGAAGGGCCTGGGCCACATCGAACGGATCTTTTGAGTCGGCCGCTTCAATGCCTTCCGCAATCAGCTGTACGGCGGTATAGGAGGTGAGTACGAAGGGGCCGGAGGGATCTTCACCTTTGGCATCAAAGGCCGCGATCAGCTCCTGGTTTTCCTCTTTCTGGTCGAAGCTGGGGGGCAGGGTAACCAGCAGGCCTTCGGCGGCTTCACCCGCGATGGTGTTGATGTCTTTGTTACCCACGCCTTCCGGGCCCATGAACTTGGCATCTACGTCAGACTGGCGTGCCTGGCGGAGGATCAGGCCCAGCTCAGGGTGGTAGCCACCGTAGTACACGTAATCGACGTCAGCCTGTTTGATTTTGGTGACAAGGGAAGAGAAGTCCTTGTCACCGGCGGTAATGCCTTCAAACATGGCAATTTCGATGCCGGCATCCTGCAGGGTGTCGCGTACCGCCGTGGCAATACCTTCACCATACTGCTGTTTGTCGTGAACGATGGCCACGCGCTCCGGGCCCTGGCTGGCAATGTAGTTGCCGGCAACCGGCCCCTGCATGCTGTCCAGGCCGATGGTACGGAACACCAGTTCGTAGCCGCGCTCGGTGATTTCCGGGCTGGTGGAGGCCGGAGTGATCATCAGAATGCCTTCGTCTTCATAGATGTCAGACGCCGGCTGGGTAGAGCTCGAGCACAGGTGGCCCACCACGTAGCGAACACCTTCATTGACCAGGCGGTTGGCAACGGTAACGGCCTGCTTCGGGTCGCACACGTCGTCCACTTCAACGGCCACCAGGTCTTCGCCCATAACACCACCGGCAGCGTTAATCTGCTCGATGGCCATGCGGGCACCAGAGAACTGCATGTCACCGTACTGGGCAACGGGGCCGGTCATCGGGCCGGCGATACCAACTTTGATTTCAGCGGCGGCCTGGCCGGCAGCCATCAGAGCAACGGACGCGCCTACAGCGGTAGCGAGTTTCTTTACGGAGGTTTTCATCGTGTTTTTCCTGTTTGTGTCAGGGTTATTCTTATGTTCTCAGAGACTTAAACAAACACCACAGTCTGTTGCTTGTCAAGCAAATCAGGCCAGGGTGTCTGCTCTGGAACACGGCGCAGCTATCGGGAAAGAATTAGCAAGCGCCGTGCCGTCCTGAGCAGTGTCACGCGTCCGTGCTGTCGTCCTTATTTTGAAAGACAAGATTCCTGAAACTTTCGTGATCGTGCAGGTGTTCGAAGCTCGGGTCAACCGATGCGTCGTCCCGATAGGCTTCCGAGATCTCAATGGCTTTTTCCAGATTGCTGACGGCATCTTCCCAGCGGCCAATCTCGGCATAGGCGCACGCCAACTGGTAGTGTGCGTGGCCATTGTCTGGTGCCAGTTTCAGTGCGCGCTGGCACAAGCTGATGGCCCAGAGGGGCTCCTGCATTTCGAGTACGGCGTCGGCTTTATAGCTCAATGCCTCAACATCGTCCGGGCGCAGGTCCAGAATCTGGTCGTAGGCGGCGATCTTGTTCTGCTGCGAGGTTTCCTGGCTTGCCTTCAACCAGAGCGCGTGCACTTCGTTGGTGCGCTCAATCTCGGCCTGGTTCTGATGGATGATCTCGGACTTCTGCTGCAGTTGTTCTTCAATGGCCTTCAGGCGTTGTTCGTATTCCACCACCAGTTCGTTCACACGTTTCTCGGCCAGGCTGGTCAGCTGGTTACGCATGTCGCGGATGGAGTTCCAGCCAATGACAACCAGGATGGAAGTGGCGCCGGCGATCAGGTAGAAAAAGTAAGTCACCGTGTCGGTGGCGTAGGACATGGTTTTGTCGGCCACGGACAGTTCCTTGTCTACTACTTTCTCGATCAGTTCGGCCCGGGTATTTTGCATCTCCTGGCGCAACGCCTTGGTTTCCTCCAGCAGATAGAGTTCCACAAACGGCGTGTACATGGGTTTTTCCAGGGTGCGTGTGCTTTCCTCCAGGTCTTCCGCGGTCAGTTCTTCTTCCGGGCCGAGCTGTTGTTGCTGGGCAAACGCCTGGCCGGCAAAAGTGAGCACGAGGGCGAACATGAGGTAATACCTGATCATTAACCAGATCCATCAGTCAGTGAATTGAAGCGATTGCTGACCTTAGCATAGTGGCTGGCAGAAATAATGCTGCATTGCCCACCGAAAGGGGGAATGCCAACAAGAAAGCAAGCTAGTAAAACTGCACACTTGCAATCCTTGGTGCGAAGACCTCTAATAATTAGTGGTATAAATAATGGTCAGAAATCTCTTCCGGGGGACGGATGTGAACAGCTATGAGCAGGTTTTGGTGGCATTGCGCCGGGTAATCCGGGCCACGGATCTTCATTCCAAGCGACTCAGCAAGCACGCCGGGCTTACCGGCCCCCAGTTGCTGATCATGCGCACTATCCGGGATATGGGTGAGGTTACGATCGGCACGATTGCCGAGAACGTGAGTCTCAGCCAGGCCACGGTGACGACCATTCTCGACAGACTGGAGCATCGCAAACTGGTGTACCGGGTTCGCAGCACGAGAGACAAGCGCAAGGTTCACGCCCATCTCACGGAGGAAGGTGCTGAGATTCTGGCTCGTGCGCCCAACCCTCTGCAGGAGGACTTCATCCAGAAGTTTCAGAGCCTGGCGGAATGGGAGCAGACCATGATTCTGGCCTCGTTGCAGCGCGTGGCCAACATGATGGATGCTGATGATATTGATGCTTCACCGGTGCTGACCGTTGGTTCGGTTCTGAAAGACGACGGCTGGAAAGAAAAGCCCTGAACTGGTTTTGAGGCCGGCCCTGATCAAGGGCCGGCCTCAGCAGTTCATTAATGAACGCTTGATCCCTGCTTCGGCTTGTTGCCAAAACACACCTGGAACACATCGTTGTAGTGTTTGGCAAAGTTCACCGAGATACCTTCTTTCAGATAATCGGGAAGCTCCTCGTAATCCCCGCGATTCGCTTCCGGCAGGATCAGGTTATTGATCTTCTGTCGGCGTGCCGCAATCACCTTTTCCCGAATGCCACCCACGGGCAGGACCTGCCCGGTTAACGTCAGTTCCCCGGTCATGGCCAGGTTCTGTTGCGGTGCTTCCTTGCGGGCAATGGACAACAGGGCGGTGGCCATGGTGATGCCGGCGCTCGGCCCGTCTTTTGGCGTTGCACCCTCGGGCACGTGCAGGTGGACAAAGGATTTGTCGAAGAAAGTCGGGTCACCCTTGAACCGCTTGAGGTTGGAGGACACGAAGCTGTAGGCGATTTCGGCCGATTCCTTCATCACATCTCCCAGTTGTCCGGTGAGCTTGAAGCCCCGCTGGCTGCTGTGAATGCGTGAGGCCTCAATGCTGAGAGTGGCGCCGCCCATGGCGGTCCAGGCCAGGCCCGTCACCACGCCGGTGCCTTTCAGGGACTTCTCCTTCTTGAATGCCGGCTGGCCGAGATAGTCGGTCAGATCGCCAACACCCACTCGAACCGGGTCATCCGGGTTTTCCAGCAGGCGCACGATGCCCTTGCGGACAATCTTGTGCAGCAGCTTCTCCAGATTCCGCACGCCGGCTTCCCGGGCGTAGCCCTCAATCACCTGGCGAATGGCAGCGTCGCTGATGTTCAGCTGCTTCTTCAGCAGGCCCGCCCGTTTGAGCAAGCGAGGTACCAGGTAATGTTTGGCAATGGCCAGTTTTTCTTCGCCGATGTAGCCGGACAGGCGGATCACGTCCATCCGGTCCAGCAGCGGCCGGGGGATCGTGTCCAACTGGTTGGCGGTACAGATGAAGAGCACTTTCGAGAGGTCCATGCGCACATCCAGGTAGTGATCCAGGAACTCCCTGTTCTGTTCCGGGTCCAGGGTTTCCAGCAAGGCTGAGGCCGGGTCGCCCTGGTAAGAGCTGCCGATCTTGTCGATCTCGTCGAGCATGATCACCGGGTTGGCCACTTTGCTGTCTTTCAGGGCCTGTACGAACTTTCCGGGCATGGCGCCGATGTAGGTGCGACGGTGTCCCTTGATTTCGGCTTCATCCCGCATGCCGCCCACGCTGAAACGGTAGAACTCCCGGCCCAAGGCATCCGCCACCGAATGGCCGATAGAGGTTTTACCGACCCCGGGCGGGCCGACCAGCAGCAGTATGGAGCCGCTCACTTCGCCCTTGAACGTGCCTTCAGCCAGAAATTCAATGATCCGGTCCTTTACATCGTCCAGGCCGTCATGGTCCCGGTCCAGAATCTTGCGGGCCTCGGCCAGATCAAAATGATCCTGTGAATGCACGCCCCAGGGTACCTGCGTTATCCAGTCCAGATAGTTGCGGGTTACCCCGTATTCCGGTGAGCCCTGCTCCAGCACCTGCAGTTTCTGGATTTCATCCTTGAATCGCTCCTGCACGGCCTCCGGTGGGTTCAGTTTCGCCATTCGCTCTTCGAAGCGTTCCACGTCCGCCGTCTTGTCATCCTTGGCAATGCCAAGCTCCCGCTGGATCACTTTCAACTGCTCGCGCAGGAAAAACTCCCGCTGGTGCTTCTGCACCTTCTCGTTTACTTCCTCGTTGATCTCGGATTGCAGGCGGGCGACCTCCTGCTCCTTACGCATCAGCAACAGTACTTTTTCCATGCGCCGGAGCAGGGGCACGGTATCAAGAACATCCTGCAGTTCGCGACCCGGAGCGCTGGTCATGGATGCGCCGAAGTCCGCAAGGGGTGAGCTGTCATCGGGCCCGAAGCGGGACAGATATTGCTTCACTTCTTCGCCATAAAGCGGGTTGGTGCGCAGCAGTTCCTTGATGGCGCTGATGATGGCCAGGGTGTAGGCCTTGAGTTCGTCGGCCGGTTCTTCGGGCTCCTGTGGGTATTCGACTTCCACCAGATAAGGTGGGCGACGGCGAAGCCACTGGACAATTCTGAACCGTTGCAGACCCTGGGCAATGAACTGAACCTTGCCACTCTCATTCTGGGCTTGATGCACGCGCACGGCGCAGCCCATGGTCTCAAGGTCTTCACTCTCCGGAATGCCGTTTTCGGCTTCTGGATTCTCGACAAAGCAGATGCCCAGAACCCGATGATCGGTTTCACCAACCCGCTTCAGGGTTTCCTGCCAGGGGTCCTGGTTGACCATGACCGGCTGTACCTGAGCAGGAAAGAACGGCCGGTTGGAGACCGGCAGAATATACATGCGCTGCGGCATAACCTGTTGTGGCAGCGCCAGGCTCTTGCTGTTTTCGTCTTTGCCGATGTATTCGGTCACGTCTTCTTCAAATTCTTCCAGGGAGTCTTTGCGGTTCTCGTCATTCATACCGGATTGCTCTCAAGGCGTGAGTGGTTAAAGACCTATGTAACGACAAAAGCCGGGTTTTCAAGCTGGCTTGATTTTTCCGCCGCTGGCTCCATATCTTCAGACAATTTCATTCATTCTGGTTCAGGTTCCCGACATATGAGCAATTCGCCGCATATCTTTGATGCCACCGCCGACAACTTTCAGCAGAAAGTGATGGAAGCCTCTGCCACCACGCCGATTCTGGTGGATGTATGGGCGGAGTGGTGTGCGCCCTGCAAACAGCTGATGCCGATTCTGCAAAAGCTGGCGGAGGAATATCAGGGTAATTTTCAGCTGGCCAAGGTGAATGCCGACGAACAGCAGGAACTGACGGCCTCCCTGGGAGTGCGCAGTCTGCCGACCATCATTCTGGTGAAGAATGGTCAGGCTGTGGACGGTTTTAATGGCGCCTTGCCCGAGAGCGAAATCCGCAAGATTCTGGAAAAGCACATCGAAGCCCCGGCGGAAGATCCTTACGAGAAAGCCCATGCTCTTTGGGAAGCCGGTGATGTGGACGGAGCTCTGGCCATCCTCACGGAGCTGAACCGGAAAGACCCGGAAAACCTGGATGTGCTGATTGATCTGGCCCAGTTGAAGGCCGAGCAGGGCGATCTGGATACCGCGGAGCAGGTGCTCAACAGCCTGCCGCCGGAAGAAAAAATGCAGCATAAAGCCAAACAGCTGGCGGCGAGGGTGAAGTTCCTCAAGCAGTCGGGTGAACTGCCCGCGCAGGCGGAGTTGGAGGCAAAACTGGAGGTCAATCCGAAAGATCCTGAGGCTCTGCATCAGTTGTCCCTGCACATGGTTTTGCAGGATAAAAACGCGGAAGCCATGGATTTGCTGATCCGGCTGATGCAGGCCGATAGCACCTACAAGGACGGCGTCGCCAAAACCACATTGGTGGAGCTGTTTGAAAAACTGGGCAACAACAATCCGGATGTGCGCACGTATCGTAGGAAGCTGTATACCCTGATGCACTGAACCGGTTAGACGGTGAGCCGGTCGGTAGCATCGCTGACTGGCTCAATTATCTCTCCACGATGCTGAAACTCCCTCCCCAGCCCGACCATTGTGAGCTTTGCGAACGCCCGGTGGCAAAGCTCACAAGGCATCACCTGATACCCAGGCATCTGCATCGCAAGAAGCGCTTTCAGAAACTGTTTTCCAGGGAAGAGTTGATCACCCGTACGCTTTGGGTCTGTCGTCCGTGCCATAACGCGATTCACAGGGCGTGTTCGGAGTATGAGCTGGGGCTGAATTACAACTCGAGGGAGAAGCTGCTGGAGCTCGAAGAGGTGAGGGTGTTTGTTGAATGGATTCGGGAAAAGCCAGCGGGGTTTGTGCCTAAGAAGGGGCGGTAAGCAGGCCCGTCACGGAAACGGGCCTGATCTTAAGTCAACGCCTCAGGCGTTACCGTTCTTCATGGCTTCAAATTCATCTTCAAAGAAGAATTTTTCCTCTCCGAAGGCGGGCTCGAGCTCATGCAGCCAGGTGGCCGTTTCGCTGTATTTGGCGAAGAACGGTCGCTGCACCCAATCCGGGTTGCGGCCTTGCAGGAAGCGCAGTACGAAGACCTTCTCGCCATTGATTTCGGTGATGCCCTGGATCTCCACCTTGCCGGGACCGGCGCTCATGCTGGGGCCGCGGGCAGTGCGGGCCAGGCCGCTGACCTGCTTCATGGCCTCACGATAGATGTGATAAGCCTCGGCCAGGGGGACCTCGAAGTAGTTCTTGGCACCGGTATCCCGCTCTACAAACATGTAGTAGGGGATGATGCCCAGCTTCACTTCTTTCTTCCACAGCTTGGCCCAGGCATCGGCATCGTCGTTCACATGCTTGATCAGCGGGCCCTGGGCGCGGATCTCGGCACCGGTGGCGCGAATGCGGCGGATGGCCTCTTCCGCGATGTCGGTGGTGATCTCCTGCCAGTGGTTGTAATGGGCCATGATGGCCACGTGTTTGCCGCCATCAACCAGCCTGGCGAACAGTTCGATCAGTTCGTCGGCGTCCTTGTCGGTCACGAAGCGATAGGGCCAGAAAGTCAGGGCCTTGGTGCCGATGCGGATGGTCTGGATATGATCGAACTCTGGCTGCAGCAGCGGTTCCAGGTACTGCACCAGGTTTTTGGTCTTCATTACCATCGGGTCGCCGCCGGTGACCAGCAGGTCGGTCACTTCGGTGTGCTCCTGCAGATAGCCGTGCAGTTTCTCGGCGTCGGTGCTGGCCATCTTCAGGTCCTTGTCACCGACAAACTGCGCCCAGCGGAAACAGAAGGTGCAGTAGCTGTGGCAGGTCTGGCCCTGGGACGGGAAGAACAGCACGGTTTCGCGGTACTTGTGCTGCACGCCGTCCAGCACCTCTCCGTCCAGTTCCGGCATGTTCATTTCCATCTGCCCGGCCGGGTGCGGGTTCAGTGCGTCGCGGATTTCCTTGGCAGCGGCCTGGATGTCTTTCTTGTCGGCGCCTTCCCGGTGCAGTTGCGCCATGCGCTCGTAGTGTTCGTCCTTGAGCATGCCTTTCTGTGGAAAGACCAGCTGATAGATCGGGTCGTTGGGCACCTTGTCCCAGTTGATCAGTTCGTTGATCACATATTCGTTAACCCGGAAGGGCAGCACGCTGGCCACCACTTTCATTTCAAACAGGGTTTCCTCGGGGAGATTCTGGATCGCCTCAATCTTGTCGAGCTGGCGGTCGGTAAAAACCTTGAACCGGCGCTCCTCGAATTCCTGAACCGGAATTCGGTTCGGAAAGGTGACGATGGAGTTCATGGATCGCCCTCTGTTGTGAGCCAAAGACAAAAGGAGGTGTGCCTCCTTCACTGGTTAAAAAACGGGCAGGCAAGTATACATAAATCATAATTTATTTTCAGGTCTAATTAATAAAACGGAGGTCCGGGCGAGGGTTTTCGGTCGTTCAGTCGGTATTAGCGCCTATTTGTCGTTAAAGGCTGCGAAAAGTCGTGAACGACAGTTTTAGATTATTCTTAGTGTGTTGATGTAAATGAACGCTGGGAGAGGATTCGACCTTGGTCGGAGATCGGTTGTTTCGTGATCGGAATATCGCCATTATTGCGTAAGTAATCTAAATAAATGGCGGCTATCTGCCATTCAAACAGGTGTATGTTTGTTTCTTAGTGTCATTTTGTAGTAAAAGAACGAAAGTTTTGCTTCTGCTGGATAGTCAGGGCTGGCAGAACCATTTTCCGCGCAATCGGTCCGTGCCAAAAGCCATACCGATAACCGTTCGCGCGGCAGGAAAAATGAGAAAGCTGTTCTATGCTTGAGAGAGGTCAATCACGCAGCTCAGCCTTTCTTACAAGCTGACGTTTCCACAAAAAAATACTGCATACCATCGCAGCTTATCGACTTCGCACCGTCTTTGGTCGCTGATCGTGGCCGGCGTTGCACCTTTTGATGCCAAGGGGAGGGTTTGATGTACCAGGATGATGATCCCATTGAAACCAGTGAATGGCTGGATGCGCTGGAATCTCTGATCGAGAACGAAGGCGTAGACCGTGCCAAATACATTCTTGAACGGCTTTCCGAGCGAGCCAGCCGCGATGGCACTGAACTGCCTTATTCCATAACCACGCCATTCCGTAACAGCATCCCTGTGACCCAGGAATCTCGCATGCCGGGCGATCTGTTCATGGAACGTCGCATTCGCTCGCTGATTCGATGGAACGCCATGGCCATGGTGGTGCGCGCCAACAAGCGCCCGGGTGACCTTGGTGGCCACATTTCCACTTTCTCCTCAGCAGCCACTCTGTACGATGTGGGCTTCAACTATTTCTTTCATGGCGGTGGTGAGGACCGTGCTTCAGACCTGGTGTATTTCCAGGGCCACGCGTCGCCGGGCATCTATGCCCGTTCTTTCCTGGAAGGTCGCTTCAGCGAAGAGCAACTGGACAAGTATCGCGAAGAAGTCGATGGCGAAGGCCTGTCTTCTTATCCACACCCCTGGCTGATGCCGGATTACTGGCAGTTCCCGACGGTTTCCATGGGACTTGGGCCAATTCAGTCCATCTACCAGGCCCACGTCATGAAGTACCTGCACAGTCGCGAGCTGATCGACATGGACGGCCGCAAAGTGTGGGCGTTTGTCGGTGACGGCGAGTGCGACGAACCGGAAACTCTGGGCTCCATCTCCAAGGCGGGCCGCGAGAAACTGGATAACCTGATCTGGGTGGTCAACTGCAACCTGCAGCGCCTGGATGGCCCGGTTCGGGGTAACGGCAAGATCGTACAGGAGCTGGAAGGTGTGTTCCGTGGCGCTGGCTGGAACGTTATCAAGGTGGTCTGGGGCCGAATGTGGGATCCGCTGTTCGACAAAGACGAAGACGGCGTGATGCAACGGGCCATGGACGAGCTTTGCGATGGCGAACTTCAGAACCTGACGTTCAAGGGCCCCGCCTATACCCGCAAGGAATTCTTCGGCAAGCATCCGGAGCTGGCCAAGCTGGCGGAAAACCTGTCGGACGAGGATATCAGCAAGCTGAACCGCGGCGGCCACGACCCTTACAAGGTCTACGCGGCTTATCACAAGGCCGTGAACCAGGCCAACGGCAAGCCGACTGTGATTCTTGCCCACACCATCAAGGGCTATGGTTTTGGTGCGGCGGGCGAAGCCCAGAACACCGCGCACTCTTTGAAGAAGCTGGACATCGATACCCTGAAAGCGTTCCGGGATCGTTTCGGTGTGCCGCTGAAAGACGAAGAACTGGAAGACGTACCTTATTACCGTCCGGCGCCGGACAGCCCGGAGCTGGTCTATATGAAGAAGCGCCGGCAGGAGCTGGGTGGTTTCTATCCCAAGCGCAACAAGGATTGCCAGCCGCTGCAGATTCCCGAACTGGATATCTTCAAGCAGGTGCTGGAAGGGTCTGACGGCCGTGAGATCTCTACTACCATGGCCTTTGTCCGCATTCTGAGTGCCCTGGTCAAAGACAAGCGCATCGGCAAGCGCGTCGTGCCTATCGTGCCGGACGAAGCCCGTACTTTCGGTATGGAAGGCATGTTCCGTCAGTTGGGTATCTACACGGCGGAAGGCCAGAAGTACGTGCCTCAGGATCGTGACCAGATCATGTACTACCGGGAAGACAAGAAGGGGCAGATCCTGCAGGAAGGCATCAATGAAGACGGTGCCATGTCCACCTGGATGGCGGCGGCTACGTCATACAGCACCAACAGTTTCCCGCTGATTCCGTTCTACGTGTTCTACTCCATGTTCGGCTTCCAGCGGGTAGGAGACCTGGCCTGGGCCTCAGGCGACATGCAGGCCCGCGGCTTCCTGATTGGCGGCACTGCCGGCCGGACTACTCTGAACGGTGAGGGCTTGCAGCACCAGGACGGTCACAGCCACATTCTGGCCAACACCATTCCCAACTGTAAGGCCTACGACCCGGCTTACGGCTACGAGATGGCCGTGGTGATCCGTCATGGTATGAAGGAGATGTTTGAAGATAACCAGAACGTCTTCTACTACCTGACTATCGAAAACGAGAACTACGAACAGCCGGCGATGCCGAAAGACTCTGAAGACGGCATCATTAAGGGCATGTACAAGTTCGAGTCGGTGGAAACCAAGGGCCGCAAGAAGAGCCCGCGGGTTCAGCTGCTGGGCTCGGGCGCGATCATGAACGAGGTCCGTGCCGCGGCGCAGATGCTGAAGGACGACTGGGGTGTGGCCTCGGATGTCTGGAGTGTCACCAGCTTCAACGAACTGGCCCGTGATGGCCAGCATGTGGAGCGCTGGAACCACCTGCACCCGGATGACAAGCCGCGCAAGGCCTATGTTACGCAGTGCCTGGAAAAGGCTCAGGGCCCTGTGGTGTCGTCTACCGATTACATCAAACTGCACTCTGAGCAGTTGCGGGCATTCATCCCGAAAACCTACATGACCCTGGGCACCGACGGTTTCGGCCGCAGCGATACCCGCGAGAAGCTCCGTAACTTCTTCGAGGTGGATCGTTACTATGTGGCGGTGACTGCACTGGCCGCCCTGGCTAAAGATGGTGAGATCAAACAGGAGCAGGTTCTCGAAGCCATGCGCAAGTACGGAATCGATCGCAACAAACCGAACCCGGTGCTGAGCTAAGGAGACCGCCATGAGTGAACAGGAAATCAAGGTTCCCGATCTCGGCGGTGCTGATGAAGTCGAGATCATCGAAATCATCGTCAGTGAAGGGGATTCGGTAGAGGAAGAAGATCCGATTCTGACCGTGGAATCCGACAAAGCCTCGGTAGAACTGCCGGCCCCCGCCGCCGGCAAGATCACCAAAATCACCGTCAAGGTGGGTGACAAGGTGAAAGAGGGCGACGTGATCGGCATGCTGGCCGCCAGCGGTGATGCTGGGGGCTCGGACGATGCCGGGGATGACAAGTCGGAACAGGCCGAGGAAAAAACCGAGGCGCCATCTGAGGCCAAATCGGAAGACACCAAGTCGGCTCCGAAAAAGAAGAAGTCTGGTGGCTCTCGCACCGAAGTGGTGAAAGTGCCGTCGCTGGATGGCTTTGAAGATGTGCCGGTGATTGAAATCAACGTGGCTGAAGGCGATACGGTTGGTGAGGAAGACCCGCTGGTAACAGTGGAGTCCGACAAGGCCACCATGGAAATTCCATCGCCCTACGCGGGCAAGATCGGCAAGATTCTGGTGAAGGAAGGCGACAAGCTCTCCGAAGGTTCAGACCTCCTGGAAATGACCATCGAAGACGATGGTGACGACGAGGACGAATCGGCAGATTCCGGTGACAGCGCACAGGCAGACAGCCAGGAAAGCAAACCGGAGAAACCCCAGGGCAAACAGGAATCCGAGCCTCAGCCGCAGGGCTCTACCTACGAGCCACCATCACCTGGCACCAAGGTGCACGCCGGTCCGGCCGTGCGTAAACTGGCCCGGGAACTGGGGGCAGACCTCACGCGCGTGAAAGGTTCAGGCCCAAAAGGCCGGATCGTGAAAGACGATGTGCACGCCTACGTGAAGAGCCAGTTGCAGCAGGCCCAACAGGGCAGTGGCGTAGCCACTGGCTCTGGTATTCCGGGCGTGAAGCTGCCGGACTTCAGCCAGTTTGGTGAGATCGAGCGTGAAGGTATGTCCCGCATGATGGCGGCCACCGCCACCAACATGCAGCGCAGCTGGCTGAACGTGCCTCACGTGACCCAGTTCGACGATGCCGATATCACCGAAATGGAAGACTTCCGCAAGGCCCAGAAAGCTGCCGGTGAAAAGCGTGGTGTGAAGATGACCCCGCTGCCGTTCCTGCTCAAGGCCTGCGCTGCCGCGCTGGCGGAACTGCCTCAGTTCAATGTGTCTCTGGACATGGAACGCAAAGAGGTGGTGCGCAAGAAGTACATCCACATCGGCATTGCGGTGGATACACCACACGGCCTTATGGTGCCGGTGATCCGGGATGTAGACCAGAAGGGCCTGTGGGAACTGGCGGCCGAAAGCGCCGAGTTGGCCCAGAAGGCGAGGGACAAGCAGCTGAAGCCGGCAGAAATGCAGGGCGCCTGCTTTACCATCACCAGCCTGGGCGGCATTGGCGGCACAGCGTTCACGCCGATCGTGAATACGCCGGAAGTGGCGATCCTGGGTGTGTCCAAAGCCTCCATGAAACCGGTGTGGGACGGCAAGGAGTTCCAGCCGCGGCTGATGCTGCCGCTGTCGCTGTCTTACGACCACCGCGCGGTGAACGGAGCGGATGCTGCCCGGTTTACCAACCTGCTGACGCAGCTGCTCGGGGATATTCGGACCCTGCTGCTGTGATGTAGCCTTGTTGGTCGCACTGCGACGGTGTCGTTGCAGTGCGACCAGTCTTCCGCTCGGGCCTGGTCAGCTCGGCCAATGTCTGCACGTTATGAGCCACCCACCATCAGTGTCACAACAAACGACTGTGATACGAGGCTCCCATGACTCCCTCAGAACTGCTTTCCAGGCCATTCACGCTGCCGAATGGATCGGTTATCCCCAATCGCTTTGCCAAGTCCGCAATGAGCGAAACGCTGGGAAGCATTGATAATCATCCGACTAAAGAATTGATCACCCTGTACAGAGCCTGGGCAGACGGGGGTGCCGGGCTGTCGATCACTGGCAACGTAATGATTGACCGGAGGCACATCGGGGAGCCGCAAAACGTCGTGGTTGAGGATGAGGCCGATCTGGATCTTCTCAAGTCCTGGGCCAGGGCTGGGCAGGGTGGCGGGAAACAGATCTGGATGCAGCTCAATCATCCAGGCAAGCAAAGCCCGAAGATGCTTAATAGAGACCCGGTGTCTCCAAGCGCGATTCCCTTCAAGAAGGACCTGCGGGGGATGTTCGCAACCCCGCGTGCGCTCACGGGGCCGGAGATTGATGACATTATTCGTCGCTTTGCGCAGGCCGCAGCCGTCGCCAAAAAGGCGGGATTTGATGGTGTACAGATTCACGGAGCCCACGGGTATCTGGTTAGCCAGTTTTTGTCTCCCCATCACAATCAACGCACTGACGATTGGGGTGGTTCTGCGGCGAACCGGCGGCGCTTTGTACTGTCTGTGTATCGAGAAATCCGCAAGGCTTGTGGCAGGGAGTTTAATGTTGGTATCAAACTGAATTCGGCTGATTTTCAGCTCGGGGGCTTCAGTGAGGATGAGTCTCTGGCTGTGATCAAGGCGCTGGTGGCCGAGGGCGTTGATCTGGTGGAAATCTCAGGAGGAAATTATGAAAACCCCGCCATGGCGAAAGGTGCCGGAACCGGAGAGATGAAAGCCAGTACCCTGGCGCGGGAAGCCTACTTTCTGGAATTTGCTGAAAAAGTCCGTGAATTGGCAGACGTACCCTTGATGGTCACGGGCGGGTTCCGCACAGAGCGGGGGATGGCGCAGGCCATCGATTCTGGTGCCACAGACCTGGTGGGTCTGGCAAGGCCCTTGGTTGTGGAGCCTGATCTGCCGGCTCGTATTATGGCGGGCGATCCGGTTACCAGGGCGGTCAAGCCTATTAAGACCGGCCTTCGAATGATCGACGATATGGCTCTGATGGAGGTTAGTTGGTACACCCGTCAGATCGGAAGGATTGCCCGTGGCAGGGCTCCAAAACAGCACGACCGGGGCCTGTTATCCCTGATGGAGGTGCTGGCGGTTATGGCCACCCGAGGCGTTCGAACACGGTTACGGGCGGGCAGCTAATCGGAGAGCCGGCTGTCCCCAGGGGGCAGCCGGCCGCCTTTCTGATCAGTTGGCAAAGAACATCCAGTCGAAATAATCGTGCAGATCCTGCATGGCCCAGGCTTCTGCAGGTTGGGTCAGTTCGAACAGCAGGTTTTGGTCTTGGGCGAATTTCATGGCGTTACCTCACGTCGTTGCGATAGGAATGCGAGTTCGCTGTCGCCAGCGTATCCAGGCTTTTGCATTGGCCATGCCAAATCTGTTGTCTGAAGGTAAGTCTATGAAAATGTTAAGTAAGGAATAATTGGCTTTGAAGCTGGAAGGTGAGAGCTGAGCAGGAATGGTGCCGGCGCACCATCCTGGAACGAAAAACCCCGGCCGAAGCCGGGGTAATTCTGAGTTAACTTCTGATAGGAAGGATCAGAAGTTGTACTGTGCTGCGAAGAGCAGGCGACTTGCATCACCATCGGTGCCGTCGACGTTTTCACGCTTCAGGAACTGATACTCGACGCCCATCATGACGTTCTTGAGTGGAGTCCACTTGTAGTTGGCCATGATCGCTTGATTGCTCTCGCTTTCGTCGGCAACAGCAACGCCATCATCTTCGGCATCATCCCAGTCGACTTCGACCAAGCCGTAACCGATATTTATGCTCCGGCCGTTGCCAAGATTTACGCCGGCACCGATAGAGCCGCCGTAGCCAGAGATGGTCTCTAGGTCGCCACTGCTATCAACGTATGCGCTGTCGGCACCAAAGTTATCGCCGGAACGGTAGAGGTAGCTGTTGGCACCATCTGTGTAGGAAAGTGTGCCTTGAACGGTGATCATGTCAGTGAGAGCCATTTTTGCTGCCACAAATGTCGCAAAACCGAAAGCGCTCTCATCGTCATTGCCATCGTCATAGCCAACCTGATGAGCTAGAACTGCGGCTGAGTAGCTCATTCCGCCGGCAGAATCCTCAAGTCTGGCGGTGATGGCCGGCATACTGTCTTTGCCATCTGCGTTGTTGATAATGCTGTTATTCGGCTCTTCCAAAGAGAACGACAGAGCTCCGGTAGTGTAGCGAGCTTGAGCGACTCGTCCCTGCAGGCCTGCAAGGCCAGGCAGTGAGTCGAAGTCAAGGGTAGCGGTGTTGCCTACGAAGCTGGTGAAGTTCGACCAGGTCTGCCCCATAAGGACGCCCTTGTACTCGCCGAAAGCGTGACGAAGGCGAAGGTTGCCCGGACGGAAGTCGCCTTCTACGGTAACGTTGAGACCTTCGGGAGAAGTGGTTTTAAAGCCGAGACGACTCTGGACGGCATCAGCTCCGAAGTGGCCATCAGCGGCGTCATCATTGCCAGCCAAGCCGTCGTACGAACCAGAACGTGTGCTCAGCGACTGGTCGCTGTCCACGTCGTAGGAGGCGTTCAGACGAGCGTAGCCGTAAACATTGACATCGTAATCTCCCGCACTGAAGCTGACAGCGCCAGCTTGGCTCGCCATGCCAAGAACCGTTGCGGCCGCCGTCGCACGAATTGCCATTCTTAATTTGTTGCTTTGCATTGTTGTTGTCTCCACACGTTTATTGTTGTTGGACCCACAGACAAAGTAGTTACGAATCTATGACAATTCAAACAGAATCGGTGATTATTTAGACGAATGTCTATAGGCCTTCGATTCAGTCATGGTGGCATCCGGAGGAGTACTTTGGTCGTAATGGGCAAGATGACTTTCAAACACGAGATGCTATCTGAACCTACGTTTGCCTTCGTCGATATTGAAACCACCGGCGGCAATGCCCAGCGGGATCGGATCACCGAAATTGGTATCCGCTTCTGGCGCAACGGGGCCGTTGTGGGGGAATGGCAAACGCTCCTGAACCCGGAAGCCCGGATCTCCGGGTTCATCGAACGACTGACGGGTATCTCCAATGCCATGGTGGCGAGTGCCCCTCGTTTTGAGACCATTGCCGACGAGCTGGAGCGGCACCTGGACGGGTGCATTTTTGTCGCCCACAACGCACGCTTTGATTACGGTTTTATCAAGAGTGAATTCCGCAGATTGGGGCGTCTGTTCAGTGCCCGGGTGCTTTGCACCGTTCGACTTTCCCGGGCGCTCTATCCGGAGGCCGAACGCCACAACATGGATGCGCTGATCGCCCGGCACGGATTACCCGCTGTTGAGCGCCACCGGGCCATGGGCGATGTCACTGCCATGCTGGCGTTCTTTGAACACACCTTGCTTGAGCATGGCGAAGACACCGTTGGTGCCACCATCAACCGCCTGCTCCAGCGCCCCAGCACACCCTCCAACGTACCCGCGGAAATGCTCGCTGATTTGCCGGCGGGGCCCGGTGTGTACCGGTTTTATGGAGATAACGATGTGCTGCTGTACGTGGGCAAAAGCACCAATATTCGCCAGCGGGTGGCCTCGCATTTTTCCGGTGATCATCAGAGCAGCCGTGGAATCCGGCTGTCCGAAAGCCTGCGCCGGGTGGAGTACACCGAAACTGCCGGAGAGCTGGGTGCCCTGTTGCTGGAACTCAAACAGATAAAGACCCTGAGCCCGCTGTACAACCGTCGCTCACGGGCGGCGAAAAACCTGGTCAGCATCGCCCTGCACCCGGACAACTCCGGCTACCTGAATGCCGAGTTGGCCAGAACCATCACGCCGGACCGGCTGGGAGATTACTTCGGCCTGTTTCGCAGCAAGCGGGACGCGTTAAGTGCGTTACGGGGCATCGCCAGCAAAAACGACTTGTGCGGAAAACTCCTGGGACTGGAGCCGGCAACCCCGGGACCATGCTTTCAACGATCCCTGGGGCGGTGCAAAGGTGCCTGTGAAGGCGCGGAAGACGTCACCCGGTTCAACCTGCGCATGCAGATCGCTTTCCATAATCTGCGTCTGAAAACCTGGCCCTGGCCCGGCCCCGTCGCCCTGGCCGAAGAAAACCCGGAAAACGGACGCACGGACTGGCTCATCATCTGGAACTGGATTCATGTAGAAACGCTGCGCAGCGACCAGCACACCGAGGCCGATCTGTACGACTATCAGCCCGGGGAAGACCCGGTCACCTTTGATCTGGATTCCTACAAGCTGCTCATTAAAGCGCTCCTGGGGAAAGATCGAAACCACCATCGCATCATCGAGTTACATGCTATAACACAACCGGCTGTTCTTATGCCCTGAGTGGCGTATTATGGGGAGGAATCCATCCACTCAGAGAGAGATCCATGAACAGAGAACCTGTCTCCCGCGAACTTTTTGATGAAGTCATGGTGCCCAACTACGCCCCCGGAACCATTATCCCGGTGCGAGGCGAAGGCTCCCGCGTGTGGGATCAGGAAGGCCGAGAATTCGTGGATTTGCAGGGTGGTATTGCCGTCACCAGCCTGGGCCACGCCCATCCGGGGCTATTGGGTGCGTTACAGGAACAGTCAGAAAAAATCTGGCACCTGTCGAACGTCATGACCAACGAGCCTGCCCTGCGGCTGGCCAAAACCCTGTGTGACCTCACCTTCGCCGAGCGGGTGTTCTTTGCAAACTCCGGCGCTGAAGCCAACGAAGCTGCCTTCAAACTGGCCCGTCGCTACGCCTGGGAACACTACGGTCCGGAAAAACACGAGATCATTTCGTTCAAGAACTCCTTCCACGGCCGCACCCTGTTCACCGTCAGCGTGGGTGGCCAGCCCAAATACCTGGAAGGCTTTGAACCGGCCCCCGGCGGCATCCATCACGCCGAGTTCAATAACCTGGACTCAGTAAAAGCGCTGATCTCCAAAGAGAAAACCTGCGCTGTCGTGGTCGAGCCGGTCCAGGGCGAAGGCGGCGTCATGCCGGCAGATCCCGAATTCCTGCAAGGGCTGCGAGAGCTCTGCGACGAACACAACGCCCTGCTGGTCTTCGACGAAGTCCAAAGTGGCGTGGGCCGCACCGGCTACCTGTACGCCTACGAAATGTACGACGTAACACCAGATATCCTCTCCAGTGCCAAAGGCCTGGGTGGCGGCTTCCCCGTTGCCGCCATGCTCACTACCGCCAAAGTCGCGGCCAGTCTGGGCGTAGGTACCCACGGCAGCACCTACGGCGGCAACGCGCTGGCCTGCGCTGTGGCCCAGAAAGTCATCGACACCGTCAGCCAGCCGGAAATCCTCAAGGGCGTCAAAGCCCGCTCCGAGAAATTGCGCAAAGGCATGATGGACATCGGTGAACGCTACGGCGTGTTCTCCGAAGTTCGCGGTGCTGGTCTACTCTTGGGTTGTGTGCTGACCGAACAGTGGCAGGGCAAGGCCAAAGACTTCCTGAACGCCGGCCTGGATGAGGGCGTGATGGTCCTGGTAGCCGGAGCAAATGTGGTGCGGCTGGCGCCTTCGCTGATCATTCCGGAAACGGATATTGAAGAAGCGCTGGAAAGGTTTGAAGCTGCAGTGAAGAAGATCACGGCTAAGTAAAATGTAGCCCCTGGGGCTGGGTTCCCCTTCCGGAAATTTCGGAGGCCATGGATGGCCGGAGAGAAGCGCACAGGGATGTGCTTGTAGCGGTTTCCGGAAGGGGAACCCAGTTCCAGGGGCGGGCGAGCCTGCTCCAAAAATCCTGATGGTTCGATAGAGGAGCGCACCATGTGGCGAGTCAGACCAGCCAAACTGGATGACCTGCAACAAATCCTGGACATAGCCGGCGCCCAAACCGCCAGGCTCTCGTCCACCCTGCCCAAAACCGAAGAAACCCTGGCCCGGAAAATCCAACACGCCCGAGCCTCCCTGGCCGACAACGCCCCCGAAGGCACTCCGCGCCGCTTTCTGTTCGTACTCGAAAACACCGACACCGGCGAAATCGCAGGCACCGCAGGTATCGACAGCCGCGCCGGCAACGGCCACCCGTTTTACAATTACCGGCGTGACTACCTCATCCACGCCTCCCACGAACTCAACGTCTCGCGCCGCGTCGAAGTCCTGTACCCGAGCCACGCCCTGACCGACCTGACACTGCTGTGCTCCTTCACCCTGAAAGAACAACACCGCAACACCCCGGTATTCGAGCTGCTATCCCGGGCCCGAATGATGTTCATTGCCAGCCACCGGGAATGGTTCACCAACCGAACGGTGGTTGAAATCCAGGGCATACAGCACGAAAACGGCAGCGTGCCCTTCTGGGACAGCCTGGGGCGACATTTCTTCAATATGGACTTTGAAACCGCCGATCAATACTCCGGGCAGCTCAGCAAAACCTTTATTGCCGAACTCATGCCGCCGAACCCGGTGTACGTCACCCTGCTCAGTACCGAGGCTCAGGAAGCCCTCGGCCAACCACACCCGCTGACCGAACCCAACTATCAGCTACTCCAGCGCGAAGGTTTTCAGCCCGGATGCTACGTCGATATCTTTGACGGCGGACCGGTGATGGAAGTGCGCACCGACAGCCTGAGAACCCTGGTGACCAGTCAGCCCAAAACACTGCACGGCAGCCACCAGAACGATGGTGAAACCTGCCTGATCAGCGCCGGCGAAGGTGAGTACTTCCGTTGCCTGTTGACCCCGGTGGCAGAAACGTTGGCGGATGATGTGAAAGTGCCGGTGAGCACCTGGCATGGCCTGGAAAGCAGCGCCGGCGACCCGGTAAGGATTTCACCGTTATGAGCATGCAAATACAGGGGAGGGCGTAACATGCTGGTGATCCGCCCGCTTCAGTCTGACGATCTGGAAGACCTCTATGCCATGGCCCAGAAGGCCGGCAAAGGCCTGACCACACTGCCCGCCGACCGGGAACTGCTTCAGCGCAAGATTGATCGCGCCCGTGAATCCTTCAATCAACGCTGTGCGCCGGAAGCGGCCCTGTACCTGTTTGCGCTGGAAGATATTCAGGCCAGGAAGACCGTTGGCATCAGTGGTATTGAGGCCCGGGTTGGCCTCGAAGAAGTGTTCTACAATTACCGGCTGAGTGTCACGGTCAATGCATCGAAAGAGCTGGGTGTGCATGTGCGCACGCCCACGCTGAACCTGTCCAACGACATGACCGACACCACCGAAATCTGCTCACTGCTGCTTTCCGACGAGTATCAGGGGGGTGGCAACGGCCTGTTGTTATCCCGCTGTCGTTTTATGTTCCTGGACGATTTTCGCAAACGTTTTTCCGACAAGGTTTTCGCGGAAATGCGTGGGGTCTCGGACAAAGATGGCAAAAGCCCCCTGTGGGACGCCCTGGGCAGCAAGTTCTTTGACATGGAGTTCAGCCAGGCCGACATGCTCTCCGGGCTCGGCAATAAATCGTTCATTGCTGAACTGATGCCGAAATACCCCATCTACCTGCCGATGTTGCCAGACGCTGCGCGGGCGGTCGTTGGCATGGTGCACGACAATACCCGGCCGGCGCTGAAGATGCTGCAGGCCGAAGGTTTCAACTTCAACGGCATGGTGGATATTTTCGATGGCGGGCCTGTGGTTGAAGCCTTTGTCCATAACATTCGTACGGTGCGGGAAGCGGTCAACCGGCATGCCATGGTGGTCAATCACAGCATGGATCTGGATGTGCCGGCAGAGCAACGGGTGATGATCTCGAACCGGTCGTTCCGGGACTTTCGGGTAACCACCATACCCATGAACTGCATCGGGCCCGACACTGTCAAAATTCCTAGAGTGCTGGCGGAGGCTCTTTTAGTGGAGTCGGGTGATCCGGTGCGTATTGCCCCCTTGAAGGAGGGTGCTTTGTCGCCCATCCGTCCAAACAATTCCGAACCGGGAGGTGGTAAACAATGGCAAACCTGACAGGCAATGTGTACATCGACGGGCTCTGGCTGCAAGGCCACGGAGCGCCCTTTGAATCGGTGCAGCCGGTAACAGGTGAAACGGTCTGGGATGGCAATGCCGCCAGTCTCGAAGATGTTGACGCAGCGGTTCGGGAAGCTCGAAAGGCGTTTCTGGCCTGGCGCCGGAAAAGTCTCGCAGAACGCCAGGCGGTGATTGAGGCCTTCGGCGAACTGCTTGAGGCCAACAAGGAAGAAATGGCCCATCAGATCGGCCTGGAAACAGGAAAGCCTCTCTGGGAGTCCCGCACCGAAGTGGCGGCCATGATGGGTAAAATTCCGATCTCCGTGAAAGCCTACAACGAGCGTACGGGTCACACTGAATCTGACGTGGCTGGCGGACATGCGGTGTTGCGCCACCGCCCCCATGGCGTGGTCGCCGTGTTTGGCCCCTATAATTTCCCGGGCCATCTGCCCAACGGGCACATTGTGCCGGCCTTGCTGGCCGGCAATACCGTGGTGTTCAAACCCAGTGAACTGACCCCGGGGGTGGCGGAACTCACCGTCAGGCTCTGGGAAAAAGCCGGTCTGCCGGATGGGGTGATCAATCTGGTTCAGGGCGGTTCCGATACCGGCAAGTGCCTGGCCCGCCACCCGCTGATTGACGGTTTGTTCTTTACCGGCAGTTCCACCGTCGGGCACCTGCTGCACGAACAGTTCGGCGGCCAGCCGGAAAAAATCCTGGCGCTGGAGATGGGCGGTAATAACCCTCTGATCGTTCAAAATGTGTCAGATCTGGATGGCGCCGTGCACCACGCACTGCAGTCCGCGTTCCTGTCGGCCGGCCAGCGCTGTACCTGTGCTCGCCGGTTACTGGTGCCCAAAGGCAAGAAAGGCGATGAATTTCTGGCACGGCTGGTGGAAGTGGCGGCCCGCATCACCGTGGCGGAATTCGATGCTGACCCGCAGCCGTTTATGGGCTCGGTGATTTCTGCCGATGCGGCAGACCAGCTACTCAAGGCTCAGGCTGGCATGCTGGAAAAGGGTGCGAGCTCGCTGCTGGAAATGAAACAGCTCAAGCCCGATACCGGCCTGTTGTCGCCGGGAATTGTGGATGCGACCGGGATAGAGCTGGAAGACCAGGAGTTTTTCGGTCCGCTGCTGACGGTGTACCGCTACAAAGGCTTTGATGAGGCCCTGGAGCTTGCCAACAACACTCGCTACGGCCTGTCTGCCGGCATCCTGAGCGATGACCGCAAACTCTATAACCGTCTGGTGGAGGAAGTGCGCGCCGGTATTGTGAACTGGAATCGGCCACTTACCGGGGCCAGCAGTGCTGCACCGTTCGGTGGTGTCGGCGCCAGCGGTAACCATCGTGCCAGTGCCTATTACGCGGCCGATTACTGCGCCTGGCCGATGGCCTCTCTGGAAGCCGGCAAGAGTGAGCTGCCGGATAGCTTGGCCCCGGGCCTGAATTTTGACTGACAGGAACAGCTGCCATGGTTAAACATGCGGTAGAAGCAAACTTCGATGGCCTGGTGGGTCCGACCCATAACTACGCCGGGTTGTCCTGGGGCAATGTGGCCTCAAAATCCAACGTCAATGCGGTGGCCAACCCCAGGGAGGCGGCACTCCAGGGATTAGCGAAGATGAAGCGGCTGGCGGACCGGGGCTATGTGCAGGGCATTCTGCCACCCCACGAGCGCCCGCACATTCCCACTCTCCGTGCGCTGGGCTTTGAAGGCAATGAGCGCCAGATTCTGGAAGCCGTAGCCAAGGCAGATCCCGCCATTCTGGCGGCGGTGTCGTCGGCGTCCTGCATGTGGACAGCGAACGCGGCTACCGTCTCTCCCAGTGCCGACACAGCCGATCACCGGGTGCACTTCACCCCGGCCAATCTCAGTGCCAAGTTCCACCGCTCCATTGAACACCAGGTCACGGGTCGTTCGCTGAAAGCGATTTTTGGTGACGAAAGCTACTTTGCCCATCATCCGGCGCTGCCGTCAGTCAGTCATTTTGGCGATGAGGGGGCGGCCAACCACACCCGCCTGTGCAGTCGCTACGGGGAGCCGGGCGTTGAGCTGTTTGTGTATGGTCAGGTCGCGTTCAATGAATCCGCTCCGGCGCCAAGCAAGTACCCGGCGCGCCAGACCCTGGAAGCGTCACGCGCCATTGCCCGCCTGCATGGCCTGACCGATCGCCATGCCGTGTTTGCCCAGCAGAATCCGGCGGCTATCGATGCCGGCGTGTTCCACAACGATGTGATTGCGGTCGGTAATGGCAATTGCCTGTTCTATCACGAGCAGGCTTTTCTTGAGGAAGCCCGGGTGCTGGCAGACATCCAGGAACGCCTGACCGGTGCCGAGCTGGAAGCCGTGCGTGTTTCATCAGCGCAGGTGCCCATCGAAGATGCGGTGGCCTCCTATCTGTTCAACAGCCAGTTGTTGAACACTGCCGATGGTATGCTGCTGGCTGTACCGGGTGAGTGCCGCGAAGTGGCCTCGGTCAGCCGGTATCTGGATGAACTGGTGAAAGCCGACACGCCGATCACCGCGGTGGAAGTGTTTGATGTCAAACAGTCCATGCGCAATGGTGGCGGGCCTGCGTGTCTGCGCTTGCGGGTGGTGCTGAACGACGGCGAGCTGCACGCTATCAACCGGGGTGTGATCCTGACCGATGCGCTCTATGAGCGACTGACCTCCTGGGTTGAAGCCCACTACCGCGACCAGCTCAGCCAGCAGGACCTGGCCGACCCGATGTTACTGGAGGAAGTGCGCAAGGCGCTGGATGAACTGACCGGTATTCTTGGCCTCGGCAGCATCTACGATTTTCAGTTGTAAGGCTGGTCAGCTCAGCGTACCGGCTCGCTGGAGATAGACCGGGTGAGCATATCCATGGTGTGACGAATGAGTGCTTCGGAAGGAAACTCCCCGGCCTCGGTGGATTCCGCCTGGCACAGCATGATCACGCCATGCAGGGCGCCGCGCAGGTAAAGCGCGGTTTGCGCTGGCGACTGGATACGGTCGCGGCTGATGGTGCCGTCTTCCAGGCCAAGATGAATCGCCGCTTCCATCAGCACCATCAGTTCGTTCTTTGAACACAGCATCTCCCTGGCCTGGTCTTCTTCCGCATCGGCGATGGCGGTGGAAGCCTTGGTCAGAGCGGTGAAGTAGTCCGGAGCTTCCACAAAGAAACGGTAATAAGCCTCTCCCATGGCGCGAATCTTCCCGAGCCCGGTATCGGTTGCCTGCATCGCCCGCTCAAACCGGGTCACCAGATCCTGCCCGGCCCGCAGCATGATGCCTCGCTGGATGGCGGCCTTATCCTTGAAATAGACATAGAGCAGAGCCCGGCTCAGGCTGGCTGTGCGCGCAATGTCGTCCATGGAGGTGCGGTCGTAGCCCTTTTCTGAGAATACCAGTTCGGCGGCGTCCAGAATGGCGTCGTACCTGGCCTGTTTTTCCCGTTCCCGTCGTGACTTCAGCGGTTCATTCATTGTGATCCCGAGCTTTCCGGCTTTGGCTGCATGATAACTGATAACCGATGAAAGCCGATTATTGACAATTTGTCAAAGAGTGACATGATGTCGGAAACAATGGGCAACCTCCGATGGACCGGAGGTCACAATCAACCTGTTCAGGGAAAGGGGCTGGAACACTATGTCTCTCACACTACGTCACTCTCCGTTTGTTCTGGCCAGTGCGCTGCTGGCCGTGCTGTCTGTCTCCGGCTGCCGCGGTGGCGGCACCGAATCCGGCGAAAACGCTGAAAATACGCCGGTCGCCGTGCGGGTATCCGCTGTCACCGGGGGCCAGATGGAAGAAATCCCTCTGCGGTTTTCTGGCATTGTCCGTGCGGCCCAGCGGGCAACCCTGACATTTCAGGTCAGCGGGACGCTGAAGGAACGCCCGGTTGAGCTGGGGCAGACGGTAAAGCCCGGTGATGTGCTGGCGCGTCTGTACAATCCGGCGCTGGAACCGGCGCGGGATTCCGCGGCTGCCCGCCTGGAGGAACTGAGAACCCAGTTTGAACAGGCTCAGCGGGAGTGGGAACGCTCCAGCCGGTTGCATCAGCGAGGCGTGGTCTCGGAGCAGACGCTGGAACAGATTGCCGCCCGTCGGGATTCTCTCAGGGCAAGCATGGCGACGGCCGAAGCCTCACTGGCCGAAGCCACAAGGCTGCTTGAGGAAAGCGTTTTGAAGGCGCCCTTTGCCGGGCAGGTGGAAGCATTGCTGGTGGAGCGGGATGAGTTCGTGGGAGCCGGGCAGCCGGTCATGCGGTTGTCCTCGCCGCTGGGGCGGGAAGTAGAGGTGCGGGTGCCCGCGCACTTGCTCGGTCATGTCCGGATTGGTCAGGAGCTACCGGTTTGGCTGGTGCAGGACCGCAACCGTGAGCCTGCCACCGGCACTGTGGTGGAGATTGCCCAGGGCAGTTCCATCCGCGGGGAACTGCATCCGGTACTGGTCAGCCTGCCACCAAATTCCCTGTCCTCCGGTGAGCCGGTGGAAGTGGGCATTGCCCCGGTGCGGGAATCTGCCATTACCGTGCCCCTGCTGGCGGTCGTTCGCGACAGTACCGGCACCAGTGTGTTCCGGGTGCAAGACCAGGCAGCCCAGCGGGTTCCGGTGCAGGTCGACCGGGTCATCGGTGAGCGCGTCATGGTGCACCCGGGTGCATTGAGCCCGGGAGATCAGGTGGTGTATGCCGGTATGACCCGGCTGGTGGATGGTGACACCGTGGAGGTGCGCTGATGACCCGCCGACTGCTTAACTGTCAACGCTTGCTGGGCATGGTGGTGACCATGCTCTGCCTGCTCGGTATTGCCGCCTACAGCACCATGCCCCGTCAGGAAGATCCGAGTTTCCCATACCGGGCCGGTATGATCACGGTGAGTTATCCCGGTGCCAGTGCCGAGGCGGTTGAGCGCCTGGTGCTTCAGCCGCTGACCGATGAGTTGCGCCAGGTCGAAGAGCTGGACTGGAGCCAGGGCACCGCCAGAACCGGCGTGGCACTGGCCCGGCTGAAACTCCGGGACCGCATCTACGACACCGATTCGGCGTGGGATCGGGTTCGTCAGGCCATGGAGCGGGCGCGCCAGGATTTCCCCGATGATGTGGGCCTGATGGAGCTGGATGACCGTCTGATCGACATCCCGGCCGTGGTGCTGGCCGTGGGCGGTTCACCCTCAGTGACTGAGCTTTCGGAGGTGGCCGAACGCCTGAAACAGAACCTTCTGGATATCCCTGGCATCTCCCGCATTGAACTTGAAGGGGATGCCGACGAACAGATTACCCTGGCACTTGACGACGCCGCGCTGTATCGCCTGGGAGTTCCGCCCAAGCGGATACTCGACACCCTGGCCCGGCGCAACCAGACCATTCCTGGTGGCTTCGTGGTGGTGGAAGGCAAACGTCTATCAGTATTGCCGAACACTGAGTTCACGGACATAGACGCGATTCGCGCGACGCCCATTGAACTGCCAGATGGCTCCCAGGTACCCCTGGCAGCGGCCGCAGAAGTCTGGCGTGGGCCGGCCGAGCCCCGGCAGCCAGAGACCTGGTTCGACGGCGAGCGGGTGGTGTTGCTGTCGATCATCATGGAAGAAGGTTCCACCGACGCCATCCGCTTTGGCGAGCGGATCCGGGAACGGCTGGACCAGGTGCGCCCGGACTTCGAGCCGTACCAGCTTCGTGAGATGTTTTTTCAGCCCGACAAGGTCTCTGACCGGCTGGATGACCTGGCCTGGAGCCTGGTGCTGTCGGTACTGATCATCGTGGCGGTGGTATTTACCGGCATGGGCATCCGCATGGGCCTGCTGGTGGCGTCCATCCTGCCCATGGTGGCCCTGATCAGCGTGGGGCTCTATGACCTCGGGGGTGGGGTGTTACATCAGATTGCCGTTATCGGGATGGTCATTTCCCTGGGTATCCTGATCGACAACGCCATTGTGATTGTGGAAAACATACAGGGCCATCTGGATGAGGGCATGCGCCGGCTGGATGCCCTGCGCAAGGCGGTCGGTGAGCTGGCCGGGCCGTTGGGTGCGTCTACCGGCACCACACTTGCCGCGTTTGCGCCGTTGTTGATGGCCAAGGGCGGTGCCGCGGATTTCACCCGAGGCGTGCCGGTGATGATCATGCTCACCCTTTCTGTGAGCTATCTGCTGGCAATTTCTGCCGTGCCCCTGCTGGCGGCGCGTTTTCTGAAGCCCCGGAAAAATATTCACAAAGACCGGCTTATCGGCCTGGCCAGCTACCTCGGTGGCCTGGTGTATCGGCACCCGGGCCGGTTGATTACCGCCGGCGCCCTGCTGGTGGTGATCAGCCTTGGCATGACCCCGTTCATGGCCCAGCAATTTTTTCCCAACGCAGACCGCCCTCGTGTCATCGTCGAGATGTACATGCCCGAAGGCACCGATCAGGCCCGAACCTCTGAAGTGGCTGCCGTTCTTGAACAGGCCATTCGGACCCGGCCCGAGGCACTGGAAGTGCACCGCTTTGTCGGCTTTACCGGGCCGTCGTTCTATTACAATCTGCAGCGCTCGCCACAGGCGCCTAACCGGGCAAGGCTGGTGGTTCGCACGCCGACGCTGGCCGATACCACCGACCTGGTGAAATGGATCCGCCACGAGGCTGCCCGGTCGCTACCGGAGCTGGATATTACCGCCGGGATTCTGGGGCAGGGACCACCGCGGCCTGCCCCGGTAGAAGTCCGTGTCTTCCATCCGGACGACAACGCCCGCGCCCGAGCCACCGAGCAGGTCTATTCCATTCTCAGGGGTGTTGAGGGCACGGTGGATGTTCGCCACGATCTCGACATTGGTGTGCCCAGCATCGCCATCAATGTGGACGACGCCACCGCCGCCCGCTATGGCCTCACCCGAGCCGATGTTGCCCAGAGCCTGTATGGCCAGAGCTACGGCGCCGTGGCTGAGCGCTACCGACAGGAGGACGACCCGATACCCATCGTGTTGCGCTCCCGCGAAGGCACGTCGCTGTCACTGTCGCGCCTGCTGTCTGTGAATACCTACAACGACCAGGGCGATGCCATTCCGCTATCGGCCGTGGCCACGGTGGAAACCACCTGGGAACCGGCGGCGGTTTACCTGCGCAACGGGGTACGGGTGAATACGGTCAGTGCCAATCTGGAGGAAGACTACAGCTTCAGCCAGGCGCTGGACGGCCTGTATGCGGGCCTGGAACAGAACCCGTTGCCGGCGGGCACGCGACTGGACATGGGAGGAGATGCCGAAGGTTCTGACCGTGCCAACTCCGCACTGCTTACCGCGGCACCGATCGGCATGCTGCTGTTGCTGTTCTTCCTGCTGTTGCAGTTCAACTCCTTCCGGCGGGTGGGCATTATCCTGCTGACCGTACCGCTGGCAACTGTTGGCATTTTCCCGGGGCTGGTTCTGTCCGGTTCGCCCTTCGGTTTTCAGTCGCTGCTGGGGGTGATTGCTCTGGTTGGTATCGTGGTGAACAACGCCATCGTCCTGCTGGACGTAATGGATCGGGAGCTGGAACGGGGCCGAGCCATTGCCGATGCGGTACGCACCGCTGTGGAACGCCGTACCCGGCCCATCCTGCTGACCACCGCAACCACCGTGGCCGGCCTGCTGCCGCTGGCGTTCTCGAGTTCCACCCTGTGGCCACCCATGGCCTGGGCCATCATCAGCGGTCTGCTGGCTTCGACGGTCCTGACCCTGTTGGTGATCCCGGCGGTCTGCACCAAGCTGATCAAACTGCCGGTGGCCGAACCGGAAAACGCGCCGGCCTGATCCCGGTGCCATGTTCAGGGTCGCTCACAAAGAGCTGGCCCTGAACACCTCCTTGGCTCGAATCATCAACCCGACGCGCTGGCCCACAGGCACTGCCGGGTTCGGAAACACCACCGCCTCCGGTGCAGTGCCGACTCGATAGCAATCCTGATCATCCTCCCAGATCACCGTGCCGGGCTGATACTCGGTAAAGTTCGCCACATCGTCCGGCACATGAAACCGGAAAGCCGGCCCGGTATTGAGCACCTCATGCACCACCTCAAACACCGTCAGATGATCAAACGGTGGCAGCACTGCCGGTGCTGCCTCACCCCGGAAACGCCGGCGCAAGGCCCGCTCAATGCCTTGGAGCCGTCGCAGATCATTCCGGCCAAACGGCTCCACCTTGCCCAGTTCAATGGTAAAACTCTCCGCCTTCAGTGTGCTGGCAGTGAACGATGAAAACACTGTCGATTCCTTATGCTGGAGCAACAGGGTCTCCAACTCGGCCTCCAGCAGGAACGCACACTGGCCGGCCGGAACCGACCGCCCGTCCACGAACGGGTACAGCGCAAAGCGCTCCCGTTTCGACGGGCGAATAGCGGTATGCAGATCATAATGGCTTAACGCCAGGCCCTGATGCGCCATCGCAAACTGCCGACACATCTCCTCCAGAAACCGAGCCCGCCGGCCCTCCGCAAGCCCGGAATATTCCGGTTTGCCATGGGCGCCATTGAACAACCGGTTCATGTTTACATCCATAAACCGCTCACCCGCCACCATCGCCGGAGGGTTACCCAGTATCAACAGCAGCGGGCACGCCAGTGACCACTCCCCGGAAAACAACTCCGACACCAGCATGTTCAACACCTCAATCGGCGCCGTTTCATTGCCATGCACACCGGCAGAAATGATCAGGGCTTCCTGATTCGGGTTGGCCGCCGCAGCCGGTGGCGTAAGCCAGAGAACCCCGTTGGCCTTGCGGGAGACCTGGGTGCCATCGGGCAGGGCGGTTTTGGTTTCGGGCAGATCAGCGGAAGCGTTGGCGAGGGTATGGCTAAGCCAGTCCGGATGGAAATCAAAAAGACGATTCGAAGCGTTCATCGATACCCCGCAAAAGGTTCGGGGTCAGCCGGCGGGAACGTCTTCCGGGAATGTCGAAGGCCAAGGATGGCCTTCGAGAAGCGCACATGGATGTGCTCGTAGCGGTTCCCGGAAGACGTTCCCGCCGGCTGGCCGTGCACCAGGATTGGATGATGGGTTGTAGGGCGCTGCTCAGGAATTAACTGGCCGTTGATGCCGCAAAAGATGGTTTTCCAGCTTGCGGAAAGCAAACACCAGAATAAACGTCAGCGCCATATAACAAAGCGCCACGAAAATAAACGCATCAAACGGCGCATAAAACCGCGAATAAATGTTCCGTGCCGCCCCTGTCAGATCAACAATGGTGACCACACTGGCAATCGCACTGGCGTGCAGCATGAAAATCACCTCATTGGAATAAGCCTGAACCGCCCGACGCGCCGCGCTTGGCAGAATGATCCGGCGCATCCGCAGAAACCAGTTCATGCCATAGGCTTTCGCCGCCTCGATTTCACCATGGGGCGTAGACATAATCGCCCCCCGGATAATCTCCGTGGTGTAGGCTGCAGTATTCAGCGTGAAGGCCAACAGGGCAGGATACAGAGGTTCCCGGAAGATCTCCCACCAGAAAGTCTCCTGAATCCCCGGAATCTGCGCTACTCCATAATAGATAATATACAGCTGGATCAGCAGCGGCGTGCCCCGGAACAGATAGGTGTAGATCCAGATTGGCCCGGACACCAGCGGATTCCTGACCGTACGCAGAATCGCCAGCGGCACCGCCACCACCAGGCCGATGACCAGCGACAGAAACACCAGGTGTACGGTCGTCACCAGACCGTCCCAGTACTCCATCAGCGTCATGGCCGTGAAAATTTCGTTCTTGTTCAACCACTCGGCAATGAAATCAGGCATCGTTTAATTCCCCTGAACCACGCCGACATTGGCTCGACGATCAAGCCACTTGATAAACAGCTCCGACCCCGCCGTCAGCGCCAGATACACGGCAGCCACCGGTACGAAGAAGTGGAAAGGCATGCGCTCCGCCTTGGCGGCTTCCTCCGCCACCCGAACCATATCGGTCAGGCCAATGATGGACACCAGCGCTGTGGTCTTGAGCAACACCTGCCAGTTATTGCCGATGCCCGGCAGGGCATGGCGCAACATCTGCGGGATCATCACCCGCCGGAAGGTATGCCAGCGGGAAAAACCATAGGCCTTGGCCGCCTCAATCTGACCGACATCCACTGCCAGAAAGGCGCCGCGAAAGGTTTCGGTCATATAGGCACCGAAAATCAGACCGATGGTCACCACGCCGGAAATGAAAGGATCAAACTGGAAGAAAAAGTCGATACCGCGGGTTTCCCACAGATAATCCGAAAGCATGTTCACCGCTACCTGGCCGCCGTAATAGAACAGCAGCATCATTACCAGGTCCGGAACCCCGCGAATCAGCGTGGTATAGGCGGTTGCGATGCCGGCGGCAACACGACTGCCGGAGAGTTTTGCGCTGGCACCAACCAGGCCAAGCGCCAGGGCCAGGGCCAGAGACAGGAAGGCCAGCTCAATGGTGATGACCGCTCCTTCTGCGAGGGCCGGGCCATAGCCTTTCAGATCAAACATGGGAGTATCCGGTCAGCGGGGGCGACGTGGCGCCGCCCCCGTGGTCATTACATCTTGATATCGTAGTTGAAGTACTTCTTCATGATGGTGTCGTAGGTGCCATCTTCCTTCAACGTGCGCAGGGCGGCGTTTACTTCGTCGGCCAGGTCGGCATCACGCTTGCGCATGGCAACGCCCACGCCTTCACCCAGTTTCACGGGCTCGCCCACTTCCTTGAAGCCGTCTTTGGTCAGAACGGTCTGCTCACCTACCGGATAGTCAACAAAGACCACATCCAGACGCTGGCCTTCGAGGTCCAGTACCATGTCGTCAGCGGTGGTGTAGCGCTTGATTTCAACAATGCCACCCATGTTCTCTGTCACGTAGGTGTCCATGGTCGTACCGCGCTGCACGCCGACAGTCTTGCCTTTCATGGCATCCATATCGGTGACGTCGGTGCTGAAATCGTTGGGGCCGAACCAGCCGCCCGGGGTGTTGTAGTACGGTTCGGAGAAGAGCACGCGCTCGGCACGCTCCGGTGTGATCGACATGGAAGACATGATCAGATCAAATTTACGAGCCAGCAGGCCCGGAATCATACCGTCCCATGCCTGAATGACGAATTCGCAGTTGGCGTTCATCTCTTCACACATGGCGTCCGCCAGTTCCACTTCAAAACCGGTCAGCTCACCGTTTTCGTCTTTGTACTCGAATGGCTCGTAGGGCACATCAAAAGCAATGCGCAGGTTTCTTTCCTGAGCCTGGGCCGTACCGGCAACCAGGGCCAGGGCGCAACTTGCTGCAACAATCAGTTTTTTCATGTGTCACTTCTCCAGTAATTCGCCACAAAGGCTTTATTTTTTATGGAAGTTTCGGGAGCTATTCTTCAACTCCTCGTCCAACACCGATTCAAGATAGCACTGGTGTTCAGAACTTGGGAGCAAGAAATTGCTTCATACGCTCGGAATCCGGGTTGTCAAAAACCTTGTCCGGGGTTCCCTGCTCCTCAATCACGCCCTGATGCAAAAACAGGACCTGGCTCGACACATCCCTTGCAAACGCCATCTCGTGGGTGACCACGATCATGGTTCGGCCTTCCTCGGCCAGACTCTGCATAACTTTCAGGACCTCGCCCACCAGCTCCGGGTCCAGGGCCGAGGTTGGCTCATCAAACAGCATCACTTCGGGTTCCATGGCCAGCGCCCGGGCAATGGCCGCCCGCTGCTGCTGTCCGCCGGACATCTGTGCCGGGTAGTAGTCCTTGCGTTCGTAGATGCCGACCTTGTTCAGGTAGGCCTCTGCGCGCTCAATCGCTTCTTTTTTCGGAATCTTCAGAACGTGAACCGGCGCTTCGATAATGTTCTCCAGCACCGTCATATGGGACCAGAGATTGAAGCCCTGGAACACCATGGAGAGGCGAGCCCGGATCAGTTCCACCTGGCGGTTATCGGCGGGTACCCGTTCACCTTTTCGGTTTTCGGTGAACCGGATTGGGTCGCCGTGCACAATAATGTCGCCGGAGGTGGGGGTTTCCAGCAGATTGATGCAGCGCAGAAAGGTACTCTTGCCGGAACCGGAACTGCCAATCAGGGAAACCACATCACCCTTACGGGTTTCCAGAGAGATGCCCTTGAGAACTTCCAGCTTGTCAAAGGTCTTGTGGATGTCCCTGCAAATAAGAGGCGCTGGTTCCGCCATGGCTGGCTCCTGAGACTGTCATACAAAGGCGCATGTTTTACGGACTGTTGCCGTGGAAATCAATACCGCTTTGTTGGGTTTTCGTGAAAGTTGTTGGACTCAAGTGAGACCCGGATGACCTCTGCCCCCTGGTTTTCCAGGCTTCTCAATGAATCCTGAACAAAACGGACGTGGGCCATGGCCACCTTGCGGGCGGTTCTGGCCTTGCCCGCCATAATGGCCTGATAGATCTGCTTGTGCTGCTTCATGATTAACTGGCGCATTTCCGCCCTTGGATTCAGGTTGGCAACGGAGGCATGCACGGTCAGCAGCATCATGTTTTTCAGACCATTGAGCACATGTACCAGTACCGGGTTATGAGATGCTTCAATTATAGCCTGGTGAAAACCGTGGTCGGGTTTGGCGTTGCTGAGCGGGTCGGTGTCTTCCAGGGCCCGGTAGGCTTTGGTAATCCGGTGTAGATCACCTCGGGTGGCGCGCTGGGCTGCAAGTTCGGCCGCCTGGCCTTCCAGTTGTTCGCGCACTTCCAGCAGGTCATAAAGGGTGCGCGGGTGGCCAGCAAACAGGTGCATCAACGGGCTGTTGTCTTCCAGATCGTCTGTGTTCGGGACAATGCTGGCAACAAAAGATCCCCGGCCATGCTGGGTTTCGATGACGCCCCGCCCCTGGAGTTCATGCAATGCTTCACGAATGATGGCCCGGGAAACCCCCAGTCTGGTCGAAAGCTGGCGCTCCGAGGGTATCTTCTGCCCCGGTGCCAGGCCGCCGTCGAGAATCAGCCGCTCTAGCCTGAAGGAAATTTCCTGCGATATCCCCATGTGTTCTACCTGACGGGTCTTGCTGGTCAGACCAGTTGCTGTTGTTCAAGTGATCAGGAAGTCCTTCTCGAGTGTTGTCCTCCAGACCGCTAACTATGGCCTATAGCACCGAATTCGTCCATTTTGCCGCAACTAAAAACTGGTCTGACCAGTTGGCAATTCTCTGGACTAAACCGCACCTGCCTACGAATATCTTTTTAATGCTGGCATTTGCTGGTGTTGGATTACCTCTGCATAACAACAAAGTGAACGGAGATGTTTCGATGAACATCAATGATAACAACGACAAGCATTGTGATTCAGACGCAAACCCACCACGCCGGAGTTTTCTCAGAAAAATGGCGGTTGGTGCAGCCCTGGCAGGCGCGCTGACACTGGGCGCCGGTCAGGCCCAGGCCGCGACTACCTGGAAAATTCAGTCGGTGTGGGATGCGGGCACGGTTGGCTATGACCTGTTCGAGGAATGGTGCAACAGCATCGAGGAAAAATCCGGCGGAGAACTGATTTTCAGGCCGTATCCGGCGAAGGCGGTGGCGGCCGACAACAACGCGCTGTTTGATGCGGTACGCAACGGCGTACTGCAGGGGATGAACCCGTTTACCCTGTACTGGTCAGGCAAGATACCGGCCTCGGTGTTCCTGTCCTCTTACCCGGCCGGCCCGGATCAGCCTCACCAGTGGGACACCATGTTCTATTCCCTGGGCATGCTGGAGAAAACCCGGGAGATCTACAAAAAGTACGGGCTGTTCTACGTGGGCCCGATTCAGCACGACGCCAACATCATTCATTCCAAGAAGCCGGTGAACAGCCTGGCGGATCTCAAGGGTATGAAGATCCGGGTGCCAGGCGGCATGGTGGCTGAAGTATTCCAGCAGTTCGGGGTATCCACCGTCAGCCTGCCGGGTTCCGACATCTTCCCGGCTCTGGAAAAGGGCACCATCGATGCGGCGGACTACGTGGGCCCGGCAGTGAACTATGAGCTGGGCTTCTCCCAGGTGACCGATTACATCCTGTTCGGGCCTCCAGGGGTGATGTCTATTTACCAGCCGGTGGATCTGATGGACCTGACGGTGAACCTGCGTGCCTGGAACGCCCTGGATCCCAAGCTACAGCAGCTGGTTGAGGAAGAGGTGCGCAATTACTCCCAGAAGCACTACCTGACCATCCAGAAGCGCAACATCGAAGCCATGGAGAAGTTCAAGGCGGATGGTGACACCGTCACGCGTCTGAGCCAGCAGGATCTGCAGGAGTTCCGTCGCGCGGCAATTCCCATCTGGTACAACTGGGCGAACAAGAACGAGGATGCCAAGGCCATCTTCGATATGCAGCTCGAGTACATGATGAACGACACCGTGGGCTACGTCACCGAGGAAGACCTCAAGGCGGCTGGCAAGTAAAGCGGCACTACCAACAACAATCAAAAAAGCGGGGAAGGGCAGGGAAGCCTTGGTTCAGGGCGCTCTCTCCCTTCCCCGCGTTGTCACTGACGTGAGGACAGTATGTCTGATCTGAGCAACTTTGGCTTTGTGCTGCCGCACTGGTTCTACTGGGGTTGGCTGGCGGTGATGCCGCTGCTGATGATGGCGTGGGACCGTTGGTCCAGTAGCCGTGGCGTGCAGGCGATTGACAAGAATGCCCTGGCAAACGAGAAGCTTCAGCAGATCGAAGCCGAAATGTCGAAAACCATCGAGTCGGATTACGCGAACTGGTTTACCCGGATCATCGACTGGATCAGCGAAAAATCTGGCGTGTTTATTTCCTTCTGGACCGTAAACGCCGTTGTTTTCTACTTTTTTGAAGTGGTTATGCGCTACATCTTCAATATGCCGACCATCTGGGTACATGAGGCCAGCTTTCTGCTGTTCGGCATGCAGTACCTGCTGGCGGGCGCGTTTGCCCTGCTGCATGGCGCCCACGTAAGGGTCGATGTGATCTATAACCTGTTGCCTGTGCGGGGCCGGATTGGCATGGATATCTTCACCTCCATGTTCTTCTTCATGTTTGCGTTGGCACTGGTGATTACCTCCTGGACCTTCTTCCAGAACTCCTACTCGATGGATGAACGTACCGTCGAGACCTGGGGCATCCAGTACTGGCCGGTCAAGGCCATGATGCTGCTGGGGGCTGTTCTACTTACCTTGGCGGGCCTGTCCAAACTGATCAAGGACATTGCCCTGTTCGTCAAGCTTGGCCGGGAGCAACACGCATGACTACCACTACAGTGAACAATCCGGGCCAGGGCAACCTCAAAGGCAAGCTTGGCACCTGGCTGATGATTCTGGCCACCGCTGCGCTGGCCTTTGTAATGTTTGTCGAGTTCGTCAACATTCTGTTCTACGACCCGTTCAGCGACGAGAAATTCCTGTTCAAGCTGGCCGGAAGCCTGGCCGATGTGAACATCGGGCCGCTCACCTACCTGATGTTTGGCTCCCTGTTGGTGGCTTTGATGATGGGGCTGCCACTGGCGTTTGTTACCGGTGGTCTTGGGGTTGCCTTCATTTATCTGGTGGGCGATTCGCTGATGCTGAACATCATCCCCAGCCGCATCTTCCCGATGATGACCAACTCGGATCTGGCCGCTATTCCGCTGTTCATCTTCATGGCGGCGATGCTCGAACGGGCCGGGCTGATCGAGGAGATGTTCAACGTCGTCTACAAGTGGATGGGTGGTGTTGGCGGCGGCCTGGCCATTGCCACTATTGTGGCCTCTACTATTCTTGCAGCGATGGTCGGGGTTATCGGTGCGGCGGTCGTGACCATGGGTATCATTGCCCTGCCGGCCATGCTCAAACGGGGTTACGACCACAAAATCGCCCTTGGCTCCATCATGGCGGGCGGCACCCTGGGTATTCTCATTCCGCCCTCGATTCTGGCGATCCTCTATGCCGTGGTTGCCCAGCAATCGGTGGGTGAACTGTATCTGGGGTCGGTGATTCCTGGCGTTCTGCTGTCCAGCCTGTATGTGTTCTATGTCTGGATCCGGGCGAAGCTGAACCCCGAACTCGGGCCTCCCATTCCCAAGGAGGAACGCATCGGCCTGAAAGACAAGCTGCTGCTTCTGAAAGACCTGATTGCGCCTCTCATTCTGGTGTTCCTGGTGCTTGGCCTGCTCTTTGGCGGCATTGCCACACCGGTTGAGGCGGCCGGCATCGGCTCATTTGGCGCCATTCTCGTGGCCATGAAACACAAGGTGTTCACCATCGCGACTCTGCGGGATGCCTCGGTGACCACCGCGAAGGCTTCCGCCATGGTGCTATGGATCATGTTTGGTGCCTCGGTGTTTGTAGGTTTCTACATTCTCCAGGGTGGTCAGGACTTTATTACCGAATCCATTCTGGGCACAGGCCTACCGGCCTACGGCATCCTGTTCCTGCTGATGGTGTTATTGGTGGTCCTGGGCATGTTCCTGGACTGGGTCGGCATCCTGCTGCTGGCGGTGCCTATCTTTATCCCCATTGTGGAAGCCCTGGAGTTCCCGGGTCTGTTTGGCCTGCCGGGCGTGTCTGGTGACGACGTGGTGCTGTGGTTCGGGGTGTTGTATCTGGTGAATATGCAGATGTCGTTCCTGAGCCCGCCCTTCGGCTATGCGCTGTTCTATATCCGCGGCGTGTGCCCGCCGGAAATTTCCATGGGCACCATCTTCAAGTCATCCCTGGTGTTCCTGGCCATCCAGGCCCTGGGCGTATTCCTGTGCATTGTGTTCCCGGCCATCACTACCTGGCTGCCCAATCTCGCTTATGGCTAACCAAGAGGAGTAAATCGTTATGTTGACCATTCATCGTCTCGACCTGTCTGATGCACGCATCCTGATTGAGGGTGCGGCGGCCAAGGCCCGTGAAATCGGCGTGCCCATGTGCATCGCAGTGGTGGACGAGTCCGGCACGCTGATCGCCTTTGAGCGTATGGACGGGGGCAAAGTGACCAGTGTTACCATCGCACAGGACAAGGCATTTACCGCTGCGGCCGCGCGCAAAGCGACCCACGACTACAATGCCGCCAACGTGCCGGGCAACCTCGCCTTCGGTATACATACTGAAGTGGGCGGTCGCCTGAGTACGGTAGGCGGTGGCCTGCCGGTGATGGTAGACGGTGAAGTGGTCGGCGGTATCGGTCTCAGCTCGGGCACGCCACAACAGGACATGGACTGTGCCCAGGCTGGCATCGACCATTTTGAAAGCAAACGCCAGTAACCGGTGTCTCTTATGAATACTCAATCCCGTATCAGCAAATCCCGGCTGGCGGAGCAGTTCCGGGCCTTTATTGACCCGGACTTCGTCATCACCGATGACGAAACCCTGAAACCCTATGAGTGCGATGGCCTGGCCATGTACCGGGAAATGCCCATGCTGGTGGTGCTCCCGGAAACCGTGGAACAGGTGCAGCGGGTCATGCGCATTTGCCACGAAAACGGTGTGCCGGTGGTGGCCCGTGGTGCCGGTACCGGTTTGTGTGCCGGTGCCATGCCGCATAAGGAAGGGGTAGTGCTCTCGCTGGCCAAGTTTAACCAAATTCTGAACATTGATCCGATTGGTCGCACCGCACGCCTGCAGCCGGGTGTCCGTAACCTGGCGATCAGCGAAGAGGCTGCACAGTACGGCCTTTATTACGGGCCGGATCCTTCCTCTCAGATCGCCTGCACCATTGGCGGCAACGTGGCCGAAAACTCCGGTGGCGTGCACTGCCTGAAGTACGGCCTGACCGTGCACAACATCCTCAGTGTGGAAATGATCACCGCCGAGGGTGACCGGGTAACGGTCGGCAGTGATGGTCTGGACAGCTGCGGTATGGATCTGCTGGCGCTGCTCACCGGCTCTGAAGGACTGCTGGGCGTGGTCACCGAGGTGAAGGTGAAACTGCTGCCCAAGCCGGAAGTGGCACAGGTGATCATGGCGGGCTTCGACAGCATCGAGAAAGCGGGCGACGCGGTGGGTGGCGTGATTTCCCACGGCATCATCCCCGGTGGCCTGGAAATGATGGATGGTCATGCCATTGTCGCGGCCGATGACTTCTGCGGTGCCGGGTATCCCCGGGATGCCAAGGCCCTGCTGCTGTGTGAAGTGGACGGCACCGAAGAGGAAGTGCACGAACACATCGCAGAGGCCGAAGCGCTGTTCCGTAAGCTGGGCGCGACCTCCATTCGCACCTCACAGAGCGAGGAAGAGCGGGCTCTGCTGTGGAAAGGGCGCAAGTCGGCCTTCCCGGCGGTGGGGCGGATCTCGCCGGATTATTACTGCATGGATGGCACCATTCCGCGTCGCTATCTGGCCAAGGTATTGCTGGAAATGGAAAAGATGTCAGAAGAGTTCGGCCTGCGGGTGGCGAACGTGTTTCATGCGGGCGATGGCAACCTGCACCCGCTGATCCTGTTTGATGCCAACGTGCCAGGCGAGTTTGAGCGCACCGAGGCGTTCGGCAGCAAGATCCTGGAGCTCTGTGTTGAGGTGGGTGGCTGCATCACCGGTGAGCATGGCGTGGGCGTGGAGAAAATTCGCCAGATGGCGGTGCAGTTCAATGATGACGAGCTGCAGCAGTTCCAGGATGTGAAAGCGGCCTTCGACCCCACCGGAATTCTGAACCCGGGCAAAGGGGTGCCCACCCTGAAATTCTGTCAGGAATACCGCTCCATCGAGCACAAGCAACACAAGCACGAAGAGGCGGACACTGCCCATGGCTGATCAGATCCAAACGATACAGGAGCAGGTGCTCCGGGCCCGCAGTAACGGGCAGAAACTCAACATTGTCGGCGGCGGCAGCAAGTCCTTTATGGGGCGCCAGAGCGATGCTGATGCCAGCACTCTGAGCCTGGCTGAGCACACTGGTGTGGTGGAATACCATCCGGTAGAGCTGGTGCTGACGGTACGTGCCGGTACCACCCTGAAAGAAATTGAAGCGGTGCTGGCGGAGCAGGGCCAGTGTCTTCACTTTGAGCCGCCGCATTTTGGCGACGCATCCACCATCGGCGGCACAATGGCCTGCAACCTGTCCGGCCCGGCCAGACCCTGGGCGGGATCGGTGAGGGATCAGGTGCTGGGTATTCGCCTGATGAACGGCAAGGGCGAACACTTGCGTTTTGGTGGCCAGGTGATGAAAAACGTGGCGGGATACGACGTTTCCCGTCTGCAGGCCGGCGCCATGGGAACACTCGGGGTGATCACCGAGATCAGCCTGAAAGTCATGCCGAAGCCGGCGGCCACCGTTACCCTGGTGCGGGAGATGGCCATGGACGAGGTGGTGGAATACATGAACCGCCGTGCCGGTGAGCCCAAACCCATCACCGGTGCCTGCTGGGTAGATGGCAAGGTGTACCTGCGCCTTGCCGGTGCAAAATCAGCGGTTGAGGCGACCGCCGAGAAGTGGGGTGGCGAGGTTATGGCTGAGGGTGACCAGTTCTGGAGAGAGGTTCAGGACATGCAGCACGGCTTCTTTGACGATCCGGAAGCACCTCTCTGGCGGTTCTCCCTGGATTCCACCGCCAGAACGCCGGAGCTTGAAGGCCCCTGGATGATCGACTGGGTTGGCTCCCAGCGATGGTATCGCGGCCAGGCATCACTCAGCGATCTGGAGCCGCTGGCTCGTGCGGCCGGTGGTCAGGTCAGTCTGTTCCGGGGTGGTGATCGCACTGCCGAAGTAATGCACAGCCAACCCGAGGCGTTGAAAACCATCCAGCGCCGCGTGAAACACTCGTTCGATCCCGACGGCATTTTCAATCCTGGCCGTCTCTATAGCTGGTTGTAATTATGCAAACGAATCTGGTTCAACAATTTGCCAATGATCCTGAAGGTCAGGAAGCGGAGGAAATCCTCAGGGCCTGTGTGCATTGCGGTTTTTGCACCGCGACCTGCCCAACCTACCAGGAACTGAACGACGAGCGGGACGGGCCCCGTGGCCGCATCTATCTGATGAAGATGTTCCTGGAAGGCGGCGAAGTGACCGAGAAAACCCGTGAACATCTCGACCGCTGCCTGACGTGTCGAAGCTGTGAAACCACCTGTCCCTCCGGCGTGAAATATGGCCGCCTGGTGGATATCAGCCGTGGTTTGATGGAGAAAGAGCTGCCGCGTAAGCCGCAGGAAAAATGGCTGCGCTGGGCGCTGACCCGCTTCCTGCCGGATCGCCGGCTGTTCGGGTTGATGCTGCGTCTGGGCCAGGCCTTCCGGCCGGTCCTGCCGGAGAAGCTGCGCACCAAGGTGCCGCCCCGCCGGCACGCCAGCCCCTGGCCCTCGTCGAGCCACAGCCGTGTGGTTCTGGCCCTGGCCGGCTGTGTTCAGCCGTCGGCTGCGCCCAATACCAACGCTGCCGCCGCCCGGGTGCTGGACAAGCTCGGCGTGACCATGGTGGAAGCCCCCGAGGCCGGATGCTGTGGCGCGGTGAACTACCATCTGTCCGAACATGAGCGCGGTCTGGAACAGATGCGCCGCAACATCGATGCCTGGTGGCCCGCCATTGAAGCTGGAGCCGAGGCCATCATCATGACCGCGTCAGGTTGTGGTGCCATAGTCCAGGATTACGGCCATCTGCTGAAAGATGATCCGGTCTACGCCAACAAGGCAAGGAAGGTGAGCGAGCTGTGCACTGATCTCGGGGCGTTCCTGTTGAAGGAAGACCTGGAGCCTCTAAAGGCCAGTGCCCAGGCTGGCAAGGTGGCGTTCCACTGTCCGTGTACCCTGCAGCACGCCATGAAACAGAATGGAGTAGTGGAGCAGGTGCTCACCAAAGCGGGAATCGACCTGGCGGCCACCAAAGACAAGCACCTGTGCTGTGGCTCGGCGGGTACCTATTCCATTACCCAGCCGGAGATGAGCCAGAAGCTGCTGGATAACAAGCTCAAGGCGTTGACGGTGGAGAACCCGGTGCGGATTGTCACGGCCAACATTGGCTGCCAGTTGCACCTGGAGAGCAAAGCAGACGTGCCGGTGAACCACTGGATCGAGTTGCTGGACCGCTGACCCGTTCCTGAAAGTGGCGCAGGTTTTCGGTATAGTCCCCAGCGCCTGTCCCGCTGCCGTGATGGCAGCGGGAATGTTGCGATAACTCTTTCACAGGATGTGATCCCATGCCAAGGAGACTGGCCCTGAGCCTGCTTTTCGTTGCCGCGGCAGCGCCCGCCACTGCTGAAATCTACCGCTGGACCGATGCCAACGGGTCCATTCACTTTTCCGATACGCCTCCCAGGCAGCTGCGACATTCCAGTGTTTCGGTGAAACCACCGGTGACCGTCCCCATGGGCGAAAACATCCGCCAGGCTGACCGAGTGCGGCAAAGCCGGGCCGAGGTGAGTCGCCTTTTGGCCCCCGGCAGCACGGATCGCTACGCCCAGGCCAGAGAGGCGAAAAAGCAGGCGGCACAGTGCGAGAAATATCGGAAGCAGCTGGACCGGATTCAGGGCCAGTTGCGAGCCGGTTACAGCAATGATCGAGGCAATGGCCTGCGCCAGAAACGACGCAAGCTCAGTCAGCTTTATAGCCGGGAGTGCGTGCTCGATTAGGCCTGAGTAGCTGAGTTCTGCCCGGGCTTCGGAAACCGCGCATTGTGGTTTCTCCTTGATTATTGTTAGCTATCTATCTAGTCAGCGGAGGTAGCCCTTGTCTCATTTTCAGCTCGCGTTATTACTTGGTATGACCGTCGCCCTGGGGCCTCTGGCTCTGGATGCGTATTTGCCAGCGTTCCCCGATATTGCCGACGGATTTGGTATTCCCCACGCGGATGTGGGCCTGACTCTCAGTGCCTATGTCGCCACCCTTGGTCTCGCCCAACTGGTGGGCGGGCCTTTGTCGGATCGCTATGGTCGCAAGCTGATTCTGTTTGTCGGGCTGACCATTTTCGCCATTGCCGCGATGATGATTGCCGGAGCCGATACCCTGGCGGAGTTGGTGGGCTGGCGAATTGTGCAGGGCATCGGCGGTGCCTTCTGTGCGGTCTCGGTGCCGGCGATTGTCCGGGACCAGGTGGGCGGGCAGGAAGCGGCGCGCCTGTTCGGCCTGATTGGCCTGATCATGTTTATTGCCCCGGCTGCGGCACCTTCACTCGGTGCGTTGATGCTTGCGCTCGGCGATTGGCACTGGATCTTCGTGCTCCTGGCCGGCTACGCCTTGTTGCTGGCGGTGGTGCTGCAAATCGCTCTGTTTCCGAAACTGAAACCCAGGCCCCAGGCCACGACGCCGGTGAAAACTCTGGTGACCAACTACCTGCTGGTGCTTCGCCATAGCACAACCATGCGCTTTGTCGGTATTCAGGTGATGTGCTTCAGCACCATGCTGTTGTTCATTACCCACTCGTCGTTTATCTACCAGGAGTGGTTCGGCCTGTCCAATGCCAGTTTCTCCATGCTGTTCGCGGCCAATATCGGATTGATGGCGGTGCTGAATCTGGTCAACCGGCCACTGTTGCGGCGTTTCCCATCGGTAATCCTGTTGCGGGTACAGGTCATGCTGCAGTTCCTGATGCTGGTCGGGCTGGTCACCGTGGTGTTTCTGGGCGGGCCGTTCTGGGCGGTGGCGTTGTTCATCATTGGCGCCATTGGCTGTCAGGGCGGGATCGTGCCTAACAACATGGCCAATGCGCTGGAGTTCTTTCCGCATCTGGGCGGAACCGCCGCTGCCATGCTTGGCGCCTCCCAGTTCACCCTGGCCGGAGGGATCAGTGCGCTGTCATCGGCCTTTGGGGGTGATGCGCTTCTGCCTATCGTGCTGAGCATGCTGGCCTGCTCGGCTGGCGCTGTGGTGCTGGCGGCCGGAGCGCCAGCCGCGATTGCCCGGGAAAAGGCCAGGGCCGAAACCGCGGCCTGATACCGCTCAGGGATTGCGGCGCACATTGACCAGTAACGGGCTACCGGTGGCCGGGTCGTGAATCAGATCGCAGCTGACGCCGTAGAGTTCCTGCACCAGCTCCGGTGAGACAATCTCCGCCGGAGCGCCCTCCTCAATAATGGTTCCATTTTTCATGGCCACCATATGGTCCGCATAGCGACAGGCACTGGCCAGGTCGTGCACCACCATGGCGATGGTCTTGCCTTGTCCGCTCAGTGCCCGGATTAACTCAAACACTTCAATCTGGTGGCCCAGATCCAGGGCCGATGTAGGTTCGTCCAGCAGTAACAGCGGCGTTTGCTGGGCCACCGACATGGCAATCCAGGCCCGCTGTCGTTGCCCGCCAGAGAGGGTGTCCAGTGCACGGTCAGCCAGTCCGGCAACATCGGCGGCCTGTATCGCCTGATCGAAGGCCCGTTGGTCTTCTTTCGACCACTGTGCCATCCAGCCCTGATGAGGCTGGCGGCCAAAGCGCACCAGGTCGGCAACGGTGAGACCTTCCGGGGCGGTGTTGTCCTGGGGTAGCAGGGCCAGTTTCCGGGCGACTTCTTTGGACGGCAGGCGATGGATATCCTTGCCGTCAAGAAGCACCGAGCCCCGCTTGGGCGCATGAATCCGGGCCAGGCCGTTCAGCAAGGTGGATTTTCCGCAGCCGTTGGGGCCCACGATGGCGGTGACTTGGGCCGTTGGCAGATGAAGGCTCAGATTCGCCGCCACAATAAACTGACGGTGCGCCAGAGTGATGTCGTCGGCGGCAAGGGTCGCGGTTTGGGATTGGCTCATGTCAGGCTCCGTGGCGAAGGTCTCAGCAGTATCCAGAGCAGGTAGGGGCTGCCGACGATGGCGGTAATGATGCCCACCGGAATTTCCAGAGGCGCAAACAGCGTGCGGCCTAACAGGTCGGCAACCAGCATGAAGCTGGCGCCCGCCAGGGCCGCAGCCGTGAGCGGAACCTTGCCCGGGCGGCACAGGGCCCGGGCAAGCTCCGGCGCCAGCAGGGCAATCAGGCCAACCGGCCCGCAGACGGATACTGCCAGGCCCGTGAGCATCACCGACAAACCCAGGCCGATTATGCGGGTGGCTTTCAGTCGTGTGCCCAGGGCAATGGCTACCGCATCCGTGAACTGCAAGGTATTGAGGGCCCGGCTGAGACTCATCAGAACCAGGTAGCCGGCCGCAAGGCCAATTCCGAGCACCAGAACACTCTGGCCGGAACGGGCATTCAGACTGCCCACGGTCCAGGGATAGGCTGCATTGGCGGCATCAATCGCCACCCGACTGAGCATTACCTGGGTGACTGCGCCCGCGATGGCGCCAATGCCGATGCCGGCGACGATAAAGCGATAACCCCGGGTGCCATTGGCCCCCGCCAGGCCAAAGGCAATCGCCGTGGCGGCTGCCGCTCCGGCCAGTGCCATGGCCGATGGCGCCAGCGATAGCCCCACGCCCACCACCGACGCGACCGCAAAGGCGGTAGCCGCGTTATCGATGCCGATAATGCCCGGTGTCGCCAGACGGTTACGGGCCAGGGTCTGCATCAGGCACCCGGCCATGGCCAGCGCAGCCCCACTTAGTAGTCCCGCGTTTACCCGGCTCAGACGAAGCTCGTTGATCACGAAATCGGTCATCGGGTCTGCGTGGCCGGCTAATGCCCTGAGGGTATCGAACAGGGAAACCTGCACGGTACCGGTGGCCAGCGAGATGATGGTTGCCAGGACTAACAGCCCGAGCAGGGCGGTATTAACCAGCGTGTTGCGTTTATCCGGCATGGCGAATCCTGCGGTCATAGCGAAGGCATCCGGCCGGCCCGGACAATGGCCAGCAGCACCGGAGCGCCAATCAGCGCGGTAACCACCCCCAGAGGCATTTCGGCGGGCGCGGCAATCAACCGGGAAAGCACGTCGGCACCCAGTACCACGGCAGGGCCAACAGGCACACACAGCCAGAGGGTCTTGCGGATATCGGGGCCGGAAAAGGCCCGGGCAATAAACGGCACCACCAGTCCGACAAAGATCAGGGGCCCGGCGAGGGCCGTTGCCGAGCCCACCAGCAGAGCAACCGTGAAAGTGATCAGGAAGCGGATTCGCCCCGGGTGATGTCCCAGTCCAACGGCCGCTTTTTCGCCCAGGGCCATGGCTGCCAGTGGTCGTGCCACGATAGCAATCAGAACCAGGGCGAGAGTGATGGAGGGAAGCGTTGCCCAAAGCATGGACAAGGGTTTGCCGGCCACGCTGCCGGTAATCCAGAAGCGAATCTCATCGGCGGCTCGCTGGTCCATCAGCATCAACATGGAGGTCAGTGCCAGCAGCAGACCTGTCATCGTAGCCCCGGCCAATACCAGACGCACAGGATCATTGCCCAGGCCCTGCACCCTGGTAGCGGCAATCACCAGGGCACAGCCGGCGAGCGCTCCAAGCTGGGCGGACAGGGTGGTGAGAGTGGCTGTGGTGGCGCCCAAGAGGATGGCCAGGGCCACTGCAAAGCCACTGCCAGCACTGACGCCCAGCAAGCCCGGTTCGGCCAGTGGGTTGCGGGTCATGGACTGGAGCAGCGCACCGGCCAGGCCCAGTGCAAGGCCGGTGATCAGGGCAATGATGGTGCGGGGCAGCCGAAGCTCGGTGACCACAAACCAGGCTTCCTCCGTGCCATTGGCCATCAGCGCCGCCATGGCATCGCTGGCAGACACCGGGCCGGCGCCATAGAGCAGGCTGGCCAGTACCACCAGTAATAATAAAAATCCCGCAGCCAGAAGCGGCGGGAAAAAAGCGCGAGACGCAACCACGCTAGTCGGGGATAGAGCGTTCAACATTGGGCGCTTCAGGGCTGAATGGCAGTGACCGCGGCTTCGATGTCATCAAGAATGGCCAGTACCGCCAGAGGTCCGGTAGCGCTGGTCCAGAGTTGCCCGCTGACGGTGATCACCCGGTCGTGTTCAACCGCATCCAGGCGGGCAAAGGCCGGGGATTGGCGGGCCGCCTCCAGTGCTTTGTCGCCATCTTCATTCAGTGTCGCCAGGAATACCCAGCTTTGATCCATGCTGGACAGGTTCTCCAGGCTCAGTGGTTCGCTATGGGGGCGACCTTCTTTAACCAGATCATTGTCATCTATCCGGAAGCCTACTGCCTGAAGAATCGAGGCCGAGAACAGGCCTTCCGCCATCACCAGGGGCCCCTGGGGCATCCAGCGAACCAGGGTGGCATCTCGCTGGGCTTCCGGGATGCGAGCCGCCACAAGGGCGGCCACTTCGCCAATGCGGGATTCGACTTTGGCAATCACCCGCTCAGCGGCCTCTTCCTTCCCCAGGGCTTTGGCGAACAGGCGGGTTTCCCGTTCCCAGCTGTCCGGCTGGAACATGGGAACATCTGACACGATCACCGGCGCAATACGCGACAGCAACTGGTATTGCTGCTCATTGGTGCGCGGTGCAGCCAGAATCAGATCGGGCCGGACGGAGATAACCGCTTCAATATTGGTTTCGGCCGGTGCGCCCACAATAGCGATATCACCCGCCCGGGACTTGATGTAATCGGCAACGTCGCTGCCGCCACGGGTAATCACTGCGCCCACTGGGTTGGCATCGACGGCCAGTGTCGTGTCCAGGGCACCCTCATACAGTGTGACTACTCGCTCTGGCTGGCCGTTGACCGTTACCGGGCCATAGGCCGTTTCCACAGACCGACTATCCGCGAGACTGGCACCCACGCCCATGGTGGAGAGCGTCAGTGCGGCAATGGAACGGAGAAGCGTCTGTTTTAGGGCGTGAGTGCGGCATGTCATGGTCAGTGCGCTCCGGCAGCGGGGTGTTAGATAGCTTGCAAATTTTAATGGAAAATAATGATAATGGTTCTCGTTAAGGTTTTAAAGTGATAAATTGGAACGGTCAGTTGCAAATAATGGAACCAAATTATGTATGACTTGCAGGAGCTGGAAGCTTTCGTGTCGGTAGTGCGCACCGGCAGCCTGACCGCCAGTACCCGGGATCTGGGACTACCCAAGTCCACTCTCAGCCGCCGGATTCGACAACTGGAGGAGAATGTGGGGCAGCCACTGTTGCTGAGACAATCCCGGAAGATCGTGCCGAACGATGCCGGGCGTGTGTTCTACCGCTATTGCAACGACATTCTCGAGTTGGTGGTGCAGGGGCGGGAGGCACTGGACGAACTCAAAGCCGAGGTAACCGGCAAGCTGGAATTGCGTTGTCACGAATCTTTTGTGCGTGGCTGGTTTTCCGGGGTGGTTGAGTCCTTTATGGCTGACCATGACGACCTTCGTGTTGCGATTCACACCCAGAGGAACCTGCCGGAAGCGGTCGAGGACGGTGTGTGTATCTGGCTGGGCGAGACCGGTGAGACAGCGCTGCGCCAGGAGGTGCTCGGTGTACTCAAGCAGGGTATTTTCGGTAGCCCGGCCTATTTCCGGCAGCACGGCAAGCCGGCTGCACCGGGAGAGCTTGCCCATCATCCCTGGGTGGATCTGCTGGGTATGGCAGACACCGGGGTGATATTGCACCACTCCCGCCAGGGCAATTTTCCGCTGTCGCTACCGGACCGTCGGTTTACCGTGGACCAGTTCAATGTGCAGGGTGACGCCATTGCCGCGGGCCGCGGCCTGGGCTTGATGCCGGTCTGGCTGGTGGAACGTCGGCTGACGGCTCATCCCGGCAGTTTTCAGTCCTGTCTACCGGAGTGGTATGGACCCGACCTGCCAGTGACCTTGCTTTATCCTCATGGTGTTCTTCCCCGTCGGGTGCGGGCCTTTATTGCTCATCTACGAAGCTGTATCCCGGAGGAATGGACTGGGGGCGGTGGTACTGCCACACAGGCTGTTCCGAAAAGCGGAACGCATCATTCCAACACCTGAACCCTTGCGCTGTGTTAATGTTCACGCCACTGATAATGATTCGCAAATGCGAAAACTGATACATCGTGAACGTTGCACAACACAAGGAGTTATTCATGCGCCGTCGTTTTCCTTTGCTGGCGTCAGCGGTTGCCCTGGCCAGTGCCAGCGCCGCAAGTCTGGCCCAGGCCGAGCCCGTTGAGCTGGGTGAAATTGTGGTGACTGCCGCTGGCTTCGAGCAGAATATCTCGGATGCGCCGGCCAGTATTTCGGTGATCTCTGGCGACGAGCTGGCGAAGAAGTCCTACAAGAGTATTGTCGATGCGGTGAATAACATCCCGGGAGTGTACGTAACCGGTGGCGGTGGTGCGCAGGACATCAGCATTCGGGGGATGGACGACAGTTACACGCTTTATCTGGTCGACGGCCGGCCGGTCTCAGCGGGGCGTTCGGTAAACACCAACGGCCAGGACGGTGGCAAGCAGATTGCTCTGCCGCCCATCTCCATGATCGAGCGGGTTGAAGTCATCCGTGGCCCGATGTCGTCGCTGTACGGTTCTGAAGCCATGGGCGGCGTCATCAACATCATCACCCGCAAAAACCGTGGTGAGTGGGCGGGCACTATCTCATCCGAGTACACCAAATCTCTGAACGATGTCAGCAACGACAGCCGGCAGACCAGCCTGTTTGCCGGCGGCGCATTGGTGGAGGACCTGCTCAGTGCGGAAGTGAATGCTGCCTGGGGAGGGGATGATGAGAGCGATTTTGCCGGTGCCGATGACTCCGCACGCAGTACCCCGGAAAGCAAGCGCAAGCAGGGTGGTGCCAAGCTGATTCTGACTCCGGATAGTCGCAACGAATTTGCCCTGAGTTACGACAGTTCCCGTCTGGAAGAGACCAGCACACCCGGCAAGAGTGTGGCAGAGGATGAAACCGGCTCAAACTACATCTATGACAAAGATGTATACGTGCTGTCTCACGCCGGCAACTATGGCGATTGGTTGACCCGGAGCTTTATCCAGCATGACCTGTCCGAGCGGGTACAGGATCAGACCAAGAAAGAGAAAGTATCGATGCTGGATACCCAGGCTACACGGTTCTGGGGCGACCATGTGCTGACGGTGGGTGGCCAGTACAAGAAGGAAAAGCTGACCGACGAAACCAACGGTTTGCTGACATCCAATATTCCAGGCGCCGTCCGCAGTGTTGATCGCTGGATCGCTGCAGTGTACTCGGAAGTGGAGTGGGGGCTGACCGAGCAGTTGTCGGTGACCACAGGGCTGCGTTACAACGATGACGAGCTGTTTGGCGGTGAGTTTTCACCAAGGGTTTACGCACTTTACGATCTGACGCCAGAGCTGACCCTCAAGGGTGGGGTGTCTACGGGATATCGTCAGCCGGGTCTGGCCGATGTGACCGAAGGCTTCGGCCGCGGCACTGGCGGCGGTGGCTCACCAGCGCCGCATCCACGGGCATTGATCATCGGCAACCCGGAACTGGATCCGGAATCCAGTATCAGCTACGAGGCGGGAATGGTGTTTGATAGCCGGGCCATGGGGCTGAACGCCAGCGTGATGCTGTTCCAGACCGATTTCAAAGACAAGATTGCCGAAGACCGGCTTTGTGAGTCTCCCAATGGGGATCGCGATGACCCGGCAACCTGGACCTGCAGCTTTCAGGGCAACGACTACCTGTTCCTGAGTACCCGGGCCAACATCGACGAAGCCGAAATGCGAGGCGTCGAACTGACGCTGGATTACCGGCTGACCGACTCGGTCACTCTGAATTCCAGCTACACCTACACCGACTCTGAACAGAAGACCGGCGAGTACAAAGGCGAACCGCTGAACAAAATTCCTGAGCACATGGCTAACGCCAACCTGGACTGGCAAGCGAATAACCGGCTGAATCTTTGGTTCCAGGCCAACTACCGTGGTGAAACCAGTGATTACCTTGGCCGCCGTAGCATGTCAGATGGTACGCCGGGTTACACGCTGATGGATGCCGGCTTGCTTTACCAACTGACCGATTCTGCCCGGGTGACCGCGGGGCTGTACAACCTGGCTGATAAAGAAATCACCAATGATGACTATGGCGTGGTGCTGGATGGCCGTCGCCTGAACCTTGGCCTGGCGGTCGACTTCTGAGGAGAGTAACCATGACTTCAATGAAACGGATTATGGCTTTTGCTCTGGCCGGCATAACCCTGACCGGGTGCGCGACCACGACGGAAGTAACCGGCCCCACGGTGATCAGCTACGATCACGGTGCACTGGACACCTTGCTGGAGCTGGGTCTGGAAGAAAAGGTTGTGGCCATTCCACACCAGAGCCTGCCGGATTATCTGGCGGACCTGGGGGCAAGGCTGCCGGACGCAGGCGGTCTGAAGACCCCCGACCTGGCATTGGCCACTGACCTGAAACCAGGATTGGTACTGATGACCGGGCGCCAGGGCGCGGAAGCCCTTACGTCCTTTGCGAAGGCGGCTCCAGTACGTGATGTCACGCTGGAGGGGAATAATCTTCAGGCCGCGGTGAATGACCGGGTGCTCAGCCTGGCTGGCTACTACGGCCTTGAAGAAGCGGCTGGCATAGAGCTGGACGCGCTCTGGCAGCACGTTGAGGCGCAAAAGGCGACCTTGGCCGACGCAGGTACCGTTACCGTGGTGACCCATAATAACGGGAACTTTTCACTCCGGCAGGAAGCATTGGTCTACGAGCTACTGGCGTTGACACCTGCGGCTGTGCCAGACAGTGTGCAGCCCGTGGTGCGTGGCGAGCGTACCTTCTATCCGGTAACAGCCGATGTTCTGGCGCAAATGGCGCCGGATAACCTGCTGGTGGTTGATCGCAGTGCCGCGATCGGAGATGAACCGCTGGCGCCGGAGACGTTGAAAGCTTCGCTGGCCGAGGCTGGTGTGTCTACCGAAGTCGTGGTGCTTAACCCAGGCCTCTGGTACCTGTCCGGTGGCGGCTTGCAGAGCGTACGGCTGCAAGTGGATGAAGTGGTGAACGCGGTGCGGTAACTTCCTCGCAGCAGAATCTTAAGGCCTGCCGGCAAACGCCGACGGGCCTTTTTTGTTTGCGCCGCTTTGGTCAATAATGCTCGGCTATGAAACTGATCCTCAGCAGAAAAGGCTTCGACAGTTCCGCTGGTGGCTGTCCCAATCCGGTCTTCCCGGACGGCAGTTGCCTGGCACTGCCCATTCCGGACGACCAGTCGCCCATTCGCTATAGCCAGGTCCGGCGCCACGGAGAAAGCATTGGTTCGCTGGTGTCGCAGCTTACCGGGCAGCAGGCGTTTTCCAGACGTGGTGCGCATCTGGATCCCGATGTTATCGAAAGTGCCTATCCCCGGCTGCCAGGCTGGCGCCCGGTGCTTGGCCAGCACAGTTCGGCCCAGGCGCACCTGGCCAATCATGACATTGGGCCTGGTGATCTTTTTCTCTTTTTTGCGCTGTTCCGGCCGGTGGAACGTTATCGGAGACGATGGCGCTTTGTGCCCGGTAGCCGACCGTTTCATGCTGTCTGGGGCTGGTTGCAGGTGGCCGACGTCTGGCCTCTGGGCGACGCGTCGCCGGTACCGGATTGGGCGCGCTATCATCCGCACCTGCATGGCGAGCGATCAGCACAGAACAGTCTCTATGTCAGCGGCGACAGGCTTCAGATTCCAAGCTTGCGTGAGGATTTGCCAGCCGCCGGAGCCGTGCAGGCTTTGTCAGATCAGCACCGGCTGACCGCACCCGGAGCCTCAATGGTCACGGACTGGCGCTTACCGGCTGGCTTCATGCCTCAACCTGGTAAGTCACCCCTCAGTTATCATCACAATCCGGAACGCTGGCGCCTGGAGGATTCCGGAGAATACTGCCGCTTAAAGTGCGCGGCACGTGGTCAGGAGTTTGTCCTGGATCTGGAGCAGTATCCGGGAGTCAGTGAATGGTTGCTGACCCCGGGACTGCTCTCTTAAAAGGTGGTGCTTAGCAGGTAGGCCGTATAGCCCACGAAGATGGCCAGCAGCCCAACACCTTCCACACGATTGATACGCCCGGGCCCGCGAAATCCATAGCCTAGCACAAACAGGGCGAGGGTCAGGCCCACCATCACTGGAATATCCCTGATCAAGACTTCATTGGCCACCGCCATGGGGGCAATGGAGCCGGCAATACCGACCACGGCCAGGGTGTTGAACAGGTTGGAGCCCAGAATATTACCCAAAGCCAGATCATGCTCGCCCTTGCGGGCCGCAATGATAGAAGAGGCCAGTTCCGGCAGAGATGTGCCAATAGCCACAATGGTCAGGCCGATCACGAGGTCACTGACGCCAAAGCGGGTGGCAAGATCGACTGCGCCCCAGACCAGAATACGGGAGCTGATAATCAGCAGAACCAGCCCCACGACCAGCCAGAGCATCGCGTTGCGAATGGGCATGGGATGAGTGGCAAGCTCGGCATCCATTTCGGTGGCGAAGACATCATCGGTTTTTCTCATGCCAGACCAGATACTCCAGCCCAGCACCAGCGCAAACAGCACCAGCAGGCCGGTCGAATCCAGCCGGCTGAGTTCGCCGTCAAACAGCAGCCAGGCCGCCGCCAGGGTAACCAGGGCCAGAATCGGCAATTCCTTGCGCATCACCTGAGAGTGTACGGCAATGGGGGCAATCACGGCGGTGATACCGAGAATCAGGCCGATGTTGGTGATGTTGGAACCATAGGCATTACCCAGCGCCAGGCCGGGGTTGCCCTGAGAGGCCGCCAGCGCGGAAACCACCATCTCCGGTGCCGAGGTACCAAAGCCAACCACCACCATGCCAATCAGTAAAGGTGGCATTCCAAAATGGCCAGCCGTAGCGGCCGATCCTTCAACAAAGCGGTCGGCACTCCAGACCAGAAGGGCAAGGCCGGCAAGAATGGCGAGAGATGCAATCAGCACGTTGTTGGCTCCCAGGTTGATGTCGGAGTATTTGACGGCAATCGCAATGGCCGCACAATTACACAGAACTACCTATCAGCCAGTGGCAATTCAGGCTCTCTTGAAACTGGCCAGGGCCACCGCTGCGGTCACGAACAGGCCACCAAAAACCCGGCTCATTTGCCGCTGGCGCGCAGGGGTGGTCATGAACCGGAACAGCTGGCTGGCGAGAATGGCATAGCCTACCATCACCAGGATATCGACAAAGATCAGCGTAGCCCCCATGGTTGCCAACTGAGGACCATGGGGCGTGCCCGCCACCAGAAACTGGGGGAACAGGGCAATCAGGAAGATGGTGGCCTTCGGGTTGGTGAGGTTTACCAGAGCTCCGTTCCAGAACTGTTGTCTTGGACTGAACGCGGAGAGGTCCGCCCGGGATGCTTCAATAGGTGGCTCCCTCCATTTCTGGATGCCGAGCCAGATAAGGTAAACCACGCCAATCCATTTGATCACTGCCAAAGCAGTATTGGAGGAGGCGACGATTGCGCCCAGCCCGGCGCCTACCAGCACGATCTGTGCGCCGTAACCGAATTGCTGACCGGCAATGGTGGGCAGAGATTTACGCACCCCGTAGCGAAGCCCGCTGCTCATGGAATTCACCGCGCCGGCGCCAGGCGAAATACTGATAAAAACAGCTGCGACCAGAAAGGTCAGCCAGACAGTGAGTGTCATTGCTTACGCTCTTGCTGAATCCGAAGATGTTATACTAGCCGCCACAAAACACCGGCCAGAAGAGGAGACTGTGAGATGGCCAGAAAACGGGCGAAAGCCACGCAGCATAGTGCTGTGCAACGGGAATTGAGAACACCAAAATACCAGATGCGTGTGGTTGAGGACAAAACCAAATACAAGCGCAGCCGGGACAAGACGGTTCGGTCGGAGGGCTTTCGCAAAGCCGCGTGAAAGTGGTTTTACGAAAGCCTTTCGTGCCCTCCTATCCCGGACAGTTCTTGCCAATCGTCGCTTGCCGGTTGTCATAAAAGCTTCATGAATGGCCGCTGGGTCGCTGTTATCCTGTAGTGTTTACTGACATGGAACACGGCAGGAGCCGCACAGGATGAGAATCATCGCCTTCTACAGCCCCAAGGGCGGGGTTGGAAAGACCGCCGCTGCGGTCAACACCGCTTACCTGGCCAGCCGGGACAATCTGAGGACCTTGCTCTGGGATCTGGATCCACAGGGGGCCTCCAGTTTCTACCTTGCCGGAGCAGAGCCCGTGAAGGGCCGGAAACTCTCCAAACTGCTGGAGGGGAAATCGCCTATTGCCCGCTTTATTCACGAAGACGTTTATCCCAATCTGGATTTTATCCCCGCCCATTCCAGCTTTCGAAATTTCGACATCAAGCTCGAACAGGAGCACGATGGCAACGCGTTGAAAGACCTGTTGGCACCTTTGTCGGAAGACACCAGTCTGGTAATTCTGGATTGCCCGCCCACGTTATCCCGGCTTACCGAGCAGGTGCTGGATGTGGCTGACAAGGTGTATGTACCGGTGGTACCCACCTGGTTGTCCCTGAACAGCTGGGATCAGTTGAAAGAGTTTGTGAAGGATAAAAAACTCGGTGTTAAGAAGTTGCGTCCGTTTTTTTCAATGGTGGATAGGCGCAAGAATCTGCATCGAGATGTGTTGGCGCGGGACGCAGAGAAGCTTGGCTTGCCTGCGCTTGCTGCCGTCCCCTATGCGAGTGCGGTTGAGCGTATGGGGGAAGAAGGGCAACCACTTGAAGTGCTGGCCCCAGGCTCACTGGCGGCAGGAGAATTCCGCAAACTGTGGTCGGGTATCAAAACGGATCTTTGGTCTCGATAGCCTGAAAAGTGGTAGAGTCTCGGCACTTATTCGACACGAGTGGAGCCTTGATGACACCCCTTGAAACACTGCAAATCGACACCGGCGACAACCCGCAAACCAGCATCATCTGGCTGCACGGTCTTGGCGCCAGCGGTCATGACTTCGAGCCGGTGGTTCCGGAGTTCCGGTTCTCGCGGGAGCAGCCCGTCCGTTTCATCTTTCCCCATGCACCGGAGCTGCCGGTTACCATCAATGGCGGAATGGTGATGCCGGCCTGGTACGACATTCTTGCCATGGACGTCGATCGTAAGGTTGATGCCGAACAGCTTCGCGCGTCCGCAGCCATGGTTGCAGAGCTGATCCAGGCCGAGCGGGAGCGCGGTGTTGCCAGTGAAAACATCATTCTGGGTGGTTTCTCCCAGGGCGGTGCGGTGGCTTATGAGCTGGCCCTCAGCTATCCGGAGCGTCTTGGCGGCCTGTTTGCGCTGTCTACTTACTTCGCTACGGTTGATACCATCAAACTGAGCGAAGCCAACCGCAAGTTGCCGGTATTTATCGGCCATGGTCGCTTCGACCCTATCGTGGCCGAAACACTTGGCCAGGCGGCACTTCGGACACTTCAGGACCTCGGGTACGAGCCGGAGTATCAAAGCTATGGAATGGAACATAGCCTGTGCCTTGAAGAGGTAAGAGACCTGGATGCTTTCCTGTCTCGGCTCACCTCGGGAGACCGCTAACTCGGCCGGGGATTCATCTTCCCCGTCCTATTCGCTGGCGGACTGGTCGGAGCTGTCCGATTCCGAACGACCTCTGCATTTGGGCTGAAGCTCTTCCTCAAGCCAGCGGCGCACCTCGTTGCGGTCTTTGCGCCGGTTTAGCTGCTCGCTGTGAATGTTGTGCGGGAATATTTTTGGTCTGCCATCGTGGCGCAAAGTGAAGCTCCGGCGCACACCTACGGGGTAGGTGCTGGGGCCGTGAATCACGGCTGCCCGAAGTTCAAATCCTGTAATGTCCTCGAAAAGATAGTCGCTGTCTTCGTCCTCGCTGTTCTTGCCGAGAATCACATTCCGGAACGAGCCCAGAACCAGGTAGCCACCGGAAGGCACCGGGCCTTGCCGCAGAGCATGCTGTACGTTGGAGTCATCCGGTGCGACGCTCTCGTATTGCGTAACCGTCAGGGTTTTTTCTTGCCCAGCCCGGGTATGCACCACAACCTGTACACACTGAATATGCACCGTTTCCTGCCCCATGTTCACCAGCAAACACAGTGCATCCGGGTTCTCGTTCTGGGCATGGTGGATGACCAGATAGGGGCGGTTATTTCGTTTGTATTGCAGGAAAAAGAGCTGAAAGTAGACGATCCAGACAACCGCCATTATGGCGCTGCTGATCGGGCTGACGTAGTCCATTGGGGTAGCCTCCGGTTCCTGTTTTCGGAACTAACATAGCAGCCAGCCGGTCCAGGGTTCAAAGACGTGGATTGTGACAGTCTGCTGAACACGGAAACGGTCTTGAGGTGTGTCAACGCAGCGACACAAATCATGCCTACACTGGCCGTGACGGATCGAAACCGGTCCCCTGCCTGAATGCCCGAAGAGGTTTTGCCATGAACTCACATCTGCTCGATATCGCACTTCCCGGAAACCCGAACCTGAAACTTCAAGAAGTCGCTCCTGACAGTGATGATCACCGCATTATCCACGAGAAGAACACCTCCTTTGAAATGATTGCCGAAGATGGCCAGGTGGTCGGTTACGTTAAGACCTGGCATGAATCCGACGGCTATTCCGGCTATGTTCAGTTCGATTCCGAGGGAAATGTTCTGGACTGGAAGGTGCTCCGGGATCGTCAGTAAATCTGAACAATTCCTGCAGAAGCTTGTGTTATCTATCGCCTGGCGCTGAGGCTAGACTGATCAAGACTACATAACGGCGCGAACCGGTTTTGCCGTACGGTTTGCGCGGTAGATCGGTCTATTCAGCAAAAGGAAGCGTGCCATGTCCCTCAAGTTACAGACAATCATCTGCAGTACTCGCCCCGGCCGTGTCGGCCCAGCCATCGCTGAGTGGTTCAACGGTTTTGCCAACGAACAGGGTGCTTTTAACAGTGAGCTGGTGGATCTGGCGGATTTTAACTTGCCGGTTTATGACGAGCCCAATCACCCGCGTCAGCAGCAGTATCAGCACGAGCACACGAAAAACTGGTCGGAGAGTGTGTCCGGCGCAGACGCCTACGTGTTCGTGCTTCCGGAGTACAACTTCTGCCCGCCGCCTTCCTTCATGAACGCGATCAACTACGTGTACAACGAGTGGAATTATAAACCGTGTGCCTTTGTCAGCTATGGCGGCGTCTCTGGCGGGCTTAGGTCTGCCCAGATGGCAAAACAACTGGTGACCACCGTTAAAATGATGCCCATGGTGGAAGGCGTAATGGTGCAGATGCCCTGGGAACTTCTGGACGAGAATCGCAAGTTCCAGGTGACTGAGCATCATACCGGATCGGCCTCGACCATGCTGACGGAGCTGGCCAAGTGGGCTGAGGGAATGAAGGCCATGCGCTAACTCACCGGGCGCTCTGATTTCCGATCATTATTTGCCACAATTCAAGCATAAAGCTTTCGGGATTCTACCTCCGTTGGTCGTTTATGGTGAACGCATACCTAATGACAACGGAGGTGGACCATGAGCACAGTAGAGCTTATTGAACAGTGGCTGGAGAAGTGCGATCTGGCGCATCAGGCGCAGACACGCTATGACCGGGAACCGACCCCAACCAACTATTCCCGCTTGAAAAGAGCCCAGGAGGAACGTGGAGAGGTGGAGCGGAAGATGTCCCCTCTGCAGGCCCGGGTGGGGTAACAGTCTCTGGCGTCAGCGAACCCTAATCGATACCTCGAACCTCGTTGCCCACCTCAAGTTGTTGTCGTTCGTGATCGGAAGGCCCGCTGGCTTGGTCAGTACCGGAATTGCGCGATTTGCGTGTGAAGCCCTTCGGCAAGTCTTGCCAGTTCCTCGCTGGCCGCCGATACCTGCTCCGTGGAGGCCGCAGACTGGTCTCCAATATCCCGGATCTGAGTCATATTCTTGTTCATGTCTTCGGCAACCGAGATCTGTTGATCAGCGGCGGTAGCGATCTGGCTGTTGTAACGGCGAATCTCTTCAACAGCTTCCGCAATGGCCTGAATGGCCGTGCCTCCCAGTTCTGCCCGTTCCAGTGTTTGCTTGGCCAATTGATGCCCGCGCCCCATGTCTGATACCGCCGCTTCGGCGCTGGCGAGAAGGTTGCCGATCAGGGACTCGATTTCCACTGCAGACGTTTGGGTTCGCTTGGCAAGTGACCTTACTTCATCCGCCACTACGGCAAAGCCGCGCCCCTGGTCTCCGGCCCGGGCAGCCTCGATCGCAGCATTCAGCGCCAGAAGGTTGGTCTGCTCAGCAACTGCTTTGATAACGTCCAGCACCGTGCCGATATTGTCGGTTTCGGCTTTCAGGGTATTGAGTTGCTGCATGACCGAGGTGCTTTGCGAGTTCAGCTCGGATACGAAGCTGAGGGTCTCGTTGGTAGTCGCAGTACCACTTTCTGTCTTGTCGCTGCAGTGATTTGCGGACTGAAAGGCGGCTTCGGCACTTCGAGCAACTTCAGTGACCGTCGCGACCATCTGATTCAGCGCTGCGGCGACCTGATCTGTTTGCGACTTCTGCTCGGCGACCCCCATGTTTGTCTGGTGGGTGACCGCGGAGAGTTCCTCTGACGCCGAAGCGATGCTGGCCGCACCCTGATTGATTTCCTGAATCAGTCCCCGGAGGTTAGTGACCATGATGCCAAATGCGGCCAACAGCTGGCCAAACTCATCGCCACGACTACTTCGGCTGTCCACGGTGAGGTCGCCCGATGCAACCTTGTTGGCAATACTCAGGGTTTCGCTGATCGGACGTGTTATTGATCGAGTGAGGGTCCATGCCACGATCGCCGCCACAAACATGGCCAGTGCGGTTATAGCGATGATTTCGATAACCGTCAGGTCATAACGCTCTTCCATCAGAATCCGCTCGCGCTCTTTCAGTTCCTCGGTCTTGCCAATGGCATTGTGAGCGGCTTTGTATAGTTGTTCTTCGAGGGACGACGTATCAGCAGCGCCGGCGGATAGGCTTGCCGTATAGGTGTTCAGGAGAGACTGGTAGTCTTCGATATCGGCGCGTATCTGTTCAACCAGTTGCCGGTCGCTTGCGTTTTGGATCAGTGTCATCAATGTGGCCAGAGCGGCTTTGGTTTGCACCAGGTAGTCGGCGGCTCGATCAATGGATTCGGGGGTTTCGTGTATCCGATAGTTCTTCTCCTCCCGCTCAGCCTCCAGCAACGAGATTTCAGCTTGGTTGGCCTGTTTTAATATCGATACGCGATGGTTGTAGTCGTTGAGTGAGGTGATGCTGACGACCGCGACGATCAGGATGAGCAGCACCAGAATCGCAAAGCTGGAAGCCAGCTTCTTTCCCACCGCAAGGTTTCCCCAAAAAGCACGCATCGATTTTTCCTTTGGTAACCGCCTCCCTGCGAGTCATTTAATGGCCTGTTGGGACGGTATACGGCATTTTCTCCTGAATTTTTAGTTGAGTTTGAAAAAGATTTGTAAATTTAATTGTGAGAATGGCTAAGGATGGTGTTTGCGCCAGGACCGGCTGAATAATCGCCCGATTGTTAATAGGGCAGAGGGCGGACGCCAGCGACATGGTAGTCTGACCATTGGATATCAACGCCTATGGTCATTACCCGGGCAAATCTGTTTTCATGCGAGTTGGGGCGCTATTGGGGCAGGCACGTTGAGACAATTTATTCCGGATTTTGGTTTCGCGAATCCAAAGCAACGGACGTTAACGTTGCTGATGGTCTTCTTTTTATCGGTCTTGTTGTCGGCCTGCGCATTGCCAATCGCTGACCGATCGGAGTCCAGCGCCCTGGACCTGGATGAGGCCGCCGATACCCGGCTCGGACAGGCCATTGCGCCGCAGTTGGAGAGCTATCCTGGTAATAGTGGCATCCATACCTTGGCAAACCCTCGGGATGCCTTTGCTGCCCGCGTTCTGCTGGCGCGCGCCGCCGATCGAACTCTGGACGTTCAGTATTACATCTGGCATGGCGATATAACCGGAACACTGCTGTTGGAAGAGCTGCATACGGCGGCTGAGCGGGGAGTGCGGGTCCGGTTGCTGCTGGATGATAACGGCACCTCCGGGTTAGACGCCGAACTCGCTGCCTTGGCAAGTCATCCTTCCATTGAAGTACGACTCTTTAACCCGTTTGTGATCCGTAATCCCAAATGGTTGGGGTACCTGACGGACTTCTCGCGGGCTAACCGCCGGATGCACAACAAGTCATTCACCGCTGATAACCAGGCAACCATTGTGGGTGGGCGGAACGTTGGCGATGAGTATTTTGGTGCCACTGCCGGCGTTCTTTTTGCGGATCTGGATGTGCTTGCCATTGGCCCGGTTGTACCCGAGGTATCGAGCGTTTTTGATCGCTATTGGGCCAGTGCCTCGGCGTATCCCGTCGAACAGCTGTTGCCCGACGCTTCCGATGCGGATTTGCGTGAGCTGGAGCGTCGTGCGCTGAAGCTTGAGAACGACCAGGCGGCGACAGACTATGTGAAGGCGGTTTCCGAATCCGATTTTGTGCGTCAGTTGTTGTCTGGGGTACTGGAGTTCGACTGGGCCAGAACCCGAATGGTCAGTGATAGCCCCGCCAAAGGGCTTGGGAAATCTGAAAGGGAAGATCTGCTGGCGTATAAGCTTGGCGAGATTCTTGGAGAACCCGAATCCCGGGTCGCATTGATTTCCCCGTACTTCGTGCCAACCCGGGCGGGTGTTGATGCGTTTGCGGCTTTGGCGAACAAAGGTATTGAGGTAAGCATACTGACCAATTCTCTTGATGCCACCGACGTAGCCGCTGTTCATGCGGGTTATGCCAAACGTCGCAAGGCTCTGCTTGAGGCCGGTATCCATCTGTATGAGATGCGGCGGCTCTCGCCTGATGTTGAACGGAACCAGAGTGCCGGGCCCTTCGGTAGTTCGGGCTCCAGCCTGCATGCCAAGACCTTTGCCGTTGACGGCGAGAGACTGTTTGTTGGCTCCTTCAATTTCGATCCCCGCTCGATCAACCTGAACACCGAGCTGGGCTTTGTGATTGAGAGCCCGGCGCTTTCAGAAAAGATCCACGAGGCCTTTGAAGAAAGCATTCCGATGCGGGCTTACGAAGTTCGACTAACCGAGAACGGTGAGCTTTATTGGATAGAGCACGTTGATGGCGATGTCATCCGCCATGAGCAGGAACCCAATACAGGGTTTTTGCAACGCACGGGGATTTTCCTGTTGTCGATACTGCCAATTGAGTGGCTGCTTTGAATAAGGCAAAGACAATGAACTCAGCTGTACATCTCGGCTTTGCGCTGTCTCTGTTGCTTGGCGGGACTGCTGTGGCCCAGATTATCCCGGCCCAGGCGATTGCCAGTATTCGCAATGGTGGCGACCGGGCGGTGTTTGCCAAAGCCGGATATAAACTTCTCGATGGCTGGAGCTATCGTGGCATGTGGTGGGTTAGCCACGACGACCACGGGGCGTTCGCGGCGCGCGGTGTGCATGGCCAAACGATCTGGATAGATCCTGCTGCCGATATGGTCATCGACCGCTTTGCCTCCAACCCGGTTGCGGGCAATGCGGCGAATGATCCGACTTCACTGCCGGCTTACCGGGCTGTGGCGGATTATCTGATGGCTCAACAGTTTGTTGGCTCTGGTACCAAACGTCTGCTGGATGACCTGTAGTTATTTCAGGAGCGGTCCCTAACATTTTGCGAATTGGTTCAGACATTTTCTAAGAGCAGGCTATTCACTCGTTCCGCAACTGGTGACCACAGAGCGAGAGTAGTCGCGTAGCACATCCAAACTAGGGTCATTGAACTCAGACCGGTAGGTTTCGTTGAAAAGGTTCGAGAGATCTTTGTACGAATTATTCTTCGTTCCGTCAGAAAGGGCGATGTGCTCGAATATTTCGGTCATGGTATTTCTGAGGCACTCAGCTTCTGGCTGGGTCGACTCGCGACAGTATTGAGTCAACTCCTGGCGGGCGCCGTTGCGGTCGCTACCATTAGCAATTGCTAGAAATCGCAGGACGCTAATATATCGGGCGATAATAAGTTCTGGATCGTCGGCTGACGCTGGTTTCATCGCACTCAACACGGCATTGGCTTCGTCAAAGTCGTCAACGTTGCCGGTATCAGCACCCCGTAGAATTAGAAACCGCGCCACATTGTTGCCTACTACGTAGTCGTGCTCGTCACCGATCTGACGCACGACGGCGATCGCAGCATCGGCGCCCGACGTGTTGTATTGATACTCTGCCGTGCACAGAAGTTCGCTTCGGGCATTGTTATCACAGGCGGTGAGAGCGGTCAGAAGGGAAAGTAAGCCGAGTATTTTCCAGTATGGCATGAAGAATTCCGTTTCCAGTGTTGTTGCGAGGCGCCCTTTAGCTAAAGGACTGTACACGTGCAGCGCCGAGTTCCTACGTGCGGTGCAAGACACGGTCAATGCTGTATGAGAGTGGCGAGAGGTCCAGAAACAACAAAGCCCGCACAAGGCGGGCTAAGTCATTGAATTCATGGTGCCCGGAGGCGGAATCGAACCACCGACACGGGGATTTTCAATCCCCTGCTCTACCAACTGAGCTATCCGGGCGTGTTGAGCTGTGTGCTGCAACGGGGCGCTATTAAACCGGTTTAGGGTTTTGGAGTCAAGGCCGGCCGGCAAAAATTTTCGGAAGTTTTTGCCGGTTGTTCAGGCCTTGATCAATCGTCCTATTTTTCAGGCGGTACATAGCCTTCGGCCTGGTCGAACGGTTCGTTGTTGAAGAACCGGTCCATCTGCGCCTGCAGGTATTTCCGGTTGTTCACGTCCATCAGGTTCAGGTGTTTTTCGTTGATCAGCATGGTCTGCTGGTTCTGCCATTCTTCCCAGGCCAGTTTGGATACGTTCTCGTAGATATCCTGGCCTTTGGGGCCGGGCATCGGGGGCATGGCCAGGCCTTCCAGTTCTTTCTGGTACTTGCGGCAGAATACAGTGCGGCTCATGTCGGCTCCTGTGCTGAGGTCAGTATGCCGGCATGATAACAGACCATCCGGCACCTTGGCTTGATTACAGCAGGGTGGCTTGCTCGGGTTCCGTCAGCAGGGTGCGGATCGGGGCGGGCAGTCCCAGATTGAGGGCTTCATCCCGGTGCAGCCAGCGCAAGCGGTCGGAATCGCCAACCTGGGTGTTGCCGGCCAAGGGCAGGCGTACCGGTTGTATGTGCAGATGATAATGACTGAAGGTGTGGCGAAAACCGCTGATGGGTTCCGGGCTGTGGCAGTTCAGCCCGAGCTCCCTGGCACAGGCGTCCTGCAGTTCATCTGCGCCATAGGCCGGGTCAAGTTCGGGCAGGCTCCACAGGCCGCCCCAGATGCCACTGGGTGGCCGGCGTTCCAGTAAAATTCGGCCCTCTGCGTCTTCCAGGATCAGCATCCAGGTGGTTTTTTCCGGTTTTTCCTTCTTGGGCTTTGAACCCGGGTACAGGCGAATCTCGTCACGGGCGTAGGCCAGGCAGCCATCCTTCACGGGGCAGGCCTCACATCCGGGCTTGCTGCGGGTACACACCATGGCGCCCAGGTCCATGATCGCCTGAGTGTAGTCTTTGATTCGGGCTTCTGGCGTGTGGCTCTCCGCGTGCACCCAGAGCTGGTTCAGCACGGCAGTCTGTCCCGGCCATCCGGGAACGGCATGGTAGCGCGCCAGCACGCGTTTCACGTTGCCATCCAGAATGGTTGCGCGTTTTTCAAAGGCCTGAGCGACAATGGCAGCGGCGGTAGAGCGGCCAATTCCTGTGAGGCTTTCGAGTTGCTCCTGGTCGGCCGGGAATTCGCCGCCGAACTCATCCACTACCTGTTTTGCGGCCTTGTGCAGGTTGCGTGCCCGAGCGTAATAGCCTAGGCCGGACCAATGGCCGAGCACATCATCGACCGGCGCCGAGGCGAGGGCGTGCACATCGGGAAAACGGGCCATGAAGGCTTCAAAGTAAGGAATCACGGTAGTTACCTGGGTCTGTTGGAGCATGATCTCCGACACCCAGACCCGGTAAGCGTTGCGGTTGTGATGCCACGGCAGGTCGTGCCTGCCGTGTTGGTCGTACCAGCGAAGCAGTTTGTCGGCGAAACGGTCCGGCATCAGTTGAACAGTCCCTTCAGGGCGTCCTTCACCTTCCCGCCGGCATCCTCGCCCAGCTTTTCTTTCAGTTTTTCCTGCACCTTCTCTTCTGCTTTTTCTTTGGCGCGGTCAACTTCTTCACGGGCTTTTGCCTTGGCAGCGTTGGCCGCAATGTCTTTCAGGGTGTCCCGGAAGCGGGAGCCATCAAATGAACACAAGCCGGCTGGGTCTTCGGCGAAGTTGCCCCGGCATTCCACGGGAATGACCACGTTTTCCACATACTCGGTCACGCGACAGGCTTCGTCCCGGTGAATTTCACCAACAATGCGCAGGCCGAGTTCGTAGTCCAGGTCAGTTTGCTCAAGATCAACGGTGCCGTTGCCCTCCAGGCGCATGCCCGCAAGCGCCGCGACCAGGTCGGTGTTGTTAAGGGTGTTACCGTCGATTTTAAGAGTACCGCGCATGTCGTTGAACGGGGTAGTCGTGCCCCAGTCAGTGGTCGTCAGGGATTCCTGGTTGGCGAGGGCGATACCCTGGCAGGCCATACGGGTCAGGTTCATCTGGCGGAACTCGCCTTCGGCCAGGTTAAAGCTGATCTCGCCGTTGGCGTTTTCACGCAGGGCAGAAATCCGGTTGCCAGTGGTATCGACAGCCACTTTCAGGTTAGCGCCACCAGAGAGCATGTCTACCTCGGCCAGATCGGTTAACAACGGCAACGTCTGTACGTTGGTAACGTCCGAGCGGATGCGCCATTTCGGGTTGTCGGTACGGGCGTCGATGGTGGCGTTGGCGCCAAAGCTGCCGTAATAGAGCTTGCCGCTGAACTCGTCCACTTGCAGCAGTCCATCTTTGGCGGTGGTGCTGGCGGCGATGTCGTTGATGGTGAGGTTGCTGACAATCAGCTCGCCCAGGCCGAAATCAATGTCCAGCAGCAGGGTGCGCAGAGTGTCCAGTGGCAGCAGGTCGGTTTCAGGCTGGGATGCCCCAGCTGTTTGAGTGTTGCTGTCGGTCTGTGTGTCCCCGTTGCCTGCTCCTTGCGAATCGCCTTCGGCCGAGGGTGGCAGGTAACGATCAGCATTCAGCTTGTCACCCTCAAGGTCGAACACCAGCCCACCTGAGGCGAGGTTGTAGCTGCCGCCACCGTTGAAGCGGGTATCGTCCAGGTCGATCGCAAGATCAGACAGCGCGACAACGCCGGGCTCGCCACCGAGGTTGGTCGACAGCGCGATCGCTTTTAGTACTTCAGGATCCGTGGTTTCAATGGCGGGTTGTCCCAGATTGTTGAGAAGCTCCTTTAGGGAAAACTCGGAAATCTCAATGCGACCGTCCAGAGCCGGTTTGTCGCCAAAGCCTTTTACATTCAGGTTGGTATTGAGGCTGAGATTGGCCAGGCTGGCGGAGAAGTCGCTCAGGGAAGCGGTTTCGTTTTCCAGGTTGGCGGCCAGGGAGCCGGCCAGTTCTGCGGTCACTGATTCGCCACCAAACGGCTCGCCCGACATATCAAAAACAGCGTTCAGTCCAGATACCGCAAATTCGTTGAGCGCCTGGTTTGCCTGGATGCGGGCGTTTATGCTGCCGTCTACCGCAAACTGCGGCTGGCTGGTTTCAACACGGAAGCGGATATCCAGGGGGAACTCGGAGCCCAGGGTGATATCACTGGCGGTCACGGTGAAGTCTTCCAGCGTAACGGACTGGCCGGTGCTCAGATCGTTGTAGTGAACGCTGGCGTTACTGATTTCAACGTTCTCGACATTAAAGTTGAGAGCCTCGCCGCTGGCGGATTGTGACTCAGGCTCGGCCGTTTCCTGGGCGGGTTGTTGTTCGGCGGCATCGGTGCCAGCCTCTGCGGTGGCGCTCTTCTCCCGCATTATCCGGGTCCAGTTGCCTTCGCCTTGTTCGTTAACTTCCAGGTGTGCATCCAGGCCATTCAGCAGAAAGGTGTTTACCTGCGGAGACATGGCAATCAGAGACCAGAAATCAATCTGGGCAATCAGTTGCTCCAGCGCGACAAACCGTTGGCCGTCCAGGTTGGCCTCAACCTGATTCAGCTCCAGGCCCAGGGGGATGAAAGACCAGCCAATGTCGCCCTCCAGCATCAGGTCCAGATTGGTCTGCTTCTCAACAGCCGCTTCAATCTGGGGTTTGTAATCGTTGGGGTTGATCACCGCAACCGCAATGGCGACGGCGGCCACTGCCAGTAACAGCAGCGCAATAACGGCGTAGATCGCATAGCGGATAACTTTCATGGCTGGGTTCCTTTTCCTGTCGGCAGGCTGGTGGCCGGCGTTTTATTGCGTGAATAAAGCAAAGGATAACGCAGGGTTAGCAAATTAACAGTGCAGGAATATGACAATGCGGTAGTCTTGGTTCAAAATACACCCCCAATTTATCCGCCGGGGCAGCCAGCCCCGAGGCACAAATAAACATAAGAAGGAGTCGGCTGTGGCCATTACCGTATCGATTGAGCTGAACCGGGATCTGGAAATTCCGGCAAGCTATGATGAAGTCTTCGATCTGTTGGCAGACGTTCCCAAATCTGCCAGCCACTTTCCGAAAGTCGATAAACTGGTGGACCTGGGCGATAACGCCTACCGCTGGGAAATGGAAAAAGTGGGCGTCGACAAACACGCTATCCAGTCGGTTTACGCCTGCACCTACCACGCCGACAAAGACGCCGGCAAAATTACCTGGTCTCCCATCAAGGGCGAGGGCAACGGGGTTGTCAGCGGTTCCTGGACCCTGACTGCCAAAGCCGACAACGCCACCGCAGTGAAATTCCAGACCAGCGCAGAGCTGACCGTTCCCCTGCCGAGCCTGCTCAAGCTGGCCATCAGCCCGGTGATCAAACACGAATTCAACAGCCTTGTGGACACCTACATGGCCAACCTTAAAAAAGCGTTCTGAGCTATCAGGGTCATTGATCCGGTTGCGGGACTCCGGTTGAGTTAACGGGTATAATCCGCAAACAAAGTTTACGGTAACAAGCCAGTTTTCAACGGAGTCTCCATGGCCGAACGCAAGGCTCGGGTAGAACGCAATACCCTCGAAACCCAGATTACCGTCGAGATCAACCTCGACGGCACCGGCAAAGCCAATTTCGACACCGGTGTGCCGTTCCTTGAACACATGATGGACCAGATTGCCCGCCATGGCCTGGTGGATCTGGACATTACCTGCAAGGGTGACCTGCACATCGACGATCACCACACCGTGGAAGACATCGGCATCACTTTGGGCCAGGCCTTCAAACAGGCCGTGGGCGACAAAAAAGGCATTCGCCGCTATGGCCACGCCTATGTGCCCCTGGATGAAGCCCTGTCACGCGTGGTCATCGACCTGTCCGGTCGCCCCGGTTTGCTCATGGACGTACCCTACACCCGCGCCAGTGTGGGCGGGTTTGATGTCGACCTGTTTGCCGAGTTCTTCCAGGGCTTCGTGAACCACTCCATGGTGACCCTGCACATCGACAACCTGAAGGGCAAGAACACCCACCACCAGATCGAAACTGTGTTCAAAGCCTTCGGCCGCGCACTGCGCATGGCGATTGAAATGGACGAGCGCATGGCGGGTATCACCCCGTCCACCAAAGGCGCCCTGTAACCGGTCACCGAAAGGAACAGAACCACCATGAAGACCGTCGCCATCATCGACTACGGCATGGGCAACCTGCATTCCGCCCGCAAAGCCGTGGAGCACGTGGCCCCGGACTGCACCGTACTGGTTACAGACGATGCCGCCAAAATCCGTGAAGCTGACCGGGTGATTCTGCCCGGTGTGGGCGCCATCCGTGACTGCATGGCCGAAATGCACGGTTTGGGCGTGGTTGAACTCGTCAAAGAAGTCTCCCAGGACCGCCCGTTCCTCGGCATCTGTGTTGGCATGCAGGCCCTGATGGCCCGCAGCGAAGAAAACGGCGGAGTGGAAGGTATCGGCCTGTTCCCGTCTGAAGTCCGCTACTTCGGCGACAACCTCACTGAAAACGGCGAACGCCTGAAAGTGCCTCACATGGGCTGGAACCAGGTGTACCACACTCAGGACCACCCGCTATGGCACAACATACCGGACGGCGACCGCTTCTACTTTGTGCACAGCTACTATGCCGAAGCTAAAGGCAACGCCGACATGGCCGGCCGCACTCATTATGGTGTCGACCTGGCGGCAGCGGTGGCGAGAGACAACATCTTTGCAGTGCAGTTCCACCCTGAGAAAAGTGCCCGGGCGGGGCTGCAGTTGCTGGAAAACTTTACGAACTGGACCGGAAAATGCTGATTATCCCCGCTATCGATCTGAAAGACGGCAAATGCGTAAGACTGCGCCAGGGCCGCATGGAAGACTCTACTGTATTCGGTGACGACCCCGTCGACATGGCCACCAAGTGGGTAGATGCTGGCGCTCGCCGCCTGCACCTGGTTGACCTTAACGGCGCTTTCGCCGGCGAGCCGGTAAACGGTGAGATCGTAAAGGCAATTGCCGTGAAGTACCCGAATCTGCCCATCCAGATCGGCGGCGGCATCCGCTCGGCGGAAACCATTGAGGCCTATCTGAAGGCTGGTGTGCAGTGGGTCATCATCGGCACCAAGGCGGTTAAAGAGCCTGAGTTCGTCACCGAAATGTGCAAGGAATTCCCCGGCCACATTATTGTGGGTCTGGACGCCAAAGACGGCCGCGTCGCCACCGACGGCTGGGCCGAAGTCTCTGAAGTCATGGCGGTAGATCTTGCCAAGCGCTTCGCCAACGACGGCGTATCCTCAATCGTTTACACCGACATCGCCCGTGACGGCATGATGCAGGGCGTGAACGTCGAAGCCACCGCCAAGCTGGCAGAGGAAGGTGGCATCCCGGTGATTGCGTCTGGCGGCGTTACCAACATGGACGACCTCAAGCGCCTGGCCACCGTTGCCGACACAGGTGTCATCGGTGCTATCACCGGCCGCGCCATCTACGAAGGCACTCTGGATGTGGCGGAAGCGCAAGCCTATTGCGACAGCCTGAAAAACTGAGGACTGACAATGGCATTGGCAAAACGCATCATCCCCTGTCTGGACGTCGACAAAGGCCGTGTGGTTAAAGGCGTGAATTTTGTCGATATCCGCGACGCCGGCGACCCGGTGGAAGTGGCCCGTCGCTACAATGAGCAGGGCGCGGACGAGATCACTTTCCTGGACATCACGGCCAGCAGCGAAAGCCGCGACACCACCTACGAAACGGTAGAGCGCATGGCGGCGGAAGTGTTCATCCCGCTGACCGTGGGCGGTGGCGTGCGCACCGTCGATGATATCCGCAAACTGCTCAATGCCGGAGCCGACAAGGTCTCCATCAATACGGCCGCAGTCTTCAATCCTGAGTTTGTGCGGGAGGCAGCGGAGCGTTTTGGCCGGCAATGCATTGTCGTCGCCATCGATGCCAAGCGCGTGAGCGCAGCAGGCGAGGAGCCGCGCTGGGAGATCTTTACCCACGGTGGTCGCAAGCCAACCGGGCTGGATGCCGTAGAGTGGGCGAAGAAAATGGTTGAGCTGGGGGCAGGGGAGTTGCTGCTGACCAGCATGGATCGTGATGGCACCAAGATCGGCTTTGATCTTGGCCTGACCCGTGCCATCAGCGATGCGGTAGTCGTACCGGTGATTGCTTCAGGTGGTGTCGGTGAGCTACAGCATCTGGCGGATGGCGTTACCCAGGGTGGCGCAGACGCGGTGCTGGCGGCATCCATCTTCCACTTCGGTCAGCACACCATCCCTGAAGCCAAAGCCTTTATGAAGGCTCAGGGCATCGAAGTCCGCGATTAATTGCTGCGTGCATAGGCAGGCCGAATGGCCTGCTTCTCACCTTCCGCAAACATCTCCCGATTACCGTTGCGCATGGCCCAGAGACCACTGACCGTGGCGATGGCAATGCCCTGTTCATCCAGCATCGGCAGGTGCTTCTCCAGATAATCCACGGTGACCTTGTGGGGGTGTCCGATACCAATGGCCGTGCCTTTTTCCCTGGCGGTCTGAATCAGCAGTTTGAACTGTTTGTCGACAAACTCTTCCGTCTGTTCGTGATCGAGAAACACATCGCGCGTCAGGCTCGGGATGTTGTAGGCATCGGCCACACTGCCGGCGATGGAATTGGCAATGGTGCGGCTGTCGACGAAATACACCGGGTAGCGGTCCAGCTCTTTCATGACCCAGTCCATGGGTTCCAGTTGCTGGGTAAGCAGGCTGCCCATGTGATTGTTCACACCGCTGACAAAGGGAATGGACTGCAGTGCCCGGCGCAGGGTGGTGGTGATGGTCGTCTCGTCCATATCCGGTGTCAGTCCGCCCGGGCCGAGACCGAAGTTGCGGGTGTTGGCCATCGGGGCGTGCAACATGATTTCCTTGGATTGGGCGTGGGCCAGCTTCGCCAAGGGAACTGTGTGGCGCCGGTAAGGCAGGAAGGCCAGTGTCAGGGGCTGGTCAAGCTTTGCCAGTCGCTCGCCCTCGTACCGATTGTGGCCCATGTCATCAATAATGATGGCAATGGTGGGCTGCTGGGGTTCACCCGGCCCTGACGCAAACGCAGCGACAGGGCTGATGGCCAGAAGCGCCAGCAGCGCGAGGGTCGAGCGTAAAGTCACTGGGCGTTTTCCTGCGGCTTGCTGTCGTTCTTCCGGTTAAGGATGTGCAAGCCCTTCAGCAGGTTCAGGGCCGACCGCAGCTGATAGTCCCGGTCGGCCGCAGAAGCCTGTGCTTCCGCAGCCTGTTCTCTGGCCTTGCGGGCCTCCTCCTCATTCTCCCCTTCAAGATGACCGCTCAGGTCGGCTTCGGTGAAGAATGGTCTGCTGTCGAGTTCTTTCAATTCCGCCGGGCGCACCTCGATGTCCGGCTTGATGCCGGTGGCCTGGATGGAGCGACCATCCGGCGTGAAATAACGGGCTGTGGTCATTTTGATGGCGTGGGTCTCGTCCAGCGGTATAACCGTCTGAACACTGCCCTTGCCGAAGGACTGGGTACCCATCACCACCGCACGTTCATGGTCCTGGAGCGCGCCGGCAAGGATTTCCGACGCGGAAGCAGAGCCACCGTTGATTAGCACGACAATAGGTGTGCCAGCCATGACGTCGCCGGGTTTGGCACTGAAGCGCAGGCGTGAACTCTGGATACGGCCTTCGGTGTAAACAATCAGGCCTTCGTCCAGCAGGGCATCCGCGGTCTCTACGGCAGCTTGCAACACACCGCCGGGGTTGTTGCGAAGGTCAATGATCAGGCCGTCCAGATCGTTGCCGTGTTCGTCTTCCAGATCGCTGAGGGCTTTCAGGAACTGCCGGCCAGTCTCGGCCTGGAATTGCGTGACACGGACATAGCCGTAGCCGTTATCGATCATCCGGGATTTAACGCTGGTGACTTTGATCACATCCCGGGTGACATCAATCTCGATAGGCGCACTTTCGCCCTCGCGCATGATGGTCAGAGTAAGCACCGTGCCGGGCTTGCCGCGCATCAGGTTGACGGCTTCTTCCAGCGACATTCCCTTCACCGGCTTTTCGTCCAGCTTGATGATCAGGTCGCCGGCTTGAACGCCCGCTTTCTGGGCCGGGGTGTCGTCGATCGGAGAGATGACTTTGACAAAGCCGTTCTCCATGCCCACTTCAATGCCAAGGCCGCCAAATTCCCCGGAGGTACTTTCTTCCAGTTCCTCGTAATCCTTGGGGGCCAGGTAGGTAGAGTGCGGGTCCAGGTCGGACAGCATGCCCTTGATGGCGCTCTCGAGCAGCTGGGTGTCGGAGACATCTTCCACGTAGGCGTCTTTGATGCGGCTGAACACTTCGGTGAACTTGCGCAGGTCTTCCAGCGGCAGTTGTTCTTCCGGGTCTGGAAGTTTCAGTTCAACCCGCTCGCCACTCTGAATGGAGTCCAGAATCTGCTGGGTCTGAGCGTCCTGATCCTGTGCCAGGGCCAGTCCGGGGGCTGTGAAACAACAGGTGGCAAGAATCATGGTGCGCAATGGCGAGGTCTTGAGTGTACTTCTGGCCCGTTTCATTCACATATCCTGTTTTGTTTCCAATAGTTGGACTGGTTCCTGACCCGGACAGTATGGCGCCCGCAACGCCGTTTGTCAGCCCTGTTATGGCTTGCCCAGCCAGCTCCTGGGATTCACGGGTTTGCCGTTGCTCCGTACCTCGAAATACACGGCCGGGTCCTCGGTGCCGCCGGTGCGTCCGGCCAGGGCAATGGTCTCGCCCGGGCGCACCCAGTCACCGGGGGTTGTGAACAGGCTGCTGCTGTGGCCGTAAAGGGTCATGTAGCCATCGCCGTGATCAATGATGGTGATCAGCCCGAACCCGCGCAGCCAGTTGGCAAATACCACCCGGCCATAGTGCACGGCCTTGATTTCGGCTTCTTCGGCGGTGTTCATCAGGATGCCGTTACGGCGCAGTTTGCCATCGGCGTACACGGCGCCGTAATTGCTGACTACCCGCCCTTTCGCGGGCCAGGGCAGTTTGTCACGGCGGGATTTGAACGGGCTGGATTCGTTCGGGGCCGGAATGCTGGCAATGGCCTGCTGCACCTCTTTCAGCAATTGCTCCAGGCGCTGGCGATCGGCTTCCAGGGACTGGCGCTCGCTACGGCGGTTCTGGATGTCGTCATTCAGGGCGGCCAGTGTTCTGGCCCGGTCCTGCCGGCTCTGGGTCAGTTGCTGCTGGCGCTGTTCCAGATCGGCTTCGGTCTTGGCCAGTTCGGTGCGGGTGGCCTGAACGGCGGCGCGGGCGGCTTTCAGTTCCTGAAGGCTGCGCTGGAACGCTTCCAGGCGGGAGACGGTATTCTTGCTCAGGTATTCGTAGTAGGTCAGGGTGCGGGCAACTTCGCCGGGCTCAATCTCGTTCAACAGCACTTTCAGAGCCGGCGCGTCGCCTTCCATCCAGGCTGCCCGGATCTGTAGTTTCAGGTTTTCCCGTTGCTGTTCGAGGGTATTGGCCAGCTCGCTTTCCTGGGCGCGAAGCTCGGCCAGGCGCTCCTGCTGTTCCCGGACCTGCTGCCGAAGGGTACGGCGTTCCCGGGTCAGGGTGCTGATTTTGCGCTCGGTGGCCGCCAGTTGCTGTTCAAGGGTTGACCTGTCTTCTTCGGCATCGGCCAGCCAGCGGTCGATGTCGGCGATACGCTCCTTCAGCGCCTCGACCTGTTCGGGGGTCACATCCTGCTGGGCGCCTAAAGGTGCAGCCCCCAATGTGAGGGCCAGCACCACGACGGTCAGTTTACGCAACACCTTTACCGGCGGAGCGATCAGTCGAACTCGACCAGGCTGTGCCCGGTCATTTCCGAAGGCTTTTCGGTACCCATCAGGGCCAGCAGCGTCGGTGCGATATCGCACAGGCTGCCGTCATCCCGGAGGTTCACCTTGCGGTGGCCGGTGTAAACCAGAGGTACAGGGCCAATGGTGTGGGAGGTGTGTACCTGGCCGGAGTTGGGGTCGGTCATCTGCTCGCAGTTGCCGTGGTCGGCGGTAATCAAGGCTTCGCCACCCACTTCATCCAGGGCCTCAACCACACGCTGTACACACTGGTCCAGGCACTCGGCGGCCTTGATGGCGGCGTCCAGCTTGCCTGTGTGGCCAACCATATCGCCGTTGGCGTAGTTGCAGACGATCAGGTCGTACTTGCCGCTCTTGATGGCTTCAACCAGTTTGTCGGTAACCTCCGGTGCGCTCATTTCCGGCTGCAGGTCGTAGGTGGCCACCTTGGGAGATGGCACCAGAATGCGATCTTCACCTTCAAAGGGAGTTTCCAGGCCGCCATTGAAGAAGAAGGTCACGTGGGCGTATTTCTCGGTCTCGGCAATGCGCAGCTGGGTTTTACCTTGCTTCGCCATGTACTCGCCCAGGCCGTTGGCCAGTTGCTCGGGCGGGTAGGCGCAGGAGGTTTTGATGTCAGCGGCATATTCGGTGAGCATCACGAAATCTGCCAGCTCCGGGTGCTTGCGGCGGTCGAAACCGTCGAAGTCTTGCTCTACGAAGGTGCGGGTCATTTCCCGGGCGCGGTCGGCACGGAAGTTCATGAACAACACGGCGTCGCCGTCATTGATGATGCCCTCGGGCTCGCCATCGGCCCGGATGTGGGTGGGCTTCACGAACTCGTCGTTCTCGCCACGCTCATAGGCCTGCTCCAGAGCCGCCACCGGGTCGTCGCTGATGAACTCGGCTTCGCCCAGGCTCATGGCGTTATAGGCCGCTTCCACGCGATCCCAGCGGTTGTCCCGGTCCATGGCAAAATACCGGCCAACGATGGTGGCTACCCGGCCAACGCCCAGGCTTTTCATTTTCGCGGCGGCTTTTTGCAGAGAAGGGCGGGCACTGCGTGGTGGCATGTCACGGCCATCCAGGAAGGCATGGATGTAAACTTCTTTGGCACCACGGGCTGCAGCCAGCTCAGCTGCCGCCAGAATATGATCTTCATGGCTGTGGACGCCGCCCGGAGACAGCAGGCCCATCAGGTGTACGGCCTTGCCATTGGCAACAGCCTTGTCGATGGCGTTGCAAAGGGCCTCATTCTTCTGGAAATCGCCATCTTCGAGATCTTTGTCGATGCGCGTCAGGCTCTGATACACCACGCGGCCGGCGCCGAGATTCATATGGCCCACTTCGGAGTTGCCCATCTGGCCCTGGGGCAGGCCAACAAACATCCCTGAGGTGTTGATCAGGGTTTTCGGCTGGTTCTGCCAGATCCTGTCCCAGAACGGGGTGTTGGCGTTGGAGATGGCATTGTCTTCCGCCGGGTCACGGTGGCCCCAGCCGTCGAGAATTATCAGTGCAGTGGGCTTGCGCGTCTCGGTCATCGTGTCGTCCGCTTGGTTGCAAAAAGAACAGAATTTGAGTGGGGCAGATTGTAACCGTTTTCATTTACTCAGACCACGCGCGTTCGCTGAAGCATTGCTCATGATCACGATGTGCTGACGCTATCATGGCGGGGCGACTGCCTTCTGTGAGCCGGTGTGGGTGTGTATAATCCGGCCAAACCAATTGTCAGGGTAGTTTCATGGACCGCTTGTTTGAATTTGTTGTTAATCACTACATTCTGGTGTCGCTGTTTGTGGCGTTCCTGCTGGCCATCATCGTGCTGGAATCGCGCCGGGGTGGTGCCAAGATCTCGGCCCAGGGCGCGGTTACGCTGATCAACAAGGATGAAGCGGTGGTGTTGGACATCCGCGATCGCAAAGACTTCAACGAAGGCCGCATTACCGGCTCGGTGAACATTCCGCTTAATAGTCTAAAAAGCCGCGTTAATGAGCTGAGCAAGCACAAAGACAAGCAGATTATTGTTGTCGACAAGATGGGGCAGCATGCCGCCATGGCGGTCAAGCAGCTCAATGCCGAGGGGTTCAGCAATGTGGTGCGTCTGAATGGTGGCATTACCGACTGGAAGGCCAGCAACCTGCCACTTGTGAAAAAGTAACAGGGCTTGATCTGAGTGGCGATCTGACGCACTGTTTCACATTACCATTCGGAACCTGGCAGTAGACTGTTCCGGCAGACGACGACATAACAACGGGCCTGGCCCCATAATACGAGAACGAAAGGACTGATCATGGCTGAGAATCAGCAAGCCGCAGGCAACGACAACCAGAACCAACCACAGTTTGCCCTTCAGCGCATCTATGTGAAGGACCTGTCTTTTGAATCGCCCAACTCTCCGCTGGTTTTTCAGGAGCAGTGGAAGCCCCAGGTAAACCTGGATCTGAACACCTCCCATAACAAGATCAGCGACAACCAGTATGAAGTGGTTCTGTCCCTGACCGTAACGGCCAAGGTCGGTGAGAAGGTGGCGTACATCGTCGAAATCCAGCAGGGCGGCGTATTCATGATCTCCGGCATTGAAGGCCCGCAGCTTGGCCAGATGCTCGGCGCCTACTGCCCGACGATTCTGTTCCCCTATGCCCGCGAAGCGATTGACGGCATTGTGAACAAGGGCAGCTTCCCGGCCCTGATGCTGGCTCCGGTTAACTTCGACGCGATCTATGCCCAGGCGCTCAAGCGCAAGCAGGAAGAAGCGGCGGGTGAAGCCAAGGAAGAGCAGACTCACTAAGCGCTGCTACTCAGCGAAAAAACCGGCTTCGGCCGGTTTTTTTGTGGGTGATTACCCGGGATAGGTCAGATCGAGCCCTCAAACCCAAGTTGCCGCCAGGCCTCGTAAACTACCAGAGCTGCGGTATTGGAGAGGTTGAGGCTGCGGCTTTCCGGACGCATGGGTACCCGAAGACGGTGTTCGGCGGGTAGCCCGTTGCGCACGTCTTCCGGCAGGCCCCGGGTTTCCGGCCCAAACATCAGGTAGTCACCGTCCCGGAACACTACCTCGTGGTAATGGCGACTTCCCTTGGTGGTGAGACCGAACAGCCGCGAAGGCTGCTCGGTGGCCAGAAAGCTGTCGTAATCCGGATGGATCTTTACCGTAGCGTATTCGCTGTAATCCAGCCCGGCACGCCGCATCTGCTTGTCCTCAAGGGAGAATCCCAGGGGTTCAATCAGGTGCAGCTGGCAGCCGGTGTTGGCGCAGAGCCGGATGATATTGCCGGTGTTCGGCGGTATCTCCGGCTCGTACAGGACCACGTGCAGCATCAGCGCTCAACGGCCAGGGCCACACCCATACCACCGCCAATACACAGCGTGGCCAGACCTTTCTTGGCATCGCGGCGGGTCATTTCGTGCAGCAGGCTGACCAGAATACGGCAACCGGAAGCGCCAATCGGGTGCCCCAGGGCAATGGCACCGCCGTTCACGTTTACCTTGGCGGTGTCCCAGCCCAGGTCCCGATTAACGGAAATTGCCTGGGCGGCGAAGGCCTCGTTGGCTTCGATCAGGTCCAGGTCATCAACAGTCCAGCCCGCCCGCTCCAGGCAGCGCTGGCTGGCCGGAATCGGGCCGGTGCCCATGATGGTAGGGTCCACGCCGGCATTGGCGTGGGCTTTGATGGTTGCCAGCGGGGTCAGGCCCAGCTCTTTCGCCTTGTCTGCGCTGCACACCATCACCACGGCAGCGCCGTCGTTCAGGGAGGAAGCGTTGCCGGCAGTTACCGAGCCGTCTTTCTTGAAGGCCGGGCGCAGTTTGCCCAGGCTGTCGCCGGTGACGCCGTCGCGGGGGCACTCATCCTTGTCCACCACCAGTGGGTCGCCTTTGCGCTGGGGAATGGTGACAGGAACAATCTGGCCGTCAAAGTAGCCGGCCTTTTGCGCAGCGACGGCTTTCTGCTGGGATGCGGCGGCAAAGGCATCCTGCTCGTCCCGGGTGATGCCGTATTTCTCGACGATGTTCTCAGCGGTGATACCCATGTGATAATCGTTGAAGGCATCCCACAGGCCGTCGGTGATCATGGTGTCGATCATGCTCCAGTTGCCCATGCGTTGACCGTTGCGGCTGTTGGGCAGTACGTGGGGAGCCTGGCTCATGCTTTCCTGACCGCCGGCCAGGATCATCTCTGCATCGCCGCACTGGATGGCCTGAACCGCCATGTGCACGGCTTTCAGGCCGGAGCCACAGACCTTGTTGATGGTGATGGCTGGCACGGAAGCTGGCAGGCCAGCATTGATGGCAGACTGTCGGGCCGGGTTCTGGCCGCAGCCGGCGGTGAGTACCTGGCCGAGGATAACCTCATTGATCTGGTCGCCGGCGACACCGGTTTCTTCCATCACGGCCTTGATCACGGCCGTACCCAGCTGGTCTGCACGCAGGCTGGACAGACCACCACCGAAGCTGCCGATGGCGGTGCGTTTGGCGGCAACAATAACAACATCACGCATGAGAACTCTCCGTTAATCTGGGCACCTGGTTGGGTGGCGCCCGTTTATAAGAATGGCAGGCATTGTAGCGGTAAAGCGCTTGCCGGCCAAAACAACGAAGGTCGGGGTTGTTCTGGTGCGGGTGATCACATATTCAGGCTGCGGCCGCCATCCACCGACAGTATCTGGCCGGTGATAAACGGCGCGTCGCATACCAGGTAGGCAATGGCACCGGCAATGTCGGCGGGGTTGCCTGTGCGGGTCAGGGGCGTTTTATCGAGAATGGCCTGCTGGTGGGCTGCGTCCACGGCTGATTCGCCTTCCGGCCAGAGGATGGCGCCTGGCGACACGCCATTTACCCGAACATCCGGTGCCAGATCTTTGGCCCAGGAGCGGGTTAGTGCTGCCAGCCCCGCCTTACTGGCGCAGTAAAGGGGGTGGTCCTTCAGTGGTTTCTCACTGTAGATGTCGATCATGTTGACCACACTGCCGGAGGCCGCTTTTAGCGCAGGCAAACACTGCTGAAGCAGGAAGAAGGGGGCTTTCAGGTTGGCGCCCAGTATCGTGTCCCAGTCCTGTTCGGAGGCATCTTCGGTGGGGTTGGGGTAAAACACGGAAGCGTTATTGACCAGCGCATTCAACTGCCCCCACTGCGCGCAGGCCTGTTCCGCCAGTTGCCGGAGCTGGTTCATGTCGGTGAGATCGGCGTGGTAACACACGGCGGATTCCGGGCGCTGCTGGTTCAGCTTGTCGGCCAGTGCGCGGGCCTGTTGTTGACGGCCACGGTAATGAATCACAACATTCCAGCCGCGAGCATGCAGGGTTTCTGCTGTGTGGGCGCCCAGGCGATGGGCTGCACCGGTGATCAGGGCGACGGGGTGGGGCATGGGATATTTTTCCTTATTCCGGTAAGTGCAGTGCCTCAGTAATACGGGCTACGCGCTCTTTCCGGATTGCTTCGCCCAGAGCTTTACCCTGAATGCCTTTTTGCAGGAACGGGTGAGGGGTTACGCTCTGGGCCCGATGTGCGGCCAGTTCCAGTTGCTGAACTAAATGGGCGGGTTCGCTCTGAAGGGTGCAGGCGAGGGTGCCCAGCAAAACGCCGAAACGATCGGGCCGGCGCCAGAAATCCGCTGTGTCCAGAAGCTCCATTGCGAGTTCCGGTGTCAGCCCGGTTTCAGGCGATGCGCCGTTCAACTGAGCCATGAACAGGCAGGCCAGGTGGGTCAGTTCCCGGCAGTCGTTGGGGCTTTTCATGGCTTTAGCCCTGGCAACGGCGTCTGGCTCGGGCACGCCACTGAGCAGGGCCGCGTAATGCTGGGCGGTAGACCCCTGTTTGCGGTGGATGCACTGCAGGGCGCTGAGACCCTGGCGGAAAGGCTGTTCATCGGTCAATTCAGGGATCAGCACCTGCAGGGCGCCGAGCTCCCGGAGCACATCGAAGAACACGCTTGGAGCCTGTTCATGCAATGCCCTCTGAACTTCCTGCCACACCCGCTCCGGTACCAGGTCTCCGAGTTCGCCACTGGTGACCATCTGCCGCATCAGCGCCATGGTCTCCCGGCAGATGCTGAACCCGAGTGGCTGCAGGCGGGCGGCGAAGCGGGCGGTGCGAAGGATGCGCAGGGGATCTTCGGCGAAGGCTTCAGACACATGGCGAAGCTTTTTCTGTTCCAGGTCCGCATGGCCGTTGAACGGGTCCACCAAGTCGCCGTTCTCGGTTTCTGCCATGGCGTTGATGGTCAGGTCACGGCGGCGAAGATCGTCTTCCAGGGAGACATCCGGTGCACTGTAAACGCTGAAACCGTGGTACCCGCGCCCCTGCTTGCGTTCGGTCCGGGCCAGGGCGTATTCCTCGCCGGTGTCCGGATGCAGGAAAACCGGAAAATCCGCCCCTACCTGTTTGAAGCCTCGCTGGATCATGTCTTCCGGGGTGGCACCAACCACTACCCAATCCCGGTCTTTAACGCCCAGGCCGAGCAGCTTGTCGCGGACAGCGCCGCCCACCAGATAGGTTTGCATAATGCAGTTTGTTCCTGATTGCCAATTCATCGGTAACCGCGATTATCCGGCCACGACCGTCCAGAGGCAAACAGGCAGCGTGAAATAAGAAAGCCCGGGCTGCGCAGGGCAGACCGGGCTTTTGCGGCCGGGGGCGTCGGCTTAGAAGGAGGTGCCGAGTTCCAGGGCTGCGCCGACATCGGCGCTGCTGTACAGGGCGCCGATATCCACGCGAACACCAATGATGTTCAGGCCGAGACCTGCGGTGAACTGAGTGTCTTCCTCGATGCCGTCGTTGTCGTCGTTACTGGCCAGGTTGTGGCGAACACCTGCGCGCAGCTGGGCGTAACGCCAGGCGTCGAATTCCGCGCCCAGGGCCAGCCACTGGGTATCGTCTTCATACCCGAAGGCTTCTTTCTTGGTCACGTCCACTTCTGCCGTGATTACGTGGTAGTCGCTCTTGTGGGCGATACCTGCGGTGACCATCGGGTTGAGTTCGAGGGTGTATTTTTCTTCGCTCGGATGATTCTGGGCCGAATCCAGTTCCATCGGGATCAGGTTTTTGACGACGACGCCGGCGTTCCACTGGTTTTCAGCACCGAAGGCATAAGCAGCACCGATGTCCAGGTTGAAGCCGCTTTTGTCAGTTTCGTATTCGTCACTGTCGAAATCATCATCCTCGAAGTCTGAGATTTCTTCGGTGTACTGGAAGGTTTGTAGTTGCACGTATTTGGGGGAGACACCAAGCTGCAATGCGTTGCCATTAGAAAGCATAAACGAGTGAGCGATGCTGATGCCGGCTTCTGCTACTGCAGAGGCCAGGATTCTGCCGCGTGAGTTCAGCTCTGTATCAAGATCTGTAGTGGCGGGCGGGCGAACGCCATTAGCGATGTCATTTAGAAGGTCAAGGTCGTTTTCGTCCAGTTCACCGCGCACAGTCGCTGTCAGATTGGCGTTGGCGAAGAAGCCAAAGGACAAGGAGTTTGAGGGGATAGCAAGGCCAAGTCCCAAGCCTGCATTGGCACGCATGGTGTCGCGGTCAAAGGCTTCCAGGTTGTCTACGAGTTGCCGTGCTTTGGCCTGGGCATCGGCTTGATTGGAAAACTTCAGGTCCTCAAACTGCTCGATCTGGTCCTGGATATCATCAACCTGATCAATCACCTCTTCCTCATCGGCCGCACGCGCATTCACAGACGGCAGCATCAGACCGAAATCGTCTGCCCAGTCGTGCTGTTCAGCAGCCATCATGGCCGGGTTGGCACTCGGTGCAGCAGAGGGGTGGGCAACGGCGACGCCGGTTCCGCCCATGGCGAAGGAGCGGGCAGACAAAAAGGCTTGCGGGCTTGCCAGTGCAGACGTGGTGGCAACAGACAGGCCGATGGCCAGGGACAGTTTGCTGAGGCGGTTTGCTTTCATGGGCGGTCCTGAATTGGTTTTATTGCATGAACAAATCATTAAGTGTCTGAAAGGTTAGACCAGTTTATTTCGTGACACAGCGCACAACCGGTAACGGTTTGTTCTGTATGTGTAAACAAAGGCAGCTTTTTGCCGCCTGCATGGGCAAAGAGTTGCGCTGAATAATCGAAACCGTCCAAAGATCATTGGCTTGTCGAATGTGGCGTGATTCTTTCATGGTTCTGGTGAAAGTGTTTTCCGGAGACAAGATAATGACGTTGCGCTGGATCCTTGTTCCTGTTCTGGCATTTGCCGTGGCCGCCTGTGCGCCGGTAGGCAGCTACCGGAACGATCAGGCCAGGACCGAAACCTTTGAGCCCATTACGGTTCGGGTCAGTGGTTTTGGTACTTATGAGAATGTTCAGGCCGACCGGGTCAATACCCGCAAGCGGTTACTTGCTCGAAGGGCTTCACAGCTGGATGCCTACCGGAATCTGGCAGAGCGGGTCTACGGTACCGTGATCTACGGCAGTTCCACTGTGAATGACTTCGTTCTGCAGAACGACAGTTTCCGCACCTATGTGGACAGCTACATTCGCGGCGCCCGGATGGTGGCGGTGAATGAGCATAGCGATGGCGTGGTGGAAACGGTGATGGAGCTGCGCCTGGAGCCAAGATTTCGGGAATGTGTGGCGAAGGTGGCGGACGATCAGGTGCAGGATGTCTGTGCCATTCCCATGCCCAGACGGAATGATCGTGTAGGGGATGTTGAGGCCCGACGTACAGATTCCCTGTACTACCTGGATTAGGTCTGTTGATGAACGCCGTGATTGAACCGGTATCGTTCCGGTGGGTTGAATTGCCATGATGAGAACAATGCTTCTGTTCTGGGTGCTGAGCTTGTGTACCGGCCTTGCCCAAGGCGTGGTCCTTGAAGGCGTGGGGCATGCCAATATCCGGGAGAATAATCTGGATCAGGCCCGCACTGAGGCGCGTCAGGCGGCGATGCGCGACCTGGCGCTGCAATATCAGGCCAGGGTCAGCACCCGGGATACCATGGAGAACGGACAGCTTGTGGGCTCTCGTACCGAGCTGTCGGCCATGGCCCAGGTTCGTAATGCCACGATTGTGGATGAGTACCGAAGTGGCAATCTGCTGCGGGTGATTGTCCGGGCAGAGATGTCGGATGCCAAAGGCAAGGCTGGCAGCTGCAAGGCCGGGCAGGCATCCGGTTTGCGTAAACGGGTGGCGGTAACCGCGTTCCCGATCACCCGTCCGGAGCAGGGTGGCGGTGCGGCCCTGGATGACGCCGGCGAACAGTTGCCGCGGGAACTGGTGGCTCGCTTGCAACAACAGGGGCAATTGCAGGTGCTGGGGGCGACATCGTTACAGCTGTTCAGCAACCTGCCGGATGCGCCCACGTCTCAGAAAAACCCGGCCAGCAATCAGCTGACGAATGTGGTTCAGCTGGCCCGGGAACTGGGGGCTCAGTTTGTGGTGGCGGGTGTGATTCGGGATATTGGCCTGGCCGACCCCGGCGCCTGGGGCAGCTCAATTCTGGATCGCATGCAGCGAGGTATCGGAATGGCCGACACCTCGCGCCGGTTTGAGGCCGAAGTGATGGTGTTTGATGGCTTCAGCGGTTCCCCGGTCTTCCGGCAGCGGTTTGAAACCTCGGCACGGTGGCAGCCGGATGGCAGTGGTACCGGAGGTTTTGCCTCGGCGGGCTTTGAAGGTTCCGAGTGGGGGCAGGCGGTTGAAGGTGTGATTGCCGAGATGACCGCCGCCGTTAACAATGCTCTGGCCTGTCAGCCGTTCATGGCCCGGATAACCCGTGTGGATGGCAACCGGGTAACCCTTGCCTCCGGTGCAACGGCGGGGCTGCGACCGGGGGATGAACTCGATCTGTACCGCAGCCAGCGGTACTTTGATTCATTGGACGGTACGCCCGAACTGTCAGATACCGGGGTGACGCTGACACTGGACAACGTGCATCCGGATTTCAGTAACGGGCGAATCCCCACGGAAGGTGGCCTGATCAACGTTCAGCGCGATGACCTGGCCATTATCTGGTAAGTCTCAGGCGGCCTCGGCCGCCGCAATATCCCGGATCTTGCCGACCATGGCCCGCAGGCCGTTGCCCCGGGTCGGGGAAATATGGCGGAACAGATCCAGCTGCTCGAACAGCTCATCGATATCGGTGGCCAGCAGCTCTCGAGGCGTCTTGGCGTTCAGGGCCACCAGAATGATGGCGGCCAGGCCGCGCACAATCATGGCATCGGAATCGATCAGCAGGAACAGTTTACCGCTGTCCTCATCGTAACGATGAATCAGCCATACCTGGCTCTGACAGCCGTGTACGTAGTTTTCTTCAACCCGCTCATCATCCGGAAAACCGGGCAGCTGTTTGCCCAGATCGATAATGTAGGCGTAGCGTTCTTCCCAGTCGTCCAGAAACTCAAATGCATCCAGAACGTCTTCAAGGGTGGTGTCTTTGCCCAGGGGGTTGTTCAGAAATTGTTCCTTGCTGGCGGTCATAGCATTCCCAGTTCGAGTTTGGCTTCGTCGGTGAGCATATCGTTGTTCCAGGGCGGATCAAAGGTCAGCTCAACGGTAACCTTGTCCACATTGGGGACATGCTCCACCTTGCGCTTCACATCGTCGGTGATTACCGGCCCCATGCCGCAGCCAGCCGCGGTCAGGGTCATTTTGATGTAAACGTGATTGCCGTCTTCGGTGCCGTTCTCAATCCGGCATTCGTAAATCAGGCCCAGGTTGACCACGTCCACCGGGATTTCCGGGTCATAGCAGTTACGCAGCGCTTCCCATACCTGGTTTTCGTTGATGGTGCCGTCTTCCGGGGTCTCGAAGCTGCTTTCCAGCGGCTGCTTGCCCAGGGCATCGGCGTCGTGGCCTTCAATGCGGGCAAGATTGCCGTTGACCGCCACGGTGAAGCTGCCGCCGAGGGACTGGGTAATGGTCACAAAGGTGTCTGACGGAATCATGATTTCCGTGCCGGCAGGTACCAGGCGGGCTTCCACTTCGCGTTTGGTCAGGACGACTTCGCGTTCTTGCATGTTTGATCAGTCCTATCTCTGTGCTTTACGCCACCGTGAAGCTTTCACCACAGCCGCATTCAGCGGTGGCGTTGGGATTGCGGAAGCGGAACAGGGAGTTCACACCCTCGGTGACAAAGTCGATTTCGATGCCGTTCACCAGTGGCAGGTGTTCCTGTTTTACGAACACATCCACGCCGTCGATGGTAAAAATACGATCATCGGATTCCGGTGTTTCTACCCACTGGGTTTCATACTTGAAGCCGGAACAGCCACTCTTTTTGATGGCCAGGCGAATGCCTTTGGCTTCCGGTTTCTTGTCCAGTTGTTTGCGAACGTGTTTGACCGCCGTTGGGGTCATAGTCACGTTCACATCGCTTGGGGTGAAGACTTCGGCTGTCATGTTTCCACCTCCTCAGGCAAACAGGCGCTGGATCTTTTGCAGGCCGGTAAACAGTTTCTCGACCTCTTCCAGCGTATTGTAGAACGCAAACGAAGCCCGGGCTGTACCGGGTACTCCGTAGAAATCCATCAATGGCATGGCGCAATGGTGGCCGGTGCGGATGGCGATGCCTTGCTGATCCAGCAGAGTGCCGATGTCGCTTGGGTGCAGGCCGGCAATCTTGAACGACATCACCGGTACTTTCTGCTTCGCGGTGCCGATAATCTCCATGCCTGGTACGGTTTCGACCAGTTCATTGGCCTGGCGCAGCAAGGCATTCTCTGCCGCTTCCATGGCCTTTCTGTCCAGAGAGTTCAGATAGTCGATAGCGGCACCCAGGCCCACTGCTTCGGCAATAGCCGGGGTGCCAGCCTCGAATTTGTAGGGCAGCACATTCCAGGTGGTTCGTTCGAACGATACCCGCTCAATCATTTCGCCACCGCCCTGGTAAGGTGGCATTTCTTCCAGCAGTTCGGCGCGGCCATAAAGCACGCCAATGCCCGTGGGCCCGAACAGTTTGTGGGAAGAGAATACATAGAAATCACAGCCCAGAGCCTGAACGTCCGGCTGGAAGTGGGGCACCGCCTGGGCGCCGTCAACCAGGGTCAGTACACCCTGTTTTTTCGCCTGTTCGATCAGGGGCGCAATCGGGTTGACGGTGCCCAGCACGTTGGACACGTGGGTGATCGCCAGCACCCGGGTGCGCTCATTCAGCAGGCTGTTGAACGAATCCAGGTCCAGCTCGCCTTGCGGTGTCACCTGAATGGGCACAACCCTGGCACCGGTGCGCTCGGCCACCATCTGCCAGGGCACAATGTTGGCGTGGTGTTCCATGTGGCTGACCAGAATCTCATCGCCGGCTTTCAGGCGTGGGGCCAGGCCGTTGGCCACCAGGTTGATGGCTTCCGTGGTGCCGCGGGTCCAGATGATTTCGCGGGTGCTGGGCGCATTAAGGAATTCGCGCACGGTTTCCCGGGAGCCTTCAAACGCAGCCGTCGCACGATCACCCAGGGTATGGGCGCCACGGTGTACGTTGGAGTGCATCTCGCGGTAATAGCGGTCCATGGCATCCAGCACGGCCTGTGGCTTCTGCGCCGATGCGCCATTGTCCAGATACACCAGCGGCTTCCCGTTGATCTCTTGATGGAGAATCGGGAAGTCGCGGCGAATGGCTTGTACATCAAACGCCATCGACTGGGTGTTGTTTGCCACGGACAGATCAGTCATGCCCCTCAGGCCTCCTGAAAGGTTTGCTCAAAGAAATCACTCAACCGCGCTTGGGCGGTTTCACGCACGGCTTCGACCGGAATCTGTTGCACCAGCTCGTTAATAAACGCCATGGTGAGCAGAACATTGGCCTGCCGGCGGCCGATCCCGCGCGATACCAGGTAGAACACGGAAGTCTCGTCCAACTGACCGATGGTGGCGCCGTGCGCACACTTCACATCGTCGGCGTAGATTTCCAGTTCCGGTTTGGTGTCAATCTCTGCCCCGTTGGACAGCAGCAGGTTCTTGTTGTTCATATCCGCATTGGACTTCTGGGCGTCCTGGTGGATATGAATCCGGCCGTTGAACACGGCATGGGACTGGTCGGCTGCAATATTGCGATAGGTCTCTTCGCTGTTGCAGTGGGCCGCGACATGGTCGATAGACGTGTGGTTGTCGTAGTGCTGTTTGCCCTGGGTAACCACCACGCCATTGAGCTTGGTTTCCGCACCTTCGCCTTCAAGCCGCACCTGCAGATCGTGCCGGCGCAGTGGGCCGCCAAAGCCAACGCAATGGCTCTCGAAGCGCGAGCTGCGTTGTTGCAGTACACCGGTAGCACCAATGTGCTGAACATTCTCGCCTTCCATGTTCAGGCGGATGCTGGTGACGTTGGCGCCATCGGCCAGATTGAATTCGGTTACTGTGCTGACCAAGGCGGATGCTTCACCACTGGAGGTGTATTCCTCTACCAGAGTCAGCTGGCTGTTGGCGCCGGCTTCCACGTAGATACGTGGATAGGCGGAGCCGCTGGCGTCAGCGCTGGTTTCATGGATGATGAACAGCGGCTGATCCAGCACCGCGTCGGGTTTCAGGCGAATGAGCAGGCCATCCTCGAAGCGCGCCCCGTTCAGGCGGGCGAATTGGACCTGATCGTGATTCAGGGTGCTGCCCAGCTTTGCAGGCAGGGCTTCAGCTTCGTCGTTAGCCAGATCGTTGAAGCTCAGGATCTCGATACCATCGAGATCCGGATACTCACTGGCTTCCGGAATCATCACGCCGTTGATGAAAACCACTTTATAACCGGGCACAGCGAGACTGTTGCCGGTCTTGCCTTCGGCCGGCAGGGAAATGGCCATATCGTCGGCCAGTTTCAGGTACTTGCTGGAGTACTTCCAGTTCTCGGTCTTGCGAGTAGGCAGCGGCATATCCACCAGCGCGCTGGCCCGCTCCTTGCGCAGCGCCAGCAACGGCTCCGGCAGGGATTCCCCGGCCGGGTGCAGGAAGGCACTGGAAAGCATGGGTACAGATTTCATTCCACGGCCTCCTGATCAGTTGCTGGTGTCGTCGTCTTTAATGCCCAGCCAGCCGTAACCTTTTTCTTCCAGTTCCAGGGCCAGTTCACGACCGCCCGACTTGATGATCTTGCCACCAGCCAGTACGTGCACATAATCCGGAACAATGTGGTTCAGCAGGCGCTGGTAGTGAGTGACCATCAGAATGGCGCGGTCTTCCGAGCGCAGAGCATTCACGCCATCGGAAACCACCTTCAGGGCGTCGATGTCCAGGCCGGAATCGGTTTCATCCAGAATGGCCAGTTTCGGCTGCAGCAGCAGGGCCTGCATGATCTCGTTACGTTTCTTCTCGCCACCGGAGAAGCCTTCGTTCACGCCGCGTTTCAGGAAGGCCGGGTCCAGGTCTACCTGTTTGGAGACTTCCTTGGCCAGCTTCATGAACTCAGCAGCGTTCATCTCATCCTGGCCCTTGTGCTTGCGCATGGCGTTGACGGCGGTGCGCAGGAACTGCAGGTTGCTCACGCCCGGGATTTCCACCGGGTACTGGAAGGCCAGGAAGATGCCTTCGCGGGCGCGTTCTTCGGTTTCCAGATCCAGGAGGTTGTCTCCGTTCAGGGTGACTTCGCCCTCGGTGACTTCAAATGCGTCGTTGCCTGCCAGAACCTGTGACAGGGTACTCTTACCGGAACCGTTCGGGCCCATGATGGCGTGAACTTCCCCGGCCTTGATCTCCAGGTTAATGCCCTTGAGGATTTCTTTGCCCTCAACGGAGGCGTGCAGGTTTTTGATACTCAGCATTTGTAGATGTCTCTCTATATCCTGAATTTCGATCTATAAATTCGTACCCTTTGATGCCCCTGAAAACGTTCGGGACAGTGAGCGGTGGAGCTTTCCGGGATCGTCAAAATCAGGGATGATTTTGTCGAGCGTACAGGGATGTATTCACAGCGTATCCCGGAAAGCTCCACCGCTCGCTGGCCTCCTCCGAAGCGAAGCCAGCGGGGCATAGCGTTTAACCAACGGACCCTTCAAGGCTCACTTCCAGAAGCTTGCCAGCCTCAACCGCAAACTCCATCGGCAGCTCCTTGAACACCTCTTTACAGAAGCCGTTGACAATCATGGACACCGCCTGCTCAGGGTCGATGCCGCGTTGACGGCACAGGAACATCTGCTCGTCGCTGACCTTGGAAGTGGTCGCCTCGTGTTCCACGATGGCCGACTTGTTCTTGCTCTCGATGTACGGGAAAGTGTGCGCGCCGCAGCGGTCGCCGATCAGCAGCGAATCACACTGGGTAAAGTTACGCGCGCCCTCTGCGCCCGGGCCGAATTTCACCAGGCCGCGGTAGGCGTTGGAACTCTTGCCGGCGGAAATACCCTTGGAGATGATGGTGCTGCGGGTATTCTTGCCCAGGTGGATCATCTTGGTGCCGGTATCGGCCTGCTGGTAATTATGCGTCAGCGCGACAGAGTAGAACTCGCCAACGCTGTTCTCACCGCGCAGTACACAACTCGGGTACTTCCAGGTGACGGCGGAGCCGGTTTCCACCTGGGTCCAGGAAATCTTGGAGTTCTTGCCGATGCAGGCGCCGCGCTTGGTCACGAAGTTATAGATACCACCCTTGCCGTTTTCATCACCCGGGTACCAGTTCTGTACGGTGGAGTATTTGATCTGGGCGTCGTCCAGAGCCACCAGTTCAACCACGGCCGCGTGCAGCTGGTTCTCGTCGCGCATGGGTGCGGTACAGCCTTCCAGGTAGCTTACGTAACTGCCTTCGTCGGCGATAATCAGGGTGCGTTCGAACTGGCCGGTGTTGGCGGCGTTGATGCGGAAGTAGGTGGACAGCTCCATAGGGCAGCGCACACCCTTGGGTACGTACACAAAGGTGCCGTCAGAAAACACCGCCGAATTCAGGCCCGCAAAGAAGTTGTCGCCGTGGGGAACCACGGTGCCCAGGTATTTCTGGACCAGTTCGGGGTAATCACGAACGGCTTCGGAAATCGAACAGAAGATCACGCCGGCTTTGGCCAGAGGCTCTTTGAAGGTGGTCGCCACGGAGACGGAATCAAAGACTGCATCCACGGCAACGCCGGCCAGTTTTTCGCGCTCGTGCAGGGGGATGCCCAGTTTTTCGTAGGTTTTCAGCAGCTCCGGATCCACTTCATCCAGGCTTTGTGGCATATCCTCTTTGCGCTTGGGCGCGGAATAGTAGGAAATCGAGTTGTAGTCGACTTTCGGGTAGCCGACATGAGCCCAGTCTGGCTCTTCCATTTCCAGCCAGCGACGATAGGCTTTGAGGCGCCACTCCAGCATCCATTCCGGCTCCTTCTTGATCGCGGAAAGGCGGGCAATGACGTCTTCGTTCAGGCCGGGTTCGAACGTGTCGGCTTCGATTTCTGTCACAAAACCGTGTTCGTATTCCCGTTTGATCAGCTCTTTCACCTCGTTGTCGGTGGTCGCCATGATCGTCGCTCCGTAATTCTCTCATCCAGGGCTTGCGCCCTTTGTGTCATCGGCAGCCCTTGGGCTGGCGGATGGGTGTATTCGGTTTGCTGGTGTCGCAGTGGTCGCTCTCTCCGTGAGTACGCCCTGCAATCGGTTTTTGGATGACGGGAAGGGCTCCTGGCCGGTTTCCCGTTGCTTCTGGCGAGCGATTATACAATACCAGAGTAAAATAGTCAGGTATTAAATCGGTTGTGTAGGGATTATACCTTAATCGGCCTTTGGGGCACTAAGGGGGGCGTACAGATCGCCCCCTCGAGTTTAACGGCCGGCGTTTTCGGGAAAAATCTTGGTCAGATAGGTGAAGTCCAGTTTTTCCGGCACGTTCGCGGGTTTAGGGATTTTGACGATGTGGCCGCTGCCTGGTGCGCACTCCATGGCCTCGCCGTGGCGGTTTTCCATGGTGTTGGCAGAGAATCGCAGGTTGCCGGCCGGGGTGATGAGCTCCAGCTGGTCACCGGGGGCGAATTTATTTTTTACGTCGATGGTGAGCCACCGCTCATCCGCGTCGGCAATGGTGCCTACCACCTGCTGGGTGCCGAGATACGAGGAGCCCTGTTCGTAGGTCTGGTATTCCTGGGGCACGTGCCGGCGCAGGAAGCCTTCGGTGTAGCCGCGGTTCGATAGGGCTTCGAGTTCGTCCATCATGTGCATGTCGAAGGGTTTGCCGGCGAGAGCGTCGTCGATGGCTTTCCGGTATACCTGGGTGGTGCGGGCTACATAGTAGGTGCTTTTGGTGCGACCTTCGATTTTCAGGGAGTGAACGCCCATCTTGACCAGTTCCGCCACGTGCTGGACGGCGCGCAGGTCTTTGGAGTTCATGATGTAGGTGCCGTGTTCGTCTTCGTAGGCCGGGATGAAGCCGCCGGGGCGATTGGGCTCTTCCAGCAGGATTTCTTTGGGCTCGCAGGTTTCCACCGCATCTGTAGAGGTGGCGATCAGATCGCCAGTCTGGTCGTGGCTGTGCTGGACTTCTTTGTAGTTCCAGCGGCAGGCGTTGGTGCAGGCGCCCTGGTTGGCGTCGCGATGATTCATGTAGCCAGACAGCAGGCAGCGGCCGGAGTAGGCCATGCACAGGGCGCCGTGTACAAACACTTCCAGTTCCATCGCGGGGACTTTTTCGCGGATTTCGCGGATTTCTTCCAAGCCCAGTTCCCGGGACAGGATCACGCGGCTGATGCCCTGGCGGCGCCAGAATTCCACGGTGGCCCAGTTAACGGCGTTGGCCTGCACCGACAGGTGGATCGGCTGATCCGGCCATTTCTCCCGTACCAGCATGATGAGGCCGGGGTCAGACATGATCAGGGCGTCGGGTTTCTGTTCAATGACCGGCTCCAGGTCTCTCAGGTAGCTGCGCACCTTGTTGTTATGGGGTGCAATGTTGGAGACCAGGTAGAACTGTTTGCCCAGTTCGTGCGCTCGTTCAATGCCTGCGCCCAGGGCTGCAACGTCTTTGAAACTGTTGTTCCTTACTCTCAGCGAGTATCTCGGCTGGCCGGCATAGACGGCATCTGCGCCATAGGCGAAGGCGGTTTCTAGATGTTCGGGGGTGCCGGCGGGAGCAAGCAGTTCCGGGGTGGTCATGGTATCTCCGGGTATTAACTGAAAAGCGGATGGATGCAGGTAGGGCATTCTAAAAGCGGGCATTGTGCCGCAAATAATCCACTGCGCCATTGATCTTGCTCAAAGGTCGTATTGATTGATTTCGGCTAACATGTGTACGCTGATGGAGTTGGCAGTTTGGGCCAGGACGATAGGCAGGAGGAACCAGCATGGCATTAGAGCCATTAAGGCCTGAAAATTCAAAGCGTTCGCTGAGTATGAGGGTCAGCAAGCTGATCCGGATTCAGTTGGAGCGAGGGAAAGTAGGTGTTGAGACGGTGGCCGGGCAGTTGAATATGAGCCGGTATACGTTGCACAAGAAATTGCGCCAGGAGGGGCTGACGTTTGCGGCTCTGCTGGAGCAGGTTCGCCGGGAGCAGGCGATCACCTATATGAAAGATAAATCCAAGCCGCTGGTGGAAATTGCCGAGCAGCTCGGATTTTCGGAATTGAGCGCCTTCAGCCGGGCGTTCAAGCGCTGGATGGGAACGCCGCCGGCTGAATACCGCTCGCTTCGCTTGTCCTGATCAGACTTTCTTGAAGATCAGGGTGGCGTTGGTGCCGCCAAAGCCGAAGCTGTTGCTCATTACCAGGTTCAGATTCTGGTTGTCCATGCGTTCACGCACGATCGGGTAGCCTTCGGCGCCTTCGTCCAGGGTCTGGATGTTGGCGGACGGGGCAATAAAGCTCTCCCGCTGCATGATCAGGCTGTAAATGGCCTCATGTACGCCTGCGGCACCCAGTGCGTGGCCACACAGAGGTTTGGTGGAGCTCAGTGGCGGGATCTTGTCGCCAAAGGTTTCCTTGAGCGCTTTCAGTTCGGTTACATCACCTGCCGGCGTGCTGGTGCCGTGGGTGTTGATGTAGTTGATCTCGCCGTCGATGTTGGCCATAGCCTGCTTCATGCATCGAATGGCGCCTTCACCGCTGGGTGCAACCATGTCAGCGCCGTCGGAGGTAGCGCCAAATCCGACCAGTTCCGCGAGGATGGTGGCACCGCGGGCTTCCGCGTGTTCCAGGGATTCCAGTATCAGCGTACCGCCGCCACCGGAAATCACGAAACCGTCACGGTCGGCGTCATAGGTGCGCGAGGCCTGTTCCGGCGTGTCGTTGTACTTGGTGGACAATGCGCCCATAGCGTCGAACATCAGGCTCAGGGTCCAGTGGATGTCTTCCCCGCCGCCGGCCAGCATGACGTCCTGGCGGCCGAGGGCGATCTGATCGGCAGCGTGGCCGATGCAGTGGGCGCTGGTGGCGCAGGCAGAAGTGATGCCGTAGTTGATGCCGGTAATGCCAAAGGCGGTGGTGATGGATGCGTTGATGGCGCTACCCATGGTGCGGGGTACCCGGTACGGGCCCACCCGGCGAAGGCCTTTGTCGCGGTGAGTGTCGATGGCATCCAGCAGTTCGACGGTGGAAGCGCCACCAGTACCAAATACGGCGCCGGTGGTGTTTGCACGCAGCTGTTCGTCGGTCAGGCCAGCCTGCTCAATGGCCTCTTTGGCGGCCAGGTAGCAGTAGCCGGCGGCCGGGCTCATAAAGCGCCAGATCTTGCGGTCGATCAGTTCTGACAAATTCAGGTCGATCTTGCCGGCGACGTGGCTGCGCAGGCCGTTGTCCCGGGCTTCTTCGCTGAAGGCAATGCCAGAGCGGGATTCGCGAAGTGACTGGGCCACTTCTTTCTGGTTGGTTCCAAGGCTGGAGACGATCCCCATGCCGGTAACTACAACGCGACGCATTGTGCTAACTCCTAAAAGTCATCAGTCGATGTGAACAGGCCGACCCGAAGGTCTTTGGCGGTGTAGATTTCCCGCCCGTCCACTTCCATACGGGCATCTGCGATGGCCATGGTCAGTTTGCGGCGAATCAACCGCTTGATATCCAGATAGTAGGTGACCTTTTTGTTTTCCGGCAAAACCTGTCCGAAAAACTTCACCTCTCCGGCCCCCAGGGCACGCCCCTTGCCTTCACCGCCACTCCAGGCCAGGAAGAAGCCAACCAGCTGCCACATGGCATCCAGGCCGAGGCAGCCGGGCATTACCGGGTCGCCCTCAAAATGCACTTTGAAAAACCAGAGATCCGGGTTGATATCCAGTTCGGCCACCAGGCTGCCTTTGCCATATTCGCCGTCATCGGCTCCGATGTGGGTAATACGGTCGACCATCAGCATTTCGTCGATGGGCAGGCGCATGGCGCCCGGGAACAGCTGGCCGTGGCCGCAGCGGATCAGGTCTTCTTTGTCAAAGTGATCAGGATACATGTTGCCTGTGTCTCTGTTGCAAAATGATTTCTTCTACTTTAGCGCCTGTTCTGGGAACGGCTATTGACCTTTAGTGGATGATTGCCGCCCAGAAGTTCCCCGGACCCGCAGCCAGAGCCGGTTGATGGTCATCAAGGCTAATTTTTGTCCGGTTTGATACTTTCGTCGAATCTGTGAAGTTCGCCATATTTGGGAGGGCCTATGTCTGCAGATGAGGAATTCATCGATGGACAAATCCGGTTCGAGACGGGCCGGGTATTGGTACACCTGGAACGGTTGCTGGATCATCCTCCAGAGGCTGTCTGGAATATGCTGACCGATTCGGTGCATTTGGCCAACTGGTTGGCTGCCGGGTCTCTGGAGGCTCGTGAAGGTGGCCGGGTTCAGCTGGATTTTGGCAACAGTGGCATGCCCATCGACTGTACCATTACCGCCTGCCGGCCTCACCGGCTGTTGTCCTACTCCTGGAGTTCCGGCGATGCCCCTGAGCGGCCGCTGACCTGGGAATTACTGCGGGAAGGAGTCTGTACCCGGCTTTGCCTGACGCTGTCGTTGCCGGACGATGAGGTGGTGCCTATTGCCTGCGCCGGTTGGGATGCCCATCTGGAAATGCTGATGGCGGCACTGGAGGGCATCAGCATTCACTTTCCGGCAGCCCGGTTCCGTGCGGCCCGATCCCATTTTGAAAAGCTGCTGAAAGAGAAAATGGCGGCCTGAAGTCCTGCCGCCGAAAACAGAAAGGCCGGCTCGGTTACGCCCCGAGCCGGCCTTTTGTATCTGGAACCGGATCAGCCTTCGCGCCCGTCGGGCCGCGGGCTGGCCAGAATGCCAGTGTAACGTACGAGAAACAGGCCATAGGCCAGTATCCACAGCAGCGTGCTGGTGCCAATACCGGGGTGCCAGGGAATCAGGTTCAAGGCAGTCAACACTCGAACAACCGCAGCCAGTTGTATGGCTACAAACGCGAGAACCATGCCCTTTGGCAGCACCAGAGGGCGGCCGGTGTGGCCCAGTGACACGCGAGCAATCACGCCCAGAATCAGGCAGCCGATGGCGCCGGTACCGGCGGCATGGCTCCAGGCATTGGTTGGCCATCCGGCCACCAAAGAGCCTGCCAGCAGGATCAGTGCAACCGGCACCCAGAGAATGGACAGGTGCAGAATCCAGAGCAAGGGATCTTTGCGCACCAGCCAGCCTTTCCAGTTATACAGGCGCACCAGCATCAACGATGCAGCAACCACAGCAATGACGGCGGTGACGGTTTGCCAGCCCGTCACCAGGGATGCCATCAGCAGGATCATGGAGAACAGTGCCGCCATATCCAGTGCCGGAATCATCTTGACTGCCTCGGCATTGCCGCCTCGTTGGCGAAGCCATCCGGCTGAGAACGCAGGGGTAATCCGGCCTCCGATGATGCTGATCAGCGCCATGGCCATGATCAGTGCTCCGTAGCTGAACGCCATATCCAGGCGGGTAACAAAGCCAATCTGCATCAGCCAGAGCAGTCCGAGGACCAGCAGAATCATCAGCTGCCGCTTCTGGCGGGCCTTCCACACTCGCCAGCCGGCATCGATCATCACCAGGGGCAGGAACGCCAGATTTACGCCCTGTACCAGCCAGTCCGGCAGGTTGCCGCCAAAGGCCAGCAACAGGCGACCGGCCAGCCAGACGCTCCAGAGACCTGCAAGCAGTGCACCGTGGGTTCGGTTGGTCTGGGTCCAGACGCACACGGCGGTGAGCAGAAAGCCTGCGATGGCGGCCGACAAAAATCCGAACAGCATTTCATGCTGGTGCCAGAACAGGGCGGGCAGGGCCAGTGGCAGTTGAACCACGCCGGTGACTTCCAGGACCCATACCGGGATGGCAACAATGGCCAGTACCGTCATGGACAGGAAAAAAATCCGGAAAGGATAGGAAAAGAGTTGGCTGAGGCTGGCAGACGCCCGTTCAGGGGAAGTCGGTATGGCCTGCATAGATGTCTCCCATATACATGTATTCTGAGTATATGTTAAACCTTCGCGCCTGTATTAACCATACCTGCTTGGGGGTAGTTTGCGTACAATGGCCGCAACCCGTTTGTTAACAAAGGAACTTCCATGACGTCGTACATGATCCTGAAGCACCTGCACATGACCACCGCCTACCTGACCATCACGCTGTTTGCCCTGCGGCTACTGCTTGATGCGGTCGGGCGACCAGGCTGGCGCCAGACGCCACTACGGTTCATTCCCCACATCAATGACACCATCCTTCTGGTCGCGGCCATTGCGCTGGTGTTTGTGGCCGGTTATGCCTCTGCCATGCCCGGTTGGCTGATCACCAAGATCGTGTTGTTGTTCGGTTACATCATTGCCGGGGTGTTTGCGCTGAAAACCACTGTGGGCAAGCCCGCACGCATTGTGGCGGCGGTACTTGCCCTGGTGCAGGTGACGGCTATTTTCCATCTGGCCATGGCCAAGCCATTCTGAATCAGCGTTTCTCGCTGACCTGCTTCGTCAGTTCCTGCAGCTGTTCCTGTACAGCCCGGAGCTGACGGGCAATCTCATCCCGCTCGTCGTGGGCCTTCTGGGCCTGTTTGGCGTTCTGCTCCTCGCTCATTACCTCCAATATCGCCCCGATCATCATGTTCAGGAACACAAAGGCCGTCAGGAAGATAAAGGTCAGGTAGTACAACCAGCTCATGGGATAGTCTTCCATGGTGGCGTACATCACGTCGGTCCAGTCCTCGAAGGTGGCAACCCGAAACAGGGTGAGCATGGCGATGGCGACATCGCCCCAGAGCACTTCATCCACACTGGCGAAGAACATGGAGCCCATGGCAGCGTAGATGTAGAAGATAATAAACATCAGCAGGGCAATGTAGCCCATGCGCGGAATGGCTTTGAGTAACGAGTTGATCAGAAAGCGCAGCTCGGGCACCACTGATACCAGTCGAAGCACCCGGAATACCCGCAGTAACCGGCCCAGAAGCACCGCCTCGGAATTGTCCAGAGGGATCAGGCTGCCGATAACCACGATGGTGTCGAACAGGTTCCAGCCATCCATGAGAAAGCGGCGTTTGAGTGGGCAGGCGGCGAACCGGAACAGGATCTCCACCAGAAAGAACAGGGTAATGGCGTTGTCCATCACCGACAGGCTCTGTTCCACCAGAGGTGGCAGATCATAGGTTTTGGCGCCGATGGTCAGGGCAGACAGAATGATGATGGCGATAACAACAGTCTGAAACACCTTGCTCGATTCAATGCGCTTGAGCTGGGCAAAACTGCTGGCGGGATTCATGTCCATGGACATCTCGTCGGCTCCGGGAGAATTGAAACGCGGCAATTCTAAAGCTCCGGAGCCGGCGGTGGTAGGCCTGTGATCTGAGTTTAATCGACCAGGTGGAGGATTTGCTGCCACTCGGCATCGCTGACCGGCATGACCGAGAGTCGGCTGCCTCTGCGTACCAGAGCCAGTTCACTGAGCTCCGGTATGGCTTTGAGTGTGTCCAGGGAGATCAGCGCCGGCAGTTTCCGTTCAAACTGCAGGTCGACCGCTTGCCAGCGCGGTTTTTCCGGCGTGCTTTTCGGGTCGTAGTAGGGAGACTCCGGGTTGAACTGGCTTGGGTCCGGGTAGGCCGCTTTCACAACGCGAACCATACCGGCAATGCCGATGCGCTTGCAGCTGGAGTGATAGATAAAGACCAGATCTCCCTCCTGCATCTGCGCCAGGAAGTTGCGGGCCTGGTAATTGCGAACACCGTCCCAGGGAATGACGCCCTCAGGCTTACGGGCAAAATCATCAATGCCACACTCAGAGGGTTCGGTTTTAACGAGCCATTTTGCCACCAGAGGAGCTCCACTCGATCATTGTCGGGCCAGTATACAAAAAAGCCCCGAAGGCGGGGCATAAAGCACGAAACGGTGTCCGGGGCGGTTATCCGTGTTGGTTCGACCCCTGCCTGGGGGCACCCGCTGCCGGATGACGGTTCATGGGATAGAACAGCTGCGGGGAGGCCAGTTCCGGCAGATCGGTCTGCTCGGTCTGGGCCGCCCATTCCACCCGTTCCGCTTTGCGGATGGCGTAGTGCATCCAGGCCAGGGCTGCTGCCACAATGGCGAACATCAGCATGAAGCAGCTTTGCCAGATGCCGGTTATGTCGTTCAGCACACCAAAGGTGAGTGGCAGGATGAAACCGCCGATACCGCCGATCATGCCCACCACACCACCCACGGCACCGACATGCATCGGGTAATACACCGGAATGTGTTTGTAGACCGCCGCTTTACCCAGTGACATGAAAAAACCGAGGATAAAGGTGAGCACCACGAACATGGGCAGGCTCATGGCCAGCGTGAAATTGATATCTCCCTCGATGCCATGCACCACATAGCGGGTGGGCGGATAACTGAGCAGGAAGGTACAGACTACTGAGGCAATGAATGTCCAGTACATCACACGTCGGGCGCCGAAGCGGTCCGACAGCCAGCCCCCGAGGACGCGGAACAGGGATGCCGGGATGGTATAGAGCGCGGCTATCATGCCGGCGGTTTTGATGTCCAGGCCATAAACGCCGATCAGGTAATGGGGTAGCCAGAGCGCCAGGGCAACAAAGGCGCCGAACACAAAAAAATAGTACAGGGCAAAGCGCCACACCCGAAGTTCCCGGAGCGGTGCCATCTGTTCGGCAAACGATTTCTGTTCGGCGCTGCGGCGTTGTTCGGCCAGCGGGTCGGTTTTTGCCAGTAACAGGAAGGCAATGCCCATGATGGCCAGCACCGTGGCGTATATCTGCGCGGTTTTCTCCCAGCCGAAGGCCACCAACAGAAACGGGGCGCCGAAGTTGGTCACGGCAGAACCGACATTGCCGGCGCCGAAAATCCCCAGTGCGGTGCCCTGTTTAGCCGGTTCAAACCAGGCTGCGGTATAGGCCACCCCGACTATGAAAGCGCCGCCCGCCAGGCCCACTCCGAGGGCCCCGACCAGCATCATGGCGTAGGTCGTAGCAAAGGTCAGCAGGTAAACACAGGCCGCGGTGGTCAGCATCAGGATGCCGAACACCCAGCGCCCGCCGTAACGGTCGGTCCAGATGCCCAGGAATAATCGACTGATGGAGCCGGTAAGAATCGGCGTGGCCATCAGCAATCCCAGCTGGGTGTCGGACAGCGCCAGCTCTTCACTGATGCGAATGCCGATGATGGAAAAGATGGTCCAGACGGCGAAACAAAGGGTGAAGGCAAAGGTAGAAAGGCCCAATGCCCGATATTGCTGAGCTTTTGCGGGCGTGCTCGTCATGGTCTCTCCTGGCCAGATAACTCTCCTCTGAAACCATACCAAAAAGCCGGATTTCTGGGCCGACGCATTAGAGGTACCTCCTGCTGGGTGCAAAGGGGGTAGGTCAATGGTCACTATCCCGGGAAAGGTGATATTCCGGGGCTTTCTCTGGTGGGGTACGCGAGTTCAGGCTTGATCAAGATCAATTATGGCAGCTGGGTGCTATGGGGTAATGCTGACTGATATCAACTCGAATGCCTCCGTTTTGGGGGGTGTGATACCGGGAGAACCCTATGAACATCATGATTGCCTACGACGGTTCCCGAAACGCGAAACTGGCGCTGGCCCAGACCATCACCATGTTTCGGCGGCTGGAGCCAAAAATCACGCTGGTTGCGGTGGCAGAAAACCCACGCGACATCACCTCCGGCAATGAAGACCTGTTTCAGGAAGAAGTGGGCGAGCTGAAACAGCACCTGCAGGAAGCGCTGGAACTGTGTGAAAGCGAGCAGGTAAGCGCTGAGACCCTGATGCTGGAGGGTGACGCCCGAAAGAGCCTGCTGTTTGCCGCAGAGAAGAAGGTACGGCCAGACATGCTGATCATCGCTCGTCACAGTCATGAGCCTGACGGCGGCTTCATTGCCCGATCATTGACCTATTTCGTGGACGAACTGGATTACATGACGTTTGGCAGCGTCAGCTCCTTCCTGGCTCGCCGGATCCAGTGCCCACTTCTGATTCTGCCCAGCCGTTGATGGCCGGGATTACCTGTTTCCATTGTCTTAGCCCCGGGAGGCTGAAATGAAAGTCGCTGACGTATTCCGCGTCCGCAATCCTGAAATCAGGGCACTACACCTGACCTGGATTGCCTTCTTTATTACATTCTATGTCTGGTTCAACATGGCGCCACTGGCGTCCAGCATGCTCAAAAGCGTGGACTGGTTGACCAAGGACGACCTGCGCCTGTTTGCCATCTGTAACGTTGCGCTGACGATTCCCGCCCGCATTATCGTGGGTATGGCGCTGGACCGCTTCGGACCGCGGCGGGTATTTTCGGTGCTGATGGTGGTGATGGCCATACCGGCACTGGTGTTTGCTTTCGGTAACACCATGTCTCAGTTGCTGGTCAGTCGCCTGGTGCTGAGCTCTATCGGTGCCAGCTTTGTGGTTGGTATCCATATGACGGCCATGTGGTTCAAACCGAAGGACATAGGCTTTGCAGAGGGCTTTTATGCAGGCTGGGGCAACTTTGGTTCTGCGGCGGCGGCCATGTCACTGCCGACCATTGCCATTACCATGTACGGCGGTGAAGACGGATGGCGCTGGGCCATCGCCCAGAGCGCCATCGTGATGGCGGCATACGGCGTCTACTACTGGTTCGCGATTACCGACGGCCCTGCTGGTACCGTGCATCGTAAACCCCGCAAGGCCGTGGCACTGGAAGTCAGCACCTGGGGTGATATGGTCAAGCTGATCCTGTGGACCATTCCTTTGGTCGGGGTATTGGCTATTCTGGTGTGGCGTATCCAGAACATGGGGTACCTGTCTGCCACCGGGGCTGCTATCTGTTACGCGGTAATCTTCGCCATTGTCTGCTATCAGATTATTCAGATCCTGCGGGTGAACGTCCCCATCCTTAAGAAAGGCGTGCCTGAGGACGACAAATACCCGTTCAACAGTGTGGCAGCCCTGAATAGCACCTACTTCGCCAACTTCGGCGCGGAACTCGCTGTGGTCTCCATGCTGCCAATGTTCTTCGAAGAGACCTGGAGTCTGAGTGCAACGGCAGCCGGGCTGATTGCGGCATCTTTCGCCTTCGTGAACCTGATGGCCCGTCCGATGGGCGGCCTGGTATCTGACCGCATGGGGAACCGCCGCTTCGTGATGCTCAGCTACATGTTCGGTATTGCCGTAGGCTTCGGACTGATGGGCCTGCTGGATTCCAACTGGCCGCTGATCGTGGCTGTGGCAATCACTGTGTTCACATCCTTCTTCGTACAGGGGGCAGAAGGCGCCACCTTTGGCATCATCCCGTCTATCAAGCGCCGGTTAACCGGTCAGATATCCGGTATGGCAGGGGCTTATGGCAACGTCGGTGCGGTGGTCTACCTGACCATCTTCACCTTCGTTACCCCGACCCAGTTCTTCTTCATCATCGCCGCTGGAGCCTTTGTCAGCTGGATACTGTGCATTATGTGGCTGAAGGAACCCGAGAGCGGCTTCTCTGAGGAATACCACGTGTCTTCTGTCGATCTGCAGATCGAAGAAGAGGAGCGCCAACGGTTGGCGGGCCAGACAGCACGGTAAAAACGTTCCCTTTACAACGGGAGCTGTGACAACCCGCCGCGGAGCAATCCCGGCGGGTTTTTTGTATGCTCGGAGGAAAGTGGTCGCAACAGGAGAGAGGTCATGGGGTTCTGGGAACGCTGGTCCGGGCTGCTGGGGGCGATGTTGGCGCTGGCCCTGTTACTTGGATTCTGGCAGCTCCTGGGCGAAGGCGAGGATCTGGAAGCCCGTGACAGCCGGGGCAGAACACCCCTGATTGTTGCGGCGGAAGAGGGCGAGACTGATCGGGTTGCCGAGCTGGTTGAGCGTGGGGCCCGGGTTGACGCAGGGGATGACTGCAACTGGACGGCCATGATGAGGGCTGCCTCCCGTGGTCATACCGATATTCTTGCCTTCCTGCTGGATCATGGCGCTGAGATTAACCATACCGAGAAAACCGGCTATACCGCTCTGATGGGAGCGGTGATCGCCAACCGCCCGGAGGCTGTGCGCCTGCTACTGGCCAGAGGCGCCGATCCCGACATTCAGGAATACGAGAACGGGCAGACCGCGCTGATGATGGCGGTGCGCAACCGCAATCCGGAACTGGTTCGTTTGCTGCTCTCTGCCGGGGCAGATCCGGAGCTGGTTAATAAAGCGGGCAAGAGCGCCAGGGATCTGGCCCTGGTGGCAAGTGCCGGGGAGGGGGAGCCCATGCAGCAGGTGCTCAATGCCCTGGGTTGTGAGCCCGAAGCCGTGGAAAAACGCTGATCATCGGTAGTTCCCTGCCGCCATAAAAAAGCCGGCCCTTGCGGGGCCGGCGAGCAGAGGTCTAACGCTTGGATTCTTGCTGTTACGGATTCTTGATGTAGGCGTTCTTGCGCAGGTAGAACCACCAGTTAACCACCAGACACACCGCATAGAACACTGCGAACCCGTACATGGCCACTTCTGGCGTGCCGGCCTGGATCTCCTGGCCCATCACGCGAGGGGCGATGAAGGCGCCGTAAGCGGCGATTGCTGAGGTCCAGCCCAGTACCGGGCCCTTCTGCTGCTGGTTGAAGATAAAACCAATGCTGCGGAAGGTGGAGCCATTGCCAATACCGCTGGCGGCGAACATCACAATGAACAGGATCAGGAACAGCGCAAAGTAGCTGTTCGGATCGGTTGAGTTGTAGGCCAGCATCATCACGTAGCCGGTGGCGACCGAGGCGACGACCATCACCACGGAGATGATCTGGGTAACGATGGAGCCGCCCATCTTGTCGGAAATCCAGCCGCCGACCGGACGAATCAGGGCGCCAACGAACGGCCCCATCCAGGCCCAGGTCAGAGCGCTGGGCGCCTCCGGATTGACTACACGAGTCATGGTACCGTCGGCGCCTACTTCCATCATGTTGCCGAAGATGACGCTGATGGACAGGGGTAGGGCGGCAGAAAAGCCGATGAAAGAACCGAAAGTCAGAATGTAAAGCACGGTCATGGACCAGGTGTGCTTGTTGCTGAAAATGGCAAACTGGTTCTTGATGTTGGGCTTGATGTCACCGGGGATCAGTCTGAGCAGCACCACGGTCAGCACAATGGTGATGGGCAGGGCCAGCCACATATTCATGACTGACAGGGCCCAGACGCCGGCAATAGAGGTCAGCAGGCCAACGCCATAGAGACCAAGAATCTTGCCGAAGGCCGACATTGGGTTGCCGGGATTGGGAGTCACCACCTTGAGGTTGTTCATGCCGAACCAGCCCGCGAAGGCCAACGGAATCAGAAAGACCAGCCAGATGAAGCCGGCGTTCTGGATCCAGGTGTCGGTGCCGGCCTCAATACGGCCGATCAGGGTGCCGCTGGGGCTTTGCAGTTGCATGGGATCACCGGCAAGAGCACCGAACACGCCAACGGTCATTACCAGTGGAATCAGAATTTGCATGGTGGTCACGCCGAAGTTACCCAGGCCGGCGTTCATGCCGAGACCGTACCCCTGTTTGCTCTTCGGATAAAACGCGCTGATGTTGCTCATGGAGCAGGCAAAGTTACCGCCGCCAATACCGGACAGCAGTGCCAGCGCCTGGAACACGATGAACGGTGTATCCGGGTTCATCAGGGCGACACCGGTGCCTAAGGCCGGGATCATCAGCAATGCCGTGGTCAGAAAAACGGTATTACGACCGCCGGCAATCTTGATCATGAACGAGGCCGGAATTCGCAGGGTTGCACCGGACAGGCCGGCAATGGCAGTCAGCGTGAACAGCTGTTCAACGGTGAAAGAAAAGCCCAGGTTTTTCATCTGGGTGGTGATCATTCCCCACATCAGCCAGATGGCGAATCCCATCAGCAGGCTGGGGATGGAAATCCACAGGTTGCGGGAGGCGACTTTTTTGCCCTCCCGCTCCCAGAACTCCTCACTTTCGACATCCCAGTGTTCAATGTCAGCGTTGGTTTTTGCCATGGTTAAGCTCCTCGTTTCCTCGACCCGGAGCCACCTGAATCAGTGGCTGTCACGGTATTGGGCTCATTTTGCAAACGAGGCAGGTGTTTCAATCCTGACAAATATCAAGGAAGGTTATCTGCAATATGATCTCGCGATTCGGTTGCTTCGGCGGCAGGTTTGTCTGGCTTTTAAAGCCTTTAAAAACAATTTGTTATGGTGGTGGTATGCCGTAGGTAGTAGTTGCCTTTCGAGTTGGCGCAGTGGAGGTAGCCAATCATTTCCGGGGGTTATTTCGGGCCGTATGGGGCTTTTGAGCACCTGGATAGAGGGCCAGTACCTGACCGGCGATGCCTCCGAAGGTCAGGGTCCAGCAGCCGGCGGAGAACCACAGCAGCAAGGGTTGTGAGTAAGGCGTGGCCCCCGTCAGGTAGCGGCTGATGGTGGCGGCTGCGACCAGGATCGCGATGGCGATAACTTGCCATGCCGGCGGAAATGTCCGGCGTGCCCGCTGCCAGGCCAGTCGAAGCATCACGCTACCCGACAGTGTCCCCAGCGCTCCAACAACAATCAGGTGTAATGCGGGCAGAACCGGATGCCCGGTCAGCAGGCGTGCGCCTGCGAACGCCGCACCGATGGCCAGCCACAGATAGCCAAGGGCCAGCACCAGCAGGTCGGGCCGGTTGCTGCAGTGCCAGAGCTTCCATCGGGCGATCCGGATAACCACCAGCGCGCTGGCTGAGACAAGAAGAAGTCCGGCCAGTTGTTCGGTGGCACTGAACAACATCAACGTCATGGCGATCGGCAGGACGACCAGCAGTGCTCCTTCTATGTGCGGTTGTACCCTGGCTTCCAGGGGGATGCCCCGCTTTTCCAGCGTGCCGGCCACGGCCGGCGCAATAATCCTTCCGCCCATAAAAGTCATCAGTAATAGCAGGCCCACGATGGTGGTTTGGAGCAGGCGGCGGGTGTCTGGCAACGGCAGGCCGGCTTGTGTCAGAAAGTAGATCAAAGCCATCAGGCAGAGCACGAGAATCAGCGGTCCGGCAATTTTGTTGCGCCATTTCTTGGCGGCCTGAAACCGTGGCACCACGTGCCATGCCAGCAGCAATGCAAAAGCCGGGCTGAGCAGCTGGGCGACCAGAGTGTCTGGTGCGAGCAGCCAGACGAACCGGGCCGCTACCCAGAGCACAAAGAGCGGAACCAGTACGCGCCAGGGTTGAGGCCCAAGTGTGTAACCGGCGATCAGTGCCAGGGCGAAACCAAAAATCAGCTCATGGCCATGGCCGGCGCCAATCAGCCCGGGTGGCCAGCCGGAGCCGGATAGCACCGCATATATCGACAGCGGAACCACCGCGGCGGCCCAGAGCGATGCCGCCGGAAAGAACAACCAGAACGTATGGATGGGCTTCAGGGGCCTGGTGGTCATCGTCCGCTCTCCGGCAGGTGGGGGGAGACTTGCTCAAGGTCATCTGGCGACCTTGAAGCCGTTGTGGTGCTCCACTAAAAGTGAGATTAAGAAAGCATGATACAGGTGGATACCATGACAATGACACAACTCCTGACCCTGCCGTTCTCTGCGAATGGTGTCTGGCGCGAACTCAAGGGAATGAACCTCTCCATCCCGTTTCTGGCCTGGGTGATTGTAGTGCCCATGTCTTTTCTGCCACCGGTGTTGTTGTATTACGCGGGAACTCACTACGGTGACAGTTTCATTAACGGGTTTGCGGATAAGGAATGGCGTTTTATAACCACCATTCTGTTTCTGGCAGAGCTGTTGACGTTCTTCGTAATGGGGTGGCTGATCAAGGCGGTACTTGATGGTCATCAGCTACAGATTGAGTACCCGGATGCTTACCTGCTGGCCGCCATTGCACCACTGCCACTGTGGCTGTCATCCCTGGCGCTGCTGGTTCCGGTGCTGGCGGTGAGTGTAATCGCTGTGTTTGCCGGTATGTTTCTGTCCTGTGCGCTTATCTATCAGGGAGTTCGTTCCTTGTGCCAGCGCACAGATAACGATGTGGTGGCCATGTCGGCCACTTACACAGTGATGGCCGCCTCGCTGACGGCCTGGGGTGTCCTGATGGCGATGGTCTGGGCGTTCTAGACGCTGTGTGGCAATACGCCAAAATAAATGGCGCTGAAGTGACAGGCGCTGCCGCCAATCACGAACAGGTGCCAGATCGCGTGCATGTAAGGAATGCGGTCGGCCAGGTAAAACGCAACGCCGGCGGTATAGACAATGCCGCCGGCGATGGTCAGTTGCAGGGCCGTTTCACTGAGGTTGGCCACCAGGTCGGATGACGCGAAGGTGATCAGCCAGCCCATGGCAATGTAGATACCTACCCGTGCGAGCTTGAAGCGGTTTTTGAAGATCACCTTCAGTACCACGCCGGTCAGCGCCAGGGACCAGATGACGGCAAACAGGGTCCAGCCGGTGGTGCCACGCATGTTGACCAGCAGAAAAGGTGTGTAGGTACCGGCAATCAGCAGGAAAATGGCGCAGTGATCCAGGGTCTTGAAGGCCGTTTTCAGGCGCGGATGGCGGGCGCCGTGGTAGAGCGCGGACGCCATGTACAACAGAATCAGTGAGGCACCGAATACGCTGAAACTGACAATCTTCCAGACATCCCCCAGTTGGCTGGCGCCTGCGATCAGGGCGACCGTCCCGACCACACTCAGCAGGGCTCCAATACCGTGGGTGGCGCTGTTAATCCACTCTTCTATCCTGTGATGAACGGAATCTGGCTGGCTGTGCGTCATGGTTTGGATAATTGCCTTATGGGGAAATTGCGATTCAACGAAAGTATAGGGTATTTCAGCGTACAAGTGTACGCAAATCGTGGCCCATGAACATTCTGTGACTTCGTTCAGAAAAACTGAAAGACCTGCCGGAAAACTTCCGTTTTTGTCTTGCCGACAGAGCAGTTAGGCTTTGAATCATTGAACGCACACACAGGAGATTGTTGCGATGGCGAAAATTCTTGTTCTTTATTACTCCATGTACGGGCACATCGAGACCATGGCCAATACCGTGGCCGAAGGCGCTCGCGGTGTGAATGGGGCCGATGTTGTTGTCAAGCGTGTTCCGGAGACCATGGCCGATGAAGCCTTTCTGAATGCCGGTGGCAAGGCCGATCAGGGCTCCCCGGTGGCGGACCCGAAAGAACTGGCAGACTACGACGCCATTATCTTCGGTACCCCGACACGCTTCGGCAACATGGCGGGCCAGATGCGTACATTCCTGGATCAGACCGGCGGCCTCTGGGCTGAGGGCAAGCTGCATGGCAAGGTCGGCAGTGTCTTCACTTCTACCGGCACCGGCGGTGGTCAGGAACAGACGATTACCTCGTTCTGGACCACTCTTGCTCATCACGGCATGGTGTTGGTGCCGCTGGGTTACGGCATACCGGAGTTTTTCGATATTTCAGAAGTGAATGGCGGTACGCCCTATGGCGCCTCGACCATTGCGGGCGGTGACGGCAGCCGGCAGCCAAGCGAAAAAGAGCTGGCCATTGCCCGTTTCCAGGGCAAGCACGTGGCTGAGCTGGCGATCAAGCTGCACGGATAATTGCACCAGGGAGCTAACTCAGGTTTTGGCGGCGGACGAAGTTCCGCCGCTTTTTTATGGGGTTTTATTCTGATTGGCAAAGGCGGTTTTCAGGCGGGAGAAAGTGGCTGGCACTACACCCAGCCAGGAAGCAAGCTGGTTGTCTGGCACCCGCTTGATCAGCTCCGGATACTCATCCAGCAGCAACTGATAGCGTTCCCGGGCCGACATGGTGTGTTTGCGGTACTCCCGCATGCTGGTCAGCTCTGCGATTTCCTCTGTCAGTACCAGGGCAAACTTGTGCCATTGGCCATCGCCGTAGCTTTGGACGGCCGAGCGAAAAGCCGCAAAATTGGCCACCCACAAGGTGGCAGGCAGAACGCTGGTCAGGCATAAGGTGTTTCGAACGGTACGGCTGCGACCAAAGACTGGCCAGATCAGGTCACCCTCTGAAAAGAAATGATGGACGGCGACCTTGCCGGCCGGAGATTCCCGGAACAATCGCAGAATGCCGTACTGAACCAGATAGACATTGCCCCAGGGGCGGTCGTGTTTCTCCAGCGGGGTTTCCGGATCAACCCGTTGTTGCTGAAACAGGCTGGCGAGATGACTGAGAAACCGGGCCTCCGGGTTGTCCTGATTTTCGTTCAGGCAGATTCCGAAGGCGTGGCTCAGGCCATTCAGGAGTGCCACTTCGGCGGGTGCGACACTGTAGTGAATCAGATCATCACTGTCGCTACCCAGCAGACATGGTGCGGAGGCCACGGGCGGCCTGAAACTGCTGTTCATATCTTGACCCCGGCTGCATTAGCTTAGGTCAATTATCCTACCATAAAAGCTATATCCGAAATGACTTAAACAATTAAGCCTGTGTTACTCAGTCGATAAGGTCAGACTGGATACTAGTGACTGGTGCCTTCCTCGTAGTTGATCTTGTTCCAGACGTTGTACTTGCCGGACGGCTTGTTCATCGGAATGCGTTTTTCCTCTTCCAGGGTGTCTGCGTCATAGACAATGATGGCGCCATCATTGTCCCAGATGCTCAGCAACAGTTTCTCGCCATGGCGGTCGAATTCCACGTGCGCGGCCACTTTTCCCGGCTCCGGCTGAAGAGTTTTGACGATCTCCAGGGTCTGCTTGTCGATAATGTGCACCTTGTCAGCGTTGGGGCCGAAGAACACATCTGCCCAGGCGTAACGGGAATTTTCGTGACTGCGCATGAAAAACCCGGGACCTTCGGTTTTCAGAGTCTTGATCACTTCCCAGGTGTCCATGTCGATAATGGAGATGGCGCCGGCTCGGAAGTGGGGGGTGGCCATGACCCGGCGGCCCTCATGCTCCCAGGTAATGCCGGAACCGAGGTGGGGCATGCCGGGCAGCGGCAGTTCAGCCGTGGTTTTGCCGGTATCCAGGTCGATTACCACGCCATGCTTACCGTCCCGGGCGGCGCCGATCAGGTGCTGGTAGCCCGGGTCGAAGAAGAAGTCGTCCAGCAGGGTGTCGGTGGCCATTCGGCGCACCTTTGCCTCGCGGTTTTCGACGGTGATTTCCCAGGCCTCGGGAATGTCTTTCAGTGCAGCGATAAAGCTGCTTCTGGGCGGCGCGGCGTAGACGGCGCTTACCCGAGAACTGTCGCCGGCATCGTTTTCAACGGGGATAAAATTCAGCATCTCCAGATTGGCGGCGTCGAACAGCACCATGGAGTGGGGCAGGTAGTTTGCTGCCAGCACATAGTTGCCGTCAGCGGAAACTGCGATGTTGCGCATGTTGATGCCGGCGCGAACTTCGGCCACCACTTTCAGGTTGTAGATATCGTATTTGGTAATCCAGCCATCCCGGGAGCCAAAGTACACATAACGGCCGTCAGGGCTGTATTTGGGGCCGCCGTGCAGGGCGAAGCGGCTGGGGAAGCGGTGGATGGGCTCCATTTTGTCGCCATCGAGCAGTGTGACATGGTGGTCGCCGATTTCCACGACCAGGAACAGGTTCATCAGGTCCGCCTCAAACACTGGCTCATCCGGCAGTGAGCCCTGGGGGTGGCTGACTTCCCGGCTGTTGCGGATTTCCGCCTCACCCCATTTCAGCTCATGGCTCGGGGGCTGATAGATGAAATCGGTCAGTTCCGCAATCTGCTGATCGTTAAGGATGGTTTTATAGCCCGCCATCTGCGTGGCTGGCCGCCCCTCCCGGATGACCCCTTCGGCCTCGGCTTTTTTCAGCCGGCCCAGGTTCTCCGGCAGCAGCGCAGGGCCCATACCACCGAGTCTGTCAGGGCCGTGGCAGGCCGCGCATTGCTGCAGGTAGAGGGTCTCTGTGTTCTGGCTTTTGGCCTGTTCGGCCAGGGCCGGGCCTGTGATCAGGGCGCCAGCGATCAGCAGGATGGTGTTCAGGCTTGCTCGGGCTTGGTTCAGGTTCACCAGCTACAGCTCCCGGTTGGTCAGATAACGTTTTGCGTTCAGGCGGGCCGTTGGCCGGCGGTGACGGCAGGCTCGGTCAGGGCGCTGTTCCATCCTGCCTGGGCCGGGCGGGCCAGCTTGTCCGCCAGTTGCACCACCTCGCCCACAATAATCAAGGTGGGTGGCTGGAAGTCTTCCCGATCAATGGTGTCTACCAGGTCTTTCAGGGTGGTGACCGTCATGTGTTGCAGTGGTGTGGTGCCGCGTTCCACCAGAGCCACCGGGCAGTTTTCTGAAAGGCCGTGGGCCGTCAGTTCGCGAACAATGGTCGGTGCATTGTGCAGGCCCATGTAGAACACCCGGGTCTGCCCTGGTGCGGCCAGTACCGGCCAGTTGAGTTCCAGAGTCTGGTCAGCCTTACGATGACCGGTGACGAAGGTCACGCTCTGGGAATAATCCCGGTGGGTCAGCGGAATGCCGCAGTAAGAGGCGCAGCCCGCCGCAGAGGTAATGCCGGGCACCACCTGGAAATCGATGTCATTGTCCACCAGGAACTCGGCTTCTTCTCCGCCGCGGCCAAAAATATATGGATCGCCGCCTTTCAGGCGCACTACCCGCCGCTGTTTCATGGCCAGTTGCACCAGCAGTTCGTTGGTTTCTTCCTGGGGTACGTAGTGGCACCCGCTGGCCTTGCCCACATGAATGCGTTCAGCACGGGGGTTCACCAGTTCCATGATTTGCGGGGAAACCAGGCGATCATAAACAACGGCATCGGCCTGCTGAATCAGCATCAGCGCGCGCAGCGTGAGTAACCCGGGGTCACCCGGCCCGGCACCGACAATAGCAACTTCTCCCGGCCGCATAGGTTGTTCCGCAAGCTGGAACTCCACCAGGCATTTTTTTCGCGGGTTTGTGGTCATGGCGCGTTCCTTAAAGATTGTGAACCGGGATTTCGATCACCGGAGCGGCGACCCGTCGGGGGGTGTTATCAACTACCCCGATTTCCTCGTTGGTGAGATAGCAGCCCGGATCTTCCTCCCAGAAGTCGCCAGACACGTTGTAAGCCCGTACCCGGGTGTTGCCGTTGCAGATATTCAGGTATTTGCAGTCCGCGCAGCGCCCTTTTACCGGGCGCGGATGCTGGCGGAAGCCCTGCATCAGCGGGTCGGTGGTTTCCGACCAGATCTTTGAGAACGGGGTTTCCCGCACGTTGCCCAGGTTGTGATCCCACCAGAAGGTATCCGGGTGCACCACGCCGAGATTGTCGATATTTGAGATATTGACGCCAGAGGAGTTGCCGCCCCAGTTGGTCAGCCGCTGGGTGAGGGCGTCGACCTGGTCCGGGTAATGCTCTTTGGCCCACTCAATCAGGAAGGGACCATCAGCATCGTTGTTGCCGGTGACGTACTCCCGCTCGATACCGCGCTTGAGTTCGTCGTGGCAGTGGTTGAACAGAAGGTTCATGGCATCGCGGGTCATGTCGTACCAGGCATCCCGCTTCTTGTTGCGGCCGCCCCGGCCGGAGTAGTTCAGGTGCGACAGGTAGAACTTGTCGATCTGGTGCTCGGCCAGCATCTCCAGCATGGCCGGCAACTCGGGATAGTTATCCTGGGTCAGGGTGAAGCGCAGGCCCACCTTGATGCCGGCTTGCTTGCACAGGGCTACGGCGTGCATGGACTCTTTGAAGGCGCCTTTTTTCTGGCGGAATTCGTCGTGGGTGGTTTCCAGGCCGTCGATACTGATGCCCACGTAGTCGTAGCCCACCTCGGCGATTTTGCTGATGTTGTCTTCGGTAATCAGGGTGCCATTGGTGGACAGGCCCACGTAGAAGCCCATGGCTTTGGCCCGGTGGGAAATATCAAAGATGTCGGGTCGCATCAGGGGCTCGCCGCCGGAGAGGATGAGTACCGGCACGCCGAAGGCTTTGAGGTCGTCCATTACCTTGTAGACTTCCTGGGTGCTGAGTTCGCCTTTGAAGTCGATATCCGCTGAAATCGAATAGCAGTGTTTGCAAGTAAGGTTGCAACGGCGAATCAGGTTCCAGATCACCACCGGGCCGCTGGGTTTGGGGACCGGGCGCACCGGTGCCGGGTTCATCAGGCTCTTGATGTAGCGGGTCATGCGAAACATAGTTTTTCTCTCTCATCGGGAGTGGCTTTCTTGCCTCTCCGGGCGGGCCTTTACCGGCTCTCTGCCCTTCTAACTATCCCCCTGCGGGCGCTGGGTATCCATACCTTTGATGGAGTACTTCAGGAGGTACGTGCTACTGCTTATCTGTTTGTTTTTTCAGTCGTAATCCTGTTTTTTTCAGGATGGCGGAACTGTACAGGATGGTGTGTCCGGTGCAGGCGTCGCCGAGCACCTCGCGGATTTGGGCTGCCTTGTGCTCGACTTCCTCGCGGCTGATACCATGCACCATGGCAAAGAGGTTGAAGCTCCAGTAGGGCAGGTGTCTTGGTCGGCGGTAGCAGTGGCTGACAAAGGGCAGGCAGCCGACTTTCTCGCCGAGTTGGGCGATTGCATCATCCCGGACATCCCACACGGTCATGCCATTGAACCGGTACCCGAGTTTGTAGTGATCCGGTACCGCCGCGACTCTCCGGATGACCCCGGCTTCCTGCATTCGTTGAAAACGCGACAGCACCTCGTCTGCGGGCATGTCGAGCTGTTTTCCCAGTTCGGCCCAAGGATCGGAAACCAGCGGTAATCCGGATTGGGTGGCAACGATGAGTTCACGATCCCGGTTACTCAGCACCGGGTCAGACTTCAAAGTGAAGGTGGACATGAAACTCCTGCTCCTTGGGCATGTTGTAGACCGGGTAGCCCGTAAGTGACTCAATCCGCTGGATGGTTTCGTCAATGCCTTCCGGTGTTTCCGTGGCCAGAACAAACCACATGTTCAACTCATGCTCGCGGCGGTAGTTGTGGGCTACCTCGGGGAAGCTGTTCACCTGCTCGGTCACATTGGCGAAATCTTGTTCCGGAATGCGCATGGCCGCGAGCGTCAGGCCGCCGCCCATTTCGCCAGCATGAAACATGGGGCCAAAACGAGTCAGGGTCCCGTTGTCCAGCAATGCCTGGAGGTGCTTCAGCAGAGTTACTTCTGATACGCCCAATTCATCGGCCACGTCTTTGTAGGGGGTTCGCGTAAGTGGCAGGCCGTATTGCAGGCGGTTGATAATGGCACGCTCCAGGGGCGTGAATTCGGGTAGTACAGGCATGTGGTCTGATGGCTTTGAACGCTCAGCAATTGCTGACATAACGGCCTCCGCGCTGCAGGTAGGCTTTGTTGCTGAACAGGATGGCGTGATCCACATTGCTCAACTCGTGTTGCTCAATCAGATCGGCGAGCTGATTCAGAACCCGTTCGCGACTGATGCCATGAATCATGCAGAACAGGTTGTAAGGCCAGTCTGGCAGGCGTCTTGGGCGCTGGTAACAGAGGGTGACACAAGCGGCGGCTGCCATGGCATTGCCGAGCGTCGAAACCCGATCGTCCGGTACGTTCCAGACCACCATGGCGTTAGCCCGATAGCCCAGGGTGCGATGCTTGACCACCAGTCCCAGGCGTTTGATCAGGCCCTGCTGCTGCCACTGGCTGACAGCGTTCATAACCTGTTGTTCGGACAGCCCGGTGCGCTCGGCCAGGGTCTGATAGGGGCGAGGTGTCAGGGGGAGGCCGTTTTCCAGCTGCTCGCGTAACCTCAGCAGGCCCCAGGCACTCATTGATTCGGTATCTAACAGGTAGCTGTAGTTCGGGCCGGTGGCTGGCAGGTTCATGGTAATGCCTCCCAGTCGATGTCAAAGCCCAGGTCGATATGATAACCCTCGACCATTGGCAGTCTCAGCATTGGCAGCTTCAACTGGTGTTCCAGTTCGTCCAGCCGTTCCTCCAGGGTGTCTTCATCCGGAGCGGTCATCACGAACCAGAGGTTGTAGGTGTGCTCCCGGGCGTAGTTATGATTTACGCCCGGGGCACGGTTGATCCGGGCCGCCACCAGATCCATCTGTTCTTCTGGCGCGGCCACGGCAGCCAGCAGGCTGGCGCCTGCCTGGCTGTGTTCGAAAACCGGTCCGACCCGGCTGAGCACCTGCTGTTCCTGCAGGGCAGACAGTCTCTGGATAACCTCCTCCTCGGTCAGGCCCAGTGCCCGGGCCATTTCCTCGTAGGGGCGTTCGCAGACCGGCAGGTTACGCTGGTAACTGTCGATCATTTGTCTGTCTGCCGCATCCAGTCTCATCAGATTGCTCCTCCGGGCCGGGATCAGTACACGTCGTGCTGGGTGTTGTAAGTGTTGAACTTACCGGTCGGGGTAACCAGATAGTCACCCTTGATCACCTTCTTCAGCTTGCGTGTCTTGTCGTCAACCACAACGATGGCAGATTTCTTGTCCTGGGCATTCCAGACAGAGAACCACACTTCATCGCCCGCCTTGTTGTATTCCGGCTGAACCACACGCTTGGGACCCTCGCCCAGATCAGCCCAGTCGGCAATCGGCAGCACCTCATAGCCGGCATCAAAATTGTTGATGTCGAAGACGGCGACGCTCTGGCTGACGGCTTCCGCTGGGTTCAGGGCCGTGTCAACGTAAAGGTTGGTAGACTCCGGATGGGTCTTCACGAACAGTGAGCCACCACCCTGGCCGTCCACGGTGCGAACCACCTTCCAGGCTTTGTCCGGGTGGCCTTCCGGGTCGGTACCGATCATCTGGATGGTCTGATCACCCAGGTGAGAGGTCGCCCAGACAGGACCATGCTCGGGGTCAACGAAGTTGGCGCCACGACCGGGGTGCGGAATTTTGCCAACATCAACAATCGCCTCCAGGTTACGATCCTGAGCATCCACAACCGCAATCTTGTTGGAGTTGTTGGCCGCTGTCAGGAAGTAACGCATGCTGGCATCCCAGCCGCCATCGTGCAGGAATTTTGCTGCATCAATGGAGGTGATGTTCATGTTCTCCATGTCTTCGTAGTTCACCAGCATGATTTTGCCGGTTTCCTTCACGTTGACGATGAATTCCGGATGGGCGTGGGACGCGACAATGGCAGCTACCCGTGGCTCAGGATGGTATTCCTGGTCGCCTACGGTCATGCCCCGGGTGCTCACAATCTTCTTGGGCTCCAGGGTGTCGCCGTCCATGATCACGAACTGCGGTGGCCAGTAGGTGCCGGCAATGGCGAGCTTGTCTTCCCAGCCCTTGTACTTGGAGGTTTCGACAGAGCGTGCTTCCATACCGACCTTGATCTTGGCGACGGTTTTAGGCTCTTCCATCCACAGGTCGATCATGTTGATCAGGGCGTCACGACCGATAACCATCACGTAGCGGCCGGAGGCAGACATCCGGGAGATGTGTACCGCGTAGCCGGTATCGATGATCTTCACGACCTCCTTGGAATCACCGTCGATCAGGGCGATCTGGCCGGCATCACGCAGGGTGACACTGAACAGGTTTTCCAGGTCCAGGTCGTTCATTTGCTTGGTCGGCCGGTCTTCCGGCGGAATGATCACTTCCCAGGTGTCCTTCATATCAGCCAGGCTGAATTCGGGAGGCATGGGAGGCTCGTGCATGATGTACTTGGCCATCAGTTCCACGGTTTCTTCATCGAAGTCACCGGAGGTCAGCCAGTTCGGCATACCGGCCGGGGAGCCGTAACTGATAAACGCCTTGAGGTAGTCGATACCGCGCTCCTGGGTGATGTCCGGAGTCAGCGGTTTACCAGTGGCGCCTTTACGCAGTACGCCGTGACAGCCGGCGCAGCGCTGGAAGTAGATCTGCTTCGCTTTCTCGAATTCTGCATCGGTCAGATCCGGCGCACCGGGGGAGCGAACAATTTTGGCAGATTCCGCATCTACTGCACTGGGGGTGCCTTCATAGGCCATGGTGGACTTGTCAGGGTCTTTCGGGGCTGCCTGTGCGTTCATTACGCCCAACGACGTAATGGCCACGGCCATTGCCAGCGGCTTGATCATCAGTTTGGTTACTCTCATCAGGTTCTCTCCTTGGGGTTCAAGAGTACTCCTAGGTTTCTCTTGTTATGGCTTATGAACCTTGATTAATGTCAGAAAGATGCTGGTTTTCAAGAGAGTACCTCGCAGGTGGTAGATGGCGTATGCCTAAAGATCACTGGATACCTGCCAAAAATTTAATCAATATCAAGGCCATGAAATTGTTGGGATTGCAGCATGGCTGTGATCCTTCAGGAGAGCGCTGATGAAACGGTCCGCACTGGGCGTTTGCTGGCAAGTGGGTGTATTGGCTACCGCCCTGATGCTGTCGGCAGGCGCTGTTGCCGGGGCACCGGAAACCGAGGATGAGTTGGCCAATTTTGTCATTCAGGATTGTGGCTCCTGTCATGGTCTGAAACTGAAAGGCGGCCTTGGCCCGCCCTTACGGCCTGAGGATATCGAAGCCCTGCCAGAGACAGCCGTTGCGGCCATCATCCGGGAGGGCGTTCCCGGTACGGCCATGCCGCCCTGGAAAGCCCTGCTGACCGACCGGGAAATTGCCTGGATCAGCCGGCAGCTGAAATCCGGCGCCTTGATTGCCCCCGAAGCCGATTCTTCCCGAAGCCGATAACCGAAGGACCCACGATGAAACGTCTGTTTGCACCGATTGCACTGATCATCGCCGCCACCGTAACCACCGGCTGCCAATCCCTGTCGGCACCTCCGACTGTTGAGCTTCGCGGCACAGGTGACCTCGGTTTGATCATCGAACGGGCCACAGGCTCGGTATTGGTGGTTGACCACTCCGAACACGAAATCCTGGGCCGGGTAGAAGGGCTGGGCGATTTGTCTCACGCCTCAGTGGTGTACTCGCGGGATGCCCGATACGGTTATGTCTTTGGTCGTGATGGCGGGCTCACCAAAGTCGACCTGCTCACCCGCACGGTGACTGACCGGGTGATCCAGTCCGGTAACAGCATCGGCGGGGCTATTTCGCAGGACGGCCGTTACGTGGCGGTATCCAATTACGAGCCCGGCGGCGTGAACATTTTCGACAGTGAGACCCTGGATACCGTGGCGGAAATTCCGGCGTTTTACACCAACGCCCAGGGCGAGCAGGATCAGTCCAAGACGGTGGGCCTGGTGGATGCCCCGGGCAACCAGTTTGTGTTCAGCCTGTTCGAGGCCGGTGAAATCTGGACCGTGGATATGCACAGTAATCCGCCCGGCGTATCCCGCCATGAGGCCGGCAAAGAACCCTACGACGCCCTTATCACTCCCGATGGCCGCTTCTACATTGCCGGCCTGTTCGGGGAAGACGGCTTGTCGATGGTGGATCTGTGGGAGCCGGCACAGGGCGCACAGACCATTCTGCCGGATTACGGCAAGGGTGAGCAGCGCCTGCCTGTGTACAAGATGCCGCATCTGGAAGGCTGGGCCATCGCCGACGGTTATGCCTTTGTACCGGCCGTCGGTCGCCACGAAGTACTGGTGGCGGAGATGGAAGACTGGCGCATGGTGCAACGCATTCCGGTGCAGGGCCAGCCGGTGTTTGTGATGGCCAGTCCGGACAACCGCCAGATCTGGGTCAGCTTTGCCCACCCGAAGAACGATGTGGTGCAGGTGATTGATTCCCGCACCCGGGAAATCATTCGCACCCTGGAGCCGGGCAAGTCCGTGCTGCACATGGAATTCACCCCGCGTGGTGAGGAAGTATGGGTCTCTTCCCGGGACAGTGATCGGGTGACCGTCTATAACACCCGTACTCTTGAAGAGGTGGCTACCCTGCCGGCGCGGAAGCCATCCGGAATCTTCTTTACTAACCGGGCGCATCAACTGGGTCTTTGAGATGAAACCAGCGATCGGCACCTGGCTGTTTCTGATGCTGGCCAGTAACGCAGGCGCGGCTCAGGAGTACGGTTCCGTGCGGGTTGAGGTGATGACGGAGGCGCGCTCAACCACGGTCGCCAGTTATCGGTTGCAGCGCTATCTCGAGGCCCGCGACTGTGAGGCCGAGCTGCTGTTCAATCGGGCCGGCGACAGTGATCTGGTGTACCGGGCGGATGGCTCAGATAACCGCCGATTGGTTGATGCCGTCAACGCCGTTGGCAAGCACCCGACTCCGGTCTGGGTAACCCGTAAAACCGCCGGTGTGAGAACACTGCGGGAGCTGGAAGGGCGGGATGTATCCCTGATCGCAGGAGGCGATCCGGTGTCCGGCAGTCTGGCTTTGCAGGCCCTGGCCACTGTGGGTGTAACCCCGAAACCGGGCCAGCGATACGAAGCGGGGGATTTCAGCTCGGCCCTGGGTTTGTTGCTGCACAACAACACCCATGCGTCGGTCTCTGAACTTGGGCTGGTTACGCCGTTTCTGGAATCCCAGGGCCTGGCCATCACCTGGCAGGGCGAGCCGGTCCGTGGTGCTGGCTGGTATGCCAACGCCAAAACAGACAGCGCGAATCCTGAATTGCAGCCGTGTCTGAAGGCATTGCTGCAGCTGAAGCGCAGCGACGATCGCCAGATATTCAATCTTTTTCCGGAATGGGTGCACGGCTTTGCCACACCCGATTCCCAGCCTTAAAAGGAAGCTGTTTATGACCTTCTACCAACCCGCCGGCAACGAAGTCGAACTGTTCACCGCCGCCGCCGAAAACGGTCTGCCGGTACTGATCAAAGGCCCCACCGGTTGTGGTAAAACCCGCTTCGTCCGTTACATGGCGGAGAAGCTTGGTCGCCCGGTCTATACCGTTGCCTGCCACGATGACCTTACCGCCTCTGATCTGGTTGGCCGGCACCTGATCGGTCCGGACGGCACTTATTGGCAGGATGGCCCGCTGACCCGGGCGGTGCGGGAAGGCGGAATCTGCTACCTTGATGAGGTGGTGGAAGCACGAAAGGATACCACGGTGGTACTGCACCCGCTGGCGGACGACCGCCGGGAGTTGCCCATCGAGCGCACCGGCGAGCTGCTGAAAGCCGCCCCTGGCTTCATGCTGGTGGTGTCCTACAATCCGGGTTACCAGAGCCTGCTGAAGGGCATGAAGCCCAGTACCCGGCAGCGGTTCGTCTCCATGAGCTTCGATTACCCGACGCCGGATGTGGAGCAGACCATCGTGCAGGAGGAGTCCGGTTGCGATGCCGATCTGGCGAAGCAGCTGGTGGGGCTGGCAACTTCGTTGCGCAAGCTGAAAGACCACGACCTGGAAGAAGCAGCGTCGACTCGCCTGCTGATTCACACCGTATACCTGATCGCATCCGGTATGCCCCACATCGAGGCCTGCCGGGCCGGGATGATTGAGCCGCTGTCGGATGATGCGGTGACTGTGAATGCACTGATGGAGGTGGTGTATGCCGTATTCGGGCAGTCCGAAGACTGAACCGCCCGGGGCGATTGCTCCGGTTATCTGGTATTTGCTGAACCTGCTGGCGTTGCCGATTATCGGCTTCGTTGTGTTACTGACGATTGCCATGAAATCCGGTGATGCGCATGCGTTGCGGCGGGCCCATAGCAAGGCGGCGGTTTATATGTCGATACTGGGAGCTATGCTGATCAGTTCGGGGGTTGCTGTTTGCTGGTTTATTTACGGCAACACCGGTTTGTTCTGGACTTACGCAATCGTCTGGGCAGTGGTGCTGCACACGTCGTTCGTACTCTGGGGAATGATTTCCCTGGCTCAGGCAATCGGCAACAAGCCGCCGACATTTCCGAAGAAGTTGCTGTAACCACCAGAGTCAGGGCGCCGTGGCGGGGGTAGGCCTTCCAAAAATGTGCGGAGCCATTGATGGCGGAGCAGAAGCGCCACATGGATGTGCCGTAAGGAGCGGTTTTTGGAAGGCCTACCCCCGCCATGGTGCAAGCTCCAGCCTGGAAGGCTACCGTTGCGTCCGGCTCAGGTGTCAGCCGACCAGGTGAATTCCTGCCAGTACCGAGACAACGACAACAGCCCATCCTTGCGCCGCCATTCTCCAGCCCCAGGGGGCATGCTTCATTTCCATGAAGTGATCTACCAGCAGGACTGCTTTCACAATCACCAGTCCAAAAACCAGCCAAATGAGAACCGACATATCCGCGCCAGCCTGCATAGCCACAACAGGAGCCATGGTGCAGATCATCAAGGCCACATAAACCGCTAACATATCAGCCTCCTCAGGCCAGAACGTAGAGCATCGGGAACAGCACCAGCCACACCAGGTCGACCATGTGCCAGTAGGAGGCGCCGGACTCCATGCCGTTCATGTCGTCGCCGTTGTAGTCGCCTTTTTTCACCTTTACCGCCAGCACCACGAGGATGATCTGGCCCAGCACCACGTGCATGAAGTGGAAGAACGTCAGGAAGAAATAGAACATGAAAAAGGTGTCGGTGCCCAGGTTGTAGCCGTTGGCGTAGAGGTCCGCGTATTCGTAGAGCTTGCCGAAGGTGTAAACAGACGAGGCCGCGATGGCGGCCCAGAGCAGGGCAGTTGTGCCGGCTTTTCGGTCCCGCAAGCGATGAACGGACAGGGCGACCAGGTAGCTGGCGGTGATCAGGCCAACGGTGTTGATCAGTCCGGTCCAGGGATGTAGGGCCTCCTTGCCGGCGGAGAAGGTGGCCGGGTCCAGGCTTCGGGCCACGCCGTAGCCGATGAACAGGATGCCGAACACGGCCAGTTCCGCGAAGATGAAAAACCATACCGCGATGTCACCGGGCAGATGCCGCCTGTGGGCGGCGTGAGCATCAGCCATTGCGTTCTCCGTTAACGGGTCAGGTTCATGTATAGCTTGGGTAGTTGACCGGGCAGCTGGGTCGGGTCTTTGATGACCACGAAGTTGCTGCTGCCGAATACGTAGGGCAGGTATTCGTTTGCTTCTTCGTCGATGGTCACGCAGAACGGTGTCAGCCCTGCCTTGTGGGCCTCCTGTACGGCCATGCGGGTGTCTTCCACGCCGTAGCGACCTTCGTACAGGTCCAGGTCGTTGGGTTTGCCGTCGGTCAGCAGAAGCAGGATTTTCTGGTGCTCTGGCCGGGTCTGTAGCAGTTTTATGGACTGACGGATGGCGGCGCCCATACGGGTGTAGTAGCCCGGTTCCAGGGCCTGGATACGGCCTCTTGTGGTGTCGTTGTAAGGCTCGTCGAAACTCTTGATGTGGTGGAAGCGAATGTGGTCCCGCCGCCTTGAGGAGAAGGCAAACAGGGCAAACGGGTCACGGCTGGCGGTGAGCGCCTCGCTCAGCAGTTGCAGGCCATCCCGGGCAATGTCGATCACCCGCTGGTGGTTATTGATGTAGGTATCGGTCGACAGGGAAATATCCGTAAGCACCAGGCAGGCGAGGTCCCGCTGGTTCTGCTTGCACTGGCGGAACAGCTTCTGATCCACTTCCCCAATGCCGCGTTTGTGCTGCACCATGCGTTCCAGGCATGCGTCCAGGTCCAGCTCTTCCCCTTCCAGCTGCCGGCGTTCCCACTGGCGCAGAGGTTTCAGCGCGCTGAACTGGCGGCGCAGGGTTCGGGCGGAGCGATTCAGGTGCTCTGGCAGCGGCGATGGCGTGGCGTCTTTGCTGAGCAGTGGCTGCAGGCAGCAGAATTTTTCCCGGTAATCCTGGCGGCGCCAGTCCCATTCGGGCAGATGAATGCCCGGGCCCAGGTGCAGGTCATCGTTTTCTTCCGAGGGCAGATCCAGGTCGAACTTGATGGCGGAAGAGGCTTCGCGACGGTCCTGGGATACCGAAATCATGTCCATGTCGTCGGCCACGGCGTCGGCGTCTTCTTCTTCGCTGTCATCGCCGGCGCGGTCGATGGGAATGAATTCAGACCAGGAAAACAGGCTTTCCAGTCGAAACAGCATCAGGCCCTGATCCTTGTCGAAGGCGTCCACGCGTTCGGCACGTCTGCGTTTCCGTTTTTTAGCCAGGCCACCGGATTTGGACATGGTGTTGTCGTCGCCAATGATCTGGCCTTTGAGTTTGCCCCGGCCCAGCACCGGGTAGAGCCAGAGTACTACCGGCCAGGGGTCGGTCAGGGCTTCTGGCAGGTCGTCTACGCTGCCCGGGTGAATCAGGGCCTGACGAATGGCCGCCTCGCGCTTGGCTTCGTTGCCACGCAGGCTGTCTGGTTCTGGGCGCCACTGCAGCGTGTGTTTTACCAACCGCTGGTACATGGGCTCCAGGCCCGGCCAGCGGCTCAGCAATTCCTGCACCATGGCCTGATTGCCTTGCAGCCAGCTGTGGTGGTGAATTTCTCCGAGCGACGCGAGGGCTGCCAGCCACAGGTACAGCTCCCGATTCACCTTGCAGGACGGGAACAGGGCCAGTCTGTCTGGCAGGCGCAGGCTTTCTTCATCGCGCCAGGCCAGTTCAAATTTGCGGTGGGTGCCGGCCAGCTTCTGCAGGAATCGTCGGCGAATCTGGAAATGCCGGGGTTCAGCAGTAACCAGACTCAGCGCGGGGTCTCCACCCATGGCCCGGAACATAACGCCGAGTGTGCGGGCTTCGTCTTTCAGATGCACGGCGTACTCGGGGAATTCGCCCATGGCCTGGCGGGTTACGTAGTCGTGCCATTTTAGTCCGACCCACTCTTCCATCTCGTGTCCTCGTCGTTCAGGCCCGTGAATGTCGCGGGGTGGATTCCACCTGGCGCACGGGAATCAGCACCGTCTGTTTGCCAGGTTCGCCGGGCTCCCAGGTCAGCAGGGAGCCCTCGGGATTGTCTTTCTGCACGTCCCGGCAGGCGCTCACGCACTGCAGGCACTGGGTGCAGCTGAATTTCGCGCGTTTGTGGCTGCGGGTAGGCAGTCGCATGGGGCAGGCCTCGTCGCAGGCCTTGGTGCAATCCCGGCAGGCGGCAGCGCGCTTGGTGTCGAAAGTAACTACCCGGCCCTTGCCGTTGGTCATCCAGGCAATGCTTTGTACCAGCCCCACTGCGCAGCCGTATTTGCAGAAGAGGTGCCGGGCAAACAGGAAATCGAAGGTAAAAACGGCGGTTGCCACGGCCAGGAAAATGCCCGGGTACAGGCCAAGCTGGCCGGTAACCAGATCGGTATACAGGGGCATGGGTGGCAGCAGGTATGAAAGTAATGCCAGGGCCCAGGAAAAACCAATGAGCGCGCATACCAGGGTCAGGCCGGCCCAGTGAATGGCCTTGCCCGTGCTGCCTTTTTTCAGGGCTTCCCAGAGGGTTGGGCGGCCGGTTATGCGGGTCATCAGGTCGTTGATGGCTTCCACCACGGAGAAATGCGGGCACAGCCAGCCGCAATACAGGCGGCCCCACTTGAAGGCAATCCAGAGCACCAGTGGCACCAGCACGAGAATGGGCAATACAAACCAGAACAGGATCTGGCCAGCCACCTCGGCCGGAGTGCTCTTGGCGACCCAGTCCAGATTCAGGTTAAACGACAGGGGAAAGCCCAGCAGTATGAAGCGGGTTTCGGTCAGGTCGTAACGGAAAATATTGAGTACAGGCGCAAGCAAAAACAGCAGGAAGAAGGCGCTGCGGGTAATCAGGCGCTTCTGCTGGAGGGTGTCTTTCGGGTTGACGGTTTGCGCATGCACAGAGGTTATCCAGGGTTTCGGGAATGTGCCGGGGCCCGAAGGCCCCGGCGATCAGGCTTTATCAGGCGTCTGCCGTGGCAGGACCACGGACTTCCTCAGCCGGGCTGGCTTCGCCCTTGATGAAGAAGCTACCGAAGTACACCACCAGACCGGCCATGAAGAAGGCACCGGCGACAAATCGCATCCAGTAGAACAGGGCGATCTGATCCTGGCCTGCCATGAAGGACAGCGCTTCACCGCTTTCCGGAATACGCTGCAGCCAAACCTGCAGTACACCAGCAGCGGTCAGGAATAGGGTGATGAACACCATGGAGATGGTCATCAGCCAGAAGCCCCACATTTCCACAATCTGGGCGGTATTGCTGTTGCCGTAGGGGCGACCGCGCATGATCGGCATGGCGTAGGAAATGATGGTCAGTACAATCATTACGTAGGCGCCATAGAAGGCCATGTGGCCGTGGGCTGCGGTAATCTGGCTACCATGGGTGTACCAGTTCACCGGAGCCAGGGTGTGCAGGAAGCCCCACACGCCAGCGCCCAGGAATGCCATGACGGTTGTGCCCATGGCCCACAGCATCGCGGCCTTGTTCGGGTGGTTGCGGCGACGACGGTTGATCATGTTGAAGGCGAAGACCACCATCATGAAAAACGGAAGCGGTTCCAGTGCAGAGAACACAGAACCCAGCCAGAGCCAGTACTCGGGCGGCCCGATCCAGAAGAAGTGGTGCCCGGTACCGATGATGCCGGTAATCAGCGCCATGGCGATGATCACGTACAGCCACTTCTCGATAACTTCGCGGTCTACACCGGTGAGCTTGATCAACACATAGGCCAGGATGGCACCCATGATCAGTTCCCACACGCCTTCTACCCACAGGTGGACCACAAACCACCAGAAGTACTTATCGGTGGCCAGGTTGCCGGGGTTGTAGAAGGAGAACAGCCACAATACAGCCAGGCCTACCAGGCCGGTGATCAGTACGATGTTGACCACGGTCTTGCGGCCTTTCAGCGCGGTCATGGCGATGTTATAGAGGAACGCCACCACGACCACGGCGATACCGATCTTGGTTATCGTGGGTTGCTCCAGGAACTCCCGGCCCATGGTGGGTAGCAACTTGTTCATGGTGACTTCTGCCAAGGTGGCGTAGTCCACAAACAGGTAGCCCAGGATGGTCAGCGTGCCAGCTGCCGCGAACACCCAGAACAGAATCCACGCCAGCATGGGGCTGTGCAGTTCGGTCTGGGCTTCTTCCGGAACCATGTAGTAGGTGGCGCCCATGAAGCCGAAGAGCAGCCAGACAATCAGCAGGTTGGTATGCACCATCCGCGCAACGTTGAAAGGAATTTCCGGAAACAGGAAATCACCGACAACGTACTGGAGACCCAGAATCAGGCCGAACACAATCTGGCCGGCAAACAGAATCAGGGCAAAGATGAAGTAGGGCATGGCGACCCTTTGAGATTCGTATTTCATATCTGCTCCCTTACCCCTCGATGTTGGGTGGCCAACCGTTGTCGTCGATCTTGGATGTCCACTCCAGGAAAGCGGCCAGGTCTTCGATCTCGGAATCACTCAGATTGAAATCCGGCATCTGGCGCCGGCCCGGAATATTCGTGGGCATGGCGTTCATCCAGGCTTTCATGTAAGCCTTGAAGACCTCGGTATCACCGCCGCCACGGCGGTCAAATACGTTGGCCAGTTCGGGAGCGAAGTAAGCGCCTTCGCCCATGATGGAATGACAACCGACACAGTTGTTCTCTTCCCACAGATGTTTGCCGCGCACCACCTGTTCGGTGAGCTCGTCGCGGTTATCCCGCTCGGGCATAGCACGCAGCTGAGTGTCAAAAGTCAGGGCCAGGAACAGCAGGACGAAGAAAGCACTTCCCCCCAGATATATGTTCCTGGCCATGCTTTTGGTAAAGCGCTCGGCCATTGGTCTCTCTCCTTGGTTGTTACGAATACCTGACTGCCCCACTAGGATATAAAGATGCATCCCTAATGCTATTGATGATTATCAAAGATGATCCCGGGTTTCTCTATTGCGCTGGGGAGTTACCTCTTGATGGGTAGGTGGTAGACTGCCCCGCTGGTTGTATTTTCAAGGTTTTACGCCCGGAGAGATCATGTCTGCCGCCCTGGCCCTGCTGCTTAAACTTCTTCCGCTTTATGTCACCGTTGCACTGGGTTGGATTGCGGGTCGGTTCCTGGAAGCCAGTGGCCGACATATAGCCGGCATCATGCTCTACATCGTCACACCGTCAGTGGTGTTTTCCGGCGTAATGGCGGCGCCGCTGAGCCCTGAGGTGATCCTGCTCCCCTTCCTTGTTTTCGGAACGTCATCGGTACTGGGGCTGGTTCAGTTGAAGCTGGCCAAAAAGGCGCTGTCCGATGGCAGTGCGAACATAATTCCCCTGTGCGTAGGCTCGGGTAACACCGGTTACTTCGGGGTGCCAGTCGCATTGCTCTTGTTCGGGGAAGAGGGGCTGGGGCTTTATATTGTCTGTATGTTGGGCACGACGCTTTTTGAGAATTCCGTCGGCTTCTATCTTGCCGCAAGGGGGCGGTATAGCATCAAGGATGCACTGTGGCGGGTGCTTAAGCTGCCTTCGGTGTATGCCTTTCTGGCAGCGGTGGTCCTGAATCTGGCCGGGATAGGCATTCCGGATATTTTCGTTCCGCTGTTTGACAACCTGCGAGGCGCCTACAGCATTCTCGGTATGATGATAATCGGCATGGGCATTACAAGCTTCCGGGGGTTGGCCGGCAACCCTCGGTTCACGGCGCTGGCCTTTTTCGGCAAGTTTGTGATCTGGCCGTTGGTGGCTATTGTGTTCTGGTGGGTGGATTCAGCGCTTCTGGGAATCTACGAGCCGGCGGTGCACCAGGCCATTTTCCTGATTTCCATCACACCGATTGCCGCCAATACCGTGGTGATTGCGACTTTGCTGGAGGCCTCACCCAGGCAGGCAGCGGGTACTACGTTGCTCAGTACCTTGTTTGCCCTCGGTTTTATTCCAGTGATGATTGCTTTGGCGTTCGGCGCCGGATAAAGCCGGCTCCGGCAATCAGCAGTCCGGAAGCGAAACCCAGTGCATGGGCCTCCCAGATTACCGGTCCTCCAATCAGGGCCGTGGTCTGGGAACCGGCCAGTCCAAAACCTTCCAAAACAAGTTTCACGGACAGTGCTGCAAGCAGAGTGATGGAAAGCCAGCGATCCGTTTTCAGCTCTCTCATTGCCAGAACTGCGGCCAGGCCGTGGATACAGCCGGAGAATCCTCGATAGCTGGCCAGGTCTGGCCGGAGCGACAATAGTCCCAGGGAGATCGCTGCGGCCATCAGCAGTGTGATCCAGAGTAACCTGCCGACAGGCAGGAAGCGTGGGAACAGAAGAGCGAGAATAAGCACGCCTGCCAGATTCAACAGGAGATGGTTCACGTTCAGGTGAACCAGGTGACCCGTAAACAAGCGCCACCACTGGCCGGATGTGATTGTGTCCGGTTGCCACTGCAACAATTGAGGTGGAAGAAAAAATGAAAATACAAGCACCATGCATAACAAGAGTGCCGACCTGTTAACCACTCGAACCCTCATGCGGGACATGTCTCTCATAAATGCAGATTGTTACTGGTTCGGGCTGGTCTCGCCCTGCCAAGCCTATTAGTTTGCGCGAATTCCAATTGCCTTAACAGAAAAGGATTCGCCCGTGAGACGTTTGCTGTACCTTTTCCCGATACTGGTTCATGTCTGGCTGTTGTTGTTCTCAATTCATGCCAGCGCTTCGGAGTCGCTGGATTTGTGGATAGATGGCCAGGATTACGAAGTTGAGCTGCAAGCCAATAATCGGCTGGTCTCAGCCCTGGGGGCGCACCAGGCACTCGCCTCGGGCCGCCACTTTCAGGGTAAGGTGGCGGTCGACCCGGACAGCTGGGTAAGGGTGTCTCGCCTGCAGAATGGCTGGGAAGGCATGGCCTACCTGTTTGGGCGTATGCATGTGATTGGTGGCCAGCAGGACAGTCAGCAGTTGGTCACAAAGAGCTTTGGGTTTGACGTCGCTCCCAGCTGCGGTGTTGACCATGTACACAGCAGTGCCGTTATTGCTCCTGATCGTGTTCTTACGCCAATGATGGCCCAGGCGGTGTCCGCGAGCTACGACAGCCTCTGTGACAGCCGGGTAGAAGGAGCCTGCCTGTTGCTGGAGCTGGAGGTGGTTTTCGATCTCGAATTCCAGCAACGTTTCCCCGATGATTTCCAGGACCGGGCCGTCAGTATTCTGAATCTGGTGGAAGGGTTCTATTTCGAGCAGTTTGGTATTGGCCTGGACACCCTGAGTCTTACTTTCCTGAAGACGAATACCTTCACTACATCCACTTCAGCGAACGATCTTTTGGATGATGTGCAGACCCAGGTGGCCGGCGGCAATCTTCCGTTTCAGCAGAATCGGCGCGCCTTGTTGCATCTGGTGAGCGGAAGGGATTTTGATGGAAGCACGGCCGGGCTGGCCTGGGTGGGCACTCTGTGTGATGGCAACGGTTACGGTACCGGCGTCACCAATGCGTTTGACTCCAACGTGCTGACCGCCGTCGTCGTTGCCCATGAGCTCGGTCATAATTTCGGTGCCAATCATGATGAGCAACAGAACAGCTGTTCGACCGGATTCATCATGAGCCCCTGGGCAAACCCGGATGCGACCCGGTTTTCGTCGTGTTCCGAAACCAACCTGATCAATACCATTAACCAGCAACCGGCGCTGGAACAGTGTTTCAATTTTCCGGCCGATACCATGCTCACGGCGGTAACCACAAATCCTGAGAGGATACCGGGACAAAGCCAGTTCCAGGCCTTTTTCGATATTGGCTATAAGAGCGCTTCCGAAAATGCAGACCGGTTGGAAGTGACGGGCGAACTGACGGGCACAGATACCCGGCTGGAGATGGTCACCGTTGATGGTGTGCCTTGCGAGATCTCGTCCCGGTCCTATAGCTGTTCCGATCTTATCCCCGATGCTCAGGGACAACAGCTCGCGATTCAGGCATATTCAGGCACCGAAGCCAATCTGACCCTGAATCAACGGGTCTCCCTGATCAGCTTGAGTGGTGAAGTACTGGATTTGCAGCCGGCCAACAATACGCTGGAAAGCCGTTTTGAGGTGGCGCCCACCGCGGTTGCGGCACCTGGTGACCTGGTGGTGACACCGGAGGCCCGGAGCGCGTTTCTGCAATGGCAACCAAGCGAGACCACAGATGCTGGCTATGTTGTGCAACGAATGGCCCCTGGCGAGACCGCCTATTCCGACCTGTCTGTGACCTTGTCTGCGGGCACGAATCAGTACCGCGATGCGTCTTTGATCGCGACTGGTGAGTATGCGTATCGCGTGGTGGCCGTGCTGGAGGGCGTGCGTTCATTGCCCGGCAATTCAGCGAGCATAAGCTGGAACAACGCCCCTATTGCTCCCGAGGAGCTGACCACTGTGGCCGAGGCGGGCCGTGTGCTGCTGTCCTGGACCGAGAATGTTGGTCCTCAGACCGGATATCGGATTGAACGCCGCCGCACAGGAACTGAATATACCCCGTGGCAGTTGCTGGCAACGGCTCCTTTCGGTACCGAGAGCTATGTCGATGAGACACCGGTGGCGGGATATACCTACGAATACCGACTGGTTGCTATCAACGGTGGCCAGTTTGCCAGCAGTGAGACGGTTCCGGCAATCATGCCGGAGCTCGAGGAAACCTCGACCGACGAAGACCAGGGTGGCGGTTCATCCGGTGGCGGTGGCAGCCTGGGCGCGGGGTGGTTGCTGGTTGCTCTGACGGCCGTGATCGTCAGAAGGAGGCGGTGGTGGAACGTCACATAACCTGTATAGGCCTGGTGCTGGTGTCATTGCTGGCGGCGGGTTGTGCCGGCGCCGGCAAAGACAATACCCCGGTGCTGGATTTTCAACAGGCTCAGGCCGTTTGGCAAGCCCATGGTATCGACAGTTACGAGGTTACGGTGTGGCAAACCTGTTTCTGCCCGCCCGACCTGCTCCAGCCCATGCGAGTTACTGTGCGCGAGGGAACGGTGATCGATGTTGAAGGTTTGGAACAGCCGATCAACCATCCGGATATTCTGGACCCCAGGCGCCTGACCATTGATGGTTTGTTGGGTGTTATTGATAAAGCCCGGCACAGTGCAGAAACCCTGGTCGCTGAGTACGATCAACGTTATGGGTTCCCGGTACGGCTGGAAGTGGACGGTAGCCCATTCATCGCAGACGATGAATTCTCCTACCGTCTATCGGATTTCCAGCCTTTCTGAGGGAGTCAGGTCTCGCTGGCCTGCAATTGTGCGTCACGCTTCGCGTCGGTGATATCGGCGCGGGCATGGCGAACCACGCTAACTCCGGCGGTGACGGCCAGCGTACCCATGATGGCTGCGACGATCAGATCTGGCCAGGCACTGCCGGTGCCGAACACGCCCAGTGCGGCGGCCATAACGGCCATATTGCCGATAGCGTCGTTGCGGCTGCAAAGCCAGACCGAGCGCATGTCTGAGTCACCGTCCCGGAACCGGAACAGCATCACGGCAACAAACACGTTGGCGGCAAGCGCCAGCAGCCCCACCATGCCCATGGTCAGTGGCTCGGGCGTGATGCCGCTTTGCAGTACCCAGACGGCCCGGCCCCAGACAACCAGTCCGAACACGGCCATGGTCAGACCTTTTACCATAGCCGCCCGCCCGCGCCAGAGCATCCCCATTCCCAGAACGCTCAGAGAAAGCAGATAGTTGGCGCTGTCGCCAAAGAAATCGATGGCATCGGCCATCAGGGAAACGGACCCGGATTGCAGGCTGGCGAAGCCTTCCACCAGAAACATCACCAGATTCACCCACAGCGCCAGCCAAAGCGCTTTTCGGAACCCCGGAGCGGGAGTTTTGGGTTCAGGTGCAGAACAGGAACACGCCATAGAGACCTCCAATGTTTAAGTGTCTCCATTAAAAACCCTGTAGTTGCTACAGGGTCAACACCTGCTAATCATGATGGCCTGATCCATGGGTGCCTGGTACATGGTTATCCGATGCGGTGGGTTCCGGGATGGTGGCCAATTCGTCGCTGAGCCCGCCCAGAATTCCACACTCCCGGATGGTGCGCGGGTCTGAGCAGGCGTTCTGGAGGTTGACCAGCATCTGTTCCAGGCTTTTCAGTTCGTTGAGCCTGGCCCGCACATGTGACAGGTGTCGAGCCAGCAGGGCATTGACGTCTGAGCAATCGGCGGTGGGTTTTTCAGCCAGCCGGATGAGTTCACGAATCTCATCCTGAGCCATGTCCAGATTGCGGCAGCGCCGGATGAACAGGAGGCGATCGAGGTGTTCCTGACGATAATAGCGATATCCGTTTTCGCCGCGCTCTGGCTTGGCCATCAGCCCGATTTTTTCAAAATAACGGATAGTTTCTACCGGAACACCGGCGTGCCGGGACAACTCTCCAATTTTCATGATGTATTCCCTTGAATGCCTGACATCGATCAAATCTCAGCCCGAAGACGATACAGTCACTATGGTACAGTGGCGCGGTGGTTTCATGGAATGAGGAGACGACTGTGCTGGAGCGGCTGCAACACCGGCTGGGCTTGCAGACAATACCCGGAGTGTTCTTTAGCTCAGCTGCGATAGCCGCGCTGTTTGTGGCTTTGGCGATTCCTTTTGACCAGGCAGTGGCGAGCAGTTTCGGGCAGTTGACCGGATGGGTGGCCCGTAACCTGGGCTGGTTCTATATCCTGGCGGTGTCTTCGCTTCTGATTTTTCTTCTTGGTCTGGCGCTCAGTCGCTACGGCAGCATTCGCCTTGGGGCGGATGACAGTCGGCCGGACTACTCGAATCTCACCTGGTTCACCATGCTGTTTGCTGCCGGTATTGGCACTATCCTCATGTTCTGGGGGGTGGCTGAGCCGGTGTCCCACTTTGCCAATCCGCCATTCGAGGGTGTGCAGGGCGGCACCGAGCAGGCCGCTACCGACGCCATGACCATTGCCCTCTATCATTTCGGCCTTCACACCTGGACCATCTTTGCCATGCCGGGGTTGGCCATTGGTTATTTCTCCTATCGCCACAGCCTTCCCATGCGTATCAGCAGCCTGTTCTACCCGATTCTTGGTGAGCGCACCTTTGGTCCATGGGGCTGGGCGGTGGACGTTATCGCGGTGTTGGGCACGCTGTTCGGGGTGGCGACGTCGCTCGGGCTGGGCACGTTGCAGCTGAACAGTGGACTGAATTACCTGTTCGGTGTTCCTTCCGCGGGCTGGGTTCAGGTTCTGCTGATCACGGTTATTGCCAGCATTGCAGCGACCTCGGTAGCGCTAGGCCTGGACAAAGGAGTTCGGCGGCTGTCCCAGGTGAATATTCTGCTGGCGATTGTCTTGCTGCTGTTTGTATTTGCGGTGGGCCCTACCGTGTTTATTGCCGAAGGTATGGTTCAGAGCGTGGGTGATTATTTTGATGCCTTGCCCTGGCTGGCGTTCTGGACAGAAACCTTTCGCGAGTCGGACTGGCAACGCAACTGGACGTTGTTCTACTGGGCCTGGACGATTTCCTGGGCGCCCTATGTGGGTATTTTCATTGCCCGGATTTCCCGTGGGCGAACCATTCGGGAGTTCGTAGCCGGCGTACTGTTTGCGCCAACCGCGTTTACGCTGGTGTGGTTCGGCATCTTTGGTCTCTCTGCCATCAACGTTGAGATGAATGGCCTGGTGGCACTGGCGGATCAGGTGCAGAGGGATCCGTCGGTGGCCATCTTTGCGTTTCTTGATGTTTTTCCGCTGGCGGAGGCGGCTTCTGCTCTGAGTGTGGTCATTATTGTCATTTTCTTTACCACGTCATCGGACTCCGCCTCCCTGGTGATTGATATGCTGACACGCCGGGACGACCAGCCTTCGCTGATTCGCCAACGGATTTTCTGGGCGGCGGCCCAGGGGGTAATTGCGGCCACTCTGTTGCTTGCCGGCGGGCTAGATGCTCTGCAGAACGTGATCACTTCACTTGGTTTACCGTTCTGTATTCTGCTGATTTTTATGGCGGTGTCCCTCTATCGCGCTCTGCACGCCGATTATCGCGGCTACAGTGTGGATGAGCTGGTGCGAGGCCGCGCCTTCCCGGAAGTGGAAGCCGATTCTGAACCCAAACAGGAGAAAGGTTATGTACCGGAAGCTGCTGATCGCGATTGATCCGAAAGACGACGGGGAGGGCAAGCGTGCACTGGAAGCGGCCCTGAATCTTCTGGAGGAGGGGGGCGAGTTGCACCTGGCCAGTGTCTTCAACCCGGGTGGCAGCGGTTTCTTTCCTCACGTCACCGAAGAAGCACCGGAAGACAAAGAAGAACAGGTGCGGCACCACCTGGATCTGCTGGCCCGGAAATACCTGCCCCTGAACCGGGAGGCGATCCTGCACGTGGTGGCCGGTTCGGCCGGTGAGAAACTGGTGGCACTGGCCGGTCAGCTGTGTGCAGATCTGATGATTCTGGTCTCCCGTGGCGGTGGCAGCCACTGGCCGTTGCGCAAGGCAACGGTGGAGTATGTGTCGGTCAATGCCCCTTGTGCGGTGCTGGTGCTTCCCAGTATGGAGAAAAACGAGAGCGACGGACCTGTAGAGAGCGAGTAAGGTCCTTGTTCATTGGGATCAAAAAAGAGGGAGCTGTGATGCCGGTTCAGAGTCCTGGTTGCCAATCCTGGGCCGGTTCTGTGTCGGCCCCTTTCGACTGCCATGACGGTTGAGAACCCGGTCCGTCTCTGTCTGGCTCACTTGCTGCTTCCTGAACTCTCCGACCGCCTTGCGAGCCACCCGTGCTGCCTGCTCATGATCACAGACTGGTGAAATATAGGTATTGCCGCCAAAGCGCTGCTTCTGGGCCGGCGTCATCAGCCAAGGAGTGTGGATCATTTCCGCCGGGACGCCGGCCAGCTCCGGTATCCAGCGACGGATGAACTCACCTTCCGGATCCAGTTTCTGGCTTTGCAACACCGGGTTGTATATGCGCAGGGCGTTGATGCCGGTGAGCCCCGATTGCATCTGGGCCTGGGGATAGTGAATGCCGGGCTCGAAATCGGTAAACAGTCGAGCCAGGTGCAGTGCCGGGTCCCGCCAGTGAAGCCAAAGCTGATAACTGGCCACCGCCATCAGCATGGCCCGCATGCGGAAGTTGATCCAACCGGTGTGCTCCAGGCTGCGCATGCAGGCATCCACCAGCGGCCAGCCGGTCTGGCCCTCCTGCCAGCGATGCAGTCGCTCGCTGTTGTTTGGTCCGGTTTTCAGGTGCTCCAGTTCCCGATGCATGGCACGGAATTCCAGTTCCGGTTCATCCTCCAGCTTCTGGATAAAGTGGCAATGCCAGTGCAGCCTTGAGCGAAAGCTGGTGAGGCTTTTCTTCTTGCGGGGCAGAGTGTTGCGGTGGTCTCCGGTCTCTTTTGACTGCTGATAGACATCCCGCAGGCTGATGGTGCCCCAGGCCAGGTGAGGGCTGAGCCGTGAGCAGGCGCGAGGTGCGGTAAGCGGCGACGACATGTTGTATTGATAACCCACGCACCGCCGTTCCAGAAACGAATCCAGCAGGGCAATGGCCCGTTCGCTGCCGCCGGCCTGACGATCCGGGCACGGGCCACCGTTAAGCTGGGCGGGTGCGGGTAAGCTCTGCGGCCAGCCGGAGGTATCCGGCGAACGAATCCCTTCGGGTGCAGGCAGGCGTGTGCTTTTGATGATCTGGTTCCAGTGCTGGTCCCAGTCGTCCCGGTTGACCAGTCGCCGAACGACACCAAAGCCCTGCCATTCGCGGAACTCAATCTGCTGGCTCTGGCACCAGGCAATCACCGCTTTATCCCGTTGAAAGGTCCAGTCCCCGCCGGTTTCCTGATGGCAGAACACCTGTGTGATGCCGTACTGCTGTTTCAGGTCATCCAGGGTTCTGATGACCTCCCCGTGAGCAATCAGCAGATCACTGCCCAGGCGTTTTAACTGTTTGCGCAAGGATTCGAGAGATTCCGCAACGAACTGCCACTGCCGGCGGGAGGTGTCCGGTTGCTGCCAGTATTCCGGCTCCACCACGTACAAGGGAATCACCGGCTGCCCGGATTGCACAGCGGCGCACAGCGGGCCGTGATCCTCCACCCGTAAATCCCGTTTGAACCAGACCACGACTGCCATCAGTGCGGCCCCCGGTTGCGCCGGCAACGCTCACTGCAGTATTTCACCTGGTCCCAGTCCTTTGCCCACTTCTTGCGCCAGGTGAAAGGGCGGTTGCAGGCCGGGCAGATTTTCTCAGGTAAGTGCGGTTTTTTGTGCATGGGCGGTTTATGGGTTTAACTGAAAGAGGTGTGTGGATATACGTGACTGAGCTTCCAGAGGTTTTGCCATGTCCCGATTCGACGACAACATCCTGCCACCCTCGGTCCTGATCTTCGACTGGCACGGTACCCTGGTGGACACCCATGATGCCATGTTCAGCGCCATGGAGGAGATGTTACCGCAACTGGAAGAGCTGGGCCTCGTGGAGCAGTTGCTGCCTGAAGACCAGTGCCGCACCGAAGACGATGCCCGGTTGGTGCGTTACATTCGCATCTACCGCCGATTGCACCCGCGGATTCTGGCTGAGCGCCGGGTCTCCCGAACGGATATTTTCAACGCCATCTTTGGTGAGAACAAGGCTCCCAAGCTGATCGCGCATAAAGCCTACAATCAGGCTTACCGGAAGTACTTCGGCCAGGTGAAACCGTTTCAGCCGGGCGCTTATGAGTATCTGTCAGCACTGAAAGCCCTGGGTATCAAGCTGGCGGTGTGCACCAACCGCAACCGGGAGTTCCTGGACCGGGAACTGCAGATTGTCGACGAGGGCCGCTGGCTGCATTTGTTCGATGCCATCGTGTGTGCTGATGACGTCACTGAATACAAGCCGGATCCGGAGGTGATTCTCAAAGCGCTGGAAAAGATGTCGATCCAAACGGATGAACACGCCTGGTATATCGGGGACAGTTATGTGGACATGCTTACCGCACACAATGCCGGTGTGGCTGGAGTGTTCTACAACGGTGCCTGTTGGGAGCCCGACCGGGTCAGCAGCTGGTTCACCAAGCGAGACGCCCCGACCGCTGTTCTCGACAGCTTTGAAGATCTGATGGATTTACTCGCCCTGCTGGAACGTGAGCATTCCGAAGCGTTTGTCGCCAGCCCGGCAGAGGTGCGCCCGAAACCCTTCCCGGCACCAGAGCGGCCGGAACCCCGCATTGAGCCGGACTGGCACCCGGCGGTGGTGAAACTGATTCGCCCGGCGGTGATCCTGTTCGACTGGCACGCCACTCTGGTGGACACGCTCGATGCCATGTACCACGCGGTGGATGACATGCTGCCGGATTTCCACAAGCTGGGGTTGATGGACCGGATGGTAGCGCCGGAAGACAGCAAAACCCCGGAAGATGCCCGCCTGGTGGCATACGTGCGAGAGTTCGCCAAACTGCATCCCAAGGTAAAGGCTGATCGAAAAATCTCCCGCACCGATATTTTTGAAGTGCTGTTCGGTGAGGATCAGGACGCCAAGCAGATTGCCCACAAAGCCTTTAATCATCACTACCGGAATCACTACGGCACCGTGAAAGCCTTCGAGCCCAGGGTGCGGGAAATGCTGGAAGGGCTGCGCAAGCTGGGTATCCTGGTGGGCGTGATCACCAACCGCGACCGGGAGTTTTTCGAGCACGAACTGGCGGCGGTGGAAGATACCGGCTGGACACACCTGTTTGACGTTAACGTGTGTGGTGATGATACCCCGCTGCGCAAACCCCACCCGGATCAATTGCTGCTGGCAGTGCAGAAGCTGGATTACCCACCGGACCCCAGTGTGTGGTACGTGGGCGACTCTACCACTGACATCATTGCGGCCAAACGGGCCGGTATGACCGCGGTGTTCTTCAACGGCGCCCAGTGGGATTTGCCGTGGCTGAACCGGATTTTTCCCGGTACTCACAAACACCCGGACAAACCGGATGTAGTGGTTAACGATTTCTCCGAGTTCTGGGCTCTGGTGCTGGCCTGCGAAGTCGGGCCTCCCTGACTCTGGAAGATGTTGGTTATTCTACCGAGCCGGGGGCGGGGGGATTGTGAAGAGCGTGTTCGATGTCGAGCCCGAGTACCAGCACGCCCTCGAGTCCGTTGTTGAGTTTATTCAGCGGCACCGGAAAGCTGACCATCACCTGGAAACGGGCGGTGGAGGCATCGTAGCGAATCGGCGAAATCCACATGTCGCGCTTTCTCTCAACGCCTCGGTCGGTTTCAAGGGCGATTTCCTGAACCTTGGGCTCGTCGCCCTGCCAGTAGTCTGAGGACAGGCGGCTCATGGCGACCAGCGCCCCGGCTTTGTCGGTCAGCAGTACCTCGGTAACGAGTGGCGAGTGGCTGGCCTGCCAGGCTGTCATTGCCCGGGAAGCCGGCAGCTCAAGTATTTCGCCAGCCAGCGGTGTCGGATGGTGGGGTGCCAGCGCTTGCCAGAGCGTGTCCTTGGTCAGGATATCGGTCAGGTTGTCGTAGGTTGGCCCCTGGTAGATGGCATTGGTCAGATTGATGTTGCCGGAGAGATCAGCCATCAGTGCTTGCGCCAGCCTCTGAACCTCGGACGCTTCCTGTTCGGACAATTGCATACTGGGCATTGCACAGCCGGCAAGGTGTGCGTTAAATCCGGACAGGAAGCGAGGGTGGTTCGCAGAAAAGCGAGAGCTCACATACAGGTGCAAAGGCGCATACCGAACAAAATCAGAATTCAGTGACCAATCTACCCCGGATTTCTGGTCCTGCAGGTAGTTCATGGCACGCTGATCCATCAGAGCGAGATCAATCCGCTTTCGTACCAGAAGCGCTGGAAGCTGCTCAGCCCCTGTAACCGTGATAAACGGTTTCAGATCATTGTCTTCCAGCCAGATGGCTTCATTGCTGCCACCGACCACGCCAATTCTTGCAGTGCCGGGGTCCGGTTTGGCTTCGGCGGTAAAGAACCAGTGCCATTTCTCCAGGGCGACCGGGTGCGAGCGAACGGCGGATTGGTCCAGTTCCTCGGATGCCCCGACGGCATAGTAGCCGTCCACCAGGTTGCGTTCCAGTGAGTAACGGGCCCGGCTTTGCGGCATCAGACTGATCCTGGCCTGAAATCCGGACTTGTTCAGGGCGCAGCGGATGGTTTCCGTGGTTTCACCGGTAACCACCGGAATCTGGGGTTCCTCATACTGGTAAGGCGGTGCCAGAAAGGTATGCAGGCTGAAGCCATGGTGGTCTGCCCTCACGCTCAATGAGGCCATAACAAGGCTCAATCCGATAATCAGGCTGCGGGCATCCATGTGCGCACTCAAGCGTCCAGATTGCTGACAATGGTATGAGCATAGCAGTCATAATCCCGCTTTTCCGTACCTCATTTGGCGTAGTCGGATCACAGTGTTTCGATATTGGCCAGAACCCAGTCTGCCCTTGCCCGCAAGGCTTCCCGCCGCTCTGGCTTCTGCTTGTCCCAGTTCCGGTACATCATGGTCATTCGTGGATTGTTGGCAAAATCCTCGCGGTGCCGGTCAATGAAGTGCCAGTACAGGCTGTTGAACGGGCAGGCGCGGTCTCCGGTAGCGTCCTGCACCCGGTAGTGGCAGTTCTGGCAGTGGTCAGACATGCGCTGGATGTATTTGCCGCTGGCGGCGTAAGGCTTGGAGCCCAGGTAGCCACCATCGGCGTGCATTACCATGCCCAGGGTGTTGGGCAGCTCCACCCAGTCGAAGGCGTCGATATACACCGCCAGGTACCAGTCACAGATGGCTTCCGGTTTCACCCCGGCCAGGAGGGCAAAGTTACCGGTGATCATCAGTCGCTGGATGTGGTGGGCATAGGCGTTGCGGGCCGTGGCGTCGATGGCCTTGTGCATGCAGCGCATCTTTGTATCGCCGGTCCAGTAGAACCAGGGCAGCTCACGGCTGTTGCCCAAACGGTTTTCCCGGGCGTAACCGGGCATCAGCAGCCAGTAGATGCCGCGCACGAATTCCCGCCAGCCGATGATCTGGCGGACAAAGCCTTCCACGGCATTCAGCGGCGCCCGGCCGGCGTGCCAGGCCCGTACCGCTTCTTCACACACCTCCATGGGATCCAGCAGGCCGGTGTTGAGATAGGGGGACAGGATGGAATGAAACAGCCAGTCTTCGTTGTCTGACATGGTATCCTGGTAGTCGCCGAAGCAGGGCAGGGCGAAGTCGATAAAGTGGGCAAGCGCTTCCAGCGCCTGTTCGGCGGTAACGGCGTAGTGGAAACCTTCCGTGGTACCGAAATGTTCTGAGAAGTATTCGTTTACCAGCTCGATCACTTCGGTGGTAATGGCATCCGGTTCCTCGCGGAACGGGGCCGGGGCGGGAGGCTTGCCGGCCCATTTCTTTCGGTTGTCGGTGTCGAAGTTCCATTGGCCACCTTCGGGCTGACCTTCGGAGGTCATCAGCAAACCGGTTTTTTTGCGCATTTCCCGATAGAAGAATTCCATGCGCAGCTGCTTTCGGCCCTCGGCCCAGCGGGCGAACTCGTCAGTATTGCAGACGAAGCGGGTATCTGGCCGGATTTCCACGGGGACGCCCAGTGTTTTGTGCCAGCGGCTGATCTGTTCGTGTAAACGCCACTCACCACATTCTGTCGTAATGACTCGCTCCGGTTGGTATTCCCGTGCCAGCTCCGCTATTACCTGTTCAATAGACTGTGCCGGATTGTCCGGGTGATAGCGCTGATAGTGAACCCGCCAGCCATCCTCCTCCAGTGCATCGGCAAAGTGCCGCATGGCACTGAAAATGAACACCAGCTTCTTCCTGTGATGGTTGGTGTAGCTGGCTTCACTGTGGACCTCGGCCATCACGACCAGGTCGTTGTCCTTGTCTGCGCCCTCAAGGGCAGAGAGACGGTGGCTGAGCTGATCACCCAGGATCAGGATGAGATTGGCCATGACGGGCTCCGGCTGAGTTTATCCTTTAGAGGTAGGCAGAATACGCCATGGGCGCAAGGGTGGTTCATTGGGTATGCTGGTACACTCAGCTGATTCGCATCAAATCGTGCCAGCCGCCGGTCAGGCATAATGCGCGCTTTCCGGCATGCCGATCCTATTCGACGTTAGAGTTTTACTATGGCTTCTGATACCGCTGCAGCAAACAATCTGCCCGCTTTCATCTGGGATGAGGCGCTCATCCGCCGCTATGATCTGAGCGGACCTCGCTACACATCCTATCCAACAGCGGTGGAGTTCACCCCGAATTATTCCATTGAAGACATGGTCAAGGCGGCTGGCCGCAGCAAGGCCGCTGGCGGGCCCATCTCGCTGTATACCCACCTGCCGTTCTGTGCGCACCTTTGCTACTACTGTGCCTGCAACAAGGTGATCACCAAGAAGCGCGACAAGGCCATGCCCTATGTGGAGCGGGTACTGAAAGAAGCGGCCATCCAGTCGAAACTGTTCGGTGCCGACCGCCCGGTCAAGCAGCTGCACTGGGGTGGTGGTACACCTACCTTCCTGCCCAGGGATGTGATGCAGCACCTGATGGCCGGTTACGGTGAGCTGTTTAACCTGCAGTCCGGCGACGACCGGGACTACAGTGTCGAAATCGATCCCCGGGAAGTGGACGAAGATACCCTGTCCACCCTCTGGGAGCTGGGCTTCAACCGTATCAGCCTGGGCGTGCAGGATGTGAATCCGGAAGTGCAGAAAGCGGTGAACCGTATCCAGCCCCGGGACATGACTGAGTCGGTATTGAACGAAGCGCGCCACATCGGCTTCCGCTCCATCAACCTGGATCTGATCTACGGCCTGCCGTACCAGACTCCGGAAAGCTTTGCCGAAACCCTGGAATCGGTGATCGAGATGTCGCCGGACCGGCTTTCGGTGTTCAGTTACGCGCATCTGCCGGACCGTTTCTATCCGCAAACACGGATTCAGGCCGATACTCTGCCCAGTCCGCAGCAGAAACTGACCATCCTGCACAACACCATCAATCGTTTGCTGGAAGCTGGCTACGAATACATCGGCATGGACCACTTCGCCAAGCCGGACGACAGCCTGGCGGTGGCCCAGCGCGAAGGCCGCCTGCATCGGAACTTCCAGGGGTACACTACTCACTCGGATTGTGACCTGGTGTCCCTGGGTGTCTCCGCCATCGGCCAGACCGACGATGCCTACTTCCAGAACAACCACGACCTGCCGTCCTGGGAGGCGTCCATCGATGCTGGCCAACTGGCGATTATTCGTGGCGTGGGCCTGACCCGCGACGACCGTATCCGCCGCTGGGTGATCGGGCAGCTGATCTGCCAGTTCCGACTGGACCGCAAGCAGTTTGCCGAACAGTGGAATGAAGATTTTGACCGCTATTTCGCGGATGAAATGAACCGCCTGAAGCCGATGATCCAGGACGAGCTGATTGCGGATTGCGATTCTTTGCTGCAGGTTCAGCCTGCCGGTCGCCTACTGATCCGGGCCATTTGCCAGATCTTCGATCTGTATCGCAAGGAAGGGGCAAGCCAGCGGTTCTCCAGAATTATCTGACTGGAGAACAATGAGCACAAACGCAAGAGGGCTGCCACATGGCAGCCCTCTTGCGTTGTCGTGTGAGGGTTTTCTGATCAGGCCACTTTGAACTCATTGGCCAGGTCCTGTAACTGGCGGGCCAGCCGCGCCTGTTCCTGGGTGACCTCGGTGATTTCCTGGGAGCCGGTCAGGGTCAGGAGGGCAGCTTCGCTTACAGATTCCATATTACCCGCCAGTTCGCGCGTGACGGCAACCTGCTGTTCCGACGCAGTGGCAATCTGGGTCGCCATATCGGAAATGCTGTTCACGTCCATCAGAATGTCAGCAAAGGTCTGTTCCATCTCCGAGGCTTGCGCGCTGGTCTGGTCGGCCAGTTTGTGGCTGGTGACAATTGAACGGCTGGCGTTATCGGTGATGGTCTTGAAGCCGTTGATGATATCTTCGATCTGAGTGGTGGATTCATGGGTTTGCTGCGCCAGTGTGCGAACCTCATCCGCCACTACCGCAAAGCCTCGTCCGTGCTCGCCCGCCCGGGCGGCTTCGATCGCTGCATTCAACGCCAGCAGATTGGTCTGGTCGGCCACTTTCCGGATAACATCAACCACATCGCTGATGGTCGTGCTGCGTTGTTCCAGTTCTTCGATAACCTGGTTGACGTCTTGTACTGACTTCGCCAGTTCCCGGATCTGGGAGACACTGGTGTGCAGCACCTTCTCGCCGGTCTGGCTTTTCTCCATAGCCCGACTGGAGGCGTCCGCCACCTGCTGGGTGTTGTGAGAAATCTCCTCTGAGGTTGCCGACATTTCTTCGGTGGCAGCGGCCACCTGCTCAATCTGTTGTTGCTGGTTCTTGATCTGTGAGGAATTCTGGCCCGCGGTTGAGCTGGTTTCCTCGGTGGCTGTGGCCAGCTGTACGCTCGCTTTGTCGATTTGCAGCAAGGCCTCGCTAAAACGGCCAAACAGTTCATTGATTGCCTCGGCTATGGTGCCAGTCTCGTCTTTGCTGGAGACCGGAATCGCCTGCGACAGGTCCTTGTTGTCCATGGCGTTTCGAACACCTTCCAACAGCTGATTCACCTGCTGATGAATGGCGCGAATAATCACGGTCATTAACAGAACCACCAGAACGATTGACGTCGCAGCAATGGCCGATGCCCAGATCAGATTGCTTCTGGCGGCATTCACGCCAGCGGTGCCCAGTGCTTCAACCTGTGACAGCATATCAGTGCGGATGCCGTTAATGGCCTGTATGCGGTTGGTAGAGGCTGAAAACCAGTCACTGGCTTCCAGGCCGTACATACCGGAAGGGCTGCTCAGAAGCATATCTCGCTGATCCAGCATTTTTCGGTGCTCGGCGGTTTCGGGAAATGACTCAATCCGACCACGGATATCCGAATTTGCACTCAGCATGGTGATTGCGGTCTGGAAATACGCTTGCTGACGCCCTGACAGGGCTGCTATTTGCCCAACTGCAGGCAGGTCGAAGTTGCCGCTGCGCACCAGTGACGCCCCTGCAGCCCGCTCACGGCCTGCCATTTCGGCAGCTTCGGCAAGGGCAAGGTAGGCATTGATCTGCAGGGCCAGCTCGGGCTCAGATGCCCGGCGCACCAGCAACGGAATACGGTTAAGGATTTCCATGATCAGGCTGGTGTAGCGGGCGCCGGATTCGGCACCAGCCAACACCCGGTTATCAATATCCCTGCGCAGACTGATTAGATTGCCAATGTCCCGCTGGAATTTGTCGACGCTTGCCTGAATGCTGCTGTCAAAACGGGCTTCCTCAGCCAGTGCCTTGATTCCGTTCTGGTAGGCGCTCAGGTTCCTGTCAGTATTTTGTCTCTGGGATTGAAGGTTGCGGGTTGCCTCGCGTTCGCCGTCAGAATCCGGGGCGCTGGAAATAAACACGGCCGAACGGCCCCGTTCTTTCTGCAATTCCTCAACCAGCGGATCCCCAAGCTCAGCCAACTGAACCAAGGTATTGAGCTGTTGCATGTTGTCCAGGTCATCCATATTACGGGAGATGCTCTGGACCGCGAAAAATACAATGACCAGCAGCGCAGGCAGCACCAAAGTAATCAGCTTGCCTCGCATGGAGAGGTTGTTGATAAAAGTCATGGGAGGGCCTCATCATTGAGAATGGCGTCCATTGTGGATAAGTGTAGCAGTTCAGACCATTGACGCCTTGGGGTACCTGAGGGGGTAGATTTCCACATGTAAGTGCTTGTAATAAAAAGTTAAAGCAATGAGTTTTAGGCAGTTTTGGTTCAGGTAGGGGTTAATGCGTAGAGTATTGCCAAAGGGGTATTTGACCGGTTTCGGTCAATCCGCTGACAAAGGTCAAGGTGGGCTAAGTCGCTGACCGGTAAGGTGCACGGCAACGTGCTCAGCGGAGAAAACCATGGAACTTGTATGCCCGGCTGGTAGCCTTCCCGCCCTTAAAACCGCCGTGGACAATGGAGCCGATGCGGTCTATTTCGGCTTCCGGGACAGTACCAACGCCCGCCAGTTTGCTGGCCTGAATTTTAACGACAAACGTGCAGCCGAGGGCATTGAGTACGCTCATTCAAAAGGCAGTCGTGTGTTCTGTGCCATCAATACCTATCCGCAACCGGATGGCTGGGAACACTGGACAGCCGCGGTGGATCGTGCCGCCGGCCTTGGAGTGGATGCCATTATCCTGGCCGATATGGGACTGCTGGATTACGCTGCAAACAGGCACCCGGATATCCCCCGGCATTTGTCGGTTCAGGGTTCTGCCACCAGCCATGAGGCCCTGTCGTTCTACAAGGACAACTTCGATATCCGCCGGGCAGTGCTGCCGCGTGTGCTGTCTCTGGATCAGGTTCGGGGTGTGGCCAAGCATAGCCCAGTGGAGCTGGAAGTTTTTGCCTTCGGCAGCCTGTGCATTATGGCGGAGGGGCGCTGCTACCTGTCTTCTTACCTCACGGATGAATCCCCCAATACCCGGGGTGCCTGTTCACCGGCCAAGGCGGTGCGTTGGCAGGAAACCTCTCAGGGGCTGGAATCCCGCCTGAATGAAGTGCTCATTGATCGCTATGGCCCCGGTGAATCTGCCGGTTACCCAACCCTGTGCAAGGGCCGGTTTGAAGTGGAGGGCAGCGTGTACCATGCCATCGAAGAGCCGGTAAGCCTGAATACCATGGATCTTCTGCCGGAGTTGAAGGCGCTGGGTATCAGCGCAGTGAAAATCGAGGGCCGCCAGCGCAGCCCGGCTTACATTGCAGATGTTGCCCGAACCTGGCGCCAGGCCCTGGACCGGGTTCAGACCACTCCGGACAGCTTTGCTGTAGACAGTGCCTGGAATAGCACTCTCGCCGGCCTTTCCGAGGGTGGCCTGACCACCATCGGGGCCTACCATCGCAAGTGGAAATAAGGTTTTGCTCGCTATGATGAAACTCTCTCTTGGCCCGATTCTGTGGTTCTGGACCAAGCAGTCCGTATTCGATTTCTACGCTAACGCTGCGGAGTGGCCAGTAGATACCATCTATCTTGGCGAAGTGGTGTGCTCCCGCCGACGCGAACTGAAGCCCGATGACTGGCTGGACCTGGCCCGGGATCTGAAGGCTTGTGGCAAGAACGTGGTGCTTTCCACATTGACGCTGATCGAATCCGAAGCGGATTTGCGGCGACTTCGTCGGTTTTGCGAACAGGATGAGTTTCTGGTGGAGGCCAACGACCAGAGTGCCCTGCAGGTGGCGATCCGCAACAAGATTCCGTTTATTACCGGCCCGTCCATGAACATCTACAACGTGGCCACCCTGAAGATCCTGGCCAGGCAGGGCTTGCAGGGCTGGAACCTGCCGGTGGAACTGGGCAAGGAAACCCTGGAGCAGCTGATCCGGGAGCTGAAGGCCGACGGCCTGGATCTGCCCGCCGAGGTATTCTCCTGGGGTTTCCTGCCATTGGCCTGGTCGTCTCGCTGTTTCACTGCCCGTCATTACAACCTGCCTAAAGACAACTGCGAATTCCGTTGCCTGGAGCATCCAGATGGCATGGAACTGCGTTCCAGGGAAAGCCAGGAACTGTTCCGGATCAATGGCATTTCCACGCTCTCCGGCTCGCGCTACGACCTGATGAGGGAACTACCGGAGATGGAGCGTATGGGTGTCAGTACCGTGCGACTGAGCCCGGAGCATCAAGGGATGGAACAAGTGGTCAAACGCTTTGATCAGGTGCGCCGGGGGGAAGTGCCGGTCGCCGACCCGCTGAAGCTGGTAGAAGCGCCACCCTGCAACGGGTACTGGTATGGCAAGCCGGGGATGGACCTGGTGAATTATGGCTAGCCAGTCTGTGGCTCTGCTTATATCTATTTAATCGATTAAATAAACTCAAAATACCCTTTTTTTAGATATCTCTGAAAACTATAGAATATCCATATATTCAAAAGTTCGGAGATAGAGATGTTCAGGGGATTGGCATTGTGTGCGTTTCTGACACTGGCTGGCTATGGCATTGCCGCCTTGCCGCCAGTGCAGCAAACCGGCCTGGGGCCTCTGGTGTTTACCCTGTTGCTGGGGCTGCTGTTCGGTAATCTGGCCGCGGGTAAGCGGTTAAAGGGCGTGGCGCCGGGTCTGGGCTTTTCTGCCCGCTGGTTGCTGCGAGGCGGTATTGTCCTGTTCGGTTTCTCCCTCACGGTGCAGCAACTGATGGCCCTTGGGCCAAAAGTGGTGCTCCTGGATAGCCTGGTGGTAGTGACCATTACCACAGTAGGTTTCTGGCTGGGTACCCGCTGGCTGAAACTGGATCGGGATACTGCCATTCTGACCAGCGCCGGCAGTGCGATTTGCGGGGCGGCTGCGGTACTGGCCACCGAAGGCACCATCCGGTCACGGCCGGCGGCAACGTCTATGGCGGTGGCCACTGTGGTGCTGTTCGGAACGCTGGCCATGTTCGTGTATCCCGTTCTTTATCCATTGATGGGCTGGGATGAAGGTCTGTACGGAGTGTATATCGGTTCTACTGTGCATGAGGTGGCGCAAGTGGTCGCTGCCGGTGGTGCGGTGGGGCAGGACGCCCTCACCAATGCGGTGATTGTGAAGGTGGTTCGGGTAATGCTCCTGGTGCCCTTCCTGCTGGTAATAGGGCAAATCTGGAATCGCTACCGGGCCGCTCATGCCGACGGTGCAGAACAGGGTGAGCAGAAACTGGTGATCCCCTGGTTTGCCTTTGGTTTCATGGCGATTGTCGGGCTCAACAGTGTGCTTCAGTTACCTGGTCAGATTCAGGGCGGGTTGATGCTCGCAGGGCAGGTAGCTATGACCATGGCCTTGGCAGCACTGGGTTTCCAGACCCGAATTGAAGCCCTTCGAAGCCTGGGTGTGAAGCCCTTTGTGCTGGCCTTGTGTCTGTTCATAACTCTGCTGGTTGGAGGCGCAGTGGTAACCCCGCTGATTCTGGGGTAAGCCGGTTACCCTTAGTTTAAACATTTAAATAAAATAAATAATATCTTGAGTCGGCTGAAAATGCCGTATATAGTGCTTTCGTTCTGGTAATCCACAATATGTTGTGATTGTGGTGCGGAATCCGGTGAGACTCCGGAACTGACGCGCAGCGGTATTGGGGAACGAGTGGGGTAGCGAGACACTGGCAAATGCCGGGAAGTCGCCCCGCAAGGCCGAACCGAAAGGTTCACCGCCCCTGAGTCCGAAGACCTGCCAGGCACATGATACATGGCACCTTCGCGACTCAGGGTGATCAGATGATCTGGCGTGGCGTTGCTGTGCCTGATCTCCTGACAGCGCGAGAGGCTGCCCCCGACGCGCTTTCAGGAGGAACCATGCCCGCCACCCCATCCCATGCACCGTCTTCAGACGCCTCGAAACTGGATATCTCCGGCACGGTCCGGGAATACCTGCACCGCAGTGACTGGCGGGTAAACGCCAATGCCAATCAGGGCTACTCGCTCGGCGGGCTGATCCTGAATACAGCGGGCAAAGTCATCGCCAACTACTGGCTGAACGACGTTTACACGCCCGCCATTGGGGAAGCTCACCGAAACGCCGATATTCATATACACGATCTGGATATGCTCAGCGGATATTGTGCTGGCTGGTCGTTGCGTACACTGCTCCACGAAGGTCTGAACGGAGTGCCCGGCAAAGTGGAGTCAGCACCGCCGAAACATCTCTCCAGCGCCATCGGCCAGATGGTGAACTTTCTCGGCACGTTGCAGAATGAATGGGCCGGAGCCCAGGCCTTCAGCTCTTTCGATACCTATCTCGCACCATTTATCCGTAAGGACAATCTCGACTACGCCACCGTGCGCCAGTGCATTCAGGAGTTTGTCTACAACCTGAATGTACCCTCCCGCTGGGGCACCCAGACACCCTTTACCAACATCACCTTTGACTGGGTATGCCCGGAGGATTTGCGGGATCAGGTTCCGGTGATTGCGAGCGAGGAAATGCCTTTCAGCTACGGTGACCTGCAAGCTGAAATGGACATGATCAACCGGGCATATATCGAGGTGATGACCGCCGGTGACAGCATGGGGCGGGTGTTCACCTTTCCCATTCCCACCTACAACATTACCCGGGATTTCGACTGGCACTCAGAAAACGCCTTGCGACTGTTCGAGATGACCGCCCGCTATGGCCTGCCGTATTTTCAGAACTTTCTGAATTCGGATCTTGAGCCAAACATGGTGCGCTCCATGTGTTGTCGCCTGCAGTTGGATCTGCGCGAATTGCTCAAGCGCGGCAACGGCCTGTTCGGCTCGGCCGAGCAGACCGGTTCGCTGGGTGTGGTGACCGTGAACTGCGCCCGCCTGGGTTATCTGTATAGAGGTAACAAACCTGCTTTGATGGCCCGGCTGGATCAATTGATGGATCTGGCCCGTGACAGCCTGGAAACCAAGCGACAGGTCATCGGGCAACTGATGCTGGAAGGTCTGTTTCCCTATACCAAGCGGTATCTGGGTACCCTGAGAAACCACTTTTCAACCATTGGGGTAAATGGCCTGAATGAGATGATCCGGAACTTCACCGATGACCGGGAAGATATCAGCAGTGACTGGGGCAGGGAGTTCGCTCTGGAATTGCTGGATCATGTGCGGGACAGAATGAAGCAGTACCAGGAAGAAACCGGGCATCTTTACAACCTGGAGGCTACACCTGCCGAGGGCACCACCTACCGGTTCGCCAGGGAAGATCGTAAGCGTTTTCCCGACATACTGCAGGCGGGCACCGACGAGGCGCCTTACTACACCAACTCCAGCCAACTGCCCGTGGGCTATACCGACGACCCGTTTGAGGCGCTGGATTTGCAGGATGAACTGCAAACCCGCTATACCGGTGGCACGGTACTGCATTTATATATGCGCGAGCGCATCAGCGATGCCGCCACCTGTGCCCGGTTTGTGAAAACCGTTCTAGAGAACTACCGGCTGCCGTACATTACTGTCACCCCGACATTTTCCATCTGCCCGGTACACGGTTACCTGAATGGCGAACACGAGTTCTGCCCCAGGTGCGACGAGCTATTGCTGGCTGGCCAGGCATTGCCTGTTAAGGCCACAACATCCGCGTGAATAGTGGAGCCAGGCAGTTTGCCTGGTTCCTGAGTCGCCGGTGTTGCCGTAAGCCATCGTCGACACCGGCTTTTTTGTAAAGCAAAAGGAGAACGGCATGGAAAACCAGAAGCCACTTGAAAACAGCCAGCGCCAACGTTGTGAAGTCTGGACTCGCGTGATGGGCTACCACCGCCCGGTTTCTGCCTTCAATAAAGGCAAACAGTCCGAGCACCGCGAACGCACCCACTTCCGGGAACGTTGAAATGACGGCGGATAACCTGGTGATCGGCGGCATGGCCGCCTTCTCCAGCGTCGATTATCCGCAACACCTGGCGGCAACCTTGTTTCTGCAGGGTTGCCCCTGGCGTTGCCATTACTGCCATAACCCTCATCTAATTCCACTGGAACCCGGTGATGAAAAAGTCACCTGGCAGCAGGCCCGCCGGCACCTTGAACGTCGCCAGGGATTGCTAGATGCGGTGGTGTTCAGTGGCGGTGAACCCACCATCCAGAAAGCCCTGCTACCGGCTTTGCAACAAACCCGGGCCATGAAATTTCGCAACGGCCTGCACACCGGTGCCCCGCATCTGAAACTGCTGGAAAGGCTGTTGCCTTGGCTGGATTGGGTGGGCCTGGATATCAAGGCGCTGCCAGCAGACTATGAAATCATCACAACCAACCGGCATTCTGGACAGGAGAGCTGGGCGGCCATCTCAGCGCTGCAAGATTCCGGCCTGGACTTCGAGTGCCGGATGACCTGGCATGCCGCCCTGCAGTCACCAGAACATGTGATTGCTGTGGGGCAGCGGCTGGCGGATCAGGGCGTGCGTAGGTTTGCGGTGCAGATTGCCCGCAGTGCTCAGATGCTGAATGCCTCTATTGGGGCCGGGTATCTGAGCCTGGACGAGACGCAAAACGTCAGCAATAACCTCGCTCCGCTTTTTGAAACGTTCGATATTCGTGAGTAGGCTGGCAAGTACACTCACATATCGGGGAGCGTTCCTATGGAAATTCGCCTCAAACGAGCCTACGACACAGCTGCCCGCTCAGACGGCCCACGAATTCTGGTAGACCGAATCTGGCCCCGGGGTGTTGCCAAGGAAGAGGCCGACATCACTCACTGGTTGAAAGGACTGGCGCCGTCTACCGATTTACGTAAATGGTTTGGTCATGATCCGGACAAATGGTCGGAGTTCTGTGACCGCTACCTGAGAGAGCTCAAGTCCGATGAGGCGGCAGATGACCGGGAAACGCTCCGGAAGATCCTTGATGAGCACAAACGCATAACACTGGTATTTGCCGCAAAGGACACCGAGCACAACAATGCGTTGGCGCTGCGTGACTATATCCTGAATGAAAAGATCTGAAGCTACCGGTTAAATCAACTAGGCCATCTAACCGATTTGCAGCCAGACCCGCATTTGAAGTGTGACTTTATCACTGACCCCGCCCAATCACCCGCAATATCATAAAACCGTTAGCGATAGGTATGCATCTTTTGATGAGATACGGTGAGGAAATGGCATGAGCGATCTTGCGAAACAGAAATGGCATCCCAGGCACTGGCTAATGCCGCTGGGGCTGATGGGGACCAGTATTATGCTGATCTTCATCCTGAAAGTTTTTATACCGCATAAAAGGCACTTTGCCCCCTCGGTGGAGCAATTCAATGCTCAGCTTGCGTCTCTGGATGGGCTGGCTTTTCTGGGAATATGGTTGAGTTGGTATGGCTTCTGGCTACTGTTTATCGTGGGCAGCCTGTTAATTCCCTATTTTATCCTGCGCTCGGTTCAATATCTGAGGGCGGGTGGCCATCAGTTATCAGACTCTGATCCCATGGAAGCTGCAGGATGGTTCGGGCTCCCGCTTTCTCTCGGAATGTACGGGAATGTTTCATTATTTGCCACCATCATTATTTTCGGCCTGGATACCAAGGCCGATAACCTCCTCTTGCCTTTCTGGTTAGCTTATGACCTCGTGGTAGCTGCGCTTGCCCTGATACTTCTGTCTTGGTACGCCAAGGCTCGGGCTCAGCTAAAGCGGGCTTATCCTGAGCGTGAGGAACAGGCCTCAATGGTGGTTCCCTTCTCCCTTGGCTTCATGGCGTTAAATATTGCCGGGCCCGGTGCACTTGGCGAGCACGTTGCCGTTACAGCCACATCCTTGGCGGCTTCCATGGCCTTTTTGGTGCTTTCTGCCTGGGTGTTCTTCAGTTACTTCCGGGTGTTCCGTCAGGATATGGGCGCTTTATTCTCCCTGAGAGAAGCCGTGTCTGACCGGGAGGCGCAGGAGAAAAGCTGGGCCAGAGTAATGAACTTCGGCACTGCTGTCACAACCCTCAATGTGTGGATGATCGCCATGGTTCGTAATTATCTGAACTATGGAAAGCATTTCGGAGAGTTTGATCTCGCGACGAAGAATATGATTGCCTGGGGAGCCTCGGGAACGGTGGTTCTGGCATTGCTGGTGTTGTTTGCGCTTTGGCGCAATGGCTTTTTCAGGCACCTGTTTCAGGAACAGAGGCCGCTTATCTTCTCGCTGGGACTGGTGTGCATGATGGTGTCCAGCTATGTGATTACAGCACTGTTCACCACAACAGCACTCGCTACCGGGTTGCTGAGCTCTGACAGCCTCGCCCTTTATGGCATTGTGGGTATCGAGGGCCTGCTGCTTATGATTAACCTGTTTGTTGTTGCCGCCCTGACTTATCGAATGGCTATCAGAGGCAATATTCAAACCTGGCAGGCTAATGAGATTCGGCAGTTGATTTGAGCTTAAGCCGGCCGGTTCATTGCCACACGGCAATGAGTGCGCCCGACCCCAGAACCAGTGTGCCTCCTATCTCGGCAACAATCAGCAGCACCATAAAACCATGAATCAAAGAGGGTGGTAGTGTTGCATTACCGAGTCTGTGGGGTTTGCGCAGTTGGTTGCTGGTGTCCCGAAGCAGGCCGTGAATGATGTAGGTGCCGATGGCCAGGGCGAAGAAGCCAAGGGCGGCCGCTGCTGCCAGGATGTTCAGCCAGCCGGGGTAAATGCTGTGACCGGCAAACCAGCCCAGCAGCATGGAGGCAAAACTGTACATCAGTGAGCTGCGGTGGGCGATGTCAACGTACCGGGGGGCGACAGCTTTCGGGCTTCTGGCCATGCACCAGTATTTCCAGATCCCGGTCAACAGTCCGGTCATAAAGAAAAGGAAAGCGGCGCTCAGACAGAGTTTTTCAGCCAGTGTCATGGTCAATTTTCCTTAAAAGTTATGTGCTTTCGGAGAGAACGTATACTGCTTGGTGATAGGGTCACTAAGCAGCAGGCGCGCCGGCGATAATCTGTTCACGATATCTGATTTCTATCCTCAGTAATTGACCAGAGAGGCCGGGTACTCTCGTTCAGCGGTCACCCCCAATATACGGTTATGATCAGGCGCTGCCCGTTCACTGATGATGTAGGCTGGTAGGGCGCATGCTAGGCAGGCTGTCCGAATTTGCTTCCTTAGTAGCATCTCCATGATCTTAAAGATTCATTGAAAATAATTGTATTATGGTCCATTAATGGAGGTGCTTCCCTTTAGAGGGTTTTGACTGATGAGATTCAAGGAGATTCTGATGATGAAAACAAAAAAACAGCTAGCCACTTTATTGGTCGCACTGGCCATGCTCATGCCGATGGCGATTCAGGCAGAGGAGAGAGCTGAGGTCTGGTTGCCCAGCCTGATTACGGATTCCCCACAGGAGGGTTTTGAGCTAGCCATCAAACTGTCCCGAATGGGAGTAAAAAGCACCCAGTCGAGCAAGGAGGTTCTGTTTCGTGAGCGGGCAAAATATTCGCAAAATGGTGAGGCGCTGATGCATGCCTCAGAAGTAATCGCGGTTCACTTTCAGACGGTTGCAGCGGCCAACGATTACTGGAACTAATCAACGCGGCGGCTCAGGTGTGCAGTGTTTGGCGCTACACTAGCGCGAATATGAGCCGCTACCTTCCATGGGAGCGGCTCATTGAGATCAGAAGCGTCCGGAGACTTTGGCCACCAGCCCGCGGCCCGGCGATAGTATACCTCCGTCCGTCAGGTGTTCCCGGTAACGCTTGTCCAGCAGGTTGTTGCCTTCAACCGAGACTTCCAGTGCGCTGAGGCTGCCGGTAGCACCAAAGTTCCAGCCCAGCTCCACGTCCACGGTTGCATAGCCGGGGGTGCTGTTTTCCGTACCGTTGGAAAAGGCATCGGCGGTCCGGTCCTGTTCGGCTACTGCTCGCACTTGCCCATGCCAGTTGAAGCCGGAGCGGTTTTGTTGGCCCAGCCCCAGAGTCAGTTCGGGAGCCGGCATCTGGTAGAGCGGCTCATCGTCCTGTTTGTTTTCACCCCGCAGCCAGGTAAGGCTGCCGTCCAGGTCGATGGCCGGGGCGCTGGCGTTTAAGGCTTCCAGTGGCATCACGAAACCGGCTTCGGCACCGTAGATGACCACTTCATCCAGGTTCTCGGTCTGTTTGATGGGCAGGTTATTCTGGGGGTGGTTCTGGCCGGTGATACGCCCTGCAATATAGTCATCAATCCGGGTGTAGAAGGCTGCAACCTGGTATTGGCCCAGACGGCCGCGACCTTTCAGGCCAACTTCCGCGCTGGTGGATTTTTCTGGATCCAGTTGCGGGTTACCGCGGTGGAAGAACCCGTCACCCCGGGTGGCATCCTCAAAGCGTTCGCGCATGTCGGGTGCACGGTAGGCGGTACCGATATTAAGGTAAGGATTGACCATGTCGCTCAGGTTGTAGATGGCACCGGCCGACCAGGACAGCGTTTCGGAAGTGTTCTTTAACCCCTCGGTTCTGGCTGCCGGGCCGTTGCCCACCACCCGTGCATCGCCAGTCACCTTGTCATAGCGTGCGCCGAGCTGGATGTTCCAGTTGCCGGCCATGATGTCATCCTGGACGAACAGGCCCCGGCTCTCGATTTCGCCATCCCGGAAGGGTGAGTTGGCAACGGCGTTATCTGACATGGGCGGGTTGTAGGTAAAACGCTCCGGGTCACCGGTCATTTCCCAGCCCTCGGCCCCAACCGTGACAAGGTGGTTGTCGCCCACGGGCAACCGGTACTGAGCTTTAACACCGTCGGTGCGGAAACTGACATCGTTCCACACCTGATTGCGCTCCTTGAAATCCCACCAGGCGCGGATTTGCCGGTCCACTTCCTGCCGATAAATGCTGGTCTCCAGGGTGCCGGTACCGATGCCGGCCTCGTAGCCGAGTTCGGCTAGCGTGCGCTTCTGCTTGGGCGAATGGATCGTCAGCGTGCCGTTGCCGCCCGGGCCGGGCTTGGCAGAGCCCGGATACCAGACTTCCCGGTCTTCGTGGTTCTGCAGGTTCAGCGTCAGTTTCTGGTTCTCGGTTACCCTGAAAGCATATTTCGCCAGAAAGGATTCCGAGCGGAAGCCGCTGTTTTCAACATCACCGTCGGGTGTTCCGTAGTCGTCCACATCTTTGGCGGCGGCACCGATAACAAGGCCGTGGTTCCGGCTGGAAAGCTCCAAAAGTGCGCCGCCGGCCAGGCTGCTGTCCACCGTGCCAGTGCTGCCGGAGAATCGACCATTGGCTTCAGGTTGTTCCGAGAAAGTCGCCTCCGGAGTACGCAGGTTGATAGCACCGCCCATGGCACCGGTGCCGTGCAGTACCGAGGCCGGGCCTTTGACCACTTCGATGGTATCCAGCAGGCTCATGTCTGCCAGGGAAGCAATGGCCCCCTGGGGCTGGGCGGAATTCAGGCGAACGCCGTCCACCAGAAGCACCACACTTTCCTTTTTCAGGCCGCGAATAACCGGGTTACCTCCCCAGGCGCCGCCATCGCCCTGAACCGCCAGACCGGGTTTGCCACGGAAGAGATCGCCGGCGGTTTTCGAAGCGGCAGTGTTGTCCGTGGTTAAACGCTCTGTTGCGCTCGCGGTTTCCAGCGTGTCGGATTCGTAGCCTTTGGCGGTTACGACCAGTTCCTTAAGTTCCGAAGAATGGCCGGTCGCAGCGTGTGCGGCGGGTAAAACGGAAAAGGCAAAGATGGCTAAAGCCAGTGGATGGGGGCGTCGATTCATGGAGTTCTCCGATAACTGCTGACGATTGAGAATGGATCGCAATATACTGCAAATGAAACTGATTCGTATTTGATTTTCGTCAACAGGAGTTTGCGTCCGTGCGGGTACACTCATGTCAGTTCTTGCAGGGTGTGAGTGTATGGGCAGTTTGATTCGCAGTGGTCTGGGTTGGGGTGGCAGCCTTACCGGAGTTTTATTATTCGTGGCGCTCTGGGAGTGGGGGAGTTTGTCATACGGTAGCTTTTTGCTCCCCGGCCCGCGGGATGCGCTATCGTCCCTCGTTGGCTTTGCCGACAACGGTGAGCTCTGGACGGCCGTCTGGGCCACCACCTGGCGGGCCATGACCGGCTTTGCCATTGCTGCGCTGGCTGGTGTTGCTCTGGGCCTTATTGCAGGGTTGTCCCACACGGTTGGCCGAGCGCTGGAGCCGGTTTCAACCGTACTTCTGGGCATACCGCCCATCGCCTGGATTGTGCTGGCAATGTTGTGGTTCGGCAGCGGCTCCCTGGCGGCGATCTACACGGTGGTGGCCACCACCATTCCGGTTGCTTTTGCCGGTGCCCAGATTGGTGCACGAACCCTGGACCAGCGCCTGCAGGAGATGGGCGATGTGTTCCGCGTGCCCTTTGCCATGCGCCTTTGGGATTTCTATCTGCCCCACATTGTTTCCTACGTATTCCCGGCATTGATTACCGCTCTGGGGGTGGCCTGGAAAGTCACCGTAATGGCGGAATTGTTTGCCACAGAAGATGGGGTAGGGGAGGGCATGGCCATGGCCCGGGTGAGCCTGGACACTGCCGGTGCCATGGCCTGGATTGTGGTGGTCGTGGTGTTGCTGCTAGTGGCCGAACACGGTTTTCTGCGCCCCTTGCAGAAAAAAATGGAACCCTGGCGGCAGGTCAAAGGCCCTGCCATGCCGGGCTGAGGAGTTTGCGATGCTGACGCTGCAAAAGGTTTCACTGGATCTTGGCCCGAACACCATTGTGTCGGACGTGGATCTTCAGGTGGCGCCGGGTGAGTCCGTGTGCCTGGTGGGGCCGTCCGGCTGCGGAAAAACCAGCCTGTTGCGTATGGCATCGGGAGTGCTGGACGCCACTTCGGGACAGGTGAGCAATCAGTTTACAACCACCGCAGCGGTATTCCAGGAGCCCCGGTTGCTGCCCTGGCGGCGGCTGCTCGATAACATTGCCCTGGGCCTGAAAGCCCGGGGCGTGCCCCGGCGAGATCGACTGACGCAGGCGAAAGAGTTGGCCGACCAGGTAGGGCTTTCAGATTATGATGAGCATTTTCCCCACGAGCTGTCTGGTGGCATGCAACAGCGGGTGGCTCTGGCGAGGGCGCTGGCAGTGGGCGCCGATTTCCTGCTGTTGGATGAGCCTTTCAGTGCCCTGGATGTGGGGCTGCGCAGCGAAGCCCAGGATCTGGTGGAACGGCTTGTGGTCGATCAGGGTATAGCGACCTTGATGGTGACTCACGATCTCACTGAAGCCCTGCGTCTGGCCCATCGAATTATTGTTGTTTCCGGCTCGCCCGGCACCGTGGTGTTTGAACATCCGGTCACAACCCCTTACCGCGAACGCAGCCATGCCTGGCTGTATGAAGAAGCTGGCCACCTGCTGAGGCAACCGGTGGTCAGCGAGAGTTTTCTGTTTCATCCGGATTCGGAGGTGGCATGAATCGTCGTGAATTGCTCAAACTGGCGGCCTGTTCGGCTTTGATGTCAGCCGTACCCCTACAAAGGGCGTTTGCAGCCAAACCCGGCAAACTGATTGCAGCGACACCTCTTGGCTTGCCCCAGGTGATCCTGGCCCGGGCGCTGGAAGATCCGGAGCTGAAAAACCTGATCCCTGAACGGGAACTTCGGGACTGGAAAGACCCGGATCAGTTGCGGGCCTGGCTGGCGCGGGCGGAAGTGATGGTGACGGCAACCCCGACCAATGTGGCCGCCAATCTGTATAACCGTGGCGTTCCCGTGGTGCTGATGAACGTGAATGTGTGGGGCACCCTGGGCATGCTGGGCCTCGAGCAGAAAGGCCCGTTGGCGAAGATGGAAGATCTGGCCGGCAGGTATGTGGGCGTGCCCTGGCGCGGGGATATGCCGGATCTGGTGTTCCGCTACTTGCTCGGTAAGGCGGGCCTGGAAGTGGGACGTGACGTCAAGGTGAGCTATCAGTCCAGCCCGTTCGAGACGGTACAGATGTATGTGGCGCAACGCCTGGACGCGGCGGTGTTGCCGGAACCCATGCGCACGGCAACCCGGCTACAGAGCATGCAGTTCGGGCAGTCACCCCAAGAGCTGGATCTGCAGCAGGAGTGGGCGCGGCTGGCCGGTGGTGAGCCACTGCTGCCGCAGGCAGGGGTACTTTGCCGGCGGGAGTTGCTGGAGCAGGCGCCTGAGCAGGTTGCAGCGCTGCAAGCGGCCATTGGCCGGGCGGTTGACTGGGTAGTTAGGCAGCCAGAGGACGCGGCGAGGTTGGGTGCGGATCGGTCACCCTTGAGCCGTCAGGTGTATGAAGGAGCGATTGCCCGCACCGCACTGAAAATGGTCAATGCGCAGGAAGCCCGGCCAGCTCTGGAGGACTTCTTCTCGGCACTGTCTGAATTGTCGTCTGGGTTCATCGGCGGGAAGTTGCCGGATGCGGATTTCTACCATGTTTAACCATCCCTGGCTGGCTTACGGCTTCCGGCCCTTTTTCCTGTTGGGCGCCCTGTACGCGCCAATTGCGCTGCTGCCCTGGATTGGTGCGCTGATGCAGCAATTCATCCTGCCCATGGCGTTGCCTCCGTTGGCCTGGCATGGCCATGAAATGCTGTTCGGGTTTGTCAGTGCAGCCCTGGTAGGGTTTCTGCTGACCTCGATTCCTTCCTGGGCCAGTGTGGCACCCATCGCAGGAAAGCCCTTGGCTGCCCTGATTATGCTCTGGCTGGCGGGGCGGGTACTGTTCTGGTTGTCCGCTCTGATACCAGGCTGGCTGGTGGCTATTGTGAACCTTGCCTTTCCTCTTGTTTTGTTACTCTGGGCAGCCCCGGCCTTGCTGTCCGAGGCTGGCCGCCGACACCTGAGTATCGGCATGGCTCTGATCGGCTATGTGCTGGTTCAGGGGCTTTTCTATGTGGCCTGGTTGTGGCCGGATGTCGCCGGCACGATCACGCCGGTGATGATCCTTAACACCACCGTCAATCTGCTACTGGTACTGATCGCTCTCACGGCTACTCGTATTATCCGGGTGGTGGCCATGGAGGCACGGAAGGAAATCGGCCTTTCGGGCCCTGGTCGATTAACACCTGCCCGGGAGCATCTGGCGGTGGCCGCGTTGATTCTGTTTGTGATTGCGGATTTCTGGGCTCCGGGCCACGTGGTTACCGGCTGGATTGCCCTTGCCGCTGCGGCAGCCCAGGCCGACCGTCTGAGTGAATGGCCGTGGGGCAGGGCGATGACCCGGTTGTATCTGTTGCTGCTGACGCTGGCGTATCTGTGGATGGTGGTCGGGCTGGTTCTGGTGGGTATCACCGCACTCATCGACACCCTGCCAGGTTACACCGGCCGCCATGCCTTGTCGGCAGGTGCTGCGGGTACGGCAATTCTTGCTGTGTTCTGTATTGCCGGGCTGCGGCACACCGGAAGACCGCTGGCGCTGCCGTGGCTGATCTGGCCGGCATTGATAACATTGGTTGCGACAGCATTGTCGCGAACCTTTGTTCCTGTGTGGTGGCCCGAGCATTACCTTTTAGGCGGAGTGATGCTGCCATTTGTACTCTGGCTGCTTACTTATCTGCTTTACGGAGTTTCCTACGGTCGGTTTCTGGTTACGGCTAGGGCCGATGGAATGCCTGGCTGAGATCTCTGGCCTTGGTGGCCCCTGATTTTAAACAAGTGCATGTAACGGAAGTTGAACTATGCTCAAGACGGTGGTTGCCGTTTTGGGAGTCCTTCTGTGACCAATGATGTGCCGAATGCCTTCGAAATCTTTCCCTGGAACCGGAATTTCGAAACCGGCATTGATGATATTGATCAACAGCACAGGGTGCTGGTCAATATCCTTAATCGGCTGGCCTGGCACTTTGCATCGGACACCTCCGAGTTAACACCCGATCAGATTCTCGATGAGTTGCTCACCTACGCGGCGTTTCATTTTGAATACGAGGAAGCGATCTGGAACCTAACCCTCGGTGAAGCGGTGATGGCGAGAAATCACCACGATGCACACCAGATGTTTTTTGCGCAGGTTGAGGAGCTGCGCAACAGCCGCGAACCTCAGGAAGAGGTGTTAACCAGGCTGTTTGACTTCCTCACACGCTGGTTAGCCTTCCATATCCTCGAATCAGATCGCCGAATGGCTCTGACGGTTGAGTTGGTTCAGCAAGGCCTGGAAGTCAGTGAGGCAAAAAACCGGGTCGATGCAGAGCTGAGCGGTTCCGCCTCTGTGCTGGTCAACGCGCTGTTGGAAATTTACGGAAAACTGTCATCAAGCACGATTCAGTTAATGCGGGAGAAAATGGCCCGCTTGAGGGCCGAAGATGAGCTGTCCCGAATACAGCATGAAAGGCTGAATCAGGCCCTGGAAGAACAAGCCCGAGAATATCAGCACCATCTGGAAACGCTCGCTTACACCGATGCCTTGACCGGCCTCTGGAACCGAAACGGCATCGTCCGCCGAATTCGTGAATACCTTGCTGATGACGTGAGAGCTGGGAACTCGGCAGCGCTTGTGTCTATTGATCTTGATAACTTCAAGGATCTCAACGACTGTCTGGGAGAAGATGCCGCAGACCGACTGCTTGGCTTGCTCTCCCGGCGGTGGCTGGATGCGATCCCGGCGGATGCCTGCCTGGCGCGAACAGGTGGTGATGAGTTTGCATTGTTGCTGCCGGATGCCAGCCAAGCCGAGTCGCGGCTGGAAGCTCTGCGTTTGACGGCCAGTCAGCCTTTTGAACTTGACGGTGTTGAGGTTTCCGCGGGATTTACGGCTGGTGTTGTCCTGTTTCCGGATGGCGCCGTTGAGGACGCAGACAGCTTGCTGAGGCAGGCGGATAATACCCTGTATCGGGCAAAACACGAGATGCGCAGTGGCTGGCTTTATCTTGATGCCGGCGAGCGGAGCCAGTATCGAGCCCGTCAGTTGTTACTGGAGGACATCCGCAGGGGGCTCAACCAGGATGAGTTCCGGCTTTATTTTCAACCCAAGGTTAATCTCCGGACTGGAGAGGTTTTGGGCGTTGAAGCGCTGATCCGCTGGCAACATCCGCAGGAAGGGCTGCTCCCTCCGAGTTACTTCCTGCCCGCCATTGAGCATCACACGCTGAATATTCAGGTTGGTGAATGGGTGTTGAGAAACTCTCTGCTGCAGATACAGCGCTGGGAGCAAGAGGGCGTCAGGGTCAATGTCAGCGTTAACATTGCTGCCAACCATCTTCAGTCTGATCACTTTGCCGGGCATCTGACCAAAATCCTGTCGGCCTTTCCGGGGGTTGACCCTGTCAGGCTAGATCTGGAAATCCTGGAAACCGCTGCACTTGGGGATTTGGACAAAGCCGTACAGACCATTGCGGATTGCCGTGAGCTTGGGGTGACCTTCTCCCTGGATGACTTTGGTACTGGCTACTCATCGTTGTCTTATCTCAAGCGCCTTCCTGTCGATACTCTGAAAATCGATCGGGAGTTTGTATCCGGCATTGAGGATAACGGTGAAAACCTGTCGATTCTTCAGGGGGTGATCGGTCTGTCGCGGGTTTTCGGGAAGCAGGTGGTTGCGGAGGGCGTGGAAACTGTCAGGCAAGGTGAGATTCTGTTGAGCCTCGGGTGCGAATGCGCTCAGGGATTTGCCATGTCTCCGCCCATTGAAGCGACCCTGATCCCTGCCTGGATTAACCGTTGGAGAACGTTCCCGGAATGGGCGCTTACCAGGGTTTCAGAAAATCCCTGAGCCGCAGATGCCAGTCCAGGCTGTCGAGCAGGTTTTTCAGGGCCAGCCCCAGTTCAGTATCCCCCTCGATAACCAGCCGGCGCTGGAAGAACAACTGATCGGGGTCTTGCTTTCGCTCCGCCAATGTACGGAATGCACCAACGGACCCCCGGATGGTGGCTTCACCGGGTCCGTTCAGCACCCGCAGGCGCCCGGCCCAGTAACCGAGGGTAATGCCTGGCTGGCCGCCATTGATTTCGAGGCGGATTCGACGTCCCTCGAAATCGTCGAATTCACCTTCTGCAATGGCGTCCGAGAAAAGCCGGTTGAGGGGCGCTTCCGCTGCCAGTTGTTTCAGGGCGACGGGCATTCGCTGATCAATGCCGTTCAGGAGTGGCACCGGTGACGGGGCATACTCCCGGATCACGGCTAGGGTCTGGCTCGCAAGGGGATTGTGCTGGAGTTGATTGCTCAGGCGTTGCAGCTGCGCGAACCCGGGTGGTGTGGGCAATTTGCCGAAACTGGGCAGGGTAGGCAGCATGGCAGGCTCTCCTGAAATCATGAAACAGACAGGGAGAGCCTACCTCAAACCGCAATAAACGGATTTGATATAACTCAGGGGAATGAACAGTCAGCCCTTGTGCAAGCCTTCCTCGACCGCCCAGACGGCGACTTCCACCCGCGAGCGCAGGTTCAGCTTTTTCAGCAGGTGCTTGACGTGGACCTTGACAGTGCCGTCACTGATGTCGAGTTTACGCCCGATCATCTTGTTGGACAGGCCTTCGGCAATCAGCCGGAGAATATCTTTCTCCCGCGGCGTCAGGCTGTCGAAGTCGGGACGGCTGGTCTGCTGCGGTTTGTTGGAACGCAGGGCTTCAGCCAGCAGGGTCGTGAGGCGGTCACTGATCACCATCTTGCCCACCGCCGCCTGGTGCAACTGGGCGATCATGTCCTCGGGCTCCATGTCCTTGAGCAGGTAACCGTCGGCGCCCGCCCGCAATGCCGCGACCACATCGTCTTCCTGGTCTGAGACAGTAAACATAACGATGCGCGAGCTGACATTCTTTTCCCTGAGCTTTCTCAGGGCTTCGATGCCGTCCATTTCCGGCATGTTCAGGTCCATCAGGATCAGGTCCGGCTCCAGCTCGGTGGCCAGACGGATGCCATCGGCGGCATTGCTGGCTTCGCCGATCACTTCCATGTCGTCTTCCATGCCGATCAGCTGTTTGATGCCCTGGCGCAGCAGCGGGTGGTCGTCGATCAACAGAATGCTTGCGGGTGTCTCAGACATTGTTTCTCTCTTTTGTCCTGCGCTCGGCTCAGGCCGGCGTAGTTTCCGTTGGAATCAGATTGCGGCTCTTGGGTACGAATGTTAGCGCGACTTCCACGCCGCCTTCATCCCTGTTTCGCACATTAACCTTGCCGCCGAGTGTGCGGGCACGGTCCTGCATGATAATCAGGCCATAGTGGTTCACGGGCTGGTCGCCACCCGGTAATCCCCTGCCATTGTCCTGTATGCTGGCCCGCACTTGTGGTGAATCGAACACTACTTTTACAGCTATGTCAGTGGCATCGGCGTGTTTGACGGCATTGGCCAGCCCTTCACGAATGATCTGCAGGGTGTGGATTTCCTCATTGGGCGACAGCGTCTGGGGCGGCAGGTTGTATTCAAACGCTACCGGTTTACCGAGGCGCTCTGAGAATTCGTCGATGGTTTTACGCAGGGCAGTCGCCAGATCAGGCGTATCCAGTTTCAGCCGGAAGGTGGCCAGCAGTTCTCGCAGCTGGCGGTAGGCGCTGTTCAGGCCAGTGCTCAGTTCATCCAGGATGTCATCGTGGATGGGCTTCTGCTCGCCATCAATGTTCAGCCGGCGCAGACGGGTCACCTGCATTTTCAGGTACGAGAGCGATTGTGCCAGGGAATCGTGTAGCTCCCGGGCAATCACCGTGCGTTCTTCTGCCAGCGTCAGCTGTTGTTCTTCGGTGATCTGTTTTTCCAGGAAAATGGCAGTTGCCAACTGGTCGGTCAGGGTCTCCAGCAGGCGGCGCGAGGTCTCCGGTAATCCTTTTTCAGCCGGATACCAGACCTCCAGTGTGCCCAGCAACTGCCCGGGAGTTCGGATTGGCAGCAACAGCCGCCGGCCATCATTATTTTCCAGCGGCATCTCATCATAGACCTCGGGGGTTACCAGACAGGCATTGCAATGGTGATCCCGGCAATAGAAGGGGCGTTTGGGTGTGGCAGTGGTAATGGCCTCCACCGGTTCTGCCGATTCCTTGTCATGCAGGAACAGGCGGATAGGACCGATGCCCAGCAACTGCTCCAGATCCTGCAGCATCGGGATGGCGCCACTGCACAGATCATGATTGGCGAACAGCCCTCGGCTGGCGGAGTGCATTACCTGCAGAGCCGCATGGCTGATTTCAAGTTCCTCGGTTTTCTGCCTGGCCCGGCTTTCAAGCTCGTAGTAGGTCAGCGCCAGTTCACTGGTCATCTGGTCAAAGGCCTGGCCCAGTTGTGCCAGCTCATCGGAGCCTTTGAGATCGGCTTTGTGGCTGAAATCCTGTTCGCCCACGGCGGTGGCAATGCCCACCAGTTTCCGCAGCGGCCGGAGAATGCGGTTTTTGAGGTCCAGAAACAGGGCGAGAACAATCAATACCGAGAACACCATGCTGATGATCTGGATAAGGTGCAGCAGGTCGATTCTGGCCTCGGTGCGTTGTTCCAGCATGGAGACCAAGCGATCCACTTCTACCGTGTAGCTCTCCACTGTCGTGATCATTTCGGCGGATAGAGGGGCGCCAGTCTGGTGGCTCTCCAGTGACGGTTTGAGCTGATTGGCCCAGCCGTATTCCACGGTTTTATATTGTTCGACGAGGGGGTGATCATCGGTGCGGGGAATGGAACGGATGATGGCGGGATCCCTGAGCCTGTCCTCGTACTCCTCAATGCGTTGATCAAGGGTTTCAGTGTTTTCCACGGGACTTTCAGAGGCCGATCTTGCCGCCAGTTGGAATGCTCCCATACGCAGTGAACCGGCAAGGTTGATAGCAGTGGCATTGCCCTCAATGCTGTTGGACACAGCCAGAGTGGTGGCCATGCTGACAATGGCCGTCAGCACGATGGCGCCGATAACAACAGCCAGTCGATTTACTAGCGGGCTTCTGGAGGTCATGGATAGCTTCAAGGCTCAAGGGATGTGGATAGTGACAGGCAGCAAAATTATCGTGGAAAACGCGCCGTCGTGATACCTCCTTGAGGATAGTCAATTACCCCAATGGTTTATAACCCATCATAGCCTTTGACCCGTGTTCAGGCAAAAGTCGAGACTAAAGAATGGGATTCAGGGAGCGTGTAATGCAATCGGAACGGGATGAAGAGAGGTTAGCATCTCTGGCAGTAGTGTTGCCGTTGGCGCTGACCGGCTTTGTGGTGGCTGCCGGTTGCTGGACACTGTTTGCGGTTGCCGGCGTGCATCTCCGAGCCGACCTGGGTCTGAGCAGTTTGCAGTTTGGGATTCTTCTGGCCATGCCCATGGCGGTCAGCGCCATACTTGCGATTCCGGCCGGGCTTGCGGCGCAGCGATATGGTGCCCGTGAAGTCATGCTGTTGTGTCTGTGCGGTCTTGCTGTGTGCATGGGGATACTGCTGCTGACAAACACCTACATTGGCTACCTTATTGCCGCCGCCGGGCTGGGGCTGGCGGGCGGTTTCTACGGCGCCGGTCTGCAGTTTGTGGTCAGTCATTGCCAGCCCAGGCGGCTGGGTCTCGTGCTCGGGGTTTTTGGCTCCGGGGTAACCGGAGCGGGTTTCAACTATTATCTGGTGCCGCTGTTCCATGAGGCGTTCTCCTGGCAGGGCGTACCTCTGGCCTACCTCATTACCCTGCTTCTGGTGATCGCGCTGTTGATTATGCTGACCGACGCCACGGTTGAAGAAGACGAAAGCCGTGAACGATCAGCCAGAGAAATTCTCGGGGTGATCCGGCAGGGTCGGAATCTACCCCTGTGTTTGTATTTCGGTGTGGTTGCCGGCAGTTTCTTTGCGCTGGCGTTGTGGCTTCCGGATTTCCTCTCAGGCCAGTATGGTCTTACGCTGGATTCCGGGGCCCGCCTGGCGCAATGGTTTGTCATTCCCGGTGCGGTGGCCCAGGTGGCCGGTGGAGGCTTGTCCGATCATTTCGGTTCCGCCCGGGTTGCGACGCGGGCACTGGCGGGTTGTCTGATGGCACTCGTGGTGCTGTCCTATCCCCCCATGACTTTGTTCATTACCGGCGTGGAAGAGGAACTGGTTGTGGAGTTTGCTCTGCCGGTTGTTCTTGAAAGCGCGCTGGTCGTGATTCTGGGGGTGGCCATGGGTACCGCCATGGGATCCCTTCAGCGTATGGTGATTCTGGCCAACCGACAGGAAGCGTCCCTGTTTGCCGGTGTATTGCTGGTCAGCGCCTGTGCCGTTGCGTTTGTCCTGCCAGTTGCGTTTGGTGGCTTGAACCTGTGGCTGGGCGTGCGTACGGCGGTGTTCATGATTCTCTTCGTGTTACTGAGTGTCAGCCTGCTGCTTTTCTCCCGACATGCCCGCAGAGAGGAGCGAAAGATGCTTCTCCAACCCGGGTTATAGGTCGCCTACCCACAGGGTGGTACACCCGGGTTATGTGGTAGTAACCACGCAGATTTCAGGGGTTTGATCCCACACAATGGTCTCCATTCGGAACAACGATCCGGCAAACGGGTTGATGGAGAGAGAGACCATGAGTCATTTGATCGACAAGTTGAACTACTTCAGGAAGAACCGCGAATCGTTCTCCAACGGTCACGGTGAAACCCACGAAGTGAACCGCGACTGGGAGAACAGCTACCGCCAGCGCTGGCAGCATGACAAGATCGTGCGCTCCACCCATGGCGTGAACTGCACCGGCTCCTGCAGCTGGAAAATCTACGTGAAGAACGGGCTGGTTACCTGGGAAACCCAGCAAACCGATTATCCCCGCACCCGCCCGGATCTGCCCAACCACGAGCCCCGTGGTTGCCCTCGTGGCGCCAGCTACTCCTGGTACATGTACAGTGCCAATCGCCTGAAATACCCGCTGATGCGCAAGAGCCTGATGAAGCTCTGGCGTGCTGCCCGTATCCAGTTCAATGACCCGGTGGAAGCCTGGGCCTCTATCGTTGAAGATCCCGCCAAGACCGCCGAGTACAAGCCTCGCCGTGGTATGGGCGGTTTTGTCCGTTCCAGCTGGGACGAAGTCAACGAGCTGATTGCCGCCTCTAACGTCTACACTGCCAAGAAGTTCGGCCCGGACCGTATCATCGGTTTCTCTCCGATTCCTGCAATGTCCATGGTCTCCTACGCCGCGGGCAGCCGTTACCTGTCCATGATCGGTGGCGTCTGCATGAGCTTCTACGACTGGTATTGCGACCTGCCGCCTGCCTCTCCGCAAACCTGGGGTGAGCAGACCGACGTGCCGGAATCCGCCGACTGGTACAACTCCGGCTACATCATCGCCTGGGGCTCCAACGTACCCCAGACCCGTACCCCGGATGCCCACTTCTTCACCGAAGTACGCTACAAGGGCACCAAGACCGTTGCCATTACCCCGGACTATGCGGAAGTTTCCAAGCTGTCTGACGAGTGGCTGAACCCGAAGCAGGGTACAGACGCCGCTCTGGGCATGGCCATGGGCCATGTGATCCTCAAAGAGTTCCATGTTGACAAGCCCAGCGAGTACTTCACTGACTACGTTCGTCGCTACACCGACATGCCCTACCTGGTCATGCTGGAACAGAAAGACGACGGCAGCTACGTACCGGGCCGCTTCCTGCGTGCCAGTGACCTGGTGGATGGCCTCGGTGAAGAGAACAACCCGGAATGGAAAACCATCGCCATTGACGAAAGCACTGGCGAACTGACTGCGCCGAACGGCTCCATCGGCTACCGCTGGGGCGAGAAAGGCAAGTGGAACCTGAAGCAGACCGCCAAAGGCGCCGATGTAAACCTTCAGCTGTCGATGGTTGAAAAGCACGACGAAGTCGTCGATGTCGCCTTCCCGTATTTCGGTGGTATCGAACACGACCATTACAACCACGTGGAATTCAAGGACATCCTCAAGCACAAGCTGGGTACCCGCAAGGTTCAACTGGCCGATGGTTCCGAAGGTCGCGTGGTGACTGTGTACGATCTGATGGTTGCCAACTACGGCATCAGCCGCGGCCTGGGTGACGACGATGGCGCCACTTCCTATGACGAAGTGAAGCCGTACACGCCTGCCTGGCAGGAGCAGATCACCGGCGTACCGGCCGAGAAAGTGATCCGCATCGCCCGTGAGTTCGCGGACAACGCTGACAAGACCAAGGGCCGCTCCATGGTCATCGTCGGTGCAGGTATGAACCACTGGTACCACATGGACATGAACTACCGCGGCCTGATCAACATGCTGATCATGTGTGGCTGTATCGGCCAGAGCGGCGGTGGCTGGGCCCACTATGTGGGTCAGGAGAAGTTGCGCCCGCAGACCGGCTGGCAGCCGCTGGCCTTTGGTCTCGACTGGCAGCGCCCGCCACGCCACATGAACTCCACCTCCTTCTTCTATGCTCACTCCGGCCAGTGGCGCTACGAGAAACTGGGCGTGGATGAAATCCTGTCGCCGCTGGCAGACAAGTCCAAATTCGGTGGCAGTCTGATCGACTACAACGTGCGGGCCGAGCGCATGGGCTGGCTGCCGTCTGCGCCGCAGCTGAACCGAAACCCGCTGACCATTGCCGCGGAAGCCGAGAAGGCCGGTATGGAGGTGGCGGACTACGTTGCCAAATCCATGAAGGATGGATCTCTGGCCTTCGCCAGTGAAGATCCGGAAGCGCCGGAAAACTGCCCGCGTAACCTGTTCATCTGGCGCTCCAACCTGTTGGGCTCCTCAGGTAAAGGTCACGAGTACATGCTCAAGTACCTGCTGGGCACCAAGAACGGATTGCAGGGCAAGGATCTGGGTGTCGAGGGTGGCGCCAAACCGGAAGAAGTGAAATGGCGCGACCAGGCGCCGGAAGGCAAGCTCGACCTGTTGGTGACTCTGGACTTCCGCATGTCCACCACCTGTCTGTATTCCGACATCGTTCTGCCGACGGCCACCTGGTACGAGAAGAATGACCTGAATACATCGGATATGCACCCGTTCATCCACCCGCTGACCGCGGCCACTGATCCGGCCTGGGAAGCGCGCAGTGACTGGGAAATCTACAAGGGCATTGCCAAGTCCTTCTCCAAGGCAGCCGAAGGTCACCTGGGTGTCGAGAAAGACGTGGTCACACTGCCGCTTCTGCACGATGCGCCGGCGGAGCTTGGCCAACCGTTTGATGTGAAGGACTGGAAAAAAGGCGAATGCGACCTGATTCCGGGCAAGACCGCGCCCAACTTCATCACAGTGGAGCGGGACTATCCGAACACCTATGCCCGCTTTACCTCCCTTGGCCCGCTGATGGACAAGCTGGGTAATGGTGGCAAGGGCATCAACTGGAACACCGAGAAGGAAGTGAAGTTCCTGGGTGATCTGAACTACAAGCATGTGGATGGCGCCAATGCTGGTCGTCCGAAGATTGAGAGTGCCATTGATGCCGCCGAGGTCATCCTGACCCTGGCGCCGGAAACCAACGGTCAGGTGGCGGTAAAAGCCTGGGCGGCGCTGTCCGAGTTCACCGGTCTGGATCACACCCATTTGGCCACCAACAAGGAAGAGGAAAAAATCCGCTTCCGGGACATTGTGGCTCAGCCACGCAAGATCATCTCCAGCCCGACCTGGTCTGGCCTGGAAGACGAGCACGTGTCCTACAACGCCGGCTACACCAACGTGCACGAACTGATCCCCTGGCGCACCCTGACCGGGCGTCAACAGTTCTATCAGGATCATGAGTGGATGCGTGCCTTCGGCGAGAGCCTGCTGGTGTACCGTCCGCCCATCAACACCAAGGCCGTGGGCAGCATGATCAACCAGCGTAGCAACGGGAACCCGGAGAAAGCGCTGAACTGGATCACGCCGCACCAGAAGTGGGGCATCCACAGCACCTACAGCGACAACCTGTTGATGCTGACTCTGTCCCGCGGTGGCCCGATTGTGTGGCTGAGCGAAGACGACGCCAAAGAGATCGGTGTGGAAGACAACGACTGGATCGAACTGTTCAACGCCAACGGCGCCATTGCCGCCCGTGCGGTGGTCAGCCAGCGGGTGATGCCCGGCATGGTGATGATGTACCACGCCCAGGAGCGGATCGTGAACATTCCAGGTTCCGAGATCACCGGTACCCGTGGCGGTATCCACAACTCGGTTACTCGGGTGTGTCCGAAGCCGACCCACATGATTGGTGGCTACGCCCAGTATTCCTACGGCTTCAACTACTACGGCACCGTAGGTTCCAACCGGGACGAGTTCGTGGTGGTCCGCAAGATGAAGAACGTGGACTGGCTCGACGGTGAAGGCAATGACTATGCTCAGGAGGCTGTAAAATGAAAATCCGTTCCCAAGTCGGCATGGTGCTGAACCTGGACAAGTGCATTGGTTGCCACACCTGTTCCGTCACCTGCAAAAACGTATGGACAAGCCGTGAAGGCATGGAATACGCCTGGTTCAACAACGTCGAAACCAAGCCTGGTATCGGCTACCCGAAAGAGTGGGAGAACCAGGACAAGTGGAAGGGCGGCTGGATGCGCGACAGCTCCGGCAAGATCCGCCCCCGCATTGGTGGCAAGTTCCGAGTGCTGGCGAACATTTTTGCCAACCCGGACCTGCCGGAAATCGACGACTACTACGAGCCGTTCGACTTCGATTATCAGCACCTGCACACCGCCGGTGACACCAAACACCAGCCGGTCGCACGGCCACGCTCGCTGATCTCCGGCGAGCGCATGAAGAAAATCGAATGGGGCCCGAACTGGGAGGAAATCCTCGGGACGGAGTTTGCCAAGCGCCGCAAGGACAAGAACTTTGACCAGGTGCAGGCCGACATCTACGGCCAGTTCGAAAACACCTTCATGATGTACCTGCCGCGTCTGTGCGAGCACTGCCTGAACCCGGCCTGTGTTGCCAGCTGCCCGAGCGGTGCCATCTACAAGCGGGAAGAAGACGGCATTGTGCTGATCGACCAGGACAAGTGCCGCGGCTGGCGGATGTGTGTCTCTGGCTGCCCGTACAAGAAGATCTACTTCAACTGGAAAACCGGCAAATCCGAGAAGTGCATCTTCTGCTACCCGCGGATTGAAGCCGGCATGCCCACCGTGTGCTCCGAGACCTGCGTGGGCCGGATCCGCTACCTGGGCGTGCTGCTGTATGACGCAGACCGCATCGAAGAAGTAGCCAGCACCCCGGGCGAGCATGAGCTGTACGAGAAGCAGCTGGAAATTTTCCTGGACCCGTTTGACCCGAAAGTGATCGAACAGGCGAAGAAAGACGGCATCCCGATGAACGTCATCGAAGCTGCCCAGCAGAGCCCGGTCTACAAGATGGCGGTGGACTGGAAGCTGGCCCTGCCGCTGCACCCGGAATACCGCACTCTGCCGATGGTCTGGTACGTGCCGCCCCTGAGCCCGATCCAGTCTGCGGCGGAAGCCGGCAAGGTTGAGTTCGACGGCGTACTGCCGAAGATCGAGAGCCTGCGGATCCCGGTCAAGTACCTGGCGAACCTGCTGACCGCCGGTGATGAGAAGCCCATCGTACTGGCCCTGAAGCGGATCATGGCCATGCGTTTATACAAGCGCGCCGAAACCGTGGAAGGCAAGGAAGACCTGCGTGCCCTGGAAGAGTGTGGTCTGACCAAGGCCCAGGCCGATGAGATGTACCGCTACCTGGCCATCGCCAACTACGAAGATCGTTTCGTGATTCCCACCAGCCATCGCGAGCTGGCCAAGGAAGCCTTCCCGGATGCGACCGCTTACGGCGAGCGCGGCGGTTGTGGCTTCAGCTTCGGCGATGGCTGCAACGGTGGTGACAGCGATTTCAGCCTGTTCGGCGGCAAGAAGCAGACCACCAGCATGGTCAGCAAGCTGGCGACCGTGAAGCAGGTTGACCCGAAGCAGCTGCAGGACTGAGGAGGCCGCGATGCAACTTTTGAAAGTACTGGCGCGGGTACTGGAGTACCCCACCGAAGAACTGCAGCAATCCAAAGACGCCCTGGTCGCCGCTGTCCTGGAGGACAGCCGGCTGCCGCGGCAAAACAAGGAACAACTGCTGACCTGTATTGATCGCCTTTGCGATGGTGACCTGATGGATCTTCAGGAAGCCTACGTGGGCACCTTCGACCGGGGCCGGGCCACCTCCCTGCTGCTGTTCGAACACGTGCACGGCGAATCCCGCGACCGCGGCCAGGCCATGGTGGACCTGATGGAGCAATACCGGGCCAACGGCCTGGAAATTGATGCCAGGGAACTGCCGGATTACCTGCCGCTGTTTCTGGAATACCTTTCCACCCGGCCGTGGGAGGAAATCCGCAACTGGCTGGAAGATATTCACCACATTCTGGGGTTGCTTGGAGAGCGCCTGTACCAGCGTGAAAGCCTCTACCACGTTGCGATGGATTCCCTGCTGGTGCTGTCTGGACGCAAGGCCGACCGCCAGGAACTGGCGCAGCTCGTTGCCTCGGAAGAGCGCGACGACACCCCCGAAGCACTGGACAAGGTCTGGGAAGAGGAAATGGTGAAATTTGTGGATGACCAGGGCAGCTCCTGTGGCACCGGTGGCGTGGTTGGACAGCGCCGCCGCGAACTGGAACAGACCCAGACCATTCACCTGAGTGATCAGCTGATGACGGACGCAACGCCCCGTCCGGCAGGGCGCGCCTGAGGCGCAGGAGGAAAAGACAATGTCCTATATCAACACACTCTTGTTCGGAATCTATCCCTACATCGCCCTGCTGGTACTGTTTGTCGGTACCTGGGCGCGTTATGACCATGGCCAGTTCACCTGGAAAGCCCATTCCAGCCAGATGCTGCGCAAGAAAAACATGGTGATGGCCAGCGTGCTGTTCCACGTCGGCGTACTGGTGATCTTCTTCGGCCACCTGGTGGGCCTGCTTACTCCGCACTGGGCCTACGAGTGGATCATCACTCCGGGCCAGAAACAGGTGATGGCGATCCTGGTGGGCGGTATCGCCGGCGTCATGGCCATCATCGGTGGCGGCATGCTCGCCTGGCGTCGTATGACCGACCCGCGGGTTCAGGCCAGCAGCACCTTCGCTGACAACATGATCATCATCATTCTGGTGGTTCAGTTGGTCCTCGGTATGCTCACCATCCTGCCCACCATGGGCCACCTCGACGGCAGCACCATGCTCAAGTTCTCCGCCTGGGCCCAGGGCGTGTTCACCCTGGAAGGATCTGGCATCGCCGCCTACATTGCCGACGTGCACTGGATCTACAAGACCCACATCTTCCTGGGCCTGACCATCTTCGTACTCTTCCCGTTCACCCGACTGGTGCACATGCTTAGCGTGCCAGTGGAGTATTTCGGGCGGAAGTACCAGGTGGTTCGCAAGCGCGCCTGAACGGATACAGCCACCCTCTCTTTCCGGGAGGGTGGCTGGCAAACTGATTGACGGAGAGTCGCACCATGCAACTGATCCCAACCGGCGAAGCCGGCAAACCCAGAAACCAGTTCCCGCCGGTCTATGTGGGTGAGACTCTCATCCACGAAGACGACATTGCCCGGGAAATGCAGCACCACCCCTCGGAAGAGCTGGCAGAAGCCTGGCACGAAGCTGCCAGAAGTCTTGCCATCCGTGAACTGTTACTGCAACAGGCCAGCCGCCTGAACCTGGACAGCATCGAAGACGAAGAAGACCGGATAGCCCGGGTGCTGGAACTCGAGCTCAAAGTGCCAGACCCGAGCGAACAGGACTGCGAACGCTTCTACGCCGCCAATCCCGGCCGCTTCTGCAGCCCTACCATCATGGCCGTTAGCCACATATTGCTGGCTGCCGCTCCGGATGATATTGAAGAGCGCATGCGTCAGGAAGAAGCTGGCCGACAGCTGCTGTCTGCCCTCCTGGACGGCCGCTCGCAGTTCAACGAATTGGCTAAACAGTATTCCGCCTGCGAATCCCGGCACCAGGGCGGCAGCCTCGGCCAGATCAGCAAAGGCCAGACCGTCGAAGAATTCGAACGCCCGGTCCTGAGCCTGAACGAAGGCCTCCATCCCGAGCTGATCGAAAGCCGCTATGGCTGGCACATCGTTCGAGTAGACCAGCGAATCAACGGCGAACTGCTGCCTTATGAACATGTAAAACCCCAGATTCGCCAGTACCTGAGCGAAAGCGTGACCCGCCGGGCATTCCGGCAATATCTCCAGGTGTTGGCTGCGGAAACCGGTGTGGAGGGCGTCGATCTGGAGCTGCCGGATTCACCCTTGATGCAGTGACTGCTTGGTTAGTAAAGCGAATAATTGAGCTAAGTCAATTACCCAGGAATAACCGCAAGGATACCCCCATCGGGGGAGCGATTTTTCATCAGTATCCTTCTAGTATTTAAAATAAGATTTTGAATGCATGAATATGCAGAGAGGGTACAACCATGGCCATGACACAAACTGCGGAACAGCGATATACCAAGCCGGTGCTTGTCGCCATCAACAAACCACTTGATGAAGAAGACAGCCTGGAAGCGCTTCGCAGCCATGCCCTGTTCTGCAATCTGCGTCCGAAAGACCTCGATAGTCTGATCCAGCAATCACGCCGGCTCAGACTCGGTCACCACCAGCTGCTGTACCGTCAGGATATGCCGGCTCATCACTTCTTCTTTGTGATTTCTGGTCGCCTGCGTCTGTATCGCCTCGATTCCTCCGGCGTAGACCGAACCCTGGACAGTATTGCACCCGGAGACTGTTTTGCTGAAGTCATGATTTACGCCAATCCGCCCAAGTATGCCTGCTACGCGGAGGCCCTGAAGTCCAGCGAAGTGCTCATGATCCCGGTTAAAGCTTATCGGGAATTGCTGGATCGGAATCCCGAGTATGCCCAGGCGGCCCTGAGCCACTACGCCATGCGTGCGGTGTCCAGATTCCACGATCTTGAGATCATGACCGTCCAGAATGCCCGGGACCGTTTGATTCGTTACCTCATTGACTTGCTGCCGAACGGCGCGGAAGAAGGTGGCGAAGTCGAGTTGCCGTTGCCCAAATGCCTGGTGGCTTCACGCCTGGCCATGCAGCCCGAGACTTTCTCCAGAATACTGGCAGATCTCAAGTCAAATGGTTTGATCAGAGTGAATCGCAGCAAGCTCTTTATTTCCGACCCTCAGCGGCTGATCGCTATCAGCCAATAGCCTCTCCGGGCCTCCGGGCCCGGCTTTTTTGACCGCCTTGAACACCAGGGGATAGTGATGATCAGCAGTTACCAGGATCTTGTTCAGGCCAGCCGGAAAGAACCGGAGCCCCAGCGCTTTCTGTTCGTTTTTTGCAAAGCCGAATTGCCAGACGACGCCAGTGCGGCAGAACGGGCTGCTTTTGAGCGCGGCGAGGGTGGCGCACTGACGCCGGTTATCTGTGTCGACAAAACCCCCGATGAGGTTCCTTATTTCGATGTGTTGGCGGAGGAATCCCGCGCGACAGGCCAGGACTGGGACATGGTCTTTGTCGCGGCCATGTCGGGCCGTGGCGGCCATGCTCCTTCCAGTGATGAAGCTCAGCAACCCCTGACGATGATGGTGGAAAGCATCCGCATGGGGCATCTGGGTAACTACCTTCCCCTCAATAAAGCCGGCCACGCCATTAGCCTTGACTGAACTCAAGGCGCCTCTGGTGGGCCGAGGACTATCCTCAAAGAGGTATTTGATTTTCCTCAAAATTGAACGACCCTTGATGTAATTCATGGGGTATTGGGAGTTGTAGTGAGAAACGTCCTCCGTTGTGTCCTATCCATCTTGATGATACTTGCGGCTCCGCTGAGCTGGGCCCAGCCGTTATCGGAATACAGCCCTCCGGCCGGACGCCAGCTTATCGAAAAAGCCTTTCCGAAAGCGACAGAACTCCAGCCGATGGAGGGCAACCGTGCCATCCAGCAGGTGTATTCCGGTGAGGAGCTTATAGGCTACGCCTACCAGTCCCTGGACTTTGTCCAGACCCCCGCCTATTCCGGCAAACCCCTGAATGCCATGGTGGTACTCGATACCGCCGGAGAAATTCGTGCCGCTAAAGTCATACATCACGATGAACCCATCCTGCTGGTGGGTATCCCCGAAAGCAAGATGCATGAGTTCACTGACCAGTACACGGGTCTGAAAGCCGACCAGCGGGTGACCGTTGGGGGCACGTCTACCGAACGCAAGGTGGCGGTGGATGGCTTGTCCGGCGCTACGGTCACCGTGATGGTTATTAACGAAGTCATTATGCGCACTGCCCACCGGGTGGGTGTCGAGATTGGGTTGATTGAAGGTGGCAAAAGCAACCGGCCGCCCATGGCCAATGTGAACGCGGAACAGTTTCAGGAAAAGTCCTGGCAGGAGTTGACCGGTGACGGTTCCATTCGCCGCCTGGTGTTGACCAAAGGGCAGGTCGACGACTCTTTTGTAGGAACCCCTGCCGAGGGCATCGAAACTGCAGACGCGGGCGAACGCGATGACATCCTGATCGAGCTCTACGCTGCCTATCTGGATGCGCCGACCATCGGTCGCAACCTTCTGGGTGAAAATCAATACCAGTGGCTGATGTCTGAACTCCAGGACGGGGAACATGCCATCGCGGTGATGGCCAACGGTGAATACTCCTTTAAAGGTTCCGGCTACGTACGGGGCGGCATTTTTGACCGGGTGCAGATCCGCCAGTTTGGCGACACCTTCAACTTCCGGGATCTCGATTTCCATCGGCTCAGCGATGTTTACGGTGAGGGTATGCCTGAGTTTTCGGAAATGGCGATCTTTATCGTGCGCCAGCAGTACAACTTCGATCCTGGCACGCCCTGGACGCTGGAGCTGACTGTCAAGCGCCAGACCGGCCCGCTGGACAGTGAATTCCAGGTGTTCCCCCTGGAGTACCAGTTGCCAGACCAGTACTACACCCGCCCGGAACCGGTTCTGAGCGACGAAGAGTGGCTTGAAAACCAGCCGCTGTGGATTCAGGTGTGGTACCAGAAACAGTTCCAGATCACCGTGTTGGGTCTTGGTATCGCCGTGCTGCTGTTCATCCTGTTCTTCCAGGACTGGCTGGTACAGAAGCCGAAAATGATGCGCTGGATTCGCCACGGCTTCCTGGTTTACACGCTGTTCTTCATTGGCTGGTATGCCCTGGGTCAGCTTTCCATCGTTAACGTGCTGACGTTTGTGAACAGCCTGATCAGCGGTTTCAAATGGGAAACCTTCCTGATCGATCCGATCATGTTCGTGCTCTGGGCCGTGGTGGCCGGCATCGTCCTGCTCTGGGGGCGGGCAGTGTATTGCGGCTGGCTGTGCCCGTTCGGCGCTCTGCAGGAACTGATCAATGAAATCGCCCGCAAACTCAAGGTGCCCCAGTACACCGTGCCTTTTGCCTGGCACGAGCGCCTTTGGGCTATCAAGTACATCATTCTACTGGTGCTGTTTGGTATCTCCCTGGAATCCATGGCCACCGCCGAGCGCATGGCGGAAGTGGAGCCGTTCAAGACCGCCATTACCCTGCACTTTGACCGCACCTGGCCATTCGTGACCTACGCTGTGCTGTTGCTGGTGGTCAATATCTTCACCCGCAAGGTGTACTGCCGCTACCTGTGCCCGCTGGGTGCCGCCCTGGCATTGCCCACCAAACTGCGAGTGTTTGACTGGCTCAAGCGTCGCAAGGAATGCGGTAACCCCTGCCGTCTCTGCGACAAGGAATGTGAAGTCCAGGCGATCCATCCGGATGGACACATCAACTACATGGAATGTCACTACTGCCTGGATTGTCAGATGACCTATTTCGATGACCACAAGTGCCCGCCGCTGATCGTGAAGCGCCGTGGCAAGCGCCGTGGTCACAACGCACCCGGCCACCCTGAGGAAATTCCGGTGGTGCAGGTGAACTGAGTAGTCCCGAGGAGCCAGCCATAAGGCCCCGGAAAGCCATGAGAAGCAATAACCGCCATAACCAATAACGGAGTTGGATGCTATGAAAAAAAGAGATGATCTGACCAAGGACACGCCGGAGGTTTCCGAAGGTGGTCTGAGCCGTCGTCGCTTTATGGGTGCGGCTGCGCTGGCCGGTGTCGCTGGTGCGACCGGTCTGGGCACCTCGGTCATGTCGCGGGAAGCCTGGGCAGCCGCCGCCGAAGAAGCCCGTAACAAGGTACACGTGGGCCCCGGTGAGCTGGACGAGTACTACGGCTTCTGGAGCGGTGGTCACCAGGGCGAGGTTCGTGTTCTGGGCGTACCGTCCATGCGTGAGCTGATGCGTATTCCTGTATTCAACATTGACTCCGCCACTGGCTGGGGCATCACCAACGAAAGTAAAGATGTGCTGGGCCATGATAACGAGTACCTGAACGGTGACTGCCACCACCCGCACATTTCCATGACCGACGGTCGTTACGATGGCAAGTACCTGTTCATCAACGACAAGGCCAACACCCGGGTTGCCCGTATCCGTCTGGACATCATGAAGACGGACAAGATCACCCACATTCCTAACGTTCAGGCTATCCACGGTCTGCGTTTGCAGAAAGTGCCAAAGACCAATTACGTGTTCTGTAACGCCGAGTTCGTAATTCCTCAGCCCAACGATGGCAGTGAGTTCAGCCTGGATCAGAGCTATACCATGTTTAACGCCATAGACGCGGAAACCATGGAAGTAGCCTGGCAGGTGATTGTTGATGGCAACCTGGATAACACCGATGCCGACTACACCGGCAAGTATGCTGCTTCTACCTGCTACAACTCAGAGCGCGCAGTAGACCTTGCTGGCACCATGCGTAACGACCGCGATTGGGTGGTGGTATTTAACGTAGAGCGTATCGCAGCGGCGGTGAAGGCTGGCAATTTCAAGACTATTGGTGACTCCAAGGTGCCGGTCGTAGATGGCCGTGGCAAATCCGAGTTCACCCGCTATATTCCGGTGCCGAAGAACCCGCACGGCCTGAACACGTCTCCGGATGGCAAATACTTCATTGCCAACGGCAAGCTGTCGCCAACCGCATCCGTGATTGCCATCGACAAGCTGGACGATCTGTTCGACGACAAGATCGAACTGCGCGATACCATCGTGGCCGAGCCGGAGCTGGGTCTTGGGCCCCTGCATACTACCTTCGATGGCCGTGGCAACGCTTACACCACGCTGTTTATCGACAGCCAGGTCTGTAAATGGAACATTGCCGATGCCATCAAACACTATAATGGCGAGAAGGTGAACTACATCCGCCAGAAGTTGGATGTGCATTACCAGCCGGGCCACAACCATGCGTCTCTGACTGAGTCCCGCGATGCCGACGGCAAATGGCTGGTGGTTCTTTCCAAGTTCTCGAAAGACCGCTTCCTGCCGGTTGGCCCTCTGCACCCGGAGAATGACCAGCTGATCGATATTTCCGGTGAGGAAATGAAGCTTGTTCACGACGGCCCGACCTTCGCTGAGCCGCACGACTGTATCCTGGTGCGCCGTGATCAGATCAAGACCAAAAAGATCTATGATCGTGACGACCCTTACTTTGCCAGTGCCCGGGCCCAGGCGGCCGAAGACGGTGTCACCCTGGAATCCGACAACAAAATCATCCGTGACGGCAAGAAGGTGCGTGTTTACATGACCTCCGTCGCGCCGCAGTACGGCATGACCGAGTTCAAGGTGAAGGAAGGCGATGAAGTCACGGTTTATGTCACCAACCTGGATATGGTTGAGGATGTGACCCACGGCTTCTGTATGGTGAACCATGGCGTGAGCATGGAGATCAGTCCGCAACAGACGTCTTCAGTGACGTTTACAGCGGGTAAGCCAGGGGTTTACTGGTACTACTGCAACTGGTTCTGTCATGCCCTCCACATGGAGATGGGCGGGCGGATGCTCGTCGAAAAGGCCTGATAGAGAGTTGCCTGACTTGGGGTCCCGTTTTCGGGGCCCCTGGTTGCTTATCACTATCTCGAGATCTATTGATGTATCAACTATTGCGTTATGGAGTGGCCCTGTCAGTCGCTCTGTTTGCGCTCTCCGCCAACGCGGACCTGCAGCAAGAGCTGGATAACCTGGCCCCGGGTTCGTCGTTCGAGCTTCCTCCGGAAACCTTGTCTTCACTGGCTATCAGGGTGCCCGGGGTATCTGTGTCCTGCGCTCCGGAAACAGTGATTGACGGTGCCGGGCAGGGCAATGCGGTTGAGATTCTGGCCGAGCGGATAACGTTTTCCGGTTGCCAGGTTCGCAATTGGGGCAAAGACCTGAACGAACTGGATACCGGAATCTTTGTGGCTCGCGAGGCGCAGGGGGCGGTAGTGGAAAACAACCGTCTGCAGGGGCCGGCGTTCGGCGTGTGGCTGGATGCAACACCGGATGTAACCGTAAGGGAAAATCACATTCGCGGCGATACCAGCCTGCGGTCCCAGGATCGGGGCAACGGTATTCATCTGTTCAATACCACGGGCGCGCTGATTGAAGATAACGATATCAGCCAGACCCGGGATGCCATTTACATAGAGACCGCGAACCGAAATACCATTCGCGGCAATGTCATGAGTGATCTCCGTTACGGCATTCATTACATGTATTCGATGCATAACCTGCTGGAAAACAACGTTACTCGGGGCACACGTACCGGGTATGCGTTAATGCAGAGCAAGTACCTGAAGGTATTCAATAACCGTTCCGAGAATGACGAGAACTACGGCATTCTGATGAATTTCATCACCAACTCCGAGTTGCGCAATAACGTGGTCACTGGGGTGTCCCAGGGCCAGAACGCCGGGGTGGTGATTTCCGGTGCCGAGGGTAAAGCGGTGTTTATCTACAACTCGCTGTACAACACCTTCGAGGGCAATTATTTCGGCCACAGCAACATCGGTATTCATCTCACTGCGGGTTCCGAGGAAAACCAGGTGTTCAACAATGCCTTTGTGGAAAACCAGCGCCAGGTGAAGTACGTGGCCACTCGCACCCAGTTCTGGGCCGAGGATGGCAAAGGCAACTACTGGAGTGACTACCTGGGCTGGGATCGAAATCAGGACGGCCTCGGCGATGTGCCTTATGAGCCGAACGACAACGTGGATCGGCTGCTGTGGAAGTATCCGGAGGCCAAGGTACTGATGTTCAGCCCGGCGGTGGATACCCTGCGTTGGGTGCAGGATGCTTTCCCGGTAGTGAAGTCTGCCGGAGTGAGTGACCCCCACCCCTTGATGCGAATTCCCGACCACCTGCAATCGGAGATCCGATGAACTGTTTTCGACTGGAGAACGTCAGTCACCGTTACGACAAGGCCACGGTGCTGCACGGGGTAGATCTTCGGCTGGAGCCGGGGGAAATTCTGGGCCTGTTCGGCCACAACGGCGCGGGTAAAACCACCTCGATCAAGCTTATCCTGGGCCTGATGCAGCCCACCGAGGGCAAGGTTTCCGTGCTGGAAGGCGCGGCTGGCGATCCCCAGGTAACCCAGCACATCGGCTACCTGCCGGAGAACGTGATGTTCTACCCGCAGTTGACCGGCCGTGAAATCCTCAGCCACTTTGCCCGCCTCAAAGGCGCGCCGCTTAAGCAGGTGCCCGAACTGTTGGAGCAAGTTGGCCTGGGAGACGCCATGGACGCCCGCACCAAAACCTATTCCAAAGGCATGCGCCAGCGTCTGGGCCTGGCTCAGGCCCTGCTCGGCAAGCCCAGGCTGTTGATGCTGGATGAACCCACCGTCGGCTTGGACCCGGTTGCCACGGCGGACCTATACCGCCTGTTGCGCCAGCTTAGGGATGAGGGAGCGGGCATTGTGCTCTGTTCCCATGTACTGCCAGGTGTTGAGCCGTACATTGATCGGGCCGCGATTCTGACCGAAGGCGCCCTGAAAGCATCTGGAGACCTGCCATCGCTGCGGCGACAGGCGAACATGCCGGTCACCCTGACCCTGCAGCCTGCCACTAGTCTGTCGGCGTTGGAAAAAGCCATTGACCAGGCCGAGCAGCGTGCCGGATTGATGATGAAAAGTGAAAACGGACGATTGCAGGTAGACGTGAGACCCCAGGAAAAAATGGAACTGATCAAGACCCTGATGGCCTCCGGCGAAGTGGCAGACCTGGGCATCCATCAGCCCAGCCTCGAAGACATCTACGTGCACTTTATCGGCTCGGGTGGCCTGGCTCACCGGGGAGGAAGCCAATGAACGCCATCTGGACCATCGCCCGTAAGGAACTGAGCGACAGCTTCCGCAATCGCTGGCTGGTTGCCATCTCCCTGGTGTTCGCCACCCTGGCACTGGGCATCGCCTGGTTCGGTGCCGCCGCCTCCGGGCAGGTGGGCTACGCCTCCACACCTGCGACCATTGCCAGCCTGGCCAGCCTGGGGATCTTCCTGATCCCGCTGATTGCACTGTTGTTGGCCTACGACGCCATCGTGGGGGAAGAGGAGGGCGGCACTCTGTTACTGCTGATGACCTACCCCCTCAGTAAAAGCCAGTTACTGTTGGGCAAATTCCTCGGCCACGGCCTGACCCTGGCGCTGGCTACCATCATCGGCTTCGGTGTGGCTGGTATTGCCATTGCCGTGTTGGTGGAAGATGTCGCCATCGCCGCCCTGGCGGTGGCCATGGGGCGTTTTGTGGGCTCCACCGTTTTGCTGGGCTGGGGCTTTATCGCGCTGGCCTACCTGGTGAGCGTACGGGTGAGTGAGAAACCGGTCGCTGCCGGACTGGCCCTGGCCATCTGGTTCTTCTTTGTACTGATCTTCGACCTCATGCTGCTGGGCACCCTGGTGGCCAGCGAAGGCAAACTGAATCCCGAACTGCTGCCCTGGCTGCTGATGCTAAACCCCACTGACATCTACCGCCTGCTCAACATCGTCGCCTTCGGCGACAGCGGTCAACTCAGTGGCGTACTCAGCCTGGGTGCAGACCTGCCTATCGGCGCTGCGGGCCTTTGGCTAGGCCTGATCCTGTGGTGTGCCATACCCCTGGCCGGCGCACTGTTACTGTTCAAAAACCGACGAATCTGATCCCGACCGGAGACACACAAACATGGCAAACCCAGCAACCAAATGGCTCATCGCCGCCTTCGCCGCCACCCTTCTGGCGGGCTGCTCCGGCAGTGAACCCGAAATCGTTGAAAAACCCGACCCGGTGCACTTTGAATCCGGCGACGAGTGCCACGTCTGCGGCATGGTCATCACCAACTTCCCGGGCCCAAAAGGCCAGGCCTTCACCGAGCGAGAGCAGAACATCCGGAAATTCTGCTCCACCAAAGACATGTTCGCCTGGTTCCTGCAGCCGGAAAACGAAAACCGGGACCACACCCTCTACGTCCACAACATGGCCGAAACCCACTGGGACAGCCCGGATGACACCCACCTGATCGACGCCCGCGACGCCTTCTACGTTGTTGGCTCAAACCTCAACGGTGCCATGGGCCCAACCCTGGCCTCGTTCGCCAACAAAACCGACGCCACAGACTTCGCGGCCGAGCACGGCGGCAACGTACTGGCGTTTGCCGACGTCACGCTGGAGCATCTGAATAATGGTATGACGATGCACGATATGAGCGGGATGGATGATATGGCTGGTATGCACGATGCAGATGAAGCTGGTATGGCTGATGATCACAGTAGCCATGGCGCGGGCCATTGAAGTGGCTACCCTAAAAACAAGGTCGCAAGGTCTTATGCTCGAATTACAGGTCTTCAGAGACTATATCTCCAAAGATTGAGAGAGTGGGTGAGGGTAGGTTTTCCAAAAATTTGCGGAGCCAGGGATGGCGGAGCAGAAGCGACACAGGGAAGTGCCGTAAGGAGCGTTTTTTGGAAAACCTACCCTCACCCGCTCCAACTCCAAAGCTGGCAGGCCAGGTCAGCCGCCAGTCATATTCATAAACCGAAGAATCTGCACATCCCCATTGCTGGAAAAATGATGCCGCTCCGGCTTCAGGTCCATGGCCCTGATGATCGCCTCCTGCAGCTTGTCATCCGTCACCGGATGCCCCCGCAACACCCGGCGAAGATCCACTGAATGCTCATTGCCCAGGCACAGCAGCAGACGCCCCTCCACCGTCACCCGAACCCGATTGCAGGTCGAACAGAAATTGTGGGAATGCGGCGAAATGAACCCGACACGAACCTCGCTGTCCGGCATCCGGAAATAACGCGCGGGGCCACCGGAATCCTCAGTTGCCGGAATCAGCTCATGGTGCCTGCGGATAGTGTTGCGCACCTCCTCACTGGTGCACAGCGCCAAACCACGGTCATGCTCTGAAATCTCCCCGAGCGGCATCTCCTCGATAAAGCTGATGTCCACCTGCTTTTGACGGGCAAACTCAATCAGCTCCGGAATCTCCTCGTCGTTGCGGCCTTTCATCACCACCGTATTCAACTTGATACCACGGAAACCGGCGTCCCGGGCAGCATCAATGCCATCCAGAACCTGGCTGAGATTACCGGTGCGGGTAATGGCGCGGAATTTGTCAGCGTCCAGAGAATCCAGACTGATATTGAGACGCTGCAAACCGGCCTTGCGCAATGATTCCGCCATGGTGGGCAACTGACTGCCGTTGGTGGTCATGGCGAAGTCACGGAGGCCATAAGTGCCGACTTCGCGTACCAGCTCGAGGATATCGCGGCGCACCAGAGGCTCTCCGCCGGTCAGCCGGATCTTCTCCGTCCCCAGAGCAACAAAGTTCCGTGCCAGCCGGGCGATCTCTTCAAGAGTTAATACCTGTTGGCGTGGCAGAAAGGTCATGTCTTCCGCCATGCAATACACGCAACGGAAATCGCAGCGGTCAGTTACCGACAGGCGTACGTAATTGACGGTGCGGCCAAATCGATCGGTCAGCTTGGCATGCGGCATAGGCAGGTTACCCTGTCTTGAATCATATGGTTAAAGGATAGCCAAAGTATCACAGATAACCCAACTCAATCCGATACCTCTCGGGGGGTAATCCCCCTGCCGAAAGAAAAACGGGGCCACACAGGGCCCCGTTGTCACAGCTGGAAACCGACTACGCGCGTTCAGTAACGGCGGTTTCTGAAGCGCTCTCCAGCGGTACCAGGTCCGGGAAGAATATCCCTTTTACCACCTGCCAGGTGACCGCAAGTGCTCCCACAATAAACACCACATCGCCAATGGTGCGAATCCATCGCAGGGTCTGCAGTATGTCGCTTTGCAGGAAGGCTTCACTTCGGGCGTACCAGAGTCCTTCACTGGCGCTGGCAAGGAACTGGATAATTCCGACCGGCAGCAGGCTGGTGAACAGCATGAGGACCAGGCCGATGTTCAGCCACCAGAAACCGATCTTCATCAACCGCTGGTCAAACACGATGCGCGGACGGATGTAGCGCAGTATCAGCAGCGAGAATCCCAGGGCCAGGAAGCCATAAACACCAAACAGTGCGGCATGGGCGTGAGTGGGTGTGGTATTCAATCCCTGGATATAGTACAGCGCAATTGGCGGGTTGATCATGAAGCCAAGCACCCCGGCGCCCAGCATGTTCCAGAAGGCCACGGCGACAAAGAACATGAGCGGCCAGCGGATGTTCTCCATCCACGGAGCGCGGGTTTTTAGCCGCCAGTTTTCCCAGGCCTCGTAACCGAGTACAACCAGCGGCACCACTTCCAGGGCACTGAAGGTGGCGCCCACCGCCATAACCGGCGTGGTGGTGCCGGAGAAGTAAAGGTGATGGAAGGTGCCGGGAACACCGCCGAGCATGAACAGGCTCGCCGAGGCCAGACTGGCGGAGGTGGCCACGGTGCGAGACACCAGCCCCATGCTGCAGAAGATGAAGGCCAGCGCGGCAGTGGCAAAGACCTCAAAGAAGCCCTCCACCCACAGGTGCACAATCCACCAGCGCCAGTATTCCATGACGGAAATGTGGGTTCGCTCTCCATAGAAGAAGCCTGCGCCGTAGAACAGGCCAATGGCCACCACCGACGCGGTCAGCAGGGCCAGCAGGTTCTTGTCTCCCGGTTGGCGAAGCGCCGGAACAATGCCTCTCAGCATTAACACCAGCCAGAACACAATGCCCAGGAATTTGCCGATCTGCCACAGGCGGCCCAGGTCAACAAATTCATAGCCCTGGTGGCCCAGCCAGAAACTCAGGTTTGGCGGCATAATCTGGGCAATCGCCAGGAAATTACCGATGAACGAACCGGCAACTACCACCACAAGGGCCCAGAACAGCACATCGACCCCCAGTTTCTGGAACTTTGGATCTTTGCCACCGTTGATGATAGGGGCCAGGAACAACCCGGCAGCCAGGAAGCCGGTGGCAATCCAGAACAGAGCGGCCTGGATATGCCAGGTTCTGACCAGAGAATACGGCAGCCATTCTGATGTATTGATACCGTAGAAACCCTGGCCTTCCACCGTATAGTGCGCAGTGAAGCCGCCAAGCATGACCTGGAAAGTGAACAAACCGACCACCAGTAACAGGTATTTTCCCAAAGCCTTTTGTGAGGGGGTGAGTGCGACAGCGCTGATTGGGTCCTTCAATGGTGCCGCCGGCTCCTCCTCTTCATGCTTGCGCAGGAAAGCCCACGCCCAGATCAATCCACCGACACCGGCAATGAGCAGAATGACACTGATCACCGACCAGACGATGTTTTCGCCACTGGGCTTGTTATCAATCAGGGGTTCGTGCGGCCAGTTGTTGGTATAGGTGACATCGCTTCCCGGGCGTTCGGTGGCTGCAGCCCAGGCGGTCCAGAAGAAGAACTCGGTCATCCGCTGCCGTCGCTCCGCACTGGGCAGGGTGTTCTCTTTCATGGCGTAATTTGAACGGGTAGCCTGCAGCTCGGGTGCATCGCTGAACAGCCGGCTGTAATAGTCCGCGGTCTCGGCAATGGCACGGGCTCTGCGTTCCGAAATCCGAAGGGTGCCGGTCGCATCGTCATAGCTGTTAGTGCGGTATTCGGTTTTCAGATCATACTGAAGTGCATTCTGTTGTTGGCCATTGAGGCTGTGCCAGTCGGCGCCGAATTCCTCCTGCGCTGCGATTTGCAGCCAGGCCTCCAATTCCCGGTGAAGCCAGTCAGCAGTCCAGTCCGGAGCCTGATAGGCGCCGTGTCCCCAGATAGAGCCAACCTGCATGCCGCCCATGGATTGCCAGGCCGTCTGACCGTCGAGGATGCTGTCCTCGGTCATCAGGGGTTTTCCGCTGGCGGAGACCACCTGATCTGGGATGGGCGGGGCTTCACGGTAGACCTCCCGGCCAAAGTAGCCGAGCAGGGTAAACGTGACTGCCAGGATGCCAATCAGAACCCACCAGAGTTTCCGGTACTCAGCCATGGCGGGCACCTCCCAGTTGGCCGTCCACGCGATGGAACAACACGTTGTTCTCCAGGTGAATGTGTTGCTTCAGGTCGTTCTCCAGCTCGGTCAGGCCGGAGTACAGGGCTCGCCATGTATTGCAGGCGCCCTCGGGCAGGGTCAGTTTGAAGGTGAGGTCGTGAATTCTGGCGAGCGCGTTGCCGTGATCGTCATGCTCGCTGCGCATGACCGATACCGGCCCTGCGGCCATGCCGGTGATTCCGCGCGCTATCATCGGAAACAGGATCTGTTCTTCCTTTTGCATGTGTGCTTCAAGTTCGGCCTGCATGTTCTCCAGGTGGGCACTCAGGCCGCTGGGGCAACGTGGATGCTGGCTGTGAACCCGCTCAACTCTCTGCGCCAGACGAATCAACTCAGGCAGTTGATCGCGGTGAACATCGTGATAGCGGGTGAGGATATGTTCAATCAGATCCTCGTTGCCGATTTTCTCAGCGGGTATGTTCTTTTCCATTCTGATTCTCAGTGAATCCAGTTGGCTGGCAAGAGCGTCGGGGTCCAGCCCCTTTGCGATAGCGGCGTCTGCCAGAGAGGTGTTACCTCCGCAGCAGAAGTCCAGCTTATGGCAATGCAGTACCGCAGAGGCGCCCGGAATATCCCGCGCCAGCTGGCCGATTGGCTGTTCTGTCAGATTCATGGTCTCATCTCCTTCCTAAAAGATTTATTTAAGATGAATCTTAATGAGTGATTCTTTATTGATTCATCTGGTATGTCAATTAAAAAATCTGGAGTGCGTAGTCTCCCGGAATCTTTGATGGCAAAGCTTTTAGAAAGTCAGTGGTTGCTGGTTGATTTTCGATCGCTCGGCCTCTAGTATCAAAAATGTATAAAGTATCTATGTTAATGGGGTTGCTATGGAACATTTTGAGAAATGGCTGGTCATATCCAACGCCGGGGTGTTGGTGTCGTTTATGGGGTTGTTAATCACGGTGGTACTGGCCTACCCATTGGCGGAAGCCCTGGCGTTACCTGCGCAGATTGCGGCCCATATGGGAACCTTGTTCTTTGCGGTAGGGGTAAAGATTGCTTACGTCGCCAGGCTGACATTCCTCAGTAAACTGGGGAGACCTGTACACTGAATCACGGTAGAATAGATGCAGTTATGAACGGTCAAGAGGCCCACGCCATGGGCGCACAACCTGGCAAAACCGGTTTCCGGATTCTTGCGTATATGAGTGTGGGACTGGCAGCAGCAGGCGTGGTTTTGCCGCTTTTGCCAACCACCCCCTTTGTTATCCTCGCGGCCTTTTTCGCCAGCAAGAGCTCCCCGGCATTTGCCCGGTGGCTGGAAGACCACCCGACTTTCGGTCCGGCGATTGAAGAATGGCGCGCCCGGCGAGCCATTCCGCGCAAGGCCAAGTTGATGGCGTTTGCCATGATGGGGTTGAGTTGGAGCATGCTGGTCTGGCTCGGGTCGCCGGTTGTGGTATTGGCTATCTCGGGGCTGTTTTTGTTGGGGGTAGCCGGGTACATGTTGAGCCGGCCATCCTATTGATGATTTTTGTCATTTTGGAGTTATGAATGCACATCACCCGTTACACCGATTATTCACTCAGAGTGCTGATCTATCTGGCTGCAGAGGGTGATCGTCTGGCGACCATTCAGGAAATTGCCGACAGCTACGACATCTCCAAGAATCACCTGATGAAGGTGGTTCACCAACTGAACAAGAAAGGCTACATCGAGACCATCCGTGGCAAGAAGGGCGGAATGAGGCTGCATATGGCACCTCAGGATATCAATATCGGAATCCTGGTGCGCGAGACCGAGCAGGATCTCAGTATCGTGGAATGCTTCTCCTCCAAAAATGCCTGCAAGATCACACCAGTGTGCGGACTGAAGTCCATGTTCGGCGAGGCGCTCAAGGCGTTCCTGGATGTGCTGGATAAATACACACTGGCAGACGTGATTCAGGACCATCATCGGCCACAGCTGCTGCGTCTGCTTCAGATCGCGTGACGCTGTACAAAAACTTACGAATATAATCCATATATAGCGCTCACAGTGCCTGTTTCGGCGCTACAATCGGCCGAGGTCATCAATAATAACAACTCCTGAAAGGGGCTTGGTTTGTTCAAGTTTCTGCTGTTGGCGGCGCTGGCCCTGTGCTCCGTGTCGACACAGGCCGATGGCGCATCGGATTCTGCAACGGTGGTCCTCACTGAGGGCGCCGGGCGGCTTGATATATCCCGGCATCTGACCTACTACGAGGATGTTTCCTCCTCCCTCAATATCTCCGATGTGATTCAGCGCTGGCCTGAGATTGGCTCCGGACAGCTCCCTGACGAAGCCTATAACTTCGGTTTCACCGATTCGGCATACTGGTTCCACACCCGCGTTGAAAATCGCTCCAGCCCCAACAACCGCTGGGTGCTTGAAGGCCTGTATCCGATCATCGATGAAATGGAGCTGTTTGTCGTTACCGAGCAGGGGCGCTTTACCCGACAGATCTCCGGCGATTCGGTGCCGTTCACCATGCGGCCCCGGGACCACCACAACATCAACTTCGAGTTGATGCTGCCGCCGGGCGACAGTGCGGACCTGTATTTCCGGGTGAAAACCAGCGGTGCGGTACAGATGCGCATGCTGCTGTGGCATTCCGATGTGTTTGCCCAGGCAGACCATCAGGAGCGATTCCTGCTGGGGCTTTACAATGGGCTGCTGGTGTCCATGGTGATCTTCAATTTGCTCATCTTTATTTCGTTCCGGGATACCAACTACCTGTGGTACGTGTCCTATATCCTGACCTATGGCACGCTGCAGTTTACGCTTAACGGGCTGGCTTTCGAGCATCTGTGGCCGGAACTACCCTGGTGGAACAATCGGGCAGTGGCCTTTTTGATTGCCGCAGGGATGTTCTGTGTGCTCGGTTTTTCCCGGTCATTCCTGGCGCTCTGGGAAAATGCGCCGTTGCTGAACCGGGTGTTCAAAGCCTTTATGGCGTTTTTTGTGGTTGCCGGAGCGGCGGCCCTGCTCTCGCCCGAATATGGCCCGGTTATCCGCCTGAACACCTTTGTGGCTGCGGTGGCGGTAGCATTGGTGATTGCAGCCGGTGGCGTGTGTTTGTACCGGCGGTTTCGTCCCGCCCGATATTTCATGGTGGCCTGGACAGCGCTGTTGTCTGGCATGCTGCTTTATACCCTGAAAACCTTCGGAGTCGTGCCGGCAAATTTCGTGACCGAATTCGGGATTCAGATCGGCTCGGCGTTTGAGGTCATCCTGCTGTCCATTGCTCTGGCGGACCGTCTACGCCACATGAACCTCAAGACCCAGCGTATGCAGCAGGAAATGAACGAGCGGCTGGAATCCCGGGTGGCGGAACGAACCTCCGAGCTGGAGCAGGTGAATCGTCAGCTGGAGGCGCTGAGTTCCACCGACGGCCTGACCGGTGTTTTCAATCGCCGTTACTTCGATACCCGGCTGGCGGAAGAAACGGCCCGAACCCGCAGGCAGGGGCCGATGGCGCTGATCATGATCGACGTGGATCACTTCAAGGCGTTCAATGATGATTTCGGGCACCTGGCCGGCGATGCCTGCCTGCGCCAGTTGGCCGACATGCTGACCGCCATCGTTCGGCGGGAAACCGATATTGTCACACGGTACGGGGGAGAGGAATTCGCGATTATTCTGCCCTATACCGATGCTGACGGCGCGCGCCATCTTGCAGAAACCCTCCGGTCAAAAGTGGAGGGTGAGATGAAATTTACCTGGGACGGAAAAGCCATCCCGGTCACTGTCAGTATCGGCCTGGCTACGATACCGAGCGGTAGCCGGGTTGAACCGGATGAGGCGATTGCCGCCGCAGACGAGGCTCTCTATAGCTCGAAGCAGGCCGGGCGCAACCGGGTAACGGAGCGCCAGCTGGCCTCCAGCGGCCCGAAAGCCTCTGGTCAGGCATTGACCGAGCTTCTGGCCGGGCGTTCCGGTAACGAATAGTGCAATACCCGTTTCAGTACCGTCTGGTACTGGCTCAGGAATGAACCGGTGTTGTAGTGAATACCATGCTTGCGACAGATTTCCTGCACCCGCTCGGAAATCTCCGGGTACCGGTGCGCTGGCAGATCCGGAAATACGTGATGCTCAACCTGGTAGCTCAGGTGACCGCTCAGAATATGCAGCCAGCGGCCGCCGGTGAAGTTGGATGAGCCGGTAAGCTGGCGCAGATACCAGTGGCCTTTGCTCTCACCTTCGCACTCCCGTTCGGTAAAGGTCTCCGCATCCTGAGTGAAGTGGCCGCAGAAAATCACCGTTGAGGCCCAGAGGTTCCGGATCAGGTTGGCCCCAACGTTGCCGGCAAGCACGATAGGGGCTACCGGCAGAGTCAGTAATGGAAAGAAGACATAATCCTTGAACGCTTGGCGGCCGCCTTTACGGACAAAGTCTTTCAGGAACGGCAGCTTCTCGCGCCAGGAAATCTCCCGGCGGCGAAGTTTCTCGGTTTCCAGTTCATGCAAACCCACGCCCCACTGAAAGAACACACTCAGAAGGATGTAGTTGATGAACTGCAGCGTGTGCCAGGGCTTCCAGGGCTCGTCGTCACTCAGGCGAAGCACCGCATAACCGTAGTCCCGGTCTTTGCCGATGATGTTGGTGTAGGTGTGGTGCTCGTAATTGTGAGTCCGGCGCCAGGACTCACTGGTGCACACCGTATCCCACTCGTAGGTCTGCGAGTTGAGGGTGGGATCGTTCATCCAGTCGTACTGGCCATGCATCACGTTATGGCCGATTTCCATATTCTCCAGAATCTTGGCCACGCCGAGGGTGGCCGTTGCCGCCACAAACACCGGCGGAATAAAGCCGAAGGGCATCATCACCCGGCCGCCGACTTCAAGGGCGCGGTGCAGGCGTACGATCTTGCGAATGTAGCGGGCATCCCGCTCGCCAAGATCGGCCAATACCTCATCGCGTACGGCATCCAGATCTTTCTGAAGTTCGTTGAGCTGTTGTTCATCAAGTTTGATCATAAGGTCTCCTTGCGGCTGTATGAGGCCGCGCTCGAATTCTGTGTGTCAGGCTTCCAGAGTCACCGGGCCACGGGGTACGGAAATGCAGAGTTGAACGCTTTCCTCTCCGGGACCGGAAGCTTTACCCGTTAGCCGGTTAATCACGGTGCCGCTGGTTTTTCGGCAACTGCATTGATGGCAGATGCCCATGCGGCAGCCGTATTGAGGTTTGAGGCCCGCGGCTTCTGCGATCTCCAGCAGTGTGGCATCGCCGGAAGAGTCCACATTGAGGTCCGCGCGGGCAAAACTCACCTCGCCGCCGAGTGTTTCATCACCGAGAGGGGAGGAAACCGGAGGGGCGAAAAACGTACAGTGAATCTGTTCTTCGCCGAGACCGCGCTGGTAAAGCAGGTCATTGGCGAGATCCATCAGCCCGCCCGGTCCGCACAGATAGACCTCGCGGGCCTTCAGACCGGGTACGGAATCCAGGTCGGCGTCGTTGAGGTAGCGCGGCTCGTCGGTTTCGTGGGTGCATATAATACGGACCGAGAGTGCCGAGTATCTTGCCGCCAGTGCTTCCAGTTTTTCACTGGCGATCACGTCCTCCTGAGTGCGAACAAAGTAGAGCAGTGTGACCGGTGCCCGGAAGGGCTCTGCCGCCATGGTCTCCAGCAGGCTTAGAATCGGCGTAATGCCGCTGCCCCCGGCAATAAACAGCACCGGTTTGGGCATGGCTGGTATCAGAAAGTCGCCAAAGGCTTCGGTCAGGCCCAGTACCGCGCCTTCTTCCAACTGATCATGCAGCCAGTTGGTCACCAGCCCTCCTGGCAGGCGTTTGATGGTCAGTGTGACCACGCCGTCGTTCTGCCAGAGCAGGGGGGAGCTGGACAGACTGAAGGTGCGCTGGCGTCGCACACCATCAATATCTACACAGATGTTCACGTGCTGACCGGCACGAAAGCCACTCCATCGGCTGGCAGGCCGGAGCACAAAAGTCTTGGTGTCGTGAGTCTCGACCAGAATGCGCTCTACCCGTGCAGGTGTGTACGCTTGTATCCACATGGGATTGATGGCCTCCGCCAGTGGATCAAAATAACTGGCAGGGTTGCTTCGATTCAGTAGCTGTCGGCCAAGCCAGTGCATGGCGCGGGTCTGGTTCATTTTTGCCAACATAGGTTTTCTCCAAGGTTTGTACCTGATCGTTGGTAACGATGTGTACACTTGTTCACTTATGTGTACGACTGTACACAGTGAGGGTTGCCGTAACAATCAGGGGGGCGCTTCGTTGGCTCGAAATGACAAGTTTTGCGGACTTTTCTGCCGTCAGATGTGTACACTTGTTACCGCAACTATCGTGATAGGAAGACCATGGCAGACAGACCGAAACGCAGGCCCGGCGAAACCCGAGAGAAGCTGATGAACGCAGCGCTGACTCTGGTGGGCAAGGGGCGACACTTTGCCAGCCTGGGTATTCGGGAAGTGACCCGGCAGGCCGGCGTGGTGCCAACGTCGTTCTATCGCCACTTTCGCAGCATGGACGACCTGGGTTTGCAGCTGGTGGACGAGCTTGGGCTGGTCCTCAGGCGGATGATGAGGGAGGCCCGGGCCAACGTGTTGCAGGCCGACAAGCTGATTGAGGAATCGGTGGGTATCTTTGTGGCCCATGCCCAGGCCAACCGCAGTTTTTTTCTGTTTATGGCGCAGGGGCTGGCAGGCGAGAGCCGGGCCGTTCAGGAAGGGATTCGTAGCGAGATGCGGTTTTTTGCCAGCGAACTGGCCAATGACTTACGCCGGCTCCGGCTCATGGAGCACCTGAGCGATGCCGATCTGGATATGACCTGTGATCTGGTGGTGCGCACCGTCGCCTTCAGTCTGACCGATCTGCTCAGCATTTCCGAAGACGACGATTATCAGATCGGCCAGGTGCGAAAACGCACCACCCGATTCCTGCAGATGATTTTTGTCGGGGCTGGTCACTGGCAAAGCGACTGACCCCGTCCTGGGTTACTTGCGGGTTCGGGCGCGCTTCTTCTTCGGCGGCAGTATCAGCGATTCCAGCTCATCCAGAGCCTCACCGGTATAAACCGCCAGTTTCTGCATGCTCGGCAGCGTATCCCGGCAGCCGGTAAAACCGAAATTCAGCGATCCGGCATAGCTCAGGCAGGTGATGTTCAGTGCGCCGCCGTGAGCAATCAGCGATACCGGATACATGGCCTCAAGCCGGGCACCTTCATAATACAGCGTGTCTTCCGGGCCGGGCACGTTGGAGATAGTCACGTTGAAGACTGGTCGCATCCGCCCCCCGAGACCCGACATCAACTGCAGAATGTAGGGTGACATCAGCAGCATGGTGTACTGGGTCAGGGCACTTTTGGGAAGTTTCTGCAGGTGCTCCTTGGCCCGTCGGGTCGAGGTTTTGATCTGTTGCAGGCGGTTCAACGGGTCAGCTTCGTCGGTGGCCAGCGAGGCAATCATGAAACTGATCTGGGTGCCCGTACCCTCGTCGTCTGCCGGCCGGATATTCACCGGTATACCAGCGGTCAGCGGGGTGTCTGGCAGATTGTTCTGCTCAGCCAGAAAGCGCCGCAATGCTGTGCCACACAGGTAAAGCACGATGTCGTTCAAGGAGCCGCCGGAAGCATGGGCGAGGTTTTTCAGTCGGTCCAGTTGATAATGCTGGGTGGCAAAACGTCGCTGCGCGGTAACCCGGTGATTGAGCACCGAAACCGGTCCAGTGAAGGGCGCGGTCAGTCCGTCTTCCGGGTGTCGAACCGAATGCACCAGGCGATTGCCGGCCTGCCACAGCCTGGGGGCCATGTCTGCCTGGAGCTTCAGGGCGTCCATGGCCTGGGAAACCGCTGCGGGCACGCTGGCCTCTTTGTCGGTTTTTGCACCACGGCGTTGGTGTGGGCGTACCGTCCAGGGCGGTGGCATATTGCAGCGTTCGGGATCGGTGGTGAGCACCCTTTGCATCAGCCGCACGCCACTGATGCCGTCAATCATCGAGTGGTGCATTTTGGTGTAAAGGGCGAAACGGTTGTTCTCCAGGCCTTCTATAACGTGGCATTCCCAAAGAGGGCGGGAAAAATCCAGGGGGTTAGAGTGCAGTCGGGATACCAGAATGCCCAGTTCGCGTTCCCCGCCGGGGCGGGGCAGGGCTGAGTGCCGGACGTGATAATCCAGATCGATATCCTTATCGACTTTCCAGGCCGGGGCGATCACGCGCCCGAGGAAACCAGACCATGCCAGTTTGTATCCCCAGGGTGGTGCCACATCGCCGGCTTCTTTCATTCGAGTGACCATGTCACGCAGGAAGGTTTCTGGTGCGCCTTCCGGCAGTGAGAAAATCTGAAGCGTACCCACATGCATCGGGGTGTCTTCAGATTCAACCGCCAGCCAGGAGGCGTCCAGGGTTCCGAGACGTTTCATTCCTTGTCATTCTCCGCCAGTCATTTGTGTTTTGGTTGTTTCCTGCAAGTATACTGATATCGGTAGGTTCACACGATCAAAACCGGGATTGGGCTCCCATCTTTTTGCAGGGTTTCACGGTTACATAATGTCGCGAAGCCGGGCTCCCGGTCAGAAGGTTCGTGTGCTAATTTCTAAGGCCATAGGAACTAACAACAAGAATATTCGGAGGCTTTGTGGAATCCAGCCCGCTGATCTCGGCAGGTTTGCCGATCGCATTGTTCATTATCATGATCGGTATCGGTATGACGCTTACCCTGAGGGATTTTCGCCAGGTGGCGGTGTATCCGAAGGGCATGGTTGTGGGCACCTTCGCCCAGATTCTCCTGATGCCGATGGTGGCGTTCGGGCTGGCTTATCTGTTCGGTGTGGCGCCGGCCATTGCCGTTGGTCTGGTGATCATCGCGGCCTGCCCCGGAGGTACCACGTCCAACCTGTTTGTGCTTCTGGCCCGGGGTAATATTGCGCTTTCCATCGTGCTGACGGTCTCCGCCAGCCTGATCACCATTCTTACCCTGCCACTGTTTACCAACATGGCGCTGCAGCATTTCATGGGCACGGAAGAGAACATCTCGCTGCCGGTGGGCAAGACCATTGCCATGCTGGTGGCTATTGTTCTGCTGCCGGTGGCCATTGGCATGCTGGTGCGAACCCGCAAGCCGGAGCTTGCGCGCAAGGCTGAGAGCCTGGTCAGCATCTTTGGTGGCATCGTGCTGGCAGTGCTGATTGTGGCGCTGCTCTATGGCGTTCGGGACCAGATGTGGGATCTGCTGAAGCAGGCAGGCCCCTCCACTATCGCTCTCAATGTCGCCGGTATCGCCCTGGGCCTGCTGGCGGGCAGGGTGGCCGGATTGACCCAGCGGGAATCCCTGGCGGTGGCGGTGGAACTCGGTGTGAAGAACGGCACCATTGGTTTGATGGTCACCCTCACGTTGCTGGAGTCCAGCACCATGTCGATTCCCGCTGCCGTTTACGGTGTGCTTATGTTCCCCATTGGATTCCTGCTGGCAATGTATGGCCGGAAGGTGATTCCCAAAAGCAACGTGGCACATGCAGGCGGGGAATCCTGATTCATGAAGTTTCTGAACGGTGTGACGTTACTGCTGGTTTATCAACTGACAGGCGAGATTCTGGTACGACTTCTCGGGCTGCCGATTCCCGGGCCGGTGCTTGGCATGGTCATGCTGTTCGTTACCTTGATGATCCGAGGTAGTGCCCCGGATTCCCTGAGCGAGGCCTCCAGCGCGTTACTGAGCCATCTGTCACTGCTCTTCGTGCCTGCGGGCGTGGGGATGATGACGCATTTCGGGCGTATAGCGGATGAGTGGTTGCCGATCACCCTGGCTCTGTTTCTGAGCACGGTGATCACCATGGTTGCCACGGCGTTGATTATGCAACTGACGACGCGCTGGTTTGTCCGTTCCGTTTCAGAACAAGGTGGGCAGCATGAATGAGCCGGGTTTGCGCGACATCTGGGTTTACCTGTCGGCGTCGCCACTGCTAGGGCTGACCATTACTCTGGTGGCCTACGGGCTGGCCTACCGGCTCTATCTGAAAACGCATTCTAACCCGCTGGCCAATCCAGTCGTTACTTCGGTGGCGATGCTGATTCTCCTGTTGTTGGCAACGGGCACCTCATACAGCGATTACTTTGAGGGCGGTCAGTTCGTGCATTTTCTGCTGGGTCCGGCAACGGTGGCACTGGCGGTTCCTCTGTATCAGCAGTTTCGCCGGCTCCGTCAACTCTGGTTGCCGGTCGCGATATCGTTGATCAGTGGGGTGGTTATTGCTGCTGGCAGTTCGGTGGGCCTGGCAAGGTTGTTGGGGGGCTCCCTGGAAATCCAGATGTCGCTGGCGCCTAAATCGGCAACGGCACCGGTGGCCATGGGTATTTCCGAGAAGATTGGTGGTTTGCCGTCGCTCACGGCGGTGCTGGTGGTGTTGACCGGAATTACCGGTGCGGTGCTGGGCACCAAACTGTTTGAGTGGTTGCGCGTGAAAGATGACACCGCAAAAGGGATTGCCATGGGCGTGGCGGCCCATGGTATTGGTACCGCCCGGGCATTCCAGGTCAGTTCCCAGATGGGCGCGTTTTCAGGCCTGGCCATGGCGCTTTCGGCATTCGCCACGGCGCTGCTCGTGCCCTGGCTGGTGGACATGCTGGAAAACTGGTTGCCCATGTAAACGCGCAGTTCTTTCCGGGGCGCCGCTGTACACTCTTTTTATGTCAGTCTGGAATGGCTATGCTCAGCCAATCATTGGCACAACATCAGGGTCTTAACACCATGCAAACCAAGTTCTTGCTCGACGAAGAACAGATGCCCAGGTATTGGTACAACCTGCAGGCGGATTTCCCCGAACCCCTGCCTGCCGTTCTCCACCCGGGAACAAAGCAGCCGGTCGGTCCAACGGATCTGGAGCCATTGTTTCCTGCGTCGCTGATTGAACAGGAAATGACCACGGAACGGGAAGTGGAGATTCCGGAGCCCGTTCGCGATGTTTATCGAATGTGGCGGCCGGCGCCCATGTTTCGGGCGCATCGGCTGGAAAAAGCCCTGGGCACCCCGGCCAAGATCTTCTACAAGTACGAGGGTGGCAGTCCTGCGGGCAGTCACAAGCCCAATTCCGCGATTCCGCAGGCCTTTTTCAACCGGGAGGCCGGTATTCGGCGTCTGACGACAGAAACTGGTGCTGGTCAGTGGGGGACCTCGCTGTCGTTTGCAGGCTCCCTGTTCGACATTGATGTGACCGTGTTCCAGGTTCGCGTGTCCTACAACCAGAAGCCCTATCGCCGTGCGGTGATGGAGACCTACGGGGCTAACTGCGTGGCTTCACCATCAGAAATGACAGAGTTTGGTCGTCGAGTGCTGGGGGAAAACCCCGACCACACCGGCAGTCTTGGTATTGCTATTTCCGAGGCGGTGGAGCTGGCCGTTCAGGATCCGCACACCAAGTATGCTCTGGGTTCCGTGCTGAACCATGTCCTGTTGCATCAGACCGTAATCGGCCTGGAGTCCATGAAACAGATGGAGATGGCCGATTGCTGGCCAGACGTGATCGTTGGGTGCACCGGTGGCGGCTCTAATTTCGCGGGTATTGCTTTCCCGTTCATGGGCCATGCGTTGAGAGGCGGGGAGAAGTCCCGGATTGTCGCGGTTGAACCCTCAGCGTGTCCGACGTTGACCCGAGGTAAATACGCCTATGACTACGGCGATACGGCACAAATGACACCACTCACCAAGATGCATACCCTGGGTTCGGGTTTTACACCGCCAGGGTTCCATGCTGGCGGCCTGCGCTATCACGGCATGGCTCCGATGGTGTCGCACGCCAAGGAGCTGGGACTGTTCGATGCTGTTTCCTACACTCAGCGCGAGTGCTTTGAGGCGGGTGTCCTGTTTGCGCGCAACGAAGGGATCGTACCGGCCCCTGAAGCCAATCATGCCGTGAAGGGTGCGATTGACGAGGCGTTGCGGTGCAAGCGCGAGGGCAAGGAGGAGGTGATCCTGTTCAACCTTTGTGGTCACGGGCATTTCGATATGGCGGCCTATACCTCGTATTTTGCCGGTGAACTGAGCGACCATGAGTACGGCGAGCAGGAGCTGGCTATGGCGTTGTCGGGGCTGCCCTCGGTCAGCGTCTGATTGAACTTGCCCCCGGTCAGGCACTGTGCCTGACCGGGTTGCGGCTTCCTGCTCACTTGTCCCTTTCGATCTTCAATGGCTCCAAGCTTCCGATCCGGAACTTCAATTCCAGTTCCGCACAGTTTTCATCATCGCCTTCCACTTCAATATCGCCATTGCGGTTGACCTTTAGTTCCTCAATAGTGGCCATTCCCTGCTGCTGAGCGGCTTTCAGATAAGAGCGCACATCGTCCGCGCTCACACCGTAGATCTCGCCTTTGGCTTTGCGGCGCTGCTCCCGGTCGATGTCGCCGTTGCCGTTCAGGTCCAGTTCCACGAACCAGTCCTGGCCCATCCAGCCTTCGAGCTCGATTTCATTATCATGGTCGTCGTCAAATTCGATGCTCTGGAAGTGGCTGATACCGTAGTTGTTGCCAACCTGAAGCATGCGGTCCGCATCGTCAAAGCTGCCTTTGGCGAAGGCTGCGGGGGCTGCGACAAGGCCGCTGATCAGCGCGATGGTCAGAGTCTTTTTCATGGTGTTCTCCTTGCTTGTCTGTGTTTGAAAAACTGCCGGTTCTGCCCGGTTGGCTACCAGCTTGAGCCCAGATTAACGGGGCAGGGCTTTCAGCATCGTGATAGGCTCATTCATGATTCGTTCATCTGGCTTTTGTCACCATAAACACCATGACCAGACCTCGTTTACATTCATCGCTGTTACCCGCAGACCGGTTTTCACGCCGGGTGTTCCGGGTATTGATGCTGACTCTGTTTGCGGTGAGCGCGCTGCCGTTTGCCCAGGTGGCCTGTGCCGATGATGACGACGACTGGCGGCGCCTGCACCACGAGGTTGAGGCCGGCCGTATCAAACCCCTGAGCGAAATCCTGGACAGCCTTGGCCGCGACTGGCGCGGAGACGTGATCGATGTAGATATCGAGAAAGACGATGGTGAGATCCTCTACGAGATCGAGTTGTTGGGCCCGGAAGGCCAGGTGGTGGAGTTTGAGATCAATGCCCGGACCGGAGAGGTTCTGGAGATAGAGGGCAGGAATATCCAGGGCATGAAACGCTGATGAAAATTCTTCTGGTGGAAGACGATGCCGCGCTGGCACAAGGGCTGGCCGGTAGCTTGCGGGATGCCGGGCTGCTGGTGGAAGTCGCCGGGGAAGGCCGCACGGCCGACTTTCTGGTGAGCACCGAACGTTACGATGCGGTGGTGCTGGACCTGGGCTTGCCGGATGGCAATGGCACCCAGTGGCTGGCCGGTTGGCGGGAGCGGGGTATTGATCTGCCGGTGCTGATTCTGACCGCCCGGGAGCGCTGGTCCGATAAAGCCGCGGGGTTTTCGGCCGGTGCCGATGACTATGTCACCAAGCCCTTTGAAACCGCAGAAATCCTGTTCCGCCTGCGGGCCCTGGTGCGCCGGTCCCATGGCCATGCCCACCCGGTGATTACCGTGGGAGACATTGCTCTGGATACCCACGCGGGGCAGGTCACCCGCTCTGGTATGCCGGTTTCACTCACGGCCCAGGAGTTCAGGCTGTTATCGCATCTGGTTCACGCCGCGCCCAGAATCGTGTCCCGCACCGAGTTGTCCGAACATGTCTATGACGGCGACCAGGAGCCAGATTCCAATGTTATCGATGTCCAGGTCAGCCGTTTGCGGCGCAAACTCGGCGCCCAGGCTATCGAGACCATCCGTGGCCAGGGCTATCGCATGAACGGCCACGGAGAACCATCCTGATGCTGACACGTCTGCGCCGCTGGCCGGTGGCGCTGCGGATGCTGGTGTCTGCTCTGGTATTGGTCCTGGTGGTGTTGCCGCTGGCTGGTACCGTATTGGCCTGGAACTTTCGCCAGACGCTGAGCCAGTCCTTTGATGAGCGCCTGTTATCGTTCCTGAATGTGGTCATTGCCGGCATTGAGTCTGACCCTCAGACCGGTGAATTGACCCCCGGCCCGCAACTGGGCGATCCGCGCTTCGAGCGGGTGTATTCCGGCTGGTACTGGCAGGTGAACGACAACAGCGGGCGGGTGATCACCTCCCGGTCATTGTGGGATCAGCGACTGCCGCAGATCAGTGGCCGGGGGCCGGACTGGGCCCAGGCCCCGGGGCCACGTGGCCAGCTTCTTCGGATAGTGGAACGGGATGTTCAGTTGCCGGCGTTCGAGGGCTGGTTGTCGGTGTCTGTGGCGGCTGACCAGGGGGAGCTGGATGCCCAGGTTGCGCGCTTCAACCGATTGCTGGTGGTTTCGCTGACCACGCTCGGTACGCTGTTGCTGGTGATGATCGGGTTGCAGATCCGCTGGGGCCTGGCACCGCTTCGGCGTCTGGAGCGGGATCTCCGGGCTATGGAGTCCGGCCAGACCCGTTCACTGACCAGTGATCTGCCCGAAGAACTCGCGCGGCTCTCCGAGGCCATGAATCAGGTGCTTGAGCGGGATCAGATACTGATTGAGCGGGGGCGCTCGGCTGCGGGCAATCTGGCCCATGCCTTGAAAACGCCGGTATCTGTGCTTACCACCCTGAGTGATCGTTTGCCGTCGGTGCAGAGAACCGCTTTCCGTACCGAACTGAGCCGCATCGATGACGCCGTGCGCCATCATCTGGCCAGGGCTTCAGCGGCCGGACCGGCCGCCCTGGGGCGTGTGGATCTTGGTGAAACCCTGGAGCCGGTGCTGTCGGCACTCAATACTCTCGCGCAACGCCGTGGCGTTACCCTCGAAAGCGACCTGGGCGATACGGGCGCGGTTCGGCTTGAACAACAGGATTTACAGGAAATTGCGGGCAATCTGCTGGAAAATGCCATCAACTGGGCGGAAAGTCAGGTAACGTTTCGGGTTGAAGGCTTGCCGGATGGTCTGGCGCTGATGGTGGAGGATGACGGCCCTGGCCTGTCTGACGCCGATATCGAGCAGGCTCTGACACGGGGCACCCGGCTGGATGAAACCCGGTCCGGTTCCGGTCTGGGCCTGGCGATCGTCAAAGAGCTGGCTGAACTGTATGGCGGCACGCTGACCCTGGCCCGATCTCCCCTCGGAGGGTTACAGGCCAGTGTACGCTTTCCATCTCACTCATCGTCCAAGGCCCGCGGCGGGCAGTGATGCTCCTCCACCAGCGTGCCTTCATCCACGCTTTCCAGGTGTACATCAAAGCCCCAGAGCCGATGTACGTGCCTCAGCACTTCATCAGTTTCGTTGCCCAGCGGCACCCGGTCTACCGGGATGTGTCGCAGGGTTAACGAACGATCACCGCGAATATCCACACTCCATACCTGAATGTTCGGCTCCCGGTAACTGAGGTTGTATTGGCGCGCCAGCTTTTCCCGCAGCGCACGATAACCGGGCTCATCGTGAATGGCGGTGACGGTGTAGTGGTCTTCCCGATCGTCGCTTTCGATGGCGAACAGCTTCAGGTCACGCATCACCTTCGGTGAGAGAAACTGCTGGATAAAGCTCTCGTCCTTGAAGTTGTGCATGGCGAAATGCAGGGTTTCCAGCCAGTCTGTACCGGCGATGTCCGGGAACCATTCCCGGTCCTCATCGGTAGGGTTTTCACAGATACGTCTAAGGTCGGTGAAGATGGAGAAACCCAGGGTATAGGGGTTCAGGCCGGAATACCATGGGCTGTTGAACGGGGGCTGGTATACCACGGCGGAGTGGCTTTGCAGGAACTCCAGCATGAAGCCATCGTTCACCAGCCCCTTGTCGTACAACCGGTGCAACAGCGTGTAGTGCCAGAACGTGGCCCAGCCCTCGTTCATCACCTGGGTCTGGCGCTGTGGATAGAAATACTGGGCCAGCTTGCGCACGATGCGTACTAGTTCCCGCTGCCAGGTTTCCAGCAACGGCGCGTTTTTCTCGATGAAGTACAACAGGTTTTCCTGAGGCTCCTCCGGGTATCGGGGCCTGCGGCGAACCGGGTCCCCGTCGTCCTCTGCTTTGGGGATGGTTCGCCACAGATCGTTGATGCGGCGTTGCTCGTATTCCTCCCGCTCCTTTTGCCGGCGGGCCTCCTCGGCGGCCGAAATCGGGGCAGGGCGCTTGTAGCGGTCTACACCGTAGTTCATCAGTGCGTGGCAGGAGTCGAGAATCTCTTCCACGGCATCCACGCCGTGTCGCTCCTCGCACTCCGACACATAATGCCGGGCAAACACCAGGTAATCGATGATGGCACTGGCGTCTGTCCAGGTACGGAACAGATAATTGCCCTTGAAGAACGAGTTGTGGCCATAGCTGGCGTGGGCAATCACCAGGGCCTGCATGGGCAGGGTGTTCTCTTCCATCAGGTAGGCGATACAGGGATTGGAATTGATCACAATCTCATAGGCCAGCCCCATCTGGCCCCGCTGATAGCCCTTGGAGGTTTGCAGAAACTGCTTGCCGAAGGACCAGTGATGATAGCCCACCGGCATGCCGACGGAGCTGTAGGCATCCATCATCTGCTCGGCGGTAATCACTTCAACCTGGTTCGGGTAAGTGTCCAGTCCGAACTCGGCGGCGCATTTGGCAATTTCCTCGTCGTATTTCTGGATCAGTTCGAAGGTCCATTCCGAACTGGTGGAAATGGGCTTACCTGCCTTGGGTTGTTCGCTCTCCGGTGCGTTCGGGCGATCAATCAGGCTGCTCATGCCGCTTTCCTCTCGAACAACTGTCGGAAGACCGGGTAAATGTCGCCAGGATCGGCAATCTGCTGCATGGCGAAGCTCTGGGGAAACTGCTCCATGATTTTCTCGTATTCGTACCAGAGCATCTGGTGATCCTGGGGCGTGATTTCGATGTAGGAGTAGTACTGAACCAGCGGCAGGATTCGCTCAGACAGCAATTTGCCGCAGATGGGTGAGTCGTCGTTCCAGTTGTCGCCGTCGGACGCCTGGGCGGCATAAATGTTCCATTCCGCTGGCGAGTATCGGGCTTCGACAATCCGGTGCATCAGTTTAAGGGCGCTGGAGACAATGGTGCCCCCGGTTTCCCGGCTGTAGAAGAACTCTTCTTCGTCCACTTCCTTGGCGCTGGTGTGGTGGCGGATAAACACCACTTCGATTTTCTTGTAGTTTTTCTTCAGGAACAGATACAGCAGGATAAAGAAGCGTTTGGCGATGTCCTTGTGCATCTGGGTCATGGAACCGGATACATCCATCAGGCAGAACATCACCGCACTGGTGGCGGGTTTGGGCTGCTTCAGGTGTTGCCTGTAGCGCAGGTCGATCTCGTCAATGAAGGGAATGCGTTTGACGTTGGCTTTCAGCCGCGCGATTTCCTCTTCCAGCACCTTGATCTGGTCTTCATGGCTGAAGGCCGGATCGAGATCGTTCGGTGCGCTTTTCAACGCCTCGAGCTGTTTTTCCAGGTCCCGGATCTTTTTCTTGCGCGCACCGCCCAGGCCCAGACGCCGGGCGTGGGCGCCCCGAAGGGAACGCACCACATCCAGCTTGGCGGGCACTCCCTGGGTGGTGAAGCCCGAGCGTACATAACTGAAGGCTTCGGTGTCCTTGAGTTTTTTCCGGGCCAGATTGGGCAGCTCCAGATCGTCGAACAGGAAGTCGAGAAACTCTTCCTGGGTAATCTGAAAGGCGAACTCATCCATGCCTTCTCCGTCCGGGCTGGCCTGGCCTTGCCCCTGGCCCTGGCCACCGCCGCTCTCGGGTTTGGGGATGGTGTCCCCGGCCACCCATTCCTGATTGCCGGGGTGCACCACCTCTCGCCGGCCACCGTGGCCATGGTGGAAGATAGGTTCGTCAATATCCCGGGCGGGAATGCTTACTTTCTCGCCCCGTTCGATATCGGTGATGGAGCGCTTTTGCACGGCATCCGACACCGCCTTCTTGATGTGGTGGCGGTAACGGCGCAGGAACCGTTCCCGGTTCACTGCGCTCTTGTTCTTGCCGTTCAGGCGCCGGTCAACAATGTGGGTCATACCCATGGTACTGCTCCCGCTGGCCGTTAATGGGATTTCCGGACGCGCAGGTACCACTCGGCAAGCAAGCGAACCTGTTTCTCCGTGTATCCACGGTCAACCATGCGTTCCACAAACTGTTTGTGCTTCTTCTGGTCTTCCTGGCTGGCCTTCGGATTGAAGGAAATCACCGGCAACAGGTCTTCGGTGTTCGAGAACATCTTCTTCTCGATCACGCTGCGCAGCTTCTCATAGCTGAGCCAGGACGGGTTCTTGCCACCGTTGTTGGCCCGGGCCCGCAGCACAAAGTTGACCACTTCGTTGCGGAAGTCCTTGGGGTTGGAAATGCCCGCTGGTTTCTCGATTTTCTCCAGCTCGTCGTTGATGGAGGAACGGTCCAGAATCTCGCCGGTTTCCGGGTCCCGGAACTCCTGATCCTGAATCCAGAAGTCGGCATAGGTGACATAGCGGTCGAACAGGTTCTGGCCGTACTCGCTGTAGCTTTCCAGATACGCCGTCTGGATTTCCTTGCCGATGAACTGGACGTAGTGGGGCGCCAGGTATTCCTTGATGAAGCGCAGGTATTTTTCCTGCAACTCCGGCTGGAACTGTTCCTGTTCGATCTGCTTTTCCAGCACATAGAGCAGGTGAACAGGGTTGGCGGCAATCTCGGTGGTGTCGAAATTGAATACTTTTGACAGGATCTTGAAGGCAAAGCGGGTAGACAGACCGTCCATGCCTTCCATCACCCCGGCAGCATCCCGGTACTCCTGGATGGACTTGGCCTTGGGGTCGGTGTCCTTGATGCTCTGGCCGTCGTATACCTTCATTTTGGAGAAGATGCTGGAGTTTTCCGGCTCCTTGATCCGCGACAACACCGAGAACTGGGCCAGCATATCAAGAGTGTCAGGTGCGCAGGGCGCTCCGGAGAGTGAGCTGTGCTTCAGTAGCTTGCGATAGATTTCAATCTCTTCAGTGACCCGCACACAGTAGGGCACCTTGACGATGTACACCCGGTCCAGGAAGGCTTCGTTGTGCTTGTTGTTGCGGAACGTCTGCCACTCGGATTCATTGGAGTGGGCCAGGATCACGCCGTCGAAGGGCACCGAGCCCATGCCCTCGGTGGTGTTGTAGTTGCCTTCCTGTGTGGCCGTCAGTAGCGGATGCAGCACCTTGATTGGTGCCTTGAACATTTCCACAAACTCCATCAGCCCCTGGTTGGCTTTGCACAGGCCGCCGCTGAAGCTGTAGGCATCCGGATCATCCTGGGAATAGTCTTCCAGCATGCGGATGTTGACCTTGCCCACCAGGGCCGAGATGTCCTGGTTGTTGTCGTCGCCCGGCTCGGTCTTGGATACACCGATCTGGTCCAGCACCGAGGGGTAACGTTTAACCACCCGGAACTGGCTGATGTCGCCGCCAAACTCATGCAGGCGCTTGACTGCCCAGGGTGACATGATGTTTTTCAGGTAGCGGCCGGGAATGCCGTATTCCTCTTCCAGAATCGGGCCGTCCTCGGCCGGGTCGAACAGGCCTAGCGGGCTTTCGTTTACCGGAGAGCCCTTGATGGCGTAGAAGGGGACCTTCTGCATCAGGGCCTTGAGTTTCTCGGCCAGGGAAGATTTACCGCCGCCAACGGGGCCGAGCAGGTAGAGAATCTGCTTCTTCTCCTCCAGACCCTGGGCCGCGTGGCGGAAGAACGAAACGATGTTTTCGACGGCATCTTCCATGCCGTAAAACTCGTCGAATTCCGGGTAACGCTTGATGACTTTGTTCGAGAAGATGCGTGACAGGCGGGGGTCACGGGAGGTATCGATCAGTTCTGGTTCGCCGATGGCAATCAACATCCGCTCCGCGGCGGTGGCGTATGCCGTTGGGTCCTTTTTGCAGATCTCCAGGTATTCCTCAAGGGAGTATTCCTCCTCCTGAGTCTGTTCATACCGGTCTTTGAAGTGCTGCAGAATGCTCATAGATGGCCCCTCGCTTACTCTTGCCTGTTATAAATTCACGCAATGTCCCCGTTGCTGTTTCGCCGCCTGTCCCGGCGGTGTGTCTGGTTAAGGAATGAATGGGATGGTGTTAAGCAGGTATACGTTATCCGGAGGTTTCCGGCCTGCTTAATCTGAGCTTAGTTCAGAGTTCGGGGGTTGGACAGTGAGCAGTCAAATTAGGTTCATTAAATTATGTTATGGGCGGTAAGCCAGACTGGACACCAGGGACTTACCGCCCATGATCTAAGGTTATTTCTTGACGAGGGTAAAAACACTCTCTGTGGCGCCGTTTCTCAGGCCCCGGCGTTTGGCAAACGGGTTGTCACGGGCCATGTCCCGTTTCAGCACCTGGTTGATCTCATAATCCTCACCATAGAGCCTGAACACTTCGTCGTCGGTAACGTTGAACGGCGGGCCCTGCATTTCCGAGCTGTCGTAATCCAGCGTGATCAGCAGGATTCTGGTGTCGTCCGGAATAATAGCGGTGAGATGATTGACATAGCTCTTGCGCATTTCCGGGGGCAGGGCGATCAGGGCAGCCCGGTCGTACACCAGGCGAATGTGTTTGAGGTCGTCCGGCACCAGCTGGAAATAATCCCCACACCAGATCTGCAGGTCGTCATGGCGGAAGGTGGTAAAGGGTTCACCCGGGTGAACGCTGGCTTTCTCCTGCGCTTCCTCGAAAAAATCCTTGCAGGCAACCTCACTTAACTCCACGCCGATAATCGGATGTCCGCGATCGTGCAGCCACCACATGTCATGGGCCTTGCCGCACAGGGGAACGAACACGGCGTCGGTGCCGTTGCCTGCCAGTTCGGGCCAGTGGTCATGCAGGTACTGATTAACCGTGCCTTCGTGGAAGCCGATTTGGTCTTTTGCCCAGCGTTCGTGCCAGAATTCGTGTTCCATGGGTAGCCTCCCGGAGATTGATCGTTTTCCTCAGTCTACCTTAATCTGTGGGGTCGATGAGTCAGGAGAAAAGTATGAAAGCCGTTTTTCTGGATGCTGCAACACTGGGCGAGGATGTTGATCTGAGTCCCATTGAAAACATTGCCGGTGGACTGACCTGCCACCCGCGCACCAACCCGGAGCAGGTGATTCAAAGAATCCAGGGCTTTGATACGGTGCTGGTGAACAAGGTGGTGCTGAACGGCGAACATTTTGAAGCCTGCCCGGAACTGAAAACCATCGCGGTGGTGGCAACCGGTCTCAATAACATCGATCTGGAGGCGGCCAAGGCCCACGACATCAAGGTAATGAACGTTACCAATTATGGCCGTTCCACCGTGGCCCAGCACACCATGGCTCTCATCCTGGCACTGGCCACCCGGCTGCTGGATTACAACCGGGGTGCCCGCAATGGCCAGTGGGCCAAAAGCGATATGTTCTGCCTGATGGACTACCCGATTATGGAGCTGGAAGGCAAAACTCTGGGCATTGTCGGCTACGGCGATCTTGGACAGGGTGTGGCGGAACGGGCAAAAGCGTTTGGCATGAACATCGTCCTCGGCTGCCGGCCCGGCCAAGAGCCTGGCGAGGTGGATGGCTACCCGCGAATTCCGCTGGATGACCTGTTGGTGCAGGCTGATGTGCTATCACTCCACTGCCTGCTGACAGAAGAAACCCGCAACATGATTGGTGCCCGGGAACTGGGTTTAATGAAGTCTTCGGCACTGCTGATCAACACCAGTAGGGGCGGCTTGGTTGATGAATCGGCTTTGGCTGACGCCTTGCGGAATGGCGATATTGCCGGTGCGGGCTTTGATGTGTTGACCGAAGAACCTCCCCGCAATGGTAACCCGCTGCTGGCAGACAATGTTCCCAAATTGATTCTGACCCCACACTCGGCCTGGGCGAGCCAGGAGGCGCGGCAGCGAATTGTGGAGATTACGGCGCGTAATCTGGCGTCGGTTGCCTGAAGTCGGGTGAAGGAAGCCCACCATCAGGAGGATTTGTCCGGGTGTACAACAAATACCCGGTTTCCGGGTTGTTTACTGACAGCTGCCTGATAAGCTTGAAGAAACACTGACAAGCAGGATGTTACGTGGCTTCCACCCAGATGAAAGAGCGGCTGCAGGCTGCTGAAGACTGGATACTGTCCAATTCCAACCCACCGCAGACCTGGCCCTGGACCTGGCTGTATAAATCCGGGCGCTCGGCTTATGCCCTGATCCGCGATGTGATCAGTGGTCAGTTGACACTGCACGCCATGAGCCTGGTTTACACCACGTTGCTCAGCATTGTGCCGCTGCTCGCCCTGAGCTTTTCCGTGCTGAAAGCGCTGGGTGTGCACCAGCGCATGGAGCCATTCCTGTACCAGTTCTTCCAGCCGATGGGCCCACAGGGTGTGGAGGTGGCTGAGCGAATCCTGGGTTTTGTCGATAATATGAAAGTCGGTGTGCTGGGCTCGGTGGGTCTGGCCCTGTTGGTGTACACCGTCATTTCCCTGGTTCAGAAAATCGAGCGCTCGTTCAACATGATCTGGCGGGTGCCGGAAATGCGCTCCATGGCGCAGCGTTTCAGTAACTATCTGAGCGTCATCATGGTAGGCCCCTTGTTGATGGTTTCGGCTATCGGGGTAACCGCCACCATCTTCTCTTCAGAAATCGCGCAGAATCTTATGGCCATCGAACCGTTTGGTTCGTTGATTGTCCTTGCCAGTCGGTTTACACCGTTTTTCCTGGTGGTGGGCGCGTTCACCTTTGTTTACATCTTTATCCCTAATACCCGGGTGAAGCTGCGCTACGCGTTTATCGCCGGGCTGGTGGCCGGCGTGTCCTGGCAGGCTGGCGGCATGCTGTTTGCCTCGTTCGTGGCCGGCTCGGCCAAGTATGCGGCCATCTACTCCGGTTTTGCGGTCGGTATCATTCTGCTGATCTGGACGTATCTGAACTGGATGATCCTGCTGCTTGGCGCCAGTCTGGCTTTCTATCTGCAAAACCCGGGGGCCGTAGCCAAGCGCCGGAATGTCCAGCTGGCGCCGGAATTGCAGGAGCGGGTAGGGCTTGCCCTGATGTGGATGGTGGCCAAGCCGTTCAGCCGCGGTGAACCGGCGCCTCAGCAGGAGTCTCTGGAGCAGCAGTTGCGGATTCCCGGCGAAGTCACCCGCAAGATCAGCGACAAGCTGATACGCGCCGGGTTGCTGAATCTGGCGGGGCGCGATGGCGATCAGCTGGTTCCAGGGCGAACACTGGATCTGATTACGGTCGGTAGCGTGCTGCGGGCCGTGCGCAAGGACGAAGACCGGGTGGTGGATCGCCTGCCTGCCGGGGCCATGCCGAGGGAACTGATCGATCTTGCGCCCACCAGTGACGATGTCAGCTTTGCCAGCCTGCTGAATGCCGGTACACCGCCCGGTGCGGATATTGTCAAAGCACCGGAGTCAGGTCCGAACCTGTGAACTTTTGCCTTCCTGGAGCATTCTGAGCAATACCGTACGTACCCTGCCCAGTTGCTCCGGGGACAGGTGCACAATGCGAATCAGATTCTCTTCTGACAGGTTTCTCTGGCGGGCATGGCGCAGCACCTCCCGGGTGCCCAGAAGCAGGCCGTCGGTCAGTGCCGAGTGCGCCTGCCGCGGCGCCGGCCGTTCTGCCGATAACAGCCAAGCATGATATTTGGGCGGCAGAGTCCAGACATTTGCCAGTAACTGACAAGTGGCCCACTGATAGCGGGCCAAGGCCAATCTCAGCAACGCCGGCTCCGGTTCACTGCCGGAGCCCCTGGTGCGGTAGATACGCCCCAGTTCCCTGCGAATGGTGATGTACGCCAATGCTGGCAGCAGGCCAACCATGAAGTGGGCGCTGGTGTCGTCCCGGTGAATCTTGGCAATCATTTCCGCCGCTCGGGCGCAGGTCAGGCCCCAGCGCCAGGATCGTTGGGCGAAAAGTGCCTCGCGGCTGTTTCGGGCCGCCATCATAGGCCGCATAACCGCCGCCGCAATCACGTTCCGGATGCCGTCCACACCCAGCACGAACACCGCCTGGTCAACGGATTCTATGACGTGTTCACTCGGGCGGAAGTAGGGGCTGTTGGCCACCTGGAGCAACTGGTCGGTCAGTGACGGGTCACTCAGAATGATGCGGGTTAGCTCTTTGCGTTCGGTGGCTTCATTGGACAGTGCTCGCATCAGCATGGGTAAACTGCCAGGCTTCCTGGGCAGTTCTTCCATTTCGTTCATTTGCAGGCGCCGCTCGAGCTCGGCCAGTTCCTTTTCGCCACTATCTGTGCCGGCACGAAGGCGCGCGGGTTCCACATCAAGCAGCCAGGTGAACAGGTGGTCTTCCAGTTGGCCAACAATGTCGCCTTCATCGTTGCTATTGCCGGGCTGGCTGGTGCTGGAAGGATTAAAAAGCCGGGTTTCGGAGGCAGCCTGTGGGACGGATTGAGTGCTGTTGAACAGGCCTGATATCCAGGAAAATAAGCCCGGCATCCCTTGCCTCCGCATAGCGTGTATAAAGAATGGACTGGTTATCTGGCCAGTATAGTAGCGTAATGCAACCCTGCACAGCCCTGACAACGATCAGAAAAAGGACTCGCCAAAGACAAAGACCAGTTGGCACACACCGGCCACCAGACCCAGGAAGGCGCCCACCAGGATCAGTTTGATCTCGTCTTCCTGGAAGCACGGGCGCAGCAGATCCTGGAATTCTTCCGAAGACAGGGCATTCATCCGCTCCACCATGATGGACTCCACCGCCCGGGCACGGTCTCGCTCGAACACGGGGTTGTTGAAGGAACTCTGGGATATCGCGATGGCTTTTTCACCCACCTGATTTTTCAGGGTGGCAAAACCCGTGGGGCCGAATGCCATCTGGGTCAGGGCCTTGCCCATGCCTGCGGTTTCATCCACCAGCGGTTTGATGTGCTTTTTCACCATGTTGCGGGCGCGGTCACCTTTGGGTCCTTCGAGGATGGCATTGATGATGTTGCCCACGGTCAGTATCTCGTGGGTCACGATATGACAGAAGGATTCTGCCACTTCTGGCTGGCGCTTGAGGAACAGGCCCTGGATTCGCAGAGGGCCGACCTTGTGTTCATGCAGGGGCCGGAAGATTACATTCAGCGCAATCCAGTTGGTGGCCCAGCCCACAAGGAGCCCGAACAGAGGCAACACCCAGATGGCCGGGTACAGGTACCACACGCCCATCTGGATAATGCCGAACAGAAAGCCGAAGTAGAGGCCGGAATTGATGATGAAGCGGAACTCCACGTCACCGCACTCCAGAAATATCCGGTTGAGCAGCTTTTTATCCCGGGCCAGGCGCTCGATGACCATGCCTTTGATGTCGAGCAGGTCTTCAATATTGTCGGAGATGTCTTCGACCAGGTTGTCGACCAGTTGCGGGGTGGATTTGCGTACCCGGTCGTAGACCATTTTGCGGGCCGAGGCCGGCAGGTTTTCCCAGAAGGTGGGGTATTCCCGCAGCATGAGTTCGTCGACATATTCCTCAATGCGTGGGTCGACGGTGTAGATGATGTGGGCGGCCAGGACTTTGGGGTCGATCTGTTCGAAGATTTCCTGAACGGTACCGATTTTGGCAATGGTGGCATCCACGCTTTTGGCGGCCATTTTGCGGGCTTTGGAGGGGATGATGCCCTGCCAGCCCAGAAGCGGCGGCTTGCCGATGAACTCCAGTGGATAGAAGGTCATTTTGATGGCGAGCCAGTTGGTGCTCCAGCCGATGAGGGCGGCGATCACGGGGATGCTGAGGTATTGCCAAAATTCCGGATTGGTAAGTAGGTTTATCATCCTGGGCTCTTAATTGTTTTCTTGGGTGCAGGCGCCCATACAAGGTGGCATTCCCGCCCACTTTTTGTCAGACAAGATAATGTTGTGCACCGACAGCTCTGTCAATGACTGGGGTGCCAGGACGTGACGCCATGAATAGTCACCCGCCTGTCTCAGGAGCCGATATCCCCCCAGAGCCACTGGCACAGGGCGATGGCGGCAACCGGTGCGGTTTCGGTGCGCAGTACCCGGGGGCCCAGGGCAACAGGCAGAAAGCCGTGACTTTCGGCCAGGGCGATTTCTTCGGCGGTCAGGCCGCCCTCGGGGCCGATCATCAGGGCGATGCTGGAGGGCTTTTCGAGGGTGTTCAGGGACCGTTCGGTGCGATGGTGTAGCACCAGGCGCAAGTCGCAGGCACGCGCGTGTTCCAGCCACTGTTGCACGGTCATAACCGGCTGTATGTCGGGAACCCGGGCACGGCCGCACTGTTCGGCGGCGCTGATGGCAACCTGTTGCCAGTGACGAAGACGCTTGTCTTCCCGGTCGCCTTTGAGTTTGACGTCACAGCGTTCGGTGGTCAGTGGCACGATTTCGCTCACGCCCATTTCCACCGCTTTTTGTACGGCGTAGTCCATGCGGTCGCCCTTGGACAGGGTCTGTGCCAGTACTACTCTGAGGGGCGATTCTGTTTCGTTTTCAGCGGCTTCCGTGACTGCCACCTGCACGTGTTTCTTTCCGGCTTCGGTAATGGTGGAGTGATAGTCCTGACCGTCACCGTTGAAGAGCAGAAGTGCCTGGCCTGCCTGCATGCGCAGGACCCGGCCTACATGGTTGGCGGCGTTGTCGTCCAGCTGGCACTGGCTGCCGACAGCCAGGGGACTGTCGGTGAAGATGCGCGGGATTCTCATGGCGGCGGTTCTCAGTCCTTGACCGCGATTTCGATGCCTTCGGTGGCCACCTGAGCCAGATGGCGAATCTGTTCTTCGGTGATCACGTAGGGCGGCATGAAGTACAGCACGTTACCCAGGGGGCGCAGCAAAGCCTGGCGGGTGAGTGAATGCTTATACACTCTGATGCCGCGGCGTTCCTGCCAGGGGAACGGGGTTTTGCTGGCTTTGTCTTTGACCATTTCAATGGCCATGGTCATGCCGTGCTGGCGGATGTCGCCCACGTTCGGGTGGTCGGCCAGATGGGCAACGGACTCGGCCATACAGCGGGCCAGCTGGCGGTTGTTTTCGATGACGTTCTCATCCCGGAAGATGTCGAGCGTGGCGAGGGCGACGGCGCAGCCAATGGGGTTGCCGGTGTAGCTGTGGCTGTGCAGAAAGGCGCGCATGGTTTCGTAGTCGTCGTAGAAGGCGTTGTAGACGTTGTCGGTGGTGAGCACCACGGACAGCGGCAGATAGCCGGCGGTCAGTCCTTTGGACAGGCACATGAAATCGGGGGTGATGCCGGATTGTTCACAGGCGAACAGGGTACCGGTACGGCCAAAGCCGACGGCAATTTCATCCGCGATCAGGTGCACCCCGTAACGGTCGCAGGCTTCCCGCAGTTTGGTGTGGTAAACCGGGTGGTGCATGCGCATGCCACCAGCGCACTGGATCAACGGCTCCACCACCACAGCGCAGATTTCGTCGTGTTTCTCGGCCAGCAGTTTGTCCATGGCCTCGAACTGGCGCAGGGCGTACTCTTCATCGGTTTCGCCGGGCTCTTTGTTGTAGGCGTCCGGTGAGGGGGCGGTCAGCACTTCCATCAGCAGCGGCTGGTAGGTGTCCTTGTAAAGGGCCACGTCGCCCAGGGCCAACGCGCCCAGAGTTTCGCCATGGTAGCTGTTGCTGAGGTTTACGAAGTTCTTCTTGCCCGGTTTGCCGTGGTTTTTCCAGTAGTGGTAACTCATCTTCAGAGCGGCTTCGATGGCCGAGGAACCATTGTCGGCATAGAAACACTTGTTCAGGCCTTCCGGTGTTACCTCGATCAGCCGCTCTGACAGATTAACCACTGGCTCATGGCTGAAACCGGCCAGAATCACATGTTCGAGCTGGCCGATCTGTTCCTGAATGGCGGAGTTGATGCGCGGATTGGCGTGGCCGAACAGGTTAACCCACCAGGAGCTGACGGCGTCGATGTAGCGGTTGCCCTCAAAGTCCTCCAGCCAGACACCTTCGCCCCGTTTGATGGGGATCAGGGGCAGGGTTTCGTGGTCTTTCATCTGGGTGCACGGGTGCCACACGGATTTGAGATCCCGTGCGACCAGATCGGCATTGCGCATTGTAGTCTCCTGTCAGCTCCCGGGCCGTTTGTTCGGTTTGTTAAAATCCTCACATGATACTTGCCCGGGCCATCGCTTAACAGCGCCAGAATGTGAACCAATCGGTCTGGCTTGCTTGCCCGGTTTGCTTGCCCGCCCGGCCAATGTTGCCACGCTGGGCGGCCGCAACAATAGGGGTAAGACAGGTTCGGAGGTAATCATGGAACTCAATCTGGAGCACCCCTACGAGCGGGGGCTTGATCAGGTGATCGAGCGTTTCTTCGATGAGGCGCATATTCGCAACAAAAACGAGCAGTTGGGCGCCCGCAATCTCAGGGTGACCGAGCTGAAAAAGGACGAAATGTCGGCCAAACTGGTGATCGAGCGGGAAATGACCGCCTCGGCACCGGTGCCGGGTGTGCTTTCCGGTTTCCACCGGGAATGGAACCGGGTGCGGCAGGAAGAGCACTGGTTCCGCAAAGACGATGACGAGTGGCACTGCGAGTTTCGGGTGCGTATTGACGGCGTGCCGGCGAAGATCAAGGGCGCGATGCGGCTGTTGGGCAACGGCGACCGTTGTATCAACTACGTGAGCCTGTCGGTGCTGTGCGAGGTGCCGTTTCTGGGCCGGAAGATTGCGAAGTTTCTGGCGGATGACTCCCACGCCAAGATTGAACGTGAGTATGACGTCATCCGCCAGTTGCTTTAAACGCGAGGGTCAGTGAGCCAGTACCCGGGACAGGAATGCCTGGGTGCGCTCATTCTGAGGGTTATCGAACACCTCGTCGGGTTTGCCTTCCTCGACAATCTGGCCTTCGTGAATGTAGATCACCCGGTCGGCCACCTCGCGGGCAAAGCCCATTTCATGGGTGACGACCATCATGGTCATACCTTCTCTGGCCAGCTCCCGCATGACATCCAGCACTTCCCCGATCATTTCCGGGTCCAGCGCTGACGTGGGTTCGTCGAACAGCATCAGCCTGGGTTCCATGGCCAGAGCCCGGGCGATGGCCACCCGCTGTTGCTGGCCGCCGGATAGCTGGCTGGGGTATTTGTCGGCCTGGTTGCCGATGCCTACACGCTCCAGCAGGCGTTCGGCGGTGGCGTTGGCAACCACTTCGGCCGTTCTTTTCACCTTCATGGGCGCCAGCATGATGTTCTTTTTCACCGTCAGATGCGGGAACAGGTTGAACTGCTGGAACACCATGCCCACTTCCTTGCGGATTTCCGCCAGGCTGTTCTGATTTCCGCCTTTCGGGGCCAGAGGGTGGTTATCCACCTCAAGCGACCCGGATTCGTATTCTTCCAGGCCATTCACGCAGCGAATCAGGGTGGATTTGCCGGAGCCACTGGCGCCGATGATCACCACCACTTCGCCCTGTTCCACGGTCAGGTCGATATCCTTGAGGACATGCAGTTTGCCGAAGTATTTGTTCATGCCCTTCATTTTTACAATCTGTGTCATTGCTCGGGCTCCTTCAGGCAGACGCTACACCACGGCGCTCAAGCAGCCGCAGGATCAGTGACAGGGACAGCGTAATGGCCAGGTACATGATGGCCACCACAAAATACACCTCGAACGCGGTGAAGGTATTGGCAATGTACACCTGGCCCTGGCGTACCAGTTCGCCCACGCCGATGACCGAGAACAGTGAGGTGTCCTTGATGCTGACGATGGCCTGGTTGCCCAAAGGCGGAATCATGCGCCGGAAGGCCTGGGGCCAGACAATGTTCCAGAAAGTCTGGGAGCGTGACAGGCCCAGAGACAGACCGGCTTCGGTCTGGCCTTTGTCAATGGACTGCACGCCACCACGGACGACTTCGGAGATATAGGCACCGGAGTTAAGGGCGATCGCGGCAATACCGGCTGTCAGCGGGTCGATCGGGCCGCCAACCAGGTCGGGCAGGCCGTAGAAGATAAACAGCACCTGTACCAGGATGGGGGTGCCGCGGAAAATCTCGATGTAGGCAGTGGCGGGCCAGCGCAAGAACCAATTCTTGTTGATGCTGAGCAGGCCGAACACGATGCCCAGAACAAAACCGATGGCCAGGCCACCGAAGGAAATCATCAGGGTGTAGGGAATACCCTTGGCCAGGTAGGGAATGGAATTGATGGCCGCCTGCCAGTCAAACTGAAACTGGAATTCCACAGTGTGTTTCTCCGTTGGGTTGGGAGGAATCGGCCAGGGCATTGTGTGCCCCGGCCGGTTCGAGTGGCGGGTTATTTGTCTTCAGGCATGGGGCCGAACCATTTTTCATAAATGGTCTTGTAGGTGCCGTCTTCCTTGATTTCTGCCAGGGCTTCGTTAACCGGGCCGACCCATTTACTGCCGTTTTTCAGGGCAATACCGTACTGCTGGCCTTCATACAGGGGGCCGACGGTCTTGACCTTGCCTTTGCCACGGGTGCTGGCGAAGTAGCCAACGTTTGGGGCATCGTAGAAAACCGCATCAACGGCACCGGACATCAGCGCCATGTACATGTCCGAGCTGCCGGGGTACGGCGTTACACCGTCGTTGTCGTCCAGGCTTTTCATCAGGAAGTCATAGCTGGTGCTGCCAATCTTGGTGCCGACTTTCATGCCTTCCAGGTCCGACATTTCATCAACATCGCCGTTGTTCTGGCTCACCAGGATACGCAGACCGGAATCGTAGTAAGGATCGGAGAAATCGACGATTTCCTCGCGTTCATCGGTAATGGTGATGCCGGCGATGGCAATATCCACGTTGCCGGTTTGCAGGGCCGGGATAATGCCGTTGAAGTCCATGGTGTTGAGGTCGTAATCAAAGCCTGCACGTTCGGCGACTTCGGCAATGATCTCCATATCGAAACCGATCATTTCTCCGGTTTCCTGGTCCATCATTTCAAACGGGACGAAGCTTGGGTCGGTGACCACGCGCAGGGTCTCTGCGCTGACTGAGGTTGCGGCTACAGATAGTGCCAGACCAGCACCCAGTGTTTTCAGCCATTTCGTGCTCATGCTTTCTCCTTTCTGTTTTTTATGCCCCGTCTGCCCGGTAAGGCAGTCTGTGAAAGCACTCTTTGTGGCCGTGCATCACAGGGAGCGTTGATGGGGATGCATCAGATACAGTTTAGACTATGGAGACAGGATTTGCAGGAAATCAGGCGGTTATGAAAGGAAAGAGGGGCCGGAGCCCCTCTCTGCAGCGGCCGGGAAGGCGTGTCAGAACGCGATTTTCTCCCGGTCGCTGATGCCCAGATTCTTCCAGATGGAAAGGCTGGGTTCAGCCTGGTTCAGAGTATAGAAGTGCAACCCTGGAGCCCCGGCCTTGAGCAGTTTTTGGCACATTTCAGTGACCACTTCCTCACCGAACTTGCGGATGCTGTCCGTGTCGTCACCGTAGGCTTCCAGCTGCTTGCGGATCCAGCGCGGGATCTCCGCGCCGCACATGTCCGAGAACCGCACCAGGCTGGAGAAGTTGACGATGGGCATGATGCCCGGTACCACCGGAATGGTGACGCCCATCTGCTCCAGACGGTCGATGAAGTAGAAGTAGCTGTCGGCATTAAAGAAGTACTGGGTGATGGCGCTGTTGGCACCGGCCTGTACTTTCCGTGCGAAGTTCTTCAGGTCTTCTTCGGCGTTGCGGGCCTGAGGGTGAAACTCCGGGTAAGCGGCCACTTCCAGATTGAAGTGATCGCCGCTGTGCTGCCGGATAAATTCCACCAGTTCGTTGGCGTAACGCAGTTCACCGGAAGCGCCCATACCCGATGGCATATCGCCGCGCAGGGCAACGATCCGGTTGATGCCGTTCTCTTTATACACATCCAGCAGCTCGCCGATTTCTTCCCGGGTACCCCCCACGCACGAGAGGTGCGGTGCCGTGGAGATGCCCTGCTGGTGCAGGTTCAGCACAGTCTCGATGGTGCGGTCCCGGGTGGAACCGCCCGCCCCGAAGGTGACCGAGAAGAAATCCGGGTTCACCTCGGCCAGCTGGTTACGCACCGCCTGCAGCTTCTCCTTGCCCTGATCGGTCTTGGGCGGGAAAAACTCGAAACTGAAGCGGCGTTTGAATTGCTTCTGGGATTCCATGTTTGTGTCCGATTAGTACCTGTAGCTTTCCGGCTTGTACGGGCCTTCGACCGGTACACCGATGTATTTCGCCTGGTCCGGAGTCATCTTGGTGATCACGCCACCAAAGCCTTCCACCATGGCGCGGGCCACTTCCTCGTCCAGCTGCTTGGGCAGAACCTGAACGTAAACGCCCTTGGCCTTGGAATCTTCCGGCAGATCGGCAAACTTGCGCTCGAACAGATACATCTGCGCCAGCACCTGGTTGGCAAAGGAGCCGTCCATGATACGGGACGGGTGACCGGTGGCGTTGCCCAGGTTTACCAGGCGGCCTTCCGACAGCAGGATCAGGTGGTCGTTGCTGGCCTTGTCGCGGTAGATCACGTGCACCTGTGGCTTGACCTCGTCCCACTCCCAGTTCTTGCGCATGTAGGCGGTATCGATTTCGTTATCGAAGTGCCCGATGTTGCATACCACGGCGCCGCTCTTCAGCGCTTTCAGCATGTTGGCATCGCACACGTTGACGTTACCGGTGGTGGTTACCAACAGGTCGGTGTTGGCCAACAGATCCTTGTTGATGCCCTGCTCGGTACCGGTGTTTACGCCGTCAATGTATGGGGACACAACTTCAAAACCGTCCATGCAGGCCTGCATGGCGCAGATCGGATCTGCTTCGGTGACTTTGACGATCATGCCTTCCTGACGCAGGGACAGGGCGGAACCCTTGCCTACGTCGCCGTAGCCGATGACCAGGGCCTTTTTGCCAGACAGCAGATGGTCGGTGGCGCGCTTGATCGCATCATTCAGGCTGTGACGACAACCGTACTTGTTGTCGTTCTTGGATTTGGTCACCGAGTCGTTGACGTTAATCGCCGGGATCTTGAGGGTGCCGTCACGCAGCATTTCCTGCAGGCGGTGCACGCCGGTAGTGGTTTCCTCGGTTACGCCGTGGCAGTTGGCGATCACCTGCGGGTATTCCTTGTGCAGCAGCTCGGTCAGGTCGCCGCCGTCGTCCAGGATCATGTTCGGCTCCCAGCCGTCTACGTCCGCACCGACGGTCTTGTGCAGGCACCACTCGTATTCCTCGTCGGTCTCGCCTTTCCAGGCAAACACGGGGATCCCTTGCGCAGCGATGGCGGCTGCGGCCTGATCCTGAGTGGAGAAGATGTTGCACGAGGACCAGCGTACGTTGGCGCCCAGTTCGACCAGGGTTTCGATCAGCACGGCGGTCTGGATGGTCATGTGGATGCAGCCCATGATGTTGGCGCCTTTCAGCGGCTGCTCCGCTTTGTACTTCTCGCGCAGTTTCATCAGGGCGGGCATTTCGCCTTCGGCGATCTTGATTTCCTTGCGGCCCCAGTCGGCGAGGGTGATGTCGCGGACTTTGTAGTCCTGGAAGTCATTCAGTTTTTCGGCCGGAGTGCTCATGGTGTTCTCCTGTCAGTTTGGTTTGGGCGTATTCGGTGAAATGGAATACGCCCAGTTATCCGGAATGGTCTGTTCAAATACCCGCAGCGTCTTTCAGGGCTGCCGCACGGTCAGTTTTCTCCCACGGGAACGCGGTGAAGGTCTTGCCACCGACGGTCATCTCGTACGGATCACGGCCGAAGTGGCCGTAAGCTGCGGTGGCCCGGTACATCGGGTGCAGCAGGTCGAGCATGTTGGTGATCGCGTACGGACGCAGGTCGAAGTGTGCACGTACCAGATCGATGATCTTGTCGTCGCTGATCTTGCCGGTGCCAAAGGTGTTCAAAGAAATGGAAGTCGGCTGGGCTACACCGATGGCATAGGACACCTGAATCTCGCACTTCTCGGCCAGGCCGGCGGCGACGATGTTCTTGGCGACGTAACGGCCGGCGTAGGCAGCAGAACGGTCAACCTTCGAAGGGTCTTTGCCGGAGAAGGCGCCACCACCGTGACGGGCCATGCCGCCGTAGGTGTCTACGATGATTTTGCGGCCAGTCAGGCCACAGTCGCCCACCGGGCCACCGATAACGAACTTGCCGGTCGGGTTGATGTGGAACTGGGTGTCTTTGTGCAGCAGTTCAGCCGGCAGGGTGTGCTTGACGATCAGTTCCATCACCGCTTCTTTCAGGTCGGCCTGGGTGACGTCGGGGTCGTGCTGGGTAGACAGAACCACAGCATCGATACCCACAACCTTGCCGTTCTCGTAGCGGCAGGTGACCTGGCTCTTGGCGTCCGGACGCAGCCACGGCAGCAGGCCGCTCTTGCGGGCTTCGGCCTGGCGCTGAACCAGGCGGTGGGAGAAGGTGATCGGCGCCGGCATCAGCACGTCGGTTTCGTTGCTGGCGTAGCCGAACATCAGGCCCTGGTCGCCTGCGCCCTGGTCTTCCGGCTTCTGGCGGTCAACGCCCTGGGCGATGTCGACGGACTGTTTGCCGATGATGTTGATCACACCACAGGTGTCGCCGTCGTAGCCTACTTCAGAGGAGGTGTAGCCGATGTCTTTGATCACACCGCGTACAAGGTCTTCCAGATCGACCCAGGCGCTGGTGGTGATTTCACCGCCGACGATGGCCACGCCGGTCTTGACCATGGTTTCGCAGGCCACGCGCGCGTGCGGATCGTCGGTCAGGATGGCGTCCAGTACCGCATCGGAAATCTGGTCGGCCAGTTTGTCCGGATGGCCTTCGGAGACCGATTCGGAGGTGAAGATGTTGTAGTCAGACATAGGTGTGCTCCTCTTGAGCGATTGCAAATTCGTACCGGCTCCGTCCTGTTCGACCTACCGGCTGCCTTGGTTGTTGTCAGGGCATACGTAAAACTACCTACACCCATATCAAAAGTTTTTGATATTCCTGTGACGGCGACTGGTTACGCCGCTTCCGTACTCTTCCAGAATTCTCTTACCTGTACCTGGAACCCGTTGCGCAGGCCTATAAACAGCTGTTCGCCGGCGGTCAGCCCGGCGTCGGCCGCCCAGGAAGTCAGTTCTTCCGGCTCGAAGCCCAGCCACAGGTCGCCGCAGTTTTCCTTGGCCCAGTCCTGGTCGTGACTGCACAGATCACTGACGACCAGACAACCGCCACTGTTCATCAGGGCTGCGGCGTCCAGAAAAATGTCCGCGGGGCTGGGCACATGGTGCAGCACCATGTTGGCTACAATCAGGTCAAAGGCGTCGCCCCGCGCCAGCAGGGTGTCGGTCACGCCTTCGATCAGGTCGACGTTGTTCAGGTGTTCCTCTATGCAGGTGCGCGTCGCCTTGGCCAGCATGTCTTTGCTGTTGTCCAGGCCAACCACATGCTGGAACAGCTCCGACAGTACCGGCAGGAACCCGCCTTCACCCGGTCCGATTTCCAGAACGCTCTGCCATGACTGCCTCGCCGCACGCTTGCGAATCAGTTCCGCGGTAGGCTCGGCGTACAGGTCAAAGGCTGCAATCAGTTCCTGCTGTTCCCGGAATTGTTCGGAGTGTCGGGAGAAAAAGGCCTGGGACTGTCCCGCCCGCTGCTCTCGTATGGCTTCAATCTTTTCATTCAGGTGCCGGGGCAGGGCAACCCTGTCGACGGTTTCGAAAATCTGGCGGATCGCCTGGTCGGCCAGTTTGTCACTGTCCAGATTCAGCGGGCGACGATAGAAAATGGCATTGCCTTCCCGCTGGGGCTCCAGCAAGCCGGCCTTGTGCATCACTTTCAGGTGATGGCTCATGCCGGACTGGCGCATGTCGAACATCTGGCTCAGCTCCAGCACACCGAAGGTGTCCCGCCGCAGCACCCGCAGGATTTCCAGGCGCAGGGGGTCGCCGCTCGCCTTGAAGATCGGGGCCAGTACGTCCACAGAGGACAATTCGTTCGCATGTGCATTGAGTGAGGTCATGGTTGGCAAGTGTAGGGGCGTTCGGTTGGTCGATCAATAGCCATATCAAAATTTTTTGATATAGATTTATGAGTTCTGTGAAATCAGTCGGTTTGGTGATTTTGTGCCGGCTTCATCGGAAAACCACTACATATGGATTTGCCCCGGCATACCCTAATCGGCGAAAATACGCGCCTTCTTTTTGAGCAGTATTTGCAGCTTGAAGTCTTTTCCTGAAAAACACTGGAGAATTGTCAATGCCGTCCCGTAAAGATCTCGCCAACGCCATTCGCGCGCTGAGCATGGATGCGGTTCAGAAAGCCAAATCCGGCCACCCGGGTGCGCCCATGGGTATGGCGGATATCGCCGAGGTGCTTTGGAACGATTACCTTAGCCACAACCCGGCCAACCCGCACTGGGCCAACCGCGACCGCTTCGTGCTGTCTAACGGCCATGGCTCCATGCTGCAGTATTCCCTGCTGCACCTGAGCGGGTACGACGTCAGCATTGATGACCTGAAGAACTTCCGTCAGCTGCACTCCAAAACACCGGGCCATCCGGAATACGGTTATACCCCGGGCATCGAGACCACCACCGGCCCGCTGGGGCAGGGCATCGCCAATGCTGTTGGCTTCGCGCTCGCAGAGAAGGCACTGGCTGCTCAGTTCAACCGTCCGGGCCACGACATTGTTGACCACTACACCTATGCGTTCCTGGGCGACGGCTGCCTAATGGAAGGTATTTCCCATGAGGTTGCCTCTCTGGCCGGCACCCTGGGCCTGGGTAAGCTGGTGTTCTTCTATGACGACAACGGCATCTCCATTGATGGTGAAGTAGAAGGCTGGTTCACCGACGATACGCCCAAGCGTTTCGAGTCCTACGGCTGGCAGGTGATCCCCAATGTTGATGGTCACGATTCCGATGCCATCCGTGCGGCCATTGAAGCTGCCCGTGCTAACACCGCGCAGCCCACCATTATTTGCTGCAAGACCATTATCGGCTTCGGTTCCCCCAACAAGCAGGGCAAGGAAGAGTGTCACGGCGCCCCGCTGGGCGACGATGAAATCGCTCTGACCCGCGAAGCCCTGGGCTGGCAGCACGGCCCGTTCGAGGTGCCGTCCGAGATCTACGCCGCGTGGGATGCCAAAGAAAAAGGCCAGGCTGCACAGAGTGTCTGGGAAGAGAAATTTGCGGCCTATGAGAAGGCCGAGCCGGAACTGGCCGCCGAGTTCAAACGGCGCATGGCGGGTGATCTGCCGGCAGACTTCGCCGAAAAAGCCCAGGCCTATATCCAGGAATGCCAGGACAAGGGCGAGACCGTTGCCTCCCGTAAGGCGTCCCAGAATTCCCTGAACGCCTACGGTCCGCTGCTGCCGGAACTGATGGGTGGCTCTGCCGACCTGGCCGGTTCCAACCTGACTATCTGGTCGGGCTGTAAAGGCGTGACCAAGGAAGACGCCTCCGGTAACTACATCTATTACGGTGTGCGCGAATTCGGCATGGCGGCCATTATGAACGGTATCGCTCTGCACGGTGGCTTCGTGCCCTACGGCGCTACCTTCCTGATCTTCATGGAATACTGCCGTAATGCCGTGCGCATGGCCGCACTGATGAAGCAGCGCTCGATCTTTGTCTTTACCCACGATTCCATCGGTCTGGGTGAAGATGGCCCGACCCACCAGCCTATCGAACAGCTGGCCAGCCTGCGCACCACCCCGAACATGAGCACCTGGCGCCCGGCCGACACCGTGGAGTCTGCGGTGGCCTGGAAAGCGGCCCTGGAGCGCAAGGATGGCCCGACCGCCATGGTCTTCTCCCGTCAGGGCTTGCCGCACCAGCAGCGTGATGCCGAACAGCTGGCGAACGTGGCCAAGGGTGGTTATGTCCTGTCGGACAGCGAAGGCACGCCGGAGCTGATTCTCATCGCCACCGGCGGCGAAGTGGGGCTGGCCCAGGACGCTGCAGCCAAGCTGCGTGAGCAGGGCAAAGCGGTGCGTGTTGTATCCATGCCGTCCACTGACGTATTCGATGCCCAGAGTGCCGAGTACAAACAGCAGGTGTTGCCGCTGGAAGTGACCAACCGTATTGCCATTGAAGCGAGCATTGCGGACTACTGGTACAAGTACGTGGGCCTGGACGGTCGCATCGTTGGCATGACCACCTTTGGTGAATCTGCGCCGGCCGGCGAGCTGTTCAAGGAGTTCGGCTTTACTGTCGACAATATCCTGGAAGTGGCTGACGAACTGCTGGACGCCTGATGACCAACGCAACGCCGTTTCGCATTGCCATCAACGGGTACGGCCGCATCGGCCAGTGCGTGTTGCGGGCCCTTTATGAAAACGGCTATCGCGACCATCTGCAGGTGGTCGCGATCAACGAGTTGTCGGATATCGACACCATTGCCCACCTCACCAAATACGACTCCACCCACGGGCGGTTTCACGGTGAGGTGGCCGTGGATGGCGATAACCTGGTTGTGAACGGCGACCGCATCCGCGTATTGCGTCACCCTGAACCCGAGGAACTGCCCTGGCGACTGCTGGGTGTGGATCTGGTGCTGGAATGCTCCGGCGCCTATTCTGACCGGGCCACGGCGGAAAAGCATATTGAAGCCGGTGCCCAGCGCCTGCTGTTTTCCCAGCCGGGCGATCCGGATGTCGACCGCACGGTGGTCTTCGGCATTAACGACGGGGACCTGAACGGTCAGGACGTGATCGTAGCTGCCGGCTCCTGCACCACCAACTGCCTGGTACCGGTCATCAAGGTCCTGGACGATGCCTTTGGCGTAGAGCAGGGCAGTACCACCACGATTCACGCCGCCATGAACGACCAGCCGGTCATCGATGCCTACCACCATCAGGACCTGCGCCGTACCCGAAGTGCCCTGCACAATATTGTGCCCGTGGACACTGGCTTGGCCCGCGGTATCGAGCGCTTGTTGCCTCATATGGAAGGCCGTTTCAGCTCGGTTGCCATGCGCGTGCCAACGCTGAATGTCTCTGCTATAGACATGGTGGTTAACGTGCGTGAGCCGACCGACATAGCCGCAGTGAATCAGCTGCTGTGCGGTGCATCCGCTGGCTCATTGAAGGGTATCCTCGGCTATACCGATGAACTGCTGGCCAGTTCTGACTTCAACCATGATTCCCATTCCGGCGTGGTCGATGGCGGGCAGACCCGAGTCATCGGCGGCACCATGGTGAAAGTGTTGTGCTGGTTTGACAACGAGTGGGGCTTTGCCAATCGCATGCTGGATGTCAGCAGAACCTGGTTGAGCAAAACCTGAAGAATATTGTGGGGGCTGATCCCGAAGGGAGTCAGGCTCCAGCCTTAGGCTTAGAATTTGCACCTTTGAACCCATAACTACGGAACCTGATTATGGCCATCAAGAAAATGACTGACCTGAACCTCGCCGGCAAGCGGGTTCTGATTCGTGAAGACCTGAACGTCCCGGTCAAAGACGGCAAAGTATCCAGTGACGCCCGCATCCGCGCCTCGCTGCCCACCATCAAGGCCGCCAAAGACGCCGGTGCCAAAGTCATGCTGATGTCCCACCTGGGCCGCCCGGAAGAAGGCGTGTACGACGAAGCCTCCTCCATGAAACCGGTTGCCGAACACCTGGGCACCCTGCTGGGCCAGGAAGTCCGCCTGATCAAGGATTATCTGGACGGCGTTGAAGTGGCCGACGGCGAAGTAGTGCTGTTCGAAAACGTTCGCTTCAACAAAGGCGAAAAGAAAGACAACGAGGACCTGGCCAAGCAATACGCCGCCCTGTGCGACATCTATGTGATGGACGCCTTCGGCACCGCTCACCGCGCCCAGGCCTCCACCCACGGTGTGGCCCGATTTGCCCCTGAAGCCTGCGCCGGCCCGTTGCTGGCAGCGGAGCTGGAAGCACTCGGCAAAGCCCTGGATAACCCGGCCAAGCCGGTCGTTGCCATCGTTGGTGGCTCGAAAGTCTCCACCAAGCTGGACGTGCTCAACGCTCTGGAAAAAGTGTGTGACCAGATCATCGTTGGTGGCGGCATCGCCAACACCTTCCTGGCCGCAGCCGGCCACCCGGTAGGCAAGTCCCTGTGCGAACACGACCTGATCGACACTGCCAAAGACATCGCCAGCCGCGTGGAAATCCCGCTGCCGGTTGACGTGGTGGTCGCCAGCGAATTCGCTGAAACCGCCACGGCGACGACCAAAAACATCTCCGACGTCAGCGACGAAGACATGATCCTCGACGTAGGCCCGGAAACCGCCGGCCAGTTCGCTGAACTGCTGAAAAACGCCAAAACCATCCTGTGGAACGGCCCGGTTGGCGTATTCGAATTCGACCAGTTCGGCAACGGCACCAAAGCACTCGCCCAGGCCATCGCCGAAAGCGACGCCTTCTCCCTGGCCGGCGGCGGCGACACCGTCGCAGCCGTTGACAAATACGGCGTAGCTGACAAGATCTCCTACATCTCCACCGGCGGTGGCGCGTTCCTCGAATTCGTGGAAGGCAAAACCCTGCCGGCAGTAGCGGTTTTGGAAGAGCGTGGCGCTTAAGGGCTCACGCAAGAGCTAGATTCGCAAGGCTGGTGGCGGGGTTGGCCTCCCGAGACTGTGCGCAGCATGGATGCTGCGCTCAAGCCTACAGGGATGTATTCACGGCGTGTCTCGGGAGGCCAACCCCTCCGCCAGCCGAAGCAGACTCCCAAGTCTGAAGCAAAACAGAATTTAACCATTAAAAAGTCAACGAAGGAGACAACCCATGGCCCTGATTTCGCTGCGGCAACTTCTGGACCACGCCGCCGAGCATGGTTACGGTGTGCCAGCCTTTAACGTAAACAACCTCGAACAAATGCGCGCCATCATGGAAGCGGCCGACAAAACCGACTCCCCGGTCATTGTCCAGGCCTCCGCCGGTGCCCGCAAATACGCCGGTGCGCCTTTCCTGCGCCACCTGATCCTGGCCGCCATCGAAGAATGGCCGCACATCCCCGTGGTTATGCACCAGGACCACGGCACCAGCCCGGCCGTATGCCAGCGCTCCATCCAGCTTGGCTTCAGCTCTGTGATGATGGACGGCTCCCTGGGTGAAGACGGCAAAACGCCGACCAGCTACGAATACAACGTCGACGTGACCCGTCGTACCGTTGAAATGGCCCACGCCTGTGGTGTCTCCGTAGAAGGTGAGCTGGGCTGCCTGGGCTCCCTCGAAACCGGCCAGGCCGGTGAAGAAGACGGCATTGGCGCCGAAGGCACCCTGGACCACAGCCAGATGCTGACCGATCCGGAAGAAGCCGCTGACTTCGTGCAGAAAACCCAAGTCGACGCTCTGGCTATCGCCATCGGCACCAGCCACGGCGCCTACAAGTTCACCCGTCCGCCTACAGGTGACATCCTGGCCATCGACCAGATCAAAGCCATCCACGCCCGCATCCCGGACACCCACCTGGTCATGCACGGCTCCAGCTCCGTACCTCAGGAGTGGCTGAAAGTGATCAACGAATTCGGTGGCGAGATCCCGGAAACCTACGGTGTACCGGTGGAAGAAATCGTCGAAGGCATCAAACACGGCGTGCGCAAGGTCAACATCGACACCGACCTGCGTCTGGCCTCTACCGGCGCCGTTCGTCGCTTCATGGCCCAGAACCCGGCCGAATTTGACCCGCGCAAATTCCTCAAGGCCACCATGGTTGCCATGACCGATATCTGCGTAGCGCGCTACGAAGCGTTCGGCTGCGCCGGCCAGGCCAGCAAGATCAAGCCGCTGAACCTCGAGCAGATGTTCGAACGTTACGCGGCTGGCGAGCTGGACCCGAAAGTAAAGTAAGCCTGAAATAGAAAAGTGCCCCGGAACCACCCGGGGCACTCAATTCCGATTAATCAGAGACTTACCGGTTCTTCTCCATCTGGTTGCGATACTGGCTGCCCAGTTCCTCTTTCTGCCGATCGGTCAGTACTTTGCCTCCCATCTGGAACACTTCCTGCTCTTCTTCTTCCAGATGATGGTTCACGAGGTGTTGTAGCTCCTTGAACAACTGCAACCATTGGGGGCTGGAGTAATCGGTCTGTTCAATTTGCTCAATGCACTCATCAATGTCGTGATGTTCAGCAACGCTATGGCGGGCTTTATCCTGGGTTTGCTCGTGTTGCATCAGATGGGCGTAGAAATGCTTTTCTTCCGCTGCGGCGTGTTCGGTCAATTCGTTTTTCAGCTGCGAAAATGCCTGTCGGCGAACTTGCTCATCGCCAGAGGTATCGGCCAGTTGCTCCAGCAGTTCCCGTTGTACGTCGTGATCCTGTCTCAAGGCTTCGAACACGTTCACTATAGCTCTCCTTATCGGCTTGTACACCGGGATAGTCTAGAACACATTTGAACGGGGTTTATTTCGGCTTGGTAATCTCGATTTTCCGTCCCAGCTTTTCGAGCGCCATCAGGGTGTCGGTATAATTAACCATGCGGTTGAGATACGCCGGTGACAGGCGTTGCATTTCGGCAATGGCCCGGCTAACCAGCCGATGGGCATTCATCGGGCCAGCATCTTCGGGGATGTTTTCAATGGCGTCTTGAATGCGGTTTTGAAGCGCTTGAAAACCGTGGTCAGCCGTTGCGCGCGCCATGGCTTTCAACGGTTGGGGGCCGTTTGAAGTGGCTTGTGAGCGCTCAAGCTCTTCCTCTTCCGTTGCCCCGAAAATCAGTTGCTCGATCGGGGAGCGGGGCGCTTGTACCGGAACGCTGTCCGGAGCTTGATTGAGTGTGTCGACCAACTCGAGCAGGGGAGAACGACGACCGGGCTCGGCCGCCGCATGTTGCTCGGCGTTTTCACGGTCTATGGCCTGTAACCCGGCGACGGCCTGCTTCAGTTTGTGCCAATGGGCTGAGCCCTGAAGGCCTTTTGAGCGCAGGCGTCTTTCCAGTGACGCCAGATAGTGGAGGCGCACGGGGTCCACTTGGTCAGCGTCGGCCGCCTGCAGCGCAGCCAGTAAAGAGGTGTCAGCCAGATCAGTCATCAGCTGTCGGTTTCCGGTTGAGTGTCTGCAGAGGTGGCGCTCGGCGCCCGTGGCACGGTACTGATTTCCACCCGCCGGTTCTGGGCCCGGGATTCGGCATCGACATTGGGTACGGTCGGGTGGTGAGGACCAAAGGCGGCAGCGAATACCCGGTCATTGGGCAAGCCCAGCTCTGTGAGGGTTCGGGTAACCGTCAGGGCCCGCTGGGCCGACAGGCCCCAGTTATCCTGATAACGGTTGCCCGGATGCATCGGCAAGTCGTCGGTAAATCCGCTCACCATCAGCAGTTCATCGTGCTGTTCCAGGTAGGCCTGTAACGGGCGAATCAGTGATTCCAGTACTTCTTCACCTTCGGCCTGCAATTGGTCTGAATTCAGCTCGAACAATACGTTACCGCTGATGCCGATACGGCCATCGCGGAACGTCACCAGACCTTTGGTGAGCGGATCTTCGAGAGCTTGCTCCAGAGCCATCCGGCGCTGCTCTTCGGCTTCCCGCTTCTCGATCTCCTCGGCCAGGGACTGGCTGAGCTCCAGCTGAATGCCGATCACCCACACAAGAATCAGCGCCAGAATACCCACCAGCGCCGCCATCAGGTCCGAGAATATGGCCCAGACCGGTGCCGATTGCTGTTCGCCGCCTTCCAGCTGTTCCATCACCCGGCCTCGCTGGATTCTGCCCGGAGAAGCGCCGCAGCGGCATCAATCACATCTTTCTGGGCACTGACGCTGAGATCAATCACCTCGCGGGCCTGGGCGACGTAGTAGGCCAGTTGCTCATCGTGCCGATTGCCGGCCTTATCCAGCGCTTTCTGGATATCCGCCAGGCTGCCGATGACCTGCTGGTTGGACTGGCTGAACAGCTCAATGGCCTGCGCGAAGGCATCGCTCAGGGCGCCCACTTCCTGACTGCTGCCGGTAATGTCGTCGCCCAGTTTGCCCAGTTGCTGGGTCTGTTCCTGGATCAGGGTGTTGAAGCGCTCGCTGATGCCGGTCAGGGTTTCGCCGGCGCCGCGGATCAGGGTATCCACCGCCTCCCGCTGACTGTCAGCGGTGCTGCGCTGGTTCTCCAGCAGAGTGTCCAGTTCCTGGACCAGTCGCTGGCGTTCCTCCAGCAGCTCGTTTTCCCGCTCGCTGTTGCGGGCGATTTCCGACTGCAGCTTTCGGATCACCTCGGCGGCGGCCTTCGGTGTTTCCGAGGCCGTCTCAATCAGGCGGGCCATGGGTGCTTCCAGTGCAGTGCCCAGCTCACTCAGGTGGCGTGCTGCTGTGGCTTCCAGTTGTTCCATTCGCTCGTTTGCAGTCCGGGCTCGTTCGCTTTCCTGTTCCCGGAGTTGATCGAGCTGAGCACCAACGGTGCTGATCAGTTCCGCCAGCCCGGCCTGTTGCTGCTCAATCAACCCGGTGCTGCTGGTCTGGAAATGGCTTTGGTATTGAGTCAGCACCTCATTGAATGCTGCCAGCATGTCGTCACTTTGAGCCTGCTGTCGGGCCAGACCGGCCTGCCAGTGTTGCGACACCTCAGCTCCGGCATTGTTCAGGCGTTCACAGCTCTGTACCAGTTGTTGCTGTTGTTCCTTGAGCCAGGTTTGGTGCTGGTCGTTGATGGCGCCAAGCCAGGTGTGGAGTTGTTCCTGCAACTGGCTTTGACTTTGTTCGTTCTGCTCTGAGAGGGTCGCCACCGTCTCCTGGTTCTGGGCCTGTTGTGCAATCAGATTCTGCTGCCAGCGTTCGCCCGCCTCCGTGGTAACTGCCTGAAACCCGGAGATCAATTCCGTGAGTTGTTCACGTGCATTATCTGCCCAGCTTTGTTGCAGGCCGTGAGCATCCTTCTGAAGTTGCTCCAGGGCCTGGACAACTATGGGCTCAATCCGCTCTGACGCCTGCTTTGCAGTGTTGTCCAATGCCGTTGTCAGGGAGTTGGCTACGGAGTCGGCCAGGGTCTGATAGTGGCGGCCGACCGTGCTGTGGAATTCCTGCTGGTTGTGAGTCAGGGACTGTTCCAGTTGCTGGCCAAGTTGCTCCATGCGCGCCGTCATGCGTTCCATGGCCGAGGCCATTTCGGGCAGGGCTTTGGCCTGGCTTTCCAGTGCCTGAAACGCCTGGTGGCGTTGATGATCTGTAGATAGATGATGCAGCTTGTCTCGCAGCGCACTATCCAGGGCGCGGGACGCCTGCAACCGGTCCCGGCGGCTCAGGGTGGAGGCCAGCCCCAGCATGGCGGAGGCGGCCACGCCGGCAATGGAGGTGCCGAAGGCGAGACTCAAACCGGCAATCGGAGCGGCCAGTGCGCTGCGAATAGCGCTCAGTTCGGTGCTGTTATCCAGGGCCGAGGCGGCGCCGCCAAGGGTCACAATCATGCCCGCAAAGGTGCCCAGCAGGCCCAGCATCACCAGCAGGCCGGTCAGGTAGGGTGTCAGTTGCGGGCCGGGTAATGCGGCGGCATGGCCCTCGATTCGCCGTTGCACCGGGAACTGCATCGGGGCGGGCAGTGTGCCAAGCCAGTGGTTAACCTGCTCCTGGCTTTCAGGTATCTGATGAACTTGCGCGTTCAGTTCGCGGGTTTGTCGGCGGAAATTCACCAGTTCGCCAAAGCCGAGGCAGTAGACGGCGCCAATCAGGCCAGTAAACGCCAGCGCCAGCAGGTCGGAACCGACAAATCCGGCACCAATCCAGGCTACCACGGCCAGGCCGATGGCAAACGCCAGGGTAAAGAACAGTTTACTCATGGGGTGTTGTTAACCTCTTTGTGGCAAGCCTCCAGCAAACCCAGAACCGGTTCAAGCCGAACATCCAGTTCAGCGAGTAACAAAGACTGCGCTTCCTCGCAGTAACGGTGGAACCAGTCGGCCGTTGTGGCCGGGGTGGGGCTTTGCTCCGGGGTGGTCGATCGGTGCTCGAATCGTTGTTCAAGTACCTTGGGAATATGGGAAAAACACTGTGCGGTATACCCGGCCATCGTTTGATCAAACACGGCGTCCAATTCGGCCAGGTGGGCCAGCTTCGGGCCCTGATCTTTCATCGATTTTCGAACCTTGTCCCGCAACTGACGGCTGTTGGCCGCCACTTTGCGTTGGAGTGCGAGCCAGGCATTGAGAGCGGCTTCAAGCTCGGGTTCACCATCAAACTCCAGATCTGAGCCAAACCCGCGAATACGCTGAACCAGTGCCCTGCGTATCGTCGCCAGCTCCTCGGTTAACCGGTCTACCACGGCGCCCTGAGGCGTGCCTGGCTGTTTCGCCCGATAACCAATGGCCGCATCCAGGGTCATGGTGTCGCCCAGGCCGAACAGCCGGCTCAGTCGCTCTGCAAAGCAGGGCAACTGGCTGCCATCCAGCGTTGTCGCTGAATCATCCAGTTGGCGCAATAGCCTGGCTCTGGGACCAGTATTTGCGAGAGGTTGCGAGGGCATTGGCTGGGGTTTCACTCCGGTTTCCGCACAGGTAGCGTTCAAAGCACGCTATTCTACTGGCTTAGCGGAGTGAATGATAATGACTGTAGCGTGAGAAATGAGCGCCTAGCTGGCCTCTGGCACAGGCTCAGGCCGGCGCCAGGCAATCAGGAAAATCATCAGCCCGGCTACGGCGGTTGCAGCTCCTACGTAGCCAGTGGACTGCCAGCCGAAACCAGCGGTAATGGCCAGCCCGCCCAGCCATGGGCCCAGGGCATTGGCAAGATTGAATGCGGCGTGATGGGAGGCAGCCGCCAGAGTCTGGGCGCCGGTTGCCACATCCATCAGGTGGGTTTGCAGCGCCGGGCCCAGGGCCACCATTAAAGCGGTCAGGAAACAGACCACGAGCAAGACGGGCAATGAGCCTGTGGCAGAAGGAAAGACGCTCAGAATCATGGCGCTGAATACCAGGATCACGCCAACGGCCCGGAATTGCAGCCGGTCAAACAACCAGCCACCAAGCAGGTTGCCCACAAAACCGCCCAACCCGAATACCACCAGGGCCACGGGAATCCAGGCAGCATCCACTCGAGTGACTTCCAGCAGTGTCGGGGCAAGGTAACTGAACACAGCGAACATGCCTGCGAAACCGATAGCGCCAATGGCCAGTGCAAACCAGATTTGTGGTTTGTTAAAGGCGCGGATTTCGCTTAACGGGCTGTGCCTTTGTTCCTGATGATTTTTGGGCAGGAACAGGGTTACCAGCACCGCGGTGAGTAAAGACACCAGGCCAACAAAACCAAAGGCATAGCGCCAGTCCATGGATTGCCCCATCACCGTGGCCAGGGGATTGCCGATCAGCAGTGCAAGAGTCAGCCCCATCATGATCTGGCTCACCGCCTTGGCCCGCTTGTGTACCGGCACCAGTGAGGCTGCCACGAGGGCCGCAACACCGAAGTAGGCGCCATGGGGCAGTCCGGCGATAAACCGGAAAACCAGCAGGGATTCGTAATTGCTGGCCAGGGCACTGGCCAGGTTGCCCAGCGCGTAGAAGGACATCAGTAGTATGAGCAACTGCCGCCGGAAAAGTCGCGCACCGAGAATGGCCAGAATGGGTGCACCGACCACCACGCCCAGCGCATAGGTGGAGATAAGATGACCTACCTGTGGTTCAGAAACGCCGAGATCCTGAGCAACATTGGGCATCAATCCCATAATGGCGAATTCACCGGTGCCAATACCAAAGCCGCCCATCGCCAGCGCAAAGACGATCAGCCAGGTCGGAAGGCCGGACTCGGAATTGTGGTTGGCGGCGCTCAATCTGATCTCCTTGATCCAATCAGGGAAGAGAAAGCCCGCCATTGTCAGGGTTGGGTGCTCTAACGGCTATAAGCGATTATGAGGATGGATATTAGCTTGCTAATTCAAGCCGTAGCGACGTTCACGTTCAAACCGGAAAAATCCCTCTTCTTCCTCCCGCTCGATGGTCGGGGCAGAAAACCCGAAATGCTCCTGGCGAAGATCCGTTAACGCGGCCTCCAGTTGATCGCCGTTCAGGCGGTTCTCCAGGGCGCGTCTTTCGGCCATATAAGCTTTGCCTTTCTGCCATTTTTCCTCCCGGCGCTGGTCTTCCTCGGCCAACTGGCGAACGGCCTCTTCGGAGTAGCCTATCTGGCGGCGCAGAGCGTTGATGGCTTGCTGGCGTTTGTCTGCAGGCAGGCTGGCGAGTTGCTGTTGAACGCTGTCCATGGAGAACAGGGCGTGGCCGGTCGCACCGGAACCCGCCAGTTGCCGGGCCAGATCGGCACCATAGAGTTCGTCTGCGGTGGTCTGTAGCTGGTGAGCCAGTTCGGTCAGTGGCATCTGGTTGGCCTGGTCCAGCCGCGCCAGAGTCTGCTGGAACTGGTCCGATTTGGCTTCCACCGGGTTCTGCTCCTCGGCCCAGATCTGGCTTGCCAGGGGGCCGAAAATCGCTTCGCGTTGCTGCCAGAGCTCGGCGTAGCGTTCCATGTCCGGCAACCCCTGTAAACGAAGCTCGTGATTGTCGAGCCATCGGTTGTACAGGTCCAGCTTGGCCAATAACGCGAAAATGCTGTCGGCCAGTTCTGGAAAGGCCGTGGTGATGGCAGACTGGAAAAGCTCGTCACCGGAATCCGGATAACGCGCCAACAGGTTTCGGCGTTCGTTATACAGACGTGCCTGGGTGGCCGGCTCGGTGATGGTGTCGCCGTACAGTTCCAGGTACTTAACGGCCAGTTCAACAACGCGTTGGTCGCCGCTTTGGGTTGGCTCGGTGGTGGGCGTCGCTGCTGCACGCGAGGGGGTGGAACTATTGGGTGCTTGCATAGCCGCCGGCTCTGATGACTCGGGCCAGTAATGAAAACCGCCCGCAATCACTAAGGCCAGGGCACCGAGCGCCAATACGGAATTGAGTGGTTTCATTGCTGCGGCCCTGCTATTGATTTTGCCGAATGCGGTCCCGGCCGCCGTTCGGCCGGGACACCTGGGCTCAGAGGAGCGGTTGCAGTTTCGGCCAGATCAGATCAGCGATCTTTTTCGAACCGCTATCCGCCGGGTGGATACCATCAAAAATGATGTCGCGGTCGTTGATTACCCAGCGCGGATCCACAAATGTGCAGTCCAGTACCGAGTTCTCGCAGGCCTTGGCCAGTGTGGCATTACCGTAGTCCACCGCCTCTTTCATGTCGTCCAGCCGGAACAGGCCGTTCTTGGTGTAGTAGTAGCCGGTAAGAATGCCCTTCTGAACGCCGGCCTCCGCCATCTCGTTCAGGAAATCCACGCCTTCCACATAGATATCATCGATGAAATCCCGGCATTGCTGGCTAAGGCGCCCGAAGCGCCACCAGGGTGTCTTGCAGTTGTTGGAGTTGAAGGCAATTGCAGGAATCAGAATGTCGTTCCCGCCGGCATCACCGACAATGGTTTTGATATCCGGGTTGTCGGTGACGGCTTCCCGGAACTGATTGGGAATAGACGGGGCAATCAGCTCACCGGACAGCTCTGCACCGGAGACCGTGTAGCGCCGGAAAGTCTCGCCGGCTTTGGCTTCCAGCTGATTCTGGATTTCACCGGAGAGGGCAAAGATGGAATCGCCAACGAAAACGACCTGGTCGTTATCGGCGTCGGTCACCTTGTCGTTACTGAGCAGATAGCCGAGTTCACTGCAGCCGGTAAACAGCAGTGCCGCGCCAAGTGCCATGGCTGGTTTGAGGGTTTTGCCCAGGAGATCGGGCAGGAACGAACGGTGTTCATTAATTGTCATTGTTTGAACTCCTTGTGTAAGGGATAGACGGTCCGTCTATGGGTACTGCCCTTTCAATATCGTCCATAGGCGCCGGTTTGCAGAATGGGAGAAGAGGCTCCGCAGTTGTCAGATCCGGCCATCAGTCGGTCATTGTGAACCGCCTCTCAGTGCTTGACCTGTCTCAAGTGGCGGTGAGCACTGGCTTGTATTTTTTCCATCAGCGTCAAATATAGGTAGTCAGAGAAACCTATTTGCTCAGATGCGAGGAGCGCCATGGATTTCAAAGACTATTACGCCGTCCTCGGTGTGAGTGAGTCTGCCACGCCCGAGGAAATCAAGAAGGCCTACCGTAAGCTGGCGCGGAAGTACCACCCGGATGTCAGCAAAGAGGCCGATGCGAGCGACCGTTTTAAAGATGTGGGCGAAGCGTATGAAGTACTGAAGGACCCCGAGAAACGGGCCGAGTACGACCAGTTGCGCAAGTACGGTACCCGAGACGATGGTTCATTCCAGCCGCCACCGGGCTGGCAGAGTGCCTCCGGCTTTGGCGGCGGAGGATACACAGAGGCCGACGCTCGTCAGTTCAGTGATTTTTTTGAGGAAATCTTCGGCGGCGGCCGGCGTGGGGGCTTCGGTGGTGGCGGTTTTCGCCAGAGCATGAGAATGCGGGGTGAGGATGTGCATGCCCGGCTGGCCCTGTTTCTTGAAGAGGCCTTTAACGGTTGCGAGAAACAGGTGTCGTTTACGGTTCATGAACCTGATGACCAGGGCCGCCTGATACCACGTCAGAAAACCCTGAAAGTAAAAATCCCTGCGGGCATGCGGGAAGGGCAGCATATCCGGCTGAAGGGCCAGGGCGCACCCGGAATTGGTGGAGGTGAGCCTGGCGATCTGTTTATCGAAGTGGAACTGGCGCCCCACCCGCACTTCAGTATTGAGGGCCGGGATGTGCTGGTTACCGTGCCCATTTCGCCGTGGGAAGCCGCCTTGGGGGCAACGGTCACAGTGCCAACGGTGAGCGGAAAGGTGAATGTGAAGGTACCGAAAGGGGCCACCAGCGGGCGCAAACTCCGGCTCAAGGGCAAAGGCTTCCCGGGTAAACATCCGGGCGACCAGATTGTGGTACTACAAGTGGCCATGCCGGAACAGCACACGGCGGAAGCTGAAGCACTCTACGAGAAGCTGGCTGAGCTGGAGAAAGGCTTTAATCCGCGCAGCAAGCTGCACGTGTGAGGGAGGCGAACATGACGAGCAAAGACCGGATTCTGACGGTGGAAGTCACCGACACCGATGGCAGCACCTTCTCGCTTCGGGAAATCTGCGAACGCGGGAACTGCCATGCAGAGTTTGTGATCAAACTGGTGGATTATGGAGTCATCGCGCCACTGGACGAGGTGCCGGAAATGCGCCAGTGGCAATTCGACGTGGCCGCGCTGAGTCGCCTGCAGAAAGCGCTGCGCCTGCAGCGGGATCTCAAACTGAACCTGCCCGGGCTGGCGATGTCGCTGGAGCTGCTGGACGAAGTCCAGGACATGCGGCGGGAGGTGGACCGTCTGAACCAGCGCATTCGTCAACTGATGGGCGAGTAGCCGTATTACTGTCCCGGGGGCTGAACGCCTGTATCAGCGCCCGGACTTTTCCAGTGCCTGTATTTCGGCGTAGATTTTCTCCGCCTCCTCCATCAGCGTGCCGTGACTACGCAAATCGCCATTGCGCTGTGCATGCAGCGCCTTGGCGAGCTTTTCCTCATAGGCTTTCTGCAGTTTTTTCTTCGGGTCGCCCTTCAGAAATCCCAGCATGGCTGGCTTCTCCTCTTGTTCAGTGTTCCAGCATATACGCTGTCGGGTCGGCGAAGTTCACTCCAGAGCCTGGATTGCTGCCCACATAGGCCCGCCTTTTGCTATACATAAAGACAGAAACTCGGCAGGGAGCCGGCTGTCGGTGTGCAGGATGCTTTGCGCGCGAACACTAGCGGAGTCCCTATGTCCATACGCTTTTTCAAACACCTCGTGACCAGTCGTCTGTTGCGGCCGGTGTTCATTGTGCTTCTGGTCGCTGGCCTGATTCAGGTCGTCGTCAGCCAATGGTTGATATCGAACCAGGTTGAGCGGCTGGTCGAAACCGCAGGCACAGCGCTGGAGGCCAGCAGCAATAATGTCAGCGCCTCGTTTGGTGAAACCCGGGAAGATGTCCGGGGCCGGCTTGAGCGCATGCGCCAGAAAACCACCGACGAACTCTCCGCGGAACTCACTCGCCAGCAGACCGAGCAGCAGGAGCGTGTGGCCGGTAATGTTCGTACAGCCGTTATGGCGGAAGCCCAGGGGCTCGCTGAGGTGCTGGCTGCCGTCGCTGCCCCTCTGATCTGGGATCGTGACATCCCCCGCCTGACCGATCTGGTGGAACTGGCTGATGCCAGAGAGTCTGTTCTGTTTGCGATTTACTACGATCAATACGGTGAACGTCTGACCCGCTATGTGGATCGCACGGACGATCGTGTTCGCACTCTTATGGAGCAGGGGGAAGGTCGTGGTGCTGCAAATCGGGTCCTGGATGCTGCCAGCCGGGATCCCGATGTGGTGATCATCAGCGCGGATATTGCGCCACAGGGTTCGGCCATTGGAGAGCTGAAACTTGGGTTGTCGCTTGAGGGCATCAATCGTGACCTGACTCAGCTAGAGGCGGAATTCGGAGCAACCATTGCGGGCAGTATTGATGCACTCAGGGAGACACTTGGCACCGAAACGGAGCAGGTGAACCAGCGGTTACAACAGCAGCTCGCAGCCATGGACACAGAAACCCGCACGAGCATGAATAACACCGTGCAGGCATTGAATGACGAAGCCGAGAGCCTGTCCACCAAGCTGTCGCTTCTGGCGGTGGTGTCGGTCGTAACCCTGATTGTGCTTGTGGCTCTGGTGCTGGGCGGCGGCGTGCTGCCCAGGGTTTACCGCCTTAGCCAGGCGATCTGGGGGATTGCCGATGGCGAAGCCGATCTCACCCGGAGAGTCTCCCTTAAAGGCAATGACGAACTGACCGAAATGGGGCACGGAGTAAACCGGTTTATTGCTCGGATCCAGGAACTGGTCTCAGACGTCAAGGCGTCGGCAGAGTCCGCCGCCGGCCAGGCGCAGGCCCAGCGGGATATCAGTCGCTGCGCCGTGGCCGCGGTGAATCGTCAGGAGCAGGGTGTCGCACAGGTTTCCGGCACCATGGAGATGATGTCGCGCAGCATTTCCGAAGTCGCCGGTGATGTGCAGGATATCGCCGGCGAAGTCCGGAATGTCAGCGCCGAAAGTGCGGCCACGGCGGAGATCTCCCGTGAAGTGCGTGATCGTCTCGACAGCGTCGTGCGGAACGTTGAGCAGGCGGTCGCGGCGGTCAATCAGTTGGATACCCAGAGTAAAGAGATTGGCTCGGTACTGTCCGTGATCGGAGCTATCGCGGAGCAGACCAACCTGCTGGCACTGAACGCCGCCATCGAAGCGGCGCGGGCTGGCGAGTCCGGTCGAGGGTTTGCGGTCGTGGCTGATGAAGTACGCACTCTGGCCAGCCGAACCCAGGAGTCGACCACCGAGATTCAGGTCATTATCGAACGGTTGCAGCAAGGCAGTCGTCAGGCCGTCAGCACCATTAACGATGTGTCCGGTCAGGTCGCGGAATCCTCGACGGAGTTCCACCGGGCCGACGAGCACTTCGACCGCATTAACCAACTGCTGGCCAGCCTTCAGCAGCGGGCCCTTGAGATCTCCGGGGTGGCGGAAGATCAGAGTGGGCACGCCAGCGAAGTCAGCGTCAGCGTGCGTGAAATCGCCGATTCCTCCCGGGAAACCGTTGATTCCATAACGCACTCGGACGAGGCCAGCGGTGAGATCGCAAGCACCCTGTCGGCCCTGCAAACAAAGGCATCCCAGTTCCGGGTCTAGCAGACCCGGACACGTTTCCAGAAACGATTCACGAAATTTTCATCTTTCCTGACTGGACAAATTCAAAATTTGGGATTATTTTCCCATTTAATGAATTGGGAAAAATATCCCAATTATTGTGGTGCTGAAAAAACGCGCCGGATTCTGTCAAATCAGTCGGGAGAAGGAAGATGAAGCGCAACGGACTTTCAAAAGCGATCAAGTTGGTTCTGGTTGGTACCTTGGCCGGCGGCCTGGCCGCCTGTGGTGGCGGTGGCTCCGGCTCCTCCGGTTCAGTAGGTGCAAGTGGCAATGCCGAGGGCACCAGTGTTGGTGCGGTGACCGGTTTTGGTAGCGTGTATGTCAACGGAATCCGGTTTGCGACCGATGGCAGCGTTAGCAGTGACGACGGCATTGAGCGTGAGGGCCAGCTTGAAAAAGGCATGGTGCTGAAAATCAAAGGTGGCTGGGACGAGCGGGGCCAGGGCCAGGCCGACGCTGTGTTCTATGACGACACCCTGAGGGGGCCGCTGGTTGCGGCAACCTGGGATGCCACCGCCAGCACCGGACAGCTGGAGTTGCTGGGGCAGTTGGTTGTGCTTAACAACCAGACGGTATTCCGCGGAGCCACACCGGTTGAGCTTGCGGCCGCGCCTGCCAATTATCGGGTTCGGGTAAGCGGCTGGCGGCTGGATGACGGCAGCTTCCGGGCCAGCTTCGTGGGTGCTCGTCTGCTGGGCTCGGATTTTGACGATGTGAATGAGGCTGAACTTGAAGGCGTGGTCCAGAACCTGGATGCGCAGTTGCAGACCTTCACCATCAACGGTTTTACAGTGGATTACACCAGCGCGGTCGCGGATGACGATTTCAGTCTGGACCAACTGGAGAACGGGCTCGCGGTTGAAGTGGAAGGTCAGCTCAACGCAGACGGCGATGTCCTGCTCGCCGAAGAAATTGATGATGAGGACGACCTGTTTGACGATAACGACGACGTTGAAATTTCCGGTGATATCTACGATTTCGATGCGTCTGCCCGCACCTTCCGGATTAATGGCGTGCTGGTTCAACTGAATGCTGAGACTGAGTTTGACGACATCAGCGAGGGCAGCCTCCAGGATGGCGTGTTCGTGAAAGTCGAGGGTGATTTCCGCAACAACACCCTGCTGGCGGAAGAAATGGAAGGCCGGGAAGGCGATGCGGAACTGGACGGCATCATCCAGCAGATCGATCTGGACAATGAATTGCTGGTGGTCAGTGGCGTTCGCGTTCAACTCACCGCCAATACCCTGATCGACGACGATGACAGCGATAACGACCTGCGTAATCGGGTTGATGACATCAACGCCTTCAGCGTTGGGGACTATGTTGAGGTGGAAGGTCGTCAGCGTACTGATCACCTTGAAGCCTTCACCATTGAGCGGGAAGACAGCGACGAAGATGAAAACTTTGAGCTGGAGGCCAGAATCGATGCCATTTCTGATACGTCACTGACGGTGATGAATCTTGAAATCTTGCTGAATGGCTTCAGCGTTGCGGGCCTTCAGGTTGGTGATGAAGCCGAGGTTGAGTACGACCAGACCATCGGCGGAGAGTATGTGTTGACCGCAAACCCCGAAAACTGAGGTCGAAGGACACGGGTTGCGGGGGATACCGCAACCTGTGTCTGGTTTTCCGGGGCAAGATGGGAATACAATCCCAAACATGACTGATGCCAAATCCAATCCCCTGCACCAAGCGCTGTTCCGCATTTTGCGCCCGATGGCCAGACTGCTGTTGCGCAATGGCGTTCCGTTCGGCGAATTCTCTGAGCTGGTGAAAAGGGCGTATGTGGAGGCTGCGCTGGAGGATTTCTCTGACGGGCGCCGCAAACCAACCGATTCCAGAGCGGCAGTGATGACAGGCCTGACCCGCAAAGAAGTGCGAAAACAACGAGAGATATTGGCGGGGCAAAGCCCGGTCAGTGAACGAACCTCTCATGCCAATCGCGCTTCGCGTGTGGTGTCCGGATGGGTGCACGATGAGACCTATCAGGCAGCGAATGGACAGCCCGCGGTACTGGCATTCGAGGGCGCCGGGAGCTTCAGTGAGCTGGTTCGAAAATACAGTGGCGATATGACCCCCAGAGCGGTACTGGATGAGCTCCAGCGGGTGGGGGTAGTCGCGGTTGAACCGGATAGTGGGTTCCTGATCCTGAAACAGCGGGCGTATGTGCCGGCCGGAGACAGCGAAGAAATGCTCCAGATCTTCGGAGAAGACGTATCTGATCTTGTAGCCACTATTGATCACAATCTGGTGAGTCGGGATGTCGGGCGTGAGCCGCTGTTCCAGCGCACCCTGACCTATAATGAAATACCACCTGAGGTGATTACTGCGTGGCGTGAACAAGCCGCAAGGCAGTCCCAGGCCCTGCTGGAAGATCTGGACAGCTGGTTAGGGCCTCACGACCGGGGAGTATCCGGCCAGGAGGGCGGCGAATCGGTACGGACCGGCGTCAGCATTTTCTATTTTGAAGAGCCGGTTCAGACGAACAAGAGCGGAGACGAATGATGATGGCTCTTAATGTCCCGACCGGACAACCCCCGCGCTGGCAAACCACCGAACTGGTCAGCATGCTGCTTTCGCCGGGTGCCCGTCAGGTGGTGAGATACTGGCTGAGTTCCGAGCATTTCCTGGATGAGCAGAAACACCCGAAGGTGGTGCTTGCAACGCCCCATGAACCCCATTCCTTTGTTGATCTGGTGCAAATCGCCAACCCAAACCTGGTGCCTTCTGTCGTGCTTGCGGAACTGCTTCGAAAGGGCATTGTGGAAACCCTGGAGAGCGGTCACGTTCTGTTAAAGAGAAGCGCTTACGCTCCCTGGGGTGCTACCGGTTCACTGAGCCTGGGCAATTACGATGATTTTGTTGACATCGACAAGCTACGACGACGCCACAACGACAGCTGACAATCAGTGGCGGGCCCGGATGGCCTGCAGGAGAGAACAATGTTCAGAGCAGTAACGCTTCACAGAATGCTGAAACTGGCCGCCGCACCGATCGCACTCGGCGTGTTGAGTGCCTGCGGCGGTGGTGGCGGTGGTGTCGACGTTGCCGACGGCGGCATCCGAGGCACTGGCTCCAGCGTTGGGCCGGTTTCCGGTTTCGGCAGTGTCTTCGTCAATGGCGTGAAGTTTGAGACGGATGGTCGCGTCAGCAGTGATGACGGCATTGAACGTGAAGACCAGTTACAGGAAGGCATGATCCTGAGGATCGAAGGCGAGTGGCGGGTTGATGGCCGGGGGAATGCGGAGTCGGTCGAGTACGACGATACCTTCCGTGGGCGTGTGGACAATCTGATTCAGACCCCGGATGCCGACGGTATGGTCGAATCAGTGCAGTTCACCATCTATGAGCAAACTGTGGTTGCCGACCAGCAGACGGTGTTCAAGGACATTGCGCTTGAAACCCTGGCAGATGGCGCTTTCGTGCGCATCAGTGGCTGGCGTGAACCGGACCCCAACGGTCGGTACCGGGCAAGCCACATTGGTTTGATGACGCAGGATGAAACCAACGTAGAGATTGAAGGCCGCATCGACGAGGGTTCATTGCAGCTGAATCTGAATCAGTTCAGCATTAACGGGCAGTTGGTCTCGTACACTGACAGCGCGTTCGCCGGGTCGCTGACGGAAGCCGATCTGGCGGATCTTCTGCTGGTGGAGGCCGAAGGTACGATCTCCAATGGCGTATTGATTGCCCGGGAAATCGATGAAGGCGAAACCCGTCGCTACCGTCGGGGCTCCGGCGATGACATTGAGTTTTCAGGCCCCGTGAGCACCGACTACAACGCATCGACCCGATCCTTCCACATCAACGGCCTGATTGTCTTTGTCGACGACAACACCGAGTTTGATGATGGTTTGTCGGCCTCGGATCTGACCGCCGGCATGCTGATACAGGTTGAGGGGGATTTCCAGGACAATGGCTCCGTACTGGCTGAAGAAATTGAAGCTCGTGAAGGCAACGCGTCAGTAGACGGTGTCCTCGACGTCAACACGCTCAACTTCAACGACCAGACCTTCCGGATTGGTGGTGTGTTGGTGCAGCTCACGCCACGGACGATCATCACCGACGATGACAGCGATCTGCGCCTGAAACTGGCGGACCTGAACGGCAGTTATCAGGTAGAAGTGGAAGGTATTGAGCGGCAGTCCGGCTCTGGCGTTGTGCTTGAAGCGATAAAGGTTGAGCGCAATGAGGAAGACAATGGGCCAGCGGCGGATCGCGAGTATGAAAGCCAGGGTCAGCTCACGCACGTTCAGGGGACCGTGTTTACGGTACTGGGAATTGATGTGCAAACCACGATAGATACCCAGTTCGAAGGCACCAGCCGCGACGAGTTGATTGATGCCTTCGATGCCGGGCAGCGGCCGGTACTTGAGGTAGAGTATAGTGAGCCAACACCGGGCAACTTCGTGGCCGATGAAATCGAACTGGAAAGCGAAGACTGAGCCATGAACCACCTCGCCCACACCTTCCTCGCCCCGGACTCACCGGAGGCGAGAGTGGGCAGTATTCTCGGGGATTTCACCCGGGGACTGGACTGGGATCATGTGCCGTCGCCGGTGCTCGAGGGCGTGCGGCACCACCTGGCGGTTGATGTATTCACCGATCAGCATCCGCAGGTGCTGGCCAGTAAAAGCCTGTTCTCAAGGGAGCGCCGGCGCTTTGCCGGCGTGGCCCTGGATATCCTCTACGACCACTTCCTGCTCCGGCACTGGGAGCAGTTCAGCGACTGGGATAAAGATACCTTCATCCGGACTGTATATCAGGAACTGCAAAGCCATCGGGCCCTTATGCCCGACAACATGGCTGTGGTGACCCGCCGCATGGTCGAACACGACTGGTTTGGCGCCTATCAGGATCTGGATAACATCGGCTATGCCCTCGATCGCGTGGCCAGCCGAATCCGCTTTGCCAACCGGTTTACCGGCATCATCGACGAAATCCGGGCCAACGAATCGGAACTGGAGGAACATTTTCTGGCCTTCTTTCCGGAACTTCAGGCCTTCGCCAACCGCTATCCGGAATCATCCCATCAGGCGTGAACGGGCCTGCTGATACTCCGCTTCCAGACACTGAACCAGTGCTTCAACCGACACCACATCGTTAATCTGACTCACACCCTGACCGGCGGACCAGACGGTCTTCCAGGCCTTGGCCTCATCGTCCATGGGCTTGAGCTTCTCGCCGTAATTCACATCGCCGGCCTGGTTCAGCTTCTGCATATCAAAGCCAGCGGCCTCCAGGCTCTGGCGCATAAAACTGGCCGGTACACCGGACACCGCCGGGGTATGGATGATATCCGCTGATACGGCTTCGATGATCATGTTCCGGTAGGCATCCTCTGCTTCGGATTCCTCGGTATTGATAAACCGTGTCCCCATATAGGCCAGATCCGCCCCCAGTGCCTGGGCTGCCAACAGATCCTCTCCGTGCGACAAACCGCCGGCCAGCAAAATGGTGCCATCGAACACCTCACGGATTTCATGCACCAGTACAAACGGATTGGTGGTACCGGCATGGCCACCGGCGCCGGCGCTGACCGCAATGATGCCATCCACCCCGGCTTCCGCCGCCTTGCGGGCGTGTTTCTGATTGGTGACATCGTGGAATACCAGCCCGCCGTAACTGTGCACGGCTTCCACCACCTGACTGGCCGCTCCCAGGGAGGTAATGACAATTGGCACCTGATGCTTTACGCACAGCTCAAGATCCGCTTGCCAGCGCGGGTTGGTGCGGTGAACCACCAGATTCACGGCATAGGGCGCGGTTGTCGCGCTTGGTTGCTGCGCTTGCCATTGCGCCAGCTCGTCATTCATCTGCACCAGCCATTGCTCGAAACCCTCACTGCTGCGCTGGTTCAGGGCCGGAAAACTGCCCACGATGCCGGCTTTGCAACAGGCAAGGGCCAGGCGGGGTGAGGAAATCAGGAACATGGGGGCGGTAATTAACGGAAGACGAAGCTGATTTTGGAGCTGTGCGGGAATTGGCATGTTGAGTCCTTGATTTTTATTGGAACTTTCTCAAGCTATGGGGGATCTTAGCCTGTTCCCGCAGAGCCGCGAAACCGGTTTTCTGAGATAGTGTGTTATTAACCTCCAGACAAGGAGCCCGTCATGGGTGAAGCAAAACGACGTAAACAGACCGGCGCCCCCTCGCCGCGCAACACGCAGCGCCGCAAATCACTGATCATCGTCCTGTCACTGGTGATCGGGGTGGCCGTCATCGCCGGCCTGTATTTCGTCACCAAACCACCGGCACCCAGCTCCGAGGCACTTCCCGTGGCGGCCCCCAACGCCGACGAATTCCCGGCCATTGTCGACCAGTACGGTGTCTCCGTTGGCAACGAAGACGCGCCGGTTGTCGTCCGCGAGTTCGCCGACTACCAGTGCCCGGCCTGCGCCCGCTTCGCCGAAGCCAGCCAGCGCCTCAAGAAAGAATATGTGGAGTCCGGTAAAGTCCGTTTCGTCTATTTCGACCTGCCTCTGCGCCAGCACCAGAACGCCATGCCCGCCGCCCTGGCCGCCCGTTGTGCGGGCGATCAGGACCAGTACTGGGCCATGCACGACAAACTTTACGGTTCCCAGATCGACTGGAGTGGTTCCAACGATCCGACGGCCACCTTCACCCGCTACGCCAATGAGCTCGGCCTGGAAGAACGCCGCTTCCGTCGTTGCATGGAAACCGAATTGCACCGGGAAGCTGTCGAACAGAGCCTGCAAGTGGCTGTCCAGCTTCGGGTCGCCAGCACACCCACGGTCATGGTCGACAACATCCAGTTGACACGGCCCGGCTGGGGCCAGTTGTCGGCGGTTGTAGAACGGGAGTTGGCCAAAGCGGAGTAATGCGGCCATCCGCAACTTGCATCGGGGGCCTGGTTGATTAAACTTTGCCCCCTCGCGCCCACCGGCCGTGACAAATATCAAATCATGCTCCGGATTTACGATCCGGCTCGCAGGAGAAAACCATGAGCAACGAAATCGTCGTCTGCGCACTCTACAAGTTCGCGGTCCTCAATGATTACAAAGATCTACGCCAGCCCTTGCTGAACCTGATGCTGGAAAAAGGCGTGCACGGCACCCTGCTGCTGGCCCGCGAAGGCATCAACGGAACCATCGCCGGCAGCCGAGAAGGCATCGACGCTGTGAAAGCGTGGATTGGCAAAGACGACCGCTTCAACGGCATCGACTACAAAGAATCCTTCGTCGATATCCAGCCGTTCAAACGCACCAAGGTCAAACTCAAGAAAGAAATCGTCACCATGGGCGTCGATGGCATCGACCCCAAGCGGATTGTCGGCACCTACGTGGAGCCGCAACAATGGAACGATCTGATCTCTGATCCGGACGTTGTCCTGGTCGACACCCGTAACCAGTACGAAGTCGAGATCGGTACCTTCAAAAACGCCGTCAATCCGGCCACTGACACCTTCCGCGAGTTTCCTGAGTATGTGAAGCAGAACCTCGACCCGCAGAAGCACAAGAAAGTCGCCATGTTCTGCACCGGCGGTATCCGCTGCGAGAAGTCTACGGCCTATCTGAAAGAGCAGGGCTTCGAAGAGGTGTATCACCTCAAGGGCGGCATCCTGAAGTACCTGGAAGAGGTTCCTCAGGAGCAGAGTCTGTGGCAGGGTGAGTGTTTCGTATTTGACGACCGGGTAACGGTGAATCACAACCTGGAACGTGGCGAATACGACCAGTGCCACGCCTGTCGCCGGCCGATTACCGAGGCCGACAAACAGCGCCCGGAATACGAACAGGGTGTCAGTTGCCATCAGTGCATCGACAGCCTGACCGAAGAACAGAAAGCCCGTTTCAAGGAGCGTGAGCGCCAGATGCGCCTGGCCCGTGAGCGGGGAGAAGAACACGTCGGCGGCGAGGCCGCACGCATTATTGCTGAGCGAAAGGCCCGCAAGAAGGCCGAACGGGAAGCTCAGGCGCGCAGGAGTCTGGAGGGGGAAAAGCAGCGTAAGTCTGCTGTGAATTAACAGCCCCTGAGTAAGGAGACAGTATGTTGATCAGAAAACCCCTGGCGGTTGCCTGCCTGGTGGTGGCCCCCGTGGCCTGGGCCCAGGAAAGCGGCAACGTCGAAGGTGAGGCTGAGCTTGGCATTTTGCTGACCTCTGGCAACACCGAAGAAACCAAGGTGAATGGTCGGCTGGCTCTCAAACATGAGACAACGATGTGGCGGAATACCGGCGAGTTCAGTTCCCGGTACACTGAAGCCGATGAAGAAACCACGGCAGAGGAGTATCAGGTTGCGCTGGAATCCGACTACAAGTTCGATGAGCAACAATACTGGTTTGTCAGAGGTTCCTGGGAAGACGATCGTTTCTCCGGTTACGACTTCGAGTCTACCTTGAGCACTGGTTACGGAAACCGAGTCTGGCAGGTGGGAGAGCGATCGTTCCTCGACCTTTCTGGAGGCCTGGGTTATCGGTATAACAAGCTTGAAGAGGTGAATGACGATGGCGACGACGCTGAAAAGGAAGCGATCGCAAGATTAGCCGCCCATTTCGACTACGCCTTATCGGACACCGCCCTGTTCCGGCAGAAGCTCAGTACCGAAATTGGACTGGATGAGAACAACACCATCAGCCAGTCCGAAACGTCCCTGCAAACCAGTATCGTGGGGTCGCTGTCGATGAAAGCGGCGTTCCGGGTAAAGCATGTATCCGATGCGCCCGCCGGTACTGAAAAGACTGACACAGAAACCTCGTTGTCGTTGCTGTACGGGTTCTGACACACCCGGTAGCCACAAACAAAAACGGGGCAGGGGAATAATCCTCTGCCCCGTTTGTTTTTGGGGTTACACGTTGTTTCTCAGGCCCAGTTCGTCCGGGTAGGGCGTCAGGTATTTCTGGGAGTGCAGGTAGTCTACCGGTTCCTTACGTTGGGCCAGGCGCAGCAGCGTCATGGGCACCACCAGAGGTATCTCACCGCGCCGGTAGGCTTCGATCTGCTCCAGCAGCACGGTTTTTTCCTCGGCCGACATGCCTTCTTTCAGAAAACCCAGCAGATGCTGCATGGCATTCACATGCGAACCACGGCTTACCCGTTGGGTCATGGCTTCCATGAACTGATGGATGTAGCGGTCGGCAATCTGTTCCAGGGGTTCGGATTTGAGGTCGCCCAGCATCGGGCCAAGTTGCCGGTAGATCTTTTCTGAATGGGCCAGCAGCGTGAACTTGTGGCGGGTGTGGAAATCAATCAGCGCCTGCTTGGTCAGGTTTTCGCCTGCCACGTTCTGCATCCAGTCGTCGTAGGCAAATACCCGTTCAATGAAGTTTTCCCGCAGCATGTCATCGTGCAGGCGGCCTTCCTCTTCCACCGGCATCAGCGGGTAGGCTTTCATCAGCGCTTCGGCGAACATACCGCGGCCATCCCTGTGCATGAAACTGCCTTCGGCGTTGTGAATCTTGATGCGCTCCATGCCGCAACTGGGCGATTTCGCCATCAGGATGTAGCCGCGAAGGTTGGCCAGCGAGGGTAGGACGTCGGCAATGAAGTTCTGCATGCCTTCGGTGTGGTCTTTGCTGCCCTTGCTTTCCACCAGGTGAAGACCGTCTTCATGCTCCCGCAGATGAATGGCGGGGCGGGGAACGCCAAGGCCGGCTTCAAGTTCCGGACAGATAGAGCGGAACTCGAAGTGCTTTGCCAGCACCTGAGTGCAGTAGCGGGAGTGTTTGTGGCCGCCGTCGTGCCGAACTTCCTTGCCCAACAGGCAAGTGCTGATGCCAACCGGTATACCGCTCACAGGCTTCTCCAATACACAAAAGTGACGTTACTGATACCGCTTACGTTCATTCAGTGTAAACCGATCAGAGCAATGCACCCAAGGTACTCATGAAGACGTTTTGTTACGTTTCTCCCGGGCAGCCAGGCTGGTCGCGTAAATGCCCCGGACATCCCGGGCAAATTGCTCGATGGAATAATCCTCGGCAAAGGCCCGGGCTTTGTCCGACAGCTCGGTGCGCAGTTTGTCGTTCTCAAGCAGCTGTCGGGCTTTCTCAATCCAGCGGGCCTGGTTCTCCGGAGTCTTGTAGCCGTTCAGGCCGTCCCGAACCACATCTTCAATACCGCTGGAGCGAACCGCCACCACCGGCAGCCCGGCAGACATGGCTTCCAGAATTACCATGCCCTGGGTCTCGGATTTGGAGGCGAACAGGAAGGCATCGCCAAGGTTGTACCAGAGCGCCATCTCCTCCGGCTGAACCGCGCCCACCAGGGTAAAGTGAGAGCCCAGCTCCAGGCTGTCAATTTTCTTCTGTAGCCGGTCCCTCTGGTGGCCATCGCCAATCATCAGAAACCGGAACGGCACGTCGCTTTCCTGCCGCAGCCGGTCGATGGCTTCGATCATGAAGTCGATGTTCTTTTCGTTGGAAAGCCGGGCCACGCTGATAAAGACCTTCTCGTTGCTCAGCCCCAGTTTTTTCCGGAGTGCCTCCACGTCTGCGGGCTTCACAGCCTGGAAACGCTCGTACTCGATACCGGTGGGTTGTACGAAGGTGGGCGTGGTCACCCCGATCATCCGCAGGTATTCCTCGGTGGAGTAGGTAGGCACGATCACGCCATCGCAGCGGTTGGCGAAGCGTTTGATCAGAGCGTGGGAAATCAGGTTCCGGAACAGCATCCCGGGCAGGGGGACAAAGTGAGCGTAGTGCTCCAGACGGGTGTGATAGGTATAGACGGCCGGAATACGCAGCTGACGGGCCATAAACAGCCCCAGACTACCCAGCCAGAACGGATGATGCAGGTGAATCACATCCGGCCGGAAGCCCCGCACCTGCTTGCGGATACGGGCCAGGAAAATATTGGCCAGACGGAATTCCCGTTTCTCGCCCATGGCCAGCAGTGAGGGTACCCGCACTACCGCATCTTCCTGGCTGGGCTGGTCGCGATACCGAGGCGCGACAATCTGGGTACTATCTCCCAGATGTTCCAGGCCACGGCGCAGCCGTTCAATGGAAATCGGAACCCCGCCAATGAAAGGCAGATAGTTGTTGGTGAACATGGTGACCCGCAACGGCTTTTCGAGCCACGGGGTGGGGTCCAGGTCGTAATCCGGGTAGTAATCCTTGCCGATGAAGATGATCTGGTAAAGCTTGATGGTCAGTGCCACAAACACCGAGACGATCAGGATGAAGTTCAGATAGCCGGTGTAGAACAGGGAATACACAAAGAACCACAAGCTTTCCAGGCGTTTCCAGACCGGATGCTGGCCCACTTCCAGACGCTCCATCTGATAGCTGACGTCGCCGTCTGGAGAGACCCGTACGTCCACGTAGTGGTAGAAGCTATCCTCCGTATTCAGCACCAGCCCGCCGGCACCCCCGGTGGTGATGTAGGGCGTGCCATCCACCACCTGCTCGTCAAAAAGCGACAGGTTGGCCGAAAACACCAGGTCGATGCCTTGCTCCCGAATCAGCTGCAGCAGCTCCTCCCGGAAGGCGGGAGGTTGCAGGTAGTCGTCTTCATCGTCGAACAGGGCTGGTGTTTCCGGTTGCAGAAGCGGGTGGCCAATAAACAGGATGTGTGCGTTGCTGGTGTCGTGGGCCAGAAGATCCCGGAGCCAGCGAATCTGCCAGCGCCAGGGCGTTTTCCCGGTGCTGTCCAGGAAGATCAGCCGGGTATTACCGGCCCGCACACTGTAGAAATGGGGCCCGAAATGATCATAAAACCGGAAACTGCCAAAATTCTCGTATTCGTGCGGGCCGAAGGTGAGCAGATAGGGAATGTCCAGGTGGCTCAGGGTGCCATACAGTGCCCGGTATTTATCCTCGCCACCGCCGCTCACGGCATTGCCGGACGACACCAGAAAGTCCACACCGGCCTGATTCAGGGTCGGGATAAAACGGCGCTCGAAGATACCCACGGAATTGTTGATGTTGCCCACCACCGCAAAACGGATACCGGAGCCTGGCGGAGTGCGTTGGTGGATGCGTTCAACCTGCTCGCTGTGCAGGGCCTCAAAGTCCTGTTTGAAGAAATTCAGGTATACCTTGTAGCCCACCAGCGCCACCACAATGGCCAGGCACAGATAGAACAGCAGTTTAAGCGGGTTACGACGGATCATTCCGGCCTCCGGTGGCTTTTGATCAGTTCCCTCTGCATCACCAGCAAACCGATAATCATACCGAGATAAATGGTGAGAAAACGCCAGGCAATGGTGACCAGCACCAGGTGATTGCCCGACAGGATATCCCGGAAGAAGCTGCCGAACACGCCTTCCGATATGCCAGAGGCCCCGGGGGTGGGGGAGAAATACATGATGAAGGTGGTTACCACCAGCAAGCCAAGAGTGGTCAGGTAATCCACCTCATAGCCCAGGCCGTGAATCAGCAGGGCGGGAAAACTGAACAGGCTGAGCAGGAACACGGCGGTGAACACTACCGACAGCAGTACGTCCCGTGGCGCGCCCCGGAGGTATTCGCTGAAACACAGGGCAAACCGCAGCATTTCCCGCCGTAATTTGAACTGCCAGCGGTCGTGCCGGCGGTGGTTGATCAGGTGTGCCTTGCGCAGGCCCGCGACAAGAGCGCTCAACGGCAGGATCATCCAGCGTGTCCGGAACAGCAGCACGGCGAAGAATCCCAGATAGAGCGACACAAACACCGCCAGTGCAGTGCCGATACCGGACGACCAGATGCCGCCGTCCAGGGCCTCCAGGCTCAATAGAAAAACCGGTGTCAGTGAGAAAATGAATGCCACCGCGAGTACCGTGCGGATAGTGGTGGCCGCCGTGGCGCGGGCCACGGGCACCCCATGGCGGGTGAGATACCAGATCTGGGCAAACCCGCCCCCGGTGGCCATGGGGGTTACGTTGGAGAAAAACAGATTAATGAACACCAGCCGGAAGATCTTGCGCAATGGCAGCCGGTGCCCCAGCGCCTTGAGGGTGTAGTGCAGGCGCAGACCATCGGCCATGAAGTAGATCAGCAGCAGGGCCGCGACCGGCAACAGCAGAGTGGGAGAAAGCAGGCGATCGTCGAACTGGAAACTGCGGCCGGCGAAGCGGTCGTACACCGCATACAGGCCGGCGCCGGTCATGACCAGGAACAACAGGGCGAAGGCCGTAAGCCGTCGCCAGGAAGTCCGTTTCTGGTAGTTGCTGTCAGTGCTGTTGGTCATGCTCTGCCCGTCTGTTGGTGGCGGGCAGTGTACCCTGTGCAGGGCAGTGCTTGTCCAGTTTGGCTTAGTGACCGTAAACCATCAGATTGGTGTTGGTGATGGCAAAGTCTGTGAACTGGACCGAGCCGATGCTGGTGTCACCCATGCGGAATACCGGCATATCGATATCAGCCCGGAATTCCACATCGTGTACAGAAAGGCCTTCTTTGCCAGAAGCGGCACTGGTGCCCCGGGACAGGTTGGCCTTGGCATGGGCCATACCAAAGTGCCCCAGGGTATCGGCGCCACGGCGGTTATGGATCTGTAGCCCTTCAATGCCAACGGCGGCGAAGTTGAACAGCAGGATCACGTCGGCTGCGTCCCAGTTCAGGCTACCGTTGCTGATTTCGAAATGGGTATCGAGCTGGAGTTCGGAGCCGGACACCACGTTGCCATTGGCCAGGGTGCGCGTGACGCTGCCGTTATTGCGGATAACCAGATCGGTGGGGCCGATGTAGCCCTGCAGCAGGATGTTTGAGAACAGACTGGCACTGCCTTCACTGCCGGTGGTGGTGATGCTGTCGATGGCCAGTTCGAAATCCACCGCCTGCAGATAGTCGGTCAGGCTGGTGGGGTCGCCGTAATCGCTGGCCCCCAGGTGAATCACCAGGTCGCCGCTGTCGAACTGTTTGCCGAAACTGCCACCGACGGAATATTTCGCCAGCGCGTCCGCGACATCGGGATTACTGGTATCGAGCAGGCCAGCGTTGGCGCGGCGTGCTATCTCGGAGAAACCGTGCTCCAGAACCTCGCCACTGCCCGCGATATCAATCGTCAGCTTCATGTTGTCCAGCACGGTATCGTTCTGGCCGGACAATCTCAGGCCGTTGACCCCCAGGGAGCCTTCATCGGTCCAGATCAGGTGATCAATATTGAGTTTGGTTTCCAGTTCAATGGTTACACCGGCCTGGCCAGTCACACCCGCCAGGGTTGTGTCATCCAGCGGCTGGAATTCGGCCATGGCAGGCACGGCTAATGAGGCGCCGGCCATCAGGCTCAGGCAGGCGAGGGATTTTCTGGCCTCAGGAATGAGAAAAGACATGTTGGCCCCGGTTCGTTCGACGATTTGTTGTTATTGATTGATTCAGAACACCTGACGTGTGCTGATCAGCCGCAGGGACAACACAACCAGAGCTGCGGTCGTTAAAAGTTACACATTGTTACTTTAAGCCTGAAGGCGGGGGTGATCTGTGAGGCTGGTCACAACCTGAACAGTCGTGACCGGTGTTTCAATCCAGTGCCTGGCGGATGAGGTTTTTCTGATGTTCGGCGAAGCCTCGGATCAGCTCAGTGGCTTTGGTCGCATCCCTCGCCAACACCGCCTGCGGCAACTCCGAGAAAAACGTACTGGTGGTCGCGAGGCCTTTGCGGTAACGGTCTGCCCCCAGGTAATAGGTTCGGCTCACGGCAGGTTTGAAGTTGGACAGCGCTTCGGTCAGGTAGGGGTTGGCGACGACCTGGCAGCAAGCTTCCATCACGTTAAAGCTGGCTTCCACCACCCGGGTGATGTCGGGTTGGGGCTCTTTTATCCGTTCGACCACCTGCGATACCGCCACCAGTAAACGGTCTTTGTCTGCCTCTTGCCAGCGCTCGCACAGGCGTGAGGCCAGCATCATCAGCAAATGCATATAGACGTCATAGAGCTCCGACGCGTACTCGGCATTCAGCTTGGTGGCAGAGGCTCCCTTCCGTGGTGTGATTTCCACCAGGTGCCATCGCTCCAGGGTATAGAGGGCCTCTTTCACTGATGCCCGGCTCACTTTCAGTTCTGAGGCCAGTGTAGCTTCCTGAATACGCTCTCCGGGACGGATCTGCCCGGTCATGATGCGTTCGGCCAGGAAATTGGCAATCTGCTCTGCCAGAGTATTGGGCACCTGAAAGTCCATAAGGGGCTCTGTCTGCTCGCTGTCGGGTTGTTAGACAAACGTGGAACGGCGGGAGTGTAGCACAGCCGGAGTAATGCCGGTCACTACCTTGAAATCTGCCTGTGGCGCACGCAGGTATATGGTTTGAATCCTCCAAACGTAAGGGAAACCAACATGCCCAAGCATTTTGAGCAGGCCCCGGGCCTGTACGATGACCCCGTTCCCGAAACCGAAGGCTATGTCTTTAACCAGACCATGATGCGCATCAAGGAGCCCGAGCGTTCCATGGACTTCTACACCCGGGTACTGGGCATGCGCCTGGTTCGCAAGCTGGATTTCCCGGAAATGAAGTTCACGCTCTACTTCCTGGGCTACCTGGACGACAAGCAGGCTCAGTTTGTGCCAAATGATGATGGCCACCGGACTACCTACACCTTTGGCCGTGAAGCGATGCTGGAGCTTACCCATAACTGGGGCACCGAAGACGATGCCGACTTTGCCTACCACAACGGCAATGATGAGCCCCAGGGCTTCGGCCATATCGGCATTGCCGTGCCCGATGTGTACGCTGCCTGTGAGCGCTTCGAAAAGCTGGGAGTGGAGTTCGTGAAAAAACCGGACGACGGCAAAATGAAAGGCCTGGCCTTCATCAAAGACCCGGATGGCTACTGGATTGAAATCCTGCAGCCAGACATGCTGGAGAAACAGCGCAAGGACAGCTGATCATCCAGCTGTGCCTGACCCCGGCGTTCAGCTTTCCTGGCTGGCGCCGGGCGCCTTGCCATAGCGCGAGGCGACAATCACCGCCACCGTCAGAATGAATGCGCCCGCAACGCCAATCTGCCCCAGTTCCTCTCCCAGAATCAGCCAGGCCAGCAAGGCAATAAACAAAGGTTCGAGCACGACGACAATGCTGGATACCGTCGCCGGCGTGGTTTTCATCCCGGTAAAAAACAGCAGATAGCCAATGCAGGTGGGCACCACGCCGATGTACAGCACCATCAGCCAGTGCTTTAGCCCCATCGTCTCCAGCCCCGCAAAGCCGCCGCTCAGGGCCACCACGGGCAACAGCAGCAGTGCGGCGGTACCAAAGCAGATAAAGGCGGTGGTAAACACCGGTGTGCCCGTTGAGTTGTAGCGGCTGGTCAGGGTAAAGCCGGTGTATACCGCCGCCGCCAGCAGCGCCATCAGAATGCCTGCCAGTCGCAGGGTGCCGGCGGTGTCCATGTCACTGACTACCAGCATGCCCGTGCCCAGAATCGCGGCAATCGCGGCCAGGATAGTGAGCAGCCCTGGTTTCTCGCCCAGCAATGGGGCAGCCAGAATAGCCACCAGTACCGGTGGCAGGCACAGGGATATCAGGGTGGCAATGCCAGCCCCGGTCAGATCCACCGCCAGCAGATAGCTGCCCTGATAGAACGCCTGGAACAGCCCCAGGGCGGTGAGGGTGAGCATGGCCTTGCCGCTGAGCGAACGCAAAGAGCTACCGGGTACCGTCTGGCCGGGATTACGGGCCACCAGCTGCCGCTGCTCGCGCCGCATCAGTAGCCAGAAGAATGGCAGCGCAACCACCAGGCGTAAAAAACCGAGGGTGATGGCCTCCAGTTCCGTACCGTTGAACAGAAACTTGGCGACAATCCCTGTAGTGGCCCAGAGCAAAGAGGCCAGGGCAATAAGAAGTGCTCCGTGGATCATGACAAACTGCCGGTTGGAGAAACAAACAGGCAAGGGTATCAGCGGTAAGTGCGTGGCGCTATAAGGGAAAGGAGAGGGGCAGCGAGGCTGCCCCGGGGCTTATTTCACGGCGAGGCGGTCGGCGTTCTTTTCAACCGTACGCGCACCAATACCCTTCACGTCAGCCAGTGCTTCAATGCTGGCAAAGGGGCCGTTAGCTTCGCGGTAGTCAATAATGGCCTGGGCTTTGCTCTCACCGACACCGCTCAGAGACGCCAGAGTGGCTACATCTGCGGTGTTGATGTTCACGGCGGGCTGCTCGCTGGCGAAGGCGGCAGAGCCAGTGATCAGGCTGAAAAACAGAACAAGGGTGGCCAGAAATGAGGTTGGTTTCATCGGTGATCTCCTGATTGTAATAACGTTGTTATGAACAGTCAGGCACGACAACCCATTGAGAGTATTGGTGATTCGAAACGGTGCAGAACAGAAGGGGGGAGGTGGGTGCGAGGGCGGTTTAGTGCACGGAAAGGGACTACTGTCCGTGTAGTCCCCAAATTCCGTGGCTGACCCCTGCCTGATCCATCAGGCTGCGCATCATCCTGAGCACTTCATCCTTGCAGTCATCCCTGTAGCCCTGATCCATCGGGCAACTCCGAATCCGAGGAGTTCTCATCCGTGAGCCAACGTCCGTGCTGGCTTGTCATCCCTGACAATGCTCATTCTACGCAAGATGAAATTTCGGAAAATCGGACATCCGCCAGACGGTTTGTGCGAGATATCCCACAGAGCTGTGAGCTTTGCGGTGAACCTGAATTCATTGTTTTCAGGGTATTTTTTCGGGCAATTTATTGCCTGAAAATCAGCGCGCTACCAGATGGTGCAGTGGGGTTTGCCTGCTCTGCACCAATTGAGGGCGGCGGGTTGGCCGAGGCACCGGATTGAGGCCTGAAACTGCGCACCAATTCATTGCAGAGCCGGTTATGGCATGTTTTTTGTTGTTTAACATTATGTTTTGTAAGTGCTTTTTTGGTTGTTGGAACGGCGAATGCAATTGGCTGTTTGCGTTTGACGACCCAAAACCAACGAAAAGGACGCACAACATGAGCATCAAAAAACACGTGAAACTGGGCCTCTCTGCATTGGCGCTGTCTGTCTCCCTCGGTTCCATCAATACCGCGTTTGCCGCCGAAGACCCCATCAAGGTCGGTATTCTTCATTCCCTGTCCGGCACCATGGCCATCAGTGAAACCGCACTGAAAGATACCATGCTGATGCTGATCGAAAAGCAGAACGAAGCCGGTGGTGTACTTGGCCGCCAGCTGGAGCCGGTGGTGGTTGATCCGGCTTCCAACTGGCCACTGTTCGCTGAGAAAGCCCGTGAGCTGCTGGAGAAAGAAAAGGTCGACGTAATCTTTGGTAACTGGACCTCGGTGTCCCGTAAATCCGTTCTGCCGGTGGTAGAGGAACTGAACGGCCTGCTGTTCTATCCGGTTCAGTACGAAGGCGAGGAATCGTCTGAAAACGTGTTCTACACCGGTGCGGCGCCCAACCAGCAGGCGATTCCCGCGGTGGATTACCTGATGAACGATCTGGGTGTTGAGCGCTGGGTTCTGGCGGGCACCGATTACGTTTACCCGCGCACCACCAACAAGATTCTGGAAACCTACCTGAAAGACAAAGGTGTGGCCGCCGGCGACATCATGATCAACTACACGCCTTTCGGCCACTCTGACTGGCAGACCATCGTATCTGACATCAAGAAGTTCGGCAGCGCCGGCAAGAAGACCGCCGTGGTTTCCACCATCAACGGCGACGCCAACGTGCCCTTCTACCGTGAACTGGGCAACCAGGGCCTTTCCGCCACCGACATTCCCGTGGTTGCGTTCTCCGTGGGTGAACAGGAACTCTCCGGCATCGACACCGCTCCGCTGGTTGGCCACCTGGCTGCCTGGAACTACTTCATGAGCGTGGATAACGATGCCAACTACGACTTCATCGACGCCTGGGTTGCCTACAAGGGCGACGATGCCGCCGTCACCAACGACCCGATGGAAGCCCACTACATCGGTTTCAATATGTACGTTGAAGCGGTGAAGAAAGCCGGCACCACCGACGTGGATGAAGTGAAAGACGCCATCATCGGTGTGAGCGTACCGAACCTTACCGGCGGATACGCCACCATGATGCCGAACCATCACATTACCAAGCCGGTGCTGATTGGCGAGATCCAGGACAACGGCCAGTTCTCCGTGGTCTGGGAAACCCCGTCTACCGTGGCTGGCGATGCCTGGTCTGACTTCCTGCCAGGTTCCAAGGACCTGATCAGTGACTGGCGAGCGCCTCTGCGCTGCGGCAACTTCAACGTGGTCACCGGCAAGTGCGGTGGTGGCTCGGCTGACGTGGCCTCCAACTAAGCTCCAACCGGGCACAGCCGGGCAGGCCAGAGCCTGCCCGGCACCGCTCCCGAATTCCCAAGCCAACAGGAATGAATCATGAGCATTCACCGATTGCTCGCCAGGATGGTATTGGCTGTCTGTCTGGCCCTAGGGGCCACACTGGCGAATGCCCAGGCGCAGACGAATGCGCCCGAAGCGCTGCTGAAACGGCTCGTAGAAGCCGGGCAAGCTGAAAAAACCGACTTACTCAAAGCCCTCTCCGAAACCGGCGACGAACGCGCCCGGGGCTGGCTGGAAGCCGTTCGCGACGGCAAACTCGCGATGATTGAAGACACCGGTGCCCTGGTTATTGTGGTTAACAACCGGGGCCGTAACTGGCAGATCGCCGACGCCCTGACCGGCGAAGACCTGGGTGAAATGTCGCGCCGGGATCTGCAAAGCCTGCGGGTGAACAATGCCCTGCGGGCCGACATCGAGGGCATCCTCTCGGTGATCGACCTGACCGTGGCCGACCCAGGCCAACGCCTCGATGCCGCGCGCAATCTGCTGGGCGAAGTGAATGAAGCGCTGGCCACTCAGCTCCAGGCCCGTTTGCAGGTGGAAGACAACGGCCAGGTGCGTGACATGCTCACCAATGCCCTGGCCATTTACCAGGTGGAGCAGGGCGATGTTGAGGCGGTAGCCACTTTGTCTGGCAGCCTGAACCCGACCGTGCGTGCCGCCCTGAATAATGCTGTGAACAGCGATGACCCCGCGCTGGCGGCGGCGGCCGAAAAAGCCCTGGCCAGCATTGAACAGAAACTGAAACTCAACCGCGCTGCCGAGACCCTGTATTTTGGCCTGTCCCTCGGCTCGGTACTGGTGCTGGCCGCCATTGGCCTGGCCATCACCTTTGGTGTGATGGGCGTGATCAACATGGCCCATGGCGAGCTGATCATGCTGGGGGCCTACACCACCTGGGGCATGCAGCAGCTGTTCCCGGGCCAGCCCGGCCTGGCCCTGATCCTGTCCATCCCGGCCGGTTTCCTGGTGGCGGCGCTGGCGGGCATCGCCATTGAGCGCAGCGTTATCCAGTACCTGAAAGGCCGCCCGCTGGAAACCCTGCTGGCCACCTTCGGCATCAGCCTGATTCTTCAGCAACTGGTGCGTACGGTGATTTCCCCCCTCAACCGCACCGTGGTTACGCCCGAGTGGATGAGCGGCTCAATCATGGTGAATGAGGCGTTGTCGCTCACCCTGAACCGCCTGTACGTGATTGGCTTTGCCCTGGTGGTATTCGCCGGGCTGATGCTGATCATGCGCAAGACCCGCCTGGGGCTGGAAGTCCGCGCTGTTACCCAGAACCGGGCCATGGCCCGCTCCATGGGCATCAAAGCCACCAAAGTGGACATCATGACCTTCGCCCTGGGCTCCGGCGTGGCCGGGCTGGCGGGCGTGGCCCTGTCGCAGATCACCAACGTCGGCCCCAACCTGGGCCAGAACTACATCATCGATTCGTTCATGGTGGTGGTGTTCGGTGGCGTGGGCAACCTGTGGGGCACCCTCATTGCCGGGCTTTCCCTGGGCACCATCAACCAGCTGCTGGAACCCTGGGCGGGGGCGGTCCTCGCCAAAATCATGGTGCTGGTGCTGATCATCCTGTTCATTCAAAAGCGGCCACGCGGGCTATTCCCGCAGAAAGGCCGTGCGGCGGAGGGCTGAGTTATGGCGACATCACAAACCTGGCTGCTCCGGCCCTTCCAGGAGCGTTCCACCCAGCTTTTCCTTGGCGTTCTGTTCGCCGCCCTGGTCCTGGTTACCTTCCTGCACCTGTTTATGCCGGAAGACAGTGCCCTGCACGTAAGCGCCTACACCGTTACCCTGCTGGGCAAATACCTCTGTTACGCCCTGCTGGCGGTGGCAGTGGACCTGGTGTGGGGATACCTGGGCATTCTCAGCCTGGGCCATGGCGCCTTCTTTGCCCTCGGCGGCTACGCCATGGGCATGTACCTGATGCGCCAGATTGGTGATCGCGGCGTGTATGGCGATCCTGTATTGCCAGACTTCATGGTGTTCCTGAACTGGCAGGAGCTGCCCTGGTACTGGCAGGGCTTCGACATGGCCTGGTTCGCCTTCATCATGGTGCTGCTGGCCCCGGGCCTGCTGGCGCTGGTGTTCGGATTCCTGGCCTTCCGCTCCCGGGTAACGGGGGTGTACCTGTCCATCATCACCCAGGCTCTGACCTTTGCGTTGATGCTGGCGTTCTTCCGCAATGAGATGGGCTTCGGTGGCAACAACGGCCTGACCGATTTCAAAGACATCCTAGGCTTCGACTTGCGCAGCGACGCCACCCGGCTTGGCCTGTTCCTGGCAACCGGCATCGCGCTGGCAGTGGGCTATGTCGTGTGCCGTGCCATCGTGACCAGCAAGCTGGGCCGGGTCAGCGTGGCCTGCCGCGATGCTGAAGCCCGTACCCGGTTCCTCGGCTACCGGGTGGAACGGGTACAGCTGTTCGTGTTCGTGGTCTCCGCCATGCTGGCGGGTGTGGCCGGCGCGTTGTACGTGCCCCAGGTGGGCATTATCAACCCCAGCGAATTCTCGCCGCTGTTCTCCATCGAAATCGTGGTGTGGGTCGCCCTCGGGGGCCGTGCCACCCTGTATGGCGCGGTCATCGGCGCCTTGTTGGTGAACTACGCCAAGACCGTGTTCACCGGCATCATGCCGGACGCCTGGCTGTTCGCCCTGGGCGCGCTGTTCGTACTGGTGACGGTGTTCCTGCCCAAGGGCATTGCCGGGCTGTTGCAGAAACGCCGCCAGAAGGACGATGACCAACCCGGCGCTCAGGAGGCCACCGCATGAGCATCTTTGAACAACTTGCCAACCGGGACCAGGTGTTTGAGTTTCTCACCCCCGTGGCCTCGCCGGTTGACGTGCGCCACGGCCCGATCCTGTACATGGAAGACGTGAGCGTGAGCTTCGATGGCTTCAAGGCCATCAACAACCTCAACCTCACCATCGACGACGGCGAACTGCGCTGCATCATCGGCCCTAACGGCGCGGGTAAAACCACCATGATGGACATCATCACCGGTAAAACCCGGCCCGATACCGGCTCGGTATGGTTCGGCAGCCGCCACAACCTGCTGCGCATGAACGAGCCGGACATTGCCACCCTGGGCATTGGCCGCAAGTTCCAGAAGCCCACCGTGTTCGAGGCCCTGACCGTATTCGAAAACCTCGAACTGGCCATGGCCGCCGACAAACGCATCCTGCCCACCCTGACCGCCATCATGACCGCGGAATACCGGGACCGGATTGACGAAATCCTGGAAATGATCGGCTTGCAGGCGCTGCGCGACAAGCCCGCCGGCATCCTCTCCCACGGTCAGAAACAGTGGCTGGAGATCGGCATGCTGCTGATGCAGAAACCCCGGCTGCTTCTGGTGGACGAGCCCGTGGCCGGCATGACCGAACAGGAAATGGAACGCACCGCCGAGTTGCTCACCAGTCTTGCGGGCAAGCAGTCCGTGGTGGTGGTGGAACACGACATGGGCTTCGTGCGCTCCATCGCCCGCAAAGTCACCGTACTGCACCAGGGCAGCGTGCTGGCCGAAGGCACCATGGACCAGGTCTCCAACGACCCGGACGTGATCAAGGTGTATCTGGGGGAGGAGGCCTGATGCTCAAGATTGAAAAGCTCAACCAGTTCTACGGCGAAAGCCACACCCTGTGGGACCTGGAGCTGGACGTGCCCCAGGGCCAGTGTACCTGCGTGATGGGCCGCAACGGCGTGGGCAAGACCACGCTGATGAAATGCATTATGGGCGAGGAAACCGTGAAAAGCGGCTCCATCGAGTTTGCCCGGGATGTGGAACTCACCAAAAAGAAAATCGAAGACCGCTCCCGCCTGGGTATCGGCTACGTGCCCCAGGGCCGGCAGATCTTCCCGCTGCTGACCGTGGAGGAAAACCTGCGCACTGGCCTCGCGGTGCGGGCCGATGGCAGCAAGCAAATCCCCGAGCGCATTTACGAGCTGTTCCCGGTGCTGAAAGAAATGAAACACCGCCGGGGCGGCGACCTCTCCGGCGGCCAGCAGCAACAGCTGGCCATTGGCCGGGCGCTGGTGATTGAGCCCCGCCTGCTGATCCTCGATGAGCCGGGGGAGGGCATTCAGCCCAACATCGTGGCCCAGATTGGCGAGGTGATTCGCCGGTTGATTGAAGAAGACGGCCTGACCGTGCTGCTGGTGGAACAGAAACTGCCGTTCGCCCGCAAATACGCCGACCGTTTCGCCATCCTCGACCGGGGCCGGCGCGTGGCCGAAGGCGACATTGCCGGGCTGACCGATGAACTCATCAAACAGCACCTGACCGTATGACCGCCTATCAAGCCATCGACCGCCACGCCTCCGGTCACCGTTTCGACACCGAACGGCGCTGGGCGGCGGCCCTGGAACTGGGGTTTGAAGCACGCGCCGAGAGCGAACCTGCGCCGGTAACCCGGTTGGTGCGCCGGCGCCACCATGGCCCACTGCGGGTGCAGCGCCCCTTCTACCCGGAGGGCAAAACCGGCTGCTGCCACGTGTACCTGCTGCATCCCCCGGGTGGCCTGGTGAGCGGCGACGAATTGCGCATTGAAGCCTCTGTGGCCGAAGGTGGCCACGCGCTTCTGACCACCCCGGCCGCCGCCAAACTCTATAAGGCTGACAGCCATGGCGTGGCCTGGGGCCAGCACACCCGGTTGCAGGTAGCCAAAAACGCGATCCTGGAATACCTGCCCCAGGAAACCATCGCCTTCGACGGCTCCCGTGGTTTGCAAACCACCACCATTGAACTGGCAGCCGGCGCCCGCACCCTGGGCTGGGAAGTGCTTGCACTGGGCCGCCCGGCCAGCGACCTGCCGTTTGCCACCGGCGAACTGGAACAGCGTTTCCATTTAAGCCTGGACGGCCAGCCACTGTGGCTGGAGCGCCAGCTGCTGGACCCGAAACACCGCCGGTTCAACGGCCCCTGGGGCCAGGGTGGCGCCACTGTGCAGGCCACCCTCTGGGCGGTCGGCCTGGACGACGAAGCCGCCGCCATCGACGTGCTGAGAGCACAGTTACCAGACCACAATCGCTGGGCCGTGACCCGGCGCCGGGGCGTGCTGCTCCTGCGCTACCTGGGTACCGAACGCAACGAAGCCTGGGCCCTGTGCGAACAGGCCTGGCACCTGCTGCGCCCCATGCTCGCCAGCGTACCGGCCCACACACCCAGAATCTGGCTTACCTGACGCATAAGAGACAACGGAGTCATCCATGGAACTCACCCCCAGAGACAAAGACAAGCTGATGCTGTTCACCGCCGCCCTGCTGGCCGAACGCCGCAAAGCCAAAGGCCTGAAACTGAACTACCCGGAAGCGGTGGCCCTGATCAGCGCCGAAATCATGGAAGGCGCCCGCGAAGGCCGCACCGTGGCCGAACTGATGAGCGCCGGCACCGAAATCCTCACCCGCGAAGACGTGATGGATGGCGTGGCTGACATGGTGCACGAAGTGCAGGTGGAAGCCACCTTCCCGGACGGAACGAAACTCGTGACGGTCCACAATCCCATCGTCTAAGGAGCAGACACATGATCCCCGGTGAATACCAACTCAAAGACGGCGACATCGAACTCTGCGCCGGCCGCGAACGCATCCAGCTGGACGTCGGCAACACCGGCGACCGCCCGGTGCAGATCGGCTCCCACTACCACTTCGCCGAAGCCAACCCCGCCCTGGACTTCGACCGCGCCAAGGCCCGCGGCTATCGCCTGGACGTGGCCGCCGGCACCGCCATTCGCTTTGAACCCGGCCAGACCCGGTCCGTGACGCTGATTCCGTTTGCCGGAACGCGCGAAATTTATGGCTTCCGGGCGGAAGTGATGGGGCCGTTGGAGGACACGAAATGAAAATCAGCAGACAAGCCTACGCCGACATGTACGGCCCCACCGTCGGTGACCGGGTCCGCCTGGGCGACACAGAACTGTGGATTGAAGTAGAAGAAGACCACACCCACTACGGCGACGAAGTGAAATTCGGCGGCGGTAAAGTCATCCGCGACGGCATGGGCCAGAGCCAGCGCTGCGACGACGCGGTGATGGACACGGTGGTCACCAACGCCCTCATCCTCGACTGGTGGGGCATCGTCAAAGCCGACGTAGGCATCCAGAAAGGCCGCATCGCCGCCATCGGCAAAGCCGGCAACCCGGACACCCAGCCAGACGTAACCATCGTCATCGGCCCCGGCACGGAAATCATTGCCGGGGAAGGCAAAATCCTCACCGCTGGCGGCATCGACCCCCACATCCACTTCATCTGCCCCCAGCAGGTGGAAGAAGCCCTGATGAGCGGCGTGACCACCATGCTCGGCGGCGGCACCGGCCCGGCCACCGGCACCAACGCCACCACCTGCACGCCCGGCCCCTGGCACATCGGCAAGATGCTGCAGGCCGTGGACAGCCTGCCCATGAACATCGGCTTTCTGGGCAAGGGCAACGCCAGCCTGCCGGAGGCGCTGGAGCTGCAGGTAAAAGCCGGCGTCATCGGCCTCAAACTGCACGAAGACTGGGGCACCACCCCGGCCAGTATCGATAACTGCCTGACCGTAGCCGACCAGTACGACATCCAGGTGGCCATTCACACCGACACCCTGAACGAATCCGGCTTTGTGGAAGACACCCTGGCCGCCTTCAAAGGCCGCTGCATTCACACCTTCCACACCGAAGGCGCCGGCGGCGGCCACGCCCCGGATATCATTACCGCCTGCTCCAAAGACTATGTACTGCCGTCGTCCACCAACCCGACCCGGCCCTACACCGTGAACACCATCGACGAGCACCTGGACATGCTGATGGTGTGCCACCACCTGGACCCGAACATCCCGGAAGACGTGGCCTTTGCCGATTCCCGCATCCGCCGGGAAACCATCGCGGCGGAAGACATCCTGCACGACATGGGCGTGATCTCCATGATCTCCTCCGACTCCCAGGCCATGGGCCGGGTGGGCGAGGTAATCTGCCGTACCTGGCAAACCGCCCACAAGATGAAAGTGCAGCGCGGCCTGCTGCCGGAAGACCAGGAACGCGGCGCCGACAACTTCCGCGCCAAGCGCTACATCGCCAAGTACACCATCAACTCCGCCATCACCCACGGCATCGCCCATGATGTGGGCTCGGTGGAAGTGGGCAAACTGGCGGATCTGGTGCTGTGGAGCCCGGCATTCTTCGGCGTGAAGCCGGCCTGCATCCTCAAGGGCGGGATGATTGCCGCCGCCCCCATGGGCGACCCGAATGCCTCTATCCCTACACCGCAGCCGGTGCACTACCGCCCCATGTTCGGCGCCTTCGGCAAGGCCGCCAGTGCCACCCGCCTGACCTTCGTCAGCCAGGCCGCGCTGGACGCCAATATTGGTGAGGAACTGGGCCTGGACAGCCCGCTTTCCGCCTGCAAAGGCGTGCGGGACGTGCGCAAGCAGCACATGAAGCTGAACGACGCCTGCCCGCACCTGACCGTAGACCCACAAACCTACGAAGTGCACGCCGACGGCGAACTGCTCACCTGTGAGCCGGCCACCGAACTGCCCCTGGCCCAGCGCTATCACCTTTTTTAGTCAATACAGCTCAAGGCTGCTTAATCAACACAGCTCAAGGCTGTTCTGAGAGGAACGAACGGATGTTGGAACTGACTAAACGCATCACCCACGTAGACGCCAGCGAAATCCACGACAACCTCGTGCTGCCCTACGAACTGCGCATTCGCGGCCGCCTTCGGGCCACCACCGAGACCAATCTGGACGTGGGCCTGTTTCTGGACCGTGGACCGGTGCTGAGAGACGGCGATCTGCTGGAAGCGAAATCCGGCGAGATCATCCGCATTCGCGCCGCGGAAGAGCCGGTGGTCACCGCCCGCGTAGAAACCGGCCTGCCGCTGGCCCGCTTGTGTTATCACCTGGGCAACCGCCACGTCACCCTGGCGATTGGTGAAGACGAGCAGGGCGCCTTCGTGCGCTTCCCGCCCGATCACGTACTGGAAGAACTGGCCGAACGCCTGGGCGCCACCGTGGTGCACCACACCGCCACCTTCGACCCGGAACCCGGAGCCTACAACCAGGCCGGCCAGGGCCATTCGCACGGTCATAGCCAGGGCCATTCCCACGCGCACTCGCACGGTGAAAGCCATGACCACACTCACGCTGCTGGACATACCCATGCTCACGGCCACAAACACACCCACTGAGCCGGCAGCCATGGCGGGTGAGGGTGAACCCGGCGGCGACCTGGCCCTGCTGGGGCTGATGCAGCTGGTCAGCCCGGCGTTGCCCATCGGTGCTTTTGCCTGGTCCCAGGGCCTGGAAAGTGCCTTTGAGATGGGCTGGGTGAACAACGAAGCGGAACTGGCCCAATGGATTGAAGGCGTGCTGGAAGACGGCCTCAGCCGGTGTGAGTTGCCCTTACTGGCCCGGCTGCAAACCGCCTGGGCGAACGAAGACGGCGCCAGCATTGCGCACTGGAACCAGTGGCTGCACGCCACCCGGGAAACCGCCGAACTGAGCGACGAAGACACCCGGCTGGGCGGCGCCCTGAAAACCCTGCTGGGCAACCTCAACCTGTTGCCGGAACAAACCCTGATTCCGGCGGAGCCCGGCTACATCACCCTGTTTGCCTGGGCCGCCCAGGTACGCCGGGTGCCGGTGCGGCACACCCTGCTCGGTTTTGCCTGGGCCTGGCTGGAAAACCAGCTGGCGGTGGCCTGCAAAGCCTTGCCCCTGGGCCACACCGCCGCCCAACGGATTATCGAACAACTGCGCCCGGCCCTGGTGATTGCCACCGACCAGGCGCTGGCACGGCATGACCACGAACTCGGGCCCATCCTGCCGGGCCTCGCGCTCGGCAGTGCCCTGCATGAAACCCAGTATTCACGGCTTTTCAGAAGCTGAATAAAAACATCAAGGAGATACAGCCATGACACATTGTCTGAGAGTAGGCGTCGGCGGCCCGGTCGGGTCTGGTAAAACCGCATTGCTGCGCCAGCTATGCACCGCCCTGCGGGACCACTACGACATCGCCGTGGTCACCAACGACATCTACACCCGGGAAGATGCCGACTTCCTGCTGCGCCACGAAGCCCTGGCCGCAGACCGCATCCTGGGCGTGGAAACCGGCGGCTGCCCGCACACCGCCATCCGCGAGGATGCCTCCATGAACCTGGCCGCCATCGACGACCTGCAAAGCCGCCACCCGGGCCTGGAGCTGGTGCTGGTGGAATCCGGTGGCGACAACCTCTCCGCCACCTTCAGCCCGGAACTGAGCGACCTCACCCTGTACGTGATCGACGTGTCCGCTGGCGACAAAATCCCCCGCAAAGGCGGCCCTGGCATCACCAAATCCGACCTGCTGATCATCAACAAGATCGACATTGCCGAACAGGTACACGCCTCCCTGGACGTAATGGAACGGGACAGCAAAAAAATGCGCGGCGAACGCCCCTTCGTGTTCACCAACCTGTACGACGGGGTAGGGCTGGACACCATCATCAGCTTCATTCTGGAGCGCGGCATGCTGCCGGAAAGGCGTCCTGAAAAACTGGCCGAAATGGCCTGAGCAAACGAACCAATACGATTACAGAACCACCAGGAGCAACACCATGAAACTGACTTCAAAACTTCTCGCCACCGCCGCGCTGCTGACCGCCTCCGCCACCGCCATGGCCCACCCCGGCCACACCGAAGGCGGCTTCACCAGCGGCCTGCTGCACCCCATGCTGGGCCTCGACCACCTGCTGGCCATGGCCGCCATCGGCTTCTGGAGCGTGCGCCAGAGCAAACTCATGAAAAACGCCACCCCGGCTTTCGTGATCGGCGGCATGGTATTCGGCGCAGCCCTGGCCTGGGGCGGCCTGAGCCTGCCGGGCGTGGAAACAGGGATTACCTTCTCGGTACTGGTCGCCGGTATCCTCATCGCCACCCTGGCCAAACTGCCAACCGCCGTGGGTGGCACCCTGGTTGGTGCGTTCATGCTGTTTCACGGTTTTGCGCATGGGGCCGAGATGCCCGCAGGCGCAACACTCGCCGCTTACCTGGCTGGTTTCTCTATCGCCACGCTCGCCATCACCTTTGCTGGCCGTGGGCTTGGTAACTTGATGCTGAGGGCGGATAGCCGGTTTAGTCGTGGGATTGGTGGAGTGCTGGCGGTTGCGGGGGCGTACCTGGCGGCTGCCTGATTCGCACTTCGAAATTATCAAAAAGCAGACAGGAAAGCCGCTCGTGAAACCGGGCGGCTTTTGTTGTATGTGGTTTACCAAACTTTACGTCGCACGGGTATGAAGTTTCCTAAGGATTAGGCTACTGTGTAGTTATAAGAAACGGAAAAACGCCGCTGTTAAGGATGACGGATGGACTACACCCAGATATTGCAATCCCTCCTGAACAACATTTCGACCGAGTTTTTGGTATCTGATTCTGCTGTTTCTATTGGCGGCGGTGGTCATCAAATCGCCTTGGTTCAAAGGCAGAGCCGGAGAAGCGGTGGTTAACCTATGCGCCAAACTTTTTCTCGATAAAACCCGTTACCACCTCATCAAGAACGTCACCCTGCTTACCGAAGACGGCACCACCCAGATCGACCACATCATCGTTTCCCGGTACGGCGTGTTTGTGGTGGAAACCAAGAATATGAAGGGCTGGATCTTCGGTAACGCAAAACAGCGCTATTGGACACAGAAGATCTTCAAGCACTCGCAGAAATTCCAGAACCCGCTGCATCAAAACTACAAGCACGTGAAGACACTGCAAAGCCTATTGGGCCTGAGTGATGAGCAGGTGTTTTCGGTAGTGGTCTTTGTGGGGGATTCCACATTCAAAACGCCCATGCCGGAGAACGTGACCCACGGTGGTGGGTATGTCCGCTTTATCAAAACTCAAACCGAGCCGCGACTGTCGGATGTTGAGGTTCAGAAGGTGATTGAAGCCATTGAATCCGGGCGGCTGGCGGCTACGTTCAAAAATCACAGAAATCACGTTAAGCATGTGAAGGAGGTCGTGGCGAAGAAAAACAGTGAGCCACGATGCCCGAAGTGCCAGGGTGAGATGGTAAAGCGCACGGTGAAGCGCGGAGAGAATATGGGGAAGGAGTTTTTTGGCTGTAAGGCATTTCCCAAGTGCCGGGGGATATTTAGTGCCTCGTTATTGCAATAACGAGGCGCGCTATATAACCACTGTAAAGCACAATTAGTTATCGAAGGACGTGCATGAAAGATCTTGATGAGCACAAAAAAATCGCTGTTCTGATCGATGCAGACAACGCTCAATACTCTAAAGTCAAAGCCATTTTGGAAGAAATTTCTGCGCATGGACACGTGGTGATCAAACGTGCGTATGGGGACTGGTCAAGTGATTATTTAAAGAATTGGAAGCAGGCTTTGAATGAGCTCGCCATACAGCCGATTCAACAATTCGCTTATACGACAGGAAAAAACGCGACTGATGCGTCAATGATAATTGATGCTATGGATCTGCTTTACTCGAAAAAATTCGATGCGTTTGCACTTGTATCGAGTGATAGTGACTTCACCAAATTAGCTTCTAGGTTGCGAGAGGCTGAGATTTTTGTGTTTGGCGTTGGGGAGAAAAAGACACCGATTTCCTTCCGCAATGCCTGTGATGACTTCATTTTCACAGAAAATCTTGGTTCTGGTGAGACTGCAAGGGCCTCACAGGAGTCAAAAAATGATGACGCAGTTGAAGCTGCGTCAGAGTTGGTGCCAGTTCTCCGAAAAGCATGGGAGCAATATCAAGACGACAACGGATGGGCAAATGTAGCTTCTGCTGGGAGTTTCGTGAAACGATCCAAGCCTGATTTCGATCCCCGCACCTACGGTGTCACTAAACTTCCTGAAGTGATTGCGCTTCTGAACCATGAATTTGAAATGACCAAGTATAAAGGGAAGGGTATCGTCAATATCGTTGCTTACAGGCCGAGAAATGCATTAACCAATGCAGGCACGGCGACGACCATTACTTTGCGCCGTTGGCTCCATTCCATAGCCGCGCATGCTGCTAGCGTTATTGGGAGGGTGAATGAGCAAAATTAAAGATTACGCACCTGAACTTGCAGGTATCTTCGCTGGAATTTTGGCGCTGAATCTCTGGTATTTTTCGAGCTTCGCAGTTACCGAGAGTATTGCCCCAAAATCATATGAATATTTAGTACAGGCAGTGATTATTGCTATAGGCGCTTTCATTGGTTCTTGGTCAGCTGTAAAACTTAACGAGAACAAAGAAGCAGCCGATAGTTACCGTTTGAGAAAAGAAGCTCTGAATTAGGCGATTTTTGTCATTGCTCGGCAGATGAATGCTATGCGGCCAATTAAACGGGACTTAGAACAATACCAAGAGGGCGTTCAAAGAGCCTTCAATTTACCTTCTCAAAAACCTCCAAAGTATTCAGACCTTAAACAAGACATCAATTCGCTTTCGTTCGTTTTGGAAACAGACACGCCGCAGGTTCTGTTGGATTTGACGGTCGAGCAAGAACGATTCGATCAGGCAATCGAGTCTATAAATGTAAGAAACGATTTTTATGTTTACCAAGTTCAGCCTGCTATAAGTCAAAAAGGCTTTACTAGCCTCAGAGTTACGAGGCAACAGTTGAGGGAGGCATTGGGAGAAAGAATCTTCGAAGGCGCGATGCAGGGAGCCCGCGAGCTGAGCTCTCATGTTGTCGAAACCGACAGTTCTTTGCCCCAGATGTATAGTCGTCTTTTGGATTTTTCAAAGAAGCATTTCCCTGGTGAAAAGTTTGTACATTGGGAAATTAAATAACAAGTCACTGTTGGCGAACAATTTTTCCGCCCTTCGCGGCTCCAAAATTGCTGTGAAGCTTTGCGTTAGGAATCTTCAAAAAGGATATTCATGAGCGGACACATTAAAAAAATAGATTCAATAAAAGGTGTGGCTGTCTACGATGATTTTCAGTGGTCATCATCTGTGCGAGATAAAGGGAATAATATCGCAGAATTTAAAAGCCTAAATATTCTGTATGGACGCAATTACTCTGGAAAAACAACGCTTTCTCGAATCATTCGAGCTTTGGAAACTGGTTGTATTTCAGAGAAATATAGTTCGCCCGAGTTTCGGGTGTCTTTTGATGGCGGTAGCACTGCAACGCAAAATTCATTAAGTAATCATGGTCAAGTCATTCGGGTGTTCAATGAGGACTTTGTCCGGGACAATCTGCGTTTCATTGTTGATGATGAACAGGCTATCAATTCCTTCGCTATCTTAGGGGAAGACAATACCAAGCTTGAGGAAGAAATCGAAAAACATGAAACCGAACTTGGCAGTGAAGAGAACAAATCTGGTTTGCTTGGGGATTTGCTCGGTGCTGAGGAGAGTTTCAAAAAGGCCCGAAAAGACCATCGCGACAAGTCGTCAGAATTGGAGGGAAAATTACGTGATAAAGCCAATAAATCAGGTAGTGGAATCAAGCATAATAAAACGTTTGGTGATGCCAACTACAATGTTTCTAAAATAAAGACAGACATCTCGGCTGTTTCCAAAGAAACATACGCCCCGCTTACTGATGAACAAGTAGGCAAGTTTCATGACCTCCTTAGAGAAGAACCCAAGCCGGAAATCCCTGAATCAACGACTTTCAATCTTCAATACTCTGTAATCGCTTCAAAGGCTAAAGAATTAGTTGAAAAAAAGATTCAGGCCTCTGAACCAATTCAAGAGTTGCTAAACGATGCTACTCTGGCTACGTGGGTACGGACTGGTCGGGAGCACCATCAACACAAAAGAGATAAGTGTGCATTTTGTGGTAGCGACCTTCCTGAAGATTTGTGGCAGAAGTTGGACAAGCATTTTAACCAGGAGTCTGAAGCACTTCGTCGAGCACTGGAAACCCTTCTCGGGTCAATTGAAGGTGAGCGATCCAGAGTTCCTAATTTACTGAAAGTAAAAAACTCGGATTTCTACTCTAACTACACAGCCGACTTGGATTCGCTGACAGAACAGTGGTTGACCCTATCAACGTCTTACATTGATAGTCTGGATTCAATAAAAGAACAGATCGAAAGACGAAGAGATGATATTTTCACACCTCTTGAATTTAATGCGCCTGAGTCGATTGAAAAAGATTTGAAGGCGGTCAGGGATTTATATGAGAAACTCAGAAGCGAATCCAATAACCTTACAGCTTCGCTTAGCTCCGATCAGTCTGAAGCTCGTGAAGCGCTTCGCCTCCATGAGGTTTTTACATTCATAACCGATATAAAGTATGAAGAAGAGCGTACGGCCATTGAATCGCTGAGTGAGGCTGTAGGCTCAGCGGAGGAGGCTAGAGACTCGGCAAAAGAAAAAGTTGATAAAAAACGAGAGAGAATTTCTGAATTAAAGTCTCAACTTAAAGATGAAAGCAAGGGCGCTGACCGTGTAAATGATTATTTAAACAATTTTTTTGGCCATCAGAATCTTTCGCTCAAAGCTATTGAAGCAGTTCCTGGGGATTCATCATCTGGATACCGATTCGAGGTAACCAGAGATGACAAAAAAGCATACCATCTAAGTGAAGGTGAATGTAGTTTGATAGCCTTCTGTTACTTTATGGCGAAACTTGATGACATTGAAACAAAAGGCAATCAGCCGATCATATGGATCGACGATCCTATCTCCAGCTTGGATGCAAATCATATATTTTTTGTTTATAGCCTTATTAATTCTGAGATTGTAGCGCCAGAGAAATATGAAGATGGTGGCGAGATAAAGGAGCGTGATCGTTTTAAACAGTTATTTATTTCAACCCACAACTTGGATTTTTTGAAGTATCTAAAGCGACTTCCTGGTGCGTTGAATAAAAATAAGTCTCAATATTTTATAATAAATCGAACAGATCAAGTCAGTGATATTACGCTGATGCCTCGATACCTGAAAGACTACGTCACAGAGTTTAATTTCCTGTTTCATCAAATTTATAAGTGTGCCCATGCTCAGGTAGATGGCGATGAAAATCATGATTGCTACTACAACTTCGGGAACAATGCGCGAAAGTTTTTGGAGGCCTTTTTGTACTACAAGTACCCAAATGCAGTAGAAAAAGATGACAAATTGACGCGCTTCTTCGGTGATGATGCATTGGCTGCTTCATTAACGGATCGCATCAATAATGAATTCTCCCATTTGGCGGGTATCTTTGAGAGAAGTGTTTTGCCCATTGATGTTCCTGAAATGAAGACAACGGCGAGTTTTATATTACGAAAAATTGAAGAAAAAGATCCAGACCAGTATTCAGCGTTACTCCAAAGTATTGGGGAAGGACATGGCTAACAAACCCACGTTTTCGGACTGGTTTTCCGCTGCGCTCCTAACCAGCTACAAATGCGTACGTTGTTTCCCAAGGAGGAGACTGTTTGTAATTGTCCGGTATGCGAAAACCAGGAGAGATCTATTAATGCGGTTATTTGCGTAAGCTGGCGCGCTTCCCCGGAGTCATTCCCTTTGCCCATGCAGCTTCCTCCCCCGGCGCAGGCAAAAACCGCCCAAACTCGATCATCTGGGTGGCCGGAATCTCCTGCAGATAGATCCAGACATCTTCAGCTGTGATGTCCACGATGTGGGCGATTTCTTCAAGCATCTGGCTCATCAGGGCCTGTTTGATCTCGATGCTTCTGCCCTCCCGTACCAGGCCGTGCACATACACCTGAGGCGCGGTGTTCACTCTGCCACCCACAAAGTGGTCGCCCTCATTGGCCGCAGAAAACAGAACCTGGGCAAAGAACCGGGGAGCGCCGGTTTGGGCGCTGTGAGCCGCTGTGATGGCCTCGGCGATCTGTGATTTTTGCTGCGGCGACAGAGACAGATTCGCGACCGTGACGGTGTAAGTGGGCATGGGAATCTCCTGCCATGGGTTGTACGTTTGCACTGGATCTCGCCACTATGGGGGTGAGGCGGGCTTGTTTCACTATAGCAACGCTTATCTGCCTGGCCACGCGCACCGGCCGGGCTGGTCGATTGAGAGACTGAACGAGGCGTAAACATGCGAATCGGGGTAATCGCAGACACCCACAGCAAAATGCGTCCCGAAGCCCTGGAGGCTCTGGAGGGCTCGGATCTGATCCTGCATGCCGGTGACGTGGGTCGGGATGAGGTTCTGGAAGCACTGGAGGCCATCGCTCCTTTGGTTGCCATCCGTGGCAATATCGATACAGCGGGCCGTGCAGCGACGCTCCCTGATGTTCAGGATCTGGAATTTCTCGGCCACGCCTTCTACATGCTCCACGATGTCAAAACCCTCGAGTTCGATCCGCAAGGCCGTTACCGCGTGGTGATTGCCGGCCATTCCCACAAACCCCGCAATGAATGGATTGGCGATGTTCTTTATTTCAATCCGGGCGGTGCCGGGCCCCGGCGTTTTACGCTGCCGATCACGGTAGGGCGGTTGCAGGTGAGTGAAGGCGGTGTGGTTGGTGAAATTATCGAACTGCCGGTCCATGCTGGACCAACTCAGCGAACTGGGTTTCGAGGTTAATGGAGAAAAAACCAGGACAGATTTATTTTGAAAACCGACCGTTAGCAACATGCGTTGTGGATGCATCTAATAGATAGGTCTGTTTCGGTTTCGGTTTTGATGCTTGCTGAAGGCGGATAGCCGGTTCAGTCGTGGGGTTGGCTGTGTGCTGGCGCTTGCAGGGGCGTACCTGGCAGCTGCCTGATACGCACGTCGAGACGACCAGAGAGCAGGCGAGAAAGCCGCTCGGGAAACCGGGCGGCTTTTGTTTTATGTGGTTTACTAAATTATTCGTCTCCCGAGTGGGAAGTTTCCCATGTATTAGACTAGTGTGTAGTTTTAAGAAACTGATAAACGGCGCTGTTAAGGATGACAGATGGACTACGCCCCGGCGTTACCGCCTCTCTCCGATTATATCTGGTACCTGATACCGCTCTTCACTTTATCAAGGCCCAAACCGAGCAGCGGTTGGCTGCTGTGGAAGTTCAGCAGATGATCGAAGCCATTGAATCCGGGCGGCTGATGGCTAAGTTCAGAAATCACGTTAAGCATGGGAAGGCGGTCTTGGCGAAGAATGGTTGGTGCTTTGTTATAACAGTAACGATGCTGTCAAACGATCACAATAACGAAGCGCGCTGCCTAGTCAATGTCATGATTATTTTAGGCTACCGAGGGTTAATATGATTTTAAGAGCGATAACTGTCGGTCTGGGTTTCCTGATTGCTCTGCCAGCAATCGCTCAAAACGACGACAAGGTGATTTATCAGCAAGACGGGCTTTGGGTCCTCTCGTTTCCATGGTCATCAAACCAGCGTTGGTGTGAAGATCACAACCTTCCCGGTCGCGCCATCCCGGTCAGTGTTTTTTATTCCGCTCCTCACGAACAACGAATGGCAGCGCTTGGCAAGCCTCTGCAACAGTGGGTGTATGATGCCATTCTCCCCTCAATTCAGCGTGTTTGTGGTGCCGAAGCCGAGATCGATTACATCACTCTGGCCATGTACCGCAAGCCGAGCAATATGGCCCCGAGTGGACTTGTCTCCGCCCTCAAAAGCAACAAGCCCCCACCTTGGGATAGCATCACGGTAAAAGTCAGTAAAGCAGGGGCTGAAGTAACCGGTCACCGCCCCCTTGATGCGCAATACCACCTTAATTCCAGGCAATTGGCAGCCCTCGACCCGCGGAGCGCCGCCGAAGTTGAAGAACAGCTTATTCGCAGCGAGATCAATGACTATGTGTTGCATCAGAGCGAAGGCCTAAAGTTTATTTCATGGTTTAGTCAGCCCGGACCCAAATGGTGCCAGCATTCCTACGTCAGCGTCATTGCGGAATATGATAACGAGGCGGTCAAAAAGGAGGTTCTCAACTCACACCCCGCCGCTTATTTGCAAGAAAAAATCATTCCCGAAATCCGTCAAATCTGCCCTCAATTCCCCAATTATCCTCAAGTTCTAGAGGGTGCCAAACAGCTTCTGGTGTTCAAGTTCAGACCGAAGATCGGGCGTATCGCCGATGAGCGGATCAATCCTGATAAGCTGAACTTCCAAGTATTCGACAATGGCGGCGTCAAACTCCTACGTGATAAGACTTACGAGCGTTGGTTGGTCGCGAAGCAAAATGCCTCAGTCCAAGGTGCAGTGACGCAAATGGTCAAGTTGGATAACGACTGGCTATTGTCGAATGGTATTCAATCTGCAGGAATGAAGGCCGAGATTGCCGCTAGTCTCAAAAAAATCAACGAATCACTGTTTGAGTTGAAAGGGTTCAAGTCGCTTAAAAGACATTTTGAAAAGATTAAACAGCTAAGACGTGATGCGCTGAATGACTTCGATACAGCTCGAAATGAGTTCCAAAAAGCGGAGGAAGCCGCAAAACAAGCCAAACAACAGAACAGCCAATTGACCTATGCCACCATCAATAAAGTCGATCAACTCATTGCTGTCTACCAGCAGCATACCAAAAGTGGAGAGCAAGTCTTTGATGCTGCACTAGGTAAACTTAAGAGAGCAGAGAGCCTTATCATTAAAGAGTGACGTCGACCCGGACTGACGAGAGATGATCAAGATCGAACGCACAGAATTGCGCTATGCCAAAGCTATTCAAGTGCTGGACGCACGAATTGCTGAGCCATGAAATATAATCATACAAATATAACGCGATACAGCGCCGATAAATAAATCCGTTTTATCATGTCATACACCACATCTCTTTTGTGACGGTTGGCTTGGTAGGAAGATTTGGTATTCATTGCCCAATGATGGTGCATAAAAAACCGCAGCAATGGCTCCCGTTGGTCGCTGGGACAGCCAGAACGCTGCGCTTATTTGTCTGCCCCTGTGCGGAGCGTTATTTCCAATAAATCATAGGAAGGAGATTTTTATCGATGGCGATTGTTAAATGCAGAGAGTGTGGTGAAGAGGTTTCTAATAAAGCTGAAAAATGTCCCCATTGTGGTGTGAAAAAACCTCACTCGACTGATTATTGGACGGGAGTTTTCTGGAAATCGGTAATTGCGTTTTGGTTTGTATATCTTATTTTTAGTGGGAAAGCTGCCTTCATTCTTTCTGAAGTCGAAAATTTGTTAGATTCTGGAGGGAGTATGGCAGTTTGCGAGCTGTCGAATAATCAGCTCACTCAGGATGTGCTGTTGATAAACGGAGAAGGCGACTTCGGTTATAGATACAATGCGACTGTGAAAAATCATGGGGAGCAAGGTGAAATCACAGTTACTGCAAAAATCTCCACCTCCGAAGGTAATTTTGAGCGTGTACAAAAATTGAACTTCGGCAGTGGGCAATCTATGGATCTTACGTATGCCTTTCCTGAGCCAACAATAAATGCGGCGAACGTACAAGGCCACATATCTTGCAAACCTTAAGGCAAAACCGGGACGGGTCTATTACTTCGCGAAATAAACCTTTCCCGGTTTCGGTCCCTTAAGCATGTGAAGGAAGTGTTATGCCTTTCTCTGCGTATTCAGACGTCATTCTCTGCAAACCTTCCAATATGCGTATGTCAGGTGTCGAACGAAACTGGTCTCGGTGCCCGGTGCTTCTTCCGCACGACCACTGTCCCCGCGAGCTTGTCATGCCAGCCCTGCTTGCGGGAATCAAAGGCCACCCAGAAATAGCCAAGACCAAGCGGTATTAAGGAGAGGTAGTATGCGAGGTAGCGTCCGATCAATTGGCCAGTGGTTGCAGCATTGCCAGTTTTGGCATCAACAATTTTGGCGGAAACGGCCATTTTCCCTGGTGTTGCCTGTTTTGATATCCAAAATAGAATCACAGCTACAGCAGGAAATACCCAGGACAAAAGAAAATCCATAGGCCCAACAATTAAACTTGTACTATCCCAATAGGACTCACCATAGAACGCGGTGAGCAAGGGAAACACAATTATACCTATCAAGATAGAATCGATCAGCGTTGCGCCAGTTCGAGCCCAAAAGCCGACGTATTCCAAGTCATCATATTCCATACTTCATCCTTTAAATTTATGAGTTTGCTTCCCGTGCGGGCCAACTGTGAGGTGGCCTTCTCCAGTAAAGTTTGGCATTACAGAGCGTAAGTTACCAAGCTAACTACAATTTGCACACTTCAAAAAATGAAACAGATTGTTACCGTAAAGGTGAGTCTTATCAGCTGGGCCTGAATCAGAGGGTAAACCGGGACAAAGCTATTTTTCTGGGCTTTTGATATGCAGGACGTTCTTATCCCGCACACTCATCTCGAAGAGTTCACTGGCTCGAATAAGATCGCTCAGCTTCTTGTACCCGTAGTTCACGGGGGAGAAAGAGCTGTTATTAGAAATATACTGGCCAACTTTTCCTAGATGCGCCCAACCATCATCGTCAGCAGTCTGTTCCACCGCAGTTCGTAGAGTCCGCACCAGCACGGCGTCGCCCCTCAGTTTGTTCCGTTCCCACTTGGTCTCGACCGTCGGTTTTGGCGTGCCGCCGTTGTTGACGTTATCGGGCTCCTCAGCTTCTTCCCGCAGGTTCTCCGTGTAGATGAATTGCGAGCAGGCGTTCACGAATGGCATGGGAGTTTTGCGTTCGCCGAATCCAAAGACCGGTAGGCCGGCTTCGAGAATTCGCATCACCAGAGGGGTAAAATCGGAATCGCTGGTCATGAGGGCGAACGCATTGACGTTCCCGCTGTAGAGCAGGTCCATGGCATCAATGATCATTGATGCATCGGTAGCGTTCTTGCCGGTTGTATAGGCAAACTGCTGAACCGGCCGGATGGCGTTGGCGTGGAGCTTTTCGATCCAGCCACCCAGTTGCGGACCGTTCCAGTTTCCGTGGGCATGGCGCACGTTCACAGCCCCGTATTTGGCGAGCTCCTGGAGTACCCCTTCGATGGATTGGTGACTGACGTTGTCACAGTCGATGAGTAGAGCGATTTTGTAGTTGCTGTTCATCTTGTTTGAGCTGTCCTTGTCTCTGGTAGTTCTGACCTTCTCAGAACAGTTTGCGCTGGTGCGTCTGGATGTCTGCCTCCTCGATAAACTTGAAGCTGAACCTTTCGCCGTCGAGTTCTACTGTCAGAGCATATATCGACTCGCGCCTTTGGTCGAAGCGGGTCATCTGGGATTGAAACCTTCCACTGTAACTCTGCCCTGGAAAAACAGTTGTCTTCTGGAGATATCCATCCATCGAATTAAGGTTTCGCTGCAGGTCTGACTGGATGTTTGAAACTCCGGCCTGGACGTTGGCTTGAATCTGAGCCTTAGCTGCCGCTGAGGCAGCAGGGTCATGGGTGTTTGACTGAGTGGTGCCATAGTAGCTTGTAGTCCCTCCGCTTCCGTATGAAGTTCCCGAACCATAGGTTGTGGTGGTCTGAGGCTGGGCAGCACTGAAGCTCTGGGCCATAGCGCTGAGGGCAAGTGCAGTTCTCCGGGATTGAGCGCGACTGATGTGTTGTTGAGTCAGTTCGTTGTAAGAAAGAAGGTCAATCGAGTACTCGTCCTGCTGAAAGGAGATGTTTTCCACACTGACGTTTACGGGTTTTTCAGACTTGTTTTGAACGAACAGAAGACCAGTGATTGCCTCCCACGCCTGTTTTCCATCTCGGACAGCCATCTGAACCACATAGTCATCAGACTCCTGCTTCTGGATGATCCATCCTTCTGAGAAATATGCCATTGAATCGTCTGACGGAAGGGCATTGAAGCTGGTGTTGATCGTTTGCGTTGCGCAGCCAGATATTGTGACTAAACAGAGTGCCAGAAATAAGAACCGGTTGATGTGATCAAGCATTGTTAAAACCATGCAGGGCTAAAAAGTAGTTTGCAGTGCATGATGTTAGCAGAAGTTCAGCAGATAGGACCGGGGAAACCGGGACAGATCCATTATTGCGGTTATTTAGGCACGCTGGCCCGCTTTTCCAGAGTTATCACCTTTTCCCGCTCAGCTTCATCGCCCGGTGCTGGCAAAAACCGCCCACACTCGATCATCGGGGGGGCCGGAATGTGCTGCAGATCGATTCGCACATACTCTGCTGTGATGTCCACGATTTGGGTGCTGTGGGCCACTGTGGTTGCCTCGGCGATTTGTGATTTCTGCTGCGGCGAGAAAGCCAGATCCCCGACCGTGACAGTGCAAATGGGCATGAGAAACCCCAGCCAAGGGTTGTACGTTTGCACTGGATCTCGCCACCATGGGCGTGAAGCGGGCTTGTTTCACTAAAGCAGCGCTTATCTGCCCGGCCACGCGTACGGTCCGCTGTCGCGCGTTTCGCGTTGGCCGCGCGGCAGGCTTCAAAGGCAACAGGAGGATGACATTGCCGATCATGGATCTGGACAGCTGGACGCTGTCACAGAGCATCGTGGTTTTCAGCGTCTGTGCGCTGGTCATTGCAATTGCGGGCACACGCATCACACGGGTGGTCGACCAGCTCGCCGACCGGACCGGGCTGGGTGAGGCAACCGCTGGAGCGGTGCTTCTGGGGGCAGCGACCTCCCTCAGTGGTTCGGTGCTCTCGGTAACAGCAGCCTATCGGGGGCACCCGGAGTTGGCTGTGAGTAATGCTCTTGGGGGCATCGCGGTACAGACCTTTTTTCTGGCTATTGCCGATATGGTCTATCGTCGTGCAAACCTGGAACACGCGGCGGCCTCGGCTCCGAACATGATGCAGAACGGACTGCTGATCGCGCTCCCGGCACTTCCGCTTCTGGCGCCGACCTTGCCATCATTGAGCCGTCTCTGGACCGAATTCCTGGTGCTCTAAGGGCGTGGTGTGGTGCTGATGTTTGCTGGCTGAATAGCGGCGTCATCCATTAGCAATGAGCTATCTGAGACTCACGAACGAAAGGCGTGCGAGCTAGACAATGATCGAAACGCGCCTGGCATTTCAGGGCGATGGTACGGCCTCTGGCGGGTTATGCCTGAGACCCGAAGGGTTAACGGGAGCCACGCAGTGCTTTATCGTGTAGTCAGATGAATGCGATGCAAACAGGGGGGATAGCGATGACGGCAACAGGCGATCAGCTTCGCGTGTTCTACGATGGCGCCTGCCCGAGCTGTGTCAAGGATCGCAGGCTCTATGAACGACTCGCGGGCAGGACCGGCGAATCGGTGGAATGGGTGGATATCACCGGCCGTGACGAGGAGTTGGAGGAACGTGGTATAGACCCGCAAGCCGCGCTTCAGGAGCTCCATGTGGAAGATGGCCAGGGCAACATCCACCGGGAACTGGATGCCTATATCCTTTTGATGTCGCGGGTCTGGCTGCTAAAACCGCTTGCCTGGCTGATTGGCTTGCCGGTAATTCGGCCAGCGCTGGCAAAGCTGTATCACAAATGGGTGAGCGAGCGGCTGGAGCGAACCGGGCGCAGGCCTTTGTAACCGCCGGGCCCTTACTGCAACTGGTATTTGACCGGCTGCAGCGGTTCGGGTGCCGGGTCGCCCAGGGCTTCGGCAACACTGATTTCATGAATGCGGCAGATGGCATCCAGCGGCAGGTCGTTGGTGTGTCGGCCAAAGGGAAACTCAAGCTGTTCAGACAGGCGGTCCAGCCCGAAAAACGTGTAGGCCACGATGGCGGTGAACACCGGCGTAAACCAGCCTGCGACGCCTACCAGCCCGAACGGGAGCAGGTAGCAGAACACATACGCCGTGCGGTGAGCCAGCAGGGTGTAGGCAAAGGGCAACGGGGTGAGGGCAATGCGTTCCGAGGCCGCCTGAATGCCTGCGAGGCCATGAAGGTGCTGGTCTACGGCCGCGGTTGCTACAGAATCCAGATCGCCCGCCTTGTGGGCTTCGGCGAGTACGTCTCCGGCCCGGTGCAGCATGAAGGCGGCGGGGTTGCGGGTGCTCAGGGCCTGGTCAATGAGTTCGGGTGCCAGTGACCCGGGCAGGTCAGACCGTACATCTTCTCCCCGCAACTGGCCGCGCAGCAGGTGAGCGTGAGCGAGGCATCGGGTCAGAAGTTCCCGGCGTCGCTCCGGGCTCAGGTAAATGGTGCCAGTCCGGGCCAGGCTGCGAAATTCGTACACCATATGCCCCCAGTGTTTTCTGGCTTCCCACCAGCGGTCGTAGGTGGCGGTGTTGCGCACGCTTAAAAAGATGGACAGGGCGATGCCCATGATCGTGAACGGCAGAAGTGTGTAGTCGACCATGCCGTCGAGGTAGTGGTGGCGCGAAACCCAGGTAACGGCGGCTGCAAACATTCCTGTAAGCAGGATGTGCGGCAGAATGTGGGGGACAACAGACCCTTTCCAGGCCAGCAACAGCCGGAGTGGGCCGGGGCGCTCGCGAACAATCACGATTAACACTCCTGGGATTGATGATGGCCTTGCTTGAGGATTGGCCGCTGTGATTCCTATGCCTTTTTACGGAGAACCCACTCGTTACACAAGGGGGTAAGCTTTTTTAAACGAGGGGGGCAGCACTCTGGCCGTTGCCTGGCATTACCCTGTGGTTTCAGGGGCAACCAGATCAGGCGGCGGATTTGTGGCAGCAGTCACTTTCGCAGGGTGATAGCAGGTAAGTGCTCGAAACTTCGAGAAACTGTTCGATAATCTGTGTCATCAAGATTCCCTCTGATGGTTTATTTGAATTGCAACCTAATAGGTTGGGGCGCATTCCTATAAAAAAACTTCGGAAAACCGAAACACATTGAGACCGCTTGGCGCCGGGGCTGTAAATTCCGACTGTTTTATCGACAGTCCCATGGCGCTTGAGCCTCTGACACCAACTTACTTTGATAGTAGCGGAAAGCGGTTGATACGTGTTCGTGAGATGCGGTTTTTCGTGCCGCTTGATTTCTCTTCTCCTGCCCTGATTATTTCTACCATCAGCCAATCAGAGGCCTGTTCATCATGACTGACGTTCGACACCTGGTATGTCCCCATTGCCACAAAGTGAATCGCGTACCGGCCGACAAGTTGTCCTCCGGCGGCAATTGTGGCGCCTGCAAACAACCGCTGTGGCCTGATCAGGTTCTTGAGTTAACGCAGCAGAACTTTGCTACCCATACCGGGCGCAGCGATCTGCCCGTGTTAGTGGATTTCTGGGCCAGTTGGTGTGGCCCGTGCAAAATGATGGCGCCCCAGTTCGAGCAGGCCGCGAAGGCCTGGCGCGGGAAAGTGCGCTTTGCCAAGCTGAACACGGAACAAGCCCCCGGGCCGGCCGGTCAGTTTGCGATTCGCAGCATACCGACCCTGATTCTGTTCCAGAACGGCCGGGAGGTGGCGCGCCAGAGTGGCGCCATGAATCAGGCCCAGATCAGTCAGTGGCTGCAATCGCAGGGTATTCGCTAGGAAAAACCGGGGCAAAGGTGCCTTAGTATGAAGTTTCTGATCATCGGTGTTTTCGCCGCCATCGTGGCTGTCCTGATCTGGCGTAGTAAACAGAACACTGCCCCTGAAGAGCAGGCCTGTGCCATCGACATCGGCAACCTGCTGAAAGCCAATCCGGATGTCCAACCGCAGGCCATTGCCGATGTGTTTCAAAAGCACGGAATTGATAGCTCCCGTTGCCGGAAGGTGGGCGCGATGGTGATGCCGCAGTTGCGAAAGCAGGGTTTAAAGCCGGAGGATGCCAGGATTGTGATGAGGCAGGTGAGGGCGGCCTACCCTCTTGTGCCCTAGGCTGAATCAATTGAATTGATGATCGGAGAACGCTATGGCAGGTGGATGGTCACGGGACGGCGCTGTTCAGGATCAGATAGATGCGAGTGTTGAAGATGAAGTGCAAAGGGCACGGAGTCAGCTTGGTAGCGGTGAGAGTGCGCTCTATTGTGACGAGTGTGATCGGGCGATTCCCGAAGCTCGCCGCAAGGCAATTCCGGGTGTTCGGCTTTGTATTGCCTGCCAGTCAGCGCTTGAGAAGCAGCAATCGACATCACGCGGTTTTAATCGGCGGGGCAGTAAGGATAGCCAGTTGAGGTGAGTACGATGATGGGGTCTATCGTTTCCTGTTGAGTTTCGGCGCCCTGTTTATGGCAGATTCATTGCTATCGTCCGTTTTTGCATCAGCATTCCTGAGCCCCCGTGGCGCAAGGGTGTTGCCTAGTTAACCTTAGGTTTCCAACACAGTTATCCACAGTTTTTGTGAGTAAAGTCTGCGGCATACCTGCCAACAAGGGACGGTGCCGACATTGCTTGCTGCCCAGTTCCCCAGTTGTTGACGTCATCAAGGGACAATGACGTGTTGACTAGATGTTTTCAAAGTCTCAAAAGGGCTCTTATGCCAATGCATGGATTTCCTGTGTAAGGGGGCGCTGATGCCCGGACAGGTCAGGGCGATTAGCCCTGGTGTAACCGGGTCAGATCTATTTCCCATGTCTCGCCGGAGCGAACGGCAATGAGTATGTGAGCCTAAAAAGCGGAGCGATAAATCTCCGTCCTGAAATTAGCCGAAACTTGATGCCGGCATGCCATCCCATCGAACTGGAGCTGTTTGTCGCGAAGTGCCTGAGCGATCTTATCCAACGAGTGCTTCAGCCAGCCTCGGGTAAACACGGAAATCCCCATTGTTAATCCGGTCACCAGTTCCTTCATGCTGTTGTTGCATTTGATCAGTTCTTCCATAGCTTGCTCGACAACCTCTGCGGTACGTTCGTTCAGGTTCGGTTTCAAGCCCCGCAACTGGTTATCGTCGAAGAGTATGTTGATGACCGTCATGAGGTCATCTTTCTCTTGCCTCGTAAGCATTTTACTGTCCCCCGATTCCTTTCAGGATTTCGTTTTCGATGTCAGGCCAGCTGAAGTTGTTCAGTACCAGCTGGGTAAAAAGGTCCGGCTTTCGCGGTGAGGTGAGCATAATGGTGGTTTTTGCGGGGCTGAAGGCAATGTAAACGGTGATTTCGCCAACGGTTAACAAACTGTTTTTCTTCTCTTCCGCGGGCTCCAGCGTCATGCTGATTATGCCTTCAAGCTCTTTCCGAAACTCAGCGTCCTGAATGGAACTTAGGTCGCGTCGGAAGATAAAGTCCGGTGCCTGGTTCATCTGAACGGATGGATTGCCCCAGTCCTCCGGCGTGACCACTGTGGCAAAGAGACTTTTGTTGCCGGCGTATAAGATCATTTCTCCGTCGCTGCCAATAAATGATGAGTTCGCAAGGGACTCCAGGGGGAGCCTGACGGGGTGGCCTGCTCGGGCGATGGTGACTACGGCTGTTTCGGTTCGCGGCTCAGGAGCCTCGAGCTTAATGAGGTTCGAAGAGGATGCGCAGGCCGCTGCTGAAAGACAGAGAAGCAACGCGAGAGCAGTTGCACTAAAACGTTTCATTGTCCGGTTCCTTTGGGGATTTTCAGTCCTTTGGATGCAAGATTACTGTTTGGGTGGTGTGATGGAAAGGGGCGCTCTGGCGTCATATTGATGGGGAGGTCGACTCATTGAATACTGGGCAGCTCTATTTCTGGAGTGTCTCGGGTGTCCTAAACTTGACGGTATTCGCTAGGAAGAATCAGGACAAAGGTGCCGTACCATGAAGTTTCTGATCATCAGAGAACGCTATGGCAGGTGGATGGTCACGAGATTGCCCGTTTTAGCATCAACTTCCCCGAGCCCTTTTGCTTCGGGGCTTCCGGGCGCTTAACCCGAGGTTTCCAACACAGCTATCCACAGGTTTTGTGAGTAAAGTTCGTGATAAAGCCGGTCAGGAATCAGGCCGACGGTCGTCCCGGTCTTTCGGGGCTTGGTTCGGCCCGCCGGTTCAGCTCCACTTCAGTTTGGGCGCTTGGTAGGACTGGATGGCCGAGAGCAGTTGCGCTTCGTTATCCGTGTGGATAATCATCTCGGCATGGTGCGGTTTCAGGAAGCCGGAATCGGTCATGTTCGAGATCATCTCGAACAATTTATCGTAGAAACCATTGACGTTGTAAAAGGCGCAGGGTTTTCCGTGATAGCCGAGCTGAGCCCAGGTCCAGGCTTCGAAGATTTCTTCCAGGGTACCCACGCCGCCGGGCAGGGCCACAAAGGCATCGGCCATTCGGGCCATGGCGGCTTTTCGTTCGTGCATATCAGCAACAATTTTCAGCTCGGTCAGGCCGGGGTGAGCCAGCTCCCGGTCTTTCAGGTATTCGGGAATCACGCCGTACACTTGGGCGCCCTTTTCCAGAAAGGCGTCTGCGACCACGCCCATCAGGCCGACGTTGCCGCCGCCGTACACCAGATCCACTCCGTTTGTTGCCAGGTAGTGCCCCAGAGCACGGGTTGCCTGGGCGAATTCCGGGTTTTCACCGATGCTTGAACCACAAAATACGGCAATTTTCATGGGTCTTACGAGGCTCCATCGATTCGGTTCAGAGGGGTGAGTGAGTTTTCACTCTGCTGTGGTTGGTCCGGGCGCCTTTGGGTGCCGGGGCACAATAGAATGCCGCCTCCGGTCTGCCCAGTCTAGCCGTTGGGCGAGCATTTTCTGCCCACCAGGCCAGGCGAAGAAGGGTAACTGCTGAGACGCTTGTGTGTTTCCGGGCGCACGGGGGCGTGCTGTGGAGATCACCGCTGGAGGAATTGATGCGTAACCTGCAGGAGGTGATGTCCGGAGCCTAGTGACTCTCTGAATAGTCAATCCATCCAGTTCCAGGGGGGTGCGTCCAGAAGCCCCTGGCCAAGAATGCGGGTTTCACCCAGCTCTTTGTTCAGTGCGATGGAATGGCAATCGTCGTCTGCTTCCAGAGCGGCTACCAGTCGAGGGGCATGGGAAACAACCCACACCTGGGTTTCCCGCGAGGCGCGAATGATCAGTCGGCCGAGGGCCGGAAGCAAGTCGGGATGCAGGCTTGTTTCTGGTTCGTTCAGCACCAGTAGTGATGGCGGGCGGGGTGTGAGCAGCGCGGCAACCAACAGCAGGTAGCGAAGGGTGCCATCAGAAAGCTCGGCCTGATTCAGGGGGCGGAGCAGGCCGGCCTGCTCAAATTCCAGGACGAAACGGTTGCCTGCGTCTGTGCTGAACCCGAGCCTCGCTCCGGGAAAGGCATCTTCAATAGCGCTGTGCAGGCCGTCCCGGTCGCCGATTTCGTGAATGGTGCGCAGGGCTGCAACCAGGTTGTGGCCATTGTGGTCCAGCACCGGGGTACGGGTCCCGATTTGCGGGATCCGGATGCTGGAGTGTTGATCGGTGCGGAACTGATCGTAAAAGCGCCATTGCCTGATGGCCTGTCGGACGGCATGGACTTCAGGCACAGCCACAGGATCACTGATCTCGCTCAGAATGCTCTCATAGGTGTTTAGCCGGTTGTCGTAGACCTCCCATTTCCGCCCAGAACGTACTTTGACAACCGGCCCGACGCGATCAATCAGACAACTGCTTGGGCGGCAGACATCACCCACCCAGATACATTCGCGTTTTATTTCAGGGTCGAGCTGAAACATGCTGGGTTCCTGATAACCTGCAAACCCCGTAGAGGCCGGAATCCCAAGAGAAATCGCGTAGCCGAATTCTTCGCCGGCAAACCCCAGCCGTAGGCGGGATGGGGTGTTCCCGGCGGTCCCCTGAACGGGCGCTGAGCCGTCCCGCATCTCCTTTGAGAACTGGCCGGGCCCTGCCCAGAAGGTGTAGTCCAGGCCGCCTTCTTCCGCCAGGGAGGAAATCAGGTTGCCTTTTGCCGTTTCCGCCAGCAGGCGCAACGATTTATAGAGGTTTGATTTGCCACAGCCGTTTGGACCGGTAACAACGTTCAGGCCCGCCAGCGGCGCGACCACGTCTCTGAGGCTGCGATAGTTGGAAACGGCAAAGGCTTTGATCATGATCCGGATTAAACCTGTGTCTTGATGGCGCGAGTGAGTATTACCTGGAGTGGGAGTAGTCTATCAGCGCCTGAACACAACGGCGGAACAGTTCAGCCGAGAAAAACCGGTGTTCGCCGGGCTGTTCTGCCACGAGTAGCTGGCCACCGGACTCCTGAATTCCACCCTCAATCATCAGGTTGTCGCTCATCTCGAAGTCTTCAATGCTGTGGCCCAGTTCATCCCGATCGGCTGCGCCCGCGCGTTCACGGTAGTGTCTGTGGTCCATTGTGAATCCGAATGCAGCTTTGCCCTGGCCGATCATGTAGCCGACTTCGAACACCGTGCCCGGGTCCGCACTGATGCCGCGGAAGGGGGTGAGGTTGGCAATGATGGCGTCGCAACTGTCCATCAGTTCGCGGTTGGCCTGGTAGATCCGGTGGCCGCGCGCCGATTTCGCTTCCTGGTCGGAAAACGTCAGGGCGGTGTCCAGTGGGTCTATGCCTTCATAGCCGGCTTCGCGAAGCAGGCGCTTTTTCTCGGCGACGATGGCGTTGTGTTCTTCGTGTGGGAAAAACACTTCCGGGCCGGCCAGGTAGATGCGTTTGGGTTTTGCCATGTGAACTTTGGCTCTCGTTTCGGTTAACGAACGAGTTTACTTACGAGTCTCCATGAACACAAAAGCCCCCAGCAGGGGGGCTTTGTCGTCTTACTGCAACACTCAGTTATTCACCGTCAGCTTCATGGACTGTGCGATGGCGTTGGCGTCAGCCGGGCTTCCGTCGCGATGTGTCACGCCCTCCAGCCAGGCTTCAACAGCGTCGGGGTTCTGGTGCATCCAGTGGCGAGCGGCCCTTTCCTGCGGAACAAACTGGTTCAGAATCATGTCCATTACCTGGCCTTCCATTGCCAGTGAGAATTCCAGGTTCTCCAGAAGCTGCGCAACATTCGCGCAGTCTTCGCTGAATCCGGCACGGGTGTTGGTGTAGACCGTAGCACCACCCTTGTTCGGGCCGAAGTACTCATCGCCGCCATCCAGGTACACGATATCGAACCGCTCGTTCATGGGGTGAGGTGCCCACGCCAGGAATACAATCCATTCCTTGTCGCGAATCTTGCCATTCACCTGGGCCAGCATGATGCGCTCGGAGGTCTCAACCAGGTTGAATTCGCCCAGGCCAAAGGCGTTGGTTTCGATCATATCGAGGATGAGCTGATTACCGTCGTTACCCTTCTCCAGGCCGTACACGCTGTGATCAAACTTGTCTTTGAATCGGGCAATGTCGGAAAAGCTTTTAACGCCTGCCTCGTAGACCGCCTGTGGAACCGCCAACGTGTATTTGGCTCCCTGAAGGTTAGGCCCCAGCCGTTCGACCTTGTTGGCTTTGATCAGCGGATCGGCCACGGGCGCCATACTGGGCATCCAGTTGCCCAGGAACACGTCGATGTCGCCATTGGCCATGCCCTGGTACGTGTCTGCCACCGACTGGCTGGACCTCTCCACGTTGTAGCCCAGCGCCTGCAAGAGTTCCGACGCCACGGCGGTGGTCGCTTTCACGTCTGTCCAGTCCACAATGCCGAACTGTATCTGTTCGCACTGTCCGGCGGCGTAAGCCTTTGTCCCAACTGAGACCCACGAAAGCATCACCAGGAAAAATATCGTTCGCATGTTGCATCCCTTAATTGAACGTTCAATTAATAAAAAATTGGCGCGGGATAGTACCGAAAAGTGAGCCAGATTGATATGAGAGTGCCTAATGATTCAGGTTTGAAAATTAGGCACTTGGGGAGGGCTTGAAGTGAGTGTCGGTTGTGTGGCCGGAGGTTCGGTTATCTGTTGGTGCCGTTGAGTTGGGCGACGTAGGCGGTAATAAAAGCGTTTTCCTGGAAGGCTTTCAGGCCTGTGTCGGCAAAGGCGATGGGCACGGGGTTGTTGGCCAGAGTGGACTTAACCAGGGCCGGGGGCACCAGGATCACGTTCAGCTCGGAGTCGGCAATTAACTGGATGGCGGCTTCCATCTTGAAGCTGATGGCGCCACCGGCAAACTTGCCTTTTTGCATCCGCTCCTTGATGGCAACCGTGGCCACGCCGCTCTCGGCCATCAGCGCCGCAAAGGTGGCCTGAAACGTTTTCAGGTCGTCCCGGCTGTGGTTTTTGGGTAGCGAGAGTTTGCGTACTTTGCAGTCGGGCAGGTTGAATTGGCCCCGGTCCATATTCAGCATACACACCACCGCATCGCTGCCGGTCAGTTCTACTCCGCATACAATCATAATAATGCCCCCTATGCCCCGGTTACTCTCAGCCGCAGCATTTCTTGAATTTGAGTCCGCTACCGCAAGTGCAGGCGTCGTTGCGGGAGGGAGATTTTGCTGTGGTGACTGTTCCCGTTTTATTCAGGATAGCCGTGAGCTCGTTGACGGATTCGACGGCGCCTTCGCGGGTATCAACGGAGATGGTTGCGTGAAGTTTCGCCGCGGCCACCTGGGCCTCAACTTCTTTCCTGCGTGCTTCACTGGTAACCACCAGCGTTAGTGGGTACTTCTTGCTGCCGCTCTTTTGGCTGGCGTTTGTCTGAAAGCCGCCGTAAGCCGTGTGGTGCTGGCGGGCGTCTTGCCGACCTTTATAGAAAAATTTATCTGACATGCTGATATCCTGAAGGAGAGAATACCCAGGCGACGGCCGGGCGCAATCTTTTATCACGCTTGCGGAAATAGTGATATAGGGAATAGATGATGCAAAACGTCTGCTCGGACGACGAGCTCTCAACACTGTTGCAGTCCAACCCTGCAGTGTTGCTGCTCTATGGCGGAGCAAGTTGTGGCGTCTGCCAGGCTATCAAGCCCCAACTGGAACGCCTTTCCAGTGAACAGTTCCCGAAGCTGATTACTGCCTACATTGATTGCCAGGCATCAGCCGGTGCGCTGTGTGCGGCTCAGGGTATATTCTCCCTGCCGGTGGTGCAGTTATGGTTTGAGGGGCAGCGATTTGCGGAATTCGCCCGGGTGTTTTCAATCGGCGAGGTGCGGGCAGCCCTGGAGCGGCCGTATCGGGTAATATTCCAGGGCTGACCTTGTGTTACGGTGATTTGGTAGGCTTTCTCACGTGACTCCTCAAGATATCGTGCATTGGCCTTTTGCTGAGCGAGAGGTCGGGGCAGTCTTGGGGCAGGAATAACGAAAGCATTTAACCTTCGTCGCCTGCCTGGTAGACCAGAATGTCACCGGGCTGGCAATCCAGCGCTTCGCAGATCTTGTCCAGGGTCGAGAAGCGCACGGCTTTGGCTTTCCCGTTCTTGAGGATCGAGAGGTTCTGCTCGGTCACCCCTACCTTCTCGGCGAGTTCTTTCAGGCGCATCTTCCGCTTTGCCATCATCACGTCCAATTCAATGATTATGCTCATGTTGTCAGACCGTGTGCATGTGCTCGTCGGCGATTTTCTGTGCTTCCTTCATGACCCAGGAAATGATCAGCACCACGAAGCCGCACAGAATGGAAAGCAGGTCGATCCCGGTGAAGGTCAGGCTGAGCACGCGCTCGCCGGGTGGGTTGTTGAACGACAGGATGACAGAGATCAGTCCGCTGTACAGGAAGGCCCCGGCGGCCCAGTAGAAGAAGACGTAGCCCAGCTTCTGATAGTGAGTGGCTGTTGCCAGAGTGAAAATTTCCTGGTTTTCGTAGTGCCTGAACAGGTGAATCAGTTGTTGCAGGGCATACATCAGAATCCCGCAGGGCAGCATGCTTGCCAGAAAAGCCAAAAACCGGGTTGTCATCGTGAGGGGCTCGCTAGCGAAGATCATCGGGTCGAGGTCGGTTTCGATGATGCCGGAGCGGAAGAGCGAGTCCATGCCGGTATTCACCGTTAGCCAGTAATAGAGAGTGAGCAGGGGGGCGAGAATGAAGAGTCCCTGCAGGACGCGCCGTACCCGGCGGCTGTACTTCTGGATGTTTTCCATGGCGGTTCTCCTTAACGTGTGGTCGAGGAGAAATATAGATACTCTCACCCGTTCATGCAATAAAAAATTACCGATAAACAATAAAAAAATATCGATTTAATATTTAATTTGCTCGGTGGTTAGCCCTGGCAGCGCCCCCGGAGTACATTGCGGCGCTATTGGTAACCAATCTCCTCGGCGAGCGGTTTTTTTGAGCTCAGGCGCTGCGAACGAACACCAGCAACTCGTTATTTGCGGGCATGGCATGGTCGTCGTGAAGCTGCAGGCCGACGTCTTGCGCGAGCTCTGACAGCGCCTCGATATCCCGTATGCCCATGTTGGAGGCTTTCGCTTTAAGTGACTGGTCGAATGTCCGGTTGCTGTCGCTGGTGAACTTGCCGTTATGCTTGAACGGCCCGTACAGGCAGAACGCCCCGTCTTTTTGAAGGCAGGCGCCGACGCCTTGAAACATCGTTTCAACTTCCTCCCAGGCCATGATGTGAGCGGTGTTTGCGGAGAATGCCCATCGACAGGCGGACACAGGCCATGGCATTTGGTTTACGTCCAGCTCAAGGATTGGGAGGACGTTGGGTAAGGCGGCCTGTTGCAGTCGGGCAACGGCCAGGTGCGCCGCTCTGGGGTGGTCGGTGGGCTGCCATTTCAGGTGTGGCAGAGCCGCAGCGAAGTGCTCGGCGTGCTGGCCGGTGCCGGTTCCTATTTCCAGGACGGTACCTGGTGCCGTAAAGACGTCACGCAGCTTTTCCAGAATGGGGGCTTTGTTGTTTTCGCAGGCCTGGGAGTAAGGCAATGGGGTGTTCATTTGAACTCTCCTTCTTCAGGGCGGCACATAGCATCTTGCGTGGTCGGCGATGACTGGTTTTACCAAAGTGTGGCATTCAAGGGTAAACTGCGGGACGTTTTATGTCTGACGAATCTCTGAAAAAGACCATAGGAAATCCAACATGCTAAAAGTGCGGACGCTGTCGCCTGTGCGATCGCCCATTAGTGCAGACAGCGAGCGTCGCGCTGCGGATACCCTGAAACAGATGGCGGAGGCTGGCTCCAATGCCGGCGGATTGGTCAATCTGTTAGCCGAAACCGACACCCTCACTAGCTTTGAATGGCCGTGGGCCAATGGCTACGGGACGCTTGAGCACGATAACCTGCCAGCGTTCTTCCAACCCTTCGCATGTTACTCGGTTGCGATGGATGACGTGTCTTTGCCTTTCGAAATCAGCGAGCTATTGGTCAACAATGGAGGTGCGATCGAGTGCTGTCGTTTGTACCTTTACGATGACACGGTCGCCTTGCTCCAGCTGGATGTGACCTTTGAAACCAGCGAATCTGGCCTTGGTGATCTGCTCCAAGGGCATAGCCTGGACGGCGCGCTTTCCAATCTGGCCAAACGGGTCTATGAGCACGCGGTATACCCGGCGTTTCACCAGTACGCACTTGGATTCCGCAAGAGCAGGCGATACAAAGCCTCTGGCGCGGTCTCATACCTTCGTGATCCGAAGAAGCTTACGGTGTTTCGGGATGTTTCGTTTGATTCGCCGGAAGCGCCAGACACCTATGTGCTGTGGACAGGCCGATACGTGGTGACGCCTCCGAGCACTCTGAATGGTCCGCTTGGAGACAGTCTGCGACTTTGGGCGTCATATACCGGATCAACGGAGGCTTTGTTGGAGGCCAGACAGTTTGTGGGCTCGGGCAACATCCTGGCGGTTGCGGACGATGTCGAGGCCCAGGCGGACAACTGGCTGCGCGGCCTGTCCGTCTGCCAGCTTTACAATGCCGTGTTGTCGATATACGGCGGTATCCTGAAGTCCAGTTATTCGGAGCTTAACGACTTTGCGGGCTCGCGACACCGTAGTAAAGATTTGCATCGGCTGATGGGCGACATTACGAAGACCTTGGACCATCTGGAATTCACTCGCCTTGAATTCAATGAGGCCATCATCGGGGTTCAGGCTGAGCGAGCCAAGGTGGTCAGAGCTGCGTATGCGGCCTGGAATCTCGGCGAGTTGATTGAGGGTTCCCTGGAGCGCACGAGCTTGATTCGCTCCAAGATCTCCCGCCTGCTGGAGGCACGAAAAAGCCAGCTCGATCGTTCGGTTGAATTGATTCTTGCCGGTATCGGTGGCGTTGCCGTTATTGATCTGTTTATTTCGTTGACGACGGCTTCCCGGAGCCTGGACCGTGATGATATTCCCGGAGTGCTGGATGTGTTTGAGTGGCTCCAGCCGGATGGTTCCATTGCGCTGTCGACGACCATTCTTGTTCTGATCTCGTTCTACATCTATCTCGCCAAGCGTTGATGAAAAGGAGTTTGCCATGTCGGGCAGTGAAAGAATTCGTTTTCTTGTAATTCTGTCAGCAGAACCAGGACAGATCCCTCGGGCGAGTGAGCAGATCGCCCGGGAGCTTTCCCGGAAGTTTGGCGGGGCGACGGTGATGGGAGGGGAGGATAGTTCCTGGCTCGCCGGTTACTGGGCTGAAGATGGCCATGCCTTCAAGGGCGAATACGATGGCGAGGTTCACAAGGAATCCGTGTTCGCCGTTATGCTGATGGTGCTACCGGAAGAGGAGGCCCGGGCCTTTGCTGAAATCCGGAATGCCGTGAGGCAAGCGGTGTCCGATTTTGGCCTGAACAGCCGCCACATTCATGTGGAGGTGAGTTCCGTGCGATCACGGCACTTTGATATTCAGCATCATGAGCCTGACTAAGTGTCTTCGAGCATGATCGCCCATGGCCACCTTCACGGCCAGGGCGTTCAACATCTCTGACCAAGGGCGGGGGCTACTCGGCCTCGACGGTTTCGTTCAGCAGTTCCGGCTTTTTCAGTGCCTTGGTGAACAATTCTTTTTCTTCCGCAATGGCCAGGGCGCACTGTTCTGCCAGCTCTTCAGACAGGCCGCCGACCTTACGTTGCAGGAAGGTGGTAATCTCTTCGGACAGTTCAAGAACCTTGTCTCGGGCATCGGCTTCTGCTTTGGACGAAAACAACATTTTGTCCGGGTTTTTCAGTGCCATGTCCAGTCCGTCCCTCTCGGAATAGTAGAGTGCTTTTACGCCCATGGTATGCCATCGCCTCCGGGGTAATGATGGTTGGTAAGACCGTTAATGAAATCGCAGCTTATCACGGATAGTGTATATTTATACAGTATTTTGCTGCGTCATCCTGTCCTCTTTTGCTGTTCCAGCGCCGGACCTAGCCCCCGTATGATGGATTGTCAGACATCAGCTCCGGAGTCCTGAAATGAACGCCAGAACAACCATAGCCGGTACTCAACCCACGCCGCCTCCCAAGACCAAGGCGCCCCTTCCCGAAGTCCGTCAGCCGGATTTTGATCTGGCGGAAGACGTGCCCAAGTACTGGTGGGATAGCGATCCGGCCAAAACGCTGTTGCTGGCGGCCCTGTCGGCGAGCTTTCCGCCCGGTGAGCGGTTTTTTATCGACTCCGTGCGCCATTACCAGAAAGAGATTACAGACCCGGAACTGAAGGCGGCGGTGCGAGCGTTCATCGGCCAGGAGGCGCACCACTCAAAAGAGCACGAGGCCCTGAACGGATACATGCAGGCGCGCGGCATCAACCTCAAACGCCTTGAGCGCGAGGTGCTGTGGCTGATGAATGTGCTGCGCAAGCGCCTGAGCCCGGAGCGCCAATTGGCCCATACGGTGGCGGTGGAGCATTTCACGGCACTGATGGCAGAGGAATTCCTCCTGAAATATGACGCTCTGGAAGAGATGGACCCGCGTATGGCCCCCATCTGGGCCTGGCACGCGATTGAGGAATCCGAGCACAAAGCGGTGGCGTTCGACGTGTATAAGACCATCGGAGGTAGCGAGTTTGTCCGACTGTCGGAGATGATGGTGGTGAGCGTGCTGTTTCCAGTCTCCAGCGGTATTCATCTGATTCAACTGATGAAAGAGGACGGCCAGTTGTTCAATCTGAAATCCTGGGCGAACGGTCTCAATTACATGTGGGGCAAGCCAGGTGTATTCCGCAAACTCCTGCCCTCTTACTTCAAGTACTACAGCCCCGGCTTTCATCCATGGAATCACGATGCCCGTGATCTGGTGGAGAAAGCCAAACGGAAGTGGCTCGCTCCGGTGATGAAAAAGGCCGCGTGACGCCTAACACATTTGCTACCATGTCGGACTTTTCACTGGGTTGAGGATCTAAGTCCGGCAAGATGAATGCGCCTTTCACGCTGCGGCCTTACCAACAGGAAGCGGTCGACGCCACGCTGAACCACTTCCGTAAATCGGATGAATCTGCGGTCATTGTGCTGCCGACCGGTGCCGGTAAGAGCCTGGTGATTGCCGAGCTGGCTCGCCTTGCGCGCCGAAAGATTCTGGTCCTGACCCATGTGAAGGAACTGGTGGAGCAGAATCACGCCAAGTATCAGAGTTATGGTTTGTCGGGGGGAATCTTTGCGGCCGGGCTAAAGCGCAAGGAGAACCACCATCAGGTGACGTTTGCCAGCGTGCAGTCGGTGGCGGCGAATCTGGACCAGTTCCGGGATGAATACTCGCTGGTTATTATCGATGAGTGCCACCGGGTGAGTGGCGAGGAAATCAGCCAGTACCAGCGGATCATTGAGCTTTTACGGCAGCAGAATGACTCCCTGAAGGTGCTTGGGCTCACCGCCACTCCCTACCGCCTGGCCATGGGATGGATCTATCGTTACCACTACCGGGGTTTTGTTCGTGGTTCTGATGACGAACAGGACAAGCCTTTCCGGCACTGCATCTACGAACTGCCCCTGAGCTACATGATCAACCGTGGCTATCTCACCCGGCCTGAATTGGTCAACGCCGCCGTGGCCCAATACGATTTCTCCACGCTGACGCAGGGCCGTTTTGGCGAATACGCCGAGAAAGACGTCAACCAGTTGTTGAGCAAACATCAGCGGGTGACACGTGCCATCATCGAACAGGTGATGGAGATGGCGGCCGAGCGCCAGGGGGTGATGATTTTCGCGGCGACAGTGCAGCACGCGCAGGAAATTGCCGGGTACTTGCCCGAGCAGGAAACCGCCCTGGTGACCGGCGCGACTGATCTGCGAGATCGCGACCAGCTGATCCAGCGCTTCAAACAACGGCAGTTGAAGTACCTGGTGAATGTGTCTGTGCTGACGACCGGGTTTGATGCCCCCCATGTGGACCTGATCGCCATCTTGCGGCCTACTCAGTCGGTAAGCCTGTATCAGCAGATTGTCGGCCGAGGCCTGCGGTTGGATGAGGGGAAACAGGATTGCCTGGTGATTGATTACGCCGGCAATCATGTCAATCTGCATCACCCGGAAGTTGGGGAGCCGAAGCCCAACCCTGACAGTGAACCGGTGCAGGTGTTCTGCCCGGGCTGCGGTTTTGCCAACATCTTCTGGGGCAAAACCGACAGCGACGGTCGTGTCGTTGAGCATTATGGCCGCCGGTGCCAGGGCCTGCTGGAATCCATAGAAGATGACGCTGGGCGGCCACAGCAATGCGACTACCGGTTCCGGTTCAAGGAATGCCCACATTGTGGTGGTGAGAACGACATCGCTGCCCGCAACTGCGGGCACTGCCACCAGGCGATTATCGACCCGGATGATCAACTGCGGGATGCCCTGAAGCTCAAGGATGCCATGGTCATCCGCTGTGCCGGCATTTCTCTGGCGGGAGAAGGCCAAAAACTTCGGATTGCCTACCACGGAGAAGACGGGGAGGAACTCCGGGAGTCTTTCGATTTCAGCAAGCCCGCCCAGCGCGCCGTGTTCAACAAGCTGTTTGGCCGACGGTTTGCCAATGGCCAGGCTCCGAAAGTCTTTGCCCGGGCAAATGAGGTGCTGGAGATGCAGGTGCTGTTACCCGTGCCGGATTTCGTGATTGCTTGCAAGCAGAAGCAATACTGGCAAGTGCAGGAGCGAATCTTCGATTATCGGGGGCAGTATCGTAAGGCCTATTGACGAGCTTTAGCTGTGTTCGTGAGATTTTCGCACCACGATTGTGCGAGATCTGGGGTAGAATGCTTGCTCACTAAATGGAAATCAGTTTCAGTAAGGAGTGCTGTTTTGTCGCCGATCTATCCTTGGGTGCGTGGTTGTTTAGCGGTGGGGTCGCTCTTGGCCGTTGTGGGTTGCGGTGGTTCGGGGTCGTCGAGTGACGCGCCTGTCAGTTCTCCCGAGCCGGTTTCCGGAACGCTTTCCCTGGACAATGCTGAGGCCATCAGTCGCCGGGCTGCGCAGGCTGCCCTTGAAACGCTCGCATTGAATCGCTTTGCGATCACCTATCAGGGGCTTCTGCCGGGGAGCTCGATTCAACTGGGCATCTGCGAACAAGGAAAGGTGAACCTTGAGAATGAGGTGGAATCGCCGGTCACCGATCTACAGGGCAACTCTCTCATGGGGTCGCGCTACCGTTTCGAGAACTGCAAGAAGCCTGATGGCTCCCTGTATCAAGGTGATTTGGGCGTGTACTGGAATCAGGCCTCGACGGCGTATGTGGTCGAGGTGGATGACTTCTCAGTTGCTGTTTCCGATGAGGCTGAGCCCCATGCCTACAGTGGAATTTATGTGCTCTCCCGGGTTGGCGATTCGGGCTACGAAAGTGAGTTCGTAAACTCGGAGCGAGGGCCTGGCGCGGAACAGCCCGTCTTCGAGCTTGATGCCGCTCTTTCATACGAAGATCCAGGCCTGAGAACCTTGCAGTGGCAAGGGTACCTTTCGGCCTCCGATCAGGGCCGTTTTGAACTGTCTCAGGAACAGGGCGGAGAGTTGCGGAGCATCATTTCAGACGGCAACAGTCGTCTCTACATCGACTTCATTGGTTTGGAAGGTCGCTTCCTCAAAGCGGAAATCGATCTCGGGGCGGACGGAGCATTGGATGCCACCTGGTCTATCGATCTGTATGAGCTGGATTTACAGGGAGCCCTCCTCCTGCTGAGGGAGGACGTTAAGGGATGAGGGTATTTACATCCTTGGTGATTGCCGGAGTACTTGCGCTGTCGGGTTGCACCAACGTGATCGGGGACGTTCCCCGTTCCATTCATCTATCCTCGTCTGCCGGGCAGGAGGCAGGGGAGCTGTTGTCGGTTGCCCGTGATTTCTTCAGCGGCTCGGGGTATCAGTGCCATACCGATCAGCCTGCGGACAGCCTGCGTTGCAGTCGACCACTCCGGGACCTGTACATTCATCAAACCACGGCAATGGTCCGCATTTATTCAGTCGATGAAGCCACCCCTGAGGTGACCCTGGTGACAACGCGCTGGGATGAAGGGCTGATTCCCAGCGAGTTTATCTCGGACGAATTCCACAACCCGGATGTCGAGGCGTTTTGTGAGTACGTGAAGGCGCAGGCTATGGGAGCGTGTCAAACCATCTCGAGCTAGGGTCTGCCGTTGTCAGGGGGCAGAACCGAAAACTAATGGCGGCAACAATCGGATGGAAACCATTGGCGAAGTCGGTTTTACTCATCGCGACGACCATGATTAAAAGGGTGATGAGATGTCCCGCTCCCCGGAACAGGATAGCGATTGGATGACAGGCGTCGGCGACTCTGCGGCAGGAGAGAGTGCACGGGTGGCCAGGCTGGTCAGGGTGGCACAGCACATCGAGATGCACGCCGATGAAGCACTCACGCTCTCGAGTCTGGCGGAGGTGGCCGCTCTGTCACCGTCCCGTTTACAGAAACAGTTCAAGGCGGCGTTTGGTGTCTCTCCAAAAGCCTATCAGGATGCCGTCCGTATGCGGCGCTTCAAGCAATCCCTGAAAGACGGGAGTAAAGTGACGGACGCGATATTCGCCTCCGGGTTTGGTTCGGTAAGTCGTGTCTACGGTGAAGCGAACCGTAGCATCGGTATGCCGCCCAGGACCTATCGGGCCGGTGGTGCGGGTGAAGTCATCGTCTATGCCGGCCGGACCACCGCACTGGGGCTGATGATGATGGCGGCCACGGATAGGGGTGTTTGTTTTGTGGAATTCGGTGACGATGAAGCGTCGCTGGTGGGCCGATTGAGATCAGAATTTCCTGAGGCCGAGCTGATCGCCTCACCAGCCCGGAACGCCCCGGAACTTGATGCCTGGATGGAGGCCCTGGATCAGCATATCAGTGTGGGAGCCCCACGGCCGGATTTGCCGTTGGATATGCGAGGCACCGCGTTTCAGGTAAAAGTCTGGCAGTTTCTGTTGAGTATCCGCGAGGGCGATGTCCTGAGCTACAGCGAGGTGGCCGCGAAGATCGACAAGCCCAGGGCGGTGCGGGCCGTGGCGTCGGCTTGTGGCAAGAATCGGATTGGCGTGCTGATTCCCTGCCATCGGGTACTGCGAGGCGATGGCGGCCTTGGCGGTTATCGCTGGGGTCTGGAGCGAAAGCAGGCGTTGTTGGATGCCGAGCGTATGCGCCGGAGCGATTAAGTGGGGACGTTGGGGTAAACTGGTCGTCCTGATAGAACCGTGACATAGATAAATAACAATAAAAGGTGAAAAACCGTGATGCTTCTGACGGGCTTCGGGCTTGGTTGCCTGCTGCCGCTTTTTGTAATTACCCTGAGGGACTTCCGACACTTGCTGGTAGGCCGGGTGTTTCTCCTGGTGACCCTCACCTCTGCCGCGTTTCTGATTGACCCGCTGATTCCCCGAGAGTGGCGCTGGATTACGTCTGATCTTCAAACCGCCTTACCAGGCCTGTTCTGGTTGCTGTGCCAGTTAATCTTTGCTCCGCGTCCGCGCCTGAAGTCCGCCTGGGGCGCTATGGCCCTATACAGTTTTATTGCCCCCGCGTTGGCCCGGCCCTTCGTGGTACCCGGGGAATCGCCCGCTGTGGCGGTGTTTTTCGGCTGGCGGTTAGGGCAGTTTTTTGAATACGTAGTGGTGCTGCATGGGCTCAGTTTTGTGGTGCGATACTGGCGAAATGATCTGGTTGAGACTCGTCGGAAGGCAAGGCTCGCTTTTCTGTTGATCATTGGCAGTGCCGTTGGTGTGGCGACAGTGAGTCTTAACTTCGGGATCTACCACGAATACATTCGCGGGATTATTACAGGGCTTGCCGCGTTCGCCGCGTTGATCTGCCTGGTGACTGCCCGCAGTGGGATCATGGAGCTGGTGGACCATGATCAACCGGCGAAAACGCGGTTTGACGTTGAGGTTCAGAGGCCGCCTGTTGAGGCACCGGACGGGCCTTCCGTGCAGCAGTCCCAGGATGCCGGGGCGCTTGGCCGGCTAATGGCCTCAGGCTTTTACCGAACCGAAAAACTGACCCTCAGGAAGCTGTCGGAAGCGACTGAAATACCGGAGTATCGACTGCGCAAGGTCATTAACCAGACACTCGGCTACCGTAATTTCAATGACTACATAAACCAGCTCAGGGTTGCCGATGCCGCAGAGCGATTGCAGAGTGAACCGGAAACGCCGGTTCTCAATATATCACTGGATGTCGGCTACCGAACCCTGAGTTCCTTCAACAGAGCCTTTCGGGACATTATGAGCACCACGCCGACAGAGTTTCGCCAGCAATTGGAGGGAACCGACAAATCCTGATTAAATCCTGCAATCTGTGTCATTTCAGGTTTTGCTCAGTCTCAGTTTTTTCTGCCTTCAGCCCCTGTCTCACAAGCCTTTGAAGAAATTGCACAGGCCTTGTGCTTTTCTGCATATCGGTTGTTCTCGCGTACCGGTTTGACCTTGCTTAATGTCAATTTGCACGCCGCCCCTCAGGGGAGCGCTTCAATAAAAACAACACGGTCAGCCGAGGATACGATGCGCCAGTCTCATACGTTCAAAAAACTACTCCTTATTACCGCCATGTCCGGGGGGCTTTTGCTTGCCGGCTGTGACGGCGACGATGGCAAAGACGGCAAGGATGGTGCCGACGGGCAGTCAGCCGGTGGCGAAGCCAGTTCTTCGCTCGCAGTTACCACGTCCGGGTTTGCGATCCCGGGCGATGCGATCCTGGTGGCTCCCGATGCCGTTGATGGGGATGACATTACGGAAGCCTTGTCGGTCGCCCTTTTTGATTTGCCTGAAGATGCTCTTGTGGTATTGCCAAAAGGACGATTTGTGGTGACCGAAAGCATCGTTGTGAACAGCGCAAGCGGGTTAACACTGACCGGGCATGGTATTCACGAAACCGTTCTCGATTTCAGCACCTCCAATGGTGATGACGCCTTTCGTTTCCAGGGCGGGAATGGCATTACCGTGCGTGATATGGCGGTGTACGAGGCACCCAAGAACGGCATCAAGGCCACTAACGTCAATGGCATTCACATGACGTACACCGCCACCGTATGGGAGGGCGAGCTTGAGGCTAACAATGGTGCCTATGGCTTATATCCGCTCAAGAGTCAGAATGTGTTGCTGGAGAACAACTATGCCTTCGGATCGGCGGATGCCGGAATCTATGTTGGCCAGTCTGAGAACATTGTTGTTCGCAATAACACGGCCAAGCAAAACGTGGCTGGTATCGAAATTGAGAATTCCACTATGGCCGACGTCTACAACAACATCGCGGTGGGCAATTCCGGTGGTATTCTGGTGTTTGACTTGCCGGGGCTGGATAAAGCCTTTGGCGGTAACGTCCGGATTTTCAATAATCACGCCTACAGCAACAACGCAGCTAATGTCGGGGCCGGCGTGGTCGGGCTGGTGCCGCCTGGTACTGGCGCTCTGATCCTCGCCACCAGCGATGTGGAGATGTACAACAATCAGCTTACGGACAACGCTACAACGGCCGTCGCCATTACCAGCTACTTGCTGGTGGATGATGATCTGGCCAACTACCCCGCCAACTACGGTGCCACCATGGGTGACGGCTGGAGCCCAACCCTCAAAAACGTGTACCTGCACAACAATACCATTGCCCGTAACGGCGATGACCCACAGGGAGCCCTGCTGCAACCCATCATTGATGGCTACGGCTCCAATATGAACAGCAAGGGCTCGCCCCAGACCTTCCCGGCCATCCTTTACGACGGTATTGGGGAACTGCTCTCCAACACCGGTGATTTGGCGGGATTCAATGCACTGGTTGGTCCGGACGCTCAGGCGGATGGCGTGAACTATGATCCGTATGGTGCTGGCGACCAGATCTGCGCCAACAGCAATATCAATGCTAACCCGGCCCCGGCTTACGATGAGGTCAACACCGGCCTGGTATACCCCGACGACCCTGCCGATGTGACGCAGGTGGATGGTGAGGGTAACCCGTTGCCGCATCTGTTGATTGATCAGATGGTCAACAATACCTACCTGAATTGTGTCCAGCCGAGACTGGCACCTGCCGTGGTGAATTTCCGCAACAACATCTACGGCTGTACCGGTGATGACCTGGCAGAAGCGGCTTGCGCGCTCTAAGCGCAACGCCGGATTCATGATCGCCCGCATCCATCAAGACAGGAAGGGGCCGCCAGAACAGCCTGGCGGCCCCTTCCGTGGCAAGAGAGCATTTCAGATGAGAAACAATAAGAACCCAATGATCGCGGCGCTGATGGCGTCAATGTTGATGGCCGCCTGTGGTGGCGGCGGCTCGTCTTCAGACGATGGCGACAGCCCCGCCAGTACCGCCCTGAATGCAGGCGCCGGTGCACCGTCCGGTGCAAAGGGGAGTTGCGATGCGCAAACCCGAGGTGTGAACTGGGATGCGCTGATGACCGAAGTGTGCCCGAATCTTTCCGACTACAAACTGTTTACCGATGCCAGTGACCCGACAGCGGGACCAACCCGGGGAGGGGTGCCCTACGATCTTTCTACGGCGTTATTCTCGGACTACACCACCAAGTATCGGTTTGTGTTTGTGCCTGAGGGCAAAACCGTCAGCTTTGACGAATCTGAAGCTCTGGATTTCCCGGTCGGCACTGTGATTACCAAAACCTTTGCCTTACCGGCCAACACCGCGATGCGAGATGGCGACGAACTGGTGATCGAGACCCGGTTGCTGATCCACCGGACCGACGGCTGGATGGCGTTGCCTTATTATTGGTCCTCAGAGACCGATGCCACCCTGGCCATTGCGGGTAAGCGGCTGACGGATCTGTCCACCATCAACAATCAGGGGCAGACGCTGACGTTCGATTATGCGGTGCCCAAAGCTGCGGACTGTACGTCTTGCCATTCCATTGTGCCGAACCTGACAGGCCCGGACGATCAACGAGAGCAGATTTTCCTTCCCATTGGTCCCAAGGCCCGCTATCTGAACAAGGACTTCACCTATCCGGATGGCACGGTGTACAACCAGCTTCAGTACTGGGCGGAAGGCGAGTTACTGTCTGGACTACCTGCGGATTTCAACAGCGTAGAGAAGGCTGCGGTATTCAATGATGAGACGAATGTGGCGTCGCTCAGTGACAGCGAGCTGAATGACAAGGCCCGAGCCTATCTGGACATCAACTGTGCTCATTGCCATCGTGCTGATCTTACCTTGCCTGAGGGCTACGCCGGTGCGGCCGGCAGCAGTGGTGTTCAGCTCGAGTACAATCGCCGTTATGCGGATGCACCTGGCAAATTTGGTGTCTGTAAAGATCCGGTAGCGGGAGGGAAAGACGGCTATCCCTATGACGTTATCCCTGGCAATGCCGATGAATCGTATCTGCAGTTCCGCATCGAAACCACGGATAGCCGACACAAGATGCCTGAGCTTGGCCGGAGTACGGTTCACCAGGAGGGGGCTCTGCTGATTCGCAGCTGGATCAATCAGTTGCCTCTGGCGAGTTGCTCCCCGGTGCCTTAGAAAAATGGTGGAGCATGAGCGCCGGGGGACTGGTATTGCACACTCCCCCGGCAATTATTTCCTGTTTCAGATACACTGTTGCTTTGATATTGGCGAACAGGCCGATATCCAATCGGGGAAATCTCATGAGCAAGAAAGTCGTCAAAGTTGTTTTAACGTCTGCAGAGATTGAAGAGCAGACGGCTGCCTTTTTAAAGTCCGGTGGGCGCGTTGAGTATGTGGCTAAAGGTAAGAGTTCGCAGTTGACCTCGGCTGGCCCGAAGCAGATTAATCTGAAGAGTAATTAAGAGATTTTTAAAAAAGGTAGCCTCGGCTGCCTTTTTGTTTATGTGCCACTCATATCAATCGAACCACACCATAAAATATCGTAACCACTGGCCGGCAGCAGGCAAGCTACACTCTTCTGAATCATGGATCTGATATGAGGCATAGCTGCGGTTATGAGTCACAACGAGGAAAGCCCGGGTGTCGGGTCGGGTTCTGGCGAACAGGACTCAACCACGGCCCTGATTGAAGCCATCAATATCCGCAGCATGTCGTTGATTGTGCTGACCAGCATCGCCTCCCTGTATTTTATCGACTGGGCCCAGCCTGTTCTGCTGCCGCTTGTGGTCGCAGTTTTGATCAGTTACGCCCTGGATCCGCTGGTGGCAACACTGGATCGGATTCACATACCCCGTCCATTGGGTGCAGCTCTGGTTCTTTGCGCACTGATAGCGATTCTGGCGGCGGCAAGTGTGCCACTCAAGCAGGAAGCCATGGCCATGCTGGACAAGATTCCCCAGGCCATCAAGGAGCTTCAGCGTGAAGATGCGTCTGCGTCCGAGGATGAAGAAAGCATCATGGAAAAAGCCCAGATTGCCGCCAAGCAGATTGAGGAAACCGCCGAGAAAAGCCAGGAGGAACCGGCTGTTCAGGCCGGCGTGACACCCGTGCGGCTGGTGGACGAGCCGATGGACGTTCGTGATTACGTGATCCGCAACTCGCCGGCCACATTAGTGCTGATTTCCCAGATGTTTTCTGTGCTTTTACTGGTGTTTTTCCTGCTTTCCGTCGGCAAGCTATATCGGCGCAAGATCGTTAGAATATCCGGTCCGTCGTTCCGGCGTATGCGCAAGGCGGCACGAATTATGAACGAGCTGCATCACCAGGTACGCCGGTTCCTTTTTGTCATGGTCATCAGTGCGCTTTTTGTCGGCATTCTCACCTGGCTGGCATTCCTGCTATTAGGAGTTGAGCAAGCGGCGCTGTGGGGCGTGGTGGCTGGTATTGCCAGTGGTGTGCCGTATCTGGGGCCTTTCCTGGTCCTGGTCGGCTCTGGGGTGGCCGCATTCCTGCAGTTCGGCGAGCTCAATACTGCCGTGATTGTTGCGCTTACATCGCTGGTCATCACCAGTATTCAGGGGAATCTGCTGATGCCGTGGCTGACGAGTTACGTCTCCAGTTTGAATGCCGTCGCCATTTTTATCGGGTTGTTGTTCTGGGGTTGGTTGTGGGGGCCAGTGGGCTTGATTGTGGCTACGCCCATTCTCATGATCGCAAAGTCCGTGTGCGATCATGTGGTGAACTTTCGTCCGGTAGGGGAGCTGTTGGGTAAATGATTCGGGTGTGACCACAGCTTCAATCCTTGATGACTTCTCGCTCGAATCGGCCAAGCACGACCACGATAATCAGTGAAAGCACCGTCACCATGCTGGCAAGGGCCAGGGTGCCAAGGCCGCAGGCTACGCCAATGGCGCCGGATACCCAGATGGAGGCTCCCGTGGTAATGCCCTGAACATTGCCGCGGCTCTGGATGATACTGCCGGCGCCCAGAAAGCCAATGCCGCCAATCACGCCTTCGACAATGCGTGTGGGGTCTATTCGGGCGGAAGGGTCGCCTTCCGCCGTGGCGAGCAAAATGTGCATGCCCATCATGATGAATGCGGATGCCCCCACGGAGACGAGCATGTGCGATCGCAGTCCCGCTGGCTTCCCTCGTAGTTCACGTTCAAGCCCAAGCACCAGTGCCAGGCCAGCCGCCATAAGCAGTCGAATGACCATGTCCATTAAGGGGATTTCGCTTTCCAGCACAGATCTTCTCCTGGTCTTTCAGTTTTGTTTGTATCTGCTCACGCAGATTAGCAGGTAAGGCCGGGATCGTCCTTTTATGAGGTTACTGCCGACACGGTTCCGTGCCATATTGGCAATTCCATATCCTCGGGATCTTCGTTGGGGCCACCGGTCCGGCTCTTGAATGAGCCTTCCTCAATCGGTATCCGGAACAGCGCGGTTGCCCGGCGCTCCTTCTGGTTCGGTGCCCGTACCTGCTCCCAACGTCCTGGCTCAATCTGGTTGATGATGGCCCGGAATGCGGCGTCGAATTCTGCAGAGTCTTCCACGAGCTGTGCGCAGCCGAACAACACCAGAGATTCGTAGTTGGCGCTGTGGTGGTACGCAGACTTGGTCAAAACCCATTCATTGGTGACGGCAAACGAGATGCAAAGGAGTTGGCCCGAGCCGAGGCGTTTTGACAACCGGCCTCCATTAAGAGTGTGAACGTACAGGTGGTCATCCATTCGCCAGGCGGTAATCGGGATGATGCGGGGCTCGCCGTCCTCCACAAAGCCCAGGTGCGCGGTTTTGAGTCGGTCAATCAGCGTATAGGCAACCTGGCGGTCCACCGAGGCTCTTTTGGTGGCCCGCCTCACGGTGCTCCTTGGGCAGGACGTGAGAGGTGAGGCTTGTTGAGTATTTGGCTGATTCATTCGGTGGTCCTCAAGGCTGTGGATTGGACAGTTGCGTTCTATTTCACGTCACTTCTGATACCCTCAAAAGACCCAGATTGTGTTTTTTTATAGGACCAGTGGTTGTGATTGATGATATTCGGTTTGATGCTGACCAATCTCTGCAGCTTCAGCTCTATCGACAGTTGGCTGATCGGATTCTGGCTCAACGCTATCCTCCGGGATACCGGTTGCCGTCCAGTCGCCAAATGGCGGAGGATCTTGGCGTCAGCCGGAACACAGTGAATGCGGTCTACGATCAGTTGAAAGCAGAAGGCTTCCTTCAGAGCCATGCAGGTAGGGGAGTATTCGTTCACGAGGATATCGGGTCGGCTATCGAACCGGCTGGGAAAAAATTGAAAATACCCTCCGGCGGGAGTTTCCGACTGCCTTCACTGCCAGACAGGGTGCGTGGGACTCCCCGCAGAGCGGAAGATGCCTGCTTGCCATTTCAGCCCGGCCTGCCGGATCTGGACGCCTTTCCCGTCAACGCCTGGAACCGCGTGCTGCACCATCAGGAAAGCCGGCGGGGGCTTCGCGGTTATGACAGCACTCAGGGCTACCTGCCGCTGCGGACGGCCATTGCGAACTACCTCCGAACGTCGCGTGGCGTGCGTTGCCATGCCGATCAGATTGTGATCACCAATGGTGCGCAGCAGGCCTTGTCGTTGCTGGCGGATGTGTTTCTGAGTCCCGGCGATCGTGTCCTATGCGAGAATCCGGGCTATCGAGGTGCCCGCAATGCGTTGGGGCGCCTTGGCAATCCGTTGGTGCCCATTCCCCTGAAAAATCAGGTTCTTGATGTGACCGCGTTGCCACATCTGGGCTCCGCCAGGTTGCTGTTCTGCACCCCCACCCATCAATATCCCATGGGGGGAATTCTGGACCTCTCCCAACGGATGGCCCTGGTGCAGTGGGCTCGGCAGAACGATTGCTGGATAGTGGAAGACGACTATGACAGCGAATTTCATTTCTTCAACAAGCCGTTTGCGGCGGTGCAGGGTATGTTCGACAATGCGCCGGTACTGTACGTGGGAAGTTTCAGCAAAACGCTGCTGCCGGCATTAAGAGTGGGATATGTCGTTCTTCCGGAGGAAGTAGTGGAGCCGGTGCTCTGGGCCAAACAGGTCGGTGGTGGCGAAACGCCCTTGCTGATTCAGGCCACTATTGCCGAGTTTATGGAGAGTGGCCAGTTCGTTCGACACGTTCGCCGGATGCGTCAGTTGTATCGGGACAAGTGGCAGTACTTCCAGGACGCGGTGCAGAGGAAACTCGGGGATCTGGTGCACCCTGTGGCCGAGAGTGCGGGTATGCATCTGGTGCTTGAAGGCCGGTTTGATGACTCAGCCTTGAGTGGATGGCTGAGGAAACAAGGCTTTGGCAGCACGCCCTTGAGTGCGCACTACATCGGAGATACCGCATCATCCGGTCTGGTCATGGGGTTTGCCAGTGCCAGTGAGCGGGAAATGGAGGATTGCGTCAGCATCCTCAGAAGCGCGTTAACCTGAATGTAACCGCAGCTTGTAATTGACTCAAAATCCGTCGGAATAGCAAAGGGAAGCAGCATGACAACACCATCCGAGGCGAGACAGCGCGCCATTCTGAATCGTCTTGACCGGTTCAGTCGTCTGATGGACAGCAGCATCGGCCTTCCATTTACCAGGTTCCGGATTGGCATAGAGGCCATCATCGGGCTGTTACCGGTGGTTGGTGATATGGCTGGCCTGATCCTGTCGGGCTATGTGCTGGTAGAAGCGCAACGCGCGGGCGCCAGCAAGGCTGTGAAGTTAAGAATGTTCAGAAATATGGTCATCGATTTTCTGGGTGGCCTGTTGCCGGTGGTGGGGGATGCCTTTGATGCCGTGTATAAGGCGAATACTCGCAATACCAGACTGCTGAGAAACTATCTTGAGAAGGAATTGGCGATTGAACCACCGCCACCGCCGTTCCCCTGGGGAACGCTGATTGGGTTGTCGATTCTGTTTGCAGTGATAACCGGTGGTTTGTCGCTCATTCTTTGATCACCCGAACTGACTATGGATAGAGCATGATGCTGGACGCACTTCAGGCCAATGGCCTTATGCAGATACTACTACTGACATTGATGGCCGGTCTTGCAATGCCTGTGGGCGCAGCACTGGCATCGGTGGAGCGTATTCACCCGCGCTGGCTGGAAACCGAGGTGCGGCACAGTGTGATCGCGTTTGGCGGTGGCGCGCTGCTGGCGGCTGTTGCGCTGGTACTGGTGCCAGAAGGGACGGCTAACTTGTCCATGGTGGGCATCGTTGTCTGTTTTGCCGGAGGCGGTATCAGCTTTATGCTTCTGGATCGATGGCTGGCTGCCAACGGCACACCGGCGAGCCAGTTGGTGGCCATGCTTTTGGATTTTGTACCGGAAGCCATGGCCCTCGGCGCCACTTTCTCGGTGTCCAGTGAGGGCGGAATTCTGCTGGCCGGCATCATTGCGTTGCAGAATATTCCCGAGGGCTTTAACTCCTATCGGGAACTGGTGGATGCGACCCATTATCGAGGATTGAAGATTGTGGGTGCCCTGGCGCTGATGGCGTTGCTTGGGCCGGTGGCCGGTGCCCTTGGCTACTTTCTGCTGTCGGATGCCCCGAGTGTGGTATCCGGCATCATGCTGTTTGCGGCAGGCGGTATTCTCTACATCATTTTCCAGGACATAGCGCCTCAGGTACGCCTGAAAAAACACTGGGCGCCACCATTGGGGGCGCTTGCGGGCTTCCTGCTTGGGGTGATGGGAGAGGTGGCGTTATCCGGATAGGGGACGTTCCGGCGTAGTTTGGCTATCATTCTGCCCTTTATGCGTTGTTTACTTTTTATTTTCCCAGAACAGGAGACTAACCGTGGCGGATACATCACTTAAGGAGAAACTTTCCAGCGCAGTCAAGGACGCAATGCGGAGCAAGGACAAAGATCGCCTGGTGACGCTACGTATGGCTCAGGCTGCGGTGAAGCAGATTGAGGTCGACGAGCGCCGGGAACTCACTGATGACGATGTTCTGAAGGTGCTGGACAAGATGTTGAAACAGCGCCGGGACGCCGCTGCACAATATGATGACGCAGGCCGGGGCGAACTGGCAGACAAAGAGCGCTCGGAGATGGTGATCATCGAGGAGTTTATGCCTGCCGCGCTGTCTGAGGACGATCTGGATGCGCTTATCCGCGAAACCATTAACGCGACGGGAGCCTCCGGTATGCAGGACATGGGAAACGTGATGAATGAACTCAAGCCTCAGGTGCTCGGCCGGGTGGATATGGGGCATCTGAGCAAGAAAGTTCGAGCTGCGCTGGCGGGTTAAGCCAGCGCTGGGACCACGGCCTGGTCAGGCGAAGTCGTAGTCTCCACCTTTCTCCAGTGCTCTCTGGTACGCGGGGCGCGCATGCACCCGCGCTACCCAGGCCTTGATGTTTGGCCTGTCGTTACCAACGATGCCCCTGGCGACGGATGCCTCCAGAGGAAAGCTCATCTGAATATCCGCCGCACTCAGCTGTTCCCCAAGAAACCAGGTGTTTTTGGCCAGTTGTGACTCCACGAAGTCCAGGTGGGTCTTGATCATCGGGCCGATAAAAATCTGGTTGGTTTTGTCCGAAATTCCTTTGGCGATCGGCTTGATAAAGAACGGCATTGGGCTGGTCTTCACCTTTTCAAACACCAGGCGCATGACCAGCGGTGGCATCAGTGAGCCCTCGGCATAGTGCATCCAGTAGGTGTAATCCAGCCACTGTTGGCCTCCGGCTTCGGGCAGCATGGTGTCTTTACCATAAGTGTGCGCCAGATATTCGATGATGGCACCGGATTCGGCAACCACCAGATCTCCGTCGGTGATGATCGGGGACTTTCCGAGGGGGTGCACTTTCTTGAGACTGGCTGGAGCCAGCATGGTTTCAGGGTCGCGCTCATAGCGCTGGATCTCGTAGGGTACGCCCAGTTCTTCCAGCATCCAGAGAATGCGTTGTGAACGTGAATTATTGAGGTGGTGAACTGTGATCATTCGGAAGCTCCGTTCCCGTTTTATAAGTGGTCAGGGTAGTACAGTAGGCTGAAAAAGGCTGATTGGTTCACTCGAAATGTAGTATTCCGCTGTTACCTATCCCTGTTGAAAGTGGCGCATGATGGATATGCATTGTTGATCAAACAGGGAGGAATGAACATGTCGAATAAAAAACTGTTGCTGCTGGCCGGCGATTTCACCGAAGACTACGAGACCATGGTGCCGTTCCAGGCACTGACCATGCTGGGCTACGAAGTACACGCGGTTTGCCCGGAAAAGAAATCCGGCGACAGCGTGAAAACCGCCATCCATGATTTCGAAGGTGACCAGACTTACACCGAAAAGCCGGGTCATAACTTCGCGCTCAATTACGATTTCGATAAGGTTCAGGTTGATGACTATGCTGGGCTGGTGATTCCCGGTGGTCGGGGCCCGGAGTACCTGCGCCTGAATGAGCGGGTGATTGAGATCGTGCAGGCGTTCAACAACGCGGGCAAACCCATTGCGTCGGTTTGTCATGGCGCCCAGATCCTGGCCGCCGCCGGAGTGCTGGAGGGGCGCGAGTGCAGTGCCTATCCTGCCTGTGGGCCCGATGTGAAAATGGCGGGTGGTCGTTACATGGACATTCCGGTGGATCAGGCACACGTTCAGGGCAACCTGGTGACGGCTCCGGCCTGGCCTGCCCATCCGGCATGGCTGTCAGCGTTTGCTAAACTGCTTGGTGCTGAGATCTCGATCTAGTCTTAACCCGGCAGCCTCCAGCGGAGGCTGCCGTTATCACAGGAGACCGACTCCATGTGTGAACTCTATGTGAAAGCCGACCCGATCCTGTTTGAAAGTCGGTCTCGTTCTCTCCGTATCCGGGGGGTGGTAACAACGCTTCGGCTTGAGAACCAGTTCTGGGATATTCTCCGGGAGATTGCCGAAGTGGACGGCATGACCACCAATCAGCTCATCACCAAACTCCACGAAGAGGTGATGGAACTGAGAGGTGAAGTAGAGAACTTCGCCTCCTTTCTCCGTGTAAGCTGCACACGCTATCTGGCGCAGCGCGAAGCCCGTCCCGTTCCCCTGATAACGGCTCATTCATCGGGTAAGGCCCAGTCCCGGGTCGCGTCGGTCCCTTGAATTATCCGCCGTCCGGGCGCAGCTAGTAGGGTAGGTTCATTTCACACAACAGACAGGGGAGGCACCCTATGCATGTATTCATTGCCGGAGCCAACGGGCAGATCGGGCGTTTTCTATTACAGGAAATCGCGGATAGCGAGCATGAGGCACGAGCACTGGTTCGCCACGCAGACCAGGGGCCGGAGTTGCAGAAGCTCGGCGCCACGGAAACGGTGATTGGCGACCTGGAGCAGGATTGCAGCGAATCGATGCGGGGCTGTGACGCCGTTATCTTTACTGCCGGGTCCGGCCCCCATACTGGTCCGGACAAGACAGTAGATGTGGATCAGGATGGCGCGATTCGCCTCGTGGATACCGCCAAGGCCATGGGCATCAAACGTTTCATCATGGTCAGCAGTATGCGAGCTGAAGAGCCCGAAAAAGGCCCTGAAAAGCTTCAGCATTACCTGCGTGCCAAGCGTAATGCCGATGAACACCTGAAAAGCAGTGGTCTGAATTACACCATTGTGCGCCCTGGCCGACTTACCAATGACGATGGCAACGGTAAGGTGTCGGTCAGCGAGCGACTGGACGCGTTCGGAGAGATTCCTCGCCAGGACGTTGCCCGGGTTCTGTTGGCTGTGCTGGATTCTGACAATACCGGCAATTGCGTTTTTGATGTAGTGTCTGGAGATGTGCCGGTGCGTGATGCGCTGGCGAACCTGTAAGCCGCATCCGCCGGCATGATCAACAAGAGAGCCGCAATGAGCGATAACCCGTTAGCCTCGATTCTGGAAATGGATGGCGAAGAACGCTACGACTATTTTCTGGACGCTGTGGTGGAAGAGCGCGAGCTCTGGATACTGGTCAATGGCGATAACCAGTTTCTCAAAATTGTCTCGGAGGAAGATGGCGTCGGGTATCTCCCGGTGTGGCCCGCTGAGGACTTTGCAGCAGATTATGCAGGGCCTTCGGGTGACCTGAGCCCCAAAGCGATTTCATTGCCGGACTTCTTCAAAAAGTGGGTGCCCGGGTTAAGCCGTGACGGGCTTGAGGTGGGTGTTTTTCCGGGCGCCGACAGTGAGCTATGGATAACGCAGCCGGAAGAGCTGAAGCAGGATCTTCAGGAAGTGTTGTCGGGATCTTTCTGATCCCGGCTACACCAGAAAATTCCCCCTCTCTGATACGGTCAGTTCCACTTCTTCGCTTCGATCCTTCAGGGCGACCCCTGAGGTGCCCAGTCGCCTGGCTTCCTTAAGAAGGTAGATCACTTTCTCGCTCGCCTGTTCCACCCCCAGTCCGGCAGGGCGGATATTGGATACGCAGTTGCGGCGGGCATCTGGCAGCCCCGGCTCGGGGTGATGAGTAAGGTAGACGCCGAGGCCGTCGGGTGAGCTGAGCCCCGGTCGCTCACCGATCAGTACCACCACTTGTTGTGTCTGGAGCACCTGACCTATGTGGTCGCCAATCGCTACGCGCCCCTGTTCTACCAGCAGGGGTGTTGCAACCCGCCACTCAGGGCAGTCATGGGCCAGTTTCTGGAGGAAGCTGCGCATGAACGCCGGGGCGTTTTGCTGCACGGCTCTGGCTGACAGTCCGTCGGCGATCACTATGGCCAGATCAGGGGGCTCAGCAGAGCCTGTTTTCGACGATTGTAGACGGCTGCTGGATGATTCGCTCAGAACACGCCCCAGATCCGGCCTTTGCAGGTAGCAGGCCCGGTCTGGTGCCTGGCTCTGAAGTTGAATCGTTGGGCCCAGGGCCGACATCTCGGGTATCTGCTGGAATTCGACGATCAACTGCTCAATATCCAGTGGATGGTGCACGGCATCCCTGGCGCGGGCATGGGCCAGCTGAAACTCAAGAAGCTCTGCTGTGGGGAGGCTGACGCCCGCCCTGCCAAGGCCGATGCGGGCTGGGGTGTACTGGCGCAGACCTCGCCAGGGGTTGTGAACGACGGTCGGGAACTTTGAGTCGGTCATGGTTATGCTCTCCTTCGCGGGCCGGAGAGGCTGTGGCGGAAGGCCGCTGGTATGTCGTTATTCAGCGCCACCCGATCCGAATCCTCGAAAATCTGCATGGCACGCAACCATTGCTCGAACTCCGGTGCCGGTTTCAGGTTGAGCACACGGCGGGCGTAAAGGGCGTCGTGGAATGACGTGGTCTGGTAATTGAGCATGATGTCATCTGACCCTGGAATGCCCATGATGAATGTGCACCCGGCGACTCCGAGCAGCGTCAGCAGGATATCCATATCATTCTGGTCGGCTTCGGCGTGGTTGGTGTAGCAGATGTCGCAACCCATCGGCAGCCCGAGCAGCTTTCCGCAGAAATGATCCTCCAGGCCTGCCCGGGTGATCTGCTTGCCATCATAGAGATATTCCGGGCCGATAAAGCCGACCACCGTATTCACCAGCAGCGGGTCAAAATGGCGGGCGACCGCGTAGGCCCTGGCCTCGCAGGTTTGCTGGTCAAGGCCGTGGTGAGCATTGGCGGAGAGGGCGCTACCCTGACCGGTTTCAAAGTACATTACGTTTTGGCCGACGGACCCGCGTTTCAGGCTCAGGGCGGCTTCCTGAGCCTCTTTCAGGGTGGCGAGGCTGAACCCGAAACTCTGGTTGGTGGCTTCGGTGCCGCCTATAGACTGGAAAACCAAATCTACGGGCGCCCCCTGTTCGATGGCTTCGAGGGTGTTGGTCACGTGCGTAAGCACGCAAGACTGAGTTGGAATGTCGTAGCGCTGGATTACTTCGTCGACCATGGTCAGTAGCCGCTTGGTTTGAGCCACGTTATCGGTCGCTGGATTAATGCCGATGACGGCGTCGCCATTGCCATAAAGCAGGCCATCAAGAATGCTGGCGGCGATGCCTGCCATGTCATCTGTAGGGTGGTTCGGTTGCAGCCGGGTGGAAAGGCGCCCCGGCAACCCGACGGTGTTTCGGAACGCTGTGGTTATCTGGCATTTCTGCGCAACCAGGATAAGATCCTGGTTGCGCATGAGCTTGCTGACCGCCGCCACCATTTCAGGCGTCAGACCGGGGCGTAGTCGTGCCAGCATCTCCGGCGAGGCGTTATCGCTCAGAAGCCAGTTCCGGAAATCGCCAACCGTCAGGTGAGAAACGGGGGCGAAGGCGGCGGCGTCATGAGAGTCCATGATCAGGCGGGTTACCTCATCCGTTTCATAGGGAATCAGGGCGTCGGTCAGAAATGTCTTGAGTGGCAGGTCGGCCAGACACATTTGTGCCAGTACCCGCTCTTCAGCCGACGCTGCGCCAACGCCGGCGAGATGATCGCCTGAGCGCTCTGGCGTTGCCTTTGCCATCAAGGTCCCCAGGTCCCTGAAATCCATGGTCTGAAATCCCATACGGTACGTGTACTGGCCACTCATGGTCTTCTCCTTTGGTCCTGGGGTGTCTCTGCCGAACCCACGATCAGATTCCTTTAACTACACTGTAGTTTCTGGAAGCAAATGCTGTCACAAGGGCGTGAAGCCTTAAGTTTAGATCGGTTGAGCCGTTAGTTGAAAAGTGGAAGTACTGTCAGTCTGGCTGATGGCTTGGGGCGACTAGGAGCACTGGACAAATGTTCGGCAAAAAACTGCAACAAGAAAACGAGAACCTCAAGGAAGAGCTGTACATGTTGCAGCAACTCGTTGAAGACGTCGCGGAGGAGATGATGGCCCTGGAGTTGGACTCCGGTGGCCTGATCAAGTCTGTCAATTCGCGTTTCCAAAGCGAGTTTGGTGCCGGCAGTGATGCGGTGATTGGCCGGCACCCCAGAGATCTGGTGCCCGAATACCTGAGATCTACCCAGCATTTCCGGTTGATGACGGAGGCGGTCAGCAAAGGACGTGTATGGGTAGGCGCCTGGCAGGTGCAGAATGGCGCAGGCACTCATCTTTGGTTCCGGGCCATGGTATGTCCGATCAAACGGCGGGACGGTGAGCTGGACCACATCACGATCTTCGCCAACAACCTTACCCGGACCATTGAGACCTCTCGTGAGCACGAAAACCTGATTCGGGCGATGCAGCGTTCGACAGCGGTGATCGAGTTTGACCTCCATGGCCATGTGCTGACCGCCAACCACCTGTTTCTGGATGCGATGGGCTATCGGCTCGACGAAATCAAGGGAAAACACCACCGCATCTTTTGTCCTCCGGAAGTATATAACTCCCCAAACTACGAGCAGTTCTGGCAGCGACTGCGTAACGGTGATTTTGTCGCTGAACGCTTCAAGCGGGTTGACAAGGCGGGCCGTGAAGTCTGGCTTGAAGCTTCCTATAACCCGTTGATGAATGCCCGTGATGAGCTCTACAAAGTTGTGAAATTTGCAACGGTGATCACCGAGCAGGTCCTTCAGGAACGGGAAGTCTCCAACGCTGCAGGTGTCGCCTATGACACCTCTAAAGCGACGGATGCCAGCGCCAAGCGAGGCAAGGAAGTCATGGAGAATACGGTCACGGTGATGCAGCAGCTGGCGGACGAAATGAGTCGGGCGGTTGAACGAATTGGCGAACTTGATCAGCAATCCCAGACCATCAATGCACTGATCCAGAGTATTAGCGGAATCGCGGAGCAGACCAATCTGCTTGCGCTCAACGCTGCCATTGAGGCGGCCCGGGCGGGCGATCAGGGACGGGGTTTTGCGGTGGTGGCCGATGAGGTAAGAAAGCTGGCATCCCGGACGTCGGAAGCGACCGAAGAGATCACCTCGGTTGTCAGTCGTAACCAGGAGCTGACTTCCAGAGCGGTGGGTGTGATCGAATCCGGAAAATCCAGGGCGGAAGAGGTGCGGTCGCTCGTTGGCGAGGCCGGGGATGTGATCAATGAGATTCAGGAGGCCGCCCGTGAGGTTGTTGATGCTGTCTCTCAATTTGCCAACCGGTTGGGCAACTGACTCGGCCTAAGGTTCTACTGCCCTGAATTGCGACAGGTGCTAGACTTGGAATCCCTGCAGGTGTAAGGAAACCCTCAATGGCGCTTGGCCGTTTGCTGTTTCTGCACCTTCCCAAGGCTTATCACGTTCGTTCAATCGATATTGTTGAAGAGCGCTCCTCACGCGTCGTCAATCGGCTTTCCGTTAACCTCAATGAGGCTGACGCCCACCCTGCCATGTATCGGGGAACACTGGTGTACCCGTTCGAACTGCAAGCCGGGAAAACGACGGTTGTGTATGTGCGCAGTCACGCATACTCACACCAGTGGTTCTCGTTGAAGGTATACGATGACGAGAATTCCCGGCGGGCGCTGGCCGGGGGGCACCTCGATATTGCCCTTATGGTGGGGATGATGCTGGCGCTCGTCTTCTATAACGGCCTTTTGTATTTCGCCACCAGCAAGAAGGAAAACATTTACTACTCACTCTATCTGATTTCAGGCCTGGTCTGGATCGCGCTGTCTTACGGTTTGGTGGCGAAGGCGTTCAACGCTTACGGCGACGCAGTGTTTGTCCTGAATCTCTCGTTGATAACCATGCCGATTTTCCTGCTGTCGTTCATGATGGCCATTTTCGAAACACATGAGTATTTCCGCACCGAACATCGCGTGCTTCAGGGTATGCTGGCATTGCTGGTGGTGACGTTTGTTTACGGCCTGTTTGATATCGCGACGGCCCTGAAGCCTGCCAGCAGTCTTGCCGCCCTGATGATGGTAGTGACCTTCTCGGTGAGCCGTTGTCGGTTATCGCCATTGATTTCGATCATTTCAAAGCGGTCAATGACACCCATGGCCACAATGTGGGCGACCTGGTTCTGGTAGAAGTTGCCTCCGTATTTCGTCAGTTCAGCCGGGACAGGGATCTGGTCGCGCGCTTCGGTGGCGAGGAATTCGTCATTCTCCTGCCGGGTGCGGATCTGGCAGAGGCGTTTGGCTGTGCTGAACGTATCAGGAACGCTGTCGAAGCCATGATCATTGATGGAGGCGATGGGTTGGTGGTTCAAGTCACAGTAAGTGTCGGTGTGGCTGAGGTAAACCCCCTTCTGGAATCTGTGGAGGGGGCGGTCAAACGGGCCGACCGTTCACTGTATGAGGCCAAGGCCGGGGGCCGCAACCGGGTTTGTGGCTATGATGGTCCGGCAGGCAAGGCACTACCCACCTGAGGGTGGAGATCCTCCAATGGCGTCCCGCACATTAAGAAGCGCTAATCACGTTGTTTGAACCCTGTGCTAGAGTTGGAGTGACCGTGGTTGCTTTTGGATACACGCAGCCATAGCCGAAATAGCAGTAATCATACTGATAAGGAGGCAAGATGATGGAAGCGAAATCCGGTCAACAAAATGAGTACGAACAGGTACGTGAGGATCTGCGCCGTCTTCAGGAAGATATGGCCAAGCTGACCAGAAGCGTCGCTGAAGGCCAGAAGAACAACATCAGTCATCTCCGAGACGAGATACGCCGCGAAAGCCGGGAAGCGTTTGACCAGGTAAAGCGGCGGGGCGATGAAGCCCTTGATCGCGCAAAGGATGTCAGCGGCAAAGCGGTGGAAAACGTGGAACACAAAATTGAGGAGCGTCCATTCCTCAGTATTGTTCTTATGTTTCTGGCCGGGTTGTTGGTGGGTCGCTTGTTGGATCGCTGATGATGCCTGACTCGGCCTGGTTGCAGGGCGCGCTGCGCAAGGTAGTCGCGGCAGTTCTGGGTTTACTGCTGGCGCTGGTTTTGCTGGTGGCCCTGCTCATTACCGGTTTTTACATGCTCGTCAACGCCGCCACGCTGGCCCTGGCTCCTGTGCTGGGTGAAGCCGGTGCTATGGCCGTGACGGGCTTTTTCTGCATTCTCCTGTTAGTGCTTTTTTTCTATCGTATGACACGGCCGGCCAGGTCTCACGGACAGGCCGATTCCGGCGAAAGTTCAGGCATGTCATCGCCGGTAGAATCTTTAAGAAACCTGATTCGAAAGAACCCTCTGGAATCGGCGTCTATTGCTTTTGTGCTGGGCATCGCCGAACAGGGAGATCCCCGGTTGAAGTCTCTGTTGCTTCAGGGCGGTATGGTTTTGATGAAGGAAGCCGAAGCTGAACGTGCTGCCAAGCCTGAGCATATGCCTGGCTCACAACCTTCCGATAGCCAGTCGGAAACAACGCAGTAACAGACCAAGAGCAAGACATGCCACCATCACCATTACAGTCCAGCCTACCTGGTGCGCCTGAGAATAAACGCGCACTCTGGTCTTGGGCGCTCTACGACTGGGCAAACAGTGCCTTCTTTACGATCATTCTTACGTTTGTCTTCGCCCAGTACTTCAGCGTCTCGGTGATTCAGGATGAAGTGGCGGGCACGCGGGCATGGGGCAACATCGTTGGTATAGCTGGGGTGGTGATTGCCATACTTGCTCCAATTCTCGGTGCTATTGCCGATCAGTCAGGCCGGCGCAAACCCTGGTTGATCAGTTTTACACTCCTGTGTGTGGTTTCGTCGGCCATGTTGTGGACGGTGACGCCGGATCAGAGTCAGTTCTGGACGGCCGCTCTATGGGTGGGGTTGGGTACACTCGGGGCTGAGTTCGCTTTCATCTTCTATAACTCGATGTTGCCGGATCTGGCTCGGCCGGAGCGTACCGGACGGTGGTCTGGCTGGGCCTGGGGACTGGGTTATGTGGGCGGTATCGCCAGTCTGGTGGTGGCGCTCTACGGCTTTATCGAAGCGGACGGCACGTTATTTAACCTTGATCGAGACGCCGCAGAGCACGTGCGGGCAACCTTTGTTCTGGTGGCCGTGTGGTATCTGGTATTTGCCTTGCCGGCGTTCTTTTTTATCCCGGATCGTCCGTCAACCGGTTTGAGTCTGGGGGCGGCGACGCGGGCCGGACTGGCCCAACTGAAACAATCCATTGCTCATGTACGGCAGTACCGGGACATCGTGCGGTTTCTGATTGCGAGGATGCTGTACACCGATGGCCTGGCGACGATTTTTACCTTCGGTGGCGTCTATGCTGCCGGTACGTTCAACATGAGTCCCACGGAAGTGCTGCAGTTCGCCATTGCCCTGAACGTCACTGCCGGGCTGGGGGCACTGGGCTTTGCCTGGATTGACGATGCCCTGGGTGGTCGCAATACCATCCTGCTGTCGCTGGTGGGCCTGGGCTGCAGTGCGTTCGCGATTCTGGTGGTGAATGGGGCCACCGCGTTCTGGATATGGGGCATGATTCTGGGCATTTTCGTGGGGCCGCTGCAATCGGCCAGTCGTTCTCATCTGGCCCGTGTGGCCCCGCCGCATCTGCAGACTCAGATGTTCGGCCTGTTCGCCTTCTCCGGGAAGGCAACTGCGTTTGCCGGCCCTTTGCTGGTGGGTTGGGTGACGTCGGTTACCGACAGCCAACGTTGGGGCATGAGTACGATCTTGCTGTTCCTGCTGATCGGGTTTGTGCTGATGCTGAAAGTGCCTGCGACTGAGGCCCGAAAAGCGAAGGACTGACACGGTATCTGCCCCAGCTTCGGCTATTCTGATTCATAGCCATCCCACAACAACAAGATCCTGAGGGGCGTTTTGCCATGGCCAGATATGACTTCATCATCGAGGGTGGTCGCTATTTCGACGGTACCGGCGCGCTCTCGTTTACCCGCAACCTCGCCATCAAGGATGGCCGGGTGGTACGTGTGACGGCCGATCCGATTCCTCATGACTATGCCGAGCGCGTGGTCGATGCCTCCGGGCTTTGGGTGATGCCAGGTTTTCTCGATACCCACACGCACTACGATGCCGAGCTGCTGGTAAGCCCAAGCCTCTCGGAATCTGTGCGCCACGGCGTGACAACCGTGCTGGTGGGGAGCTGCTCCTTGAGCATGGTGTGCAGCGACTACGAGGATGCCTCGGATATCTTTACGCGGGTCGAGACCGTACCCAGGGAGCGGGTGTTGCCAATTCTGAAAGCTCACAAGACCTGGTCGACGCCGCGTCAATGGATGGAACATCTTCGTCAGGTTCCTCTGGGCCCAAACATTATCAGCTTTCTCGGACACAGTGATTTGCGGGTGGGGGTGATGGGGCTCAGTCGGGCAACGGATCTCTCAACACAGCCTACCGAGGAAGAGTTGAAAACCATGGAACGCTTGTTGAAGGAGGCATTGGATGAGGGCTTCCTGGGACTTTCGACCATGTGTTTGAAGTGGGACAAGGTGGATGGCGACCGTGAGTGGTCCAAAAGCCTGCCCAGCACCTATGCGCGCTGGAGCGAGATTGCGCGCCTGAACAAACTGGTGCGGGCCTACAACCGCGTGCACCAGGGGGCGCCAAATGCGGCCACGCCACTACAGATCCTTCAGTACGTACGTGAATGTCTGGGGTGGTTGCGCCAACCGCTCAAGACAACACTGATCAGCCAGATGGATCTCAAAGGCAGCGCTTACCTGACCAATCTGACCAAACTGACCTCGCGGGTGACAAATGCGCTTCGGGGCGACTTCCGTTGGCAGGTATTGCCGACGCCCTTCACCGTGTATGCCGATGGCATTGATGTCGTGTTCTTCGAGGAGTTTGGCGCCGGTGAAATGGCGCTGGACCTGAAAGATGCGGTGGAACGCAATGATCTCCTGAAAGACGAGTCGTACCGTCGACAATTCCGGAAGTTCTATGGTGAGAAGCTCAGCCCCCGGGTGTGGCAAAGGGATTTCGGTGATGCCATGATTATCGACTGCCCCGATGCAGCCCTGATCGGCAAGAATTTCGAAGAGGTGGCCAGGGCCCGTGGTGTGCATGTCGTCGATCTGTTCCTGGATCTGGTGGTGGAGTTCGGCAGGAATATTCGTTGGTACACCACCGTCGGAAACCATCGAAAACAGGTACTCAAACGCCTGGTGAAAGACCCCCGGTCGCTGATTACCTTCAGTGATGCCGGCGCCCATATTCGGAATATGGCGTTCTACAACCTGCCACTGCGCATGCTCAAGCTCGTTCATGAGTCTATCAATGACGGAGACCCCATCATGACCATGGAGCAGGCCGTACATCGGTTGACGGGAGATCAGGCCGACTGGTTCGGTGTGGATGCGGGCAAGATTCGTGAGGGGGACCGCGCCGATGTTGTGGTTATTGATCCGGCGGGGTTCAATCAGGACCTTGAGCAGGTGCACTGGGGCGAGATGGAAAACTTTGATCTGCAGCGTTTGGTCAATCGCAATCCCGGCATCGTAAAAACGGTTCTGATCAACGGACGGCTGGCGGTCGACGACGAGCAATTCTCGCCGTCATTTGGCCGTGAAATGGGCTATGGACAGTTTATCCCGGCGAGGTAATTAATCAGGTTATGGCCAAGGCCTCTTTTGCTAGAAAGTCACTGCGGTTGATGTTCTGGGTAGTTGTAGCCGCACTGGTGCTGATGTTTTCAATTATCCTGCTGTTCAGGTTCGTGAACCCTCCGACCTCGGCCTTCATGCTGGGTTATCAGATGGGTCATGCCCGCGAGCCTTTGCAGCACGAATGGGTGCCAATATCTGAGGTATCCGAATGGATGGCGCTGGCGGTGATCGCCAGTGAAGACCAGCGATTTCCGGAGCACCACGGGGTTGATTTCAAGGCTGTTCATAAGGCGGTCTCTGAATATCAGGCTGGAGAGGGCTTGCGAGGTGCCAGTACCATCACGCAGCAAACGGCCAAGAATCTGTTTCTCTGGAATGATCGAAGCTTTGTCCGAAAAGCCATCGAGGCGGGTCTGGCACTGGCAATTGATGCGATCTGGCCTAAACAGCGGATTCTTGAAGTCTATCTGAACATCGCAGAATTCGGACCGGGCATCTACGGTGTACAGGCAGCCAGCCGCGCCTACTACCGAATTCCGGCGGGCGTGCTGTCGCCACTCCAGGCTGCACATCTCGCTGCAGTCCTTCCTAACCCGAACGTGTTGAGCGTGCTTTCGCCCACGCCTTACGTTCAGGAACGAGTGGCCTGGATTGAGGGGCAGATGGCTCGGCTATCGAGGGCGGAGTATCTCGCCGAAATCAACGCTGGCAGGTAATGCCAAACCGTTGTTGATGGTTCACCGGCTCTTTGATGAGTGGGCCCCGCTCCGGCACTGGGAGGGTGTCATACCAAACCGGGCTTTGAATGCCCGACTGAACTGGCTGGCGTCGTTGAAGCCGCAGGCGAGAGCGATGGCGGTGATTTTTGTGGTTGATTGTCGCAGATGATCGCGTGCCCGGATGAGCCGTTGTTCCTGTACATATTGGTAGGGGGCGCAGCCAAACGTGGCCCGGAACAGTCTTGCGAAATGGTAGGGGCTGAGGTTCACCCAGCCGGCCATTTCCGACAGTGTGAGAGGCTGGTCCAGTTCCGCATGAATCTGCTCCTGTAACAGTCGCCGGTACTGATGGGACAGTTGCCCGGTAACTGCGGGAGGTGCTTTGGCGACGCTGGCGTGTCGGCTGACCACCTGTAGCAGGAGCCACTGTGCCAGGTGATCCATCGCCATTGCCTGGCCGGGTGCCTGCCAGTCGCTCAGCACCAGGAGTTTGCCTGCCTGGGCCAGGATCGGATCCTCACGGTGGTAGCACTCGTTCAGTTGAATCTTATCCGGGTCGGAATCCCAGGTTTGACTGGCGCATCGCGCGACATCGACATCATTGAAATAGAAATGGAAAAACTCGAATTGTCCGCCGATTTGCCAGATGGAGCGGCTGCCCGCAGGAAACAGGCACACGGCGCCGGGAAAGCCGCGGCTTACCGCCTTTCCGTTGACCATCCGCTGGGCTTGCTGGCCCTTGTCAATGTAGATGCTCAGGGCGTGATGGCGAGGGCGCTCGTAGCGAACCTCCCCCTGACGGTTCTGCCACTGGGCGAGGGTTTTTCCATGCTCCAGGTCCATCATTCTCTGCGGCGCAACGCCCGCCGTGCGAAGGCTGTCGGCAATGTCCAGCTGCCCCTGTCTGTCTTGCAGCGGTGACGGGTTTGTTGTCGTTGGGTTGTCCATAATGCAAGGCCTCCGCAAGAATCATCCACGGTTCCGCAGGATCTGACAAGCTATCGCGCGTTCGTTTCCATAATCTGACCACCTGACGCCCGAACTTGCCATTTAACTGGGAGCCTCTGAATCATGCCCATTAGTGCCCATTATGGACTGACTGTATTGATATGGGGTCTGACGTGGACGGCGATTCGACTGCAGGTCGAATCTGCGTCTGTGGATTTGGCAGTGTTCTATCGCTTTGTGATGGCTTCTGTGGTTGCACTTGCGGTTCTTGCCGTTACCCGGCGGCTGAGCAGGTTGACGCCTGGCCAGCATGGCTGGCTTTTTTTGCAAGGGCTGACGCTATATAGCGTGAATTTTCTCCTGATCTATCGGGCCGCCGAATCGATGACCAGTGGGTTGTTGGCGGTCGTGTTTTCTCTGGCGGCACTGTTCAACGCGTTCAACGGTTGGCTCTGGTTGCGAACCAGACCGACAGCGAGGCTCTACCCCGCCGTGGCCCTTGGTGTGAACGGTGTCGCGCTGCTGTTCTGGCATGACCTGCAACTCGGCAATGCCACTGGCGCGAGCATACTGTTTGCGGTCGCTGGAACCTTCTGGTTTTCCATGGGGAACCTGGTGAGCGTGAAGGTGAGGGCAGCAGGGGTTCCGTTGTTTACGGCCAATGCCTGGGCAATGGTTTATGGAGCACTTATTCTCGGATTGTGGTGCCTGATCCAGGGGGTAGAGTGGATGCTGCCTGCCACCTCAGTATTCTGGGGAGCGACCGTGTTCCTTGCCGTTCCCGGCTCTATTGTGGCGTTCTACTGCTACATTACGGTCATCCAGGTGATGGGCGCCGACAAGGCAGGCTATGCCGCGGTACTGTTCCCGGTTGTCGCTCTTTCGGTCTCCACCTGGCTGGAGGGATTCGAGTGGACGACGCCGGCTATGCTGGGCGCCCTGCTGGCCATATTGGGAAACTATGTGTTGTTTCGTCCCGGCAAGCGTCAGAGCGTCAGCGCAACCAGCGTTCCCGAGCAACGGACCTGACTCTGTTGCTATGGGCTCACTTTGTCGTGCAGGACTCATCGCACCCGTTCGCACCGATCTCTTTGGGGGCCATTTTTAAAAACACACCCAGTGCGGCCAACAACAATGCTGTACTCGCAATAATCGCAACCGGATAAACGAGATTCCCCGCCAAATCAAGCTGGCTGTATTTGATGATCATGATCAGGCCTTCAAGCGACATGGCCACGCAAACGGTACTGATGAAGCGGGGCAGGGTGCGGCGCATCATTGTCACTATATCGTGAGTTTCTGAACGGCCGCTGTATTCCGAGCGGATCACCATGGCCAGTTCGTAAACGGCCAGTGCGATAATGCTGCCGTTAACGCCATTAATCATGGCCTGCATCAAGGGCTCATCGGAATTCAGGAGTTCAAAGACATCGACGATGGTTGCTGCCACAAGAGCGAAGGCCAATCCGAAAAACAACCAGGAGAACAGCCTGGCGAACAAACCGCGTACTGGAATACTTCTCAACCTGTCGAGCATGCGTTTTCACCGTGACCTGTGGATGTGATGAGACAGGCTACGGATATTTCGTAAAGGCTGCGATTACAGGTTGCACACAGCGCGGTAACCTTGAAGCAAAGGGCGAGTTGATTATTTTACCTCCGCTCATCGCCAGGCCTTGTGGTTGCGCCATTCACACCGGCTATCCTTGGGTTGCCAACACAGTTATCCACAGATTCTGTGGGAAAACTCTTTGCTGATTGATCATTGTTTCGGTGGTTGTGGAGAATGTTATTGAAACCATAACTCGGCGCTTTCAAGGCGTAGTCAACGCTAAGGTCGCAAAGCGGACATTCAGATTTGGGGATAACTCCCGGCTCACGCGCCGCCTCCACGCCTATTCCAGACCGATTCGCGCCGTTAGCACCGAAACAAAAATGTCACACCGCTGACACATTTCAGGACCACTCTATTACTGTATGGAATTTAGTCAGCCTCGCATCGAAAACATTCCGCGCATGAAGCTTCATGCAGCAGGGGAGGCCAGAAATGGACGAAATAATCCCGAGAGCCCTCACTGCATCAGAGATTGAGTACATGGGTGAGCTACTGGAAGATCTCACCAATCTTCGAGATCGCCTTTGCTCTATGGCTGCCCAACCCCCATTTAGCCTCAACGAACTCGACTCTGGCTATCGTATAAGCGCCGAAAACCTTCTGCATTACCTCGCGTTGCGCCGACAGGATATCCGACTGCTCCAGCAGCGCCTTGTTACGCTTGGATTTTCCTCATTGGGTCGTTCGGAATCCTGCGTACTGCCGACATTAGACGTCATCATCCGCACACTTTCCTTACTACTCGGACAGTCACTAAAAGCAGATTGCGGCGAAACTTCCACGATCACGATTCAGGATGGCCCCCGGTTACTGCTGCAGCATTCGAAAGAACTACTTGGGGCCACGCCCGAAGCTAGAAACGTACGGATAATGGTCACCATGCCAACGGAATCGGCACAGGATCCCTCAATCATTCGCGATTTGCTGAAAGCCGGGATGAATTGCATGCGTATAAATTGCGCCCATGATGACCCAGAAACCTGGCTGGAGATGATCAATAATCTGCAAACTGCAAAAGAGGAGTTCGGACAGAGTTGTCAGATTTTTATGGATTTGGGTGGGCCGAAGATACGCACGGGTGAGATCGAACCCGGACCGCACGTTGTGCATGTACGCCCCAAACGTAATGAATACGGAATCACCGTTTTCCCTGCGCGCATACTGCTGGTGCCGGAGGGAAGTTCAGCACCGGAAATTAGCGATAACCAGACTGTTTTCGGTGTTCCAAAGAATTTTCTACAAAAGCTCAAGAGATTTGATGAGATCCGGCTCCTTGATGCACGCCACAAGTCCCGGAAATGGACTGTTGTTGAAGTTTGCGACTTTGGATGCCGGGTTGAGAGCATCAAAACATGTTACGTAGTGCCCGGAACGCCTCTTGAGCTGAAAGAAAAACAACGCCCGAAAATCACAGCCAAGATTACCAGTGTCCTCAAGCAACCCGGGTTTATAGTCCTCCGCCAAGGAGATTATCTTTTAGTTACGGCCGACTCGAATGCCGGACATTCCAAGCATTTAGACACCCAGGGAAATCTTGTTACTCCCGCTACGATAAGCTGCACGATGCCCGAGGTCGTTTCTCAAGTTCATCCGGGCGAGAGCGTCTGGTTTGATGACGGGAAAATTGGTGGTGTCATTGAAAAAGTAGAGACAGACCGATTCTGGGTAAAAATCCAACACGCTCGTCCAGAAGGCAGCAAACTTAGAGCCGGTAAAGGCATGAACCTTCCGAATAGCCAGCTTAACGTCAGCTCTCTGACGCCGACCGACATCAGCCACCTGACATTCATCGCTAAGCATGCAGATGCCGTCCAGATGTCATTTGTAAACTCCGCACATGACGTCACATTGCTTGACGAAGCACTGTCCCGGGTAAAGGGGGATCACTTAGGCATCGTCCTCAAGATCGAAACCCGAAGAGGATTTGAGAATTTGCCCTCTATGCTGCTGACCGCTATGCGCCGACCCAAGGTGGGCGTCATGATTGCAAGGGGCGATCTTGCTGTTGAGTGTGGATATGAGCGACTGGCAGAAGTCCAGGAAGAGATATTGTCAGTGTGTGAAGCCGCCCATGTACCCGTTATCTGGGCGACTCAAGTACTAGAAAACCTGGCTCAGAAAGGCATGCCCTCTCGCGCAGAGATTTCAGATGCAGTCATGGCGCACCGTGCAGAGTGCGTCATGCTGAACAAAGGGCCGCACGTTATCGAAGCGCTTGGTGCGCTCGACAGCATTCTCAAGCGCATGGAACAGCATCAAACCAAAAAACGGGCACTACTCAGGGCACTGAGATTGGCCCAGAACGGACGGTAACAAGTGGATACCGATGAAGGATTGCTAGCCAGCTATCTAAAACGGAAGTTGTCTGCCCATGAAGCGGTCGAGACCATCTCAGGCTGCAGAAACCTGATTCTCGGAATGAGCGCCGCGCAACCGCCGGCATTGATGGCAGCCACTGCAGATGCCCTCAGAGATCGATTGATTGGTCCGTTAAATGTCTATTATCTGCATGGTACGGAACATCTTCAGCAAACTCTTTTAGCTCCAGATCTCATTGATCTCGTAACACCCCGTCCACTCTTTCTAAGCCATTCAGACAGGGCTGCCATTGCACAATCCAACTCTATAAATTGGATTGAATTCGTACCCGCAATGCTTCACCAGGCCGGCCGCCTGCTGACAGAGCACATAGATCCGGAATGTTTTTTTGTGACCGTATCGCCGATGGATCGCCATGGATATTTCAGCCTCGTCACCAACGCTGATTACGGAGCGTCTGTGATCCGAAAAGCAAGGAAAGTCATTGTCGAGGTCAACCGGTATATGCCTCGAACCTTTGGTGAATGTTCCGTCCATATTTCAGAAATAGACCACATCGTTGAGCACGATCAACCGCTGGTAGAGGCAATCCCCAAGGCGCCCACAGAGGTCGATAGAAAGATTGCGCAACAGATCATCGAACGGATTGGCGATGGGGACACCTTACAGATCGGAGTGGGCGGAGTACCAAATGCCGTGCTCTCTACGAGTTCCTTGACGATAACCCTGCTATCGTTGGATACCCCGCTTCCTGGGTAAACAACCCCGACATCATTCGGCTAAACGACAACATGGTGTCTGTAAATTCAGCACTCGAAATAGATCTGACTGGCCAGATCAATTCTGAACAAATTGGCGATCGCCCCTTTTCTGGCACCGGTGGCCAACTTGATTTTGTTCGTGGTGCTTACGCCGCAAGAAACGGGCGCTCCTTCATTGCATTAAGGTCAACCGCTCAATCGGACTCTGTAAGCCGTATCGTCCCGCGTCTACTCGGCGGTGCCGTCACAGACCCCCGGAATGATGTGCAATTCGTAGTGACTGAGTATGGCTGCGTAAACCTTAAAGGCCTCTCTATCCCTCAAAGAGCCAGAGCCCTCATCCAAATTGCATCTCCTGAATTTCAAGATCATCTTGAACGAGAGGCAACGTCACTTGGATGGATATAGGCACTATAGATCGGATCACTGAAATCAGAGCGCTGGATAATGCCAACCTAGTTGTTTAGAACAGCCTCAATCGCGCGGTAATCATCATAGGTCACGAGGTTTATCCCCACCGCTCGCTGAGTATTCAGGTATTCCGAGAGCATTGGCGAAGGCGTTGTCAGTAGATTAATGACCCGGCTCCGAACGTCCTCGCAAATTCCACTGCGGAATACAAAAGGGTCATAGTGTAACGGTACCGAACGCCAGAGAACCGTTAGGGTGTCCTCTGCAATCATGCCGCGCCTGAGCGCTTCATCTGCTCTTGAGCTGGAGACAAAGGCAGCCTCCGCCTTGTTGTCCAGCAACGCCATCAATGCCTTGTCATGGCTACCCGCGTATATGTTGGCTCCAAAGAAATCGGAGAATGGCTCGCCGATCGTGGTTGCAAACTCGTTTTTGGGAATGAGAGCCCCTGATGTACTGGAAGGATCTGTCAGCAGTATCCTGGTATTTCTCAGGTCCTCAATGCTGTTTATCCCCGCTGCCGTTGGAACTACCAGTAGCGAATAATAGAAACTCCCCTCGGGTGTAAAGAGCCCGGCCTCGGTGGTTAGAGAAGCGAAGGCATCCAGACCCGGGTCTGTTCGATGGGCGATAACATAGGATGCCGGCCCCATAACGGCCAGGTCGACACCGCCCGAGAGTACACCGTCCATCACGCTCTCGTAAGAGGTGGCTCTAACCAGTTCTACCGGCATCCCAAGCCCCTGCTCTAGCAGCGTAATCAACGGCTGATATTCAGAGGCCTGCTGGTCGATATCTTTTTTTGGGATCATCGTGAAGGTCAATCTGTTCATGTTGCAGTTTTTGACCTCTCGGACGGCTCCCGAACTATAAAACGATGCAAAGGCGAGCGATGCGAACGCGAGAATTAACGTCAGCAACCTCATGCTCTGGCTTCCTCTTCTGCGAAGGTTCTCAGGAACTCAGGAATCTTCTCCGCTGGTATGGGGCGCCCCAGGTGATAGCCCTGTGCAATGTCACAGCCGGCGACTTTCAGGTGAACCAGCTGCTCACGGGTTTCCACGCCCTCGGCCACCACTTTGAGCGCCATGCGCTTGGCCAGAATAATGGTCGAGGACACGATCGGACTGTCATCATGGCTGTTTGAGATGCGGTTAATCAGGCTTCGGTCAATCTTGAGCTTGTCTACCGGTACCGCCTCCAGGTGGGCAAACCCCGCGTAACCGGTGCCGAAATCGTCAATACTGAGGCGGATACCTGCCGCCTTGAGGCAATGCAGGCTCTCAACTGCCCGGCCTTCCAGCATAGCAGTTTCCGTGATTTCCAGTTCCAGCAAGTCGGTGGTCAAACCGTAGTCCGCCAACGTCGCCAGAACGTCTTTGCAGAAACCCGGCTGAGCAAGCTGTATCGGAGAAACATTGACTGCGACTGGCTTCGAAATCCCATGTTTCTGTTGCCAGTCGGATATCTGGGCACAGGCCAGTCGAACCACTTCCATGCCCAGGGACACGACAAAGCCGGTTTTCTCGGCCACCGGAATAAATCGGTCTGGATACAGCAGGCCGAAGCCCGGATGTTGCCATCGCACCAGAGCCTCGTAGCCAATAATTTCCATAGTCTCCAGGCAAACCTGGGGTTGGTAATGCAGAATAAACTCCCGGTTTTTGAGGGCCTCTACAAAGGCTTGTTCCAGGTGAAATTCTTCCACATCACTCACATTCAGTGACTGGTCGAAAAACCGGTACTGGCCACGGCCAGCTTTCTTGGCCGAATACATAGCGGCATCAGCACATTTGGTCAGTTCATCAATACTCTGGCCGTCCCGAGGGCTGATGGCGATACCAATGCTGGGACTGGTATTCAGCTCTGTTCCTTCCAACATGTAGGGGGCGGACAAATGCGCGGTTAAAGCTGCGGCCCACTGCTCGATGTCGGCCTCACTGCGATCACCCACCAACAGCACTACAAATTCATCACCGCCGAAACGAGCGGCAATATCACCTTTGTCCAGCATGCGTTGAATGCGACCGGCTACGGCCTGCAGTAGCAGGTCACCGATGTGGTGGCCAAGAGAATCATTAATGGATTTAAAGCGATCCAGATCGATAAACAGCATGGTTGACAGCTTCCGCTGTCGACGCTGTTCCAGTACCAGCGAATCTGCCACATCCAGAAACTGGCGACGGTTGAACAGACCACTGAGATGATCAATCGAAGCGGCACGGCTACTGCGGGCATGCTCGGTTTCAAGGCGCTCAATCAGTTGCTGGTTGTTCCGCTCGGACAACCGCAATGCCTCCAACACTCTTTGCTGCCCGGTCAAACTCCGGATCAGCCAGAACACAATACCGAAAACCAGTAAGGTCATTACGCTGTTGGCAATCAGTTGCTTATTCTGGCCAGGCGTAAGCGGTGCAAAGATCTCGTAGTAAGGCTGGGCCACACTGACTGTAAAACCATTCGCTGGACGGGTCACGAAAACATATTGGTATTGCTCGCCCGCCAACTCCACCGTGGCTTCGCCGGTCACAACACGGCCTTCAGCCGCAATCTGCACTTTTGGCACCTGAGGCCCTCCAACCACAATGCCGCTTTCATTGGCCCGCATCCACTCATCCCCCCTGGAATCCAGAATCTGAATAAAGCCCGAGCCCAGCTCAACATTCTGTAGAAGCCCAGCCAGGTAGGCGATGTCCAGCTCAATCAAGATCAATCTTGAGGAGCGGGACAAATCTGCCAGTCTGAGTGGAACCAGGAATGGCAATCGCCAGGCAGGCTCTTGTGGCACGTAAGCCGGATCCGCAACTCGTTCGGGAAGCACAGGCACAAATCCAGCTCCGGCAAAGTGGTCTTCAGTTCCAGACAACCAACTACCAAGGTTTGAGCGTGCCGAACCCAGATGGCTGGTGTAAATCAGTTCTCCCGACAGATTGTAAACACTGAGCCGGTTGAACACGGGATCTTCTGCCAGAAGCGTCAAGAGCCTGGTTTCTGCTTCTTGATGCGCGATGACATCGTCATTCACCAGGCTACCCATGGCCTTGGCTCGATCAGTCATCTGCTTGAGGCTCTCCGACACAATCAATGCCAGATTGCGGTTCTCGGAGAGTCTTGCATTGAGGGTTTCCGCCCTCGTTGCAGATGCCTGCCAAAGGAATAACACCCAGAGAAACAATACGATAACAACCCCGAGTGCCAGCATGGTTAGCTGAACGCTATTCAGGGGAGTATCAGATTTCGATGTCATCAAGCTAGAACCTGGAGAAAAGGGATAGGTAAACGTCAGCCTCTCCAGTGGCCGGATAAATCCTGTGAGTCGGGTGAGGCATTTCGCCAGCAAAACCCAGATCTCTCGAAGCCTAGACGTCAATTGTGGCAATTACATGACAGGCCGAAATTGTTAGCGGGTTCACGCTTTTGACACAGGAACTTCATTTCTCAATGTTAAGTGCACGGCCCCATCCATAACGGAGCAGCAGTAATGTCCGGCCAATCATCCCTCCTGGTAGAAAAGCTCTGGCGCCTTAAACGCCGCATCGACAAAGGCCAATGCCCCGGTGTCGACTTTATTCATCTGAACGTCCTGCTTAGAGAGCCTGCTTATCGGGCGGATGTTCTCAGGCGCGTGGAAACAAACGGCTCGCCCGAACTCCAGGCGCTTGCCCGGGAAATTATGGCAAACGATCCCGGTGAGCCGCTGATGGCGAAGTCTCCCACGGAAACACTGGCGAAAACTTCAGCTGACAAGGCGCAACGACGTAGCTGGCTTACTCGTAATGGTATAGTCGTCATTCCCATATCGGTGGCCTTTGTGGCAGCGATTGCCGGTTTTACCGCTCTTGAGAATCGAGCTGTCCGGGTCGCTGACGATATTGTCTCTGATACCGTTTGGCAAAGTGGCCGTCGCTATATTCTGGATGACGTTATCTATGTGGATAGCGCCAGGCTCACCATAGAACCGGGCGTAACCATCGAAGGCGAACGCGGTTCTGCTCGGCAAAGCGCCGGTTAATCAGCCCGACGCGGCAATAGAGGGTGTTCCCGAGACAGATCTCCGTGGCCAGTTTGGAGGTGCCGGCCAGCGCCACAGTTGCGGCGTACTGCAGTATACCCGCATCGAATTTGCTGGCTTTGAGGTCTACAAAGACAACGAACTGAATGGTCTTACGCTGGGTGGTTGCGGCTCGGACACCATCGTCGAAAACGTGCAGGTACATCGCGCGCTGGACGATGGCATTGAGATGTTCGGTGGTACCGTAGATCTGAAAAACCTTCTGGTAACCGGCGCCGGCCGCTCGGCCAAACAGCACCGTGCCATGGTTCTGCGAGAAGGTTCCGGTGGCCATTTCCACAACATGATCATCGACAGCTTTGCCATCGAGGCCATCGATACGCGGGATGAGGTCAGGTCACTCGTGGCGATGGAAAACTCACCTTTAGCCACAACCTTATCGCCAACAATGGCCGTCTCGGCAATCTGACAACAGAACCTGAGGCTGACGACGATGATTTTGGCTTCCAGGAAGAAGTGTGGATTCAGGACCCGGCCAACCGCAATCATCAGCTGGCGGAAAGTGGCTTGCAGCCAACCGTGACAAGCACGAATTCACCGAATTTCCGCTCCAGAGGCCTTATTCGAAATATGGAAACAACACGACCACTCAAGTCGGAGTTTTTCGACGAATCTGCTGACTACCTGGGCGCTATTAATCCTCGCTCCAGTGACACCTGGCTGGATGGCTGGACTGCGTTTCCGGAGTCATAAAGAATAGTCGTCCGTGCGTCTATGGTTAGCCAAGGATGGCGTCGTCAGAAATGTGGATGAGTTGGTAGCAGGGCGAGCTTGAGCTGAGGAGTACAAGGATTCCAGGTTATGCCTCTGCAATGGTTGTCACAAAAATATCATCAAACAAGCTTACGGTTGACTCAGAGACATTACTAAGGATCTGAGGAGACAAACAATGAAAAAGCTTCTGACCCTGGCGTGTGCCACCATGCTCACACCGGTATTGGCCCATGGTGCATTCCAGCTCGACAGCCGTTACCAGGACAACGACGGCGACCTGATTGCTGACATCCCCTCTGACGAGTCAAAACTGGTGGATCCCTCAACCCTGGTCTTTGCCTACACTCCGGTAGAAGATCCGGCCGTCTATAAAGAGGTGTGGTCTGAGTTTCTGGATCACCTGGCGGAAACCACTGGCAAGAATGTTCAGTTTTTTCCGGTACAGTCCAACGCGGCACAGATCGAAGCCATGCGTGCTGGTCGTCTGCACATCGCCGGCTTTAATACGGGTTCCAACCCGCTGGCTGTGGCCTGTGCTGGCTTCCGCCCGTTTACCATGATGGCAGCGGCCGATGGCTCCTTTGGTTATGAAATGGAGATCATCAGCTACCCCGGCTCCGGTGTGAATGATGTGGAAGACATCCGTGGTGGCGAGCTTGCGTTCACCTCGCAGACATCCAATTCAGGCTTCAAGGCTCCCTCTGCCATTCTCAAGGCGGACTACAACATGATCGCCGGTGAGGATTTCGAGCCGGTGTTCTCTGGCAAGCACGACAACTCCATTCTCGGTGTTGCCAACAAGGACTACAAAGCCGCGGCGGTTGCAAACTCGGTGCTAAACCGCATGCTCAGCCGGGATGTGGTTAGCGAAGACCAGATTGTCAGTCTCTACAAGTCCCAGACTTTCCCTACCACAGGTTACGGCATCGCCCACAACCTGACGCCTGAACTGCAGGAAAAAATCCAGAACGCATTCTTCTCCTTTGACTGGGAAGGCACTGCGCTGGAAGAAGAGTTCTCGAAATCCGGTGAAGCCCAGTTCGTGCCCATCACCTTCAAGAACCACTGGGAGGTGATTCGTAAAATCGATGCAGCTAACGGTGTTGCGTACAACTGTCGTTAACAGGCCGGGCGGTACCAAGTGCTGAAACTGGACAAGGTTTCGAAAACCTACAAGACCGGCGACAAGGCCCTCCACAACGCCTGCTTTGAAGTTCCGGCAGGCCAGGTGGTGGGCTTGATCGGGCCTTCAGGGGCGGGAAAATCCACCCTGATTCGCTGCATCAATCGACTGGTGGAGCCCACTCAGGGCTCAATCACCCTGGGCGACACCGAGCTTACCGGGTTGAATCGTCGGGAGCTGCGTCGCGCCCGGCGCCGGATCGGCATGATCTTCCAGGAGTACGCTCTGGTAGAGCGCCTGACCGTGATGGAAAACGTGTTGTCTGGTCGGCTGGGCTATGTGCCAGCGTGGCGCTCTTACCTGCGAAAATTCAGCCCGGATGATATCGCACAGGCCTTCTCCCTGCTGGACCGGGTCGGCCTTGCCGATCATTACAACAAACGGGCGGATGCGCTCTCCGGTGGCCAGCGGCAGCGTGTTGGCATTGCCAGGGCGCTGGAGCAGAACCCGGAACTGCTGCTGGTGGATGAACCCACAGCCTCCCTCGATCCGAAGACCTCCCGGCAGATCATGCGGCTGATTCGCACCGCCTGTCAGGAGCGCAACCTGCCCGCGATCATCAACATTCACGATGTGATGCTCGCACAACAGTTCTCGGACCGGATTATCGGCCTGAAGGCTGGCGACATCGTGTTCGACGGCGCGCCGGATGCTCTCACCGACGAGGTGTTGACCACCATCTACGGGGATGAAGACTGGACCCAGCTGCGTGGTGACAACGGCGAACAGTCCACGGATCCGGAAGCCCCGGCGGTCGATCTTGCGGAGGGGGTGTAAATGGCTCTAGAGCCAGTGGCCCAATCCTATCCGACCCGCTGGAAACGACCTCCGGTATTGCTGACTCATCCCCTGTGGCGGAAGATCATCCTGCTTGGCGGCCTCGTGTACCTGGTGCTGGCCATACAGACCGTTGAGGTCGACTGGCAGCGGGTTTATCTGGGGCTGGAGCGCGGCTGGCGATTCGTTCAGGGCTTTCTGGTTCCGGACTTCACGTCGCGCTGGAACGACATCTACGCCGGCCTGATGGAAAGCCTGACCATGACCGTGACGTCCACGGTTGCTGGCATCCTGATTTCCGTTCCCATTGGCATTGGCGCGGCCCGCAACCTGGCGCCGGCTCCGGTATACCTGGCCTGCCGCGGCATTATTACCGTTTCCCGGTCCTTTCAGGAAGTGATCATTGCCATCCTGCTGGTCGCCATGTTCGGGTTTGGTCCCTTTGCAGGGTTTCTGACCCTGGCCTTCGCCACCATCGGCTTCCTTTCCAAACTGCTGGCTGAGGAAATTGAAGACTGCGACCGTAGCCAGATTGAGGCTATCCGGGCCACTGGGGCCAGCTGGTGGCAGGTGGTCAATTACGCGGTTCAACCCCAGGTCATGCCCCGTCTGGTTGGGCTGTCCCTCTATCGGCTGGACATCAACTTCCGGGAATCCGCGGTGATTGGCATTGTCGGCGCCGGCGGTATCGGGGCGACCCTCAATACCGCCATCGACCGTTACGAGTACGACTCGGCAGGTGCCGTCCTGATCATCATCATCGCCATTGTTCTGGTGGTGGAATACTCGTCCTCATACATCCGCAGGTGGGTACAGTGAACACTCAGGTTCCCGGGGCACAATCATCCTGGCAGTTCCGGACTCCGAAGCAGACCCTGCTGCGCTGGGTCGGTTGGTTCTGGCTTGTTGTCCTTACCGTTTTCTGCTGGCAGGTCATGAATGAGAATACCATCTGGGCCTTTGTCAGTGATGCGCCGGACCAGGCCGCCGACATCGGCCACCGAATGTTCCCACCGGCCTGGAGTTACATTAACAATCTCTGGGAGCCACTTTGGGACACCATCAACATTGCCACCCTTGGCACCTTGCTGGGCATTCTGATCGCAGTGCCTGTCGCGTTTCTGGCAGCCACCAACACCACCCCCAGTACCCGATTCGTGAGACCGCTGGCGCTTTTGATTATTGTCGCCTCCCGTTCCATCAATTCTCTGATCTGGGCTCTCCTGCTGGTAGCGATTATTGGTCCCGGTCTGCTCGCGGGCATCGTCGCAATCGGCCTGCGGTCCATCGGCTTTATTGCCAAATTGCTGTATGAGGCCATTGAGGAGATCGACGATAAACAGGTGGAAGCTGTGCGGGCCACCGGAGCCTCAGGCGCTCAGGTGATCGATTACGCGGTGGTGCCACAGATTCTGCCGGCGTTCTGGGGCATCAGTGTGTTCCGCTGGGACATCAACATTCGGGAATCGACCATTCTCGGGCTCGTGGGCGCTGGCGGGCTCGGGATTCAACTGAACGCCTCGCTGAGCACGCTGGCCTGGAATCAGGTGGCCATGATATTCATTGTGATTCTCGGGACCGTCGTGATCTCGGAATGGGTTTCCGCAAAGGTTCGTGAGGCGGTACTCTGAGCCGATGATCGATACCCACCCGATTTCCTTTGCTGGCCTGACGCCTTCCCCTGCCTGGGCGTTCGCCGAATATCAGCGTATCCGCAAGACTCTGCCTGCCGGCCTGCCGCCGGAACAGGCTCCCTGCACCCGGGAACTGGAAACACTCGAACCTCTTCTCGACCATTTCCAGGTGTTTGTATTCGACGCCTTTGGCGTTCTGAACGCAGGCCCCCGGGCCTTTCCTTCAGCCATAAGCCGGATCAGACAGCTCCAGCAACGGGGCAAGACCGTCAGGATCCTCTCCAACGCAGCCACTGCCAGCCACAGCGCGCTTGTCGCGAAGTACCGGGGTATGGGTTTCGATATCGGGCATGATCAACTGATTTCCAGCCGTTCGGTGCTTGAGCAGTCGTTATCTCGCCAACTCCGCAAAGGCCGGTTCGGTGTCCTTTCACCCGCATCATCCGCTCCGGATACTCTGGGGGTAGACTGGCTGCCGGTCCGGCCGGGTATTCAGACAGGGGATCTGAACCGGCTGGATGGTTTTATCTTCCTGAGTAGTGAAGGCTGGAATGAAGAGGTTCAGGAAGCGCTGGCCAAGAGCCTGGCGCGCCACCCGCGCCCGCTGCTCGTGGCCAATCCCGACCTGGTCGCCCCCAGAGGCGATTGCCTGACTCTGGAACCCGGTTACTTCGCGCACCTGTTGATGGGCCAGTCCGCCATAGAGCCGGAGTTTTTCGGCAAGCCGTATCGACCCGCATTTGATTCAGTACTGGAAACGCTGAAAGGCGTTGACCCGGTCGATGTGCTGATGGTGGGTGACACACTGCATACAGACATTCTGGGCGGCCAGGCCGCAGGCATGAAAACCATGCTGATAACAGCAGAAGGCGCCTTGCAGGGCATGAACATTCCAGACTGCATTTCGCAGTCTGGAATTGTGCCGGACTTTATCGCTCCGATGATTTGAGGTCGTTCAATCAGGAGGGAAACCGGTTCCGGGTGCGGCGCATCAGCATGAGCGGAACTGTCACCAGCACGCCAACCGCCGAAGCCTGATCGACCTGGACACGGTCAGGCGCTGTCGTCCTGGCAACCAGCGATGAACCATAAAAAAGCCCTACACGGAGGTAGGGCTTCTTTACGTATAGCTAGCAACAAAGTATCCGGACTCTTACCGGATACGGCGCGCTATATGGCAGTTTATGCCGCTTTCTTGAGCTTCTTTTTCAGGCTCTTCAGCTTGCCTTCCTGCTTGGCGATCTTCGCCTTACGGGCTTTGATTTCTTTTTTCAGGCTGGTTACTTTCTTCGTAGTTTTCTTGGCCATGATTCACTCCTGGTGTGTGATTGCTCGATTACCGCCCTCAGTCGTCCTTATGGGTTCGCACGAAGTTGCGTATGAACTTTCGTACCTCTCTGGCGGCACTGGTATCCAGCTCTTCACACAATGAAATGAATTCATCGCGCTCTGCACTGTTGATCCGAATCAGTAGCTGAGAGTCTTTTTTCCCTGCCTTGTTCTTGCGTGGCTTCAACTGCTTATCGGAAATACTATCGGCTGCCATGGGTCATCCACTCACTGAGAACACTTTTAGTATATACATTGTATATAGAAAAGATAGACTCAGGCGCCCAAGGTGTCGCAGTCAGATGTCGTGTTGCTTTCGAAAGCTGTTGATCTCTTCCACGACTTTGCGGGCGACTGTGTAGTGATCCAGGCGATCAAAAAGCCTTCTAAGAATTTCCTTTTCTTTGTCGTCGACTACGCCGTCTTCCAAAGCTAATCGCTCGATCATGGCGAGCTCTTTTTCGTCTATGGTGTCGTCGTTGGCGAAGACCACCAGGAAGGAATACCCCACTAGTTCTTTTGCCCGTGATTTCTCTGTCATAACGTCACCCTATCTGATGCGTCATAAATGCCCAGCAGGCAACGCCAAGAGCATTTCCAGGTATCGCCTGGCTGCATATTCGCTTTCCGATTGATACAGCGGTTCCTTACCAGGTATGCGTACCTCGTATCGAAAGGGTCGGCAAAAGCCGCTCGGCTCTTTGAAGCTTAGCTCAAGAAGTTCAACCGGTAGTTCTTCACAGGACCAGCAACAACGAATTTCAACGGCTTGGATAGCCTTACTCATACCAGACACATATGCCCCCAGGTGGATCAGTTGCACTACAAAAGCAACAGAGGGCTCATCCTGAGCCGTACACGCGGATTGCGTTCCGCCTCATCTAGGCGGTGACGGAATTAAAGCAAGGTGATGTTGCGATGGCGTGACGGGGATAAAAAAACCGAGCCCCGGGACAGGGACTCGGCAAACAATCATGATCCTAATCCTGATTGGCCGACAATCGTAACCTTCAGCTGTTTCAATTTCATTTCAGGAGAACAGGGTTCATTCACCAATCCTGTTTCTGCTTGAGGAGCTCATTGTTGTAGGGACCAATGGTTTCGAGCAAAACGGATGATCTTGAAAACTGGCCTCGCCCCCAGGCAATGTCATTTTGCCATTCGTCCTTCAACGCCGATTCAATGGTCCACTGCTTCAGGGATGAATAAACAAGCCGCGCCTGTGCCGTAACACGGCTTTCTGTCAGGTTCTGGAATGGGAAGAATTCAAACTTGTCGCACTGAACCAGAAGGGTCGTCTCAAGAGTACCCGCTGCCAAAAACGACGCATCATAGAGTAGCTGGAAAATGATGGACTCTTTCACTGTGCCCAATGGAGAGCAGGAAAAGGCGTTGAGACGGACTGACAGGGAACACTGGCTATCTTCCAGTTCAATGTGCGGCCTCATCCATGGGCCTACGAACGTAGATCTGTGAAACGCCAATAGGGCTCGGTAGTGGTCCTCTCTGGGGTTCATTTCATTAACCTCAGATCGGGACTGTCAACGTCCTTTTGAACAGACCTTGGGGGAGAAAAAACGCCGGGGTTGAACCCCCGGCAATGCGAGAGCACCTGGTACTTATCGTACTTCAGGAACCCTCACTATAGGGTTCTAACGTTACAAACGAATTTCAGGCTACGTTCCCTAAGAGACCTTGCGCCTTTCCCTCATGACCTTCCAGTCTATGACGTTTCCCGCAGAGTCGAAATGGACATAGCCGGCATAACCATCCGATTCTTCCCAGGTTTTGATAAAGCCAACAACCTCGCCGTTCTCTGTGCACATTTCGTAGGACGTTTTACCAGGGTCTACCTGGCGCTCTTCATCGACTTCAGGCTCGACCTCCCGGAGTGTCTGGTCTTTTTTGAGAGACAAGGTGGTTTCAATCCAATCGGAACTCATGGGGCACCTCTTTACTGGGTAAGGGACAGCACTTATCTGTCTGTTTATTTTATGCTCAGTTTAATCGGCTATTTTGATGTGCCTCAAGATGATTTTGGTCTTAAAAATTTATCTGAAATAGCCTGCATTCGATTGCCTAGTAGCCCAGATAACCGTAGCCAACCGTATCCCGATATTTTTCAATGTGTCGTACGTTGATTGCTCGGAAAACGCCTTCTGCTTCAAGCTCACTGAAGCACGCGTTGAATGCATCACGGTGTTCTTTTTTACGAAACGAGGCTCTATAGGGCGTCGGGGCAAAAATCGGAATGAACATGACCTTCTGGTGCAAATCAGCCTTATCCGCATAGGTTCGATCCGCGCGCAAACGGTGGTTAATCTCCGCAAAGATAAGACCATCCGCAAGCACCACATCCACGCGATTCAGAAAGAGCATTCGCGAGTGGATGCGCTGGTCTGCAAACTCGGAATATGAGGCAAAAGACTCAATGTGAGACTCAATACCCAGCAATTGGGACGCACCGGCAAAGGAAACAACACGCAGCCCTTTTAAATAGCGAAGATGGTAAGGCTTGATGTTCGTGGACTCCAAAACAGCGGCGCCATTCTGGTAATACACGTAAGGGGTGCTTTCAAAACCTGGCGTGTCCATATCGGGAGGCACGGTCATTACCGCATCCCCCAGCCCCTCATAAGTGAAATTCCGGAGGTGGCGTTTGAAGGGGTAGAAATGGAAGTGAACATCTATGCCGCATCGATCCATGACCGCCGCGAATATCTCAATATCGCGCCCAGCCGGCCCCTGTTCTGATGTTGCCGGGAGGTAGGGAGCCAGTACGAGAAGTGGCTCTGGCTTTGACGCTGCATTGGCCTGGGTGGCCAAAGTGCCAATAGCGAACGCCAGAAGTAACCATTTCATTCAGATGCCACGTGATTATCGAGAAACTACAACTACTTCCCTGCCCCTAAACTCAAGGTTACCGCTAATTCCATTTCCAGAATCACGATATTACTACATTAGTGTTTCAGCTCTGTGACAGTGACGCGCTCGCCTTGTTTACCACACTGATGAATACCTGGCTGGTCACGGTTCTTATCGGTTCGTTCCGAAAAACCGACGGCCCCAAAGTGTCCACAAAGTGTCAGCCGTGTTTCGCGTAGAGGCGCTGGAGGAAAGCCCTGAATGGAATGTTCGCTTTTGTTTAGGTTCGGACAATTTATGATTGCACTACCAAAAAAGACGATGAAATAGACGGTTCAACGGTTGTTAGACAAAGGTGCGTAACTTCACTCCGAGAGGGTTGCATTCCGCGAGGTCCGCGTTCGCTTTAATGCGGGTCCCCATGATGTAGTCGAACCAGGGACGGGTGACACACCAGTTGGCGTCCTGATTGGTGTTCATATGGTGATTGTAATGCCAGGGAATGGCCTTCTTTCCCACTCGGGTTCCTCATAGACTTCGTCGCGGTCATCCTTGGTGCGCACGATCTTGTGATGCGGCCAGTGGCTTTTCATGGACTTTGCCTGCCATTCTCGGGGCATTGTTGGCTTTGATTGGAAACGATGTGCTGTTTCGGTCTGCGGGACGGTGATCCAGCTTTTTGGTTCAATGGTCAATGTCCTACAAGGAAGCAGGACAATATTGGGCATTGCTAAACGGCAGGTTTTGTTAACGTCCGCCCCCTTGGACGGGCCATCTACGTGGTCGACATTCCTGGAAAACACATTAAGGACTTCCTGCTGTGAGCACCCCAACCGATACTTCTTATGACACCCCTGTTATCCCGAGAAAAGTTCCGGCCGGCCCACCACTGAACTGGATTTCGGCGGCGGTGCGACTGCTGCGCAGTAACTGGGGCGTGATTCTGCCCGCCTATCTGCTGGTGTTTCTTGTTCCGGCGCTGATTCAATATGGTGCGATGGAGATGATTTCCGGTGGCAGTGTCTTTGGCACCGTGGTGCTGGTGATTGTCAGCATTTTCGTAACGCTGCTACTCAACGCCGGTATGGTGGCTCTGTTCCACAGCGCAGCCGAGGGGACTCCCCGGTTTACCCAGGTGTTTTCCGGCTTCAGCGGGCACACGATACTTCATACTTTCCTGATGGTAGTGATGATGATTGTCGTCGGCATTGTACTGTCCGTTATTGGCTACGTGATCGCAAGTATTGCCGATTTTTCGTTCTCATCTGTTAGCCGCTATGGCATGGGCGGTTTCATGGATGGTGGCTTCGGGCCCTCAGCAGGTATTGCTGCGATTCTGCTCATGTTCATTGCAGTGCTTTGCGCGCTGGTTCTGTTCGGTGCGTTGTTCTTCTATGCAATCCCGTTGATTGTGGTTGCCAGACAGGGGGCTTTAGAGGCTGTTCGTAACAGCCTGCGCGCGTGCTTCAAGAACTTGTTTGTACTGCTTTTCTTTGCTGTAAACGCGATGGTTGTTACTCAACTGGTACTGTTCCCCACGTTCGCAATTGGTGCTTCAACCGCATCGGTTATTGGCATGACGGTGATTACAATTGTCGTGTCGTTTGTCTGGGGTGCAGTTCTTGCGGGCGCGTATTATCTTTCGTTCCGGGATGTTCTTTTGGGCAAAGGTGATACCGAATCAGACAACGATATCGAAGCCACTGTTCCCGCCTGAAGCGACTAAAAAACAAGCTATTGGTGGGTGTGCCAACACCCACCCAACCTGGCGAAGCGCGCATCTGTTCAGATTGATCATTTTACCTGCGCTTTCCGCCAGGGCCTGCCACTGCACGCTTTGCACTGCCTATCCTGTCGTTGCCAACAACGTTATCCACAGATTCTGTGGGCAAAACCAATCAGCCCTGTTAATTCATCTGTAGCTGTGGAAAACACTTGTTCAAAAACCGGTTCAGGGGGGGCTCGATGATCGAGGGCAGGTTGATACCCAAAGGGTTGGACTCGGCAAGCTCCGGATTTGCTTTGATACGAGTTCCCATGATGTAGTCGAACCAGGGACGGGTGACACACCAGTTGGCGTCCTGATTGGTGTTCATATGGTGATCGTAATGCCAGGGAATGGCCTTCTTTCCCCACTCGGGTTCCAGGTGAGAGCGCCGGTGCACATAGAAGTACCGGCCAGCCGCGTAGTAGGTGCCCAGTGTAAAAAACGGGGCTACCGGTAGCGCCAGAGAGGTAACCGCAGTGAGCGCAAGCAGGGAGGTGACTTCGTTCCGGGTGCGCCAGTTGGACAACCCTTCTTCATAGCCTTCGTCGCGGTAATCCGTGGTGCGCACGATCTTGTGATGCTGCCAGTGGCTTTTCATAGACTTCGGTACCGGGCTGTATCTGGGTTTTCCCGGCCGTGGTGTCCCGTGGAGGATGTATTTATGGGCATACCATTCAACACCGTTGGCAAAAATCAGGGCGACCGGAAAGCCAATCATGAATCACCTCTTTCAGAGAGTGGCTGAGTTTTCATCGTGCCATAGCCGCCTTGAATTTCTGTGCTCATTTGCGTCAGCTTGTCAGGCCCCGTTGGCGGAATCGGACAACCTGATCAAATTGCCTCCAACATCGGGCGCCCCAGGGATGACGAGGGTCGGGCGAACCTATCCTGAGACTTCGCACAGAGTTATCCACAGATTCTGTGGGCAAACCGCTGAGTGATCCGCAGCCGTGCAGGTTCGTAATTCCCCGTAGTTGGGTGCAATCGCTTGAGAGTTCCGGTAGTGTCGCGCCCTTTTTGCCGCAAGGACCCATTCCCAATGACCGCCGAGACTATCCCTAAACCCAAGGCAAGCGAGAGCGTCTGGAGCGACAGTGACCCCGTTGTGCTGGTTCTGACCATTGGCTTTATTCTGCTGTTTGTTGGTGCTTCTGTTGTCGATGCCGATTACGTGGCTGACCTGATTGGTCACGGTTTTTCTTGGACCGCAAAATATCTTGGTTCTTTTTTCCAGCTGCTCCTGCTGCTCACGTTTTTTGTGGCGGTTGCCACCGGCGTAAGCGGGGCCGGTCGGGCCAGGATTGGAGGGCTGGATGAGCCGGAGATTGGCCGGTTCCGCTGGCTATCGATGATCATGTGTACGTTGCTGGCCGGTGGCGGAGTCTTCTTCGCAGCAGGTGAGCCGGTCTATCATTTTGTGGTCACCCCGCCGGCGTTCGACACCGAGGCCGCGTCCCCTGCCGCCGTTGCACCTGCGCTAGCCCAGTCATTTATGCACTGGGGGTTTCTAGCCTGGGCTGTCCTTGGTTCATTAACGGCCATCGTGCTCTCGCGCGCGCACTACTCACAAGGGCAGCCGCTGCAGCCACGGACGCTGCTTTATCCCGTTTTAGGTGAGCGCGTCGTTCGTGGGCGCTTGGGCGGAGTTGTGGATGCTGCCTGCGTGATCGCCGTGGTTGCCGGCACCGTGGGCCCGATCGGCTTTCTGGCGACACAGATGAGCTTTGGATTGCATGAGCTTTTTGGTGTCTCCGATGATTATGGCACCCAGCTCATGGTTCTGACCGTGCTGGCGGGGGTATACATGACATCTGCAATGACCGGGCTGCATCGGGGTATCCAGCTGCTCAGTCGTTTCAACGTCATCCTGGCGCTGGTCATCGCCGGTGTTATTTTTGTGTTTGGCCCCACGCTATTCCTTACGGATGTCTACGTGCAATCCATGGGGCAGTATCTGGGTTCATTTTTCTCCATGGCCACGATGACAGCACAGACGGCGCCCGATTGGTGGATGAAGTGGTGGACGGTGTTTTTCTTCGCCTGGTTTATTGGTTACACCCCCTTGATGGCAGTGTTTGTATCGAGAATCTCACGTGGTAGAACCATCCGTGAAACCATCATGGCAGTTGCCATACTGGCACCCATCGCCACGACCATCTGGTTCACGTTGCTGGGTGGCTCAGGCATCTATCATCAGCTTTCAGGCACGTTTGATCTGACTGACGCCCTGAACAGCTTCCGGTTTGACGTCGCCACATTGACGGTTGCGCAGGCACTGCCGGGAGGCACCTGGATGGCGGCCGCAATCCTGTTGCTGACCACCATCTTTGTGGCGACAACCGGAGATTCGATGAGCTACTCCATTGCGATGGTGGGGGCCGGCCATGACGAGCCGCAACCCTGGATTCGCGTTTTCTGGGGTGGCGCCATGGCACTGATGGCCGCGATTCTTCTCTATATGGGGGCCGGTCAGATTGGGGTGTTGCAACAGTTCATTGTGATCACAGCCATTCCGGTGTCGTTGATTATTCTCCCTTCTCTGTGGACCGGTCCCCGGGCCGCAGCAGCCCTGGCGAAAGAGCAGGGGCTGGCTTAGGTTTTTACTTTTTCCCTCAGGGATTTGATCTCTCCACGGCGGGTTTTGTTATCCACACGCCGCCGTTGGGAGGATTTCGTCGGCCGCGTTGGCCGGCGGGCTTTTTGCGGCTTTACTGCCTCCTGAATGAGAGTCTTGAGTCGGTTCAGCGCGTCCTCTTTGTTCTGCTCAAACGTGCGGAAAGACTGCCCCTTGATCACAATCACGCCGTCTTTACTGATGCGCTGGTCGGACAATGCCATCAAACGTTCTTTGTAAAACGGCGGCAGGGTGGAATGCAGGACGTCGAACCGGAGGTGAACGGCAGAGGCACCCTTGTTCACATTCTGGCCGCCTGCCCCCTGGGATCGTATCTGCGTAATCTGGATTTCCCAGTCTGCCAGTTCGACGGCATTGGATAATTTCAGCATAGTGGCACGTGTTGAGAGCTCGGATTCGGATGTTTACGAGTATCATCCTACGCAATCCGGCAACCAATCAGAAGCGATGAACACAGGGAGACACCGAATGAAAGTGATGGTTTTAGGCGCTACCGGCCTGACCGGAGGCATGGTGGTGGAGAAACTCCTCGAGCAGGCGGAGATATCGACTGTGATCGCTCCGGTTCGCCGGCCGATGGTCGTGGAAAATCCGAAACTGGAGCAGCGGTTCATGGATTTTGATGCCATGGAAGAGCAAGCCGACGCTTTCCAGGTGGATGCCTTTATTTGTTGCCTGGGCACAACCCTGAAAAAGGCTGGTTCCAAAGAAGTCTTTCGCAAGGTCGATCATGATTATTCGTTGAGGGCAGCACAGTTGGCCCGAAACGCCGGTGCCCGGGTAATGATTTTAATGTCGGCGATTGGCGCCTCCTCGAGTTCTCCGGTTTTCTATAATCGAGTCAAGGGAGAGCTTGAGGACAAAGTCCGGGCGATGGAGTTTCCCTACCTTGTGATATATCACCCCAGCTTGCTACTGGGGGACCGCAGTGAGGAACGAACGGCCGAGTCTCTCGGCATGGCTGTAATGCCGGTTGCGAATCATGCGCTGATTGGGCCGTTGAGAAAGTACCGGGCGATTGAGGCTGAAGCGGTTGCAGAAGCCATGGTACATGACTTGGTCTCATGCGCTGTCTCCGCAGGCCCGGAGAAAACGGTAAAGGTGCGGGAATACGATGATATTCGCCGCCTTCGTGGGTTGCAGTAGCGGGCTTGATTTCAGGGGCCCCGCCTTGGTGCATTTCCCAGTTGGTGCACTCTGGTGGTGCGACGCTCTCACCTTTTATTTCCGGCGAATGTGCCCCCTCGCTTCGGGTTCTGGCCAATCCGCAGGTTCAGGCCCGCTCTTTGCTTAGCTTCCTTCTGAAATGAGGTTTGTTTGCACAACGATGCTGTGATGCAAGCATGCAGTACGGATTGAGGAAGGCTCTATGACTTTACGCAGTGATTCCATGAACCTTTCGGCCGCTGAACGGGGCTGGTTGCCCTGGTTTGGGGCCACAGGTAAGTTGCGGATGGGATGGTCCTGTTTTTTGAACCGCCAGCAATATGCAACGAATGAAGAGATATTCGAGAGCATCGCGAAAACCCGTCGCGAAGCGCTGATTAACTGGGCAAATGGCAAGTGGGCCTTCCTTGAGGGGCTTGCGGCACGGCTTGAGGGTAGCGAACAGGATAGCATTTCAGAGGTGCTGGATTCGGCCGTTACGCGCCTCCGGGAAATTTCCGAGCTTTTCGTTGTAAAAGAAGATGGCTCTGTTGTCGCCTCGACGGTGACCGGCAGAAACGGAGCCGCAGGCCTCATGCCCGCGGCCGTGCAACGAGGGGTGAGAGAGCGGTTTCTCCACGGGCCCTACAGTGACCCGGTCACCTTGCAGCTTGGTGCCACAACCTCCAGGTTTCATGACGATGTCACGCTGATGTTCTACCAGCCGGTCGCTCTCGCTGGCAATCAGGCAGCGGCAGTCTGTGCCCGGGTTCCGAACGATGTCATGAGTGACCTGATTCAGCGCGAAGCCGGGCACATTTTTGAAGAGTCCGGCGACAACTACATTTTCATGATCGACAGCCAGTTTGATCCGTCGATCAGGCCGGGAGTTGCCTTGTCGCGCTCGCGGTTTGAAGACGCCACCTTCAGTCACGGTGACAACCTCAAAGACGGAATCCGTACGGGCTTCGGTACAGTACGGATTCGGGAACACACCGAATTCGAAATACGTTTCACCGACCCGGCTACGGGGCAGTTGCACCCGGGGGTACGCGAAACCATGGCCCGCGGTGAAAACCTCTACGTTAAGTACCCCGGCTATTCCGACTATCGCCACATACCGGTGATTGGCAAAGGCGTGACCTTCCAGTTACCCGGGTCTCCTGATCGTTGGGGCATGATGTGTGAAGGCGACCTGGAGGAGGTGTACCGGAAACGTTCGGTCAGCTATCGACTGACAGCGCGGCTCGGGGTCCTTATGGCGCTTATCTGGGCAGCCAACGTAGCGGTTTCGGCAAGCGGTGCTCCCCTGTGGCTGGAAGCCTCCGTGAACGCGATGGTTGCGCTCCTGGGTCTTGTCATCTTCCGGGCAAGTTCCGCCAAGCCATTGGCAGATAGCCTGTCATCACTCGCGGATGTCATACGAAACATTGCCGAAGGAGGCGGGAATCTGCGCCAGCGTCTCGATGTTGGCAAGACCAAGCGGGATGAGAGCGGGGATCTCGCGCGCTGGATGAACAGCTTTCTGGATACCCTCGACGGCATGGTGGGGCAGGTCATCAGTCTTGCGGGTGAATCCCGCTCCGCCAGTGAACACCTTGTGGGTCAGAACCGCCAGGCGGATGAAAAGATTCAGCAGGTGGTACACGACATAGAGCAGATGCTGAAGGGCGCAGATCTGCAGCAGAACGAAATCGAAAATGCCTCGACCACGGCACAGGAAATGCGGGTAAGCATGGAAGATGTGGTGGCTCGCGCCAAAGATCAGTTTGCCCGTGTCAGCCGTGAAACCGAGAGCATTCGCGACGTTATCGTGCGTTCGGCCGAGGGTATCCGCGCCGCGAGTGAACGCACGGATGAGATCGGCAAGGCGGCTGAAATGATCAACGACATTGCTGCCCAGACCAATCTGCTAGCGCTCAATGCGGCCATAGAAGCGGCTCGGGCCGGTGAGGCAGGGCGGGGATTTGCAGTCGTCGCCGATGAGGTACGGCAACTGGCCAGCAGGACAGCCCAGGCCACGACGGAAATTGATGAGCGTCTGTATCGGGTGCGGGAAGAAACTCAGCGCGCCGTAACCACGATGGAAGACGGCATGGCAGAAATGGAGACCCGTCTGGCTCAGGCCCGGGCGGCGTCGGATGATAATGCCGAACTGCATCACATGGTCGACAAGCTCTTCCGGGCGATCTCGGGCATTGCGGAAACCAACGCGGTCCAGAGTGCTCAGACCAGTGGCGTTGCTGACAGCGTAGGTTTCATGACGGCGGTGATCGCGGGGTTGACCGCAAGTTCTGAGATGACGCACGTGTCGGCAAACAAGCTGAAAAACCTGACCGGTCAGTTTCAGGTGAGTCATGCGTAAGTTGCTGGCCCCGCGTTAGCCTGAGAGCTGGCGGGGCCGGCAAAAAGCCACTTGGCGATCAGAGCCCGTAAGAACGCGAAATGGTGTCTATCTCACCGCTTTCCTGCATGGCCTGGTAAGCCGTATTAAGGGCTTTGATCAAGTCGGGATCAGAGTCCTTGTTAACGGCCAGGTACATCGGGGTTTCGCGGAAAACCAGAACTGCCTCCAGGCCGGTCACGTCGGAGGCATCGGCGGCCAGGTAGGGGCCTGCCAGGCCATCGGCCACCCATAGATCGATCTGATCCTGTTCCAGCCGCTTGGCATTCAGTCCATTGTTGGTGATGGCGGAAACGTCGAATCCTTTGTCTTCCAGGTATCCCGTCATCACATCGCCCTTGTAGCCACCGATACGGTAATCACGGGCATCCTCAAGATCGTCCAGTTTTATGCTGGAGCCGGGCTTGGCAAACAGGGTCCACTTGATGCTGGAGAGTGGTCCCACCCATTCAAAGAAGGGCTCCCGTTCGTCTGTCTTGGATACGCAGTAGATACCGTGGTCTTCGTGCCGTTGGGCGCGGTTCATGCCATAGCTGAGGTCACGCAGTTTGATGCTGTAGTCGACCTTGGCATTCTCAAGAACAGCTTTGAGCACATCGGTGCAGAGGCCGGTGATTTCGGATTCTGAATGGGCAAAGGGCTGACCGTTAGTGGTCATGTTATAAGGAGGATACTGTTCGGTGTAAACGCGCAATTGCTCGGAAGCAGTGGCACAGCCGGCCAGAACCAGCATGGCGGCGAGAAGTCCGAGTTTCCCTTTCATGAGGATGCTCCGTTTTCGGTTCAGAATTTGGGAGTTCACTATGGTATTCAACCGGTGTTCAATGAGGCAGCTCGGATTGTTCTTCTTTACAATGGCGCGCCACTCTGTTTTAAGGATTTGTAATGAAGATGCCCGTTGTCACAGTAACGCTGGTTTCTGCCGCATTGCTCTACGTATTGTGGGACCAGACCAGGGGAACCCCGGCTCCGGCCAGTGCAGAGCGTTTCAGTAACTTGGCGACCAGCCCTGCAAGCCGGGGGGAGGTACTTGATTTTGTGGTCAGCCGGGTTCCCGTTTTTTGCAGCGAGGCGACGGGACGGGATAGCGGGGAGACATTCAACGATTGTGTGCAGCTAGCAAACAGTCGATCCTCATCCTGCCGGCGAACGATGGTCGGCCAGTTTCCGGATAACGTGATGTCGGAAGCGGTATTCCGGGATCTGTCGATTACCATGATCAATTGCCTGGTGCCTCAATCCGGGGTGGTGCAACCCTGAAGTAACGACAAGACAAGGAAACGTCCATTGGAAGCATTACTCTTTCTCGTTATCGGAGCTGGCGTGCTGCTGGTGCCTGTGGGCTCACTTCTGGGCTTTCTGGCGTTCCGGCAAAGAGACCGTCACGCCTCCCGGGTCGAGGATCTGGCTCGGGAAGTCGCCGAACTCCGGGCAGAGGTTTCCAGGCTTCGCGATACCGGGGTTTCTCTGCTGGATCCGGTGACGCCGGCCACCCCTGATGTGGCGGCGGATGTCGGGTTCGTACGGGAGCCAGCAAGTTCAGTGGCAGAAACGACAGACTCAGAGACATCTCGGGAGCCGGTCGCGGAAGACACAGCAATTGCCGTTCCCGTGAGTCGGTCGGATGCTCTGGTATCCCGTGGCGTGGCGGCATTCAAAGCCAACTGGATGGTCTGGATTGGCGCGCTGAGTGTCAGTCTTGCCGGGATCTTTATGGTGAGCCATTCGATTTCCGCCGGGCTTATCGGACCAGTGCATCAGTTGCTGATGGCGTTGTTGACCGGGTTGGGGTTGCACGCAGGCGCGGAATATCTTCGTCGGCGTCACATGGGGTCGGATCAGGTCTTTGCAGCACTGGCCGGAGGTGGCAGTGTCACACTCTATGCAGCCTTTTTGGCGGGCGTTCATCATTATGGATTGATCGGGCCCGTACCGGCGCTTTTCGCGCTGGCACTGGTTTCCGTCGCGACCATGTTTCTGGCGCTTGTGCATGGCCCATTGCTGGCCATTATGGGGCTATCGGGTGCTTATCTGGTGCCGCTGCTGGTCGGGGGTGAGGGAGGAAGTGCCGTCTTTGTGCTGAGTTACAGCGTTGTGATCACCGTCAGCTCCCTGCTGTTGATGCAGTATGTCTACCGTCCCTGGCTTTGGTTTGGCACCCTGGCCGGCGCCGGACTCTGGTGGCTTCTGGTTGCCGTTAGTGGACGCCACGGCCTGGCGGTGTCCTGTTATCTTCCCGTGCTTTTCCTGTTGTTTTCGGTCTTGCCCGGAGATGGCCTGCTTCCCCTGCAGCGTCGAAGAGACGCCTTGCTGGCAACATTGTTGGCCTGGGGAGCGTCTATTGCCTGGCAATCGACGGGTGATCCCGCTTTTCTGGCGTGGCTATGGATGCTACCGGTCGCCGTATTGTTGCCCCAAAGCCGGCAGCGACTGTGGTTTTTGCCCTGGGCCGCGGTGTTGGCCACGTTTGCCGGCTGGCTTGTCTATTCTGCCGATCTGAGTCAGGACGTTCTGTTCAGGCCGTTGGGACAGAGTTTCCATCAGCCCTTCATCACCTATCTGATTCTTGCCTCTGTGCTGGTGGTATTGAGCGTCCTCTGGCAGTGGCGGACGCAGCTGGAGCTGAGGCGGTGGGCGTCGCTGGCGATGCTGGCGCCCGTTATCTGGCTGTTACTGGGTTGGTTGCTTGTTCAGGGCGGGCAGGCTGCAGGCAACTGGGCGTTGGTCGCGCTCCTGGCGGCGGCGGTCTATGGTGTCGTTGCCTGGCGCTTGGAGCACTCGCCAGGTTATCGCGTTGGCCTGGTCTGGGCGATACTGGCTGCCCACGCGTGCTATTCCATGGCGGTTGCCATGTGGTTGCAGGAAGCGTCAATGACATTGGCACTGGCCACTCAGTTCGTCAGCCTGGTCTGGCTTGGACGCCGATACCAGGCGCCCGAGCTGTTCCTGATTCTCAAGGTTTTACTGGCCATTGTGGTGGCGAGACTGACCTTCAATCCATGGTTGCAGAGCTACGATGCGGGTGGGCATTGGTCCCTTTGGACATACGGAGGGGCCACGCTGTTTGCCGGCGCTGCTACCTGGCTGGCCAGAAAGGAGGTGATTCGGCCCTGGCTGGAAGCTGTGACCTTGCATCTGCTGGTTCTGTTCCTGGGCGTGGAGCTTCGTTACTGGCTATACAATGGTGATATTTTTGCGCGGGAATATGGCGTCACCGAGGCGTCAATCAATACCGTGCTCTGGGGCGCTTTGAGCATCGTCTACGTTTTCCGGTCCAGGGTCGCGGGAACGCTGGGGTGGCTTTACCGGTTGCTGGCGAGGGCACTGACGGTGATCGCTGTTCTGAGTTATCTCGTTGTTGCCGTGGTGCACAACCCCTGGTGGACCGACGGCACTATTGGCAGTACTCCGGTATTCAATCTGCTGTTGCTGGCGTATGGCGCGCCGGTCCTTCTGGCTCTGGCCAGCGCTCGATACTCCGATCTTGTGCCCGTTCGCTGGTCTCTTTGTACGGCTGCAGTGGCTTTCGGGGTGTTCACTTTGCTCGAAATCCGGCATCTGTGGCAGGGCAGTGCGATGACTCTGTCCAGTGGAATGGGGGAGGGCGAGCTCTATACCTACTCGGTGATTGGTATGCTCTACTCGATTGCCGCGATCCTTTGGTCCACACGTAACCAGAGCGAACTGCTGCACAAGGCAGGAATGATTCTGCTTGGTCTGGTCATCGGCAAGATCTTTCTGGTGGATATGGCCGGGCTGCAGGGACTGTGGCGGGTTGCTGCCTTTATGGGGCTGGGGCTGGCGCTGCTTGGCCTGGCGTGGATGTACCGGCGAACCTCCGGCTCCGGGAAGGCGTCAGAATCCTGAGACCGTTGATCGGGATTTTGGCGTTGCCCATGACCGGTGTTCGCTATACAGTTAACAAACACTCACTTAATTCTGGCAGTAGATGAGGAAATCCAGGTGACAGAACTCGTAACTTACGAACTGAACGACGGCATTGCCACCATTACCGTGAACAATGGCAAGGCTAATGCTCTGAGCCATGAGGTATTTGACGCGCTGAATGCCGCGCTGGACCAGGCAGAGCAGGATAAGGCCATTGTCATTCTCACGGGCCAGCCGGGGATGTTTTCCGGCGGCTATGATCTCAAGGAAATGCAGAAAGGCCCGAAAGAGGCCATGGCGCTGGTTAAGGTGGGCTCTACGTTTACCCGTCGTCTGGCTGCATTTCCGCTGCCGGTTATTGCCGCCTGCAGTGGCCACGCCATCGCCAAGGGCGCGTTCGTTCTGCTTTCAGTGGATTATCGAATCGGGGTAGAGGGTGGCTTCAAGCTGGGCCTGAATGAAGTGGCCATTGGTATGACCATGCACCATGCGGGCATTGAGATTGCGCGCCATCGTATGCCGGCCCCTTACTTCTACCGCTCGGTGGTAAACGCTGAGATCTTTAACCCGGAAACGGCTATCGCGGCCGGCTTCCTGGATGAAATTGTGGCGCCGGAACAGTTGGCGGAGCGCGCCACAGAGGTGGCAACGCAAATGAAGCAACTGAACATGCGCGCCCATAAGCAAACCAAGCTCAAAACCAAGGCCGCTTATCTGGAGAAGCTGGACTGGTGCATTGAGCAGGATGCAGCCCACTTCGACGTACTGGGCTGATCCCTGCCGGGGCCACCTGTCTGGTGGCTCCTGTCGCTTCAGTTGGTTTCCCGGTAGTTCACCAGATCGTAACGCTTCTGGTAACTGCCGTTTTCTCCCGCACACAGCAATCCCGCCTGGACCGGGCAGCCCTGATCGTCAAGCATCAAGGTGCCGATATTGCGGTCACTGGTCAGGAAGAAGTCGCTGTCTTCCGGCCGCAGGTAACTTTCCTGGTTTTTGCCCAGTAACTCGCCGATCCTGTTGATGGCCCTCAAGCCGATATTCTCACCCATGGGTACGTTGTTGCAGGCGCTGCTGCAGATCTGCCAGAGAACGGGCCCCAGGCTGGTTTGACGCCTTCGGGCAAAGGCGTAGTGAACGTCGCCAGAGAAAACCACCACATGCTCAACGCCGGGTAGCTGGCAGCAGGACGCTTTCAGAGCCTCGAGCGATGCCGTGTCAGCGCTCCAGGGTTCCCGGTCCAGGGTGCGTTTGAACATGGGAAAATTCAGCTGCAGGTATTCGATGTGACTGAACCCGTAGGTGGGGGTCGGTGAGATCACAATCAGCGTGCGACACTGATGAAACCCGGAGAGTCGCTGGCCCAGTTGCTGGATCTGCTGATCAGACATCAGGCCAAGGGAGTGTTTGCCTCGCTTGCTGAATTCCCGGTGCGTGCGGGTATCCAGCACCGCCACCGGCGGTGTCTGTTCCAGTTCGTAGCCCCAGTACCGCTCAAGCAACCAGTCCCATTCTTTGTGGTCGGCTGGCGTATCCTGTTCGAGAAGCGTTTTGAGTTTTGCCACTTCGGACTTCACCAGAGAGGGCTGATTGCCCCAGTGCTGGCAGAGGAAGTAAGTCTGCAGAGCGTTGATCAGCACGTACCGGCCAATGGGCGTGGTGCTCAGTTGCCGGGCGTTCTGTTTCGAGATGTTCCAGTCGTCGGTTACTTCATGGTCATCAAAGATCATGTAGGTCACCGTGTTGGCGAGCAGTTGGCGGACCTCCGAACGGGCCAGATGTGCAAAGCCAGACAGATTACGGTGGTCTTCTGCGTGTTGTCTCTCCGTGTAGACATATTGCACCGGCGGGTTCCGGCCATCCCGGGTATTGGCAGGCTGTTTGGCAAGCCGTGGCTTGAGTTCGTCGTGGCCCGCGAAGTCGAGGCCAAACTGGTGTCCGGCGCCTGAGAAGGCAAACAGGTACATGCTCAGATATTCGGCACGGGTCAGCAGGTGAGAGCTTTTGGCGCTGGAGCTGAATCCGTAGGGGCTTCGGGTTACCCAGTGCCGGTCATCCAGTTTCGACAGCCGGTGCAGGTCTTTGCCCGCCGGCAGGTTTTTCAGATCATCGGCCAGTCCAAGGTGTTTCTGCAGTTTGCCCAGATAATCCAGCAGCAAGGGTGACACGTCGTCGGCGTAGATCTGGTCGCCGGTCAGAAACAGCTGGCTTGGCCGGCTCTCCTTGCGCAGATTCTCCGCCAGCAAACGGGCGCCCCGGGCGAGTTGGTCCGGCTTTTTGTCTTGCCCCGGGGAGTGAGGGCGCCGGCAGGATGCCTGAATGAAATGCCGATGCTCCCGGGGCAGGTAAACACTGGGCAGCTTGTCCGTGCCAGGGCAAAGTGTCGCGAGCAGCTGGCTGTCTCCAAACGGCTCGCCATCCAGTACTATTTCGTAGAAGAGCTCATTGGTTTGGTGATAAGGCTCGGCGTTGTCGAGGGGAAGGTCCGTCGACAGCATGCAGATATAGCAGTTATCGCCTGCTGGTATGAACTCGGCGTCGCAGTCTCTGGTAACTGGTGATGCTCTGGCATCATCCAGATAGGTATTCAGTTGAATGCTCTCGGGACGCTGGTCTAATACCAGCCATAGGTTGAGCACGGTGCGATTGGAGTGGCGTACGATAGGGCCGCAGATGATCATGGGAAACTCCTTTCCGGTATGTGAATCCTTTCGGGGGTAATGCCCGCTTTGTTGTTGTCATTAAAACGTGCAGTATATCTGATCAAATTAACCGCAGGGATCGCAAACGCAGTGTTTATGCCGCCTGTGATCGCATGTCCTTGCCTTGCTAACAAAGTTATCCACAGAAAGTGTGGGTAAACACACAAAGGAATGACCGTTTCATGACCGATAAACCTGCAAAAGCTGTTTCTGCTTCAGCTATTGAAAAGCATGTGTATAAAGTATTCCCGAACGATATGAACTCCCACAATACGGTGTTCGGGGGCATGATCATGGCGAAGTGTGACCGCCTGGCACTGGTGGTCGCGGAGCGGCACTCGGCCCATGTCTGTGTGACGGCGGCGGTGGATTCCATTCATTTTCGTGCTCCCGCCAAAGGCAATGACACCTTGTTGTTCAATCTGTCGCTGAACCGTAGTTGGGGCTCCTCCATGGAGATCGGTGCGAAGGTGGAGGCCGAGAACAGCTATACCGGCGAGACTCGCCATATTCTGTCCGCCTTCTTTACCTTTGTGGCACTCGATGAACACGGCAAGCCGGTGGATGTGCCCCAGGTAATCCCGGAAACCGAGGACCAGAAGCGCCGTTATGCCAAGGCACAGATACGCCGTGAAGGGCGTTTGCGCACCCGGGATGAATTGTCAAAGGCGAGTGGCTGAGGGCTATCGCATATTACCGCCAGTCGTGGTATACCAGCGCCCGTGATGACTAACTATTCTGGAACCGGATGTCATGCCTAAAGCAAGTGAAATCAAAAAGAATCAGGCCGTTGAATACGAAGGCCGCGTCTATTTCGTGAAGGATATCGAGCGCTCCGTGCCCCAGGGCCGTGCCGGAGGCAGCCTTTACCGGATGCGCATGTACGATGTGGTCACCAACCAGAAACTGGATGAGACCTTCAAGGACTCGGACATGCTCAATCTGGCCGACCTGGTGCGCCGGGAAGCGACCTTCTCCTACGCTGATGGTGATGAGTATGTGTTCATGGATACAGAAGACTTTACTCAGTACATGCTCAACCGCAGTGCCATTGAGGATGAGTTGCTGTTCATTACCGAGGACACCCAAGGGGTAATGGTGATTCTGGTCAGCGAAAACCCGGTGGCCATTGACCTGCCGCCGACGGTGGAACTGACCATTGAGGAAACCGACCCGTCCATCAAGGGTGGCTCGGCAACCGCCAGAACCAAACCCGCCCGCCTGACCACAGGCCTGGTGGTACAGGTTCCTGAGCACATTTCCACGGGTGACCGAATTCGCGTGAACGTGGAAGAGCGCAAATTCCTCAGCCGCGCCTGATGATATGGCAAGAGGTCAGCCGATTGAGCTGACCTCTTGTGCGCTGAGATGGCGGTAGCTGCCTGGCTCTAGCCCATCCACAGTCAGTCCGCCCATGCTTTCCCTGTGCAATGAGGTCACCCGGTTGCCCACGGCGCGAAACATGCGTTTCACCTGATGATAGCGGCCCTCGTAGATCGTCAGCCGTACTTCCCGCTCCCCCAATGGCTCCAGCGACGCGGGCGAGGTTCTGAGTTGTTCGTACTCAAACCAGATGCCTTCCCTGAACCGATCCTCTGTCTCCGGTGAGATGGCGTAAGCCGTGGTTACCCGGTACACCTTGGGGATTTTGACCGCCGGTTCGGTCAGCCGTCGGCTCCAGACTCCGTCACTGCTGAGGATCAATAGTCCGGTGCTTGCCCTGTCCAGTCGCCCTGCAATGTGCACATGCGGCCGAAGCGATGGGTCAATCAGTTCCATAACGGTGGGGTGCTGGTCATCGCGGGTGGCGCTCAGATAGCCCGATGGTTTGTTCAGCATCAGGTAATACGCAGGGGCCGCGCTCTGGATGATTCGCTGGTCAACGCACACTTCACGAAACCGCTGGATGTCCAGGTCCGGGTCATGGCAGCGCTCGCCATCAACCTGAACACGGCCGGCGGCGAGCAGGGCCTTGGCCTGTCGGCGGCTAATACCGTTCTGATTGGTGAGTATCCGTAAGAGTTTCATGTTGTGCCCGACAAAAAAGGAGCTCCGAAGAGCTCCTGGTGTGCTGTCTGATTTACCGTCAGTTATCGGCTGTGTCGCCCTCCCAGCGGGCAATCTTCTCACGGTCCTGATCGGACACCACGTCTGATTCCAGTGATGCCCGCTGCTCTGGTGCAACCAGGCCCTGGGCAGCCATATCCCCGGTTCTGCGCGCTTCCTGCTCCTGGCGGATATAGTCGAGCCGCTGTTCGCGGTCGGCCTGCTTTTCGTTCTTTATTTCGTCATTGCGGCGACGGAACTGGTCTTCCAGGTCGCCAACCACGCTGTTGATGAATCCATCGCATGGCGACAGGGACAGCAGATACCTCGGCTGCTCCAGGTTTTGCTGGCCAGAGACTGCAAACGTTGAGCTGACCGCTTCGGTTGCCAGAGCGAAGTAGGTGGCGTCGAAACTGAATACATCCTGTTCACTGGACGCACTGTGACGGTCGGCGCCGCGGTAATGAGTTGCCCGCATCACCGTGCCTTCACAGTGCATATCGAACAGGTTGGACTTAAAGAAGATCTCGGCCCAGAACAGATGGCAGATTCTGGACAGTGTCCGGCCGAAGCCGAGCAATAGCAAGCTGGCAAGCAGGATGGCGGCGGTGGCACCCGCGGGGACGAACAGCAGGTTCAATGCCTGGTCGACATCGAGTCGGGTAGCGCGAAGCTGATCCAGAGCGTAAACATGGTCCATCACGCGATCGGCACCCAGCCAGAGCAGCAGGGCACCCGCCAACAGGAGTACCTGGCCAGCGATGGTTCCGCTTGCCCGGGCCCAGCGCAGGGATTTCGGTTCTTCGCGGTCTTCGACAACAGGCTGTATTTCGACCAGAAGGTCGCCGTTGAACTGCTCATTCTCCCGGTTGGCATCACCGGTGTCGTTGCTGTCCAGATATACCCGGTTCGGCAGCTCCTGCTGACGTTTTTGCATCAACACGAGGTCGCGCAGCGTCGTGAAAATCTGGCGTGGGTGCAGATCGAATCGCCAGCTGTTGTTGAGTTCAGAGCTGCTGGTTGCGATGGGCACCATGCCAATGCGTGCTTTGATCAGAACCACCGCAATGGCCGCTGTCGCCAGAGCACAGACGATAGTCAGGGTCAGCAGGGACCCGGTACGGAAAACCGGTTCAAGCAGGGGCATCAGGCCGGCCAAATCCTGGCGGGCACTGACGTGCAGACTGTCCCAGAAGCCAAGCCAGCCCTGGGCAGTCAGGATGGGCACTGCGATGGCACCAATGATCACCAGCGCCAGTCCCTTGCTGGTGGTCTGGCTCAGGCTGGTCATGTTACTGCGGGACAGCGGGTTGCCGAGTTTGACCCACAACAGCCCCAGGTACACCAGCAATGACGCTTGCAGGATCAGTGAGATAACCGTGCTGCCAACATCCGCACCTTCGGTGCCTGAGAACACCATGGTGACCACCAGGCTGGCCACCAGAAAGGCGGCGATGGCCACGAAACTCTTGGTCAGTTTCATGGCCAGATTCTGAGCGACGTTGCGAATTGGCCAGGGCGTGACAATCAGGTTGGGAAAGACCGAGTGAACCGCCCGGGCGAACCAGCCGGTGGGCTCGATAAAGGTCGGGTTGCTCTTGCTCATGAGCATGTTGTGGAGCATTTTAGAGTTATACAGGGTCGGCTCGCGTTCGTTCACGGCTTCACGGGCAACGTTTTTGGTCAGTGAGGCCGGCGCGGCGCGGCCCACGAAGAAACGCATGACCTGGAACAGGCCTCCGCCCAGCGCCTTCAACCCGCCCGTTACAAACAGGCCGCCGATCAACAGGTTAACCCAGGCTCTGGGTTTGTCGGTACCAAGCAGAGGTTGAATCTGAAGCAGGAGATAGACGCCAATCGCCAGCAGAATTGCACCACGAATGGACCGGACCAGCCCTTCGAACCGGAATGGATTCCGGATGTTGAGTTTTTGAGCTCCGTACTCAAATGCCATGCTTTGTTCCTTTACATGAGTAAGAGAGGGTATAGAGAGGCGCAGAGTTTAGCTTGAAAACTGTGAACAATTACCGGCAATTACAAAAAGAAATGTAAAACCGAGTAAACTTTTTCGTGGTTGGCAGGCCGGCTTTTAGAAGGCCCGGACTTTTTTCATCAGCGCAGGCCATCCAATTGGCAGTTGTTCTTCCAATGCCTTGAGGACTGAGTCGGGTATCTGCCAGGGATTAAGCGCCCGATTACAGCCATAGATAACCCAGTTGTTGGTTTTGCTTTTGAAGGTGAGCAGACACGGGAACTGGCGTTTCAGCTCGCGCAGCAGGTTACCGTCCGGCTCCGGCATGCGGTGATAGTTAAGAACGAGCCAGCCGTCAGGTTGGAGTGCCCGGGCACAGGCCTTGATGAACCGGCGTTGCGCTTGAAGGGGCGACATCCGGTCTGCGCTGTATAGATCCGTGACAATCATGGCGGTACTGGCCACTGGAAGCGTTTCCAGCGTGTGCCAGGCATCGGCGACGGTGACATGAAGGCGCTCATGTTGCGGGAACGAGAACCAGTCCCGTGCGGTCTCGAACACCTTTTGACGCAACTCCACCACATGAACCTGACTGTCGGGTAACAGGCGGTGTATGCCGTGGGCGACGACGCCTGCGCCCAAACCAAGCACAGTGATGTGGTCGGGCCTGGCGAAAGCAATTGGCAGCAGCATGGCGCGGCTGTATTCGTGGACGGGAACATGGGGTGCCCGGCGCAAAATTTTGCTTTGCTCAAACACGGAATCAAAACTGAGAATCCGGTGCTTGCGATCATCAATCACCAGAATATTGCCGTAGCGGTCGTTGGCGACATGCACGATATCGCCCTTGATATCGGGCCGTTTGATGATGGTGCCCATCAGTTGGCGGCGTAGCGCTGGTGCAGGATACCTACACGTTCCACGTAGGCTTTGGTTTCCGCGTAAGGCGGAATGCCCCTGTAGCGGCCAACGGCGCCGGGGCCGGCGTTATAGGCGGCGGTCGCCAGGCGAGTGTCGCCATTAAAGCGTTTTAGCATTTTGGCCAGATAGTCGACACCGCCGCGGATGTTTTCGCTGGCCTCCAGTGGGTCTTTTACGCCCAGTTCCTGTGCCGTCCCCGGCATCAGCTGCATCAGTCCTTGGGCACCGACCGGTGAAATGGCCTTGGGGTTGAAGGCAGACTCGGCATGGATAACGGCTCGCACCAGGGCCGGGTCAACATTGAATTCAGCTGCCGCGGTCTGGATTTCACTGCGATAGGGGCTCAGGAACAATGGCGTTTTGTGCCAGTCTACGCTGGATTCCGGGTCACAGGCGTAGCAGTGGAAGCGGATAACATCGAAGTCGGCGTTGCCCGGGCGCTGGCTGCTGAAGGCCACGACACCGTGTTCGTCGGTGTAACGATACACGGTTTCACTCTTGGTGGAGGCTCGTGGCTGGCTTTTGCTTTTCACATTGGTGAATTCCACCCGTCCGTCCGGATGCACGATGCGTTTGATGCTGTCGGCATGGGCCGTAGCTGTCGCGAGAAGGAGTCCGGTGACAAGGGCAATGGTGACTCTGGTTGTCAGGGATGTACCGCTGAAATTCATCAAGAACCCGAAGCTTTGTTTCTGAATGACACACCACGTCTATTATCGCGGTAGATGGCCGTTCAAGTGTAGGAGTTTCGTGCCTTCATGATACCGATTGTTCATAGGGTCACGAACTGGCGGTTGTCTTCAGGCATTGTCGGTGAGAGGCAGGGATTGGGCCTTTAAAGACAATAACCATAGGATAGTCAGGCAAACTATGCATCTGGATCAATTTCTTTGTGATTCCGCTTCGGTCCACGACTGTTTGGGCTAAACTGCAGAGAACGCTGACGATAAGGAGCTTTTATGCCGTTCTCTCCGAACCACCTTGCTGAGCTGAACCTGTTGCTGCAGTTTCCGTCCGCCTCTACCCAGGAGGGCATCAAGGTGCACGCTCACAGTGCGGCGCCGGAAACGCTGCGCGCGGCGGAATCCCTGTTTGCCAAGGGGCTGATAAGCCAGAAGGATGGTGGTTACCTGACGCCGCTTGGTTGCGAAGCGGTGGAGTTTACCCAGAAGCTTCAGACAATGCTCACCGCCCCATAGGGTGACTGTGGCTCTGTAATGGCAAGGCTGTACCTGTTCCCGGCCTGATTGGCCGGGTATAGTCGAGGCTCTTTTTCCAGCCTCTGCCAGGACTTATGCCACCGATCTATTACTCCTTTTTTGTGCCCGCCCTGTTTGTCTGGTTGTGGAGTACCGGGTTCATAGGCGCCAAGTATGGTCTGCCTTATGCGGAACCCTTTACCCTGCTGCTGATCCGTATGCTGCTGACGCTGGTGCCGTTGGCTATTCTCGCCTTGGCCATGAAATCCCGTTGGCCGGGCTGGCGTGGGGCCGGGCATCTGGCGATTACCGGGTTGTTGGTGCAGGGAACCTATCTGGGCGGGGTGTTCTATGCCATCGATCAGGGCATGCCCTCGGGCCTGGTCTCACTGATTGTTGGTTTGCAACCGCTGGTAACAGCGCTGGCAGCCGTTCTGATTCTGCGGGAGTCGGTTGCTGGCAGGCAGTGGCTGGGGCTGGTCATGGGGCTGGCCGGAGTGGCGTTGGTGCTGGCGGAAAAGTTGGGCAGCGGTGCCAATGGCGGTAGTTTTTCACCGGTCACCATTCTGTGGGCAGGCTTGTCGTTGATCGGCATTTCCCTGGGTACGGTCTATCAGAAGCGCTTCGGAACCGGAGTGGACCTGATATCTGGCACCATGATTCAGTACACAGCGGCTGCAGCGTTCTTCGCGATTGGTGCTTTTATGCTGGAGACACGGCACATCGAATGGACAGTGCAATTCAGTCTGGCGCTGGGATGGCTGGTGTTCGGGCTGTCGGTAAGTGCCATTCTGATTTTGATGTGGCTTATTCGTCGTGGTGCGGCTTCGCAGGTGGCCAGTCTGTTTTATCTGGTGCCACCGGTAACGGCTCTGGAAGCCTTTATTCTGTTCAATGAGCGGTTGGGGCCGTTGGCCATTGCCGGGGGAGTGGTGGCGGTAGCCGGGGTGGCCCTCGTGGTTACTGGAGGGCCACGACCGTTAAATCGCTGATGCTATACCTTTGGCCCCTTACCGCGCAGGGCGTTAACGACCAGCGACACCACCAGAAGCACCAGAAAGACGAAAAACAGTATCTTCGCGAAGCCGGCTGCTGTGCCTGCAATACCGCCAAAACCCAGAATACCTGCGATCACTGCAATTACGAGACAAACAATAGCCCAATAGAGCATTTCGTGTCCTCCTTTCAAGGGTTGCTCTGTAACCGTGGCACAGGGCTTCCAGTTACGCAATTTTTAGCGGGTTTTGTGGAGGGATGGTAACGGCCCCGTCATTTGGCCATCGCCGCAATAGAGTTCTTTTCAGTCCGTTTTTCGGGTTGGAAACACCGAGGTGGAGAGTGTTGGCTGACAGCCAACGACACCTCGTGCCTGCTCGTGGGCATGCAGGTACCAACGCTGGCCGCCTTCCGGAAACGTGGTGCTGTCCACCTGAAACTCTGCGGTGCCCACGGTTGCAGGAATCGGAGTGCCATCGGCATGGCGGTAGACACAGCTGGTACCGAGGGTTACAGGCCGGGCAACGGGCAGCTCAATAAAGCCGTCGCTGCGCACGGTCGGCGCTTCTCCATTGATGTCGGTAATCTTCAGGCAGGGGCCAAAATGAATACGATCCTGGTCGCCGACGGGTTCCTCCAGGCAGTGTGTGGCCTTGAGAAAAACAACATTACGGTTGGCCCCTTCCTTTGTTTCTGGAAGGTTCTGGCAACCGGTCAACGTCACCGTCAATGCTGTGATGCCGGCGGCAATCAGATGTTTCATCGGGATCTCCTGCTTGTGCCAGTAATGTGTAAAGAATAAGGGCCACTTGAGTGCCTTCAGGCTTTCAGGCAATAGCGTCGTTCCGGGCGCCCAACGCTACCATAGTTTACTTCGGCGCAAAGCTCACCGGTGCCGACCAGGAATTCCAGATAGCGTCGGGCCGTTGTCCGGGAGGCTCCGATCTCGGCCCCCATTTCTTCCGCGCTCCAGTGCCCACCTGTGGCAACTACCCCTCTGATTTTGTCCAGCGTAAGGCTGTCGACACCTTTCGGCAGCCGTTCAGGCACGGAGGGTTCAGTGTCGGTGGTGGCTCTGGGTAACAGTGCATCGACCTCTTTCTGGGCGAGCTTGTTCAGTGCCAGTAGCTTGTCCAGATGCTCCCGGTAGCGGTTAATGGCTTCCTGCAGGCGCTCGAACACCAGAGGTTTCAGAATATAGTCGAATACGCCCCCACGAAGGGCGCTACGCAGTGTTTCTACCTCTTTGGCTGCGGTAATCAGAATGACGTCTGACCGACGGTCACGGGCTCTCAATTCCCGGAGCAGGTCCAAACCATTGCCGTCGGGAAAGTAGACATCCAGGAGGATCAGTTCAGGCTCTAGTACGTCGATCAGATCCCTGGCATCGGCCAGGGTATGGGCTATGCCACAAAGTTCCACCTGTTCAACACGCTCAACAAACCGGCGTTGAATCTCGGCGATCTTCGGATCGTCTTCAACAATAAGCAGTCGGATCGTGGTCACGGATGTCCTCCCGCCATTGGCGTTTTCGGTAAGTAGAGCGTAAAACGACTGCCACCTTGGGACAGGTTTTCAACCGTCACCGAGCCTCCCCAGCGATCGAGAAACTGCTGAACCAGGTGCAGGCCGATCCCGTGTTTCTCACCTTTGGTGCTGAAGCCACGCTCGAAAATCCGGGCCCGATCCGGCCCGGGAACTCCGGGGCCCTCGTCTTCAACCTCGAAAATCAGCTCGTGCCCCAGGTCGGTCATCGACAGTGATACCCGGCCACCGTTGCCTGCCTTGTGGAGCGTGGCTTCAAGCGCATTGTCAATCAGGTTGCCGAGAACGCTGACCAACTGATCCCTGGGCAGCTCCGCAGGGAGGTCGGCCATCTGGCTGCCAGGGTCTATTTCCAGACGCAGGCCCATTTCCTTCGCCCTATTGTACTTTCCGAGCAGACAACCAGCGATAATCGGGTCTGGCACGGCTTCCAGCAGAAGATGCAGCAGCGCCTGATGGTCGCTCACCTCGCTGCCAATCAGATTAAGCGCCTCTTCAGTCGCGCCAATCTGTATCAGTCCGGCGATGGTGTGAAGTTTGTTTGAGTATTCATGGGTCTGGCTGCGAAGGGTATCGGCATACTGCTGTATTCGCGTGAGTTGTCTACTCACCTGATCAAGCTCATCTCGCCGGCGAAAGCTGGCTACCACGCCGATGATCTGCTCACCCTGGCGAACTGGCAGGCGATTGACCACCATTTGTCGTCCTCTTAACCATACTTCACGGTCGAAGTCTGGTTGTCCGGTTTGCAATACCGACATCAGGCTGCTTTCCGGCAGAATGTCCAGAATGGGCTTGCCTGCGAGAGGTTCGTTCTCAGGCAGTTCCAGTGTCTCATAGGCTGCCCGGTTGGCGGTGGTTATTATCCCGTCCCGATTGACCGCAATAATGCCTTCACGAACGGATTGCAGGGTAGCGTCACGCTCCTGGAACAACCGGGCGATTTCCTCTGGTTCAAGGCCGAAGATGGCACGCTTGAATCGGCCGGCGATGATGATGGCTGAGAACACTGTGAACAAAAGCATTAGGCCGACAACACCATAGAGAACAAAATTATATCGACGTATGGTGTTCTCAACCTGCTCGAGACTGTAACCCACCGATACGATCCCGATGATCTTGCCCGTTTCCGGAGTGGATACCGGAGCCTTTCCGCGCATGGACGCCCCAAGGCTGCCTTTGGCGCGAGCGACATACGCCTGGCCGTGTTGCAGAGCCTGTTGGCCGTAATCACCATCGTCGTCACCCATCGAATAGCCAATCCGGGTCGGGTCCGGATGCGCCAGACGGATTGCCCGGTGATCGCCAATGACAATAAACAGAGCTTCATTGGTTTCGGTAAGCCGACGGGCCAGTTGATTGAGCGCAGGGATGTTTCTGGTGCGGACGCCCTCGATAACAGCCGGTGTGGCGGCAACGGTTTTGGCGACCATCAGAGCGCGCTCGCCAATTTCCTCATACAGTGACTCACTGAGGTAATAGCCGGCAAAACTGCCAATCAGCACCGTTTGCAAGGTGCCGAGCAATCCCAGGGTCAGGATCATTCGGGTTTTCAGTTTGGTTTTTCTTAACACGGATAGAGCACGGCTTTTTGTCGTTTGCTTTTCAGGGTAATCCATCCTCGCGGCCACCGCCCGTGATCTTTATGCACAGAATGCAGAAAAAAGCCTTTAAAGGCGTTACGCCCACAAGCTTCTGTGTCTCGGGTTTCACCTATTAGTCTGCCCTTAATCGCCTCACCGGAGAGCTCTTCCTCATTTGTTCCGGTGACCTGGCGATCATGACAAAAACAACTGAGTAAGGTGACCACAATGATGTTCAAACGATTCCTCTCTTTGGTGGCGGCGGCCGCCGTCAGTACCTCGGCAATGGCTTGGCAACCTTCTGGCAAGGTTGAGTGTCTGGCACCGGCGGATCCCGGAGGCGGTTGGGACTTTACCTGCCGGAGCGTAGGCAATGTGCTGCAGGACCTCAGCCTGGTTGATGGAACAGTGCAGACCGTCAATATGGCCGGCGCTGGCGGAGGCGTTGCCTACGCTCATACCGTGAGCAAACGCGCAGGTGATAACAAGCTGCTGGTGGCGGCCTCCACGGCAACGACAACGCGCCTGGCCCAGGGCCAGTTTCCTGGCATGAATGCCGATATGGTCACCTGGGTGGGCGCACTGGGTGCCGACTACGGGATTATCGCGGTAAGCAAGAATTCCAGGTATCAGAACCTCAAAGAACTGATGGATGCCGTGAAGGCCAATCCCAAGTCCGTCAAGTTTGCCGGTGGCAGCGCACGGGGTGGCTGGGACCACCTGAAGGTGCTGATTGCCGCAAAAGCGGCGGGTGCGGAAAAACTCCCATCGATTCCCTATCTGTCCTACAACAATGGCGGTGAAGCCATGACTCAGGTTGTGGGTGGCCAGGTGGATGCGTTTACCGGTGATCTGTCTGAGGCGACAGGGTTCATGGAGTCCGGAGATTTGCGAGTGATCGCTGTTCTGGCCGATGAACGTTTGCCAGGCAAATTCAGTGATCTGCCCACAGCGAGAGAGCAGGGCATTGATGCGGTAGGGCCAAACTGGCGGGGCTTTTACATGCCTAAAGACGCGGATGAAGCCGCCAAGCAGTATTGGGTAGATGCGGTCGACACCCTGTACGCCAGCGAAGAATGGAAACAGGTGATGGCCCGTAACGGATTGATTCCGTTTCACCCTCCTGCCAGCGCGTTTGACGAATTCGTGCGCAACCAGGTGCAGGACATTGAAGCACTCTCTCGTGAAATCGGGTTACTCAAATGACGGGCTTCGGTGATCGTATTCTCGGCCTGGGTCTTCTGGTCCTGGCAGTGGCTTATGGCTGGGCTGCGCAGCAGTGGCCGGAACCCTTTGGTGGCGCTGAGGGGGTCGGCCCAGAGACCTTTCCTACCATCTTGTCGGTGGTTCTGGTGGCCGGAAGTCTGTATCTGATGATCAAACCTGACCCGGATGCCCGGTGGCCGGTTGGTAAATCGGCACTGGAACTTCTGGTCTCGGTGTTGGTTCTGGTGGTGTATGCCTTGTTGCTGGAGCCGCTGGGATTCGTCATCGCGACAACCTTGGCGGTCGGAACGCTCAGCTGGCGCATGGGAGCAGCGCCTAAACGGGCCTTTCTTACCGGTTTAGGCAGCGCCGTCGTGGTGTTCGTCCTGTTCAATTATGGGTTGTCGTTGAGCTTGCCGGCTGGCCTGCTGGAGGTGCACTGATGGAAACCCTTGGCTTTCTGATGGAGGGGTTTGCCGTAGCGCTGACTCCGTATAACCTGATGTTCGCTCTGTTTGGCGCATTTGTCGGCACCCTGATTGGTTGTCTTCCAGGACTGGGGCCGGCCAATGGTGTGGCGATTCTTATACCACTGGCGTTTACGCTGGGACTTCCGCCCGAAACCGCCATGATTCTGTTGACCGCAGTCTATGCAGGCGCCATGTACGGCGGGCGAATCTCCTCCATTCTGCTCAACATACCGGGCGATGAACCGGCGATGATGACCTGCCTGGATGGCTACCCGATGGCCCGTAAAGGGAGGGCCGCTGATGCCTTGGCGGTTTCTGCCATCGCGTCTTTCTCGGGTGGTCTGATCGGGACCATCGGGTTGATCATGCTGGCGCCCGTGCTGGCCAGGTTTGCCCTTACCTTCGGCCCTGCCGAGTACTTTGCGCTGTTTCTGCTGGCGTTTGCCACATTGGGCGGGATCACCGGCAAGAACCCCATGAAGACGGTTATTGCGGCGGCATTGGGGATCATGATTTCCACGGTGGGTATCGATATTTCCACGGGAACCCAGCGCTATACCTTCGGTGTGCTTGAACTCTATGAAGGTATCGATTTCATTCTGGCCATTGTGGGTCTGTTTGCCATCTCCGAGTTGTTGTTTTTCGTGGAGCATCGCATGGGGGAAGGGCGAGAGAAAATGCAGGTTGGCAAGCTCAGCCTGAGCCTGAAGGAGTTGGTAACGACCATACCAACACAGCTTCGCGGCGGGATTCTCGGCTTTATTTCCGGTGTGCTGCCGGGGGCGGGTGCTTCTCTGGGGAGTTTTATCAGCTACACCCTGGAAAAACAGGTGGTCGGCAAAAAAGGCCGTTTTGGTGAAGGTGACATCCGGGGCGTTGTTGCGCCCGAGGCCGGTAACAACGGGGCATCCTCTGGTGCCCTGGTCCCCATGCTGACATTGGGTGTGCCGGGCAGCGGCACGACCGCTGTCCTGCTGGCGATGCTGATTTCGCTGAACATCACACCGGGCCCGCTGATGTTTACCCAGAATGCCGACATTGTGTGGGGCGTTATTGCCGCGCTGCTGATTGGCAACGTCCTCCTGCTGGTGTTGAACATTCCGCTGGTGGGATTCTTCGTAAGGTTGTTGTCTGTGCCGCCGATGTATCTGCTGCCAATTGTCACGATGGTCGCGTTTGTCGGGATCTACTCGATCAGCCACAGCACCTTCGATCTGTATTTCATGATTGCCTTCGGTATTGCCGGCTATTTTCTGCGCAAACTTGAGATTCCTCTGGTTCCCATCATTCTGGGCCTGTTGCTGGGGCCGGAAATGGAGAAAAACCTGGGACATGCTCTGGTCCTGTCGGACGGCGACTGGAGCATTCTTTGGGGGAGTCCTCTCGCCATCGGGTTATGGACTGTCGCCGGCCTTGGCCTGGTACTGCCTTATCTCGTGGGGCCACTACTTCGCCGCAGAATGAATGCGGCGATCAAAGAGTCCCCTGTCAGCGACTAACCATATCTTTAAGGCTTTTCTGACGAGCTGCCTTTGTCAGTCTTTGCACCGGGCTTTGCCCGGTGTTTTTTTATGACCGCAAGAAGCTAGTCCGTGCGTGCCGTGGGACGATTATCAGCTCTGGGTGTAAGTGACTGTCCGCCCTCAGAATCTGCACGCAGTGCCTGCAGCAAACGGCGGTCACGATCATACACATCGTTCCGGAACTGGAGAACGCCGGCCGGATCAATCCAGGTGGTCCAGTATTGCAGGTACACAGGCACCGGTTCCGATAGCACCACGGTTGCCGGTTCGGCGGTTGCCAGAGTCTGCTCAATTCGCTTTTTGTTCCATCCGTTGGTGTTGGCCAGCAATCGTTCGGCCAGCTCAACGGGGCGTTCCAGACGGATGCAGCCGGAGCTCAGGGTTCGCTCCAGCCGACTGAACAACGATTGCGCCGGTGTGTCGTGGAGGTAGATGTCGTACTGGTTCGGGAACATGAATTTGACCTGGCCCAGCGCATTCTGGGGGCCGGGTTGCTGAATCAGCTGGTAGGGAAAGTTGTTCTTCGAGAGTTCCGTCCAGTCGATTTCTGCTGGATCGACCTCGCTCTGGTTTGCGCCCCAGCCCCTGAAAACCTTGAAGCCCAGGCGCTCCAGATACTCAGGATCTGACCGTATGATCGGTAGCTGGTCTTCGATCATCAGCTTCCGGGGTACCGTCCAGGTCGGACTGAACACCAGGTAGCGAATGCGATCGCTGAATACTGGCGTCTGCCGGTATGGCCTGCCAACAATTACCCGTTGGCGATGGACCTGCTCGCCGCTCTCTACGAGCACCAGCTCAAAACCGGCGATGTTAACGACGACATAGGTTTCTCCCAGGGATTCCGGTAACCACCGCCACCGTTCCAGGTTGGCGTCAAGGCGGTATATCCGTTCCAGGGGCAACAGGTTCAGTGCTGTCAGGGTGTCCCGGCCGACGATTCCATCTGGTTCCAGACCGTGTCGGGCCTGGAATAACGGGATCGCAGTGGCCAGGGCGTCGTCGTAGTGTTGGTGATTCGAGGCTTCTGGCGAGTCGCCGGAGAGGTCGCCCAACAGTGCCAGGCGGCGACGAATGTCGGGTATGCGGTTGTCGGTATCGCCTGGTCGGATACTTGGTCCCGAAACGATAGCCGGCCAGTCTGCGCTGATCAGCTCACCCAGCGCTTTACGTCGTTGTACCAGTTGATGGTAGGCCGCAGAGCGGGGTTTCAGATCCTGCAGGGTGGTGTAGACGGTGCCGCTGGCCAGGGCTTCGGCCAAGACCGACTGCATCTCCCTTTGCTGGCGGTTGGCGGTCCATTCCGCATGGATGGTTGTGGGGTTGACCTTGCCGTGGTGCAGGTGGGACGCCAGTAGCAGGAAGGCATCCGAGAGTACAAGGTCAAGGTCGGTCTGTAATTCCTCGGCACTGTCATTCAGGTCTTTCAGGGCGAGTGCTGCAAGGGTGTCGTAGTGGTAGTCGCCGGGGCTGAGGCCGTCACCGACCACTGCCCGGATGGCTTCGAGTAATTCCCTGCGATTGCTCGGGTCCTCCCAGGCCAGCGTGTACCCTCTGGCTTCGTAGAATCGCGTCAGTGCTTCCTTGGCATATAGCCGGGATTCCAGCACCGATACCGGGTAACCAGCCTGCAGGGCTTCAATGCGGTTGATCAGTCCATCATTGCCCTGGGCCCTGGCCGGAACCGCAAACACCAGAGCCAGGAGAAGCCAGTACAGGGTGAGTGGGTAACGAGCTTCCTGCATTCTGCGCCTCCATTGCGGTGTACGATCAAAGGCTGTCCCTGTGGTGTCCGTAATGCCTGGGCAGTCTATCTGACGGCAGTATAACCTGATCGTTCAATCCCGGTAGGGGCAAATCGCGGTTGGCTTCTGCCGCCCGAGACTGCGGGCGGCAATGGCTGGGGCTTAGCCGGCGCGCCCAAACATACGTTCAAGGAAACCCAGTTCCCTGACATCGGGCACAGGCAGTTCATCCACCTGTTCCATGGCCTGGCGCCAGAAAGCCTCAGGGGTGTCCAGGTGCTCCACGGTCTTACGTTCTTCCGGGCTGTAATGATTGTGTTCCCCGGTCATGCCGGCGTCGGCCAGGGACTCTGTCCACAGGTAGATCGCCGAGCGGATGGTGCGCAGCAGGCGGCAGTAAACTTCACGGCTGAGATTGATCGCCAGTTCCGCCTTGAGGTTGATTTGCTTTTGCACATGGGCCATGTCGTCTTTGTCCAGCAACGCCCGATGACCATTGCCTTTCTTGCAGTTCAGGCACACCTGCTCCAGGGACTTGATGCCCTCCGGAAGGTCCAGGTGACCGTATTCCGCGGTCTGGCGCTCATCCACCGGCGCTGGAATCCAGCCGTACTGGGGTGATTTTGCAACAATGTGACCGGGCAGGTCGCGTCGGTAGGGCGGGGCCTTGTCCTTGTCGATGTAGCCATCAAATTCTTCCCGCAACCAGGCCGCCATTTTCCGGTGGCGTAGCATGGTGGCGAGCGTAATGGCCGAGGGTACGATGTCCGTTAGCAGGTCGCTGGCGTCCTGGGTACGTTCCTGAAGATGATCCACGGATGTTGACATGGTCTGCGCTCCATTCGGGCCGGTTTATGGGCCCTGATCTTTTTGTTGTTGTCTGGTTCTCCTGTGTCGGCATCAGGAGTAACCTGTGGTTAAAAAGTAGTCAGTCTCGGGTGTTCGCACTGTTGTAAAAAAGTTATGCCTTTGTAACGACAGGTAAGCATGAGGAGGGACACCTTATGAACAAAGACGGACAGGATCTGAGTGATATGCGACGGGCCATGGTCCGGTGCCAGCTGGTGACTCGGGGTATTTCCGATGGACGGGTGCTGGAGGCCATGGAGCGTGTGCCCAGAGAGCAGTTTGTTCCCGAACATCTGCGCTTCGAGGCTTATGAGGACCACCCGGTACCCATTGGCCAGGGTCAGACCATTTCTCAGCCTTACATCGTTGCCCTGATGGCAGAAGCTCTGTGTCTCAAGGGCCGCGAGCGAGTGCTCGATATTGGCACCGGTTCGGGCTACGCCGCCGCCGTCCTGGCCAGTCTCGCTCTGGAAGTTTTTTCCATTGAGCGTATTCCGGAACTGGCGGCCCAGGCGCGCAAAAATCTGGACCGAACAGGCTTCACCCAGGTGCATGTGAAATGCGCAGACGGTACGTTAGGCTGGCCAGAGGCAGCACCATTTGATGGCATCTGCGTGGCTGCCGGAGCCCCTGCGGTGCCAGCGGCCCTCAAGCAACAACTGGCGGTCGGCGGGCGGCTGGTGATTCCGGTGGGCACAGAGGGCGGCCTTCAGCAACTGCTCTGCATCACCCGGCTGTCGGATTCCGAGTATGAGCAGGCGAGCTACGGCGATGTACGCTTTGTCCCGCTGCTGGGTGAGGAAGGCTGGCCTTAAGCCTTCCCTGGTTTAACTATGGGTGCTCTCGAAAATCCGATCGGCGGAGGCGGCAACAAAACCGCTATAGAGTTTGCCGTTGGCCATTGGGTAGCGCTTGGCAAATTCGTAAAAGCAGCTCGGAATGACTGCGTCCTGGTCGGTAAAGTGCGCGGTAACACGGTCGGCCATAGTGGACGACTGTTCCAGGCAGTCCTGCGGTGAACCTTTCACTTCTCCACCACTGGCATTCACGGAAAAGCCCTGTTCTTTCAGCAGCGTGTTGATGTCTGGTACCGAGTGAATCGTGTCCAGGTGGTTTATGCTCACGGTAAAGTGGTTGGCGCGATAGCCCCAGGCTGCCAGCCAGCCGGCGTATTCACTTTCCTCAAGCAACTGTCGATAGGTTGAGTAATCCAGATGCCAGTGTCGACCTGAGTAGAGAAAGTCATCAGCCTGCACTCTTTTCGGGTCGATCTGGTCTACCAGACCCTGCACCACCGCTTGCAGCTGGTCTGAGCATTGTTCGACCAGCAGTTCGGAGATAAACACTTTTGGCACCTCTGGGTCCGGGTGCTCGTAATGCCGGGCATAGAGCTTCTTGGCTTCAAAATGGTATTCGCCACCGGGTTGGTAACCTAAAGCCAGGAAATGCGCAGCCAGGGCGTCCAGACCCACCGGCGCCAGGTTGAAGGTTCTCAGGGCGATATGATCATTGACGATGGCGGTGTTCTCGCGCTCGGCCAGCAGGGCATGAATGCGGTCTGCCGAAGGTGTTACGGCCCGGTAGTCTTCCCAGAGCGCGCGAAACAGGGTGTCGACGTCAGAGTGCATAGTGAACCTCCGCAGAATCTGTGACATGGATTGAGGCCGCCGGAATGGCTTGCTGGCCCAGGGGCAGGGCTCGTACTGATGCGCCCACACTGAGGTCCAGCGCATCGGCTTGCTTGGTTGAAAGCTCGATCCGGCCGCTGGCCAGGGCGTGAGTGTCTGTATTCACAACCATCGCGCGAAAGCCCTCGAGCCCGGTATTAGTCACAAGCACCGGGCGGCCTGTGTCTGTAAGGTGTTGGTTTCCGGTTGTGCTGATCTCTACCGACATCAGTGCAGCTTCCCGGACACTGCGGATGTCATCTGTCCGGCATTCAACGGTGGGGCCGGCATCGAACAGATCCACCAGCCCCCGATGGCGGAACCCCTCTGCCTTGAGCATCGCCAGCGCGGGCCTGGTGTCCGGATGCACCTGACCGATGACAGCCCGGGCCGGATTGCTCATTAAATGAGTATAGAGCGGTAATGAAGGCATCAGGTCCTCGACGAAGTCCAGTGAACCAGCACCCGCCAGTTGCGTGACCTGGCTGAAATCCAGATCAATAAAGTGATCCCGCAGCCAGTCCCAGAAGGGCGACTGGCCGTGTTCATCAGCCACACCCCGCATCTGGGCAATGGCCAGGTTCGGAAAGCGGTCCAGATGTTGGGCGATAAAGGCGAAGCGGACTTTGGAGAGTAATTTGCCGGCATTGGCGCGGCGAAAAGCCGGGCGCAGATACAGTGAACAGAACTCCGTACAGTTCCGGTAGTGCACGCAGCGGGTGAGCGCGCCCACGGAGCGCCGGAGCCCCAACTCTCTGGAGTGATGAGTGAGGGTGCTGTGGCGAAAATGGTAAAGCGGTTGCGACCGGCCGGTTCCAGAGGTAATGCCGGTTGTACCCATGATCTGCCCGGAAGTTTCCTCTTCAAGCACAAACAGGTAGCGTTGTTCGCTGTGGTCGACGGCCTGTGAGCGGAAGCTGCGAATCGAGCCCTCAATTTTTCGGGATAGCCGGTCTTTGTCCGGCATCAGGGAAGTAAATCCCGGGCCGGACTCGCAGGCTATCTCGTACAGATCGTTCAGGTCGTCATGACGAACCGGGCGAATAATCATGGCGGCACCTCAAAATTGTTTTTTATCAGTATGAGTGCGTAAGCCGCCGATTTGCAGTGTCAGAATGTTCGAAATGATCTATTGTTTTGTTGAAATGATAGGTTTGGGGGTCAAAATGACAGAAAGTCGAGATCAGAAACTGCTTGCCCTGCTCCGGCGCAATGCCCGTACGAGTGTGACCGAACTGGCCAAGGCACTGCACGTGTCCCGATCAACGATTCAGAATCGTATTGCCAGGCTGGAGGCCAGCGGCGTCATTCGCGGCTATTCAGTGATTCTGGGAGGGGATTATCTGGAAGGGCAGGTGGAAGCCCACGTGTCTATCAAGGTCCGGCAGAAGCTGACCGCCAGAACCAACACGGAACTGGAGCGTATCAGCCAGGTGGCACAGTTATTTGCCGTGAGCGGGGAATATGACCTTATAGCGATTGTCCAGGCCCGTACTCTGGAGGAGTTAAGTAAGGTGCTGGACGACATCGGCAATCTCGAAGGCGTCGAACGAACCAACTCAGCCGTCGTGCTGGAAACCCGCTTCAAACGTTAGCGTTTAACGGTCAGGAACCGAGCATGCCTGCCCAGGCGCTGTAGAGAAAGGCACCGGAACCGACCAGAATCAGGGCCCAGGCCGGAAAGATCAGAACAGAGCGCGTTGACGATTTCATAACGACCTCCTGAGGTGATGACAATCTTTACGCTGCAACTTTCAATCTAGACCAGACTTGACGGATGTCACGAAGTATTTTGAGTGACAGGTCTCAGATTCGAGCTAAACGGCCAATCACCGGGATTGTTATTGCTATTGAGGGAGTCGGAAAGTTGGCTAGTATGGAGAGGAAGAAAACAATAACAAGGACGCACAATGGCCGTAGATCCGAACAAGCAGACTTCGCTGCATTGCCTTTATTACTGGGCAGAGCATACTCCCGACAACGTTTTTTTGACCCAGCCATACCCCGACGGGCGCGTTGAAGATATTACCTGGCGTGAAGCCGCCGACCAGGTGTCGCGCATGGCCGCTCACCTGAACACGCTGGGGTTGCCTCAGCGAAGCAATATCGGGATTCTGGGCAAAAACAGCGCCCACTGGATTCTGTCCGATCTGGCCATCTGGGCAGCAGGGCACGTCAGCGTGCCGCTCTATCCAACTCTGAATGGCGAGACCGCAGCCTATATTCTGGACCACAGTGAAGCTCAGATGCTGTTTCTCGGCAAACTCGACGGCACGGCCGATGGCTGGCATGACATCAAGGGCCATATTCCCGAGCAATTACCGATTATCTCGCTGCCGCTATCGCCTCGGGACGACACGCCCAAATGGCAGGACATTATCGCCGAGCAGTCCCCGGCGAAACCGAAACTGCCCGATCCCGATGATCTGGCCACCATTGTTTACACCTCCGGCAGTACCGGGCGGCCGAAAGGCGTGATGCACAGCTTCCGGACCATGATCTCGGTTGCCGACGGGCTGCAGCAGCTATTCCCGGTGTCGGCCAGCGAACGTATGTTGTCCTATCTGCCCCTGGCCCATGTGGCCGAACGGGCGGCGGTGGAGACCCAGTCACTGTATTACGGTTTCCATCTGTACTTTGCCAATTCGCTGGATACCTTCCAGGAGGATCTGCAGCGGGCCCGGCCAACCCTGTTTTTCTCGGTGCCTCGCCTGTGGATGAAATTCTACCTGGGGGTGAATGCGAAGTTGCCGCCCAAGAAGCAGAAACTGCTGTTCAATATCCCGATTCTGAACACGCTGGTTAAGAAAAAGGTGCTCAAACAGCTGGGGCTGGATCATTGCCGGGCGGCACTCACCGGTGCGGCTCCGCTCTCGGCAGAGATCATCGGCTGGTACCGAAGCCTTGGTCTGGAGTTGCTGGAGGTCTACGGCATGTCGGAGAACTTCGGCTATTCCCATGCCAACCGTCCGGGCCAGGCCAAGGTGGGCACCGTTGGAATGGCCAACCCGGGTGTTGAACATCGGATTGGGGAGGGCGGCGAAGTTCAGGTGAGGAGCCCGGGCCAGATGCTCGGTTATTACAAGAACGAGGAAAAAACCCGGGAAGACCTGACGGATGACGGTTTTCTCAAAACCGGTGACATGGGTGAAATTGACCGTGATGGATGCCTGCGCATTACCGGGCGGGTTAAGGACCTGTTCAAAACCTCAAAGGGGAAATACGTGGTGCCGGTGCCTATCGAGAACCGGTTCAATCACCCCAAGGCGGAAGTGGTGTGTGTGGCCGGTGCCAACCAGCCCCAGCCGTGCCTGATGGTACTGCTTTCCGAGGAGGCCCGCGATGAACTGGAGCGGGGAGGCAGTCGCAGCGAGCTGGAACAAGAGCTGGCGGAGGAACTGGACTCCGTGAATGCGGAATGTGAGTCCCACGAAAAGGTGGCTTTTGTCGTCGTGGTGCGTGAACCCTGGACCATGGAAAACGGTATGCTCACACCCACCATGAAGATCAAACGCAATGTCATCGAGGATTTCTACAACCGCAAGATGGACGAATGGTTCGAGCAGAAACGCAAAGTGATCTGGGAATTCTGACCAGGTACAAGCGAACAAAAAAACGCCGGCATGGAAACATGCCGGCGTTTTTTATTCAGCAACCCCGAAAGGCGTGCAGTCTGTTTTAGTGGCCGCCCTGAACCTGGGGCATATCCTGCGCCACGGCTACCGCCTTGCGATTGAAAATTCGCACCTTGCGGCTGATAAACTGCATCGCCTGCCTTGCGGCAGCGCGGGTATACTGGCGCCTGACCTCAGTACTGTTGTGGAGGATACTGGACGGCAGCGGTTTAACGGTTGCGATATGGTTCTGAGTCATAGCGCCTTCCTCCTTCATCTGGTGGATTGTTAGCGATCTATCTTTAATTTACGTTCAATTCTAAGGATTCTTTTTTGCAGCTTGAATACGTTAAAATCCGTACCCTTGTTGCAAATATGCAGTGATTATGGACTGGGATTATCTTCGATATATAAGGGCCCTTGCAATAGGCGGAACGCTTGCAAAAGCCGGTGAAATTCTGGGTGTTCACCAAACGACTGTTTTACGGCGACTTGATCAGATGGAAGAGTCGCTGGGGGTGCAGTTTTTTGAGCGTAACCAGAGCGGATTGCAGCTCACCCCCGTGGGAGAAATGGCCTTTCGGGAGGCTGAACGGCTGGCTACCGATATGGAAAACCTTGAGCGCAAACTGGTGGGGGATGATTCCGCACCGGTTGGCAAGGTTCGTGTGGCCGCTGAAGACGTGATGATGAATGAACTGCTCAGCCCGATTCTGGCCGAGATGGTGCGCACCTATCCCGAGATTGAGCTGGAAGTTCTCACCGATAACGATGTGGCTAATCTCAGCCACCGGGAAGCCGACCTTACCCTTCGGCCGGAGAACAAGCCCCAGGCAACGCTGGAGGGTGAACGGATTGCCGCAATCGAATCCGCGGTCTATGGCGCAGCAAAATACTGCCGCCGGCACCGGAACATGGATATTGAGAATCAGCCGGAAGGCTGTACCTGGATACTGCCAGACGAATCCTTCAGCCACCTGGCAACGGGGCGCTGGTACCGCAAACAGCTGAAAAATGTCACGTCGGTGATTCGCTGCAATAGCCTGCAGTCCATGCATGCCCTTGCCCGGGCCGGGGCAGGCCTGGCGGTGCTGCCCTGTTACCTGGGCGACGCCACCAGGGAATTGCGGCGGCTGTCCGATCCTCTGGAGGGCGAAAGCATCGACCTCTGGCTCCATGTAAACCAGGATACCCAGCAGATGGCCCGGGTCAGAATGGTCATGGAGTTTCTGGTAGAGCGCTTGCAGGGTCTGGAGTCGGTGATCGAGATTTCGGGAGCCCTGTAGCTCAGTCTTCAGCCGAGCAGAACGGCCAGAACTGGTACCAGCGCCAGCACTGGAACTCCGCTTCGCACTGCTGCAACTGGTTGTGGTAGCGGTAAGCCCTGGCCCGGACCCGGCTGGCCAGGGCCTGAAGCTGCGGCTTGCGGTCGAAGGAGCGCCGGGCATAGCCGGTTCTGCCTTCATGGTAGGCCAGGTACAGTTCCCTCGGGGCGGTATAGGGGATACCCAGTTGCTGGTGGCTCAGGCGGTTATACCAGCCGACGAAATCCAGGGCATACTGCATATCGCTGCGCACCGTCAGCCAGTCACCATCGTTTGCTGCCAGGTATTCCTGCCAGGCTGGATCAAGGGCCTGGGCGTATCCGAAGGCTGTGGTTGGTCTTGCCCACGGAATCAGACCCCATAGCCGGGTACGCGGTGGTCTGGCATGGCTTCGAAACGATGATTCGTAATAGACAAAGGCCATCTGGGTGGCAATGGGGGTTCCCCAACGTTGTTGTGACGCGCTGGCATAGTCGTACCAGACCGGATGCTCCCGGAAAATGTCGCAAAGGTTTTCCGGTCTCGCCGGGGGATCCGGAGCCAGCAGGCTGAAGCGGAGCGTGGCCCAGATCCCGATCAGTAGGCCGGCCACCGGTGGCCCATACCATTTGGCCAGGCGAAGCCAGCGTGCTTTTTCAGCCTTATGGCGGCTCTTTTTCTTTCGGCCTGACCTGTTGCGTATTCCTACCAAACTGTCATCTCCTGAACCCCTGGATTGCTTGCTGCCAGCCTTGGGCCCATGGCATAAGAGAGTCATTGCATTAGTCAGGATGATAGGTAAATGAAGCGATTGGCCCTAGTTAAAACTGTTTTAGTCGTTGCCATGCTTGGCGTGGGCTCAGCTCAGGCGGCCCCGGATGCCGCCAGCGTGCTCGAAGCCTCCCCGATTGACGACATTGTTGAGCAATACCCGGCGATGCTAAGCCAGGGTATTCGGGAAGGGCTGAAACAACGCGGTCAGGTGCCGCCCATGGTGGCGGATACCGTTGGCTATGTTGTGAGCAGCAGTTTCAGCGCCGACAAAATTGAGCAGCAGATCATTACCGATCTGCAAGCACAGCTCACGGACGAACAGCTTCAGGCGGTAAGTGAGTGGTACCGGACACCCGTCGCCCGAAAAATTTCGAGCGCAGAGATTGCCGCCTCGGCGCCGGAAGCCTGGCCGCAGATACAGGCCAGCGCGCCGGAATTGAATCGAAAGTACAAAGGCACTCCCAAAGCCGAGATGTTCGATCGATTCGACCGGGCCGCCCGGGCAACCGAAAGAGCGGTGGATACCACCATTGCTGTTCAGTTGGGGTTGGCCACTGCCATGTCGGCGCTCAGCAGCGAATCAATGCACTACGAGCAGTTGGAGCGCCGTATCGAAAACCAGCGAGGAATGCTTCGGGGTGTGGTTGGCCAGCAGGTCTACGACAGCTATCTTTATACCTACGACAAGATGAGCGCCCAGGAGCTGGCACTGTACCTGGAGTTCCTCGAAAGCCCCGCTGGTAAGCAGTTTTCTCAGGTTGTGACCAGCAGTATTCAGCAGGCGATCATGGAGCCGGTGGAAAGCATAGGACGGCAGATATCGAGGTTTATGGCACCGCCGGCGGGGTCGGAATAGGACGCACTCCGGCCGGCGTCGGAGATATTCCGAACACCGGCCGGGCCGATCATCGGATCAGCTGCGGCTGGTGACTTCCAGCAGGTGGTAGCCAAACTGGGTCTTGATGGGGCCGATCACAGTATTGAGCTCGCTGTTGAAAACGGCTTTGTCGAACTCCGGAACCATCTGGCCCGGCCCGAAAGAACCCAGGTCGCCGCCGTTACGGCCGGAAGGGCAGGATGAGTGCTGCTTGGCGACTTCGGCGAAATCCTGGCCACCTTCGATAGCTTTCTTCAGTTCCTCACACTTGGCTTCACTGTCTACCAGAATGTGGCGTGCGGTTGCTTGTGCCATGATCAATTTCCTGTCGTTGGGTGAATGGAACACAGACCGGAATGCTGCCCGCAGCGGCGCCCTGAGGCAAGTGGTTTTTGTCCGTGTTTCTGCGGCCTCACAGTCTCTGGTGCAAACCTGTACAATGCCGGCTTTCTTTTCGCCGGCTCTCGTCGGCCTCTACTTCGACAGGTTTGTTTCTTGATCTCCACCGCCAATCTCACCATGCAGTTCGGGGCCAGGCCCCTGTTTGAAAATGTGTCGGCCAAATTTGGCAACGGCAACCGTTACGGCCTGATCGGGGCGAATGGTTGTGGTAAATCCACCCTGATGAAAATTCTGGGTGGTGATCTGGAGCCATCGGCGGGCCAGGTCATGCTGGAACCGAATACCCGGCTGGGTAAGCTCCGTCAGGATCAGTTTGCCTATGAACAGTGCTCAGTGATGGACACTGTGATTATGGGCCACGAAGAACTCTGGAATGTGAAAAAAGAGCGGGACCGCATTTATTCGCTGCCAGAGATGAGTGAGGAAGACGGTATGGCCGTGGCAGACCTGGAGGTGCAGTTTGCCGAAATGGATGGCTACACCGCGGAATCCCGAGCCGGTGAGTTGCTGCTGGGCCTGGATATTCCTCTGGAGCAGCACAACGGCCCCATGAGTGCTCTGGCGCCGGGCTGGAAACTGCGTGTGCTGCTGGCACAGGCTCTGTTTTCTGACCCCGACGTACTGTTGCTGGATGAGCCCACCAACCACCTGGACATCAACACCATCCGCTGGCTGGAAAACATTCTGGTGGCCCGCAACAGCACCATGATCATCATCTCTCACGACCGTCACTTTCTGAACAGTGTATGTACCCACATGGCGGACCTGGATTATGGTGAGCTGCGTCTGTTCCCCGGCAACTACGACGAATACATGACCGCCGCCACCCAGGCCCGAGAGCGCATGCTGGCGGACAACGCCAAGAAAAAAGCCCAGATTGCGGAATTGCAGCAGTTCGTCAGCCGCTTCTCCGCCAACGCCTCCAAGGCCAAACAGGCCACCTCTCGCGCCCGTCAGATCGACAAGATCCAGTTGGAAGAGGTGAAGCCCTCAAGCCGCGTGAGTCCCTTTATCCGCTTCGAGCAGGGCAAGAAGCTGCATCGTCAGGCCGTGACTCTGAAAGGTCTGACCAAGGGCTTCGATGAAGGCCCCTTGTTCAAAAACCTGGATCTGCAGATTGAGGCGGGAGAACGCGTGGCTGTTATTGGCCCGAACGGGATTGGTAAAACCACACTCCTGCAATGCCTGGCTGGCGCTTATGAGCCGGATGCCGGCGAGGTGAAGTGGACCGACAGTGCCGAGGTTGGATATTTCGCCCAGGACCACACCGCGGATTTTGCCCGCGACGAGACCCTCACCGACTGGATGGCGCAATGGACCACCGGCGGCGAACAATTAGTGCGCGGCACGCTGGGGCGAATGCTGTTTTCCGGTGATGATATTGGCAAGTCTGTAAAGGTAATCTCGGGGGGTGAGCAGGGCCGCATGCTGTTCGGCAAACTGATCCTTCAGAAACCGAATGTGATGCTGATGGACGAGCCCACCAACCACCTGGATATGGAGTCTATCGAGGCTTTGAACCTGGCGTTGGAGAACTATCCGGGAACGCTGATTTTCGTAAGCCATGATCGTGAGTTTGTCTCTTCGCTGGCGACGCGGATTATTGAGCTCACAGCTGATGGGGTGACTGACTTCAGTGGCTCCTATGACGATTATCTTCGGAGCCAGGGCTACCTATGAATGAATCACAGGTTGTAAGCGCCAGCCGGCAATGGGTTGAAGAAGTGGTGGTTGGTTACAACCTCTGCCCCTTCGCCAAGCGCGAGTTGGTCAAGAACCGCGTGCGTTTTGTCGTCAGCGAGGCGGAGAATGAGGATGAGCTGCTACAGGCGTTGCAGTCAGAGTTGCAGCGCCTGGAAGATGAGCCGGACGTCGAAACCACGTTGTTGATCCATCCTGGTGTGTTGCAAGATTTTTTCGCCTACAACGAATTTCTCGATGCCGCGGATGCCTTGCTGAGCTATCTGGAGCTGGAAGGTGTCTTTCAGGTTGCCAGTTTCCATCCGGACTATCAGTTCGCCGGCACCGATGCAGAGGCCGCGGAAAACTACACCAATCGATCACCGTACCCCATGCTGCACCTGTTGCGGGAAGCAAGCCTGGAAGCGGCTATTGATCACTATCCGGACGTAGATGGTATTCCCGACCGGAATATTGCGTTGATGAATGAGCTCGGTGTGCAGAAGATGCGTACTATTCTGAAACGGTGCACCGACGCCGAAACCTGACATTCCGAGCCTCTGAGTTGTAACGGAAATGACTGAGCATCGAACCCGCCCATTCAGTTCCAGCCAGCGCCTGCCCGAGCTGGAAACGCCGCCTGTGATGCATAACCCGAACGAAGCCGGGGCGTTGCTGGCGGAGTTTATCCAACAACATCCAAGATTGATGATTCTCACCGGAGCCGGCGTGAGCACGGATTCCGGTATTCCGGATTATCGTGATGGCGATGGTGCCTGGAAGCGTAAGCAACCGGTGCAGCATAAGGCGTTCATGGAGGACTTCCTCACCCGCCAGCGATACTGGGCGCGCAGTCTGATTGGCTGGCCGGTCATGCGTAATGCCGCGCCTAACCCGTCCCATCACTACATTTCGGATCTGGAACTGCTCAACCACAGCAGCCTGGTGGTTACCCAGAACGTGGATCGTCTTCACCAGAAGGCGGGCACCCGGGCGGTGACGGATCTACACGGGCGGGCGGACGAAGTCGTGTGTATGGGCTGCGGCTATCGTTGCCCCCGGGATGAGGTACATGACCGTTGCGCCGAGCTCAATCCCGGATTTCGGAAGTACACAGCGGAGACGGCACCGGATGGGGATGCCGATCTGGATGTGGATTTTTCCGAGTTCCGACCGGTGGACTGCCCCAGATGCGCCGGTATCCTGAAACCGGATGTAGTGTTCTTCGGGGATTATGTGCCAAAGGACAGGGTGTACTCTGCGCTTGATGTACTCAAGGCGAGCGATGGCCTGTTGGTGATCGGTTCGTCGTTGATGGTGTATTCCGGCTTCCGTTTCTGCCGCTACGCCAGCGAGTGGAAAAAGCCCATTGCCACCCTGAATCTGGGGCGGACCCGGGCTGAGGATCTGGTGGATCTGAAACTGAACGCGAGGATCGGGGAGACCCTGAAGGCCTCCCTCGATCAGTTGTGAGCGTTATTTACATCAGGTTGTAGATGAACACCACGCCCACCGCAATCGGGGTGATGAAGCGCACGGTGACAAACCACAGGTTGAACGTACCCGGTGACAGGGCCAGCTCCTTCTCCATGGCCGGTTTCGACATTACCCAGCCGGCCATCAGCGCGACCAGTAGCCCACCCAGCGGCAGCAGGATGTTGGCGGTGAAGAAGTCCAGCAGGTCGAAGATGGTTTTGCCTTCCAGCATCGGGATGAAGCCCAGTGGTGCGAAATCCGCCCACAGGTTCAGCGACAGAATAGAGGCAATACCCAGAGCCCAGCACACCACACCGGCACCCAGCGTACTGACGGTGCGGTTCATGCCTTTTTGTTCTTCCAGCCATTCAACGATCGGTTCCAGCAGGGAAATGCCAGAGGTCCAGGCGGCGAAAATCAGAAGTACAAAGAACAAGGTGCCGAACAGTGAGCCCATGGGCATCTGACCGAAGGCCAGGGGCAGGGTCTGGAAAATCAGGCCAGGGCCAGCACCGGGCTCCAGGCCGTTGGCAAAGACGATCGGGAAAATAGCCAGGCCGGCCAGCAGGGCGACACCGGTATCAATCACCGAGACGGTAATGGAGGTTTTGGCGATGGAAATATTCTTGGGCAGGTAGGAGCCATAAGCCATCATCACTGCCATACCCAGGCTCAGAGTAAAGAATGCGTGTCCCAGTGCCACCAGTACGCCGGAGGTGGTGAGCTTGGAGAAGTCCGGCTGGAACAGGAAGGCTGCCGCCTGGCCAAAGTGGCCGGTGGTCATGGCGTAGCCGACCACAATCAGTAGCAGCACAAACAGTGCCGGCATCAGAATGCTGACGGCCCGCTCCAGGCCGGAGCGCACACCTTTCGCCACCACCAGCATCACCAGGGCCATGAACACCGTGTGCCACAGCAACAGGGTGCCGGGATTGCTCAGCAGGCCGGAGAAAATCGCACCCACGGCATCTGCGGTCTGGCCGGAGAGCTGGCCGCTGGCGGTGGTGCCAACGTAGGAAATGGCCCAGCCACCAATCACCGAGTAAAACGACAGAATCAGGAAGCCTGCAAGAATGCCCACGGCGCCGACCAGTTTCCAGGCCGGGTTCAGTCCGTCCCGCTGGGCAATGGCCTTGATGCTGTTAACCGGGCTGTGGCCACCACGACGGCCGATCATCACCTCGGCCATCATGATGGGAATACCGATGATGGCGATACACAGCAGGTACACCAACACAAAAGCGCCACCGCCGTTTTCGCCGGTTACGTAGGGGAATTTCCAGATGTTTCCGAGGCCCACAGCGGAACCGGTGGCCGCGAGGATGAACGCGAGCCGTGATGACCAGAGCCCGCGCTGGGCATTGGAGCCCTCAAGGCTGCCGGAATAGGCAGCAGAACCGGATGATGAGACAGACATGGTTTTCTCCCGAAGGTCTTGTTGTTGTTACTGGGGTTAAAAATGGAGCCGCAGAGACTGCGGCTCCCAAGGGGAAGCACCGGTGTCAGGTTATCCGGTGCGAGACAGCCGCTGGGGCGCCAGCCCAGCACCCGCGGCATGCTTGGTGAACCGCTCTTCAGCCAGTTCATTGGCGATTTCACCGGTAGGGAGCCCGGTGCGGTCAGAACGGTTAAAAATTTCGGTCAGGGTGTCGCCGATGGTTTCCACATGGGCGCGCACTTTTTCCGGGGATGCCCCTGTGCGTTCGTAGAACACATCAATGATGCCGCCGGCGTTAATCGCGAAGTCCGGAGCGTACAGAATGCCCCGCTGTTTCAGTGCCGCGTCGTGTTCCGGGCGATCCAGCAGATTATTGGCCGCCCCTGCGACGATACCGGCGCGAATGGCAGGAATACTGCGGTCGTTCAGGACGGCGCCCATGGCGCAGGGTGCGATAACATCCACGGGCAGAGTCAGTATGTCTTCCGCCGAGGCGGCGTGTGCACCGAGCTGGTCGACAGCTCGCTGCATGTTGTCGGTGTGAATATCGTTCACCCAGAGTTCAGCGCCAGCGTCTTTCAGGTGTTGGGCCAGACGGAACCCGACATTACCGATGCCCTGGATGGCTACTTTCAGGCCGGTAAGGTCGTCGCTGCCGAGCCGGTGTTTTACTGCTGCTCTGAGGCCAACAAAGGTGCCGTAAGCGGTGACAGGAGAGGGATCCCCGTTACTGGGGGTGCCGTCGAATCCGGTACGGTAGGCAACTCCGGCCACATGGCGGGTATGGCGCCCCATCACTTTCAGATCCGGAACGCTGGTGCCGGAGTCTTCGGCCGCAATGTAATGGCCTCCCAGGCTTTCCAGGTGCTTGCCCATAGCCTCCAGCAGGGCTTGTGTTTTGTGCTTGCGCGGATCGCCAATAATCACGGATTTGCCACCACCCAGGTCCAGATTGGCCAGGGCCGATTTGTAGGTCATTCCCCTGGACAGGCGAAGCACATCTCGCAGCGCTTCTTCATCACTGGCGTAAGGGAACATTCGGCAACCGCCTAAAGCGGGGCCGCGGGAGGTGTTGTGAATAGCGACAATGGCTTTGAGGCCGGTTTCGGCATCGCAGAAAAACGACAGGTGTTCGTGGTGATCGAACTCCGGATGGCTGAACAGCATGTTGAAATCCTCTCCCGCACAGCCGGATCCCGGCGGCAGGTTCTGTCTTGTTTTTGTCGGTCTGGCTTGTGGCCAGGGTGTCGATTTCAGGTGTCCTCCCGAAGGATTGGTCGGGTTGCCCTTTTGGGGCCGGACGAAATTCAAGCTAATGCAAGTTTACGTGAACGTCAACCTTGGCGGCCGGCGGAATTGTGAACTTGTTTGATTTAATCATCTAACTGCCTGAGCACTGGTAAGAAAAAAAACGCTTAATGGTGGTTTCTACCTATACGCGTTTTGCACTATCCGGCTTAGCTTCTTCAGATGTCTGTCGCCTCCTATCCTTATCAGTTTGATTCGCGGAAAGTCCGTTCCGAGTTCTTCCGCCTGCTCCCCATCTCATTCTTTGTGGTGGCGTTTGGTGCTGCCTTTGGTCTGGCCGCCATTCAGGAAGGGTTGACGCCGCTGCAGTCTATCCTGATGAGCACGACCGTGTTTGCTGGCGCTTCGCAGTTTGCGGCGGTGGATATCTGGGGCGCCGATGTCTCGGTTCTGCCTTTGATCGCCGTGGTTTTTGCCATCAATTCCAGGCACCTGCTGATGGGCGCCTCGCTATACCCGATGCTCAGGGAAGTCTCCCCCGGGCGGCGTTATGCGCTCTTGCTATTGCTGACCGATGCCAACTGGGCGGTCTCGGCCCAGGATTACCAGAATGGCAGGCGCAATCTGGAAGTGATTATCGGGGGTGGCCTGGTTCTGTGGCTGGCCTGGATTGTTGGTACAGCCCTGGGTGTCTACTTCGGCGGTTTGTTACAGAACCCCAAAGCCTTCGGGCTGGATATGGTGCTGGGTTGCTTCCTGCTGGCCATGGCACTGGGTGGCAATAAATCCCCGCGGGTGCTGGTCGCCTGGTGCGTTTCCGGCGCAGCCTCCCTTGCCGCCTGGAAATGGCTACCGCCCAATATGCACGTGGTGGTTGGCGCGATCGCTGGTGGTCTGGTCGGTTTGTTCTGGCTGGAACACAAAACCGAGGTGGCGGATAACCAGCGGGAGGTGTCTGGTGACCATTGAAACTACAACCCTCGGTGTGCTGGCGCTGATCACTATCATGACCGTGGTGACACTGATTACCCGTTTTGGCGGCGTGTTCGTGATGTCGTTTGTGCGCATCAACCCGAGGGTAGAGAGTTTTATCAATACCATGGCCAGTTCGGTGCTGATCGCCATCATTGTACCCATGGCGGTGGGTGGCGATCTGGGTGCGCTGGCAGCACTGGTAGCCACGGCGGTTTCCCTGCTTGTGTTCCACAAGCCGCTTCCCGCTATCGCTATTGGCTTGCTGGCCGCTGCGACGGTTCGTTATTTGCTCTGATGTCGTCGGTGGGTGTGGTTGAAATCTGCTCAAGTTTTCGGTGATGGTGCCGTTAAGTGACCCAGTGTCACTGAGGTACCACTCCATGATTGCATCCAGCCAGATTTCGCTGTTTCAGGACAGCAGCCGCCAGGTCTCGGCGTTTGACAGTTCCCAGCTGAGAATCCGCCAGTCTGCCGCCCCGGTACCGCAGGGGCAGACCAATAGGGGCACCGAAGTGTCGCTGATCCGACAGGCGGCGTATCGCTACAGCAGTCAGGAGCAGATGGCTTTTTCCAGCGCCAGTGAGGTGACCGGGGCCAACCGAGCGGCCACCTTCACCAGTTCGGAACTGGTCGAAAAGTCCTCAGAGCTGTTCCTGATGGGGCAGCAGGCGCTGACGGTCAGCCGAGCCGCCCTGGGGGGTGAAGCAGCCGCGGAATCGCCGAAGAGTCTGTCGGTATCTGCCGGTCGCTATATGTTCTACTCCGAAAATGAAACCCGCAGCTTCGCGTCGACTGGCAGTATTACCCTCGACAATGGTGAAACCATCGACTTTACCCTGTCGCTCAGGCAGTCCCAGTCCCGTAGCTATGAATACTCCGAGCTGATCCAGATTCAGGAGCGTCCCCTGACTGATCCGCTGGTGATCAACTTCGGTGCTTCTACCGCAAGACTGACCGACACCCTGTTTGAATTCGACATGACGGGCAACGGCGAGACGGCGCAGTTCGCCTCTCTGGGCGCGGGCAGCGGATATCTGGTTTTTGACCGCAATGGTAACGGTAAAGTGGACGATGGCAGCGAATTGTTCGGCCCGGAAAGTGGATCTGGCTTCAGCGAGCTGGCTGCGTTTGATGACGATGGTAACCGCTGGATAGATGCTAACGATGAAATATTTCAGTCCCTGTCGGTGTGGGTACAGACGGCTGATGGCGGCCAGGATCTGCGCTCGCTGGCGGAGGTTGGTGTCCAGGCACTGTATGTCGACAGCGTGGACGACCGCTTCACTCTGACCAATCCTCAGGGCGTGCCCCTGGGGCAGATCAAGGCCTCTGGTATTTACCTGACCACTGACGGTGAAGTTCGGACTCTGGAAGAGCTGGACCTGGCGGAACAGAACACCGAGTTGGCCCCGGCGGTGGAAACCGTTCTTGGGGTTCGTAACGCTGAACCCGAGATGAGCGGCGCAGCTTCTGCACGAGAGGAAGCGATCCGCAATGCCATAGAAAAACTGAACGAAATTCGTGAGAAGCAGCAGGCGTTTATTGAGGCTTCAAAAGAGCAGGGCGAAGAAAAGTCCCCGCTGGATGGTTATCTGAAGATCATTGATAAATTGCGGCTGGAGTTGCTGAACAGCCAGGATGAGAAGAAGCAGGCAGCCAGTCGGTATCTGGAATTCGCCAAGCTTTGACTTTGGGACAGTGCAGCTCAGGGGTGGGGGTGGTCTCCCAAAAATGTCGGAGGCCATGGATGGCCGGAGAGAAGCGCACATGGGTGAGGCAAGTGTTTATGAAGAGAAGCTTCATATGCAGCCGAACGACAGCAATCTTTGATTGCTGGCTGGACCCGCCTCCGGGTGCTTGTAGCGGTTTTTGGGAGACCACCCCCACCCCTGAGCGTCTAGCGAGCTGGTTGCTCGTGCATGGGGTTTGTGTCAAGCAAGGCCAGCTCGCCGATCCCCGGTAATTTGATCCCCAACGCCATGGGATTGATCCCCAGCGACAACCCCAGAATATTCACTTCCAGACCCTCTCGAACCCCGGCCAGCAAGCCGAAATATCCACCCAGGGATAGCTGATAACCGGCGCCACCGGGGCTTGGGGCAACCAGCCGGTCACCCAGGTAGTCCTTGCCGATGGCGTGGCTGGGCAGGGCTACGTCGAAGTCCGGCGTTTCCCGTATCACCCAGGCTACGAAGGTGTTGCTGTTTGGCCCCGGCCAGGCTTCGTATTGGGTGGGGTAGGGATAATTTTCCACTGCCTGGTAGATCTGCGGAATCAAGGCCGCGGCTTTCTCTCCCCGAATATCTGCATACAGTTCCGGCCTGGCGCCGTACCAGTGTCTGTCCGGGTCGCCGGGGCGGGAATTGACCACGTAGGTGCGCCAGCCGGTGACCTCGTGCACCTGATAATAATCAGCGCCCTGTTCTTTGGTCGCAATCCAGGTATGTACCGCAAAGTAGCCTCGCCAGCTCCAGGCGCGTGCGCCATAGACCTGAACAATGGCTTCCTCCACCTGTTCCGGTCGGGGCGCTATACCGGCGCTTTCCCGGCTGGCGGTACGCCAGCTCTCCGCAACCTCAAGGCTGCTGCTGGCGGCCAACAGAAGGGGGCCGCCCAGGAGCAACAGCAGGGCGCCAAGCAGGCTCGCGGCGTATTTGAGAAGTCGTTTCATTTACAGGTCCGGTTCGAGTATTTGCAGCATGCTACAGGCAAGATGATACGCCTTTTGACGGTCAATGGATGAAGCAGGTTAAAGAATGGTAGTTTGCCCAAGCTCGCGCTGGCTTCTAGGCTCAAGGTGTGAATATTCCTGAGTCAGGAGGCTGTCATGTCTGATCACCATGTCTACAAAAAAGTGGAAATCGTAGGCTCATCAAAGACAAGCATTGAAGATGCCATTCAGAACGCGCTGGATGAGTGTGGGAGAAGTGTTCGCAATATGGAGTGGTTCGAGGTAACGGAAACCCGTGGCCACATTGTCGACGGAAAGGTCGGTCATTATCAGGTGGGCCTGAAAATCGGTTTCCGGATTGCGGATAGTTAAGCAAGCTTAACCGCTTCTTATGGCGCGGTGCCGGATGGTGGTCACCAGGTGATTCAAAAGCTCCCGCGCCTCGCCCTCATGCAGGCTGTGAAACTTGTCGTGCAGGACTCTCCGATCGTGATCGGAAGCGCCGTGCCGGACTTCCTTCACCAGGTCCAGGTACTGGCAGGCGGCGAGGTGGGCCTTGATTTCCACGTCAATGAGCCGGGTGAGCAGTTCATCCACCGTTTCGTGACAGAAGGGGCGGTGCTGGTTCAGGTGATTTCGGGCGTCCAGCGCAGCGTTTCTGGCCTCCAGACGTAAGTCGTTGGCGGATTCACCGGTTTCGACAGTTCGCAGAAACTGCCCCAGGCGTTCGTGCAGAAGCCAGATGGCCGGCCAGGTCTTCTGGTAGGCTTCCATTTCCGTTTGGTAACGGGCTTGGTCCAGTGAGGAATGGCTGGTCGACGGGCTATGATCTGAGCGGTTGAACTGGCTGACCCGGATGTCATCCATTTCACGCCAGAGGGTGTCCGACCTTTCCCTCAATGCGCTGAGCTGGCTCTGGTTTTTGTTCCGTAACCGGGATGCCAGTATCAGGCTGAGAAGCGCCAGCACAAAGGCACCCGATGCCACCATCAGGGGTGGATCAAATGAGGTGAGTATGCTTCCTGGCAGACCGGTATCCATTGCCGTTCACCTGATTGAAGTCCGTCCTGGTCAATCAGTATACAGACTATTGCGGTGTTTGTTGTTTAAACGGCAGTAAGGTTTCCGCCTCTGCAAAATACCCTTGTACCTGCTCTGCTTCTTCCCGGGTGAAGTCGACAATGGCGTCCCGGAATCCGGGGTGCTGTATACCGTGCCAGGAATGGGTGATCACCGGTTCAAACCCCCGAACCAGTTTATGTTCGCCCTGGGCGCCGGCATCAAAATGTGTCAGCCCAAGCGCCAGCGCCAGCTCGATTCCCTGATAGTAACAGGTCTCGAAATGGAGGTGATTGTACTCGTCCAGACAGCCCCAGTACCGGCCGTAAAGCGTGTTTTGCCCCGACAGAAACAGGGCCCCGGCGATCATTTCGCCCTGTTTGATCGCCATGATCACGTGCATATGCTCGGGTAGCTGCCCTCTCAGTAACGCGAAAAACTGTTTGTTCAGGTATGGTCTCTGGCCCCGTTTCAGATAGGTGGCCTGGTAGAACACATAGAAGGTCGCAAGAACCTGGTCTGAAATATCCTTGCCATGGAAGCGGGCAAAGGTGATGCCCTGTTCCGTCACTTGCCGGCGTTCCTTGCGAATGGATTTGCGTTTGCGGGAATTCAATGCCGCCAGATAATCGTCGAAGCTGTGGTAGTTGTGGTTGTGCCAGTGGAATTGGCAGCCGATGCGATGCAGTTCATCGTCATGCGCCAGCAGTTGCTGGTCTTCGGCGTTGGGAAACAGCAGGTGCCAGGAGTGTGCCCCCAGGTGGTGTGTCAGGGTATCCAGCAAGTCGTGCAGGCGTTCGGGTGTCAGCTGTCGCCGCACCTCAGCGTCCAGCAGCAGCCGGGGTCCGGCAGACGGTGTGAACGGAATGGCGAGCAACAGCTTTGGATAATAGGGCAGGCCGTATCGCTGGTAGGCCTCGGCCCAGGACCAGTCGAACACATATTCACCCATGGAGTGGGTTTTCAGGTAGGCGGGTGCCAGGCCCACAATCCGGCCTTCGTGTTTGAATACCAGGTGGCTGGGGGTCCAGCCCGTTTCGGTGCGGGTGCAGCCGCTCTCTTCCAGTGCCTGAAAGAATTCGTATCGAAGAAACGGGTTGGAGACCCCCGCCAGTCGTTGCCAGTCCGATTTCGGGATGTCGGCAATACTGGCTCGGGTCTCCAGAGTGAGCTCGCGTGGCGCGTTTTCTGACATGGTTGGTTTCAGGTCGTTGACGAATACCTTCTACCATACGCCAGAACCCGCCATTTGATCACTCCTTGTCTTGCTTCCCACTGTTGCTACAGCGTTGCTGCATTTTTTCCTGCCACTGATTCATGCGTTTTTCCTGTTTGATCTGTCTTTCCTGGTGGATCTCCGCCCAGATCTGGCGCTGCTCCTCATTCAGTTTCAGGCGATCGGCCATTTCTGCCCGGTACGTTTCCCTCTCGGCCTGGCGCTCTTCACGGTTAAAGGGGCCTTTGCCTTCACGGAAGTTCTCGCACAGTTCCTGTTTGTCCCACTTGCCGTTCTGGTGGTGTTTGCCGTGCCGTTCTGCCAGAACAGCCGGGCTCGCGGCCATCAGGCTTGCCATCAGTACACCAGCGGTTAACAGAGTGGTTTTTGCTTTCATGGGTCTTTCCTCGTCGTTGTTCACAATGGATGATGGCCATGCTACGCCGGCGCAACGTCAGATGGTGTCAGGGCTACGTAAAGGTTCGGTAAAGGCCGGGAGACCGCCCGCAGCGCTGCAGGATGGCCATGCTAGACTGTGACCGGCACATCCCAGAGAGAAGACGATGCAGAACCGGGTACTGTTGATTGAAGATGACGATGAGTTACGGGAGCTGCTGGCCCGCTACCTTGCCAGCCAGGGCTTCAGTGTGCGTGAGGCCGCCAATGGTCGTGATGGACTGGCTCTCGCTCTGGGCCAGGATTGTGACATTGTGGTGCTCGATATCATGCTGCCTGATATCAATGGTCTGGATGTTCTGAGGGAACTTCGGGGCAAGACGCACCTACCCGTGATCCTGTTGACGGCCCGTGGCGATGAAACCGACCGGATTGTCGGCTTTGAAGTGGGCGCCGATGATTACATTCCCAAGCCCTGCAATCCCAGAGAGCTGGTGGCGCGGCTTCAGGCCCTGCTTCGTCGTATCGCCTGGGATCAGAAAACCGAGGTGGACGCCAGTCGGACTTATGGTGACTTGCGGGTGGAGCCCGGTCAGCGCCGCATCTACCAGAATGACGCGCCCCTGGAACTGACCGGCACCGAGTATGAAGTGCTTCAGGTGTTGCTGGCCCATGCCGGCAGCGTGGTCCGCAAGACCGATCTCATGCAGTGGGCGCTGGGGCGACGTCTGGAAGCCTACGACCGCACTCTGGATATGCACATCAGCAATCTTCGCAAGAAACTGGGCAATGATGACCCACCCCGCATCGAGACGGTGCGAGGACTGGGATACAGCTACCGGATACCCACATGATGAAGCGCTTTATGTTTCCTCTATTCTGGCGGATTTTTCTATCCATCTGGCTGGCCATGGCGGTAACCGTGGTGGCCAGTCACCTTGCCTCGCGTTATCTGTTGGACCGGGAACGCCAGGCGATTGAACGCCAGGTGGGTTTACAGGAACTGGCTCGCGAGGCTCTAGTCATTCGTGAACAGCGGGGTCGGGGGGATGCCTGGCGTTTTTTGCGTTCGGAAGGTGAACGCCTGGATTTGCACCTGATGCTGATCGAAAAGGAGCAGGGCCAGCATCGACTGCCCCGGGCAATTCGTGAACGAATCCAGTCGGGTTGGTACCCCCATAAGCCGGCAGTGCTGGATCTGCAGGAAGGCTATCAGTTGGTCGCCTGGCCCCGGATGGGCGGCGATGGTTGGCTGGACCCGAGAATGTTCCGGTTTGTGGAGATGGGGCTGGCGTTCCTGTTGATCTCCCTGGCCTGTTGGTGGATTGCGCGAATGGTCTCGCGGCCGTTGAGACACATGGAGGGGACCGCCCGGGCGATTGCCGGGGGGGATACTGGGCTGCGGGTTGCTGGTCGCATTGCCCGGCGCCGTGATGAAGTGGGCCAGTTGGCGACGGCATTTAACGGTATGACAGACCGGCTGTGCCAGCTGCTGGATCGTCAGAACCAGCTGTTGCGGGATATCTCCCATGATCTTCGTACTCCGTTGGCACGCCAGCGGGTGGCGATTGAACTGGCTTCGGACAGCGGCGCCGATGAGGCATTGATGACCAGTGTTCTGCGCCAGAACGAGCGGCTGGAAACCATGACCGGCCAGATTCTGACCCTGTACCGGGTGTCCGAGAACGGCGGTGATATGGCGCGTGAGCCGGTCAAGCCGATGGTCCTGGTCAATCACGTGCTTCAGGATGCCGCCGATTATGCTGAGCACCAGCGCGTGGAGTGCAAACTGGTGGCCTCGGAGGAGAGCAAAGCGGTGTCTGTGCTTGGCGACGGTGGTTTATTGCAGCGTGCGTTTGATAACGTGCTGCAAAATGCCCTGGACCACACGCCGCCGGGCAAATCGGTGAAGCTCTCTCTGTCCACGGACAATGAGAGAATCCGTTTGATCGTCGCTGATGAGGGACCGGGTGCTCCGGAAGACCTGCTACAACACTTGTTTGAGCCGTTTTTCCGGGCTGACAAATCCCGTGGTGGCAAAGGTTGGGGGCTGGGGCTCGCTATTGCCCGTGATATCATTCAGGCCCACGACGGGCACATCAGTGCCCGCAACCGGGACGAGGGTGGCCTGGAAGTGACCCTTGAGCTACCGGTCTTTGTCGGAGGCTGAGGAATCGGCGCTCGGGCTTTGATCCGGTGCGTTGTCACTGCCCGGTTTCAGCTTGCTGGCGGCAGAAAAATCAATGCCTTCCTGCAGCTCATCCTCATCAAACCGGATGCCGCAGGCGGCCTTGCGTATCCGTGCAGGGGCCGCGGTCCCGGGTTGGGTCTGTTCGTTGTCTTCGGTCGTCATAGGATCGCCCATGAGTAAGGATTACCCGATTCCTGCAGGATACCTTGAGCGGGAAACGGAAGTGAAGAAAAGCCGCTTTATTGCCCGAGTGTATCCCGTCAGTGACCGGGACGACGTACGTACATATGTTGACCAGGCCCACCGCGACTACCCCGATGCCCGTCATGTCTGCTGGGGGTATCAGATCGGCCGGCCCGGCTCTGCGGCCGAGGCTGCCATGAATGATGATGGTGAGCCTTCCGGAACTGCCGGCAAACCCATTCTGGGCGTGATCCAGCACAAGGATATGGGTGACGTGCTGGTGATCGTTATCCGCTATTTTGGTGGTATCAAGCTCGGAGCCGGTGGCCTGGTTCGGGCCTATGCCGGCGCCGCTGAAAGTGTCTTGTCCGCCGTTGACCGCGTGGTGCAGCAGGCACGTGTGCAGGCAACGGTGCAGTTCGGGTTTGCCGATGAGCAACCGCTGCGGCACTGGTGCGACGGTCATGAAGGGTGTATCGACGCGATTTCCTATACTACGCGGGTGACAGCCAGCGTTTCCTTGCCTGTGGCTCAGCAACAGGACTTCAGCGCTTTTTGTGAGTCCCAGAAGATGGATTACCGTTTTGAAACCTGACTGACTGAGGCAGGCCGGTAGCCCTGGGCACGCGTATACTGGAGACATATGGGAACAACGGAGTTAAGCCTATGCGTATTATGATGATCGCTGCTTTGGCGTTGGCCATAACCGGCTGTGCCAGCAATGTGGTGACCGACTACAATCCAGCCACCGTTTTTGGCAATTACAGCAGTTGGGCCTTTGCCAGCAACGCCCAGGACTCTGGTTTCACCTCGCTGGATGACGCCCGGGTTCGGGACGCGGTAGAGCGCGAGCTGAACCGGAAGGCGATGAAAAAAGTGACGGAGACTGAAGCCGATCTTCTGATCAGCTGGCAGATTGTGGCAGAGGAACGGCTTGAGCAGGTAGGCGTTGGCCTGGGGTTCGGGTTCGGCCATGGCAACTTCGGCTGGGGCCTCTCATCGCCGCCACCGGTGCGAGAGGTAACCGAGGGCAAACTGGTGGTGAGAATGGTTGATCGGACCACCGAGGAAGTGGTCTGGCAAGCCGCGAGCCGGCGCTATCTCAATGAAAACCAGTCGCCGGAAACCCGTCGGAAACTGATTGACGAGGTTGTCTCGGAAATGTTTTCCAAATACCCTCCGGGCCTGAACTGATTGCAGATAAAGGCGTAACCATGGGTATGAACAAGCGCAAAGGCGGCCTTGTGTTCTCCACGGACCAGGGGCGGATGTGCCCGGAGTGCCGTAACCCGGTGGATGACTGCACCTGCCGGGGAGCGCAGAGGCCGGTCGGAGACGGTATTGTGCGCGTCAGCCGGGAGACAAAGGGGCGCAAAGGCAAGGGCGTGACCCTGGTGACCGGTATTCCGCTCGACGACAAAGAACTGAAAGCCTACGCCAAACAGCTAAAGGCCAAATGCGGTACAGGTGGTACAGTAAAAGACGGAGTGGTGGAGATACAGGGCGACCAGCGAGATATTCTGGTGCCGTTACTGGAGCAGGAAGGCTGGACCGTCAAGCGCGCGGGCGGCTAACGTTCTGAAGCTACCACAGTTGATCAATCAGGGGAGGCAGGCATGCACATAGCGGTACTTGGGGCAGGCGTCGTTGGTATCACCACCGCGTGGTACCTGCAGAAACAGGGGCACCAGGTAACCGTGGTCGACCGACAGAACCAGTCAGGACTGGAAACCAGCTACGCCAATGGCGGGCAGGTATCGGTGTCCCATGCCGAGCCGTGGGCCAATCCTTCGGCGCCCCTGAAAGTCGCAAAATGGCTTTTCCAGCCGGATGCCCCACTGTTGTTCCGGCCCCGGCTGGATCTTTACCAGTGGCGCTGGGCGCTGTCGTTCCTGGCTCAGTGTACCTCTGCCAAAGCCGCCCATAATATCCGCCAGATGGTCAATCTCGGTACTTACAGCCGTTCATGCCTGCAGTCACTGCGAGACGAACTGAAGCTCGATTATGACCAGTTAGCCAAGGGCATTCTGCATTTCTACACCAACCCTGCCGAATTCGATGCGGCCCTGGAACCTTCCCGCATCATGCGTGATCTGGGCTGTGATCGTCAGGTTATCGATGCTGGTCGTGCGGTTGAGCTGGAGCCGGCCCTTGAACCGATCCGTCATCGTATTGCCGGCGCGACTTATACCGCCGATGACGAAAGCGGCGATGCCCGAAAGTTTACCCAGGCTCTGGCTGAGAAATGTAAAGAAGCCGGGGTGGCTTTTGAATACGGCACCGAAGTGCTGGGTTTTGATCGCGCGGGTGACCGGATCCTTGGAGTGCTGGCGCTCAAGGACGGCAAACACCACACCCTTCGGGCGGACAGCTATGTGTTGAGCCTGGGCAGTTTCAGTGCGGTACTTGCCCGCCAGCTCGGGATGTTCCTGAATATCTATCCGGCCAAGGGCTACTCTATTACCGTGCCGGTGAAAAACGAAGAAGCGGCCTTTAACGTCAGCCTGACCGACGATGAATACAAGCTGGTTTACTCGCGCCTGGGCGACCGAATGCGTGTCGCTGGCACAGCAGAACTGAATGGTTACCGTCGCGACCTGAACTTTACCCGTTGTCGGGCGATTGTCCGTCGGGCTGCGGAAGTCATGCCCGAGGCTGGCTATTGGGATCAGGCCGAATTCTGGACCGGCTTGCGGCCGGCAACGCCATCCAATGTGCCCTACATCGGTAAAAGCCACTTCAGCAATCTGTACCTCAACACCGGTCATGGTACCCTGGGCTGGACCCACTCCTGTGGCTCGGCAGCCGCTCTGGCGGATATTGTTGCTGGGAAGGATCCTGAGGTGGACTTCACCTTCTCAGGCCTCTGAGCAGCCGACGATCCCGGTAGCACACAAATAAAAACGCCGGCGTCTGTTGCCAGGACGCCGGCGTTTTTTGCTTCCCCGGAAGATTAGTCTTTCAACTGATCCCGAATCAGTTTTTTGTTGATCTTGCCGACGCTGGTTTTGGGAATGTCTTCCACAAAACGCATCTGCTCGGGAATCGCCCATTTATTGATGTCGCCGCTGTCGACAAACTGTTGCAGGTGCTGCTTGATATCCTGCTCAGAGATGGATTCTCCGGGCTTCAGGGTGATCAGGGCGTAGGGACGTTCCCCCCATTTCTCATCGGGCACACCTACCACCGCAGCCCCGGCAACGGCAGGGTGCTGGCTGATCATGTTCTCCAGGTCGAGCGACGACAGCCATTCGCCTCCGGTCTTGATCACATCCTTGATGCGGTCTTTGATGGTCAGCGTGTTGTCCGGCTCCATGGAGGCGACATCACCGGTGTGTAACCAGCCGCCTTCCCACAGTTCCTCGCCTTTGTCCGGTTGTTTGAAGTAACTCTGGGTCAACCAGGGGGCGCGAGCGACCACTTCACCCTTGGCTTCGCCATCATGGGCTACGGGGTTGCCGTCAGGATCGACAATTTCCAGTTCCACCATGGGCACGGCTTTACCGGTCTTCACCCGGATTGCGGTTTGCTGCTCCAGGGGCAGTTCAAGATCCGCCGGGGAGAGGTGCGTGGTGCTCAGCAGCGGGCAGGTTTCGGACATGCCGTAGCCGGTGAACATCTTGATGCCCAGTTTCGCCCCCGCATCGCACAGGCCTTTGGTCAGGGCGCTGCCACCGATGAGCACATGCCAGTTGCTCAGGTCCGCGGTCTTGATGGACTCGGTGGCCATCATCATCTGCATGATGGTGGGCACGCAGTGGGAGAAACTGACTTTGTGCTCCTTGAGCAGATCCACCAGCAACTCGGGTTCATAGCGACCGGGATAGACCTGCTTTATTCCCATCATGGTGGCCGCGTAGGGCACGCCCCAGGCGTGAACGTGGAACATGGGCGTGACCGGCATATACACCGACGATGAACGCAACAGCGGCATTTCGTCGAAATGGGAGATGCTGCCGGCCATGGAAAGCGTATGCAGTACCAGCTGGCGGTGGCTGAAATACACGCCTTTCGGGTTACCGGTGGTGCCGGTGGTGTAGAAAGTGGTGGCGACGCTGTTCTCGTCGAAATCGGGGAAGTCGAAGTGGTCGCTGGCCCCCGCGAGCAGGGCTTCGTACTCGCCGTGGGTGTCGAAAGAGGCGTTGCCCGGCTTGTCGCTGTCGGTTACCTGAATCCAGGTTTTGACGGTTTTGATCTCGTCTTTCACGCCCTCGATGATGGGCAGGAAGTCATCGTGCACCAGTACCGCGTCGTCTTCGGCGTGGTTCATGGTGTAAACGATCTGCTCCGGCGACAGGCGCACGTTGACCGTGTGCAGTATGGCGCCAATCATCGGAATCGCAAAGAAACACTCAAGGTACCGTGGGGTATCCCAATCCATCACAGCCACGGTATCGCCGGGTTTGATACCGGCGTCTGTCAGGGCATTGGCAAGTCGATGGATGCGTTCGACAAGGTCCTTGTAGGTGTACTTGCTGCGATCGGCGTAAACGATTTCCTGGTCCGGGTTGTAGCGGGGGCCGGACATCAGTAACCGCTTGATCAGGAGCTGGTACTGGTGGGCATTGTCAGCCGGTTTGAGAATTCGGGGTTGAGCCATGTTGTTGTCCTCTTTCTCTGCTTATGTTTGTTGTCACGGTAAGAAAGACGGGCTGAGTGGGGCTTATCCGTAGGTACAGAGATAAGCAGTATCGGCATCCGTTTTTGCTTTGAAGCTTGCTTGCCCCGCTACCTCAAAGCTCTCGCCGGCGCCGAAAGTTTGCCAGTCTTGCTGGCCTGGCAGCAGCACGGTCAGTTCACCGCTGACGACCGTCATGGTTTCTTTTTCTGAGGTGCCGAATTCGTATTCTCCGGCACTGATAACACCGATTGTGGCAGGCAGTGTGCTGGACTGGAAAGCCACTGATTTTACCTTGCCATCGAAGTATTCATTGACTGTCAGCATGTCTGGTATTCCTTGAAATGGTTTGCAGCCTACTATACTGGAAATTCCTGTGCTGCCAATCACAAACTATTGGTTTGAGGTACCTTTTCCAGTTCGGGTTGGCTGCCCGTACTTTAGCTCCTCGAGCCCGCTATTGAGTTTGTGGGTAACCGGGTCGTATCGTTCCTGCAGCTCATCCTTGATGGTGCCGGCCCAGAGTTTGGTGCCGGTGAAATAACCGGCCCGGCCTATGACATGAGCGGCGATCGGAGCTGTCAGAAAAATGAAGATAACAATGGCAACCGCCCGCGCGGCCACGGTACTGTCCCCGAAATAGAACGCCACGCCACCCATGGTCATCATGGCGCCCAGGGCACCGGCTTTGGTGGTGGCGTGCATGCGGGTGGGGAGGTCGGGCAACCTCAGAACGCCGATGGCGGCCAGTACCATGAAAGCAGCGCCCACCAGGAGCAGGACCGATACCAGTATTTCAATCATTCTTTACGCCTCCCCGCTCGACGAATCTGGCGAAGCCGATGGCTGCCAGAAAGGCTGTCAGGGCGATAACAATGGCAACATCCAGGAAACTGGCTACGCCGGTATCAATCGCGTGCACACCCACGTAGCCAACCACGATGGATGCAATCAGTTCCAATGCGACCACCCGGTCCGGCAAGGACGGACCACGGGTAAGCCGAATGAAGGCAAAGAGCAGCGCCAGAGACAGCATCAGATAGACAATATTGATCACAACACTCAGCATGGCTGGCCTCCTAGCGTGTCACCTTCAGGATTCGGCGTTCGAGTTCTCTCAGGTCGTTTCTGAGTTGCTCTTCGTCGTGAAGAAACATGGCGTGAATAAACAGCACCTTTCGATCGTCAGAAACATCCAGGCTCAGGGTTCCGGGTGTGAGAGAAATGACGCTGCTGACAAAGAGAATTTCCATATCGGTCTCGGCCCGGAGCGGAAACGCGATCACTCCCGGCTTCATGTGCCAGACCGGCGTTGCGATGTCATAGGCGACCCTCAGATTCGACTTCACCAGTTCTTTCAGGAAATACACCAGGAAAGCGGCGAGACGGGGAATCCGGCGGGAATACCCTTTCAGCACCGGCACCTGTTTCTGCAGCACCATGAGGGCGACGTAGCCAAAGATAAAACCTGCCAGCAGGTTCATGGCCGTGATGCTACCCGTGAGGGTTACCCAGGCCAGAGCCAGCAGTAAATTCCAGAACAGGCCGATCATTCAGGTTGCCCTCCCAGAACCGCTTCTATGTAAAGCTGCGGGTTCATCAGCTGCTCGGCGGCGGATTCTGCAAGCACGTAAATGGGCTGACCATAGAGGCCAATGATCAGTGTACACACCGCAAGCCCCACCACAGGGGTGTAGTAGGCCCAACTGCGTTGGTCTTTGATGTCACCATTGAGCCGTCTGGTGTCGGTAACGTGCTCGGGGACTTTCTTCCAGAACACTTCCGCCCAGATCTTGATCATGGAGTAGAGGGTCAGCAAGCCCACCAGCAGGGCGACCGCTGCGACAAGATATTCGCTGGATTCCAGTGTGGCACGGACAACAACGAACTTGGCGAAAAAGCCGGACAAGGGCGGAATACCTGCCAGCGACAGGGCCGGAATCAGGAATAGTAACGCCAGGTAAGGGCGCTGCCGATACACGCCACCCAGGTCTTTCAGCTCATAGCTGCCCAGCAGGCGATAGGTGATGCCGCTCACCAGGAACAGATTCGTTTTAACGATGATGTGATGTATGATGTAAAACACACCGCCAATCAGCGCCAGGGGCGTAAACAAGGCTAGTCCCAGAAGCATGTAGCCGATCTGGCTGACGATGTGGAAGGACAGAATCCTGCGGAACTCGAACTGTGCGGCGGCGCCGAGTACACCGGTCAGCATGGTCAGTGCCGCCGCCCAGAGCAGGATGGTGTGGGTGTATTCCACATCTTGGGTGAATATCAGTGTAAAGACCCGATAGAGTGCATACACCCCGACCTTCGTCAGCAATCCCGCAAACAGTGCGGATACTGCGACCTGAGGGGTGTGGTACGAGGCCGGGAGCCAGAAAAACAGTGGGAATGCCGCCGCCTTGATGCCAAACGACACCATGAACATCAGCGACACAACGGTGATCATGCCGGGATTTTCAACTCGGCTCACCTTCTGGGCGATATCCGCCATGTTGAGGGTGCCCACCATGCCGTACAGCAGGCCGACGGCTGACAGGAATAGGGCCGATGAAAACAGGTTCAGGGTAACGTATTTGATGGCGCCTTCCATCTGGGCACGCTCGCCACCGAGGGTGAGCAGGGCAAAGGAGGCCAGCAGCATGACCTCAAACCAGACGAAGAGGTTGAAAATATCGCCGGTCAGGAAGGCACCAGCGACCCCGGCAAGCAACAGGTGCATCAGCTGGTAGTAGCCGAACCTTTCGTGGCCCGGAGGCGTTGAAGCCAGGGAGTAGATGGCGATGGCGAGCCCGATAATGCCAGTCAGCACAATCATGATGGCGCTGAGGATGTCCGCCACCAGCACAATGCTGAACGGCGCCGGCCAGCTGCCCATTTCAACCACCAGAAAGCCTTTGTCGATGGTTGAGCGCATCAGCCAGATGCTGGCGGCCAGCAAAAGAGCGGTGGCTACCACGCCAACCAGGCGTTGCAGCTGAACCGAGCGCCACAGCGCCAGGGACAGGGCGCCGGCGGTCAGGGGGATCAGAATCGGGAGAACAACTTCCAGGTTCAAGTGTCGGTATCCTTCATCTTGTCCAGATCATCGGTGCCCACAACTTCGTATGCCCGGCGGATCAGAACCACCGCAAAGGCCAGAACGCTGAACGCGATCACGATAGCCGTAAGGATGAGGGCCTGGGGTAACGGATCTGCCACCGTTCCAGCCATCTGCTTCGCGCCGTCGGCTATCAGCGGAGGTGCGCCCCGGGTTAGACCCGACACCACAAAAATCAGCAGGTTTGCCGCATTGCTCAGAATGATCAGGCCAATAACGATTTTCACGATGGAGCGTCTGAGCATCATGTAGATACTGGCCGCGAACAAGATACCAACCACAAGGGCCATCAGGCTTTCCATAGCGATGCTCCCCGTTCAAAAAACTGTGTTCGCCTCATCCCTCAACCTCCATCAGACCGATCACGAATGTCATCAGTGTGCCAAGGACCGCCAGATACACGCCAATGTCGAAGACGAGTACGGTCGATAACTTCAGGTAGCTGTCACCCGGCAGCGGAAGCTCCCACCAGTGGGCGGTGAGCATGGCCTGACCAGACAACAGGGCCGGAATTGTGGATGCCAGCCCGAACAGCAGGCCGGCTGCCAGGAGATCCTTCGGGTGCACCCGAAGGAGTTTGCGGGTGGCTTCCGCGCCGAAGGCGAAGGCGTAGAGAACAAACGCGCTTGCAGCGACCAGGCCCCCGATGAAACCGCCGCCGGGTTCGTCGTGCCCGCGCAAAAGCAGGAACACCGAAAACATCAGCTGCAGCGGCATGATCGCCAATGCCGCGGTGTGGAGAATCACGGTGTTGGATTTCATGGCTTGTACTGGTCCTCCGCCCTGAGCTTGATCATGGAGTAAACGCCAATTGCGGCAAGACCCAGTACAAATATTTCCCCCAGAGTATCGAGTTGCCGGAAGTCCACCAGAATTACGTTGACGATATTTTTGCCAAACGCCAGACCATAGCTGTTTTCAACGTAGTAGCTGGAAATGCTGTCAAAGTACTGGATATCCAGAACAGCAAGAATGATGAGCGTCATCACCACGCCCGCAAACACTGCGACAGACAGGTCCCGGTAACGTTCCCAGGACGAGGAGAGCTTGGCAAACGGTGGCAGCCGGAACAGCACCAGCACAAGCAGAATGACGGTGAGGGTCTCCACCAGTAGTTGGGTAATGCCCAGATCCGGTGCACTGAAGTGAATGAAGGTCAGGGCCACACCAAAGCCCAGTACCCCCAGCGAAGCAACCGAGCCAAGCCGGGACCGTGTGACACAGGCAAAGACGGTCGCAGCGACAATTAGCAGCGCGATGCCCCATTCGTAGAAAAAACTGTCGCTGAAGTCGAAATCCAGCTGCAGACCGTGCCGCGTCAGCAGCGTGAAGCCCGTCAGAGAAAACGTGACAAGAACCAGAACCAGTAAATAGGTGCCGAGAACGCCATTCTGTAGGATTCGTGTCTGCCAGCCAGCAACCTGACTGATCCCCTCCATAAAACGGAAATAACCGGCTTCCGGGCCGAATCGGCTGGCGGCGGTATTCATCGCATACAGGGTTGGTTGCAGTCTGTGCCAGGCCGCTACGAGGAACGAGCCTGCCAGGAGACTGAGACCGGAAAGCATCAGGGGAAGGTTAATTCCGTGCCAGAGGGCGAGGGCGGTTTCCACCGGGTAGCCGGAGACTGCTGAAATAGCGGCGTCCAGAACCAGATTTGCGGGCAGAGATGGCATGAAGCCGAAGATCAGGGCGAGCATTGTCAAAACGCCGGGGCCGATCAGCATCGCAAACGGGGCCTCGTGGGGCAGTTTGGGCGTTTTAACAACCGGCCCGAAAAAGGGCTTGATAAACACCAGGCCGGCGACCGCCACCACCAGCATGGCCGAGAGAACGGCGGCCACCAAAAGCCCGGTTTGCCATATTGGCGCATGCAACAGCGACTCCAGTAACAGTTCCTTGGCCACGAACCCGAACAGCGGTGGAAGCCCTGCGAGGGATAAGGCCGTAAGTCCGGTAATAACGGCTGTCTTTGGCATGCTGTGCCTCAGGCCACCCATCCGGGTAATGTCTTTGGTGCCGGTTTCGTGGTCCAGGGCGCCGGCGAGCATAAACAAGGCGCCCTTATACAGCGAGTGGGCCACCAGGAAACAGATGAAAGCTGTGATGGCCAGTTCCGTCCCCACGCCCACCAGCATGGTCAGGGTGCCCAGCGCCATCACCGTGGAATAGGCCAGAACCTTTTTGATGCCGGTGCTGCTGTATGCAAGATAGGCGCCGGTGAGCATAGTGACGGCACCAAACACCAACAGCGAGCCGCTCCAAAGCATGTCTCCGTCCATTGACGGGTTCAGGCGGGCCAGCAGATACACACCCGCCTTCACCATGGTCGCAGAATGCAGGTAGGCCGAAACCGGGGTGGGCGCAGCCATGGCGTTTGGTAGCCAGAAGTGGAAAGGCGCCTGCGCGGATTTGGTAAAGGCGCCAATCAGTATGCAGACTGCTGCCGCGGTGTAATACGGGTGCTCATGAATGGACAGTTCTGACGCCAGAAGGCCCGAGAAGGAGGAATCCCCGGTGATAAAAATCAGCAGGATCAGGCCCGCCATCAACACGAGCCCGCCACCTGCGGTTACGAACAGGCCCTGGAGGGCAAACTTGCGCGCTTCGGTATCTTCATGGTTGAAGCCGATCAGCATGTAGGAGGTGATGCTGGTCAGTTCCCAGAACACAAAAAAGGTAATGAGGTTGTCCGAGAGTACCAGCCCGAGCATCGAGGCCATGAACGCCAACATGATGACGTAGAACCTTGCCAGGTCTTTGTGGCCTTTAAGATAGGAGCCTGCATAGATCAGAATGAAGGCGCCGATGCCGCTGATCAGAAGGGCGAACACCAGGGACAGGCCATCAACCATGAAGTCCAGGGTAATCCCGAGGCCTGGCATCCAGGGCGTTTCAAGCAGGAGCTTTTCACCACCACGGATCGCGGGAATCAGGCTGGCGAAGTAGGCGGTGAGGGAGGCGGGGAGAAGAGCCAGTACCCAGCCGATGTAACTGCCTGCCAAACGATATAGCGCCGGTACCGCGACCGCCAGCATAAAACCGGATAGCACAGCCAGTAACATCATGGGAGAGGACTCCTTAAAGACCTGACTTTACGGGTATTGAAATATATCGGTGCCGGTAGCCTTTTGATTTATACGATTGTTTTGAACAAAAGGCTCACTGAGCCCTTGAATGAAAAGGGCTTATTGATCCCAGGTCTGACCGCGAGTTTTCTCAGAGGTTCTGACTTCCAGGTGCATGGCGGCCTTTGCCAGGAAGTTGGCACTGATGGGCGCCGTCATGAACAGGAACGCCGTGATCAGGATTTCCTCGATCCCGATGCCTCGCCCAAGCGTGCTGAAGTAGATCACGGAGCTGATCACGATAGCGCCAACGCCAACCGTGGTGGCTTTGGTAGGGCCGTGTAGCCGGGTGTAGAAATCCGGCAGTCGAGCCAGACCAATGGCACCGATGAGAGTAAAAACGCCACCGATAATCAGCATGGCGGAAATGGCGTATTCAGCGAAGGTGCTCATAGGGTGTCCTCCGGGTTATTCAATGACGCTGCCGCGCTTGAGGTATTTGGCCATGGCGACGGTTCCAACAAATCCCATAACCGCAATCAGCAGCGCAGACTCAAGGTACATGCGTGTTTTTAGCGTGATGCCCAACAGAATGATCAATGCGATGGCGTTAATGTAGAGGGTGTCGAGCGCCAGTATCCGGTCCGGCGCATCCGGGCCCTTGATCAGGCGGTAAACGTTCAGCAAGGCGGCCAGCGTGACCATGGCAATGGTGATGTAGAGCGCGGTTAGCATCATTGGAACATCTCCAGCAAAGGCTTTTCGTACCGGTTCCGGATGGTGTCGATGACTTCCTGCTCGTCCTCGGCGTCCAGGGCATGTATCAGCAGCAGTGTGTTGTCATCGCTCACATCCGCGCTAACGGTGCCCGGCGTCAGGGAAATGGTGCTGGCGAGAATGCTGATAGCCAGCGGATCCTTGAGTTCCAGGGTGTAGCAGATGAACATCGGGCGTGGTTCGCGAGGGCTCAGTATCAGCCTTGCCACATCAACGCTGGCGACCACAATGTCCCACAGAACCCGCAACAGGTAGGCAGGTGTCTTCCAGGCCTTGAGCAAGGTGGGTGGATCTGGCCAGAAACCCTGGGTCATCAGGGGGATTATCCAGGCCAGGATCAGTCCAAGAACAATACTGCCGCCACTGATGCCGTCACTCAGAAATTGCCACATGACGAACAGGGTCAGGCTCAGCCAGGGGTGGGGAAACCTCAGTCGATCAAGCATCAGTCATCCTCCCCGACCATAGGCATCTGCAGGATTTCGATATAGGCATTGTTATTGTGTAGCTGTTCGGCCGTTGCATCGGTATAGCGTGTTATTGGACCGGCAAACACGACCAGGACGATCGCCAGTGCGGTGAGCGCGCCTGCTGCTACAGAAATCCGACCATTCAATGGGTCCGGCTTTTCCAGATGCCCGTCGACGGTTCGCCAGAAAACAATACTGCCGGCCCGACTGTAGGCAATGATTGTGAGGAAGCTGCCAACCAGCAGCACTGACCAGAGCCAGGCCATTTCGAAACCGGGCTCAACGGACTGTAGAATCAGCAGCTTCCCAATGAAGCCGCTGAGCGGAGGCAACCCGGCGGCGGCAACGGCACCGATCAGAAACAGCACGCTCAGGAAAGTGCGGTTATGCATCCTGGGCGCGGTGATGATGCGATCTTTTGCGCTGCCGCGCTGGTTGGCTATCAGTTCCGATACAAGGAACAGGCCGCCGACGGTCCAGGTCGTGCTGAGCATATAGAACAAGGCGGCAGACAAGCCGGCTTCGGAGCCCAGAGAGATGGGAGCCAGCAGGGTGCCCACGGATATGATTACCTGCCAGGCCACAAGCGTCTTCAGGCTACCAGAGCCCAGAGCGCCTATGACGCCCATGGCCAGGGTGGCCAGAGCGATCGGGAACAGCCAATCCATGCCGAGATTGGCAAGCTCACCGGCTTCGTCGCCAAACACCAGCGGGTACACCCGCAGGATGGCGTAGATGCCCACCTTGGTCATGACCGCAAACAGAGCTGCAACGGGCGCCGTGGCTTTGGAGTAGGCACGGGGCAGCCAGAAACACAGCGGCAGAATGGCGGCCTTCAGGCCGAAGACTACCAGCAACATCATGCCGCCGGCCTTGACGATATTCAGGCTTTCACCGGTTACCTGGGGAACCTTGACCGCAAGGTCTGCCATATTCAGGGTGCCGGTGACGCTGTAGATCATGCCCACACTGATCAGGAAGATCGCCGAGCCGATCAGGTTGAGAACCACGTAGTGGAGGCCAGGCACAGTCCTTATGGTGCCTCCACCATGCATCAGCAGGCCGTAGGATGCGATCAGCAGCACCTCGAAGGCAACGAAAAGGTTGAACAGGTCACCGGTCAGGAAGGCGATGTTGAGTCCCATCAACTGGAACAGGAACAGGGCGTGGAACTGTCGGTTACCCTCGTCGGCGCCGCCGATGGCATACAGGTGGCAGAACAGGGCCAGAACGGAGGTCATGATCAGCATCAGCGCGGCCAGCCGGTCCAGAACCAGGACAATCCCGAACGGTGGCTGCCAGTTGCCAAAAGCATAAATGCGGTAACTGCCGTCGTTTGCCAGCACCAGAAGGACTATGGCCGAGACCAGGATCAGCACGGTGGTTGCCAGTGCCAGAGTCCGGCGCAGCGTGATGGGGGCATAGCCCATCAGTGCCTGCAGAATGCCGCCAAGCAGAGGAATCAGAATCGGAGCGGTAAGCCAATGGTTCATTTACCGGTTACCTCCTCGTCTTCCTGCTCCGGTGCTGGCGATTTATACGGTTGTTTGCCATCAACATGGTCATCTTCGTTATCCGCAAGGTTTCGTAGCGACATCACCACCACAAAGGCCGTCATGGCGAAGCCAATCACGATGGCCGTTAAAACCAGCGCTTGCGGCAGCGGGTCGGCATAGCTTTCCGCTGTGCCGATAATCGGTTGCTTGCCGGTAGCCAGGCGTCCGGTGGAGAACAGGAAAAGGTTTACCCCATAAGACAGCAGTGTCAGGCCAACCACCACGGGGAACGTGCGCGCCCGCAGCAGAAGATAAACGCCGGAAGCAGTCAGGGCACCAATCACCAATGCATAGACAAGTTCCATTACGCGCCCTCCCTCTTGCTCTTGATGGCCGAATGCGGCGATATGCGGCCAATGGTCACCAGCGCCAACAGGGTGGCCCCGATTACCGTGAGATAAACACCCAGGTCGAAGACCAGTGCTGAGGCTACCTCGAACTTGCCGACTACCGGCCAGGTGATATAGCCGAATGTTGAGGTCAGGAACGGATAGCCGAAGGCCAGGCTTGCTGCGCCGGCAATGGTTGCGAACAACAGGCCCAGGCCAATGACGTTGTGATATTTGAACGGAATCCGGTCCTGGGTCCAGTTCAGGCCACTGGCAATGTACTGGAGGATCAGGGCTATCGAGGTGATCAGACCCGCGATAAATCCGCCGCCGGGCAGGTTGTGGCCACGCAGGAAGATGAATGCCGACACCATCAGGGACAGCGGCAACAGTGGCCGGGCGATCAAACGCAGCATTAACGGGTAGGCATCCCGGGACCAGGCATGGCCTTCGCCATCACTGGGTGGTGGCGTCAGCGGCGTATTTTTCAGCAGCGCGTAAATGCCCAGGGCAGCAATCGCCAGAACCGTGATTTCGCCCAGGGTATCAAAGCCCCGGAAGTCCACCAGGATGACGTTGACCACGTTGGTGCCGCCACCGCCCGGTTTGCTGTTCTCAAGGAAGAAATCGGAAATCGAACTGAACGGTTGCGTCAACATGGCCAGGGTAACCAGAGTCATACCAATACCGGCAATACCCGCGATGGCGATATCCCGGAAGCGACGTTTCAGTGGGGTTTCCACGGGTGTCCAGCCAGGCATGTAGTAGAGCGCCAGCATGAGCAGAACAATGGTCACCACTTCCACCGACAACTGGGTCATGGCCAGGTCGGGCGCCGAGAAGCGGGCAAACGCCAGTGCAACGATCAGGCCCACCACGCTCAGCACAACCAGCGCGTAAAATCGCTGCCGGTGCACGGCAGCCGTCAACAGGGCACAAATGATCAGTACGCCTGCGGCAATGGCCGTGGGCCAGTCCACAGGGCTCAAGCCGGTCTCACCAATGAAGATACCCAGATCCAGCAGTGGCATGGCAGCGACTGCCAGCACGCTGACCACAAGCAGCATGCCGTATCTTTGCAGAGAGCCGTTCTCGATTCTTGCCGTAAAGCCGTTCGCCAGGTCGACGATCCGCAGTACGATCGCTTCGAATACGGCCTTCTCGTCAATTTCCTTGAAGCGCGCGTGGAAATCAAAGAATTTCTGGCGCTGGCTATACATGATCAAACCGCCAAAGAAAGCCGCAAAACTCATGATCAGTGGTAGGTTAAACCCGTGGATAACCGCCAGTTGATAATCCGGCACCTCGCCGCCAAGGGTGGCGTGGGCGGCAGCGTAGAGCAGAGGCCCGACCGATACCGCCGGGAACATGCCTACCATGATGCAGGCGAAGACCAGGATCTCCACCGGGATTTTCATGTACCGGGGCGGTTCGTGGGGCGGGTAGATGGGCAGATTGACGGGCTTGCCGTTAAAGAACACGTCGTGAATAAAACGTGCGGAATAGGCGACCGCAAAAATACCGGCCAGCGTGGCGACGATCGGCGGCAGCCAGGCCCAGATGCCGGGCAGATTCAGTTGCAGGGACTCGGCAAAGAACATTTCCTTGCTCAGGAAGCCGTTCAGCAGCGGAACCCCGGCCATGGATGACGCGGCCACCATGGCCAGAGTGGCCGTATGGGGCATGTATCGCCACAGGCCGTTAATCCGGCGCATGTCCCGGGTACCGGTTTCGTGGTCGATAATACCGGCGGCCATGAACAGTGAGGCCTTGAAGGTGGCATGGTTGATGACGTGGAATACCGCTGCCACCGCTGCCAGCTCGGTACCCATACCGAACAGCAGCGTGATCAGGCCCAGGTGGCTGACGGTGGAATGCGCCAGAAGCCCTTTCAGGTCGTGCTTGAACATGGCCACGTAGGCGCCAATCAGCAAAGTTGCCATGCCGGTAAAACTGACCATGTAGAACCATTGTTCCGTACCAGCCAATGCCGGGTACAAACGCGCCATCAGGAAAATGCCGGCCTTGACCATGGTGGCGGAGTGCAGGTAGGCCGAAACCGGCGTTGGCGCCTGCATGGCATGGGGCAGCCAGAAATGGAACGGGAACTGGGCAGACTTGGTAAACGCGCCCAGCAGTACCAGCGTCAGGGCGACGGGGTACATGGCGTGGGCTTTGATAACATCGCCGGCGGCCAGCACATCGTCCAGTTCAAAACTGCCGACAATGTTGCCGATGATCAGAATGCCCGCGAGCAACGCCAGCCCACCGCCACCGGTCACCGCCAGCGCCATGCGGGCGCCACGACGAGCGTCCTGTTTGTGGTTCCAGAAACTGATGAGCAGGAACGAGGTGAGACTGGTCAGTTCCCAGAAAATCATCATCAGCAAGAGATTGCTGGAGAGTACGATGCCCAGCATGGAGCCTTTGAAACAGAGCAGCAGCGCGTAAAACTTCCCGATATTCTCGGCCGGCTTCAGGTAATAGCGGGCATAGAGAATGATCAGCACGCCAATAATCAGAATCAGCAGTGCGAACAGCAGAGACAGTCCATCGAGGCGGAAGCTGAAGGAAATGCCGATCGCCGGTAACCACTCCCAGGATTGCAGGACGGTGCCACCGTTGGCCAGTGTTTCCCAGTGCGGGAACAGGGCAGCCAGGGCAATAAGCGCCGGAACAGAAGAGGCAATCGCAATCGCTGTCCGCCCCCCAAGGGCAAACAGCGGGGCAGCTATAGCCCCCAGAAATGGCAGAAATACAACCAGCGGTAGCGACATCGCAACCTCGTTATCGGTGTTCTTTTACATGAGTACCAAAGGCGTGTTTGCCTGAGTCTAGTCTCCGACCAGCCACCGTGCACGATGAGCATCGGGATCGGGTCGGCATGGGTCAGGGTGGATTCAGCAGGAAACAGGCGGGTCCGGGAAATACGGAAGGCGTCCCCGATGCCGCGCGATGTCAGCGGTAACGGGTGGGCGGGTGATTCTAATGCAGCCGAAGGACCTTGCGGTCATGGTTGCTCCGTCAGTCAAACTTGAAATGCGATGATACGTGGCCCGTCGGTCAGGTCAAGTCAACTTGCCATTGATCAAGTGTATACTCCCGATAAATATTCGATGAGAGTGCGCCATGACCAACGCCTATCCCAACCTGCTGAAACCGCTTGATCTGGGGTTCACTGAGCTCAAGAACCGGGTGCTGATGGGGTCGATGCATACCGGCCTCGAAGACCGTTTCTGGAATATCCACAAGTTCGCCCGGTATTTTGCCGAACGGGCGGAAGGTGGCGTCGGGCTCATGGTAACCGGTGGCTTTTCTCCCAACCTGGTGGGGCAGCTGGCGCCGCTCGCGTCTACGATGAATAACCGTGCGACTGCTTTGCTGCATCGTCATGTGACCGGGGCCGTGCATGAAGCGGGCGGAAAAATCTGCCTGCAATTGCTGCACGCCGGGCGTTACGGTTATCAGCCGCTGATTGTGTCGGCCTCGGCCACCAAGGCACCGATCAGTCCGTTCAAGGCCAGAGCCCTCTCGACAAAAGGTGTGGAACGGCAGATCAATGACTTCGTGAATGCCGCCAAGCTGGCTAAATTCGCCGGCTACGACGGCGTTGAGGTGATGGGCTCTGAAGGCTATTTTATCAACCAGTTCCTGTGTGAACGCACCAACAAGCGAACCGACAAGTGGGGTGGGCCTTACGAAAACCGAATGCGCTTGCCGGTGGAGATCGTTCGCCGCATGCGTGAGGCGGTCGGGCCGGAATTCATCATTATTTACCGCCTGTCCATGCTGGATCTGGTGGAAGGCGGCCAGACCTGGGAGCAGATCGTCACTCTGGGCAAGGCTATCGAGAAAGCCGGTGCAACCATTATCAACACGGGTATTGGCTGGCACGAGGCCCGCGTTCCCACCATCGTGACCTCGGTACCCCGCGGCGGCTTTGCGGATGTGACAGCCAAGTTCTATGGCGAGGTGGACATCCCGGTGTGTACCACCAACCGTATCAATACGCCTGAAAAAGGCGAGGAAATCCTTGCTGCCGGTAAGGCTGACATGGTGTCCATGGCACGCCCGCTGCTGGCCGACAGCGAGTTTGTCCGCAAGGCGGAACAGGGGCGCGGCGACGAGATCAATACCTGTATCGCCTGCAATCAGGCGTGTCTGGACCATGTGTTCCAGGCCAAGCGCGCCTCCTGTCTTGTAAACCCCCGGGCCTGCCACGAGACCGAACTGGTGCTCACGGTAGCGCCTGTCGTCAGGCGCGTAGCGGTGGTCGGCGCCGGTCCCGCTGGCCTGGCAGCAGCCACCACGGCGGCAAAACGGGGGCACAAGGTTACCCTGTTTGAAGCTGACGACAAAATTGGCGGCCAGTTCAATTACGCCAAACGTATTCCGGGCAAGGAAGAGTTCTACGAAACCCTGCGCTATTTTCAGCGTCAGATTGATCTGCTGGAAATCGACCTGCGGCTCGAAACCCGTGTGGGGGCCGACGAGCTGATCGAACAGGGCTTTGACGACGTGATCATCGCCACCGGCGTCAAACCACGAACACCGAAGATTGAAGGCATCGACCACCCGAAAGTCCTTGGGTACCTGGATGTACTACGCCACAACAAACCGGTGGGCAAGTCGGTGGCTGTGATCGGGGCTGGTGGTATCGGTTTTGATGTCAGTGAATTCCTGACTCACGACTTTGGCAAGCACCCGGAAGGCGAACAGGTGAGTGTGGCTGAATGGCAGGCGGAATGGGGGGTGAATCCCACGTTTGAGGGCCCCGGCGGCCTGGCTGAACGGGCGCAGACCCCATCGCCCCGCAAGATCTATCTGATGCAGCGTAAAACCGGCAAAGTCGGCGGCGGCCTGGGCAAAACCTCAGGCTGGGTGCACCGAAGCAGCCTCAAGCATCGGGACGTCGAAATGCTCCGGGGTTGCCGTTACGATCGAATCGACGATCAAGGCCTGCATATTACCCTGACCGACAAGGACGGAAAGACCGGCGAGATCAGAGTTCTGGCCGTGGACAACGTGATCATCTGCGCGGGACAGGAAAGCTATCGGGAACTGTTCGACCAGCTTGCTGATAAAGGCGTGAAAGCGCACCTCATTGGGGGTGCTGATGTGGCGGAAGAGCTGGATGCCAAAAGGGCCATCCGTCAGGGAACCGAAATCGCGGCAGCCATCTAAAAAGTGACCTGCTACGTCATCAGTTGACCGGAAGTGGCGTTCGATAGCTGTTGTCTGGATAAATGGCTATCGAACGGTTTTCAGGGCATTGGAAATCGCCTCTGCTTCGGCTTCCAATACCTGGCAACGCAGGCTGTTACCCTGCTGACTGGCCTGCGCGAGCTGCTTGCGCTTCATATCGTATAGCCGGTTAAGTACATCGGCCCGGCTCTGCTTCAACGGTGCGTTCATGGAAACGACCTCCCCCGAAGGGTTAATACTGTCAAGATTATTTACGTACAGCGGCAAAAAATCGCCTACAAGACAGTTTGATGCATAACCCGCGCCACAGAAACACTACCAAAGACTGAATTGTGACCTGTAACACCATACTATCGGCCGAATTTCGCCCGATAGGCGCCCGGTGAAAGCTTCGTATGCCGACGAAACAGCCGGCTGAACGAACTCACATCCTCGTATCCGACCGCCCGGGTGACCGACTCAAGCCCCCCCGTTGAGGATTCGAGTAGCCTGCGAGCCTCCTCCACACGGAGTAGCTGCAGATAGCTGGACGGTGAATCCCCTGTCGCCTGCCGGAACCGACGTAACAGCGACCTTTCGGACAACCCGGCGAAGCTGGAAAGCTCTGGCAATGAAACCGGCTCTCTGAAATGCGCCTCCAGCCAATCCTGAACCTGGTGAACCACCGTGTCTGAATGGTATCGCTTGGCCTGCAGCACGCTATAGGGAGCCTGGCTCGTGCGCCCGGCGTCAATCACAAACGCCTTCGCCAACTCACGGGCCACCTGCGCACCTGCCAGCCGCTCAACCAGATACACCCCCAGATCCCACCAGGCCATACCACCCCCGGCGCAGGCCACGGGGCCATCAACCGTGACCAGCTTGTCGGCATGGAGATTTACAGCCGGAAACTGCCGTCTGAACTGTTCACCAAACCCCCAGTGTGTGGTGGCCTCCCGACCGTCCAGTAACCCCGCCGCCGCCAATAAAAACGCGCCGGTACAGTTACTGGCCACCCGAACATCGCCGGGCGTCGCAGTCGGAAACTTTGAAAGCCACTGAATCAGGAGGGGGTTGGTTTGCAGAACTTCATCAATGGGTGCACCAATGGTCGGAATAATCAGCAGGTCATCGGCACCCAGTTCGTCAATATCCTGCCAGGAACCATCCGCCAACAGGGTCACGCCATTGATGCATCGGCAGGGCTCGCCATCCTCGGTCAGCAGCCGGGTTCTGAACCATGCCGTCGGCTGCTCGCCATGAATTCGGGCCCAGGTCACCCCGGCCAGGCGAAACAGGTCGATCATACCGGTGATGGCGCTGGCCAGAGCTCCGTTGAAGCCGATGATAGTGACGGTTTTCACTGGGACAATTCCTGTTTTCTGGCTTGTGGCGTTGCATGAACTGGCATGACGGCATTCTCTAAATCAGGCCGCTGGCATGGGGATTCTCTTCCGGGAGTGTGCGCAGCAGGGAAGCTGCGCTCAAGCCCCCAGGGATGGGTTCACGGCGTCTCCCGGAAGAGAATCCCCATGGCAGTGGCCGTCTTGCTAACGCAAAGGTTGGCGGATTCAGCCAAGAATAAGTCAGAAATGACAATTCCAACAACCATAGCCGTTATGAGACGCTATGACCAATCAACAGGAGACCAAGAATGACCGACACCCTGATAGACCGCCGCGATCTTGCATTCCAACTTTATGAGGTGATGGACACCGAATCCCTCATCCAGCGCGAGCGCTTCAGCGAACACAGCAAAGAAACCTTCGACGCCGTCATCGAAACCGCCGACAAAATGGCGAAAGAAAAATTCGCCAACCACAACAGTGCTGCCGACAAAGACGAACCCAAATTCGTCAACGGCCAGGTGGAAATGCTCCCGGACGTCAAACAGGCCTTCGATGCCTACGCCGAAGCTGGCTTCCTCGCTGGCCGATACGAGTACGATCTCGGCGGCATGCAATTGCCGGAATCCGTCATGGCGGCCTGCAACGGCTTCTTCACCGCCGCCAATCCCGGCACCGCCGGCTACCCGTTTCTGACCACCGCCGCCGCCAACCTGATCCGTGTATTCGGCAACGACGAACAGAAAACCAAATTCCTGCCCAATATGCTCAGCGGCCGCTACAGTGGAACCATGGCCCTGACCGAGCCCCACGCCGGCTCCAGCCTGGCTGACATCCGCACCTCCGCCACGCCCACCGACGACGGCCACTACCTGATCAAAGGCGCCAAAATCTACATCTCTGGTGGCGAGCAGAGCATCACCGAAAATATCGTTCACATGGTGCTGGCGAAAATCAAAGGCGCACCGGCTGGCGTAAAAGGCATCTCCCTGTTCATCGTCCCGAAATTCCATGTGGACGAGAACGGCAACCCGGGCGACCGCAACGGCGTCAGCCTCGCCGGCCTGATCCACAAACTCGGCTATCGTGGCACTACCAGTACCGCCCTGAGCTTCGGCGACGACGCTCCCTGCCACGGCTACCTGGTAGGTGAACCCCATCAGGGCCTGAAGTACATGTTCCAGATGATGAACGAAGCCCGCATCGGCGTTGGCTTTGGCGCCGCGGTGATCGGCTATCGGGGCTACATGCACAGCCTGGAATACGCCAAGGACCGCCTGCAGGGCCGCAAGGCCAGCGAAAAGAATCCGGAAAGCCCGCAAGTACCCATCATCGACCACGCGGACGTACGCCGCATGCTGCTGGCCCAGAAAGCCTACAGCGAAGGCGGCCTGGCGCTCTGCCTCTACGGCGCTCGCCTGATGGATGATCAGCACACCCACCCGGATGACCAGAAACGAATGGAAGCCGGCAAGCTGCTGGATTTGCTTACCCCGGTGATCAAAGCCTGGCCCTCGGAATACGGTCCGAAAGCCAACGATCTGGCAATCCAGGTCTACGGCGGCGCTGGCTACACTCGCGAATACCCGGTCGAGCAGTGCTGGCGCGACAACCGCCTGAACCCCATCCACGAAGGCACCAACGGCATCCAGGCTCTGGACCTGCTGGGCCGTAAAATCTGGCAGGACCAGAGCCACGGCCTGCAGTTGCTGATGCAGGAAATGCAGGTGGATCTGCAGGCGGCCACCACTGAGCGCTGCCAGCAGTGGGCGTTGTCTCTGAGTGAGACTTTGCAGCAGGCGGTAAAAGTCACCCAGAGCCTGGGTAAATCCCTGATGGGCGGCGAAGTCGACAAAACCCTGGCCAACGCCAGCTGCTATCTGCACCTGTTCGGCCACATTATCGTGGCCTGGATGTGGCTGCGGCAGGCCAATGCCGCAGCCCACGCACTGGGGTCTGCTAACAGCGACAGCGAACGCAACTTCTACCAGGGCAAACTGCAGGCCGCCCAGTACTTCTTCCACTGGGAATTACCCACCGTGGCTCAGGATCTGGTGCTGCTGCGGAATCAGGATGATACGTGTCTGAACATGAAGGCCGATTGGTTCTAGTTTTGGTGCTCTTTGTATCACTAGCCTGCGAGTGTTGGGGTAGTGCGATCGGCTGGGCGCCCTTTCAGGGACACGCTACGAGCACGTCCATGTGCGCTCGACTGTGGCCATCCATGGCCACAGACGGTCCCTGAAAGGACTCCCAGCCGTTCGCGCCCGCACATGGGCATAGCCTGTTGACAAGAAAACATGAAAGGAAAGCGCAATGGCTCTGGTAAATGTTGATAAGAAAAATCATGTTTTGCTGATCGGACTGAATCGCCCGGAAAAAATGAACGCCATGAACCGGGCCATGTACCACGAAATCGCTGCCGCCTATTACCAGCTCCAGAACGATCCGGAGCTGCGCGTGGCAGTGATGTACGCTGAAGGTGACCACTTCACCAGCGGCCTGCAACTGGATGACTGGGCCGGCGTGTTCGCCAACGGTAAAGGCATTGAACCCGGCGAAGGCGAACTCGACCCGTTCGATATTACCGGCGATAGCCTCACCAAGCCGGTGGTCTTCGCCGCCCAGGGCATCTGCTTCACCTGTGGCGTCGAGATGATGCTCAACACCGACACCCGCGTGGCCGCGAAAGGCACCCGCTTCGCTCAGCTGGAAGTGAAACGCGGCATCTTCGCCTGCGGTGGCGCCACCATTCGCCTGCAGCGGGAAATCGGTTGGGGCAACGCCCAGCGCTACCTGCTCACTGGTGATGAATGGACCGCGGAACAGGCTTACCAGTGGGGCCTGATTCAGGAACTGGTGGAACCCGGCGAACAATTCAACAAAGCCATGGAAATCGCCGAAAAGATTGCCAAAGCCGCACCTCTGGGCGTTCAGGGCAGCCTGAAATCGTCCAAGATTGCCGTGTCCGAAGGCCAGGAAGCGGCCAAGGAACGTCTGTTCCCGGAACTACGCCCGGTCATGGCCAGCGAAGATGTCAAAGAAGGAATCCGGTCATTCCTGGAGAGAAGAGAGGCGGTGTTCAAAGGCAAGTAGCAGGATTGCCCTGTTAATCGAGATTTAGTCCTTAGCGAATCGTCGAATCAGCGACTATCTCAGGGAAGCGAAAGCGGCGGGTTGGGGCCACCCTTCCGGGAGTGTGCGCAGCAGGGATGCTGCGCTCAAGCCCCCATGGATGGGTTCACGGCGTCTCCCGGAAGGGTGGCCCCAACCCGCAGCCGGCGCCCAACCAACAGGCTGGTGCGGGCAATCAAACCACGAAATCAGGCAGCCTCAGACTCAGAAGAAGAGCCAGCCCGCCGAGCCGCAGCCTCCGCTGCCACTTTCGCAGCATAGTCCGCATACTTGGCCATCAACTCCTCCTTGCGATCAGGGTCCCAGTTAATCTTCGACAGATCCCCTTCATAGTGGTCAATTACCCGCTTATCCATCGTCTCGTACCACCACTGGGGCAGGTAGGCCGGCAACAGCATCGATGCGTACCCTCCCGGCAACTGGGGCGCCTTTTCAAAATGGCGCAAGGCCTGGAAACTCCGGGTCGGATGGGCGTGGTGGTCAGAATGCCGTTGCAACTGATACAGGAACAGGTTGGTCACAATGTGATTGCTGTTCCAACTGTGCTCCGGCTTCGTGCGCTCATACTTGCCATTCTTGTCCTTCTGCCGCAACAGACCATAGTGCTCGATGTAATTCACACTCTCCAACAGACTCGCGCCATAAACCGCCTGCGCTGCCAGGAACGGCACCGCCCTCGGGCCACAGACCAGCGTCGTGGCGCCAAAGAACCCGGCCGTCATGGCCCAACCCTGTAGCAGTTCGTTATCAAGACTCCAGAAGCTCTTACCCTTGCGTTCCAGCCGAGCCTTTTCGATCTTGACCGACGACTTGATGCCGCCGAACACGGTTCGGGGCAGGAACTTCCAGAAACTCTCGCCCATTCGGCTGCTGGCGGGGTCCTCCGGTGTGGCTACCCGCTTGTGATGACCAAAATTATGTTCCACCACAAAGTGGGTGTAGGCGGTGGGAGCCAAGGCGGCCATGGCCATCAGTTTGTTCAGTTTATTGGACTTATGGCCCAGTTCATGGGCGGTGTTGATGCCTACCCCGTTGATGGCGCCTACGGTCAGGGTCAGGCCGATCTTGTCCTCGAGTGGTGTGTTTTTCCGGCTGGCCAGCCAGGCGCCCATGAAGGTCATGGCGTACTGGGTGGGGATAAACGCCTTCACAATACGGTCGTAATACTTGTCCCGCTCCAGGGTCTTTACCGCCGATTCAGGGGGATTGCTCTTATCTTCACCGATCGCCCGGTCCAGTGCCGGAATAATGCCGTGCACCAGTGCCGGCCCGGTCCAGGCCAGAGCCTTCAGTCGTTTCGGGGCCAGGGCATAGCCAGTCAGAGCGGCAAGGCCAATGCCTGGAAGCGCAGGCCCCAACAGCCACATGTAGCGCTTGGGATCTTTCCAGGTCTCGGCCTTGGTGGCGGTGTCTTTTGAATCCGATGCCCCGGTTTTCCGGGGCGCGGCGACCTGGTGCGTGTCGAGCGAGGATTTCACTTTGGCGTTCATATGGGCTCTCCGTGGAACTCGTTGTGTTTGTTTGTTCAATTTATGTCGGACAATCTGGCAATACAACAAGTAAGAGAGTCTGGCTAAGCGAACTGGCCTCTAATGACAATCAGGCTCCAGCTGGCGAATCCAGAGCTTGTGGTCCAGACTTCTGGAAACAAAAAAAAACAGGGAAGCGTCGAATGAGTGCCACCAATCCATCTCCGGCTACTATGTCCTGGACGTTGCAACAACGGCTCCAGGAATACGCGCGCGCCATGAAACTGGCGGAAATCATCTATCAGGACCCGAATGGACAGGTCTGCGTGGTTCACGGCGTTATCCGGGAAGTGCTTAGCCGGGCCGGGCGGGATTTCGTGGTGCTGGGAAAAGGACAGGTGGTCTCAGCGGACCACATCATCATGATCGACGGTGAGCGGTTAACGAAAGGGTAATCGCCCGGTAATTGATATTGACCACCGGCTGCCTCTACTCTGTTGGCGTTGTACACATATACCGACAGAGGGACATGTTATGAACAAGTTTACCTTGAGCGCACTCGCACTGGTTGCCACGCTTGGACTTTCTGCCTGTAGCTCCGAGAGCGATGAAGGCGCGGATTTTGAAGAAGCGGGTGAAAATGCCGAGGAAATGATGGATGACGCCGCGAACGCCACCGAAGAAACCTGGGAAGAAGCCACTGGCCAGGATGAAGGCGTGATTGGTGAAATGCAGGAAGGCGCAGAAAACGCCGGCGACGAGATTGAAGAAGCCGCCGATGAAGCTGGCGACTCCATGGAAGAAGCAGCTGACTCCATGGAAGAAGGCTATGACGAAATGACTCAGTGATCACCTGAGTTGAGTCGCGCGGTTGCGGGGCCTTTGGGCCCCGTTTCTGTTTCTGCCTCACCGGTTGTCATCGAACGTTCAACACTCTGACTTAAATCTGTTTACGTCCTGTCACATTACTTGCCGACACTTGCCTCTCGAAATAAAGGACTTGTCCACCAATCCGAGAGAGGCAAACCATGGCCAAGCACGATCTTGATCCCAATTACCTGGACCCGAACTACGAGCCAGTCGTCAATCATTCCGAAAACACCCCGTTCCATCAGGTACTGTCTGCCAGAATGCAGCGTCGTACCGTCATGAAAGGTAGCGTAGGCGCCGCTCTGGCCAGCGTTATGGGGTTGGGGCTTGCCGGTTGTGGCAGTGACAGTGATAGTGACAACGATGGCGGTACTACCGGTGGAAACACATCCACCACTGAACTGGGTTTCAAGGCTGTCCCTACTTCAACCGCGAATCAGGTCGTTGTTCCCGAGGGATACTCCTCTGAAGCGTTTCTTCCCTGGGGCACGCCAATTACCGGGTCTTACCCGGCCTATAAGCCGGATGGCACCAATACCGGAGAAGAGCAAGAGCAGCAAATGGGCATGCATCATGACGGTGTGCACTTTTTCCCGATTGACCTGAAAGCCGGTGGCAACAGCTCCAGCGAAGGTCTGTTGGTGATGAACCATGAGTACATCAATCAAGGCGCTTTGCATGCCAACGGGGCTACCTACATCAACGGTATGCGTCCGGCCGATGAAGTGCGCAAGGAAATCGCCGCGCACGGTGTGTCTGTGGTTCATATCAAACGCGACAACAACGGCAAGTGGGATATTGTTTTCGGGAGTCCGTTTAATCGCCGGGTTACGGGTAATACCGAAATGGATATCCGTGGTCCGGTGCGTGGTTACGACAAACTGGTCACCAAATACAGTCCGGATGCAACGGAAACCCGCGGTACTCTGAACAACTGCGCGATGGGCCCGACGCCGTGGGGAACTTACCTTGCGGCTGAGGAAAACTGGCACGGGTACTTCGCTAATAGCGATGCAACGCAGCCCCGGGAGCAGACCCGCCATGGCGTCGGCGATTCAAGCCGCTACGACTGGGAGTTGGCTGACAGCGGTGCGGATCAATACGTGCGCTTTGATGTTACCCCGACGGGTGCGTCGGCGGCGGATGATTACCGGAATGAGGCCAATACCTACGGTTTCATGGTGGAAATTGATCCGTTTACTCCAGAGAGCAAACCACAGAAGCGAACTGCGCTGGGCCGCTTTGGTCACGAGGGTGTGATTTTTGCGCCGGTTAAGGAAGGTGAGCCGGTCGTATGTTATTCCGGTGATGATTCCCGTTTCGAGTACATCTACAAATTTGTCTCCTCAAAGCCCTACTACGCTGCAACGGCCGGTGGCTACCTCCTGGACGAGGGTACGCTCTACGTGGCTCGCTTTAACGACGATGGCTCAGGCGACTGGCTGGCGCTGGATCTGAACGATGCGGATTTTGCTGCCAAAGTGGCTGCGGCCCAGGGCGAAATGGTTGGCAACGTTCAGTTTGATGGTTTTGAGAATCAGGCTGATGTTTTGTTGAACACTCGCCTGGCTGCCGACATCGCAGGTGCGACCCCGATGGATCGCCCGGAGTGGGGGGCTGTAGATCCGAATTCCGGTCAGGTTTACTTTACGCTGACCAATAACTCCCGCCGGACGGAGGAGCAGGTTAACGCGGCAAACCCGAATGCCAACAACCGCACCGGTCATATTATTCGCTGGAGCGAAGACGGCAACGATCACACTGCAACCAGCTTTGACTGGGATATCTTCGTGTTCGCCGGTGAGCAGGGCACGGAAACCGTGGTTGACGACCAGGTTATCGTATCTCTGACTGATGACAACATCTTCAACAGTCCGGATGGCCTCTGGTTCGATTATAACGGCCGCCTCTGGATTCAGACCGACGGCTCCGATGCAGCACCTTATCAGAACAACATGATGCTGGCGGCCAACCCGGAAACCCGCGAGATCAAGCGTTTCTTCGTTGGGCCGGTTGGCTGTGAGGTTACAGGCGTTGTCTCCACACCGGATGTGAAGACCATGTTCGTCAATATCCAGCACCCGGAAGCAAACTGGCCGGATGCTAACGATCCGCGTCCGCGTGATGCAACGGTTATCGTAACCCGCAACGATGGTGGCGTTATCGGTGCCTGATCAGCCATAACGGTTGTCAGGCGCTGCCAAAAAGCCCGGGCGGACTCGTTCCGCCCGGGCTTTTCTCTTCTGTATTTCAGGTTTCCTTCCAGATGCCGATAAACTCCTTGGGCCCTGCAATAGTGGTATCTTTAGTCCACTAAAGTAGGAGTTATTAACCTATATCATTTCTTTAACCTCAGGGATGGCCTGCAATAACAACATGCTTGCGTTAGCAATGACAAAGATGAGGGCACCATGGGTTTACTCGATCGCACTGCAATTTTATGGGGGGTGGGCATTGCTGTTGCGCTCGGTATTGCCTGCATTCTGGTGGCTCCGTTGATGGGGCTCGATGCCGCCTCTCTGTTAATCGGGCTCCTTGTGGGCCTTGCTGCTGCGGCTTGCTATCTGGTTTTACGGGTGCTTGAACCAATAGAGCGTGGAATCAACGGCCTGAATGATGGCTCCCTGGCTGACAATCATCCCTTGCGGGCTCAGTGTGCGCAGCTTCTGGCGGATGCCCGTGTGGGCAAGGCCCTGGTTGAAACCCTCTCGGCCAGTGCCGACAAGAATGCCATCTCGGCCGCCGAAGTCTCGTTTGCGGCGGATCAGGTGAAGCAGCGCCTGGACCGACAGGTGGAAGAAACCGCTCAGATGGCCGATTACGCGGGCCAGATCACGGAATCGGTTCGGGAATCATCGGAACAGGCCACCAACGCCGCCACCATGGCATTGCAGAATCGCGAAGTCAGCGTGGAGGGGCGTCAGTCATTGGTGTCGGCCATTGAAAATGTGCGCCTGGTGCATCAACAGTCGGAAGAAAACCTCAGGTTGATTCAGGCGTTGCATGAAAAATCCGGCAAGATCCAGGGCGTGACGTCCACCATTCAGGGTATCGCCGAGCAGACTAATCTTTTGGCACTGAATGCCGCTATTGAGGCGGCCCGCGCCGGTGAACAGGGCCGCGGGTTTGCGGTGGTGGCCGATGAAGTCCGGCAGTTGGCCGGGCGCACTGCCCAGGCCACCAGTGAAGTGGCGGACACCCTCGACGAAATTCAGAATGACACAACCAAGATTGTGTCCCGCATTGAATCTCTGGCGAAAACCGTGGAAGACGGGCTGACATCTGTAGAGAGCGTTGGCGGCCAGCTGGATCAGATTCGGGATCAATCCGACCGGGTTCAGCAGCAGGTTGCCCGTATTGCCGAGATCGACCAGAACAACGAGCAGAGTCTGGCCCAGGTGTTTTCGGCTATTGAGTCTGTCCGTGACCATATATCCGAAAGTGATACCAGTGTGGCATCGCTGGCGGACCAGGCTTCCACGTTGATGGAGCTGGCGGAGAAGGCGAATGCTGCCTTTGCGCTGAACAGCAGCGAAAGCTACCACCGGCCGTTTTATGAGAAAGCACTGGAAGGGGCGCAGCAGATTGGCCAATTGTTTGAGGCGGCAATTCGAGAGGGCCGTTTGAGTGAAGCGGCGCTGTTTGACAAGAAGCGAACACCGATTGCCAACACCCAGCCCCAACAGTATTCCAGCAGCTTCGATCGGTTTACTGACCAAGTGTTTCCGGCAATACAGGAGCCCATCAAGAAATCCCATGAGGCCATTGTGTTCTCCATCGCCTGCACGCCGGACGGTTATGTGCCTACCCATAATAAGGATTTTGCCCACCCGCCGAGTGGTAATCCGGAAGTGGACCTGGTGAAAAGCCGCAGCAAGCGACTGTTCAATGACCGCACTGGCATTCGCTGCGGGAGTCATACCGAAAGTATGCTGCTCCAGACCTATCGCCGGGACACTGGTGAAATCATGCACGATCTGTCGGTGCCCATCTATGTGAACGGCAAGCACTGGGGCGGGTTCCGGGTTGGGTATCGGCCGGCGGGGAATTGATCGCACTGGGCACCCGCCAAGGCTGTGATAGACTGCCGGGGACGTAACAAGGAGAATTCCTGTGTCCGAAACCGAGTATATCCCCGCAAAACCTGACGGCCAGCAATCACAGGAGCCCAGCTCTGCGAGGAATCTGGCGGTGGTGGTTTACATCCTGCAGGCGTTGTCTTTTTTTCTGGGGGGGGTGACGGCACTGGTGGGCGTGATTATCAACTACGTCAAACTGGATGATGTCCGTGGTACCTGGATAGAGCCCCATTTCCGCTGGCAGATCCGCACCTTCTGGATTGGTTTGCTGTGGACAGTCATCGGGGTGATTACCACCATGCTGATTGTGGGCTGGTTTATTCTGCTGGGTATTGCGATCTGGGTGATCTACCGAATTGTCAAAGGTGCCCTGGCCCTGAACGATGGCAAGACCCCGATTTAACGGGGTCTTGATGGCTCAGTCTTCCGTCACTTCTTCCAGGCGTAATGCGCTCAGCATGCCCGCCAGCCCCATCAGTCCCAATACCAGAATCACCGCCACGTCCGAAATCATGGAAATGGCGGCTGTGAACCCCCCGGTTACCAGCAGCAACACACCGATAACGGTATTGCTGACCGCAGTGTAGTCTGTCCGTTTGTTGCCTCCGGCCATATCCACCAGATAGGTTTTGCGCCCCAGGCGCACGCCGGCATGGGCAATACTCAGCACAAAAAACGCCACCGGATAGAACCAGGCACCGCCAAACCCGGGGCCCAGCACCAGTGCCAGAACACCAACCACCAGGCAGACCGAGCTGGCCATGGTGGCACCCCGAATCATCACTCGGCGGCTGGAGGTGTCGGCGGCCCAACCCCAGAAGCTGGCGCTCAGGGAGCTGGCCAGACTGCTGGCGAGCAGAAAGACGCCCAGCATCCAGCCAATATCGGATTCCTGTTGGGCGAGCACCACGAAATAGGGAGACGCCAGAGCCGAACACAAAAGCAGTGCACGAGTGATGACAAAATGCCTGAAGGGCGCATCGTCCCGTAGCAGCGACAGACTTTTAAAAGCCTCGTTGATCGCGTTGCCACCGCCCCCTGTTTCCCCGGCATACTCTTCCACATTGGCAAACAGAACCCCGGCAATCACCCACAGCGTAGCTGCCAGGAGCAGCAATGTGGTGTAAAAGGCAATGCTGGGGTCGCCCCGATCCCAGAACAGCAGTCCTGTGAGCACCACCGTGGCGGTGCCACCAATGGTGGTTGCCAGCCCAGACAGCCGGCCCCGGCGGGTTTTGGGGATACATTTGCCCTGAACGTCTTTCATAGAGACCGAACAGAATCCCCGGGCCAGTGAAAACACAATAAGCGCCGCGACAATGCCGCCACCGGCCGCATAGCCTTCAAGAAACCACACGCTTGCCGCCATCGCAGCCACGCTGACGGCCTGCCCGAAACTGCCCAGGGTCCAGAACCATTTGCGCATCGCCTTGCGACGCACCCAGGCGGCGATCACCATCTGCGGCACCATGGAGCCGGATTCCCGGATAGGCACCAACCAGGCTACCAGAGCCGGTGCGCCAACGGCACTCATCAGCCAGGCCAGCACGGTCTTGGGGCTGATCAGCAAGTCTCCAAGTTTGGTGAGCACATTGCTGAACAGAATCAGGAAGAAGTTTCGGGGTACTTCCAGACAGGCTTCCTCCGGGATGTCTTTACAGACCCGTGCGTCCTCTTCGTTGGCAATCAGTCCGTAGAGCTGGTCGATGGTGTTGGGTTTGGTTGCTGGCAAAGGGCCGTCCTCCAGAAAAATGTTTGCCAAGCATACCAGTTAGCTCGGGTGTGCTTAAGCCGGAGGATCAGCCAGTGCGCGTCAAACAAGGTGGTGGTCCCACTGTACCGGTAGCCGCGCGATGTCTTTCGCAGCTTGTCCGGCGCTCAGTTGCACCAGTCGGCCCTGTCCCGAGGACACCAGGAAATCGCCTCCTGCCAGAGTCTGAATGCCGGCGCAGTCAGTGATGCGGGCTTTGGCAACCAGCTCCCCGGTCTTGCCGCGGAAGACAATAGCGGTGCCGCCCACGGGGGAAGCGGCGGCGATCAGGTCGTTTTCAGGATGGGCCACCACGCTGGCGATGTAGTTGCCGAGAGCGGCCTGGGTTTCCGGGTCAAAGCGATATTCCCGGAGTTGCCCATCTTCTATGCGCGCCAGCAGCGGAGGTCGCTCGTAGAGCGGTCCCTGGTACTGGTAGGCAACATAGACTTTGCCTTCGGTACTGACGCTGACGTGGCGGGAGCTCTGCTGGTGGTGGGCAGGGGCGAAGCGGCCAACGATCTGGCCGGACCGGCGATCCATCAGAATCAGGGCGGGTTGCATGGTATCCAGATTGAGTTTGATGCGGTCGTAATCAGGGTGAGTCAGAATGCCGCCCAGGCCGATGACCAGAGTGTTGCCGTCAGGATGCAGGGTAAGCTCATGGGGCCCGATGCCGGCCAGTTCAAAGGTGTCCACCCGTTTATAGTCCTGCTCGGCATCGTAGACGGCGACAATGCCTTCGCCGGGCTGGTAGCGGCTGGCCGTGGCGTAAAGCCACCGGCCATCAGGTGAGAACACGCCGTGGCCGACAAAGTGTTCGCCTTCCGGGGCCATAATGCGGTGTCTGCGTTGCCCGGTTTCTGCATCGAAAACATAGAACGACCAGCCCGGTCGGCGCTCAAAAAACAGAGTATCTTTTCGGCCGGGCCGGTTACAGCCGCTGTGGCATCGGGTGTCTACCGGCGCCTGCCACTGAACGTTGCCGGATCGATCAAAGGCACTCACGCCAAAGCGTCCATCCGGCAGGCCAACCGCGCCGGCATAGCGTTCGGGCTGTGGGCCGGTTTTGCGGGGGAGCAACGAGCAGCCGGTGAAGGTGGCGGCCATACCTCCGGCGACGGTGGCTTTGATCAGGGTTCTGCGATGGATGAGCATGGGTATACCTGTTCAGTCGCCGTCACTTGAGTTGAAGCCACGTACTACGCCAAGCGCCACGGCGGCTTCGTCATTGATCAGCGTTGAAAGCTGGGAAACATCCACAAAGAGCCCTTGCAGAATGCGGAACCGCTCATCACTCTCCATGAGCGTTGCCATGGCAGCATGGGCTTCCGGAAAGTTGTCAGCCACTTTCTCAAACTGCCTCTGAATGCGCTCTGCCAGTTCGGTCTCGCCGTCGGTTTTCAGTGAGGTGATCAGTCCGGGAAGGTAGAATTTCTCGAGCCCTGCCACTGTTGCTTCCACCGCCATCAGACTCTGGCCACTGCGCCAGGCATCGGTGATGTAAGGATTGCGTTTGCCATTGCCCCTTAGCCCCATGGGCTGCGCCAGCCGTCGCTCTTCCAGTATTTCAAGCGCCGTCATGCCGGCTTTGATGGTGGTGTCGCGGTATGGCCCGGTGTCCAGATAGTGTTGTTTGAAACTCGCCCAGCTGTCTGCGAGCCCCCGGGCATTACGTGCCATATGCCGGGTGACCGCCGAGAGCACCTCACAGTTTTTGGCTGCGGGCAGGGCGTTCTCCCCACTGTTGAGTTGCTCGTCGAACAGCAGGTATTCGGCCATGGGAAAGCCCTGAACCGCCACCCCGGATTGGTTGATCACCTCGGCGTTAACGGGGGCTTCGGTGCCAAGCAGATACCGGGCCTTGCGAGCGACCAGGTTTTTCGGGTCCGGCCAGAACTGGAATTGCCAGGACAGGTTGTTGTTCTCCATCGGGCCGAAGTCAACAAAGCGGACCCGCTGCCAGGCCAGGAAGGCATCGAGCCAGGCATCGTTCAGGGCCGGTCGGCTGTCGGACGTCGGTGCGTTGCAGTAGCCGACCGCCGCCGATGCCAGTTGTTCGGTTTTGGTTGCCAGCGATTCGTAGCCGTTTTGAATTGCGCCATGCCACTGTTCGCGGGCCTGGGTATCGGCGTTGGCCCCGAGTGCCGCCGTAGTGCAGACAAGCAGGGCGGAGGCGAAGAACAGTCTGGTGATCGGTTGCATAGTGGATCCTCAGAGTGAATTCAGAAAATCGATCAGGGCGCTGCGCTCCGACTCGGCCATCTGACGATAGCGGTCAGCTGCCGGCCGGGCTTCGCCACCGTGCCAGAGAATGGCTTCTTCCAGCGTGCGGGCGCGGCCGTCATGCAGAAAACCGGACTGGGGGTTAACCACCTGGGCCAGGCCGATGCCCCAAAGCGGTGGCGTGCGCCACTCGTTGCCGTCAGCGAGGAACTCGTCCCGGCCGTCTGCCAGGGCCGGGCCCATGTCGTGCAGTAACAGGTCGGTGTAGGGCCAGATGGTCTGGTTGCTCAGATCCGGGCGGTCGGCCACTTCTCCGGTCTGGTATTTCGGGGTGTGGCAACCGGCACAGCCGGTTTCATTGAACAGCCTGGCGCCTTTCTGCACGGATTCAGCGCCCAGATCCCGACGGGCAGGTACCGCCAGACTCTTGGCGTAGAAGGTGACAAAGTCGGCGACCTTGTCGCTCACTTCGGGCTCACCACCGGGAGTAAACCGTTCGCACTGTTGTTCCGGGGTGCAGTCGGTGGTGGGTTTGATGGACGATGTCAGGCCCATATCGCCGGCGAAGGCGCCCATGCTTTGCTGGTGCACATCCGGTTCCGCGGCTTTCCAGCCAAACCGGCCCGGCAGCGTTTGCTGGCTGGCGACATCCCACACCTGATTAAGCTTGCCGGAAATCCCGTTGTTGTCGGTATCTTCCGGATCGGCCAATGCCTCAAGATCGGCAATAGGGATGGCTTCCAGCAGTCCCATGCCGATCATTTGTGGTGCCACCCGGGGAGAGACCAGCAAATTTGCCGGCATAGGACCATAGTTGGGGTTCTCGATGCGATATTCCGGTTTGCGCAGTTCAACCACCGTTCCATCCCCAAGTATTTCCTGAACTGGCTCCCAGTCAATCACCAGATCCGCTTCCGGTTTTGCGGCCGGCAGGGCCGCAGTCTGCAATTGACTGCCGTAGACCGGTGCGGGTTTGAAACCGTGCTTGCGCAGGAGTTCTGCATCCTTGACCGGATCGGCGGGTACTGCCAGCCGCAGGAACAGGGAGACAGGCGGTTCATCAACGCCGGGCGGGTGTCCACGGCCATCCTTGATGTGACAACCCTGGCAGGAGTTGGTATTGAACAGGGGGCCCAGGCCGTCCCGGGCATCGGTGCTGGCCGGTGCTTCCACCCAGGGATTGCGGAAGAAACTGTTGCCAACGCTGAAATCCAGGCGTTTGGTCATGGACAGGTTGCCCTGGGGCAGCGAGTAGGCGTTGGTGTCGGCCTGATTGACCGTGCCTTCACCGCCTGTGGCCGGTGTAGTTTGTATCGGGTAACCAGCGTGAGTCTCTGCAATCAGGGGTTGAGTGCTGAAGGCCAGCGGCAACAGACAGAAGATGAGTGCTCGTTTCATAACTACTCGCGTTTCAGAATGGAAGAAGCCATGGAAAATCGACCTTCGGGCATAAAGGAGGGTTTTCCATGGCTTGTTCTTGTTAGCAGGATACCGGGAGTTTCTATCTCCCGGTATCCGTTTACTGCAACCGGATCAATCAGAATGAATGGCCGGCGTCGTCCGGGGACAGGGCTTGAATGCCCAGTTGCCGTGCAGCCTGCTCGATAGAGCCGGTCTGCTCAACCAACGCCATGATAGCACCGTTGACAATGCGGGTGCCTTCCGCGTTGCCCGGGGCGATCATGGTGTCAAAGGCCATCGGGTTCTGGCTGCTCTCGGCGCGGGCTTTCATGAGCGCCAAGGCTTCCATTGACGCGTCCAGCTGACGGTTCAGGCGAGCATCCAGCTCCGGGTTGGTCTGCTCAACCAGGTCAGACAGGGACGGGCCTGAAACCACAGAGCCATCTACGCGACGATAGGTGCCGGTATACACGTTCTGGATGCCCTGGCCGTTGTAGTAGTGCGAGTTGTGGGTGTTATCGCTGAAGCAGTCGTGTTCGTCTTCATAGGAGTTGGCTTCCAAGGCAACTTTCATGCGCTCACCGGCCAGCTCGCCGAGGGACAGGGAACCCATACCGAACAGCATTTTCTGGATGCCCTCGTCGGCGTTTGCGGACGTCAGCTGGGAACGGTAGTTGTCTGAGGTGCCCGGGGCCCACTGGGCAACCATCCACTCCAGATCATCGACCAGCAGATCAGTCACGGCATCCAGATACTGGGCACGGCGCTCACAGTTGCCGTTGGTGCAGTCGTTGCCTTTGGCGTAGTCAGTAACCGGGCGCTCGCCTGCGCCACCTTCAAAACCGTGCAGATCCTGGCCCCACAGCAGGAATTCGACCGCATGGTAACCGGTGGCTACGTTGGCTTCGGAACCGCCGACTTCGTTCAGGTCGGCCAGTAGTTCAGGGGTGAGTGTTGCCACATCCAGAGTTTCCCCGCCGACGTTAATGCTGTTGCTGGCGACGATGTTGGCGGTTGCACCGGCATTGCCGAGTTCGTGCTGGTAGTCGTCGGCTTTGACGTAGTCGATCAGGCCTTCGTCCAGTGGCCAGGCGTTCAATTGGCCTTCCCAGTCATCCACGATGGCATTGCCGAAGCGGAAAACTTCTGACTGCTGGTAAGGAACCCGTGAGGCCAGCCAGGCTTCTTTTGCCGCTTTGAGGTTGGCTTCGGTGGGGTTGGCAATCAGGCGGTCAGTAGCCTCGTCCAGCGCACGCGCAGTAATCAGGGCATCCTCATAGGTGGCATGGGCCAGATCGGCGTAATGGGTTACCACCGATGCTTTGGTGGCCGGCGCACTTTGCTCGGCGGACCAGGGCGCGTTTGCGCAGCCCGCGGTAAGGGCTGTGGCAATGGTCAGTGCCAATGGGGCTGGGCGAAACAGGTTTTTCATTTCAAACTCCATGTTGATGAGGTCTTTTTGTAAATAAGAAATATTAGCGTTCAGATTATGGGTTTGGAAACCCTACATAGCAAGGGGTTTTTGATATCGGGCAAGCCCGAGACTCAGTTTTTGCTTTCAATACCGACCACCCTTCGGTTGGCCGTTCCGGAGGTCAGGCTCAGCAGGAAGCTTTCCAGGGCGTCAAGCTCATGCTTTTCAAGATTCAATGGCTTGAGCAGGACGGATGTTTGTGGAAATAGAGGGTCAGTCAGCTGGTGTTCTTTGGGTTTGGGTCTTGGCGCCCCGGCGTTATACATGGCCAGAATCCCACGGAGATGCGGAAAATTACCGGTTTGCATATAAGGCCCTGTTGCGGCGATATCCCGTAACGATGATGTACGAAAACGGCCCACATCGGCCGGCTTTTTCGTCACGTTATAACGCCCAAGATCTTCCAGTTTCCGGCCGTAGTAGGTCAGCCCGATATTGTGGAATTTTTTATCGGACAATAACGGTCCCATATGGCAATTGGCGCACCGAGCCCGGGTGCGAAAAAGATGCAGTCCCAGCAGTGCCTGGTCACTTAATGCGTCTCTATTGCCTCGCAGAAATCGATCAAACGGCGCAGATCGTGAGCGTAACGTACCCTGCCAGGTTTCCAATGCCTCCCCAGCATGCTCAAGGGTTATGGCATGGTCTCCGAAGATTTCCTGAAATTCCGCTCGGTAGTGCTCGGAATTGTTGAGCCTTGATTCTATGCCTTCCCGGGTTCCTGCCATCTCAATCGGGTTAAGCATGGGCTCAATGGCCTGTTCAGCCAGAGAGGATGCGCGTCCATCCCAGAACCAGGTGTCACGTAGGCCGGTGTTTAACAAGCTGGGGCTGTTCCGGGTGCCCTCCTGAAACCTGTGCCCGTTCGAGGTGCGGCGGCCATCGGCAAACCTTTGATCTGGATGGTGGCAACTGGCGCAGGTGAGCTGCTCCGATGCGGACAGTATCGGGTCGAAAAACAGCCTTTCGCCCAAAATCCTCAGTTTCTGTTCCCTGGCATCAGGTTTTGCTGGTGGCGGGATTAACCCCAATTCCTGGTAGTCAATGCCCTCGTCAATGGTGGGTTTCGGCCAGAGTGCCGGGGGTTGCTCGTAGCATCGTCTCAGTTGAGAAATGGAGGCCTCGCAATCCGTGCTCGTCACATTTTTCGGGCGGCTTGAGTTTGCTCCGGAAGCCTGAGTACCGGCCAGCAGGAGAGTCAGGGCAAAGGGAATGAGCTGCGGTGTGCGTAAACAAGAAAAAATCGGCATAGGTCTTCCTAATATCGTTAAACAAATAATAATGATTTGCATTACGAATTCAAGTCGGCATAATTTACATATATCAAAAACGAATCAACCGACAGTTAGGAGTTGCTCTCATGAGTCGTTGGCGCTTGTTGCCTTCTGTGTTCCGATCGTTGCGGGTTGGCCTGGTGTTTTTATCCGCACTGGTAATGTCCGCTTGTGGCGGTTCCTCGGGTAGTAGTTCGGATGGGGGAGGGGCGAGCACCACCGCCAGCGTAGTTGGCACCGTGACGGACCCCGCCATAGAGGGAGCGGCGGTTCGGCTGGTTGATGCTCAGGGCGACGCTCTAACCCGGATTCAGATAACGGACCAAACGGGACAGTTTTCGTTCCAGTTGTCTTCTTCTGTCGATTTGGCGGGGGCCCGCGTGGTGGCCGTTGGTGGAAGGGATGTGGAAACAGGCCAGGATCTTCAGGGAATTATGCTGGAGGCCCGTTTGCGCACGGGCTCAGAAATCATGGTCACCCCGCTGACAACACTGGCGCTGGCCTATGAGCGCGAGGGCGGAACCTTGGCAGGTTTTGCAAGTATGCTGGGCCTGACCGAACAAGAGCTGGAATCCGATCCGGCCAATTCGGCTGCAACCCAGCGCGCCAGCATGCTCTTGACTGAGTTGATGGTGGCCATGAAAGGTGCAGCCGACAGTACCAGTAGCCTGCTGGGTAAACTGCAAATGGCCAACGGCAATCTCCGTGATACCGCAGACCTTCTGGTAGCCGATGCTGGTCTGCCGGCCGCAGTGGTCTCTCGACTGCGGGCCGTACAAAGCAGAATCACTGCGCTGGATAGCCTGGCGGAAGCGCCGGCCAACGCAGAGGCCATGGTTCGCGAGCTGAACCGGCTCAACATCCGCACGGGTGTCGCTGACTACCTTAGCAACAACCTTGATTTCCAACCGGCCAGTGACAGCGAACAGGCCAACCTCAATGCCCTGGCCGATGCCATTTTTGAGGCCCTGAACCAGCGGGGCCTGCCTGCCGACAGCGCTGCCTTACTGAACATTGCCCGCTATGTGGTGGTGATCAATGCCCTGAGTGCCGAGGCCATTGCTGCGGCAGATTTCACCGTGCCCCAGCCCATTGACCCGGAAAACCTCCTGCCCTTGCTGGCTGACACCGAGGTGGTCGACAGCACGCTGCCGCTTGCGGTGGGGGAAGAGCTTGGCGACGACAACGCGGCACGGGTGGAGTACTTCTTCCGTTCTGATTTGTCTCCGTACTATCGGGCTGCACGGCTGTTTGATGGGGTGATGGATGATCAGGTTACCGATCCGGTGTATGTGTCTGTTGTGCGGGGGCTCGCCGATGCCGGATTTATAGAGCAGGCCGAATTGATGGCACAGAGCTCAGTTTTTCAATCTTCATGGAAGGGCGAGGCATTCCAGGAGGCGGGACGCGCCCTTGAGGGGCAAGGCAAGATCGAAGATGCGATTGAAGCGTGGGACAAGGCGCTTGAACTCTATAACCGGTACCTCAAGGTTCTGGAGGATGAAAATGGTGTCCCACTGGTGAATGCAGATGACGCATCCTTTTACCAGACGTTAAGCGACGATTATCGTGATGCGGGCTATCCGCAGAAAGCGGATGAGGCAATGGCGGGTGTACGGGCCTATATCAAGAGTCAGAAAGGGCAACCATACAACACTGCTTATGGGCGGCTGGCCGTTGGCGTCGGCAATAACGCCGAGGCTCTGGTGCTTGAGGCGATTGGTAACGGTTCCGTCGGTGAGTCCTATGATCGCGCTCGTGAGGCCGCGTCCTTCTTCCACGAGGTGGTGTCATCGATGGGAGCACGGGAGTCCGCTGACAAGTGTTACGCCATAAAGACGCTTCAGCTCGCGAGTGTTGCGGAATTTTATGGGTTGCTTGGTGAATATGAAAAGCTGGAGAAGACCCTGGATGAATTCGAGGCTCTGCTTGATATCGGTTGTAATCAGGCGTCCGTTATTTATGCCAAGAACTATGCCGATGCCTACGGTTTGTTGGGCTTGGATGAGCGCTTCAAGAGCCTGCTTGAGGAAAAAGTGCGGCCTTATGATGTGGCCAACGATAAAGCTTACGAAGCAAATGCTCTTGCAGCATTCTCCGTATACGAGGCGCTGGAGCTAGCTAAGTCCGACCAGAGCAACAAACTAGAAGACGCTGTATCTCTGATCACCGGTCGCACCGATGATCTGGCCGACGTTGTTGAGTTGCTGACGTACACCGGCACCGGCCGGGATGACGGAGGGTTCCGTTATCTCTCCCGGCGACTTTGGGATGAGGGTTATGCTGAGGAAGCTCTGGCAATTGCGGATGTCGCCTTTGAAATTACCCTGTCTCCTGAATTTGCTGCTTCCGAAACGCGGCCAAGCTCCTACATCGGTCAGGGCTGCCGTAAGGTTGCCAAACTCTATGATTGGTTCGGCGAACCTGCGAAGGCGCGGATCCGCATGGATGAATGTTCGGCTGCGGTAGAGGCACGCATGGCGTCCTGGACTACTGTCCAGCAGGCAGACGCTTATGCTCTTCTCGCCGAGAGTTACCAGTTCATCAGTGAATATGCACAAAGTCTTATCTATGTTCCGTCCTGGAATGCCTTGATCGATGTGATGGGTGACAAGGCCGATCAGGCCTATCAGAAGACTCAGATTGCGGTCTTCGCTGCCAATGCGGGGGACTTCGCGCTCGCCACTCGGGCGATGGATGAGGCCATGAATCTGGCAGCCGCCATTGCCGCGCAGACGGATTCCCAGAGCCAGATTGAAGACGGCATTGAGGAGCACCTTGATGTTGCAGCGTATCAGCAACAGATGCTGGATATTATCCGTGGTCGCATTGCCGTAGAGGGCATTGCAGTGGGAGAGCCCGAGGCAGCCGAGCGTACCCGTATCCAGCTCAGAACCGGTTTGATCGGTTCAAACGGCGCATCTGGTGTACTACCGTTGATTGCGGCCATCAATGATCCGGAAGATCGAGAAGATTACCTGAGAGCCGTCATTGGTTTATTGGCAGGTGCACAATTCTTTGACGACGCGGAGCGGCTTGCTCAGGAAGCAGATTACTCCACTAGCCGAAATGCCCGACTGGCTCTGGTTGCGAAGGGGTATGCTTCCTACGACGACTATCCTGGCTCAACGGTTGCGCGATTCGACTTCGAAAAAGACGGCCTGCCGGACTTCTTCAGCCCGGCAAGCACCCAGCAGGAGCGCGACGCCCTCGCGGTTTCCCTGGATGATGATATCGATGGAGACGGTATCGCCAATGCATCGGATGCAACACCCTATTGTTCTGTTTGTGAGCTGTGAAGCTTGCAGAAACCGGCCAGCGCCTCTGTCGTATTCCACCACGGCGCTGGTCATCAAGCCCGTTACTGGTCACCTTGTCGGTGATCAGTCACGGTGTGGTGGCACAAGACAGCACTGATCATTCCGCCACGAAGCAACTGCCTGAACTCGTTATAACCGCGCCCGTTGCCAACCCGGGTGGCGTGGGTGAAACCGGCGCTGGTGAATACGTATTCGAGCGGGACTATATTGAACAGTTTGGCGCTTCCGATGGAGGGATTGAAGGTATTCTGAAACTGGTACCGGGTATCCAGTTTGGTGAGGACAGCGAGGGTGTGGATGGGCTGACGGATCTGAAGCCCGAGTCCATCTCGATATCCGGTGGCCGATTCTATGAGAACCAGTTTGTCGTAGACGGATTGGGTAACAGCAATCGCCTGGATCCGGCCTCCGACGGCGACGGCTCTGGCATTGATGACATCGGCGGTCATGAGCAGGCACTGTTTCTGGATGCGGACCTGATCGGCGAGCTGAAAGTCTATGACAGCAACGTGCCGGCGGCATACGGAGGTTTTACCGGCGGGGTTGTGGATGCGACTACCCGCAGGGCCGGGAATGAGGCTGAAGGCAAGCTTAGTGTCAGTGGCACCCGCAGCCAGTGGACCCAGTTCAGGACCTTTACCCGAGACTGGGACCCGGAATCCCAGGCGCTGCCCCCCATGCCGCCTTCGGAACCTGAGTTTGAGCGTTACCGGGCCAGGTTCCATTACTCAACGCCGATGACGGACTCTGTTGGGATCCTGACCAGTGTCAGCCAGGCCTATTCCGAGACCCCGGACGTCACTCTGGGTGAAACCCGCAACCGGGTTCAGCGTAACCAGAATGTCCTGGTCAAGCTGACGTCGGAACTGGGGGCCAGTGGCGCGCTGGATATCTCTGCCACCTACGCTCCGTTTGAAAGCGAAAGTTTTCTCACCGATGTGAAGGGCAGCGATTATTCTGTGGAGGGCGGCGGCTACAGCCTCAAGGCAGGGTACGACTATCTCGGTGAGGCGGTTGAGCATGAAATTGACCTGGGCTGGACCCGAAGTGTGAACAACCGGGAAGCTCCCAATGGCTTCTACAATTGGGAAAACACCCGAAGCCGTCAGTGGGGGCGTGAGGCAGACGTCGGCCTCAGTCGGGAAGGGGGCTACGGCGACCTGGATATGGTTCAGGAATCAGCCACTCTGGCCTATCGTTTGAAAGCCTTGCCCGTCACAGTCGGGGGCGTTGAATTTCGTCATGAGGCCGGTAGTGAAATCAGCCAGAGCAGCTACCGTTACCAGCGGGATAAAACGCTCTTCGTTTACGACACTGCGGTCATCAATAGCGACGTGCAGTGCCGGGGTATGGTCGACGACTGCATGCAGGAAGAGCAGTACTTTTCCGGCCGGCGGGTGTATGAAGCCGACGATGTGACGGTGCGCCTGAACGAGGCTGCACTCTACGCGGAGAGCACCCTGGCCTGGCAACGGCTGAGCGGCACCCTGGGGGTGCGCTATGACTACAATGACTTCCTCAAGAACCACGACTTAGCGTTCCGGTCCCGGGCAACCCTGGATGTCTTTGGTAATGCCAGTACTCGACTGATTGCCGGCTATAACCGTTACTACGGGGCGGCCCTGCTGACCTATAAACTGCGGGAGGCCCGGGCGCCTTTCTATCGTGAATACCGAAGCACCGAGCAGAACATTGTTACAGACTGGCAGCGTGAGTCCGGGCAGGGCGATTACCGTTATGTCTTTGACGATGTGGCAACACCTTACAGCGATGAGCAAACCGTTGGGCTTGAGCAAGCGCTGTTGGGCGGCGTGATGACTCTCAAAGTGGTGAAGCGGGACAATCAGGACGAGTTTGCCCGCACCGAAACAGAGACCCGGGATGATGGCTACCGCTACTACATCATGAACAATGACGGCAGCAGCGAGTACCTGGGCGTCTCCCTTGGTTGGAATGCTGTCTACGGCAACACGCTGATCAGCGTGCATGGCACCTGGTCCGAAACCAAAACAAACAATGGCGATTACGACGACCCGATTGATAATACCTCTTCTTCTGAATATATCTCCTATAAGGGCAAACGCTTGCCTTATGGCGAGCTGGACATCCTTCGCAGCGATTTCAATCGACCGATTGTCGTGAATGTGGGTGTCGCCCACCGCTTCTCAGAGCAGCTCAGTGCCTCGGCCAATGCCCGCTATCGTGGCGCCTACGACCAGATAAAACGAACCGGTCGTCAGGTTGAAGGTGAGCTGATCGATAACGGTGGTGAAGTTGTCCGCGAAAGCCTGACGGTCTATGAGGACGAGGAGCGAAAAGCCACCCTTCTGTTCGATCTGGGTATCGATTACCGCATCCCGCTGGTTGGCGACAGCGTTCTGGTGACCGGCGCTGAAGTGAAGAATGTATTGAACGACCGTGTGTACACGGTGTCTGAAGGCGATTCGGGCATTGAGCCCGGCCGGCAATTGTGGCTCACGCTCGGTCTGGATTTCTGAGGCCACTTGCTTGGCTGAGGTGACTGCGGCTTAATGGGCTCCTGATTCCGGGAGCCTTTTATGCTGAGTTATCTTCACGCCTTCCACGCCGGCAACTTTGCCGATGTTCAGAAGCATGCTGCACTGTCGCTGGTGCTGGCCATGATGCAAGCCAAGAAGAGCCCCATCGCCTGTTTTGACACCCATGCGGGCAGTGCCCGGTACGATCTGGGCAGCGAGCGGGCCCGAAAAACCGGGGAAGCTGATGCTGGTGTCCAGGCCTTGTGGCGGATCCGGGAGCAACTGACTTCCGGCGACTGGCAGCCGGTTCTGGACTTATTGGCGCGGTACAGCCCCGGTAGTGGGCCGCTGCAGACGTATCCAGGCTCACCGGCATGGTTTGCGGAATTTTGCCGTCCGGGTGATTCCGTCACCGCTTTCGAGCTGCACCCTTCGGAAGAGCGTCAGCTGGCTCAGTGGGCTGATGAAGTGGGGGTGAAGGTGCGCCATGAGGATGGCCTGAAAGGGCTCCTGAAATGCTTGCCGCCGGCACAGCCACGACTGTTGGCGCTGATTGATCCTTCTTACGAAATCAAAACCGATTATGAGGCCGTAGCCCGGACATTGATGGACGCGTGGAAAAAATGCCGCCATGGCGTCTATCTTATCTGGTATCCCCTGTTAACCAGTGGCCTGGAACAAAAGCTGATGGATTCGCTGAGGGCGTCCGGTTCGGTGCGCAAGATTCTTCAGTGCGAGGTTATGCTGGATCAGCCGCCCGAACGGGGCATGGTGGGTTCCGGCATGCTGATTGTGAACCCGCCCTGGGGGTTCGATGAACGTTTTGCGGCCATGATGTCGGATCTGACCGGCCCCGATCGGCTCGGTCTGTCGCCTGCCATGGATTGGCTGGTGCCTGAATAGGCCCGGAGTATCGCCTTTGACTGACAACAACCAAGCTGATCACCCATGCCTGCCTGGCGGGCTGATTCCTCTGGAGCAATGGCGGGTTCCGGAGACCTCCGTCCGCAGAACCATTCGCACTGGTCTCCGGGATATTCTGGATCAGTTAAAAGCGGGCATTCATCCTGACGAACAGGCGTTCAGAAGTCTGGATGATTTGCCTACCCTGTCGGAACGCCAGATTCAGGACTATGCCCCGGTACCGGATCGTGAAGAACTTGCCCGGGCTTTATTGAACGAGCTGGAACAGTTGCGCCGGTCAGGCGGGCAGTCACGCAAGGCCAGTTTTCTGGTGGCACCACCATTCTCAGGTATTGCCGAAGCTTTGGGGGCCTCGGGGCGGCGGGTGATCGCCCCGCCGGACAATCTGTTAATGCCTGAAAGAGACATTACCGGCTGGTGGGATCACCAGCTTCAGGACGATGACTGGGTAATACCGGAACTGGCAGATTTCTGGCTGCGACACCGGTCCGGTCTTGGCTTGTTGCGTGAATTATTCGCGCGCCTGGCGCGGGATAAAGTGGGTGAGGGCATCATTGGCTGTTCCAGCTGGTGTTGGCAGTTCTGGACTCAGTACCTGCCAGAGCTCCACCTGGCCCCATTGACCCCCAGCCCTTTGTCGGGGGATCGTCTTACCAACTGGCTTGGACATCTGGCGGGGGAGCGCTCGCAAGGACCACTGACGGCGAGAATGACCCAGGATGGCCTGTATGTACTGCCGGCGCCAACCGGGGACGACGAGCGAAAATACAGCCTGTTTACCCGGGATCTGGCCACTTTGGCTCGGGGAAATCCGGGGGTCGCCCTGGCTATCTGGCGCCGAACTCTTCGGGCACGGCCCGAGGATGAGGCGCAGCAGCAAGGGGAAGGGGATGCACATCAAGAGGGCCGCCAGTGCTGGGTGGCGCCACTGGATCAGCTGAGTTTGCCTGCCGTGCCCCAGAGTTCAGCCCGGCGGTCCGGCTACCTGCTGCATGCGTTGTTGATGCATGGCGGCCTGAGCCTGGGGCAGCTGGAGCTGACGTCGGGGTTGCCTGGCGAGGAATTGCGGATAGCGCTGTCCCGGCTGGAACGAGCCGATGTAGTGACCGGGGATGAGCAGGAAGGCATCTTTCGGGTGCAGGCATTGGCGTATCCGGCTGTGCGGCGGTATCTGCAATCCAAAGGGTATCCGGTGGACAGCTTCTAGGAGAAACGGTTATGGGCGATTTCGGTATCAAGGACGCACTGTCTTCAATTACCTCCGAGGCTTTGCTGGAAGCCCTGGCGGTCATCGTTGCGGCTTCGTTGCTGATCCTGGTGGTTCAGAAAGCAGTTCCGGTACTGGCTGCGAAACTATCGGGAAAACCGAGGCTGTACCTTCTCGCATCCGTTCCTCTTTTCCGGCTTCTGGTCATTGTTCTGACGATCATTGTGGTGGTGCCCATTCTGGTGGAACCCTCATTCGAGAACATGATTGCCATCTTCGGTGCCCTGGGTCTTGCCTTGGGTTTTGCGTTCAAGGACTACGCCAACAGCCTCATTGCAGGTATCGTTACGCTCTATGAAATGCCTTACCGACCGGGTGACTGGATCGAAGTGAACGGTCGCTATGGTGAGGTGCGGAGTATCGGTACCCGGGCCGCAGAAATCGTGACGCTGGATGATACCGTGATTGTGATTCCCCACAGCCTGCTGTGGAATACACTGCTGGCCAATGGCAATGACGGCACGGATAACCTGATGTGCGTGGCCGAGGTTTTTCTGGACCCGAACCACGATGTCGGCCGGATGCTGGGCCTGTTCCGGGATGCGATCTTTGCCTGCCCGCTCACCAAAACCTACCAGCCGGTGCTGGTCACGGTTGCCGCACGGGAAGCCGGTATGTGCTATCGGTTGAAAGCCTACCCGCTGGAGCCCAGAGAGCAGGCGCGTTTCATTTCAGACCTGACCGCAAGGGCCGCGGAGATCTGTGGTGACGAGGGTGTCCCGATGGTCTCCTACCCTTATCTGCAGGCTCAGAAAGCCTGATCCGGGCAGGGCTGATCAGTCACCCGCAATCGACGTTGCCCGCTGAATCAGCGCCTGGCCTTTCTCTCCGGTCAGTTCGATAAAGCGTTGCCGGGCGGGCAGGCTCGCATCGCGGAAGGCCGCCCTTTCAGCTTCCGTCAGCCGTACGACCCGGATACCGCCCTGTTCCAGTATGGTCTCCAGCCGCTCCTTGTTCAGGTCCTCCTGGAGAGTCCAGGCTTCCTCGGATAGCTGTGCAATGGTTTCCTCCAGCCATTTCCGTTCCTGCGAGGGGAGTCCTTCGAACCAGTCCTCATTGGCCACAACAGATGCGATAAACCGTGAGGCCCTGGCCATGGTCATGACGTTCTGGACTTCATGGAACCCCATTTCCTCAATAGCAAACACCGGGTTGCTCTGGCCGTCGATGTTGCCGAGCTGGAGATCGCTGTATACCTGGGCGAAAGGCGTCTGTACGGGGTCAGCACCATAGCTTCGGAAAGCCTCTGCTGCGGTTTCCGAGGTCATGGTGCGAAATCTTAACCCCTGGAAATCGGCGGGGGTTCTCAGGGGGTTGTTGGCCGTCCAGGTCATCCAGCCTTCCGGCACGAACCCCAGCAGTTGCAGGCCAGCGTTGTGGTAGGCCGGTTCAAATGCGGAAATAAACGCGGGCGCCTCCAGAAGGCGACGGGCCGGTTCCTGTTCTTCCGGAAGCAGGAAGTGAAGATTAAAAAGGCCGGTTTCCGGAACGGTATCGGCCAGGTGGCCGGGCGAGGCAAAGGCCAGGTTGACTGAGCCGTTGCGAGTCAGTTCTGTCAGTTGGGCCGAGGTGCCCAAAGAGCCATAAGGAAAGACATCGACCTCAATCCTTCCACCAGACAGCGCTTCGACCTGTTCCCTGAACTGCTGTGCGTAAAGATGCTGAACACTGCCTTCAATCTCTTCCAGGGCAAAGCGCCAGGTGACCGGATACTCTGGTTTGCCGTCCGCCGAACTCTGCGCGGCTGACGAGGAGCCATTGTCGGAGCAGCCGGTCAGCAGCATCACTGCCGCAGTGGCAACGAGGCTGAAGCTGAGAAGCGGGTGGCGTTTGGTCATTGTATTCAGGGCTCCAGAATCCGGCGCATTTGAGTCTAGAGGGAAAAGGTAACACAACAGACCGAGGAGAAAAGGCCGATGTGTAAACGCCAGACGAACAGCCACAAAAAAGCCCCGCCGAAGCGGGGCCAGACGACGAACCGGATGCAGGAAATTTACATCAGAGCGTCAACGCGGTTGCGTACCTTCGGCTCACTGCTGTAAGCGGTGGCAATGGCGTTATAGGTGGGGATATCGATACCCACGTCTTCGATCACCGAGACCATTTCATCATTGGCTTCCATCTGCAGTTCCTGGGCCTTCTGCTGAGACTCGGCTGATTCGATCTTCTCGATGTATTCCTCTCGCACTTCCATAACACCGGATTGTGCCTCAATGAATTGTTTCAGCTCAGCATCGCTGTAATTGGTGCTTTGGCTGCCTGCGGCGGCGGGGTTGCTGTAACCCGAGCCCTGTTCGGCCGGGGCCGGGTTCTGTTGTGCTATCACCGGTGCGGTTGCCAGCAGTGCCAGAGATGCGGTGATGGATACAAGCAGTTTGTTCATAGCTTTACTCCTGGTTTTAATGAGGCCGGCTCGGTCGTCCAGCCACAAACTTGTGAATGTCGATGTGACAATAGCGATTCCCGTGCCAGGTTTTAATTTCTCTATAAAGGCAATAAAAACAGTAGTTTATGGATGCTCTATGGTTAAAGCTCAGTAATCTGTCTTGTGGCAAAATGCCACATGTGGCAGAAAGGCTGTGACATTTCTGCAGAGTGGTGTTTATGGCGTTGATGGGAAAACGGGTGGGAGCACTGTTCCGGTCGCTGCAATTAACGTTGGTGCTCAGTATTGTAGTGCCGCTGCTGCTGTTCAGTGGCATTGCTATCTACATTGGCATGGGGGCGGTAGAGCGCGCTCTGAACGATCGCCTTCGTGAAGACCTGGAACTGGTGGCGCGAGCGGTCAGCGGGCCGGTGAGTAAGGCGCTGGCCGAAAGCGATGAACTGGTCCTGGGCGAATCCCTGAAATCCATCTTCCAGATCGGGCGCATTTCCGGGGCCTCGGTGTTTGACGCAGAGGGTGACCGGGTGGCCAGTCTCGGTGTTGCTGACTCCGATGTCACCAATAGCGCCAGCGCCGAAAAGGCAATCGCCAGTGGTGAGCTCGGGGGCGCGTTTCGTTGGGTGGATGGCGAGTCGGTGTTTTCCCAGTTCACGCCGCTGGTTGCGGAAGACGGGCGGATTCAGGGTTTGTTGCAGGTAACGCGGCAACGCAGTGATTTCCATGATCTGGTAGCCACCAGCCGTTGGTGGGCAGTGGTGATCTGGTCGATGATTGCGGCCACCATCATCCTCGTTGTCGTTCTGGGGCATTACCGCACCGTGGGGCGACATGTGAACCGTTTGCTGGAGAGCATGGCCTCTCTGCAACCGGGCGCCTGGCGGTTGGAGACACCGGGGGCAGGGCCACAGGAGCTGCGTCAGATTCAGCAGGGCATTCGTGCTCTGGGCGAACGAATGGCCGAGGCCGAGGCCGAAATCGAAGACAGGATTGCCCGGGAACGGGCGCTGGCAGAACAGCTGGAATACCAGGAGAAAGTGGCGATGATTGGCCGGGTCGCAGGCGGGGTAGCTCACGAACTGGGGGCGCCTCTGAACGTTATTCAGGGCCGGGCCCGCATTCTGGCCAGGGCCGGGCTGGAGCAGGAGCAGCAACGGCATCTGGATGATATCGAACATCAGGTGGACCGGATGACCATGATTATCCAGCAACTGCTGGACTGTTTCCGGCATGTGCCCGAGTCCCGGCGACCCGTAAACCTGGCAGACATTCTCGAGGACGTCGTTACCCGCGCCCGTGAAGACAGGCGCTGCCAGGCGGTTTCGCTGCAAGCCGACGCTTTTGACAGGCCGATGCCGACACGGGCAGAGCCGCTCCGGGTTGGCCTGGCGTGTCTGAATGTGGTGAGAAATGCCTGTCAGGCTGGCCGGAAACAGGTCGCGCTCTCTGTCGGCGAGACCGGGGAGTTTTGGGTGTTCCGGGTCGAGGACGATGGCCCTGGTATACCGGCGGAGCATCACGCCAGGGTTTTCGAGCCGTTCTTCAGCACCCGCCCGGCCGGCGAAGGCACAGGGTTAGGGCTGGCAGTGGTTCAGAGTGTCATGAAAGAACATGGGGGATCCGTTGAGGTGATTGATAGCGAGTTGGGTGGTTGTGGTATGGCGCTGTATTTTCCGAAAGAGGTGGGCCAATGAGCAGCCGGCCTGTAACCATCTTGCTGGTAGAAGATGACGCCAGCCTTGGCCAGCTGCTGATGGAGGAGTTGGAAGTGGATGGTTACCGCGTACGCAGGGTCAGTATGGTGGCCGAGGCGCGGACTGCTCTGACAGACGAACGCCCGGGCCTGATCGTGTCGGATCTGCGCTTGCCCGATGGTGACGGTCTGGAGATTCTGTCGCTTCAGCAGGCCGAGCATCCAGGTATTCCCTTTATCGTGATTACCGCGTTTGGGACGGTGGACCAGGCGGTCGATGCTTTGAAGGCCGGCGCTGATGATTTTCTGACCAAGCCGCTCTCAACGGATCATCTCCGGTTAAAGATCAAACGGTTGCTGGCCCAGGCAGATCTGAACCGGCAGTTGGCGGAATATCAGTCCGGGCGCGGCGGCGATGAAAACATGGGCTTGATCGGCGGCAGTGCGATGATGGATCGCCTCAGGTCAGACATTCGCCAGGTTGCCCGCAGTCAGGCCGCGGTTCTGATTAATGGCGAAAGTGGAACCGGGAAAGAACTGGTTGCGAGGGCAATCCACCAGCAAAGTGAGCGCTCAGCACGGCCGTTCCTTGCGGTGAATTGTGCCGGTATACCGCCAGACTTGATGGAAAGTGAATTCTTCGGTCACGAGGCTGGTGCTTTTACCGGTGCACGGCAGGCCCGTAGGGGGCTGTTTGCAGAGGCGAACGGTGGCACCTTGCTGCTGGACGAGATTGGTGAAATGCCATTGGCGCTGCAAGCCAAACTGCTTCGGGTGTTGCAGGAGGGCTGCATCAAACCAGTGGGGGCTGACCATGAGGAAATGGTGGATGTTCGCATTCTGGCGGCAACGCATGTGGATTTGCTTCGGGCTGTTGAGCAGGGCCATTTCCGCGAAGACCTGTATTATCGTCTCGAAACCCTGTCGTTAACGGTGCCTCCCCTGAGGGAGCGGGATGAGGATGTTGAATTGCTGGCCATGCATTTTCTGGGTGAGGCAGCACGTCGTCACAGCCGGGGGTTCCTGAAGTTCAGTGACGTCACGTTAAGGATACTCCGCGATTATCCGTTTCCGGGCAATGTGCGTGAGCTGTCCAGTGCGATTGAGAGGGCGGTCACTTTTTGTGAAAGCGATACCATACAGCCCGAGCATTTGCCCGAACGCATCCGGAAGCGCCAGGGCGGGATTGTTCAGGCTGCCGTTGCCGCTTCGCCCGGGAAACTTTCCGAATGGCCCACCTTGGAGATGCTCCAGCAGGATTACGTGCGCCGGGTCATGGCTGCCGTTGATAGTAATAAACGCCGGGCGGCCCAGATACTCGGCATTAATCGCAGAACACTGTATCGCTGGCTGGAGTCGGATTTGGAGCATGGGCATGACTGATCAGAAACAGGCCATGATGTACGGCCTTGCCACGGTGCTGCTGTGGTCGACCGTTGCTACCGCCTTCAAATTGTCACTGGCGGATCTTGCGCCGGTTCAGATGCTGCTGGTGGCCTGTACCGCATCCATCGTCGTGATGGCGGCTATCCTCATGCTACAGGGGCGCTGGGGACTGGTGTTCCGTTTGCGGCGTGGCCAATACCTGCAGTCCATGCTGATGGGGCTGATCAATCCCTGTCTGTATTACTTTCTGCTGTTTGGCGCGTTCGACCGTCTGCCCGCCCAGGAGGCCCAGCCTCTGAACTACACCTGGGCACTGGTGCTGGCCTATCTGTCGGTGCCGTTTCTGGGGCAGAAACTGCGCAGGATCGATATTCTGGCGGGGTTGGTGTGTTACGCCGGAGTGGTAGTGATCGCCACCCGCGGTGCGGTAACCTCGCTCTCATTCTCGGACCCGCTCGGTGTCTCGCTGGCGTTGGGCAGCACGCTGGTTTGGGCGTCTTACTGGATTATTGCCACCCGGGATACCCGGGACCCGGTGGTTGGCCTGTTTCTGAATTTTCTATTTGGACTGCCGGTCATTGTGCTGGTGTGCTGGCAGACGGCGGGGTTGGTCATGCCGGTCGGGAGTTCGATGGCCGCTGCGGTTTACGTCGGCGTTTTTGAAATGGGCATAGCCTTTGTGCTGTGGTCCCAGGCCATGAAAAAAGCAGAAAACACCTCGAAAGTGAGCAATCTGATTTTTATCTCGCCTTTTCTGTCCCTGGTGTTTATCTACTTCATTCTGGGCGAAGTTATTCTCACCTCGACCTACGTCGGGCTGGTGCTGATCATTGCGGGATTATGGCTGCAGCAGAAGAAAGTCCGTGACCGGGAGCAGGCGTTGAACCATGGCTGAGAACTGGTATCTGTACCTTGTTCGCACCGCATCGGGTAGCCTCTACACCGGAATTGCCACAGATGTGGAGCGGCGGTTTGCCGAGCATCAGGCGGGGGCACCTAAAGGTGCCCGGAGCCTGAGAGGTAAAGGGCCGTTAACCCTGGAGTTCCATGTACCTGCCGGCGACAGGAGCCGCGCCTCCCGACTGGAATGGCAGGTCAAGCGCTGGCCCAAGGTTCGAAAGGAAGCTTTGATCCGGGGTGTCGTCAGGCTTGAAGATGATGCCTGATGTGACGCCCGGCAACGGCCAGAGCGTCTCTGGCCCGGTCAAGCTGCGCGGCGTGCACCTGGAATACATGCCAGAGATTGTTGTAGATCTCCAGCGTGGTTTCCACGTGTTCCTGTTTGGCCGCCTCCGCCAATCGACGGGCGTCGTTGAGCAGAACTTCCTGGCTTCCGACCTGAATCAGCAGGGGAGGCAGGCCACTCAGGTCACCGTAGACCGGCGACACCAGCGGGTGCGTCAAAGGTACGCCGTTGGCATACATTTTCGCGGCTTTGAAGGTCCAGGCAGCGTGCAGGACCGGTTCACATTCCGGAGTGTAAAGATCCTTTTCTGACAGATCTGTCCAGGGCGAGAAGCAGGTGACGGATGAGGGCAGTGGATGACCGTGGTCGCGCAATCGCATGGCCAGTACCACCGACAGACCGCCGCCGGCGGAATCTCCGGCCAGGGCAATGGAGCCGGGGCTTACCCCCTGGTTGATCAAGGCCAGATATACGGCTTCGGCATCGTCCGGCGCGGCTGGAAACGGATGCTCCGGCGCCAGCCGGTAGTCCGGGATCAGTACGTCGCAGCCAGAGAATTTGGCCAGATGGCCGGCAATGCCCCGGTGGGTATCGGCAGAGCCCATAACATAGCCTCCGCCGTGAAAATACAGCACGGTGCCGCCAGAACGGTCTTCCGGGGAGGCGCGCAGCACCGGTACATCGCCCAGGTCTTCCCACGCGAAACTGACGTCTTTAGGCGGGTAGGATGTTCGATAAGCTTCCCGGGTGTATCGGCGCTGCACCGATAACGGAAACGCCCGGGACAGGACGGGCTTCACAAAACGGTGCATGGTCCCTCTCAACCCGGCCTCAAGAAGCGGCTGGAACATCTGTGTTCTCCCTTGTGAATGCGTTAGGATGACTGGCATTTATGGATTCATGACAGGCGTTTAACTCTACGTGTACTGGAAAACAGATACCATAGAAATACCGAATTGGGACAGACATTCCCTGCTGGACCGTCTGGAACCGTTTGATCCGTCCGCCAGCCGAGAACTGAGTTCCGAGATGGAGGCGTATTGCCGGTTCTATGGCCTTGATCTTTGGGTTGAGCATCCGGATGTGGTCTACCATCAGGGGTACATCTGTGCCGAGCGGCATGAAGTGATGGTGCATTACTTCCGGCTGCCGGAGAGCGCCAGCCCGAAAGGCACGGTGTTCATTCTGCATGGTTATTTTGATCATGTGGGTCTGTATACCCAATTGATTGACCGCTGTCTTGGTGCAGGCTTCGATGTTCTGGCCTACGATCAGCCCGGGCACGGATTGTCGAGTGGCACGCCGGCCGCCATTGGCAGTTTCCTGGAGTACCAGGCCGTACTGTCGGAAGTAATGGCGAAGGTCAGGGACAAGATTCGGGGGCCCTGGTACGCAGTGGGGCAGAGTACGGGTGGCGCAATATTGATTGACTACCTGCTGTCGAACCACCACAACCGGGAGTCCTCGGCGTTCCGCAAAGTGGTGTTGCTGGCGCCACTGGTAAGGCCTATGGGCTGGCTGGGGGCAAAGATTCTCCACAGTCTGGTCAAACCGTTCCTGACTCGCTGGAAACGGGTATTCGGCCCGAACAGTGGCGATACCCGCTTTCTTCGGTTCCTGCGGGAACACGACCCGTTGCAGGCAAGAGCGGTTCATGTCGATTGGGTGACTGCATTGCGACAATGGGTGCCGCACATTGAGTCGGCGAGGCCGGTGGATTTTCCGGTCACCGTGGTGCAGGGTGAGAAGGATCTGACGGTAGACTGGCAGCACAATCTGAGGATTATCCGGAATAAATTTTCCTCAGTGAAGGAACGAAGAATACCGGACGGTCGTCATCATCTTGTGAACGAAGCGCAGGATTTGCAGGCGACGGTATTCAATACCATTATCGATACATTCTCGGAGTAAGCAGTGGCTGTAGTGCCAAAAGCTCCGGACCAACGATTACAGAAGCGGGAGAAGACAGTGAAAAAGACAATTCTTGCCTTTGCGGTAGCAACTGTTGGCCTGAGTGGCTGTATGACCTATGACCCGTATACCGGGGAAGAGAAAACTTCGAATGCCACCAAGGGCAGTATTATTGGCGCGATCGGTGGTGCTGCTATTGGCGCAGCAACCTCCAGCAGCAGTGATCGTGGCAAAGGCGCACTGATTGGTGCCGCTGGCGGTGCGGCCGTGGGTGGCGGTATCGGCTACTACATGGATCGCCAGGAAGCCCAGCTGCGCCAGAAGCTGGAAGGTACCGGTGTTCGCGTCGTCCGTAATGGTGACCAGATCGACCTGATCATGCCGGGTAACATCACCTTTGATACGGATCAGTCCACCATCCGTTCCGGTTTTACCGGCACTCTTGAGTCTGTGGCTCTGGTTCTGAAAGAGTTCGACAAAACCATCATCCAGATTGAAGGCCATACTGACAGCACCGGTTCAGACAGCTACAACCAGCTGTTGAGCGAGCGTCGCGCGTCTTCTGTCCGTGACTTCCTGTTGAATCAGGGCATTGAGCCCCGTCGTACCCGGGCCACCGGTTATGGCGAGCGCTACCCGATTGCTTCCAACGATACGGCTGCGGGTCGTGAGCAGAACCGTCGCGTTGAGCTGACGCTGGTGCCGATGCAGTAATATCCTGCTCAGCATTCAACAAAAAAGCCCCGGTTTATGCCGGGGCTTTTTGCTTTCTGGCTGTCGCAATCAGTTGGTGTTGCTCGGCAGCCATTCGTCGATTCGCTTCTTCAGATCCTCCAGCTGATCTTCGCCGGAGTCCTTGAGTTCGCCCAGTTTGCTTCGGGCAGTCTCGATGTGGTCTTCAACGGCCTGAATGCGCTCGGAAAACTCTCTTTGAATTTCGGCTTCCGCTTGGTCATCCTTTGCCTTGGCCATCTTTTCGTCGGCTTCGGCACGCAGGCTGTCGATCTGTTTGCTCCAGTACTCGGTCTGGGTTTCCAGTTTCTTCTGCAGAGATTCCTTCAAGGACATAATTACCTCCATGCTGGGCCTGTTCCGGCCCGGTTTGAATGACTGGTACTTTTCAGCATGGCTACGTATGGCCGAATCTCAAGGGCGGCAGCATGAAGTTTTGTTGAAATGCGGCGTTGTGGCCCGAAATGGCATAAAAAAACCGGAGCTCCCAGGGGGATGCTCCGGTTCTTGAAGGCAGCTGTCTGTCAGAACAGTACGCGGCAGCGAATAGTGCCTTTTACCTGGCGGAGCTTTTCCAGCGCCAGCTCACCGTAGGCCTTGTCCACATCGACCACCACATAACCAATATCTTCCTTGGTTTGCAGGTACTGGCCACAGACGTTGATGCCGTTTTCGGAGAACACCTGGTTGATTTCCGACATTACGCCCGGCACGTTCTCGTGAATGTGCAGCAGGCGGTGCTGGTTCGGGTGCGACGGCAGCGCCACTTCCGGGAAGTTCACCGAAGAAACGGAGGTGCCGTTGTCGCTGTACATGGCCAGCTTCTCGGCCACTTCGCGCCCGATGTTTTCCTGGGCTTCAATGGTTGAGCCACCCACGTGCGGAGTCAGGATGCAGTTGTCGAACTCGCGCAGTGGCGAGACAAACTCTTCGTCGTTGGACTTGGGCTCCACCGGGAATACGTCGATGGCCGCGCCCAGCAGTTTACCGGAGCTCAGCGCATCGGCCAGGGCGTCGATATCCACCACGGTACCGCGGGAAGCGTTCATCAGAATGCTGCCCGGCTTCATCTGGGCAAACTGCTCGGCCTTGAACATGTATTTGGTTGCCGGAGTCTCCGGTACGTGCAGGGAAACCACATCGGAAATGTTCAGCAGTTCCTGTAGCGTGCCCACTTGCGTGGCGTTACCAATCGGCAGTTTGGAAACCACGTCGTAGAAATAGACGTCCATTCCCAGGCTTTCGGCCAGCACGCTGAACTGGGTGCCGATGTTGCCGTAACCGATGATGCCAAGCTTCTTGCCACGAATCTCATAGCTGTTCTTGGCGGATTTCAGCCACTCGCCACGGTGGGCTTTGGCGTTTTTTTCCGGCACGCCGCGCAGCAGCAGGATGGCCTGGGCCAGAACCAGTTCTGCCACGGAACGGGTGTTGGAGAAAGGCGCGTTGAACACGGCCACGCCACGGCGGGTCGCGGCCTGCAGGTCAACCTGGTTGGTGCCGATACAGAAGCAGCCCACAGCCACCAGCTTCCTGGCGGCTTCAAATACTTTCTCGGTCAACTGGGTGCGAGAGCGGATACCAACGAAGTGCGCATCGGCAATCTTCTCGATCAGCTCTTCCTCACCCAATGAATGGGTCAGATACTCGATATTGGTGTAACCCGCGGCATTCAGGGTATCAATGGCAGATTGATGCACGCCTTCCAGCAGCAGGATCCGGATTTTGCTCTTTTCGAGAGACGTATTTGACATGGGCTTGCTTCCGAACCTTTCGTCACGTGAAATGACCTGCAGCCAGGGATCGTCGGCCTGGCTCACAGAACAGGGGCGGTATGATACCATAAACGCAGATTTTCACAGCGCGCCGGTTTGCCTGAATCAATTCTTTGTGAGTGATCTCTGAACAGGCCCTGGCCCAACTTCGAAGAGACTGACACATCCATGAGTTCCGAACAGATCATCGCTTCCCTTAAAGAGCTGGTTGCCACCTCCGAAAACCCGGGCAAGGTTCTCACCGATCCTGCGGATCTGGACAATTACGGCAAGGACTGGACCAAAATCTACCCGCCCAAGCCGCTGGCCATTGTCCTGCCGAAAACCACGGAGCAGGTGCAGGCGCTGGTGAAGTTTGCCAATGACAATCAGGTGGCTCTGGTACCTTCGGGCGGACGTACCGGCCTGAGTGCAGGCGCCGTGGCCGCCAATGGCGAAGTGGTGGTAGCGTTCGACAACATGAACCAGATTCTGGATTTCAACGCCAGTGATCGCACCGTACGTTGCCAGGCCGGGGTGGTGACCGAGCAACTGCAGACCTTTGCCGAAGAAAACGGCCTGTACTATCCGGTGGATTTTGCCTCCGCCGGGTCGAGCCAGCTCGGTGGCAACCTGTCCACCAATGCCGGCGGCATCAAGGTCATTCGCTGGGGCATGAGCCGGGACTGGGTTGCCGGACTGAAAGTGGTGACCGGTAAAGGTGATGTGCTGGATCTGAACAAGGATCTGGCCAAGAACAACACCGGCTACGATCTGCGACATCTGTTCATCGGTGCCGAGGGCACCCTGGGTTTCATTACCGAAGCCACCATGAAGCTTACCCGCAAGCCGGACGACCTGACCGTGCTGGTGCTGGGCCTGAATGACCTCACCAACACCATGGATGTCTTGCAGGCTTTCCAGAAAAAACTGGATCTGACCGCCTACGAGTTTTTCTCTCACCAGGCCATGGGGCATGTACTGGCCCACGGCCAGGTTCAGGCACCGTTCGAGACCGAGGCTCCATATTATGCGTTGCTGGAGTTCGAGGCTGTTTCTGATCAGGTGATGGACGATGCCATGGCACTGTTTGAGCAGTGTGTGGAAGAAGGCTGGGTGCTGGATGGCGTCATCAGCCAGAGTGAAACCCAGGCACAGAACCTTTGGCAACTGCGTGAGCGGATTTCCGAATCCATCGCGCCGCGAATTCCCTACAAGAACGATATTTCGGTGGTGGTTTCCAAGGTGCCGGGCTTCCTCCAGGAAATCGACAACGTGGTTACCGAACACTACCCGGACTTCGAGATCATCTGGTTCGGCCACATTGGTGACGGCAACCTGCACCTGAACATCCTCAAACCGGAGGACATGGCGAAGGAAGATTTCTTCGAAAAATGCCAGCAGGTGAACAAGTGGGTATTTGAAATTGTCGAGCGTTATCAGGGCAGTGTCTCTGCTGAGCACGGTGTGGGCATGACCAAGAAACCCTACCTGCAGTACACCCGCAGCGAGGCGGAAATTGCCTACCTGCGCGGTATCAAGCAGGTGTTCGATCCCAATAACATCATGAACCCGGGCAAGATCTTCGACTGATGCAAGAGCACATTGTTGTACTCACCGGCGCTGGAATCAGCGCCGAAAGCGGCCTCTCCACCTTCCGGGACAACGGTGGGCTGTGGGAGCAGCACAGTGTGTACGACGTGGCCACGCCGGAGGCGTTCGAGCGCAACCGGGATCTGGTGCTGAGGTTCTATAACGAGCGCAGGCGGCAACTTCAAACCGTCCAGCCCAATCCTGCGCACCGCTTGCTGGCGGAGCTGGAAAGCCGTTTTCAGGTGACCGTGGTCACCCAGAATGTGGACGACCTGCATGAGCGCGGCGGTTCGAGCAATGCGCTGCACCTGCACGGTGAACTCACCAAGGCCCGCAGTTCCGCCTATCCGGACCTCATTTACGACATCGGCTACAACGACATCAATCCCGGGGATACCTGTGATCGCGGTGCCCAGCTTCGGCCCCATATCGTCTGGTTCGGCGAAGAAGTCCCGATGCTGGATGCGGCGGCAGAGGTGGTGCGCACCGCAGATCAGTTGCTGATTGTGGGTACGTCGCTGCAGGTATATCCGGCGGCAGGGCTGGTCTACGAGGTGGACATTGATGTGCCCATCACGGTGATTGATCCCGGCGAACCTGCGTCCGTCTCCCGGGCACGGGTGATTCGCAAAGGGGCCTCGGAAGGGGTGCGGGAGTGGGTTTCGCGTTATTTGTGAACTTGGCGTTAGCCTCGGAGGTATTTCTCCAGTTCACTTCTGAATGCGGCCTGAACACCTAAGCGTTTTAGCATCCAGTAATGCCCCGCAATCATCCGGTCTATGAAAATACTCTCGACCGGTGGTTTGAAGTAATCCAGATATTTGAACACCGTGCTGGTTTTTGCGGCCACGTGTTTATGGATATCGGCCTCGGCGAAGTCGTAGGGCTCATCGTTCAGGAACGGGATGATCAGGATATCCCTCCACATGGCGTAATAGGCTTCATCGACCGCCGGTTGGCTGTCCACGCGAGCGCCCAGGTCGATCAGGTACTGGTCCAGGGCCTGGTAGTCCTCATCCAGCGCTGCGATCAAGGCTTTGCGGTAGGCTTCGACAATCTCCGGTTTGAGTTTCTTCACGCAGCCGAAGTCATACATGATAATGGTGCCATCCGGCCGGTAGGCGAAATTGCCCGCGTGAGGGTCGCCGTGAATGCACTGGAACCGGAACAGCTGATCGGCCATGATCGTGAAAATCCGGTGGCCAATCAGGTTGAGGGTTTCCTGGGAGTAGTGTTTCGGTGTGACCTTGCTGACGTGGTCGCCCTCCACCAGCCCCAGGGTCAGGACCCGACGGGTTGAATGGCTGTCGACCACCTCCGGGATGATCACCCACGGCTGATCATTGTGGAATTCGTGGAACAGCTTGAGGTTTCGCGCCTCGTTCTCGTAATCCAGCTCTTCCTTCAGTCGCACCCGGATTTCGCCGAACAGCTGGTCAACCGTCTCCTTGGGCATTTTCAACAGGCCGCCGAGCTTCAGGGCCAGTCGTAGCTGTTTGAGGTCGGAGTCGCAGGATTCATCCACGCCGGGGTATTGCACTTTCACGATCACATCCGTGCCATCGTGCAGGCGGGCGCGGTGTACCTGGCCGATGGAGGCAGAGGCGTAGGGTGTTTCCTGCAGGTATTCAAACAGCTCGCCAACCGGCTTGCCCAGCTCACTTTCCACCTGTTCCAGAATCACCTCGAATGGCATCGGTGGTGCTTCTTTCTGGAGTTTTTCCAGCGCGTCCGAGAATTCTTTGGGCAGGAAGTCCTGGGTCTGGGAGGCTATCTGCCCCACCTTCATCACCGCCCCCTTGAGCTCGCCCAGGGTATCGGCAATTTGCCCGGCCATCCGGGTGTAGCTTTCGCTCTGGGCGCCTTCGTCATTTTCGGTGCGGAACATGCGCCGCGCTCTCTGGCCGGCGTACTGGCCCGCCACCGTGGCGGTCATGCCTGCGAGTTTGAAGAAGCGTCCTGTGCGTGAAGTAACGGGTTTCCTGGCCATGGTAGTGCCTGTTCTACGGGAAGTTTGCAGCTCGTCTGAATATCCGTATCCGTGTTGCGTTCAGACCACTGTGGTCTCCACAAATAACACATCTTCCAGCTCCAGGGACAGAGTCTGGCCGCTGACAAGCGGGCCAACGCCTTTGGGCGTGCCAGTCAGCACCACATCGCCGGGTAACAGGGTGAACTGGGTGCTCATATGAGCAATCAGGGGCACGATCGGGTTCAGCATGTCGCCGGTATTCCCGGTCTGCTGGCGCTGGCCGTCGATATCCAGTGTGAAGTTCAGGTTGCCCTTGGCAAGTTGGTCGGCGGCAACGAACGGTGAAAGCGGGCAGGCGCCGTCGAAGGCCTTTGCGCGCTCCCAGGGGTGTCCCTTTTCTTTCAGGCTGCTTTGCACGTCCCGCAAGGTGAGGTCCAGGGCCAGGCCATAACCGAGAATGGCACTTTCCACTTCGCTGGCGGAGGCATTGGTCAGGGGGCGGCCGATAAGTACGGCCAGTTCGGTTTCAAAGTGCACCGCACCCTGGCCTCTGGGGTAGACCAGTGGGCGGGTGATATGAACCGCTGCGGTGGAGGGTTTGATAAACAGCAGCGGTTCTTCCGGTACCGGGTTGTTCAGCTCCCGGGCGTGTTCGGCGTAGTTGCGCCCCACACAAACGATTTTGCCAAGGGGAAGATGAACCGGTGTTCCATCTTTCCAGTGATGCTGATAATCGCCCATGGTGGCGCCTCCGCTCAGTCTCCTTCGAATGAGCAGACAGTATAAACCTGCAGACCTTCTTCCTGCAGCTTGCGTGAGCCACCCAGATCCGGCAGATCAATCATGGCTGCGACCTCTACGATTTCAGCACCGATACGGCGGATCAGACGGGTTGCGGCCAGCATGGTGCCGCCAGTGGCAATCAGGTCGTCCACCAGGATGACCTTGTCGCCGGGTTTGAAAGCGTCTTCGTGCAGCTCGACGGAAGCCGTGCCGTATTCCAGTTCGTAGTCTTCCACCAGGGTGTCGAAGGGCAGTTTGCCCTTCTTGCGCACGAGTACCAGAGACGCATTCAGCTCGTAGGCCAGCGCCGAGCCAATAATGAAGCCTCGGGCATCGACGGCGGCAACCGCATCAATGTGCTGGCCATGGTAGCGATGGACAAAGGCATCGATCAGTTTACGAAATGCCGTTTTGTCCTGAAGGACCGTGGTGATGTCCCGGAAGGAGACGCCGGGTTTGGGCCAGTCCGGCACAGTGCGGATGGCTTTCTTGATGCTCTCGGAAAAATAGTCCATGGGCGGATCCGGTGATTACTCTGGGCGCCGCTCAGGCGGCGTCCAGGAACATGAATTTCAGAACAAATACAACGGCAATGGTAACGACACTGGCGTTAAGATCGGACCAGCGGCCAGACAACGCCTTGATCACGGCGTAGGTGATGAAACCCAGGGCAATGCCGTTTGCAATAGAGAAGGTCAGCGGCATGGTCAGTGCCGTGACGATCGCTGGTGCGGCGTCGGTGATGTCATCCCAATCGATCAGTTTGAGGCCGCTTGCCATCAGCACGGCGACGTAGAACAGGGCCGGTGCGGTCGCATAGGCAGGGATGATGCTCGCGATCGGTGACAGCAGCAAACAGGCGAGGAAAAGCAGGGCGACGACAACCGCCGTCAGTCCTGTGCGACCACCGGCGGAAATGCCAGCGGTTGATTCGATATAGCTGGTGGTGGTTGAGGTACCCAGGGCTGCGCCTGACATGGTTGCGACGGAATCCGACATCAGAGCTCGTCCGAGACGGGGCAGCTTGCCATCTTTATCCAGCAATCCACCACGCTGGGCTGCTCCGATCAGGGTGCCGGAGGTATCGAAAAGATCCACGAACAGAAAGGCAAAGATAATGCTGATCATGCCAACATTCAGTGCGCCGGCCAGATCAAGTTGCATAAAGGTGGGGGCAAGGCTGGGTGGGGCAGACACAAAACCTTTGTATTCCACCATGCCAAGCATCATGGCGGCCACGGTAACAGCAAGGATGCCGATCATTACGGCGCCGGTGATTCTGCGGAATGAAAGTGCACAGATCAGTACGAATCCTGCGAAGAACAGCAGGCTCTCAGCCACTTTAATGTCGCCCAGACCCACAAGGGTCGCAGGGTTATCTACCACGATGCCGGCGTTTTTCAGTGCGATCAGAGCAAGAAAGAATCCGATGCCGGCGGAAATGCCAAAGCGTAAGGACATCGGAATGCTGTTGATGATCCATTCCCGGATCTTGACCACACTCAGAATGAAGAAAATAAACCCGGAGAGAAAGACAGCGCCCAGCGCCACTTCCCAGCTGTATCCCATACTGCCGACGACCGTGAACGAGAAAAAGGCGTTCAGGCCCATGCCGGGGGCCAGGGCAATTGGATAGTTTGCCCAGAGGCCCATAATCAGCGTACCGATGGTTGCGGCCAGACAGGTGGCCACGAAAACGGCTCCGAAATCCATGCCGGTGGACGACAGGATGCTGGGGTTGACCACGATGATGTAGGCCATGGTCAGGAAGGTGGTAATGCCAGCTACCACTTCTTTACGGACAGTGGTGCCGTGGGCCTGGAGTTGGAACAGTCGTTCAAGCATGACTTGGGTCTGCCTCTAGAATGCCTGGATTAGGGAGTTTGAAAGTCAGTTTGCGTGCGGAAAACGTGAATTGGGTGAAAAAACGGCAATGTTACCGGCTCAGGCGCCTCACGCCAAGGGATGATTCAGAGTTCAGTTCAGCATCTGGTCTCGTTGCAGGCGGATATCAAAGCGCACCGCGAGCATGCGAACAATCACGATAAACAGCAGGCCAATAGTCAGCGCCATGGATTCGCTCTCCAGCAACCACTGGCACACAAAGTACAGCCAGCAACCGGCGAAGGCGATAGAGGCGTAGATCTGGTCCTTGCGGAAAATAAAGGGAACTTCGTTGCACAGGGTGTCACGCAGGGCGCCGCCGAAGCAGCCTGTCATTACACCCAGCATGGAAGCGATAAACCAGGAGTGGCCCAGATCGAGAGCCAGTTGCGCACCGAGAATGGAAAAAATGCCAAGGCCGATGGCGTCCGGGAAGACGATTCTCGATTCTTTCAGGGAATGGGCCCGGCTCCAGTAGCTGAACACGATTGCCATGGCCAGGATCATGATCGGCTGCTCCTGGTGCTTGATCCAGTACAGCGGGTGATTGTCCATGATCAGATCCCGCAATGTGCCGCCACCCAGAGCGGTAATAAAACCGATGGCAAAAACACCCACCGGATCCATGTTTTTGGACCGGGCGACGATCATGCCGGAAATGGCAAACGCCACAACGCCAATCATTTCAAGAGTATAGATGATGTCAAACATGGGGCAGCTCTGATTTGACGAAATTCGGTCCGGGGCGTGGGTGAAAGGCTGGAAGAATAGCGGAATTCGTCCCGGGATTCATCTTCAGGCGTTGATGGCCGATTCGGCCAATGTGATCTGTTGCGCGACAGTTACGCGTATCACTGCCTTGTTTCCCGTTTGATTGATCCGGAGTACTGCAATATGGCCCTGATGCGACTCGCCTACGCCAGCGAAGCAACGTTTGAAGCCCAGCCCCTGGAAAAGGGTGTCGAACCCCACGTGGCCAGAATTCTCATGGTGTCCCGAAGAAATAACGGTCGGGCAGGCCTGGTCGGTGGCTTGTATTATGGCGACAACCGGTTTTTCCAGTACCTTGAGGGCGAGGAAGAATTTGTCCGGGAAACCTTCGAACGAATCCGTCAGGACTCTCGCCACCGCAATATCCGCATGCTGATTGAAGAGCCGCTGGACGTCCCGACCTTCTCCAACTGGTCGATGAAGTATGTACCCCTGTCATCCGACGTGCAGGCCTTTCTGGACAAGCACCAGTTACCGGACTTCAACCCGGCGGCGTTCTCCAGCCACCAGTGTGAGGAAATGATTGACCTGATTCGGCGCTCCAGCGAAGACCAGAAACTGGTCAATCACGACGAAGACAGCCCAGCCCGGGTTCAACACTCACAAACCCTGTCTCCCGGCGTCAGGTATGGGCTTCTGGCCGCCGGTGTGATGATCATCGTCGCCGTGGTAGCGGGCGCTGTACTGTTCTGAATCCGCCGGCTTATCAGCCGGGCTTATTGCCATGAATAAGCAGCCTTGATTTGCTTCACGGGCTCTGTGCGTTTAGCTTGATCCTGGTCAATTACAACATCAAATCAGACCCGCCCTGACGCCATCAGGGTAAGACAGACAGCCCAGGAGCAACCATGAAAGCCATTCTGTGCAAAGACTATGGCCCGGCAGAGAATCTGGTCATCGAAGACATTGCCAGCCCGGACGTAAAAGGCAGCGGCGTAAAAATCCGGGTCAAGGCTGCAGGCCTGAACTTCCCGGACACCCTGATCATTCAGGGCAAATACCAGTTCCAGCCGCCCATGCCGTTTTCCCCCGGCGGTGAACTGTCCGGTGAAGTGCTCGAGGTGGGCGAAAAAGTCACCCGTTTCCAACCCGGAGACCGGGTAGCCGCCCTGACCGGCTGGGGTGCGTTCGCCGAAGAAGTGGTTGCTCCCGAATCCAACCTGTTGCCAATCCCGGACTCTATGTCCGATGAGAAAGCCGCGGCTTTCATGATGGTTTATGGCACCTCCTATTACGCGCTCAAGCAGCGTGGCAACCTGCAGTCTGGCGAAACCTTGCTGGTACTCGGCGCCAGCGGCGGTGTTGGCCTGGCGGCCGTGGAGCTGGGCAAGGCCATGGGAGCGAAAGTGATTGCGGCGGCCAGCTCCGCTGAAAAACTCGCGGTGGCCAAGGAAGCCGGCGCCGATGAACTGGTGAACTACACCGAGGAATCGCTGAAAGATGCGGTGAAGAAACTGACCAAGGGTAAAGGTGTGGATGTGATCTACGACCCGGTCGGCGGAGATTTCACCGAACAGGCCCTGCGCACCATGGGCTGGAACGGCCGCCACCTGGTGATCGGCTTTGCCGCAGGGGATATCCCCAAGATTCCTGCGAACCTGACGCTGCTCAAGGGCTGTTCTGTGGTAGGTGTATTCTGGGGTAGCTTCACCCAGCGCGAGCCGCAGACCAGTGCCCAGAACATGATGGAGCTGTTGCAGATGTATGCCGACGGCAAGATCGATCCCAAGGTCAGCGAAGTGTTCCCGTTCGAGGAATATGCCGCGGCGCTTGGGGCACTCACGGGGCGTCGGGCCACTGGCAAGATCGTTTTGCGGGTTGAAGAATAGTTCTTGGAGCCTGAGGGGTAGCCTCCCTCCTAGCCTTTAGGTTTCGGTGTGGGCCGCGCTGGGGAACGCTTCCAAAAAACCGCTACAAGCACATCCATGTGCGCTTATTTCGGGCCATCCATGGCCCTCAAAATTTTTTGGAAGCGTTCCCCATCACGGCCGGTCAGCTTCGCAGTAATAGTCAGGGAGAAAAGCTAGGTTTTTCAGTAAACTGACTATCACTCCTTGGCTCGGAAGTGAGTGCGGGGTGCCCCTCCCAAAAATGTCGGAGGCCATGGATGGCCGGAGAGAAGCGCACATGGATGTGCTTGTAGCGGTTTTTGGGAGGGGCACCCCGTACTCACTGTCACCAAGCGTTGCAGGCTAGGTTATGAGGCCCCTCTCCAAAAGTCAGGATCAAAACCGAACATCCCCCGAATCAATATCCGAGACTAGCTCCGGAGTCAGCAACGTATAACCGGACGAACCGGGCAGCCAGGCGTACACATCGTCTTCTGACCGCTCCAGCGAATAGCCGAGCTTCTGGATGTCCACCTTCCGGTACTTGAACGTTCCCGTTTTCTCGATGGCATTGGTCACCCGCACAAGCACCGGCACCGCATAGGCCGGCAGATTCTCCTGAAGATAACCAAACAGCTTGTTGATATCGAACGCCGAACCATTGGACTGAGGCACCAGCGTTACCATGCCCGCCTTGCCGTTGGTTTTGGGAATCTCGACCCCGTACACAATGGCTTCCTCCACCATGCCGGAGCCATCAATGATATTTTCCACCTCCGTCGTCGATACGTTCTCTCCCTTCCAGCGGAAGGTGTCGCCCATGCGATCGACAAACTGCAGGTGACGGCAGCCGATTTCTTTTAATACATCACCGGTATTGAACCAGGCATCGCCTTTCTTGAAACCATCGCGCAGGATGGATTTCTCAGTGGCTTCCTTCTGGGTGTAGCCCTCGAATGCCCACTTCTTGTTGATCTCCCCGATCAACAGGCCGGGCTGGCCTTTTTCCACTTCCTCCAGACGGCCCTTGTCGTTGCGGATCGGGTCCCGGGTGCCTTCGTGGTACTTGACCAGTTTGTAGGGCGCGGTGGAGAAGCCCACGGTGTTGTCCATGTTGAAAAAGTTGCTGAAGCCGATATTGCCTTCTGATGAGGCATACAGTTCAGCCACCTTGTCGATGCCAAAGCGTTCCTTGAATTCTTTCCAGATGGAGGGGCGCAGGCCGTTGCCGATCATTTTGGTCAGGCCGTGGTTGCGGTCCTGGCTGCCGGGAGGTTGATTCAGCAGGTAGCGGCACAGCTCGCCCACGTAGCCGAAAGTGGTGGCGTTGTAGCGGCGGACGTCGTCCCAGAAGGCGCTGGCGGAGAATTTTCGGCGCAGGGCGATGGCAGAGCCACCGGCGAGGACCGAGCCCCAGCACACCAGCAGGGCGGTGCCATGATACAGCGGCAGCGTACAGTACAGGACGTCTTCCGGTTCCATGGCCAGGGAGAGCATGCCAAAGCCGCCGTAGGCTTTGATAAATTTGCGATGTGAACCGGGCGCCGCCTTGGGCAGGCCGGTGGTGCCTGAGGTGTAAAGATACACGGCGGTATCGCCCATGGTTACCGCGTTGCTCAGGACCGGTCGGGTTGAGGGCCGGCGGCTGACTTCCAGGGCCAGATTGACGTAGCCCTCCGGTGCGTCACCAAAGGTGTTCAGAGTGTTGCCGTCGTGCAGGTAGAGCAGGGGATGCGTGTGCCGGAGCTGAACCTCTCCACGAACCGACTCGGCATTGTCGATCAGTTCGCTACCAACCACCAGCAGTCGTGGCTCGATCAGGTTGATACTGTGGGCCAGCACTTTGCCTTTCTGGGAGGTGTTCAGCATGGCGCAGGCCACGCCGACCTTGGCTGCGCCAACCACGGTCGCCAGTAGTTCCGGTCGGTTTTCCAGCAGTACCGCAATGGCATCGCCCTTTACCAGCCCCTGATCTTTCAGGTAATGGGCAATTCGATTGCTCCAGGCATCCAGTTCTGCCCAGGTAATGCTGCGATCATCGAAGAGAATGGCAGGGCGCGTGGGGTGTTTGTCAGCGTTGCGCTCTACCAGCTTGCCAAGGGTCAGCTCTTTTTTGTCGTCCTTTACCCGGTAGTAGTAAAGCCCTTTTGCCACGAAGGGAAATTTTTTCAGAACCGTGGGCAGGCTGCGCATGATGTCGCGTGCGGTTACGATGTCTTGGCTCATGGTGCGTCCGTTTCAGTCGTCATTGTCTTTGTAGGTTTTGAACCGCGGACCAACCCATTGCTCCGCGGCTAATCCAGGAACAGATCCGGCAGCAGTGGCTTGTCGCCTGCGGCATACCGGTAGTGTTCGAAGTCCTTCACGCCATCCTGACGAAGTACATCCTCGTCAATCAGCGCTTGCCCGGTCAGTTCGTCCGCACTGCGGGACAGTATGCTGACCGCAGCATCGGCCATGATTTCCGGCTTTCGTCCCTGCGCCATCAATTGAGGTCCGCCCACTTCGTGTTCTATGGCGGCAGTGGCAATCAGAGTCTTTGGCCACAGGCAGTTCACGGCAATGCCATAGCGTCGGAACTCCTCGGCCATGCCCATGCTGAGCATGGTCATTCCGTATTTTGTGGTGGTGTATGGCCCGTACTGGGAAAACCACCGGGTATTCAGGTTCAGCGGCGGCGACAGGCTGAGAATGTGGCCACCGGATTCCTTCAGCCAGGGCAGGGCCGCCTGACTGCAGGTGAATACGGCCCGGGCGTTGACCTGATGCATCAGGTCGTATCGGCTCACTTTCAGGTTTTCGACACCGGTCAGGCGTATCGCCCCGGCGTTGTTCACCAGGGCATCGATACCGCCAAAATAACCGGCGGCTTCGTCTATTCGCTGGCGGACCTGTCGTTCATCCCGCACGTCCAGTACCAGCGGTAGCGCCTGGCCTCCGGCGTTGCGAATTTCCTCAGCGACCGTGTGGATGGTGCCGGGTAGTTTCGGATGCGGGGTATCGGTTTTCGCTGCAATGACCACGTTGGCGCCTTCCCGGGCACAGGCCAGGGCAATGGCCCGGCCGATTCCCCGGCTGCCGCCGGTTATAAACACTGTGCGCTGCTGTAGCCGGCTCATGATGCTGCCTCCTCAGTGGACTGCACGTCTGCCAGAAGTTGGCCACGCTTGACCTGGTCTCCTTTGCGGGCGAGCAACTGGCCAACGGTGCCCCTGCGATCCGCCTTAACCGGATGCTCCATTTTCATGGCTTCCAGAATCACCAGGGTCTGGCCCTGTTCCACCTGATCTCCCTCTGCCACCAGTACATCAATAATGGCACCGTCCATAGTGGCCTGGACCTTGCCGCTGCCGGTGCCCAGGGCACCTTGGGCGGGTTGGTGCGTAATATCCCGAACGCACCAGGAACGGCCGAACGCCTGCAAATATAGGGAATCTCCGCTCCGGTAGTATTGGCACCGCTGACGAACCCCGTTGTCGATAATGCACAGCAGGCCTGGTTCCTGGCTTTGCAGTTGCAATTCATAGTGTTCTTCGCCGTGGGCCACCAGCAGTTTGTGGCCACTGTGCCGAACCAGCAGTTCCACGGTTTCGTCCCGGGCCTCAAGCTTCATCGGCATGACGGTGGCGGGGGCGTTACTCCAGCCTTTCTGGGCGGATTGGCCGAGGCTCAATGCGCAGGCGCTCAGGGCCAGCTCGCGGATGGTGAGCGGCTGGGGCGCCAGTGACGGATCATTCTTGAAGGCCTGCTGCAGGAAGGCCGTGGTGGCTTCACCGGCACCAAAGGTGTCATCGGCGATGATGCGGCTGAGGAAATGGCGGTTGGTGGTCACACCAAAGACTGTGGTGTCTTCCAGCGCCCGGATCAGGCGGCGACGGGCTTCGTCCCGGTTCTGGCCCCAGGCGATGACTTTCGCCAGCATGGGATCGTAGTGGGGGCTGACCACGTCACCGGAGCGCACGCCGGTATCAAACCGCAGGCCTTCGCCTTCGGCCGGGGTGAACTGGTGCAGGGTACCGGTTTGCGGGGTGAAACCACTGGCCGGGTCTTCGGCGTAAAGTCGCACTTCGATGGCGTGGCCATTGAGTTGGATGTCATCCTGGGCCAGAGGCAGCGGGCGGCCTTCAGCGACCATCAACTGCCAGGCCACCAGATCCTGGCCGGTAATCAGTTCGGTGACCGGATGTTCTACCTGCAGGCGAGTGTTCATTTCCAGGAAGTAGAAATTGCGGTCTTTGTCGACCAGGAATTCCACGGTACCGGCGCCCTCGTAACCGCAGGCCAGGGCCGCTTTGACAGCAGCTTCGCCCATGGCCTTACGCAGTTCCGGGGTGACAAAAGGTGAGGGCGCTTCTTCAACCACTTTCTGGTGCCGGCGCTGTACGGAGCAGTCCCGCTCGCCCAGGTAAACGGCGTTGCCGTGGTGGTCTGCGAAAACCTGGATTTCCACGTGCCGGGGTTCGATGACCGCTTTTTCGATGATCAGTTCGTCGTCACCGAAGGCCTGTTTGGCTTCTGAGCGGGCCCTTTTAATGTTGTCGGCCAACTCGCTCTCGCTCTCGACCAGGCGCATGCCCCGGCCACCGCCACCTGCGGAGGCTTTGAGCATGAGGGGGTAGCCGATGTCCTGGGCTGCGGCGATGAGTTCATCATCACTAGCGTTGTTGCCTTCGTAGCCAGGGACTACGGGCACGCCGGCTTCCTGCATGGCGATTTTCGAGCGGCGTTTGCTGCCCATGAGTTCAATGGCGTTTTCGGGAGGGCCTACAAAGGTGAGGCCGGCCTGTTTGACGGCTTTGGCGAAGCCGGAGTTTTCAGAGAGGAAGCCGTAGCCCGGGTGGATGCAGTCGGCGCCGGTTTTCTTTGCGGCATCGAGGATGGCGTCGGCGTTGAGGTAGGAGGCGGCAACCTGTGCCGGGCCGATGCAGACGGCTTCGTCGGCTTGTTCAACGTGCAGGGTGTTGGCGTCGGCTTCGGAGTAGACGGCAACGGTTCGGTAGCCCAGCGCTTTGGCTGTGCGGATGACCCTGACGGCGATTTCGCCTCGGTTAGCGATTAGTAGTTTTTTTAGCATAAGCGTTATCTACCTTGTTACTGGACCGCCCCAGGTTGGTGTTCGTCCGCACCACTGGCGGGATAAGCCTCCGGAAAACCGCTACGAGCACATCCCTGTGCGCTTCTCTCAGGCCATCCTTGGCCTTCGAAATTTTCCGGAGGCTTATCCCGCCAGTGGCGCTCCCGCGACCTTGGGTGTTTGCCTGCCCAATGATTGTTCAGTGGCTTGTTTAATATTTGTATTCGTTAACTCTCGGCCCACTTTGGCTCACGCTTTTGCATGAACGCCATAGTGCCTTCCATGCCCTCGGGCCCGCGGATGGCGGCCGCGAATTTTTCAGCGGCGTCATCCAGCAAACCGGCCATGGCTTCATGTCCCACTCGGTGCAGTAGGGCCTTGGTTTCTGCCGTGGCATCGGGGGCGCACAGGCGTACCCGTTCCAGAGCCTGGTTCAGCATGTCGCTTAGCTGTTCTTCGGATTCCGCAACCTGGTGAACGATGCCGAGTTTGCAGGCTTCCGTTGCGTCGATTCTCAAACCCAGCAAGGCCAGTTGACGGGCCTGGGTCAGGCCGATGCGTTCGACAACGAACGGGGCGATCTGGGCCGGGATGACGCCGAGGGTGGTTTCCGGCATACCGAATTTGGCAGTCGGGCCGGCGATGGCCAGGTCGGAGACGCAGGCCAGGCCGAAGCCGCCGCCCATGACGGCGCCTTCGGTGATGGCGATGACGACTTTGGAGGATTCGTTGACTTGCTGGATCATCTGGCCGAAGGCGCGGTTGAGTTTGTAGAACGGGTCGTCGCGGCCTTCGCCGGCTTTCTGGCCCCGGGCGCCGGCCATGTCTTTGATATCGCCGCCGGCGCAGAAGTGTCCACCTGCGCCGCGGATGACGGCGGCGCGAATGCTGGTGTCGTTTTCGATCTCGCTGAAGATGGTGGACAGTTCAGCCACCATTTGCAGGCTCATGGCGTTGCGGACGTCGGGGCGGTTGATGGTGATGAACAGGGTGGGGCCCTGTTTTTCAAGAATCAGGGTTTCGCACTGGGGTAGCTGTTCCATAAAAAGGCTCCGTTTTCGGGCGGCAATCGGGTACCAGTCGCAATGTTCGGGGCCTTGGGGGCAGGTAGGGCTTTCCGGGACTGTCTGCAGCAGGGATGCTGCAGTCAAGCGTACATGGATGTATTCACAGCGTGTCCCGGAAAGCCCTACCTGACCGCGAGGCCTGACTCCAAACTCCAAACGTTAGTCGCGTTTCTTGCCAGGTAAGGTGCCCATCAGCTTGCAGATGATGCCCAGCATGATTTCGTCGGCACCGCCGCCGATGGAGACCAACCGCACATCGCGGTAAGCCCGTGACAGGGGGTTGTCCCACATGTAACCGTTGCCACCCCAGAACTGAAGGCAAGCATCGGTCACTTCTCGACCCAGACGCCCGGCCTTCAGTTTCGCCATCGACGCCAGCTTGGTGACATCTTTGCCCTCAATGTGCAGCTCACAGGCCTGATAGGTCAGCGCGCGCAGCGCTTCGATTTCGGTCTGTAACTCCGCCAGGCGGAAATGAATGTACTGGTTGTCGATCAGCGGCTGGCCAAAGGTCTTGCGCTCGCGGCAGTATTCAATGGTCTGCGTGACACAGTTTTCCAGGGCCTTGATTACGTTGGCGGCCCCCCACATGCGCTCCTCCTGGAACTGCAGCATCTGCATCATAAAGCCGGTGCCTTCTGCGCCGATGCGGTTGCGTTGGGGAATTCGCACGTCGTCCAGAAACACCTGGGCGGTTTCTGATGAGCGCATGCCCAGCTTGTTCAGGTGCGGGCTGAAGGTGATGCCCGGTGTGTTCATGGGCACGATCATAAGGGTTTTATTCTTGTGGGGTTTGTCGTCGCTGGTGTTGGCCAGCAGACACATGAAATCCGCTTTCGGGGAGTTGGTGATCCACATCTTGGAGCCGTTGATGACGTAGTCATCGCCGTCTTTCTTAGCCGTGGTTTTCAGGCCGGCCACATCGGAGCCTGCGCCCACTTCACTCACACCGATACAGCCCACCATATCGCCGGCAATAGCCGGGGCCAGGAAATCCCGTTTCAATTCATCGGAACCGAAGCGCGCAATCGCGGGGGTACACATGTCGGTCTGTACGCCCACGGCTAGCGGAACACCGCCGCACTTGGCCATGCCCAGTTCTTCAGCAGCCACGAGGTTGTAGCTGTAATCCAGGCCCATGCCGCCGTATTCCTCCGGCTTCTGGATGCCCAGCAGGCCCAGGTTGCCGAGTTTCTTGAACAGGTCGTGAATGGGAAATTCGCCGGCCTCTTCCCATTCATCGCAGTGAGGATTGATTTCCTTTTCGACAAAATCGCGGACGGTCTTTCTGAGGGCTTCGTGTTCGGCTGTGAATTTCATTGTTGTTCTCCCGGTAAATCAGTGTGGAAATCAGAAACGGGCGACGCCGTAAACGTTGGGTCGCAGTGGTCGTTGTTCGGCTTCACGGCAAACGGAAAGCACCATGGCCAGGACACGGCGGGTATCCCGCGGATCGATCAGGCCGTCGTCCCAGAGCCTGGCCGTGCCGTAAAGGGCGGTGGAACCGTCTTCCAGCTTTTTGGCGGTCGCCTGTTCCAGGAACGACAGGGTCTTTTCGTCCGGCTCGATACCGCTTTTGCGTTGTTTTTCTTCAGCCACGATGCGCATGACTTTCCCGGCCTGCGCGGGGCCCATGACGGCGGTGCGGCTGTTGGGCCAGGCGAAGATGAATCTCGGGTCCAGGCCCCGGCCGCACATGGCGTAGTTGCCGGCGCCGTAGGAACCGCCCACCACCACGGCGAGTTTTGGTACCCGGCAGTTCGCCACGGCCTGAATCATCTTCGACCCGTGTTTGATGATGCCGTTCTGTTCGGAGTGGGTGCCGACCATGAATCCGGTGGTGTTATGCAGAAACAGAATAGGCGTGCCTGCCTGATCGCAAAGCTGGATAAACTGCGCAGCCTTGGTGGAGCCGGCAGGGGTGATCGGGCCGTTGTTGCCGATAATACCTACACTGTGGCCGTGAATCCGGATGGTGCCGCACACCGTCTGGCTGTCGTAATCGTTCTTGAAATCCAGGAATCGAGAGCCGTCGGCGATGCGGGCGAGGATCTCGCGCACGTCGTAGGGTTTCTTGGCATCGGAAGGAATTGCGCCCAGCAGCTCTTCCGCCGGATACAGCGGCTCATCCCACTGTGGTTCCTGGCGTAGTGGCAGGTTTTCGTTCCAGGGCAGGGCGCCCAGAATCTCCCGGGCCTGGCGGATGCCATCCGCATCGTCTTCCGCCAGGTATTCGGCGGTGCCGGCAACGGTGGCGTGCATTTCTGCTCCACCCAGTTCCTCATCGGTGGCGACCTCACCGGTCGCGGCTTTTAAAAGCGGCGGGCCGGCCAGGAACATCTTCGCCTGCTCGCGTACGGTAATTACGTAATCCGACAGGCCCGGCTGATAGGCCCCGCCGGCAGTGGCGTTGCCATGGACGACGGTTACCTGTGGAATACCGGCTGCAGACATCCGGGCCTGGTTCGCAAAGCCCCGGGCGCCCAGCACGAAGATATCGGTGGCATAGTTCAGGTTGGCGCCGCCGGATTCTGACAGCGATACCACCGGCAATTTGTTCTCCATGGCGATCTGCTGCAGTCGCAGGGTTTTGTCCAGACCGGCGGGAGTAATGGTTCCGCCCTTGATGGCACTGTTGCTTGCGACCACCAGGCAGCGTACTCCGGCTACTCTGCCGATGCCGGCAATAATCCCGCCTCCGGCCATGGAACCGTCTTTGTCATCATGCATCTTGTAACCGGCCAGGGAGCACAGCTCCAGAAACTCACTGCCACGATCCAGCAACCGATTGATGCGATCCCGCGGTAGCAGCTTGCCTCGCTTGGTAAACTTCTCCCGGGCCGATTCCGCCAGGTCCAGAACCTTTTGCTCCACATCCCGGAAAGTCGAGATATGCGCTTCCATGGCCTCGACATTGGCCCGGAACTCGTCGGACTGGGGGCTTATTGTTGTTTCCAGTACCTGCATGGGAAATCCTCAGTCGTCACTCAACACTTTCGGCGTTACCGCCCGATGGAAACCGTTATAGGGCTCGTTATTCTGCGCCTTCGGCATCGGCCACACACGCCCACCCTGGGACGCCGCGCCGTCAATCCGCAGACAATCACCACTGATAAACGCCGCGCCCGGGCTAAGCAGGAAACAGATCGCCGAACTCACCTCTGATTCTGTACCCATCCGCTTGATCGGCACCGCATCCGCCAGGCTGCGAATCCACGACTTCATATGGGTCGGGTAGTTGTCCATCCCGCTGGACGCAATCCACCCCGGCGCCACCGCATTCACCCGAACCCCGGACGGCGCCCATTCGACCGCGGCCGTCTGGGTAAAATTCACCATCCCGGCCCGTGCGGCCCCTGAGTGGCCCATGCCAGGCATACCACCCCACATATCCGCCACAATGTTCACAATCGAACCGCCGGTTTTACTCAAGGCCTGGGTATAGGCCTCCCGGGAAATCAGAAAACCGCCGGTCAGGTTCGTGCGCACCACGGTTTCCCACCCCTTCTGGTTAATGCCTGTTAACGGAGACGCAAACTGCCCGCCGGCATTGTTCACCACCCCGTTCAGACCGCCGTGGGTCTCAATAATGGCCTTCACCGTGGTCTTGACCGACTCCTCCTCGCGAATATCGCAGGCATGGGCGCTGGCAATACCGCCGTCTTCCTCAATTTCGGCCTTAACCGCGTCTACCTTCTCCTGCTTACGACCCACCAGCGCAACCCGGGCACCGAGCGCCGCCAGTTCGTGAGCCGTGCAGCGGCCAATCCCCGAACCGCCACCGGTGACAATAAAAACCTGGCCTTCAAACAAGCCCGGGCGAAGAACAGACTGATAACTCATACAAAATTCCCTATTCCAATCCAAAGAATCCACGAAAAACGTTCGGGCGCTCCGCCGGGGTACAGCCTTCCGGGACTGTGCGCAGCAGGGAAGCTGCGCTCAAGCCTACACGGACGCATTTACGGCGTGTCCCGGAAGGCTGTACCCCGGTGGGGCGCTTGCACCCAAGCTCAGGGAAGTAATGCCCTGTCGGGGCTCTTGCCCCAGAACCGGGGTTAATACATTCATTGAGGAACCAGATTCGAAGGCACAGGCACCGGAAACTCCAGCAACTGCTGAGCAAACGCCTTACCCTGCGGATCAATCCGAAGCGACGCCACACCGCCGCCACCTAGACTGTGCTCCAGCAAGAAATTGAACGCATGCAACCCAGGCATAGACCAGCGAGTCACCTTGCCGGACTCAGGATTCAGCGTATGAGCCATCCACTCGGCCACCGCCTGTTCCGTTAACGCAGCCTCAATATAAGGAACATACTCTCGATCCCGCGCGATCACCCCAATATTGCTGTGATCGCCCTTATCCCCGGACCGCGCCCAAGCCAGCTTGAGCAGCGGCACTGTGGTATCCGTTGCCACCTCCATCCGGGACTCCGGCTCAGCCGCGAGATCGCCCGGATTGAAACCACCTTCGGTCGCTACCTCCACCTCAGACTTCTCACTTGCCAGATCCACCGAAACCGCCACCTCCGATTTCGGTACCAGACAGGAATACAAACGAATCTTCGGCCACACGGTTGGCCGACCGCCGACAATACCGGTGATGCCAGGCGCCATACCGGTAGCGGCCTGGGCAATTTCCCTGGAAAACAGCACCAGGGCTTCTTTCTTCGGATGGGCGGTGGCAATCTTCACCACCACTTCCCGGCATTGGTCGCCCTTGCCATGGGGGCCATAGGTAGTCTCGGTGCCCAGCAATTCGATACTGGTTTCGGAATAATCCGGCAGGCCGCGCTCGGCAAACATCGCTGACGTCCTGGCCAGAATAGCCTGCGCCACTCGTTGTGCTTTGGCGCGGGCATCAAGGCCGGCCAGCAGGAACGTCACTGTGCACTTGAATCCATCTGGCCAGGTGCCTGACACCTTGTAGCTGTCTGTCGGCGGCAGTCCCCTGGCACCGGACACCCGGACCTGGTCCTTGTCGATTTCCTCCAGTGTCACCTGAGTGAAATCGCAGGTTACATCTGGCAGCAGGTAAGCCCGTGGGTCGCCAATCTCATACACCAGCTGCTCGCCCACAGTGCCCCTGCTGACCATGCCGCCGGTGCCCTCGGGCTTGGTCATCACAAAATCGCCAGAGGCGCTGACCTCGGCGATGGGAAAGCCCATATTGGCGTAGCCATCAGCCACCTGTTCCCAGTCGGTGAAATTACCGCCGGTAGACTGGGCGCCGCATTCCAGCAAATGCCCGGCCAGGCTGCCCTGGGCCAGTTTGTCGTAGTCGTTCCAGCGCCAGCCGAATTCATGCACCAGCGGCGCCAGCACCAGCGCACTGTCTGCGACACGGCCGGTGATAATGACGTCGGCACCCTGTTCCAGGGCCGCCACCAGGCCGGGCGCACCCAGATAGGCGTTCAGGCTCACCATCATGGCGGGGAAGGGCTGACCGGTGGTCATTTCAGTAATGTCGGCATCGCCCAGCTTTTTCTTTTTCATCAACAGATCATCGCCGAGCACCAGCGCAATCTTCAGATCGACGCCGGCCTTTTCACACAGGGCCTGCAGAGCATCGCGGCAAGCCACCGGGTTTACTCCACCGGCATTGGCCAGAACCCGGATGCCTTTATCCTTTATCTCGCCGAGCAGAGGCGCCATCACCGTCTGCACAAAATCCCGGGCGTAGCCCTGAGTCGGGTCTTTCATCTTCTGGCCGGCCATGATCGACATGGTGATCTCGGCCAGGTAATCGGCGACCAGGTAATCAATATTGCCCTGGCGTACCAGTTGGGCTGCGGCGGTTTCGGTATCGCCCCAGAAAGCGGCGGAGCAACCGATACGGATGGTTTTGCTGGCGTCTGACATGTTCTTGGCCTTGTTCTGATACCCGCACTGGCGAGAGGTTATCCAACGATCGAAACGACAATACCAAGCAAGCGCTTGGTTTGTAAACAGGCAAATCTCGGGTAGAATAAAAAGTCCCAGCAAGACAACCGGATGGCCTTTGTGAACCAGAACCCAATCCTGCAATCCCTCATTGCCGAGCAACTTGTATCTGATCCCGCCAGCGCCCGCGGGCGTCTGTTAAACGAAGCAGCAAGACTGTTCAGGGATAAAGGCTACGAGCGCACGACGGTGCGGGATCTGGCGGCGGCTGTGGGTATTCAGTCAGGGAGCTTGTTCCACCATTTCCGCACCAAGGAGGAAATTCTCAAGGCGGTGATGGTCGAGACCATTCGGCTGAATACCGCCTTGATGCAGGCCGCTGCCGACCAGGCGGATTCAGCGAGAGAAAAACTGCGGGCGCTGATCAGGGCAGAACTGGAGTCGATTAACGGCCAGACCGGAGAGGCCATGGCGGTGTTGGTGTATGAGTGGCGCAGTCTTTCGGAAAGCTCCCAGGCTGAAGTGCTGGAGTTGCGGGATATCTATGAAGACCTGTGGTTGTCTACGCTCCAACAGCTGTCGAAGGAACACCAGCTTGGAGCGGACCCTTTCATTACCCGAAGAATGTTGACCGGCGCCCTGAGCTGGACGGTCACCTGGTATCGCCCGGAACGGGGTGGTCTGACCCTCGATGGACTGACCGATCAGGTGATGGCGATGCTGGGTCTTGATCAATGTTAATGTGCACAAGTCACAAAGTGGCACGCTTGTTCCGAAATGCGCTACATATTTAACTCATTGTTATAAAACAATAAATAATAAAAAAATTCGATTCATCCCGGGCCATTGGCCTGATCGGCATGTCGGTTTCGGCAATAAAGCCATTTCTGTCTGACAATATTCCTCGCATTCTTGCTCTCGTTCGAGCTCTGGCCAGAGGTATCCGGAGCTGGTTCACGGGTTGACGAGAATTAAATGTGATAAGAATTTCTCGCACTCCCTTACATACAAAAACAATGTCAGACAGGTCGAATTATGATCTCCTCAATGGTCTCTCAAGCGCGTCGGTTCTCGGCTCGTGTTCGCCAGGCAATGCTGGGAAGTTCGGTACTGCTGCTGGCCGGATGTTCTGCCAACCCTATCTACACCACCACCGGCATCGTGTTGTCGAACTACTCGGAGTCCGAGGCAACCCCCTACGTTATGCAGATGTCCGATCCGGGCATGGCCTGTGCGCTGGGTGAGGGCACGGATCCGCTGGTTTACTCGTTTTCGAGAGTCACTGATTCACCGGACTCAACCGGTTCCCTGCTCATGCTGCTGGCGGCGAATTGCATGGAATACCGGGCCTGGGAGGCTGAACTGGCTTATCTGCGGGCGGAATACCGTGGCGATGTTCCCGCCGCCAAAGATGCCCGGGAAGTCTCCAAAAGACTCTACGCGCGCACCGCTGAGCGCCGCTACGAAGCCTTCAAGCGTGCCATGGCCGCCTACGATTTTGACCCGGCAGCCGAACCTCTGGAATGCCCGTTCCTTTTCAGTGATCAGGACGAACTCACGTTCCTGCTCGGGCTGCTAACGGGGATGCAGGCCATTGTGAACGACTCCAACTCCGGCGCCCTGGCGGGTGTGCCTCGCAACATTGCGCCCCAGGCCGAGCGTGCCGCCCAGTGCGTGGATAATGAAAAATGGGGCGGTTTGCCCAACGCCGTTCGCGCCCTCGTCTGGTTACTGTTGCCTGACACCCGACCGGACCTGTCTCCAGACCCCTGGCAGGTGATGGAAAACAGCGCAGAGCTGAGTGTTGAGTCCGGTATCCGTGCCTCTTACGCCGTTCAGGTAGTCGCTGCGGAAACCTTTGGGCGACCGCAGGTGCTGGCACAGGCCATTTCGGAATTCGCAGAGGCTGAAGAGCGCATCGAGGTTTGGGAAGAATATCGGCTTGTGGACGAAGTGGCCCGCAGGATTGTCCAGTTCGCATCGGACAAACACTGGAGCGCCAACTACGGCCACCGCACACCACGGACCTTCTTCGGCAAGATGAGTCCGGAGCGCAATACCGAGAACGTTGAAACCATGGATCTGGAAGGCCTGCTCTGAGGCTGGCCTTTCAGTTATCTATGACTTAAAGATCAAAAACACAAGAATGACCCGGAGGTCGTCATGATTCGCAAATCCCTTGCAGCCTTGTCTCTTGCCATTGTCGCACCACTGGCATCTGCCCAGTCGGTTTCCATGTGTGTGTTTGATGTCATCGGCGCTAACGGCGACGTCTACAACATGGTCAAGGACTACGCTCTGGAAATGAAAGCCCATGGGGTCGATTTCCAACTCAAGCCCTACACTGATGAAGGCGTGGCCATTGGCGACTTCAACGCGGGCCAGTGCGATGCCGTCGCCGCGACCGACATCCGTATTCGTCCATTCAATCGTTTTACCGGAAGCATCAGTGCCGTCGGTGCCCTGCCAAGTTACGACGACCTGAAAACCCTGCTGGCCACCCTGGCACAGCCCAAGGCAGCGTCCCTCATGAAGGACGGTGGCTATGAGGTGCTGGGCATTGTACCGGCGGGTGCCGGTTATCTGTTTGTGAATGATCGCAGCATTGATACAGCGGGCGAGCTGGCCGGAAAGCGTATTGCCACCCTGGACTACCAGAAAGACGCCATTCACATGGTGAACTATGTAAAAGCGACGGTGGTTCCCTCTGATATCACCAACTTTGCTGGCAAGTTCAACAATGGGTCGGTCGATACTGCCTATGCGCCTGCGTTCGCCTACCAGGCTCTGGAGCTGTACAAAGGGATCGGCGACAAGGGTGGCATTGTCGACTATCCGCTTGCCCAGCTGACCATTCAGATCATTGCCCGTGATGGCGTGATCGAAGACGACACGGCCCAGAAGGCCCGGGAAGTTGCCTGGGGCATGTACCCACAGGCAATGAATCTGATTAAAAGCCAGGAAAACGGGATTCCTGACGAGCAGTGGATACGGATCCCGGAAAAGGACATCGTTGGTTACCAGGAGATGTTCCGCCAGAACCGTCTGGAAATGCGCGATGGGGTTGACGGAGCTCCCAACGTTTATCACCCGAAAATGCTGAGCCTGCTCAGCAAGATCCGATGTGCCAGCAATCCCGGCGCCTCCGAGTGTACAGCGGAAAACCGGGAATAAGCGGAGAGCCTGACCATGAACTGGCGCGCAATGACTGCAACCGGCGTAAGAACGTTGTATCCCATGCACAGACTGCATGGGATGATTCTGCTGCTGTTGCTTCTGGCCACCCTGCTGCTGGGGATGGGCAACTCGCTCCACTCCCGGTTGCTATGGGTCGGCGAGCAGGTATGGCCTAACTATTACCTGCTCAATCCGGATGCAACAGAGCCTACCTGCAACCTTTTCATGGACATTGATAAAGAGGTAGAGCGACGGGTCCAGGCCTATAAGCCAGACCCGGACGACCTGTTCAGTTCGCCGCCGGATCCCCAGGCTATCCGGCAGTCCCTGCAGAGTAACCTGGCGCTGTGTGAGCAGCGCCACCTGCAGTTTGCCGAAAACCAGAAACACGCCACCTGGGCGCTCGGTGTCTACAAGGCTGTAGAGCAGGGTTTGGCCGACTTCCTGCTCGATAACATAGACCTGACCAAGTTCCTGTTTATCGGCATGTTTGCTCTGGCTGCCGCCATTGCCGCAATGGATGCCGACCACATTGCTTTGCGTCTGCCCCGCAATCGGGCGGAGTGGCGTTTAAGCCAGGGCGTGCAGTTCGTCATCAACGGCCTGATGGTGCTGTCATTGAACGCTTACATGGGCCGGCTGGCTCAGTCTCCGGGGTCTGAGGCGAACATTGTCCTGCAGTACGCCTGGGCAGGCGTGTTCGGGCTGTTCATGATCATCAATGCTTTTCGCTTCGTCTATGTGCCGGAGCGAATGAGGGCGGGCAGTCTGGCGCTGGCTTCCGGCCTTGTGGTGCCGCTGTATTGCACCATGGGCTTCATTGCCATGAGCTATTTTTTCTTTGTGGATGGCTACTCCTCCGGGCTGGCAATCTACTTCGGCATGATGTCGAACCTGTCCTCCATGTTCATCAACATCGGACTGTACGTGCTGGTGGGCATGATGCTCAAACAGACCCGGGTTCCAGAGCTGTTGCTGAACTTGGTGAAGCCCTTCAATCTGCCTGCACCCTTGCTGGCTTCGGTAATCATCTTTGCCACTGCCTTCCCGACAGCATTTACCGGAGCCTCCGGCATTTTCATTCTGGCCGTGGGCGGGGTTGTCTACGACGAGCTTCGGCGGGCCGGGGCAGGGCGTCAATTGTCACTGGCCACGACCGCCATGTCGGGCAGCCTTGGGGTGGTGCTCAATCCCTGCCTGCTGATTGTGGTGGTTGCCGCACTGAACAAGGAAGTGACCACCACCGAAATGTATGGATGGGGGTTCTGGGTGTTCATCATGTCGGCCACCCTGTTCTCCTTTGTGGTGTGTAAGACCGAAGGCAACTGGAGACCAAGGCCGGCCCCGGGTGCATTCCGCGCGGCCGTCATGGAGCTGCGACCGTTGTTGCCTTATGCACTGACGGCAACGGCAGTGATCCTGGCCATCTGGGCGATCCTGGGGCTTCAATTCAACGAGTACAGTGCGCCTTTGATTTTGCCGCTGGTAATGCTGGCGCTGGTTGCCCTGGACGCCGGCCGGAATAGCCGTGACGAAGGCCAGAGCCGTACCAGTGCGTTTTTCTCCCGAAGCACAGCGGCTGCCAGCGATTCGGCTGTGCACATTGGCGCACTACTGGCGCTGATTGGTTTCTCGATTTGCCTGGGCGGTATTCTTGAGCGTTCTGATATTGTTCATGCCCTGTTCCCGGAGGATCTGACCAGCCCCTGGATTGCCATGCTGGTAATCGTGGTCATGCTGACGGTGATCGGGATGGTGATGGATCCGTTCGGTGCCGTCATACTGGTTTCCGCCACTATTGCCCAACCGGCCCTACAGATTGGCATTGATCCACTGCATTTCTGGATCGTCTGCCTGGTGGCATTTGAACTTGGCTATCTCAGCCCGCCGGTTGCCCTGAATCACCTGCTGACCCGGCAGGTGGTGGGTGAAACCGAAGTGCTGGCAGCGGAACGTACCGGCACCTTCTGGCACCGCTATGAGAGATTGTTGCTGCCGCTGGTTGTGATGATTCCCACGCTTCTGCTGGTGGCCTTTGTGCCCATGCTTTTCTACGCTTTGTAAGGCCAGGAGAAGCGAAGTACTATGAAAGAACCCGCGATGCCAAGGCCCGCGGGTTTTTTCATGGGGCCCGTGAAGGTCTGACACAGGTCGATCAGGGATGTCTGGCCGTATACTCTGTGAACAGTTTCAACAAAGAATAAGAGAGACGCCGTGAGATTGTCGAGTCTTGCTTTTGTTGTGGTGCCAGGGATGGCATTGCTCACCGGTTGTGGCGGTGGTTCGGGCGGTTCCGATGCCGTTGCACCGATAGCGCCGCCCAGTCCGCTTTCCGGGGTTATCAGTATTGAAGCCAACAGCCGGGTTGATCAGGACACGATGGACCAGTTGGGGCTGGATGGGGCGAGACCTGCGACCGTTTCACTGGGACTGCCGGACAACTTTGTGCTGGCCGGTTACCTGGCAGGCAGTGGTGGGAGCTATCCGACGCTCACGGATCAAGGCGTTATTTTTAGCTACGAGAGCGATGCTGAGGACCTCTACAACGTGCCTATGGCAAAAGGCCAGGCGATTGTACTCGAGGCTTTTGGTAGTCGGGCAGGTAATCCGGCACTAAGGATTGAACTGACGGATAACGGAAGAATAGTCGATAGCGCGGAGACTGGAAGTGCCGGGTCTCGTGTTGTTGTCGAGTTGGGGGATGAAGCGGAAGGGGAATACAGCCTGACAGTGCGTACTCTCGGTAGTGGGCCTGCCCGTTACGTTATATCCAAGAACTCCGTCGGAACCGCAACACAACTGAATTTTGATTGGCCTGACTATGACTTTGTTCAGGGCGAGGCGTTGGTCTCCATGGCGGAGGGAAAGACCAGTAGTTTCGCCGTAAATGCTGGAGTCTCAGGGCGGCATTTGGGCGGTGCGGACTGGCTGGTATCAATGCCTGTAGTGGCGACTTCATCAGCGGCAAATAGTGGGATTGCTGGCCAACAGATCACGCTTGAATGGATCAGAGAGCTGAGAAAGCGGCCGGAATACAAGTCGGTGGTTCCTAATTATTTCTTTCGCACCCAGGCTACGCCGATTGATGAACCAGATTATTCCCTGAACTGGCACTACGACCTCGTTAATGCGCCGATCGCCTGGCAGATCGGTAACGCTGGCTTGACGCCCGTTCACGTTGCTGTGTTGGATAGCGGCCTTCTGCAAGACAGTGAAGGTCATTGGCATCCGGATCTTCAGCAGAATGTCGCCCCGGAAGGTCGAGATTTTATCGATGGTGGTGAGCCGGTTGATCCCGGAAGTAGCGTTGGCGGAGATGTTTATCATGGCACCCACGTAGCAGGCACTATCGGGGCCGCCCTCAACAATGAGGGGATTGGCGGAATTGCTTTTGAAAGCAAGATTGTTCCGGTGCGTGTGCTTGGTGAGGGTGGCGTTGGTACGTCGGATCAGCTCATAGCCGGGATTCGCTGGGTAACAGGTGAAACCAGCGGTGGATCGCCAAAAGCTCAGGTCGTTAATATGAGTCTGGGTGGGCTGCCCCAGATCGAAGCGCTGGAAAGCGCGCTGCGATATGGAGTGAGTGAAGGTCTGCTATTTGTGGCAGCCGCCGGAAATTCGGCTACGTCAGTACCGTCGTATCCGGCGGCATCCAGTCATGTGCTTTCAGTCAGTGCCGTTGACGCTGGAGGCCGCCCCGCCTCTTATTCCAATTTCGGTAGCTGGATTGACCTTGCGGCTCCTGGGGGCGATGCGAGCCGGGATGGCAATCTTGATGGCCTGGCCGACGTGGTCTGGTCGACCAGCGGAGAGCGTCGTGGAAGTGTTTCTGTGCCGGGTTATCGTGGGCTGCAGGGCACCTCCATGGCATCGCCGCATGTAGCTGGTGTTTTGGCCTTGATGAAGTCGGAAATGCCGAACCTGAACACAGTAACCGTTAGGGGGTGGTTAGAATCGGGACTGCTAACACAGCCTCAGGATGGCAGAACTGATCGCCTGGGGTGGGGGATTATCGATGCAGGCAAAGCTGTGGCCAAGGCTATCGACGGTGAACCTGTCACTGTCCTTTCTGCTTCACCCGCCGTGGTTAGCCTTAGCAATGAAGGTATATCAACACAGTTGGTTGAGATTCAGAAATTCGGAGACGCCTCGGTTTCCGCCGAAATGGTCGCGAGTCAGCCGGAATGGCTGGGCGCTGAACTATCCGGGAGTGCAGAAAGTGGTGATCTGGAATTAATGCTGACACTCAAACCAGATCTCCTGGACCCCGATGAGCCAGCCAGAGGGGCCGTTGATATTGCATACGAGGTCGATCTATCCCCGAACACATTGAGCATCCCCGTCATCGGGCAGCTGCTCAGCGATGAGCGTGCTCGAGATGCCGGGCGACATTTCGTCTTGCTTGTAAGCAAAGAGCCGACTGATGGCGGCTTTTATCTTGCGCAGTCTCAGGTCGTTGCAGATGTCGAGAACGGTCAGTATCGCTTCAGGTTTGAGCCGGACGATGGAGAAGAACCGAGACGGCTTTCTGAAGTTACCCCTGGTGAGTACTTTCTGGTTGCTGGAACAGATCTAGATGGAGATGGATTGATTTGTCAGGCGGGTGAAGCCTGTGCGGAGTATCCTGTTTCAGGCTTGCGAGAAGTGATCACCATAGAAGACGGCCAAAGCCTGTCTGATATCCGCATGACCACCAGTTTCTCGCGTCCAACCATTTCTACCTCCAACCCTGATATCCTTCCCAGGCCCGGGTTTAAAGGTTACAGATTACTGGAGCCTGACCGGGCGCCCTCGACCAACGACGGAGCAAAAGCAGTTCAATGAACAGGACTCTGGTTCGATCATTTATCACCTCCGCTGCGATGCTGTTTCTGGCGGCGTGCAGCGCCACGGGCGGTCCCGGCGAGGGTGAGGGTGTCATGGTGCGGCAGATTACCCAGTCCGCTTATTGCGGCCTGACGGGGCCGGGGGTGGCGTTTGTGCGTTCGGAGGCCGGTCGCGAAGCACTCCTGGATGTCAGTGGCCAGAATATGGCCACGGATGTGGTGCGCAAGGTTGATCTGGCCCGGGAGGCACTGGTGATGGTCACGCTCGGCCAGAAACCAACCGCCGGTTACAGCGTCGGGCTCCAGTCTGCGCTGGCGCAAGGCGAGAGTCTGGTGCTCGACATGCGGGTGAATGAACCGGCGCCGGACATGATGGTGGCCCAGGTGATCACCTCGCCCTGTGCGGTACTTGCGGTTGAGCCTCGGGGCTGGCAGCAGATTCGTGTGCAGGGTCTGACTGAGCAGCCACTGGTTCGGACGCTTGAAAACTGAAACCACTTGGCGCCGCCACAAAACAACCGTTGATCTTTCAGCCTGAATCCCTAAGCTATGGCGCAACGATCATTTGCGGAGCCGTGCCATTCCTATGAGCGAGCAACAGTACAACGCCGATGCCATTGAAGTCCTGAGCGGTCTTGATCCGGTGCGCAAGCGCCCGGGGATGTATACCGACACGTCGCGGCCCAACCACCTGGCCCAGGAAGTCATTGATAACAGCGTTGACGAGGCCCTCGCCGGCCACGCCCGGCGGATTGATGTGGTGCTGCACAGCGACAATTCCCTGAGTGTGGAGGACGACGGCCGGGGCATGCCGGTCGATCTGCACAAGGAAGAAGGGCTGCCCGGGGTGGAGCTTATCCTTTCCCGGTTGCACGCCGGTGGTAAATTCTCCCAGGGCAACTACAACTTCTCCGGTGGTCTGCACGGTGTGGGTGTTTCCGTGGTCAATGCCCTGTCCACGCATCTGGAAGTGACCATCAAGCGGGATGGTCAGGTGCATCGGATGACGTTCGCCAACGGTGACAAAGCCTCCGAGCTGGAAGTGGTTGATACCGTAGGCAAGCGCAACACCGGTACCCGCCTGAAGTTCACGCCCGACCCCAAATATTTTGACAGTCCCAATTTTTCGGTCAGCCGCTTGCGCCACAACCTTCGTGCCAAGGCGGTTCTTTGCCCGGGACTGACGGTGACCTTTCTGCAGGAGAAGACCGGCGAGAAAGACGAGTGGTTCTACGAGGACGGTCTTCGGGATTACCTGAGAACGGCTCTGGCCGATATTGAAGCGGTGCCGCTGGAACCCTTCACCGGCAGTTTCTCCGGCAACAAGGAAGCCGTGGACTGGGCTATCCAGTGGCTGCCGGAGGGCGGTGATGCGGTACTGGAAAGTTATGTCAACCTGATTCCCACTGCTCAGGGCGGTACCCACGTCAATGGTTTGCGCACCGGCCTGCTGGAAGCCATGCGGGAGTTTTGTGAATTCAGAAACCTGCTGCCCCGGGGGGTAAAGTTGTCGCCCGAGGACATCTGGGAACGGGTGGCCTATGTGCTGTCGTTCAAGATGCAGGAGCCCCAGTTCTCCGGCCAGACCAAGGAACGGTTGTCTTCTAGGGAAGCCGCAGCCTTTGTATCCGGCGTGGTGAAAGATGCCTTCAGCCTGTGGCTGAACCAGCACACCGACATTGCCGAAGCCTTGGCGGAACTGTTTATCAGTAATGCCCAGCGCCGGTTGAGGGCGAGCAAAAAAGTGGCCAGAAAGAAGGTGACCTCTGGCCCGGCGTTGCCTGGCAAGCTGGCGGACTGTTCCGGCGGTGATACCGCGAGATCGGAGTTGTTCCTGGTGGAAGGTGATTCCGCCGGAGGTTCCGCCAAGCAGGCCAGGGATCGGGAATTCCAGGCAGTCATGCCGTTGCGGGGTAAAATTCTGAACACCTGGGAAGTGGACTCGGGTGAAATCCTGGCGTCCCAGGAAGTACACGATATTGCCGTTGCTATTGGTGTGGATCCGAGCTCTGACGACCTTGCCGGCCTGCGCTATAACAAGATCTGTATCCTGGCTGATGCGGATTCGGACGGCCTGCACATCGCCACGCTGCTGTGCGCTTTGTTTGTGAAACACTTCCGGCCGCTGGTGGCGGCCGGGCACGTGTTCGTGGCGATGCCCCCTCTGTACCGCGTGGATCTTGGCAAAGAAACCTTCTATGCCCTCGACGAACACGAGAAACAGGGCATCATCGACCGCCTGGCCGCGGAAAATCGCAAAGGCAAGATTCAGGTAACGCGCTTCAAGGGACTGGGCGAGATGAACCCGTTGCAGTTGAGAGAAACCACCATGGCACCGGACACCCGCCGTCTGGTTATGCTCACTCTGGAAGAAGGGGATGACACCGACGAGCGGATGGACATGCTGCTGGGCAAGAAGCGCGCTTCGGATCGCCGGGCCTGGCTGGAAGCTTACGGAAACATGGCCGACGTGGCGGTTTGATATTCCATAATCAGCTATAAAAATCGATAGTTATTCTTTCTCAGAATTGCTTTGCCTCGCTATCCTGCCAGTTTTCAAACCGGAAAAGACCGAGTTATGGACTGGCAAGGATGGTTTTCCCTGGGGTTGGCGCTTACCGCCCTGCTATTGATGAGTTCAGGCCGCTTTGCACCGCATCTGGTGATGATGGCGGTGCTTGTGGTGCTCAGTGCCAGTGGCATCATCTCCGCCGATCAGGCGCTGGCCGGATTCAGTAACAGCGGCTTGATCACCGTGGTGGCCATGTTTGTGGTGGCCGCAGGCATTCATCATTCCGGCGGTGTCGATCTGCTGGTTAACCATCTGCTTCGCAATCCCAAATCGGTCCGTTCCGCGCAGGCTCGCATAGCGCTGCCGGTTTCCCTGCTGAGTGGCTTCCTCAACAATACACCGGTGGTTGCCACCATGATTCCCGCCGTCCATGCCTGGTCCCGGAAGATCGGTATTTCACCCTCCAAGTTGATGATTCCGCTGAGTTACTCAGCGATTCTGGGCGGCACACTGACACTGATTGGCACCAGCACCAATCTGGTTGTGAATGGTCAGTATCAGCAGCTGACCGGTGAGGCCGGGTTCTCGATCTTTTCCATTACGGCGGTTGGTTTACCGGTGGCCATTATCGGTCTGGCGGTCATGCTTCTGGTCATGCCGCGGGTGCTGCCAGACCGTAAGGATCAGCAGAAGTTTGGCTCCATGAGGGAGTTCACGCTGGAAGTGGCGGTGTCCTTTGAAGGTCCGCTGGTGGGTCGGACCGTAGGTGAAGCTGGCTTGCGGGAACTGGAGCGATTGTATCTGGTGGAAATCGAGCGGGATGGCAGTGTGGTCACTGCCGTTCCCTCGGAAGAACGGCTGCGCGGCGGCGATCGGCTGGTGTTTGCGGGCGATACCCAGGCGATCTCTGACCTGTTGCGCATCAATGGCATCGTGCCGTCGGTGCACGACGATGAGCCCAGTCTCAGTCAGGATCGTGCCGAGCGGCGGTTAGTGGAAGCCGCTTTGTCTCCGCAATCGGATGTGCTGGGCCTGACCATCCGGGACGCAAGGTTCCGGGACCGTTACGGCGCCGTGGTGCTGGCGGTGGCCCGGGGCGGCGAGCGTGTGTCAGGCAACCTCGGCAACATTCGCCTGAAACCTGGCGACGTCCTGCTGCTTGAGGCGCGTCCGGCCTTCGTCAGCCGTCAGCGCTACAACAAGGATTTTCTGCTCATCAACGACCTGGAAACGGAAACGCCCCGACATGACCGGGCCTGGCTTTCCTGGGGGATCCTGCTTGTGTTGGTGAGCCTGGCGGCCTGCGGGGTGATGAGTATGCTCAACGCCGCCTTACTGGGAGCCGCTCTGATGATCCTGTCCGGCTGCTGCTCGGTGGGGCAGGCTCAGAAATCGGTGGATGTGCCGGTCATCCTCACCATCGCAGCGTCCTTTGCGCTGGGAGCGGCATTGGAGGAAACCGGAGCAGCGGCGTTTATGGCCGAGGGTATTCTGGCTTTCAGTGCAGGCCAGGTGCTGCTAACACTGTTTCTCGTATACTGCGCTGTGTCGTTTCTGACCGAGGTCATCACGAACAATGCCGCAGCTGTACTGGTGATTCCGGTTGTGCTGTCGATGACCGGGAGCATGGGGGTGCCTGCAGAACCCTTTGTTATTGCAGTGATGATGGCAGCCTCCGCCAGCTTCGCCACGCCATTGGGGTATCAGACCAATATGATGGTGTTTGGTCCTGGTGGCTACCGGTTTTCCGATTTCGTGAAAGTGGGGTTGCCCATGAATGTGCTGGTGGGGTTGGTAACGGTCGCGGTGATTGCGGTGGTTTACGGGTTGTGATCCGCGTTGGCAAGAATATCGCAGCAGAGTACCCGCAGTTTGCCGTCCTGACGGAAGGCCAGTGACAGGGTCACGCACATGTAGGCGCCAGTGACGCACAGATAGGGAGTGGTCACATGAATGTTCTCTGGCTGGGCCAGCGCCTGGCGGAGATACTGCTGGCGAAACCAGTCTGCACTGCTGGTGTTTTCCAGTGGTCGGAATCTTGGGTCCTGCTTTTTAACGGCGGACTCGGAAACCAGAGTGTCTTCCAGCTGAACGCCCTGATCGTCCACCAGATAGCAGCGGGAAACCGTGTGGTGGCTGAGCAGCTCAAAGCAGGCCTGATCCATGGACAGACCCTTCTGCAGGCGTTCGATCACCCGCCGGAAAGGCCCGCTGAAATGGTTGACGACCAGTTGGGTCGGGTCGTGGCTAATCTGCTTGCTGCTTTTGTACTCTTCGAGCAAATCCTCGAAATTCATTGTGCTTTGGGGCAGTTCGTCCAGTTCCAGGCAGGGTCGGCGAAAGTAGAAGCCCTGTACAAAGTCGACACCGGCATCAATGGCAATCATGGCCTGATCCCGGGTTTCCACTCCTTCCAGCAACACCAGGCAGCCAGATTGATGCAGCAGGGATACCATGCCGTTCAGTATCTGCCTGGCGCGGCGATCTTCGGTTGCCCGGGTCAGCAGGGTACGGTCCAGCTTGACGATGTCCGGTGACAGATTCCAGATGCGCTCGAAATTGGAGTGCCCGGCACCAAAATCGTCAATGGCGGTCAGACACCCCAGTTTGCGGTAGTAGGCAACGGTATCCCGTAGCCGTTCAGCATCGTCGGTTGGCTGTTCAACGATTTCCATTACGATTCGATGTGGCGGCAGCCCGGTTTTCTCAAGCAATTGTCCAAAAAAGGAATCGGATTGAGAGCCGGAGGTGACCACCCTCGGGGAGACGTTCAGGAACAGCCAGTTGACCTGATCCTTGATCTCGCTGTAGTTGCGAATGTGCAGGTACCGGCAGAGTCTGTCCAGCAACAGATTTTCGGCTTCGGATGCGGGCAGCTCGAACAGGTGCAAAGGCAGAACAGCTGAATTGTCGTTATCGAAGGCCCGGATCAGGGCTTCATAACCGACGGTACGTTTGTGGGAAATGCTGTAAATCGGCTGAAGGGCGGTGCGCAGTTTGAGCCCGCGAAAATCCGCTGTCCACACCTGACCCTGCTGATTAAGCATGGGGGAAAGCAGGTCTACTTCCGGCGCGGGTAGCGAATCGGGAAGATTGTGGGACATAGGCAGGTCTGTACCCTTCAACGAATACATTGGCGCAGTACTGAAGTACACGCCAATCTGTTAGCCACTGTGCCTGTGTCCCTGGCATGGACGCCTGAAATTCAGGCGTTACCTCATCAATTCGTCGAAGGTTGCCAAAAAACAAGAACCATTACCACTACTTAATGCATAAAAGACGAAACAGTTTGTATCTTTCAGGCATTAAAACGGTGGTAAAGAAAACCCGGCAGTAGCCGGGTCTGTATCAAATCAGTTGTTGCTGGGTACTACCACAGACTCGTCAAATTCAAGTTCCATGTCGTTTCCTCTCGGTCACTGAGGCCCCGGACGGGGCGGATTAAAAGTATGGTTAAAGTTTATCGCTGTCATAATTTTCAACAATCCGTAAAACCGCATACGACCAAAGTGGTTGCTGTCAAGTGTTTGCGGATCGTGGATGCTATGGTCAGAAAATCTGATGCAGGCCAGCAAAACATTTTGATTTTGGTCAGCTCTCTGTCCTTCTAGACTATGCTGATCTTATCTGGAGGACGTGGAAAAGCCGTTTGGGTCCACATCAGCAACGGAGGCGATTGTTTTTATGCAGGCAAAGAATTCAGAAGACGCATACGGGTGGGTGGCAATCCTGCTGCATTGGCTGGTGGCCGTCACCATTATCGGCCTGTTTGCCCTGGGCTTCTGGATGGTCGATCTCTCTTATTATGATCCCTGGTACCGACAGGGGCCGGACATCCACCGCAGCGTGGGTATTCTCCTGTTCATGGCGATGGTGCTCAGACTGGTCTGGCGGCTGTTAAGCCCGCTGCCCAGGCCTTTGCCCAATCACCAGCGCTGGGAGGTGGTTTCTGCTCACCTGGCGCATGTGGCGCTGTATCTGTTGATCTTTGTCGCCATGATCAGTGGCTATCTGATTTCAACGGCTGACGGCTCTGCGATCCATGTGTTCGGCTGGTTTCAGGTGCCATCGGTGACAGGCCAGGTGAAAGGCCTCGAAGATACGGCGGGAGCCATCCATTACTGGAGCACCTGGGCGATTGTCGTCCTGGCCGGCGTTCATGCGCTGGGGGCGTTGAAGCATCACTTGATCGACCGGGACAGTACGCTTCGCAGAATGCTTGGGTTGGCCTGACAGTTCCGGGACAGCTAACTCTCTTAACGCAACGCAAAACAGACTCAAAAGGAGTGAATAATGAAGAAGATTCTTCTGGCTTCAGCCATTTCAGCCGCGATGGTTGCCTCTGTGCAGGCAAACGAGCACAGCGGTACTTACGCCTTCGATACCCAGGGCACGCACCAGTTCGTAACCTTCAAGATTTCCCATCTGGGCTACAGCTGGCTGTACGGTCGATTCAACGATTTTGATGGTGAGTTCACCTACGATGCGGACAATCCCGAAAACAGCTCTGTATCAGTAACGATCGATACCTCCAGCGTTGACAGCAACCATGCCGAGCGCGACAAGCATTTGCGCAGCGAAGACTTCCTGTATGTGAGTGAGTTCCCGGAAGCCACGTTCAAAAGCAAGCGCGTAGTGGTTGACGAGGCCGGTGAGGCGGACATCATTGGTGATCTGACTCTGCGTGGCGTTACCCGGGAAATCACCCTGGATGCGGAGCTGGTTGGCCACGGTGAAGACCCCTGGGGAGGCTATCGCATGGGTTTTGAGGCTGAAACCGAGTTGCGCCTGAAGGATTTCGGCATTCCCATGGATCTTGGCAAAGCCTCCGAAACCGTGGAAATCGAAATCTCGGTAGAAGGCATTCGCCAGTAATCGGATCCTTCCGGCGATGACGCGGCGGTCCGGTTAAACCCGGAACCGCCCTGTCTGTTGTTCCAGCTCCCTGACATAGCTCTCCAGCGATTTGGCAATGCCATCGATGGCTTTGGACCGATCGGCACTGGCCGCAGCCAGATCATTGATATCAGTAATGCTCCGGTTAATTTCATCTACCACCTGAGTCTGCTCTTCGGTGGCGGACGCCACACTGGTGTTGACGTCGGTGATACTGGAGATCGCTTCCAGAATGGCCTGGAGTTCCTGTTCCGCTTCCGTTGCCAGCCGTTCGGTTTCGGTGGCCTCCTTGCTGCCGGTCTCCATCACGCTCACGACGTCCGAAACACCGGTCTGCAGCGCGGTTATCATGGTCTGAATATCTTCTGTCGACTGGCCGGTGCGTTGCGCCAGAGTACGGACTTCATCCGCCACCACGGCGAACCCACGGCCTTGCTCACCGGCCCGGGCAGCCTCAATGGCGGCGTTCAGAGCCAGCAGGTTGGTCTGCTCGGCAATGCCGCGAATGACATCCAGCACCGAAGTAATGTTGTCGGAATCCGCAGAAAGTTTGCGGATAACCTCAACCGCTTTGGAAATCTGGGCGGCCAGGCGGTGCACCTGTTTCGACGAGTTGCGGATGATCTGGGCGCTGTTGTTCCCCTTGGTTTCCGCTTCGCGAGTGATCTCTGCGGCGCGGGAGGCGTTCCCGGCTACTTCTTCAATCGCACTCTGCATTTCGTTGATAGCGGTGGCCACCATGGAAATGGAGTCGGTCTGGCGGGTCACACCATCGTTGTTGTCCCGGGCGGCAGTGGCCAGCTCGGTGGCACCCGCACCGAGATCGCGACTCAGATTCTGAATGGACCCGATCATGCCCTGCAGGTTTTCCAGTACCTGGTTGAAACTTCTGGCCAGTTTGCCGAGATCATCCTCGACCGTTACCGGAACCCGCTGAGTCAGGTCGCCTTCGCCCTGGGCAATGTTGTCGAGCTGATCCCGGAGGGCGCTGATCGAAGAGATGATCAGTTTCATGAATACAAAGAACAACGCAATGGCGATAATGATGGCAATCACGGTGATCGCAAGAACGGTGGCCGAACTGGAAGTGCCTTCGGCGGAGGCTTCAGCGGAACGTTGTTGAGCCTGCTCGTCAGCGTGAGCACCGGCGTTGTCGTAATAATCCCGGAGTTGGTCAAACAATGGGGCTGTTTCTGTGGCAGCGAGACTCCGGGCTTGTTCCGGATTGCCGTTTGAGGCCAGCTCCATCACCCTCCGAGCGGATTGTTCCCAGCGATCAAATGCCCCTTCGAATCCGTCGCTGACATCCGAAATGCCCGTTCCTGCAAGGCGTTGAGAGCTTTCCAGGAAGCGCTGCCTGGCTTGCTCGGTGTTTTCATTGAAATCCTCCAGAGCTCCGGAGGTGTCTTCATTGTTGAAGGCCTGGTCCAGCAGTGTCATTTGGGCCACCAGTGCCTGATAGAGATCGCGGTCACCATTGAGGATCTGGCTGACCGAAGGCAGGTAGGTGGCGGCTATGTCGTCGGTATCGGAAACCAGATTACGTGCCGTCAGAACGCTGAAGACACCGACGATGACCAAGGCAAGCGCCGTGATGGCAAAAGGAAGTGCGATTTTGGTGCGTAATCCGAGTTTCTTCAGAGCGGTCATCTAACCCCCCAGGCTTCGACGTTAATGTCTTATCCAAAGCGTAGCAGGGGGGGCAGATTTGTCACATTTGAGATGCCAGGCCCTTGATATGGGTCAGGATTTGCCGACGGTTTCGGCGGATGAAGGTTCGTCAGTCTGTTCACAGGCACGGCAAAGATGCCGTTGACGGAGGAACTGGGCGGCGAAAATAACGGCCCATATCAGTACCCCCGCCCAGATATAGGGCTCGGGAACCTGGAAGGTACCACTGATGGCAAACTCCACCAGGAGCATCAGGGCAACGGCCAGAACCGCATTGACCATGGCCGTAACCATGGCTTGCCCGCAGGCTTTGAGATTGGGTTTCATAGGTTTCCGCTTGTTCAGAGAGTAAACGGCGTTCTAATCACTGTGGCGAGAATACGGCTCACCTTACAGAGTCTCCATGCGGGAATTCCGCTATTGGAAATTGGTGTATCGGGGCTGGCGTCCATATAATGTGCGCCACAACATTGATAGGCATCCAAGGCAAAGAGGCGTCCATGCCAGAGTTTCAGACAACGGATGAAGGTTTCGAGCGGGTATCACTCCGGGACTACACCGAGAAGGCGTACCTGGACTATTCCATGTATGTCATTCTGGACCGGGCTCTGCCCAACGTAGGGGACGGGCTCAAGCCCGTACAGCGGCGGATTGTATACGCCATGTCGGAGCTGGGGCTGAAGTCCACCTCCAAGTACAAGAAATCGGCTCGTACCGTGGGTGATGTGCTTGGTAAGTTCCACCCGCACGGCGACAGTGCCTGTTACGAGGCCATGGTGCTCATGGCCCAGCCGTTTTCTTACCGCTACCCGCTGGTAGACGGGCAGGGTAACTGGGGGTCTCCGGATGATCCCAAATCCTTTGCCGCCATGCGATATACCGAATCGCGGCTGGCACCCTTTGCGGAAGTGCTGCTCAGTGAGCTCGGGCAGGGCACCGTGGATTGGGTGCCAAACTTTGATGGCACCATGGAAGAACCCTCGGTGCTTCCGGCCCGGCTTCCGCACGTGCTGCTCAACGGTACCACGGGTATTGCCGTTGGTATGGCGACGGATATTCCACCCCATAATGTTCGGGAAGTTACAGCCGCCTGTATTCGCTTGCTGGATCAGCCCGATGCGTCCGTAGATGAGCTGTGTGAGCACATCAAGGGGCCGGATTTCCCAACCAGGGCTGAAATCATCACTCCCCGCAAAGACTTGCGCCAGATGTACGAGACCGGGCGAGGTTCGCTGCGGATGCGCGCACGCTGGATGCGCGAGAATGGCGAAGTGGTGATCACTGATTTGCCCCACCAGGTCTCCGGAAACCGGGTGCTGGAGCAGATTGCCCAGCAGATGCAGACCAAGAAGCTGCCCATGGTGGCAGACCTGCGCGATGAATCGGATCATGAAAATCCGACCCGTCTGGTGATTGTGCCCCGCTCCAATCGGGTTGATCTGGACGGGCTGATGGCTCACTTGTTTGCCAGTACCGATCTGGAGAAGACCTATCGGGTCAACATCAACGTGATTGGCAACGATGGCCGGCCAGGCGTAAAAGGCTTGTACACCATTCTGACCGAGTGGCTGGCATTCCGGAAAACAACGGTAACACGCCGTTTGCAGCATCGCCTGGACAAGGTGCTGGCCCGGCTGCATCTTCTGGAAGGCTTGTTGATTGCCTACCTCAATATTGATGAGGTAATCGAGATTATCCGCACCGAAGACAAGCCCAAGGCCGAACTGATGGCGCGCTTTGGTTTGTCGGCGGAGCAGGCCGAGGCCATTCTGGAGCTGAAACTCCGGCATTTGGCCAAGCTCGAAGAAATGAAAATTCGCGGCGAACAGGATGAGCTCTCCGCCGAGCGCGATGAGCTGCAGGCCATTCTGGGCTCAGAAGATCGGCTTCGCGAACTGATCAAGACCGAACTCGAGCAGGATGCCGAGACCTTTGGTGATGACCGCCGTTCGCCGATTGTCGAGCGGGAGGAAGCCCGCGCCTTCAGCGAAACCGATCTGGTATCCAACGATCCGGTGACGGTGGTGCTGTCCGATAAGGGTTGGGTTCGCGCGGCCAAGGGTCACGACATTGACCCCGCTGGTCTCAGCTACAAGTCTGGCGACCGTTTTGCTCTGGCGGCGAAGGGGCGCAACAACCAGCAGGCGATTTTCCTGGATTCCACCGGCCGGGCCTATTCATTAATGGCCCACAGTCTGCCGTCTGCCAGGGGGCAGGGCGAGCCCCTGACCGGGCGGATCAATCCCCCCTCCGGAGCTACTTTCTCCGGTTTGTTGATGGGTAATCCCGAACGTAAGACACTGCTGGTCACCGACGGTGGCTATGGTTTCGTCACGTCGCTGAACGACATGATCAGCAAGAATCGCGCGGGCAAGGCCGTGGTCAGCGTACCCAAAGGCGCCAGAATCATGCCACCGGTGATGATTCCGGAAACGGCATCGACCCTGTACCTGGCGGCCATATCCAATGAGGGCCGCATGCTGGTGTTCCCGCTCAGCGAGCTGCCGGAGCTGGCCAAGGGTAAAGGTAACAAGATCATCAGTATTCCCTCCGCCCGGGTGCAGAATCGCGAGGAATACGTGGTTGCTGTCGCCGTGTTCGGTGAAGAGGATCAGTTGGAAGTGAAAGCGGGCAAGCGCAAGCTTGGCCTGCGGTTTGGCGATCTTGAGCACTATCTGGGTGAGCGGGGCCGTCGTGGTCACAAGCTGCCACGGGGCCTGCAGCGTGTGGATGGTATTGATGTGATTCCTTCGGCTGCGCGGGCCGAGGAAGAAGCCCAGAGCGGGGAGAATACAGACAGTGAGTGAGCTGGTGCTGGTAAACGTATCGGGCCGGGACAAACCCGGCCTGACCTCGGAAATCACCGGAATCATGGGGCGTTACGATGTCCGCATTCTGGATATAGGCCAGGCGGTCATTCATGACCATCTGACCTGGGGCATTCTGATCGAGATCCCGGATGAGTCAAAATCCTCTCCGGTAATCCGGGATTTGCTGTTCCGGCTGCACGCGCTGGATCTGCAGGTGCATTTTGCGCCGATTACCGAGCAGGAATATCAGGCCTGGGCTGAGGGCCGCAACCGGGCCTGTTACATCGTGACCCTGCTTTCCCGCGACATCAAGGCTGAGCAGATCGCCAGAGTGTCGGCGATTACGGCCCGCCATGGCCTGAACATTGACAATATTACCCGGCTGTCGGCAAGGCCGTCGCTGAACACCTCGGAAAACCGTATTGCCTGTGTCGAGTTCTCGGTAAGGGGGACGCCCTCGGATCTTGAACAGCTTCGGGCCGATTTCCTGCACATTGCCGGCGAGATGAATGTGGATATCGCCTTCCAGGAAGATTCGATCTTCCGACGCAACCGCAGGCTGGTGGTGTTCGATATGGACTCCACGCTGATTGAAGCTGAGGTGATCGATGAGCTGGCCCATGAAGCGGGAGTCGGTGAGCAGGTCGCTGAGATCACCGAGCGTGCCATGCAGGGTGAGCTGGATTTCAGTCAGAGCTTTGCCGAGCGCCTGGCCCTGTTGAAGGGGCTGGACGAGTCGGTGCTTGAAGGGATCGCCAACAGGCTGCGAATGACCGAAGGGGCCGAGCACCTGATTCGCAGTCTGAAGGCGCTGGGCTATCGGACCGCCATCCTGTCTGGCGGCTTCACCTATTTTGCTCGTCATCTTCAGGGTAAGCTGGGCATTGACTATATCTACGCCAACGAGCTGGAGATTATCGACGGCAAAGTAACCGGTGAGGTGAAAGGTCAGATTGTAGATGGTAAGCGAAAGGCGGAGTTGTTGCTGGAAATAGCTGAGAAAGAGCACATTTCCCGGGAACAGGTGATTGCCGTTGGGGACGGCGCCAATGATCTGCCAATGCTCAGTCAGGCGGGCCTGGGAGTTGCTTTCCGGGCCAAGCCACTGGTCAAGGAGTCGGCACGCCACTCCATCTCCACCTTAGGTCTGGATGCCATCCTGTACCTGATCGGGTTCCGGGAAAGCGAGACCAATCAAACGCTTCAGAATACCCACCTCTGAAACCAAAAAGGGCGAGAATGATCTCGCCCTTTTTGGTTAAGCGGCCGTTGATCAGTTGTCGCCGAAGTCGTAGTTCATCTCCGGTACCGGCGCCTGCAGGTAGTAGCCCTGAATGTAGTTCACGCCTGCCTGCCAGAGCGTCGCAAGAACGCCGGCGTTTTCCACCAGCGGGATGATGGTCAGCTTGCCGGCATTCTGCAGGCTCTTGACCATTTCCTTGACCTGCTCTTTGGCCTCGTCACTCTTCTGAATCTCTTCCGTGAACGAACCATCAATCTTCACGTAATCCGCCTCAATGTGCTTGAGGGTGTTGAACGGATTGAGTGCGCAGCCGAACTGGGAAATGGATACCTTGCTGTGCAGTTCGTGCACCGCCTTGGTGAAGTCCTTGGCCTGCTTCATGTAGTTGTTGGCATCGCCTTCGCGGATCTGGAAGATCAGCGAATCTCCCGGCAAGCGGGCAGCTTTGAGGGCAACGCTGAGCCAGGGCGTGAAGGTCTTGTCCTGCAGCGTCTCGGCTGTGATGTTCAGGAACAGGCGAGTGTCGTGGCCCCTTGAGCGGTGGCTCGATAGCTGCTTGATGGTTTGCAGGATAACCCAGCGGTCGATCTTGATGGCGGTATCGCTGGGTCCCATCGGCGGCAGGAAGTCATACGGCGATACTTCTTCGTTGTCTTTGTTGAGCATCCGGACAAAGGCCTCGTAATGCTCCTCACCCTCACCGCGCAGGTTGATGATGGGCTGGAACAGCAGCCGGAAACGGTTATCGTCCAGAGCCTTGAGAATGGCCTCCACCGAGTTGGTTTCATCGAGGCTCTCGTATTCAGCCGGGTTATAGACCAGGATGCCGTTGCCACGCTCGTGGCCTTCCTGTTTTTTTACATCGGCCGAGGCAGTATGGGCCCGGCCCATGAGTTCTTCGGCCTTTGGTGAGTTTTCCGTGATCGCGGCGATACCGATGGACACGGTCAGCGGAACCGTCCGGCCGTTGATGTCGAACAAGTGGTCCTCGACCGCTTTACGGATGCGCTCGCACAGACTTTCCATGCTGGCTTCATCACAGGGCAGGCACATGAGGCAGAAGGCATCGTCGCTCAGGCGGGCCAGGGTAGCCTCGTCGCCGGCCTGTTCCCGAAGCAGGGTGGCGAGATCGCCCAACAACAGATCCGCGCCGGAGATGCCGACCTGGCTCTTCATGCTCAGGAAATTATCCAGGGCAATGTAGGCAAGGGCGCCGGTCTTGTTGTCCTTGCCAGCCGTGGCGATAGCCTGGGCCAGGGCATCCATCAGGTACTGACGATTGTACAGGCCGGTCAGCAAATCCTGGCTGCTGATCTGTTTCAGCTTTTCCTCCAGCTCGGCATCACTGTGTTCCGGTTGCAGAACGATCTGGGTGCAGGCCTCTCCGTCGTAAGTGGCTGCGGACACCGACATGGTGACATTCAATTCGTGGTCGTCACTGCGGCGCGCGGTGCAGTTCAGAGTCATGCCATCTTTGCGCTCTTCGGCGAACGCTTTCATGAACTCCTTGTATTTCTCCTGGCTTTCCGGCGTAAGGGTATCGAGCACCGGAATACAAATCAGCTCGTCGATGTCGTCGTAGCCCAGGAATTCCATGTAGGACTGGTTGGCATAGATGTGCATGCCATCGTTGATGTAGGCAATGGCATCCTTGGAACTTTCCAGCAGCAACTGGCAACGCTGCTCGGCCTCACGCAGATGAGATTCCAGTACCCGGCGTTTGCGGCGCTCATCAAGAGCTGCCAGCTCCCGCTTGACCACCAGAACGAGCTGGTCGGTATACTGAAAGGGTACGGCATCCTGGGCACCGGCACGGATGATGTTGACGGTACGCTCGCGGCTGTATTCCTCGGTCAGCAGAACGAAGGGGATGTCCTTGTCCATGCGCTTGACCATGGCCAGAGCATCGTCTGCCCCGAATTCCTGTTCCAGGTCGCGTGCCAGCAGCAAGTCCCAGTTGGAGGTCTTGAGCGCTTCTTCCAGATCTTCTTCCGAGGTAATCCGGTGAGCGCGGGTAGCCTTGCCGGAGTTGCGGAGCAAGCTGACCATGGATTCCGCATCGTTTTGTGATGGGTCAAGAATCAGCAGGTGTACGGTCGTGTTTTTCTTCTGCATTCGTCAGACGTCTCGTGGTGCCGGATATTCACGGATGAATGATGCAGGGGTTGGCCAGCAATAACAACCCTGGCCATGCCGGCAGTTGACGGGCCGCACTATTTAAAGCGACGGCCACAGTGAGTCAAATTCGTCTTCCGTAGTGCCTGGCGTTGATGGGGGAGCACCACGGCCGGCAGTTGGGGTGATGGGATTCTGGAGTTTCAGCTCGAACTGGCTGATGCTGCCAGTGGCCGAGACCTTTTTCAGTAGCTGTCCCTGGTCTTCCCGGCCATCTTGCAGCAGCGAGATCCGGCTGCCGGTCTGGAACGGCAGTCGCGGGGTAATCAGTGTCGCGGCCTGATTGACCACGCTGATTTCGGGCAGCAGCAGGCCCCTGAGGTACTCGCTGCTGTTGCCGACTTTCTGGATAAGTCGCACGGCACAGGGCGCGGCGCTCGGCGCCAGTAGCTCAATGCCCACCTGAGTGCCCTGGTTGCGGATCTGGCGCAGCCAGCGCACAACGGCAATGCTCCAGGGGTGCGAGCTCTGTTCTCGTACACCCAGAATTTCACCGGCCTGGAGTGATGCCGGGACATTGCTCTCCCAAGCTACGCAGTAGCCGCCCGGGCTGGTGTTGACCAGTAGCGCATGGTGCGATCGCGGCCGGTTTTTGTCCTGGCTGCCGGAGGGCTGATGACTGCCACCACTGGTACGGAAGTTGATCGGGGCATCGGCAGAATGCAGCCGGTCTTCGTTCGGGCCGGCATCGTGTGCGCCGGACCAGGCATCTGCCTTGCGATTGGCATTCCGGATAAACAGGTTATCGGATTCGAGATGACTGCTTTCGTTGCCATCCAGGAACTCCGAGAACGCTTTCTGGCCGGCTACGAAGTAGTGCGCAGCGGTGAGACCTACGCACACTTCCAGCGTGCCCTGGCTGGCGATGCGGTTAAAGTTGCGCTTGGCCAGAATGCCGAGTGCCTGGCTCAGGTGCGTAAGTAAGGTATCGCTCACCGTGGAGGGAATCTTGAGAGCTTCGCCTCCATGGCCGTCTTGGCGCCTGGCGTGCAGGGTCTCTGCCAGCAGGGTGGACAGATCGCGGGTGTCGAAGCTGAAGCTTTCATTGCCCGGTGTATTTTCGAGCAGGCTGCGGTAGACCGGCGGATTGTCTTTTTCCATATTGATGACGAACAGGCTGTCGGGGCCCAGATCCGGGGCACACTGGCAGTGCTCGGTCCAGGATTCGAACAGGTCATATACCTGTGTCAATTCGGCCTGACGCAGTTGGTTAGGCCGCGCACAGCCAAGCAGAAGAATACGTTTGTAGCTGTCGACAACCGTACTGGCTCGTCGGTGCGTGAGGGTGTCGTCATCCACCTCCATGTTGGCCAGTTTGTTCCGGTGCGCAAAACGGAACATGCGATGGCATTCCAGCCAGCTGCTGGCCGGGCTCGGACAATACAGTTGATGGGACCGAAGTATGGTGGCGGCCAGCTCCGACATTGCCCTATGGATTGCCGTGGCAATTTGGCGCCGGTGTTTGTCTACTCCGCCATTGTCGACGTATTCAAGCAGACAAAGCTTGTACCCGGCGGCCAGATGCAGCTGAAGTGCCTGGGTCAGATTGGCAATCTTTCGTTGCTTTTCAGGCAGCGCGATGGCGAGCCCGAGGAAGTGTCGCGATAGCTCATTACAGACAAAATGAATCTTGTCCCGTACGATTTCCAGAAATTGCAGGCGCTGGAGCGGCGACAGGAACAGATGGTTCAGCTCAATGATCGCGTGATATAGCTGACGAGATGCCTCACCGGTATTGGCCATCGGCAACTGATCCGCCCAGGCGCGAAAGGCCTTGGGGCTGGTGTCGCAAAACGACAGGCTGGCTGTTTTCTGTTCAGGAACCTTGAGCTCTGGTTTCAGGATCTTACCATCCATGTTCTCACGCCAATGTCGGGACCGCGGTAGTTGTAACTCAGCGAAAACGCCGAAAATACAGGTCGTTATTGTTTATGGATCTTGCACTTTAAGATAGCAAAGCAACGACAAAAAGCGAGAAAATCACGAGTTGACAATCTTTGACAAGTGAAAATGGGCCATCTTTTGCGACAGGTCTCACGAGCCCAGGTCCAGCGGGGTCTTGCTGGCGCGGCCGGGAAGCTCCCGAACCAGCTTTGGAACCAGGAAGCCGGGCAGATTTTCCAGCATTTCGTTAACTATCCGGATGGCGTCGGTGTCGCTCACGGAGAAGTGCCGGGCACCGGAGACGGGATCAAAGGCGTGCAGGTAATAGGGCATAACCCCCGCTTCGAACAGCGTCTCGCTCAAGGCTGAGAGTGTGGCGCTGCTATTGTTGACACCTCTGAGGATTACGCTCTGGTTCAGCAGGGTAACCCCGGCCTCGCTCAGACGTCGGAATGCCTGGCGGGTGGCCTGGTCTATTTCTGCCGGGTGATTCACGTGCACCACCAGGACCTTTTGCAGTCGGGTTCGGGACAGCCAGTCAATCAGGCTGTCGCATACCCGCTGTGGTATCACCACGGGCAGGCGGGAATGAATGCGCAACCGGCGAAGATGGGGGATGTCACCAAGCAGTTCGGCCCATTGCGAGAGCAGGCGGTCGTTCACTGCCAGTGGGTCACCACCACTGAAAATCACTTCGTTGATTTCCGGGCTGGCGGACAGGCTGTCGATGACCTGGCGTCGGTCTTCCGGCCCAAGACGGTGATCGCCGTAGGGAAAATGCCGACGAAAACAGTAGCGGCAATTGATAGCGCATTGTCCCGTGATCATGAGCAAGGCACGGCTGGTGTATTTGCGAATAAGGCCGGTGGTCTGGATGGCCGACGCCTCTTCCAGCGGGTCCGATACGAAATCGGGATGAACCTCCGCCTCCTGGGCGACAGGAAGTACTTGCCGCAGCAAGGGGTCATCCGGGTTGCCTGGCTCAATCCGTGCCAGGTAGGGCTCGGGCACCCGGATCGGAAACAGTCTGTGGCCGCAGGCGGCGCCTCTGTACCAGTCCTCCGGAGCGAGCCCCAGACGTTCCAGTAGTTGTTCCGGCGTAGTAACCGATTGGCTCAGTATCTGTTGCCAGTCCGGTGTGTTGCCAGGTTCAACCCGGACACCGGGTGGATGGCTGGCATCGCGGGCTTCTATACGGGCGGGGGTTCGCTGTATCATAGCGACCTTTGAAATTTTAACGACAGTCTGTCAGGTGGACATTTCATGGCTTCATATTCTACCAACGAATTTCGCAGCGGTCTCAAGGTTTTGCTGGATGGCGACCCTTGTATCATGCTCGAGAATGAATTCGTCAAGCCGGGCAAGGGCCAGGCATTCAACCGGGTCAAGCTGCGCAACCTCATGACCAACCGGGTGTGGGAGCGTACCTTCAAATCCGGAGAGTCTCTGGAAGCGGCCGACGTTGTCGAGCAGGATATGGAATACCTGTATACCGATGGCGAGTTCTGGCACTTCATGCTGACTGATGGCTCATTCGAGCAGTACGCGGCTGATGCCAAGGCGGTTGGCGATACCGTCAAGTGGCTGAAAGAGCAGGACGTTTACACCGTGACTCTGTACAACGGCGCGCCGCTGACCGTGACCCCGCCGAACTTTGTCGAGCTGGAAGTGGTTGATACCGATCCCGGCATGAAAGGCGACACTGCCCAGGGTGGCTCCAAGCCCGCGACCCTGTCCACAGGTGCCGTTGTGAACGTGCCCCTGTTCATCACCATTGGTGAGGTGCTGAAGGTTGATACCCGCTCCGGTGAATACGTCAACCGCGTCAAAAGCAGCTAATCATCGATCATGACTGATCGCCCTGTCTGGCAGCCCTCTGCCTCCCGGGCCGCTCTGGAAAGCCGCGCACAGCTTCTGGCCCACGTGCGCGGCTTTTTTTCTGAGCGGCGGGTGCTGGAGGTAGAAACCCCGGTACTGGGACGCCACGGCGTAACCGACGTCAATCTCGACGGCATTCCCTCTGCGGTCGACGCTGGCGGCGTTCAGGGGGGCTGGTTGCAGACCTCCCCTGAGTATCACATGAAGCGGCTGCTGGCCGCAGGTTCAGGATCAATATTCCAGATTGCCCGGGTGTTTCGTAACGGTGAGCGCGGCAAACGTCACAATCCGGAATTCTCCATGCTGGAGTGGTACCGCGTTGGCTTTGACGATCAACAGCTGATGCGGGAAGTCGCAGATCTGGTCTGTGGCTGGCTGGAGTGCTCGCCGCCGGTAACCCTCAGCTACCGTGAGGCAATGCAGTCCATTGCGGGTATCGACCCGATGACCATCACCGACCGGGACCTTGAACGCTACTGTGAGCAGTGGCTGGAGCCGGAACAGCTGGCCGGCCTCGGCCGGGATGGCTGCCTGGATCTGGTCATGAGTTTCGTGGTGGAGCCGAAGCTGGGCTGTGAGCAACCGGTTTTCATTACCCGCTATCCCGCCTCCCAGGCCGCTCTGGCACGCATCTCTGAGCATCAGGGCTTCAGAGTGGCGCACCGGTTTGAGCTCTACATTCATGGCCTGGAGATATGTAATGGTTACTGGGAGTTGACCGATCCGGCCGAGCAGCGGGCCCGTTTTGCCGCCGATAACCATCTCCGGCGTGCCAGTGGCAAGCCGGAGATGGCGCTGGACGAGTCTTTTCTGGCAGCGCTGGAGACAGGCCTGCCGGAATGCGCCGGTGTGGCCATGGGCCTTGACCGCCTGTTGATGCTCAAGCTGGGCAGTCGCAACATTCAGGACGTTATTGCGTTTCCGATTGAGCGGGCCTGAGCCCTGCTATTTGACGTTCAGTTTGCCGAAGGCTTCACCCAGCTGTACCGTTTTCTCGGCCACCTGGTTCGGTTGCCATTTAACTGCACCCTTGGGCATCACCAGCACGACGGTTGAGCCCAGGCGGAAACGGCCCATTTCCTGACCCTTTTCAAACTGAGGGGCATCGTCTCCGCGGTACTGCCATTGCGTAACTTTGCCGGAATTGGGGGCTACCACGCCGGCCCAGGTGGTTTCCACGCTGCCTACAATCATCGCGCCGACCAATACCATAGCCATGGGGCCCGCCTCGGTGTCGAACAGGCAGGCCACCCGTTCGTTTCGGGCGAACAGGTTCGGCACATTTTCGGCGGTTACCGGATTGACTGAGAACAGCTTCCCGGGTACGTAGACCATTTCTTTCAGGGTGCCAGCCATGGGCATGTGAATACGGTGGTAATCCTTGGGCGACAGGTAAATAGTGGCGAACTCGCCTTCCCGGAAGGGCTCGGCCCGTTCGTCATCGCCGCCGAGCAGTTCAGTGAGACTGAATGACTGTCCCTTGGCCTGGAATACACGGTCTGTGCTGATCTGGCCAATCTGGCTGATGGCGCCGTCCACCGGGCTGGTGAGGGTTTCCGGTGCGGGGTCTATGGTGCGAGCGCCCGGCTTGAGTGCACGGGTAAAAAACGCGTTGAACGTGGGGTAGGCGGTAAAGTCTGGCTCAGCGGCCTCGCTCATGTTCACGCCATAGCGGCCGATAAACCATTTGATCACACGGTTTTTCAGGGCTGGAGTGCTCTCGCTGTCGGCCAGACGGCCTGCCAGGCGGGAAACCGCCAGCTGGGGTGTGACGTATTGGCTAAGAACAAACAGTTTATCAAGCATTCCGGGAGACTCTTGCGATCATAAAGCGCGGTAGTCTACCAAACCCGGCGCAGTGTATAGAAATTGTTTCACAGCTTCGCTGTTACGGTTGATGCTTGCTATTATCAGATCACATTTTGGGTGTTCCCGGCTGAGCCAGCTTCGGGTAGTAACCGGCCCCGGCCGTTAACCAGACAAAAGGCGTGCATAGTCACCATGTTATTGATCATTGGAGCTGTGGTCGTTGTTGCGTGCGTTCTTGGTGGGTACGTTCTGCACGGCGGCAATCTGGCGGTTTTGTGGCAGCCGACAGAGATCCTGATTATCGGCGGAGCGGCCGTTGGTTCATTTATCATCGCCAACCCGTTACACACGGTAAAAGAGGTGTTTCAGGCGTGTATCCGGTTGCTGACCGGGTCTCCTTTCAATAAATCCTATTACATGGATTTGTTAAGTCTGCTCTATGAGGTGTTCGACAAGTCCCGCAAGCAGGGCGTCATGGCCATTGAGGAGGACATCGATAATCCGGAGTCGAGCCAGATCTTCAGTCGTTATCCGGCGATTATGAAATCCAAACACCTGTTGGATTTCATCACCGATTACCTGCGTATCATCAGCTCTGGAAACATGGCGCCGCATGAGCTGGAAGGCATGATGGAAAACGAAATCGAAAATCGACAGCACGAGCTTGAAGAGCCTGCTCATGCGGTCAACAAGATTGCTGATGCTCTGCCAGGGCTGGGTATTGTCGCCGCCGTGCTCGGGATCGTTATCACCATGGGGTTCCTCACGGAAGGGCCGGAGAAAATCGGCTTGAGCGTTGCGGCAGCACTTGTTGGTACCTTTCTCGGCATCTGGATGGGGTATGGTTTTGTCGGGCCAACCTCGATTGCGCTTGAGCATGCCGCCAAATATGAGCTGAAAGCCTACGAGTGTGTTAAATCGGCCATTGTCGCGACGGTGTCAGGACAGGCTCCCCAAATGGCAATCGAATTTGGGCGCAAGGCACTCCCTACTGAAAAGCGACCGGGATTTCAGGAGCTCAATGACCACGTTCGCTCAAAGTAACAAAAAGCCTGGTTAGCCTCGGAGAGTATCTTGGAAGAACAGCCGATCATCATCAAACGCAAGAAAAAGGTTGTCGGCGGGCATCACGGCGGCTCCTGGAAAGTTGCGTTTGCCGATTTTGCGACCGCGATGATGGCGTTTTTTCTGGTGCTCTGGCTCACCGCCACGGCGAGCCCCGAACAGAAAAGGGCAGTCGAAGGCTACTTCAAGGATCCTGTTGGCTTTACCGAAGGCGGCTCGCCCAACCCGGTAGACCTTGAGGGCAGTGCCTCGGTCATCGAGGAATCTACCCAGGATCAGGAAGCCAGTACCATCCAGATTGAAGACGAGGTGGTGGATGAACTGGCGGACACTCTGGAGCAGCGCCGAATGCAGGAGCTTTTCCAGGAGTTGCAGGAACGGATCGAACAGAATCAGACCCTGCAGGAGTTCAAGGATCAGTTGCTGATCGACATTACTGATGAAGGTTTGAGAATTCAGATTGTAGACCGGTCCGGTCGGCCCATGTTCGACAGTGGTCGGGCAGAGTTGAAGTACTACTCTCAGGACATTCTGTTTGAGTTGGCCAAGACCCTGGGGTCAGTCAACAACAAGCTCAGCATTACAGGTCATACCGACGCCACGCCGTTTAGTGGCCGACCTGGTTACACCAACTGGGAGTTGTCTGCAGATCGCGCCAACACAGCGCGTCGAGCGCTGGTGGCTGGCGGCGTCCGGCTGGAGCAGATCGCCCGGGTGGTGGGATTGAGTGATTCGGTGCTGTTCGACAGGAGTAATCCCACGGCTCCGGTAAACCGTCGCATTTCCATTATTGTTCTGAACAAAAAGACTGCCGACAGTATCGAGACCGGAGCAGGGCGCTCCGATCAGCCGCTGATTGATCTTACTCGCCCGACGGAGGAGCAGGAGCAGCAGGCTCTGGAAAAGCTGGAAGGTGGCGACTGGTTCCAACCGAAAGAAGAGCCCGCTCCGGGTGAGCTGAATTGGTAGCGTTGGTTCTGTGGGTTCAGGTGAGCTTGAGACCACGAGCCTGCTGATCGGTCATATCCTGAAGGATGCGATGAAAGCTCTTCAGGCGTTCCGCTGAAATCTCGCCAGCCTCGGCAGCTGCGTCCAGAGCGCAGCCCGGATCTCCCATGTGCCGGCAATTGCGGAACTTGCAGAGCCCGATCAGCGGCCGGATTTCCCGAAAGCCGTATTCCACTTCCTGCGGCGTCATGTGCCAGAGACCGAACTCCCGGATGCCCGGAGAATCGATCAAATCACCCCCGCCGGGCAGGTGAAACAGTTTTGCGGTGGTGGTGGTATGCACGCCTTTGCCGGTGCTCTCGGAGACCGCGCCCACTCGCAGCAGCTCATCCGGTAACAGCGTCTGGATGATGGAAGACTTGCCCACGCCGGACTGCCCCACAAAGACACTGGTCTGATTCCGCACCAGAGCTTCCACTTCCGGGGCTGGCGTGCCTGCGGTTTCTGCGGCTGAAGTGCGCGCCACCTCATAGCCCAGCGCCTGATATCTGGCCAGCAGGGCTTCGATCTGATCCCGGTTGTCGTCGTTAATCAGATCTGTCTTGTTCAGCAGGATTACCGCCGGAATGTCAGAGCTTTCAGACGCCACCAGATAACGATCGATCAGGTTGTCGTGGGGCTCGGGCTCGGGGGCAATGACCAGAATGATATGGTCGATATTGGCGGCCACTGGTTTTAGCGCGCCAAAGTTGTCCGGGCGCTGCAGCAGGTTTTCCCGTTCACAGCGGGCAACAATCACGCCGGTTTTGCTTTTGCCCGGGCGCCAGACCACCCGGTCTCCGGTCACCAGGCTGTCAATGTTGGCTCTGACGAAACAGCGGAACACCTGCCCGGATTCCGGGCCTTCAATCGCCTCGATATCCAGTTGCTGGCCGTAGTGGGCAATCACCAGTCCATTCTGCTCAGGGCCAAGCTCACCGGCGGCAGCCTGTTCTTCCACCGCTTTTTCCTTGCGTGCAGCTCTCACCGTCCGTTCTTTCTGGATCTTTTCGATGCGCCATTGCTGGCGTTTGTTCAATCGTCGTTTTGCCATCTGCGTTCAATCGGTTAACCGGCGTTTGGGTATCACATCATACGTGAATCGTGGACAATACACAGAACTTCATCTACCCGACAAAACAGCATAGGTAACAGCGAGATGAGTAACGGCGACCGCCTGATCTGGATTGACTTGGAAATGACCGGTCTGGATCCCGAGCAAGAACGCATTATCGAGATGGCCAGCATCATCACCGACTCCCAGCTGAATATCGTGGCAGAGGGGCCGGTGATTGCAATTCACCAGCCTGACAGCCTGCTGGAGCAGATGGATGAATGGTGCACCCGCACCCATGGTGCCAGTGGTCTGACCCAACGGGTCAAAGAGAGTACCATCAGCGAGGCAGAGGCCGAGCAGCAAACCCTTGAGTTTCTGGGCAAACATCTGGAGCCAGGACAATCTCCGCTCTGTGGCAACAGTATTGGTCAGGATCGGCGGTTTCTGGTGAAATACATGCCCAAACTGGAAGCCTTCTTCCACTACCGCAATCTCGATGTCTCAACGGTAAAGGAGCTGGCCCGCCGCTGGCGCCCGGACGTGCTGGAAGGAGTCAAGAAACAGGGCAGTCATCTGGCTCTGGACGATATCCGTGACTCCATCAATGAACTGCGCCACTACCGGGACCATTTCTTCAAGCTATAGTCCGTGCTGTTTCAGGGCCCAGGCCACGTGCTCGCGGACCAGTTCCGACGGGTGGTCGGCCCGGGCTTTGAGTGCCTCCACCACCGGAATGGTGCTGGGGGCGTTGCCCAGTCCCACCGCCAGATTCCTGAGCCAGTTTTCATAGCCGGTGCGCCGTATTGCTGACCCTTCCGTGCGCTTCAGAAACTCCTGTTCGGTCCACAGGAACAGCTCCGCCAGGGATGAATTGTCCAGACCATGCCTCGGTTTGAAGTCTTCCTCGTCGGTGGGCTTGTTGAACTTGTTCCAGGGGCAGACCAGCTGACAATCGTCGCAGCCGAATACCCGGTTGCCCATTTGTGAACGCAGCTCCTCCGGGATCGGTCCTTTCAGTTCAATAGTGAGATAGCTGATGCAGCGCCGGGCATCCAGTAAGTGAGGGCCTACAAAGGCGTCGGTCGGGCATACGTCCAGGCAGGCAGCGCAAGAGCCGCAGTGTTGGCTGTCGAACGGTGCATCCAGGGGCAGAGGCGCATTGGTGAAGATTTCTCCCAGAAAAAAGAACGAACCGGCTTTGGGGTGAATCAGCATGTTGTTTTTGCCAATCCAACCCAGTCCGGCTCGTTGAGCCAGTCCGCGCTCAAGTACCGGCGCGCTGTCGACAAATGCTCGGTAGTCATAGCCGCTGACAGCCTCGTCAATCCATTTTGCCAGCGTGGCCAGGCGTTTGCGCATCAGTTTGTGGTAGTCGCGCCCCAGGGCGTAGCGAGTAACGTAGGCCCGTTCCCGGTCAGTAAGCACTTGTTTCGGGTTGTCAGGTGCTGGCAGGTAATCCAGTCGGACGGAAATGACCCGGGTGGTCCCGGGTACCAGGGAGTCGGGTGTGTAACGTTTGTCGCCATGGTCGGCCATGTAGGCCATCTGGCCGTGGTAACCTGCTGCCAGCCAGCGCTGCAGGCGTTCAGCGTGAGGCCCCGTCTCCGCCTGGGTAATCCCGGCATCGGAAAAGCCCAGCTCCCGTGCCCACCGGCGGATCTGTGCGGGCAGGTCCGCGAGCTCTGTATGGAGCGTTTCTGAAGCTGGGTGTTCTGGAGTAACGGCCATAGTGGACTGCTTGCAGGTGCGGCCCTGCGAAGATTTAATTTGATTAAGTTATGACCTTTTTTCCTGTTTTGCTATGCTTTACAGGTATCTGGCCAATTTTCTTAAACCGGTTTCTGTATCTGGGAGTTCCCGGCAAATGCCCTCTGTTTCCGAGCACAGTCTACCAGAAGCGCTCTATTCCGCCGACTCGGTGCGGGCGATGGATCGCTATCTGATTGAACAGCAGGGGGTGGATGGCTTCGAATTGATGCAAACGGCAGCCAGATCGGCGTTCCGCCATCTGGTGGCATTCTGGCCTGGTGCGCAGCCTGTGCTTGTGTTGTGCGGAGCTGGCAATAATGGCGGTGATGGTTACCTGGTGGCCGCCAACGCTAAGCGTCATGGCATTGATGTGGCGTGTGTTGCCGTGGCGCCGACGGAAAAGCTCACGGGCGACGCCCGGTCTGCGTGCCAGAAAGCCCGGGCCGATGGTGTCGAGATTCTTGAAGGCAGTGCCCTGTCCGATGCCGATTTGCATGCGCGGATGGATAGCGCTGCGGTGGTGGTAGATGCCATGCTCGGTACCGGAGTAACCGGAGCGCCCAGGGAGCCCTTTGCCAAGGTTATTGGTCAGTTGAACCATTCCGGAAAGCCTGTATTGGCAGTGGATTTGCCGTCCGGCCTGGATGCCACAACCGGTGCCGCGACAGGGGATGTGGTGCATGCCGATGTGACGGTTACTTTCATCGGCGCCAAGACTGGCCTTTTCACCGGCGCAGGCGCGGGTGTCTGTGGTCAGGTAATGTTTGAAGCGCTGGGGGCGATTAACGCCGGTCAGCAGAGCGGGGAAATGCCCCTGGCCAAGCTTTATCCCTGGGCGCGATGCCAGTCCTGGTTGCCGGAACGCCCTGCTAACGCCCACAAGGGCATGTTCGGTCATGTCCTGGTGGTGGCGGGAGATCACGGTTTCGGCGGGGCGGGCATCATGGCTGCAGAGGCGGCCTCCAGGGCCGGAGCCGGGTTGGTGTCATTGGCCACCCGGCCGGAATACGTTACCGCTGCGCTGGCTCGTTGTCCGTCGTTGATGGTCAGGGGTGTAACCCACGGGTCTGAGTTGCCGGCTTTACTGGAGAAACCCGATGTCGTGGTCTGCGGACCCGGGATCGGCCAGTCCTCCTGGGGACAGCAAATGCTGCAGCAGGTTATTGCCAGTGGCAAGCCCAGAGTGTTGGATGCAGATGCACTCAACATCATGGCCGACCGCGCCCCGGCGCCGGCGGACAACCATGTGCTGACGCCTCACCCGGGAGAAGCGGCCAGGCTGCTGGGCTGTAGTGTTCAGGAAGTCGAGGCGGACAGGATGGGAGCGGCAGCACGCATACAGAAGCTGTGGCATGGCATTGTCCTGCTCAAAGGTGCGGGTACGGTTGTTGCCACCGGCAGCGGAGTGCCCGGCATAATACCGGGCGGTAATCCGGGGATGGCGACAGGGGGCATGGGCGATGTGCTGTCGGGCATCCTGGGGGCGTTTCTTGGGCAAATTCCGTCCGCCCGCCAGGCGGTAATGGCTTCAGCGGCTTTACATCTGGCGGCCGCGGATGAGGCGGGGCAGAATAAAGGCTATATGGGGCTGCTCCCGACTGATGTGATCGCAGCCATACCGCAGGTGCTGGCAAGGTCGGAGCGGCCTGAATGTTTCAATGGCCGGGGGAATCGATGAGTATTTTTGGAAATGAACGCCGGTTGTTTCTGGAAGATGAGGCCGAGACGGAAAAACTTGGTGGTGAGCTGGCCCGGTTGGCCGGCCATGCCCGGGAAGGCCTCACCGTTTTTCTCGACGGCGAATTGGGGATGGGCAAGACGACCCTGAGCCGTGGTGTTATGAGAGGGCTTGGCCACGAGGGTGCCGTCAAGAGCCCGACCTATACACTGGTTGAACCCTACGAACACCTGGAACCACCGGTGTACCATTTTGATCTGTACCGGCTGGGTGACCCCGAGGAACTGGAATACATGGGAATCCGGGATTATTTTGCCAGCCAGAGCATCCGGATTATTGAGTGGCCGGAGCGTGGTCAGGGAGTCTTGCCTGATCCGGATCTGGAAATTCATCTTGAACGGGAAGGTCAGGGGCGCTCTGTGGTATTGCGCGCCCGTTCGGAGCTTGGGGCTTCCTTGCTTAATGAAATAGAACTGATAGGGCCGGATTCATGAAAATCTTGGTGATTATGGCGCTGTTGCTTTCAGCCAGTACAGCTTTGGCCGGTACCCGTGTCGAGGGGGTGCGTTTGTGGCCGGCTCCGGATCATACCCGCCTGGTGCTGGACACCGCCGGTCTGGTTGAGCACAACGTATTCTCTCTGAGTGGACCGTCCCGGCTGGTTATTGATCTGAAGGATGCTGCTCTCGGCACGGATTTCAGCAAGGTTGACCTTTCCGGCAGCCCCATTCAGCGTATTCGCAGCGCGCCAAGGAATGGTAACGATTTGCGGGTGGTGCTGGATCTGAAAAGTGATATCAAGCCTCGCAGCTTTGTGCTGGAGCCGAATCAGCAGTATGGCCATCGTCTGGTGGTCGATTTGATTGACGAACAGGGCAGCCGTCTCGATCGGGCGACGAGCCCGACGGTGACCCAGGATTCTGCCGGTAAGCGTGACATTATCGTGGTTATCGACGCCGGTCATGGCGGCGAAGATCCGGGCGCAATCGGGCCCCGGGGGACCCGGGAAAAGGATGTCGTGCTGAGAATGGCAAAGCGTCTGGCCGATCTGATCAACCAGCAGAAAGGGTTCACTGCCAAGCTTACTCGGACAGGCGATTATTACGTGGGCTTGCGGAACCGCACCTTGCTGGCCCGCAAGTACAACGCGGATCTGTTCGTGTCGGTGCACGCCGATGCCTTCAGAACGCCGCAGCCACGGGGAGCATCCGTCTTCGCGCTGTCTCAGCGCGGTGCCACCAGTGAAACGGCTCGATGGCTCGCCCAGAGCGAGAACCGTTCAGATTTGATCGGTGGTGCCGGCGGTGTCTCTCTGGATGGCCGTGATGACATGCTGGCCGGGGTATTGCTGGATCTCTCCATGACCGCAAGTATCAACGCCAGTCTGGGGGTTGGAGATTCCGTGCTGGGCCGGTTGGGCCGTGTGGCCAAGCTTCACAAACAGGGGGTGGAGCAGGCGGCATTTGTGGTTTTGAAGTCGCCGGACATCCCCTCGATTCTGGTGGAGGCCGGTTTCATCTCGAATCCGACCGAAGAGAAGAATCTTGCGTCCGAGTGGTACCGCAACAAGCTGGCCAACGCCATTTTCGATGGCATCGAGCAGTATTTTCGTCGCACACCACCTCCCGGCACGTTGCTGGCCTGGGAAAAACAGCAAAACCGGGGTGGCACCGACGTCAGCCAGTACCGGATACAGCGAGGTGATACTCTCTCGGGCGTTGCCCGGGAGAATCAGACCACCGTCAGCGAGCTGATGCGCTTTAACGGGATGAACGATGATCGTGTTATGGTAGGGCAAACCATTCGCATCCCCTCATCCTGATCAAGAGGTAGTCCCCGGATATGCCCCACATCCAGTTACTGTCCCCCCGGCTTGCCAACCAGATTGCTGCCGGGGAGGTGGTAGAACGTCCTGCTTCTGTTGTTAAAGAGCTGGTTGAAAATGCCCTGGATGCCGGGGCCTCGCGCGTCGATGTGGAGATCGAGCAGGGTGGGGCAAAACTTATCCGGGTGCGTGACGACGGCTCCGGTATTGAAGAGGCGGACCTGCCTCTGGCCCTGAGCCGGCATGCCACCAGCAAAATCCTGACTCTGGATGATCTTGAGGCCGTGGCCTCTCTGGGATTCCGGGGTGAGGCATTGGCCAGTATCAGCTCCGTGTCACGCCTGACCCTCACCTCCCGTACCGAGTTGCAGGAAGCGGCGGCCCGTGTTGAGGTGGAAGGTCGCGACATGGATGCTCGCATCTCACCGGCGGCCCATCCCGTGGGTACCACCGTTGAAGTGAGGGATCTGTTCTTCAATACTCCTGCCCGCCGCAAATTCCTGCGCACGGAAAAAACCGAATTCAACCACGTTGAAGAGTGTGTTCGCCGTCAGGCTCTGAGTCGATTCGATACCGGTTTTACCCTGCGTCATAACCAGAGAGTGGTGCAAAGCCTGCGCCCTGCTGAGACGGATCTGGACAAGGAGCGTCGGATTGGTTCGCTGTGTGGCCAGCAGTTTATCGACAATGCGGTGGTTATTGATGCCGAGGCCACCGGGTTGCGCCTTTGGGGTTGGGTGGCGCTGCCGACCTTTTCCCGCAGTCAGGCAGATCTGCAGTACTTTTTTGTGAATGGCCGGGTGATCCGGGACAAACTGGTCGCCCATGCAGTTCGCCAGGCCTACCGGGACGTTCTGTACAACAACCGTCACCCTGCATTTGTGCTGTACCTGGAGGTAGATCCGGCTACGGTGGATGTCAACGTTCACCCAACCAAGCATGAGGTTCGGTTCCGCGACGGCCGGCTGGTTCACGATTTTATTTTCCGGACTCTGCATCGAGCCCTGGCGGATGTACGCCCGGACGATCATCTCCGTGGGGCGGCGGCCCAATCCTTTGGTCGTGAGTCTGCGGTTGTTGAACCCGAGCATTCGGCTGGCGGTTTCAGTGCCCCGGGTACATCGGGACCCTGGCCCACACAGTCGCGCACTGAGGCTTATCCGTCGTCGCCCGGGCAGTCACCCCAGCAGGAGTGGCGGGCCAGTGATCAGATGGCGTTTTACCAGTCGTTGAATGAGGGTGGCGGTGTTTCAACACCCGTTGCCCGGGCAGAAATGCCAGCGGCGTCAGCTTCGGTTACGCCGCCCAGGGATGATGCGGAAGAGCCGCCACTGGGTTATGCGATTGCCCAGCTGCACGGAATCTACATTCTGGCCCAGAGCCGTGCCGGCCTGATCGTGGTGGATATGCATGCCGCCCATGAGCGTATTACTTATGAGCGCATGAAGCGGGCACTGGTCGAACAGGATCTTAAGAGCCAGCCTTTGCTGGTGCCCCTGTCACTGGCTGTGAGCCAGAAAGAGGCGGCGCTTGCGGAGAGCCATGGAGAAGAGCTGCAGCACCTTGGTCTGCAGATTGAGCGTATCGGGCCAGAGACGTTGGCAGTGCGGCAGATCCCGGCATTGCTCCGAGGGGCAGACACTGAGCAGCTGGTGCGCGATGTGCTGGCAGATCTGATTGAGCACGGCCAGAGTGATCGCGTTGAAGCGGTCACCCATGAATTGCTCGGCACCATGGCCTGCCATGGGTCGGTGCGGGCAAACCGGCAGCTCACGATTCCAGAAATGAATTCGTTGCTTCGCGATATGGAAGCAACGGAGCGCAGCGGACAGTGCAACCATGGCCGTCCCACCTGGACCCTGGTCACCCTGTCTGAACTGGACAAGCTGTTTCTGCGGGGGCGCTAAGCGGTGATTCCCGATAACCGCTCCCAGCAGGGTTCATTGCCGCCAACGATCTTTCTGATGGGGCCGACTGCGTCGGGCAAGACCGATCTTGCCATTGAGCTCTGCCGTACGTTGCCCTGTGAAATCATCAGTGTGGATTCCGCGATGGTTTATCGTGGCATGGACATTGGCACTGCCAAACCTTCGCCTGAAGAACTCGCCCTGGCACCACATCGATTGATCGATATCTGTGATCCGGCGGAGACCTATTCCGCGGCGGATTTTCGCCGCGATGCGTTGGCGGCCATGAGCGATATATCTGGCCGTGGCCGGATCCCGTTGCTGGTGGGTGGCACCATGATGTACTTCAAGGCGTTGCTGCATGGCATGTCGAATCTGCCTTCGGCAAATCAGGCGCTGCGGGCAGAAATTGAGCGGGAAGCCGAACGCGATGGCTGGGGCGCCCTTCATGAGGAGTTGGCAGAAAAAGATCCCGAGGCTGCGCGCCTGATCCATCCCAACAATCGCCAGCGACTGATGCGGGCCATTGAGGTGATCCGGCTTACAGATAAGCCGATCTCCTCGTTCTGGCAGTCAGAATCGGGAACTTCCGGGCAACATCCGCAGTCTGGTATTGAGGATTACACGTATTTTACCAGCTGGCAGGCAGACGAAAGCGCTGGCCTGCCGTATACTGTTTTTCAGTTTGCCCTGGCGCCTGCCGAGCGCTCTGTGCTGCATTCGCGGATACAGAAACGGTTTCTGGCAATGCTGGAAGCAGGCTTCCTTGATGAAGTCCGTGCCTTGATGGCGCGGGGTGATCTCAGCCCCGATCTTCCCTCGATGCGTTGCGTGGGTTATCGACAGGCCTGGGATTACCTGTCAGGCAACGAGGATTACGACAGCTTTGTTGCCAAGGGCGTTGCCGCCACCCGTCAGTTGGCGAAACGGCAGCTTACCTGGTTGCGAAAATGGCGAGATGTGCACTGGCTGGACTCCGCCGACCCGCAAGTGGTGCTGGATACCTTGAAAAAATCCGGGCTTCACACCACATTTAACGTTGAATAATGACGATCTGCATTTACTTATAAACAGGAGAAAACACATGTCAAAAGGGCACTCTTTACAAGACCCTTACCTCAATGCCTTGCGCAAGGAACGCATTCCGGTTTCCATCTTTCTGGTCAATGGTATCAAGCTTCAGGGCCAGATTGAGTCTTTTGACCAGTTCGTGATTCTTCTCAAGAACACGGTGAGCCAGATGGTTTACAAGCACGCTATTTCCACTGTGGTTCCTGCTCGTAACGTCCGGCTACCGCAGCAGAACCCGGCAGGTGAAGGTGAGTCTGAAGACTGATAACGCCTGCTTTTCCCGCTTTCACACCCGCGCTCCAGGACAGCCTATGTGCTTGAATGGTCGCGGGTGTTTGTGTTTATGGAGTTGATGAAACTTGTTTGAGCGTCCAGATGTCGGAGAACGGGCGGTTCTCGTTCACATTGATTTTACCGCCCACGACGATACCGAAGATCCGGGAGAGTTCCGGGAACTGGTGACATCCGCCGGCGTAGAGCCGGTTGCTACGGTAACCGGCACCCGGAAGCAGCCCAGCCCGCGTTTTTTTGTGGGAGAGGGCAAGCTTGAGGAAATCCGGGATGCCGTGGCCGCTTCCGAGGCCGATGTGGTGCTGTTCAATCATGCCCTGAGCCCGAGCCAGGAACGTAACATTGAGCGCGAGCTCAAGTGCCGGGTGCTTGATCGCACGGGCGTGATCTTGGATATCTTTGCGCAGCGGGCCCGGACCCACGAGGGCAAGCTGCAGGTGGAACTGGCGCAGCTGGAGCATATGTCTACCCGGCTGGTGCGGGGCTGGACTCACCTGGAGCGCCAGAAAGGGGGTATCGGCTTGCGGGGGCCGGGTGAAACCCAGCTCGAAACCGACCGCCGGCTGCTGCGCGAACGCATCAAATCCATTCACCGGCGCCTGGAAAAAGTCCGCAAGCAACGGGATCAGGGCCGTCGCGCACGCAAGCGTGCCGACATACCCACGTTGTCGCTGGTGGGTTACACCAACGCGGGCAAGTCCACGCTGTTCAACCGAATTACCACTTCCAGCGTATATGCAGCAGACCAGTTGTTCGCGACCCTGGATCCGACCCTGCGCCGTCTGGAACTTCCCGACATCGGGCCGGTCGTAATGGCCGACACCGTGGGCTTCATCCGGCATTTGCCGCACAAGCTGGTGGAGGCCTTCCGGGCGACGCTGGAAGAAACCACGCAGGCCACGTTGCTGTTGCATGTGATCGACTGTCACGACAGCCGCCGGGATGAAAACATCGAGCAGGTGGAAAATGTGCTGGCCGAAATCGGAGCCGATGAGATTCCGATGCTACAGGTGTTCAACAAGATTGACCTGCTTGATGGTTTTGAGCCCCGCATTGATCGCAACGAAGAAGGATTGCCGGTGCGAGCCTGGGTGTCGGCCGTAAGCGGTGAAGGCCTGCCGCTGCTGTTTGACGCCATCGTCGAGCGTCTGGCAGAGGATGTCGTGCACCACTTTGTGCGTCTGGGTCCGGCCGATGGCAAGCTCAGAGCGCTGCTGCACGAGGCGGGTTCGGTTCTGAGCGAAGAGCATTGCGATAACGGCGATCAGGTACTGGAAGTCCGGCTGCAGAACCGGGACTGGCTGCAGCTTTTGAGCCGTGCCGGTGTGCGTGAAGACGTGATCCGGTTGGAAAGCCGGCCGGTCTGAACGGCCCCTGCTATTGCCGGGGCCTTGATAAATCCCTAGTATTTGCAGCCATTCGATTAAACACGAACGGAGAGAACTATGGCCTGGAATGAACCGGGTGGAAACCGTAACGACAACGATCCCTGGGGAACCGGTGGTGGTCGTCGCGGCAATGATCAGGGGCCGCCAGACCTCGACGAAGCGCTGAAAAAAGGGCTCGACAAGCTCAATCGCATGCTTGGCGGCAAAGGCGGTAATTCTGGAGGTGGCAGCAGCTCCGGTGGCAGCGCAGGTGGTTTTGGTGCCATTCTGGCCATTGCGGCCATCCTGGTCGCGGGCTATGTCATCTACCAGTCGTTCTATACGGTTGACGAACAGGAGCGGGCGGTGGTGCTGCGCTTCGGTGAATACAACCGTACCGAGGAGCCGGGTCTCCGCTTCAAGGTGCCCTTGATTGACACCGTCAACAAGGTTCGCGTTACCAGCATCCGTACTGCCGAGTCCTCCGGCCAGATGCTGACCCAGGATGAAAACCTGGTGACCGTGGATCTTCAGGTCCAGTATCGCGTGGGTGATGCCCGGGCGTACGTGCTGAATGTACGGGATTCCAACCAGGCCCTGGCTTTTGCCACCGATAGTGCCCTGCGTCATGAGGTCGGTAGTTCTTCACTGGACGACGTACTGACTGAAGGTCGGGCGGAACTCGCCGTGCGGGTTGAGCAGCGCCTGCAAAGCTTCCTGAGAGATTACGGAACCGGCCTCGAGATTGTCCGGGTCAACGTCGAGAGCACCCAGCCTCCAGCGCCGGTACAGGACGCGTTCCGTGAGGTTCAGCGTGCTCGCGAGGATGAGCAGCGTCTGAAGGAAGAAGCGGAAACCTACCGCAACAAGATTGTTCCCGAGGCCCGAGGTCAGGCACAGCGCATGATTGAGGAAGCCAACGCGTACAAGCAGGAAGTAATCGAGCGGGCACGCGGTGAAACTGCACGCTTTAACCAGCTGCTGGCCGTGTATGAGCAGGCCCCGGTCGTTACCCGTGAGCGCATGTATATCCAGGCACTGGAGCAGGTGCTGGGTAACAGCAGCAAAATCCTTGTCGATACCGAGAGCAGCGGCAACATGATGTATCTGCCCCTGGATCGTCTGACGCAGGGTTCGCTTTCGTCATCTGGCAGCCGGATGTCCGGCAGCAGTGGCCAACAGGTGGATATCCAGACCCTGACCGATCAGGTGTTGCAGGAGCTGCGCACCCGCCAGGACACCAATACCCGGAGGAGCAGATAAGTTATGGGACCTAAAGGTGTAGTGGGCCTTGCAGGCGCCCTTATTGTTGTCCTGCTCGTGCTGTCCAGTGTTTACATCATTCCTGAGACCCATCGGGGCGTGAAACTTCGCTTCGGGGAGCTGGTTGAAACCAATATTCAGGCTGGCCTGCATTTCAAAGTGCCGGTTATTGACCAGATCAGGGAGTTTGATATCCGGGTGCTGACGATGGATCTGCCTTCCCGCCAGTACCTGACGGTTGAGAAGAAGCCGCTGGATGTGGATTCCTATGTTGCCTGGAAGATCCTTAACGTGGATCAGTTCTATCGCGCCACGGGTGGCGATGAGTTCCGTGCGCAGACCCTGATCCTGTCTCGCGTGGACAACGGTCTCCGGGATGAATTCGGTATCCGTACCATGCATGAGGTGGTGTCCGGTCAGCGGGACGAGCTGATGCACACGCTACGTGATCGGGTCAACGAGACCTCCATCAAGGAGTTTGGTATCGAAGTCCTGGATATTCGGGTGAAAGCCATCGAGTTCCCCGGACAGGTGAGCGAGAACGTCTATCGGCGGATGGCCACGGAGCGCCAGAAGCTGGCCCAGGAATTCCGTTCCCGGGGGCAGGAGCTGGCCGAGGGTATCCGTGCTGATGCCGACCGTCAGCAAACGGTGATCCTGGCCAACGCCTTTGCAGAAGCCGAAACCACACGCGGTGAAGGTGACGGGGAAGCGGCCGCCATTTACGCTCAGGCCTACGGTGCCAACGAGGAGTTCTACAGCTTCTACCGCAGCCTGCAGGCGTACCAGAATACCTTCTCCAGCAAGGACGACATCATGGTGATTGATTCCGACAGTGACTTTATGAAGTTCCTGAAGAGTCCTGCCGGCGCTAACTGAGCCGGCTGACACCAGCCAAGCCGGAATCTGCGGGGAATTTTTACTGAACCCCTGGATTCCGGTTTTTTTGTGCCTGCCAACCGTGTAAAATTCTGGCGGTTTTGTGTCGGGTTTTCTGAGCCCGAGCGCCTAAATCCTGAGTTACCCCCTGGTCCTATGGCCAGCGTGGGAGAAACGGACAACAGAATCTCATGACTGTATCTGATCGCTGGTTACTGCCTGACGGGGTAGAGGACATTCTGCCGCCGCTGGCCGGGCGGATCGAGTCCCTGCGCCGGGATGTTATGGATACCTGCCAGCGCTGGGGCTACCAGCTGGTTATTCCTCCGCTGATTGAATATCTCGAATCCCTCTTTACCGGTACAGGCCACGACCTGGAACTGCAGACGTTCAAACTGACCGATCAGCTGACCGGTCGGATGATGGGTGTTCGCGCCGATATGACGCCCCAGGCTGCCCGCATAGACGCCCATACCCTGGGCCAGGACGGCATTACCCGGCTCTGCTATGCCGGACATGTGCTGCATACCCGACCTCGCCACATGCTGACCGGACGGACACCGATACAGGCCGGTTGTGAGCTGTTTGGCAGTGGCTCCGAAGCTGCCGATATGGAAGTGATCAGTCTGATGCTGGAAACCCTGCGCGTGGCCGGTTTGCCCAGACTGCATCTGGACCTGGCTCACGTTTCGATTTATGAAAGCCTGGTTTCTGACGCCGGATTTGATCGTGATACCGAAGCGGCGGTGTTTGATGCCATGGCACGCAAGTCCGTACCCGAGCTGGATCGCCTGCTGGGTGAGTGTGTGCCGGGCTCTGCCGGTTTCAGGTTGCGCCAGTTGGCCAGGGTCAGCGGTGGGGTAGAATCCCTGGCCGATGCCCGGGAAATTCTCAGTGGCGCCTCCGGTGCTATTGATGCGGCGCTGGATCAACTTGCCCGAGTGGCGGACATGTTGAACCGCGATTTTCCGGAAGTCAGCCTGGGCTTCGACTTTTGTGAATTGCGCGGATACAACTATCACACCGGTTTGGTCTTTGCGGCCTATGTGCCGGGCCATGGCGATGCTGTGGCGAAAGGTGGCCGATATGACGCTATTGGCAGTGACTTTGGTCGCGCGCGGCCTGCCACCGGGTTCAGTCTGGATATCCGTGCACTGGTGTCGCTGGGCGAACGCCCGTTCCGTAAAGCCGGAGCCATATGGGCGCCAGCGGACAACGATGCCAGGCTGGAAGGCGTGATTTCCGGCTTGAGAATGACTGAAACGGTGATCCGGGCATTGCCGGATGATCGTGAGACGGATCCTTCGGAGCGGGGGTGTGACCGTCAACTGGTGAATCGTGATGGCCAATGGGTGGTAGAAACCATCGCCTGAGCCGTTTTGTTTAATTTCCGGGGTAAATCTTCAGGGCGTGTGCTTCTGGCCCGTCTGAATTGAGAGAGAATCATGGGTAAAAACGTAGTTGTGCTGGGCACCCAGTGGGGTGATGAAGGCAAGGGCAAGATTGTTGACCTTCTGACAGACAAGGTGGCTGCCGTTGTCCGCTTTCAGGGCGGGCATAATGCCGGTCACACACTGGTGATCGAAGGTAAGAAGACGGCTCTGCACCTGATTCCGTCCGGCATACTGCGGCAGGATGTCCAGTGCCTCATCGGTAACGGTGTGGTGCTCTCGCCGGAAGCCCTGCTGAAAGAAGTGCGGGAGCTGGAGGCTAACGGTGTTGCCGTTCGTGACCGCCTGAAAATCAGCCTGGCGTGCCCGATTATCCTGCGCACCCACGTGCGTATTGATCAGGCCCGCGAACGTGCCCGTGGCAATGACAAGATTGGTACCACCGGCCGGGGAATTGGCCCTGCGTATGAGGATAAGGTTTCCCGCCGGGGTGTTCGGTTGGGTGACCTGTGCAACCCCGCCGATTTCGAGATCAAGCTGCGGGAAATCATGTCGTACCACAACTTCGTTCTCACCGAGTACTTCAAGGAAGAGGCCGAGGATATCGATGCGGCCCTGGAAGAGCTCAAGCAGATGGGCGAGGAAATCCTGCCCATGGCCGCAGACGTAACCGATATTTTGCACGACTACCGCAAGCGCGGAGAGCACATCCTGTTCGAAGGCGCTCAGGGCTCGTTGCTGGATATCGACCTGGGTACCTATCCGTACGTGACGTCCTCCAATACCACCGCTGGCGGCACCGCTACAGGCTCCGGTTTTGGTCCGCTGTATCTGGACTATGTGCTGGGTATCACCAAGGCCTACACGACCCGGGTAGGTTCCGGCCCGTTCCCGACCGAACTGTTTGACGACATGGGCAAGCACCTCGCCGTCAAGGGCAACGAAGTGGGCACCACCACAGGTCGTTCCCGCCGTTGTGGCTGGTTTGATGCGGTCGCTCTGCGCCATGCTATCCAGATCAACAGTGTGTCCGGTATCTGCCTGACTAAGCTGGACGTTCTGGACGGTCTGGAAACGGTGAAGGTGTGTATTGGCTACAAGACTCCGAACGGCGAAATCACCCGTCCCCCCATCGGCTGCGACAGCTACAGTGATATCGAGCCGGTGTATGAGGAGCTGCCGGGCTGGAGCGAGAGCACGGTTGGCCTGACCAGCGTGGATCAGCTGCCGGAGAATGCCAAGGCCTATATCCGCTTCCTGGAAGAGCAGATCGAGGCGCCGATTGATATTATTTCCACCGGTCCGGATCGTGTGGAAACCATTACTCTGCGGCATCCGTTCGGAGAGTAAGTTCAGAAGCTAATAAAAACCGCCTGTGGTGGATGCCCCAGGCGGTTTTTTTGTGCCGGTTTTCCGGTGCAGGGGGTCAGGGCTTTTCCGCGATCAGTGTCGCCCGCTTGGGGCCCGGGTAGCCCTCAATGGTTTTCGAGGGATTGTCTGGGTCCAGAAAGTCCGCCAGCGAATTGAAACGCATCCAGTCGGTCTGGCGCTGCTCATCGGTGGTGGTCTCACTGACGTCTACCACCCGGGCGTTGCGGAACCCGGTTCTGTCCAGCCACCGGAGCAGGGTCGGGCAGCTCGGCAAGAACCAGACGTTGCGCATCTGGCCGTAACGGTCTTCGGGCATCAGGCTGTAGCCCTCCGGGCCGTCTACAACCAGGGTTTCCAGCACCAGTTCGCCGCCGCGACGCAGCGTGCCCTTGAGTTCCAGCAGATGATCCAGCGGTGAACGACGATGATACAGCACGCCCATGGAGAAGGTGGTGTCAAAGCATTCCATGTCGGCCGGGAGGTCTTCCATGCGCACCGGGAGCAGATCGACCGGAGCCTGGCCCAGATACCCTTTGACCGCCAGGAACTGGAACATGAACAACAGCCCCGGGTCGATGCCGATCACCTGCCTGGCCCCCGCTCCAGCCATGCGCCAGCAATGGTAGCCGGAGCCGCAGCCCACATCCAGAATGGTACGCCCCGCCAGATCCGCCAGATGCGGTGCTACCCGGTCCCATTTCCAGTCTGAGCGCCATTCGGTGTCAATGTAGGTGCCGAAGAAATCGAACGGGCCCTTACGCCAGGGCATCAGTCCCCGTAATCCGTTCTCAAGGCGGGTCATGGCGTCTGGATCCAGGCCGCCGGGGCTGGTCAACGTGATTGCAGACTGATTCAGGTCGACCCTGGCATCGGCAACGTCTGGCAAGGACTGCAGTGCGTTGTGCCAGCGTGCCATATCGCCGTGGGGGTTGTCCTCAAACCGTCGAGTGAGTTGTTCTTTCAGGGCTGTGGTCCACCGGGTGTTACCGGTTTCGTTCAGGTAGGAAAGAACGGGATCAAAGTGCTTGTGCCAGTCAAACAGTGCCATGGTATGTCTTTCGGTGGATAAGTCAGGAGTTCTTGATGGCCAGCATCGAGACAAAGTTGAAGCACTGGTACCACACCAGTACCTGGTCAAAGCCGGCGCGCTGCAATCGATCCCGGTGGTCTGCCAGGGTTTCCGGGATCAGTACTTTCTCGATGGCGGCACGCTTCTGGCTGATTTCCAGGTCCGAATAGCCGTTGGCCCGCTTGAACTCGTGATGAAGGCGGGTCTGGATGGCCTGTTCCGCGTCGGATTCAAATCGGATCTTCTCGGACAGAACCAGCACGCCGCCGGGCAGGGTGGCGTCGCCGATACGGGTCAGCAGGGCCAACCGCTGCTCGGGCGGCACGAACTGCAGCGTGAAGTTCAGGGTGGTGACTGAGGCATTGCTCAGTTCGGTGCTCAGGATGTCCTCGCAGAGTAGTGTTACCGGCAGGTCGTGGTCATCCAGGGCGACATAATGCTCGCAGCGCTCAATCATGGCCTCGGAGTTATCCACGCCCACCAGGGTGCAGTCCGGGTAGGGGATGCCATGGCGCATGGCAAGCGTGGACGCGCCGAGCGAGCAGCCCAGGTCGTAACAATGTGAGCCCGGCTGAACGTACTGTTCCGTGATCACCTCAATCATCGGGATGATGGTGGTGTAGCCGGGGACAGAGCGGCGGATCATGTCCGGAAACACCCGGGCGACGGACGCGTCAAAGCGAAAATCCTCGGGATTGCGCTCAGTGGCAAATAACCGGTCGGTCAGTTGCTCCGGGGGCGTACGATTACTCATCGCCCGCTCCGGCCTCGCGCTCATCGGGGCGAGGTGTCGCCAGATCCTTGTCGGTAGGGGACGGCCGTGCGCAGCGAACCCCCCGGTTCTTGTAATCGACCAGGATGCCCCGGAAGGATGGGTCGACGTCAGCGGCAATGGCCAGGTAACCGTTTTCACAAACGGCATGCAGCTCCGAGGATTTTCGGGACATACGGAAGGTTTCGCCGGGTTTGACGTGGATGGCGGTAAATTCACCCACCGGAGCGTGGTCCTTGTTGTCGGAGTGATCAATCCGGCCAGACGCTTCCAGCACCAGTACCGTGCCGACGATGGCAGCAACTCCGGTCACAATCAGGCTCTTGGCTGTGAAACGCTGTTCGTTATCGCTCATGGGTACCTCGTGTCGGAAAATCAGAATTGGCCCGGCAGGCTGATGGCCGGTTCCTGTAACGCGGCCAGCTGTTCCCGTAAAGACAGGATCTGGTCTGACCAGAAACGCGGCTGTGAAAACCAGGGGAAGAATCTCGGAAACGCCGGATCTTCCCAGCGCCTTGCCAGCCAGGCGCAGTGGGTGATCTGCCGGTAGCATCGCAAGGGTTCAATCAGGTGGCGTTCGCGACGATTGAAATCCCGGAACATTTCATAGCCTTCAAGCAATTCGCCAAGCTGGGCGCCCCGTTCACTGGCGTCTCCGTTCAGAAGCAGCCACATGTCCTGAACCGCCGGACCCGTGCGGCAGTCGTCCAGATCCACAAACAGCATGGTTTCATCCCGGCACAGTATGTTGCCGGCGTGACAATCACCGTGAATACGTAAGGTGTCTACCGGGCCGGCTTCGGCTATCCGTTCGCGGCAGTTGGCGATCAGGTCCGGAATCAGGGAGTTCCAGGCCGGTTTGAGATCATCGGGAATCCAGTTACCTTCCACCAGCACCTGGTTGTTCTGTTCCAGCCCCGCCAACAGATCAAACCCGGGCCTGTGCTCAAAGGGTTTAAGGGCACCAATGTTGTGAATCTGCCCCAGCCACTGGCCAAGTCGATACAGGGTGTCGGTCACACTGGTATCCGGGGCCTGGCCGCCGCGCTGCGGAAATACCGCGAATCTGAAATCCCCATACTGGCCGAGGGAATGCCCGCCCGGCAGCACCAAAGGGGCAACCACTGGAACTCCGGCCTCCTGCAGTGACAGGGTGAATTCGTGTTCTTCCAGAATCGCCGAATCCGGCCAGCGGTCTGGACGGTAGAATTTGGCAATTACCGGTGGCTGGTCTTCAATGCCGACCTGATAGACGCGGTTCTCATAGCTGTTCAGGGCAAAGAGCCGGCCGTTGACCTCGAATCCCTCCGCCTCAATGGCATCCAGAATGACTTCCGGGGTGAGGGCATCGTAGGGATGCGAGGACGGGGTGATCGCCGGAGGTTCAGTCTGCATAGGGCTCAGAATGTGGTGTCGTATCGGGTTTTCATGGATTGCAGATGGTACCAGTTTTCGTCCAGCTCCCAGCGAATGCGGTTGACCCGCCCGGTGGCCAGGACAAGATCCCCGGCTCTGGCCTGAACCTGAGCAAGCTCCCGTTCAGCTTTCTGCCATTCACGATGGGTATCCGCCAGATGGCGCATGCCCGGGAACACGGCGGTCAGGGCCTTCTGGGTCGATACCGAGTGGGATCGAAGAGAACTGATGACGGCAGTATCTCCCTCTACCCGCAATACCCGGTGCTGGTACGGGTAACTGGCGACGGTTCTGTCTTCTTTCAGTTGCGCGTTCAGGTGGGTCACTTCAAAGCCGCGCCAGCCAATCCAGCCGACAAAAAGCGCGGCAACCACCATAACGGTAATAAACTGTTTTCGATCAGACATCGCCAGGCTCCCTGCGTTCGTTCTGTCTTGGGGCAAGTATAACGGTTCTTGGCGGGCAGGTAATGCAACCGGCGTTGATCTGCGGTAATTTCCCGACCAGAGAACCGGGTAGAGGAAAGCAGAGTGGCCCAGGAGCAGTTCAGTATACAGACCGTGGTGATCGGTGCCGGCGTGGTCGGGCTTGCCATTGCGCGGGCGCTGGCCCGTTCCGGGCGGGAGGTGCTGGTGCTGGAAGCCGGTGCCGCCATTGGTGAAGGCATATCCTCTCGCAACAGCGAAGTCATTCATGCCGGAATCTATTACCCGGAGCGCTCCCTCAAAGCCCGGCTGTGCGTGGAAGGCCGACAACAGCTCTATGAATACTGCGCCAGCCACAAAGTGGCGCACCGAAAATGCGGCAAGTGGATCATCGCCAGTGATGCCGCGCAGGCCGAACGTCTTGTTGGCATTCAGGCGCAGGCGGGCCGAAACGGTGTGTCCCTGGCGTTATATGAGGGCGCCGCGATGGCGTGCCAATTGCCCTCAATCCGGGCCACTGCCGGGCTCTGGTCTTCGGAAACCGGGATTGTGGACAGCCATGGCCTGATGCTGGCGCTGCAGGGTGAACTGGAAGACGCCGGTGGCCAGATTGCGTTCAACAGCCCGGTGGTGTCTGCCGAATCCGGTCCTGAGGGGCATGTTCTTAAGGTGGGTGAAGCCGGAGATCTGTTACTGAAGGCTCGGGAGGTGATTAACGCCGCTGGACTTGGTGCCCCGGCACTTGCGGGGCTGTGGTCGGGGTTGCCAGAGCGTGCGCGGCCGAAAAAATGGTTGGCCCGTGGTGTTTATTTCAGCTTCAGTGGCCGCCATCCATTCAATACGCTGATCTATCCCATACCCGAACCCGGTGGACTCGGCATTCATCTGACTCTCGATCTGGCTGGCCAGGCCAGGTTTGGGCCGGATGTGGAATGGATAGACGAGGAAAGCTATCGGGTCGATCCGCAGCGTGTTCGTGGATTTGCCGACAGTATCCGGCGCTGGTGGCCGTCCCTGGACGAGGCCCGTCTGCAGCCGGCTTATGCGGGCATTCGCCCTAAACTGGCGGGCCCGGATGGCGGCTTTGCGGATTTCCGCATCGATGGCCCTGAGGACCATGGTGTTGGTGGCCTGGTCAATCTGTTCGGGATTGAGTCGCCCGGACTCACCTCCTGTCTGGCCATCGCCGGACACGTGCTGACAAAACTGGACAATTGATCAGCCGGGTGTGCGCGCCAGTGCCCAGACCTGGATGTCCCTGGCTCCCGCTCTGGTCAGCACCGATGCCAGCTCGCGAACGGTGGCTCCGGTGGTGACCACATCATCGACAATGGCGACATTTGCCGGCACCGGTCCGGTAACCTCAAACAGCCCCTGAAGATTGGCCAGTCGGCTTGTCCGGTTCAGTTTCCGTTGTGCGTGAACTCGTCGCGTTCGTCGCACCAGACGGGCGTTGACAGGCAGGTCCAGCCGCCTTCCCACCGCCTCGGCAATATCCTGGGCCTGATTGAAGCCCCGTTGCCAGCGCCGGGTCCAGTGCATGGGGGCGGGGATCAGAACCTGCGGCCGGCCCTCGGTTGCCAGATGATGCTCAATGTAGTCGGTAAAACCCGCCAGTAATGGTCGCGCGAATTTGTGCTGGCCGTGGTATTTGTAGCGGCCGATCATGCCATCAACCGGGAACTGGTAACGCCAGGGGATCAGCGAACGGCTATAGCACGGTGGTGAGGCCTGGCATTCGCCACAACGTCCATCCGGGGTTGGAAAGGGCAAGGGCAGCGCGCAGGTCTGGCAGCACCAGCGGTTGGCGGGCAGGTCGTTCCGGCAGTCCTGGCAAAGGCCATCCTGGGCAGCGCCTGCGAGGCAGGTGACGCAGCGTCCGGCGCGTCTTGAGTTGTTAACCTTAACCTTTGTCAAGGTTGACAGCGAGATCAGTCCGTTTATCATCGCGGTTTATCCGTAAACCAAAAATCCCGGAAAGGTTAACAGGACTCTCACATGACTGCCACCGCTACCCGCCACGACTGGACGCTTCAGGAAGCTCGCGAGCTTTTCAATCTTCCGTTCAATGATCTTCTGTTTCGCGCCCAGAGCATCCACCGGGAGCACTTTGACCCGAATGAGGTTCAGGTGAGCACGCTGCTCTCGATCAAGACCGGTGCCTGCCCTGAAGACTGCAAGTATTGCCCGCAGAGTGGTCATTACAACACCGGGCTTGAAAAGGAGAAGCTGCTGGAAATCGAGAAGGTGGTGGCTGAGGCCCGCGTTGCCAGAGAAAAAGGGGCATCCCGGTTCTGCATGGGTGCCGCCTGGCGTAGCCCGTCAAAGAAAGACATGCCCTACGTTCTGGATATGGTCCGCCAGGTGAAATCCCTGGGCCTGGAAACCTGTATGACACTGGGCATGCTCAAAGAAGAGGAAGCCCGGGAGCTGGCAGATGCCGGCCTGGATTACTACAACCACAACCTGGATACCTCCGAGAAATACTATAACCACATCATCACGACCCGTACCTACCAGGACCGTCTTGATACGCTCGATAACGTGCGCAAGGCCGGCATGAAGGTCTGTTGCGGCGGCATCATGGGTATGGGTGAAGATGAGGATGACCGCGTTGGTCTTCTGGTTCAGCTGGCCAACCTACCCCAGCACCCCGAGAGTGTACCGGTAAATATGCTGGTGAAGGTGAAGGGCACGCCGCTGGAAGATGTGGAAGATCTGGACCCATTTGATTTCATTCGCATTATCGCCGTCGCCCGAATCATGATGCCGGCTTCCCATGTACGCTTGTCCGCGGGCCGTGAGCAGATGAATGAGCAGATGCAGGCACTCTGTTTCATGGCGGGAGCCAACTCCATTTTCTACGGTGAGAAACTGCTGACCACCTCGAACCCGGAGGCGGATGCGGACATGCAGTTGTTCCGCAAGCTGGGCATCCGGCCGGAGCAGCGGGAGCAGTGCGTTACCGAGGAGCAGGAGGAAGAGGCCATTGCCGAGGCGGTGGAATATGAGGCCACACGGCACATGTTTTACGACGCGACCCGGGAGTCTGCGTGATTCCGCATGCGTGACTTCGCCAAAGAGATAGAAGAACGAAAGCAGGCCGGGTTGTACAGAACCCGCCGCCTGATCGCCGGCCCCCAGCAGCCGACGCTGACGGCGGATGGCCGGTCGTTGCTGTCGTTCTGCAGTAACGACTATCTGGGCCTGGCCAGTCATGGCGAAAACATGCGGGCGCTGGAGCAAGCGCTGCCGGAAGTGGGCCTGGGCGGAGCTGCTTCGCATCTGGTTTGCGGCCACCACGAGGCCCATCATCGCCTTGAGCAGAGGCTGGCAGCGTTCACTCGGCGGAGTTCGGCGCTGTTTTTTTCCACCGGGTACATGGCAAACATGGGTGTCATTTCCGCACTGGCGGGCCGTGGCGATACCATTTTCTCGGATCGACTGAATCACGCTTCGATCATTGACGGCTGCATTCTCAGCCGTGCCCGCGTGCGCCGCTATGCTCACGGTGATGTGGCCGCGTTGGAAGCCATGCTCTCAGCAACCTCCGGCCACAAACTGGTGGTTACCGATGGCGTGTTCAGCATGGATGGAGACATTGCGCCACTCACGGAACTGGCTCGCGTCTGTAAGGCTCACGATGCGCTTCTGGTGGTGGACGATGCCCATGGCATTGGTGTTCTCGGGCCACAGGGCCGGGGGAGCGTGCTGGAAGCCGGGTTGTGCCAGGAGGATGTGCCGGTGTTGATCGGTACTCTGGGCAAGGGCGTGGGAACCTCCGGGGCCTTTGTCGCTGGCTCTGACGTGTTGATTGACTACCTGGTACAGAAGGCGCGGACCTATATCTACACCACCGCCATGCCGCCTGCACTGGCCGCGGCAACCTGCGCCAGCCTGGATGCTGTTGAGAGCGGTGATGAGCGACGCGCTCATCTTGACGCGTTGATTCAGCAATTCAGGGCAGGTGCTCAGGATCTGGGTTATGAGCTGATGTCATCCCGAACGCCCATTCAGCCCATCATGATCGGAAATAATTGGACCGCGTTGGCGCTCAGCCGCGCACTGGAGGATGAGGGGCTGCTGGTAACGGCGATACGGCCGCCCACGGTGCCGGAGGGCGAGGCCCGCTTGCGGGTTACGCTCAGCGCCGCCCATACCGAAGCCGATGTTGACCGTTTGCTGCAGGCCCTGGCGAAGAGCCGTTCCATCCTGAGTGAGGCCGTGGCCCGGGAGCCAGCACTATGACCATCTATACCCGAATCGAACCAGCGGCTCAGGCGGAAGGCGGAACCGGAAGCAAGCAGTCCATCGCCCGGGGGTTCGGGGGCGCCAGTGCCACCTACGACGGTGCATCCCGCCTACAGAAAATCATGGGCGACGCCATGCTCGCCGAGCTTGCAGACACGCCAGTGCCCGAATCGGTTCTTGATTTGGGCTGCGGAACCGGCTGGTTTAGCCGGAAGTTAGCGGAGCAATACCCCCATTCCGCAGTTACCGGCGCAGACCTTTCACCAGGCATGCTGGCTGAGGCTGCGAATCGGAGCCCGGGAGCAATCTACTGGCTACACGCTGATGCCGAACAGATTCCGTTGGCGGATAACAGCGTTGACCTGATCTTCAGTAATCTGATGATTCAGTGGAGCGCCCGGCCGGAACTGATCCTTCGGGAGTGCCGCAGAATTCTCAGGCCTGGCGGACGACTGGCCATATCGACACTGCTAGACGGCACCTTGTCTGAATTGAAGCAGGCCTGGGCCGAGGCCGATCCGGGACAGGCGCACGTAAACCGCTTTGTTCCGGAAACGCAGTGGAAAGCCCTCGTGGAGACGGTTCTGCCAAACGCAAAACAGGTTACTGAAACCATCTCACTGCCGTACCAGTCGCCCATGCACCTCAATCGTGAGTTGAAAGAACTCGGGGCGGTGTTTAAAGGGGAAGAGCGCCGGCGGACGGTGACGGCGCCGGGGCGCTTTCGGGCGATGTGTCGTGCCTATCCGACGAGCGCGGATGGCCTGGTGTCAGCAAGTTATGTAGCAGGATGGCTCTACTGGCGAAAGTGAATTCTCCATCCTCACCTTGCACCAACCACAGGAAAAATAATGGCGAAACACACTTATTTCGTTACAGGCACCGACACTGGCGTCGGCAAAACCATTGTCTCCGCCGCCATTCTCGAGGCAGCCAAAGCCGCCGGCAAACGTACCCTGGCCATGAAGCCTATCGCTTCCGGCTGCGACCAGACACCTGAAGGCCTGAGAAACGAAGACGCCCTGATGTTGCAGGCCGCCATCACCGAAAAACTTCCGTACGACACCATCAACCCCATCGCCCTGGAACCAGCCATTGCCCCCCACGTAGCTGCCCAGCAGGCCGGAAAACAGGTCACCGCCCAGCGAATCGTCGGGTTTTGTCGTGGCATGCAGATCCGCCCCGCCGATCTTCTGCTGATCGAAGGCGCCGGTGGCTGGCAAGTACCACTCAATGATCGGGAAACCTACGCAGCGGTGCCGGGAGAGTTGAAACTGCCGGTGATACTGGTTGTGCCGCTGCAACTGGGGTGTATCAATCATGCCATGCTCAGCGCCGAAGCGATTCGCGCCGACGGACTGGTTGTTGCAGGCTGGGTAGGTAACCATCCCGAAGAACAGGTGATGAGTTGCGAACAGGATACCCTGAACTACCTGTCCACCCACCTCGGCGCGCCTTGCCTCGGTGTGCTTCCCTGGTTGGAAAATACCGATACCGCCGAGATGCCGGCGATCCTGTCTCGGTATCTGAACATCACACCGCTGATTGAAAATTGACCAGAAATGTGAGTTAATCAGGTCAAAGGTTCGTCACAGGAATGGCTGCTCATGATTAACAACACACTTGCTATCGGGATTCAGGGTATCCAGGACGGCATGGTGGGCATGGAGAACGCGGCCCGGAAAATTGCCCGAGGTGGCGTTGACGGTCCTCAGGGCTCAGCGGAGGGCGCTGGAAATCTGGTGGAACCCATGATCGACCTGAAACTATACGAGCGCAGCGTCGAGGCCTCTGCTCAGGTCGTTAAAACCGCCGATGAAACGCTGGGTACCCTGCTGGATATTCGCGCCTGAGCCAGGTTTCTGTGAACGTATTCTCCTCAATCGCTCCCATCTTCTCCGGCTCTCCCACCGGTGCGTCCACGCCGGTCGCAGGCAGTGGCCGAACACCGGAGGCTTCCGGTGAAAAGCCTGCCACTGGCGATACTTCATCAACCTCAAAACCGGTTGAGCAGTCTTCCGAAGGACGAAAATCCGACCAGTCTTCCGAATCACGCTCCGACGCGCGCGAGAATCCGCAAGGCCTGACAGATGAAGAGCTGAAGCAGCTGACTGATCTCAAAGCCCGGGACAGGGAAGTGCGTGCTCACGAGGCGGCGCATCAGGCTGCTGGTGGGCAGTACGCGGGTGCTATGTCGTTTACCTACCAGCGAGGGCCGGATGGCGCCCAGTATGCGGTAGGCGGTGAAGTTCCCATTGATGTTTCGCCGGTGGCGGGGGATCCTCAGGCCACCATTGAAAAAATGCGCGTGGTGCGGTCTGCTGCCATGGCGCCTGCCCAGCCCTCCGGTCAGGATCGCGCTGTTGCCGCCCAGGCCATGCAGACCATGTTGCAGGCACAGTCGGAGCTGGCGGCAGGTGAGGGCGAATCCCGGACGGCGGAAGCCTCTGCCAGTGTTGAGGGAAGCCAGGGTGATGCTCGCAGTGCCCGTTCCCGCGAGGCGGAAGAGAGCTACCGCAATGTCTCTGCCATGGCTGGCGACTCCCGCTATTCCGAGTCTGTGACTTCCCTGTTCGCCTGATCGCTTCGTCTGGCCTTTCTCCTTGTCTTCCCGTTTTCTCCGGGCATTTCTGCCCTGAAAATTTACTGATCGAACACAAAACCAACACAAATTTCAGTCAAGGCTATTGACAATTCTGTGCCTCAAAACGTATGTTTCAAACAAGTGTTTAATTAAGGCCGTGATGCGGTGCATCATGGTGTCTGAGCAAACCCGAGGCCAGAAGCTGTAAACCCGTTTCAGCTGAGACCCAGAACCGAGGTGGATTCCATGCCTGAATACAAAGCGCCCCTGCGTGACATTAAATTCGTAATGAACGAGCTGCTGAACAGCGAGCAGCACTACGCCAATCTGGAAGGTGCCGAAGATGCAACTCCGGATATGGTCGATGCCATTATCCAGGAAGGTGCGAAATTCTGTGAGCAGGTACTGTCTCCGCTGAACCAGGTGGGTGACCAGGAGGGCTGTACCTGGAGCGAAGACGGCGTGAAAACCCCGACCGGCTTCAAAGAAGCGTACCAGCAGTACGTTGAAGGTGGCTGGCCGTCCATGACTGCCGATCCCAACTACGGTGGCCAGGGCCTGCCGCATTCCATCGGCCTGGTTATCAGCGAAATGGTTGGCACCTCTAACTGGTCCTGGGGTATGTACCCGGGCCTGAGCCACGGTGCCACCAACACGATCGAAGCCCACGGCACTGAAGAGCAGAAGCAGACCTACCTGACCAAGCTGATCAGCGGTGAGTGGACCGGTACCATGTGTCTGACCGAGCCGCATTGTGGTTCTGACCTGGGCACCCTGCGCACCAAGGCCGAGCCGAACGCTGATGGCAGCTACAGCATCACCGGTACCAAGATCTTCATCTCTGCCGGCGAGCACGACATGGCTGAGAACATCGTTCACATCGTACTGGCTCGTCTGCCGGGTGCTCCGGAAGGCACCAAGGGTATCTCCCTGTTTATCGTGCCCAAGCAGTTGCCGAACGAAGACGGTTCTGCCGGTGAGCGCAACGCGGTTTCCTGTGGCTCCCTGGAGCACAAGATGGGTATTCACGGTAACGCGACCTGTGTGATGAACTTCGACGGTGCCAAGGGCTGGCTGATCGGGCCGGAGAACAAAGGCCTGAACTGCATGTTCACCTTCATGAACACTGCCCGTATCGGTACTGCTATCCAGGGCCTGGGTTCTGCCGAGCTGGGCTTCCAGGGTTCCCTGGCCTACGCCAAGGAGCGTCTGGCTATGCGTTCCCTGAGCGGTCCGAAGAATCCGGACGGCATCGCTGACCCGATCATCGTGCACCCGGACGTACGCCGCATGCTGCTGACTCAGAAAGTTGTGGCCGAAGGCGCCCGTGCTCTGATCTACCTGGCTGGCCAGCAAGTGGACGTGGTTCACTCTGGCAAGACTGAGGAAGAGCGCAAGCACGCTGACGCGCTGCTGGGCTTCCTGACCCCGATCGCCAAGGCATTCCTGACCGAGATCGGTTACGAGTCTGCCAACCTGGGTATGCAGGTCTTCGGTGGCCACGGCTTCATCACCGAGTGGGGCATGGAGCAGAACGTTCGTGATTCCCGCATCGGCATGATCTACGAGGGTACCACGGGTATTCAGGCGCTGGATCTGCTGGGCCGTAAGGTTCTGATGACCCAGGGCGAAGCTTTGAAAGTGTTCACCAAGCAGGTTCACGTCTTCTGCAAGGAGAACGCCGACAACGAGCAGCTGAAAGAGTTCATCGAGCCGCTGGCTGCGATCAACAAGGAGTGGGGCGATCTGACCATGAAGGTTGGTATGACCGCCATGAAGAACCGCGAGGAAGTCGGTGCTGCTGCTGTGGACTACCTGATGTACTCCGGTTACGCAGTCTTCGCTTACCTGTGGGCCCGCATGGCCAAGGTAGCTCTGGACAAGATGGCCGAAGGCACCTCCGAGGAGATGTTCTACAACGCCAAGGTTCAGTCTGCACGCTTCTACTTCAAGCGTCTGCTGCCGCGCACCCGGACTCACGCAGAAACCATGCTGGCCGGTGCAGACAGCCTGCTGGACATGCCGGAAGAAGCCTTCGCCATCTAAGGCGGGGTTGCTATCTGGTTGATGGCACAGAGAAAGCCCGTTCTCCCGCAGGAGGCGGGCTTTTTTCATGAGTTGCCGGCGTGTTTTGAGGTAGAATAGCGCGCCATAGAACAACAACCTTGTTTCGGACACATAGCCGAGCGGGTGGGCTCCGACCTCCAACAGAAGAGGCATCAACACCGCCCCCCAAGTGACTGACTGAATTTCTGGAGAGTTTTACATGGCTGATTATCAGGCACCCCTTCGTGACATGCGTTTCGTTCTGAACGAAGTGTTTGACGCACCCTCCCTGTGGGCGTCACTGCCAAAGATTGCAGAAAACGTAGACCCCGACACCGCTGACGCCATCCTTGAAGAAGCGGGCAAGATCACCAGCGGCGTACTGGCGCCCTTGAACCGTGAAGCCGACGAACAGGGCTGTAAGTGGAACGAAGGCGAGGTTTCCACTCCGGAAGGCTTCAAAGAAGCCTACCAGACCATCGTGGAAGGTGGCTGGAACGGTCTGGGTGGTAACCCGGACTTCGGTGGTATGGGTATGCCCAAGACGTTGGTGGCCCAGTTTGAAGAAATGATGCAGGGCGCCAACATGGCCTTTGGTCTGGCTCCGATGCTGACCGCCGGCGCCTGCCTGGCCCTGGACGCCCACGGCAGCCAGGAGCTGAAAGAAAAGTACCTGCCGAATATGTACTCCGGCGTCTGGTCTGGTGCAATGGACCTGACTGAGCCTCACGCCGGAACCGATCTGGGTATTATCCGGACCAAAGCTGAACCGAACGACGACGGCTCCTTCAACATCACCGGCACCAAGATTTTCATCACTTGGGGCGAGCATGACATGGCGGAGAATATTATCCACCTGGTGCTGGCCAAACTGCCGGACGCGCCGAAAGGCCCGAAGGGGATTTCCCTGTTCCTGGTGCCCAAGTTCATGGTGAACGACGACGGTTCCCTGGGCGAGCGTAACCAGTTCAGCTGTGGTTCCATCGAGAAGAAGATGGGTATCAAAGGCTCCGCCACCTGCGTGATGAACTTTGATGGTGCCAAAGGCTGGCTGGTTGGTGAAGAAAACAAAGGCCTGGCCGCCATGTTCACCATGATGAACTACGAGCGCCTGGGTGTGGGCATCCAGGGCATTGGTGCCGCCGAAGCGTCCCTGCAGAGCGCCCGCGAATACGCCAACGAGCGTATCCAGAGCCGCGCGCCGACCGGTGCCCAGCAGCCTGAAAAGGCCGCTGACCCGATTCTGGTGCACCCGGACGTGCGCCGCATGCTGATGACCATGAAGAGCTACGTAGAGGGTGGTCGTGCCTTCTCTACCTACGTTGCGCAGTGGCTGGATATCTCCAAGTACTCCGACAACGACGAACAGCGCAAGCACGCTGAAGGCATGGTTGCCCTGCTGACTCCGGTCGCCAAAGCCTTCCTGACCGATCGCGGTCTGGACACCACCATCATCGGCCAGCAGGTCTTTGGAGGCCACGGCTTCATCCGTGAGTGGGGCCAGGAGCAACTGGTCCGAGACTGCCGCATCACCCAGATCTACGAAGGTACCAACGGCATCCAGGCCATGGACCTGATGGGTCGTAAAGTGGTGGGTAGCCAGGGCAAACTGTACGAACTGTTCGCCCAGGACGTTGCCGCCTTCATCGAAGCCAACAGCAGCGACGAAGCTCTGCGCCCCTACCTTGAGCCGCTGGCGGCCTCCCTGGAGCGCCTGTCAGACGTCACCGAGCACGTGGTAAACCAGGCGGCTAACAACCCTGAAGCCATTGGTGCCGCTGCCGTCGACTACCTCGACATGTTCGGCTACACCGCACTGGCGTTTATGTGGGCCAAAGTGGTCAAAGCCGCGGCTCCGAAAGCCGAGGGCGACACCTCCGGCTTCTATACCGGTAAGGTCAAGACCGCTCGCTTCTACTTCGACCGCCTGTTGCCAAAGACCGTGTCTCTGGCCGAAGGCATTCGCAGTGGCAGCGACGCCATGATGGCGCCGGCTGCTAACGAAATCTGATCAGATTTCTGAAGCAGAAATGAAAAAAGCAGGCCTCGATGGCCTGCTTTTTTTGTGGGTGCTATCAACACAGGTTTGGGTCAGGCGGTTTATAGGCGTTCTATCAGCCCGGGATTCACCACAAACGGATTCTCATTGCCCTGAATTTCGGCAATCCGCTTATGCCGGCTCAACTCCCGGTCATCCGGGGGATCCAGTTTGCTCCAGCCTTTGAACACCGGCGTGGCCCCCAGCCAGGGTAGGCCATAAGTATCCACCATATAGGCCATGGTGCGGGCAACGTCGCCTTTAACCCGCTCTGGCGGTTCAAAGAACTGGGCGCTTTCACGAATCCCGCAATCATCGGCGCCCGTGGTCTCGCCAAGATTCTCATACCGGGCGTTACGCCGCCGCATTTCAACGCGGGTTCGTACCGGTACCATGTTGTGAAGATCAGACGTAATTTGCCTATAGCGATTGTCCTGGCGGCACTGGGAGGTTGTTCCACAGTCCAGGGCAGTGCGAATGTCGGCAAGTGGATAAACGTAGCCATCGGTCATGACAAAGCCCTTACCAGTGAAGGGAGTATCACAGAAGAACGACGAGCCGCCGTCGGCATACAGGTTGCTCCAGAATTCATTATCAATGACCGTTTGAGGGTCACTGAAACGGGTATTCTGGCCCACGACCATGCCGGCGGTAAGTGAGAAAGTCAGGGTGACGGAGAGTGCGATTATTTTTTTCATATGACCGTTATACCTCACAGCACGTGTCATACGCCGTGGCCAGCCAGACGACTGGTTGATGGCAAAATGAACAGTTCGACAAAATTATGACGAACTGTTCAGTCTTTACTGTGAAGTATGGCACAGGGGGGGTGAGACAAAAGCCCCTGTTTACGGAGAGATGTGTTTATTTGTTAACCAGTTAACGCTTTATTTCAGTTTGTTACGGATGTTCTGGTAACCGGTTTTCAGATCCTCTCCCAGCTTGCGAGCAGTTTCCCTCGCCTCATTGCTGGCATTCTCGGCATCATGGAAAATCTGATCCAGCTTTGACCGGAACCGATCCCAATCCTGCTCCAGATCGTCCCATTCGTCTTTTACATCTTCCCTTGCAAGGTGCAATTGAACGCGCGCCTCGTCACGATATTGCTTGATCTTGTCGGACAGCTTGTTGAAATCGTCTTGCAGACTCATGGTATTTCTCCTTCCCTGATGAGTTGGGAGTTCTACAATGCGCCCGAACGTGAAAAAGTGTCAAGTCCCTGAGCGGGCCGGTGCTATCCCGCTTTGATTCAGATCAGCTGGCCCGCTTGCCGGCCAGAATAAGGGAGAGATCCCGCAGGTGATGCCAGGGGGAAAGATCATCGAAACCCTTGGCGGCCCGATCAATCAGACTACAAAGGTTGATTGCCTGGTGTAACTGGGCCAGTGAAAGTCTTCGAGCCGCTTGCTGGACGGCGGACGAGCGCTTTGGCTGGAAAACGCCGCGCTTTTTCAGAAAGCCCGCGGGGTTTTCTCCACCGGGCAAGGCGGTCTTAAGCTCAACAATCAGATGAAGGTCACGAACGAGCACAGTGAGTAGTCCAAGAGGGTTTTCGCCCTCCTGCTCCAGCACCCCGATCATGCGGCAGGCATGAACAGCCTTGCCGGATAGCAGTTCCGTGACCAGCTCAAAGCCGTTGAACCTGGCACTATCCTGTACGGCCTGCTCCACCGTCTCTTCATCGATGGTTTTGCCGTTGGTGAGCAGCGTCAGACGGTCCAGCTCCTGGCTGGCGGCCAGCAGGTTGCCCTCCAGGCGCTCTGCAAGAATACCGAGTGCTCCACGGGTCAGGCTGAGGCCTTTTGAGGTGGCCCGTTGCTGCAACCATCCGGGAAACTTGTCTCCCTCGACCGGCCAGAGCGGAACGTGCACGCCATGGCCCTGAAGTTCCTTGTACCATTTGCGTTTGGTTTCGGCGGCATCCAGTCTGGCGCTGATCAGCAGGAGAATGACGTCCTCTGGCGGGGATTGCAGTACCTGCTCCAGAACCCGGCGGCCATCCCCGAGTTTGCCGGTGGGCAGATGAATCTCAATGCGACGTTTTTCAGCGAACAGGGACAGGGCGTTGCATTCGTCAGCAACCGTGTTCCAGTCGAACTGATTGTCTGCGTGAAACGTGAGCCGGTCCAGATAGCCTGCTTCACGGGCGGCGGCGCGGATCTGGTCACAGCATTCCTGAACCAGCAGGGGTTCATCGCCGGAGATCAGGTAAACCGAAGCCAGGCCTTTCTTCAGAAGTTGCGGGAGTTGGCCGGGCTGGGTTTTCATGGTGATTCAGGCTCCTCACCATCGGCAGTGTGTTCCTGAACCAGGGCATCAATTCGTTGTCGGGACATAGGCGCCAGCCGGAAGATAACTTGTTGGGCAAGGCGATCGCCCAATTGTTGCCGCAATTCGTCTTCCTCGCGCTGTTTGGCGAGTACATTGGTCTCGTCGTAGCGGTAGGTTTCACTGGCGTTCAGGTCGGTGGTGGCAATCAGCGGGATCTGGTCCTTGGTCACCAGCTCCATGGCGACCGTGTGGCGCAGAATGTACTCAGCCGCCGCTGCCTGTGCGGTAATGGCTGAAGCCCGGCGGTCCTGGCGGTAGTCCGACAGGCGCAGCAGGTAGTCTGCCTGGCCCGGATTCCGCAGCTCGATGCCACCGAGCTCCAGCTGCTCACGCAGAGACTGGCAGAACTGTCCGGGCAGGGAGGACGGGCAGTCAATAGCCAGGGGTTGCAGGGCAGCCGGAACGGGGGAGCTGCCCCGTAACTGAAAGCCACAGCCGGTCAGGGTGAGCAGCGAGGCAAGCAGTGCCAGAAGGCCCAGCTTTTTCAGTTCAGGGACAGGGCAGGGCATCTTAGTTAGCCACCACGTTCACGAGTTTACCTGGCACAACGATCACTTTTCGTACGGTCTTGCCGTCGGTGAAACGCATGACGTTTTCGTTCTCCAGGGCAAGCTTCTCCAGATCTGTCTTGCCAATATCCGCCGGTACGTTCTCCTTGGCCCGGACCTTGCCGTTCACCTGCAGAACCACCTCGATTTCGCTACGAACCATGGCGCTTTCGTCGGCAACCGGCCAGGAGGCGTCGACCACCGTGTCGGAGTGGCCGAGGGCCTGCCACAGGTTGTGACAGATGTGCGGCACAATGGGGGAAAGCACCAGCACGGCGGTATCCAGGGCTTCCTGACGCACCGCGCGGGTTTGCGGCTCCTCATCGCTGAGCCTGCCCGCTTCGTTGAGCAGTTCCATGACAGCCGCGATGGCGGTATTGAAGGTCAGGCGGCGGCTGATGTCATCGCTGACTTTGGCGATGGTTTCATGGGTCTTGCGGCGCAGGTCTTTCTGAGCACCATTGAGGCTGGCAGGATCAACCGCCGGAGCTTCGCCACCGGCGGTATGCTCATTGACCATCCGCCACAGGCGTTTGAGGAAGCGATGGGCGCCCTCAACGCCGCTGTCGGACCACTCCAGTGACTGCTCAGGTGGTGCCGCAAACATCATGAACAGCCGCACGGTGTCGGCACCGTGTTGATCGATGATGGCCTGGGGGTCGATGCCGTTGTTCTTGGATTTGGACATCTTGGTAACGCCACCGATTTCCACAGGCTCGCCGTCCGATTTCAGCACCGCTCGCACTACCTGGCCCTTGCCATCGCGCTCAACCGTTACATCGGCCGGGTTGTACCAGGTTTTACCGCCATTTGCTTCATTGCGGTAGTAGGTCTCGGCCAGAACCATGCCCTGGGTCAGCAGGCGCTTGAATGGCTCGGAACTGTTCACCAGACCAACGTCGCGCAGCAGCTTGTGGAAGAACCGGGCATACAGCAGGTGCAGAATCGCGTGCTCAATGCCGCCGATGTACTGGTCGACTGGCAGCCAGTAATTGGCGGCGGCCGGATCCAGCATGCCCTTGTCGTAGTTCGGGCTGCAGAAACGGGCGTAATACCAGGAGGACTCCATGAAGGTATCGAAGGTATCGGTTTCCAGGGTGGCTGGCTGGCCGTTGTATTCGGTCTTGCACCACTCCGGGTCGGCCTTGATCGGCGACTGGACGCCGTCCATTTCAACGTCTTCGGGCAGACGAACCGGGAGCTGGTCATCCGGTACCGGCATCTCGGTGCCGTCTTCCAGCGTCATCATCGGGATGGGCGCACCCCAGTAGCGCTGCCGGGACACACCCCAGTCACGCAGACGGTAGTTCACGGTACGTTTGCCGATGCCCTGGGCTTCAAGGTAATCCGCAATTTCCTCAAACGCCTCTTCGCTGGTCAGGCCGCTGTATTTGCCGGAGGACACCAGAACGCCTTTCTCGGTGAAGGCCTGCTCCTGGATATCGATATCGCGGCTGTCGTTCGGTGCAATCACCTGTTTGATGGGCAGCTTGTACTTGACGGCAAATTCGTGATCCCGTTCATCATGGCCGGGAACCGCCATCAGCGCACCAGTGCCGTAGTCCGTAAGTACAAAGTTGGCGACCCAGACCGGGATTTCTTCCTGGGTCAGCGGGTGAATGGCCTTGAAGCCGGTATCTATACCTTTCTTTTCCATGGTCGCCAGCTCGGCTTCGGCCACCTTGCTGTTACGGCACTGGTCGACAAACTCGGCCACATCGCGGTGGCGCTCGGCCGCCGCCTTGGCCAGGGGGTGCTCAGCGGCGACTGCCATGTAGCTGACGCCCATCAGCGTGTCCGGGCGGGTGGTGTAAACCGTCAGGCCGCCTTCCTGCTCTTTCAGCGGGAAGGTCAGCTCGGTCCCTACCGATTTGCCGATCCAGTTGCGCTGCATGGTCTTGACCTGCTCGGGCCAGCCCTCCATGTCTTCCAGATCGTTCAGCAGTTCTTCCGCGTAGTCGGTAATGCGGATGAACCACTGCGGAATCTTTTTCTGCTCGACCAGGGCACCGGAGCGCCAGCCCCGACCGTCAACCACCTGTTCGTTGGCCAGTACGGTCTGGTCAACCGGGTCCCAGTTCACGGTGGACATCTTCTTGTACACCAGGCCTTTCTCGTAGAGGCGGGCGAAGAACCACTGTTCCCAGCGGTAGTATTCCGGGTCGCAGGTGGCCAGTTCGCGGCTCCAGTCGTAGCCAAACCCCAGCTGCTTGAGCTGGTTCTTCATGTAATCAATGTTGGAGCGAGTCCACTTGGCCGGTGCAGACTTGTTGGCAATCGCGGCATTTTCGGCAGGCAGGCCGAAAGCGTCCCAACCCATGGGCTGCATTACATTCTTGCCCTGCATACGCTGGTAGCGGGAAATCACGTCACCGATGGTGTAGTTGCGGACGTGGCCCATATGCAGCTTGCCGCTGGGGTAGGGGAACATGGACAGGCAGTAGTACTTGGGCTTGCCCGGCTCTTCCTTGACCTTGAAGGTCTCGTTGGTTTCCCAGAAAGTGCGGGCGGTCTGTTCTACTTCACGTGGGTTGTATTGTTCGTCCATTCCTGCCATTGCCAAAAGTACCCTGTGTGAAAAGGATGTTCGAGAAAAGGCCGAACATTCTAACGCACACGCGGCTTAACAGGTAGTCTGCCAATTCTGCGGGTTTGTGCCAGACTGAGAGTATGGTGAAAGGTGCAGATAAGGAGCCCAAATGAGCGAGCCAGAACGCAGTCACCTCTCCGGAAAAGCCCTTGAGGTTTACGACCGAATGCTTGAGCGGGTACAGACACGCCTGCATGAGCTACAGGAAACGTCGTTGCAGACGCTGGAGGAAGAAGTTCAGAAAGCGATAGAAGTGGAATACGAGATCGAGGAAATGACCCGGGAAGAAGCGGATCTGCTCGGGGCGTATCTTCAGCGGGATCTGGAGCACCTGTTGCATTTCGTGGAGGAGACCGGCGAAGGCCTGGGAGAATGGCTGCAACTGGATATCGCATTACTGGAACACACCCTGGCAGACCGGCTTCTCTCGGTGGCCGATCAGACCCTGGTTGATACTCTGGAACTGAAGCAGAAGCTGGAGAATCAGGACGTCAGTCACTATATCTCCGGTGAAGTGGCCACGGCGGGTATGTTCCGGTGCATGAACTGCAGCCACATGCTTTGTCTGACCAAGACCAGCCACCTGCATCCCTGCGAGGCCTGCGGCTCCCATTACTTTGAGCGGGTTACCAGCCGGTGGCCACCGAAAGAAAGCTGAAGCCATCGTCTCGAGCCTGCAAGCCATCTGAGCAGCAGGCTCAAGGCGCTCAGTTTTTCGGGATTACCCGCTCGCGAATGAACACAATCAGGATGATCGCCAACGTCAGCACCGGCCAGGATCCTGTTTGCATGTAGGGTGTGCTCCCGGTTGCCGTAAATACCTCACCGGTCAGCACCGCGCGCTCGAACTGTGGGATGCGCTCGGTAATCTTGCCCTTGTGATTGATGATTGCAGTGACGCCGTTGTTGGTACCCCGCAGCATGTAGCGGCCGGTCTCCAGGGCTCTCATGCGGGCAAGCTGCAGATGTTGCAGCGGCCCGATGGAATCACCGAACCAGCCGTCGTTACTGATTGTCAGCAGCAGATCGGTGTTGCGGGCATTAAACGCCACGAAATCGGGGTAGGCCACTTCATAGCAGATGTAAGGGGTGATTTTCATGCCATTGGCGACCAGCGGCGCTTGCTGCTCTGGCCCAGGCGTGAAGCTACTCATGGGCAGGTCAAAGAAACCGATCAGCCCCCGCAGCAGACCCTGAAGTGGCACATATTCGCCAAAGGGCACCAGCTTCTGTTTGTGGTACATTCCCTCGCCATTGCCGATGGCCATAATGCTGTTGTGGAAAGTGTAGTCTTCAATCTGGCCGCTGTAGCCATACCAGGGGATGCCGGTGATCAGCGTGCTGTTTTCCCCTAGCTGTTCCCGGATATGATCAATGACCTTGCCAGCCTGGTCCTGCGGAATGGGGATGGCTGTTTCTGGCCAGAGAATCAGGTCGGTTTGCCAGTGCGCTTCGGTCATGCCCAGATAAGCCACAATCTGATCGCGCAGAAAATCAGGATCCCACTTGATCTGTTGCGGTATGTTGCCCTGCATCGCCGCAAAGCTGACGGGTTCTTTGCTGAGCTCGGTCCAGTCAGCTTTGTTCATGGCCGGGGCAATCAACCAGGGCATCAGGGCTGCTACCAGAATGGCTCCAGCAGTGACCTTCCTGTCAAGTTTGAACAGCCACCAGGCGCCGTAAGCAGCCACTGCGGTAACGGTGATCCAGAAGGTAATGCCATGCACGCCAGTCAGCGGCGCCAGCCCGGCCAGGGGGCCGTCGGTATGGGCGGTGCCCAGATAAAGCCATGGAAAACCGGTCAGCAGCCAGCCGCGCAGCCAGTCACCCAGAATCCAGATGGCAGGGAACAGCAAGAGTCGGCGTGGTGCGCTGTCTTTGGCGAGTTTGCCCCAGAACCAGAACGCCAGCCCATGGAACAGGGCCAGCCCGGCAATAAACAGGACCATGAGTACAATGGCCAGAGGTACCGAAGTATTGCCGTGCTCGCTGATGCTGACGTAAATCCAGCTGGCACCGGAGGCGAACAGACCAAGCCCGGCCAGCCAGCCGGAGCGGAACAGCTTGTCTGGCGCCTGATGGACGGTGACCAGCAGGATCAGAAACACCGACAGGGGCCCCAGCCACCACAGATAGAATGGCGAGAAGGTCAGTGTTTGCAGAGCGCCGGCAATCACAAGGATTGCGGCGCCCAGCCATTTTCGGGTGGTGAACGGGGGTTTCAGTGGCGGGTGCTGTGGATCATGACTCACTGCGGGTTACCTGCAACAGACGGATGACTCGGTTATCGGCGTTGGCAATAGTAAACTGCAAGCCGCCGAATTCAACCGTTTCGCCCCGTCTGGGCAGGTGTCCAAATTCTTTCAGTACCAGGCCGCCAATGGTATCGAACTCTTCTTCATCCATGTCTGTCTCGAAGAATTCGTTGAAATCATCGATGGGCGTTACGGCCTTCACCGCAAAGGTCCCGTCGCCCCGGGCCTTTATATGGGTCTCCTCATCGAAGTCATGTTCGTCTTCGATTTCACCGACGATCTGTTCCAGCACGTCTTCGATGGTGATAAGGCCAGCGGTTCCGCCGTACTCATCCACCACAATCGCCATGTGGTTGCGGTTTTCCTTGAACTCCTTGAGCAACTGGTTCAAACGCTTGCTTTCGGGAACAAAGGTGGGCGGCCGCAGGATCTCGCGGATGCGGTTCCAGTTCAGATCGTTGTTGAGGGCAAGAGGAAGCAGGTCTTTCGCCAGCAGTACCCCGATAACGTCATCCTGACTTTCGCCGATGACCGGAAAGCGGCTATGGGCGGAGGACATAATCTCGGGCAGGAACTCTTTGGGTTCCTGAGATGCCTTTACGGTGATCATCTGGGATCGGGGGATCATGATCTCATCCACCCGCATGTCGATCACCTGCATGGCGCCTTCAATGATGCTCATGGAATCAGCATCAATAATGCTTTGGGATTCGGCATCCCGCAGGATTTCCAGCACGTCCTCGACGGACTCAGGCCCGCTGGAAAAGGCCTGTGATATACGCTCCAGCCAGGACTTGTTGCCCTGACTGCGACTCGACTGATCGTCGCTCATGAGTCTGGTTCCGTTTCCTCTGCTTCGTAAGGGTTAGCAAATCCGAGCTGCGCAAGCAGCCGGATCTCGAGGGCTTCCATGACCTCGGCTTCATTATTTTCAACATGATCGTAGCCCTGGAGATGCAACATACCGTGCACCACCATATGGGCCCAGTGAGCGACAGCGTCTTTGCTCTGCTCCCGCGCTTCCTGTTCAACAACTGGCGCGCAAATCACGAGATCTCCGGCCAATGGCACCGTTATACCCGCTGGTGCTTCAAATGGGAAGGACAAAACATTGGTAGGCTTGTCCTTGTCCCGGTACTGGTGATTCAGCTCACGGCTCTCGTCGTTGTCGACAATACGGATGGTTACTTCGGTTGGATTCTCATCCTGCCACGCCGCCTCTGCCCAGGCTTCAAACAACGCCTCGGTAGGTACGCCCGTGCCGTCAAAGGCCATCTGAAGGTCCACAGTTACCTTGCTCATTGGCCTGTGGCACTCCCGTCGTTGAAAGAATCGTAGGCTTCAACAATGCGTTGAACCAGGGGGTGACGCACCACATCCTTGGCGTCGAAACGGGTAAAGCCAATACCCGGGACCTTGCTCAACACGCTGGCGGCATGAATCAGCCCGGAATTCTGTCCGCGGGGCAGGTCCACCTGGGTGGTATCGCCGGTAATGACCGCGGTAGAGCCAAAGCCTATCCGGGTCAGGAACATCTTCATCTGCTCCCGGGTGGTGTTCTGGCTTTCGTCCAGAATAATAAACGAGTTGTTCAGGGTGCGGCCGCGCATGAAGGCCAGGGGGGCAATCTCGATTACGCTTTTCTCGATCAGGCGGGTTACCTGATCGAATCCCAGCATTTCGTATAGTGCGTCGTAGAGCGGGCGCAGGTACGGGTCCACTTTCTGGGCCAGATCACCAGGCAAAAAGCCCAGCTTCTCGCCGGCCTCCACCGCCGGCCGAACCAGCAGAATACGCTTCACCTGCTCGTCTTTCAGAGCCTCGACAGCACAAGCCACTGCCAACCACGTCTTACCGGTACCCGCGGGCCCGATGCCGAAGTTGATGTCGTGGGTGCGAATGTTATGCACATACTTCTGCTGATTCCGGCCACGGGGTTTGGCGGTCAGCTTGGGTGTCTTGATAACAGTGACCTGGCCTTCATCGTAAGGCACATCATCCGGCAGCCGTTCCAGGCCGGTTTCGCGGATGAACAGGTGCACGGTATCGGGCGGTATGTCATCACTGGCCTCGGTTTCCCGGTACAGATGCCGGATAACCTCGGTGGCCGCGGCTACGTTTTCAGTGCTGCCTTCCACCCGAAAGTGATGCCCGCGCCGGCCAACTTTCACTTGCAGGCGCTGCTCGATCATTTTCAGGTGTTCATCAAACTGTCCGCACAAGGTCGCCAGGCGGCGCTGGTCCACCGGGTGCAGGTCAAATTGTCTGGTATCGTGAGTGTTCAATCTTGCTCCGTTTCGTTGGACTCCCCTGGTTGGGAGTCAGCATTTCTATGGGTGGAGTATGGCCGATGCGTGGTTATGCTTCCACAGACACGCTACGAGCACATCCCTGTGCGCTTGTTTCGGGCCGTCCCTGGCCCTCAACAGTCTGTGGAAGCATAACCACGCACCGTCCTTTCTGACTATGTGCAGGCTCGAAAGGAAAAAACAAGCGGAGGAACATTTCAGCGGCGTCGGTTTTCTCTGCGCTCTGGAATAATTTGAAAGCCTGTCCAGGTATTACTGGCATGCTACTGCATGATACGCGGAGGCGGGCTGGATCAGCCTCCCAAAAATGTCGGAGGCCATGGATGGCCGTAGAGAAGCGCACACGGATGTGCTCGTAGCGGTTTTTGGGAGGCTGATCCAGCCCGCCTCCCAACGCCACACAAAGAGCACATGGGTGCCGAAGCCTAAAACAACTCGGAACTAACCGGCACACCACGAAGAGAGTTCGGGTAGGCCTCGACGATTTCTACGTCGATGAAATGACCAACCACCTCAGGATTCTCGTGGCGGAAATTCACAATACGGTTGTTCTCCGTACGCCCCGCATACTCACCAGGATCCTTCTTGGACAAACCAGTCACCAGAATACGCTGAGTAGAACCCACCATCTTCCGGCTGATATCCATTACATTTTGATTCAGGCGATCCTGAAGAATGCTCAACCGCTGCTTCTTCACCTCCATCGGCGTATCGTCCGGCAAGTCAGACGCCGGTGTACCCGGGCGGGCGCTGTAGATGAAGCTGAAGGACATGTCGAAGCCGATGTCGTTGATCAGCTTCATGGTGTCCTCGAAATCCTTGTCGGTTTCACCCGGGAAGCCGATGATGAAATCCGAAGAAAAGCTGATGTCCGGGCGGATCTTGCGCAGGCGGCGCAGCTTGGATTTGTACTCCAGCGCCGTGTGGCCCCGCTTCATCGCTGCGAGGATGCGATCAGAGCCGCTCTGTACCGGCAGGTGCAGGTGGCTGACCAGTTCGGGAACCCGCTCGTAGACTTCAATCAGCGCATCGCTGAATTCCACCGGGTGAGAGGTGGTGTAGCGGATGCGATCAATGCCGTCGATGGTGGCGATGACTTCGATCAGTTCCGCCAGGTCCATTTGATCGCCGTCGTGGGTTTCGCCACGGTATGCGTTCACGTTCTGGCCCAGCAGATTCACTTCCCGCACTCCCTGGGTAGCCAGATGAGCTACTTCGGCGATGACATCGTCTACCGGGCGGCTGACTTCCTCGCCGCGGGTGTAGGGCACCACGCAGAAGGTGCAGTATTTGCTGCAGCCTTCCATAATGGAGACAAACGCAGAGGGGCCGTCGGCGCCGGGCTCAGGCAGGTTGTCGAATTTCTCGATTTCCGGAAAGCTGACGTCGACCACGCCAACGCCGTTACCTTTGGTGCGTACTTCGGTGATCATGTCGGGCAGGCGATGCAGGGTTTGCGGGCCGAATACCATATCCACGTAGGGCGCCCGGTCGATGATGGCCTGGCCTTCCTGGCTGGCGACGCAGCCGCCGACGCCGATGATCAGGTCGGGTTTTTTGGTTTTGAGACTTTTCCAGCGGCCAAGCTGGTGAAACACTTTCTCCTGGGCTTTTTCGCGGATGGAGCAGGTGTTCAGCAGCAGGATGTCGGCGTCATCGGCGTTGTCGGTAACTTCGACCGCTTCGCCGGTTTTGAGCAGGTCTGCCATGCGGGCAGAGTCGTACTCGTTCATTTGGCAGCCGTGGGTTTTGATGTACAGCTTCTTGGCCATGGGTCTCACGTAGTTTGGTGTGTTGGCGCCGGGGTGGAGTGGGGCGCTGGCAAAAATGGACTGCACATTATAACGGGGTGCTTAAACATCAACCACCGTTGTCTCGGTATTCCTCATTTGGCTCTGTGCTATTATTCGCAGCCTTTGAGTTGTGGTGCATGAAGGTCTTTGGTGGAGGCTTTCCAAAAAACGCTCCTTACGGCACATCCCTGTGGCGCTTCTGCTCCGCCATCCATGGCTCCGCAAATTTTTGGAAAGCCTCCCCCAAAGCCCTTCCCGGACCGCTGTGCCATCATCAACAAGGCTTGGATTTTACCCATGACCCCTGAACGCCTCGCCCGAATCAAACAAGTCCTCAACACTCGCCAACCAGACCTGCGGGTGCTGACGGATCAGGTGCACAAACCCAGAAACCTGTCGGCCATTATTCGGTCCTGCGATGCCTTCGGTCTGGCCAATATGCACGTGGTCTGGCCCAAGGAGGGTTTTCGGGCATTTCGTAAGACAGCCGGTGGCAGCTTTCATTGGGTAACAACGCATACCCATCCGACCATGGATAACGCGGTAACGGAGCTGAAGGCCCAGGGGCACAAGCTGTATGCGGCGCAATTGTCAGACCGGGCGGTGGATTTTCGGGAGGTGGATTACACCGTGCCGTGCACGATTATCATGGGTAACGAGGTGGATGGGGTGAATCCGGTCACTGCTGAACAGGCGGATGAGCATATTGTGATTCCGATGATGGGAATGGTGGAATCGCTGAATGTGTCTTCAGCCTGCTCGATTATCCTTTCCGAAGCCCAGCGTCAGCGGAAGCTGGCAGGTATGTTTGATCAGCGACGGATGCCCGATGACGAGTACAACCGTCTGCTGTTCTGTTGGTGCCAGCCAACAGTGAAGCGGTACTGTGATGATCGCAACCTGCCGTATCCGCCTATTGATCATGAAACCGGGGAGTTGATCGATGGCGTGGGCTGGATGCAGGAGGTCAGGAAGCTCAGGGCCAATCGCCCCCGGTGGGACGATCAGCCGGAGAATGTTGCAGAGAACTGAGTTTAGATCAGTCCTCGCGGGCTTCCAGGTACCGTTGCAGTTGTTCTCGCAGCGCTTTGGGCAGGCGGGTGATGGTGAGGGCGTCTTTGTCACGGTCGTAGTAGACCGCCTGGTTCACCAGGTCTGAAGAGAACGACACGCTCATACCCCCGCCGGAGCCAGCGATGCGCACGAGTTTTTTGACCTTGCGGTGGTCCGGGTGCAGTACGCCGGTTTCCGGTAGTTCGGCGTTCTGGCTGGCGAATTCCTTGAAGCGCTGGGGCTGGCTTTCGTCCAGGTAATTCGACAGAGCTTCGATTTCCACGGGCTCGCCCAGGGCGTGCTGGTCTTTGCAGAATTCGTAGGCCTTGGCGCGCACTTCGCCGGCTTTTCCCGGTTCGCTGGTTTTGGCGAAGGCTTCCACTGCGTCCAGAAAGGTCATGGTTTCCTTTTCCACGTCCACGCTGTTGGTGAAGGCGCACAGGCGGATGAACAGCTCGCCGGGGTCGCCGGTGCCGCGGCCGTGGATCAGGGTCAGGTAGTTTTCGCTGCCGTTGGCGTTGCGCCAGTCGTCCAGTTCAATTCGCACGGCCAGGTTCAGGCGCGACAGGCTGAGTACGTCGGTGGCGTCCAGTTTCTGGCTGCCGTCGAAGCGCATGGAGCTGTCGGTTTCCAGGATAAACAGGTACACCACTTCGGCATCGGCCAGGGCGTCGTGTACGATCATCAGGTGGCCGTCGAATTCTTCCTGGCTGCCGGTAAGCAGTTCCTGCCACTGGCCGAAAAGACGGTCGGTCATGGCCGCGAAGGTCTGTTTGTCTTCCAGGTAGTCTTTGAGCCAGGCGCTGAAGGGGCATTCGCCGATGTCGTCTGAGAAGCGGCCATATTTCTTGCCGGGTTTGCTGTTGAACAGGCGCTTCATCTGCTTGTGCAGGGCTTCGTAGTCGCCGCCCGGTTCCTGCAGGGCCTCGCCCGCTACGAGGCGGGCAGGTTGGCCCGGCTGGTATTGGCTTGCGAAGGCGGTGCGCAGGTGTTTGATGGCCATGGGTCAGCTCCTGTCAGATTCAGTCGGCTTGGCGGAGCGTGATTGTGCCACGGTTGGCAGAGAAAGAAACCCCGGTCCCGACGTCTTCGTTCGGGCCGGGGTTCTCAATGGGCGTGTATGGAAATCAGATTCGCTTGCTGCGAATCAGTTCCTGGACCAGTGTCGAGACGGCGCCGGGAATGTCAGCTTCGTTCTCTGCGTTGGCACTGGCGTTGGCAATGTCCGAACCCAGGTTCACGGCAATGGCTACCAGCCCGTGAGCGGTCAGCAACTGCGCTACCCGACGGCGTTCGTCTGCGTCGCCCGCATTTTCTTCGGATACCACGACGGCGGTCTTGCCCTGATCGAACAGAGCTCGCTCAACGGCCTGTGCCAGTTCCGGGCCATGTTTGCCGTTACAGGCGATGATGGCCGGTTTCTGGGCCAGGCGTCGTTCGCGTTCCTCGGCGGTGACCGGGTCCAGGGATTCCAGGCCATCGGCCAGGCCAGCGATCATGCCCGCCCCGATGGTTACGTTGGTCAGGCGGTCAATGACGATGAAGCTGCCGGTGGCGTGGTTACGCTGATAGGCGTCAAACGCGACCGGTTGGTTCAGGGTCAGTTCGCACAGGCCGATCTCGTTCAGGGCCAGTTGGCTGGGATTGGCTTGCTGATCCAGAGTGTTTACATCGGTCTGATGGTGGATTTTCTTCACGGTACCGGAAGTAAAGGTGGGGCCCAGCTTGATGTCATACAGCCGGCCGGTTTCCAGCGGTGCGTCGGTCATCCAGACAATGTTGGCATTGAAGCGGTTGTGGACTTCCGGTTCGTCCTCCACTTTCACCAGCATGTCGCCACGGCTGATGTCGATCTCGTCTTCCAGGGTCAGGGTGACCGCCTGGTCGATGTAGGCTTCGTCCAGGTTGCCGTCGAAGGTCACGACTTCCTTCACTTTGCTGGTACGGCGTGAGGGTAGGGCCATCACTGCATCCCCGGGGCGAATCACGCCGGAGGCGATGGTGCCGCAGAAGCCTCGGAAGTTCAGGTTCGGACGGGTCACGTACTGCACCGGGAAGCGGAAATGCTCCAGGTTCTTGTCACGGGACACCTCCACCGTTTCCAGAATTTCCATCAGCGGCTGGCCGGTAAACCAGGGGGTGTTCTTGCTCTTGTTGACGACGTTGTCTCCGTCCAGCGCCGAGATGGGAACAAATCGGATATCCTTGAGGCCCAGTCGTGAGGCGAAGGCCAGGTAGTCGTCGCGGATTTCATTGAAGCGCTCTTCGCTGAAGTCCACCAGATCCATTTTGTTCACGGCGACCACGATGTGCCGGATGCCCAGTAGCGAAGCAATGTAGGAATGCCGGCGGGTCTGAGTGAGTACGCCGTGGCGGGCATCAATCATCAGGATGGCCAGTTGCGCAGTGGATGCGCCGGTGGCCATGTTGCGGGTGTACTGCTCATGGCCCGGGGTGTCCGCGATGATGAACTTGCGCTTGTCGGTGCTGAAATAACGGTAAGCGACATCAATAGTAATGCCCTGTTCCCGCTCGGCCTGAAGGCCGTCCACCAGCAGTGCCAAGTCCAGTTTTTCGCCGGTGGTGCCCATTTTTGCGCTGTCAGTTTTCAGGCTGGCCATGTGATCTTCATAGATCATCTTGGTGTCATGCAACAGCCGGCCAATCAGCGTGCTCTTGCCGTCATCCACACTGCCGCAGGTGAGCAGGCGCAGGAGTTCCTTGTTCTCGTGTTGCTTCAGGTAAGCCTGAATATCTTCTGCAATCAGATCAGACTGGTGTGACATGTTAGAAATACCCTTCCCGCTTTTTCTGTTCCATGGAGCCCGCTGAGTCGTGGTCGATCACCCGGCCTTGCCGCTCTGAGCTGGTGGCTAGCAGCATTTCCTGAATGATGTCGGGCAGGGTGTTGGCCTCGGATTCAATGGCGCCGGTCAGCGGATAGCAGCCCAGGGTGCGGAAGCGTACCGATTTCATCATCGGCTTTTCACCTTCTTTCAGGGGCATGCGGTCGTCGTCCACCATGATCAGGGTGCCATCGCGCTCTACCACGGGCCGCACGGCTGCGTAATAGAGGGGAACGATGTCAATGTTTTCAAGGTAGATGTATTGCCAGATGTCCAGCTCAGTCCAGTTGGACAGCGGGAAGACCCGGATGCTTTCGCCCTTGTTGACTTTGCCGTTGTAAATATTCCAGAGCTCCGGGCGCTGGTTCTTCGGGTCCCAGCGGTGGTGTTCGTCACGGAAGGAATATACCCGCTCCTTGGCGCGTGATTTTTCTTCGTCCCGGCGGGCGCCCCCGAAGGCGGCGTCGAACTTGTACTTGTTCAGGGCCTGCTTCAGGGATTGGGTTTTCATGATGTCCGTGTGCTTGGCGCTGCCATGAGTAAAGGGGCCGACGCCTTGCTTTACGCCTTCTTCATTGATGTGCACGATCAGGTCTAGCCCGAACTTCTCCGCTACATTGTCCCGGAACGAGATCATGTCCCGGAACTTCCAGGTGGTATCCACGTGAAGCAACGGGAACGGTGGCTTGCCCGGGTAGAAGGCTTTCAGGGCAAGATGCAGCATCACGGCAGAATCTTTACCGATGGAGTAAAGCATGACCGGGTTGTCGAACTCGGCGGCCACTTCCCGAATGATGTGGATGCTTTCGGCTTCCAGCTGTTTGAGATGGGTGAGGTTATATGTGGTCATGTTCATCCGTTGCCATGGAGGGCGAAGTAATGGCTGTAATTTAGATGAACAACTATATCAGAGCAGCTTAGGGTATAAGAAGGAGTGCTGTAAGAATTTCAGGTTCTAATAATATAGCCTTCGCCGGTGTCTCGAGGCGGGTGTAAACGCCAGCGACGTCGCCACTGGCTTCCGTCAGTGAGCTTCGCTGGAGGGATTACGTGCGTCCGAAAGCAATTTGGCAACGTAACGATCGACATAGTCAAAGCCGTTACCTTCGAATTCACAGAACTGGATACCAATCTGGAACTCGTCTCGGGCAATGCGACGCATGTGTACGATGTTCCCATCGGCAAGCACCGTGACCGGCTGGTTTGCAATGACGGGCACCGAAAAACGGGTTTTGACTTCGATCCAGTGGCCGGGGGCCGGTGTTTTCAGGCCCGGAACCAGCTGTTTGACGGTGTCCTGATCACAGGAGAGCATCACGCCTGAGCGGGACAGGTTGGATACCTGGCAGGTAAGGCAGCAGCCATCCGGCTTTTCGATGGTAATGTCGGTTGAAACGTCCACCCGCTGCTGGTTTCGCAGATTGGGTTTGGCGGCAAGAGGTTTCATGTTCACTCTTCTGGCATGTGTGGTTTGAAAAGAAGTTGCCTTTCCCATAAACGCCTTCCAGAAAAACGCATAAACGATTGAAAGTTTAGCTGTTTAAAAAGTGAACAGCAAGAATCCTGTCGGTAATTGTGGCACTTTTACTACAAAATTCTGAACACGGTGTCACAGTTTTAGTCGGTAAGTTGATCTGCGTCAGCGGATTTGTGGTGGCGAAGTAGGTGGTGCTACTGCTGCAGTTCTTCCGGTCGTGAGGTAAAATTGCCCGCTACACTCATCGGGAGCATGGCTCCGGACATCCTGCAGGCTTTTATGACCGAGAAAACGCAAAACGCGCCCCAGAGCGGAAAAGTAGGCTTTATCAGCCTTGGTTGCCCGAAGGCGCTGGTAGATTCTGAACGTATCCTGACCCAGTTGCGCCTGGACGGCTACGATGTGGTGCCCACCTACGACGACGCCGATATTGTGGTGGTGAACACCTGTGGTTTTATAGATGCCGCCAAGCAGGAATCCCTGGACGCCATTGGTGAGGCAATCAGTGAGAATGGCAAGGTCATCGTCACCGGTTGCATGGGGGTTGAGGCCGACCGGATCCGTGAAACCCATCCGGGCGTGCTCGCAGTGTCCGGTCCTCATGCCTACGAAGAAGTGGTCGGCGCCGTCCACCAATATGTGCCGCCCAGGAAAGAGCATGACCCGTTTGTGGACCTGGTGCCGCCGCAGGGCGTCAAGCTGACGCCTCGCCATTATGCCTACCTGAAAATCTCGGAAGGCTGTAACCACCGTTGCACCTTCTGCATCATTCCCTCAATGCGGGGCGACCTTGTCAGTCGCCCGATTGGCGACGTGATGGACGAGGCCAAACGGTTGGTGGATGCGGGGGTGAAAGAGATTCTGGTGATTTCCCAGGACACCTCCGCCTACGGCGTCGACATCAAATACCGCACCGGTTTCTGGCAGGGGCGCCCGGTAAAGACCAAAATGCAGGCGTTGTGTGAAGCGCTGGGTGAGATGGGCGTGTGGGTTCGGTTGCACTATGTCTATCCCTATCCCCATGTGGACGACATCATTCCGCTGATGGCCGAAGGCAAGATCCTGCCGTACCTGGACATCCCGTTCCAGCACGCCAGTCCTGGAGTACTCAAAGCCATGAAGCGCCCGGCCCATGACAGCAAGACCCTGGAGCGCATCAGGAAGTGGCGGGAAATCTGCCCGGAACTGACTATTCGTTCCACCTTCATCGTGGGTTTCCCGGGGGAAACCGAGGAAGATTTCCAGTACCTGCTGGACTGGCTGGACGAGGCTCAGCTGGATCGAGTCGGCGCCTTCACTTATAGCGCGGTGGAAGGGGCGTCGGCGAACGAGCTCGAAGGTGCGGTCCCAGAGGACGTGAAGGAAGATCGCCTGGCTCGCTTTATGGCCAAACAGGCAGAAATCTCGGCTGCCCGCCTTAAGGCAAAGATTGGCAAGACCATTGATGTGCTGATTGATGAAGTGGACGAGGAAGGTGCGATTGGCAGATCAAAAGCCGACGCGCCTGAGATTGACGGGATGGTCTACCTGAACGACGAAACCGACCTGGTTCCCGGGCAGATCGTTCAGGCCGTGGTTGAGCATGCGGATGAGCATGATCTCTGGGGGCGTTTGATCTGACTGTCGGCATCGTCTCAGCGGACTATCGCTAAATGGTCTGGCAGGGTGGGTTTTGAGCCCCTTCCCAAAATGTCGGAGGCCATGGACGGCCGGAGATAAGCACACATGGGTGAGGCAAGCGTTTACGAAGCGAAGCTTCATGTGCAGACGAACGACAGCAATCCATGATTGCCGGCAGGACCCGCTTGCGGGTGCTTGTAGCGTTTTTTGGGAGGGGGGGCTCCAAACCCGCCCCTCCCCAAACTCAAAAGGTTAGGGCCGAAACAAGACGGCCCTCACTAAAGCCAAAACTTAACCGCCGAGCTTGCGAACGAGAATCTCATTGAACAGCTTGGGATTACCCTGGCCCTTGGAAGCCTTCATCAGAGGGCCCATGAAGCCGCCAAGCATCTTCTTGCGCTTCTTCGGATCTTCCTCGTTCTGGTATTGAGTCACCTGATCCGGCATGCCGGCCAACACCTCATCAACCATGGATTCCAGGGCGCCGGTATCAGACACCTGCTTCAGGCCCTTGGCTTCAATAATGGCATCGACATCGTTGTTTTCGCCTGTCCATAGCGCCTCGAACACCTTCTTGGCACCGGCGGAGGACAGTGTGTTATCGGCGATGCGGGTCACCATGGCGCCCAGTTGTGCGCCGGTAATCGGCGCCTCGGCGACGGACTTCTCCTCCGCATTCAGGCGCGCGGAGAACTCGCCCTGAATCCAGTTGGCGGCCAGCTTGGCATCTTTGCCGTGTTCCACGGTTTCTTCGAAGAATGCAGCCAGTTTGGCGTCGGCAGACAGGATGCCGGCGTCATAGTCGTTCAGGCCGTATTGCTCCTTGAAACGCGCCCTGCGAGCGTCCGGCAGTTCCGGCAGGCGGCTGCGTGCGTCTTCGATGAAGGCATCGTCGATTTCCACCGGCAACAGGTCCGGGCAGGGGAAGTAGCGATAGTCGTTAGCTTCTTCCTTGGTGCGCATTGAGCGGGACTCGTCCCGATCACCGTTGTACAGGCGGGTTTCCTGCACAATCACGCCGCCGTCTTCCAGGATATCCATCTGCCGCTCCACTTCGTGGGCGATGGCCTGTTCCATGAACCGGAACGAGTTCAGGTTCTTGGTCTCGGTGCGGGTGCCCAGGGTGTCGGAGCCTTTTGGCTTCAGAGAGATGTTGACGTCAAAGCGCATGGAACCCTGAGACATATCGCCGTCGCAGATACCCAGCGAGGTAACAATGCTGTGCAGCTTTTTGGCAAAAGCCACGGCTTCCTCGGCACTGGTCATGTCCGGCTCGGTCACCACCTCGATCAGCGGGGTGCCGGCGCGGTTCAGGTCGATGCCAGTCATGCCATGATAATCCTCGTGCAGGGATTTACCGGCGTCTTCTTCCAGGTGGGCGTGATGAATGCGCACGCGTTTGGTGCTGCCATCGGCCAGGTCGATATCGACATAGCCGGGGCCAACGATGGGCTGGGCCAGCTGGGTGGTCTGGTAGCCCTTGGGCAGGTCCGGGTAGAAGTAGTTCTTGCGCTCGAAGACGGAGCGCCGGCCGATTTCGGCATTGGTGGCCAGGCCGAACATCACCGCGTAGCGGAACGCCTGCTCGTTGGGTACCGGCAGGGTGCCGGGCATCGCCAGGTCAACCGCGTTGGCCTGGGTGTTGGGCTCGGCACCGTAAGCGGTGCTGGAGCCGGAGAAAATCTTGGTCTGGGTGGCGAGCTGAACGTGAATTTCCAGCCCGATCACGATATCCCACTGCATGTGTTCGTCTCCTAATCCGGGCTTATTGAGGTTCACGCTGGTGCCAGTCGGTCACCTGCTGGAACTGATGGGCAGCGTTTAGCAGGCGCGCTTCGGAGAAGTAATCCCCGATAATCTGCAGCCCCACCGGCAAGCCGTCAACAAACCCGGCCGGCACCGACATGGCCGGAATACCCGCCAGGTTGATGGCGATGGTGAACACGTCTTCCAGGTACATGGACACCGGATCGGTGTTCTTCTCGCCCTGTTTGAACGCCGGCGTCGGCGACACTGGGCTCATCAGCACGTCGACTTCCCTGAACGCATTGATGAAATCCTGTTGGATCAGCCGGCGAACCTTCTGGGCCTTCAGGTAATAGGCATCGAAATAACCGGCGGAGAGGGCGTAGGAGCCCACCAGGATCCGGCGCTTCACCTCGTTACCGAAACCTTCCGCCCGGCTGCGGGTGTACATATCCATCAGATCTTTCGGGTCTGCGCAGCGGTAGCCGTAACGAACACCGTCAAACCTGGACAGGTTGGCGGACGCCTCAGCGGGAGCGATCACGTAATACGCTGCGATGGCCAGCTTGGCGTTCGGCAGGGAAACCTCCTTCACCGTCGCTCCCAGCTTTTCATACTCGCGAATGGCGTTACGAACCTGCTCTTGCATCGCCGGAGCCAGCTGGTCACTGAAGTATTCCTTCGGCAGGCCAATCTTCAGGCCCTTCAGCGGCTCGTTCAGGGTGGCCGTGTAATCCGGTACTTCCCGGTCAATGCAGGTGGAGTCCTTCGGATCGTGCCCCGCCATCACATTCAACATCAGCGCGGCATCTTCTGCCGTGCGCGCCATCGGCCCGCCCTGATCCAGGGAAGAGGCAAAGGCAATCATCCCGTACCGTGACACCCGGCCATAGGTCGGCTTCAAACCGGTGATGCCGCACAACGCAGCCGGCTGACGGATTGAGCCACCGGTATCCGTGCCCGTTGCTGCTGGCACCAGTCGTGCCGCTACCGCAGCCGCAGAACCACCAGATGAACCACCCGGTACCCGCTTGTCACCACCGGACAGGCCCCAGGGGTTGGTCACGGCGCCATAAAAACTGGACTCGTTGGACGAGCCCATGGCGAACTCGTCCATGTTGGTCTTGCCCAGGCACACCGCGCCAGCCGCCTTGAAGTTAGCCGTCACGGTCGCGTCGTAGGGAGGTACAAAATTATCCAGCATTTTCGACCCGCAACTGGTGCGAATGCCGCTGGTGCAGAAGATATCCTTGTGAGCAAAGGGCACCCCGGTCCACACCGTGGCCTTACCCGCCGCCCGCATCTCGTCTGCAGCCCTGGCCTCGGCCAATGCCTGCTCTTCGGAGATGGTAATAAAGCTGTTGTACTTGCCGTCTTCTGTCTTCAGACGGTCCAGGAACTGCTGCGTCAGCTCCACACTCGAAATCCTGCCACTCTCCAGCTCTCTGGAAAGCTCTGCTACAGACTTGTTATGCATGATAAATCCCGAAATCTCTGATGGACGACCAAATCACTCGATAACCCTGGGCACCAGATACAACCCATCCTCGGTAGCCGGCGCAATCGCCTGGAACGCCTCCCGCTGATTGGTCTCGGTAACCACATCCGGCCGCAGCTTTTGCACGGCATCCAGCGGATGCGCCATAGGCTCCACCGAATCGGTATCTGCAGCACTCAACTGATCCACCAGGTCCAGGATATTGCCCAGATCCTTCTCCAGAGCCGAAACCTGCTCGCCGTCCACTTTGATGCGGGCGAGCACGGCAACTTTCTCGATGTCCTCGCGGGAAATGCTCACGTTGCCTCCAAAAAGCGTGTGTGAAAACAATTTAATGTCAGGTTAGAAGCCAGGAATAACGTATGGGGATGCTTGTGAGGATGGCTTTCCAAAACTGTGCGAAGCCATGGATGGCGGAGCTCAAGCGACACAGGGATGTGCCGAAGGAGCGTGTTTTGGAAAGCCATCCTCACAAGCAGCCATGCTCCACGGTTAACTGCGCGCGGAACCCTGGCGACAACAAAGCCCGACATATTACCAGAACCGCGCGCAACATTGGCCCCGTCTAAAGCCATAAAATGTGAGAATGGTAAGCCCCGAAGCCCCGATGGCGCCTTGCCTGAGTAGGTGCTCACTGCTAAAGTTGCCGCATTCTTTTCTGCAACCGCAACTCTCAGGTTGAAACAACACGAATGTTAATCAAAAGACTCCGAGGCTTATTCTCAAGCGACCTGTCCATCGACCTGGGCACCGCCAACACCCTTATCTACGTGCGCGAACGCGGCATTGTACTTAACGAACCCTCTGTCGTGGCCATCCGTACCAATAACTCCCAGAAAATGGTCGCTGCCGTCGGGTCCGAAGCCAAACGCATGTTGGGCCGCACCCCGGGCAATATTACCGCCATCCGTCCCATGAAAGATGGTGTGATCGCCGACTTCGTCGTGACCGAAAAAATGCTCCAGCACTTTATTCACAAAGTGCACGAAAACAGTTTCATTACCCCGAGCCCCCGCGTACTCGTGTGTGTGCCCAGCAAATCTACCCAGGTAGAGCGCAAGGCCATCCGCGAATCGGCCCTGGGTGCAGGCGCCCGCGAGGTGTTCCTGATCGAAGAACCCATGGCGGCCGCCATTGGTGCCGGCCTGCCGGTGGAAGAAGCCAGCGGCTCCATGATTGTCGACATCGGTGGCGGTACCACCGAGATCGCCATTATCTCCCTGAATGGCATCGTCTATGCCGAATCCGTCCGGGTTGGTGGCGACAAGTTCGACGAAGCCATCGTTACTTACGTCCGTCGCAACTACGGCAGCCTGATCGGCGATTCCACAGCCGAGCGTATCAAGCATGAAATCGGCTGTGCCTATGAAGGCCTGGAAGTGCGCGAAATCGACGTTCGTGGTCGCAATCTGGCTGAAGGTGTGCCCCGGGCCTTCACCCTGAACAGCGAAGAAATTCTCGACGCGCTGCAGGAATCCCTGGCCCAGATCGTCCAGACCGTGAAGAGCGCCCTGGAGCAGTCTCCGCCTGAACTGGCCTCCGACATCGCTGAGCGCGGCATTGTGCTGACCGGTGGCGGTGCGCTGCTGCGCGGCCTGGACAAGCTCATCAGCGAAGAGACCGGCCTGCCGGTCATTATTGCGGAAGATCCGCTGACCTGCGTAGCCCGTGGCGGCGGTAAAGCCCTGGAAGTGATTGATCGCGGTGGCATCGGAATGTTCTCCCAGGAGGGATAACCCCGTGGGAGGGCTAAGCCATTAAGACCATATTCGTCCAGGGGCCGGTACCCGGTTTCCGGCTGTTTCTCGTCGTTCTGTTATCGGCAGCGTTAATCGCTGCCGATGCCCGTTTTGACAAGCTCACCACCGTCCGCAGCACTCTTGCCACCGGTCTGGCACCGGTGTACTGGCTTGGCAATGCCCCATATTCCTTTACTGACTGGTTTTCCGGCCTGTTTGTCAGCCGTGATGATCTGCAGCAGGAGAACGAAGAGCTCAAAACCCGCCTGCTGATTCTGGAGCGTCGTGCTCTCAAGTACGCGGCTCTGGCGTCGGAGAATAACGAGCTGCGCCGGCTGCTGAATTCTTCCGAAGTACTGGATGACCGGGTCATTGTGGGCGAAGTGGTGGGGGTCTCCCCGGATCCGTTCTCCCACGAGATCATCATTAACAAGGGCGAGAGTGATGGTGTCACGACTGGTCAGGCGGTACTGGACGCAGAGGGCCTGATGGGCCAGGTGATCCAGACCAGCCAGTTCACCTCCCGTGTCCTCCTGGTGTCCGACAGCAGTCACGCCGTTCCCGTTGAGGTAGTGCGTAATGGTCTGCGTTCGATTTTGCTGGGTAACGGCGAAACCGATGAGCTGGATCTGGTTCACGTACCGGATACTGCTGACATCCGCGAGGGCGACATGCTGGTCAGTTCAGGTCTTGGCGGGCGATTCCCCAGAGGCTACCCGGTGGCAGAGGTCAGTTCCATCGTCAAAGAGCCGGGGGAGCCTTTTGTGACCATTCAGGCCGCGCCGAAAGCCCGCCTCAACCAGAGCCGGCTGGTGCTGATCGTGTTTCAGCCGGAAGAGCGCTCGGTGCCCGAAAATGGGCAGACGGCCCCGGAGAACGAGGAGGCAAACTGATGTTGTCTGTCATCAGTTATCCGCTGTTCGCCATCACCGTGGTGTTATCGTTGGTGCTGAGTATCTCCCTGTTTCCGGTGGACTGGTTTCAGTTTCGCCCGGAGTGGCTCGGACTGATTGTCTTCTACTGGACCTTCCGCGCCCCGGCCCAGTTTGGCATTTTGATGGCCTGGTGCCTGGGGTTGTTACTGGATATTCTCGAGTCTACCCCGCTGGGCGTGAATGCCATGGGCATGGCCCTGATCGCCTTTCTGGTGCTGACCATTCACCAGCGGTTGCGGATGTATCCGCTGCCTCAGCAGTGCCTGATGGTGTTTCTGTTATTGGGCATCAACCAGATGCTGGTGCATTTCGTGAAACAGTTACTGGGTGCTGAAAGCGCCGGTTTCAGCTACTTGTGGCCAGCCTTGACGAGCGCTCTGGCCTGGCCTGTGGTCAGTGGCGTACTGGACACAATCAACCGTAAACTGGGATAACTGTATGAGCTGCCTCATTTTGGCCTCGGCATCACCGCGCCGGGCTGAGTTGCTGAGACAGATCGGTGCTGACTTTCAGGTGGCGCCTGCAGAGATAGACGAGACACCGCAACCGGGTGAAGGGGCTCAGCACTATGTTGAGCGCCTGGCCCGGGAGAAAGCCTCTTGTGTTGCCGGTGAGGCCCCGGGTGCCTGGGTACTGGGGTCTGACACCTCTGTGGTTATAGACGGAGAGATTCTTGGGAAACCGGAGTCCGATACACAGGCTTGTGAGATGTTGCGCCGGTTATCTGGGAGAACCCATCAGGTGATGACCGCGATCGCTCTGGCGCAGGAACAGAAGTGTCGATCATTAGTGGTGGTCACCGATGTCAGCTTTCGGGAGCTCTCAGAAGCCGAAATCGTCGCCTACGTCGCCACCGGTGAACCCGTGGACAAGGCGGGAAGCTACGGAATTCAGGGACTTGGTGGTATCTTTGTTCGGGAACTCAAGGGCAGCTACAGCGCTGTGGTGGGTTTGCCCCTGCAGGAAACCGCAGAATTATTGGCAGATGCCGGCGACCCTGTCTGGCGCCACTGGCCATGCAGTAAGGAGAGCCAAGCATGAGTGAAGAGATCCTGATCAACGTGACTCCGGTGGAAACCCGGGTCGCCCTCGTTGAAAACGGCATGTTGCAGGAAGCCTATATCGAGCGCACCAGTCGCAAGGGGATTGTCGGCAACATTTACAAGGGCAAGGTCGTTCGGGTGCTGCCCGGCATGGAAGCCGCGTTCGTGGACATCGGCCTGGAACGGGCGGCTTTCATTCATGCGTCCGACGTCGTCAGTGGCCAGACATCTGGCGACGAACCGTCAGACGCCCCCAGGACCGTACCGGATATCCGTACCCTGTTGCGAGAGGGGCAGTCCCTGGTGGTGCAGGTAACCAAGGACCCGATTGGTACCAAGGGTGCGCGACTCACCACCCAGCTTTCCATTCCCTCCCGTTATCTGGTGTTCATGCCAGGCGTCTGCCATGTCGGGATTTCCCAGCGTATTGAAGATGATAATGAGCGCGCGCGGCTGAAATCCCTGATCGAGGAAGGTGCAGCGGAACACGATGATGTGCAGGGTGGCTATATCATCCGCACCGCGGCAGAGGCTGCCTCGGCCGAAGATCTGATTGCGGATATGACCTACCTGCACCGGCTCAGCCAGTCGATCCAGGAGCGCATTGCCAAAGCGCCGGCACCCTCGGTGGTCTATCAGGACTTGCCGTTGTTTATTCGCACCATCCGGGATCTGATCCGACCGCAAACGGAAAAAGTGCGTATTGATAGTCGCGAGAGCTATCAGCGGGTAATGGAGTTTGTTAAAGAATTCGTCACTGAGTTTGCTGACAAGGTGGAGTACTACCCGGGTGAGCGGCCTATCTTTGACCTGTATTCGGTTGAAGATGAAATCCAGAAAGCCCTGAGCCGTAAGGTGCAGCTCAAATCCGGTGGCTATGTGATCATCGATCAGACCGAAGCGATGACGACCATCGACATCAACACCGGTGCCTTTGTGGGCCACCGCAATCTGGAAGAGACCATCTTCAAAACCAATCTGGAAGCCGCCCGGTCGATCAGTCGTCAGCTTCGGCTGCGGAATCTGGGCGGGATCATCATCATCGACTTTATCGACATGGAAGATCCCGAACACCAGCGCCAGGTGCACAGGATGCTGGAGAAAATGCTGGAACGGGATCACGCCAAAACCAAGATCACCGGCGTTTCCGAGCTGGGCCTTGTGGAGATGACCCGAAAACGCACCACCGAAAGCCTGGGCCAGGTTCTGTGCGAGCCGTGCCCGATCTGTGACGGCCGGGGATTCCTGAAAACCGCCGAAACCGTATGCTACGAGATCTTCAGGGAAATCCTGCGCGTTAACCGTGCCTATGAGGCCGAGAATTACCTGGTGATGGCGTCCCAGAAGGTGGTGGACCGCCTGCTGGATGAAGAGTCAGACAACGTTGCGGACCTTGAAACCTTTATCAGTAAAACCATTCGCTTCCAGGTTGAGCCTTTCTACAGCCAGGAACAGTACGACGTTGTTTTGCTCTGACACCTGAGCAGCAGGGCGTTGCAGGGAGCTGAGTCTTATGTCGATCCGCGAGCCGGACAGTTCGCAACCAGCCGAGGATGAGCGCGGTCTGGTTGCCCGCGGGTTGGCGGTCTTTGCCAGTGTGGTCTGGTGGTCCATCCTGACGCTGCTGGTGTTATTCGCACTCTATGTTGGTGTCGGTCGCCAGCTCACCTCTGATATCAACAGCTTTTCTGATGAACTGGCGGCTTCGCTCTCCGAAGCCACAGGCCTGGATGTGTCTGTTGGCCGTTTATCCTCCCAATGGTATTGGCTGGATCCTTCCATTACCGCCAAAGACATCACCATCAATTCTCCGGATTCAGACCGCATTGCCGCGGAACTTGAGCACCTGGAATTGCGGCTCGATTTTTTTGCCTCCCTGTTCCGCTTCCGCCTGGTGTTCCGCAATTTTGACGCTGACGGTCTGGCGTTAACGGTGGTGCGCCCTACCGAGGATCCGTTTATCAATCCGGTCGAAGAGATTGCGGAGCTGGCCGAGCCGGGTGCGCCGGAACTTCAGGAGTGGATTCGCCTGGCGGGCCGCTGGTTGTCGAATCCGGAAGTCCGGGTGACACGGGTCAGCCTGGCGCTGGGCTCAAGCCGGCAGAACCTGCGTTTTCTGGATATTCCACAGCTTGATCTGTCCTACCAGGGCGGCTTGTTCCAGGCCGCAGGCCGGGCCATGCAGAGCGGTACAACCGCACAGCTGGCCAGTTTTGCTCTGGTAGGGCAGCGGTTTTTCAGGGGGGAGTTTACCGGTCAACTCTACCTGGATGTGGATTCCGGTCGACTGTTCGACGGCCTGATTGATGATCTGAACTGGCGAGGCATACGGGTTGAAGGCTTCGACCTGGGGGGCAGTGCCTGGCTAAGCTTTGAGGATGGCGAGCTGCAGCAGGTTCAGGGCCAGGTTCGCACTCCCTATCTTCAGTTAGGTGTTAACCGTGAATCTCTGGCGCCTCTTGAAGATATCCAGGCTCACTTCGGTTGGCGGCGGGGGGAGGCCCTACGTTTGCAGAAGCTTCGCTGGGACTGGATCGGCGATCAGGTTCTGCCGTTCAGTGTTCGCATCGAAGACGGTCAGGATGAGCTTAAGCTGGTGGCAGACTCACTGCCGCTCAAGCCTTTGCGGCGATTGGTTCAGGCCCTGGAGCTGCTGCCGGATGCTGCCAGTGAGGCGCTGGAGCATTACCAGCCTGCGGGTTTTCTGGACGATATGTTGTTTACTCTGCCAGAGCAGGGCTCCCGGTTCTCGTTAAGTGCCAGATTGCGGGAGTTCGGGGTGCGGGCCTGGTCTGGCGCCCCCCGCGCCGAGGGGCTATATGGCTTTATCCAGATGAATTCAGACAGTGGCAGGGTGACCCTGGATACACCAGAACCCGTCATGCTGGGCTTTCCGCAGTTGTTCAACACTGACTGGACGCTGGACTCCCTATCCGGAACCGTCGCCTGGACCCTGGAAGGAGGGATCACCAGGGTATTCTCCGATGATCTGGAGTTTCTCTATCGCTCAGATACCCGGTTAAGCGGCGCCTTTGACCTGCGGCTGGATCGATACGGAGAGGACAATCTTGGTTTGAGCGTCGGCGTAGACGGCGGCAATGCCGATATGCTGGCGGATTTCGTGCCGGCGAATGCTGTGGGTGAAGGGCTTTACGAATGGCTCACCAACAGTATTCCGGAGGCCAGCATTCGGGGGCAGTACTATGGCCACGGCCGTATCGATTCCGCCGCGCCGTCTGGATCGTTTGTTTCCTCCATGTGGTATGAATTCGATAACGCCAGGATTCGATACGACCAGCGCTGGCCCGCTGTGGAGCAGGCCAGCGGGCGGGTCGAGATCCAGAATGCCGACACCCGGGTAGCGCTCGCTCGGGGCGAGATCGGTGGGTTGGAGCTGGAAAACGCCAGTGTTCGGGTCCTTCCCGGAGATGGGGAAACTGGCACGCTGGTGCGCGTAGATGCCGCGTCGACGGTTCCGGCAGAGAGAATACCCTGGTGGCTGACCAATACTCCGTTAGGGGAATTGTTGGGATACGGTAACACCCGGGCCCGTTATGAGGGGGAGTTTGAGCTGGACCTTGGGCTGGAGCTACCGCTATCGCAAGGGCAGGACACCCGGGTTACGGCGCAGGTAAAAACCGACAATGCCGGATTCCAATTACCGGGTGCGGGACTTCACTGGCATAATATTCGGGCTGACCTGACTTATGACAGTGTTGATGGATTTTCCGGGCCACCGGTCACTGCCCGTTTTTTCGATCAACCGGTCAGTGTCTTTTTTTCCACCGCGGAGGCCGGCGATGCCATGCTGATACGCCAGCAAGGTGGTCTGAAGCTGCCAGGCTCCCTGGCGGCCTTTGGCCTGGCTAACGATGCGGCGCGCGGGCTTTCCGGAGAACTTGTCTACACCGCTGAGCTTGAATTAGGCGGTGCCGGCGAGCCGGTGATTTCCCTGTTTTCAGACCTTGAAGGTCTGCAGGTGGATTGGCCCAAACCACTGGCAAAGACCGCGCGCGAGCGAACCCCCCTGGCGGTCCGGGTTGATCCGTTCCAGAGCGAAGGCGTGGCGATCGCTGCGCAATGGCAGGATCGTCTGGACGCTGAACTCCGTTTTAAAGAGACGGGCTTCGAGCTGGTCTTCGAACATTTGAATCTGGGCGCTCACCATCTGACCAATATCGCCATTGATGCGCTTGAGCTGGAGGACCGGTGGGTCGTTCATACAGACTCGGATCGGGCCCGGGGCAGGGTGGTGTTACCCAGAGAAGGAGGCACGGTAGAGGCCGACTTTGCAACCCTGCGCCTGGTACGGGAGACCAGTGCCGCAGAGCAGGACAACGAATTTCTGACTCTTGAGGAGCAGTTGCAGGCGTTCAGGGAGCTGGATATGGGAAATTGGCCCGACATTGATGCCAGAATCTCGGATCTCCGGCTGGATGGCGAGTCAGCGGGAAGCTGGCGTTTCAAGCTGCGCCCTGAACCCTATCGGTTGCGTGTGCAGGAGGTGGAAGGCCGGCTTGGATCCCTGGTGTTGTCCGGCGATATGACCTGGAGCATTGTGGATGACCGGGAAACGACCCGGTTTACTGGTAAGCTGGAGGGCGGGGCCCTTAAGGATCTGGAAGCGCTGACTGGCAGCACCATTCCGATGACCAACGAAGAAACGGCGGTTGAACTGGATCTGGATTGGCCGGGAAGCCCGAACAACATTGCTCTCAGCAAGATAAGCGGCACGGTCAGTGCCCGCCTGGACGACGGCATGATCATGGAGCAGAGCAATTCGGCGCAATTGTTCCGGATCTTCAACCTGCTGAACACTGATACGCTCTGGCGCAGGTTGCGGCTGGACTTCTCGGATCTGTACGAACGGGGCGTAGCCTTTGACGCCATTTCCGGTAAAGCCAACATCATAAATGGCCTGGTGACCATGGATCCGGAACTGCAACTGGTGGGTCCGTCCGGCGCGTTCAAACTCAGTGGCAATACCAACATGGCCGAAGAAACGTTGGATATGCGCCTGGTACTGGTACTACCCGTGACACAGAATCTGCCCCTGGCTGCCATACTGATGGGGGCGAGCGCCCCCATCGGCGGCGCCTTGTTCGTGCTCGATAAAATTCTGGGCGACCCGTTGAGCAAACTGACCAGTGCCACGTACAGTGTCACAGGAACCTGGAGCAATCCGGAAGTGGATCTGCGGGGCGTGTTCGATACCGGTGAGTAAGGAGGCCATGATGGTTCAGGTAGCGGCAATACAAATGGTCAGTACCCATGACATCGATGCCAACCTTGAAAAGGCCCGCAGACTGCTGGCTGAAGCGGCAGGCGCAGGGGCGAAGGTGGCGGTGTTGCCCGAGAACTTCGCCGTTCTGGCGACCGCACAGATGCTGGAGTGCGGCCGCCGGGAGGCGGGTAGCGAGCCTGTTATCCGTCGCTTTCTGGCCGAGCAGGCCTGGTCATTGGGGCTCTGGATTGTCGGCGGTTCCCTGCCGTTGGCCAGTCGGCGAGATGGTTCAGAGTTAACAGACCGGGTACGGGCCACCTGTCTGGTGTACAACGATCATGGTGAAGAAGTGGCCCGCTACGACAAGATTCACCTGTTTGACGCCATGGTTGAAGACGCCCACGGCCAGTATCGGGAATCGGATACCTTTGAGCCGGGTGATCAGGCGATTACGGTGGATACGCGGGCCGGACGACTGGGGTTGGCGATCTGTTACGACCTTCGCTTTCCAGAACTGTTCCGGGCCTTGAGAGAGCAGGGCGCCGAATGGGTCTGCCTGCCCAGCGCCTTTACCTGGCAGACGGGCAATGCCCATTGGCACGCCCTGATACGCGCTCGCGCCATTGAAAACCAGGTCTGGGTGGTGGCGCCGGGGCAAGGGGGGCAGAACAGTAGCCGGCGAAGAACCTATGGCCACAGCCTGATCTGCGATCCCTGGGGTAAGGTCGTCAGTGAGTTCGACGAAGGTCCGGGCATGGCTTGCGCCGATCTGGACCTGGAGCAGCTGCATCAGTTGCGAAGCCGTATGCCCGTGTGGGAGCACCGGCGGCTCTGATTACTGCTCGGCGTCGTCGATCCATTCCCGCAGAGCCCGGAACAGCTTCCGGGCCTGACCGGTATTCTTGCCTTTTTCGACTTCCTTGCGGGCATTGCGCACCAGATTGCGCAGGTGCTGTACATCCGCTGAAGGGCAGTAATCAATAAACTCTCCTACCACCTTGTCACCTTCGGAAATCATCCGGTCGCGCCAGCGCTCGGCCAGATGGTGTCGGCGGGTATGCTCTTCGCTGCCAGCGTGGAAGGCGTCGATGGCACGGCCAATAGCTTCGGGGTCGTCCTCCTGGCGCAACACCTTACCAATGTACTGCAAGTGTCGCCGGCGGGCCTCACGCTGGGGAATCCGGCGTGATTCAATGATCGCCGCTTTCAGGGTCTCGCTGATGCTCAGGGTGGCCAGCTGTTCGTCGTTCAGGTCCAGCATGCGTTTGCCCAGATCCTGAAGCGCGTGCATTTCGCGCTTCAGCTGCGATTTGCTGGGGCCAAGGTCGTCCTGGAATTCGTCGTCAAATTGGTCAGTCATGGTAGGTCACAGGTTGCTCAGGCATAGAAAATGGTGGCCAGTCCCAGGAAGGCCATGAAGCCGACAACGTCGGTTACGGTGGTGAGTATCACACTGCCGGCCAGGGCCGGGTCAATGTTCCGGGATTTCAGGAACAGTGGTAAGACGGTGCCCACCAGCGCCGCCGCCACCAGGTTAATAACCAGTGCCGCTGCGATGATGGCGCCAATCAGCCAGTCCTGGAACCAGACCACCGCGGCGGTGGCAACCACCACCGCCCACAGCAGGCCGTTCAGTACCCCGGACAGAAACTCACGGTTCAGCAGCCAGCCCACGTTGGCGCCGCTGATCTGGCCAACGGCCATGCCCCGGATTACCAGGGTCAGGGTCTGGCTACCGGCAATGCCGCCCATGCTGGCCACAATTGGCATCAGTACGGCCAGTGCAACGACTTTGGCAATAGTGTCTTCAAACAGTCCAATCACGGCCGATGCGGTAAAGGCCGTGATCAGATTAATGCCCAGCCAGACTGCGCGCCGGCGGGTGGTCTTCATCACCGGGGCAAAGGTGTCCTCGTCTTCATCCAGACCAGCCATACTCATCAGGGAATGGTCTGCGTCCTCACGGATAACGTCGACCACGTCATCGATTGTGATCCGGCCCAGCAGCTTGTTGGTCTCATCCACCACAGGGGCAGAAATCAGGTCGTAGCGTTCGAACAGAGTGGCGACCTTGGTATCGGACAGCGACACGGGAATGGGTTCAATGTCTGTGTCCATCACTTCCCGAACGGTAGCCGCGGGATTGGATACCAGCATCCGGGTAATGGGCAGCATGCCGATAAACTCGTCCCGACGGCTGACCACAATCAGGCTGTCGGTCATCGGGGGCAGGCTGCGGTGACGGCGCAGGTAGCGCAACACAACGTCGATGCTGATGTCCGGCCGAACCGTGATGGTGTCGGTGTTCATCAGGCCGCCAGCAGTGTCCTCCGGGTAAGCGAGGACTTCCTCTACCCGCTGACGGTCTTGCTCGTCCATGGTGTCCAGGACTTCCTGGATCACCGTGTCCGGCAATTGCTGAAGCAAGTCGGCCAGGTCATCCGACTCGAAATCTTCCAGGATGTCCGCCAGCTCCTGCGCGTTCAGCTGGCTTAGAAAGTAGCTACGAATATCGTCGCCAAGGTACTGGAGGACTTCCCCTTCCAGTTGCTTGTCGACCAGATTCCACAGCAGAGCCCGTTGGCGTGGTGGCGAAGATTCCAGAAGGTGAGCAATATCGCTGGGGCTCAGACCGCCATTCAGAATGCGGGCCACCTGCTTGAGGGCACCACTGTCCAGCGCTTCACTGAGTGAGCGAAGGCGTTGGCGGGCCTGGCTTTTTTCCAGAATGTCGGTCATTGAACCACCTGCGATCAGAAAACCTTTGCATTATAGCGGAGTTAGGTGGCACACGTGAGAAAGGATTGTAGGTGAATGACGAAACCGGAGGTTATTCCCCTTCACCAAAATAATCGTTGATCAGGGCAGCCAGCGCGTCGATGGCATCCTGTTTGTCCGGACCATCGGCAACCAGTTCCACTTCGGTGCCCTGGCTGGCGGCCAGCATCATCACCTGCATGATGTTCTTGGCGTCTACGTCCCGGCCTTTGCCACGGATTCGCACCTTGCTGTCAAAGTCTGATGCGGTGGCCACAAGCTTTGCCGTGGCCCGCGCATGCAGGCCGAGTTTGTTGATGATGGTGATGGGGCGGCAAATCATAGGCGCTCAGATTTCTCCGCGGGTTTGAAGGTGTGGCAGTTCGGTGTGGCGCACCTGCACATTACGGTAATGATCGCGGAAATAGCGCCCGAGCTGCTCACACACATAAACGGAGCGGTGCTGACCACCGGTGCAACCGATGGAAATGGTCATGTAACTACGATTGCTGTCGGCAAACGAGGGCAGCCAGGTATTCAGGAAGCCAGTGACGTCATCCACCATCTGACGGGTCAGCGGTTCCCGTTCCAGAAATTCGATGACCGGCTGATCAACGCCGGTGTGTTTGCGCAGGCTGGTGTCCCAGTATGGATTGGGCAGGCAGCGTACGTCGAAGACGTAGTCTGAATCCACCGGCACGCCATGTTTGAAACCAAAGGACTGGAACAGCAGTGCCAGTTCCTGATCCTTGCGGCCGGCCACGCGCTGCTTGATCATGTCGCGTAGCTCGTACATGGAGAGCCCGGTCGTGTTGACGTAAAGATCGGCCAGCTTTGACAGGGGTTCCAGCAATTGCTTTTCGTTGGTGATTGCCTCCCGCAGAGACGTCTTGTCATCGCTCAGTGGATGCTTGCGGCGGGTTGCGTGAAAGCGTTGCAGCAGTGACTGTTCGTCGGCATCCAGGAAAATGATTTCAACCTCGACACCGGTCTGCTTCAGTTGCTGGTAAATGGTTTCAAAATTGGCCAGCTCGGCGGACAGGTTACGGGCATCAATACTGACGGCCATTTTTTTCAGCCGGCCGGGCGCTTCCTGGGTGGTCGCCTCCCGGGTCAGCGGGAACAGCAAGCCAATGGGCAGGTTGTCGATGCAGTAGAATCCCAGGTCTTCCAGCACATGCAGGGCCGTACTCTTGCCGGAACCGGATCGGCCACTGACGATAATCAGCTTCATGGGACTGTTTCTCCTTCAATCTGCCTGGCAGCCTGTCCAGATATCAGGCTGATCTCAGTGATTACTCTCCGCCATACGCTGGTAAAGGGTCGCGGGATCTTCACTCTGGCGCAGCCGGGCGCAGAAAGTGCTGTCATTGAAGCGCTCCGCCAGTTGGCTCAGTAACTCCAGGTGTTCACTGGTGGCTTCTTTGGGGACGATCAGGGCAAACACCAGATCTACCGGCTGGTTATCGATAGCATCAAAGTCTACCGGCTCTTCCAGAGTCATCAGTACGCCGATGACGCGGTCCAGGCCTTCCAGTCGGCAGTGGGGGATGGCAATACCCTCACCGATACCGGTGCTACCCAGGCGTTCGCGGGAGACCAGATTGTTGAAGATCTGGGTGTCGCTGAGGATTTCATCCTGAAAGTGAATCCGTTCAGCGATGAACTCCAGCACACGTTTCTTGCTTGAGGCCGGCACCTTACAGAGGGTCAGTTCAGGGGCAAGAATATTGTCGATGGTCAGGGATGGCTCGCTCATGGATCGACTGCATGTCCGTAAAAAAAAGGCTGCGGCCGGTTAGCCCCGCCGCAGCTCGTTTCATGAAACACCCGGTAAGGTTCGCGCTTCAGCGACCGCCGTTACCGTGCATCCGGTCTACGTTCTTTTCCTTGTGCTTGAGGATCTGACGGTCCAGCTTGTCGACCAGAGCGTCGATTGCGGCGTACATGTCCTCATTTTCTGCCTTTGCGTGAATCTCACCACCAATCACGTGCAGCGTGGCTTCCGCCATCTGGCGCACCTTCTCGACCTCCAGGGTGACCTGGCAGTTACTGATATGGTCGAAGTGACGCTCCAGCTTCTCGAACTTGGTGTTGACGTAATCCTTCAGAGCGGGAGTCAGTTCTACGTGATGGCCTGAAATGTTGAGTTGCATAGGCGTCTCCTGTTGTCATACTGCCGGCGTGCTTGCCGGCTTGCATGCCAGTGCATCTTGCACCGGCGAAAGTTTAAACCAGGCGTTTTCGTTCGTTCGAGGGAGGAATATGCATGGCCTCCCGGTATTTGGCCACGGTACGCCGCGCCACGTTGATTCCCTGTTCCCCTAGCATGGCTGCAATTTTGCTATCGCTCAATGGCTTTTTCGGGGTTTCATCGGCAATCAGCTTCTTGATCATTGCCCGGATGGCTGTAGACGAACATTCGCCGCCCTCGGCGGTGCTGACGTGGCTGGAGAAAAAGTACTTCAGCTCGAAAATACCGCGGGGCGTGTGCATGTACTTCTGGGTGGTAACCCGGGAAATCGTGGACTCGTGCATTTCCACCGCCTGGGCAATGTCAGACAGGATCAGAGGCTTCATGGCTTCTTCGCCCTGATCCAGGAACCCTTGCTGGTGTTCAACGATGCGGGTGGCAACTTTCAGCAGGGTTTCATTACGGCTTTGCAGGCTCTTGATAAACCATTTCGCTTCTTGCAGCTGGTCGCGCAGGTAGGTGTTATCGGCACTGCTGTCAGCCCGGCGGATCAGTGACGCGTAGCTGGCATTCACCCGGATACGCGGAGCGATTTCCGGGTTGAGTTCAACCCGCCATCGGCCTTCGTGTTTGCGTACGATAACGTCCGGGATAACGTAATCCGGTTCGGCCCGGTCCACGACATCGCCAGGGCGCGGGTTCAGGCTGGTGATCAGGGCCAGTACCTGTTTCAGCTGGTCTTCCTTGAGCCGGCTGCGGCGTAACAGTTGCGCGTAGTCCCGGTTGCCAAGCAGGTGCAGGAACTGGGTAACCACCAGTCTTGCCTGGCGCAGCCAGGGGGTATCTGGTGGCAGCTGGTTGAGCTGAATCAGCAGGCATTCCTGGAGATCCCGAGCGAACACGCCTGGCGGGTCGAAGTGTTGCAGGCGGTGGAGTACCGCTTCCACTTCGTCCAGTTCCAACGGGTCTTCTTCGGTTTCGTCCAGCAGGCCTGCGTGAATGTCCTCAATGTCAGACGTCAGGTAGCCGCGCTCATCCACAGCATCCAGCAGCGCGTGGGCAATGGCCTGATCCCGCTCGCTCAGAGGCGTCAGGTTCAACTGCCACTCGAGGTGATCCTGCAGGGTTTCGGTAGGCGAGTTCCGGGTTTCGAAATCCGATTCGTGCTCGTCTTCGCCTTTGCTGGCCGGAGCCGGGGCAGACTGGTAGATGTCGTCCCAGGCGGTATCCACTGGCAGATCATCGGGAATGTTGTCCGGAATATCGTTCTCGGACGACCAGTCAGGGCCGTTCTCGGTTTCGTCCCAGTCCGGGCTCGCGTCCTGGTGGCTGTCGTCCTGGTTGGCCTCAGAGCTGGAAGCTTCACTGTGCTCGTGCTCTTCGCGCTCGTCGCCTTCAGGGTGCTCATCGTCCTCTGAGGTTTCCAGCATTGGGTTGGATTCCAGCGCCTGCTGGATTTCCTGCTGGAGATCGAGGGTAGAAAGCTGTAGCAGGCGTATGGCCTGCTGCAGCTGGGGCGTCATGGTCAGACTCTGGCCCAGCTTAAGCTGTAATGAGGCTTTCATAACCATGGCTCAAGATCCATAACTCGTGGGCATCCCGGTTGTTGCTTTGCCGGCGCACAGGCCGAAAAAAATGTTGTACGCTGGTTACTTGCCATTGTCTGTGAACAGTATAAGCAAGTTTTTTGCCGAGTTTACTTGCTACAGATCATCAAAACAATCAGACCTCGGATAAACCCAGTTTTATCAGGTCAGAGCCGGAACTCATCACCCAGATATACTTCTTTCACCTGCTGGTTTGCCAGAATGGCTTCGGCATTGCCGGAGGCGATGATGTGGCCGCCGGAAACGATGTAGGCATTCTCGCAGATGTCGAGGGTTTCCCGAACGTTATGGTCGGTAATCAATACGCCAATACCTTTATCCCGCAGGTGCCGGATAATGTGCTTGATGTCACTGACGGAGATAGGGTCTACGCCCGCGAAGGGTTCGTCCAGCAGGATAAACGCGGGCTCCATGGCCAGCGCCCGGGCGATTTCAACTCTGCGGCGTTCGCCGCCGGATAGCGCCATACCCACGCTGTCACGGATGTGAGTAATATGAAACTCTTCCAGCAACTCTTCCAGCTTGGCCTCCCGTTCAGCCCGACTCATGCCTTTGCGGGTTTCGAGGATGGCCATGATGTTGTCCCGCACGGTCAGTTTGCGAAACACGGAGGCTTCCTGGGGCAGGTAACCGATGCCCTTGCGGGCGCGCCCATGCATTGGCAGCGGGGTGATGTCCTGGGTGTCGATGGTGATCCGGCCGTGATCCGCAGGCACCAGGCCCACGATCATGTAGAAGCAGGTGGTCTTGCCGGCGCCGTTGGGGCCGAGCAGGCCGACAATCTCTCCGGAGCGAATTTCCAGAGAAACGTCCAGTACTACTTTTTTCTGCTTGTAGCTTTTTGCCAGATTACTGGCCCTGAGAACTGCCATCCGAACCTTTCCCGTCACTGGATTGAGCTGAATTACGAGGCTGAATCACCATTTCCACCCGGCCGGAGCCGCCCTCGGATGGCGTGCCGCCTTCCGCAGTAACAATGCGGCGAACGGTGTCGTAGTGAATGACGTCGCCCCGGAATACGTTGCCGTCTTGTTCAATAACGGCCTGGCGTTCAAAAATAACCAGGTTTTCATCGCCAGACCAGGTGATGTTCAGGGCCTTGGCGTCGGTCGTGCCTTCGCCTTCCTGGCCGGGTTGCCGGTAATGGGCGGGGTTGCCGGCGGCTTCAATCCGGCTGACACCCTGTTGGTTGCGGTAAAGTACCACCCGATCCGCGTCCAGCCGGGTTTCGCCCTGAATCAGTTCGACAGCGCCGGTGTAAACGGCCGTTCCGGCGCTTTCATCCAGGCGGGCCGAATCTGCACTGACCTTTATGGGGATATCGGAATCCAGGTTGAATGCCGATGCCGGTCCGGCCAGCAATGCCATGGCCAGAATCGCTGGCCGGCAGAAAGATCGTTTACCTGACGGTTTCATATTGTCCCTCTACCCGGGAGTTGAGTTCGAGAATGCGTTCGTTGATCCAGGCTTTCATGCCGGTGGAGCGGGTGACGCCGAAAGGCTCGGTGATGGTCACCGGCTGGTCGGTGTAGACCGTGCCGTTGCTGTTGTCCAGGGTCAGTGCCTCGGTCTCCAGAACGGCTTCGCGGCCTTCGGCCTGTCGGGTCAATTGGACGTTCCCCGTAAGTTCCAGCTTTTCATTGTTCTGCTGAAGGCTACCTTCATTGGACTCGACGAGCCAAGGGTCGGGGCTGCCCTCACTGAAAAGTCGGGCTCTCGGCGTATCCAGATGAGCCGTGCCGGTTGCTTCAAACTGCTCAATTCTGGGGCTTTTGAGATCAATCTGGAGGTTCCCTTGCTCATCCCAGGCGCGGTATTGGCCGCCGATCACAAAGCCGTCGGGCTCTGCGGGCCCCCGTAGTTCGCTGGCGGCATTCCGCGAACTGACAGGTTCGTCACTTTGCCACAGCAGAAAAACGGTTGCTGATACGGTGGCGGCAAGGGCCAGCGCTGTAATCCGCCGTTTGCCATGATCGCCGAAAAGCCGCTCAGTGATCATGCTGGCTCGTCCAGATAGGGAGCAAGAGTGTTGTCCAGGTGCCCTTGCGCCCAGAGCAGGAGATCGCAGGCCTCGCGCACAGCGCCCTGTCCACCGGGGCTGCGGGTACAGTAGTCGGCGTGTTGCTGAACCAGCCAGTAGCCGTTGGGTACCGTGATGCCAAGGCCGGCAAAACGCAGCGCGGGCAGGTCGGGCAGGTCGTCGCCCATGTAGGCAATCTGCTCCGGCGCAAGGTTCATATCCCGGATCAATTCCAGCAATGCAATTTTTTTGTCTTCGCGACCCTGCATCAGGTGCGGGATGCCCAAGTCCGACATTCGTCTTTCCGTAAGCGGAGAGCGTCGTCCGGTAATCACCGCCACGGTGATGCCTGCCTGCATCAGTTGTTTCAGGCCCAGGCCGTCAAGAATGTTGAAGGCCTTGAGTTCATCGCCGCTGGCACTGAAATAGAGGCGGCCATCGCTCATGATGCCGTCCACATCCAGGGCGATCAGGCGAATGTCCGAGGCTTTGGCCTTCAGGGCTGCGTCCCAGTGGGTTTGTAACGGATGCGCTGTCTGAGTCATCAAATCACTCCGGCCCGCAGCAGGTCGTGCATATTAATAGCGCCCACCAGGGTGCCGTTTGCGTCGGTAACCGGCAAGGCGTTGATCTTCATTTCTTCCATGATATTCAAGGCTTCTGCCGCCAGGTGGTCTGCCCGGATGGTTTTACCGTTGCGGGTCATTACGTCCTGGATGGGGGTAGTGTGCACATCCACGGATTTGTCCAGGGTCCGGCGCAGGTCGCCGTCGGTGAAGATGCCCGTCAGGGTGCCGGCGGCATTAACGACCGTGGTCATACCCAGGCCCTTGCGGGTTATTTCCAGCAGTGCCCCGCTCAGGGTTGTGCCCTCGGCAACCTGAGGAATCTGGTCACCGGTGTGCATGATGTCGGAGACCCGCAGCAGCAGGCGTCGTCCAAGGCTGCCGCCAGGGTGGGAAAACGCGAAATCCTCGGCGCTGAATCCCCGGGCTTCAAGCAGCGCCACGGCCAGGGCATCCCCCATGACCAGGGTGGCGGTGGTGCTGGAGGTCGGGGCCAGGCCCAGCGGGCAGGCTTCAATGGCCACGCTGACATCCAGGTTGGCAACGGCCTCCTGTGCCAGTACGGAATCGGGTTTGCCTGTCATGCTGATCAATGGCGCGCCCATGCGCTTGATCAGAGGGAGAATGGTGACCACTTCGCTGGTGCTGCCGCTGTTGGATATGGCGATGACCACATCCTGGGGTGTTATCATGCCCAGATCGCCATGGCTGGCTTCGCCGGGATGAACAAAAAAGGCGGGCGTGCCCGTGCTGGCGAGCGTGGCGGCAATCTTGTTGCCGATGTGCCCCGATTTGCCCATACCTGTCACCACAACCCGGCCTTTGCAGGCCATGATGACCTCGCAGGCGCGGCTGAAATCACCGTTTATACGGCTTTCCAGCGCTTCAATGGCTTCGCGCTCGATGCGGATTGCCCGTAGGGCCGAGTTGCAAAAGTCCTGGGTGTTGAAGGTATTTGATTCGGTCATGTCGGCTGGCTGTCTGCTCGATCTGGGATTTGAGGCCGAAGTATATCACTTCTGGTGCCCCCGGCTCGCCTGCATCAGGGATTCTGATCATTGCCATCAAGACATTTTACGTTGCTTTAATTGAGGTCTGGGAGAGCTTGTCATAATGTAGGCGCTCCTTGAAAGGGATGGATTATGGAGTCATCTGCGTACATAACACTTAGGGATGTGGTGTTTTCCCGTTCCGGGCGCCGGATTTTTGATGGAATCAGTCTGGATATTCCCAAAGGGAAGGTGACTGCCATCATGGGGCCCAGTGGTACCGGAAAAACCACGCTCCTCAGGCTCATCGGAGGTCAGCTTCGCCCGGATTCCGGCCAGGTGAGTGTGGCAGGCCATGACGTGCCCCGGCTAAAGCGCAAGGCGCTTTACCAGCTGCGCGAAAAAATGGGCATGCTGTTCCAGAGTGGCGCGCTGTTTACCGATCTCAGTGTCTACGAGAATGTCGCTTTCCCGCTGCGTGTGCACACGTCGTTACCCGAAGATATGATCCGGGACATTGTTCTGATGAAGCTGGAGGCGGTGGGCTTGCGTGGTGCCAGAGAGCTGATGCCCTCAGAGTTGTCCGGTGGCATGACCCGGCGCGTCGCTCTGGCCCGCAGTATCGCACTCGACCCGGAGTTGATCATGTACGACGAACCCTTTGCCGGGCAGGATCCGATTGCCATGGGCGTGCTGGTCAAGCTGATCCGGGATCTCAACAGTTCCATGGGGCTGACCAGCGTTCTGGTGTCGCACGACGTGCCTGAATCCCTGAGTATTTGCCATTACGCCTGCATTATTGCCGACGGCAAGGTGATCGGTGAGGGCACTCCCGAGGAGCTGCGGGCACATCCGTCTGAGCGGGTTCAGCAGTTTCTTGAAGGGCAGCCTGATGGCCCGGTGCCGTTCCATTACCCGAGTGGCGATGCGGCGGCTGATTTTGGTGTGGGAGGGCGGTCTTCATGATGGATCGTATTGCCGGCCTGGGGCGGCTCGGGATCGCGATCATTGCCTCCTTCGGTCGTTCCGGGCAGTTTCTTTTCGGCGTGCTGGCCGGTGTCCCCAGGCCTGCAACAGGTTTTCCCCTGCTGGTCAAACAGCTTTACGCAGTCGGCGTGTTGTCGCTGGCGATTGTGGTGGTGTCTGGATTGTTCATCGGGATGGTACTGGGGCTTCAGGGCTATACCATTCTCAGCGATTACGGCTCGGAGTCGGCGATTGGCCAGATGATCGCGCTCACGCTGGTGCGCGAATTGGGGCCGGTAGTGACAGCCCTGCTGTTCGCCGGTCGCGCGGGCTCCGCCCTGACGGCAGAAATCGGCCTGATGAAGGCGACGGAACAGCTCTCCAGTATGGAAATGATGGGGGTAGATCCGTTGCGCCGGGTCGTTGCACCGAGACTTTGGGCCGGTTTTCTCGCCATGCCGGTACTTGCCATGATTTTCTCGGTAGTGGGGATCTGGGGCGGCATGCTGGTTGGCGTGGAATGGCTTGGGGTGTTCGAGGGTTCCTTCTGGGGCAACATGCAGTCCTCCGTCGATTTTGTGGATGACGTGCTTAACGGCTTTATCAAGAGTGTGGTGTTCGGGTTCGTATGTGCCTGGATTGCGGTCTACCAGGGCTATGACTGCGTGCCCACCTCTGCTGGTATCAGTTCGGCGACCACCAAAACCGTGGTCTACTCATCGCTGGCAGTGCTCGGTCTCGATTTCGTACTGACTGCCGTCATGTTCGGTGATTTTTAACAGGATTCAGGGAGCCTTTCATGGCACAAAGAAGCACAGAAATCATTGTTGGGCTGTTCATGATTGCCGGTTTGGCCGCGCTCATGTTTCTGGCGCTGCAGGTGAGTGGCCTGTCGCCGAAATCCGCGGAGCAGACCTATACGCTGTATGCCAATTTCAACGATACCGGTGGCTTGACGCCCCGAGGCAAGGTTTCCATGGCTGGTGTCACTGTCGGTACCATCGAATCCATTACCCTGGACAGGGACACTTTCCAGGCGCGCGTAACCATGTCTATCCATGCTGAGGTTGATAACATCCCGGCCGACAGTGCAGCAGTAATACGTACATCCGGACTGCTGGGTGAGCAGTACATTGATATATCGATTGGCGGGGACCTGGAGTCGCTGAACGCGGGGGATACCTTTTATTCCACCCAGTCCGCCATGAATCTGGAACGGCTGATCAGTAACTTTGCCTCCGGCCGCTGAGCCAGAGCCATGCACAGGAGAAACTAATGAGTGTCCTTAAACACCGTTTGACGTTGATGATTGCCATGGTCGCCCTGATGGTGGGCCAGGTCTGGGCCGGCCCGGAGGAGGATCTGAAGCGTTACGTGGACGAGAATACCCAGAAGCTGGTGCAGAAGCTCAATGCCGAGAAAGGGTTGTACGAAAAGGATCCTGAGGCGTTTTATACCAGCATGGATGAAACCCTTCAGGAGTTTGTCGATTTTCGCCGGATTGCTGCCCGGGTGATGGGTCGATATGCCCGCCAGACCACGCCAGAGCAGCGGGATGCTTTTGTCGAGAAGTTCAAGCGCAGCCTGTTTGATAGTTATGCCCAGGCCCTGGTTTCTGCGGAAGATTTCGAGATCATCGTCAAGGAAGCCACCATCCTTCCTCAGAATGAGGATCGCGCTTCGGTAGAAATGGAGTTGATCAGTGCCTCCGGCAACCGTTATCCGGTCACTTACTCAATGTACCGGACAGGTGACGACCGCTGGATGATGGAAAACGTCATCGTAGAGGGCGTAAACATCGGCCTTGCCTTCCGGGATCGCTTTGCTCAGGAAATGGAAGAGAATCGCGGCCAGGTTCAGGCGGTCATTGACGGCTGGGGTGACGCGGTTGAGGCCCTGAATCTGGACGAGCAGGTGGATCGTTCATGAGTGATCGGTTGCCGGGCATGGTCCGGAACGGCAAAACTCTTTGCGTAACCGGCGATGTCGATGCCGACACGGTCCTGGCGCTGCGCAAGCAGGGCGAACAGGAAATACAGCAGGCCGATGGGACGCTTGAGGTTGATCTGTCCGGGCTTGGCACCGCGCACAGTGTGGTGCTTTCGATGCTTTTGTGTTGGCAGCGTCTGGCGCTAAGCCGACATTGCCATCTCTCCTTCACAGGCGCCAGTGAGCGACTTCGTTCTCTGGCCGCACTCAGTAATCTTCAGGATCAGATTCCCGGATTTGCCGAGCACAGCTGACCGGCGCCCGGGAATTGGTTACAATTCCGCCCCTGATTTCAACTTAGTCGAGGAATCCTTATGGACGCCGCCCAGGTTACCGAACTTGTCAAAGAAGCCCTGCCCGGTTGCGAGGTTCAGGTACAGGTTGATGGCAACCACTATCTTGTTGTGGTGGTGGGTGACGTATTTGAGGGACTGCCCACCATCAAACGGCAGCAAATGATCAACAAGGTGCTATTCCAGCATGTCATGGACGGCACCATTCACGCCCTTCACCCGAAAGCCTTTACCCCGAGCGAGTGGGCCGATCAGCAGGCCGGCGCCTGAACCGAACAGGATAATTACCGTGGACAAACTATTGATCAGGGGTCGAAAGCCCCTGGATGGCGAAATTCGCATTTCCGGTGCCAAGAACGCGGCCCTGCCCATTCTGGCGGCGACACTGCTGGCGGATGAGCCGGTTACCGTCGGCAACCTGCCGCACCTGAACGATATTACCACCATGATCGAGCTGCTCGGTCGCATGGGGGTGGAGCTGCTCATTGACGAAAAGATGAGTGTTGAAGTGCACGCCAACACCATCAAGCACTTCCATGCACCGTACGAGCTGGTAAAGACCATGCGCGCCTCCATACTGGTGCTTGGCCCGCTGGTGGCACATTTTGGCGAAGCCGAAGTCTCCCTGCCGGGTGGCTGTGCCATCGGTACCCGACCGGTTAACCTGCACATCCACGGTCTGGAAATGATGGGTGCCGACATAAAGGTGGAGAATGGCTACATCAAGGCCAAGACCAATGGCCGGCTGAAGGGCGCCCACATTTTCCTGGATACGGTCACCGTAACGGGTACCGAAAACCTGATGATGGCAGCTGCGCTCGCCGAGGGTAAAACCATCCTCGAAAACGCGGCCCGTGAGCCGGAAGTGGTGGATCTGGCCGAGTGCCTGATCGCCATGGGTGCCGATATCAAAGGCCACGGTACCGCGACCATTGAAATCAATGGTGTGGAGCGCCTGCACGGATGCCACTACAACGTGTTGCCGGACCGGATCGAGACCGGAACCTACCTGGTGGCGGCGGCTGCGACCGGTGGTCGGGTGAAAGTAAAAGATACCCGGGAAGATATCCTGGAAGCGGTGCTGCTCAAGCTGGAAGAGGCGGGGGCGCACATCACGACCGGCCCGGACTGGATTGAACTGGACATGAAAGGCAAGCGGCCCAAGGCTGTCAGCCTGCGGACCGCGCCGTATCCGGCGTTCCCAACGGATATGCAGGCTCAGTTTGCGGCCATGAATGCGGTCGCCGAGGGTTCCGGAACCATCGTCGAAACCGTATTTGAAAACCGCTTCATGCACTTGCAGGAACTGATCCGGATGGGTGCAGACATTACCCTTGAAGGTAATGCGGCCATCATCAAGGGCGTTGAACACCTGACCGGTGCTCCGGTGATGGCAACCGATCTGCGGGCCTCAGCCAGCCTCGTGATCGCCGGTCTGATGGCAGACGGCGATACCATTGTCGACCGCATTTACCACATTGACCGCGGTTACGAATGCATTGAAGAGAAATTGCAGCTGTTGGGTGCCAGCATCCGCCGTCTGCCAGCCTGAATTTGACCAACGGGAACCCGGAAGGATACATGACAGATTCCATCACCATCGCCTTGTCGAAGGGTCGCATTCTGGAAGAAACCTTGCCGCTGCTGGCGGAAGCGGGCATTGAGCTTGTCGACGACGTGAAAAAGTCCCGCAAACTGGTGTTTCCCACCACCGACCCGAACGTGCGGATTCTGATCATCCGGGCGACCGATGTGCCCACCTATGTTCAATATGGTGGCGCGGATCTGGGCGTTACTGGTAAGGATGTTCTGATGGAGCACGGTGGCGACGGCCTCTACGAACCGCTTGATCTGAACATCTCCCGTTGCCGGTTGATGACCGCAGGCAAAAAAGGCGAGCAGCCACCGGCAGGCAGGATTCGTGTTGCCACCAAATTCGTCAACCTGGCCCGGCGCTATTATGCGGCTCAGGGCCGGCAGGCCGATATCATCAAGCTCTACGGGGCAATGGAACTGGCACCGATCCTGAATCTGGCCGATGAGATTGTTGATATCGTGGATACCGGCAATACCCTCAAGGCCAACGGGCTGGAGCCAAGAGAACTGATTGACCACATCAGTAGCCGACTGGTGGTTAACCGGGCCTCCATGAAGATGAAACACGGCCAGATAAACCCCATAATCGAGAAGATGTCCGCGGCCGTTGAACGACGCCGCGATTCGTAGTGTTACTCCAAGACAGGATCTGAAAAATGACCGACAGAATCACCAGACTGAACACCACCCAGAGCGACTTTGACAGTGCGCTGGCCCAACTGCTGGCCTGGGACGACAGTGTGGATCATCAGGTGAATGAGTCGGTTCGGCATATCCTGCACGAGGTGAAGACCCGGGGCGATGCGGCAGTGCTGGAGTTTACGGCCAAGTTTGATCGCCTGGACGTTGGCTCCATGGCTGAGCTGGAAATGGATAAAAGCCGTTTGCAGGCGGCTTTGGACCGAATTCCCCAGGATCAGCGTGAGGGTCTGGAAAAAGCGGCGGAACGCATCCGTGACTACCACGAACGCCAGAATCAGCAATCCTGGCAATACCAGGACGAAGACGGAACCGTGCTGGGCCAGAAGGTAACGCCGCTGGATCGCGCCGGTCTGTACGTGCCGGGTGGCAAGGCGGCCTATCCTTCGTCGGTACTGATGAATGCGATTCCGGCCAAAGTCGCTGGTGTATCTGAAGTCATCATGGTGGTGCCGACCCCGGATGGTGTGGTGAATGACATGGTGCTGGCAGCGGCTGCCATTGCCGGGGTAGACCGCGTATTTACTATCGGTGGCGCCCAGGCCGTGGCTGCGCTGGCGTATGGCACGGACACCGTACCCTCTGTCGACAAGATCGTCGGCCCCGGTAACATCTTCGTGGCCACCGCCAAGCGCGAAGTATTCGGAGTTGTCGGTATCGACATGATTGCCGGCCCTTCGGAGATACTGGTGATCTGTGACGGCAAGACCGACCCGGACTGGATCGCCATGGACCTGTTTTCCCAGGCGGAACACGACGAGCAGGCCCAGAGCATTCTGGTCAGCCCGGACGCAGACTTCCTGGATGCGGTGGAAGCCAGTATCAACAAGCTGCTGCCGACCATGGAGCGAGAAGAAATTATCCGCACCTCCATGCTGGGACGGGGTGCACTGATTCAGGTGGCAGATCTGAAAGAAGCCGCAGAAGTGAGTAATCGGATTGCGCCGGAGCACCTGGAGCTCTCAGTGGAAGACCCGCAGGCCATGCTCGACGACATCCGCCACGCCGGCGCGATTTTCATGGGCAGGCACACGGCCGAAGCCCTGGGTGACTATTGCGCAGGCCCGAATCACGTTTTGCCAACCAGCGGCACCGCACGATTCAGTTCACCTCTGGGTGTGTACGATTTCCAGAAGCGCTCTTCCCTTATTGGCTTTACCGCTCAGGGCGCCGATCGTATGGGGCGGGTGGCATCGGTTCTGGCTCGTGGCGAAGGTCTGACTGCACACGCACGTTCAGCGGAGTACCGGATCAATGAGTAAGTACTGGAGCGACCTGGTCAGTGAACTCAAGCCTTACGTGCCGGGTGAACAGCCGAAAATGGCCAATCTGGTGAAGCTGAACACCAATGAAAACCCGTTCGGCCCATCGCCAAAAGTGATTGAAGCCATTCAGAGAGAACTGAATGACAGCCTGCGTCTGTATCCGGACCCGGAAGGCCAGGCCCTGAAAGATGCCATTGCCGAATACCACGTGGATTTTGGAATCAATCCCAAACAGGTGTTTGTTGGCAACGGTTCCGATGAAGTGCTGGCGCATATCTTTCAGGGGCTTCTGAAACACGACAAGCCGATCCTGTTTCCGGACATCAGCTATAGCTTTTACCCGGTGTATTGCGGCTTGTTCCAGATCGAGAGTGCGGTTATTCCGTTGACCGACAGCTTCGAGATCGATCCGAACGACTACAAGCGTGACAACGGCGGCATTATCTTCCCGAACCCGAATGCGCCGACGGGACGCTACCTCGGGCTAGGGCACGTAGAGGATATCCTGCAGGCCAACCCGGATAGCGTGGTGGTGGTTGATGAAGCCTATGTGGATTTCGGCGGCGAGACGGCGATTCGCTTGGTAAATCAATACCCAAACCTGTTGGTTTGCCAAACTCTATCCAAGGCCAGGTCCTTGGCCGGCTTGAGAGTTGGTTTTGCGGTTGGTAATGAAGATCTGATCGAGGCTCTCAACCGTGTCAAAGACAGCTTCAATTCCTATCCGCTGGACCGTCTGGCTCTGGCTGGTGCCGTGGCTGCGTTTGAGGACAAGCAGTGGTTCGAGGATTCCTGCAGTGGCGTGATCCGCGAGCGCGAGCGGGTGACCAGGGAGTTGGAAACGCTTGGTTTTGAGGTGCTGCCATCCAAGGCAAACTTTGTTTTTGCCCGCCATCCCGGCCATGAAGGCGCTGGGATTGCGGCGAAGCTTCGGGAGCAGGGCATTATTGTCCGGCATTTCAATAAGCCAAGAATCAGCGATTTTCTGCGCATCACGATTGGTACCAGTGACCAGAACAATGCCCTGATAAAAGGCCTGGATGCGCTGTAGTCTAATGTCGAAGTAGAACGAGGAATCGGCGCGCCGAGTTACGCTGGCGTTTCAGCTTCGAGGTGCCGCAAGGGTCAGCAGGGGTTTCCGGAAACCGCTACAAGCACATCCATGTGCGCTTCTCTCCGGCCATCCATGGCCTCCGACATTTCCGGAAACCCCTGCTGACCCTTGCTTTCAAACGTTGTGCACGCCAGCTGCCATGCGTCCAGAAACCGAAATGTGTTCGAGGTGTTTAATGGCGAGCAGAAACGAGATTATAGCCAAGATAAATCAATGGCTTCAGCCGGATACCTTCCAGGATTACTGCCCGAATGGCCTCCAGGTTGAAGGTAACGAGCAGGTTATGACCCTTGTGACCGGTGTAACGGCCAGCCAGGCACTGATCGACGCAGCAGTCGCACAAAACGCAGACATGATCCTTGTCCACCACGGCTACTTCTGGAAAGGTGAAGACCAGACTATTCGTGGTATGAAGAAAAACCGGATCAAGCAGTTGCTGGATAACGACATCAACCTCGTCGCCTACCATCTGCCACTGGACGATCATCCAGAGTATGGCAACAACCGGCAACTGGCGGAAGTGCTCGGAATCCAGAATCCGAGGCCGCTGGGGGGGCTGGTCTGGCAGGGTGAGTTGCCGGAGCCCTTGTCAGTAGAAAAGTTTGAGTTAGAGATGGCTCGGGCTCTGCACAGGCAGCCGTTGCACGTTGGTGCAGGGGCAGACAAAATCAAAACCGTCGCCTGGTGTACGGGCGCCGCTCAGGGCTTTATCAACGTTGCTTTGGAGGCGGGCGTAGACGCCTACATCAGTGGTGAAATCTCGGAGCCGACAACTCATACCGCCCGGGAATGCGGCATTCATTACTTTGCGGCGGGCCATCACGCGACAGAGCGTTATGGAGTGCAGGCGTTAGGGGCGGCGATTGCTGAGGCGTTTGGTGTTACACACCGTTTCATCGATTGTGATAATCCGGTATGAAGATCGTTGTCAGGCTGCGCGTGGCGCAGCCTCTGATTTCGAATCAAGCCGGGCGCTTCTCGCCCTTGTCCAGGCCGTAGTCCTCGGCAAGCGTGCCTTTGGCCTCAGGGTCGGCCTTGGGTGCATAATCCCTGGGTGGTTCTGAAGGCTCGCCATCACTGCCATGCTCCAGTCTGCCTTTGGATTTCTGGTCCAGCTCTTCCATCCAGTCTTCGTCATTGCACAGACGGTTGGCGCCGCGAGCCATATGCTGGTTCACATCCCGGTAGGCGTCGTTGAACCGGCGCAACAAGTGCGCGGATTCCATAAAGTGTTCGTTCACCTGGGCCTGATAGCGCGTAAACTCGCTGCGCAGCTCTTCAATCTGCTGCTCCGCCCGGCGCTGCCGCAACGTTGCTCCCTGGCCGGAACGGCCAACCAGAATCCCGATGACAATGCCAACTACCAACGCGGCAACTGCCGCCAGAATCAGGTTTGTCATATGAAAATCGTCCTTATATTGCCTGGAAGTGAGCCAATCCCCGTAAACGGAGTATAACGCCCCAAACCGATTGAGCCCATGCTGAAACACTGAGCCAATCGTCGTATTGCCCCGAGAGCCGCCCGGCGTGGCGAAAAAACGCGAAATAGGCGACAATATCGCGCCGATTTTTCACTCGACTCAACTATTCAGGAAGCCTGATGACTGCAGCTACGTCCTCCGATACCGTTGCGAACCTGACCCCTTGGGAGCGTTACCAAAAGGATCTTGAACGCCCGGATTTTCACAAGGACCCCGCCCAGGTAGATGCAGTCCAACGCCTGCAGGCACTGTACGATAAATTGGTGGCTGCTGAAAACGAGCGCAACAAAGGGTTGGCCAAACTGCGCCGCAAACTCAAGAAGGGCCGGGAAGAGCCGGTTAAAGGCCTGTATTTCTGGGGCGGCGTTGGCCGGGGTAAAACCTATCTGATGGACACCTTTTTTGAGTCGCTGCCATTCGAGCGCAAGATGCGGGTGCACTTCCACCGTTTTATGCAGCGCGTTCACAACGAATTGAAAGCTTTGAAAGGGGAGAAAAACCCTCTTGAGATGGTGGCTAAAAAGTTTGCGGACGAGACCCGTGTCATCTGTTTCGACGAGTTCTTTGTTTCCGATATTGGCGATGCCATGATCCTTGCCACGCTGATGGATGGACTTTTTGGTCGTGGGGTTACCTTGGTGTGTACGTCCAATATCGTCCCCGATGGCCTCTATAAAGATGGCCTCCAGCGCGCGCGGTTCCTGCCTGCCATTGAGCTGGTAAAGAAGTATACCGATGTGGTGAATGTGGATGGCGGCGTGGACTATCGCCTGCGTACCCTGGAGCAGGCAGAGCTTTATCACTGTCCGCTGGATGATGAGGCGGATATCAGCTTGCGGAACAGTTTCGACGCCCTGGCGGTCGAAGCGGCGAAGCACAGTAAAACCATGGAAATTAACGGTCGCAAGATTCCGGCCCAGGCCCACGCAGACGATGTGGTCTGGTTTGACTTCAAAGACGTGTGTGACGGCCCCCGGAGTCAGAACGATTACATCGAAATGGCGCGCCAGTTCCACGCCATTATCGTCAGCAATGTACCGGTGCTTGGTGGCGACAAGGACGACCAGGCGCGCCGTTTTATCAACATGATCGATGAGTTCTACGACCGCAACGTCAAGGTCATTATCTCTGCTGCGGCGCCCATCACTGAGCTCTATTCGGGCGGGCGCCTGAGCTTTGAATTCGAGCGCACGGAATCCCGGTTGCTGGAAATGCAATCCCAGGAGTATCTCGAAGCGCCCCACAAACCATAACCAGAATCATAAAGAACCAACAGAGAGGTCACAGCATGAGTCAGGACAACGTTGTCATCGTGAGCGGTGTTCGCACCCCCATGGGTGGTTTTATGGGTAGTCTTGCCCCGGTTTCCGCGCCGGAACTGGGCGCAATTGCCATCGCTGAGGCGGTGAAGCGCGCCGGACTGCAGCCTGCCGATATTCAGGAAGTCATTATGGGTAATGTGCTGCCGGCTGGCCTGAAACAGGGGCCCGCTCGCCAGGCCATGCGCAAGGCGGGACTGCCAGACAGTACTGGCGCCACCACCATTAACAAACTTTGTGGCTCCGGCATGAAAGCCACCATGTTCGCCCATGACCTGATCAAAGCCGGCTCAAACGACATCATGGTTGCCGGTGGCATGGAGAGTATGTCCAACGCGCCTCACATTTTGCTGGGCGCCCGCCAGGGCTACCGCATGGGGCCTGGGCAGGCGCCCCAGGACCATATGTTCCTGGATGGCCTCGAAGACGCCGAGACTGGCCGTTTGATGGGATCTTTCGCCCAGGAAATGGCGGACAAGAAAGGCTATACCCGGGAAGAAATGGACGACTACGCGATTTCCTCCCTGAATCGTGCCAAGAAAGCGATTGAAGAAGGCCTGCTCAAAGAAGAGATCATCCCCGTTACCGTCAAGACCCGTAAGGGAGAGGTGGTAGTAGAGGATGATGAGCAGCCCCACAACGCCAACATTGAGAAGATTCCGACACTGCGCCCGGCGTTTGCCAAAGACGGTACCGTGACTGCGGCAAACGCGTCTTCCATTTCTGACGGCTCCTCAGCACTGGTGCTGATGCGTGAATCCGAAGCCGAAAAACGTGGCCTCAAGCCCCTGGCGCGGATCGTTGCCCATAGCACTCAGTCCCAGCATCCCAGCGAGTTCACCTGTGCGCCAGTGGGCGCGATCCAGACACTTTTCCAGAAAACCGGCTGGACCAAGGACGATGTTGACCTTTACGAGATCAACGAAGCCTTCGCCATGGTGGCCATGATGCCTATCAAAGAGCTGGGCCTGGATCCGGACAAGGTGAATATTCACGGTGGCGCCTGTGCCCAGGGGCATCCGGTTGGGTCTACCGGTTCCCGTCTTCTGGTTACCCTGATGCATGCCCTCAAGCGCTATGGCAAAAAGAAGGGTGTTGCCGCGCTCTGCATCGGTGGTGGTGAAGCCACCGCAATGGCGATCGAAATGCTGTAAGACGACAGGTGGTTGCACTCCTGAATCTTGTCTATAGTGAGGGAGTGCGAGACCCGGCTGAACAGAGAGTGACAGCAAAATCATACTTTTGACTGATCAAAGCCCCCGAAAGGCTTAGCTATAGTGCAATCATCACGGCACTGTGTGTACAGCCGTCAGGACACCTAACACCAGAACAATCGAGCAGCGACTCAGAACAACAACGGAGTAGCCTTCCAATGACAAGAAAAACTCAACCGTGGCAGCGTTGGACCAAGTTACCACTTGCCGTAGCCATAGCCGCCGGCGTGTCCGGCCAGGCAGCAGCATACTCGTTCTACATGGGTGATGTTGAGGCTCAGTTCAATACCACGTTATCTGCCGGTGCTTCCTGGCGAGTAGAAGAAGCTGACAAGCGTCTTCTGGCTCCGCATGATGGGCGGGGTACTGCTTCCACCAACAACTATGACGACGGTAACCGCAATTTCGACAAAGGCGATACCATCTCCAAGATCGTCAAGGGTAACAGTGAGCTGTTCCTGGATTATGCAGTCGACAGTCAGTATCTGACCCGCGTAGGTGGTTTTGTTCGTGGCCGCTATTGGTATGACTTCGAGCTCAAAGACGAGAATCGCCGTTACGTAGAGCTCAACGAGAAAGCAAAGGATAATGCCTCAGGCGGCGAAATCCTCGATGCCTACGTGTTTTCTGACTGGTACTTCGGCAACATCCCTGTGAGCCTGCGCTATGGTAAGCAGGTAGTGAGCTGGGGTGAGAGTACTTTTATCCAGGGTGGTATCAACACCATCAACCCGGTAGACGTTCAGGCGTTCCGTGCTCCAGGCTCCGAATTGAAGGATGCGTTGCTGCCGGTTGAGATGTTCTACATGTCTGCCGGTGTCACTGAAAACGTCTCCGTTGAAGCCTTCGTTCAGGCCAAATGGGAGCCGGTGCGCCCGGACGATTGTGGAACCTTCTTCTCTACCATTGATTTTGTCGCCGATGGCTGCGGCCCTATCTGGCCGTCAGGTGCAGTGAGCGAAGCACAAAGCCAGCTGCTTGATGCAACAGATGCATTGGGCCTTGGCGGCTACGCCATTAATCGCCTTGCCGATGTAGAGGCAGACTCCAAGGACCAGTTCGGTGTGGCTGTTCGTTGGTATGTGCCTGAACTGAATGATTCTGAGTTGGGCTTCTATTACATCAAGTACAACAGCCGCCTGCCGTACGTAAGCGGTGTGCTGAACGACGGTCCTGGGCCCCAGGCGGGTGGGTTCCCTGAGTACTTTATGGAGTACCCGGAGAACATTGACCTCTACGGTATCAGTATCAACACAACCACGCCCGGCGGCTGGTCACTGGGTGCCGAGTACAGCTTCCGCGAGGATGTGCCTATCCAGTGGAACGCTTTCGAGCTGATCTACGCAGGTCTGCAGTTGCCGGGGCCCGATGGCCCAGTGAGTCTTCTGCAACGTCAGCGCCAGGAAGAGCTGGGCACAACCAATATTAATGGTCTGAGGGCGTCTGGTAACGATCGCTTTAACGTATCCCAGTTCCAGTTCACTCTGGTCAAGTTCTTCGATCAGGTTATGGGCGCCAGCCGTCTGTCCCTGATCAATGAAGTGGGCATGACCTGGGTCCACGATCTGCCCGGTTATGACGAGGCACGTTATGGCCGCTCCGGTACCTTCGGCATTGGCCCAGTGCCGACCTCTCAGGGTGATGCCTGTTCTCAGCCAGTTATAGGTGGCGCGCCGCTTAACCTGAATACTGACTACTGTGAAAACGACGGCTTTACCACTGATTTCTCCTGGGGTTACCGCACCCGTCTGGTTTGGGACTACCCGAACGTATTTGCAGGCGTAAATCTGTCGCCGCAGTTGGCCTGGAGCCACGACGTAGAAGGTTATTCCCCGCAGCCGGGTGGTGCCTTCAACGAAGGAAGCAAGGCGCTTGGTCTGTCCGTTCAGGCGGTTTATCAGAACAAGATCACAGGCAACATCGGCTACACAAACTTTTTCGGTGGCAAACCGTATAACGAGTTGACCGACCGTGATTTCGTGAGTGCGAGTGTTTCCTACTCATTCTGAACCGGACCGAATTCGTTCAACGAGGTAATTTAGATGAAATTAAACAAGAAACTACTGGCCACAGGTGTACTGGCTGCAAGTCTCTTTACCGGTCAGGCCTGGGGCGCGGTTTCTGCAGAAGAAGCGGCCAAGCTGGGCGATACTCTGACCCCGATGGGTGCAGAGAAGTCTGGTAATGGCGGTGCCATCCCGGCATGGACCGGCGGGTTAACAACTCCGCCGGCGGGCTACAAGGGCGACGGTATCTATGTAAATCCGTTCCCGAATGAGCAGCCCGAGTTTGTCATTGATCAGAGCAATGTTGATCAATATGCCGACAAGCTGTCTCCGGGCCAGGTGGCGATGATTCGCCAGTACGCCGATTACAAGATTCCGGTCTATCCGACCCATCGTACGGCGGCTTACCCGAAAGAAGTGATGGATGAGACCGTTGAGAACGCCACCAAGGTGGAGTTGATTCAGGACGGTAACGGGCTGGGCAATTACGAGAGTGCAACGCCGTTCCCGATTCCCCAGAACGGCCTCGAAGCTATCTGGAACCACATTACCCGGTATCGCGGTGGTTCGGTGCAGCGGAACGTTGGCCAGGTCACTCCTACAGCTGGTGGCGACTACTCAGTGGTCAAGTTCCAGGACGAACTGACATGGCGTACTTACCTGAACGATTATCAGCCAGGTGAAGACGACAACGTTCTGTTCTACTTCAAGCAGGCTATTACTGCGCCAGCGCGTCTGGCGGGTAACGTACTGCTGGTACATGAAACGATTGATCAGGTGAAAGAACCGCGCCGGGCGTGGATCTACAACGCCGGTCAGCGTCGGGTTCGTCGTGCTCCGCAGGTTGCCTACGATGGTCCGGGTACTGCGGCTGATGGCATGCGTACCTCTGACAACTTCGACATGTACAACGGCGCTCCCGATCGCTACAACTGGGAACTGCTGGGCAAGAAGGAAATGTACATTCCGTACAACTCCTACAAGCTGGTGGATCGCGGCCTGAGCTACGATGAAATCATCAAAGCCGGACACATCAATCAGGATCTGACCCGTTACGAGCTGCACCGTGTGTGGCACGTGCGTGCAACCCTGAAGGACGGTGAGCGGCATGTATACGCCCAGCGTGACTTCTACATTGATGAGGACTCCTGGCAGGCAGCGGTTATCGATCACTACGATGGCCGTGGCGAGCTCTGGCGTGTCGCGGAAGCCCACGGAATGCAGTTCTACGATCAGAACGTTCCCTGGTACGCGATCGAAGTACTGTACGATCTGCTCTCCGGTCGTTACCTGGCTCTTGGCCTGACCAACGAAGAGAACCAGCCGTACACCTTCGGTGTCGAGCGTCAGTCGCGGGATTACACGCCGGCGGCTCTGCGTCGCGCTGGAACCCGTTAATAACAGCGTTTCACCGCTGTCAGGAAAAGCGAGCCTTTACGGCTCGCTTTTTTTTGGCCGTTGGTAAGTGTCTCCGCGTTAAAAAATCGCCTCTAACCTCTTTTTTCCCCGTCAATTTTTTGCAGCAAGCACCTGCTTTGGTTTAACCTCTCCCTCAAGACTCATACTAAAGGCGTACCCCATGCAGGACGCCATGCCGTTTTCGGCCTAAGCAAGACTCTTATTTTCCGGTTTGGGCGTTCGTCCGGCCGGTTTCAAACGGGGCAGTGCGTGAAATCCTTTAAAGAAGGCTGTGCAGCCAACGACGAGTTCCAGACCGCGAACTCCAGTCTACAGAGCGGTGAGCTGGTGCGGGATCTTATGGAGCACCGGCTGAGGGTGCCATCTGTACCAGACGATGCCCTGGCGAGGCCGAATCTGGATCGAATGATATGCCAGGCCTTGCAAGCGGGTAGACTGCTACAGCTAGAAGCACCCGGAGGTTACGGCAAGACTCACACCCTGGTCAGTGCGCTGGCCAGTGCACCGGACGTGAATGTTCGCTGGATCTCCCTGAACGCCGGGGACAACGCTCCCTCCCGTTTTCTTTCCATACTTGCGATGGCATTGGGATTGGCAGAGGTACTGCCGCCGAATGGTGGAACCTTTGAAGACCATCTGACGATGCTTCTGGTCAATCGGGATCGGCAGGCCCGCGAGGTCAGAGAAGTACTGGTTCTGGATAATGTCCATCATCTTACCAACCCGGCGGTCAGCGGCTTATTGCACCAGTTGGTTACCCATCTGCCTTCGGGTCTTTCAGTTGCTATGGCTTCTCGGCTTCCGGTGCCATTTGAGAGCCACACACTGGAATTGAATGGCAACTACACCAGGCTGGGGCCAGATCTCCTGGAGTTTTCACGGTCTGAAACCTTTGAGTTTTTTGCGAAAGCACGCTCCGACAGCCTGATTACCAGCGTCGCGATTGATCATTTATTCGGGCTGACTGAAGGTTGGCCAACGCCACTGGCACTGTATCGGCGGGAGCTGAAACAGGGCGGGGAGCGTAGGGCCCTGCATGAAACCCCTTCGGTAGAGCGGTTCCTGAAAGACTGTATTGCGGCCCAGCTGGGGCCCGCTCAGTTGAAATCAATGCGGGCAATTGCCGAGCTGGACAGCTGTTCGGATGAGTTGTTTTTCGCTATTGAGCCTTCCGTGTCAGAGTCGGGGATGCCACCGTCTGAGGCCGCTGACCGCGGGCTGCCCTTGAAGCCGGTCCCTGGCCGGGGCCGGTGGTATCGCCTGAATCCATTGTTACAGGCCTGGCTGCAAACCCCGGTGATGGGGGGGTACATCACCCGAATGTTGATGGCCAGCCGATGGTTCGAGCAGCGCCAGCAGTTCCCGGAAGCATTAAAGTATGCGGTCCTGGCCGGCGATAGCGATGAGGTTGTGCGCATTGCCTCCGAGAGTACCGAGGCGCTGTTGCTGGGCCAGGATACTGCCTCTTTGTTGAGCTTGAGAAAAAACCTGCCTGCAGAATTGCTGGAGCGAAGCGCCCGGCTGCGTATTGTTTACGGCTGGGTACATGCCATTGGTGGTCAGTTCCAGCAGGCAAAGCAACTTCTTGATGGCTTCAACGACCGGGACCGGAAAGAGCATGAGGGCCGCATCTACGCTTTGAAGGCGTTTATATTGCGCGGTGAGGGCTTTGTGCAGCCCGCGTTGGCCATGGCTGACAAGGCGCTGGCGATGGGTAGTATGTCGACCCAGGCGCAGCTGGTGACTCAAATTGTTCGTTCGAGCGCGCTTTGTGCGGCCGGGTCTTTTCAGGAGGCTCGGGATGCAAATCGTGTTGCTTCCAAGCTGGCCCGCGAAGCTGGCGATTCGGGGTCCGAGGCCCTGGCGGTGTACGCCCACGCCCGCATTGAACTGGGTAAGGGGGCACTGCGCCACGCGGAGCAACTTTTGCGAACCGGGCTGGATACGGCCATGCAGGAGCTCAGCCGGCCGGCACGAATCGGGGAAACCCGCCTGCAACTGAATCTGGTCCTGGTGCTCTGGCATCAGGGCCGTCTGACGGAAGCCGATCGACTGCTGGTCAACTGTGCCCGTCATGCCGAACAGACCCGTGATCTCGGGTTGCTGCTCGCCATGGCGTTGAGGGTACTGATGTGTCGCGCCCAGGGCCGGATGGATGATGCCTTCGTCTGGGTGGGTCGGGCAGAGCGCACCATGCATACCTGGCAGGTGGATGAGAGCCTGTACGTACCGGTGCTGGAAGCGTTAAAAGCCAGCTGTTGGCTGGTCCAAGGCCAACACGACAGTGCGACGCAGGCGATCGCCAAACTGGAACCTTACCGTAAAGGTGGATGTGTACCAGAGCTTTTCCCGATGATGCCAGGCCTGCTGGATTGCTTGCAGGTGCGGGCTGATATGGCCAATGGCGACCTGGTGAGAGCCCGCGAACATCTGGATGCTGTCTCAGAGAAATACGAGGGCGGCATGCCTTGGGGGCTGCAGCTGCATGCGGGTTTGCTGGATGCTGTTCTGCTGGAAGCCGAGAAAGGCCTTCCTGCCGCCCGGAAGAGGCTGGAGAGCATCGTTGCCCAGGCGAGTCGGGAGCATTTTATAAGCCCCTTTGCAGAGCTTATGAAAGAGCTTGGCCCGTTGATGGACAAATGTTATCGCCATCTTGATAACGGGGACTTCACCGCAGCGCTTGGGCGGCTGTTTGGTTGTGAGCCCGTGGCAACGGCGGCAGACCCCCTGGCCGAGCCTATCAGTGATCGAGAGCAGGGCGTTCTGGAATTGATCGCCCAGGGGCTATCAAACCAGGAAATCGCCGACAAATTGCACATTTCGCTTCATACCGTGAAAACCCACGCCAGAAGGATAAACGCCAAGCTGGATGTTAAATCACGGACACAGGCAATTGTCCGGGCCCGGGAGCTGGGGCTGCTGTAATACCGCAGCCCCGCAGGGATTATTCGTTAGCTGTTCTCGGCCAACAGTGTTTCAATTCGCTGGTCTTTCTCCGCCCAGATCTCACTTACCCATCGCTGGAAGTCGACCCTGACCTCCCGGTTGTTTTCGTAATCCATCCCAAGAAAACGCTCCGGCACTTCGCGGGTGCGAATATCGATAACGATCTTGCGCACCCGTCCGCACAGGTAGTCCCAGATGCCGGGTCGACCACCGGGATACACGATAGTGACATCCAGCATGGTATGAATCATCTCGCCCATGGCACCAAACACAAAGGCCGTGCCGCCCGCTCTGGGTTTCAGCAGATGCTTATAGGGTGAGTTCTGGCGCTGGTGTTTTTCCGGGGTGAAACGGGTGCCTTCCATAAAATTGAAAATGGTCACTGGTGTGTATCGGAATTTTTCACAGGCGGCTTTTGTCGCTTCAATGTCCTTGCCCTTCAGTTCCGGGCGTTTGGCGATCTGTTCCTTGGTATGTCTGTGCATAAACGGGAAATCCAGAGCCCACCAGGCCACCCCTAATAAAGGCACCCAGATCAGCTGCTTTTTCAGGAAGAACTTCAGCAGCGGGATTTTGCTGTTCAGGACATACTGAATAGCGGGGATATCCGCCCAGCTCTGATGGTTGCAGGTGACAAAATACCAGTGCTCCTTGCTGAGTTCTTCCGCACCACGGACATCCCATTCCACCCGGTGGAGCAGATTCATCAGGGTGTTGTTGAAGCCGATCCAGTACCAGGCAATGGCATTCAGCACGATAGTGCACGCCTTACGAAATGGCAGGACTGGAACAATGAGTTTGGCCAGTGCTACCAGCAACAGTAGCGGAAGGAACAACAGGGTGTTGATCAGTATCAACAGCACCGCAAGGATGCCTTTTAGCGGCGCGGGCAAGAAATCAAGCATCGGAGAATCTCGAATCTGTCAGGTTCAGGGATTAGCCTTCAAACGGGCTCAGTTGGCCACCGGATCCACCGGGCAGGAGCGTGGTGTCCGGAATGGCGGATGCCAGCCGTTCAAACTGCGCAGGGGTCCGGTCGCCCAGCAGGGTTCTGAACTCCTCGTCGTAGAACTCCAGATTGTTGTAACGGATCATGGCGCGAATTTCTTTTATATACTCTTCACCACGCTCGGAATAGCCAAGCAGGCCTTCTGCAAGCTCCCACCCAGACAGGGGTTTCTGGGCTTTGCGATCAGCGAGTCGAATATCCCGAACCGTTTGGTAGGTGGGATGACGGTTCAGGTTCTGAATGTAGGAGCGTACGGAGTAATAAGGTGACGGGAATTTTGCCACTTCGTGATTGGCACCCTCGATTCGACTCTGCGGAACCAGCCCGCAGCCCCGGGAGAAGCACCATTGACCAAAGAGATTGTTGCCTTCGGTCGCAAACCGGGAGGTCCCCCAGGCGGATTCATTCGCCGCCTGAGCCAGGATCAGAGACGGAGGAATGACATCGAGGCGTTTCCGAAGCAGGGCGAATTGCTGGTCAGTTCCGGCCTCGGCCTCAATGCGCAGTCGATCTCCCTGGCTTGTTAGCCATGCGAGTTCATCTCTAGTCAGAGCTTCCTTTCCCTCAAGCGTGGCAAGGTATTCCCGCTCCAGCAGGATACGGGAATTGGCAAGCACTATCCTGGGATAGAGGTAAGAGAAGAACGCGACTTTCTTTTCAGTGGTGTCCTGATAGCTTGAGAAGTCCGGAAGACCCTCATTCGCCCAATTTGGAAGCGGGGGCAGAGAAGACAGGCTAACTTCGCCTTCCCCTTCTCCTGGCAGGGTGTTCTGACTTGCGGTCGGTGTGTAGATGGCACCCGCAACAGCAAACGCAAACAACGGCATCAACAGCATCAGTGCCCGGTTAACTGCAGTCATAAACCCCTCGTTACTATCGATATGGCAGGAATTATAACAGGTTATACGGGACTGTCCGCGGTTCAGGTTTTAAGGCGCAGAGGATTCCTCAACAAGCGTTGCGAGCAATAGCCCGGTTTTCATTTCCGGGCCGGTATCGTCGCTGATAACCAGGAAGACCTGGTTGCCGGCCGCGGTATAGAAGCCGCGCATCTCGTATTCTCCGGCGCTGGTAATCGAAATGCCCCCTTCCAATGTTGTTGTGAAGCTGCCATTAAATTGCATCGGCAGTTCTTCAGGGGCCACCACCTCGTTGTCTTCGATAAGGTGGTTCACCATCATGGTTGTGCCCTCGAAGCTGGCAGAACTGTTCGCCAGGGTCAGCTGTGCATTGTTCACGTGGTAGAGCCGGTTTTGCTCCTGGGTCACGCCAACGATGGCGCCCTGTAACCGATAGGTGCCTTCTGTCAGTGCTCCGTCTGTGAGCGTTTTTCCTGCCACCAGGAGGCCACTGCCCAACGTGCCATCATTGAGGTTAAAGGCCATCAGATCCTGATTTGGGGTTGCCGCTCCCAGGCCCATGTCGGGGATGCCAAAGTTGGGGTCGTTGAAGTTGGTTCGTTCGTCGATCTCGTTGCGGAACAACCCCAGCCGCCCCATATAAATATCGCCCGAGCTCAGGCGGGAACGCCGGTTAATCAGATTCCAGGTGTCGTTGCCGGTATCGGGTGTGGCTACGCCACCGGAGGCGTCGCGGGCCAGGGTGAACTGATCCACATTGGCGGTGCCGTTCAGGGTCTGATCGTTCGCTGAGCCGAATACCCATTGACCATGCCCGGTTTCGAATGTCGCAGGCGCCCCATCGGCGAAGCGGGTGGCGAGGTAGGTCACGTTATAGGCCTGTCCGGCCATATCGGAGATCTGGAATGCCTCCGCACGTTGAAGGTGTAGCTCGAATACGCTCAGGTAGTGGTTTTCGAGAATGTTCCGGCGTTTGAGCTTGCCGTTATCATCTTCCAGCGCGATCGCTTTGCCGCCGGTGAAATAGTTGGTCAGTACCCGGTCTGGCCCGCTCTGGTCACTCACCGGTTCGGAAGTAAAGGCATCCAGATAGTACGGGTTTCTGGTCCAGCCATTGATCAGGCTGCTGTTTCGTTTGGTGATGGTTTGGTACAGGGCTCTTCCCGCCAGCAAGCGGGCCGGTGTTTCGGTGGTCAGTGTGGCAGCGCCCGGGGCGCTGGAATGGCTGTTTCGTTCCCAGGTTTCGGTCCCGCGCTCAAAAAAGAGCTGCTCTGGAATACCGGAATTATTCCGCTCGAAAAAACCGTGAATCTGCGTTTGGCGGTCGTAAGGTATGTCCGTGGCCAGAGACGTGATATTCAGGTTGAAGGCATCGAACGACGTGAGCGTCAGTGCGGGATACAAAAAGGCGCGGTTATCCTCGGTCAGCCGTTCTACCTGAGCCATGCGTACGCCCCACTGGCCGGCTCCCGCTACATTGGATTCGCGAAACGTCTGGCCCAACTCCAGGCCGAAAAACACGGAGTTGTAATCCGCCGCACTGGCGGAAATCCGGTCTGAGGATGCCTGGCCGAGCAGCGCGTAGTCCGCCATATCTGCTACATAGCTGGCAAAATCAGCCCTGTCAGCCAGGGTAGAGGTCGCTTGGGTAACGTTAGCGTTCTCCGGAATATCGATCTCAAAATCGTGTACCTGGTCGGCCAGAGTTCCCCATACATACTTGTTCAGGCAAGACGCGTTATCCACACAGTCCAACACGGTCTGAAAATCATAGGTGGAGTACCGGCGCCAGAGCACCTCGGTAACCAGGTAATGGGAAAAGGGGTTCACCTTTATATCCCGGTCGGCGTCTGCTGCCAGAGCGGTCATCGTGGCGGTGCCATATCGGGCCTCAATAATCACATCCGGACCAACGGGAACGCCATTGTCAAAGGTCAGAATAAAGTGGCCGTCAGTTCCTTTTTCGGTGGAATAGCGCACATCATCAAATTTTTGTGCGCTGTTGTTGGTGCGGTACACACGGACCTGGTCGGGAACCACAATACGAAGGTTTCGCCGTGTTTGCTCACCCTCAGGTGCCAGATTAACGGGTAGTTCCATGGTAACCCGTACCTGATTTGGCTTCAGGCCCCGGGCGTTGCTGGAATCCCCGGTACTGCCGGAACTGAAATCATCCAGCGCGTTCTGAGTGTTGCCAAACCGGTTGGGAATGTCTTTGGCGCCGTCAATCGCACTATCTCCGCCCCCACAGGCGGAAAGCAACAGGGAAGTAGCCAGTATGGAAGGGATTGTCAGTCTCATGAAAGCGCAGTCCGGTTTGCAAATGTCCGGACAGACTAGCAGTAATCAGGAGGGCAGGGCGTGAATGGCTGCACGAATCGGTCACCCGGCAAGGCGCCGGGTAACCGAGGCGAAGGGGTCAGAAGAAGATCTTGATACCGGCCAACACGCCCTCATCCAGATTCACATCTGGAGAACCGGCAAAATCCAGTTCTGTATTCAGGTAACGGTAACCGGCAAACACTTCCGCATTACGGATAACACGGTAGCTGCCCCGAAGTTCTACGCTGGTCATGTCGTCGGAATCTCCGAACGACAGAATGCTTGGAGCGTAGTGCAGGCTGCCGCCAAACGACAGACCGGGCACGGTCGGAATGTTCACCGTGGCAAAACCGCCAAGGCCGATGGCACCGCCATCAACATCGTCGTCATCCCAGCCGACGCCACGCATGCCGATGCCGGCAGTTGTTGGCAGATTCCCAAGGGCGGTGCGGCCCTGGGCATGAAAATCGGCGTTGATAATGTGGCGACTACCTTCATGGTAGGTGTATCCAGCACCCATTTGCAGCTCTTCCTGGCTGCCGAAGAAGTTAACCTGACCCTTGACCGAATCGTTGGTCAGACTCAGATCCAGGTCACTGGCCAGAACCGGAGCGGCGGCAAGAGAAAGTGCCAGTGCTGAGATGCGGGTAATCTTCATGTGTACACCTTTATTGCTGTCGTTATGAGAGCGTGGCCGGCGCAACTGCCGGTATATGCGATAGTTTCAACGTCAACGGATGTTAAACATCTGCCGGGTGGTTAACAACTTAAAAGCCCGTAAGTGGCTCGCAACCAACACGTTAGTGACGGGTAACCTCGCCGCCCTGGTCGAGATCATCGGGAGAGGCGTTTTCGGCCGGCACCCGATACTCCTCATTGGCCCAGGCACCCAAATCGATCAGTTTGCAGCGCTCAGAGCAGAAGGGGCGCCAGGGGTTGGTCTCGCTCCATTCCACGGATTTCTTACAGGTGGGACACTCTACATTCATGGCATGATTCCGGGCAGGTGACTTGCGGCTTCATCAGGATGTTGCAGAAGCCTGACAATATTGTTCCAGCACTGCCCGTAGCATTTCAAGGTTGACAGGTTTAGCCACAAAGGAATCCATGCCCGCTTCGCGGCAACGTTCCTCGTCTTCTTCCATGGCGCTGGCCGTCAGTGCCACAACCGGTACCCGGCTGCGACCATGGTTGGTTTCCCAGGCCCGGAGCTGGCGTGTCGCTTCGTAGCCGTCCATCCGGGGCATAACGCAGTCCATGAAAACCACATCAAACTGGTGCCATTGCCACAAAGAGGATGCGGCCTGCCCGTCGTTTGCCGTCATGACTTCGCAGCCCAGTTTTTCCAGCAATCGCCGGGTAAGGGTGCGGTTTACGGGATTGTCTTCCACCAGCAGCACCCGCATCCGACCGCAAGGGATTTCCCGCTGGCGACTTCCGGCATCCGCCATGGTCTTCAGAGAAAAGCGGGTAAGAAACCGGCGTTCCTGTTGAGTGTCATGGGTAAACAGCTGGTTCAGGATCGGAATCAGGTAGGATTCCCGGAGAGACTTGCTCAAGAAGGCATCAGCACCGGCCTGGCGAAAATGCTCGGCGTCCCCTCGCTGGGGGTTGGAGGACAGGATCAGAAGCCTCATTTCGGCCCATTGCGGGTTGCTCCGTACCTGGCGGCACAGTAAATCCGCATCCATGTCGGGCACGAAGCCGTCCAGAATTGTAGCGTCGTAGGGTATGCCTGCATCAAAGGCTTGTCGCAGGGCGGTCAGTGCTTCCCCGGCTGACCGCACGGCATCAATGTGAACATCGTAGCGGGATAGCATCTCCAGTGTAATCTTGCGTGACAGCTCGTAGGAATCAACGACCAGTACCCGCCGGCCCTGCACCTGCCGAGAATCCGGCCGCACCTTGGCAGAGCCATCGGTCGCCTCCTGGAGTGACAGTTCCACCCAGAAAGTCGAGCCCTCACCCGGGCGACTCTCCAGATCCATCGAGCCGCCCATCAGATCGACCAGTTGACGGCAGATGGTGAGCCCGAGCCCCGCACCAGGTAACTGACGCTGGAAGCGTTGACCAAGTTGAACATAGGGCTCGTATACCAGAGGTATATCCTCTGGATTTATACCAACCCCGGTATCCTCAACCGCCAACCGAAGGCGCACTTTGCCCTCTTTTCTGCCAAGAACCTCAATGCTGATCAGCACGTGGCCGGAATCTGTGAATTTAATGGCATTGGATAACAGGTTCAGCAACACCTGGCGAATACGTACCGGGTCTCCCGTCAGCGCCCAGGGCAGGTTTTCATCCACCCGTACTTCCAGGGCCAGACCTTTTTCCCGGGCCCGGGAGCCAAGCATGTGAATCAGATCGTTCAGGGTTTCCCGCAGGTCAAAAGGAATAGCTTCAAGCTCCAGCTTGCCGGCTTCCATGCTGGAGATATCCAGCAGGTCATTGATGATGGAAGACAGGCTTTCCGAGGCATTGAGCAGGGTATTCACATACTCCCGTTGCTCCTGGTCCAGAGGCGTGTCGGTCAGCAAATTGGCGTAACCGAGGACAGACTGAAGCGGAATACGCAGCTCGTGGCTGACATTGGCCAGGAACTGATTCTTGGCGTGATTGGCCCGGATGGCTTCGTCCCGTTCGCCCTGAGTCTGGATGGTGGTCTGCCTTAATGAGCGGGTGTCCTCGAGAATCTGCAACCGCATTTTATTCAGTGCCTGTTCCAGTTCTGAAAGCTCATCGGGCCGGGAAGGGTTGCGCCGGCGCAGCTTGAGAGGTTCAACAAGCGCATCCAGATTCAGCTTGGCCGCATAGTCCGCCATGGTTTCCAGGTGGCGGGACAGTGCTACCCGTACAATCAACAGCAATCCCAATGTGCCCAGCATCACCACAATGGACTGGAACAGGAGATTCAGCAGGGCGCGATCGAGGATGTCCTGGTATACCTGTTCAATAGACGAAACAATGGTCAGTTCCCCCACTCGTTGCGGACGGTCAAAACTGGAACGGTTGAATTCAAGGGGGAATGTCTGGGTAATTACCCGGCCTTCAGGGTAGGAGCCGGTACTGAATTCTTCGCCGGTGGTCGTGATTACCCGTGCATAGCCAATAAAAGGCATGGAACGCATGTCGTCCAGGCTATTGGCTACTTCGCTGAAATTCATCACCCACAGGTTGGTGCTCATGCCGCCAGCGATAAGTTCAGCGGCGCGCTCCTGACTGCTCTGCAATTCCGATTTCTGGCGTTCGAATTCGCCAATCATCTGAACACCCGTTGCCACCAGTGACAATATCAGGCTGTACAGCAGCACCCACCCAAGCAATCGCAGTGCCAGTGGGCGCAAACCCAAACGCTTGAAGAACTGGTTTGAAGGCAAGGCACAAGTTCCCTGTGTCGACTACAAAATCACCAAGGTGCATCTTAACAGACGGATATCACTTCCACACGCATGATTGAATCTTCGTTCACAAATCGAAACCGAACATTCTTGTCGAACAGGTTGGCTCCATAGATTCGTTGTTCATCCCGTCCTCGGCGGAATGACGGGCGCGGGTCGTAACTGACGACGTCCTCAATCAGGGCGCGGAAATCCGGATAGTCGGCCTCCGGAAGCTGGCTTAGCTGGTCAGAGGCTTCCGGTGCAAAGGTCACCTCCAATCTGTCGGTCGGCGCGCTGTCTGCCCAGCCCAGTGATGCTTCCGGGACAGAATCCGAAAACGGCAGGTAGGGCTTGATGTCGAGAATCGGTGTGCCTTCAATCAGGTCGTGATTACTGATCTTCAGGACCAGTTCGCCATTTTTGCGTGTGAGCCCTTCGTTCCTGACGACGGAAAGGCCGAGACTGTTCGGGCGAAAAGGCGAACGGCTGGCAAACACACCGATTTTTTTGTTACCCCCAAGCCTCGGGGGCCGAACCACCGGGCGCCATTCGGCGCGAACGGCTTCATGAAACTGGAAGGTAAGCCAGATATGGCTCGCTGACTCAAGGCCCCGGAAAGCGTCTTCACGATCAAAGGGACTTTGTATAACCAGTTCCGCGTGGGCATGGCGGGTAAGGCCGGGTTGCCGGGGAACGCCGAACTTGTCCTGAAAGCAGGAGCGAGTGATGGCAATCGGTGTGAGTGTCAGAGCTTCCTCGGCGGGCCGGCTTTTATGCAGTGGTCTGCTCATTTCTGATGTCACTCCCGGTCAATGGTGCCTGCAAAGTACATTTCGATTCGGAATACGATAGAGGCCTGGTCGTCAAACCCGTCATCGCGCCGATACTCCAGGGCCGGAATCAGCTCCGCGAACAGCCAATTGTCATACACCCGGTAGCGCCATGTGATATCTGTAAAGTAGCTTGTGGTGCGCCAGGTTGGCTGGCTCTCGCCAAGCACGCCAATACGAGGGGTGATCACCGACCGGGTATTCAGACGTTTCTGCACGCTGTGAACATGGGCCCCGACAAATTCGCGGTCAGAATGAATCCATTCCAGCTCGGATGAGTTGTAGTAATGCCAGCCGTTACCCAGTGAGCGGTTTAAACCAACCCAACTGCGGGCCCCCCAGCCTTCGGTATGATAATAGTAAAAACGTTGCTGGGCATTGAGTGCCCAATCGTTGTCGATTTTCCAGCCCTTGCGCGCTTTCATACGCCAGAAGAGTTCGGGTGGCAGCCTCAGTCGGCCACCAATATCGGTCGAGAGGTTGATGGCATCACCGACATCGGTCAGAAATCTCAGGGCGCCGGTTGTTTCAGTGTCGGTTCGCTCTGGCTCTGTCAGTTGCCTGTCCCGCTCACGCTCCGCCAGTGGGATCAGTTCCTCGCTTTCACTCTCTACTACCAGTCGCAGTTTCTCCTCAGCGGTGGGTACATCAAGACGAAAACGCACCTCCGGTTCGAACTGGGCCAGGTCGCTGTACTCTGATTCTGCTGCAAACCCCAATCTCAGGTAGCTTTCGTTATTTGGCAGCGCCTGGGAAGAGCCGGACAGTGTTCGATCCGCCCATGCACCCAGGGACTGCACTGTTGGGCCATGCTGACGTTCCTGCCGAATAACCCAGTCGCTGACTCCCAGCCACCAAGAATCCCTGGGCTCTGCCCAGAACTCATCGGGTTCGAAGGTATAGAACGAGATCGGCAGGCGCTCCGGCGCCAGAAGGGCGGGCACCGAGATGTCACGCATGGTGATGACCGGTTCTGCCGCTTTTGTGGAGGAACAAGCGAGGAGACCGGTGACAAGTGCAGTAAGAATAAGTGCGGGGCGGATCAGACTATGCTCCTTGGCTGAAATCCGCCAGAAAACGTTGGTGCAGAGCGCGTACTGAAGTTTCCACACGCTCCAGCGGCTGGGCATTGTCGATAATCGCATCGGATTTTTCGCGGCGCGCGGCTCTGGACATTTGGGCAGCGAGTATCCGCTCCACCTGTTCGCGGCTATTCCTGTCTCTCGTCATGGTGCGATTAATCTGAGTTTCTTCCGGTACATCCACCACAACAATCCGCTCCACCAGTTCGTGCTGGTTGGTCTCCAGAAGCAGGGGAGAGACCAGCATCACGTAGGGCAGATTGTAATCCTCGGGTGATAACTGGCGGATCAGTTCCTGGCGGATGATGGGGTGCAACAATCCCTCCAGCCAGCGTCGTTGTTCAGGGTCCTCAAACACTTTTTGGCGCAGGGCAGCACGATCCAGTTCGCCGTTATCCTGAAGAATACTTTCGCCGAAGTGATCAGCGATGGCTCTGAGGGCTTGTGTGCCTGGTTCTACGACCTGTCGGGCGACATCGTCAGCGTCCACCCAATGCACGCCAAGAGCGCCAAACATGCGGGCAACTGTGGATTTTCCGGAGCCAATACCTCCGGTGAGGCCGATAACCGAATAGCGGGACATTCAGACTCCTAGGTACCCGAACCATATGGCCTGGATTTCAGTCCCAAACCACAACGAGAGTAAGCCTGCAGCGGCCAGGTAAGGGCCGAAAGGAATCGGCACTTCACGCCCGTGTTTGCGGAATACCATCAGACTGATGCCCACAATCGCGCCCACCAGAGAGGAGAGCAGAATCACCGCAGGCAGCAGTTGCCAGCCCAGCCAGGCCCCCAGCGCCGCTAACAGCTTGAAGTCCCCGTGCCCCATGCCTTCTTTGCCGGTGGCCAGCTTGAACAACCAGTACACGCTCCAGAGCGAGAGGTAACCTGCCACGGCGCCCCAGAAAGCACTGCCAAAATCCGTCAGCACACCAAAGTAGTTAAGCACCAGGCCAAGCCACATCAGGGGCAGGGTGATGCCGTCTGGCAGGAGTTGTGTGTCGAAATCGATCATGGTCAGCGCCACCAGAGCCCAGACCATCAGCAGTGCCCAGAGCGCGGTCTCAGATGGCCCCAGCAGATAAACCGTTACGACGGAAAAACCCGCAGTCAGTGCTTCAACGATGGGGTAACGCGGGGAAATACGTGTTTTGCACGAAGAGCATTGGCCACCAAGCATTAGCCAGCTGATGACCGGAATGTTCTCCCAGGCACGAATTTTGTGGCCGCAGGACGGGCAGGTGGAGGCCGGCTTTGAAAGCGTTATCCGCTCATCTGACTTGCGGTCGCCCTCCGGCACTTCCAGAAACTCCTCGCACTGGCAGCGCCATTCCTGCTTCATCATTTTGGGCAGGCGAAGGATGACAACGTTCAGAAAACTACCGACGCAGAGAGAGACAAAAATGACGACCAGATAGAGAAGCCAGGGAGTGGACAGGATGGTTTCTAGGGGGAGCATTCAGAGACTCTGGTTTATCGTTTTTTTGCCCCCCTCTCCCTGCAGGAGAGGGGGGATGCCGGTGGAAATCAGCCGACGACCTGGCCCATCTGGAAGATGGGGAGGTACATCGCGACGATGAGACCGCCAACCAACACGCCGAGAACCGACATGATCATGGGTTCCATCAAGGCGGTGAGGTTGTCCACCATATCGTCAACAACGGCTTCGTAATGCTCCGCAACCTTGCCAAGCATTTCGTCCAGGTTACCGGACTCTTCGCCGATGGCTGTCAGCTGAACGGCCATAACGGGGAAGACGTCTTGCTGTCGCATTGATGCCTGGAGTTGGGTGCCGCTTGAAACATCATTTTTGATGCGCATAACTGCATCGCGATATACCGCATTGCCCGTCGCACCGGCTACCGAATCCAGCGCATCAACAAGGGGGACACCTGCAGCAAACGTAGTGGAAAGCACCCGGCCAAACTTCGCGACGGCGGATTTATCGAGAATTTCACCCACAATGGGCAACTTGAGTGTGTACTTGTCGACAAAATCTGAAAACTTTGGCGAGCGGCGTTTTGCCTCTTTAAACGTAAAGATAACGCCTACTATCCCAAGCAAGACCACAAACCACCAGGATTGCATCCACTCCGAAAGCCGAACCACCATTTGTGTAAATACCGGTAGCTCGGCGCCAAAACCCTGGAACAGGCTTTCGAATTGGGGTACGACTTTTACCAGTAGAATGGCAGTTACGATGATCGCAACTACAACAACAGCAATGGGGTAGGTCATTGCTTTTTTAACTTTCTTTTTGAGCAGCTCGGTTTTTTCAAGGTACGTAGCTATTCGGTCAAGCATCTGCTCCAGCGCACCTGCTTTCTCGCCGGACTCGACCAAGTTGCAGTAGAGATCGTCAAAGTGTCTTGGGTGTTTGCGCAGCGCAGAAGCGAAACCCGTACCAGACGAAATGTCGTTGCGAATGCTCATCACCAGTTCTTGCAGACCCTTGTTCTCAAGGCCGTCGGCAACGATGTCGAAGCTCTGAACCAGAGGAACGCCAGCTTTCATCATCGTTGCGAGCTGGCGGGTCAGCATCGCAATGTCGAACGGTGTGATTTTCTTTTTGCCACCAAAGAGTGGTTTGGGCTTTTTCTTGACCTTGTCCGGAATAATGCCCTGCTTTCTCAACTGGGCCTTAACCAGGGCCAGGTTAGATCCGGTCAGTTCGCCCTTGGCTTTATTGCCTTTGCGGTCTTTGCCTTCCCAAACATACGATTCCAGCTTCTGCGCTTTTTCTGCCATGCTTAATCCTTCGTCACGCGATTGGCTTCCTCAAGGCTGGTCACTCCCTGAATCACCTTCATAAGAGCCGACTGCCTGAGATTTCGGAAGCCTTCTGCCTGAGCCTGCTTTGCAATTTTAATGGAGCTGGCTTCTTCCATAATCATGTTTGCCAGTTCATCGGTAATGCGGACCACCTCGTAAATACCAACGCGGCCCTTATATCCACCATTGCATTTATCACAGCCCTTGGGGCGGTACAACGTGAAGCCTGTATCAATTTGTTCTTGTGTGAACCCTTCCTTCAAAAGCACGTCCTGAGGGACGTCTGAGGGTTGTTTGCAGGCGCTGCACAGTCTTCGGCCAAGTCGTTGGGCGATGATCAGGCTAACCGACGTCGCGATGTTAAAGGCAGGCACGCCCATGTTCATCATTCGAGTGAGCGTCTCGGCGGCGCTGTTGGTGTGCAGTGTAGATAGAACCAGGTGACCGGTCTGTGCGGCTTTGATGGCGATGTTTGCAGTTTCAAGGTCCCGGATCTCACCCACCATGATGACGTCCGGATCCTGACGTAGAAATGCCCGCAAGGCCTCGGCAAATCCAAGGCCGACCTTGGTGTTGACGTTTACCTGGTTGATACCTTCAAGGTTGATCTCCGCCGGATCCTCGGCCGTCGATATATTTCGCTCGGTGGTGTTCAGAATATTGAGGCCGGTATAGAGTGATACGGTCTTACCAGACCCTGTCGGGCCAGTTACCAGGATCATGCCCTGAGGCTGTTCGAGCGCTTCAAGGTACATCTCCTTCTGGTCTTCTTCGTAGCCCAGTACGTCAATCCCGAGCTGGGCCTGGCTGGGATCCAGAATACGCAGAACAATCTTCTCTCCCCACAGGGTCGGGAGGGTGTTCACCCGGAAGTCGATGGCTTTGGTTTTCGACAGCTTAAGCTTTATCCTGCCGTCTTGGGGAACTCGGCGCTCAGAAATATCCAGTTGCGCCATGATCTTCACCCGCGCTGAAATCTTCGGTGCCAGCTTGATAGAAGGGCGGGACACTTCTTTAAGAATGCCGTCTGTGCGGTATCGAACCCGGTACGCTTTTTCATAAGGCTCGAAGTGAATATCGGAGGCGCCACCACGGATAGCGTCCAGCAGCATTTTGTTCACATACTTAACGATCGGGGCATCGTCAACTTCGGTTGTCGATACGGAACCGTCGTCATCTTCGTGATCGCCGCCTTCCGTCTCGACTCCCTCAAGGTCTGCATCTTCCAGGTCGCCCATGGTGGAATCATGGGATTCAAGATAGCGATCAATGGCAGCCCTTAGTTTGGCGTCGTCTACGAGGATGGCATCGGTGCTCAGGCCGGTGTTGAACTTGATCTCGTCCAGGGCCTGAATGTTCGTGGGATCCGACACCGCAATGAACAGGCGATTCCCGCGTTTGTAGAGCGGCAAGGCGTTGTGTTTGCGGAGTAGTTTTTCGTCGACAACCTTCTCAGGCATCATCTCAGGCAGAAACGAATCAAGATCCATTACGGAAACGCCAAATTCCATCGCCGCTGAGAAGGCGAGCTTGGAACTGTCAGCCAGCTGATTCTGTGTCAGATAGGTGATCAGTGGAATGCGGTTCTGGGAGGCCTGGAGAAATGCGTCCTTTGCTGTTTCTTCATCCAGCAGGCCGTCGTCTACGAAGCGGCGTGCAAGTCCTGTCAGTGTCACGTTTCTGTTATTGGTCGCCATAAATGCTCTGAGAAGAATCGTCTAAGTGACTGAATGTCGTATTCATCGATGGAGAGTTTAGATGTACCGGAATGGTTTGGAAAGGTTCCGTCAGAAGAGTAGGCGCAACAGGGGGGAGGACATGTAGTAATAGGGTGCGTGTCTAGAATTTGCTTTCGGGTGACAAAAAACGTCACACCTGGACTGAGCGCGGCGCACCTGCGAGTGCGTGACCTGGTTCACATAAGCTCATAACACGCTGAGCGAGAGTGACTTTTTTGCATTATATGACAATTGGCACGCCGTATGCTTTTCCAGAATCAGCTCAAAGCGGATGCGGGGCCTTGCTCCACAGCCCCCGGAGCTGTAACACGCAAAACGACAACTCTAGAGGTCGATAACATGCAAGAAATCAAAATGAATCACGCTCAGAAGGGTTTTACCCTGATCGAACTGATGATCGTTGTAGCGATCATCGGTATCCTGGCAGCTGTTGCTATTCCCCAGTACCAGGACTACACCGCTCGTACCCAGGTTTCTCGTGTAGTTGGTGAAGTAAATGCTCTGAAATCCAACGCTGAGAGCATCTTCAACAACGGTGGCCAGATTGGCAATGAAGACGACCTGACAACCAACCCTCGCACTATCGGTATTGGCTGGACTGGTTCCAACCTGGTTGTTGGTGCAAACACTGGTCCGAACTTCGGTCTGAACATTGTTGATGGCGCTCTGGCAACTATGTCCTGGAACGTTGAAATGGGCACTGACGCTTCTGCAGCGGTTCGTGGTGCCACCATCACTGTGTCCCGCACTGCTAACGGCGCGTACACTTGCGAAATCACTCCTCCGACCACCAACAACGGTTGGAAAGACAGCTACGCACCTGCAGGTTGCCCGGCTTCCTAATGCGAAAATCGCATAGCTGAGACGCCGCGACGATCAACAGTTGTCAACGCGGTAGACTGAAAGCCCAAAGCAGACGCTTTGGGCTTTTTTGTTGGGAGGCCAGATGATATTGAAAACAAGCCGGGTGGGGATAGCCACCGCAGCTTCCTTCGTCGCGATCACCTTACTGGCGGTTCTTTTTGCGGATTTTCTACCAACCTCGGCAGGGTCCTACGCGGACCAGAGATTTCTTTTGGTGGCCTGGCTGGGGGGCATTACGGTTGTCTCTACCTATTTTTTGATCTCAAGAGGTGTCTTGTCCAGGCGAGCCGTTGTGCAGGCCTTGCCGTTTATTTTGCTTGTTGTTGGGTTTCCAGTGCTTTCGCTGGCATATATCCGACAGCCCTACGCCTATGTCGAGCCAGGCCTATATTCATTCTATTTTGCCGCCGTCATTCTGGGCGGTATCGCTCTGGCCAAATCAGATATCACCATGAAGTGCCTTGAGGTACTTGTCGTTATAACGGCTGCTGCCTGTTTTCTCTACGGCGCAATGTCGCTGAATGTTTACCTGTTTGCCCTGGAGGGCGGTCATTCCGAGCTCTCTGATCTGATTCCCTGGGGGTTTGTCAATATTCGCTATTGGAGCCATGTGGCGACGTGGCTTCTTCCTGTCTTGCCCTTAGCTGTGTTGATGGGGCCTTTTGCAAATCATCGGCTTTGGCGAGTGCTTGTTGCCGTTGGTGCGGGGCTATGGTGGTGGATTGTCTTCCTGTCGGCATCTCGTGGATCTGTGCTGGGTGTGGCCGTGGGTGTCGTTGTCGCGAGCGTAATCATTGGTCGCCAGTGTTGGCCATGGTTGAAGCAATTCCTGGCCTACCTTGTGCTTGGTGGCTTCTTTTGGTTTGTCTTGTCGCTGCTTGTGCCAATTCTGGTTTTCGGGGAGCTGGAATTGCGTACCATTAGTCAGGGGAGCTCGGGCAGAGCGCCGTTGTTTATCGAAGCGTGGGAGATGAGCCTCCAGAGGTTTCCTCTCGGAATGGGCCCCCAGTCATGGTTAACCCACGATTTATTGACGACGTCTTATGCTGAGAGTAACAAGTTTGGGCACCCACACAACATGTACCTCATGTGGGCGGCTGAGTATGGGTGGCTGCTTGTTCTGACATTGCTCTGGGTGGCTTTTCAGGTTGCTTCGTTTCTCTATGCTCGCTGCAAAGTCATAAAGGTGAGTGAGAGTTCAACCGAGGCGATTGTTCTTGCGGCTCTGTTGGCTTCTATTGTCGGGGCCTTAATTCATGCGGGCGTATCAGCGGTATTTATCGCGCCAGGCTCGATGCTAGTGGGGCTGTTGATTCTGCCCGTTTTCTTTGGGTTTATCGTTCCGAATATCCTTAAGGGGGAGAGATGTAAGAACAATGCCTCGCGCCCCGTGAGAAAAGCTCTTCAGGGGGCCGTAATCGCCACGCTTGTCTTTTTGCTCTGGGGCGCCTGGGGGGGTGAAGTGAGGAAGTATTATCTCGATATGAGAGAGGACGAGTCCTATTATTACCAAGTCTTGAGGGAGCGAGCTCTTCCCCGATTCTGGTTGCATGGCTATTTCCCGCGCAATGACATGGGAAGTTGAAATTGTCGCCCTGTGGAGTTGACGCTGATGGCCTGTTTTTTGCCTTACTAAATGCCAAAATGCATAGAGTGAGGCATGGTCATGGTTCGGAATAGCGACGGTTTTACCCTGATAGAATTGATGATTGTTGTAGCCGTTATTGGCATTCTTGCGGCTGTGTCGCTGCCTTTTCTTCAGGCTAACACCATGAAATCCCAAATCAATCGTGCTGCGGCGGAGCTTGCGTCGTACCGATCAGCGTTTGAGGCGAACCTCTCTGCTTCCACGCCGATCAACAATGAAACCTTGGGTTACTCTCCATCCGCTATGACGGTTGGAAGCTCCGCGATTGAGATTGCAACGGTCAACCCTGACGGTTCTGGGCATATCGAGGTGACCATGGGCGGCAATGCTCACCCAAATTTGGCGGGCATCGTGATTCGATACGAGCGGAGCATTGGTGGTGCCTGGACTTGCTTTATAGACAGAACCGCCGCGCCAAACTGGCAGTCTCGCCTGCTGCCGCCCGGATGCACCGAAATCTGATAGAGCGGCTTATTGGCGGGTCAGGTAAGAGATTAATGCCTCGATCTGCCCCTCCGACAAAACCCCAGCCACCCCAATCATCGGCGTACTGTGTTTGGTGGGGTCCATCTCCTTGAACCGTTTTAACGCAATCCCAAGGTATTCAGTCGGTTGCCCGGCCAGGCGGGGCATATCCCTGAAACCTTGTGCTTTGTCACCGTGGCAACCGGCACAGCGCACAGCAAACAGCTTCTCGCCAGCCTCAGCCTTGGTGGGGTCGCTGCCGGTGCGGGGCTTAGCCGTTTGCTGGCTGTAATAAACCGCAATATTAATCCGCTCCTCCAATGACAGTGTTTTCGCCAGCTTGGACATCACATAGTCCTCGCGGGTACCGTCGCGGAATCTCTCGAACTGGTTGAACAGGTAGAGCGGGTGTTGGGCGGCCAGGTTGGGTATGTATTCGCGCTTGCTGTTGCCGTCCTCGCCGTGGCAATAGCCGCAGAAGCGGATGCGTTCGTGACCGGCTTCGTAGCTCGCCTGGCGCTTGGCGTCATCGGCCATGATGGTGTTCAGTCGTGACATTGCATCGTCGGCAGAGCTGGCTGAAACCATGGGAGAGGCCGCCAGGCCGACGACGATCATCAGTTTCCTCAAATGCGAACTACCCAACATAAGCCACCTACTTCTTCGGAAAGGCCAAAGAATAGTCGGCTGCTCGGGTGGTGGTCTTGCCAAAGATCAAAAATTCGGAATTCAGGGCATTCGCATCGTCAAATGTTTAAAACAAGCGAGATCGTGACTACGCTTTTTGGCAGGCGCTCACCATGCGGAGCATCGCTATCTTCTTAAACAGCAATGGATAAGGAGAACAGTATGCATAGCAAAAAACAGGGATTATCCCTTGTCACAACGTCCGCTGCTTTGATTCTGGCGGCTTCACAGGTAGTCGCAGAGTCAAAGCTTGAGGTGGAAATGTTTGAAGCCGGCGTGGAAGGCCGCGGGGATTCCATAGGCACGGTTACACTCACCGCTTACGATCAGGGCGTACTTATTGAGTCTGATCTCACTGGTCTCTCGCCCGGAGTTCACGGCTTTCACCTTCATGAAAGCGCGGACTGCAGCCCAGTAGAAAAAGACGGAAAAACAACGCCTGCAGGGGCCGCAGGTGGGCATTACGATCCAAAAAACACCGGGAAGCACAAAGGCCCGTTTGATAAATCCGGGCATCTTGGTGACCTGCCGAGGTTGCACGTTGGCCAGGAGGGTAAAAATGCCCAGACCAATATTGCGCCGCGACTGCAGCTGAACGATTTTAAAGGCCGGGCCCTGGTGATTCACGGTGGGGGAGATAATTACTCGGATTCACCCCAGCCTCTTGGGGGTGGCGGTGCCCGAGTAGCCTGTGGTGTTGTTGCGGGTTAAAACCTTCATCAGGCCCCGGTGATTACCGCTGACCGGGGTCAATTCCTCTCTCCACAGCACTCCCTTCACCGGAAAATTACGTTAAGCTTTGTCTATCGCCAACCAGACAAGGACTTACGCGCCTATGAAACTCCGCTTCCTCGGTGGCACGGGCACCGTCACCGGCTCCCGTTATCTGCTTTCCGACGACAATCACCGCATGCTGGTGGATTGTGGCATGTACCAGGGCGTGAAAACCCTGCGCCGCCGAAACTGGGCCAAATTTCCGGTAGATCCTTCCACCATCGATGCGGTGGTGCTTACCCACGCGCACATTGACCATTCCGGCTACCTTCCTGCGTTGGTCAAGAACGGGTTTAAAGGCAAGATCTACTGCACCAAAGCCACTCATGAGCTCTGCAAAGTGCTGCTGCCCGATGCCGGGTTCCTGCAGGAAGAGGATGCCAAGTACGCCTTCCGGAAAAAGTTCTCAAAGCACGAAAAACCGGAACCACTGTTTACCGAGAAAGACGCCTGGGAAGCTCTGAAACACTTTGAATCGTTGCACTACCACGAGAAGTTCGAGCCGGTGAAGGGTTTTGAGGTTCAGTTCACCCCGGCCGGGCATATCCTGGGCTCCTCCTGCGTGCACGTTACGCACAAGAGTTCATCCCGCACCGTGGTGTTCAGTGGCGATGTCGGGCGCCAGGACGACATCATCATGCGCCCACCAGAGCCGATCAGTCATGCCGATGTTTTGGTGTGTGAATCCACTTACGGCGACCGTACCCATGGTGAAACCGATCCAGAAAAGGACCTGGAGGAGATCATAACCAAAACTGCGGGCCGCGGCGGGATCGTATTGATGCCCGCTTTCGCCGTTGGTCGGGCCCAGATGTTGTTGTACGTTGTGCACAAACTGATGGGGCAGGGGCGAATTCCCAAACTGCCGGTGTATCTCAACAGCCCCATGGCCATCAAAGCCACGGAAATTTTCTGCAAACATCACAAAGAGCACAAGCTTAACGGCGCCCAGTGCGAGCTGATCGACGACAAAACAGAGTTCGTTCGCACCGTCGAGGAATCCATTGAGCTGGACGCCGTGAGGTATCCCTGCGTGATCATCTCGGCCAGTGGAATGGCCTCGGGCGGCCGGGTGTTGCACCACCTTAAAACCCTGCTGCCAAATCCCAGAAACAGCGTTGTCTTTGCCGGCTTCCAGGCACCTGGTACACGCGGCGATGTCTTGGTGCATGGTGCCGAGTCGGTCAAGATTCACGGTGAGTACTGGCCGGTGAAGGCAGAGATCCATAACATGGATTCCATGAGTGCTCATGGCGACTATCGGGAAATCCTGCACTGGCTGGAGCAAGGTACTCTGAAGCCCGAAAAGGTGTATGTGACTCACGGCGAAGCGGTAGCCAGTGATACCATGCGCAAGCGCATCTCGGAAAAGTTCGGATGGGATGCCGAGGTACCGGATTTGTTTGAAGAGGTAGAGATCTGATGCACTACAGTTCCATACTGCCAGATGTGATCAAAATCGCTGATGAAGCCAGCGAAAAAGTGCTGCATATCTACCAGTCTGATTTCAAAGTGAATTATAAGGAAGATCACTCACCCATCACCGCTGCGGACATCGCCAGCCACGACATCATTGTCAAGGGCCTGCGCCAAATCAGCCGGGACATTCCCATACTCTCGGAAGAGGGCGCGGAGATTCCCTGGGAAGAGCGGAAAAAATGGCGCCGGTTCTGGCTGATTGACCCCATCGACGGCACCAAGGATTTTACCCAGCGCACGGGGGAATTCACCGTCAACATCGCCATGATTGAAGATGGCGAGCCCGTGATGGGCGTGGTCACCGCTCCAGCCTTGAAAGAAGCTTTCTGGGGCATCAAGGGTGAAGGCGCTCACATGCGGGACCGCACCGGCCGGGTGCACCGCATACGGGTGGCAGAACCCAAAGACACGTTGCGGGTGGTCGCCAGCAAAAACCACCTGAATGAAGAAACCCGTGCCTTTATTGAGGCCCTGGGATCGCACGAAACCGTCCAGGCTGGCAGCTCCCTGAAATTCTGCCGAATTGCCGAGGGTCATGCTGATATTTATCCGCGAATGGGCCCGACCAGCGAGTGGGATACCGCAGCCGCCCACGCGGTGCTCGTCGCCGCAGGGGGGAAGGTGCAAACGCCGGAGGGCCAGCCCTTGGTTTACGGAAAAGAAAACATCCTGAACCCTAATTTCATTGCCGCGGGAAACTGGTATTTCTAACCCATGACCTGGTACGCACTACAACACAAGCCGGCCCAGGGCGACCGGGCGGTCCAGCACCTGCAGAATCAGGATATCGCCTGCTTCTACCCGAAAATCGAGGTGGAGAAGATCAAGGCAGGTAAACGCACCAGAAAACTGGAGCCCCTGTTTCCGGGGTACGTATTTGTGAACCTGGAGCAAACCGACCCGATGTGGGCAAAGCTCCGGTCCACCCGGGGAGTGTTGCGCATTGTCAGCTTTGCCAACCGGCCAGCACCGATTGACGATGAAGTGATCGCCCACATTAAAAGCAGTATGGATAAGGTGGCAGAGCAGGGCGGCATCAAGCCGGGCCAGCCCATAGAGCTGGATGATGGGCCGTTTAAAGGTATTAGCGCAATTTTTCAGGCCTATGATGGTGAAGAGCGCGCGATTGTGCTGATTTCGTTTATGCAGAAGCAGCAGCAAGTAAAGGTGCCTGTTTCCGTCATCAGATCCTGAAAAGCCTGATGGCGAAAATGTGACCTGATTAGCTGCACTTTCTAATATTTAACAAATGTTTACTGCCATAACGCCCTGATTGTTGAAGTGTCAGACTTTTTGTCACTTGCGTGTCATACCCCATGCCGTAGAATCGTCACGCTTTTGAAATACTTCATTCATTCCCTGACAAGGAAGCTGTTGGGAACGTCTCTCCCGTTGTAGCCGTTCTATCCTTGTCCTCAGAAAATCAAATCCTATGACCTCAAAACACTGGGCTCTGGTCGGTGGGGCGGTAGCGTGCCTTAGCGTTAGCACAGTCGATGCTGCACCGTGGACCACCGTTGGCGATGCTTATGAGCGCCATCAACTCCAGAAACGAGCGGATTCAGGTTCTTTGAACCATACCGTTACGACCTGGCCAGTTATGAAAGGCTCTGTTGGCATGGCTCGCAATAACGGCCTGTCTGCTGGTTTGGCGATCTCGGGCAGCACAGAGAACGAGTTTATTACCGACTACGCCAGCGCGGAGTCTCAGGAAGGCATGCTTGCAGCCAGGGCGGAGTATGATGGTAACTGGTGGGCTGCAGGAATCAATGCGCAACTGGTTGCCAATCCAAGCGACGACGATGCAGCACGCCTCGATGGCAGTTACCTGGCTCTGTTTCCGGGCAACTGGGTCCTGGGGGCAGGCGCCGTGGAAAGATGGTGGGGACCAGGTTGGCAGAACAGTCTGATTCTTTCGAATAATGCTCGGCCTGCACCTGGCGTTTGGTTAAGCCGCCATCGGGAAACGCCATTTGAAACGCCCTGGCTATCCTGGCTCGGTCCCTGGCAAATCACCGCCACCGTGAGCCAGCTTGAAGGTGAGCGTGAAGTGGCCGATCCACTCCTGGTTGGATTTCGCGGAACATTCAGACCGATCGAAGGGCTGGATATCGGTCTTACACGCACATTTATTTTTGGCGGGGATGGCCGGTCTGCCTCTTTCTCTACGTTCTGGGATGCCTTTGCTGGTAATGACAACCCAAGGGATGCGGCCGAGGACCCGAGCAATCAGCTCGGGGCAGTGGACGTTAGATACGGCTTTGAAATAGGCGAGCAAACCGCCTCGATTTACGGCCAGATGATGGGCGAAGACGAGGCGGGCGGCTTTCCGTCCCGGAAATCCTGGCTATTAGGCGCAGATGCAACCACCAGCTTGTGGGGCAGGGAGCAGCGTTGGTACCTGGAGGGAGCAGACACGCTGGCTGATAACTTGTTTGGTACGCCGATGGAGGACATAGCGTACGAACACCGGGTTTATCGCACGGGCTACCGCTACAAGGGTCGTAACCTCGCCGCAAGCATAGACGCCGACAGCCAGATTCTCACTCTGGGCTATTTCGATTTTCTGTCGGATGGCAATACCATCGGCGCTTCTGTCAGTTATGTTGATTTTACTGGCAACCCTCCGTCCAGAGTTACTGTGCCAGATTCGGACGTAACGTACTTCTATTCCTCAAGAGATCAGGCTGTCATGTTGTTCGGCGGTTTTTGGGAGTTTGGGACGGAATACGGTAAGGTCAGGCTCTCTGGCCAGATCGCGGAAGATAAAATTGCAGTACGCTCGCGAGAGTTGGACCAGTGGTCTCTCTCTGCGCGGTGGTCTTATGGATTCTGATAATTCAGGCAAGATTGAATGAATAGACATCACCAAGCGAAAGCCGCAGTGAAGACCGCTCCGCTGATGGCCTTCGTTGCTGTATTAGCCGGTTGTGCGAGCAGTGGGCAGATCAACACGGCTAAAACGATTCCAGTTCCGCAGTGGTTAAACACCAAAAACACTGTAACCTTCCTTTCAGACCAGCATTCTCAGCAGATCGATAACGCCAGAACCGGAGAGACCGTAAAGCTGGGAGCTTCGCCGTGGGGCGAGAATGCACAGCTACGGGTCGGCGAGCGGTACTTCTCTGCTACGGGTAAATCCTGCTTTATTACCAGCATCGTAGGTTCGGAAGGGAATCTGCCCGCAACGGTATGCGAGTACCCTGAAGGCAACTGGGGGGTAACCCGATCTTACACTGCAGAACAAAAGGCGGTTCAAGACCAGGAAATCGGAGGTGTGCAATGATCACTCGTCATTTTGCCTCCGTGGTGACGGCGTTGTTATTTGTAGTCACTTCCATAGTGAGTGTGGGTGTGAGCGCTCAAAGCATCGGTGATATACCCGCAAGTCAGCGTGAGCGCCTGATGCCTCAAATCCAGGCGGCAACGGAAAACGCGGGCAGTGGCCCTTCCGAAGCAGATACCGCAGACCAGGAACGCCAGGCTAGAACCCTGAGGTCTACGGGTACTTACGGCCCGATACTGACGGAACAACAGCAAGAGGAGCTCCAGCCTTTCGGTGCGGAGCTGTTCGCCGGTGGCTTTCGTGGCTTACGTTCAGACGGGCTCAATCCAGACTACCGCGTTCTGCCGGGCGACCAGGTAACGCTTCGCCTTTGGGGCGCTGTCGAGATGGATCGAGTGCTCCCGGTAGACGCACAAGGCAACATATTCATTCCTGCGGTCGGCCCCGTTCAGGTCGAGGGAGTCAGCCATAGCCAGCTGGATTCCGTCGTGAAAAGTGCTGTGCGCCGTGTCTATCCGGACAATGTGAATGTTTACACCAACTTGCAGGGCGTTCAGCCCGTCTCGGTATTCGTGACTGGCTACGTCAACAAACCGGGTCGGTATGTGGGGGTGCCTAGTGATTCTATCCTCTACCTGCTGGATCAGGCCTCTGGTATAGATGAGGAGCTGGGTAGCTATCGGGACATCAAACTGAGCAGAAATGGCGAAGTTATCGCCCGGATCGATCTATACGATTTTCTACTTCAAGGCACGCTGAACCACCCTCAGTTGCAGGAAGGCGACACCCTGCTGGTTGAAAAGCGCGGCCCCGCCATCACCGCGTTGGGGGATGTCAGCAAACCCTATCTTTTCGAACTATCCCCAGGCCCTCTCATAGGCTCCATGCTTAGTGAGCTCGCGCCATTGCGCCCCGGCGTTTCCCACGCCCTGATTCGTGGAAAGCGTGGTACTGCGCCTTATTCCGAATATTTACCTCTTGAGCGTTTTGAATCTGCTGAACTCGCCAACGGCGATGAAGTCCTGTTTCTGGCTGATCAGCGCTCCCAGAAACTTGTGGTTCAGTTAGAGGGCGCCTACCTGGGCAAATCTTACTATGTGGTACCCAAAGGCACATCGCTTCACGAATTGCTGAACGAAATTGCCATCAACCCGGAAGAAACCGCCTGGGAAAGCATCTCGCTGCGCCGGGAAACCGTGGCTGAACGCCAGAAGGAAGCTCTGAACGACAGCCTGCGCCGGCTGGAGACCACCTACCTTGGTGCCTCATCATCCACTGCAGAAGAATCTGCCATCCGGGTACAGGAGGCGGAATTGATCTCTCGCTTCGTGGAAGAAGCCCGCAAGGTAGAGCCCAATGGGCGCCTGGTGGTGGCCCACCAAGGGAAGCTGGTAGATGTGCGGCTGCAGGATGGCGACACCATCACGCTACCACAGCGCACGGATGCCATCCTCGTGTCCGGTGAGGTTTATATTCCGCAATCCCTGGTGTATATCCCGGGCCGCAGCGCTCGCGATTACATTGATGCAGCTGGCGGCTTCAGCCAGCATGCCAACCCGGACCATATTCTGATTGCCCGCCAGAATGGTGAAGTAAGGGACGCGGGTGAGGTGCAGCTCCTGCCGGGGGATCAGATACTGGTTCTACCAAAGGTAGAGACCAAGAGTCTTCAGATTGCCACCACCGTTACGCAAATTCTTTATCAGATTGCTGTAGCAACAAAAGTGGCGCTGGATCTGTAATGAAGACCCTTGGTACTCGAACACCATTACAAGTTACGTGGAATGTGTGGGAAGGGCTGTTCCTGAGAGAAGCAGTGGCCCGATTGAGTGCAGACCGTATTGCCTGGATTTGGTTAGTTGCAGAGCCAATTGCTCATGTAGCCTTGTTGGTATGGCTCAGAACTATCATGGGACGAATAAAAATAATTCCGGGAGCTGATTTCATTCCGTGGCTCGTCGTTGGCATAACCCTATTTATCATGTTTCGCAACCAATTGAACCGCGGTATGGAGGCAATTAATGCAAACAAGTCACTATTTGCTTATCGCCAGGTTCTGCCGGTAGACACTGTGTTAATACGGTGTGGATTGGAGGGCCTTTTAAGTTCAGTGGTTGTTGTTTTAATGCTGTTTGGTTTTAGTGCGGTCGGCTATGATATGACTCCCCACAGACCTCTTGGATCTCTACTGATCTGGGTAACTGTGCTGTGCTTCGGACTTGGTGTTGCTCTGATCTTGTCTACAGCTGTAACCATAGCTCAGGAGCTATCCAAGTTTATAAGGATGGCAATGTTTCCATTGTATTTCCTCTCTGGCATTATGATTCCGGTTAAATACTTTCCTCGTGAGCTGCAAGAATACTTACTATATAACCCCGTATTACATGGAGTTGAGCTAATTAGGCTTGGTTATTTTGAGTACTATCGGGTTGTGGATGGTATCAGCTATACCTATCTGCTTTTGTGGACGACCGTTAGTCTGACTCTAGGCTTTCTTTTGCAGATGCGCTTTAGCACACGCTTAGTAGCGAAATGATTGAAGTTCAGAATCTTTACAAGAGATACCATGGTCCGTTTGGAGGAGATTGGGTTCTTCGGAACGTTAATTTTACCATTCCGCGAAATGTGAGCGTAGGTCTCGTAGGAAAGAACGGTGCCGGAAAATCAACGCTGCTGCGTATCATAGGTGGGATGGATGTTCCGGACAGAGGTTTGGTGAGAAAAGACTGCAGGGTATCGTGGCCGATAGGTCTTGGTGGAGGTCTTCAGGGCTCGATGACTGGCCGCCAAAACGTGAAGTTTGTGGCGCGTATACAGGGAGGGGGGCACCGTATACCGGAGATAATTCAATTGGTGCAAGATTTTGCTGAGATTGGAAAGGCTTTTGATCAACCGGTTAAGACTTACTCTTCAGGCATGAGAAGTCGGTTAGCGTTTGGGCTATCCTTCGCCTTCGATTTTGATGTTTACATATCTGATGAGGCGACGGCAGTTGGTGATGCTTCCTTCAAGGCAAAAGCCAAGAAAGCTTTCCGCGATCGGGTAGGTCAGTCCAGCCTTATCATGGTCTCTCATCAAACCGGTATTTTAAAAGACCTTTGTCAGGCCGGGATATGGATTAATGATGGTGAAGCCGTCTGGTTTGACGACGTACATGATGCCATCAAAAGCTATCACAAGAGCATTGGTAAATGAGTCGATTCCTGAAACGCAATCCGACTTGGATTGTTGCTGGTTTGGTTATTCTTACTGTCGTTGTCTATTGGGGGTTCCTGGCCTCAGACCGCTATGTATCAAGAGCCCACATCGTGTTGCAGAGCCCTGAGATTATTCCCAGCGGCCTTAATGTATCTTCCATTTTGTCTGGAACATCGGGATCGGGGGATTTATTGCTTCTGAGGGAGCATTTGCAGTCGGTCTCGATGCTACAAAAACTGCAAGGAAGTCTGAATCTAAGAGAGCATTACTCGAATCCTGAGATTGATCGTTGGTCCCGGTTGGAGTCTGCGGATGTGCCAATTGAAGCTTTTCACGACTATATGAATAAGCGCGTGGCTATCACGTTCGATGATTATTCGAAAGTGTTGCGGATTGAGGTTCAGGCTTACGATCCAGAAACTGCCCAAGCAATAACACAGGCCCTTCTTGACGAGGGGGAGCGACACATGAACCTGATGGGCCAGCGATTGGCGCAGGAGCAGGTCGCCTTCATTGATAAACAAGTGCAGACTCTTGAAGAACGTTTGCTTTCCGCAAGGGAAGCTTTGCTGCACTATCAGAATGAAAAAGGACTGGTAGCCCCCACCCAGACGGTTGAAGCTATATTCTCAACGGTTTCGCGCTTGGAAGCCGAGTTGGCGGTGTTGAGGGCACAAATCAAGTCACAGAAAACCTACCAAAGTATTCAATCACCTACCGTTAGGCGAATGCAGTCCGAGGCGGACGCCCTGGCACAACAGATTGAAATCGAAAAAGCAAAGCTGGCTACGACTGGAGGAAACGCTCTTAACCGGGTTTCTGCAGAGTATGAAACTCTTCAGTTGAAAGCAAAATTTGCCCTGGATCTCTATTCAACCGCACTAACCTCCCTAGAAAGCACGAGGGTGGAAGCGGCCCGTAAACTCAAGCAGGTCTCAATTCTAGAGTACCCGACCCTGGCTCAGTATCCTGAAAAGCCCGAACGAATATACAACATAACTGTGGTAACGATTTTTGCCCTTCTATTTGCTGCGATAGGGCAGCTTGTGATTGCGGTGATCAGGGACCACCGAGATTGATGCCCCCTGAACAAACTCCATTTACCTGGAAAGATTTCTGCCAAGCATACAATATCCCGAACCACGTCTACGCGGTGGGTTTTAATTGGCACTGGCGGCCGGCGCTTCACCGGTTCCTGCAAGGGGCCAGTATCACCCACGTTAATCGGGTAGAGAAAGTCCCAGACCGCCAGGTCGCCGTTGTTTGGGGGCAGCGTCTGAGGCCTGGCGAGGGCCAGAACATCACGTTGGTGCGGTTGGAAGACGGGTTTCTTAGATCCGTAGGGCTCGGCGCGGAGTTTCAGCAGCCTTTGTCCTGGGTCGCCGACTTTGAGCACCTTTACTTCAGTGCACGAGGCGAATCAAGGCTGGAAACACTCCTTGCCTCCCATCAATTTACGGATAGTGAAAGAGCTCGTGCCGAACGGCTGCTACTGGACATCCGAAACAGGAACATTAGCAAATATAATCTCAACGGGGACGATTGGCGAGCGCCAGTGGGAAAAGAGAAGGTTATCCTCGTGCCGGGTCAGGTAGAGACAGACGCCTCAATTGAATATGGTTGCGGGGAAATTCGAACTAACCTCGGCCTTCTGCAGCAAGTACGGAAACAAAATCCAACTGCTTGGATTGTTTATAAACCCCACCCGGATGTCGTGGCCGGTGCCAGACGTGTTGGAGAAGGCGAAGCGGCAGCGTCTGATTACGCCAATGAGATTGTCATAAGCGCCGCCATCGGACCAATGTTGGAACAGGTTGATGAAGTGCACACCCTCACCTCGTTGGCCGGCTTCGAAGCGTTAATCAGACACAAACCGGTAACCTGTTACGGTTTACCCTTTTATGCAGGCTGGGGGCTTACTGAGGATAAGGTAAGCAGCCGGCGAAATCGCGAACTACATTTATCAGAATTGGCGCACGCAGTCCTGATTCAGTATCCATTCTACGTAAGCCTGGAATCAGGTATGCCCATAACACCTGAGCAAGTGTTGAATGAAATTCAGCGACAGAAGGTGAGGGAACGATCATGGGTGCAAGGCTGGAGACGGTTGTTGAAGCGGAACGCGAGACGGGCTATTGGAATAATAAGGAGAGCCCCATAGGCATTGCACAATTCAGGGCGGCGCCAAAGTCTAAACGTATTGCGATCGTCGGTACACTGGCAGATACAATGCTTGGGTTTCGGGGCGAACTCATCAAAGACTTTGTTAAACAAGGTCATCAAGTTTTTGCCTTTTCAACAGACTACACTGAACAGACTGCCCAACAGATCAGGGAGATCGGTGCGACGCCAGTCGCATACCGCATGGGGCAATTCAGCCTTAATCCGTTCCGGGAACTAGCTTCCATTTACCAGCTGTATCGATTGCTTCAAGCCCACCGCATCGATCTGAGCTATTGCTATTTTTCCAAGCCTGCTGTCTACGGAACAATTGCAGCCTTTATTGCTAAGGTCCCTACAAGGGTAGCAAAAATTGAGGGGCTAGGCCGTGTTTTTACCATTGGCCCCAATGGACAAAGCTTGAAGAAAAAGATTATTGCTTGGGTAATGAAGAACCTGTTTAGGCTGGCCCTACCTTTAGCGAACCACATTATAGTACTAAATGAGGACGACAAACGTTCTTTGATTAGTTTTGGCGTCCGAAAACCCGAGCCTTTAGTTATAAATGGTATAGGTGTGGACCTAAACCTTTACCGTTATACGAAGCCTAGTTGTGACCCCGTACGATTTATCTTTGTTGGTCGATTGCTCAAAGAAAAAGGAATTGAGTACTTTGTTGACGCCGCCAAGTTAATAAAGCCACTGTACCCTAGTACTGAGTTTGTCATTTTAGGAGCGGTTGATAATAATCGCGGCGCGATAACTAAGCAGGATATTCAGCAGCTTGTTAACGAGGGAGTTGTCACCTACCCCGGGCCGGTTAAAGATGTGAGGCCTTGGCTCGCGAGAAGTAGCGTGTTTGTTTTACCAAGCTACTATCGAGAGGGCGTTCCTAGAAGCACTCAGGAGGCACTGGCTATGGGGCGGGCGATTATTACAACCGATACACCTGGGTGCAGGGCAACCGTGAGGCAGGGCCTAAATGGTATATTAGTAAAACCGCACAGTGCTAAAGCCCTGAGTCAGTCAATGGAGTGGTTTCTGAAAAATCCAAAAGCAATACTCGAGTTTGGCGAATGTAGCAGGGCGTTGGCGGAAGCTGAATTCGATGTAGTTAAAGTGAATCAAAAGATTATTGGTAGTATCAATATTAATTCTTCAAAAGAATCAAGAAATATGAGTCATGAAGAGACTAAGTTTACAGGTGTGTAGATAATGAGTTTGAACTTTTTTAAAAAGCTGACTCGATTCAGAGGGAAGAGAACGCGGGAACGGTTGAAACGTGCGGTCAACCACCTAAGAACTCCCGAATTGAAAAATGCTAATAATGTCGAAAGTAGAGAAAAGAAACGATACTCTTCTTCTCTTAAGCATTCATATCCATATGTGGAAGAAATTAGAGATTTAGTTGCTCCAGATGCCGGCTATCTAGATGATTTATATTTGATCGGAGATAACTGGGAGAATAACCCAGAAGCGCCAATCTTGCCGATTTTCGGCTGTAATGACTGGAAGTACGGCTTTCTGGCAGAGTACTTTCCCGAGTACAGAGTGGCGTTTGCGCCAAGAAAAATTGGAAGTTTCACTGCCATACGAATGATAGCAAAGTTTAGGAAAAAGGTTGACGCAGTAGCGATATGGGGTTACACAGAGAATAATATATTTCGACGATATCTAAAACGAAATAGTATATCAATTTGGAGAATTGAAGATGGATTCATACGTTCGGCAGAGCTCGGTGCTGCGCATTCGACTCCGTACTCTTTAGCTATTGATAGATCTGGAATATATTATGATCCAGCGTCGAATTCTGATTTAGAAAAGATTCTTAATGATTATGAGTTTGGAGAGAATGTTGAACTTTTAGAAAGATCTTCTGTTGCACGTAGTATTATAATTGAAAACAAACTTTCAAAATATAACCCGCCGAGAGTCAAGCGATCCCATAATATAAAAATCCGAAAGAGGGTTGCTATTTTAGGTCAGGTGGACTCGGATGCGTCTATAAAGTATGGGAACCCAAGAGGTTGGTCTTTCTTAGACCTTATTAAACTTGCGTACTCAGAAAATCCAGGAGCCGAAATAGTTTATAGACCACACCCTGAAGTATTCCGTGGTTTTCAAAAAAGCAAACTAAAAAGAAAATCGTTCGAAAAAATCGCAACTATTTCTGACCCGACAACCTCATTTGTTGACTTTATTGAAACGATAGATCATTGCTACACGATTTCGTCTTTAAGCGGTTTTGAAGCGCTTATTCGTGGAAAAAAAGTTACGCTAGTTGGTGTGCCCTTCTATGCTGGATGGGGATTGACGGACGATCGAGTAGATACGCCAAACCGTAAACGAACGCTAAGTATTGATGAGCTGTTCGCAGGCGCCTATCTTCTTTACCCTAAATACCTTGCTGATCTCAGCGATCCATTTAACGGCTTTATCGCGGCCTGTCACAGAATACGTGTTGACCAAGAGCTGCTGCTGTTCGAAAACAACAAAGCTGGGAAAGAGGATGATCTTATAGAGCTAGTGGAAACTCCTTTATGGCCAAGAGCACTATGCAAAGGTCAAGGAAACTTGGTATTTGGTAACAAGTTCCTCAAAGGTCTCAACATAGCGGGTGTTTTGCCAAAGAATATCGAAGAAGCTGGTATTAGAGTTTTTGCGTTTTTTTGCTTAGGCCAGCTGCGTAACGAAGTTCTGTGCGATGTGTTTCTTAAAAAGCTGCGAGACCAAATTGATCCTTTTGTCTTTAACCGAATTATTTTAACCTGTAAGAATTGGCTCCCTTCAGAAATCATTGACCGACACATAGATTGGCTTATCGTTAACGTGGATACGGTCGCCTTTAACAAAAAATTTTTTGAAGGTAGGTGGAGCCCGGATAACGCAAAAAGCACTGCCGTTAACGATAATGAAGAATCAGATCGACCTAATATTTCAATCTTGGAAGAAAGGCTCGACCTGCTAATCCAGCTACGCGATTTGCCAGAAGCCCAAAGGCAGGCTGAACTTCTTCTTCTTGAAGGCGTTAACGCACCAGGCATCCTAAGAAATCTTTCTACTATATGTGAGCTTAATTTTCAGTTTCGTTCAGTACTACTTATCTCTCAACTATTGTTTGGTATTGATCCATATTATGCTAATCGGTTTTCGATACAGGCAGAACTAAAAGCTCGTAAAGCGATTGCAGACCCTGATCTTTTGGGAATTGACTGGCTTAGCAGGCTTGTCGTCCTAAAGCCCGATCAAATTGTGAGTGCAAAATTTGCGGCAAGTAGTGTTCTAAATCAAGCCGAAGTGGAAACCTATTTTTCATATTTGGTGTCTATTTGTAGGCTTGACTATGAACTCAGTTTTCGTAAGGTTAAACATTATGTTGAGCTTGGGTTGTTTGATAAAGCAAATAAGCTAGTTAGCTTATTAGTACTTTCAGGTGACCATTCTGAGAATACAAGGATTCTGGCTTCGCAGATACTTTCATATCAAGGACGAGTAGCGGAAGCCCTAGACTTGATGCTTCCAGTTGTAATGGATTATCCAACTAAGAGCAATGTTTCTGAGGTTCTTCGGTTATATATCCTGAACTGCAACTACAAGCGAAGTATGCAGGTCTTTAATTATGCATTATCCAAAGGTGTCTCCGTGGGCGATATGCATAAGAGGAAGTTGTATTTCGGAAATAGAATGATTGAGGAGGCGTTTCTAACCTTCCGAGAAATTAGAGTAAAAGAAACACTCGTTAAGTATTATAGCTCAAAATACTATGAGCCTGGCTCAATGAAAGCCATTATTCCCGACGATATCAATAGCTTGTTGCTAGTCGCGATTTTTGGCCCCGGTGATGAAATCAGATTTGCATCCATATATAACGATCTTCTTCAGTCTATGGGGGCGGAAAGAAGGCTGTCTTTGACTGTAACTCCTAGACTTAGGCCTTTGTTTGAGCGTTCATTTCCAAATATCCGATTCATAGAGACACCGCGACCTCGCTTTAGTGATCCTATCGACTACAGCGAATATAAAGATGTTCCGGGTTCCGATCTGGTAGGATTCATCAATGATTTGGCCGTGAGTGAAATTTCGCGAAGTGATCGTGTATCAATGCTAACGGACTTCTTGGCTAGCTACAGAAAATCGTATGATGATTTCCCTGGAAATAGCTATTTAATTGCTGATAGAGACTCTACTTCTAGATTTAGAGAGCGTTTGCCTGCCGAAAAAATGTTGGTTGGGGTTAGTTGGCGCAGTAGCTTATCTACGACTGGGCGAAACGAACACTATTTGAGTATTGAGGAAATATCGAAGCTCTTTAGCATCGAGAATGTTCAGTTTGTTAACTTGCAATATGATGATTGCGACGAAGAGTTAGCGTGGGCAGAAAAGCATTGTCCAGGTCGTCTTCTGAATTTTGATGATTTGGACCAGTATAATGATTTTGACGGCGTTTCAGCATTAATGTCTTGTCTTGATCTTGTGATTAGCCCAGCGACGACAGTTGTAGAGTTAGCCGGCGCACTGGGTATAAATACTTGGCTGTTTTCTAACTCTTCGGAGATTGATTGGAGAAAGAAAGACTCTAAAGGAAAAGATGTTTGGCACAGTTCAGTGACTATAGTTGACGTTGAACAGAAGGGTAATAAATTGCTCTTGGTGGAAGAAATATCCGCGAGGCTTGCCTCTTTTGTTGATAGTAGAATCGGTGTTCAACATGTTTGCGAAGAATAATGGCGTTGAATTATTTCATTGGGTAGCCGTTGGTTCTTGTGGAAGTGATTGCTTGCTTTGTAGCTCTCTTCCGTTGCAACAGGGACGACTTAAGGTTGGTGTTAAGTGAAAGACGTCTATCTACATTTTGGTGCTCATAAATCTGCTTCAACTACCATTCAAAGAAGCTTAAGAAGAAGTCAGCAGTATCTCGTATCCTCTGGTATTCGCTTTTTGGGTAGTGCTGATCTCCATAAAGAGCCGATAGGGGAGCACTTCAGAAATCTGGCAAGAAGAGACTCTCTTTCAGAATCTGAGTATTTAGAGTCACTTGGCAGAGCAAAACGGTTCTGGCTTGATTTATGTGCATCGATTGACGAACCAAAAATATTGATTTCTTACGAGGGTTTCTGTGGCGGAAGCTCGCTCGATGTATATGGAGGGATATATAGAAATCCAAGAAGGATAGCGGAATCAGTTAAAGAAATTTTCTCGGGTAGCAATATTAGGATTATATTCGTATTACGGCGTCAGGACGAATTTGTTGAATCGTGTTATCTACAGCAGATAAAGGAAGGGCGTGTATTAGAGTTTTCGGATTTTAAGAACGCGATAGATCCGGAAAAGCTAAGATGGAATCCGATGCTCGATAGTTTTTCTGAAATTTTTGATGATGACTTTTGTGTTATGCCGTTCGAGTTGCTTAAAATTTATGGTAAATCTAAGGATTTTTTGGATTTCTTTTTTCGCGGGTTAAACCTTAATGAAATTGAAGTCTCGAAAATGACGGTTGTCGAGAAGGCTAATGCGAGTATGTCTGCTTATGCAGTAGGACTTCATAAAGAAGTGGTTTCGAAGGTTTCGGTTAAATCTAGGAATACATTGAGAAATATATTTGCAAGCGAATTTCCGTCGGAAAAGTATGGAAAAGCTCGTTTTTTCGGTCAGTTTGAGCGCGCATTGATTTTGAAATATCTTCGCTCCCACAATGCTGATTTATTTGATACGTATCTTAGAAGATCATCTGATCTATGCGGCTTTGAGTTGGAAGATTTGAGAATGTATTGGTTTGATTAATGCGTCGTCATAGTTAGTTTCAGGAATTTTGCTTTGTTAAACTATCTTCATTGTCGTCAACGTGGAGAATGGGGGTGCGTTGGTGCGTGAGTTTGAGATGTCTCGGGAAAAGAAAAGTATGTATTATATTACAACATCTCGCGCGCTCTATTCATTGCCAAATCTTGAAGTCTTTTTGGGGGCAAATGTAAAACGATATTGTAAGGCAGTATCTGCTTCACGTGCCGAAGCCATGTTAGCGTGGGGTAGAAAGGCCTCTTCTCTGAAGGCCGATCGGAAAGCAGCCGAACTTGGAATTCCCGTACTTCGTCTGGAAGATGGTTTTATTAGGTCAGTTTCGTCAGGATCTGATTCACCACTTTCGTTAGTCCGGGATGATGTAGGTATTTACTATGACGCGAGTAAACCGTCTAGACTTGATTTGTTATTGGATAGAGACCTTGACGATATTGAGGTTTCGCGGGCCTCTAATATTATAAAGCTATGGCGCGATGCAAGGATTTCTAAATATAACAATGGTCGGGAAAGCGACTTTTCATACCTTAAGCCTTTTGTGCTGGTGATAGATCAGACCTACGGTGATGCCTCGGTAACTTTTGGTGGCGCCAACTCGCATAGTTTCCAGCGGATGTTGGATTGCGCATTGGAGCGTTTTCCAGACCATCAAGTGGTGATTAAGACACACCCTGATGTAATTCACGGTAGAAAGTCCGGCTATTTGACTAATCCGCGGTTGGGTGAGTCTCCAAGAATCAAGTTGATTTCAGAACCTGTTCATCCTCCATCTTTAATAGAGAAAGCTGATGCGGTTTTTTGTGTAACGTCGCAAATAGGTTTTGAAGCGCTAATATGGGGAAAGGAAGTCCACGTGTTCGGTATGCCATTTTACGCGGGTAGGGGGCTGACGAATGACTATACGGCTCCTCCCTCCTTCCGTAAGCCCATAAGCCTCTTTTCTTTGGTGTACCGCTCACTTGTTGATTACCCCCGCTACGTTGACCCTGAAACAGCGGATCGGTGCACTGCTGAGCGTGCTATATCCTGGCTTGGTTTTCAGCGTGAGCAGATCGAACGCTTTCCCGGCACACTCTACATCGAGCATATTCCTCGATGGAAGCGGAGCTCGTTCAATGCTTTTTTTGCGGGGAGCAGCCTCGTTGAGAAAGGGAAGAAGGAAGCTCCATCGGGCGTTAAACGGGTCGTATGGGGAAGGTCCGCAGCGGATGATGGGACGATTTGTGTAGAGGATGGATTCATTCGTTCGGTTGGCTTGGGGGCGGATCTGGTTCAGCCTCAGTCTTGGATTATAGACAGTTCCGGCATGTATTATGACTCTTCCCGTCCATCTAGGCTTGAGCTGATGTTGCAGTTTGGAGTATTTGTTCCCCAAACCTTAAAGCGCGCAGATAAATTAATAGACACCATTAAGTCAAAGGGAATCACTAAATATAACACAGGGCTTAGGACGTGGCAGGCTCCTCTTGGCTGCTCGAATGTGGTGTTGGTTCCAGGACAAGTTGAAAGTGACGCCTCTATTAGATATGGATCGCCCGTAGTTAAGAGAAATTTGGATTTGTTAAAGGCGGTTCGAAGAAACTGCCCCGGTGCTTATATACTTTATAAACCTCATCCGGACGTGGTGGCAGGGCTTAGAAAAAATGGAAACGATTATCACGAATTAGAAAAATTTTGTGATGAGTTAGTTTTTGATCAAGACATGTCGTATCTTTTGGAAAGAGTCGATGAGGTACATACTATTACCTCGCTCACCGGGTTTGAGGCACTTCTTCGAGGCGTAAAAGTAACGTGCTATGGTCAGCCTTTTTATGGTGGGTGGGGGTTAACAAATGATGTCCACCCCTGCTCTAGGCGAACTCGTCGTAGGAGTCTGGAAGAATTAGTTGCGGCGGCGCTGATCTTTTATCCGACGTATATCAGTGTCGCTACTCGAAGGTTTACAACCGTAGAGACCGTTATTCGTGAAATAGAAATGCGGAGATTAAGTAAAAGGGCAGAAGTGTCCATATTAAAGTTGGTCTCTAGATATTTAAGGCGATTTTGGAAATTTTGATGATCGACACCATTTTAAATCTATTGTTTGCTTGCGTTTGTTGGATTATCTATGAGTAAAAAAATCTATGTTCATATTGGGGCGCATAAAAGTGCTTCGACGACGATCCAGCAGAATTTAGCTTTTAATAAAGATAAGCTTAAAGACTCTGGTGTGGCATATATATCTCCGTCGGAAATTGCGAAGTCTGCGTTGGGGCGCCACTTTAGATCGATTTCCATCGGTGAGCTTGATCAGGAGGACTCTTATCTTCGGTCACTATCGGCGGCTAGAGAATCCATGATTAAGCTGCTTTCGCAGCACCAAGAACCTAACGTTGTATTTTCTTGGGAGGGGTTTTTGGGCCATTCGGGATTAGATCTTTACAATGGCTTTTACACTAAGATTGACGTGGTTTCCAAGTCTATCAAGTATATATTTGGTGATTATTTTTTTCGGATTCTTTTGGTGGTTAGAAGGCAAGACGACTTTATAGAGTCATGCTATCTTCAGCAGGTCAAAGAGCAAAGGTCTATAGATTTTGTGAGTTTTGTTGATGAGATAAAGCCCTCTAAAATATCCTGGCTTTATATTGCTGAAATATTGTCGAATTCCGTTGGTCGCGATAATTTTTCTGTGATTCCATTTGAGGCTATTAAAACGTTAGGAACGAAGAAGTTTATTGAGAAATGTTTGAATCTATTGTTGGGTGGTGGAAATGTGGGTTCGGATTTTATCTGTAAAGAGAGCTCTAACCATAGTATTTCAGCTGAAGGTGTAGACATTGCGCTTAAGGCTCTGCCGCTGATTGCGGATCCTTCTGAAAAAAAAAGTTTTATTCGATTTGTTTTTTCAACATTCTCTAGCTCAAAATATGGTCGCGCGCGGTATTTTGATAGTTTTAATAAAAGATTGATGTTGAAGTATTGCCGGGATGATAATGTGACTCTATTTAATCGTTATATTTTAAGTGATCTGGATCATGACGACTGCTTCGGCTCAAGCTGTTTAGGTTATTATGTTCGCGATATTGGATTTTGATTTAAGCGCTGCCTTTTTTGGGATTTCTTAATCTAATCACTTTTTATCGACATTTCCAGGATCGAAGTCCATTTTGCCCTGATCGTGACTTCAGTTAGTTTTTCTCGGCTTTTTTATTTTTGTCTTGGAATTTTTCTCCATTGGCGTTCGTAACAGAAGGCGACCATGACTCTGACACCTCCGAAGAAAACCCACCTCAAGCAGCTTGAGGAGGAATCTATTCACATCATTCGAGAAGTCGCAGCGGAATTCGATAACCCGGTTATGCTGTATTCCATTGGTAAAGATTCTGCGGTGATGCTGCATTTAGCGATGAAGGCCTTTGCCCCTGGCAAGCCGCCGTTCCCGCTAATGCATGTCGATACCACCTGGAAGTTCAAAGAGATGATCGATTTCCGGGACAAGGTGGCCGAGAGATTAGGTATGAAGCTGGTTGTCCATACCAACCAGGAAGGTGTGGAGCAGGGCATCGGGCCGTTTACCCATGGCAGTGCCAAGCACACCGATGTAATGAAGACCCAAGCGTTGAAGCAGGCGTTAGACAAATTCGGTTTTGATGCTGCTTTTGGCGGTGCCCGCCGGGATGAGGAGAAGTCCAGGGCGAAGGAACGGGTGTATTCCTTCCGCGACAAGTTCCACCGCTGGGATCCGAAGAATCAGCGTCCGGAATTGTGGAATTTGTATAACGGCAAGGTGAACAAGGGGGAAAGCATTCGCGTGTTCCCGCTCTCCAACTGGACGGAACTGGATATCTGGCAGTACATCTATCTGGAAAATATTGACATTGTGCCTCTGTACTATGCGGCGGAGCGCCCGGTGGTGGAACGTGATGGCACATTGATCATGGTCGATGACGACCGCATGCCGCTGGAGCCGGGCGAGCAGCCGATGATGAAGATGGTGCGTTTCCGTACTCTAGGCTGCTACCCGCTGACCGGTGCGGTGGAATCTGAGGCGGCGACCTTGCCGGACATTATTCAGGAAATGCTGTTGACCACTACCTCGGAACGCCAGGGCCGCGTGATTGATCACGACGGTGCAGCATCCATGGAGCAGAAGAAGCGGGAGGGGTATTTCTAATGTCGCACGCATCGGTTTTGATTGAGAAAGACATCCTCGCGTACCTGGATCAGCACGAAAACAAAGACCTTTTGCGGTTTTTAACCTGTGGCAGTGTGGACGACGGAAAATCCACCCTGATTGGCCGCTTGCTGTTCGATTCCAAGCTGATTTTTGAGGACCACCTGGCGGCGTTGCATAAGGATAATGAGCGTCAGGGCAATGCGGGAGAAGCTCTGGATTTGGCGCTGCTGGTTGATGGCCTGGCTTCGGAGCGAGAGCAGGGCATTACCATTGATGTGGCGTACCGGTACTTCAGTACCGACAAACGCAAGTTCATCATCGCGGATTGCCCGGGCCATGAGCAGTACACCCGCAACATGGCCACCGGGGCGTCTACCTGTGATCTCGCCGTGGTGATGATCGACGCTCGTAAAGGCGTGCTCACCCAGTCCCGCCGTCACAGCTTTATTGTCAGCTTGCTGGGCCTGAAGCATGTCGTCGTGGCGATTAACAAGATGGATTTGGTGGAATTCAGCGAAGAGCGATTTAACGAGATCCGCGCCGAATACCAGAAGCTGGCCGATCAGCTGGGGCTGCAAGACGTTTACTATGTGCCGATTTCCGCCCTGAATGGCGATAACGTGGTGAACCGAAGTGAGCGCACACCCTGGTACCACGGCGAGACTCTGATGACCATTCTGGAGCAGGTCGAGCTACGCAAAGACCAGAATGTGGAAGACTTTCGTTTCCCCGTGCAGTTTGTAAACCGCCCGAACCTGGATTTTCGTGGGTACTGTGGCACGGTCGCCAGTGGTGTGGTGCACAAGGGTGACGAGCTGGCGGTGCTGCCGTCTGGCAAAACGTCTCGGGTGAAGGGTATCCACACTTATGAGGGCGAGATTCCCCGCGCATGGCCTGGTGATGCGGTGACCCTTACCTTGGAAGACGAAATCGATATTTCCCGGGGCGACCTGCTGGTGCACGCCAACCAGAAACCGGAGATGGGCCAGCGGTTTGCTGCCCATGTGGTTTGGATGAATGAGAAGGCGTTGGTACCTGGCCGCGAATACGGCATTAAAATCGGCACCAAAGTGACTGGCTGCTTTGTGAATAAGGTGCTGGAAGAGGTGGATGTGAACACCTTGGCGCGGAATACCAACGTAGCCAGCGGCCTGGAATTGAACGCCATTGGTCTGTGCGATGTAGAACTGTCTGAGCCTGTGGTGGTTGAGGATTACCAGGCGCATCCGGGGACAGGTGCCTTCATTCTGATTGACCGCCTGACGAACGTGACGGTGGCTGCAGGTATGGTGGCGCAGGCATTGGATGGGGCTGGTGAGGCACCTAAGCGGGAATATACTGAAGCCGAGCGGAACCTGAACCGGTTTATCCGCGAGAATTATCCGGAATGGGGCTGTAAAGCGGTATGAGCAACATAGTATGGCACGATCATAAAGTTACCCGCGCCGAGCGTTCCGCCAACAAGAACCAGAAGCCTTGCCTGCTCTGGTTTACCGGGCTGAGTGGCAGCGGTAAATCCACTATTGCCAATGCGTTGGACGTGGCCTTGCACGAGCGGGGTTACCATACCTTCCTTCTGGACGGCGACAACGTACGCCATGGCTTGTGTAGCGATCTGGGCTTTTCCGATGACGACCGGGTGGAGAATATTCGCCGGGTTGGTGAGGTGTGCAAACTCTTTGCGGATGCAGGCCTCATCGTGATGAGTGCCTTTATCTCTCCGTTCACCAGTGATCGCCGTATGGTGCGTAAGCTGTTTCCGGCAGGAGAATTCATTGAGGTGTTCATGGATGCTCCGCTGGAAACCTGCGAATCCCGAGATCCGAAAGGCCTTTACAAGAAAGCCCGTGCTGGCGAGATTAAGCATTTCACCGGCATTGATTCGCCCTACGAAGTACCCTCACACCCTGAGATTCGCCTGGACACCTCACAAAGCACCGTGGATGAGTGTGTGGATTCTTTGATTGCTTACCTGCAAGAGCGTGAGCTAATCAAAAGCAACTGAGGATTACTGGGCGCATGGAGTGGCAGGCGGTTTTTACACTGATGACGCTGGCTGGGGTGCTGGGCACGCTGGCACTCACGCGTGTTTCTGCAGACCTGGTGCTGATGTCTGCGCTGGCTCTGCTGCTGGTGTTTGGCGTTTTGGCACCCATCGAGGCGCTGGCCGGTTTTGCAAACCCGGGGGTTATTACTATCGCAACCCTGTATGTTGTGGCTGCCGGGTTGAAAGAGACCGGGGCGGTGCAGTGGATTGCCCGCCTGTTGCTGGGCCACCCCAAAACCCAGCGTGGTGCGCAACTTCGGATGATTGCGCCAACCGGGGTGCTGAGCGGTTTTATGAACAATACGGCGGTGGTGGCCATGTTTATTCCCGCCATTCAGGACTGGGCTCAGCGCTTGGGGATTCCCGCCTCTAAGCTACTGCTTCCATTGAGTTATGCGGCCATTCTGGGCGGCACTTGTACGCTGATCGGCACCAGTACCAATCTGGTGGTGGACGGCATGCTCCAGAGCCGGCTGGGTATTAACCTTGGGTTGTTTGAGTTGGCCTGGGTGGGCGTTCCGCTTTTGGTGGTGGGCGGTGCTTTTCTGGTGTTGGTTGGTCACCGTTTGTTGCCAGACCGAGGCGGGCTCAGCGAAGAGCTGGATCAGGTTCGTGAGTATGGGGTAGAGGTAGAGGTGGAGAGCCCAGGCCCCCTGGTGGGAAAAACCATCGCTCAGGCAGGGCTACGAGCGCTGACCTACGGTTACCTCACCGAAATTGATCGGGATGGCCGGCTGATAACGGCAGTAGAGCCGGACCGGACGTTGCTGGCCGGCGATAAGCTCTATTTCGTGGGCGCGCCGGAATGTGCCAGTGAGCTTCGTCGAATCCAGGGCTTGAAGCCAGCACACGGTAGCGTTCACAAACTGGAAATGGAAAACCATCAGCGCTGTCTGGTGGAAGTGGTTTTGGGGCCGGAGTTTCCTGCACTGAACAAGACCATTCGGGATAGCCGCTTCCGGACACGCTTCAATGCAGTGATTCTATCCGTATCCCGGGAGGGCAAACGGGTGCCTGGCAAGCTTGGGGACATTACTTTCCGGATGGGTGACACCCTATTACTTGAGGCCAGCCACCAGTTTGTTGAGCAGTACCGGTTCCGGCGGGACTTTCTGCTGGTAAGCGCTCTGAACGATTCGACACCACCGGATTTTCGCAAGGCGCCCAGGGCACTGGGTATCCTGGCCTTGATGGTGCTGTTGAGTGCGTCTGGATTGTTGTCGATTCTGGAGGCGGCGTTTATCGCGGCCGGCGCGATGATTGTGAGTGGCTGCCTTACGGCTAGCCGTGCGAGGCGCAGCGTAGATTTACCGGTATTGGTGGTGATTTCGGCGTCGTTTGCCTTGGGCGCTGCGATGACAGATACCGGTGCTGCACAATGGGTCGCTGGGTTGCTTTTGGGGTGGGCACCTCTGACGCCTTGGTTGGCGTTGGTGATGGTGTACGTCTTGACGGCCATGTTTACAGAGGTGATTACAAACAACGCCGCTGCAGTCTTGATGTTTCCGATAGCCTTGGCGGTATCGGAGCAACTAGGAGTTAGCCCCCTCCCCTTAATAGTGGCCGTTATGTTTTCTGCGTCTGCATCTTTTATTACCCCACTTGGTTATCAGACAAACCTGATGGTTTATGGTCCGGGTCGGTATCGATTTACCGACTACGTCCGGGTTGGTGTTCCACTGAGCTTTATGGTAGGTCTAGTTGCGAATACTATCATTCCAATGATTTGGCCATTTACTTGATCCTGTTTTTGGTAGCTCAGAAGATAAACCTAGTTGGCATTTGTTACCGGGATTTCTGTGTTCTCCAATCCTAAACTATTGAACGTCGCAATCCGCGCGGTCACGCTGGCCATACGGTTTGGCTTGATCTTTATTCTCGCGATCTATCTCCCGCCGTCTGAAGTTGGCTTGTACGGTTTGATCGTGGTCACGGTCAGCTATGCCCTGTATTTTGTTGGTTTTGATTTCTACACCTTCAGTACGCGAGATCTGCTGAATCGACCAGCCGATCAGTGGGGGCGGTTGTTGTTTTCACAGGGTGTGTTTTTTGGTGGACTGTACGCCCTGATGCTGCCGGTATCTCTTCTCTTATTCGTTTTTGGCTTGCTTCCCTGGTGGCTGGCGGGGTGGGTAATGCTGCTGATTGTCTCCGAGCATCTGGCTCAGGAAGTATCGCGCCTGGCCATTGCCATGGGGCGTCCAGTATTTGCTTCACTCATGGTGTTTTTCAGGCAGGGTATCTGGGCTTTGCTGTTTATGGTCTGCCTGGTTTACTCCGAATCCTATCGATCTTTGGCTGTTTTAATGCCCTTTTGGGCTGCAGGTTCGGTGTTGAGTGTGCTGATGGGTGGGCTGCTGTTGCGTTCTATCAACTGGCGCAATCTCGGCGTTGAGTGGGCGTGGTTGAAAAAAGGCGTGCTCGTTGCGTTGCCGTTGCTGATTGCCACGCTTGCCTTGCGAGGCATCATGACGGTAGATCGATTTGCCTTTGAGGCATTGAATGGGCCGGATCTTCTTGGCGTATACAGCCTGTTCATGGGCATGGCGGGGGCCGTGTTGGCGTTTATGGATGCCGGCGTATTCGCGTTCCTCTATCCACGTATGATCACAGCTCACAATAGCGAAGACCGGTCTGGGTTTCTGTCAGCGAGGGCGACTCTGAAGAAACACACGTTGGTCTGGTCGATGGTTTTGGTGCTCGGCGGGTCAGTGGCAGGGCCCGTTCTGTTTAGTTTTCTGCCCAACGCAATCTATTTTGACCATTGGCCAATGTTCGTCGGGGTTTTGGTCTCCATGGGGCTTTTTGTAGTGGGGATGATCCCTCATTACGGCCTCTACGCGGTTTCCCGCGATAAACCCATCATTGCAGCCCATCTTATTGGGCTCTTGGTGTTTGTTTTGCTGGTGTTGGTTCTTGGCCAGACAAGTCCGGAATGGGCTGTGATCCTGGCGTTCGGAGGCGCATCGCTGGCAATTGGGATAATTAAACAGGTTTCATGCGCCCGGGTATTCCGAGCGATGGGAATCACTCATACTCTAAGTTGATCAATTGAGGATATTGAAAGCTTATGTTGCAAGGTAAAACTATTCTGGTCACTGGCGGCACTGGGTCATTTGGCCACAAGTTCATTCCGATGACTCTGGAAAAGTATAACCCGAAGAAAATCATTGTCTTCTCCCGAGACGAGATGAAACAGTGGGAGATGGCCAAGCTGTTCCAGGGTGACGATCGTCTTCGGTTCTTTATTGGTGATGTCCGTGACAGAGATCGTCTTTACAGGGCTTTGGATGGAGTCGATTACGTAGTGCATGCGGCCGCCACGAAGATTGTTCCCACCGCAGAGTACAATCCGTTCGAGTGTGTAAAGACCAATATCCATGGCGCCATGAATTTGATTGATGCTGCCATTGATAAGGGTATCAAAGGCGTTGTGGCGCTCTCGACGGATAAGGCAAGCAGCCCGATCAACCTGTATGGTGCCACCAAGCTGGCCTCAGACAAATTGTTTGTGGCGGGGAATTCATACGCTGGTGGCCATCAAACCAAGTTCTCAGTCGTGCGCTACGGTAATGTTATGGGCTCGCGGGGATCGGTTATCCCGTTCTTTATGTCCATCAAAGATAAAGGGGTTCTGCCGATTACAGACCCACGTATGACGCGTTTCATGATCAGCTTGGAGCAGGGCGTTGAGCTGGTTTGGCATGCCTTTGAAGATATGGTTGGTGGCGAGATTTATGTGAAGAAGATTCCTTCCATGAAGGTGACCGACCTGGCTCGCGTTGTTGCACCAGAAGCCAAGCAGGAAGTGGTAGGTATTCGGCCGGGTGAAAAACTGCATGAGCAGATGATTGGCGCGGAAGACTCTTATTTTACTTACGAGTATCCCGAACACTTCAAAATTCTGCCCAACATTAATGATTGGGGAAACTGCAAAGACCGGATTAAAGACGGTAAGCGTGTTCCGGAAGGGTTTGTCTACGCCAGTGACAATAATGATGAGTGGATGAGTGATGCTGAGCTGCAAGCTTGGATCGACCGTCATAACAGCGAAATTGGCAAGATTTGATCATGATTCCCTACGGAAAACAGGATATTAGCCAAGCCGATATTGATGCGGTTTTGGGCGTTTTGGAGTCAGACTTTCTGACTCAGGGCCCAATGGTACCCAGGTTTGAGCAGGCCGTGGCAAGCCACGTCGGCGCCAGCCACGCTCTGGCGGTGAATAGTGCGACGTCCGCGTTGCACATCGCCTGCCTGGCATTGGGCCTTGGTAAAGGCGACTGGCTATGGACGACCCCCGTGACTTTCGTGGCGTCTGCTAACTGCGGTTTGTATTGCGGCGCAAATGTGGATTTTGTCGACATCGATCCCAAAACCTACAACCTTTGTCCAGAGGCGTTGAAGGCGAAGCTTGAGTCGGCAAAGCAGTCAAACCGATTGCCCAAAGTGGTAGTGGCCGTTCATTTGTGCGGCCAACCTTGCGATATGCAAGCGATCGACGGCTTGGCGAAAGAGTATGGTTTCAAGCTGATCGAAGACGCCTCCCATGCAATTGGCGGTAAGTATCAGGGCGAATTCATTGGCAGTTGTCGGTATAGCGATATAACCGTCTTCAGTTTCCATCCGGTGAAGATCGTGACTACGGCTGAAGGTGGTATGGCCATAACCAATAGCGCAGAGCTGGCGGAAAAAATGAACCTGCTCCGTAGTCATGGTGTTACCCGAGACCCCGCCTTGATGACGCGTGAGCCAGACGGCCCCTGGTACTACCAGCAGGTGGACTTGGGTTTCAACTACCGGATGACCGAGCTACAGGCGGCGCTCGGCGTTAGCCAAATGGACCGGCTTGATGCTTTTGTGGCCCGCCGGCATCAGTTGGCAAAAAGATACGATAGACTGTTGAGCGATTTGCCTGTTGTATTGCCCTGGCAGCATCCAGACAGCTATTCTGGACTTCACCTCTACGTTGTCCGCCTAAAGCTGGATGTCATTTCCCGAACTCACCGGGAGGTGTTCGAGTCTTTGCGGGAACAGGGAATTGGGGTCAATCTGCACTACATTCCGGTACATACGCAGCCATTTTATGAGTCCATGGGCTTTGAGGCTGAAGCGTTTCCTCAATCAATGGCTTACTACCGCGAAGCGATCAGCCTCCCTATGTTTCAGGGATTAACCGATGATCAGCAAGACGAAGTAGTTGAGGCACTCCGAGTGGCTCTGGCGGGAGAGTGATCATGACGTCAGTAGCGATCATACCCGCCCGAGGTGGCAGCAAACGTATACCCCGGAAAAACGTCAAAGCTTTCTTCGGTAAGCCAATGATTGCCTGGTCGATTGAGGCTGCGCTGAAGAGCGGGTGTTTCGAACGAATCATCGTTTCAACCGATGACGAAGAAATCGCTGCGGTTGCAAGGGAATACGGTGCAGAAACGCCTTTCATGCGTCCAGCAGATCTTTCCGATGACTATACCGGCACGATCCCGGTGATTCAGCATGCTGTCGCATGGCTGGCGTCCACTGGAGTTCCGGTGTCTCGGGTTTGCTGCCTGTACGCTACGGCTCCATTTGTGAGCTCAGATGATCTCATACGGGGGCAGGAGTTACTGGTTGGTGAGGGTTGCAGCTATGCGTTCTCGGTAACCAGTTACGCATTTCCTATCCAGCGGGCCATTCGAATCAAGGATGATGGTCGAATAGCGATGTTCAGCCCCGAGCACTTTCAAACTCGATCTCAGGATTTGGAAGAGGCCTGGCATGATGCGGGCCAGTTCTATTGGGGTACGGCTGAGGCATGGAGGGATGGTCGGCCGATTTTTTCAGAAGACGCTGTACCGGTCATCTTACCCAGGCATCGGGTTCAGGATATTGATACGCCGGAAGACTGGGATCGAGCAGAATGGTTGTTCCGCGCTATGCGGGAGCAAGGTGCAAGTTGATGCGTATTGCGTTTCGTGCGGATGCTTCAATTGATATTGGTACCGGTCACGTTATGCGTTGTCTGACGCTGGCGGAAGCTCTGCGCACCAGGGGGCATGAGTGTCTGTTCATCGGTCGCGATCACCCCGGTAACCTTGAAGCATTGATTCGGCAGAAGGGATTTGAAGTTCACTTGTTGGCGCCAGGACGCTCCGATGCGCTAATCCCCGAGCAGGAAAGCGTGCCGGCTCATTCGGATTGGCTGGGCGTTCCCTGGCATTTTGATGCAGACCAAACCCGGAATATTGTGGGCGGAAGGCAGGTTGATTGGGTCGTTGTAGATCACTATGCTCTCGATGCTCGCTGGGAACAGGAAGTATCCCGGGTGGGACCGAAGGTTATGGTTATTGATGATCTGGCCGACAGAAACCACCACTGCCGTTTATTGCTGGATCAGAATCTTGGTCGGCAACCAGAAGATTATGATGGTCTGACCAAGCCTGACTGTATCCGGCTCTGTGGCCCACGCTATGCGCTTCTGCGGCCCGAGTTCGCGGCTATGCGGAAGCTCAGTCTTGAGAGAAGGAGATCGCCAGAAGTAAGGCGAATCCTGATTACTCTTGGGGGGGTAGATCGGGAGAACGTTACTGGTGAAGTACTGAGAGTACTGTCTCGCAGCCGTTTGCCTCCGGAAACCGAGTTGGACATTGTGATGGGCGCATCTGCTCCCGGTCTGGACTCTGTTCGAGTTCAGGCAAGCAAACTCCCGTTCAGGGCGACGGTGAGCGTGAACGTGAGCGACATGGCCGAACGTATGTGTCTGGCGGACCTTTGTATAGGAGCTGCTGGAGGCACGTCTTGGGAGCGCTGTTGTCTTGGTTTACCGACAGTCCTGCTGGTTTTGGCAGAGAATCAGGAGGGGGGAGCCAAGGCTCTCGGCGATGTGGGTGCGGCAATTGTGGTCCGGCGCGAAGGTGAAAGCCTTGACGCGTTGGGGAGCGTCGTTGACCGGCTTTTGGGTTCTCATGAGCTTTCTGAGATTGGGCAAATGGCCTCGTCAGTCACAGAAGGCAACGGCGTTGAATCGGTGCTTGAAAAAATGATGCTCTGCTCGGAGGAACACTAGTGGAGAGCGATAGGCTCAGAAAAATGCAGGCCTCAGATCTCGAGTTGGTGCTTGCATGGAGAAATCACCCCAGCGTCCGCCGCTACATGTATACGACTCATGAGATTGAGCTCAAGGAGCATTCTGCATGGTATGCCAAAGCGAGAGAAAACCCGGCCGTGCACCTGATGATCTATGAGCATGATGGGCGAGATCTTGGGTTCGTAAACATCACTCAAGGTCGGTGTGATTCAGTAGCCGATTGGGGATTTTATATGTCTCCGGACGCTCCCAAAGGTATGGGGAAATTGCTGGGGAGCGCAGCATTATCGTTTGCGTTTGGTGATTTGCGTCTGCATAAGCTCTGCGGTCAGGCGCTTTCGTTTAACGAAAAATCGATTGCCTTCCACCGTCGGCTGGGCTTCAGGCAGGAAGGTGTGCTGAGAGAGCAGCATTATGACGGTGCCGTTTATCATGATGTCGTGTGCTTCGGGTTGCTGGAGCACGAGTGGCAGGCAAACATTTAAGGAATTCAAAGATGAGTAATCCGGTAATCTCGATCGCAGGTCGACAGATTTCACGTAATCATTCGCCCTATATCATTGCGGAACTCTCGGCGAACCATAACGGACGGCTCGAAACGGCTTTGCAGATTATTGAGGAAGCGGCTCGAGCCGGAGCTGATGCGGTGAAGCTGCAAACATACCGTCCAGACACTATTACTCTGGATTCCACTGCTGAAGATTTTCGAATTAAGGGTGGATTGTGGGATGGCCGCACTCTTTATGAGTTATATGAGGAAGCCCACATGCCCTGGGAGTGGCATGAACCTCTGTTCAAGCGCGCCAGAGAACTCGGTATCCCTATTTTCAGTTCCCCTTTTGATACTTCAGCGGTGGATTTGCTGGAAAATCTCAATGCGCCGGCCTACAAGATTGCATCGTTTGAGGCTGTAGATCTTCCGCTCATTCGGTATGTCGCCAGTACCGGTAAACCCATGATCATCTCGACCGGCATGGCCGATGCAGAGGAAATTCAGGAGGCTATCGAAGCGGCTCGAGAGGGTGGGTGCAAGGAATTAGCGATTCTCCACTGCGTGAGCGGCTATCCTGCGCCAGCCGAGGACTATAATCTGCGTACGATTCCAGACATGATCGAGCGCTTCGGGTTGGTAACAGGGTTATCGGATCATACGCTGGACAATACTACTGCGATTGCAAGTGTCGTTTTGGGTGCCTCGATTATTGAAAAGCACTTCACACTCGATCGGAATGGCGGAGGGCCGGATGATAGCTTCTCCCTCGAACCTGAGGATTTGACTGCATTATGTCGAGATAGCAAAACTGCCTGGAAAGCTCTTGGTGAGGTAGATTATGGCCGGAAATCCAGTGAGCAGGGTAATGCGCAGTTTCGACGTTCACTGTATTTTGTAAAAGATCTGAAGGCAGGAGATGTTGTCGACGTTGCCGCAATCAGAAGCGTAAGACCTGGCTACGGCGTTGCGCCGAAGTATATGGATGAGGTTATTGGAAAGCGCTTGAAGGTGGATGTGACCTGTAATTCGCCAGTTTCGTTTGAGCTGCTTTCGGATACCTGACGCACTGGTAGGGATGTGCGGTTGTCGTGTAAGAACCCCCGAGCTCCTTCGGGGGTTCTTACATTTTCGTTACTGAAAACCACGACATCTTGCCGTAAAATGATCTCCCGTCGATCGATCTCTGCCGAAGTTAGCGTGTTTTTGCAATCTCGGCGGTAATTACATCCTAACTAGGGATTTTGATGTCAACTTCTGAGCGATTTTTCCTCGTAGAGCTGACTGCGGCTTTAGTCAGGAAAAGAAGAATATTCTGCATTAGCCTGTTAGCGCTGCTTGGCTTGGGAGGCGGGTATCAACTCTTTTCTGCGCCGACATATAAATTCGTCACCCTTGTGGAGGTAGCGCAAGACGGCGAGGGTACTTTGCTTCAGCCCGGTCCGGCAATTGTATCTTTCATGGACAATGAGTGGCTCCCCGAAATCCGTAGAGAATTTCGGAATGAATGGGGCCACCCTCCGGGCTTTGGTTTAAGTGTGGATGTTATTGATGGGGGGTACGTGTTGCTCTCTTCGTATGGTAAAGAGCGCACCGAAGAAGAGGTAAAGTGGTTCCACTCAAATGTTACAAGCAAGTTAACTGAACGTCAGGCTGAGCTGGAGCTAAGAGCCCGAACAAAACTCGAATCGCAGATTACCCTTGCAAAAAGGGCGCTCGAGGCGCCAGAGGCACCGGAGTCCGCATCGTCGCCCGGTACTGATCTTATTGAGACTCTGATCTCACTTGAGGGGAAACTCGCTGGCTTGCGCGCTGCAGACGTCAGGGTGATAGCGCAGCGGAAAGATGAGCCGCTGGGACTCGGGTTGCGGGTTAGATTAGGACTGGTGGTGTTTTTCTCACTGGTCGCATCCGTGATGGTTGTGCTTGCGTACTATTTCGTGCGCCAAGTTGCTGAGTTAGTTAAGGATGAGAATAATCCTTAACCTCCAGTCCGTTGGGTGTGTGGCATGACGTTCCGGTACGGGCTGGCTTGGCTAGTGTTCCCGATGGTTGCCGTTTGGGGCGCTTTCGGATACACGGGTTGGGTGTTTGAAGATTATCATTGGGGCTATCTCGGTCTCATGTTGGCCTGGGGGATGGCCTTTATTGTGGGTTTCGGCTTTACCGTGCAGGTCTTGCCACATTATCCGCATCGCGAGACTCGTTGGCCAACGCCTGTAAGTATCAGGTGGGACTTGTTCACCCTCTTGTTGGGGGTCCTTGCAATTGCCGCTTTGTTTTACGATCGCTACTATTTAAGAGGAATTGATTACTTTTCGGTTGGTATTGCGAAAAGTCGGTCTTTGCTGAACGAAGGAAATCACGCCAGCACAGTTTATAGTGTGTTTGGCAACTTCTTTCTTTATTCCTATCTTTTCCCCTTAATCCGCTCAATTATTCAATGGGAAGAACGACAGCCTAAAACCCTGTTTTTCATTTTTTTATTGGTGTTTTTTGAATTAGCGGCGGTTTCTTATTTAATGGGCGGGCGAACCGCAATCCTGTTAACCCTCATGGTGGGTTTGGCGAGCTTCGTTACACGGCATTTCCTGGGTAAGAGTTATCGACCTTCCTTCTTCACTCCTCTGAGGCTACTTGTTGTTGGCGGCGTAGCGCTATTGACGTTCGGGGTGTTTTTTTGGTTCCGAAGTGTCGCATTTGGGAGTGGAGACTCCTATTCATATTATCTGAATATATGTGGGCATCTTACGAAGGGTACGGAGCTTGTCTGTGATTTTGGTGTTGCTTCTGGGCCCTGGAAAGAAATCTCAAATTATTTCCATCTCATCATGCTATACGGAACGCATGGTGTATGGTTCAGTGAATCGGTTATCTCGTCATACTACCCTGAAAGCGTGGTCACACCGCAAGGGCTTTTTGCTGTCTTTTTCTCACGCCTTGGATTCGATGCCCCGCAGTCTGCCTTTGAGGGATACTGGATTCCTGCAGCAGGAACTCTGACGAGTGATTTTGGCATTCTCGGCATGTTGAGCGTTTCTGCTGCTTTGGGAGCGCTGTCTGCGGGTAGTGTCCAGCATTTAAGGGTGGGGAGTATGGGATTCGCGGTGTATTCTACCGTGTTCCTGATTGCACTCTGGCTGTTATCATTCTTGATTCTCCCGCTAAACTTGCCGGGCCTTCTTCTGGCGGTCTTACTTGGCTTGTTTTTAGGCGGAGTCTTTCTGGTGGCAGGTACGCTGAAACAATTGGTTACTACAAGGTTTTCATGAAAATAGGTCTTACCAATCTTTTCTCGTTCAGGCCGCATGTTGAGCATTTGGAGTTCTTGGCCCAATTGCTGGAGGAGGCTGGTCATGAGGTCGTCTTCTTTACTTGCGACTCTGCGGTTGAAACCTGTTATATCCGAGAGCTCCGCAATCGATCCCGCCTCCGGGAATGCGCGCAGTGTATTGCCGGTGGTGTCCGCAGTTACCGTGCAGCAGGTGTGACTTCGGTGGGCAAAGGTCAGGGTGTATTGACGGATTCTGAAGTTGACCGCCTGGCCTTGTCCAGTTCGGCAACTCTGACGAGAACAGAGTCCGAGCTGGAATGGGGCGAGCCGGAGGTTCGCGAAATTCGGGCGAGGCTGGCAGGCCCCATCAAGCAGGTCTACCAGAGCGCGAGAAAATGGATCAAGGACGAACAGATCGAAGGGGTTATTTGTTTTAACGGCAGAATGGACCTGCCCCGCGCGGTGACCTATGCCTGCGAAAGTATGGGCGTGCCTTTTATTACGCATGAAAGGACCTGGTTTGGGGATGGGATTCAGTTGATTCCCAATGGGAACTGCTTGTCGTTAAGAGCACTCGGAGAATTGGTAAGGGAATTTGACGATAAGCCGCTGACTGCTTCTCAGGCGGCTTACGCCGGAAAACTCATCGGTTCCAGATTCTTACAGAGAAACTCGCTTGAGTGGAGACTTTACAATAAGAACCCTGAGCCGGCCCCTTGGCCATTGAGGTCTGACGGCAAAAGGGTGTTGGTGCTCCCAAGTAGCAAGAATGAGTTTGCTGGTCATGATGAGTGGCTTACCGAGTGGAAAGATAATACCGAGGCACTGGACGATTTCTTTGATGCTTTCGGGATACGGGCTGGTCAAGTTGTTCTCCGTTGCCATCCCAACTGGGGAGAAAAGATCGGCAATGTGGATGGTGATCGATCTCTCAGTCTTTATACCCGATGGGCCAAAAAAAGAGGGATCTATTGTATTCGAAGTGAGGAGAAGGCAAATACCTACGACTTGATTCAACAGGCAGACATCGTTGTTCTAAATGGTGGAAGCTCTTCTGTCGAGGCCGGTGCTTGTGGCAAACAGGTGGTTTGTCTCGGGCCATCAACATATCAGGATGCCGGTTTCGTTCACGTTTTTCGCTCGAGAAACGAGCTGTTCAACGGCAACTCCCAGCTTGATCTGGATCCCGAGTTGATTCGTCGTAAGACATTGAGATTTTTATATGTTCGATCTCATAGGTTTCCGCAGTTCGTGCCATTTGTTAAGGCCATTGAAACCACTAAATACCGATATTTCAAGGGTGCGGATGCGTCTGTGATCATCGAAATGTTCAAGCGGGGAAGAATCGAACCAGACGATCCGCAGTTTGCCGAATCGGATGTTGGTGAGAATGAGGTAGTTCAGGCAATGGAACAGGCAGATTGGGGAAAGCTGGCTGATTACCCGGTTCCAGTTGAGCCGGGGGAACCGCTATCTATTAAAAGACGCCCGGGTTTTCGCTGGATTGACAGCTTGAGGGCAAAGTTCGCCAGAGGAGACCGAGCGCAATGATTAGTATTCAACCACGAGTGTCTGTCGTGATGCCGGCCTATAACGCCAGTGCTTTCATTGCCGAGACGATTCAATCAGTGTTGGGACAATCCGTTGAAGATTGGGAGTTGATTGTTGTTGATGATTGCTCAACAGATAGCACCCGAGAGGTTGTGACGGCCCTATCTAACGAAGACTCTCGTATTCGACTGATTGCTCTGGATAAGAACTTCGGTGGCCCGGCAGGACCACGGAATGTCGGGGTCAAGGCGGCTCGTGCTGAGCTAGTCGCATTTCTGGACTCAGATGATATTTGGCATCCAGAAAAACTAAGGCTTCAGCTTGAGGTGATCAATAATACTGAGGCCGCATTTGTCTGCACGGCAATGACAGATTTTGTTGATGAGGGTCGTCTTTCATTTGCCTCCATCGATAATGTTGAGCAGACCAAGGTGACCTATTGGAGACAGACTGTCAGAGCTCAGATTCCCACTTCGAGTGTAATTGCGTCTAAAGCGTTGTTGATGCGAGCTCCGTTCAGGGAAGACCCGGATTACAAAGCGGTTGAGGACTATCATTGTTGGTTACAGCTGCTGCAAATGGTAGGTTCCTGCGTAAAACTTCAGGCTCCATTGCTCTATTACCGAAGGAGCGAGGGTCAGATTTCTGGCTCCAAGCTGATGATGATGAAAAAGGTTTTGATGGTTCATCGAGAGTACCCTGGGCGCTCTCACATTGCTGCGTTGGTCTTCACTTTTACGCACGTTCTGGGTGGTCTTTACTTCCGTTTTTTAAAGAAGGGTATGTAATATGCGGATTCTGGTAACTGGTGGTGCGGGTTTCCTCGGCTCCCACCTTTGCGAGCGGCTGCTCTCCGAAGGGCATGATGTCTTGTGTGTTGACAATTTTTTCACAGGACGAAAACGCAATATCGCTCATTTGATGAGCAATCCGTATTTTGAGGTGATGCGCCACGACGTCACCTTTCCGTTGTACGTTGAGGTTGATCAGATCTACAACCTTGCGTGCCCAGCTTCTCCCGTTCACTACCAGCATGATCCGGTTCAGACCACGAAAACGAGCGTCCATGGGGCCATCAACATGCTTGGTCTTGCCAAGCGGTTGGGTGCGAGAATTTTTCAGGCCTCTACAAGCGAAGTTTACGGGGATCCTGAGGTACATCCGCAATCGGAAGGGTACTGGGGTAAGGTAAACCCGATAGGAATCCGTTCTTGTTATGACGAGGGGAAGCGCTGTGCTGAAACGTTGTTCTTCGACTACTACCGTCAGCACAACCTCTCAATCAAAGTTGCTCGCATATTTAATACGTATGGTCCGCGAATGCATCCGAACGATGGCCGGGTTGTCAGCAACTTTGTTGTTCAAGCATTGCGTGGAGAAAACATAACGATCTATGGTGAAGGTCAGCAAACCCGTAGTTTCTGCTATGTTGACGACTTGATTGAGGGATTTGTCAGGCTCATGAATGCGCCGGAAGATTTGACTGGGCCGGTTAATCTTGGAAATCCGAATGAGTTTACGATACGGGAACTTGCAGAGCGAGTCATAGAGTTAACAGGGTCTTCCTCGACGCTCATTTTTAAGCCCCTGCCAGAGGACGACCCCAAGCAGAGGCAACCTGATATTTCCTTGGCAAAAGATCGGCTCAAGTGGTCCCCGACTATTGAGTTGGACGAAGGACTTACCAAAACCATATCTTATTTTGATGAGCTTTTAAAAATAGCGGACCTTGACTGATATATGGGGGCGCCAAAAAGAGTCTTGGTCACTGGTGCATCAGGGTTTATTGGTCGAGCGTTGTGTAAGCGACTAGTGGATCAAGGGTTTTCAGTTCGTGCTGTCATTCGTCCAGGTGGCGATGAGCCAGTGCAAGGCGTGTCCTATGTGGCACTAGATCTGGAAAGACGGACAGATGTACAAGACTTGGTTCGGGATGTTTGCTACGTGGTTCATCTTGCTGGTCGAGCTCATGGCAAAGGTGGCAAAGCTGAGCAGACCCTTCAGTCATTTGTGAAAAGTAATGTTGATCCGACACGCGCTTTGGCTGAGGCTGCGGCGACGGCAAAAGCTTGTCGGTTTGTGCTGTTGAGTTCTATCGGGGTGCATGGAGACAAAAGCGAAGGACAGCCTCTTAGAGAGGACAGAGAGCTGAAGCCACACGCCAATTACGCTGAGTCTAAGGTATTGGCCGAGCAGGTACTTCAAGATGCTTTGGCGGACCAGGAAACGAGCTACGCAATCATTAGGCCGACCTTGGTATATGGAGTGAATGCTCCAGGTAACTTTGCGCGATTGATCAAGGCATGTCGCAGTCCAGTTATGTTGCCGTTGGGAATGGCAACTAATCGTAGAAGTTTTGTCTCCGTTAACAGCCTCATTGATCTTATTGTTCTTTGTATGGAACAAAAGGCGGCCAAGAACCAAGTATATGTTGCGGCCGATAAATACCCTGTTTCTACAAAGGATCTGATTGTATCCATCAGATCGGGGATGAATAAAAGGCCGGGGGTTTTCCCTTTTCCAAGGACTCTAGCACGATCAACGTTTTTTTTATTAGGAAAGCGCTCATTATATCAACAACTTTTTGGCGATCTTGTTGTAGACGCTGGTAAAGCCGTTCGAGAATTAGGGTGGCGAAATGTGTCAAATACACTTGACGAGGTAAAAAAGCTTGGGCGTGAGGAGGGGTTCTTGTGATAAGGCTTTTGGATATTTGGATCGCTTTCGTCGGGCTAATTGTTGGCTTTCCAGTCATGGTGCTTTTGTATTTGGTAAGCTTGTTTGATACCGGGTCCCCAATTTTTGTTCAGGAGCGGGTCGGACGGCACGGAAAGCCCTTTAGGCTCGTTAAGTTTCGGACTATGAGAAAGACGGCCACTTCTGTTGCTACGCATTTGGCTAATGTTGATGACATAACTCGTTTTGGCCGATTTCTCCGGCGAACCAAGCTGGATGAACTGCCGCAACTCTGGAATGTGCTCAAGGGCGATATGAGCCTGGTGGGCCCCCGGCCGTGTTTGTTTAACCAGGTCGAGCTCATTCAGGAACGGGAGAGTCGCGGAGTACTCGATGCCCGGCCAGGTATTACCGGGCTGGCGCAAGTGAATGATATTGATATGTCCACCCCTCAACTGCTTGCAGAAACCGATGCGGTGATGCTTAGTTCCTTGGATTTGAAGCATTATTTCCGATATATCCTGCAGACGGTGACAGGCAAAGGGGCGGGGGATCGCGTTAAATCGCGGGAGTAGACGATGGTAGCCAGCGTTATCAATTCTATTCTGGGATGGTCCAGGCCTCTAAAACGATTCATCTCGGTACTTGCAGACTTTCTGCTGCTTTCCGTCGCGGTTTGGGGGGCGTTTGCGTTAAGGTTCGAAACCGTCAGCTGGATGCCGGACAGCAAGCAATTGATTGTTTGTTTGGCGGCGGTTCTAGTGACGATTGGCGCATTCATCAAGCTAGGTCTGTATCGAGCTGTTATACGCTATCTCAGTGAGCATGCGTTTCTGGCCATTATTGTGGGGGTGGCGTTTTCGAGCGTTGCTCTTATCGTTTTCGGTTTTCTGTTTCAGGCCCTGGTACCGCGTTCCGTGCCAGTCATTTACGGCGCCTTTGCGTTTCTTCTCGTTGCCGGAACACGCTTTACGGTTCGCGCTATTGTCCAACGGCCCAGGGAGAAGGCCAAAAATAGCGTGCTTATTGTTGGGGCTGGCCCCAAAGGTCTGCAATTGGCATCGGCCCTGTCACAAGGCGTTGAGTATCGCCCGGTAGGTTTTGTCTCGCTGTTAAGCAGCAATCATCGTTCGGTTATTGGTGGCTTGCCGGTCTACTCGGTTGAGCATCTGGAAAAAGCGGTGAGAGAGCTGGATGCTTCCCGGGCGTTGCTGGCGTTGGAAGATGCGGTACCGGTGAACAGAAAGCAGCTGCTCTCGTCCCTGGAGAAGCTCTCCATTCCGGTCCAGACTGTGCCGTCGATGTCTGAGCTTGTGGCGGGCCAGGCTCGCATTAATGATATCCGGGATCTGGAGATTGAGGATTTGTTGGGGCGTGATCCCGTTCGGCCCGATGCCGCGACTGTCTCTGAAAGTCTCTATGGAAAGTCCGTCATGGTTACCGGAGCTGGCGGGTCCATCGGCTCTGAACTATGCCGGCAGATCATTCGACACAAGCCCAAGGTGTTGGTGTTGTTTGAGCAGTCCGAATTTTCCCTGTACTCGATCGAACGAGAACTTCGCTCCATTAGCCAGGTTGAAAGCCTGGATGTCACTGTACATGCAGTTCTCGGTAGTGTGACCCATAGAAGGCGGTGTGAGGCCGTTTTGAAGGCGTTTGGTGTGCAAGCGGTCTATCATGCGGCTGCATACAAGCACGTGCCTTTGGTAGAGCATAACGTCATCGAAGGCATACAGAATAATGTGTTTGGTACCTGGCATACGGCCGAAGCGGCCATAGCAGCAGGTGTCGAGCGATTTGTGTTGATCTCAACAGATAAGGCCGTTCGCCCAACCAATGTGATGGGTGCGACCAAGCGTATGGCAGAGCTTGTGCTGCAGGGCTTGTCGCAACGCCAGAGCCAGACTGTTTTTTCTATGGTTCGTTTCGGGAACGTGCTGGGGTCTTCTGGGTCTGTGGTACCTCTTTTTCGAGACCAGATTCGTGATGGTGGGCCTGTCACCGTTACGCATCCGGATATCATCCGCTACTTCATGACGATTCCGGAAGCCAGCCAGTTGGTGCTGCAGGCCGGCAGCATGGGACAGGGGGGAGAGGTTTACGTGTTGGATATGGGAGAGCCCGTAAGAATAGCCGACCTTGCCCGTAAGATGATCCACTTGATGGGGCTTGAAGAGAAAACTTCAGAATCCCCGGGCGGCGATATCGAAATTGTCTATACCGGGTTACGGCCGGGGGAAAAGCTTTTCGAGGAATTGCTGATAGGCGATAACCCCCAGGGTACGGCTCACCCAAGAATATTGATGGCGCGCGAAGTGTCATTGACATGGGATGAAGTTGAGGAGTATCTGGGGCGACTCACAAGAGCGAGCCAGAGCTTTGACTGTAAAGCCGCATTGAATATTTTGATAGAGGCCCGAACGGCCTATGCGCCTAACGGTGATGTGGCTGATCTGGTTTGGTGTAAAACCGGGGCGGCAAGTCCTGAACATCACGATAGAGATGGCAAAGTCCTTCGCTTGAGCTGACTGCCTGGAAGCGTTCCGCCAGGGACATCAACAAGGAATGTTGAATGATTGAGATAAAGCACCACGGTGCTGTGAATGGCGTCACTGGCTCCTGCCATGAGCTCCAGGTCTCGGACTTTGGTATTCTGATTGATTGCGGTCTTTTCCAGGGGCAGGAGAAAGGTGCGGCCTCTTCCGCCACGGAGCTGGCGATAGACTTCCCCATTGATCATATCCGCGCCCTTGTGGTCACTCACGTCCATATTGATCATGTCGGGCGGATTCCCTATCTTCTGGCAGCCGGATTTGAGGGGCCCATTGTCTGCTCTGAACCCTCAGCCATTATGCTGCCGGAAATCCTCGAAGACGCGCTGAAGATCGGCTTTACGCGGGATCGGGCTTTGATTACCCGGGTTTTGGACCGTATACGCAGCCAACTGGTGCCGCTGCCCTATGGCCAGTGGCATGAGCTGGTCTCTGAGGGCGATGCTGCGCTGAGAATCAGGTTGCAGAGGGCCGGGCATATTCTCGGTTCTGCCTATGTGGAATGCGAGCTCCACGATGGCCATCGCAACGAACGTATCGTTTTCAGCGGGGATCTTGGCGCGAGTCACGCGCCACTCCTGCCCGAGCCGTTATCACCTGAGAAGGCTGATCGCCTGATCATCGAAAGCACATACGGCGATAAGAACCACGAAGACCGGGAGAGCCGCCGCTATCGATTGAAATCGGTTCTTGAGCATGCCCTGGAAGACGGCGGTACGGTGCTGATTCCGGCATTCAGTATCGGGCGCACTCAGGATCTGCTTTATGAGATCGAAGCACTGATTGCCGAGTTTGGGGAGACTGAGATTTCGCAGTCGAGTGCAGAAGGCTCCTCTGGACCACTCCGATGGCAGAACCTGGAAATTGTTGTGGATTCGCCGCTGGCCGCTGAATTCACCCGAATCTATCGGGATCTCAAGCCATTTTGGGATGACGAGGCCCGGGAACTTGTCAGTGCCGGCCGGCATCCTCTGTCGTTTGAGCAGCTCACGGTAATCAATTCCCACGAGGACCATTTGAATGCGGTTGAGTATTTGGCTCGTACTCATCGTCCCTGCGTGGTTATTGCGGGGTCTGGTATGTGCGCTGGTGGAAGGGTGGTGAATTACCTCAAGGCGATGCTGGGCGATGCCCGAAATGATGTGGTTTTTGTGGGGTATCAGGCGGCTGGAACGCCAGGGCGGGATATTCTGACTTACGGGCCGCGTGGTGGATGGGTGGAGCTGGACGGAGAACGATATGGCATTTCGGCTCGTGTTCACTCAGTCGGTGGTTATTCTGCTCACGCCGGGCAGGATGATTTGCTTCGGTTCATTGCAGGTATTCCTGAGACGCCCGCCGAGATTCGCGTTGTCCATGGCGATTCGGGTGCCAAGCGCGCTTTTAAGCTGGCGTTGGAGGCAATGGCGCCGGATTCTGATATTCTGATTCCAGTAGGATAACGGGGTGAGCATGCGCTGATCGTGCGACCGTTCGCCCAAGCGCTTAGACCTTATTTAAGGCAGGAGAATATATGAAAAGGATTGCGGTAATCGGCCTTGGTTACGTGGGCTTACCATTGGCGGCTGCATTCGGCGAAAAGCGCGAGGTGGTTGGCTTTGATATCAACCCCAAACGGATTGCCGAGCTGAAGGATGGCATTGATTTCACGCGCGAGGTGAGCCGGGATGAACTGGTGGCGTCGTCGAAACTGTCGTTTACGGATTCTCTGGATGGCATTGCCGATTGCCAGGTCTACATCGTGACCGTGCCAACCCCGATTGACGAATACAAATCGCCAGACCTTACCCCGTTGGTAAAGGCCAGTGAGAGTGTGGGTAAAGTCCTCAAGAAGGGTGATATCGTTGTTTATGAATCGACGGTGTTCCCCGGTGCGACTGAAGAGGTCTGTGTGCCGGTTCTGGAAAAGATGTCCGGCCTCAAGTTCAATCAGGATTTCTTTGCCGGTTACAGTCCGGAGCGTATCAACCCGGGCGATAAGGAACACCGCGTTACCACCATTATGAAGGTGACCTCCGGCTCAACGCCCGAGATTGCCGATGAGGTAAATGATCTTTACGCCGGCATCATTACTGCGGGAACCCATAAGGCCAGTTCCATCAAGGTAGCGGAAGCGGCAAAGGTTATTGAAAACACTCAGCGGGATTTGAATATTGCGCTGATGAATGAGCTGTCGATGATTTTTGCCCGCATTGGGATCGATACCCATGAAGTGTTGGCCGCTGCTGGTACTAAATGGAATTTCCTGCCGTTCAAACCCGGATTGGTTGGCGGGCATTGTATTGGTGTTGATCCGTATTACCTCACCCATAAGGCCCAGGCCATTGGTTATCATCCTGAGATTATTCTTGCTGGCCGCCGTGTGAACGACAATATGGGGCCATACGCAGCCGCTGAACTGGTCAAAGCGATGATCAAGAGGGGGCATACCATTGCCAATTCGCGTGTATTGGTCATGGGGCTAACGTTCAAGGAGAACTGCCCGGATTTGCGTAATACCCGCGTTATTGATGTGGTTAATGAGTTAAAGGATTTTGGTTGTCAGGTGGATGTCACCGATTGCTGGGCCAATAATGAAGAAGCCGAACATGAGTATGGTATTTCTCTGGTCCCCGAACCGAAAGCCGGTGAATATGATGCGGTATTTCTTGCGGTACCGCACCGCGAATATGCCGGTCTTTCAGCGGAGCAATTGCGTGCTTATACCAATAGCAACGGCGTTTTATTTGATTTGAAGGGTGTGTTGCCGTTAGGGCAGGCGGATTTACGCCTTTGATCTTTAGGTGAAATACAAAGCCGGCCATTGTGCCGGCTTTTTTGTTAAGTGGATTTAAGTAATTTATTTTGCCTCATTTCGGTTTCTCTATTATTATTTGTTTCGACTTTCGGTCATATTCAATCAGTATTTAAAACCCCACGATAAAAGGTTTTATTTCCATGGCAAAGATTAATGATTATTACCAGAAGAAGCAGCTGATGGAAAAGCTGGCCGCCGAGCTGGAGAAGCTCGAAAAGGACCAGGCACTGAAAAGCGAACTGGAATTCGAAAACAAAGTTCGTGATTTGATGAAAGAGTATGACAAATCACCGAAGGACGTTCTGCAGATTCTGTCTGCTATTGATCCTTCTATCGCTGGCGCCAAGGCCGAGACTTCAACCGGTACCCGTGCCAAGCGTCCGCTGAAAACCTATAAAAACCCGCACACCGGTGAAGTGGTAAAAACCCGCGGTGGTAATCACAAGACTCTGAATGAGTGGCGTGAAAAGCACGGTAAGGAAGCGGTACAGAGCTGGCAGCAGGATTAACTGCCCATTCCCCTCTCTCTCAATAGAGGGAGGGGGATATTAACTGACTACGACTTTGTTCCGCCCGCTTTCCTTGGCTTTATACAAAGCCTCATCTGCCTTTTGCATCCACTGCATATAGTTCTCTGGCGTTTCAGTTAATTGCGCGATGCCCATGCTCACTGTGTAGCGAATATCGCCTGCGGTTGTGCTAACCGTGCTGTTCTCAATCGCCTCACGAATGCGCTCGCAAATGACCCGGGCATTCTCGGCATCGGTTTCTGGCAAAATAATGCCGAATTCTTCACCGCCATAACGGCCGGCGCTGTCCGATTGCCGGATGTTATTGCGAGTGACTTCGGCGGTATGGCGAATCACCTCGTCTCCGGCCAGGTGGCCGTATGTGTCATTCACCGGTTTGAAGTGGTCGATATCGAACATCACCAGGCTTGTGGCCTGGCCATAGCGCCGGAAACGTTCATATTCGGCATCCACCAGGTTTTCCCAGGTGCCCCGGTTCAGCAGCCCCGTTAGCCGATCTGTCATGCTGAGTTTCGCCAGCTGTTCGTTTGCACGTTCCAGGGCCCGTTTGCTGCTGGCGAATTCGGTTACGTCGTAGATCAGCAGGCACACCTTCTCCACCTCACCGTTCGGAGCGGTGATCGGGCTGATGGTCAGGTTCTGGAACATGTATTCTTCAGTGCCTGTGATCGGGCGTGTATTCCGGAACTTGAACAGGTAAGGGCGCTGTTCCCAGGAAGTAAAAGCCCGGGTGTTCAGCATGGCGACGGCGTCTACCTTTCGGGTAAGCCAGGCTTCCGGGATGTCCGGAAAGGTTTCGAACAAAACCTTGTCCTGAATCTGGCTGGCGGTAATGCCACTGTGGTGTTCCATGAAGCCGTTCCATGCCTGGACGTGGAAATCCAGGTCCAGCACGACCAGCCCCACCTCGACGGATTCGAGCATGTCCATCAGCCAATGGAATTCGTTGGCGCCCTGATTAAAGGCCATAGTCAATCCACCAGATACGCGAGGCGTTTTTCAAGGAATGGGATGGAGTCCTCGGTTAGCAAGATCAGCATGTTGCAGCGGATATCCCGGTTTTCCAGAGCATAGCTGATCTCAATACACAGCAGCTGTTCTTCCCGCTTGCTGTGATGATCCAACAGTTCGTTAACCGGGCGGTGCTGGCCGAGAACGGTCGGATGGCCCAGGCCCAGCTTCAGGTCGAGTTGATCGCCAATACCGTTGATAAACGCGCCAAACAAGATACTCGACATATCCATGAGCACTTCCACGTTCACGGACTCGCCTTCCAGCACGTCATAGTGAAGCAGTTCGGCCATTTCCCGGAAACTGGCGTCTTCAAACAGCAGGAGGGCCTCGCCTGCGATACCGGCGCCGGTAAAGCCCTGGCAAACGGCTGAGTAGTCTTCTGCTCGCTGCGCAGCCGATATTGCCATGTGCAGCTCGGAGTTGGCGATAAACGCAACTTTGGGGATAGGTTGTTTGACAAATACCTTCAGCAGCCGGGCCAGCAAGTCGGAGGAGCGCCCCATGGCGACGTTGGATATCTCCTGCAGGTAATCACTCAGGCTTACCGATATTTCCGGACTGGCTGCCTCCCGGGTATGAAGGCTGGCGTCGTTAAGGGCAGTGTCTTCGAGTTCGGAAGGGCGATAGAAACCGTACTCTTCGAGCAGTCGGGAAACAACGCCGGTGTCGGTTGGCTTTTTGATGAAGTCGATGGCACCCAGTTTGCGCACACGTTCCCGGGCTTCCGGCTGAATGTCGCCCGAGACCACGATGGTCAGAACCGGAAGATCCTCTGAGCGGATGTGTTCCAGCACCTGGTAGCCGTCGAGTTCCGGCATGTTCAGGTCCAGAAATAACAGCTCGGCTTTCTGATCGCGCAGTATGGTTAGCGCCTCCTTGCCATCTCCGGCGAAGAGGATGTCGTCTGCCAGGCCGGGTGGCAGAGCTTTGGCCATTTGTTTGCGCGCCAGAGCAGAGTCGTCGCAGATCAATATTCTGGTGGTCATGGAGTGCCGTTTGGGGCCTTTAACGAAAGGGCGTAAGTATACCAATCTCAGGCGTTGTGTATATGCGGGCTACATTACAAGTTCGCTAAGCTACATATTCGTTCCTAAGTTAGTTTAGTCCTGTGACGAACATCAAGCTTGAACAACAAATGACGGCCAGGTAATGAATGAATGTGATGTACCTCACTCAATGTACGAGGCTCGGTCGGATATAGTCGTGTTGCGGTCAAAAAGAAACAGTTTGTTACAAAGAATAACGGGCCGCATGCCAGCACCGAAATAATAAAACCAGCGGGCAGGCATGGAGTCGGGTGTCGAAACTGACTCACTAAAACAATCAGAGACACAATCTATGACAACGCAAGCGTACGGATGCGCTGCCCTTGCCATGCTCTGCCTGGGTATTTCGCCCGTTTCCCAGGCAGAACTGGAGCCCATTTCAGATAATGCGATGGGCAAGGTAACCGGGCAGGCCTTTATGCAGATTGAAAACATCCCCGGCCAGAACCATGAGTTCACGCGCATGACGCTGACCATGGATGTAGAGACCCGTGTGAATATTGACGATATTCAGGCCGGTCAGATCAATGGCGGCACGGACTTCTCTGCCACCCACCTGGCCCTTGGTCATATCGCCCGTAACGACGGCGAGGTCTTCAATGGTAAGACCTACAATGCCGGGGATGAAATTCCTTTCGAAGCGCGCATGCCCTATATCGAACTGGCGGAAGATGCCGCGGGCCTTGCCGGATTCCGCATGGGTTTCGGGCAGGCAAGGGGCTCGGTGTCGTCCCATACCACCAGCTTCAGCGGCGACATCGGCCTGAAAGTACAGGATTCAACCGGTGCCGTTTACGATACCTATCTGTTTGATGGCGATGGTGGCGCGGCCACCAACTACCGTGCCTCTCACATTGGTATTGATCCCAACTCCTGTGTTTCCGGAGCTAACTGCACGCCACTTACCCACCTGCAATCACTGACCGTAGGTGAGGATAACGGCAGTGCCGATGGCACCATCGGGTTTACAGATGCGTTTTTCGTCGGTTTTCAGCGCGATGATGGCGTAGCCTGGCAAACGCTGGACGGTGCCAACACCATCAGCGTTGGGAAAGGGGTATTTATTAACCTGCCTACCAACATGACCGTGGATCTGAGCCAACTTGTTGGCCCGGATGGCATTGACCGCCTGCGCACCCATCAGACGGATATGGGTACCAAGCTGTTTTGATTTTGCTAGACTCCTGCCTCTGAACCAACACGCAGGAGTCTTCCTTTGATCCGCTCTTTCTACTGGCACGATTACGAAACCTTTGGCGTAGACCCGGTTCATGACCGGCCCTCCCAGTTTGCGGGTGTGCGCACCGATGCGGATCTGAATATCATCGAAGACCCGCTGGTGATCTATTGCAAGCCAGCCGACGATTACCTGCCATCCCCCGAAGCCTGCCTGATTACTGGTATTACTCCCCAGAAAGCGCTGGAGGACGGATTTCCGGAAGCCGAGTTTATCGCCCGGATTAATGAGGCTTTCAGCCAGCCCGGTACCTGTGCCGTGGGCTACAACAGCCTGCGGTTTGATGATGAAGTGACCCGGCACACGTTGTACCGCAATCTCCGGGATCCCTACGCCAGGGAATGGCAGAACGGGAACTCTCGCTGGGACATCATTGATATGGTGCGGCTGACCTACGCTTTGCGGCCGGAGGGTATCCATTGGCCCCGCAAAGAGGATGGCAGCCCGAGTTTCAGGCTGGAAGAGCTGACGGTGGCCAATGGCATTGCTCATGAGGCTGCCCACGATGCCATGTCGGATGTGCTGGCCACCATTGCCGTGGCAAAGCTGATCAAGGAAAAGCAGCCCAAACTGTTTGATTTCGTTCTGAACAACAAAGACAAACACTCTGCACGGCAAATGCTGGACACGGCGAGCATGAAGCCGGTGTTTCATATTTCCGCCAAATATCCGGCTACAAGAGGTTGTTGTGCGTTGGTGGCACCGTTGGCAGAGAGCCTGAGCAACAAAAACCAGGTGATCGTTTACGATCTTCGGGAAGACCCGGAGGCGCTGATCAATGCCTCGGTCGAGGAGATACGTGAGCGGGTATTTACGTCTCAGGCGGAACTGGGGGAGGGTGTTAGCCGCTTTCCACTGAAAGGCGTGCAATTGAACAAGTGCCCTGTGCTGGCGCCAGCGACCATGCTCTCCACGCTGTCACAGGAGCGGTTGGCCGAGCTGGAGTTAGATGGTGATGTGCTTCGGGCAAATCTGGCCAAGTTGCGCAAAGCTCCGGATCTTCCTGCTCGTATTGCCCAGGCATTCGAACAGGATTTTCAGGGCAGCGACCTGACCGATCCCGACGAGCAACTGTACGCGGGCAGATTTATCAGCAAAACCGACCGGGAGAAACTCAACTGGTTGCTGACCCAACCCGTGGATACCCTGGCCGAGCAGGAAGTGAGGTTTGAAGACGCGCGCCTGCCGGAGATGCTGTTCCGTTACCGTGCCCGCAACTATCCGGATACCCTGATTGGCGAGGAAATGGAGCGCTGGGAGCAGTTTCGTACCGAACGGTTGATGCAGCCGAAAAAGGGGTGGCGTTCATTGGAGGCTTACGGTCGGGAACTTCAGCGATTGGCCTCTGATCCTGAACTGACGCCCAAAAAGCAACAGGTTCTGGAAGATCTACATCTTTACGGTGAATCTTTGATTCCCTACCTGTAGCGAATTGCAGACCCCGGGCATCCTCGCGTGAGGATTGTCCCGGTATCTGGGTGGCGCCGATTAGCGCCGACGCTGGAAATACACGCTCAGGTTCTGCCCCATCAGGCTTTGAACTTCACTACCCAGGGCTTCCGCCTGGATCTGGCGCTGTACCGGGCCGGTGGCCAGGCTGTGGCCATCTTCATCCCGGGCTTTAATCAGCTTCCACTCTACTTCATTGCTCACCAGGGCCAGCAGCTCTTTGAGCTGGTTGGCGTCCTGCGGCCGGAACCATCGATCGCGGCAGCCGCCCAGGCTGTAGAAGTCCTCGTCCTTCAGCAGCTCTGTCCAGAGGGTATCTTGCCGGTTGGCCAATACCATCCTGCGAAGTTGACGCAAGGCGGTACGAGTGGGCTGCAGATTGTGCTCCGCGACCAAGCGGCGAATCTGTTTGTCGCCCTGGGTTTGCTCGGCCAGCGCCGTGTGCATGTGCACAATGGCACCGGTGTTGGAGGCAGTATTGATGAGTGCGGCCAGAGAAAGCTCGGTCATGGCCGGTGAGGGCACACGGCCCACTTCCACCCAATGGACCTTGTGACCATCGGCCACAAAACGCTGTGCGATGGACCAGGGCCAGAACACGATGTTGTCCATGTTCAGGCTCTGGGCCATGCGGGTGCCTTTGGCGATATTGGCCAGGGATTCATCAACTGCAATCACTTCGACATCGTTCAGGTATTGCGCCAGCTCCATGGCTCGCTGGCCAGACTGAGCGCCGCACACCATAATCCTCAACGCGGCGGGGAGGTTGTCGGTGTTCAGGCCAAGTTCCTGCGCCATCACGGCTTTCAGGCTGGTCTCCGTCCGATAGGCCAACTGGCTCCAGGCCGGCCATGCCTGGGGCACATCGGTTTTCTCCAGGCAGAGTTCCTCGGCTTTTTCGTCAAAATTCTGCTTGATGGCCTCTTCTTCTGCCCGGTTGTAGTAGCTGGCTGCCATAATGGGTTGCATGGCCAGTGGCCAGTCCACCAGATTCCATTGGCCGAGTTGAACTGCAAAGTTCTGGTGGAAAAGCGCACCATACATTGCACTGATCATCAGCGAGCCAATCAGGGCCTCTTGAGGTTCGCCCACGGCAAATTGCGCCATGATGCTTTCATTGATGGTGGCCGCCAGGCGTTCCTCATCGTCTTCCGCGGCCAGCGCGAAGCCGGTGCGGTCGGCGTATTCGGCGATGGCCAGGCAGAGGGGCTGCAGTTCGTCCCTCAGGCTGGCCGTTTGAGCGACCTCCGACATGATGGCGCGGCGCAGTAGCACCACCAGTTCTTCCACAGCGGCATTGGGCATCAGAGTTTTCTGGAGCGCCAGGATCAGCAATTCATCTTCTGCCGCGGCATCCAGGAAGATTTCGGCGTTAGGGTTATCCAGGTCGTATTGCTGCTGGATGATTGCGCCGACAAAGTGGCCGATTTCCTGGTGTGGCAGACCTTCTTGCCGAAGCAGGGCAATGGCGTCCAGCGCCAGATCGCTGTCGGCTTTGTGAACCTGAAGGTGCTGCGCGCAGGAGAGCATGCCGGAATAGACAGAATCCCATTCCGATCCGCTTTGGAGTAGCTTGCGATAGTGCAGATAGGCAACATCAAACTGGCCTTGCAGCCGTTTGGCATGAGCAACGCCGCAGAAAGCGGCGGCAGATTGCCGGTCGCATTCCAGTGCCTGCAGGAAATACTCCTCCGCCAGGGCGGGGCGCTCGCTCTTCAGTGCCCAATAGCCCAGGTTGCAGTATTGCTGGGCCTGCGCCGGTTGCCGATTGAGACTGGCATTGAACAGGGCATGGGCCTTTTCAAGCTGGCCGTCGTCCATCTCCACTCGCCCGAGCAGACCAAGGGCCGCTGCGTGATCGGCCTCCAGCGCCAGCGCCTGATTCAGGTATTCCCGGCATTCATTGCGCGCTTTCAGCCGCTGAATGTAGGAGAGCCCGTTGCTGTTGGACTCGCCGTACGCCAGGTTTGCCTGGAGCACCAGGCGCGCGACCTGAGCCTGAACGGAGCGGGAAAGATGCGCGTTATGATGTTGTACTTGCATGGAACACCTCGTTACCAGCCAATATCCGATGCGGCAAAGGTCTGCAGTTTTTTGACGGTTTGCCGGGGTCTGGGGGAGGTGTAGCGAAAGGTGTGCCAGTTTCAGTTTTGTCCATAGTCGTGTCTGTTTACAGCGACGAGTTGAAGGTTTTGGTTATACTCGGGCCTCGATGCCAGGAAAAGAGACGCCGGGAACTTATGACGGGAAGCAATAGCATGACGAGAACAATTCTCGTAACAGGTGGGGCAGGGTTTATTGGCTCAGCCGTTGCACGGTTCATTATTGAGCGTACTGACGATAGCGTTGTGGTGCTGGACAAGCTCACCTATTGCGGCAATCTGGACAATCTGGCCGGGCTCCAGGGCCATCCTCGTTTTGTGTTTGAAAAGGGCGATATCTGTGACCGTGAGCTGGTGGATCGTCTGTTGGAACGGTACCGGCCTTCTGCTGTGCTGCACCTGGCTGCCGAGAGCCATGTAGACAGATCTATTGAGGGGCCTGCGGTTTTCATTGAGACCAACATCATTGGAACCTATACCCTGCTCGAGGCTGCCCGCGCATACTGGGGCCGGCTCGAGGAAGGTGAGCGCCAGATGTTTCGGTTCCATCATGTCAGCACCGATGAGGTGTTTGGTGATCTGGCGGATTCACGGACAGGACAAACCGCCTTCACCGAGCAAACGCCTTACTCCCCGAGCAGCCCCTACAGTGCAAGCAAGGCCAGTTCGGATCACCTGGTCCGGGCCTGGAGTCGAACCTATGGTTTGCCGATTCTTATTACCAATTGCTCCAACAATTACGGGCCGTTTCAGTTTCCAGAAAAAATCATACCGCTGATGATTACCAACGCGCTGGCAGGTAAACCTTTGCCGGTATACGGTGACGGGCGTCAGATCCGGGACTGGCTCTACGTTGAGGATCATGCTGAGGCTCTCTATCGAGTGCTCACGAAAGCCAGTGCGAACGAGGCCTACAACATTGGCGGTAATGCCGAGATGAGGAATATTGATCTGGTTCGTGCTTTGTGTGATGTACTGGAGGAAGTTGTTCCCGAGAAACCGCAAGGAGTTCAGCGTTTTGAAGACCTGATCGCCTTCGTTGAGGACAGGCCCGGGCACGACTTGCACTATGCTATCGATGCTTCCAGGATCCGCCGTGACCTGGAGTGGGAACCAAAACAAACCCTCACATCCGGGCTTCGGAAAACAGTGTATTGGTATCTGGATAACCAGAACTGGTGCGAGCGAATTGCCGACGGCAGTTATCGGTCGGGGAGCGTTTGATGCGCATTCTTCTGTTTGGTGGTGAGGGCCAGGTTGGCTGGGAGTTGAGGCGTGCGTTGTCGGTTCTCGGGCAGCTAGTGGTACCTGCCAGAAAGCCGGGAGAGGGTGGTGATTTAGGTGACCTGGAGGGCCTGAGGCAAACCATTCGGCGCCATTGTCCGGATGTGGTGGTGAATGCCGCCGCTTACACCGATGTGCCGGCAGCGGAGCACGAACGGGCGCGGGCTTTTGCCATCAATGCTCTGGCGCCTGAAGCCATGGCGCAGGAGGCGGCGCGCTGTGGTGCCTTGATGGTTCACTATTCAACCGATTACGTTTACGACGGCCAGTCTGATGACGCCTATTCCGAGACGGACGTTGCACAGCCCTTGAATGTCTATGGTGAGAGCAAGTTCGACGGTGACCGTCGAGTTATGGCGTCAGGTTGCGACTACCTTATTTTCCGGACCAGTTGGGTCTACTCCGTCCGTGGCAAGAATTTCCTGACAACGATGCTGAAGCTCTTGCGTGAGAGAGATCGGCTAACGGTGGTTGATGATCAGCGGGGTGCGCCGACCTCGGCAGAGCTGCTGGCGGACGTGACTGCTCATGCTGTTGCCCGCACCTACCCAGATCGTGCGTTATGTGGGCTTTATCACTTGACTGCGAGTGGGGCAACGTCTTGGTACGGCTATAGCTGTCTGATTGCAGAACTGTTAAGGGAGCGATCGGCCGGGCAGGTGATTGACGATGCGGCCATTGTCCCGGTAACGGCTGCGGTCTATGGCTCAGAGGTTTTGCGACCGAAGAATTCCTGCCTGAATACATCCCGGCTTGAAAAGGCTTTTGATCTGGAGCTTCCGGATTGGACCACGGGCGTGATTCGGGTTGTCGACGAAGGGCTTTATTTCGAGAAACGGAGGCAGCTGTGAAAGGTATCGTGTTGGCTGGTGGATCCGGAACCCGGCTGTACCCCATTACTCAGGGCGTGTCTAAACAACTGTTGCCGGTTTACGACAAACCCATGGTCTATTACCCGCTGTCGATACTGATGCTGGCGGGTATTCGGGAAATCCTGATTATCACCACACCTGAAGATAGTTCCACATTCCGAAGGCTGCTGGGCGATGGCAGCCAGTTTGGCATCGAGATCGAGTACGCGGTTCAACCCAGGCCAGAGGGTATCGCCCAGGCATTTCTTATTGGTGCGTCGTTTATTGGTGCGGAGAGCGTGTGCCTGGTGTTAGGGGACAACATCTATTACGGCCAGGGCTTGAGCCAGAAACTTCAGCGGGCGGCCTCGCTTGACTCCGGTGCTACGATTTTCGGCTATCAGGTGAAGGATCCCGAGCGGTTTGGAGTTGTTGAATTCGACGAGGAGGGGCGAGCGGTTTCCATTGAGGAAAAGCCCGCGGTGCCAAAGTCCGACTATGCGGTCACGGGTCTGTATTTTTACGATAACGATGTGGTTTCGATTGCCAGGAGCATTTCGCCTTCGGCGCGTGGAGAGCTTGAGATCACTGCGGTAAACCAGGCGTATCTGGCTTCCGGGAAATTGAACGTGGAGCTCCTTGGTCGTGGTTTTGCCTGGTTAGATACGGGAACGTTTGACTCTCTTTATGAAGCGTCCGGTTTTATTGAAACGCTTGAGAAGCGGCAGGGACTGAAGATTGCCTGTCTTGAGGAGGTTGCTTTTCGAATGGGTTACATAGACCGTGATCAGTTGCTGGCTCAGGCGGATAAGCTTGATAAAAACAGTTATGGCCACTACCTCAGACGACTCGCGCAATAGAAGACAACAAGGCGACCATGGATATCATTGAAACCAAGATACCCGATGTAAAAGTGCTGGTACCCCGGGTGTTCGGGGACAGCAGGGGGTTCTTCAAGGAAACCTGGAATCAGCGACAGCTGGAAAAGCTGGGACTGAACCTGTCCTTCGTACAGGACAATTTCAGCCGCTCCTGCCGGAACACGTTGCGGGGCCTGCACTATCAGTGCGAACGACCACAAGGCAAGCTTGTCTGGGTGAGCCAGGGAGAGGTGCTGGATGTGGCCGTGGATATTCGCCCGGATTCCACGACGTTCGGGCAATGGGTATCCGAAGTGCTGTCCGATACCAATCATCGGATGATGTGGATCCCTCCTGGGTTTGCGCATGGTTTTCTGGTCAGGAGCGAGCAGGCGGACTTCCAGTACAAGTGCACGGACTTCTACGCCCCGGAGTATGAGCGCTGTATTCGGTGGGATGATGAAAACCTGGGTATCGACTGGGGGAGTGTCGAAACCAGTCGGTTGATCATTTCTGAGAAAGACGCTGCGGGCCGGCCTTTCCGGGAATTATTTCCCTAGTGTTGTAGCAGAAACAAAAAAGCCAGGTTGCCCTGGCTTTTTTGTTGGGACATTTGTTTTGGTGTGTTAGCCCTGCAGCAGCTGAAGTACCTGCTGGGGGCGGGCGTTGGCCTGAGCCAGAACTGAGAGGCCGGCCTGCTGGAGAACCTGGGTTCTGGCAAGGTTCGCAGACTCCGCCGCGAAGTCGGCATCCTGGATCCGGGAGCGAGCTGCAGAGAGATTCTCTGACGTGGTGCTCAGGTTGGCGATGGTCGATTCCAGCCGGTTCTGCACTGCACCCAGGTCTGCGCGGATTCCGTTAATGGTTTCCAATGCAGAGTCGAGCACTCTCATCGCACTGCTGGCGCCCTCGAAAGTACTGATGTCGATGTCGGCTACTTTTTCCGGGTCGGAGCCAAAGGTGTCTGTGGTTGCGAAAATGCCGCCTGCACCACCGGCCACCGTAGAGGAAACGGCAAAGCTGGAAGCGGAGTCAAAGTTTATCTCACCAGCTATCCGGGCGCTGTCGTTACCGCCTGTGGCCAACTGGGCTGTCGCCTGGGAGGAGCCGGTCAGATCCATGGTCGGCGAGCCAGCTCCATTGCTGGTAAAGCCTTCAATGACAACGTCTTTACCGCTTTCCTGGATGAGCTTGATGGTTCCGCCATCCACTTCGGCCGTAATGCCGGTTTTGCCACTGCTGGCGTTGATCTCGCGGGCTAATGGCTCAAGGTCGTTGACGTCGGATATCTGGGCGGAGATAGTTGCATCGTTGCCGTCGCCAGTCGACAGGCTCATTGTCACGGTGCCGCTTGCGCTCAGGTTGGATAGCTCAACGCTGGTGCGGGCGCTCGCGGAGACACCGGTTGTTTCGGCGGCTTTGTTGATTTCCGCTGCAATAGATTCTGCTGTCGCACCAGACGCTGTGATGTTTACCGTCTGCTCATCAAGCGAACTGGAAATCGTAATATCCTGAGGCTGTATCGCATTCAGTGCGGGTGCCGTGCCACCTGAGGCTACGGTGATAGAGCCCGTGGAGCTACCGCTGGCGATGGTCTCGACCGTGTTGTTTGCCAAAGTGTCGATTCTGGTACCGGTGATCGACACAGAAATGGTCTGGTTTTCGTTGGCACCGGCCTGGAATTTCTGAGCCTGGAACGTTCCGTCGAGAAGTTTAAGGCCGTTGAACTCTGTGGTGGTTGCAATCCGCTCAAGCTCCTGTTTGAGCTGATTCACCTCGGCCTGCAGAGCTTTTCTGTCTGACGCAGAGTTGGTGGCGTTCGCAGCCTGCACGGCCAGTTCTCTCATCCGTTGAAGGATGTTGCCAGATTCCCCCAGCGCGCCCTCAGCTACTTGAGCGAGCGAGACACCGTCATTGGAGTTTCGTACCGCCTGGTTCAGGCCTTTTACTTGCGAGGTAAAGCGTTCCGCAATTGCCAGCCCGGCCGCATCGTCTTTTGCTGAATTAATTCGCAAACCTGAGGACAAGCGCTGAAGTGTTGTGTTTGCGTCCTGCTGAGAGGCGTTCAGGTTGCGTTGAGCGTTCAGCGACGCGATGTTGGTGTTGATGATCTGAGGCATGTCTGTTCTCCCTGCTCAGCTTTTGCCGGGGGCTGGTTCGTCGAAAAACGAGAAGGTGAACCTTTGCCGGCTGGAATTCGTTAATTTGCCGTTTGCAGGGATCAAAGCCAGGCGCGTGCCATGTTTAAAAAAATACTTTAATAACATAATTTTAAGGAAGGATGGTGCTGACCCGGTTTCGTTTTCTTGCCGCGTTGTCAATAAAATGACCGGCCGAGAGGTAAGGATTTGCCGGTATGGGTGAACAAGAAACTCATTGGAGCCCGGGTTCTGTTTACTGCTAGGATTGAAGTAGATGAACAATAACGACTTTTTGAGGACGCCTACGTGGCTGATGACCTGATTACCGTTACCCGGCCCAGCCTTCCTGATCTTGAAAAGCTGCAGCCTCTTTTGGAGGAAATCTGGAAAAGCGGGCGGTTAACCAACGGTGGGCGCTTTCATGAGGAACTGGAAGCCCGCCTTTGCGAGTATCTGGGGGTCGAACATCTGTCCCTGTTCACTAACGGCACGATTGCTCTGGTTACTGCTTTGCAGGCGATGCGCGTTACCGGGGAGGTGATTACCACGCCCTATACCTTCGCGGCGACGCCCCATGCTTTGTTATGGAACAAGCTCAAGCCTGTTTTCGTGGATATCGAGCCGGATAGCTTTAACCTCGACGCCTCAAAAATTGAAGCCGCGATAACCCCGGAGACCACAGCCATACTCCCCGTACACTGCTATGGGACTCCTGCAAATATTGATGAAATCCAGCGAATCGCCGATCTCTACGGGTTGCACGTTATCTATGATGCGGCCCATGCGTTTGCAGTCAGATACAGGGGCCGGAGCCTACTGGAGGCTGGTGATATTTCCGTGCTCAGCTTTCACGCCACCAAGGTGTTCAACACCTTCGAGGGTGGGGCGCTGATACTCAAGGACAAGAAAACGAAGCAGCGGGTCGATTACCTGAAGAACTTCGGTTTTGCCAACGAGACCACGGTGGTCGCCCCGGGTATTAACGGCAAGATGAACGAGTTCCAGGCAGCGTTGGGCTTGTTACAGCTTGAGAAAATTGATTCCGACATTCGGGCCCGGCAGAGTGTGTACCGGAAATATCGTGAGGAACTCATGGGTATTGAAGGCCTGCAACTGATGGAAGAGCCGGTCGACACTGAGTGGAATTACTCCTACTGTCCGGTTCTGGTAAATGAGAGCTTCCCACTGTCCAGGGATGACCTTTATTCTGAATTCCGAAAGCAGGGGATTCTGGTACGCCGCTATTTCTATCCGCTGGTCTCCGATTTTCCAATGTACTTTGACCCTTCGGCGGTGTTCGAAAATGCCGCAGATACCGCCCAGCGAATTCTTTGTCTGCCAATCTATAGCGACCTCAATGATGAGGATTTTGGCCGAATCATAAGCTGTCTCCGTGAAGCCGCCAATGGCCATCATGGGGCTTCAGGACGCGGGCAATGAAACTGGCGGTTATGCAACCCTATTTCTTTCCGTATCCGGGCTATTTTCAGTTGATGGCGCACGCGGACACCTGGGTTGTGTTTGATCATTGCCAGTTTGTGAACAAGGGGTGGGTCAATCGCAATCGTGTTTTGCACCCCAATCCGGAGAAAGGGTGGCAGTACATCACCGTACCCCTGAGCAAAAGGGGGCGTTTCGATTTCATTGATGACATTGAGATTGACGACAGCAGTGACTGGCGTAAAAGCCTCACAGGTAAGCTGGTTCATTATCGTCGCGCGCCGAACTATCGGAAAACCATGTCGGTTTTTGAATCAGCCATCGGGGCGCCCAACGCTGTCCTGTCCAGATTTCTGACCCACAGTCTCCGGGTACTGGCTGATCATCTTGGCATCAATACAAAGATCCTGGTGTATTCTGAGCTGGACCTGGGGATCGATCAGGTCGCCCATTCCGGGGAGTGGGCGCTCAAGATCGCCAAGGCCATGGGGGCGGAGCACTACATTAACCCAATGGGGGGGCAGGCTCTGTTTGACCCTGCACAGTTCCGTGAGGCGGGCATTGGTCTCTCCTTTATGGAATCGACTATTCGCCCGTACGTTCAGAATGGCTACGATTACGTTCCGAACCTGTCCATCCTCGACGCCTTGATGTGGTGTGATGAGGGGACGCTGCAAGACATATTGCTGAACGACTTCACCCTCCACCCAGCCTGAGTGTCAGTGATGAGTGACGATTATCTGCACAAGGAATACCCGAAACAGTTTGATCGCGACGCGTTCTGGCAACAGATCAAGCGGACGGTGAATGGCAAGCCTGTCAGTGAGCAGGATATTCGGATGATCGTGGATCAGATATCGGGGGCACTACAGTTTCGGCCAGGCGAGGTTCTCCTGGACCTGGGATGTGGAAACGCCGCGCTGGCCAGCTATCTGTTTGATTCGATATCAGAATACCATGGCGTAGATTTTTCGGAGTACCTGGTTGGTGTGGCCCGGGAGTTTTTTTCGATACCGGGCAAAACGCATTTCTATTGTGGGGATGCGGTAGAGGCGACCCTTGAGTTTACTGAGGCTTCCCGAATTACGCGGGTGCTCGTCTACGGCGTGATCTCTTATCTTTCCGCTGACTCAGTGAGCACGCTGTTGAAGACCATCTGGAGTCAGTACAGCGCCTGTGAGCGAATCTTTATCGGCAATGTACCGGATAAAACGAAGGCGGCCGATTTCTTCCAGCGGCGCAATGTCGCGGATTACCGGTTGGACGACCCGAAGTCGCCGATTGGGGTCTGGTGGAGCGCGGACGAGTTCGTTGCCCTGGGCGAAGCATGCGGTTTTAACGTAGACATCATGACGATGCCGAATGATTTCTACGGCGCCGGCTACCGATTTGATGTGCTTATGACGAGGCCAGTCTGATGTCTTCGACAGGCTTTCTCTCAACATCCAACCTTTACGAGCCTGAGAAAGAGCGCATTCTAAGGTATATAGATCAGTGGCTTGAAAACGGTGGGGAGAGTCGTCCGGGTTGGTTAGTGTCGTTACTTGAGAAACGTCTCTGTGAGTACCATCAGGCTGAACACTGCGTGGCCATGTCCACGGGTTTCTGGTCATTGGTGGCGAGCTTGCGGTTAAGTGCCCTTGATGCTCCAGAGGTCATTATCCCGTCGTTTACCTACCGCCGGCTGGCCGATGTTGTGTTCTGGGCCGGTAAGGTTCCCCGTTTCGTGGACATTGATGAGTCCACGCTGGCTATCTCTCCCGAGTCAGTTGAGCGGGCTATTGGGTCAAACACCGCAGCCATCCTTGCGGTTCATCCCATCGTGAATTGTTGCGATGTTTCGCGACTGACAGAGATTGCAGCGAAATATGCCGTGCCAATGGTCATCGATGCCGTGGAGTCCGTTCACGAAACCTGGCAGGGAAAACGCGTAGGGTCTTTTGATGTGCCCGAGGTGTTCTCGTTGCACGCGAGCAAGCTGATCAATGGACTGGAGGGGGGCTACGTGTGTGTGAACGACAGCGCCTATGCAGGCAGGCTTCGTGATTTCAGATCCCGCGACAGCAGTAACGCCCGACGTCTGAAACCCGGGCACTGGCTCGCTTCGGACATGCCCGATATCCATGCTGCTTTTGCCCTTGCCGGACTGGACGAAATAGAAGAAAACGTCCGCCACAACCGCAAGATTTACCGGGCGTATCAAAGAGAGCTCAAAGGGGTTGGCGGTATTCGGCTTGTCGCGTTTGATGAGGCTCAGCAAACGTCATTCAAAAATATTGTTGTTGAGGTTCCAGGCGTGAGCGGGGAAGAGAGAGACCGCATTGTGCGGAATCTGAATCAGGCTGGCGTTCTGGCCCGGGCCCACTATTCACCGCCGCTCCATATCAAAAGCCATGAGTACCCGGTTTTGTGCCCGGAGCCCCTTCCCGCAACCGAACGTGCTGCCCGGGCATTGCTCAATCTACCCTGTGGCTTCAGAGTCTCTGAAGCGGATGTGACGCATGTCGTCGCCATGATCAAGTCTCTACTATCGGATGTCCCCGGGAGTTGTGATGGCTGAATACAATGCCCGTAAAGTGGTTTCCGATATTCTGGCCAACCGCTATTTTACGAACCATGGGCCTCTTGCCCGTGCACTGGAGCAGACACTGGAAGAACACATGGGAGCCCGACACGCGGTGTTGGTCGGAAGCCTGGAGCTGGGACTTCTGGTGGCCCTGATTGCGTTGCGAACAAGGCAGCATTCACGCCTGGTCTATTACCCCGGGGATGAAGATCCGTGCCTGGTACACGTAGGGGCGTTCAGTGGTCTTTCGGTTCATGCTCTGGATACTACCGACAGTGTTGTTCAGGACACCGATGTCCTGTATCGGACACTCAGGGAGGAACGCGGCTTGAACTGTGCATCGGTTGGTCAGGGCCAGCAACAGCTTGTCGTCCATTATCCGGACTGGTCGAGCGCCCGCCCGGAACAGGGGATTTCCGATGGCTTTCCTGAGCCAGTCCTGCTGGAGTTACCAACAAGGCACGGTGGCGCGGTGTTACTGTTTAACTCTGACGAGCTCGCGGAGAGAGCCCGCAACGTTCGTAGCAGTTACGGTGTTCGCAAACAGGTACCGGTGTTTGTCACTTGCAACGGTCGGTATTCGGAAGCACAGGCCGGAACGGTTCTGGATTATCTGGCAAATTCCCTTGGCTGGTCATAGCCGCCCCAAAGATTACTAGAGGTAAGACATGAGCGCTGAAATAGAACAATTGAAGGCCAGCGCCTACAGCGAGTTCGGAGCTGGCAACTATAAGCGCGCTGCAGAACTTCTTTTGCAGGTTGAGTCGGTCATCGGAAGCTACGATGCGTTGTCAAATGACATCGCGGTGGCGCAGTTCAAACATGGTGACTTCGAATCAGCCATCAATAGGTTCCGAGAAGCGTCAGAGTTGCAGGCAAACACGTCTCGCCTGATCCTCGACAACCTGGTTGAAGTCATGAAGGAGCGTGGCGGAGCTAAAGCACCGGTGATTCCGCCGGAGCAGGTGATTGCGCGTCACCTATCTCAAACCTATTGCCCCCTGTGTAATGCCGTTAACCAGGGTTTCCGTGCGCTTCCGGAGTTCTACCGGAAGCATGCCGAGGACAATGGCTTCAAATATTTTGGTCAGGGCGAAATGACAGCCCACGATTCCTATACCTGTGCGTCTTGCGGTGCGTCGGACCGGGAGCGTCTTTATGCGTACTGGCTGTCTGCCCTTTTATGTCGAGGCGAATTGTCCCGTGATGCCAGTGTCATGCATTTCGCGCCGGAACCGGGTTTCTCTCGCTGGTTAAAACAGATTGGCTTCGCCGATTACCAGACGGCCGATTTCGCCATGCAGGGAGTGGATCACAGGGTGGATCTGATGGACCTGCCTTTTGATGCGAACAGCCTGGACTTTTTCGTGTGCAGTCATGTTCTGGAGCATGTTCAGGACGATGCCAAAGCATTGTCAGAGTTGTTTCGCGTTCTGAGGCCGGGTTGCAGTGCGCTGTTGATGGTGCCGATTATCTGTGACCTTGACGAGATTGATGAGGACCCGGCTGAGGAGCGGGAAGCCGAGAGGTGGCGGCGCTTTGGTCAGGGCGATCATGTTCGTCTGTATAACCGGGCGGGCTATGTCTCCCGGGTACAGAACGCGGGGTTCAGGTTGCAACTGCTGGATGTCGGGTATTTTGGTGCTGCCGTTTACCAGTCGCTTGGCCTGAAAAAAGAAAGCGTTCTTTACGTTGTAACCAAACCCGAAAAGAGTGACCAATGACAGATCAGCAAAACGAAACCCTGGCCGTAAGTTTTATCATCACGGCTTTCAAGGCCAGGTTTCTGCGAGAGGCCATTGATTCCATCTACGCTCAGAAAGACGTTGAGGACTTCGAAATCCTGGTGATGGATGACTGTGCTGATAACTCGGTGGCTGATGTCGTCACTGGTTATGATGACGCTCGCATCCGCTACATCAAGTCCGCAACACAGTTGGGTGGCCTTGTCGGAATGGATTACGGCGTTCGCCTCAGCCGTGGGCACTACATCAAGTTCCTCAACGACGATGACGTGCTGGCGGAAAACTGCGTGGTCAGACTCAGGTCGGCGCTGGAGCAGCCGGGCGTTATTCTGGCCACCTCACGGCGGAAGCTGATTGATGACTCCGGCAATGCGCTTCAGGATCGGCTCTTTAACCTTATGCCGGTCCGCGAAGACGCACGGTTACTTGGCAAAGACGTGCTCGAGTTTTTCCGGGTGTTTCCAATCAATTTCATTGGTGAGCCCAGCACTATCATGGTTCGCCGAAGAGACCTGCTGGGCGCGTATCCCCATTTGAGCGCCCTGAACAATCGCCTGATCACATCGGTCAACGACCTGGCTGTTTATGCCCGGTTGTTGATGGTGGGTGATCTTGGGTACGTGCAGGAGCATTTATCCTGTTTCCGTATTCACGCTGGTCAGAATCAACGCCACGCAAGCGCTCAGACACTCGGTGAAAATGGCCGCAAAGCCTTCCTGGCCCAGTTGGACGCAATGCTGGGCGGGGAGATCAAACCGGAAGGGCAGGTTCAGGCCAAACCTCTTTGGGATCAAAACAGCAACTTCCAGAAAGTCGATTTCAAGGGCTTTTACCAAAAAGCCGGAGGTATTGATGACGCTGGTTTGATGTCCTTTTCCGACCTCGAGCGACGTACCGAAGAGTGTGGTCGCCCAGGCGGCGTGATAAGTCTCGATAACTGGTACGGGCAGCGTGAGTTGTCCATTCCTCTGGCCAAACGTCTGGAGACAACCGCGGCACGACAATCCCTGTGCCTGGTTCTGATCGATGAAAAGCCGGAGAATTACAACCTTAATATTTCTGTACTGGCATTCAGGATCGCACGCTACTACTGCCCCTCACTGTCGTGTCTGGTGCTCACCCCGGATGAGTCGTTCTACCGGAAGGAGCTGTTTCAGGACGTTTCCTTTGCCGAATACGACCGTTCAGACCTGATCTCGGTGCTTAACGGAGCGGCTGCCTCTGATCTCAAGAGTGACTGGTTGGTGGTGGCCAGAACGCCTTCCGAGTTGACCCCGGCGGGCCTGGTGTTGTTGTTGGCTGAGCTTGAGTCTTCTGGTGCAGCGCTGGATGCCGCTTATGGTGACGAACTGGTCGAAAACAATGGCAAGACCGAAAGCGGCTATTTCCGACCAGGCCTGAACCTCGATATGTTGCTCAGTTCACCGGCCGATATGTCCAGGCATTGGCTGTTTCGCCGGGAAACGCTGGTCGAGCTTGGTGGGTTCAGCAAAAACGATGACAGTGCTTTTGAGCTGGGTTACATCCTGCGCCTTATAGAAGAGCGGGGATTCGGTTGTATCGGTCGTACCGACGAGCCCCTGTTTCTGCTGCACGCGGGTACGCAGACGTTCGACCTGGCTGCATACGTACCAGTGATCCGAAGTCATCTGGAACGCCGAGGGTATGCTGGTGCCGGAATTGAGCCGGGCTTGACCTCAAGCAGTCTGCGGGTTCGCTATCCCCATGCCGGCGCGCCCCCTGTCTCGATTATTATTCCTACCAAGGACCAGCTACATCTGCTGCAAACCTGTGTGGAATCTATTCTCGAAAAGACCGCCTACCCGAATTACGAAATTCTGGTGGTGGACAACAACAGCGAAACGCCTGAAGCGCGCACATGGCTTGATGGCCTCAACAGTATGGGACTGCCCAACCTTCGCGTGCTTCGTTACCCGAAGCCCTTTAATTTCTCGGCAATCAACAATTTTGCGGTAACGCAAAGCCAGGGAGACTACGTTCTGCTGCTCAATAACGACACAGGAATCATAAAAGAGGACTGGCTCGACGCCTTGATGAACCATGCTCAAAGACCGGAAGTGGGCATTGTTGGCGCCAAGTTGTTGTTCCCCAACGGCAAGGTTCAACACGCTGGCGTTGTCGTGGGCATGCGGGGGCCGGCTGAGCACATTTGTATTGATGCAGAGGCCAATGACCCCGGTTATATGAACCGACTCATGGTCGACCAGAATTACTCGGCTGTGACTGGCGCCTGCATGCTGGTCAGAAAATCAGTTTACGAGCAGGTCGGTGGATTGGACGAGGAGGCCTTTGCCGTCTCCTACAACGATATCGATTTCTGTCTGAAGGTGGCTCAGGCGGGTTATCTGAGCGTTTGGACCCCCCATGCGCTGGTGATGCATGTTGCCAATGCCAGTCAGACCTCGGTCGATAAAACAGCCGACGAGAACAAGGTTCGTCGCTTCCAGAAAGAGCAGGAAGCGATGTTTCAACGCTGGTTGCCCTACATGGGCAACGACCCTGCTTTCAACAGAAACCTGTCGTTGAGAGCGAATGGATTTGAGGTGGATCATCGTGTGGAGCTGAACTGGCAGCCCCAGAAGGCCCTTGGACTCTCCACCATTCTTGCTCACCCTGCGGATCCCTGGGGCTGTGGTCACTACCGGATCATGCAGCCGTTACGGGCCATGAAAGAAGAAGCCGTCGCGGGCGGCATGGCGGACTTTGACTGGCTTAACATTGCTGAAATGGCCCGGTTGGATCCCGATGTCCTGGTGTATCAGCGACAGATCACCGATCAGGCTGTGGAGCACATGCAATCAGCCCGTCGGATACTGAAGAAGCCGACAGTCTTCGAACTCGACGACTATTTACCGAATTTGCCGATCAAAAGTGCGTACCGGGAAAACATGCCAAAGGATATATTGAAGTCCTTGCGTCGTTCCTTGAAGCATGTGGATCGGTTTGTTGTTTCAACTTACCCGCTGGCAGAGGCATTTTCCGGATTGCACCCGGATATCCAGGTGGTTGAAAACCGTTTGCCAGTGGCGTGGTGGGGAGACCTGGAAAGCCTGAGGCGCCAGTCCGAAAAGCCCAGGGTGGGCTGGGCAGGCGGTATGGGGCATACCGGTGACCTCGAACTGGTTGAAGCGGTTGTGCAGGAACTGGCTGATGAGGTCGAGTGGGTGTTCTTTGGCATGTGCCCGGACAAGCTTCGTCCATTTGTCGCAGAGGTTCATGAGGGGATCGAGATTTCGCGGTATCCGCGAAAGCTGGCCAGTTTGAATCTGGACCTGGCTATAGCGCCGCTGGAAGACAACCTGTTCAATCGTTGCAAGAGTAACCTGAGACTGCTGGAGTACGGGGCCTGTGGTTATCCTGTGGTGTGCAGCGATGTCGAACCGTATCGGGCACACGGATTGCCGGTCACGCTCGTAAAGAACCGCTTCAAGGATTGGGTCGATGCTATTCGAATGCATCTTTCGGATATGAAAGCGACCGCCCGGGCGGGTGACAAGCTCAAGCAGAGTGTGCGTGAAAAGTGGATGCTGTCAGGCGACAATCTGACGCTCTGGCTGAATGCCTGGACTAAATTCTGATGTCTTACATTTTTTTACAAAAGAAGCGAAATTTTTTCTAAAGGAGAGTCTGAGCGTGCCGTTAAGTGGAATAACAGGGCGGCGCTCCAAACTTGAATCGGGCGCCAGACCGTTTCAAGAGAAAACGACATCAGTCGAAGGAGAAGCATTATGGCTCTCGGTATTAACACTAACGTTGCTTCATTGTCCGCTCAGAACCAGCTGAACAAATCCCAGAACCAGTCCAATCAGGCTCTGGAGCGTTTGTCCTCAGGTCTGCGCATTAACTCTGCCAAAGACGACGCGGCCGGTCTGGCGATTTCCAACCGCTTCGAAGCTCAGATCCGTGGTCTGAACCAGGCAACCCGTAACGCCAACGACGGTATCTCTCTGGCGCAGACCGCAGAAGGTGCCTTGGGCGAGGCAGGTAACATCCTGCAGCGTGTTCGTGAGCTGGCGGTTCAGTCTGCTAACGCTTCCAACTCTTCCTCTGATCGTCAGGCTCTGCAGGACGAAGTAAACCAGTTGGTTTCTGAGTTGGATCGTATTGCAACAACTACCAACTTCAACGGCCAGAAGCTCTTCGACGGTACTTTCGGCTCCGCCCAGTTCCAGGTTGGTGCCAACGCCAACGAAACTATTTCTGCCTCTACCTCCAACCTGCGTACCGACAAGTACGGTAACAACCAGGTGATCGCGAGCGGTGCAGCAGCTGGCACAGCCGCTTCTGGTGGTGGCGCGGTGAATGGTGTGTCTTCCGGCTCTGTGGCCATCAACGGCTACCTGGGTTCAGAAACCATCAGCGTTGCGGCCAACGCGACATCCAAGGATATCGCGGCCGATATTAACTCCAAGACTGCAGACACTGGCGTAACCGCCACGGCCCGTACCGAAGTGGATCTGGCCTTTGCAGCTTCTGGTAGCTATACCCTGAATCTGACTGCGGACAACAGCGAAGCTCAGTCTGTGTCCTTCACCATTGACGCAACCAGTGGCCAGGATTCACTGTCTGCTGCGGTAGCGGCGATCAATGACCAGTCTTCCAAGACCGGTATCACCGCAGAAGTTGCCGAGGATGGTGCCTCCATCGTCCTGACCAACGAAACGGGTGCGGATATCGTGGTTGGCGACACTGGGGTACAGAACGCCGGTAACGTGACTATTACCAAGCAGTTCCGCGATGACGAGGGTGCGCTCCAGGATGCAGGTGGTGCGGCAACCCTGACTGCGGACACCACCGCTGAAGATGTGGCAACCAGTGGCTATCTGCAGCTGGATTCTGATCGCTCCTTCGCGGTTGATGTCACAAGCTCTAATGCCTTCGCGGACACTGGTTCTGAGTTGCGCAAGGTGTCTGATCTGGACATCTCCTCTTTCGAGAGCGCGACCCAGGCCCTGAAGACCGTAGACGCGGCGCTGAACACCATTAACTCCCAGCGTGCGAAGTTTGGTGCGATCCAGAGCCGCTTCGAAAGCACCATCTCCAACCTGGAGTCCACCAGCACCAACCTGAGCGCCGCTCAGAGCCGGATTCTGGACGCGGACTTCGCGGCTGAGACAGCCAAGCTGTCCAAGGCCCAGGTGCTGCAGCAGGCCGGTATCTCCGTCCTGGCTCAGGCGAACGCCCGTCCTCAGCAGGTTCTGTCTCTGCTGCAGTAAGGGCTTGGCGGTAACGGCCGGAACCTTCGGGTTCCGGCTTTACGCCGTTAGAGGAATAGCGAGGTAAAGCTATGAATGACGTTAACCTGAATAACCCGGATCTCAAGCTGGTGCGTTCCAACGCCCAGGCTCCGGGGAAGGCACTGTCGTCATCTCAGGCCGAGGGCGGAAAAGCCCCTGACCTTGCTGCTTCAGGTTCGAGTGGCTCAGCCATTCAGAGCCCGCAGGCCGCGACTGAGACATCCAGAGCCGAGAAGCTTCAGGCTCGTTCGGAAGCGCAGCGGGATGAATTGAATGATGCGGTGAGCCAATTGAATGATTTCGTGCAGAATGTGCAGCGGGATCTTCAGTTTGAGGTGGATAACGAGATGGGGCAGACCATTGTTAAAGTGGTTGATCAGAGCACCCAGGAAGTCATCCGTCAGATCCCGGACGAAGTGGCAATGAGGTTGGCAGAAAAATTGCAGCAGGATGAACCGCTGACGTTGTTTAACATCAAAGTGTGAAAGCTTGCCGCTTTTACGCGGATGGCAGACAACGGTATTTCAGCACCGCCGCACCCTGACAGGGTCCGGCGGTGTTCTGCTTTATACGGTGCTAGACTGTCCGTTACAGGGTGTTACAAATTGGTGTAGTGGTTAGCCGAAATATAGGCAAAGTTTTGCCGCTGGCAGCCGATAAAGGACTAAGTAAGCGAAGCGCCCCCTTGAGGAGGCATGGTTATGGCAAATATTTCAGCATTAGGTATCGGCTCGGGAGTTCTGAACTCTGATCTGGTTGATCAGCTCGTTGAAGCTGAGCGTGCGCCTAAAGAGAATCGGCTCGACACCCGAACCCAGAAGGCAGAGTTGCTCATTTCTGCCTATGGCACCTTGAAGAGCGCTATCACGGAGCTTCGGCTGCCGATGCGTCAGCTGAGCGCGCCCGACAATCTGAAAGCCTTTTCGGCAACGTCTTCAAATGAGGATGTATCGGTTACGGTAGACAGCACCAAGGCCAGCCGTGGCACCTACAACGTCAATGTGTTGAGCCTTGCGCAGTCGCAGTCCCTGGCGTCTTCCACGTTTGCTGATCGTGACTCTACGTCGGTCGGTACCGGATCGTTCACCATTTCTTCCGGTGATAAATCGGCGACGCTCACCATCGATGGTTCTAACAACACCTTGCAGGGGCTGGCGGACGAAATCAACGAAGCGGGCATTGGCGTATCGGCTGGCGTTATCGACACGGGTAGCGGCTTCCGGCTGGTGCTGTCGTCCGAAGAAACCGGCGAGGCAAATGCCATTTCCGTTTCGGTTACCGATGATGATGGTAACAATGACGACGCTGCCGGTCTGTCCCAGTTTGTGTTTAACGACACCACCCAGAACATGCAGGAGACCATCGCTGCCAAAGACGCGAGGGTCGAGATCAACGGTATTGAGATTACCCGTTCGACCAACTCCTTCACGGATGTTATTGATGGCCTGAGTTTTGAGGCAAAAGCAGAAGGTGTGACCTCCACCATCAAAGTCGAGCAGGATTTCGGTGCGGTAGCAGATCGTGTCGGAGCGTTTGTTGAAAAGTTCAATGCCCTCCAGACAACCATCAAAGGGTTGTCCGGCTTTAATGCCGAGACGGGGCAAGGCGGTATTCTTTCGGGTGATACCACCATCCGCTCAATCCAGGCGCAGTTGCGCAATGTTCTGGGCCGCGTGGTGCCAGGGCTTGAGAATGCCAGTATTCGGACCCTGGCTGATGTCGGCATTACCACAGACTATGAAACCGGCGGTTTGAGCTTTGATCGTGCCAAGTTTGAAGAGCAGCTGAAAAAGAACCCGGACGACGTGACTGCGCTGTTCGCCGAGCAGGGCCGTACCTCGAGCGCAGACGTTGAGTTCCTTGGCTCTGGCAGCGGGACAACCCGTGGAAACTACGCCATCAATATCACCCAGGCTGCCACTCAGGGTGGCGTGCTGGGTGATTCGGCATTGGCCGACGGCGTGGTGATTGATGGTACCAATGACGAGATCGAGTTCACCGTTGACGGTTCCACCAACTTTACTATTCAGCTCAGCCAGCAAACCTACGCAAGTGCGGCCGACCTGGTGGCCGAAATCCAGAGCCAGATCGACAGCAACTCGGCCTTGAATGCAGCCGGCCAGTCTGTGCGGGTCGGGCTCGACAGCAATGGCGTACTCCAGTTTACCTCTGGAGCATTCGGCAGTAGTTCAAATGTCAGCATCCTGTCCGTGGAAAATGGTGCGGCGCTCGGGCTTTCCGCCAAAACCGGAACCTTAGGCAAAGACGTTGCCGGTACGGTCAATGGCCAGGAGGCGACCGGTGATGGCCGGGTACTGACCGTCACTGGCGCGGGCGGTGCCAAAGGCATGCAGCTTCAGGTTGCCGGCTATAAGGACGGCGATCTCGGGCGGGTAAATTTCATCGAAGGTATTGGTGAACAGGCCGTTAATCTTGTCACCGACATTGTGGGTGCCGACGGCATTCTCGACGCAAAAACGGATAGCCTGAGCCGTGATCTTGAGCGGATTCAGGAGGAACGGATCCGGCTGGAAGACAGGATTGCCTCCTACCGTGAGCGGCTGGTCAGCCAGTTCACGGCGGCGGATTCCCTGATTTCCCAGCTCAACAGTACAGGCGATTACCTGACACAGCAGCTTGCGGCACTGGCTCCGCAGAACAACAGTAATCGATAAGCGGGGCAAGTCCCGGTAACGAAGAGGTTTATTATGAACGGTTTACAGGCATATCAGCGGGTAAACGCTCAAACCAGCATCACTGACGCTGACCCTCACAAGCTGATCCAACTGCTATACAGCGGTGCCCTGGAAAGGATCAATATGGCCAAGGCCCGGATGCAGGCCAATGACATTGAGGGTAAAGGCCGGCTCATCAGCAAAGCCATTGAAATCATCGGCGGCTTGCGCAGCTTCCTTGATTTCGAGAAGGGTGGCGATCTTGCAGAGCGTCTGGAAGGTCTATACGACTATATGGAGCGGACTCTATTCGAGGCGAATGTGAAAAACGATCCCGCCAAACTGGATGAGGTCGCTGAGCTCTTGCGTTCAATCAAAGAAGGTTGGGATGGCATTCGCGAAGAAGTGGTAACCCAGCACTCCCAGGCCGCTGGCTAAACCAGTACTTTTGTCGTCCATGGCGCCCCTATCCTTTGGCAGGGTAGGGGCTTTATAGCCATTCCCCCCGCCATCCCGTACAATGTTGCCCTTCTTTTCAACACATCCATTCTGTTCAGTCTGGAGCAAGGGCATGTCTGATATTAAAAAGGTGGTGCTGGCCTATTCCGGTGGCCTGGATACTTCCGTCATCGTTCGGTGGTTGCAGGATACCTATAACTGTGAGGTGGTAACCTTTACCGCCGACATTGGCCAGGGCGAGGAAGTGGAGCCGGCGCGTGCGAAAGCCGAAGCGCTGGGCGTTAAGGAAATCTACATCGAGGACCTGCGCGAGGAGTTTGTGCGCGATTACGTGTTCCCGATGTTCCGCGCCAATACCATCTACGAAGGCGAGTACCTGCTGGGTACCTCTATCGCCCGCCCGCTGATTGCCAAGCGCCTGATCGACATTGCCAACGAGACGGGTGCAGACGCCATCTCTCACGGTGCTACCGGTAAAGGTAACGACCAGGTTCGTTTTGAGCTTGGCGCCTATGCCCTGAAGCCGGGCGTGAAGGTGATCGCTCCCTGGCGTGAGTGGGATCTGAACTCCCGCGAAAAGCTGCTCAAGTATTGTGAAGAGCGCAACATCCCCGTGGAAATGAAGAAGGGCAAGAGCCCGTATTCCATGGACGCCAACCTGCTGCACATCTCCTACGAAGGCATCAACCTGGAAGACCCCTGGGCGGAAGCCGAGGAAGACATGTGGCGTTGGAGCGTATCTCCGGAAGCCGCGCCGGACAAGCCCACTTACGTGGAGCTCACCTACAGGAAAGGCGACATCGTTGCCGTTGATGGTCAGGAAATGAAGCCCCACGTGGTGCTGGAAACCCTGAACAAGCTGGCCGGTGAAAATGGTATTGGCCGCCTGGACATCGTCGAGAACCGCTACGTGGGCATGAAGTCCCGCGGCTGTTACGAAACTCCGGGTGGTACCATCATGCTGCGCGCCCACCGCGCCATCGAGTCCATTACTCTGGACCGTGAAGTGGCACACCTGAAGGACAGCCTGATGCCGCGCTATGCCGAGGTGATCTACAACGGTTACTGGTGGTCTCCGGAGCGTGAGGCTCTTCAGGCGCTGATCGACCAGACCCAGAATTACGTGAACGGCACCGTTCGCCTGAAGCTGTACAAGGGCAATGTAGACGTGGTCGGCCGCAAGTCTGACGATTCTCTGTTCGATGAGAAGATCGCCACCTTTGAAGAAGACCAGGGTGCTTACGATCAGAAAGATGCGGAAGGCTTTATCAAGCTGAACGCGCTGCGCCTGCGGATTGCCGCTGGCAAAGGCCGCAAGCTTTGATGGTTTGTTGATGCCCTGAAAACGCCCGGTTCATAACCGGGCGTTTTTGTTTATACTTTTCAAACAATTCCAACAACGAAAGTCATCACCATGAATGCGTTGGGCACAGCTTCCGTCGCCGCTTTGCGGCAGTATGTTCGCTACGCCGATGCCAAAGGTATCGCGGTTGATCCGCTGTTTGAAAAGGCGGGTTTGAAGCCCGAGATCCTGGATTCCGATGAGGGCCGAATCGACGGCGAACAGCTCCAGGCATTTATTCACTTGCTGGCCGAACATACCGGTAACCCGGTATTGGGATTGGAGACCGGCGACTATGTGCAACCCGGTTCCTACAGTGTACTGGGTTACATCACCATGAGCTGCGCCACGTTGGGGGAAGCGGTTACACGTATTGCGCCCTATGAGAAGCTGGTGGGGGATATGGGTACCACCCGCCTCAAGATGAAGGGCGATTGCGCGACACTGATCTGGACCTGCAATTTTACCGATTCTGTGGTGTGGCCCCAGGTGGTGGACAATGTCTTTGCCTCCTGGATCAACTATGCGCGATGGCTGGCAGACAGCACGGACGCCACGCCGCTGGAAGTTCGCCTGAGGCGGCCTTCTCCCGGCCCGGAGCATGAGAAGGCCTATGCTTTGCGCTGGCAATGCCCTGTACAGTTTGATGCAGAGGAGGACAGTGTCACCTTTGCTCAGGCACTGCTCGCAACCCGCCTGCGTCAGCCAGACCCGCTATTGCGAAAAACCCTGGAAGCCCATGCATTGTCTCAGTTGGCGTTGCTCGACACCGACACGGATCTGACCAGCAAGGTAAAGCAAAGCATCCAGAAACAGCTCGCCGAGGGCATTACCCGTCAGGATATGGTCGCCGAGGATCTGGGGATGACCAGCCGTACCTTACAGCGAAAGCTGAGCCAGGAAGGGGTGTCGTATCAGAAGTTGCTGGATGAGGTGCGCCAGCAGATGGCGGAGGACTATTTGCAGAATACCGACATGAGTATTCCGGATATTGCCTTGCGCCTGGGCTACAGCGAAACCACGTCGTTTCATCGAAAGTTCAAGGCAGCGACGGGTAAGACGCCGGGGGATTTTCGCAGGCAATAAAAAAGCCAGCTTATAAAAGCTGGCTTAAGAAATTCGGAAAGAACGAAAGTGCCTGAAAAATTCGTTGATCCTGAGGAATCCACCTGCGGTACCCATATGGCGGCGGAGGTACTACTCGGCTCCTCCGCCATGGGTGGATACTGCTTGATTCCACAATGTCAGAATAAGCCTGATCGCCTTTCCTGTCTGTTTGTGAAGTGTGTCCCAGTGTTACTGTTTGTGATCGCTACACACCTTCCCGTATCTCCGGGGTGGTTTCGGTGAAACGACGGGTTTCATAGGCATCTACCAATCCTTGCACGGCTGCGCGCTCCAAATCCTGCACTGTTGGCGTGCCGTCCTGGGCATCGGCTTTGCACAGGGCCATACCGGCCTCCACAGAGATGAAGCCGGCGGTGGTTTTCAGGGCTTTGTGGTTGATGCCGTCAAAAATGCGCCGGAACGCGGTGGTGGTGCAGTGATCACTGTTGGGAAAGTAGGAGACAATCGCAAACTGGTTATCACCCACCCGACACAGGGCATCAATCGGGCGAATCAATGTGCTCAGGCGCCGGGCGATGCCGATCGACAGTTCGCTCATCACGCTGGGCGGATGTTTGCGCTTCAGCTCTTGCCAGTTACGGATGCCGCACATGACGTAGGCGGTTGACCCGCCCCGGGATTCGGCGTGGCGCAGGGTTTTCTGCAAGCGCTGGCGCGCGTATTTATTGTTGGTCAGGCCGGTTTCCAGATCAATGATGTTGCTGGATTCCAGTTCCCGGTTGTTCTCCACCAGCAGCGCGTTGGCGCGCAGCAGGGTGTTCTGCCGGTCTGCCATGCGGTCCGCCGCAAAGATGCGAGGGATGAGCTGTTTGGTCATGTCTGATTTGTAGATGAAGTCATCCACACCCCGGTCGAATGCTTCCGACAAGGCTTCCACGCTCTCGCGGGCGGTGAGCAGAATCACATAGGTGTAGTGGTTGTTCTGCTCGTCTTGCTGGCGAACCTGGTCGGTCAGCTGCAGGCCGTCCATTTCCGGCATCAGCCAGTCTGCAATCAGTACGCTGACCGGGCGTTGTTCCATGAGTTTCAGGGCAGCCGGTGCGTTGTTGGCGATGCGTATGTCGCGGTATCCGGCATTTCGCAGCGTACGGCCCACCACCATACTGCTGAATTTGGCGTCGTCTACTACGAGAATGGGAAGATCGAGGTTTGGCATTATTTATCTACTTCTTACCAGTCCATTGTCAGATGCGGTTCGCCACAGCTCTTGGTATTCTTGGCGGTTTCGAACATCCGTAATCAAATTGTCGCCACAGTATACCCCTCCGTGGCCTTTGGAGAATAACGACTATGCCTTCTTTTGACATTGTTTCAGAAATCGAGATGCACGAAGTCACCAACGCGGTGGATCAGGCCAAGCGTGAACTGGGTAACCGCTGGGATTTCAAGAATGTTGAGGCGGACATCGAACTGGAAGACAAGCGCCTGACGCTGAGCGCCGAGCAGGAGTTCCAGCTGGAGCAGTTGGTGGACATGATGCGAATGGCCTTTGCCAAGCGCAACATCGACACCCGCGCCCTGTCCGAAGATGGTGAAAGCAAAGCGGGCAAGCTGGTGAAGCAGCATTTCACCCTGAAGCAGGGTATTGAAACGGACATGGCCAAGAAGATCGTGAAGTTGATCAAAGAGCAGAAGATGAAAGTGCAGGCCAGCATTCAGGGCGACAAGGTACGGGTTACCGGCAAGAAACGGGACGACCTGCAGGAAGCCATTGCCATGTTGCGTGAGGCAGAACTGGACATCCCGCTGCAGTTCAACAACTTTCGCGACTGATTCGGAGAGGCTCCTATTTATCTTCCTCCCAACGTTGCAGCCCTGATTCGGGATACCGCCTACACCTACACCCGCTGGCAAGTGATTGCCATGTTGTTTCTCGGGTTCTCGGCGGGGCTGCCCTTTCTGCTGGTGTTTTCCACCCTTAATGCCCGCCTGGCAGACGTTGGGGTGGAGACCGCCACCATCGGTTTTTTCAGCTGGCTTGGCATTACCTATTCCATCAAGGTGTTCTGGGCACCGGTGGTGGATCGGCTGAAACTGCCGGTGCTGGATCGCTTGTTTGGCAAGCGCCGCAGCTGGATTCTGCTGGCTCAGGCGGGCATTGCCACCGGGTTGTACCTGATGTCCCAGACGGACGCCCTGGCGGCTCCGGAGACACTGGCGCTGTTCGGATTGTTGGTGGCTTTTTCCTCCGCCACGCAGGATGTCGCCATTGATGCCTATCGCATTGAGATTGCTCAGGAGCGTCTGCAGGCGGCGTTAGCGGCCACATACATCTTTGGTTATCGGCTGGCGTTGCTGGTGGCTGGCGCCGGTGCACTGTATGTGGCGGAGTTCTGGTCCTGGGAAGTGTCGTACCAGGTGATGGCAGCGCTGGTGGGTGTGGGTGCGCTGACGGTGCTGATTGTGAAAGAGCCGGAAGTAAATCATTTTGCGGCTGCGCAGGACATTGCCCATCGAATTGAGGAAGAGGTGGAGAAACGAAGCCACCTGCCGGAACGCCTGGCCAGGTTAACTGGCTGGTTCTATGCCGCCGTGGCTGGTCCGTTTCTGGACTTCTTCCGTCGGTATCGGGAGCTGGCGGTGGCCATTCTGGTGCTGGTGGCGGTGTATCGCATTTCGGATATTGCCATGGGGGTGATGGCCAATCCGTTCTATCTGGATTTTATGGGTTTCAGTAAAACCCAGGTGGCCGATGTCACCAAGGTGTTCGGGTTTTTCATGACCATTGTTGGCTCCATGGTCGGTGGGGTGCTGGTGGTGCGCTATGGCGTGCGCCGGATACTGCTGGCAGGTGCCGTCATGACGGCGGCAACCAATCTTCTATTCGTGCTGCTAGCCCAGCAACCACCGGATATCGCGGCGCTGGCCTTGGTGGTGAGTGCCGATAACCTCAGTGGCGGTATTGCCAACGTGGCGCTGATTGCCTGGCTGTCCAGCATGACCAGTGCCTCGTTCACCGCCACCCAGTATGCCTTGTTCAGCTCGCTGATGACGCTGCCGGGCAAGTTCCTGGGGGGCTTTTCCGGGATTGTGGTGGCGAACTTTGGCTACGCCGAGTTCTTCCTGATTGCGGGGTTGATGGGCGTGCCTGCGATTCTTCTGGTGCTGTTTATGATGCGACACGGCGCCAGGCTGGATGCGCTGGCGCCAGTCAAACATGAGGAAGATGCCCTGGTGAAATAGCGGCCGTTCAGGAAGAGCAGCTGATGTTCAGATGTTTCCCCCAATCCGGCGGCAGGGCAGCGTATTTCTCATACTCGGGTTGCTCATCAAAGGGCTTTTCCAACACCTTGAGCAGTTCCTTCATTGGCTCATAGTCGCCGTTCTGCGCCTCCAGGATGACTTGCTGGGCCAGGTAGTTGCGCAGAATGTACTTCGGGTTTACCCGGCGCATGGCGTATTCCCGTTCATCGTGGCCACGGGTTTCCTTCTGTAGTCTGGCTTCGTAACGTTCCAGCCATTCGTCAGCCACGCTGCGGTCTGCGAACAGATCACGAACCGGCGCGGTACCATGGTCGTGCAGGTTGGACAGGCCGCGGAAAAACCGGGTGTAGTCCACGCGGTGTTCGTGGAGCATGCTGAAGGTGTCCATGATCAGGCCCATATCTGCCCCATCCGCTTCCTCCAGCCCCAGTTTGGCGAGCATCTGGTGTTTGAAATGCTCGTTGTAGGCGGTTTCATAGCGTCGAAGTCCCCGGCGAACGGTATCCTCTTCCATGATCGGCAACAACGCATTGGCCAGGTACTGACAGTTGATAAAGCCTACCTGGGGCTGGCGGTTGTAGGCATAGCGGCCTTCGTGATCGGAGTGATTGCAAACGAAGCCGGCGTCGAAATCGTCCAGGAACGCGAAGGGGCCATAGTCAAAAGTGTCACCGATAATCGACATATTGTCGCTGTTCATCACCCCATGGCAGAAACCAACGGCCTGCCATTTCGCGATTAGCCTGGCGGTGCGTTCCACCACTTCCTCAAACCAGCGGGCGTAGCGTTGGTCCTCCGGCAAGCTGATCAGGTGAGGGAAGTGCAGGGCAATTACATGCTCTAGCAAGGTTTTCAGGGCGTCCGGCCCTTCATGGTGGGCTGCAAACTCGAAGTGGCCAAACCGGATGTGGCTTTTCGCTGCCCGCATCAAAGCGGCGGCGGTTTCGATGGACTCCCGGCGCACCGGGTTTTTGGCGCTGATCATGAACAACGCCCGGGTGGTGGGAATTCGCAGGCCATGCATGGCCTCACTGCACAGATACTCACGAATGGTTGACCGGAGTACTGCCCGGCCATCGCCGAAGCGGGAGTAGGGCGTGGTGCCTGCCCCTTTCAGGTGCCAGTCCCAACGTGTACCGTCCGGTCCCACGGTTTCCCAAAGTAAGAGGCCGCGGCCATCGCCCAGTTCCGGGTTGTACATGCCGAACTGATGCCCGGTGTACTTCATGGCGACCGGGTCCATCCCCTCCAGGAGTTCGGCGCCGGCACCAATGGCCGCCCAGTCATTTTCATCCCGCACCAGAAATCCCATATCGCTGGCCAGGGCCTGGTTAAAGCAAACCATGCGCGGTTCAGAAAGGGGGGATGGCTGTACCCGGCTGTAGAAGCTGTCCGGTAATTCCAGGTAGCGATGTTCCACCTGAAAGCTGTTGTTGCTCATAAAACGACCTGGCTTTGGTATGAATACTGCGTATGTATAGGGTTGAAGCCTAACAACAGATTGCAGAGCAGGTGAACCAAATGCAACCACACCTGATAGTTTTCACCGACCTGGACGGCACCTTGCTGGACCATCACAGCTACAGCTGGCGGGCCGCATCGCCGGCCATGGCAAAGTTGGCCACTAACGGTATCCCCTTGATTTTTAACTCCAGTAAAACCGCCGCCGAGATGCGCCATCTGCAAAACGCGATGGGCATACGGGCCCCCTTTATCGTCGAGAACGGCGCGGCGGCGGTTATCCCGGCGGGCTGTCTGGACCGCACCGAAGAACAGGTGATGAATTTTGGAGCAGATCATCAGCAGGTCCTTCGCACGCTTATGGTGCAGAGGAGGGCGGGTGCACAGTTTCGGGGCTTTTCGGATATGGCGGATGCGGAACTGGCGGAGGTTGCGGGCCTGGATGAGGTGGAGGCCTCTCGGGCCCGGCAGCGCCTGGGTACGGAGCCGCTGATCTGGCAAGGCAGTGACCCGGAGCTGGACCAATTCAGTGCGGCGCTGGAGCGTGAGGGGCTCCGTCTGGTGCAGGGTGGGCGCTTCTGGCACGCCATGGGGCGGTTCGACAAAGCCGAGGGGGCCCGCTTTTTGCTGGAGCAATACCGGGAGCACTATCAGGGCGAGCCGATAGTCACCATCGCATTGGGCGACAGCCCGAACGACCAGCGCATGCTGGAGGCTGCGGATATCCCGGTGGTGATTCGCGGGGTAAACAGCGATCAGGTCCAGTTGCCATCGCAGAAGCACCCCATGCGCTCCCTGAAGCCCGGCCCGGAGGGTTGGAACGAATGCGTACTCAATCTTCTTTTCGAGTACGGCTACTAGGCCGCCAGGCGTGGCCAAAAGCATAGGAGAGGCGCCATGGGCGACTTTTACCAGAATGGCATAGTAACGACCCTGCACAATCTTGTGCGACGACCGGTAGAAGACATCGAGGCCGATCTGCTTCAGTTCCGTAAAGCGCGGCCCATGTCACTGGTGTTGCCGTCGCTGTATTCAGAGCTGGAAGGCCCCGCCCTGAAACACATTGTCCAGGAGCTGGCAAAGGTGCCTTACCTGGAAGAAATCGTGATCGGGCTCGATCGTGCCGATGAAGCACAATACCGGCACGCATTGGAGTACTTCTCCGAGCTGCCTCAGCCGTTCAAGGTACTGTGGAACGATGGGCCGCGTTTGCGGGCCATCGACCTCAAACTTCGCGAGCAGGGCCTCGCCCCAACTGAAATGGGTAAGGGGCGGAATGTCTGGTATTGCTTCGGTTATGTGCTGGCCTCCGGGGTGAGCAAATCGGTGGCGTTGCATGATTGCGATATCCTGACCTACTCGCGGGACCTGTTGGCACGGTTGATTTACCCGGTGGCCAACCCTGGATTCAACTACATGTTCTGTAAGGGCTATTACGCCCGTGTTGCCGACAGCAAGATGAATGGCCGGGTCAGTCGTCTGCTGGTCACCCCGCTGATCCGTGCCCTGAAAAAAGTCTGCGGCCCGAACGATTTTCTCGACTACCTCGACAGCTACCGTTATCCCCTGGCCGGAGAATTCTCGTTCCGCACGGATGTCATCAATGACCTGCGCATTCCCAGTGACTGGGGGCTGGAGATTGGTGTGCTCTCGGAGATGAAACGAAACTACGCCACTAATCGCCTGTGCCAGGTGGATATTGCTGATGTCTACGATCACAAGCATCAGGATCTCTCGCCGGAGGACGCCAGCCGAGGGCTGTCCAAAATGAGTGTAGACATCGCCAAGGCCCTGTTCCGAAAGCTGGCCACCAATGGCGAGGTGTTCTCCAATGAGAAGTTCCGCACCATCAAGGCGACCTATTTCCGTATTGCTCTGGATTTTGTGGAAACCTATCAGAACGACGCCGTGATCAACGGGCTCGGCTTTGATCGGCACAAGGAAGAAAAGGCGGTGGAATTGTTTGCCCAGAATGTGATGCGCGCCGGCGCCTACTTCCTGGACAACCCCATGGACACCCCCTTTATCCCCAGCTGGAACCGGGTGACCAGCGCCATTCCGGACATTCGTGAGCAACTGCTGGAGGCTGTTGAGCTGGACAATCAGGAATATCGGCCATGACTCAGCCACTGAAGAGCAAGCTGCAAGGTATGCTCGAGGTCGTCTATCCCTCGGTAGATTGCGACTTTCTGGCGGAGCAGTTACTGGCCACCATGGGGCTGGCGCCCAATGCCGACGCCCCACCGGCCCACCAGAACCATTGGGACGAAACCGATGTGTTGCTGATTACCTACGCGGACACGCTTCAGCAACCGGACGAGAAGCCGCTGGTGACGCTCAAGCGCTTCCTGGATGACAGCCTTAAGGACTCCATTTCCGCGGTGCACATACTGCCGTTTTTTCCCTTCAGCTCTGATGATGGCTTTTCGGTGATGGATTACCTGGCGGTGAATGAGAGTCACGGTGGCTGGCCGGAGATTGAGGCCATTGCCCGGGACTACAAGTTGATGTCCGATCTTGTGATCAACCACATGTCGGCCCGCAGCCGGTGGTTCGAAAACTATAAGAAGCGCATCGACCCGGGTAAGGACTATTTCTTTGAAGGCAACCCGAAAGACGACCTCAGCCAGGTAGTGAGGCCACGTACGTCGCCCCTGCTCAATCCGGTGCAGACCGACGACGGCGAGCGCTATGTGTGGTGCACCTTCAGTGAAGATCAGGTAGACCTGAACTTTGCCAACCCGCAGGTACTGTTGGAGTTTGCGGGTATCATCCGCCAATACCTGGAACGAGGTGTGATGATTTTCCGTATGGATGCCGTGGCCTTTCTCTGGAAAGAGCCGGGCACGCCGTGTATTCATCTGCAGCAAACCCACGAGCTGATCAAGATCCTGCGCTTGCTGATTGAACATCACACGCCGGACGCGGTAGTGATCACCGAAACCAATGTACCCAATCGAGAGAACCTGACTTATTTTGGCAATGCCAACGAAGCCCATGCCATCTATAACTTTTCGTTGCCGCCTCTGCTGATCAACACGCTGGTGACCGGCAATTGCCGACATCTGAAAACCTGGCTGATGAGTATGCCCCCGGCGCAGCTGGGCACCACCTATCTGAACTTTATCGCTTCCCACGACGGCGTTGGTCTGCGGCCCACAGATGGCCTGCTGACCGAAGATGAAAAGCAACGCCTGATCAACACCATGGAGTCGTTTGGGGGTAAGGTGTCCTACCGCCGGACGGCCGACGGGCGGGATCAGCCCTATGAGATGAACATTGCGCTCTGGGATGCCCTCAAAGGAACCGCAGAAGGCGGTGCTGACCACTGGCAGCTCGCGCGATTCCTGTGTGCGCATACCATTATGCTGGCCCTCGAGGGCATTCCCGCCTTTTATATTCACAGCTTGCTGGCCACGGAGAACGATCAGGCGCGGGTGGAGCATACCGGGCGCCTGCGCTCCATTAACCGCAGTCAATGGCAGTTGTCGCAACTGGAGGAAACCCTCGCAGATCCACTGACCCACCACAGCAAGGCATTCCGGGAGCTGAAGCGCTTGATTGCCATACGCCGTGCTCAACCTGCTTTCCATCCGAACGCCACGCAGTTCACCTTACACCTGGGGTTGCAGTTGTTCGGGTTCTGGCGCCAGAGCATGCGCCGGGAGCAGTCGGTGTTCTGTATCCATAACATCAGTCCCGAGGTGCAGCAGGTGGCGCTCAGTGATATTAATCTGATTGGAACGGATCGTTGGGTAGACTTGATCTCCGGAATGGAGGTGGATGATCTGGCTGGGTCAATCACCCTGAAGCCGTATCAGAGTGTGTGGTTGTCCAACCAGCAGAGACGCTGAGCGTTAAGGCCAATGCCTCAGGAATGAGGCATGGTTGGTTTGTATTCTGCAAGTCGGTGGTTATAATCGGGACTGCTCAGGATGAGTCAGTTCAACATAATCTTCAGGGATCGAAGTCATGCCCCAGGCAAGCGGATTGCAGTTCACCGC
>NZ_RBJB01000002.1 GCF_003634635.1 Marinobacter nauticus | reverse complement strand
TTGGCCCAGGCCGTCTCCATTTTTGGCGGGCTCAGTGCAAAGGCCTTGGCACCGGGTTTGGCTGCGAAGCCGCTTAGGCAGGTGATGGCCAAGGCCGGAAAAGTTGCTGTCGGGGTTGGTTACCAACATCACCCGCAGCATAGTTATTCACGGCGAGCCCCAGTCGCGGGGCTGTCCAGTTCAAATGGTAAGAGGGTTGGTGCGGTTTGCGCTCTGGTTCCTTTCGCCATCCGTTGAGGTGGTGCAAGCTGTTCGGGAGAGGGCATTCAGCGTTAGGTGCCAAGGGAGACCTTGGTGGTGACCGGCCACTAACCAGGCGGTCAACCGGACGCCAAAAGCGTACCGCTTTTGGTTCCCTCCGCTGCGCTCCGGCGCCGGTTACCTCAGCGTTATAGGTACCCATGAAGCACCTTCTTGAAGACAACAACATCAGGCTAAAAGAAGACGCTGACGTTTTTGGCAGAATCGCGCAGGCGGGTGCGAAAGTTATCTGTGTCTCAAAGCAAGGTAGGTTTAATGGATTCGCGATGCGGGTGCCGCCACCAGAATTTGAAGCTTTAATGTTGTTTAACTCGCTCGAAGCAGCGGGCAAGGCACAGGCAATTAAAAAGTTGGTCGAAACTTCGAAAAACAAAGACGATCAGATAGTGGAAGTCGAGATTAGCGAAAACAATCACGCGAAGTTCTTTCAGGCATGTCAAAACTCAATGACTGCTATTACTTTTGCCGTCAGCGCACTGGAGTCTTGGGCTAACAAATCGATAGCTATTTTCGGTCAGAAAAATGGCCAGCCATCTAGCCTTATTATCGAGCGGCCCGATAAGCCAAGCCGAGAGGTCCTCTCAGATCAAGTGCCACAAGATCTGAAAATTCCTGTTCGCGTTAAATTGTTTCAGCTAGTCCCGCAAATCTTCGATGTCGCCCCTCTCAAATCATCAAGCACATTGCGAGAACAGATTGATGATTTGGTCGAAGAACGCAATATCGTCATGCACATGCAACAGAAACTCAATCTCTCGAATGAGGAAGTCGATAGAGTATCTTTTGCAATAAAGCTTTTTAAAACGAATTCTTTTACACCGACCGAACACGCAGTCAACTACATGAGCTACGTGTACGAGAATTCTGACAGGGCAGTTCCGGCTTGGCTTCAGAAGGCTCAGTCGGAACTCAAAAGCCTGAAGCGAAAGTTGAGATAAGCTATAACAAGAGGCTGTTGTCGGACGCACCTCCGCTAGCGCTCCGGTGCGCCGCAAAGCCAAGCGTTACGTTTCGTCGTCGACAAAGCATCGAGTATTTGAATGAATGTAGAAGTCATCGGTGATCGCGAATTTATCACCTCTGTTCAGGAGCAAGACGGTGTTTGGGTGCTAATGGCAGGCCAATCGCTTTATGCCCTACAAGCGGAGGGTGGCAGGGGTCTTCCTGTCTGGTCATCAGCAGAAAAAGCAGAAGTGTTCGCCGAGAATTTGAGCCAAAAAGGGCTCTTCCCGGTGTTCGTGCCGATGAGCAATTTCCTGGGTGCTGCCTGGTTGGGTTCGTCGAGTCTACAAATCGTCGATGTTTTGGCTTCGCCCCGCTACGGCCAAGAGTCTCTCACCTACACAGCCGAGGACCTCCGTGCCAGACTTAGAACGTAACAAGGCAATCAAATTCGTTCCAGCCCGATGGGCCTCCACCGGACGCCCTTGTCAGGGCGCCGTTTATTGCTGGCGTTAATTGGTAAAGATATGGAAGTTGTCGTTCAAGAAGAAGTGACTGGTTGTGGCATTGCGGCATCTGCTGCACTGGCGGGTCTCAGCTATGCTGAGGCCAAAAATAGAGCCAGCGTTCTTGGTATTCACGCATCAGACACATCACTTTGGTCCGACACGGAGTACGTCCGAACGCTTTTGCGAGATTTCGGTATCTCCGTCTCTCCCAAAGAAACACCATTCGAGTCTTGGGACCAGTTGCCAGACAAAGCCCTTCTCGCCATTAAATGGCGAATAGAGCAGGGCAAGCCATTTTGGCACTGGGTTTTGTTTGTCCGAGAAAATGGCGAGGCAAAGGTGCTCGACTCCAAAAAGATACTGAAATCAAACGTTCGCCGGGATTTCGGGCGCATCAAGCCCAAGTGGTACATTGAGGTATCCAATTAACAAGTCGCTGTAGTACGCGGCCGATGGCCGCCGGACGCCCTTTACATTGCGGCTTCGCCTCCATTACAAGGGCGCCGCTAAGCTCAGCGTTATGTGTACAAAGATTCCACCTCGGAGATAGTCAATGGAAGATGATTTTGAAGTCGAAATAAGCCCTCTTTGCCAAGAACTGACAGCTGAGGGGAAAACGGTCAAAGTCGAGATCTACCGCGGTGATACTGGTGGCTGGATTCTCGAAGTGGTGGATGAATTCAATAACTCCACCGTATGGGATGACGAGTTTGATACAGATGCTGCAGCACTGGATGAGGCTAAAGCGACTATCAGGGATGAAGGCATCGATTCGTTAATTGGTATCGACTCGTGAACCTCGGTGAAACAACCACATAACCAGTGCAGGCACGGCGACGCCTACTACATTGCGCCTTCGGCTCCATTCCATAGGCGCGCATGCTGCAAGCGTTATGCCTTGTGAAAACATGGACGAGTACGTATCCATACATGGCGATGAGTGGAAAATTTCCGATATTGATGAGCAAATAAAATGGGCTCGGGCGCAGCTATGGGTAAAGCGGAAGTGGCTGCCCAGAGCCGCTCTCGTATCCAAAGGTAAAACGTCAGAGTACGTCGGCCAAAGCTATCGTCCGGAATATACCGAGCTTGTTGAGGATGGTTGGAATCACGACCATTGCGAAATATGTTGGTGGTCATTGCACGAAACAGATGATCCTGAGTCAGATGAAGGCTACACCATAGAAGGTCGCACTTGGCTCTGCTGCGAGTGCTATGAAAAATTTATTCGGACTGAGGCATAACAAGGTGGTAAGGGACGCCAACTACGCTCCACTCAGTCGGCATCCCTTACCACTGGCGTTATATTTCCTAGGGAGCGGTTATGGGCTTGTTCAGCCTTTATCGAGGCAGGAATATCGGCAAGCTAGCAGCGGTTAATGCTCTGGGAAAGGGTCCCCTGAAACAACGCATTGATCTCGTCGAGCTGGTGCTTAAGAACGGAGAGAAAGGCGTGGGTTTGAAGGTCGTTGCGAAGAGTCTTCTGTCTTATCAAGTTTTGCCCGTCTCACTAAGCGGAGACCAAGCCAGGGAACTTGCACATCAGATACTGAAGGCCATGGACGAAGAGTAAATATAACCAATCAATTAAGTTCGTCCCGGCCTATCGACCGTCCACCGGACGCCCTAGTCGGGCGTCGCATATTATTGGCGTTATCCAGTGAATTCAGACTTATGACTGCGGTGAAACTGAGGGAACTTCTTCATCAAGACAAAGCGGCTGTAGTAGCCATGCTTCGTGATCCTGAGGTAATGAGGTTTCTTGGCCCCCGCCGCGCTCTGACCGAAGATGAGGCTGGGTCATGGTTCGAAAGTGCGCTCGCTCATCCGTCCCGGTTCGTTGTCGCAGAGGCAGAGACTGATGAATTCATCGGGTTCTGCGGCGTTAAGCAGATAGATGGCGTTCTAGATTTTGGCTACTTCATCAGGTCAGAGTTCTGGGGTAACGGCATAGCTGTCCGGGCGTGTGAGTTGGCAGTTCAAAAATTGGCCGCGGATACTGATTTAGAGACTGTCCAGGTTTTCATTGCGGATGAAAATGCTGCCAGTAAAAGGGTAGCTGAGAAATTGGGTTGGCAAGCCACACATAGCGGATCTAAGGATGGAGAGCATGGCCGATACTATCGAATCACCCTGTAACAAGGCGCTCAACCGGGCGCCAAAAGCGTACCGCTTTTGGTTCCCTCCGCTGCGCTCCGGCGCTGGTTACCATCAGCGTTAGTCTTCAAGGAGAGAGCAACCTATTCATGCTGTATATATTTGGAGGGCTACCCGGGACAGGAAAAACAGAAGTTTCAAGAGCTTTAGCTGAGCGAAAGGGCGCTGTTTTTCTACGCATAGATTCGAAGAAGAGTTCAGGCAAGCTTGGCGTGATGTGGCATGTCAAGCGGGCTGTGATTTCAGGGAGATCGAAGGCACGGCGACGGCCCATCCATTGCGGCTACGCCTTTGATACAAAGCCGCGTGCTGGCGGCGTTAACTGGCACGTAAGACAACCCCTACACTCAGAGCTACGAGGGCCTTTTGTACCTTGGCACCGGTGGACTTCGAAAGGCAGTACTTCATAACACTATCAAGCGTCTAGTAAACCGTGGCCTGCCACCATCACGGAATTGCCCTATTTTGACGCCATCAGGATGACTGCTACTTTGAAGGGTGAAATCACACAGACTACGAGGGCAAAGCCATGAACCAAGACGCTGACAAGCCGCTCGCGCAGGAAACACTTTACGTATTGGTGGCAGATAGTTCCCGAGCCAGGCTTTTCCAGGCGGTCACGCCTGTAAAAGTGCTAAATGAGGTTGTGACCAAAGAGCATGAAAAGGGCCGCGAAAAAGACTCGGAACGCTATTCTGACCGGCCGGGAAGCGATCATGGTGGTGTTGGCGGCTACCAAAGCTATGACCGTGAACCCTCTGAAGACCCTGAAGAACGGCGTTTTGCCGCACAACTCAGCGAACAACTCGAAAAGGCCCGCCATGAAGGCCACTTTGATAATCTCGTTCTCATTGCGCCCCCGGAGTTCCTGGGGGTCCTGCGCCACCAATTAAGCAAAGACTGTATGGCGGCGGTGGTGAAGTCTATCGACAAAGACCTGGTGCGACAGGAGACTGACTCTATTATCGAGCACCTTGACTTATAACTCTCACGCCAGAACAAGCCACCCCTGGTAAAACCGGGGTGGCTTTGGCCTACTGACGCGACGTTACATGCTTTTCCCTTGCGCCACATGCCGCTCGTGAAATTCGTCCATATATTCGCCTAGCCGCTGCCGAGCGTTTTCAAGTTCCTCCCAGGCTTCCTGCAATTCGGATAAATCCTCCTGCGCGGGCGTCTGATCCTGGGTACCGCTGTCCAGGCTTTCATATTTGGCATCAATCCGTTCTGCCACATTCTGGTATTTGGCCCATGCCGCATCATAGCCTTCACGCTCGGATTTCCATTCGTTCGCATTTACCATGGTTTGCCTCCTTTCGCTGCATATCAGTTCTTGGGGGATAGTCGTTTCACGTGGGGCGAAACGAGGTTCTTTCAATCCGGGTGTGGGTTCTACACCGTTTCCACGGAGGGTTTTAGAACCGCTTCAGACGTATTTTGGCGCGCTGCCACAATGACCCTGACCCCGTATCAGGTCCACCCAGAGTTGGAAATTCCCGGTTGTGCCAATGCACAATCTCAACGTCCGCGAGGGCTTAGATTAGGTTTGGAAGGGGGAAGGGGAGCAGCGAGTGGCCGATGGCATACGTCACACCATCGGCCCGGGCTCAAGAATAAAAACGACGGTTAGTTAGTGAGCTTGTCCCATTCTTTCTCTGCTTCGTCTCTCTTCATGCCGTACTTTTCCTGAAGCTTGCCGATAAAGTGCTCTCTTTTACCGCCGATTTGGTCCACGTCATCGTCGGTTAATTTACCCCAGTTTTCGCGCACCTTACCTTTCAGCTGTTTCCAGTTGCCTTCCAAAATGTCGTTATTCATAGCATCCTCCTCATTGTTGGCCCCTGAGTAGATCCCTGGATGCAGGACCGAAGGCCAGAACTTCAGTGCATGGAGATTGGCATCGACTAACGTGATGCCAATTTGCTGTGATTACTGCGTTCCTTCGGTTTTTAACGTGGCACACAAACAAAACTGTGACAATGAATGGCCCGGCTATCGTTCGGGTGAGCTTATGTATATAGTTTTTAAGTATTTGAAAATAAACGGAATTATACTTTGATTAGGAAAGTGTAAGTTTCCCGTAAGGCGAAGGTTTTGGTATACCTTATCCTTAGGTTTCAGCCTAATGTCACGGTATCTGGACCCACGGCGGCTTGGTTTGGACTTACCCCGATACACATGTCACACCCCAGCCTCCACCGGACGCCCTTGTCAGGGCCCTGCTTATTTCAGCATTAGAACCGCAACCCTGAGGGGCTAGTAATTTGAGAAAAGTATTGATGAGTGCATGCCTTTTAGGGAAAAAGGTCAGATACGATGGTGGAAGCCTTTCGGTACACGATCAACTTGTGGAGAAGTGGGTATCTGAAGGCCGGATCGTTTCCGTGTGCCCGGAAGTGGAGGCCGGGATGAGTATCCCCAGGAAACCTGCGGAGATCTTCGGAGGTAGCGGAACCAGTGTGTTAGACGGTGAAGCTGACGTTTTTGAAAAAGGCGGAGATGTTGTCACCGATGATTTTATCGCAGGTGCCTCCATTGCTTTGGAGCTGTGCAAAAAGTTCAACATTGAGATAGCCGTACTGGCTGAGTCCAGTCCTTCTTGCGGCAGCTCTTTCATCTATGATGGTAGCTTTTCAGGTAATCGGACTCCTGGCATCGGGGTTACGGCCGCGTTGCTGCGTCGGCATGGTATTCAGGTGTTTAGCCAACATGAGATAGCGGATGCCAACAAGGCCATCCACGCGACGAGTGCGTGATGGTGGGCGTTATGAAGCAAGTTTTCGGCAAAGTGTTCGGAACCAGTGATGGCAATGAGTACGGGATCATTTGAAAGACTACGAAACCGGTTCCTGAAGAGCTTTCTATTGTAGTTCGTTCCGGACTGGAGCTTACATCGGGTGCTCCGGTGGGGCACGGTAAGGAGAGCAGATGAAAATTTACGGTGATGCCAAATCCGGCAACTGCTACAAAGTTCAGCTGGTGTGTAACCTCCTGAACATCGACCACGAGTGGATTGAGGTCGATATTCTGGCTGGTGACACCAGGTCCGACGAGTTCTTGCGAAAGAACCCCAATGGCAAAATACCTCTGCTGGAGCTCGATGAGGGCGAGACGCTTTCCGAGTCCAACGCCATTATCAACTTTCTGACAGGCGGGTCGACGCTTTACCCCGAGGGTGGGCTGGCTCAAGCGCGCATTCTGCAGTGGCAGTTTTTCGAACAATACAGCCATGAGCCCTATATCGCGGTAGCCCGCTTCATCAATAAATACCTTGGGCTGCCTGATGACAGAGCAGAGGAATATGCGTCGAAGCAAGCCGGCGGCCACAAAGCGTTGCGAGTGATGGAGCAGCAGCTTCAGAAAACGCCTTATCTCACAGGCGAGCATGCGACCACGGCAGACATCTCGCTTTATGCCTACACCCACGTAGCTCACGAGGGCGGCTTTGAACTGGCAGACTATCCGGCGATTCTGGCATGGCTGAACCGGGTGGCTTCGTTGCCAGATTTCAAGCCGATGGCCTGAGGCCATTGGCTTTTCTGAGCTTTCCAATCCAGTGAACCGGATGCCCGCGTCGGGCGCTTAACAACAGCCTTGTATGAACCAAAGGGATTGTTTATGCATAGATCGATAGTGTTGGTTGTGTTGTCTTTCCTCCTGCTGACAGGCTGTGCCTCTCACCAGATACCTGTCAGGCACAAGGTCGCCTTGTCTTCTGACTCAGAACGAATCGCTTATGACGTGGTCGGGAGTGGAAAAACGGCTCTGGTGTTTATCCACGGCTGGAGTTGTGATGGACGCTACTGGCAGCAACAAATACCGGCGTTTGCCGGCGATTATCAGGTAATTACGGTTGATCTGGCGGGCCATGGGCACTCATCGGTTGGCCGCTCTGATTATTCGATGGTGGCTTTCGCTCACGATGTGAAGGCCATTGTTGATCAAGAGCGCATTGAACGTGCGATTCTGGTAGGGCATTCGATGGGCGGTGCGGTGATTGCCGAAGCAGCCAGATTGATGCCGGCCAGAGTTGTTGGTGTGATAGGGGTTGATACCTTGCAGAACGTTGCGGAGCGAATTCCCCAAAGTGTCGTTGAAGAAATGGCTCAGCCCTTTGAAGCTGACTTTACGACGGCGGCAAAGGATTTTGTCGCACCTATGTTTCCTGAAGGTGCCGATGAGCCCTTGGTTGCCTGGGTGAAAGAAGATATGTCTTCTGCGCCAAAGGCCATTGCCTTGAACGCTTTCCGAAACTATCTCGGGCGATATGTCACTGGCGAAGCGGCCACTGCGTTTGATGATGTCAGGGTTCCCGTCATCTCGATAAACGCCAGGTTGTGGCCGACAGCGGTGGAAGAGAATAGAAAACACATTGATGATTACCAGCTTATGTACATTGAGGACGCTGGCCATTTCCCGATGTTGGAAAGGCCTGAGGCGTTCAATGAGCTTTTGAAGCAGGCCATTGACTCGATCGAGGAAAAGGGCAGTAAACCCATTTAACTGCCGGGCAGGGCATGCTTGGTGGCACGCGGGAATTCTGAATGAGCAGCAGCTCCAATAAACCATCCGAGTTGGCGCAAAGCTGGATAACGAATGCCGAACTCTGGACCTCGGCGGTCCGTGACGGCGATATCGAGAGTCGCCGCCTGGTGACTGACCAGGCCATGATCAACGCCGTGCTCGCCCAACATCCAAGGCGGGTGCTTGACTTGGGGTGCGGAGAAGGTTGGCTGGTACGGGCGCTCGCCAGTCATGGTGTTGACTGCGTCGGGGTGGATGGCTCCCCCGGGTTGATTGAAGCAGCCCGGTCCCTTGGGGGAGGACGATTCCACGTCTGTACCTATTCTGAGCTTGTCGACGATGCCCGGAAGATAGGCCACAACTTTGATGTGGTGTCTGTGAACTTCGCGATCCTCCATGAAGACGTGGCCGGGTTATTGCGGGCCCTACGGCCGTTGCTTGCTCCTCGGGGAAGAATGGTCATGCAGACGGTGCATCCCTGGTCGGTGAGCGGCCCCTATCTCGACGGTTGGCGCAATGAGGATTTTCGGGATTTCCCGGGAACATGGCAATCCATGCCCTGGTACTTTCGCACGCTCGGCTCCTGGGTAGCGTTGTTCCGGGACTGCGGTTACTCCATCATAGAACTAACCGAGCCTCGTCACCCATCCACGGAGCTGCCTTTGTCTCTTCTGGTCGTAGTGGAATAAAAAAGAAGAGCAACACCGCAATTTTATGAATAACTGAAGACTATGCTGTGAGTTCAGAACTGGGAGAGGCCCCTCGTAATCAACGGGTTAAGCCGCATATGAAAAAGCTCATTGTCATCGCTTTTTTTTCGTTTTCTGCCTCGGCGGCGGAGCCGGCAACAGAGAGGTTCATTATCAATATAGAATCTCGCTGCGCTGAAGGCGAGGTTTCGTGCAACCAAATGACCTATCACAGTACAAGCAAGGCAACAGGAAATAGCATCATGCTGGAAGGGAGTTCCTGGCACACACTCTGTGCCGACGGCGATACTCCCTGCCGTTTTCTCGGGTATAAGTTTGAGAATGGAAATACCACGTACTACGTGCATCAGGATGGACTGCTTGAAGTTATACGTAACCGGGATGAGGTATTAGTCCGGGAACGGGGTAGCTGGCGAAAGGAATGATCTATGAAAGGCGAATGTCTCTGTGGAAGTGTAAAGTTTGAAATCACAGAGGAAATCCGAAACCTCTATCAGTGCCACTGTTCGCTCTGCCGAAAAGCCACTGGAGCGGCGGCGAATGCCGCAACTTTTGTAAATGAGCATGCCTTTCGTTGGGTTTCCGGTGAGAGCGGTATACGCAGTTACAAGAAGCCCAGTGGGTTCAGAAGCGATTTTTGCTCGGTCTGTGGCAGTCCGGTTCCTAATAGTCTGAGGGACAGCGGGATGGTCTGGATTCCTGCTGGATTGATGGAAGAGACTCTTACGTCGAAGATATCTGTTCATCTTCACACAGAGTCTGCTGCATCCTGGGAAGAAGAATCGGCTCGGTGTGTGCGATTGGCCGGCGGGCCTGAAAGCTTGGAAACGCTTGATAGTATGTTGTAGCCCGTTCTAGCCTCCACTGAGCTTTTTGATAGCAGCAATATCGATTTTTCCCATGGTCATCCTGGTGCCGAAGGCACGCTTGGCAACAGCGGGGTAGGTAAGTGGTAATTCTATCTCCAGGTTCGGGGGCATTTAGCCGCTGAAGGTGATCTCAGGGTTTTACCGCCTGTAACTATTTGGATTCAAAGCAAACATGGAAGTCTTGGCTAAGATTGTAATCAGCGTGGTGGGTAGTTTTCTGACCTACTATATCGTCAGCAATGCGGCAAAGAGATCATCAACTGCTGAGACCGGCGGTAAGCTTTTCTTCGGTTGGTTCCTTATATTGACCAGCTTGGCGTCTACGCTGATTGCGGCAGGAATGCTCTGGTTGTTGTTTTTTGTTGACCATGGCGGTCAGGATATCCCCATCATCCTGATGTTGGAGATGTTTGGCGCCTTCGCGATTTATGGATGGGCCGAGGTGATCTGGACCAGAGGTTGCTTTGATGATGAGTCTCTGACGTTTCAAAGCCTTTGGCAGGGTAAACGGCGGTTTACGTGGAGTGAGTTAAGAAGCATAAGCTTTAACAAGCATCTGCATTGGTACGTTCTTCGTTTTCGCCATGGGAGGACGATTAGAATCTCAATCTATCTAAACGGCCATGGATTGCTGCTCGATAAGATCGAGAGCATGGGATATGACGTCTAGTAAAATCCACGTGGACGGGTTTAAAAAGGTTGTGCAGTGGCCGCTCAGGACTCCTGAATGACCAAAAGCTCCTCGGGATTTCCAGGGAACTGCAGGAGGCAGTATGATTCGGGTTGTTTATCGTTGGAAAGTTAAGGAAGAGAACTTCGCGGACTTCAAGAAGGTTTGGGTTCGCACCACCAACCATATCCATGAAACCGTGCCCGGAGCCCTGGGTAGCTTTATGCTCCGCAGTCCTGAGGACAAAACCGAGGTGCTCACCGTCGCGAAATGGGATTCCGTGGAAAGCTGGAAAGTATTCTGGAGCGGGGAAAACCCTGCGCAGATGGTCGGCATGCGGGCACTGGGGGAGCGCGTTTCAGTGATGCACTATGAGGAAGTCGAAGACTTTACCCGTTAGCTCTGGCTGCAAAGCGTCAATCGACCAGCCAGTGGCGTTTCTTGCTCCCATCACTTGATCCAGGTGTGGCTCTCAGGGGCCAACCGCTGCCTCGATTGCAGCAATATCGATTTTTCCCATGGTCATCATGGCGTCGAAGGCACGCTTGGCAACATTGGGGTCCGGGTTATTGATCGCCTCGGTAAGGGCCACAGGGGTTATCTGCCACGAAAGTCCCCACTTGTCTTTGCACCATCCGCACGCACTTTCCTCGCCCCCGTTATCGACTATGGCATGCCAATAGCGATCTGTTTCTTCCTGGTCCCAAGTCGCAATCTGGAAAGAGAAGGCCTCGTTATGCTGGAAGGCGGGGCCGCCGTTGAGCCCAAGACAGGGAACGCCAAGCACCGTAAATTCAACCGTTAAGATGTCGCCCCTGGATCCGGCGGGATAATCCCCGGGTGCGCGCAATATCCTGCCGACTGAGGAATCGGGGAAGATGCTGGTATAAAACTGAGCGGCCTCCTCAGCCTGGCCGTTGAACCAGAGGCAAATGGTATTTCTCGGATGTGTCATGGCAATAACCCTCCTGGACGTTTGGTTTGTGTCTATGAGTCTAGTCGGTTGGGAATGGTCGAAATCGACAACGGCTATCGGCAACTATCCAGAAGGCGAGTGGCGTGCGCCTTTACCGCGTGTTTGAGCTCAGCAGGGGAATGAATGGTGAAAGCAAAGGTCAGCTGGGCGAGCCAGCTGGCGAACCACTCGAAGCTGTCGACGTGGGTTTCCATCAAAAGCCCATCGGCAGTTTGCTGAATGCCATCACGGCAGTATTCGCCGGGATCAAATAATGAGGCTAGCGTTGCAGGATCGGTATGAAAGGTCAGGGATACCGCGTGGGTATTGTTCCAGGCCATGAAGCTCTGGTGCAGGAATTCTGCGGCATCAAAATCTGCAGGCCGTGTGAAGCGGTCTGCGAGCAGCTGAACCTCGCTGATTCGGTCCAATCGGAATGAGCGCATGGCCGATCGGAGATGGCAAAACCCCGTGACATACCAGCGCCCCTGTCTGAAGACCAGGCCGTAGGGGTCGATTTTCCGCTCCATTTCCGAGTGTTGTGGAGCGTGGTATATGAAATGGACTGAACGAGCGGTTTCTGTGGCAGTGGTCAGTGTGTCCAGTGCATGTTCATCCAGATTGGGCTCTTTGCGCGGCAGGATTACTCTGGCTGTCTCGCTGATGGCCCGAGCCCGACTTTTCAGCTTGTCGGGCATTACCCGCTCCAGTTTGGCCTGAACACTCGCAATGGCGGGCGCTGCATCGGTCAATCCAAGTTGCTTCGCGGAAAGCAGGCCCAGCGAGATCGCCAGCGTTTCCTCGTTGGTGAACATCATCGGCGGTAGTTTGAAGCCCGCCACCAGTCTATACCCACCGTAGCGCCCCTGTTCTGTCATCACAGGAATACCCAGATCCTCCAGTATCCGGATGTAGCGCCGAACCGTGCGCCGGTTTACGCCCAGCCGTTGCGCTAACTCCCCTCCGCCCAACTGGCCATGAGCCTGAAGTAGTTCCAGAACAGTCAATACACGGGTGGTTGGGCCAGACATGGGCGCCTCCGGGGAGCTGAATCAGCCGTCAGATGATGCCACGAATTATTTCATTTATTTAGGACGGATTCTTGCCTAGTTGCCGCATAAGCTGGCGCTGCAGTACACACAATCATGAAAACAACTGGCAGGAAAAGGAGATCAATATGTCAGATCTGACGTTCTATACCCATCCCATGTCCCGTGGGCGCGTGGTTCGATGGATGCTGGAGGAAGTGGGCGCCGATTATACGGTGAAAACACTGGAGTTTGGCGGGGATATGAAAGGGCCGGAATACCTGGCCATTAACCCGATGGGCAAGGTGCCCGCTATCAAGCATGGCGACGTGGTGGTGACTGAAGTCGCCGCGATCTGTGCCTGGCTGGCCGATCGGTTCCCGGAAAAGAATCTGGCTCCCGGGCTCCACGCACCGGAGCGTGGCGGGTATTACCGCTGGCTGTTTTTTATGGCGGGGCCTTTTGAAATGGCGAGCAGCGCCATCGCTTATGATTGGCGGATCGATAGCAGCAACGAGCAGGCTGTAGGGTGTGGGCCAGTCAACGACAGTATTAAGGTACTGGAACAAGCGCTGGCAAAAACTCCCTATATCTGCGGTGATCAGTTCACGGCTGCAGATGTGCTGGTGAGTAGTTACCTTTGGTGGGAAATGATGCAGGAAAACATCCCCAGGCTCGATGTGTTCCGGGAGTACACCGACAGACTGGAAAGCCGGCCAGCGGCCAAACGTGCCAACGCACTGGACGACGAACTGGCAGAGCAGCTCAAAGCCGCAGTGGTCTGATTTTGTCGGCTCTGATATCCGGGGCATGATAACCGTGCCGGGCAGGCCTGCTTGTGACGGCCCGGCACGGTTACAGGCATTACCGGAAGAGTTTGCAAGGGCGTATCTGGTATGTACCAGTTGTCATGAATCTTTAAGGTGACCGCAACACAATAATCACAGGACTGACACTTTCTCCCTCTATTTTGGTAGGTACCAAAACTGGTATATACCAAAAAAAAGGAGAGTCTCATGTCTTCCCCCTACCGCATACTGCTGGCAGCCGGTGCCTCGGCCCTGCTGCTGACAGGCTGTAACGATTCCAGTTCGAGTTCTGACGCAACTCCGGCCCCTGGCACTGAGCAGCCGGGCGACCCAGACCCTGTGGTGGTGCCGGCGCCTGCGGCAGAGCAGCCCCCCGAATTCATTGTCAGGCCGTATTTGCAGGCACCGGGTAGCGATACCATGACGGTGATGTTTGAGACCGAGAACACGCAGCCGCAGGTGTGGGTGCGTCCTTTCGGCAGTTCGGACGAGTTTCAGAAGATTGACGCTGGCGTTCACTCCGAGGATGGCCTGGTGTATCGGGCGGTCATGTCGGGGCTCGAGTCAAATCGTTTGTACGAATACTACGTGCTGACGAACGACGCAGGCGGAGTGGGGCGGGTGACACAGGCCTTTGCCTTCAAAACCTGGCCAGATGCGAGCGACGATGTTGAGCAGGCGCGGTTCATTGCGATCAGTGACACCCAGCTGGATCGGGAGATCTACGAGGTGGTGCTGAACAATGTGGTGACAGACGGTTTCATGACCGAGGAATGCAACGGTACTCAGCCCGAGACCTGTGCCGAGAACATTGCTGCCATTACTATCTCCGGGGACGTGGTACAAACCGGCGGCAACCGTTCCAACTGGCGGGACCAACTGTTCGGGCGAATGGCAGATATCACACCCTACGTGCCACTGATTACGGTTCCGGGTAACCATGACTACTACTCGAATGCGGAGCTGGAGCTGTATCGAACTTACATGTCGCCACCGGAAAACGGATCGGTGGGCTATGAGGATCACTGGTATTTCATCGATTATCTGGACCTTCGGTTGATTGGGCTGGACAGCTACCCGATTTCGGGCGCCCACGGCAGTTTCAATCGTGAGACCTTGGCGGTTCAGCGCCAATGGCTGCGGGAAACGCTGCTTGATGCCGAAATCCAGCAGAAGACCTTCGTGATGGGCATGTTCCATCACGGCTGCCTGTCTGAGATGTGGAATGTGGGGGAAAGCATTGGTTCCTGCGAAATGGTGTCAGAGCTGGAAAAATACAGCGACCGCACCGGTGCGGTCACCGGCCATTTCTTCGGGCACACTCATTCCTATTCCCGCGGGCAGTCGTTAAACACGCCGCACCTGTGGCTCAACGCAGCCAGTGCCTCAGGCTACATTGAACCACTCGACAACGCCGATCATCAGAACAATCAGATCAGCGACTACGATACCTTTGAGGTCAGCCGTAGCGAGTTTGGTTACAGCGTGCTGACGTACCGTTTTGGAGCGGACGCCTCGGTGACGTTGCAGCGGAAAAAAGGCGGGTATGACGGTGATACCGAATTTGAGGTGGTGGATGAGGTAACCTTCGCCAGTAAACGCAATGACAACCTGCCGCAGGCAACCGCGGGAACGGGTGAGCTGCCGGCCACGGATATTCAGCTGGCGGTGAACGTGGGAGCGCCTGAGCAGGTGCACGAAGTGCAATGGCAGATCTCCGAGAATGAGCAGTTCGAGGGGGTCGTGTTTGACGTATGGGGTAACGAAACCCGGCGCCACAATCTGTTCTATGATGAAGCCACTCAGGTGGGCGGTGATGAATATCAGGGCTATGAAGCCATTGATACCCAGCAGGGCGCCGATATCTTCCGCCTGAATCTGTCGGCGCTGTTAAGCCTGAAGACCGTCCGTCCGGGGGGGGATGACTACTACCGCTGGAACAAACGGTTTGCCTCTCAGAATACGCACGTTTCCTCCTACGATGCCTACGGCGGACAGCCAAGGCCCACTCTGGGGCTGAAACCCGGCACCACCTATTACTGGCGGGCCCGGGTGAGAGACTCGCAGATGAACTGGTCGTCCTGGAGTGAGGGCTACAGTTTCAGCCTGGCCGGCACCCGCACCCCGAACCTGCTGACCAATGGTGATGCAGAAGCCGGAGACCTGTCGGCCTGGACGCTGTCGAGCGGACTGGTCAGTGCCATCACGGCCAACAACAACGGGGGCTTTGGTGCGGCCGAGGGCGACTACTATTTCGCGGGCCGTGGGTTCGGTCAGGGACTGCCTGGCGACTGCTGCACGGATTCGGCGTTCCAGCAGGTGGATATTTCGTCCTATGGACAGGATATCGACGCCGGCAAGGTGTATCTGGATCTCTCGGCGCAAATGACCACCTGGTCGGCGGATGATATACCGGAACTAAGGATTGAATTGCGCGACGCGAACGATCAACCGGTGGCGTGGAACCAGTCGCCGGAGCGTACCAGTGCCTCCATCAAGAGCTGGGAAACCCAGTCAATAGAGGGCTTTTTACCGGCCGGTGTCCGCAGCGTGGTGGTGCACATTGGCGGTGAGCGCAAGGCCGGCAACGACAACGACGTTTACTTTGATAACGTGTCGCTGAGTTTGCTGTACTGAGCGATCTTTGCTCATTGAAAAGCAATTGACCGAAACCCCGGGCCGCCGATGTGGCCCGGGGTTTCTTGTTTTAACGTACCGGGTTCAGGAACTTACGCCCTTCGCCCGTGCTCTGTCATACTGTCGTCACAGTGCCGGCTTAGCGTGGCAGGTTTTGTGGGTGACAGGAGCGGAGTATGCAGCAGCAAGCGTTTGCGGAGGGTACCCTGCCGCTTTATCTGAGGGTGCGAGATCAGTTAGCGGGGCAGATTGACAAGGGAGTGCTGACCCCGAATACCCGATTACCTTCCGAGCGAATCCTGGCCGAACAATTCGGCACTACCCGCGTCACCACCCGTCTCGCGCTCGCGCAACTGGAAGCAGAAGGAAAGATCTACCGCTCCAATCGCCGTGGCTGGTTTGTTTCCCCGCCCCGGCTGATCTATAAGCCAACGCACGATTACAGTTTCTCAGACAACGTTGCCGCTCAGGGGCGAGTGCCCGAAACCGAAACCCTGGATGTCACCGCGACCGAGGCCAATGCCTGGCTTGCCACAAAAACCGGCCTGGCTGTCGGCGATCCGGTGATCTGGCTTCGTCGGCGCCGTCAGATTGATGGCCGGCCAGTGCTGGTTGAGAACATTTACCTGAATGCAACCCGCTTGCCGGGCATTGAGACATACGATTTCAACCGCTCGCTCTGGAAACTTCTCCGTGAGCAATACGGCGTGGAACTGAAGGGTAAGCGAATTGAAATGTATCCCACGGCGTTGGTGGATCCTCAGGCGAGTGCCATCGGTGTAACGGCTGGTACCGCAGGGCTCTATGTCACCCGTTGCAGTCAGGACGGTCAGGGAGGCTTTATCGAGTTCGATGAAGAGTTCTGGCTGCACGATGCCTTGAGTATTCAGGTTGAAGTGAGCTGACCACTCCGGCAGATCGTCTCCGGACTGTCATCGGGTCTTCATAAAACCGTCACAGTTCCTCGTCAAACTGGTCTATACCAGATGAGCGAGGAGCTACCATGCCCACACCCCATCATCCGGATGTCGTCATTATTGGAGGCGGCATCCTCGGATGCGCGATTGCCCGATATCTCAGTCGTTTACCCGGCCTCAGCGTCACCGTGGTTGAGCGACACGGTCTGGGAGAGCAGACCACCAGCTACGCGGCTGCGCTTCTTACCCGTATCCGTCCGCATTCGGCCTTGACGGCTTTGGCCATGGAAACCTTTCGCGCTATTGAGGAAATGGGGCAGAGCAGCGGTGAGCCCTTACCGCTCAGAAGCGTTGGCAGTCTGCAGGTGTCTGCGCGACCAGACGGGCTGCGCCAGCTCGAAGAGACAGCCCGGCGAGCAAAAGAGGCCGGCGTGACTGCAAAAGCGATTGCCGTGCAGGATGCCATGCAACTGGCTCCGTGGCTTGATTTGACACCCGATACTGCCGCCCTCTGGTTGCCGGACGATGGCTATATTGATCCTTATTCGTTGTGCATGGCTTATGCCGCTGAGGGGCGCCGCCATGGTGTTCGGTTTCGTCTGAAGCAAAGTGTCAGCGACCTGCTGATGCAGGGTGGCCGGGTAACGGGTGTTCGCCTCGAGCATGGTGAGGTGCTCTCGGCCGGCCTGGTGGTTGATGCCGCCGGCCCCTGGAGTACGGCTCTGGCCAGGCAAGTGGGTGTTCACCTTGGCATGGCGCCGGTGCGCAGTCATTACTGGATATCCGCACCTGACGCTCGTATTCCTGCCCATGGCCCGATGACGATATTGCCCGACAGTGGCGCCTATGCGCGGCCAGACGTGGGCGGTTTGCTGTTCGGTCTTCGGGAGGCTCAGGCCGTGGTTGCAGACCCGGCGGCCCTGCCCGAGAGTCTGCAGGGTTTCCGCTTCGATACCGATCCAGCGGGTGAGCACGCCCTTGAGGACGGGTACGCGTCACTGCGGTCTCAGCTTCCCCTGCTGGACGAACTCCGGTTGGCCCAATACGTCAGCAACGTTTCCAGCTATACCCCGGACGGCTTCTACCTGCTAGGCCCCATGCCCGGCATTCAGGGTTTTATCGCTGCAACCGGCTGTTCCGGTGCCGGCATTGGTATGTCGGGAGGCATTGGTCGATTCATCAGCGAACTGATAGCCGGCCAGCCGACCTTCGTCACTTCCGAGCCGTTTCGCCTGGACCGGTTTGGCGCCATTGATCCCTTTGATTCTGATTTTATCCACCGCTGTGCTGCGGCACGAGCCCGCAAACGCACTGGCTAATTCCGTTGGAGACTCCAATGACCCCGAACGATCCGTATTTACTGACCCCCGGTCCGCTGACCACCAGTCTGTCTGTGAAGCAGGCCATGTTGCACGACTGGGGCTCCTGGGATAACGACTTTAATGAACTGACCGCAGAGGTGTGCGCGCGTCTGCTGCGTGTGGCCGGTGGCCAGGATAGTCATGTGTGCGTTCCCATGCAGGGTAGCGGTACCTTTGCGGTGGAGGCCACGTTGGGCACGCTGGTTCCCCGGAACAGCACCACGCTGGTACTGATGAACGGAGCCTATGGACAGCGAATCAGCAAAATTCTTGATCGCTTGGGCCGTCGATGCCTGGCCATCGACAAAGGAGATTACCATCCGCCGCGGGGTGACGAGGTGGCACGGACACTTCGACAGTACCCGGAGATTGATCAGGTGGTGGTCGTCCACTGCGAAACCAGTTCGGGCATTCTCAACCCGATTCCTGAAATCGCCGAGGTCTGTGAAAAGGCTGGCAAGCGCCTGATTATCGACAGTATGAGCGCGTTTGGCGCGTTGCCGGTCAACGTGGCGGAGTTACCCTGTGCGGCGCTGATTTCGTCCGCTAACAAGTGCTTTGAAGGTGTGCCGGGTTTCGGTTTTGCCATAGTGGACAAGACCCTGCTGTCTGAATCCGAAGGGCAGTGCCACAGCCTGTCGCTGGATCTGCACGACCAATGGCGGTACATGGAAAGAACGGGGCAGTGGCGCTATACGCCGCCGACCCACGTGGTCGCCGCCTTTTTGCAGGCCCTGCGAGAACACGAGGCCGAGGGCGGTGTGGCCGGTCGTCTTGCCCGCTACAGCCGAAACCGCGACCGACTGGTGGCGGGCCTTCGCGAGCTAGGATTCCAGACTCTGCTGGCCGATGAATGGCTGTCTCCAATCATTACGACTTTCCTGTCTCCAGACAGCCCGGATTTCGATTTTCCCCGTTTTTACGAGGCCATCAAGGCCCGAGGTTTCCTGATCTATCCCGGCAAGCTGACGGTCGCGGAGAGCTTCCGGCTTGGCTGTATTGGCCAACTTCATGATCCGCAGATTGATGCAGTGGTGGCGGCGATTGCCGATGCCTGTCAGTCGCTGGGAATGCCGGTGCCGGTACCCCCTCCGGCTGCTGCGCCAGACAATCTTGAAAACCAATGATCTCACTCTGATCGCAAAAGGAAGAAGCGTTATGCACAGTTACACCCGTCGTTACACCGGTCCTCTGCAAGCGGTGATTATGGACCTTGCCGGAACCTGCGTGGATTTCGGTTCACTGGCACCGATTCAGGCCTTTCTCCAGCTCTTCCGGAACGAGGGCATTGATGTCTCCGAAACCGAAGCCCGGGAGCCCATGGGGACCGAAAAGCGTGAGCATATCCGTTGTTTGCTGGCGATGCCCCGCATTCGGAGCCAATGGCTGGAGGCTCATGGTAAGGCGCCGGAGGCCGCTGATGTCGATCGCCTATATGAGGCATTTCTGCCCCTTCAGACCGCGGCGATTGCGGAACGGGCAACACTGATTCCGGGTGCTCTGGCGCTTCAGGATCTGCTTCGTGAAAAAGGCATCAGGTTGGGGGTGAACACCGGATATAGCCGAGACATGGTGAACGTTATGCTGCCGGGGCTCGCGGATCAGGGGTTTATGCCGGAAAGCGTGGTTGTGGCGACAGAAGTGCCGGCCGGTAGGCCGGCACCCCACATGAGCCTGAAAAACGCACTCGAGCTGGGCATTGGCGCAGTTCAGGCCTGCGTCAAAGTGGACGACACAGGGACGGGTATTGAGGAAGGTCTGAATGCGGGTATGTGGACGGTGGCCGTAGTGGCCTCCGGTAATTCAGTCGGATTGAGTGAAGCTCAGTTTTACGCCCTTCCGGAGAACGATCGCGAAGCGTTGCTGGCCCGTGGTCGCCAGGTGATGGCGAGATCGGCAGCCCACTATGTCATCGATTCGATACAGGACCTGCCGGGCGTTATCCGCGATATCGAGAGGCGTCTGGCAGCGGGAGAGCGCCCCTGAGGGACCGACAAGGAAACGTCATTGATCTGTCACGTCTTTGCAATCAAATGTCCCTAAGGTGGTGGTTAGCGAATCTGGTATAGACCAGAAAGCCTAACCGAACTGATGCCGTAAAAGGAGAGTAGCGTGAAACACCTGAAAAAAGCCCTGGCCCTGGCCGCCCTGATGGCGGCCGTTAACGCCAACGCCCAGACCGAACTGACCGTGTACACCGCGGTTGAGGCGGAAGATCTCAAGAAGTATGCCGCCCGATTCAATGAAGACCACCCGGACATCAAGATCAACTGGGTTCGCGACTCCACCGGTGTCATCACCGCGCGACTGCTGGCCGAGAAAGAAAACCCGCAGGCAGATGTCGTTTGGGGGCTGGCGGGAACCAGCCTGCTGTTGCTGAAGAACGAGGGCATGCTGACGCCTTATGCACCGGAAGGGCTGGAAAAACTGTCGCCGAAGTTCCGTGACCGCGATGAGACTCCCTCATGGGTGGGCATGGATGCCTGGATGGCGGCGGTATGCGTCAACACCATCGAGGCTGAGAAGAACAATTTGCCCATGCCCACCAGTTGGCAGGATCTGACCAATCCGGTGTATCGGGGCCATGTTGTGATGCCGAACCCGAACTCTTCCGGAACCGGTTTTCTGGACGTTTCAGCCTGGCTCCAGTTGATGGGCGAAGACAAAGGCTGGGAGTTCATGGACGGCCTGCATCAGAACATCAGTCGCTATACGCACTCCGGCTCCAAGCCTTGCAAAATGGCTGCTTCGGGTGAGACCTCGATTGGTGTGTCTTTCGCTTTCCGTGGTGCTCGTCTGAAAGAGAAGGGCGCGCCTCTTGAATTGGTGTTCCCGGAAGAAGGGCTGGGCTGGGAAGTTGAAGCGACCGCCATTGTTGACGGCACCGACAAACTGGAAGCCGCCCAGACTCTGGTCGACTGGTCAATCACCCGCCAGGCCATGGAGATGTACAACGAAGGCTACGCCATTGTAGCGATGCCAGGTGTGGCACAGCCGGTGGAACATTTTCCCGCCAACGCGGAAGCGCTGATTATCGACAACGATTTCGGTTGGGCCGCCAGTAATCGCGAAGCCATTCTGACCGAGTGGGCGCGTCGTTACGACGGCAAATCCGAAGCCAAGTAATCCGCTCGGAGCCGGGCCCAGCCCCGGCCTGTGCGACCGGGCACCCGTTCTGGTGTGCCCGGGCAGATATCAGAAAAGCAGGGGGTACCATGATTCAGCATACCCAGGGAAGTCGTCTGGAAGTCCGGGGCGTAAACAAGTTCTTCGGCGAGTTTTGTGCCTTGAAGGATATCAATCTCACCATTGAGCCCGGTGAACTGGTGTGTTTTCTGGGGCCGTCCGGATGTGGCAAGACGACCCTGCTTCGCATTATTGCCGGGCTTGAACAGCAGAGCTGCGGCACGCTCCGACAGGGCGATGTCGATATCTCGCAAAAGCCGCCCCGGGATCGTGACTTCGGCATTGTGTTCCAGTCCTACGCGCTGTTCCCGAACATGACGGTAACCGACAATGTGGCGTACGGACTGCGTAGCATCGGTATGCCCAAGGCCCGGGTTCGTGATCGGGTAGACGAGCTTCTGGCCGTGGTCGGGCTGGAGGATCACGCCCGCAAGTATCCCGCGCAGCTTTCCGGTGGCCAGCAGCAACGGGTGGCGCTTGCCCGAGCCTTGGCGCCATCCCCGGGCCTGCTGCTTCTCGATGAGCCACTCTCAGCTCTGGATGCGAAAGTTCGCCACCACCTTCGCAGCGAGATTCGCAGCCTGCAGAAGCAACTGGGCGTTACCACCATCATGGTAACCCACGATCAGGAAGAAGCCCTGGCCATGGCAGACCGAGTGGTGGTTATGAATAACGGGGTGATTGAACAGGTGGGAACACCCCTGGACATCTACCAACAGCCTGCTTCGGCGTTTGTGGCGTCGTTTATCGGGGCAATGAACTTTTTCGACAGCGCTCCAGTGAACGGGCAACGTGTTCGCCTCGGCAATCGGGAGCTGGATCTGGTCAGGCCGCTACCGGCCACGCCGGACGGCATTCGTCTGGCGATTCGGCCTGAGGATGTTCATCTCCTGCCGCAGGGCGACGGTGAGTGGGAAGGCCAGGTCCAGGCGATGGATTACCTGGGGGCCTTTATTCGCACCCACGTCCGGCTGCATGGCGTGGAACTGGACCTGGTGGTGGACGTAGACCCGCGCTCTGCCCGACAACTGGAATTGCGGGTGGGCGGTGCAGTCTGTCTCAACCTGCCGTCTGATGCCTTGCATTGCTTCGCGGCCTGAAAGAGGTCGCGAAAACCCGATGCCCTCGTTTCACCCTGGTAAGACCTTCATGATGGATTCCTCTGTACCTTTAACCTCGCCCTCACGCAGGGCCGGGGCCTTGTCGGAACTCCGGCAGCGTGTCACCGGGCGCTGGCTGTTTGCGTTGCTGCTGGTGCTCGGCTGCGCGGTTTTGAGCCTTCTGGTTCTGGCGCCGCTCTATACCCTGTTGTCCAAGAGTGTGGAGAACAAGGCCGGTGACTTTGTCGGGCTCGACAACTTTGCCCATTATCTGAGTTCCGGCGGCATCGAATCGGCGTTTTTCAACTCCCTCTGGGTTGCGGGACTGAGCACCCTGGTGGTGGTCGGTCTGGCGTTTATGGCGGCCTGGGCGTTGACACGAACTCGCCTGCCGATGACCGGCTGGATCCGCGGGGTTCTGGTGCTGCCGATACTGGCGCCCTCTCTGTTGCCAGCGATCAGCCTGGTGTATCTGTTCGGGAATCAGGGTGTCCTGAAAAGCTGGTTGTTCGGTGCCGAAATCTACGGCCCCATCGGTATTATCATGGGGTCCTGTTTCTGGACGTTTCCCCATGCACTGATGATTCTGCTGACGGCAATGGACAATGCCGATGGTCGGCACTATGAGGCCGCAACCGCGTTGAAGGCGAGCCCCTGGCGCACCTTCTGGACCGTGACGGTGCCAGGTGCCCGTTATGGACTGGTCAGTGCCGCGTTTGTGGTTTTCACTCTGGTGATCACTGACTTCGGGGTGCCCAAGGTGATTGGCGGGCAATTCGACGTGTTGGCTACCGACATCTACAAACAGGTGATCGGGCAACAGAAATTTGAAATGGGGGCCGTCGTCAGCGTGCTGCTTTTGCTGCCCGCCATGCTGGCCTTTCTGGCCGACCGCTATGTGCAGCGCAAGCAATCGGCAAGCTTTACCGCGCGTTCGGTTCCTTACCGGCCGCGCCGGGACCACAGGAGGGATGTCATCGGTGCTGTTATGCTGGCGCCGACGATCCTGTTCATCCTGGCCATTATCGGTATGGCTGTCTACGCCTCGTTCGTGACTTTCTGGCCGTACAATCTGGAACTGAGCCTGAACAACTATCAGTTCGGCCGTATGGACGGGGGTGGCTGGGGCGCCTATACCAATAGCCTGCAAATGGCCCTGGGCACCATGGTAATCGGGACACTGCTGGTTTTCTTCAACGCCTGGCTGATGGAGCGCACACCCCAGCCGAGGCTGCTGACCGGTGTTTTTCAGTTCCTGTCGCTGTTGCCGCTGGCGGTACCTGGCCTGGTGCTTGGGTTGTCGTATATTTTCTTCTTTAATCATCCGGATAACCCGATTAACGGGATCTACGGCACGCTGTTTATTCTGATTCTGTGTACCGTGAGCCATTTTTACGCGGTGTCCCACCTGACGGCGGTAACGGCGTTAAAGCAGCTTGATCAGGAGTTCGAAGCGGTGGGCGAGTCCCTGAAAGCGTCTCGCTGGCGGGTCCTGTTCACCGTGACCTTGCCCTTGTGTCTGCCGGCGATTCTTGACGTTGCGCTCTACCTTTTCGTTAACGCCATGACCACGGTGTCTGCGGTGGTCTTCCTGTACGGTCACGATTCACAACTCGCCTCTGTCGCGGTACTCAACATGGATGAAGCGGGAGACATTGCGCCCGCCGCCGCCATGGCGATCCTGATAACCACCACTTGTGCTGCCGCGAAGCTCATTCAGGGTGGCCTGCGCTTCTGGGTGGATCGGTCTACGCGGGCCTGGCGCCAGGGCACCGAATGAACGGCCCGGCAGTGATCCTATGACACCAACCGCGATTGTTATTGTACTGGTGTCGGCGCTGGCCCATGCGGGTTGGAACCTGTTTGGCAAAAAAGTCAGTCCCACTGGTGCTTTCTTCTGGTATAGCACCTTCTGGGGCGCCTTTCTGACATTGCCAGTCTTACTGTATTACCACCGGATGTTGCCGGAACTGGACGCAGGGATCTGGTGGCTGGTGGTCGCGACCGGTTTCTTTCAGGCTACCTACCTGAGCAGTCTGGCGGCAGCTTACCGACACGGGGAATTGTCGGTGGTTTACCCGCTGGCCCGTTCTTCGCCGCTGATCATCCTGTTAGTGGGCACGTTGTTCCTTGGCACCGCGGAGGCAATCACCACTGCTGCGGTTATAGGGATCATTCTGATTGTGGCTGGGTGTATTGTTCTGCCAATGCAGCGATTCCGCGACTTCACGCTGGCGAACTACCGTAACCTGGCCACGTTGTTTGCGCTGTTGGCCGCAGCCAGCACGGCCGGTTACTCCATGGTTGATGATCTGGCCACCGAGCGGATGCGGGCGCTATTGGCGGGACTGGCGCAGGACGCCGAGGTGGCACTCGTGTTCGTGATTCTCCAGGCCTGGTCGGCGCTGTGCTGGCTCAGTCTTGGTCTGTGGTTACAATCCGAAGAGCGACGACTTTTGAGGAAGCTGGCCGCAAATTGGCGCAGCACCATGGCGGCTGGCATCCTGATTCTGGGCACCTACGCGTTGGTGGTTTGGGCTATGGCCTATGCGGACGATGTGAGTTACGTTGTCGCGTTCCGGCAAATCAGTATTCCCATGGGCGTAGCCCTGGGCTGGTATTTCCTGGGCGAGGCCTTGCATGGGCCGAAGGTCGTGGGGGTTCTGACCATACTGGCCGGCTTGCTGCTTGTGGTTTTGGGATAACCGGGGAAGGGGCGGCGGCCGGCACGATCGCTGGCGCCGCAAGACATGCCCGGGCTATTGCCAGGTGTCGTAGCATCATGGCAGGGTCGCAGAATCTGTCAGGATCTGCCAGCCGTGTTTCTGGGCGTGTTGTCTCAGCCTGGGGTCCGGGTTGACCGCAACAGGGAAATCAACTCGTTCCAGTAGCGGCAGATCGTTATGCGAGTCGGAATAGAACCAGGTCTTTTCCGGTGTTACCTGGTCCCTCCCCAGCCATTCGCGCAGGGCGGCCACCTTACCTTCCTGGAAGGGGCGCCTTGGCCCGATCTGTCCGGTCAGGCTTCCGTCGCGCCATTCCACTTCCACGCCGATGCCTTCCTCAATGCCCAGATGCTGGGCAATGGGTTTGACCAGATGTTCGCCGGTGGCCGATATTATCAACACCCGGTGCCCCTGGGCCTTATGCCACGCAACACGCTCGCGGCCGGTCGGTAACACCCGTGACGCAATGACACAATCAATAAACCGGCTGACGAGGGTGTTGAGTTGCTCCCGGTGCCAGCCCTGCAGCGGTGCCAGGCTGAATTCCATATACGCCTGAAGGTTCAGCCGGCCTTGTCGGTAGTCCGACATGAAATCCCGGTCTTTATCGAGGGCATCGTCAGTGCGCTCGATCTCCTGTGCCCGAAGGAACTCGGTGAACAATTGAGAGCTGTCCCCCTGAATCAGGGTCTCGTCCAGATCAAAAATGGCTAGCATTGTTAACTCCTTTGGTATACACCAGATTGTGCTTCAGGCGTGTTACGGTTGTGTGACGACGACTGGCTGAGCGGTGGGATTCCGGCGACCGGCTTGATGCTGGTGGTTTTGCTGTCTACGCTGACCGCTATGGACAGCGAGCAGGGCAGACCGATATGAAGTTTCCCTCCAGCACAGCGTTCGCGCTCCTGGGCGCGGGGTTGATTGCGATCAGCTTCGGCCTTGCGCGCTTCGCCTTCGGTCTGTTTGTTCCGCCCATTCGTGCGGATCTGTCTTTGTCGCCCCATGTGATCGGTATCATCGGTGCACTCCCTCTGATCAGCTTTGCCCTGGCGTCGGTGGTGGCGCCCTGGTGTGCCGACCGTCTCGGCGCCCGGAATACGGCGATGGCCTCCGGCGTTTTCGGGGTAGTCGGACTGGCTTTGATCAGTCAGTCGGCCGGTGCCCTGTCACTGGGGCTGGGCGTATTTGCCTGTGGTATCTGCACGGGCCTGATGATGCCTGCCCTGACAGCGGCCATGCAGGCACTGGTTCGGCGCTCGATGCATGGCCGGGTCAGCTCGGTGATGAATGCTGGCACCAGCGTGGGTGTGATGGTCGCGGTGCCCACGGTTCTTTTTCTGGCCGGGGCCTGGCGCTATACCTACGCGTCTTTTGCCGTTCTTGCCCTGATCGGGGTGTTTGCCACCTGGTTTTTCCTGCCTTCGGTTTCACGGGTGATGCCATCTAACGCAGCGCCACCGCCGGCGATCACGGCCTTGCAGTGGTGGCGCCTGTTACGGCTCTCGATCTTTGGCTTCATGATGGGTTTTGTCTCGGCGGCCTACTGGATTTTCGCGCCCGACCTGGTGGTGAACCTGGGTGAAATGAGTTCCGATTCCACCGCCTGGCTGTGGCTGGGGGTTGGGGTTGCTGGCCTGGGTGGTGCTGTGGTTGCCGATCTGGCAGACCGCAATAACCCGCCGATCACCCAGGCATTGATGTTGATGATGCTTGCGGCGAGCCTGGCTCTGTTGGCTGCCAGTCCAGACAACCTGCCGCTGGCAGGGTTTTCAGCCCTGGTGTTCGGGCTGGCCTATATGAGTCTGACCGGGCTGTACCTGATGACAGGGATTCGTTTGTTGCCGGGGCGGCTGTCCATGGGGCCGGTGCTGCCATTCATGGCGGTGTCTCTGGGACAGGCAGCGGGCTCGCCTGTGGTCGGTATGCTGGTGGGGCAGGTGGGCTATGCCGATGCCTTTGGGTTCTTCTGCGCTATTGGCATTGTCGTGGCCATGTTTTCACCTCTATACCCGCGCTATCTGGAGCAGGAACCGGAGGACGAGACGGAAGACGAAACCGGGCTCCAGGCTGCCTACGATTATCAACTGCAGAATGAAGAGGGTGAGCCCTACCGGTACAAGCGTATGAGCAAGCATTAGGTTTCACTGATAGCAGAAACCCGGCCGTGGCCGGGTTTCCTGGGGTTGGGCGGTATTCGATTATTGCTTCAGTCCCATTTCCTCAATCGAGATTTCCCGCATCTTGAACTTCTGGATCTTCCCGGTCACGGTCATCGGGAATGCATCCACAAACTTGTAGTTTTTGGGAATCTTGAAGTGGGCAATCTTGCCCTTGCAGAAGGCCTGCAGGTCCTCCGCGGTTACCGGGTCTGCATCGGGCCGCAGTTTCACCCAGGCAATCAGCTCTTCACCGTACTTCTCGTCCGGAATACCGGTTACCTGCACCTCTTCAATGGCTGGGTGGGTGTAGAGGAACTCTTCGATCTCTTTCGGGTAGATGTTTTCACCACCGCGGATCACCATGTCCTTGATGCGGCCCACGATCTGGATGTAACCATCCTCGTCCATGGTCGCCAGGTCGCCGGTGTGCATCCAGCCGGCATCGTCGATGGCTTCGCGGGTCTTTTCCTCGTTGTTCCAGTACTTCAGCATCACGCTGTAGCCGCGGGTACACAGTTCGCCAATCTCACCTCGGGGCATGACGTTGCCGGTGCCCGGGTCGACAATCTTGGTTTCCAGGTGCGGCTGGGTGCGGCCTACGGTAGTGACCTGCTTCTCGAACGGGTCGAGGGAACTGGTCTGGGTGGAAACCGGGCTGGTTTCCGTCATGCCGTAGGCAATCTGCACTTCCTTCATGTGCATTTTGCCGTTGACCTTCTTCATGACTTCGGCGGGGCAGATGGAACCCGCCATGATGCCGGTGCGCAGGGTGGAGAGGTCGTAGCTATCGAACTCCGGGTCGGCCAGTTCGGCGATAAACATGGTGGGCACACCGTACAAGGCCGTGGCTTTTTCCTGGTGGACGGCCTGGAGTACGGTTTTCGGGTCAAAGCCTTCGCTCGGGTAGATCATGGCGGTGCCATGGGTGATGCAGCCCAGGTTGCCCATCACCATGCCGAAGCAATGGTAGAGCGGCACAGGAATCACCAGCCGGTCGTTCTCGGTCAGGCGCTGGCTTTCACCAACAAAATAGCCGTTGTTCAGAATGTTGTGGTGGGTGAGCGTGGCGCCTTTCGGGTTGCCGGTGGTACCGGAGGTGAACTGGATATTGATGGGGTCGTCGAACTGCAGCTCATCCTGACGCTTGGCAAGGTCCGCCTCTGATACGTCGCCGGCAAAGCCCAGGAAATCCTGCCAAGTCCACATACCCTCGTGGTTATCCGGGTGTACGTTAATGACCGCCCGGAGATCGGGGACGTTGTCAGCTTTGAGTTTACCGGGTGCGCTGCGCTTCAGTTCCGGGGCCAGCTCGTAGATCATTTCCCGGTAGTTGGAGGTTTTGAAGTTGTCGGCGGTAACCAGAACGCTGATGCCGGCCAGATTCATTGCGTACTTCAGCTCGTGCACACCGTAGGCCGGGTTGATGTTTACCAGAATGGCGCCTACTTTCGCAGTCGCAAACTGGGTAACGGTCCATTCGTAACGGTTGGGTGACCAGATGCCCACGCGGTCGCCACGCTTGACGCCGATGGCCATGAACGCCCGGGCCGCCTCGTTCACCTTGTCGACGAACTCTTTGTAAGTCCAGCGAATGTCCTGGTGCAGGCACACCAGAGCCTCGTTGTCGGGAAACTGTTGGGCGGTGCGGTCCAGCATATCGCCGATGGTCATGCCCAGCAGTGGCTTTTCTGCGATACCACTGGTGTAACTTGGGAGAGTCTTGCTCATGTCTCTGCCTCCATTGTTTTTGTAGTTGAGGGCTGGAAAGTTACTGGCACAGGCCCCCGAGTGCCTGGCCCACTTTAGAGCCGTTATGACGTTTCAGTTGCGCGCAGATCCAGTCGCCGGTTTTCACCAGCTTGTTCAGATCCACGCCGGTATCGATGCCCAGGCCGTTAAGCAGGTATAGCACGTCTTCGGTGGCTACGTTGCCAGATGCCCCTTTGGCATAAGGGCAGCCGCCCAGACCGGCCACAGAGGCGTCAATCACGCTTACGCCCTCTTCCAGTACTGAGTACAGGTTGGCCAGGGCCTGGCCATAGGTGTCGTGGAAATGCGCCGCCAGTTTGTCCATAGGCACATGGGCAGCCACGGCTTCGAGCATGCGCTTGGCTTTCAGTGGCGTACCCACGCCGATGGTGTCGCCCAGGGAAATTTCGTGGCAGCCCATGTCGTACAGGGCCTTGGCCACGGAGGCCACTTGTGCCGGTTGGATATCGCCTTCGTACGGGCAGCCCATCACGGTAGACACGTAACCGCGCACGGGAATGCCGTGTTTGCGGGCTTCTTCAACCACCGGTGCAAAGCGCTCCAGGCTTTCAGCAATCGTGCAGTTGATGTTCTTTTGGGTGAAGGACTCCGATGCCGCACCGAATACCGCCACTTCGTCGGCCCCGGCCGCCAGGGCGCCCTCGAATCCTTTCAGGTTCGGGGTAAGGGCCGAGTAGCGAACGCCGGGTTTACGGGTGATGCCGGCCATCACTGCGGCCGCGTCGCCCATTTGCGGCACCCATTTGGGTGATACGAAGCTGGCGGCCTCGATGTGGTTGAGACCGCAATCGGCCAGCCGGTCGATCAGGCCGGTTTTGACCCCGGTGGCGATCACATCGCCGGGCTCATTCTGGAGCCCGTCCCTGGGGCTCATTTCCACCAACCGAGCCTGCTTTGGAAAGGCCATTATTCTGCCTCCCCGGTGTCGATGGCGATGAGTTCCGCACCCTCGGCCACCTGGTCACCCTCGGCGTAGAAAATCTCGGAAACCACACCATCGGCGGGCGCCTTGATGGCGTGTTCCATTTTCATGGCTTCCATGATCACCAGCGTCTGGCCGGCCGTTACCTTGTCGCCTACCTGGGCCTGAATCGCCACTACGGAGCCGTTCATGGGCGCCGCCAGGCTGCCTTCGCTGGCCATTTCCTCAAACCCGTAGGTTTCCCGGTATACGGTGCACTTGAAGGTATCGCCCTCGTAGAAGAGCACCAGTTCTTCGTTGTGCAGGTTGCCGTGCACGCTTAGCCGGTGGCCGTTGATGACCGCCTGCAGGTAATCGTCATTCAGTTTGGCGTTCAGGTGGTACACGCTGCCGCCCACGAACACCTGGTAGCGGTCATCCCGTTCCAGGATCTTGAGCTCGTGTTTATCGTCGCCCACCTGAAGGGTGAGAGGCTGGGCGTATTCGGAGTTCATGCGCCAGCTGTTCTTGCGGCCGAACGGCGACCAGGGATCGCCGGTAACCGGTTCCGCTGATTTGCGTTGCTCCAGGATGAACCCAGCGGCAAGCACCAGTGCCTTGTCCAGATCCAGTCTGGATTTCGGGAACAGCAGGTCGTTGTGAGTGGCAATGAAGTTGGTGGTCAGTTCGGCTTCGCGGAATGGCTGCGCATCCACCGCCGCATGCAGGAACCGGATATTGGTTTTCAGCCCGGCGATACGGTAGTGCTCCAGGGCCTGAACCATGCGGTTGACCGCCTGTTCGCGGGTCTCGTCCCACACGATGAGTTTGGCAATCATCGGGTCGTAGTGAATGCTGATTTCATCGCCTTCGGTCACGCCGGTATCTACCCGCACGTGGGCAGACTCATCCGGAGTGCTCAGGTAACGCAGGGTTCCGGTGGCTGGCAGGAAGTCCTGATCCGGATCTTCGGCGTAGATACGCGCCTCGATGGCGTGGCCACGGGTCTTTACCTGGTCCTGGGTCAGCGGCAGGGGCTCACCCCAGGCCACTTTCAGTTGCCATTCCACCAGATCCTGGCCGGTGACCATTTCGGTGACCGGGTGTTCTACCTGCAGGCGGGTATTCATTTCCATGAAAAAGAAGGAGCCGTCCACGTCGTACAGAAACTCGACGGTGCCGGCGCCCACGTAGCTGATGGCCTGGGCCGCCCGCACCGCGGCTTCGCCCATGGCTTTGCGGGTGTCTTCACTGAGGCCGGGGGCGGGCGCTTCTTCCAGCACTTTCTGGTGCCGGCGCTGTACGGAGCAGTCCCGCTCGGCCAGATAGATGCCGTTGCCGGACTGATCGCAGAACACCTGGATTTCGACATGGCGTGGCTGGGTCAGGTAGCGCTCGATCAGCATGTCCGGGTTGCCGAACGCATTTTTTGCCTCGCGCTGGGCCGCGGCCAGGGCATCGTCGAATTCGGCCATGTTCTCGACCACCCGCATGCCTTTACCGCCGCCGCCGGCAACCGCTTTCAGCAGCAGCGGGAAACCGCATTTTTCGGCTTCAGCCCGCAGCAGGTCCGGCGACTGGTCCTTGCCGTGGTAGCCCGGCACCAGCGGTACACCGGCGTCTTCCATGATCGCTTTTGCCGCGGACTTGGAGCCCATGGCGGCAATGGCGGAAGAGGGCGGGCCGATGAAGACGATACCGTTGGCTTCGCAGGCTTCCGCGAAGTCAGTGTTTTCAGACAGGAAGCCGTACCCCGGGTGGATGGCCTGGGCGCCGCTTTCTTTGGCAATCTCGATAATCTTGTCGGCCCGCAGGTAGCTCTCAGAGCTGGGGGCAGGGCCGATGTAGAAGGCCTCATCGGCCATGGCCACGTGCCGGGCGTTGGCGTCGGCTTCGGAATAGACCGCCACGCAGCGGATGCCCATTCGATGGGCCGTCTGGATGATCCGGCAGGCGATTTCGCCCCGGTTGGCTATCAGGATCTTGTTAAACATTATTGTGTCTCCGGAATCCAACTGGCCTTTCGTTTGTTCAGGAAAGCGCTGAGCCCTTCCTGGCCTTCTTCGCCCACACGAATATCGGCGATGCGCTGCGCGGTGTCGTCAATCACTTCGGAGGTGATGGTCTTGTGGCTGACCGCAAAGACCAGGTCTTTGGCTGCTTTCATGGCTTCGGGACCGTTCAGCGCGAGTTGCAGCAGCAGTTCGTCGCAACGCTGGTGCATGGCCTGTTCGTCCTCGCACACCAGGTGAACCAGGCCGTAGTGCTGCGCCTCCTGAGCACTGAAGACTTCCGCCGACAGGAAGTAGCGCCGGGCCTGACGTTCGCCGATGGCTCGCACCACATAGGGGCTGATCACGGCCGGAATCAGGCCGAGTTTGACTTCGCTCAGGCAGAAGCTGGCTTTTTCAGTGGCCAGCACAATGTCGCAGCAGGCCGCGAGGCCGACCGCGCCGCCGAAGGCCGCCCCCTGCACCAGGCCGATCACGGGCTTGGACAGGTGGTTCAGGGTGTTCATCAGACGGGCCAGTTCCCGGGAGTCGTCCAGGTTTTCCTGGCGGGTGTTGTCCGCCATGCGGCGCATCCAGCCCAGGTCGGCGCCTGCCGAAAAGTGTTTGCCCTCTGAGCGCAGGATAACGATCTGGGTTTGCTCATCCCGGTCCACGTGTTCCAGAGCCTGAATCAGCTGCTGGATGATCACGTCGTCGAAGGCATTGCGTTTGTCCGGGCGGTTCAACACCACTTCCGAGACGCCATCGCGCCGTTGGTGCAGCAGAACCGCGGTGTCTTGCTGTGACATGGCTGCGCTCCTTTACATGCGGAACACGCCGAAGCGCGTTGGCTTGGCGGGCCGGTTGAGGGTGGCAGACAGGCTCAGGGCAACCACTTCCCGGGTCTGGGCCGGGTCGATCACGCCGTCATCCCACAGGCGGGCGCTGGCGTAGTACGGGTGGCCCTGGTGTTCGTAGGTTTCGGTAATGGGCTTCTTGAACTCGGCTTCTTCCTCGGCGCTCCAGCTCTGGCCTTTACGCTCCAGGCCTTCCCGGCGTACCTGCGCCAGCACGCCGGCGGCTTGTTCGCCGCCCATCACTGAGATGCGCGCATTGGGCCACATCCACAGGAAGTCCGGGCTGTAGGCGCGGCCACACATGCCGTAGTTGCCGGCGCCGTAGCTACCGCCAATCAGAACGGTGATCTTGGGCACGTTGGCACAGGCCACGGCCATCACCATCTTGGCGCCGTGTTTGGCGATGCCCTCGGCTTCGTACTTCTGGCCGACCATAAAGCCGGTGATGTTCTGCAGGAACAGCAGCGGTATGTTGCGCTGGCAACACAGTTCAATAAAGTGTGCGCCTTTCTGGGCGGATTCGCTGAACAGGATGCCGTTGTTGGCGATGATGCCCACGGGGTAGCCGTGGATGTGGGCGAACCCGGTCACCAGGGTGGAGCCGTAGTAGCGTTTGAATTCGTCGAATTCTGAGCCGTCGACGATGCGGGCGATGACGTCGCGCGCATCAAACTGCTTGCGCAGGTCGGTGCCGACGATGCCGTAGATTTCTTCCTGATCGTACAGCGGGGCGCGGGGCTTCTGGACCTCAACCGGTACCGGTTTGCGACGGTTGAGGTTGGCCACGCAGCGCCGGGCGATTGCCAGGCCGTGGGCGTCGTTCTCGGCGTAATGGTCGGCGACACCGGAGATTTTACAGTGCACATCGGCGCCCCCCAGGTCTTCCGCGCTGACCACTTCACCTGTGGCGGCTTTTACCAGCGGAGGGCCGGCCAGGAAGATGGTGCCCTGGTTACGGACGATGATGGATTCGTCGGCCATGGCGGGTACGTAGGCGCCCCCGGCGGTACACAGGCCCATGACGACGGCGATCTGGGGAATGTCGTCTGCGCTCATGCGGGCCTGGTTGTAGAAGATGCGGCCGAAGTGGTCGCGGTCGGGGAAGACTTCGTCCTGTTGGGGCAGGTTGGCGCCACCGGAATCCACCAGGTAGATGCAGGGCAGGCGGTTGGCCATGGCGATTTCCTGGGCCCGCAGGTGTTTTTTTACGGTCAGCGGGAAGTAGGTGCCGCCTTTGACGGTGGCGTCGTTGGCGATAATCATGCACTCGGTGCCGGAGACGCGGCCGATGCCGGCGATGACGCCAGCGGCGGGCACTTCTTCCTTATAGACGTTGTAGGCGGCGAACTGGCCGATTTCGAGGAAGGGGGAGCCTTCGTCGATGAGGGTGTTGATGCGCTCGCGGGGCAGGAGTTTGCCTCGGTCGGTGTGGCGCTTCTGGTAGTCGGGGCCGCCGCCCTGGTGGATCTTTTCGACTTTTTCCCGGAGGTCGGCGACGGCTTGTTGCATGGCCTGGTGGTTGGCCTGGAATTCGTCGGACCTTGGGTTGATTTTGCTTTGGAGCACGGTCATTGGTTCGTATCCCTCGGTTTGGGGGCGTCCGGGTCTGGCGGGGTGTGCTTTCCGGGAAATGCTACGAGCATTCCGCCAAGCCCTTGTCCAACCTCGTCAATTCATGTGTTGTTGCTGCGGGCCTGGAGGGGGAGCCTTCCGAAAACCGCTACAAGCACATCCATGTGCGCTTCTCTCCGGCCATCCATGGCCTCCGACATTTTCAGAAGGCTCTCCCTCCAGCCCCTTGTCGTACATTGGGAACTGGAGTCCGCGCTTCGTTACTTGTTCAGGAACAGCTCGCGACCGATCAGCATCCGTCGGATTTCAGACGTTCCAGCGCCGATTTCGTAGAGTTTCGCGTCCCGCAGCAGGCGGCCGGTCGGGTATTCGTTGATGTAGCCGTTGCCGCCCAGCAGCTGGATGGCGTCCAGGGCCAGTTTGGTGGCCATTTCGGCGGAGTAGAGGATGGCGCCGGCGGCGTCTTTGCGGGTGGTTTCGCCGCGGTCGGCGGACTGGGCCACCATGTAGACGTAGGATTTCGCGGTGTTCATCCAGGTGTACATGTCGGCGACTTTGCCCTGTACCAGCTCGAATTCACCGATGGCCTGGCCGAATTGTTTGCGCTCGCGGATATAGGGGACGACCACGTCCATAGCGGCCTGCATGATCCCCAGCGGGCCGCCGGAGAGGACGAGGCGTTCGTAGTCGAGGCCGCTCATGAGGACTTTGGCACCGTTGCCCACGCCGCCGAGGACGTTTTCTTTGGGAACTTTGCAGTCCTGGAACACCAGTTCACAGGTGTTGGAGCCGCGCATGCCGAGTTTGTCGAGTTTCTGGTGGCGACTGAAGCCCGGGTAGTCGCGCTCCACGATAAAGGCGGTGACGCCTTTGGAACCGCCTTTCGGGTCGGTCTTGGCGTAGATAACGTAAGTGTGTGCGTCCGGGCCGTTGGTGATCCACATTTTGTTGCCGTTGAGGACGTAGTGGTCGCCTTCGTCGCGGGCGTGGAGTTTCATGGAGATTACGTCGGAGCCGGCGTTGGGCTCGGACATGGCCAGGGCGCCGATGTGTTCACCGGTAACCAGCTTGGGCAGGTATTTCTGCTTTTGTTCTTCGGTGCCGTTGCGGTGAATCTGGTTCACGCACAGGTTGGAGTGGGCACCGTAAGAGAGGCCAACGGAGGCCGAGGCGCGGCTGATTTCTTCCATGGCGATGACGTGGGCCACATAGCCCATGTCGGAGCCGCCGTACTCTTCGCTGACGGTAATGCCCAGCAGGCCCATGTCGCCCAGTTTGCGCCACAGGTCCATGGGGAATTCGTTGTTTTTGTCGATTTCCTCGGCCCGCGGGGCGATTTCGGTGGCGGCGAAGTTGTTCACCTGTTCCCGGAGCATGTCCAGGGTCTCGCCGAGGCCGAAATTGAGCTCTGAGTACTGTGATTTCATCGTTTGCTACCTTTTTGTTTTTAACGTCGGGTATCCGTTGGCTGCCAGGTGCTATTTGCTGACAGCGGTTTCTTTGGTGTTCGTCGTCAGGCCCTGCTCTTCCTTTTTCTTCTGCAGTTCGGTCAGGGCCTCGCGGCACCGTGCTTCGGCGGTGTCCATTTCCATCTCTGCCATGGCGATGTCTTCTTTCTGCTGTTCCAGCTGTTCCCGTCTTGCGCTGAGGATTTCCAGCATCTTCAGCAGCTGCTTTTCATTGCCGGTCAGCGTTTCGTCCCAGAGGTCGAACAGTTCTTTGGTTTCGGCCAGGGAAAAGCCCATGCGCTTGCCCCGGAGAATCAGCTTCAAGCGAACGCGGTCCTTGGTGCTGAAGATCCGGGTTTGCCCGCGCCGGTTGGGCTTGAGCAGCCCCTGGTCTTCATAGAACCGGATGCTCCGGGTGGTTACATCGAACTCCTGGGAAAGCTCGCTGATGCTGAAAGTTCGTTTTTCGCTCATGACGGATTTCCTTTTTTCACCAAGGTTAGTTAAAGTTTACGTAAACGTAAAGTGTTTTTGTGGTCCGAATGGATACCCGCGGATCAGACTTCGATCATTGTTAATAAGGAGTACCCGATGGAATTCCAGAATGTGCCGGCAATTGTAACAGGCGGTGCCTCCGGTCTGGGTGAGGGCGCTGCCCGTGCTCTGGCGGCGGCTGGCTGCAAGGTTGCGATTCTTGATGTGAACAAGGAGCAGGGCGAAAAGGTTGCGGCTGAGCTCGGCGGTATCTTCCTGCATTGCGATGTGACCTCGGCCGACAGTGCTGAGGCTGCTGTCACTGCTGCGCGAGAGGCTCACGGCCCCTGCGGTGTCGCCGTGAACTGCGCGGGTATTGCACCGGCGGCCAAGATTCTGGGCCGGGAAGGTGTGATGCCGCTGGAAAGCTTTAGCAAGGTGGTCCAGGTAAATCTGATCGGCACCTTCAATATCCTGCGGCTGGCGGCTGCCGATATGGCGCAACGGGAACCGAACGGTGACGGCGAGCGCGGTGTCATCATCAATACCGCTTCGGTTGCTGCCTACGAAGGCCAGATTGGACAGGCGGCTTACAGCGCATCCAAAGGCGGTGTGGTGTCCCTGACCCTGCAGGCGGCCCGCGAGCTGGCCCGTGAAGGGATTCGGGTGAATACCATTGCTCCTGGCCTGTTTATGACACCAATGCTGGCGGGTATGCCCCAGGAAGTGCAGGACAGCCTTGCAGCCACGCTGCCGTTCCCGAAACGCCTCGGTAAACCGGAAGAGTTCGGGATGATGGTGGACCAGATGGTGCGCAACCCGATTCTGAATGGCGAAGTCATCCGGCTTGATTGTGCCCTGCGGATGGCGCCAAAGTGACATTGAAATAACCTGCCAAAAGCAGGTTTCTGTAATGGTGTTCGCCAAAAGCGAACCGGTAACCACAGGTGAGTGATATGACTAACCCTGTCGATCAGGAAGAACTGGCTCTTTTCCGGGAGTCTGTGATCAAGGCTCTGGAAACCGAAGTGGCCCCGCATTACGAGGCCTGGGAGAAAAGCGGCATTGTGCCACGGGAGCTATGGAACACTCTGGGCGATGCAGGCATGCTGTGCGTCGATGTGCCGGAAGACTGCGGCGGCTGCGGTGCACCCTTCCAGTACTCGGTCGTGGTGGGTGAGGAGCTTGCCCGGCTGGGATTCGGTGCGCTTTCCACCAACGTGATGGTGCATTCCGACATTGTCGCGCCCTATCTCAGCCATATCGGCAACGAAGAGCAGAAACAGCAGTGGCTGCCGAAGATGGTATCAGGTGAGGCGGTGGGCGCCATTGCCATGACCGAGCCGGGCGCCGGCAGCGACTTGCAGGCCATGCGCACCAGTGCTGTGAAAGACGGTGACGACTACATCCTCAATGGCTCCAAGACCTTCATCACCAACGGCCAACACGCCGATATGGTGATCGTCGCCGCCAAAACCGATCCCAAAGCCGGAGCCAAAGGGATCAGCCTGTTCCTGGTGGATACGTCGCTGCCAGGATTCAGCAAAGGCCGGAACCTGGACAAGATTGGCCAGCACTCTGGCGATACCTCTGAACTGTTTTTCTCCGACATGCGCATACCTGCCTCGGCGTTGCTGGGCGAGGAAGGACAGGGTTTCGTTTACCTGATGCGCGAACTGCCCCGTGAGCGACTGGTGATCGGAGCGCTGGGTGTGGCAGCGGCCCGGGGCTCGCTGGACATGACCATCCAGTATGCCCAGGAGCGTGAGCTGTTTGGCCAGAAGCTCAGCCAGTTGCAGAACACACGTTTCGAAATTGCCCGCATGGAAACGGATTACCGAATCAACAAAGCGTTTGTGGATCAGTGCATTCGGGAATACGAACAGGGCAAATTGGATGCCCCCACGGCGTCCATGGCCAAGTACAGCGCTACCGAGATGCAGTGTCGTGTTGCTGATGGCTGTTTGCAGCTGTTTGGCGGCTATGGCTACACCACGGAGTACCCGATTTCCAGGAGCTTTATTGATGCCCGGGTGCAGCGGATTTATGGCGGCACCTCGGAAGTAATGAAGGAAATCATTGCCCGGTCGGTTTTAGGTCGCTAATCCCCTATCACTTTTTCGGACAGATACAGACGTTGACCGGGCGGGTGCGGGGAGGCCTTTCAGGAACCGTCAAAAGCCATGGATGGCTTTTGTCGAGCGTACAGGGATGTATTTACAGCGTGTTTCTGAAAGGCCTCCCCGCACCCGACCGCTCACCAAAAAATGAGGACAGTCACCATGAGCTCAAACGATATAGTAATAGCAGGCTCCGCCCGAACCCCCATGGGCGGAATGATGGGCTCCCTGAGCTCGGTACGTTCACCGGACCTGGGTGCCGTCGCCATTAAGGCAGCCATTGAACGCTCCGGCCTTCAGCCGGCAGACATTCAGGAAGTGATCATGGGCTGCGTACTGCCCGGGGGGCTGGGCCAGGCACCAGCTCGCCAGGCCTCGAGGGCCTCTGGCATCCCGGACAGCTCCGGTTGTACCACCATCAACAAAATGTGCGGCTCCGGCATGCAGGCCGTCATCATGGCCCACGACCAGATCAAAGCTGGCACCAACAACATCATGATCGCCGGCGGCATGGAAAACATGAGCCAGGCACCGTACCTGTTGCCCAAAGCCCGTGCCGGCATGCGCATGGGCCATGGCCAGGTGCTCGACAGCATGTTCCTGGATGGTCTTGAGGATGCCTACGAGGGTGGCCTGATGGGCGTGTTCGCCCAGCGCACGGCTGACAAATTCGACATCACCCGCCAGGCCATGGACGAATTCGCCATCGGCTCCCTGCAAAAATCTCTGGCGGCCATCGAAAACGGCTGGTTCCGGGACGAAATCGTACCGGTAACCGTCCCGGGCCGAGGCGGCGACACCGAAGTGGATACCGATGAACAACCGGGCAACGCCAAACCGGAAAAAATTCCACACCTCAAACCCGCGTTCGCCAAGGATGGTTCTGTCACCGCCGCCAACTCCAGCTCCATCAGTGATGGTGCTTCCGCGCTGGTACTGGCCTCAGCCGCCGAAGCCGATGCCCGGGGCCTGACCCCGCAGGCCCGGGTCGTGGCCCACGCTACCAACGCACGCCTGCCGTCCGAATTCACCATCGCACCGATCGGCTCCATCGAGAAGGTGCTCAAGAAAGCGGGGTGGACGCTGGACGATGTCGATCTGTTCGAGATCAACGAAGCCTTTGCCGTGGTCACCCTGGCGGCGATCAATGAGCTGAAGCTTCCTGCGGAGAAGGTCAACGTGCACGGCGGTGCCTGTGCACTGGGGCATCCGATTGGTTCCTCCGGCTCCCGGATCATCATCACCCTGATCAATGCGTTGAAACAGCGTGGGCTTAAGCGTGGTGTAGCCTCGCTCTGCATCGGTGGTGGTGAAGCCACGGCTGTGGCTATTGAACTGATCTGATCGGGTGCCCTTGTAGTCTGCTCGTTCAGGGGCAGGCTTGCGGGGTGGCCGGTGGATTTGTCTTGGAAAAAGAACTCGCTTCGCTCAGACACCTTTTTCCGGCGAAAAACCCACCAACCACCCCGCGCCGACGGGCACTACGGGTAACGCAGTGATGTCTTTCAAAAAGACTATATCTGTTCTGCACGTCGGTAGGGGGGTATGGGGTATTTTTCTGACAGGAAAAAGGTGTCTGAGCGAAGCGAGTTCTTTTTCCCGAAGAAAAATACCCCATACCCGCCGTACCTGCCCCATAACAACAAGGCTGCGAGCCCAACCCTAACTACGGCAAGTCGGTAACGGCCCCCGTAGATGCGGAACTCACCACACGGGCATACTTGGCCAGCACGCCCCGGGTAAATCTGGGTTCCGGCGGCGTCCAGGCTTTGCGCCGTTTTTCCATTTCCGCGTCAGAGATTTCCAGCACAATCGAGTTGCTCACGGCATCAATGGTGATGGTGTCGCCGTCTTCCACCAGCGCAATTGGCCCGCCCACGGCGGCCTCTGGTGTGATATGGCCAACCACAAAACCATGGCTGCCACCGGAGAAGCGGCCGTCTGTAATCAGAGCTACATCACTGCCAAGACCTTTGCCCATAATCGCCGAGGTGGGGCTGAGCATTTCCCGCATGCCGGGCCCGCCCTTGGGGCCTTCGTATCGGATCACCAGCACGTCGCCGGCCACCACGGTGCCGTCCAGGATGCGTGCCTGGGCCTCCTCTTCCGAGTGAAAGACACGGGCGCGGCCGGAGAAATGGGTGCCTTCCTTGCCAGTGATTTTCGCCACCGAGCCTTCCGGAGCCAGGTTGCCATAGAGAATGCGTAGATGACTGTCGGCTTTGATCGGGTTGTCGAAGGCGTGGATGATCTGCTGGCCTTCGGGGTAGGGCACCACGGTCTCGAGGTTCTCTGCCAGGGTCTTGCCGGTCACCGTGAGGCAGTCCCCATGCAGCAGTCCCCGGTCGAGCAGCATCTTCATTAGCGGTTGAATGCCACCAATGGCCACCAGCTCGGACATCATGTAGTGGCCGGAGGGGCGAAGGTCTGCCAGGACCGGTACCTGTTTGCCGATGCGTACGAAATCGTCCAGTGACAGCTCCACTCCCACCGTACTGGCCATACCCAGAAGGTGCAGCACGGCGTTGGTGGAACCGCCCAGCGCGATCACCACGGTGATGGCGTTCTCGAACGCTTCCCGGGTCATGATGTCGGAGGGCTTGATATCGGCTTCGAGCAGTTTCAGCACCGCGGCGCCTGCGGCTTCGCAATCCGCCAGTTTGCTGTCGGAGATGGCGTTCTGGGCGGAGCTGCCTGGCAGGCTCATGCCCATGGCCTCAATGGCGGAGGCCATGGTGTTGGCGGTGTACATGCCGCCACAGGAGCCTGGGCCGGGAATCGCGGTTTCCTCGATCTGTTTGACTTCGATCAGCTCCATGTTACCGCGGGCATGGGCGCCCACCGCCTCAAACACGGAGATGATGTCGGTATGGTTTTCGCCGGGCATGATGGTGCCGCCGTAAACGAAGACCGAGGGCCGGTTCAGCCGGGCCAGGCCCATCATGCAGCCGGGCATGTTCTTGTCGCAGCCACCGATGGCGACCAGTCCGTCGAAGCCCTCACAACCGGCCACGGTCTCAATGGAATCGGCAATCACCTCGCGCGACACCAGAGAATATTTCATGCCCTCGGTGCCGTTGGCTATGCCATCAGAGATAGTGATGGTGTTGAAGATCAGGCTCTTGCCCCCGGCTCCGTCGGCACCCTTGGCGGCCTCTCGGGCCAGGCCGTCAATGTGCATGTTGCAGGGCGTGAGGTTGCTCCAGGTGGAGGCAATGCCAATCTGAGGTTTTCGGAAATCCTCGTCGGTAAAACCAACCGCCCGGAGCATGGCCCGGCTGGCGGATTTATTGATTCCGTCTACCACCGGTGCCGAGTGTCGGCGTCGTTTATCGGTTGTCATGCGTTATCCCTCTCCGTCGTTTCAAGCCGATCGCGACCGTGCCATGGTATCGGAGACCAGTTCAACTCCGGCAACGGTATGCAGTTTCTCCAGCTGAGATTGAAGCATAGCAACTGGCCGGGAACCCTCCAGCGTGAGGGCAATGTCGAGGGTATCGCCAGTTGATTCCATGGCCATCCTGGAAATCCGGAAGCCGCGTACCCGCACCACCCGGCACAGCCGCTCCAGAGCTGCCGCTTCCTGGTTCATGCGGCAATTCAGGGTATATCGTTGACTGGCGCTTTCATGATTCGGCTTCATGCTACCTGCTCCTTGCGGCTGTTCGTTTTACGGGGTTCGTCAATCATTTCCTTGTTGCTGGCGCCGGCTTTGACGATGGGCCAGACGTTCTCTTCGCGGCTGATGGCAACATGCAGCAGCATCGGGCCGTTGTACGCCAGAATGGTCTCGATGCCGCGGCGGATCTGGTCGGTCCGCTCAATGTGCAGGGCCGGGATATCGAACGCCCGGGCCATAGCGACAAAGTCCGGATTGTCGTCCAGATCGATCTGGCTTTCGCGGTTGTTGTAGAACAGTTCCTGTTGCTGACGAACCATGCCCAGGCACTGGTTGTCCAGAATGATCAGCTTCAACGGCAGGTTGTAGCGCCGTATGGTGGCCAGTTCCTGTGCGTTCATCATGAACGAACCATCACCGGTCACGTTGATGACGGTGCGTGTTCGGTCCGAGAACTGGGCGCCGATGGCCGCCGGAAGCCCGAAGCCCATCGTGCCCAGGCCTCCGCTGGTCAGGTGGTGGCGTGGATGGGCGAACTGGTAGTACTGGGCAACCCACATCTGATGCTGGCCAACATCGCAGGCGATGACAGTGTCGTCGCCGGTGATGCCGGAAAGCTGACGGATGAATGCGGGGCCGGTAATGGGTGCCAACGGTTCCTCGTTATCTGCAGCGCGAAAGCCTCCGGTGGTATGCCAGGTGCGACATTGTTTCTGCCAGGCGTCGATAGCCAGTGGCTCCGCCGCAATGGCATCGGTCAATGCCGCCAGAATGGCGTTCAGGTCACCACGCAGAGACAGTTCTGCTGGCCGCAGTTTGTTGATCTCGGCGGCATCGGCATCAATGTGGATCATCCGGGCATTCGGCGCGAAGCCGTCCAGCTTGCCGGTGGCACGGTCATCCAGCCGGGCGCCGATGACGAACAGAAGGTCGCACTCATCAACCGCCTTGTTGGCCGCCCGGGAACCGTGCATGCCGAGCATGCCCAGATCATTCGGGTTGTTTCGGCCGGCGTTACCTATGCCTTTGAGTGTAACCACACCCGGCAGCCCCGAGACTTCGGCAAAGGTACGAAAACGGTCTTCGGCTCCGGCCAGAGACACACCACCACCGCTGTAGAGCAGGGGTCGCCTGGCTGATTTCAGCATGGCCAGGGCCGGGCCGATCTCCGGGCAATCCGCTGGCGGTGCCTCGGTGCGGGCCGGGGCTGGAGCCTCAATCTCGGACAACAGAATGTCTTTGGGAATATCAATCCACACCGGCCCGGGGCGGCCAGCCTGGGCCAGGTCGATGGCTTCCTCCAGAATGCCCGGCAAGTCTTCGGGGTCGTCCACCAGGTAGCTGTGTTTGACGATGCCCAGGGTCATGCCAAGGATGTCGGTTTCCTGAAAGGCGTCGGTACCAATCAATCCGGAGGGGACCTGCCCGGTGATCACCAGCAGGGGAATGGAATCCATGTAGGCATTGGCAACGCCAGTGATCAGGTTGGTGGCGCCGGGGCCGGAGGTGGCAATACAAACCCCCAGTTGGCCACTGGCCCGGGCGTAACCGTCTGCCGCCAGGGCGCAGGCCTGCTCGTGGCGGCACAGCACATGCTCCGTTCCCACGTCATCCACCAGCGCGTCATACAGGGGCATGATGCAGCCACCCGGATACCCGAAAACCGTGCTGATGTTATGGCGGTGGAACGCTGCAAGAATGTGCTGTGAGCCGTTCATGGTCGTTTTTCCCTTTTTCTTTGCCGCAAAAAAGAAACCCCCGGGACCTTGCGGTGCCGGGGGTTTCTGGTGTCGTTGTCAGGTTGTCGCTATCTCACCCGCTTGTCCACGCAAAAGCCCCCGGACGGTACCACGACCACCAGGACTAGCTTCACAAGGACCATAACTGCGTTGAGATTCATGGAATCGACAATCTGCTCTGAATAGAGTTGAACAATGTGTGTAGAATCTAACCCACGTTTTCAGGCGGATGCAAGGGCTTATTTCCGGAAATTCAACCGGTGCCGGTTTTTCCGCTTTCTCAAACCGAATCTGTTCACGGCGAGTGGTGCATGACAAGAGCAAAATGGAGCTCCCTGGGATTATCCCTTCTGGTCATCGTGTTATTGGTTATCTGGATGGCAACGGGTGAGGTAAAAGTTGCCAGTGATGAGGCGCCGGAGGAGCCGGCCTCCGAACAGGTAGCCATAACTCGGGTAGAGGTAACACCGGTCAGCGCCCAGGCTTATCAACCAGCCCTGAAACTTCAGGGCCAGTTGGAGCCCTGGCAGTCGGTTCAGGTCAGTGCCCGGGTGGACGGCACCGTTGAGCAACTGAACGTTCAGCTGGGGCAACAGGTGAAAGCGGGTACGGTGTTGGCGACATTGTCGACGGACGGTCGGGACACGGTGGTTCAGCGCTGGCAGGCCAGTATTCGCAAACTGGAAGCAGACCTGGCCGCCGCCCGGAAACTGCGCTCCAGCAATCTGGCCGCCGAAACCGAAATACTGCGCCTGCAGAGTGAGCTTGCTGCGGCAAGAGCTGAGCTTGCCTCGGCCGAACTGGCACTGAATCACCTCAAACCGGTAGCGCCTTTTGATACCATTGTGAATCGCCGCGAAGTGGATGAGGGCAGTCTGGTGCAGGTGGGAACGCCCCTGTTTGAGCTGGTACAGATAGACCGCCTGAAAGCCACCGGACAGATCCCCCAACAATCGGCGGCGCTGGTTCAACCGGGGCAGGCCGTAGATATTCAGCTGCTGGACGGCTCCCGGCTGGCCGGCGTTGTCAGTTTTGTGGCCAGCGCTGCCAATTCGGACACGCGAAGTTTTGCGGTGGAAGTGGTGGTGGAGAATCCTGAATTGAAGCGGGCTGCGGGCGGCTCTGCCAGCCTGAGTATTCAACTGCCGGAACAACAGGCCACCTTCATATCGCCGGCTTATCTGGGGCTGGATGACGACGGCCGGCCCGGCGTGAAGTATGTCGATGCCGATAATCGAGTGGTGTTTGAGACCGTGCGGCTGCTAAGCGTCTCGACCGACGGTGCCTGGGTTGCCGGCTTGCCGCCTGAGATTCGCCTGATTACCCGAGGGGCCGGATTTGTCTCGCCGGGTGAACAGGTGCGCCCTGTTGATACCTCCGACCAGCGGGGCTGACCGTCATGCGAGCATTGATTGCCGCGGCCATGGACCGAAGCCGCACCACGCTGTTGTTGTTCCTGTTCCTGCTGTTGGGCGGTATGGCGGCCTACCAGGCGATTCCCAAGGAATCCAATCCGGACGTCACCATCCCGATGATCTATGTCTCGATGACGCTTGAAGGCATCAGCCCGGAAGACGGTGAGCGCCTGCTGGTCCGGCCCATGGAGCAGGAGCTGCGCTCGCTGGAAGGCATCAAGGAAATGCGGGGTACCGCCTCAGAAGGCCATGCCTCGGTAATGCTTGAATTCGACGCCGGTTTCGATCCGGACAAGGCGCTGCAGGATGTCCGGGAGAAGGTGGATACCGCCCGCAGCAAGCTACCCCAGGAAGCCGACGAACCCCGGGTCAATGAAATCAACGTGTCGCTGTTTCCGGTGTTGTCGGTAGGCCTGTCCGGTCCGCTGTCGGAACGCGAGCTGATTACCATTGCGCGCCGACTTCAGGATGCCATCGAAGCCATTCCCGAAGTGCTGGAGGTGGAAATTGGCGGCGACCGGGAGGATCTGCTGGAGATCGTGGTGGATCCCCAGGTGCTGGAAAGCTACGGCATCGATTTTGATCAGTTGGCCTCCCTGGTTACCCGGAACAACCAGCTGGTGGCTGCCGGCTCACTGGACACGGGTAATGGTCGGATGGCGCTGAAAGTGCCGGGAGTAATCGAAACCATCGAAGATGTGATGTCGATGCCAGTGAAGGTGGACGGCGACACTGTGGTTACCTTTGGTGATGTGGCCATGCTGCAGCGCACCTTCAAAGACCCGACCGGCTTCGCCCGCATCAACGGGGAGCCAGCCCTGGTACTGGAAGTTTCCAAGCGCTCGGGCGCCAACATTATTGAAACCATTGAGCATATTCGCACCCTGATTGATGAGTCCCGGCCCCGGTTGCCGGAGACCCTCGATATCCGCTTCATCATGGACCAGTCCGAGGAAGTGCGCGATATCCTCTCGGATCTGCTCAACAACGTGCTGACTGCCATTGTGCTGGTAATCATCGTGGTGATCGCGGCCATGGGCCCACGCTCAGCTGTGCTGGTGGGGCTCACCATCCCCGGGGCGTTTCTGACCGGCATCCTGGTGATCTGGAGCATGGGCCTGACGCTCAATATCGTGGTGCTGTTCAGCCTGATCCTCGTGGCGGGCATGCTGGTGGATGGCGCCATTGTGGTGTCTGAGCTGGCAGACCGGAATCTGTCGGACGGGCAGCCGGTCAAAGCCGCCTGGGTGGAAGCAGCCTCGCGCATGGCCTGGCCGGTTATTGCCTCCACGGCGACGACGCTTGCGGTCTTCGTGCCGCTGCTGTTCTGGCCCGGAGTGGTGGGCGAGTTCATGAAATACCTGCCGATGACCGTGTTGATCTGCCTGATTGCCTCGCTGGCTATGGCGCTGGTCTTTCTCCCGGTTTTGGGTGGCGTGAGCGGCGGTCGCCGGCACCACCAGGATGCCAGTGAAGGGCGTTTCATGCGGGGCTACCGACAAGTGCTGGCCGCTCTTCTGCAGCGCCCGGGCTTGACCTTGCTCGGCACCCTGATGGTGATTGTTGTGATCTACGCCGCCTATGGGCGCTTTAACCATGGCGTCGAGTTTTTCCCGAGTGTCGAGCCCGAGTCGGCCCAGGTTCAGGTACGGGCTCGTGGCGATCTGTCGGTGTGGGAACGGGATGCCATTGTACGTGAAGTGGAGTCTCGGCTGCAGAATATGCCGGAGGTAAAGGCCCTGTATGCGCGCTCCATGGTGACCACCAGCTCCCAGATGGCGCCGGATGTGATCGGCGTTCTGCAGTTCCAGTTCACGGACTGGTACACCCGCCGCACGGCCACGGATATTCTGGAAGACTTTCGGGAACGTACGGCCGACATTGCCGGCATTGAACTGGAGTTCCGCAAGCAGGAGGGCGGCCCGGCTGAAGGCAAGCCCATCGAGCTGCAGGTCAGCAGTATGGACAGTACACAGCTGGATGGTTATGTCGACAGCATTGAGAACCGCATGCGCGAACTCGGTGGTTTTGTCGATATTGAAGACGACCGGAGCCTGCCCGGGATCGAGTGGCGCCTGAATGTGGATCGTGAGGCGGCCGCTCGATTCGGTACTGATGTGTTGAGCATCGGCAGTGCGGTTCGGCTGGTAACCAATGGCCTGGTGCTGGCCACCTACCGGCCGGAAGATGTTCGCGATGAGGTGGACATTGCGGTGCGGGTGCCCAACAACTGGCGGGAGCTGGACCACTTGGAGCGCCAGACACTGAACACCCCCCGCGGTCAGGTGCCGCTGTCTGAATTCGTGGACCTGGAGCCAGGCGACAAGACCGGCTCAATCGTGCGGGTTGATGGCCAGCGCACGATCACCATCAAATCGGATATTGCGCCGGGCAGGCGAATGGACGAGCTGCTGCGGACCCTGCAGGCTGAGATGCCCGAGCCACCGGAAGGGGTGAGCGTGCGCTTTGCCGGCGAAAACGAGGATCAGCAGCAGGCCGCCAACTTCCTGACCTCCGCTTTTCTGGTTGCGGTTGGCCTGATGTTGCTGATTCTGGTGACTCAGTTCAATTCCCTTTACCAGACCCTTCTGATCCTGTCGGCGATTGTATTGTCCACCGCCGGAGTGCTGCTGGGCTTGCTGTTTTCCGGTCAGTCTTTCGGCGTGGTGATGGTGGGCATGGGCATTATTGCGCTGGCGGGTATTGTGGTGAACAACAACATCATCCTGATCGATACCTTCAACCAGATGAAGCGGGAGGGCAAAGCCGCCTACGAAGCCGCCCTGGAGACCGGTTGTCTGCGTTTCCGGCCGGTGTTGCTGACGGCCATCACCACAATCCTTGGGCTTACCCCCATGGTGTTGGGGGTAAATGTGAATCTGCTGGAACCATCATTGGGACTGGGTGCGCCATCCACTCAGTGGTGGACTCAGCTGTCCAGCGCCATTGCAGGCGGCCTGGCCTTTGCGACGCTGCTCACTCTATTACTGACGCCGGCTTTGCTGGTTCTGGGAGAACGCACCGGCCAGCGGGTCAGGGGGCTGGTCCGGCGCGTTTCGCAGCGTGATCAGTAGCGGATTCGCCCAGCCAATTCCTGGGCCTTCAGGGCCATAGCCTCGAGCTCCGGAACCGTGCGCAGGTTCTGCTCTGCGGCATCGTGCATGGCTTCGGATATTTCGGCCACTTCTGTGACATTTCGGTTGATGTCTTCGCTGACACTGGTCTGCTCTTCAGCGGCCGTGGCCACCTGCGTTGTGGCGTCGTTTACCTTGATCATCCTCTGGGTAATGTCTGCCAGTGTGGTTCGTACTGCATCCACGGATTCGCTGCTCTCTTTGGCGACCACCTCAGAGGCCTGCATGTACTCTGTGGCGTCCCGGGAGCCATTCTGAATGGAGGCAATGATCTCATCTATTTCCACGGTTGCGTCCTGAGTTTTGGCTGCCAGGTTGCGAACCTCATCGGCAACGACCGCAAACCCCCGCCCGGCTTCTCCAGCTCTGGCAGCCTCTATTGCGGCGTTGAGCGCCAGTAGATTGGTCTGGTCGGCAATTTCCCGGATTACCCGCATGACGTCGCCGACCTGTTGGCCGCTTTTGGCCAGTTCAGCAACGGTGGCCGCGGAACTGCGGATCTGATCGGTCAATCGATTCATGCTGGCAACCGCCTGGTTGATCTGTTCGTCGGCGTGTCGCGTCTGGTTGGCGGTTTCGTCCACCTGGCTGGCAACAGAACTTGCGTGCTGTGCGACGTCCTGAGCGGTGGCTGACATCTCGTTCATCGCCGTGGCTATCTGGTCAATGCGTTGGTGCGCTTTGTCAGACTGAGAGGACACTGCGTCGGCGTTGGACCGAATCATCGCTCCGGTGTCGGCCAGCTGAGACGCGTTGTGTTGCATCATTTCGCCGGTTTCCCGCAGGAACCGGTGCAGGGTTCGGGCGGTGTCCGCCAGTCGACCCAGCTCGTCCGGGCGTTTCAGGGTTACCGGGTCTGTCAGGTCGCCCTCACCAATTCTGCTCAGTTTGGCAATCAGCTCCTGGGTCGGACGTACCACGGATGTCACCAGAACACCAAGACAGGCCAGCGTGCCCATCACGATGGCAGCGAGCAGCAAGCCACCCATCAGCCAGGTGGTTTCCGTTGCGCTGTCCCGCAATTCGCCGGAGTGGGAGACGGCCACGTCACGAATTTTGTTGGCCGCCTGCTCAATCAGTTGCGCGGGTTCACGATCAATCCCGGTCACCGCTTCATCGCCCTCGGTATGATCGTACCCCGAGGCCACGAAATCCTGGTATCCCGCCCGGTACGCTTTGCCCATCCGTTGATGGGCGGCCCTGAACCGGTCCATCAGCGCGCGGGCTTCCTGATCAGCGATTCTTGGGATCAATTGGTCCAGCTGTTGTTGGATACTGGACTCGGTCTTCTGGAACCGTTGCCAGTATTTATCGCGCTGGGCATCGTCGGCGCCGCGAATCAGGACGTTCTTCCATTCCTGAACCTGTGTCTTGAAATCGCTGAGAATGTCTTGCGCTTGCAGGGCCAGGACAATCTCATCACTGATCAGGTGCTCGTATTCATCCTGGCTGGAGAGTGATCGGTTGAAGTAAATGCCTGCAACAATCGCAATCAGAAGGTTGGAGACCACGATGATGGTAAGGATCCGGTTAAGGATGCTTTTGTTGTACCAGCGCATGGGCGGGGTCCTGTAAGATGCTAGGGATAATGGAGTATCGTGGCGGCCTCTGGCGGGCTGCCTGACTGGTTTATCGGCCGACATTTTATATTATGAACCCGCTCACAGAAATTTATCGTGATTCCCAGCTTCTGGTGGTTCACAAACCGGCCGGGTTGCTTATGCATCGCAGCCCGATTGACCGCCATGAGACGGAATTCGCGTTGCAGTACGCCCGTTCTATGAACGGCGGAGCGCATGTCTATCCGGTGCATCGGCTGGATCGGCCGACCTCTGGCATCGTTTTGTTCGCCAGGGATCAGGCAACGGCGAGGGTACTGGGGCTTGCAATGATGGCGGGCGAATTCAAGAAGACCTACCTTGCGTTGGTTCGAGGCTGGACGCCGGAACAGGGCGTGATCGATCATCCACTCCGGGAAGAGCCCGAAGACCGCCGATTGAAGGGAGAAGAACAGCCCGTCCGGTCGGCCCTGACTCGCTACCGTTGCCTCGCCACCACGGAGTTGCCGGTCTCTATTGAGCGTTACCCCACCAGTCGTTACAGCCTGGTGGAGCTGAAGCCCGAAACCGGCCGGAAACATCAGCTCCGGCGGCACATGAAGCATATTAGTCATCCGATTATCGGGGATGCCAATCACGGGCGTGGCCGGCACAACCGGTATTTTGCTGAACGGTTCGGCTATGGGCGGTTGATGTTAGCGGCCACTGAGCTGGAACTTTCACACCCGGCCACCGGGGAAGTCCTGCGGTTCTCTGCCCCTCCCGAGGAGAGCTTCCGAACTGTGCTGGAAATATTTGAACAGGATACGGTGACGGGTTAAAGGCTGACGCCAGCCAGATCGAATAACTTGTGTAGCTTTTTATGTCAATTTGAGACAAATAGTACTTTCAGCAGACGTTGTCGCTACCTTGGTGCATACTCAGTCGTAAGCTTATAACAAATAACAAGTGCGTTTGACGCCCGAGACTGCTATGCCACGGCTTTTTGTCTTCCTGACGCTGTTCTTTTATTTGGTGCTCCCTTCCATTGCCCATGCAGATGCCGGAGAGTGGGGGCCCTTTTCCAAACGCCTTGAGCTTTCACGGTTCGTCGATTACTGGAAGGAAACAGGGTCGCCATCGGTTGCTGACATACGGAACCTTCCGGACCAGGCCTGGACCCGAAACGGCAGTGACAGTGTCAGTCTGGGGTATGGCGACGATATCTACTGGTTTCGGGTAAAGCTCACCAACACGCTGAAATCGGAAGCCAGTAATTTTCTGGAGATCGGTTATCCCGTCCTGGACCATATTGAGATCTACCGTGAGGTCAGGGGGAAGCTGCTTGAACCGCTGATCCTTGGGGATAAGCGTCCTTTCTACGATCGGCCGATCCACCACCGCAATTTCATTGTCCCGCTGGTGCTGCCCCCGGAATCGTCCACAACGGTTTATCTTCGGGTGGACACCACCAGCTCTATGCAGGTGCCCATGACGCTCTGGGAGCAGGATGCCTTCTACGCGGCCGAACAGGCCCGTAGCCTGTTTGAGGGAATCTACTACGGCATCGTCCTGGTGATGATGCTTTACAACCTTTTCGTCTTCATGGCCGTGGGAGAGCGCAGTTTTCTCTACTACGTTGGCTATATTGCGGCGATGCCACTTTTCCTGGCGTCACTGCACGGTGTGGCGTTCCAGTACCTCTGGCCTGAGGCGACCTGGTGGAACGACCAATCCATTATTGTGTTCCTGAATCTGGTGGTGCTGTTCGGGGGAGCCTTCAGTATTCGCTTCATCAGTGTGACAAGAAAAAACCACCCGTGGCTGAACCGGTGGACGATGGCGATGATCATGACGGCCGGTCTGCTTGCCCTGGCGGGCCTTCTGATTCCCTACAGGCTGATGATTCTTCCGACCATTCTGGTTGCCTTTGTGGGATGCTCCACCATGCTTATGCTGAGTGTGGTGCGCTGGCTGAAGCGTGACCCAGCTGCCCGGTATTACACGGTGGCCTGGGTGTTTATGCTGTTCGGGGGCATCGTATTGGCGCTGAGCAAATTTACCATGCTACCCAGGAACCTGCTGACTGAGAATGCCACTCAGGTTGGCTCGGCCCTTGGTGTGATTCTGTTATCACTTGCGCTGGCTGACAGGCTGAACCGGGAGAAGAAGAAGTCGTTTGCGGCCCAGCAGAAGTTATTGCGTGAGGAACGCAAAGCTCGACTGGCCCAGGAAAAATCGTTGCGTGTTCAGCAAGAGGCTAATGCCCTGTTGGAGGAGAGGGTGCAGGAGCGGACCCGTGACCTGGAATCCCTGAACGAACAACTACTGGAACTGAGTGCGACGGATCCCCTTACCGGACTCAAAAACCGGGGGCACTTTGACAAAAGGTTTCAGGCTGACGTGGTCCATGCCTATCGGTTTGAGGAGACGCTGTCGCTGCTGGTGGTAGATATTGATCACTTCAAGAGCTTTAACGATACCTACGGCCATCTGGTGGGCGATGACTGCCTGAAAATGGTCGCCGACTGCATCAAACGGCACGTCACCCGGCCGCAGGATCTGGCCGCCCGGTATGGCGGCGAGGAGTTTGTCGTCCTGTTGCCGGACACCCCGGAAGCCGGAGCTGTTCGGGTCGCCGAGAGAATCCGCGAGGAGATTCAGAAAACAGCTTTCCGGGTCTCGGATCAGGTACTTCATCTCACCGTCAGTATTGGTGTTTGCAGCTGCGCGCCGGCCCGGGCGGACGCCACCAAAGCGTTGTTTGCCTGCGCCGATGACGCGCTTTACCAGGCCAAGGCGGAGGGTCGTAACCGGGTAGTTGCAAATACCCAGGCCGGGCGGGACCACGCAGTCTGTCAGGCCTGATTTGACCGGGCTGCCTGGTTAAGGGTTGGCCAGGGGTGGTTGGCTTCCAGCGCGTAGGCAATCTCGAGCAGCGTGCGCTCATCGCCATGCCGACCCATAAACTGCACCGAAATAGGCAGGTGCTGACTGCTTTCCCCCATAGGTAAGGCGATAGCCGGAGCACCAGTGGCGTTGGCCAGCGGCGTAAAACTCACATAGCGGGTCAGACGTTCGAACAGGGTATCGAAAGGTACGCCGGGGCTTAGATGGCCCAGCGGCGGTGTGGTATGTCCCAGGACGGGGGTCAGCACCGCGTCATAATCATTCATGTGCCTCTGATAGTCGTGCCAGGAGCGTTTCAGCCGCCAGATGACAGCGGGCAGGCGCCAGAACTGGCGGCGGAACATTTTGTCCAGGCCATTGGTCAGACCGTCCACTCGGGATTTGTCGAAATCCGGGTGATAGAGCTTCTTACCGCGGGCTTTTACACCGAACGCGAGCATCCCCCAGTAAAGCGCAAAGTCATCCGGAAATGAGCTGGCGACCGGCACATCCATGGGCTCGATAATGTGCCCCAGCTTTTCCAGGTAGCGGGCCGTCTGCTCCACGGTTTGCCGGGTTTCCGGGTCGGTGGGGTGGCCGTTGATGGAGTCCAGCACCAGGCCAATGCGCAACTGTCGGCCAGAGGGGCCCTGCACATGCCCGATGGCGGGTAGTTTCCGGTTCCTGAACCAGGACTCGGCGTACGCCAGGAAGCCGGCGGTATCGCGCACTGAACGCGTGACGACACCATCACTGATGATGTTGACGGGCAAATCCCGGGCGGCATCGTTATCCACCACTCGGCCTCGTGTAGGTTTCAGCCCTACCAGCCCGCAACAGGCAGCCGGTATGCGGATAGAGCCGCCACCGTCATTGGCGTGGGCGATGGGCACCACGCCGGCTGCGACCAGGGCGGCAGCACCGCCGGAGGAAGCGCCACACGAATGGTCCAGGTTCCATGGGTTGCGTGTCGGGTCTCCCTGGGAGGGCTCAGTTGAGGCGTTAAAACCGAATTCCGGCAGTGTGGACTTGCCCAGGCAAATAAAGCCCTGGGCCAGCATCTGTTCGGCAAAAGGGCTGGTTCTTTTCGCCACCCGGGGCGTGACAGCCTGTGAGCCGTGCCCGGTGGGCAAACCCTCAACGTCCGTGTTGTCCTTGATATAGGTAGGCACACCGGCAAAGGGGCCAGTCTGGGCGCCCGGTCGCTGGCTCTGTGTCAGCGCTGGCTGATAACGTTCGGCCACCACACCATTGATCACCGGCGCCGCGAGCTGTGCCCGCTCAATCGCCGCCGCCGTCACTTCCTGCGCCGAAACCTCGCCTGAACGAATCCGTTCAGCAAGTGCGGTAGCGTCGTTGTCGGCCATCGCGTCGTTGCGGAAACAATGGAAGCGGGTACTGGGTGGCTGATTCATGGCGGCTCCTGAAAGCAAAAACAGAGGCTTACTAACATAACCCAGGCTTAAACGTGACGATATGTCATTTCAGGTATGGCGTCACAAAATGGGTGCAAAATATGGCAGCAAAGGATTGATCGGTGTCTCTTTCAATGCAGCCTCAAGCACAGTAAGCTGTTTGCCAACCTACTGAACCAGAATGAATAATGGATCTGATCGAGCCTGCTGTCCGGGTTTTTCTCGGCGTTTTTTTCCTGATGATTGGCCTGCAGTTTGCGGCCCGTACGCTCGGCCTGTATTCACGATTGGGCTTCTCTCACATCAATTATGGCAGGGCCGGTACGGCTACCTGGTGGCATCGCCACACCTTTAACCTGTTCCGGGCTGCGATTCTGCTGGTTTGCCTGGCCAGGATCTGGGTTGATCTGGACGCCTGGTTGGGCGTTTTCCCCCTGCTGTACCACTGGCCGGTGTTACTGGCCGGGGCTGTGCTTCTGCTGGTTTCCTACACAGCCGTGAACTATCTGCAGGCCTACATGCATGAGGACTGGCGTTCCGGCATTGATGACCACCATGGCAGTGGCCATTTGCTGACCGAGGGGCCTTTTGGTCGCAGCCGGAACCCGCTGTTTCTGGCGGTGATGACGGGGCAGTTGGGGTTCTTTCTGGCGTTGCCCAGCGCGTTTTCGCTGGTGTGCCTGGTGACTGGCGTGCTGGTGATCATGCGCCAGGCCAGGGAGGAAGAGAAAGCCCTGGCCAGGCGTTTTGATGAACAGTACGAGGCCTATTGCAAACGGGTGCCCCGCTGGTTCTGACTGTCGGGTTCAGGATGCTTTGTTCCGCGCTTCCTTGATCACGTCGTAAGCGTGGCTGATTTCACGGGTTCGTTCTTCCGCCATTTCCCGCATACTTTCCGGCAAGCCGCGTCCGGCGAGTTTGTCCGGGTGGTTTTCACTCATCAGTTTGCGGTAAGCGCGCTTGATCTCGGCGTCTGAGGCCTCTGGCGAGACGCCAAGAACCTTGTAGGCATCATCGATCTGCTGGCTGCTGGAATAATTGCGGGTACCGCCCGCCTGGCCGGCATGGGCGCCACGCAGCATAGCTTCAAGCTGGTCGACCTGACTTTCCGGCAGCCCCAGCCCACGGGCGATACGAACCAGCATTTCGTGCTCGGCCGGATGCACCTGCCCGTCTGCGGCAACCGCAGACACCTGTACCTGCAGAAACATCTGCAACAGTACCGGCTGGCGGCCGGAAGCCTGCATGAAGCGCTGGAGTTCGGCGTCCAGGTCGAAGTCCGATGCTTTACCACGGTTGAACGCTTCCTTGGCCATGGCTTTCTGGGATTCGTTCAGGCGAAAGCGAACGAACATGGCCTCTGCCATCTGAATCTCATCCCGTGAGACCACACCATCGGCCTTGCACAGGGCGCCCATCACCGCGAACACGGATTCAATGAAACCGGCCTGCAGCCCCTGAAGCTTGCCCAGCAGTCGGCTTTTCATGCGCTGGAACAGGAACGCACCAATGGCTGCGCCAACCAGAAAGCCGGGGAATCGACCAAAGGCATAACCGATCAGACCGCCAAAAATGATTGCGAACAGCATTCTCTATCCTTCGTTGAGTAAACAGTCCTGAGAATATACGTGTTTTTGGTCAGGGCTTCATGAACAGGCTTTCATCCACGGCATCAATCTGCTCGGCCTTCAGGTGCTGAGCGCCGTAGCGCCGATAGGTTCCGGAGCGTACGAAGAGCAGGAATACGTCCCGGTCTATATGGCCCTGTCTGGTCATTTTATCCATGATGTTCAGCGCTTCAGACAGTGTCTTGCCCTGCTTGTAAGGGCGATCCACGGCGGTCAGCGCCTCGAAGATGTCAGCCACGGCCATGATTTTCTCGGGAATGCTCATGTCCTCACCGCTCAGGCCGAAGGGGTAGCCCTTGCCGTCCATACGCTCGTGGTGGGTGCCGGCCAGCCGGGGCACACGGGCCAGACGGTCTGGCAGGGGCAGGGCATCCAGCATGCAGATGGTCTGCACGATGTGTTCGTTGATACGGAAGCGCTCTTCTTCCGTCAGGGTGCCGTACTGGATGGTCAGATTGTGGAGTTCTCCCCGGTTGTAGGCATACTCAGGCAGCTTCATGTCAAAGCCCCAGAGATTGCGCGGGTCGTCCCGCTGGACCGGAGGCACCCGGTCGCCCCAGGTGCGAATATGCCAGGGTTTGTCTGCCAGCAGTGGCTCGGTGGCGGGCAGTGCCGCTTCCGGAGAACCCGTCAGGGCTTGCTGCTCATCCCCGGAGAGGCCCAGTCGGTCACTGAAATGGCGTTGCCAGGTCTGGGCTCCGATCTGGCGAATGCGCGCTACATCCTCGTCCGACATGGACTCACTGCCCACATTGGCGTTTGCCAGGAAGCCAAAGTCAGCCTGCAATTGTGCCTGAGCCTCATCTCTGTAACGGGCAGCCTCGGTCGGGTCTTCTCCATTCAGGCAGGCTTGAAGGTAACGGATCTCGGCATCCCGGTGCAGGATTTCAAAGCGGGTCCGGATTTCGTGGATGCGGTTGTAGATGGTTTCCAGCTTTACGGCTTTGTCGACCACATATTCCGGACTGGTGATCTTGCCGCAGTCGTGCAACCAGGCCGCCAGGTGAAATTCGTAACGTTCGTCTTCGTTCATGCGGAAATGGGCAAAAGGCCCTTCTGATGCCTGCTCTGCCACCTCCGTGATCATCTGGGCGAGCTTGGGCACCCGCTCGCAATGGCCGCCGGTGTAGGGCGACTTGGCATCAATGGCGCTGGCCACCAGGCGGATAAACCCATCGAGCAGGGCCTGCTGGCTTTCGATCAGTTCACGGGTTTCGATGGCAACTGCGGCGGAGCCGGCAATTTCATCCACGAAAACAATCAGGTCATCACTGAGGTGGGTGTGGTCGCCCACTTCCATTTCGATGATCAATGCACCAATGAGTTTCTTGCGTCGATTACGCAGGATGGCAAACACCGGGTGGCCGGATATGTGGTTTCTGAGCTGGCGAATGATCTCGTTATCGTCTGCCGCCTGGTTGATGGCTGGCAGGCTGGCGGGCAGTTCAAGTCCGCGGTTAACAGCCAGGTCGAGCTTATGTTCATGGCTGCTGTACAGGTAAATCGCGCCCCGTTCCTGGCTGACGATGGCGATGATCTGATCAAGAATGTCGCGTAACAACTGGTTCAGATCCTGGCCCCGGTTGAGCACCGTGGCGATGTTCTGGAAGCTTCGGATGGTGCGGGCCATGTCATCCAGGGCAATGCTGAGTTCCGAGGCTTCCCGGATATGGGACTCCGAGCGGATTGGCGTGTCAAAGCGGAAGCGGGAGAGGCTGCTGACCCGGTCGGTCAGGCGTTCAAGGGGTTTGCCCACCTGGCGCCCCATAAACCAGCCAAGTATCAACAGCAGAAGCGCTATGGCGCCGGCGATCGCGGTCTGTCGGGCAAGGGCGGCCCAGACATCGGCCAGCAGTTCATCCGAGGGAATGGCGACAACTACGGAGAGTGCTTCATCGGGCAGGGTTCCAAGTTGCTCGGCCATGCCATACCAGTCACGGCCCTGCTGCTGAAAGCGGCGGATTTCCCGGTTGGTGCCCGGCTCAAGCACCTGGCGGATCACGGCATCGGGTTCGGTGTTACCGTCGGCGTCTGCAAGCAGTTCCCCGGAAGCGCTGACAATGGCTAGCCGGCTGCCTGCGGTCTGTTTCAGCTCCGCCAGTTGCGAGCCCAGGTCGGTCACGGTGACATCAACACCCAGCACGGTACCCGGGATACTGGCGGCCCTCTGAGACAGGGTCAGCCCGGTTTCCTGGGTGGTGAAAAACACATAAGGCGCTGATAGCTGAAGCGAATCTCCGGCCCTGGCTGCCTGATACCAGGGGCGCTGGCGGGGATCATAGTCGTAATCCGGCAGCGAGCGGCGTTCGAGCAGTTCCAGGTCGCTGTTATAGAATTGCCAGATACCCTCGCGCAGGTTGCCCTGGTATTCCAGGCTTTGCAGCAGATAGCGACTGTTTGCGGGGGCGTCCGGAAACTGGAGTGAGCCCGAACTGCGAATCTTACGGAACAGGAAAAAATCGCCATTGTCATAGCCTGCGTATACCGCACTGACAATATCGCTGCTGGTGAGCACATCGGCAATCACCGGCAGGCGTTGCAGTCGTTGCTCAAGGGTGGAACTCTGGGTGAGTGGGGCGTGCCGCAACAAGGCCAGCGCCGTAGCCGGCGGTTGGGTAATGGCATTGATACGATCGTCCACGCTGAGAGCCAGCTGTCGGGCAGTGGCGGCGGCAGCGGTGACCTTGGCCTGTTCCATGCCCCGATAACTCTGGGCCACCAGTGTGATGGCCAGTATCAGCATTCCCAGGGTGATGGCAGACGCAATCAGGAATGCCAGTGATACCCGGGCGGTCTGTTTGTTGTGTGGCGGTTTTGTCTGTCTCACAGCGTCGGGATCCAGCGACGGATGAAGGGTTCTCTAAGTGTAGACGCTCTGCGGGCGTTATTCTGATTTCAGAAGATAAACGGGGGGCTTATGACGCCAGATCTGTTTTCTGGGTTGAATGATCAACCGACAGTGGAAGCCTTTGACGAGGGCGTGGTTGTGCTACGGCGTCATGCCGTGAAGCACCAGCAGGCCTTGATGCGAGATATAGATCAGGTGACGCGACACGCGCCGTTCCGCCATATGAAAACGCCGGGTGGCCATCAGATGTCGGCCGCCATGACCTGTTGCGGCCCCCTGGGGTGGGTGACTGACGAGACAGGGTATCGCTACCAGCCCCAGGATCCGTTATCCGGGCTTCGGTGGCCGGCTATACCCGATAGCTTTGTCTCATTGGCCCGCAAGTCGGCCCAGGAAGCGGGATTTACCGGCTTTGACCCGGATGCCTGCCTGATTAATCGCTATCAGCCAGGGGCCAAAATGGGACTGCATCAGGATAAGAATGAAAAAGACTTTGCCTGGCCCATTGTGTCGGTGTCCCTGGGGCTGCCCATTGTGTTTCAGTTTGGTGGACTCAAGCGCAACGACCGCCCCGCGCGTATTCTGCTGGAACATGGTGATGTGGTGGTCTGGGGCGGCCCGGCCCGTTTGCGTTACCACGGCGTCCTGACTCTGAAAGCCGGTGAACACCCGGTGACCGGCTCGGCCCGCTACAATCTGACCTTCCGTAAGGCTGGCTGAAACCTTATTGCAGCCAGGCCACCAACAGGCCTGCGGCCAGAGATAACACCATCGGGCCAGCCACCAGCAGACCGGTTTGTCGGTTGCCGATACTCCAGGCGATGCCCGATTTCACCAGATTATTCACCGCTGCCGCGATGACAATCCCCAGCACGGCTGCATCCATGCCCAGGCCATCGTTGGACATCCGGGTAAGAGACAGGGTGATGGCATCGACATCCGCCACGCCAGAGGTGGCGGCCAGGGCGTAAATGCCGACATCGCCAAAGGCATTCTTGAGGAATTCCCCCAGTAACAGAATGGCGGTCAGCAAGAAACCGAACGCCAGTGCGGAAGAGAGATCCAGCGGGTTCTGGTTCATGGTGGGCTGGCTCACCTGCAGTTGCCGGGCGTTGCGGCGCCAAATGATCAGCGCGGGCACGTAGAGGAGGGTGGTCATCATGGCGACCGGCCAGATCAGGCTGGGCAGCAGTGCCTTGTTGATGACCAGGCAATAAACCAGAATCCGGGGGAACATGGTGCCGCAGGCAATCAGGATGCCGGCAGCAAACTGCGGGCTGAAGTCGGGATTTTTCGCCGATTGCCGGGCGAAGTGCAGGCTCAGGGCGGTAGATGAACTCAGCCCGGCAAACAGGCTGGTGAACAGAATGCCTTTGCGGGCCCCGGCGACCCGGATGGCAAAGTAACCGACAAATGAGATGGAGGCGATCATCACCACCATCCACCAGATTTCCCGGGGGTTGAGCACGCCACCCGGGCCCATGGCCTCGTTTGGCAGCAGAGGTAGCATCACCACCGAGATCAAAAGCAGTTTAAGGGCAGCGTCGAGTTCGCTGGCCTGAAGCTTGTGCACCCAGCCGTGGATTTCTTCCTTGTTGTCCAGAATGATGGCGGTGACCACCGCAGCAGCGGTGGCGATCACCGGATCCACCGCCACGGCAACAGCGCCGAAACAGAAGGTCAGCAACATGCCGACCATGCCGGTAATGCTGAAATTGCGGATGTGTTCCAGGCGCTCGCTGTAGGCCACCAGCCCCATGGCCACTACACTGAGTAGCAATACCGGAAAGGCCCAGGGGGTAATCTGCTCTGACAATACGGCGGCAATACCGCCCAACAGCCCGACCAGTGAGAAGGTGCGGATACCGGCAATGCGTTCCCCGGATTTCTGCTCCCGGGCATCCCAGCCCCGCTCCAGGCCAATGATGGCCCCGAGCAGCAAGGCCACGGCCAGATTGATGGTGGTCTGGTTGGCGTTTAGGAACTGGCTTGCTACATCGTCCATGTACTTGTCACCACAAAGATTATTTAAACGCATTCTAGGCAATTAGCGGCCCCGGCGGCACCCCCGGTCTGTCTGGATGGCCAGTCTGGCCATACTTTCAGGACGGTTTCTGGTACCCTTCGCGGCCCCGATCTGATATCCCCAGGAATTGAAAGCGACACCCCTGACCATGACAAACGCACTCAAGCAGAACTGGTTTTCGAACATCCGTGGCGACTTACTCGCCGGAACCGTGGTTGCGCTGGCACTGATTCCGGAGGCGATTGCCTTCTCTATCATTGCCGGGGTTGACCCGAAAGTGGGCTTGTATGCCTCCTTCTGTATTGCCGTGATTATTGCCTTTGTAGGTGGCCGCCCGGGAATGATCTCGGCGGCCACCGGCGCCATGGCGCTGCTGATGGTGACGCTGGTGAAAGAGCATGGGCTGCAATACCTGCTGGCGGCAACCCTGCTGACCGGTGTGATCCAGATTGCCGCCGGCTACCTGAAACTGGGCGGCTTGATGCGGTTTGTATCCCGTTCAGTGGTGACCGGTTTCGTGAACGCTCTGGCCATCCTGATTTTTATGGCCCAGTTGCCGGAACTCACCAATGTGACCTGGCATGTCTACGCCATGACCGCCGCTGGTCTGGCTATTATCTATCTCTTCCCGCTGATACCCACTGTGGGCAAGTTGATTCCGTCTCCGCTGGTTTGCATCGTCGGTTTGACCATTGTCTCCATGGTTATGGGGCTGGATATTCGTACCGTAGGTGATATGGGTGAATTGCCGGATACCTTGCCGATTTTTCTGTGGCCAGACGTACCGCTGACGCTGGAAACCCTGATGATCATCCTGCCCTACTCACTCGGTCTTGCCGTGGTAGGGCTGCTGGAATCCTTGATGACGGCGACGATTGTCGATGAGCTGACGGACACTACCAGCGACCGTAACCGCGAGTGCAAGGGCCAGGGCATTGCCAATATTGGTTCCGGCTTGCTGGGCGGCATGGCCGGCTGCGCGATGATCGGTCAGTCCATCATCAACGTGAAATCCGGTGGTCGCACACGTTTATCCACGCTCACGGCCGGTGTCTTTCTGCTGATTCTGGTGCTGGTGCTCGACAAGTGGCTGGTGCAGATTCCGATGGCCGCCCTGGTGGCCGTGATGATTATGGTCTCCATCGGTACCTTTAGCTGGGATTCCATCCGTAATCTCAGGGAGCACCCATTGTCCACCAATATCGTGATGCTGGTGACGGTTATTGTGGTGGTCGCCACCCATAACCTGGCTTTCGGCGTACTGGCCGGTGTGCTGCTGGCGGCTCTGTTCTTCGCCAACAAGGTTGGCCATTACATGCTGGTGACCTCCGAGCTGGACGAGGCAACGGACACCCGTCGCTATACCGTGGTGGGCCAGGTATTCTTCAGTTCCTCGGAAAAATTCCTGGAATCCTTTGACTTCAAGGAAGCGGTAGATAATGTTGTGATAGACCTCAGCCGCGCGCACTTCTGGGACATTACCGCCGTTGGCGCGCTGGACAAGGCGGTGATCAAGTTCCGCCGAGAGGGTGCGGATGTAGAAGTGATTGGCCTGAATGAGGCCAGTGCCACCATCGTTGACCGCTTCGGGGTGCACGACAAGCCCGACGCCGTTGACCAGCTGATGGGGCACTGATATGACTCAGACCAAAGAAAACTCTGACATTCGCAGCAATAATAACAGCCAGAATCAGGCGCAAGGCGAGGCAGCTATGACGGCAGACAAGTTGAGAATTGTGGCGTGTATTGACGGTTCCCGGGCCGCCCCTGCAGTGTGCGATTTTGCCGCCTGGGCCAGCCGCCACATGGACACGCCGCTGATGCTGCTGCATGTTCTGGATGAAGAACGGTATCCGGCCGAACCGGATCTGGCTGGCAGCATCGGCCTTGGCAGCCGCGAGCAATTGCTGGATGAGCTGGCGGAGCTGGACCGTAAGCGTTCCAAGCTTGCCCTGGAGCATGGCCACCACATGCTGGACGAAGCAGAGGCCAGGGTAAAAGCCGCGGGTATTGGCGAGACAGTCAAGCGCCAGCGCCATGACAACCTGGCCGAGGCCCTGACCGCGCTGGAAAAAGAAACCCGGCTATTCGTGATGGGGTTGCACGGTGAAAGCAGTTCCGATCGGGATGTGCACATCGGTAGCCAGCTTGAGACCGTGATCCGTAGTGTGCACCGGCCAATTCTGCTGGTGCCGGATGAATACCGCGAGCCGAAAAGCGCCATGGTTGCCTTTGATGGCAGTGCGACGGCCTTCAAGGGCATTGAGATGATTGCGGCCAGCCCGGTGTTACGGGGTATGCCCCTGCACCTGGTGATGGTTGGGGCGGACACGGCTGATCGTTGGGAGCAGCTGAAAAAGGCGGAAAAAATTCTGGAAGGCCTCGGGGTTGAGATCACGCTGGCTATCCGCGCTGGCGATGTGGAGCCCACGCTGCACGCCTATCAGGAAGAGCACGGCATCGACATTCTGGTGATGGGCGCTTACGGCCACTCGCGAATCCGCCAGTTTCTGGTGGGCAGTACAACAACCACCATGCTGAAAACCGCGCACAAGCCGCTGGTTATTCTCAGATAAGGAGCAACCATTGCTCAAAGGCAGCCGAGAAGGGAACCCGATGATCAGAAGGTTATTGACCCTGATATCCCTGGTTGTCCTTGCTGGCTGTGCAGGAGGGATCAAGCCGATGGAACACGGGCCGGCAATACCGGTCGCCTCGGAGCCAGACGCTTTTCTGCAGGCACAGAGCGAAGAGCGGGTCGGCGCCGGGTTGCCGGCGGTAAAACTGCTGAACACAGGCCAGGATGCCTTTCTGGCCCGGGCCGCACTGATCGAGACTGCCAGCCAGCGCATCGACGCCCAGTATTACATCTGGAACGACGATGACAGCGGCCGCTACCTGGCCAGCCGCTTGGTTGCGGCCGCGGATCGCGGAGTGGTGATTCGCCTGCTGTTGGACGATATAAACGTCGCTGGCAAGGAATCCCTGTTCGCCCTCCTGGATGCCCATGCCAATATCCGCGTGCGTATTTTCAACCCATCCCGGTCCCGGGATGGCTTTGGCCGCTGGCTCTCGTTTATCACTGACTTTGATCGCATCAACCGGCGCATGCACAACAAAACCTTTGTGGTGGACGGTCTTGTGGGCATTGCCGGGGGCAGGAACATCGGGGATGAGTACTTCGATCAGCATCCGACACTGAACTTCCGGGATCGCGATGTTCTGGTGCTGGGGCCGTTGGCGGGGGACATGACCGCCAATTTCGAGGCCTACTGGGACAGTCCCTGGACCTTGCCACTGGTAGAGCTTTATCCCAAGCCTGAACAGGCACAACCGAAGCTCAGCGTCCTGATTGAATCTGCCGCCTCGCGGCATTACCAGATCGCGCCACCAGGAAACCGGCAAACGGCAAGAACCTATCTGGAGACTTTGTTTACCAACACCGTGTCCGCACCCGCCGAACTGGTGTTCGATCCGCCTCCCGAAGACCCGGATGCACCGGCAGAGGCTCCCCAGAGAACCGCACAAGCCCTGTATGAACTGGTAGAGGACGCTCGCTCCGAGATTTTGATTGAATCGGCGTATCTGATCCTCACCGACAACCAGCTGAAAGCGGTTGACGGAATTGGCAACGGTCGCCTGGAGGTCGCTGCACTGACCAACTCCCTGGCGACGAATGATCTGGTGACCAATCATTCGGGTTATGCCCGCTGGCGCCGGGCGATGCTGGAACAGGGTATTGAGCTGCACGAATTGCGACCGGATGCCCCTGCCTGCCAACGTTGGGTGGCCGCCAGCGCGGCCTGTGACGGCGGTGAGGTAAGCCTTCATTCCAAAGCGGTGGTGTTTGATCGGGAAACCCTGTTTATCGGGTCTTTTAACGTGAATCTGCGTTCCATTTATCTCAATGGCGAGACGGTGCTGGTGATCAAAAGCCCGGAGCTCGCCGGTGCCGTGGCGGACGATATCCGTTACGCCATGGAGCCCCGGAACAGCTGGCGGGTTGAACTGAACGGCCAGGATGAACTGGTATGGCGGTCAGAGGGGCAGGAGGTGCAGCACGAGCCGGAGGTGGGTTTCTGGCGCCGGGCCATGTCGCGGATGCTGTCGTGGCTGCCTATCGAGAAGTACCTGTAGCGGGGCTCAGGCCTCGTTGCCGGCAGCCACACCGGACGCCCAGGCCCACTGGAAATTGTGACCACCCAGGTGCCCGGTCACGTCCACCACTTCGCCAATAAAAAACAGATTCGGCCGATCCAGAACCGCCATGGTTTTGGAAGAGAGTTGGCGTGTATCAACTCCGCCCAAGGTCACTTCTGCGGTTCGATAACCCTCGGTGCCGGCCGGTTTCACCGTCCAGTTGCCCAGAGTGTCGGCAATCTGCTCGATGTCCTGATTGCTGCAGCCCTGCAGTGGGCCATGCCAGCCCTGAAGTTCATTAAATGCCTGGGCAAAACGTTTTGGCAGATGCTGGTTGAGATACTGCGCCAGAGTGGATTGCGGCTTTTGCTTGCGAAGTGCCAGCAGGTCCTCCCGAATTGGCTGGCCGGGTAACAGGTTGATGTGCACCTCATCCCCCGGCCTCCAGTAGCTGGACACCTGCAACATGACCGGGCCACTCAGCCCCCGGTGCGTCACCAGCATGGGCTCGCGGAAATGCTGGTTGTGGCAGTGGGCATCCACCGGGCAACTGACGCCCGAGAGTGGTGCCAGTTGCTGTTTCAGCTCCGGTTGCAGGGTAAAGGGCACCAGCCCGGCCCGGGTCGGCAGGACGTTCAACCCGAATTTTCTGGCGAGCTCATAACCGAATCCGGTCGCGCCCATGGTGGGAATGGACAGGCCGCCGCAGGCAACCACCAGAGATTCGCAGCTCAGCACGCCGCTGCCGGTCACAACCTGATAGCCACCGTTCACCTCCCGTACCTTCTGAATCTGGGTCTTTAGCCGGATCTCGGCGCCCGCCCATTCACATTCGGTCAGCAGAACATTGAGGACGTCTCTGGCGCTGTCCCGGCAGAACAACTGACCGGGCGCTTTCTCCTCGTACTCGACGCCGTGTCGATCCACCAGTTCGAGGAAATCCTGGGGCGTGTACCGCTTCAACGCCGAGATACAGTAATGGGGATTGTCCGAGAGGAAGTTGGCGGGTGTGCTGTTCAGGTTGGTGAAATTACAGCGCCCGCCGCCGGACATCAGGATCTTCTTGCCCGGTTTGTTGGCATGATCCAGTACCATCACACGCCGACCACGGTAGCCGGCGGTTGCCGCACACATCAGCCCTGCTGCGCCGGCGCCGATGATGATTACGTCATACGCTGAGGATGAATCTGCCATGATACTACCCGCCGTTGGTGAAGAACGCCGGGCAGTATACCAGCCTCACGGCAGGTGAACGGAGCCTTCCATGTAGAAGGCTGCCTGGCCAGAAATGGCCACCCGCTCGCCCCGGAGCTCGCAGCGCAGTTCGCCGCCGCGGGCAGAAACCTGGCGAGCCCTGAGTTCGGTTTTACCAAGCTTCTCAGCCCAGTAGGGCACCAACACACTGTGGATGGAGCCGGTCACGGGGTCCTCGTCGATACCGGCGCCGGGAGCGAAATAGCGGCTGACAAAATCGCAGTCCGTTCCCGGGGCGGTCACAATCAGGCCCTGGTTGCCCAGCTCGGCCAGTTTGCGGTTATCCGGAGTTGCGGTCCGCACCTCGTCTTCGGAGCCCAGCACCACCATGTAATTGGTGTCGTTAGGCACGTAGAAAGACTCGGCCGGCGCCCCGGGCAAAGCCTCCAGAATCAGCGCCGGCGTTGGCCTGTGCTCGAAAGGCAGATTCGGGAAATCCAGTTCCAGCCAGCCTTCTGCCCGGCGGGTAACGGCCAATGGACCACTTCTGGAGTGAAAATGCACGGTGTCGGCCGACCAGCTCAGCCGGTTGAACACCACCCACGCCGAGGCCAGTGTGGCATGGCCGCACAGCGGTACTTCCACCGCAGGGGTGAACCAGCGGATGTGAAAATCCGCCGGCTCAGACTCTGGCAACGGCACCAGAAACGCGGTTTCCGACAGGTTGTTCTCCAGCGCTATTGCCTGCATCTGCTCGTCTGGCAGCCATTGGTCCAGGGGCATGACGGCCGCCGGATTACCGCCGAACAGGGTGCTGGTAAAGGCATCGACCTGATAAATCGGTGTGGTGTTCATAGGTTCTCCCTGTTGGGGTTGGTCAGATAATGTCTGGCTCGCGAACAGGCGAAACGCTGTAATTCCTGCTCACTGTAGCAGTGGACTTCCGGCAGCGGGCGGTTGCCGGTGAGAATCCAGTGGTTGTGGCCGGCCGGGATTACCCGGATGCCATCCCGGGCCAGGCCTTGTATGGTTTTGAGGTGATGACCGTTGCCTGTCGTAGCGCCTGCTCCGGCAAGGTTGAACAGGTCTTTCTGACTGGCTCTGGATCTATCCGGTTGTTGATTAAAGCGCTCGTCGGTTTTCTGTACCTGTGCCATGGTGAAACTCCTTCTTCAGTGGATGGCTCTATTGTTCGCTTATCCGTGTTGCCATAACAGATTCAGTTAACCAGGCATTGAATCGGTACAGATGATCTATAATCTGAACTGTGCTGGCCGAAAAGTAGCCAATCTGTACTGCCTGAATTGGCGCCGGATCTGCTGCAATAGACCTCGATTGGCCACTGCAAACAGGGAGAAGACCATGGGTGTGCTTTATAACCAGGTAGCGGATCAGCTGCAGGGGCTGATCCGTGATGGCGTTTACCGGGAGGGTGAGCGTTTGCCCGGGGTTCGGGTGCTCAGCCGTCAGTTTGGTGTCAGCATTTCCACGGTGCTTCAGGCCCACCAGACGCTGGAAGCCCGTGGCTATCTGCAGGCCAGGGAGCGTAGTGGCTATTTCGTAAGGTTGCCTGCCAGGGACGTGCCGGAACCCAGAATGTCGGAACAACGCAGCCAGCCGCTGCCGGTGTCTGCCCGGGAAATGACACTGGATCTGTGCGCGGACGAGCAGAAGCGCATGGTGCCGTTGGCAACCGCCATACCACACCCGGATTACCTGCCGCTGCGGCAGATCCAGCAGAGCACCCTGTGGGCTGCCCGGCGGGGCCTGGAAACCCTGGACTACGCCTTCCCCGGCAAGGAATCCTTTCGCCGGCAGATTGCCCAGCGCATGGCGAGCCTCGGCGTGCCGATCTCGCCAGACGATGTACTAGCCACCAACGGTGCCCAGGAGGCCATCATCCTGGCCCTGCGAGCGGTCACCCAGCCCGGCGACATTGTGGCCGTGGAATCGCCTTCCTTTCCGGGAATCCTGCAGGCGCTGGAAGTGGTGGGGCTCCGGGTGATTGAGATTCCGACCCATCCCTCCGATGGTATCAGCCTGGAGGGGCTTCAGCTGGCCCTGGAGCAGTGGCCTCTGAAAGCCTGCGTGGTGGTGCCGAATCACAGTAATCCTATGGGTGCCAGGATGACGGACGAGCGCAAGCAACAACTGGTGGCCATGCTGGCGGCCGCCAATGTGCCGTTGATTGAAGACGATATCTATGGCGATCTGTACCACACGGGTGAGCGCCCGCGGCCGGCCAAGGCTTTTGATCGTGCAGACAACGTGATCTACTGCAGTTCCTTCTCCAAAACCATTTCACCGGGCCTGAGACTGGGCTGGATGATCCCCGGCCGACACATGGCCAGTGCCCGCCAGCACAAATATTTTGTCAACCTGGCAACCTCGTCCATTCCTCAGCTGGCGGTGGCGCATTTTCTGGAGCAGGGTGGTTACGATCGTTATTTGCGCGCTGCCCGCCAACACTACCGTGAGGCGACCGAACGGCTGCGTTCGTCCGTGGCCCGGTCGTTCCCGGAGGGCACGGCGGTCAGCCGGCCACAGGGAGGGTTTGTGCTCTGGGTTCAGCTGCCGGACGGTGTGTCCGGTACTGAAGTGTATCGGCGCGCCCGGGCCGAAAACATCAACGTGGCACCGGGGCTGATGTTCTCAACCACCAACAAGTTCGAGAACTGCCTGCGACTGAACGGTGGCAATCCCTGGACAGACCGGCTGGAGACCGCGGTGATACGACTTGGCTCCCTGGCCCACGAAGTCCAGCGTCATTCTGGCTGAGCGGGCTGCCTGAGTTCGAGCGGGTTCAACAGACCCGCGGCAATGGCCAGGCCGGTCACGTCTGGCAGGCGCTCGGCACCAAGGCGCTTCATCACCCGGGCCCGGTACAGGTCGATGGTCTTGACGCTGACATCCAGTTGCTCGGCAATTTCCTTGCTGGTGTAACCCTGGGCCAGGGGCAGGAATACATCCTTTTCCCGGCGGGTCATGCTGGCAATCAATGCTTCGGTACTGGCAGCAGGCGTTGCGTTTGGTACAGGATCGTCGGCGTCCTGAAGGGCTTGTTGCACACTGTCCAGCAACAATTGTTCGTTGAATGGTTTTTCGATGAAGTCAAAAGCCCCGGACTTGAAGGCCCGTACCACAATGGGCACGTCGGCGTGGCCGGAAACAAAGATGATCGGCACGTCCAGGCCTCGTTTCTGCAACTCTTCCTGTACGTTCAACCCCCCCAGCCCCGGCATACGGATATCCAGAACCACGCAGCCAGGGCGCTGGTCTTCCACCGCATCCAGAAACTGGCGGCCATCGCTGTAGGCTTTCACCTTCAGCCCCACTGATTCCAGTAGCCACTGGGTGGATTCAAGCATGCCGGCGTCGTCGTCGACCACGTAGACCGTGTTGTGCGTGTCTGGCATCAGGGTTTTTCTCCTGGCGGATGTGCGAAATCTGCGGTGCGATTTGGGGCGAGTCGGTGCTGGTTAGGCGGGAATCGACAGATCAATGACAGCCCGCCGGTTTCGGCGGGTATGGCGTCGAGAAAGCCGCCAAAACCTTCGATAATCGAACGGCTCATGGAAAGCCCGAGCCCCAGGCCTTTGGGTTTGCTGGTGAAAAACGGCTGAAACATCTGGCGTATGCCTTCGTCATCCAGGCCCGTGCCCTCGTCGGTGACCTGGATCAGGGTTTCGCGCTGATCGTTGATGCAGGTGGTCACCACGATATGGGACAGCCGGCCGGTTTCGCCACGGGCTTCGACATTGGCTTCTATGCCGTTGCGGACCAGGTTGATCAACACCTGCTCCAGCAGAACCGGGTCTGCGGTAATCACGGGAGAATCGGCGGCCAGATACTCCTGCAACCGGACCCCGTTTTTTTCAGCTTCCCACTGGCACAGTTTCACCACGTCGCTGATAACGGCATTGAGCGAGACCGGTGCCATGCGCTTCTGGCCTTTGCGCAGGAAAGCTCGTAGCCGTTTGATGACTTCTGAGGCCCGGTTGGCATGATGTACGATCTTCTGCAGACCGTCGTCCACTTTCAGCAGACGGTCCGGATGTTTGTCCGCTTCCTTGAGAAAACGCTGGCTGGCGCTGGCGAAATTGACGATGGAGGCCAGCGGCTGGTTCATTTCATGAGCAATGCTCGAGGCGAGCTCGCCCAGGGTGGCCAGGCGGGCGGTATGGGCCAGCTCGTCTGCCAGTCGGCGGTTCTGCTCTTCCGATTCTACCCGGGCCGTAATATCACGGGAGACACTGATCACTTCGACTACGGCACCGGTGTATGTCTCGCGGATGGCCCGGCTGGCAATTTCGAACCAGCGGCGGCTGCCGTCCCGGTGATGGAGTTCCAGAGTGAGGGTGGCGTAGCCGTCTTCCCGCAGGCAGTGGCGGGTTTGTGCCAGCTCTTCGGCCAGATTCTCCCCCTGGAAAACGTCTTCCAGGGCTTTGCCGCGCAGCTCTTCGGGCCAGTATCCCAGCAGCCGCCAGGAGGCGGGCGTGGCGTCGATAAAACGGCCATCCGGGGCATGCCGGGAGATCAGGTCGGTGGTGTTTTCAGTGATCAGGCGGTAAAGCCGGTTGGAGCGGACCGCCTGCTCCTGATCCCGAATGTCGTTGGTGGCATCGCGCCCGCGCACCAGAACCTGCGTGCCCTCTGGCAGGGGAATAAAGCTCCACAGAACGATTCGATCACTGAACCGTGACTCCACATCCTCAATGGCCCGGCCCTGGCCGATGGCCGCCTGCACCAGCGCCTGAGTGTTTACCGGTAACAAAGCATCTGGTGTAGGTGCTTTACTGATAGTGAGCAACTCACGGGTGGTACGGTTGCAGTCGGATACCGTTGCGTCGGCTGCCAGAATCAGCGTGGGTTGCGGGTCGCTGTCCAGTAGGAGATTGATTTGTCGAGAATTGTTGGGATCTGTCATGTTTTATAGAAGTATTCCCATAATACCATGGTAGAGTTTCTAGTAGTTTTGCTGTGGTCTACCATTTTCGGCAATGCTGAGTATAGCTGCTTTAGCGATTCTTCTGAATACGCCATAAGAACAACATCCGAGTTAGAGGACCACGCCAATGACGTCGATCTTTGACCAGGGCCTAGAGCCCCGGGACGCGAACTACGCTGTTCAATCCCCCATAGATTTTATCGAGCGCACGGCCAGTGTGTATCCGGATTACCCGGCCATCATTCACGGTGCTATCCGCCGCACCTGGGCTGAAACCTACGACCGCTGTCTGCGCCTGGCATCTGCCCTGAAAGGCCGTGGAATCGGCCGGGGCGACACCGTTGCCGTGATGCTGCCGAACATTCCGGCCATGGTGGAGTGCCATTTCGGCATCCCTATGATCGGTGCCGTGCTCAATACCCTGAACGTTCGCCTGGATGCCGAAGCCATCGCCTTCATGCTGGAGCATGGCGAAGCCAAGGTTGTGATTGCTGACCGGGAGTTCGGTCAGGTGATCAAGGACGCGGTGCGCCATCTGGAGCACAAGCCGCTGGTGATTGACGTGGATGACCCGGAATATGGTGAGGGCGTTCAGGTCAGCGATCTGGATTACGAGGCCTTCCTGCAGGAAGGGGACCCGCAGTTCCAGTGGAATTTCCCGGATAATGAGTGGGATGCCATTTCCCTGAACTACACCTCCGGCACCACCGGTAATCCCAAAGGCGTTGTGTACCATCACCGCGGTGCCTACATCAACGCGCTGGGCAACCAGACGGTGTGGTCCATGGACATGCACCCGGTGTACCTGTGGACGCTGCCGATGTTTCACTGCAATGGCTGGTGTTTCCCCTGGACCATTACCGCCATGGCCGGTACCCACGTGTGCCTGCGCCGGGTAGACCCGGAGAAGATTCTGCAGCTGATTCGTGACCATCAGGTTACCCACATGTGTGGTGCCCCGATCGTCCTCAATGCCTTGCTGAATGCCTCACCGGAAGCCAAGGCGGGCATCGACCACGAAGTGAAGTCCATGACTGCCGGCGCTGCGCCCCCTGCCCAGGTGATTGGCTCCATCGAAGAAATGGGCATCAAGGTTACGCACGTGTATGGCCTGACCGAAGTCTATGGACCGGTCACTGTGTGTGCCTGGAAATCCGAGTGGGACGAGCTGCCTCTGCATGATCGCGCCAAGATCAAAGCCCGCCAGGGTGTGCGTTACCACACGCTGGGCGGCACCATGGTGGCTGATCCCAACACCATGCAGCCAGTCCCCAAGGACGGCAAAACCATCGGTGAGATCTTCCTGCGTGGTAACACAGTGATGAAGGGTTACCTGAAAAACCCGACCGCCACGGAAGAGGCGTTCCGTGGTGGCTGGTTCCACACTGGCGACCTGGCGGTGTGGCACGAAGACGGCTACATGGAAATCAAGGATCGCCTGAAGGACATCATCATCTCCGGTGGCGAGAACATCTCCACCATCGAGGTGGAAGATACCCTCTATCGCCATCCGGCCGTACTGGAAGCGGCGGTGGTTGCCCGGCCTGATGAGAAGTGGGGCGAAACCCCCTGTGCCTTCATCACCCTGAAGCCGGAAGCCGGGGATGTGTCTGAAGACGACATCATCAACTTCTGCCGCGAGCACCTGGCCCGCTTCAAGGTGCCCAAGACCGTGGTCTTCACGGAGCTGCCGAAAACCTCAACCGGCAAGATCCAGAAGTTCGTACTGAGGGACCAGGCCAAAGACCTGAACTGAATCCTTTAACGGCTGCGCCTGCCGGCGCAGCCATACCTCTCCACAAAAACAACACTGGCTGGCGCCTGAAACACGGTGTCTGGAGGTTTCTTTATGCAAATGTTCCATAGAAAAAATGGTGAAGAGCAGCCGTACTGGCCTGCTGGTCCCTTCAAAGTTCGTCTTCCGTTTGTACATTACCGCTGGGAATTTGCGGAGATGGTGCAGGCGTTGATCATGTTTGTGGTCAGTCTGGCCATGATCCCGCTGCTGGAAAAATATCTCGGTGTTCCCTATGACGTGGCCCTGGCCTACGTGGTGATCTGCGGTATTGGTTTTATGCTGCCAGCCTTGCTGGGTGTGCCTCTGGTGCCCGGCTGGATTACCCCGGGTATTCCGGTGGTGCTGCTGTTCCTTTCCGATTATGAACCCGGCCCTGAGGCCATCCAGGCGCTGTTTGCATTGCAGTTCCTGGTGTTCCTGATCTTCCTGATTCTGGGCGTTACCCGGCTGGGCAGTAAACTGGTTAACTGGATCCCGCGCTCTATGAAGGGCGGTATCATTATCGGTGCCGGTATTGCGGCATTGATGGGTGAAATCGAGGCCGGAGGCCGCCTGGCCAACACGCCGATCTCCCTGATCGTGGGTGGCCTGGTGTGTCTGTATCTGATGTTCTCCGTCTCGTTCAAAGGCTTTGTCGACAAGAACGTGCTGGCCCGCAAGATTGCCAACTACGGCATGGTGCCGGGCATGGTGGTGGCCATTCTGGTGGGCTTTGCCACCGGCGAATACGATGTGCCGAACGTTGAGTGGGGGATCACCAAGCCAGCGTTCGACCAGTTGTGGAACTACCTGCCGTTTAGTGTTGGTTTCCCGGATCTGAATGTATTCCTGTATGCGATTCCGACCGCAGTCATTGCCTACGTCATTGCCTTCGGTGACATCGTGGTTGGTCAGTCCCTGATGAACCGTGTCGACCACCTGCGCAAAGACGAAGACATCGACAACAGCGTGGACCGCGTGCACCTGGTGACCGCTATCCGTAATGGCGGCCACGCATTCTTCGCGCCTTACCCTGGCCTGGCTGGCCCGATCTGGACGGCGGTGACCGCCACCATGGCCGAGCGCTACAAGTATGGCCGTAATGCCATGGATTCCATCTACAGCGGTGGTGGCACCTTCTGGATTACAGGTTTCATCGCACTGTTTGTGCTGCCGCTGGTGAGCTTCTTCCAGCCGGTGCTGCCGATTGCCCTGTCGCTGACACTGCTGCTGACCGGCTACATCTGTCTGATGGTGGGCCTGGAGCAACTGGAAAACAACACCGAACGCGGTATTGCTGGCACGATGGGCGTAGTACTCGCGGTTTACGGCGCGGGCTGGGGCCTGGCCACTGGTGCGGTGTTGTACTTCCTGATCGAGCGCACTCATATTCTCGGCTTTACCCCCGACCCGGAAGCACCGGGCGCGGAGCCGGTCAACGAGCACTGAACCTGATGCCGCCGTGTTCGGCGGTGGCATCTACCCACTGTGTGTCCTTGGGAGGCCTGAGCGCCTCCCTTTTTTGTTTCTGTTCGGATTTCTGACAAGTTGTCATATTGTGACAAAGCGTCTTTTTTTCTTGAGGTATGCCTTCCGGTTTGCAGTTACGTGGGGGTAAACTGATCCCGTTGATTAAAAATTATCCGCAGTCAAACTCCCGATAACAACAAACAGACCACAGGAGGCTGCTATGACGATCAGCTCCACCCCCGATGGTGTCACGGTCAAACCCCGGCACCTGCGGTTCGATGTTCGTACCGAACTGAGAACGCTCTGGCATGGTAACGATGCCTTTCGAACGGCCTTTTTCAATGCCTTGTCCCTGCAGTTTCCGGATGGCGAGCAACAGTTTATCAACGCCGTCCGGCTCTACCGGGATCAGATTACCGATCCCAAGTTGAAGGAGGAGATCAAGGGCTTTATCGGTCAGGAGGCTCTGCATAGCCGCGAGCACAAGGAATACAACGAGGCTCTGAAAGCCCGGGGCTACGATATTGATGCCCTGGACGAACGGTTCCGCAAACATATGGAGTGGGTCGGTCGCCTGCCGCCGAGTCGGCAGCTGGCCGGGACTTGTGGTGCTGAGCACTACACGGCCGTTCTGGCCAACGCCATTCTCAGTCACCCGGAGTGGATGGAAGGGGCGACTCCAACCATGAAGAGGCTGTGGCGCTGGCATGCCATTGAGGAAACCGAACACAAGTCGGTGGCCTTCGACGTATACCGTGCCTGTATTGGAAACGACAAGCTTCGCCGGATCGTGTTCCTGTTCGTAACCTGGAATTTCTTCCGCTACACCTTCCTTAATACCTGCAGCCTTCTGAAAACCGACGGCAAGCTCTGGAGCCTGAGAACCTGGTTGGGCGGGCTGAATTTCCTGTGGGGCAAGCCGGGGGTTCTGCGCAAGTGCCTGCCGGATTTTCTGGCCTATTTCCGGCGGGATTTTCATCCGTGGCAGCAGGACAATCGCGGTTTGCTGGAAGCCAATCTGAGGGAACTGGAAGCCTGATCCGGTTTCCGGGTTGCTGAAATTTTCATCAGCCTGTGTAACACTGGGGCGCTGCAAAATAATCATAAGAAAGGGCGTACCCGCCAGAGGACGCGCCCGAACCCGGAGACATTCAGCATGCGAGTTGGTCTGATCGTTGATAGCGCCTGTGATCTACCCTATGAATTCGCCCGCAAACACGACCTGTTTGTGCTGCCCGTCACGGCCATTATTGATGGCCAGACCTACATCGATAACCACGATCCTGTCCGTACCCAGGAGTTCTATCAGAGCGGCCTGCTCGATAAGGGGCACCAGGCGGAAACGGAGGCGTTCAGCGCCGAGCAGATTCATGATCTTTTCATGGAAAAAATCGTCACCGAATTTGATGTCGCCATCTGCGAAACCGTTACCCGCAGCCGGAGCCTGATTTACCAGAACGCATCTGAAGCCATGAACTCTGTGATGGCGCATTATGAAGAGGCGCGCAAGGCTGCAGGCCGGGATGGCAAATTTTCCATGCGGGTGATCGACAGCAAACAGATCTTTGCCGGCCAGGGGCTGCTGGCGGCTCACACGCTGAAGCTGATTGGCCAGAAAGTATCGAAGAATGCGCTTCGCCATGAAGTGGAAACCTTCACCGACAAAATCTACACCTGTGTCATTCCCCGGGATCTGCATTACATCCGTGAACGCGCCCGGCGCCGAGGGGACAAAAGCGTGTCTGCGGTGGCGGCTTTCCTGGGTAAGGCGCTGAACATCATCCCGGTGATTTTCGGGCAGGGTGTGGAAGGCAAACCGGTTGCCAAGACCCGTAACTTCGACATGGCTGTAGAGAAGGTGATGAATTACGCGGTCGCCCGGGTGGAAGCTGGTTTGCTGACGCCGTACGTCAGCCTTTCCTGTGGCCTGAGCTGGACCGAGATCGAGGATCTGCCGGGCCTGAATCGCCTTCGGGACGCGTGTGAGCAGAACGGCGTTGAGCTGTTGTTGTCCCAGATGGGTATTACCAGTGCCATTTATGTGGGGCCGGGCAGTATCTGCCTGGCGTTGGCCGCCGAGCCTCACGAGTTCAGTGATTTTCAGTAAATCGAACGGGCCGGTCGCCAGACTGGCCCTGTATCACGCCTGATGGTGTAGTTCGGGCAAACCCGCCATACGCCGGAACGTGTTAGCCTCTTTGCCAGACAAGAAAACCTGGCAAAGGAAAACAGGCTTATGACCGAGACCACCTCAACCCTGGCGGACCAATTACTTGAAGCCCACGTTCGGCACGAGCTGAATGCCCTGAAAGGCGCCAAACTGAAAAAGTTCCTGCATCAGGAAGTGGACGAACTGCTGGAGTATGCCAATAGCGTGACCCTGGAGCGTGTGGTTAGTGCCGAGCAGATTATGGGCCTGATCCGGCGGGTGGTGGTGAGCATGGAGCTGGATGCCGGCATTCCGGAGCTGGCAGCGGACCTGGCAACCGAAGTGTTGAAGGCCCCGGTTCAGAGCCAGACCAGACTGGGCGATATTCTGTCCCGTGAGCAGGCCAGTGCGTTTGTTGAGGAAGCCCTGGAGTTGCGCCACCAGCGGGAACGGGTGATCAGTGAGATTATGGCTCACCCGGTTTATCAGGAGCTGGTGTCGAATGTGGTCTATCACGGGCTGGTGAACTACCTCTACGAGGATAATCTGATTACCCGCTCAGTACCCGGGGTGGGCTCGATGATGAAGTTCGGCAAGAAAATGGCTAACAAGGCGGTGCCGGGGCTGGATGAGACCTTTGAACGCCGCATCAAGGCCTGGCTTTCGGACAGCCTGCCGAGCCTGATTGCCCGAAGTGAGCAGTTCCTCCACAAGGCTTTGAGTGATGACGAACTGCGTGACACAGTCATGGCGGCCTGGGTGTCTCTCGAAGACCGAACCATCGAGGATCTGCAGGACGGACTGGGTGATGTTCAGCTGCAGGAATTTGTGGTGCTGGGCTATGACTTCTGGCTGCATTTCCGCCAGACCCCGTATTTTGAGGGCTGCGTTCAGGCAGTAGTGGAGGGGTTGTATGCCCGTTATGGTAACCAACCGGTGATGAACCTGCTCGCGGATATCGGCGTCACGCGGGAAGTGATTGTCACGGAACTTGAAGCGGTGGGCTTGCCGCTGGTGGATCTGCTCCGGCAGGAGGGCTATCTGGAAGCGCTGTTGCGGCGCAGGCTGGAACCGTTCTATCGTTCGGCAGCGACGAAAAAGCTGCTGGCGGCCGCTGGCTGAAACGCATCAGGGCCAATCAAAAAAGGCCGGAGGTGATGCCTCCGGCCTTTTTCGTTTGCGCGCGGCCTGGCCTCAGCGCTCCAGGTACTTGAGTTTGTCGGGCTTACCGTCCCACTCTTCGGCATCTGGCAGCGGGTCTTTCTTTTCAGTGATGTTGGGCCACTTGCCGGCCAGCTCTGCGTTGATTTCAACAAAGGCTTCCTGGCCTGCCGGCAGCTCGTCTTCCGAGAAGATGGCCTCGGCCGGGCACTCTGGCTCGCACAGGGCGCAGTCAATGCACTCGTCCGGGTCGATGACCAGAAAGTTGGGGCCTTCGTAGAAGCAGTCCACGGGGCAGACTTCCACGCAGTCGGTGTATTTACACTTGATGCAGTTATCAGTAACGATAAACGCCATAGTCAGATCCCTGGTTCGTAGAAGATTCAGTCTCATCAGGAGCCTGTCAGTTACCCGGCCCCGTTTATAATTTGGAGCGATATTGTAGGGAGCCCCCCACACTGCCGCAAGCGTTGGCCTGCTATATCGTTATTACCCAGATCAAGTTTGGCGCAGAATGCTGTTATTTTGCCAGTAACTCCTTGAGTTCATAAAGCTGGTTCAGGGCGTCTCTAGGGGTAATGCCGTCCAGATCGAGCTTCTCCAGAGCCTGTTCCACCACGCTCGGCTCGGCCATGGCAAACATGTCGCCCTGGTACACCGCGTCGACACTGGCGGCCTTTGTCGCAGATGGTGCAGCCGGTTTCGGCTCGTTAACGCTCACGGGTGCCGGCGACGGGTTGCTGCCTGCTTCCAGGCCTTCCAGATGCGCCAGCTGGGTCTTGGCGTTGCGGATCACATCCTGGGGTACACCGGCCAGTTTTGCCACCTGCAGCCCGTAACTCTGGCTTGCCGGGCCATCGTGCACATTGTGCAGAAACACGATGGAATCGTCGTGCTCGGTGGCGGTCAGATGCACGTTAACCGCATGTTCCAGGTCATCGGCCAGCTGGGTCAGCTCGAAGTAGTGGGTGGCGAACAGGGTATAACACCGGATGTTCTTCGCCAGGTGCTCGGCCGTGGCCCAGGCCAGCGACAGGCCATCGAAGGTGCTGGTGCCCCGGCCCACTTCATCCATCAACACCAGGCTGTGTTCGGTGGCATTGTGCAGGATATTGGCGGTTTCGGTCATTTCCACCATGAAGGTGGAGCGGCCGCCGGCAATGTCATCCGAGGAGCCCATGCGGGTGAAGATCCGGTCCACCGGGCCAAGCACGGCGCGGTTGGCGGGCACGAAACTGCCGGTGTAGGCCAGCAGGGCAATCAGGGCGGCCTGGCGCATGTAGGTGGACTTACCGCCCATGTTCGGGCCGGTGATCACCAGCATGCGGCGTTTGGTATCCATCAACAGGTTGTTGGGCACAAACGGCTCGTCCAGCAGCTGCTCCACCACCGGGTGCCGACCTTCCTCCACATCAAATCCTGGCTGGTCGGTAAATTCCGGCGCGGTGAAGCGCAGGGACGTGGCTCGTTCGGCGAAGTTGCTCAGCACGTCGAGTTCGGCCAGGGCCTGGGCGGCGTCCTGCAGCGGGGCCAGCTGTTCGGCCACGGTTTCGAGGACATCGTCGTACAGGCCTTTTTCCCGGGCCAGGGCACGGCTTTTGGCGCTCAGTGCCTTGTCCTCAAACTCTTTCAGTTCCGGGGTGATGAAGCGTTCGGCGTTTTTCAGGGTCTGGCGGCGGATATAGTCCACTGGTGCCTGGTCAGACTGCGCCCGGCTGATTTCGATGTAGTAACCATGCACCCGGTTGTAGCCCACTTTCAGGGTGGAAATGCCGGTGCGTTCACGCTCCCGGGTTTCCACATCCAGCAGATACTGGCCGGCGTTTTCACTGATGTTGCGGAGTTCATCCAATTCTTCGTCGAAGCCTTCGGCAATCACACCGCCATCACGAATTACCACCGGCGGGTTGTCGATGATGGCGCGTTCCAGCAGGTCGGCCAGTTCCGGGTATTCACCGATGACGGTGGCCAGCTTCACGATATGGTGTGAGTTGACCGGTTTCAGTGCCTCCTGCAGTTCTGGCAGGGCATGAAAAGCGTCGCGCAGGCGCGCAAGGTCCCTGGGGCGGGCAGAACGCAGGGCAACTCGGGCCAGAATCCGTTCGATATCACCCACCCGTTTCAGTAGATCGTGCACCGGCTCATAGTGGAAACCGTCCAGCAGCGCAGATACTGCCTGCTGGCGCTGGCGCACGCGCTCAACATCCCGAAGTGGACGATTCAGCCAGCGTCGGAGCTCCCGGGCTCCCATGGCAGTGGCGGTGCGGTCCATCACCCAGGCCAGGGTGTGTTGTTGGCCACCCATCAGGTTGGTGTCGATTTCCAGATTCCGGCGGCTGGCGGCATCCAGTATCACGGCGTCTTCCCGGCGTTCGCGGGTCAGTTTGCGGATATGGGGCAGCGCCGTGCGCTGGGTCTCCTTGGCGTATTGCAACAGGCAGCCTGCAGCGCAAACGGCCAGGGTCAGGTCTTCGCAGCCAAAGCCGGTGAGATCGCGTACCTGCAACTGCTGGGTGATCACCCGCAGGGCGGTGTCCGATTCAAACAGCCAGGGGCCCTGACGGCGTACGCCGGTGAAACCCTCAAGGATCTCGGTATAGGGAAAATCCTCGCTGATCAGGATCTCAGCGGGTCGCAGGCGCTGGAGCTCACCCTGCAGGGCATCAAGGCTCTCCAGTTCCGACACCGCGAACCGGCCACTGGAAATATCCAGAGAGGCAAAGCCGAACTGCTCTTTGTGATGGTAGATGGCTGCCAGCAGGTTATCGCGGCGGTCTTCCAGAAACGCCTCGTCACTCAGTGTACCGGGAGTGACAATGCGCACGACCTTGCGTTCCACCGGGCCCTTGCTGGTGGCAGGATCACCAATCTGCTCGCAGATAGCGATGGACTGGCCCGCGCGAACCATGCGGGCAATGTAGCCTTCGGCCGAATGGAAGGGTACCCCTGCCATGGGAATCGGATTACCTCCGGACTGGCCACGCGCGGTCAGGGTAATGTCCAGCAACTCTGCGGCTTTTTTAGCGTCGTCGTAAAACAGCTCGTAGAAGTCCCCCATGCGGTAGAACACCATCTCGTTCGGGTGTTCTCCCTTGATTTTCAGGTACTGCTGCATCATCGGGGTGTGCTTGGACAAGTCCGTCATAGTTCCTCAATTCTTCCGGGTAAACATCGGCAAGGGTGGTGGCACGCCGTTCGGGATACCAAAACCCGCGATGGTACCATGGTCCGGAGGTGTCGGCAGCCGGTCAGTCACTCAGGACATCATCAGCCCGGGATAGTCTGTCGCCAGCCTTTGCAGGTCAGCCGGCTCGTCGACGTCGTTCAGGGTTTCGCTCTCCGCCAGGCGCCACCCCAGGGCCGCCAGACGCTGTCGGGTGATGGCGGCCACCTGCTCGGTACTCCAGGGTATATCCGTGAAGAGGGTCGGGCTGAAACGCCGGAGCCCCAGCAGGGCATAGCCGCCGTCGGCGACCGGGCACAGGCAGGCATCGTGGTTCAGGAGGTCGCCGGCCATTTGCTTCAGTCGGTTGGCGTCAAGATCCGGGCAGTCCGTTCCGATCAGGATCACCGGTAAGCCGGCTGTCAGGGCATGTCTGGCGGCTTCCGCCATGCGATGGCCCAGGTCACCTTCAGCCTGGGAAGACAGGATGGCTCGGTCACCAGGGTCCAACTGTTGCCAGTATTCTGCCGCAGGATCCGGGCTGACACAGAGTTCCACCGGGCCGATATTGGCGTCGAGGGCCTGCGCCAGAGTGTGCCGCAGCATGCGGTCTGCCAGCCGGGCGGCACCGGCCTCGCCCAACGCCGGGATCAGGCGGGTTTTTACCTTTCCGGGCCGGGGTTCTTTGGCGATAACAATAATACGTGTCTGGTTCATCGGTAACGGGCTGCCAGTTGGTCTGCGGGAACGCCGCGCCAATAGGCCCAGCGCAACTGCCACATTAAAAAGATCGTCCGCCAGCCGCCGCGCTGGTCCCAGCGCCGGCCGGAGGTGACCACTCTGTCACTCAGACACACCGGGGGCGTGATGTGTTTCAGGCGTTTGCAGATTTCCACATCTTCCATCAGTGGTTGTTCCGGAAAGCCTCCGACCTGCTCGAACAGGGTTCGAGTCATAAACAGGGCCTGATCGCCCGTGGCGATGCCGGTCAGTCTCGAGCGCAGATTCATCATGGCGCCAACGATCGGCAACAGGCGGGAGCGGCCGTCGATACGAACATCAAAACGGCCCCAGCTGGTTTCTGAGCGTGCCAGGTGAGTCATTACTTGCGTGTCCGCATGCTCCGGCAACCGGGTGTCCGAGTGCAGGAATATCAGGAAAGGCGATTGGCTGCTGCGTGCTCCAGCATTCATCTGGGTTGCGCGTCCGCGGGCAGAGCGAATCAGGGGAAACCCCCTCGCTTCAATGAGACTGTCCGATTTGTCGTCGCTGCCGCCATCCACCACAATGATTTCGGCGCCCCGCTGACGCCAGATTTCCAGGTGGCTCAGCAGTGATTCGATACCGTCGATCTCGTTGAGAACGGGGACGATGATCGCCATCCGGGGATCTTCTTCGCGTATTGGGTGTCGCAACATGGATTTTGGTGGCCTCCTGAGAGGAGCATATCAGAGCTCGGGGTGGTGAGCATGGCAGGCGGGAGATGAGGTTATGAAACGACTGGTTTTGCTGGGTGCCGGCCACGCTCACATGGTGGCGTTGCGTCAGTTCGCGCGCGAGCCGTTGCCGGAAACTGAGCTGGTGGTGGTGTCACCGTCCCGGTGGCAGTACTACTCCGGGATGATCCCGGGCTGGCTGGCCGGGCACTATCGCCTCGATCAGTGTCGTGTCCTGGTCGAGCCCACGGTGATCGCCGCCGGTGGCAGGCTGGTGCTCGATCGGGCTGTTGAATTGCGGGCAACCGAGCAGGAGGTCGTGTTGGCAAGTGGTGAGCGGGTGCCCTACGATCTGCTCTCTGTCGATGTTGGATCGGCCAGTGACAGTGCCGTGCTGAACGAGCCGGACAGCATGATCCTCGGTGTTAAGCCCGTCGAACGATTTGCTGAAGACTGGCCGGCAACCGAGCGATCCCTGCGCGCCAGAGCGCGCCCGCGTATTGTTGTTCTTGGTGGAGGCGCGGGAGGTGCGGAGATCGCTATGGCCCTGGCCCGGCGATCAGCGGACTGCGACCAGGCGGGCGTTGTTCTGGTGGCCGGCAGCAATGGTGTGGTCCCGGGCTTTCGTCCTCGCTTTCGCCGCCTGGTGCGGCGGGCGCTGATGCGCTGCGGTGTCGAGATTGTTGAGGAGTATGGAGAGCCGGTGGTTGACGGGGTTCGGTTGGCCGGTGGGCGACGATTGCGGGCTGATGCGGTTCTGGTATCTACCGGTGGCAGGGCTCTGCCCTTTCTGGAAGCCAGCGGCCTGGCGGTAGACGAAGCCGGTTTTGTCAGGGTAGACGCCAGCCATCGCAGTAAGTCTCACCACAATGTATTTGTGGCCGGAGACGCCTGTAGCCGGGTTGACCAACGGCTGGACCGTTCCGGGGTACACGCGGTTCGTGCCGGGCCGATACTGGCCCGTAATCTTGCTGCTGCGATATCGGGTAAACCGTTGGCGCGTTTCTATCCGCGAAGGTTTTCGTTGTACCTGTTGGCGGCGGGAGACTGCACGGCGATTGGTAGTTATGGCCCTTTGACGTTTTCGGGGGCCTGGGTCTGGAAGTGGAAAGACCGCATTGATCGCGGATTTGTTGACAGTTTTCCCGGAGCCTGAGACTGGCGACGGGCATTACAGGAAACGGGAGAACAATATGAATGTGACCGACGGACAATTGGCCAAGGCTGGTGACGCGCTGGCGGTGGCGCTTGAGCGTAAGGGGATGACCATCGCCACCGCTGAAAGCTGCACCGGTGGCTGGGTGGCCAAGGTGCTGACTGACCGGGCGGGGTCGTCCGCCTATATTATGGCGGGTCTGGTGACCTACAGTAACGCCGCCAAGCAGGCCATCCTTGGCGTACAGGCTGATACTCTGGAGCAGTGCGGGGCGGTCAGTGAACCGGTGGTGCGACAGATGGTGACAGGTGCCATACGTGCCACAGGCGTGGATATTGCTGTCGCTATCAGCGGTGTTGCCGGGCCGGGTGGGGGTAGTGCAGACAAGCCGGTTGGTACGGTCTGGTTTGCCTGGGGCAGCCGGGCTGGCAACATCGAAGCCCGGGTAGCGCATTTCGATGGCGATCGGGATCAGGTGCGCCGGCAGTCGGTTTTGTATGTATTAGAAGGAGTTACCGGATTTGTCGAAACCCTGTGAGGATTTTCACCTTTCCGGGGGTTGGTCTCCTTCTGGCCATATGTTTTAATACTGTTCAAATATACAGGAAAACACTGGATGGCTATTCAGGTTTTCTCCGGATTCTGCCGCATTGGCCAACAAGGTTGAGCGGCCCTGGTAACGAGGGTTTGCAAGAATGGAAGATAACCGCAAGAAAGCACTCGGCGCAGCGTTGAGCCAGATCGAACGCCAGTTCGGTAAAGGTGCCGTAATGAAGATGGGCGACCAGCCCCGTGAGGCGATTCCTGCCGTATCCACCGGCTCTCTTGGGCTGGATGTTGCTCTGGGTATTGGTGGTCTTCCTTACGGCCGGATCGTTGAGATTTACGGCCCGGAGAGCTCCGGTAAAACCACGCTGACTTTGCAGGTTATCGCGGAAGCGCAAAAACAGGGTAAAACCTGTGCCTTTGTGGATGCCGAGCACGCTCTGGACCCGGTTTATGCGGAAAAGCTGGGTGTTAACGTTGATGAGCTGCTGGTTTCCCAGCCGGATACCGGTGAGCAGGCGCTGGAAATCGCCGACATGCTCGTGCGCTCGAACGCGGTGGACGTGATTATTGTCGATTCGGTTGCGGCGCTGACCCCGAAAGCGGAAATTGAAGGCGAAATGGGCGACAGCCACGTGGGTCTTCAGGCTCGCCTGATGTCACAGGCACTGCGCAAGCTTACCGGTAATGTGAAGCACGCCAATTGCCTGATGGTGTTCATCAACCAGATCCGTATGAAGATTGGCGTTATGTTCGGTAGCCCCGAGACTACCACCGGTGGTAACGCCCTGAAATTCTACTCCTCTGTGCGCCTTGATATTCGCCGTATCGGTTCGGTGAAAGACGGCGACGAGGTGGTGGGCAACGAAACCCGCGTAAAAGTCGTCAAGAACAAGGTATCGCCGCCGTTCCGGCAGGCAGAATTCCAGATCATGTACGGCAAGGGCATCTACCACATGGCGGAAGTGCTCGATATGGGCGTGAAAGAAGGCTTTGTGGACAAGTCCGGTGCCTGGTACGCCTATAACGGCGACAAGATCGGCCAGGGCAAAGCAAACGCTTGTAAGTTCCTGGAAGAGAACCTGGATATCGCCAATGAAATCGAGGCCAAGGTGCGTGACAAGCTGATGCCCAAGCCGGTCAAGAAAGAAACGGCGGAGGCTCCTGCTGAAGCCAATGGCGAACTGCTGTAAATTCTAAAAAGAGAAAGATAAGGAGGCGTGACATGAAGCGACTGCTGATTGTGGCCCATGCCCCGTCTCCGAATACCCTGGGATTACGGAGTGCCATTGAAAATGGCGCCCGTAATCCGGACATCGAAGCGGTAGAGGTGGTGGTAAAGGCGCCTCTCGAAGCTGGCCCCGAAGACATCCTCGCATGCGACGCCATTATCCTGGGCACCACGGAAAACCTCGGCTACATGTCTGGCGCGCTGAAAGACTTTTTCGACCGCAGCTACTATCCCTGCCTGGAGAAAACCCAAGGCCTGCCTTTTGCCTTTTATATCCGTGCCGGCCATGATGGTACCGGGACCCGCCGAGCTATTGAGACCATAACCACAGGGCTGCGCTGGAAGCTGGTGCAGGATGCACTGGTATGCCGGGGTGAATTCCGGCCCGAGTTTGAAGAGCAGTGTTACGAGTTGGGTATGACAGTGGCGGCCAGCCTTGACGCCGGCCTGATCTGATCAACTGGCGTAGCGGTTGTAGAAGCCTTCAATACGGGACAGTGCGTTGTCCATCGTTCGTGAGTAGGCATTTTTATCCAGGCAATAGGCAAACTGCAGGCTGACCCGATATCCCGCCTGATAGGGCTGGCAGGCGATAACCCGGGCGCCGACCCGGGATTCACTGATGTACTTGCCCTCGATATCAAGAAACAGTCGCACACCTACATCTACCGGCCGGGGGCAGAGAACCGCCATACCATAGCGGTTCATGTCCAGGCAGGTAACTGCCACAGGCTGTTTGCCACGGCCGAAGAAACCGCGCTCACGCAGTTGAACCCTTAGGCAGGACGCCGGAAAACGATCCTTGATACGGCGATCTGCGGAATTATTCGTCATGTTTTCAGTCATCACGTGTCTTGTACTTGTTGTGGCCGGATTCCGTCCGGGAGATGAAGTGTAGTAATCGACGGCTTGCATGAAAAATGACCACGGCCGGATTTGTGACCAAGTTGGCACTTGCTGTCGGCTCTGGCCCCTTTCGATAAAACCGGACGAGGTACGCGACAGACCCGGTCCCAGGCACTACAATGGCGGGCCTGAAATCCGACAAAACTGACCGTTACGGGAAGCCAATTTGAAGTCTCTGCCCCTGCATCAGCTGTATAAAGCCTGCGTCCTCAAAGACCTGCCATTCAAGACCACAAGGCAACTTGAGCCCCTGGCCGAAATCGTGGGCCAGAACCGTGCCCAGGAGGCCGTGCGCTTCGCCCTGGCCATGCCCCATGGCGGCTACAACGTCTATGCCGTGGGTCGGAATGGGCTGGGCAAGCGAACCATGATGCTGCGTTACCTTGAGCATCATGTGGACACGCTGCAGCAAAGCCATGACTGGTGTTATGTCGCCAACTTCGAGGAACCGCGTAATCCCAAGCTGTTGCAGCTGCCGGGAGGTATGGGTACCCAGCTGAAGCAGGACATGGAAAAGCTGATGACCCGGCTGGTGAAGACGATCCCCCAGACTTTCGACAGCGACAGTTTTCTGGAACGCTCGGAGCAGTTGAAGAATGATTACGGCAAGAGGCAGGAAGATGAGCTGGCCAAAGTGGCCGCCCAGGCCAAACGGAAAAAGGTAAGCCTGACGGTAACCACCCCCGGTGGCTATCGCCTGGTTGCCATGAATGGCGACGAGCCGCACACCGCGGAAAGCTTCCAGGCTCTGACCGAGGAGCAGCGGGACAAGTTTGAAGACTCGATCAACAAGCTCGAGAAGAAGCTGCGCCAGGCGTTGCGGAAGATGGCGGACTGGGAACAGGAATATGCCGACAAACAGCAGGCTCTAAACCAGGAGACCCTGGAGGGTATTTCCGGCCATCAGATTGACGAGCTGGTAGAGAAATATCGTGAACAGCCCGATGTGGTTACTTACCTGGAGGCCGTTCGCAAAGACCTGGTGGATAACCTGGATATCTTCCTGGAAGACGACGAGGAGCAGGCTGCCATTGCCTGGGCCGCACTGGACAAGAGAATGCCCCGGCGCTACCTCATCAATGTGCTGGTGCATCAGAAAACCAATGAAGTACCGGTGGTGGTGGAAGATAATCCCACCTATCACAATCTGTTCGGCTATGTGGAAAACGTGACCTACAAGGGCACGGTCTTTACCGACTTCTCTCTGATTCGGGCCGGAAGCCTGCACAGGGCCAACGGTGGCTATCTGCTGATGGACGCCATCAAGGTGCTGGAGCAGCCGTTCGTATGGGATGGTCTGAAGCGCGCATTGCGATCAAAATCGATCCAGATCAACTCCCTGGAGCGGGAGCTGACCCTGTCCGGCACCATTTCCATCGAGCCGGAGGCGGTTCCCCTGAACGTCAAGATTGTGTTGTTCGGCGATCGAGAAACCTGGATGCTGCTGCAGGAATACGATTCCGAGTTTGCCGAGCTGTTCCGGGTAACGGCGGATTTCGAAAACGAGATGTACCGCACCGAAGAGAGCCAGTTGCTGTACGCCAAGTTCATCTCCAGCCTTGTGGTCGAGAAGAAGCTGTTGCATTGCACCAACAAGGCGGTGGCTCGCATTATCGAGCATAGTGCCCGCATGGCCGACCATCAGGACAGGCTGTCGTTGCATGCTGCCGACATCGCTAACCTGTTGCGAGAGTCGGATTTCTGGGCCCGCCAGGCTGGCGCCAAGCTGATTTCCGAGGTACATGTGGAACGTGCGCTGGAGAGCGCCCGTTACCGCAGCAGTCGCATCCGTGATCAGTTCTATGATTCCATCCGGGACGGTTCCACTCTGGTGACCACCACGGGCACCTGCGTAGGTCAGGTTAACGCGCTTTCGGTATTGTCCACCGGTGGCTTCGAGTTTGGTTTGTCCAATCGCGTGACCGCAAGCTGCTACTATGGAGATGGCGGAGTCATGGACATTGAGCGCGATGTGAAGCTGGGCGGCAATATCCATTCCAAGGGCGTGATGATTCTGAGTTCCTGGCTGGCCTCTCATTTTGCCGTGAACGATCCCATGCACCTGTCTGCCAGCCTGACCTTTGAGCAAAACTATGGCGAGGTGGATGGCGACAGTGCCTCATTGGCGGAACTCTGTGCGCTGATTTCGGCCTTGTCCGGCATTCCGGTGCGGCAGGATCTGGCCATTACCGGCTCTGTTAATCAGTTTGGCGAGGTGCAGCCGATTGGTGGTGTGAACGAAAAAGTGGAAGGCTTCTATGCCACCTGTGAGCTTAAAGGTGGTCTGACCGGCAGCCAGGGTGTCATCATTCCAACCACCAATGTCCAGAACCTGATGTTGGACAGCGAAGTGGTGCAGGCGGCCCGGGCAGGGCGGTTTGCCGTGTACCCGGTTGCCCGGGTGGAAGAGGCGATTACACTGTTACTGGGCAAGCCGGCGGGCAAAGCCGATGAGAAAGGCAGGTACCCCAAGCAGAGTGTTTTTGGCATTATTCAGCAACGGCTCGAAAAAATGCGAGAGCATGAGCGGCAGGAGCACGCCCGGGACGATCATAAAGATCCGTCCATTCACTGACCGGCACCATAATAAAACGGACAGGAGAGTACAGATCCATGACTGAGATCCAGCAAACTGTGTACGTGGTAGAGGACGATGAAGCCGTTCGTGATTCACTGGAGTTGTTGCTGAAATCCGATAGCAAGCCGGTGAAAACCTATGAAAGCGCCAATGCCTTTCTGAAGGACTATTCCGACAAGATGGCAGGCTGCATCGTGCTGGATATCCGTATGCCCGGGATGGATGGCATGGAGCTTCAGAAGAAGCTTAACGACAAGCATTCGATCCTGCCCATCATCTTTGTGACCGGCCATGGCGATGTGCCGATGGCGGTGGACGCCATGAAAGAGGGTGCCGTGGATTTCATCCAGAAGCCCTACCGTGAAGAGGCTCTGCTGGAGAAGATCGAGGCGGCCCTGGAGCAGGATCAGGAACAGCGTAAATCCCTGGACGAAAAACAGGAAATCATCCGCCGGGTGAAGAGCCTGACGCCCCGCGAGCGGGAAATCATGGACCGCATGATTGCCGGCCAGGCCAACAAGGTCATCGCCATTGAGCTGGAAATCAGCCAGCGTACCGTGGAGATTCACCGTTCCCGCGTAATGCACAAAATGGGCACCCATTCCCTGGCCCATCTGGTACGTATGGTCCTGTCCGTAAAGGACCTTATCGACTAGGACGGCCGGCACCGTCATCATGTCCGAACGTTTTTAACCGGCCGTATTTCTATGACTGAAACTGTCAGTGAGAACTCCGAGGTGACGGTTCTGTTGGTGGACGACAACCCGCAGAACCTGAAGGTCCTCTACGAGACCCTGAAAGACAAAGGCTACCGTTTGCTGATCGCCAACGAAGGCGAGAAAGCACTGGACCTTGCCCACCGACACCACCCTGAAGTCATCCTTCTGGATATCATGATGCCGGAAATGGACGGCTATGAGGTCTGCGAGCGCCTGAAAGCCGACCCGCAAACGGCCGACTGCGCGGTGGTGTTTCTGTCGGCACTGGATGATCTGCAGGCCAAGGTAAAAGGTTTTTCTCTTGGCGGCGCGGATTACATTTCCAAGCCGTTTCAGTCCCAGGAAGTGATTGCGCGGGTGAAAACCCATGCCCAGGTGATTCGCCTTGAGCGTGAATTGCAGGCCCGGAACCGCGAACTCCAGGGTGATCAGGCCCGGATTCTCAATTCCATCAGCGAGGGCATCTACGGCCTCGACGAGAATGGCATCATTGAATTCGCCAATCCCGCTGCGGGCATGATCATGGGCTGCCCGGTTGAAGACCTGATCGGCAAGAGCTTTTTTGATCTGCATTTTTCGACCGCGTCAGATTCGGAAGACAACCTGCCGGTAATGGCTACCTGCCGGCAAGGCGTGGCCGAGAACCAGCGAGATATCCGTATGCTACGGGCCGACGGTTCCGGTTTCCCCGCGGAGTATCGCTCAACGCCAAAGCTGGATGACGAAGAACTCCACGGCGCGGTGGTGGTGTTCCGGGATATCACCACCGAGCTGGAAAACGAGCAGGCACTGGAGGATGCCCGGGCCATGGTTCAGGAGCAGCGGGATCAGCTGGCCCACACCTCCCGTTTGAGCACCATGGGCGAGATGGCGGCGGGATTTGCCCATGAAGTCAATCAGCCACTGACGGCAATCACCAATTACGCCCGAGTGGCCAAGCGTATGATGGGCAAGGAGCAACCCGACCTGGGTTTGCTGCAGGAAACCCTGGACAAGGTCGAGGCTCAGTCCCATCGCGCCAGCGAAATCATCCGCCGGATCCGGCGATTCATGAAAAAGCCCGCCACCGGTAAGGAAATACTCTCGGTTCCCGGTTTGCTGGAGGATACCCGCCAGTTTGCCGAAGTCGACATGCGCAACAACGAAGGTGGCATCGAGGTGCAGGTAGAGGATTCGCTGCCGGATGTGCTGGCGGACCCCATACAGGTGCAGCAGGTCGCCCTGAACCTGATACGCAATGCCCTGGAAGCCACCCGCAGTGCCGGCGCGGCAACGCCGGTTGAAGTGAGTGCCCGCCGTTGTGGCGACCACTGTGTCCGGGTTCAGGTGCGGGACCATGGCATCGGAGTCGCCGAAGAAGCCGAAGAGAAGCTGTTTCATCCGTTTCATACCACCAAAGACGAGGGTATGGGTATCGGATTGGCCACCTGCCGCTCCCTGATTCAGGCTCAGGGCGGCGAAATCGGATACGAGCGACCGGAAGATGGCGGCGCTTGTTTCTGGTTCACCCTGCCTGTTTCCGGAGCAGAAGTAGAGGTCTGCGCTCCGGAGGAATAAGCGCTACAGCCAGTCGATGCGCCCGGTCAGGTGCGGGGCATCGCCTTTCGCATTCAGTAACTGGAAATCCCAGCCATCTTTTCCTGTCTGCCAGTTCAGCATCGCGTTTCCCGGCAGTAGCAGGGGTTTCTTGAACTGGCAACTGGCCCGCACCGGGCCATCCTTCCAGCCCTTCTGGTTCTCCAGCAGCGCCAGTGCCCGTGCTTTGCTCCACATGCCATGGGCAATGGCCCGTGGAAAACCGAAGGCTCTGGCGCTCAGGGCGTGCATGTGGATTGGGTTTCGATCCCCCGAGACTTTGGCGTATTGCCGGCCCAGGTTTTCCGGGGCCTTGATCGCTTCGGAGAATGGGTAGGTTTCCAGCTCCGGTTTCGGTTTGGTGCTGGTTTTACCGGGGCCGTTGGTTATCCGGAACAGGTTGGTACTGACTTCCTCCCAGATCAGGCGTCCTGAGGCTCTCGCTTCCGTAACCAGGTCAAACTCCAGGCCCCGGTCGGTGCGTTTCTGGTTATCGAGGATAACCTTGAGGTCCAGATTTTCGCCTGCGGCCAGAGGGCGATGCTGGGTGATGCTGTTTCTCAGGTGGACCAACCCCAGCAACGGCAGCGGGAATGCGGGTTCGGTGAGCAGTTTAAGGTGCAGGGGGAACGCCAGGATATGCGGCCAGGTCACTGGCACGCGGGTTCCCGGCTGAAAACTGCAGACTTTCATATAATCGCGGAGCGCGGGAGAGTCCGTTGTAACGCCCAGAAGACTGGCCTCCAGCCTCGGAATCTGCACCGCTTGGGGGTGGTTCTTTCCGGATTTCGGCAGCAGTGCCTTACCGTACAGAGGCAAGAGGGCAGGGGGCGTGTGGTGATAAACCAGTGGCGCGGACATCGTAGCGTTCTCCTTGGTCGGCCCCGGGGCCGGCATCCATGTGCATGTCTTGATGGCAATGTGATTTTATATTGGGCGTTGCCAATTTCTGGTACAACTGTGCGTATGTGGCCTGATATGCTCTAATGTACGACGAAAGTCTGGCAAACCCGGCCAGATCTGGCATTGACCTGGCGTGCTCCGGGCCCTGTCCGGCGGGTCAAAGTAGTAACCAATAAATAAAAAAGCGGGATACTATGCAGGAACTACGTGATGCAGGCGTGATGCTGCGCCTGATATACGAGGCGATGAAGCGAAGAGGTATTGATACCGACGCCATCTTCAGCCGCCTTGGCGTTAACGAGCAGTACGTATACACGGATCAGCTAAGGACTCCCCACAGCGCCCAGCTCTATTTCTGGCAGGCGGTGGAGGATGTATCCGGTGACCCCGACGTTGGTTTGCACCTTGGGCCATTGCTCCCCGCCTACAAGGGGCAGGTACTGGAATACCTGTTTCTGAGTAGTCCGACGTTTGGCGAGGGGTTGCGCCGCGCCCAGAATTATCAGCGCTTGCTCAGCGATGCCGCCAACACGGATTTTTTCGTGGCTGGCGATGAAGCCTGCATGGTTCTGGATACCGCCTCAGACGATGTTCGCCGTCTGAAACACTTCAATGAGTGTTTTGTTCAAGGCCTGATTACCTTTTTCAAATCCATTACCGACGGCAATTTCTACCCATCCCGGATTGAGTTCGAGCATGATCGGGAGCAGGGTCAGGACCATGTTCGTGAGGTGTTGGGTTGTGACGTGGTGTTCGGTGCTGAGGAGAACCGGCTTTATTTCCCCGCCGAATTGCTGTCCCATGCATCGCCTCATGCGGAACCCGAACTGTTGGCCCTGCATGAACGATTCGCCAGTGAGCAGGTGGCCCGGCTCGAGAAGAAGGACATTGTTGGCCAGGTGGAGCGCATCATCGCGGAATTGCTCGATAGCGGCGAAGTCACGCTTGATGCCGTGGCTGAGCGTTTGGGGATCAAGCCTCGGACCCTGCGAACCCGGCTGACCGAAGCCGAAACCAGTTTTAATCAGGTATTGGCGGATTTCCGCTACCGTCTTGCACGGCAGCTACTGGCCACCACCGATGAATCCATTGATGAAATTGTCTACCTGACCGGCTTTTCAGAACCCAGTACGTTTTATCGGGCGTTCAAACGCTGGTCTGGCATGACACCGATTGAATACCGCAAGACCGCCCAAGGCAAGGATGCAATGGTTGATGCCATGTAAGTGGCGATTCAGGCAAATCTGAAAAAAGTTTGGGAAAATCGTTGACATAAACGAGGGCCTCTTTATAATGCGCCCTCGTTGTCACAGAGCAGTCGCAAGACAGCTCAGGCAGCTACGCGGAGCGGTAGTTCAGTTGGTTAGAATACCGGCCTGTCACGCCGGGGGTCGCGGGTTCGAGTCCCGTCCGCTCCGCCATTTTCACCTCCCCTTAAGTCTTCTCAGTTTTTCCTGATCCTCAGAATCTTTCGATGTTCGCCCGGGCTGATGCCATGCCATCGCTGGTATGCCTTGTGAAATGCCGGAGGGTTGGCAAAGCCGAGCAGCCAGGCAATTTCTGCCAGCGAGCTGTCGGTTTCCTTCAAGTAATCCCAGGCCAGTTGTTGGCGGGTAGTGTCCAGTAATTGCCGGAATCCACTGCCTTCTTCGGCCAGCTGTCGTTGCAGTGTCCAGGGCGTCAGGCCCATTTTTGCGGCCAGAACGTCCACCGACACCTTGCCACCCACCAGTAATGGCGCCATGTGATGGCGAGCGCGATCGGTAATTCTCCACCCTCGCTGGATCCGCTGCAGTTCCTGTTCGCACAGGTTCACCAGTTTCTCATTCATGCCTCTCTGGGCCTGTGCCGGTACCAGTTCCCAGATTGAAGCCTTGATCCGGATATCGTTTGTCGGAGCCCCGAATTCCACAGGGCATCGGAACCAGCTCTCGAACAGGTCGTCCTGGCCAATTGATGGGTACTCAATCCGGACACGCTCCAGTACATCGTAGCGGCCAGTCATGTGTCGAATCAGTTGGGTCCAGGCGGCCAGCACAGAATCCACGACAAAATAGTTGTATTGGTTGTAGGGGCGAATGGAATAGAAGCTCACGGTTTTCATTGCGCGCTGAAAGCTGGGAGCCCCGCGGGAATTATGGCTGGTGAGGAGTGAATATCGCACCAGCAATTCAAGTGCCCCGGCGACTGTCCCGGCGGTTTCGGCGGCGAACCCCGCGATGCCGGCGTCGACCGGGCGTGACAGCGCCCCCATGCGCAGCCCCAGCGCCGGATTCCCCGTGGCTTTGATAGCGGCGTGGCCCAGTCGCATGAATCTGGGGATGCTGATACGGGCATCGACGGCTGCCTGTTCCGGAGCGCTCAGATGGAACCGTGCTTTCAGCTGTTCCGCATCTCCACCTTCGGCAGCAACGGCCCGCAGTAGTACGGACACGTAGAGCAGGCTGATATCGCCCAGAGCATTCCGGGCCGGCGTTCGGGATTTGATCATGGGCCTATTATTGATGTTGTTCAGGGATAATCAAATGTTATTTTTGGATATTGTTGGCGCAGAGCAGGGTCGGTAGTGTTATGCCCATAACAAATGGGCGGATGTCCCGATACCTGATCAGATGAGGAGAATTTCATGACCACTGCTTCCGGCGAGAGCAAATACCCGAATCTTCTGAAGCCTCTTGATCTGGGCTTTACCACGTTACGCAACCGTACCCTGATGGGGTCCATGCACACCGGCCTTGAGGAAGTGAAAAACGGTTTTGAGCGCCTGGCTGCTTTCTACGCTGAGCGCGCCCGTGGCGGCGTTGGTCTTATCGTGACTGGTGGTATAGGCCCGAATACGGAAGGTGCGGTATTCCAGCATGCGGCCAAGATGAATACCGAGGAAGAGTCCGACAAGCACAAGGTCATCACCAAGGCGGTTCACGACGAAGGTGGCAAGATCTGTATGCAGATTCTGCATGCTGGCCGCTACGCCTACTCTCCGGAGCTGGTGGCGCCCTCTGCTATTCAAGCGCCTATCAACCCTTTCAAACCCAGGGAGCTGGACGAAGCTGGTATCCAGAAGCAGATCGACGATTACGTGAATTGCGCCGCTCTCGCGCAGCGGGCCGGCTATGACGGCGTCGAGATCATGGGGTCTGAAGGTTACTTCATCAACCAGTTTATCGTCGCTCACACCAACCACCGCACCGACCAGTGGGGCGGCAGCTACGAGAACCGTATCCGTCTGCCGCTGGAGATTGTGCGCCGGGTGCGTGAGCGGGTGGGTGAGAACTTTATTATTGTCTACCGGTTGTCCATGCTGGACCTGATTGAAGACGGCAGCACCTGGGAAGAAGTGGTTCACCTGGCCAAGGAAATCGAGAAAGCCGGAGCCACCATTATCAACACCGGTATCGGTTGGCACGAAGCCCGTGTTCCGACCATTGCCACTTCGGTGCCCCGGGCTGCATTTACCAAGGTAACAGCGCGCCTGAAGGGCGAGGTCAGCATTCCCCTGGTGACCACCAACCGGATTAACATGCCGGATGTCGCCGAGAAAGTCCTGGCGGACGGCGATGCCGACATGGTCTCCATGGCCCGGCCGTTCCTGGCCGATGCTGAGCTGGTGCTGAAGGCGGAGCAGGATCGTGCCGACGAGATCAATACCTGCATCGGCTGTAACCAGGCTTGCCTGGACCATACCTTCAGCGGCAAGCTGACCTCCTGCCTGGTCAACCCGCGGGCCTGCCATGAAACCGAGCTGGCTTACGTTAAAACGGCGCAGCCCAAGTCCATCGCGGTAGTCGGTGCCGGCCCTGCGGGCCTGGCGTTTGCCACCGTGGCCGCGGAGCGTGGTCACAAGGTGACCCTGTTTGATGCCGGCAGCGAAGTCGGTGGCCAGTTCAACGTGGCCAAGCGTATTCCGGGCAAGGAGGAATTCTACGAAACCCTGCGTTATTTCCGGAAAATGCTCGACAAGACCGGGGTCGAGGTACGTCTGAATACCCGGGTTTCCGCCGAGGAACTCAAAGCGGGTGGTTTCGATGAAGTGGTTCTGGCTACTGGTGTGGAACCCCGTACTCCGGATATCGAGGGCATTGATCGCCCGAACGTTATCGGTTACCTCGACGCCCTGTTGGAGCGCAAGCCGGTGGGCCAGCGAGTGGCGGTGATCGGTGCCGGTGGTATCGGTTTTGATGTGTCCGAGTTTATTGTCCACAAGGGCGATTCTCCCTCGCTGAATACCGAACACTTCATGAAGGAGTGGGGCGTGGACCTGTCGGTAGAGCATCGTGGCGGTATACAGGGCGTTACAGCGGAAGTGCCGGCGCCGGCTCGCGAGGTCTATCTGCTGCAGCGTAAGGCCTCCAAAGTGGGCAAGAACCTGGGCAAGACCACGGGCTGGATTCACAGAACCTCGCTGAAGAATCGCCATGTTCAGATGGTGCCGGGGGTGACTTATCGCAAGATCGACGATGAAGGTCTGCACATCACGGTTACGCCGAAAGGCTCGGAGCAGGGTGAGGACAAGATCCTGCCGGTGGATACCATCATTGTATGTGCTGGTCAGGAGCCGCTTCGCGAGCTGCAGGCCGGTGTTGAGGCAGCGGGCATTCCGGTACACCTGATTGGTGGCGCCGATGTGGCGGCAGAGCTGGATGCCAAGCGGGCCATTAACCAGGGTAGCCGGCTCGCTGCGGAGATTTGATCACAAATCGTTGCAGTTTTTCTCTGTGCTTCGGCACTTGTCTGGCTAGACTATGTCGGAAAGTGTTTGAATTGGAACCAAAGGGCGCTGGCGAGCGTCCGGAACTGAGATTCCCGGGGCACGGAGAAGGTTGATGGTAAATGCCAGCCAGGCCGCTGAAGGTTATTCGGCGGTATTTTTTATGGACGGTAGCCAGGTTGCCCGGCAGATGAGGCTGTCGGAATTTGGCGCTTTCCTGGATGGCTATGTCGGTCTGTCAGACCTGGCCGAAACTGATGTCCGGGCGGTTCTCGTCAATCTCAGCTCCGATCTGAATGTGCGTTCTCTGGTGTTCTTCCGCATCTGGTTTGATGAGGAGGGGCGCGCAGACAGCCACTGGAATGTCCCCATTGAAGCTCTGGCAGAGCAGGGCGCCAAAGGCCCCAACATGGGGGGCGGCCCTATCAGGCTGGTGTGTCGTAGTCAGTGTCCGGATCCGGAGTTTGCCAATGAACTCTGGGACCCGGACATGACCCCCGGCAACAACCATTTTCAGGCCATTCGCAAGGCGGTTGACGCCAATACTCTCCGTTTTCAGAAGATCGAGCCCGAAGAAGAGAATATCCCGGTACTCACGGCCCCGACCCCGCAATCGAATAGTGACGATGGTAGCCGTGACCGCGCGCGTCTGGCTCAGGTCCTCCGCGAGCAACGGCTCAGAATCAAGACGCTCCAGAGCGTCCATCGGGATTCACTGGCTGACCTTCAGCGTGAGCATCGCAATGAAATGCAGGGGCTGCGCAGTGAGCTGGTGGACCTGGAGCAGCGACACGAACGCCTGAAACTGACCAACGAGCAATTGAAAAAACGCCTGTCCCAGCGCAATGAGCAATACCTGAGCATGCAGGAGAAAATGGCGGAGGGCAGTGCCGGGCAAGGCAGGGAAGATGCCAACGCCAATGCCGAGACGGTGTTGTTGCGGGAACAGTTGGAGCGCAAACAGCGGGAGCTGGAATTGCGGGACGACAAAATCGTGGCTCTGGAGCAGGAGAACCATGAACTCCGCCATCGCCAGCCTCCGGAAGATTCCCTGCTGGAGCAGCTGCGCACCCAGGCGGTATTCCTGGTGGCCTATCACCCTGGTGTCGGGCATATTACTTTGCCCTACGAAGACATCGACACTTACTTCGGAAACCCGCTGGCCTATGCCGCAGAGCGCTGTGGTATGAATGAGCCTGCCTATCGGGAATGGCTTGCCCATTACGAACACCCCGTATGCAAACATGTTGATGACGAAGGCAAAGCCTGTGGCGAGCCCATCATGCGCGTGACCCAGCCTGCCGAATTTGAGCCCGGACAGGACGACCGCTGCGACCAGCACAAGGCCTGATCGGTATCTTTTTTCAGAATCTGCCCGAGTTTCGTTAAACTGTTTCCTGTTTCATTCAGAGACCACGGGACACTTCATGGACCAGTTCAGGAATATCGGCATCGTCGGGCGCATGGGCAGCGTCAAGGTGGTGGAGTCTTTACGGCAGCTCAAGCAGTACCTTACCGCCAACAATTACCATGTGATCATCGAGGAAGACACTTCCACCATGATTCCTGGTCATGGTCTGCAGGTGGCCAGCAAGAAGCTCCTGGGTGAGATCTGTGATCTGGTGATCGTGGTCGGGGGTGATGGTAGCCTGCTGGGCGCCGCCAGGGAGTTGGCCAAGTCCAAGATTCCGATTCTTGGCGTGAACCGCGGTCGACTGGGATTTCTGACCGATATCTCGCCGTCAGATCTTGAAGAGCGCCTGGCCCGGGTTCTTGAGGGCGATTACATCGAAGAATCCCGGTTTTTGCTGGATGGCCATGTTGAGCGTAATGGCCAGCCATTGGGGTATGGCTCGGCATTGAACGACGTGGTTCTGCACCCGGGCAAATCCACGCGGATGATTGGCTTTGACCTGTTTATCGACGGTCATTTCGTCTACAGCCAGCGTTCAGATGGTTTGATTGTGGCGACGCCCACCGGCTCCACGGCCTATTCGCTGTCGGCTGGTGGTCCGATCATGCATCCGAAGCTGGATGCGGTGGTGCTGGTGCCCATGTTCCCCCACACCCTGAGCAGTCGGCCGATCGTGGTGGATGGCAAAAGCGAAATCAAACTGGTGATCGGCGAAACCAATGAGACCTATCCACAGGTCAGCTTCGATGGTCAGATGAACATTGCCTGTGCCCCGGGGGATATCATCAGAATCACCAAAAAACCATTCAAGATCCGTCTGATTCATCCCACCGATCACAATTTTTACGCGACCTGCCGGGACAAGCTGGGCTGGGCAAGCGAAATAGCAGCGAGTTGATCATGGCGGCAATCAAGACAACCGCACATCGCGGCTACGACGTTATTGGTGACATCCACGGCTGCGCCCATACCCTGGAGCGATTGCTGGAGCAGATGGGGTATCGGAAGCGGAACGGCATTTACCAGCACCCCAGCCGACAGGCCATTTTTATCGGCGATATTATTGATCGTGGGCCGAGAATCCGGGAAGCGTTGCACCTGGTGCGTGACATGGTGGAGCACGGCTTTGCCCGAATTGTCATGGGCAACCACGAGTACAACGCACTGGGTTACTGCACCCGGGCACGGCCAGGCAGCGGCAAGAAGTTTCTGAGGGAACACAATGCCCGCCACGATCGGCTGATCAAGGAAACCCTTGAGCAGTTTGATGCGTATCCACATGAATGGAACGAATTTCTGGAGTGGTTTTACAGCATTCCGCTGTTCATTGATGAGGAAGGCTTTCGCGTGGTGCATGCCTGCTGGGATCAGACCCTGATTGATCAGTTCCGCCAGAGCCAGGGCGGCGCCTGTATCGACGAAGATTTCCTGCACGCCTCGGCGGCCATCGAATCCTTCGCCGGGCAGGTGATGGATACCCTGTTGCGCGGAACCGACCTGCGCCTGCCGGAAGGGATGTCCATTACGGGCCGGGATGGCTACGTCCGGCAGTTCTTCCGTACCAAGTTCTGGGCAGACGACCCGCAAACCTATGCAGATGTGGTGTTTCAGCCGGATCCGCTGCCGCCGGAGGTGGCCAGCAGGACTTTGCGCGAGGAGGAGCGCAAGCAGCTGATTACCTATCCACTGGACGCGCCGCCGGTGTTTGTCGGGCATTACTGGATGGAGGGTGCCCCCGCTCCGCTCAAGCACAATGTGGCGTGTATTGATTTCAGCGCCGTGAAGTATGGCAAATTGGTGGCCTATCGGTTTGATGGGGAAAAAGTGCTCTCTTCGGACAAATTTGTCTGGGTTGATGTTGACCGGCCGGAGCAGCCCGATTACCCGACCAGCGAAGATAGTGTCGCCCGCTAACACCAGAGAGGTAGTTTTGGATAGTCCGTCGTCTTCCCCGATCACTCCTGGCGGCCGCTGGCAGCCTGCGCCCCGCCATGCTCCTTTTGTCATTGGCGTCATCGTGGTTGCCGTGGTGATGGTATGGCTGACCGGCATGGGGCAGAGCAATTTTGCCGCCGCTATGATGATTGTCGACCCCCGGCCGTTCAGCTGGGATACCTTCAGCACACTGGCCGGGCGCCTGGAAGCGCTCTCTATGACCCTTTCGGGAGGCCAGGTCTGGAGGCTGCTGACGCCGGATTTCCTGCATTTCAGCTGGACCCATATCATCTTCAACTCGGTGATGCTCTGGTTCCTGGGCAGTCAGATCGAATGGATGGACGGCCGGGCACGGCTGGTAGGACTGTTTCTGGCCACCAGTCTGGCGTCCAATCTTCTACAGTATCTGGTGTCCGGCCCGCTGTTCGGCGGGCTCTCGGGGGTGGTGTACGGCATCCTCGGTTATTGCTGGTTGAGCCAGCGAAGACTGCCGCGTTTCCAATTCCCGCCGGCACTCGTGACCTTTGCGCTGGTGTGGATGATCATTGGCTTTACGCCAGTGCCGGAGATGATTGGCGTGGGTCGCATGGCCAATGAGGCACACCTGGGCGGCTTTCTGGCCGGGTTGGCGATGGCGGCGATCATGCCTCCTCGTCGATACCGAGGCTGAAACAAAAAAAAGCCCCACCAAAAGGTGAGGCTGTTAAAAGAGCTTTTAGCTCCTGATGAGAGAGACCAAATGATACGACCGTTGTCATTTGGTGAATTAATGATAATCGTTATCATTTTTAATTGTCAAACGGTCTTGGCATTTTTTTATATGAAGAAACGTTCAGGAGGCGGGAATGACATACGAAGAACTGATTGAGCGGCTGGACCCGACGGTTTACCGCAACCTGAAACGGGCCATTGAGCTTGGTAAATGGCCAGATGGTCGCGCGCTGACCCGTGAGCAGCGCGCTATCAGCCTGGAAGCGGTGATTTATTATGAAGAAAAGCACAACATCCCGGAAGAACAGCGAGTGGGATACCTGGACCGTGGCGAGAAAGCCGGTACCGCTTGCGATCCGTCTGTGCAGTTCCGCAAAGATCGCCAGGGCAACAACGATGTGGACCCCGATCAGTTTGTTGAGGTCAAGGTTTGAGCGAATCCATTGATGTAACCGGTCGGCTTCGTAAGATGCCGGCAGAGGCCGGCGACCCGGTGGCCTATAACCTGGCTATCGGCGACAAACGCATTACCCTGAATGACCTTATTGGTCATAAGGTGCGGCTGAATTTTGATGGCGTGATTCGCTGTATTCATTGCGATCGCACCACCAAAAAGAGTTTCAATCAGGGCTACTGCTATCCGTGTTTCCGAAAGCTGGCCGCCTGCGACAGCTGCATCATGAGCCCGGAAAAATGCCACTATCACCTGGGTACCTGCCGGGAGCCGGAGTGGGGCGAGGCCAACTGCATGGTTGAACATGTCGTGTATCTGGCCAATTCCAGCGGCTTGAAAGTGGGTATAACCCGGGCCACCCAGGTACCGACCCGCTGGATTGATCAAGGGGCGGTAACGGCGATACCGATGCTGCGGGTCGCCAGCCGTTACCTGTCTGGTCTGGTAGAAGTAGCGTGCAAGAACCACGTGGCTGACCGCACCAACTGGCGAGCCATGCTAAAGGGTGATGTGCCGGAGCTGGATCTGGTGCAAGAGCGTGAGCGGCTGTTGGACTTGATCGCAGACGACCTGGCGCAATTGCGGGCGCAGCATGGTGAAGACAGCATACGAATTGTGGACGAAGCCACACTTGGGCTGGGTTATCCGGTTCAGGTATGGCCGGCCAAGGTGAAAACCCATAATCTGGACAAAACGCCGGAAGTGGAGGGCTTGCTGGAAGGTATCAAAGGCCAGTATCTGATGCTCGACACCGGTGTAATCAATATCCGCAAATTTACCGGCTATGAAGTCCGGTTCCGGGTTCTTGACTGAATCCGCCATGTCTTTTCTCTGGAGAGTATGAATGCGAACCAACCAGCCACAAACCATTTACCTGAGTGAATACAAGGTTCCTGCGTATCTGGTTGATCAGGTGGATCTGCGTTTTGAATTATTTGAAGACGGCGCACGTGTGCACAGTACCCTGACTGTGCGCCGCAACCCGGATTCCGCGGAGAGAGCTGCCCCTCTGTTTCTGCACGGTGATAGTCTGCAACTGGAATCGGTTTCCCTGAATGGCTCGCCTCTGGGCACTGGTGAGTTCGAAGACCGTGGCGATGCGCTGGTCGTGCCCTCGGTGCCGGAAGAATTCGAGCTGCAGGTAGTCACCTGGATCGAACCTCAGAACAACACCCGGCTGGAAGGTTTGTACAAGTCCTCCGGTATGTTCTGCACTCAGTGCGAGGCGGAAGGATTTCGCTGCATTACCTTCTATCCGGACCGGCCGGATGTCATGGCGCGCTTCCGTACCCGTATCGAGGCAGACAAAAGCGCCTATCCCGTGCTGCTCTCCAATGGTAATCCGGTGGATAAGGGCGAGCTGGAAAATGGTCGCCATTTTGTCACCTGGGAAGATCCGTTCCCCAAGCCGGCTTACCTCTTTGCCCTGGTAGCCGGAGACCTGGTGGAGAAAAAAGACACCTTCACTACCTGTTCCGGCCGCAACATTGATCTGCGCATGTATGTCGAGCCCCGCAACGCGAAGAAGTGTGATTTCGCGATGGATGCCCTCAAGCGTTCCATGCGCTGGGACGAAGATGTCTACGGGCGGGAGTACGACCTGGATATCTTCATGATCGTGGCGGTGGACGACTTCAACATGGGCGCCATGGAAAACAAAGGGCTGAATATTTTCAACTCTTCCTGTGTGCTGGCCAGTCAGGAGACTGCCACGGACGCCGCCTTCCAGCGTATCGAGGCCATCGTCGCCCACGAATACTTCCATAACTGGTCCGGCAACCGGGTAACCTGCCGCGACTGGTTTCAGCTGAGCCTGAAAGAGGGTTTTACGGTGTTCCGGGATTCCCAGTTCTCTGCCGATATGGGATCGCCGACTGTAAAACGAATAGAGGATGCCACACTGCTGCGCACAGCACAGTTTGCCGAGGATGCCGGTCCTATGGCCCACCCGGTGCGCCCGGCGTCTTACATGGAGATCTCCAACTTCTATACCCTGACCATCTACGAAAAGGGTGCCGAAGTGGTTCGGATGATCCACAACCTCCTTGGTGACGAGATGTTCCGTAAGGGCAGCGATCTGTACTTCCAGCGCCATGACGGGCAGGCGGTCACCACCGATGATTTTGTTCGCGCTATGGAAGACGCCTCCGGGCGGGACCTGGGCCAGTTCCGGCTATGGTATGAGCAAGCCGGCACGCCGGTGGTTTCGGTGTCTGATGAGTACGACGAGTCGAGCGGTATCTATCGGCTTACCGTGCGCCAGAGTATTCCTGGCACGCCAGGCCAGACCGACAAGAAGCCGCAGCATATTCCATTTGCGCTCGGCCTTCTGGGCGCCGACGGGCAGCCTCTGCCCCTGAAGCTGAGTGGTGAGAGTGGCGAAGCGCCTCTGGAGCGGGTGCTGGAGCTGAGCCAGGCGGAACACTGCTTTGAGTTTGAGGGCCTGTCGGAGCGCCCGGTACCTTCTCTGCTGAGAGATTTTTCTGCCCCCGTGCGGGTGCACTACCCCTGGACGCGGGAGCAACTACTGTTCCTGATGAGCCATGATCCGGACGGTTTTAACCGCTGGGACGCAGGTCAGCGCCTGGCCGTGGACGTTATTCAGTCTCTGGTGGGGGCTCCGGAGTCTGCCGGGGTGGAGCCGCGCCTGGTGGATGCTTATCGGTCGTTGCTGCAGGACAGCGAGCTGGATCAGGCTCTGATGGCAAAGATGCTGCAGTTGCCTTCAGAGGCCTATCTCATTGAGCTGGCGGAGCAGGCTGATGTTGCTGCCATTCACCAGGCCCGTGAAAACGTGCTTGGTTATTTGGCTGAAGGCCTGCGGGATGAACTCATGGCCTGTTATCGGGGCAACGCCGGGCAGGGCGATTACCAGCTGACGCCTGAGGCCATTGCCCGCCGCAGTCTCCGTAACACCGCGCTGGGCTGGTTGCTGCATATTGGTGATCAGGAAGCGCTGGCGCTGGCCAAAGAGCAGTTCCGAGGCGCTGATAACATGACTGACCGGCTCGGTGCACTGCGAGCCTTGGTGAATTCTGATTTCGCGGAAGACCGTACCGAGGCCTTGGAGGCGTTCTACCAGCAGTTCAGCGACGACCCGCAAGTGGTGGAGCTGTGGTTCTCGGTTCAGGCCTCAAGTGACCGCGCAGGTCAGCTGCCGCAGATCCGGCAGTTGCTCGACCACCCGGCGTTTGACTGGAAGAACCCGAACAAGGTGCGCTCTGTGGTGGGTGCCTTTGCGGCCCAGAACCTGGCGGCATTCCACAATCCTGACGGCAGCGGGTATGAATTCCTTGCCGAGCAGGTATGCCGACTGGATGACAGCAATCCTCAGATTGCGGCGCGACTGGTGGCACCGCTGACCCGTTGGCGGAAGTTCGCTCCCGGTTATAGCAAACAGATGAAATCGGCACTGGAGCGGATTCGCGATAAAGCCGAGTTGTCCCGAGACGTGTATGAAGTAGTACACAAGAGCCTGGCAGACTAACGCCGGAGCCTGGCCCCGTGACTGATGCCGTGGGGCCCTTTGTCTGGCTGTGATTGTAAAGCCGTCGTCACAGCCGGATACAAAATCGCACTTTCGGTCGATAGACAATGTTGCCGGATCGGCTAATCTGTCAGAAAGTCTGCGATTGCATCAGACGATAACAAAAAGGCCCACAGAGGCTTCCAGACGGATTTAAGGTTGCACAATGAGATACAACAAAAACGTTTTGTTTGGCGGGTTGCTGGCTCTGTCCTTTGCTGCTTCGCCACTTCAGGCGGCAGTGTCTTCATCCGAGGCAGCGCGCCTTGGCCAGGATCTCACCCCGTTCGGTTCACCCAAGGCCGGTAACGATGCCGGCACCATTCCGGCGTGGGATGGCGGCCTGACGGAGCCGCCGGCTGGCTACGAGGGCAGCGGGCAGCACCATATCAATCCATTCCCCGACGACGAAGTGCTGTTTACCATTACAGCCTCCAACATGGATCAGTACAGCGAGTATCTGACCGATGGCGTCCGGGCGATGCTGGAAACCTACCCGACTACCTTCCGCATACCCGTGTATCAGTCCCGGCGCACCCACGCGGTGCCCGAATGGGTGGCTGAAAACACCCGTAAGAACGCGGTGAATGCCGAGATTGTGGGTGAGGCAGAGGGTATTGAGGGTGCCTTTGGTGGCTATCCTTTCCCGATTCTTCACGGCAATGACGAAGAAAAGGCCTGGCAGGTAATCTGGAACCACCTGACCCGTTGGCGCGGTGTGTCTGTCACCCGGCGCTCCAGTGAGGTGGCGGTTCAGACCAACGGCGACTACAGCCTGGTGACCTCTCAGCAGGAAGCGTTCTTCAACTTCTACAACCCTGAGGGTGGTGAAGAAGATCTGGACAACGTGATCTTCTACTATCTCTCGTTCACTCAGTCGCCACCTCGTCTTGCCGGTGGCGCCATTCTGATTCACGAAACCCTGAACCAGATCATCAATCCGCGCAATGGCTGGGGCTATAACGCTGGTCAACGTCGTGTCCGCCGTGCTCCGAACCTGGGCTACGACTCACCGATTGCGGCCTCTGATAACCTGCGTACCGCTGATGACACCGATATCTTCAACGGTGCCATGGATCGCTATAACTGGGATTACGAAGGTGTTCGGGAAATCTACATTCCCTACAACAATTACCGGATCGGTGAGAAGGGTACGCCTTACTCTGAAATTCTGGGTATGTCCCACCTCAATCCTGATCTGACCCGCTGGGAGCTGCACCGCGTGCACGTGGTCGAAGCGACCCTCAAGGATGGTGAGCGTCACATCTATGGTAAGCGTCGCTTCTATGTGGATGAAGACAGCTGGAACACCGTATTGCTCGACCAGTATGACGGTCGCGGCAATCTCTGGCGTGTGACCATGGGTATTCCCAAGAACTACTACGAGTTGCCGGGGGTTTGGACGGTGCTTGATGTGTATCACGATCTCCAGGCCCGTCGATATCACGTGTTGGGTCTGGATACCGAAGAGCCGAATACCCGTGTATTTACCAATGATGTACCAAACACACGTTACTTCTCGCCAGCTTCTTTGCGCAGGCGAAGCGTACGCTGAGGCTTCGGCGCCGGTTTGATCCGGCGCCTGAGGCCACAAGCAGGATGTCGACCGGCGGCCCAGGGGGCTGCCGGTTTGTTTGCGAAGGCTGCTGCCAGTCGTGCAGCAGGCGCATCAGGATTTAACCAACGTAAAGGCAATCTGAATGGCTAAAAGGTTCATGTGCGAGACACTGGGAACTGCCTGCCTTGGCCTCTCTATGGCACTGGCAGCTCCAGCGGCATTTGCACTCGCGGATATTATCGAGACACCGGCGAGGCCAACAGAACTGGCTCCCCAGTCACTACTGACCGACGCAACCCGCGCAGGCGATCGAATCGTGTCAGTGGGTGAGCGTGGGCACGTAATCTATTCCGACGATCAGGGCCAGTCGTGGACGCAGGCCGAAGTGCCGGTGGCGGTCACCTTGACCGCCGTTGATTTTGGCACCGAGCAGCATGGCTGGGTGGTTGGCCACAGCGGTGTTGTGTTGCATTCCAGCGATTCCGGGGAGACCTGGGAGCTGCAGCTCGATGGTATTCAGGCCGCCGAGCTCGTGATTGCCAGCAAGGAAGACCAGATTGCTGAGCTGGAAGAGCGCATTGAACAGGCTCCGGAAGAAGAGAAGGCTGACCTGGAGTGGGCGCTTGACGATCTGTTCTTCGCCCTCGAAAACACCCAGGCAGATATGGAAATCGGGCCGGTTAACCCGTTCCTTGATGTCTGGTTCGAAGACGAGAACCACGGTTTTGTGGTGGGTGCCTATGGCATGATTCTGCGAACCCAGGATGGTGGGCAGACCTGGGAAGACTGGGCGCCGAAACTCGATAACCCAACCAACTTCCACTACAACAGCATTACCGAGGTAGCCGGTGGCGCGCTGGTGGTGGTCGGTGAAGCTGGTCAGATTCACGTATCTGTTGACGGCGGAGAATCTTGGGAGAAGCGGGAAAGCCCATACGATGGCTCCCTCTTTGGCGTCACCGGAACCGGGCGGGTGAACGAGGTGCTGGCGTTCGGCTTGCGGGGCAACACTCTGCTGTCGACCGATCTTGGCCGCAGCTGGACCATGGTGCCCAATGAGGGCGGCGCCACCCTGAATAACGCGGCGGTGGCCGAGGATGGACGCATTACCCTGGTGGGAAATGGCGGCGCAGTGCTGATGAGCACCAACAATGGTGAAAGCTTCCGCCCCTACTTCCGCAATGACCGGGAAGGTGTCATGGGTGTGGTTCCATTGCCGGGAACCAATCTATTGCTGGTCGGCGAAGGCGGTGTTGAGATTACCGACGCTCGCGGCCGGAACCTGAATTAACGCCCTGGTGTGGCATCAACGGATTAATGGATAGAGGGGTTTTTTAATGTCTGACCCGATGCATGACAGGGGTGAACATTACCTGACAACGCCCAAGGCGGAACCGTTCCTTGAGCGTTTACTTTTCAACAACCGGGCGCTGATCCTGATCGCCTTTTTTGTGCTGACGCTGTTTCTTGGCTACAACGCTATCAAGATCCAGCCGGATGCCAGTTTTGAGCGGATGATTCCGCTGGAGCATCCGTACGTCGTCAATATGCTGGATCACCGGGATGACCTGGACAACCTGGGTAACTTCGTCCGGATTGCGGTTGCCGTGGAAGAAGGCGACATCTTTACTGCCGAATACATGGAAACCCTCAAGCAGATCACCGATGAGGTGTTCTATTTGAATGGGGTGGACCGTTCCGGCCTGAAAACCTTGTGGACATCGAACGTTCGCTGGGTAGAGGTTACCGAGCAAGGCTTCCAGGGCGGTACTGTGATTCCGGATGGCTACGATGGCTCCCGGGAGAGTCTGGAGCAGCTGCGCCAGAACGTATTGCGTTCGAACGAGGTGGGTCGTCTGATTTCAGACAACTTCAAATCCACGATTGTGTATGCGCCACTGTATGAGAAAAATCCGGAAACCGGCGAGGCTCTGGATTACGCAGCATTCTCCCGTGAGCTGGAAGAGAAGATCCGGGAGAAGTACGAAGCACAGAATCCGAACGTCAATATTCACATTGTTGGTTTCGCCAAGAAAGTCGGTGACCTGATTGAAGGTATCGGCTCCATTGCCTGGTTTGCCGGCATTACCATTCTGCTGACCACGCTGCTGCTGTTCTGGTATTCCCGCTGCATCGCCGGAACCCTGGTGCCGATCTTTACCTCAATCATTGCCGTGTTCTGGCAGTTGGGGGCCCTGCGGCTGCTGGGCTATGGCCTGGATCCATACTCGGTACTGGTGCCGTTTCTGGTGTTCGCGATCGGTATCAGTCATGGGGTTCAGATCGTTAATGCCATGGCGGTTGAGTCGGCCAAGGGTTTCGATGCCGTCACCTCAGCTCGTCTGGCGTTCCGGGCTCTTTATATTCCGGGCATGCTGGCGTTGATTTCTGACGCTGTCGGCTTCCTCACGCTGGTGTTTATCGAAATCGACGTTATTCGTGATCTGGCTGTGGCGGCCGGTCTGGGTGTGGCGTTCGTCATCATTACCAACCTGGTGCTGCACGTTCTGATCATGTCTTACATCGGCATCTCCAAAGGCGGTGTTCAGCATGTTCAGAATCATGGTGAAAAGCAGGACCGCAAGTGGCGGGTCATGTCCTACTTCTCCCATCCGGGGGTTGCGCCGATTTCCCTGCTGATCGCGGTGATCGGCCTGGGGCTGGGCATGTACTACAAGCAGGACCTGAAAGTGGGTGACCTGGACCAGGGTGCGCCCGAATTGCGCCCGGATTCCCGCTATAACAAGGATAACGCCTACATCATCAACAATTATTCCACCAGTGCAGACGTGCTTGTGGTGATGGTGAAGACCCCGGAAGAACAATGTACCCAGTACAGCGTACTCCGGGCCATGGACAGTCTGCAGTGGGAGCTGCAGAACACTCCGGGTGTGCAGAGCTCCGCCTCCCTGGCTGATGTCTCCAAGCTGGTTACCAAGGCTCTGAACGAGGGTAACTGGAAGTGGTACGAGATTTCCCGCAACCAGACCATCATCAATGCCTCCATTCGTGACGCGCCGGCAGGTTTGATTAATACCAACTGCAGCCTCACGCCGGTTCTGGTGTTCCTGGAAGATCACAAGGCGGAAACTCTGGAAACGGTAGTCGAGCGGGTCGAACAGTTCGCCGATGCCAACAGCAACGAGGAGCATACCTTCCTGCTGGCAGCTGGTAACGCCGGTATCGAAGCGGCGACTAACGAGGTGATCTCGAACGCCAAGGACATGATGCTGCTGCTGGTGTATGGCGTAGTGAGTTTGCTCTGCTTCCTGACCTTCCGCTCCATCAGGGCTGTGGCCTGTATTGTGATTCCGCTGGGCCTGACCTCCATCCTGTGTGAGGCGATCATGGCGGTGTCCGGTATCGGCATCAAGGTGGCCACGCTGCCGGTGATTGCGTTGGGTGTGGGTATCGGTGTGGACTACGGTATCTATATCTACAGCAAACTTGAAAAGTTCCTGCTGGAGGGCAAGACGCTGCAGGAGGCGTACTATGAAACCCTGCGCTCCACCGGTAAGGCGGTTATCTTTACCGGTGTGACTCTGGGTCTTGGTGTTGTGACCTGGATATTCTCTCCGATCAAGTTCCAGGCGGACATGGGCTTCCTGCTGTTCTTCATGTTCCTGTGGAACATGGTAGGGGCAATCTGGCTGCTGCCGGCCCTGGCGAGATTCCTGCTTCGCCCGGACAAGATGCTGGCGAAAGCACGGGCTGCGAAGTCCTGAAAATCGCCCTGAACCAGCAAAAAAGCCCGCCTGTGCGGGCTTTTTTGTTGATAGGTCAGCTGGTTAGCGTGCTAATCCTTCCTTTATTTATGGCCAGAAGTGTTCTATGTTCTAGAACGAACCGGATGTTTGCCCGTATACCCGTGCGGGTAATCGACTATAACTATCAAGAAAAGGAAGAACACACATGACACTGAAACTCAAAGCGTCCGCTTTTGCCGTTGCAGCCGCCGTGAGCCTGGGTGCCGCGTCCTCTGCGGTTTCCGCGCAGGAACAGCGCTTCGTGACCATCGGTACCGGTGGTGTTACCGGCGTTTATTATCCGGCGGGTGGCGCTATCTGTCGCCTGGTGAATATGGATCGCAAGGAGCATGGTATCCGTTGCTCGGTTGAGAGTACCGGTGGCTCCGTTTACAACCTGAACGCCATTCGCCAGGGCGAGCTGGACCTGGCTGTTGCCCAGTCCGACTGGCAATACCACGCCTACAATGGCACCAGCCAGTTTGAAGATGCGGGCAAGAACGAGAAGCTGCGTGCGGTCTTCTCTCTGCACCCTGAGCCGTTCACCGTGGTTGCCAGCAAAGGTTCCGGCATCAAGACCTTTGAAGACCTGGAAGGTAAGCGCGTGTCTGTGGGTAATCCGGGTTCTGGCCAGCGCGCCACAGCAGAAGTGCTGATGGATGAAATGGGCTGGACTATGGATAAGTTCTCGGTGGCGGCTGAGATCAAGGCTGCCGAGCAGTCCCAGGCGCTGTGCGATGGCAACATTGACGCTTTCTTCTATACCGTTGGCCACCCCTCCGGTGCCATCAAGGAAGCCACCACGTCCTGTGACAGTGTAATTGTTGCCGTTGACAACAAGGCGACAGAAGCGTTGATCAAGGAAAACCCATACTACCGTAAGGCAGTGATTCCGGGTGGCATGTACCGTGGTTCCGACGAAGATGTAACCACCTTTGGTGTGGCTGCTACGTTCGTTTCCTCAACTGACGTTCCGGAAGATGTCGTTTACGAAGTGGTCAAGGCCGTGTTCGAGAACTTCGACAGCTTCAAGCGTCTGCACCCTGCCTTCGGCAACCTGAAGAAAGAAGAAATGGTCTCTGATGCCCTGAGTGCGCCGCTGCACCCGGGCGCGGCCAAGTACTATCGCGAGGCTGGCCTGATCGACTGATCGGCCAGGCATGTCAACAGAGCGGGCTGAGGCCCGCTCTGTTGATTCAGTAAGGTTATTTCCCATCACAGGAACATTCTATGGCAAAGAATGACCCCGGTACCGGGGCGGGAGTTGATGCCAGCAAGGTAGAACAGGTATTGCAGACCGAAACCGGAGGCCGGGCGCTGACCGGGCCTGCAGCGGTTATCCTGTTCATCGTTCCGGTGTGCTGGTCGTTGTTCCAGCTCTGGATTGCATCACCCCTGCCGTTCATTCTGAATTTCGGAATATTCAATTCCACCGAAGCGCGCTCAATCCATCTGGCGTTTGCGGTGTTTCTTGCATTCTCGGCATTCCCGATGATCAAGGGGGTGCATGCCAACAAGGTGCCCATATATGACTGGGTGTTGGCTTTGGCTGCTGCATTTGCGGCTTCCTATCTTTATGTTTTTTATGATGCTCTTTCGCAGAGGCCGGGGGCACCAACCACCATGGATCTCTGGGTGGCGTTGGGTGGCCTGGTATTGCTGCTGGAAGCTACCCGGAGGGCCCTTGGGCTCCCGCTGACTGTTGTTGCGGCGGTTTTTATTGTCTATTCACTGGCCGGCCCTTACATGCCGGATGTGATTTCTCATAAAGGCGTGAGCCTGAACAAGCTGGCTTCCCACCAATGGCTCGGAACCGAGGGGGTATTCGGGGTTGCTCTTGGGGTATCTACCAGCTTTGTTTTCCTGTTTGTGTTGTTCGGTGCCTTGCTTGAGCGAGCGGGAGCCGGTAACTACTTTATCAAGGTGGCTTACGCCATGCTGGGGCATATGCGCGGAGGTCCGGCCAAGGCGGCGGTGGTTTCCAGTGGTCTGAGTGGGGTGATTTCCGGCTCCTCCATCGCCAATGTGGTGACCACCGGTACCTTCACCATTCCCCTGATGAAACGGGTCGGTTTCCCGGCTACCAAAGCCGGCGCGGTTGAAGTGGCTGCGTCCACCAACGGCCAGCTTACCCCGCCAATCATGGGGGCCGCGGCCTTCCTGATGGTCGAGTACGTGGGGATTTCCTATCTCGAGGTGATCAAGCACGCTATTCTGCCGGCACTGATTTCCTATGTTGCGCTGATTTACATCGTCCATCTGGAAGCCTGCAAGCTGAAGATGGAAGGGGTAGAGCGGCTGAATCGTCCAACCCTGGCCCAGCGCATGCTGAACTGGGTGGTCATTCTGATTGGCCTGATCGTACTGACCTTCGCGGTTTATTACGGGGTTGGCTGGACCAAAGGGGTGCTGGGTGAGGCTGCGCCCTGGGTGCTCGGGCCAATTCTGGTTCTGATCTATGCGGGACTGGTTGGATACGCCACCCGATTCCCGGAGCTGGAGGAAGACGATCCCAACAAAGAGATGACCGAGTTGCCGGAGGTGGGGCCCACGGTTAAAACCGGGCTCTACTATCTGCTGCCGGTGGTGGTGCTGGTCTGGTGTCTGACGGTTGAACGCTTTTCGCCCCAGCTGTCTGCCTTCTGGGCAACCTTGTTCATGATCTTTATCGTTATTACCCAGCGGCCGCTGAAGGCATTTTTCCGCAAGCATGGCGGATTGATGTCTGAATTCATTGGCGGCATCAGTGACTTGTTCCATTCGCTGGCGACCGGCGCCAGGAACATGGTGGGTATTGGCGTTGCGACAGCGACGGCCGGCATCGTAGTTGGTACGGTGACGCTGACTGGTATCGGCCTGGTGATGACCCAATTCGTGGAATTCCTGTCTGGCGGAAATCTGCTGCTGATGCTCATCTTCACCGCTGTGATCAGTCTGATTCTGGGCATGGGGTTGCCGACAACCGCCAACTACATTGTGGTTTCCACCTTGATGGCTCCGGTTATCGTAACCCTGGGGGCCCAGAATGGCCTGATTGTTCCGCTGATTGCGGTGCACCTGTTCGTGTTCTATTTCGGGATACTGGCGGATGATACGCCGCCCGTGGGGCTGGCCGCCTACGCGGCGGCCGCAATCTCAGGAGCAGACCCGATCCGAACGGGTGTCCAGGGTTTTACCTACGATATTCGAACCGCCATTCTGCCGTTCATGTTCATCTTCAACACGCAGCTGTTGTTGATTGGTCTGACTGGCTGGTTTGATCTGCTGGTTACGGTGTTCAGCGCCGTCACGGCCATGCTGGTGTTCTCGGCGGCAACCCAGGGCTTCTGGTTCACCCGGAGCCGGAAGTGGGAAACCCTGTTGTTGTTGCTGATTACCTTCACCATGTTCCGGCCCGGTTTCTGGTGGGACATGATCTATCCGCCGAACGAAGAGCGGCCGGGGACCGCCGTTATGGAATACGTGGCGGATGTGCCTGCTGATGGTGAGGTGGTGCTGAAGGTGTCAGGCATGGCGCTGGATGGCAGTGATGTCACCACCTACGTCGAGCTTGAGATCCCTGGAGGTGAAACCGCGCAGGAGCGCCTGGCGGGTGCAGGCCTGGAAGTGTCAGAGCAGGGCGGTGATCTGGTGGTGGATTTCGTCAACTTTGGCAGTGCTGCGGAAGATGCCGGTATCCAGTTTGGCTGGACCATTGATGCAGTCCAGATTGAGCTGGAGCGGCCACCGAAAGAGTTGATGTTTATCCCGGCACTGTTGCTGTTGGGGCTGGTCGCTTTCGGTCAGCTCAGGCGCAAGGCACGGGAGGAGGCCCAACCCCAGCCGGCCTGATTGGCTTCGGCTCCGTAAAAACCCGGCGTTGCTGCCGGGTTTTTTTCTGTTAGACTCGCCCTCAAATCCGGCTCGCGGTTTGTGTCGCGCAGCCCGGCAACCAAGTGATCTTTGGTATAGATCACCGCTGAGAAACCACGAGGAGATAAACATGCCCGTCATTACCCTGCCAGATGGCAGTCATCGCAGTTTTGCTGAACCCGTAACCGTACACGACGTTGCCGCAGACATTGGCGCGGGCCTGGCCAAAGCGGCCCTGGCCGGAAAGGTTAACGGAAAGCTTGTGGATACCAGCCACCTGATTGAAAACGATACAGAGCTGGCGATTGTGACGGAGCGTGATGAAGACGGCGTGGATATTATTCGCCACTCCACTGCCCACCTGATGGCCATGGCGGTTCAGGAGCTGTTCCCTGGCGCCCAGGTCACCATCGGTCCGGTAATCGAGAACGGCTTCTACTACGACTTCAAATATGAACGCCCGTTTACCAATGAAGACATGGCGCGCATTGAAAAGCGTATGGAAGAACTCGCGAAACAGGATCTTCCGGTATCACGCTCCATTATGTCCCGGGACGAAGCGATCAAGCTGTTTAACGAGATGGGCGAGGAGTACAAGGTTCGCATCATCGAAGACATTCCGGGAGAGGAAGACCTGTCATTCTATCGTCAGGGCGACTTCATCGATCTTTGCCGTGGTCCTCACGTGCCCAGCACCGGTAAGCTCAAGGCCTTCAAGCTGACCAAGGTGGCCGGGGCCTATTGGCGTGGCGATACCAGCAATGAGCAGTTGCAGCGTATCTACGGTACGGCCTGGGGTAACAAGAAAGACCTCAAGGCCTACCTGCACCGCCTGGAAGAAGCCGAAAAACGGGATCATCGCAAGATTGGCAAGAAGCTGGGCCTGTTCCACATGCAGGAAGAAGCCCCGGGTATGGTGTTCTGGCATCCGGATGGCTGGTCCCTCTATCAGGAGGTGGAACAGTACATGCGTGCCCAGCAGCATAAGCATGGCTACAAGGAGATCAAGACACCTCAGGTGGTGTCGCGGACCCTGTGGGAGAAGTCCGGTCACTGGGACAAGTTCAAGGATGACATGTTTACCACTGAGTCCGAGAAGCACGATTACGCCATCAAGCCCATGAACTGTCCGTGTCACGTGCAGGTGTTTAATCAGGGGCTGAAGAGCTACAAGGATCTGCCGCTGCGCCTGGCCGAGTTTGGCTCCTGTCACCGGAATGAAGCTTCTGGCGCGTTGCATGGCCTGATGCGGGTGCGTGGTTTTACCCAGGATGATGCCCATATCTTCTGTGAGGAAGATGGTATCCAGGAAGAAGTGTCTGCATTTATTGCCATGTTGCACGAGATATATGCAGACTTCGGCTTCAGTGAAATTCTTTACAAGCTGTCCACCCGCCCTGAAAAGCGGGTAGGGTCGGACGAAGTCTGGGACAAAGCCGAGGCAGCGCTCGAGCAGGCGCTGAACCGTGAAGGGGTTGACTGGGAGCTGTTGCCGGGCGAAGGTGCCTTCTACGGCCCGAAGATCGAATTTTCTCTGAAAGATTGCCTCGGTCGGGTATGGCAGTGTGGTACCATCCAGGTCGACTTCTCGATGCCGGGTCGTCTGGGGGCGCAGTATGTGGCCGACAATTCCGAGCGCAAAACGCCGGTTATGCTGCATCGGGCTGTACTGGGTTCCTTTGAGCGCTTCATCGGTATCCTGATCGAGGAGTACGAGGGTGCTTTCCCGACCTGGCTGGCACCGACACAGGTTGCTGTCCTGAATATTACTGATAAACAGCGTGATTACTGTCAGAATCTGGCCAAAAAACTGGATTCTTTAGGCTATCGGGTTAATGCTGACTTGAGAAACGAGAAGATCGGCTTTAAAATCCGCGAGCATACTCTAAATAAGGTTCCCTATCTGGTTGTTGTTGGCGATAAAGAAATCGAGAACAACGCCGTTGCCGTCCGGACACGTAAGGGCGAAGACCTGGGAACCATGTCGGTCGACGATTTTGAAAAGCTGCTTGCAGCTGACGTCGAGCGCAAAGGTAGAACCAAAACGGAGATCTGATTATTAAACAGCGAGCGAATCGGGGTGGGCGCGCACCCAAGGCGCCTATCAATGAGAACATTGACGCAACTGAAGTCCGACTGATTGATGCCGAAGGCAATCAGGTCGGGATTGTTCCGATCGAAGACGCCCTGCGTATGGCGGAAGAGGCGACCCTGGATCTGGTGCAGGTTACGGATTCCGATCCGATCGTCTGTAAGATAATGGACTACGGCAAGAAGATCTTTGAAGAGAAAAAGGCCAAGGCGGCTGCCAAGAAAAAGCAGAAGCAGACGCAGGTCAAAGAGCTGAAGTTCCGACCAGGAACGGAAGAAGGGGATTATCAGGTCAAACTACGCAACCTGGTACGTTTCCTTGAGAACGGGGACCGCGGCAAGATCACAATCCGGTTCCGTGGACGTGAGATGGCACACCAGGAAATTGGTATGAAGCTCATGCAGCGGATTGAGGAAGATGTGGCAGAAATAGCCCAGGTTGAGATGCGGCCGAAAATGGAAGGCCGGCAGATGACCATGGTTATCGCTCCCCGCAAGAAGAAGTGAACCTGATCCCGTGACGGGTCCCCCGCATTAGCGGGGGATTTGTCGTTCAGGGGCACAATTGTTTATCCAAAATAGAATGCGGAGTTTTAAAAATGCCGAAGATGAAAACCAAGAGCGGAGCTACCAAGCGGTTCAAGAAGACCGCCACTGGCTTCAAGCACAAGCAGTCCTTCACCAGCCACATCCTGACCAAGAAGAGCCCGAAGCGTAAGCGTCAGCTGCGCGGTACCAAGCTCATCGCCAAGTCGGACGTAGCGTCTATCAAGCGCATGACCGCGTGCTGATTCAGCCGCGCGAATCATTCCTTAGAAAGTAAAGGTAGAAGGATTAAAGTATGGCTCGTGTAAAGCGTGGCGTGGTAGCACGTCGTCGTCACAAGAAGATTCTCAATCAGGCCAAAGGTTACTACGGTGCCCGTAGCCGTGTTTACCGCGTTGCCAAGCAAGCGGTTATCAAGGCCGGTCAGTATGCCTACCGTGACCGTCGCAACCGTAAGCGTGCATTCCGCGCTCTGTGGATTGCCCGTATCAACGCTGGCGCCCGTGCAAACGGTCTGTCTTACAGCCGTCTGATCGCTGGTCTGAAGAAGGCGAATGTTGAAATCGATCGTAAGGTTCTGGCCGATCTGGCCATGAACGAACAGCAGGCGTTTGCCGCTGTTGTTGAGAAGGCCAAAGCGTCCCTGTGATCGCTTAAGCTCTTTCATCGATTGCTGATCGATCCGGGCGCCCCATGTTTCATGACGGCGCCTTCTGATAGGGGAAGGGCACGCTCTTCCCCTATTTTTGTTTTAACCTACCCCATTTCTGGTTTGGAGCAGGGTCAATGGAAAACCTGGAGCAACTGGTTCAGGACGGGTTGAATGCCGTGGAAAAGGCCGACAACCTGCAGGCGCTTGATCAAATTCGTGTGGAATACCTCGGCAAAAAGGGTGTGATTACCCAGCAGGCAAAAACTCTGGGCAAGCTCTCTGCGGAGGAGCGCCCTGCGGCCGGCCAGAAGATCAATGAAGCCAAGGGGCAGGTGGAGCAAGCCATCAACGCACGGCGGGCAGATCTTGAGAAAGCGGCCATTGAAGCCAGGCTTGCGGCGGAATCCATTGACGTAACACTGCCGGGAAGGGGGCAGGACCTGGGTGGTTTGCATCCGGTAACCCGCACCCTGCAGCGCATTGAGGAAATCTTTGCCCGTGCCGGTTATAGCGTAGAGCAGGGGCCTGAAATCGAAGACGATTACCACAACTTCGAAGCTCTGAATATTCCCGGGCACCACCCGGCTCGTGCCATGCACGATACTTTCTATTTCAATCCGGGTACCTTGCTCCGTACCCACACCTCGCCGGTACAGATTCGGACCATGGAGGCAGGCAAGCCACCGTTCCGCATGATCTGCCCCGGACGGGTCTATCGCTGTGATTCCGATATGACTCACACCCCTATGTTCCATCAGGTGGAAGGTCTGCTGGTGGAGAAGAATGTCAGCTTCGCGGACCTGAAAAGCACCGTGGAGGAATTCCTCAGGGTTTTCTTTGAGCGGGATCTGAAAGTTCGCTTCCGTCCCTCCTACTTCCCGTTCACCGAACCATCGGCGGAAGTGGATATTGAATGGGGACGTGAGCCGGATGGCAGCATCAAGTGGCTGGAAGTGATGGGCTGCGGCATGGTGCATCCGAAAGTGTTCGAATATTGCGGTATTGATTCCGAGGAATATCGCGGGTTTGCTTTTGGTCTGGGTGTCGAGCGCCTGGCCATGCTTCGTTATGGAGTAAAAGACCTGCGTATGTTCTTCGAAAACGACCTGCGTTTCCTTCGTCAGTTCCGTTGATACGACACCAGGAATTGGCGTAACAGGCTCAGAATCAACCGAATCAGGACAGGACCAGGATAATGAAATTCAGTGAACAGTGGCTGCGCGAGTGGGTAAACCCGAACATTGGCTCTCAGGAGTTGATGGACCAGATCACCATGGCCGGGCTGGAAGTCGACGGCTTTGAGGCCGTGGCTGGCGAATTTTCCGGGGTGGTTGTGGGTGAGGTTATTTCCGTTGCGCCCCATCCGGATGCCGACAAGCTGCGGGTGTGTCAGGTGAGCAATGGCGAGCAGACCGTGCAGGTGGTCTGTGGTGCCCCCAATGTTCGCCACGGGCTGAAGGTGCCTTTTGCCGAGGTGGGCGCTGTACTGCCCGGCAATTTCAAGATCAAGAAAGCCAAGCTTCGGGGGCAGCCCTCCGAGGGTATGCTGTGTTCGGAATCCGAGCTGGGCTTGTCCGATAACCATGACGGCCTGATGGAGCTCCCGGAGGATGCCCCGGTTGGGCAGCCGGTGGTTGACTATCTGAAGCTGAATGACATCACCATTGATGTGGATCTGACCCCGAATCGCAGCGACTGTCTGTCCATCAAGGGCCTGGCCCGGGAAGTGGGCGTGTTGAACAGCCTGGTCACCAATGCGCCTTCCATTCCGCACGTGGAAGCGGAGCACTCGGAAGTGCCTGACATCCGGGTGGAAGCCCCTGAGGGTTGCCCCCGTTATCTGGGGCGTGTTCTGCGAAACGTCAATCTGCAGGCAGAAACGCCGCTCTGGATGCAGGAGAAGCTGCGTCGTTCCGGTATCCGTTCCATTGATGCGGCGGTGGATGTCACCAACTACGTCATGCTGGAACTGGGCCAGCCCATGCATGCCTTTGACCGGGATGAGATCAAAGGTGGGATTGTTGTGCGTATGGCTGGCTCGGGCGAAAAACTGGTATTGCTGGACGGTCAGGAGGTCGAGCTTACTCCGGAAACGCTGGTGATTGCCGACCACGAGAAGCCAGTGGCCATTGCCGGTGTGATGGGGGGCGAGCATTCCGGGGTGAGTGAGAAAACCCGGGATCTGGTGCTTGAATCCGCCTTTTTTGACCCGATCACGCTGGCCGGCAAGGCTCGTCAATATGGCCTGCATACAGATGCCTCCCACCGTTTTGAGCGGGGCGTGGATTATGAGCAGGCACGGGATGCCATGGAGCGGGCAACCGGTCTGCTGATGGCTATTGTCGGGGGTGAGCCCGGCGAAATTGTCGAAGTGGCCAGCAAGGAACACCTGCCAAAGGCGCGGGTGATTGATCTGCGTGAGCAGCGCCTGGCGGATGTGTTGGGGCTTAGAATTGACCGCACTACCGTTGAAGAGATTCTCAGCCGGCTTGGCCTGCACATCGACAAGCTGTTGAAAGACGGCTGGCGTATCAGTGTGCCCAGCTTCCGGCCGGATATTTCCATCGAAGAAGACCTGATCGAAGAGGTCGGTCGCATTTTTGGTTATAACAATCTGCCGGTCACCGAGCCAACCGGCTCGCTTGGGCTGCGGGCCCGGGAAGAAGCGGTTCGGCCGCTGTCTGCTGTGCGTAACTTTTTCGTCGCCCAGGGCTACCAGGAAGCGGTGACCTACAGCTTTGTTGATCCCAAGGTTCAACAGCTGGTGGATCCGGAACGTGAGGGGATTGCGTTGGCCAATCCCATCTCGTCGGATCTTTCGGTGATGCGCACGACGCTGTGGAGCGGCCTGCTTAAAACCGTGGGCTACAACCAGAACCGGCAGCAGCCCCGTATTCGCCTGTTTGAGACCGGTTTGCGATTCGTTCAGGATGCCGATGGCATCAGTCAGCAGCCGATGCTGGCAGGGGTGGTGGTTGGTAACCAGAATCCCGAAAACTGGGTAAACGGTCGCAGAACCACGGATTTCTTTGATGTAAAAGGGGAATTGGAAAGCCTGTTCCGACTGCTTGGCATCGAGGTTGATTTTATTGCCAGCCAGCACCCTGCGCTGCATCCGGGCCAGACGGCGGAACTGTTGAGGGATGGCGAGCATGTGGGCTGGCTGGGTGCACTGCATCCACAAGTTCAGAAAAATCTTGAACTTAATGGCACGATCCTGATGTTTGAGCTATTCTTGAATTCGATCGTTGCCGGTTATGTGCCTAATTTCAAAGATATTTCAAAATTCCCGGAAGTTCGCCGGGATTTGGCTATCATTATCGGGAGCGATGTGGCGTTCGCCCAGGTAGAACATGTGGCCCGTAAACATGCTGGCGAGCACCTCACGGCGTTGCGTGTGTTTGATGTCTATGAAGGTGAAAGCCTGGGTGAGGGTAACCGAAGCCTGGCTCTGAGCCTGTTCTGGCAGCATCCTGAACGCACGCTTAACGAGGACGAAGTGCATTCGCTCTTCAATGGGGTTATCGATGCCCTGAAAGAAGAGTTGGGGGCAACACTGAGGAGTTGACAGATGGCGGCTTTGACGAAAGCGGACATGGCAGAGCGCTTGTACGAGGAGTTGGGGCTTAACAAGCGGGAAGCCAAGGAAATGGTGGAAGCTTTCTTCGACGAAATCAGAGGCGCACTCAGCCACAACGAGCAGGTGAAGTTGTCGGGTTTCGGCAACTTCGATCTCAGGGACAAGAAGCAGCGACCGGGACGGAACCCGAAAACGGGTGAGGAAATTCCCATCAGTGCACGGCGCGTAGTTACGTTTCGACCAGGTCAGAAACTGAAGCAGAAAGTAGAAGCGTATGCTGGAACCCAGTCATAACAATGAGCTCCCGGTTATTCCGGGCAAGCGTTATTTCACCATTGGTGAAGTAGCCGAGCTGTGTGCGGTCAAGGCGCATGTGTTGCGCTATTGGGAGCAGGAATTCCCGCAGCTGTCGCCGGTCAAGCGCCGGGGCAATCGCCGTTACTATCAACGCGCGGATGTGATCACCATCCGCCAGATCCGCAGCCTGCTGTACGATCAGGGCTACACCATTGGTGGTGCCAAGCAGAAGCTCAGCAGCAGCGAAGTGAAGGATGATACTTCACAGTACAAGCAGTTGATCCGTCAGATGATCACCGAGCTTGAGGAAGTGCTGGATGTGCTGAACACGCCGGTGCGCTGAAACAGCAGTAAGCCTGTCTGCATTGAAGAACGACAAAGGCCAGAGTGGCGAGAGCTGCTCTGGCCTTTGTGTTTTTGGTGCCTGGAGGCCTATTTTGTTTTGCAGGTTTTGATGCCGAGCAGGGAATAGGCAGGGCAGTTTCCCACCAGTGCTGTTGCCAGCGGTACAATGCCAATCCAGCCCCAGGGCGTCTGAGGGCCAACAAAGACCAGGGCCAGCAGGACAACACCCACGATGGCACGAATAATACGATCAGCGGAACCCATGTTTACCGTCATCTTGGTCTCTCCTGTGTGATGTCGGATGATGGTTTGACTATAGGCCTGTTATTGGCCGGATTCAGTGATAAAGTCACACAGGCAGACGACTTTCGATACAAGGCAATGCGGAATGGCCAGGCACAGTATTCTCGACACACTACATGACTCCTTGCGCAAAGATGCCCTGGAGGGTCTCCGGGCCATGCGTTTCCCTCCCGGGCAGGTGCTGTTCAGTGCTGGAGAGCATTGCCGGGGGCTTCCCCTGGTGCTGGATGGCAGTATCAAGGTGCAGATGACCGGAGCATCTGGCCACAGCATCGTGCTCTACCGTATGGGCGCTGACGATATCTGCACGTTGTCCATTGGCTGTCTGATGACGGGCCGTGGCTACCGGGCTGAAGCCATCGTTGAAGAGGAGGCAGAAGCCGCCATTATCCCGCGCGGATTATTCGATCGGCTGATGGATCAGTCGGCAGAGTTCCGGCTGGGGATTATGGAGTCCTATGGCCGTCGACTTGACGATCTGATGTTGTTGGTTGAAGAAGTAGCGTTTCACCGTATGGATGAGCGCCTGGCGGAGTGGCTTCAGGCCCGTGCGGCTGATGGTCAGAGTGTACTGAATATTACCCATCAGGAGCTGGCCGTGGAGCTGGGAACGGCCAGGGAAGTGGTCAGCCGACTGCTTAAAGAACTCGAACGCCGGGGCCAGGTTCGGTTAGCCCGCGGCCGGGTTGAGCTCACCGGATTACGGAAAACCGCTTCACCGGCGTGAGAAACTGTGCGTCAGGCGCGCCAGCTGCTCCGAAGACTTCTCGAGGTTAGCTTCTGCCAGACCATAGGCTTCCGTCAGGGTGATGGGAGCGGGGGTGATCGAGAAAGCCGCTGTTAACCCAACGCTATGGAGCGGAGCCAGTTCAGCCCCTAATTTTCCACACAGGCCAATCACTGGTACACCGCAGGCATGCGCCAGTCTGGACACGCCGGCCGGCGTTTTTCCAAAGGCGCTTTGAGCATCGATGGCGCCTTCCGCGGTGATCACCAGATCCGCGTTGCGGATATGCTGCTCCAGTTTGACGGCCTCCATCACCAGCTCTATTCCCGGTTGGAGTCGGGCGCCCAGAATACCCTTGACCGTGCCACCGATACCCCCGGCGGCGCCACTACCGGGAAAGCTGGCAATGTCCAGGCCCTGCGCCTTAACCAGACGGGAAAAATGCGCAAGATTGGCGTCCAGCTGACGAACGTCGTCTTCATTGGCGCCTTTCTGCGGCCCGAAAACCGCTGCCGCTCCCTCCGGGCCCAGCAACGCATTGGTAACATCACAGGCCACAATCAACTGGATGCCGTTGAGTCTGCGAATGGCAGGTTCAAGGTCCGCCGTGGCCAGTCGTGCCAGGCCTGCACCGCCGGGCCCGATTTCCTCGCTCTGGTTATCCAGCAGGCGCGCCCCCAGAGCCTGCAGTATGCCCGCGCCGCCATCCGTTGTGGCGCTTCCTCCCAGGCCCATGATCAATGTTTTCGGCCGGTGTTTCAGGGCTGCCAGAATCAACTCTCCGGTACCACGGCTGGTTGCCCGGAGCGCATCACGGGCCTCGGCGGGTACACAATGCAAGCCACTGGCTTCAGCTACCTCAATGACGGCGGTTTCGTTGTTATTGGCCAGGCCAAAGCGGGCTTCGATACGCTCACCCAGCGGGCCCGTGACGGCCACCGTATGCAGTTGCCCGCCCAGAGCCTCTGTCAGTGCCACTGTGGTTCCTTCGCCCCCATCAGCGAGAGGGATTTCTACAATCTCATCCTCCGGGGCAGCGTTGCGCCAACCACGGGCGATGGCAGAGGCAACTTGCTGCGCTGAGAGACATTCCTTGAAAGAGTCGGGGGCAACAACGATCCGCATCTTACTGTCCTCGGTCTTTAACGTTTTCCATCACGACAAAAGTGCTGGTCTGGAGTACGTGGGGCAGGCTGGAGATCTGTTCTCCCAGAACCTGGCGGTATTCAGCCATGTTGCGGGTACGTATTTTCAGAAGATAGTCGAAATTCGCCGCCATCATATGACACTGCTCCACCGCGGAGATTTGTCGGACGGCCTCATTGAACGCCGCCAGTGCCTTGCTGCTGGTGTCATTCAGGGTGACCTGGGCGAACGCAACATGAGAGAGCCCCAGCTTGGTCTGATTCACCATGGCGCTGTAGCCGGTAATGTATCCCTGATCTTCCAGCCGTTTCATTCGTACCTGACAGGGAGTCTTTGATAAACCGACCCGGGAAGCAAGGTCTGTCACGGTAATACGGCCGTTCTTTTGCAGTTCCCGGATGATGGAAAGATCGATTCTGTCGAGATCTGCCATGACTGCTATCCTTTGAGATAGTGGATGAATTTTTTTAAAAGGCCGAAACGTCCAATATTAGCGAAAGTGCAGGCTTATAGGTAATTTTTCAGGTACCAAAAAAGGAAAATAATAATCTATTGTGATGCTGAACAGGCTAATTGCATGTACCTGCTTCGCTAAAATGCGGTCAGTATTCAAACAATCAGGAGGGTACACCATGAGTCTTCAGCAATCTGTGGCACCGGAGCTCAACGACATTCGCCAGGCGATCCGTGCAAACTACCTGGCAGATGAACATGAAGTGATTCACCGGCTGATTGCTGAGGCCCAGTTGTCGGATGAAACCCGAAAGGCTATTTCGGCCCGGGCGGCAGAGCTGGTGCGTGATGTCCGCAACAGCGCACGCCCGACCATCATGGAAAAGTTTCTCGCCGAATATGGGCTGACCACCAAAGAAGGTGTGGCTCTTATGTGCCTGGCGGAGGCTTTGCTGCGGGTACCCGACAATCTCACCATCCAGGACCTGATCGAAGACAAGATCACCTCGGGCAACTGGGGTGCTCACGTGGGCAAAGCCAAATCCGGAATGATCAACTCGGCCACCCTGGCCCTGCTGATGACCAGCAACCTGCTGAAGGATTCCGAGCGCCAGAGTGTGGGTGATACCTTGCGTAAGCTGGTAAAGCGCCTGGGCGAACCGGTTGTGCGCACCGTGGCGGGCCAGGCCATGAAGGAAATGGGGCGCCAGTTTGTACTGGGCCGTACCATTGAAGAGGCGCAGGACCGCGGCAAGTCCCAGGAAGAGCGGGGCTATACCTATTCCTATGACATGCTGGGCGAAGCGGCGCGCACCGATGCCGATGCTCAGCGTTATTACCAGGCGTACTCTGATGCCATTGACAGCATCAGCAAGCGCTGCAAAGGCGATGTAAGAACGAATCCGGGTATCTCGGTGAAGCTGTCGGCGCTGCTGGCACGCTATGAGTACGGGCATAAAGAGCGCGTGATGAATGAGCTCATGCCCCGGGCACTCAAGCTCGCCAAAAAGGCAGCAGCGGCCAACATGGGCTTCAATATTGATGCCGAAGAGCAGGATCGTCTGGATCTTTCCCTGGATGTGATTGAGGCCATCCTGTCCGACCCGGAACTGAAAGACTGGCAAGGTTTTGGTGTTGTGGTCCAGGCGTTCGGCAAGCGTGCCTCGCAGACCCTGGACTGGCTCTATGCGCTTTCTGAAAAACTGGATCGCCGCATCATGGTGCGGCTGGTTAAAGGTGCTTACTGGGATGCCGAGATCAAGCGTGCCCAGGTGATGGGCCTGTCAGACTTTCCGGTCTTCACCCGCAAGGCCTGCAGCGACGTCGCTTACCTGGCCGGTGCTCGCAAGCTTTTGGGCATGACCGACCGTATCTACCCGCAGTTCGCCACCCACAACGCCCATTCGGTGTCAGCGGTGCTGGAACTGGCCAAGGATCTGAGTCGGGATAAATTCGAGTTCCAGCGCCTGCATGGTATGGGGGAATCCCTGCACGATCAGGTTCTGGAGGACAGTGGTGTGCCTTGCCGGATCTACGCGCCGGTGGGTGCTCACAAAGACCTGCTGGCTTACCTGGTTCGCCGGTTGCTGGAGAACGGTGCCAACAGTTCTTTTGTTAACCAGATTGTGGATACCAGCATCACCCCGGAAGAAATCGCCAAAGACCCGATTGATGTAGTGGTGGAGCTTGGCCATAACCTGTCCAGCAAGGCGATCGTGCATCCGTCGAAAATTTTCGGTGAGCAGCGTCGAAACTCCAAGGGCTGGGATATTACCGATCCGGTGACGGTGGCTGAGATTGATGAAGGTCGTAACCGTTACAAGAGCCATCAGTGGAAAGGTGGCCCGATACTGGCCGTGGATTCTGTCAGTGACGAAGTGGTTGAGGTGCGGAATCCTGCAAACCCGGACGACCTGGTCGGTCACATCACCTATACCTCAGAGGCGGATATTTCGTCGGCTCTGGACGCCGCTCAGGAGGGCTTCAAACAGTGGTCTTCGGTACCGGCGGAAGAGCGTGCGGCCATGATTCGCAGGGTCGGCGACCTGTACGAAGAGAACGTGCACGAGCTGTTTGCGTTGACCACCCGAGAAGCAGGCAAATCCCTGCTGGATGCCGTGGCCGAGATTCGTGAGGCCGTGGATTTTGCCATGTTCTATGCCAACGAAGGCATCCGTTACAAGAATGACGGCGAGGCCCGTGGTGTAATGTGTTGTATCTCGCCCTGGAACTTCCCGCTGGCGATCTTTACTGGCCAGATTCTGGCGAACCTGGCGGCCGGTAACGCGGTGGTGGCCAAGCCGGCAGAACAAACCTCGCTGCTGGCCTTCCGGGCCGTGGAGCTGATGCATCAGGCCGGCATACCCAGGGCCGCGATCCAGTTATTGCCCGGCACCGGCTCCACCGTGGGTTCCGGCCTGACGTCCGATGCCCGGGTGACCGGTGTGTGTTTCACGGGTTCAACCGCGACCGCACAGCGGATCAACAAGGCCATGACCGAACACATGGAGCCGGATGCACCGCTGGTGGCAGAAACCGGTGGTCTGAACGCCATGATTGTGGATTCCACCGCGTTGCCGGAGCAGGTGGTGCGTGACGTGCTGGCATCCTCCTTCCAGAGTGCCGGCCAGCGATGCTCTGCACTTCGTATGCTGTATGTGCAGAAGGACATTGCCGATAATTTGCTGGAAATGCTTTACGGTGCGATGGAGGAACTGGGTATTGGTGATCCATGGCAGTTGTCGACCGATGTGGGCCCGGTGATCGACGAAAATGCCCGCAAGAAGATTACCGACCATTGCCAGAAATTCGAGCAGCAGGGCAAGCTGCTCAAAAAACTGAACGTACCGGAGAAGGGCCTGTTCGTGTCGCCGGCAGTGCTTCAGGTGAGCGGAATTGAAGAGCTGGAAGAGGAAATCTTCGGCCCGGTTCTGCATGTGGCCACGTTTGAAGCCAAGGACATCGACAAGGTGATTGACGCCGTCAATGCCAAGGGATACGGCCTGACTTTCGGTATTCATAGCCGCGTTGACCGCCGGATCGAGCACATTGCCAGTCGTATCAAGGTGGGTAACACCTACGTGAACCGTAACCAGATCGGCGCCATCGTCGGTTCCCAGCCATTCGGTGGCGAGGGACTGTCGGGTACCGGGCCGAAAGCCGGTGGCCCGCAGTACGTGCACCGCTTCCTGCGGGGTGAGGTGGTTGAAAAGCCCGCTCAGTCCAGTGACAAGGTGCTCAGTACCGACAAGGCTCAGAAGTTGATCGACAAGCTGGCCAAAGTAGCGGTACCGGAGGCGGAAGGTCGTCAGGCGTTGCTGGATCCCTTCTTCGGCAAGGTGCCGGCGCCTCTGGACGAAGGCTACGAGGAGATGCCGGGGCCGACGGGCGAGCAGAACCATCTGTCCTGCCATGGTCGCGGTCTGGTGCTGTGCCTTGGCCCAGACGCCGAATCTGCCGTTGAGCAGGCCGGCACCGCCCTGTCGCAGGGTAACAAGGTGGTGGTGATTGCACCGGGCGCCGAGAAGGCACTGGCCGATGCCATCAAGGCGGGCCTTCCGGTTGTTGCCAGCGATGGCATGCTTGATCCGGACGCTCTGAGCCATCTGACCGGCTTTGAAGCGGTGGTGAGCGTAGCCGAGAAGCCGCTGCTCAAGCAGTACCGCATGGCGCTGAGTAAGCGTGAGGGCGCGTTGCTGCCGGTGATCACCGAACACAAGCTGGATCAGCGCTACGTGATTGAGCGGCATCTGTGTATCGACACCACAGCGGCCGGCGGTAACGCCAGCCTGATTGCGTCGGCTGAATAAAGCCGGTTTAGGCCGGGGGAGCGCTTCCCCCGGCATGTCCTTTCCTCGCGTTTCTGTTGCGAGCCATTCGCGTTACCATAGCCCGCTTTAGCTACATCATTCGAATCGGGCATCCACTTGCAAAGCAACCATTCCAGCCACCGCGACTCTTCCGGGCGAGCCTCTGAGGCCTCGCAAAATTTCTTCGCGGTCTGTCTGTCACTGACGCTGTGTTTTGTCGTCTATTCAATGCTGATTGTGGCAGTGCCTGTGTATGGACTTCAGCTTGGCGCGTCTCCGCTCGTTCTGGGTGCAGTGTTAAGCGCCCAGTATCTGCTACCGCTGGTCCTGGCCATTCCCCTGGGAGGCATCGTGAGCCGGTTTGGTGGCAGGGCCACGCTGCTGGCCGGGGCGGGCATTATGGTGGCAGGCTTGTTGTCGATGCATGCGTGGTATGGCTATGCGGGCCTCGTGACTGGTCAGTTGCTGGTGGGGCTGGCTCACCTCCAGATGGTTCTGGCCGCCCAAACCATCATTTCAAACCTGGGCACCGGCCAGAGGCTGGAGCAGTACTTTGGCTGGTATGCCACCTGGCTGTCGGGCGGGCAGGTTATCGGCCCCCTGTTGGCCGGTGTTGTGCTGAAGTCTTCTGGTACCCAGTACGTGTTCCTTGTGATGGCTCTGTTTGCGCTGGTCTCGGGCGTTGTAACACTCCGCCTGACCGGGCAGGCGAGGGAGCGTATTCACGTTACCCGAAAGCAGGCGGGTTTCCGGGCGCAATGGCAGCTTGTCGGCAGTAACCGTGGGGTGCAGTTGTCGATTCTGGTCACGGTATTGGGGATGTTCGCACTCGGGGTCTACGGAAGCTATTTGCCAGTGTACCTGGAGAGCCTGGCCATCAGCCCGTTGATTATCGGAGTTCTGGTCAGTCTTCGAGCCGGTGTTTCCATGCTGGTTCGGCCGTTTATGGCGCGCATTATTGCACTTGCCGGAGGCCGCGTGCCGACAGTGTTACTCTCGCTCGGTACCCTTGCCGCTGGCTTGGCTTTTCTGGGGGCGTCTGAGCAGTTGCTGCTGATGGCTGCCCTGGCCATGCTGGTCGGTATCGGTTCCGGCCTTACCCAGCCTTTATCCATGGTGATCCTGGCGGAATCTGTGGAACGTGAGCGGCGTGCAGGGGCATTGGGTATGCGTTTGATGGCAAACCGGGCGGTGCACTTTCTGGCGCCCCTGTTCTTTGGCCTGCTACTTGAACTGAGCGGCTTTACCCTGGCTTTCGCTGCTTCAGGTATACTGATTGGCTTCGCGCTTATTCTGGCGCACCGACTGTTCAGCTCCGGGAATCTGTAACCATGTCTGGCACGGCCTCCGGCACCTATGATCGACTGATCAACCCTGTACTTGTCGCAGGCTGTATTATTATTCTGGTTGGTTTTTCCGTGCGGGCCTCGTTCGGTCTGTTTCAACTGCCGATTGCCCTGGAATTTGCCTGGCCAAGGGAGTCGTTTTCTCTGGCCATCGCCATTCAGAACCTGTTCTGGGGCATCGGGCAACCCATCTTTGGTGCCTTTGCCGAACGCTACGGTGATCGCAAAGCTATCCTGGTGGGCGGTATCTGTTACGTGGTCGGGCTGGTTGCCTCGGCATTCGCCATTACCCCGGGCCAGCACCAGTTCCTGGAGATGCTGGTTGGGTTCGGGATTGCCGGAACCGGATTCGGGGTCATTCTCGCTGTCGTAGGGCGCTCTGCCCCGGAAAAGCATCGCTCCATGGCGCTGGGCATTGCAACCGCAGCCGGTTCTGCAGGGCAGATCATTGGCCCGCCCGTCGCGCAGGCGCTGCTGAGCCAGATGCCCTGGCAAAGCGTGTTCATGGTGTTGGCCGGTTTCATTACGGTGTCGATGCTTGCCCTTCTGTTTATGCGGGCACCCAAGGCGGAGCCCTCGGTATCGACCGATGAACCGATGGGGGTGGTGCTGAAGCGAGCGGTGAAAGACCCGTCGTTCCTGTTCATTTTTATTGGCTTTTTCTCTTGCGGGTATCAGTTGGCTTTCATCACCGCGCATTTTCCGGCGTTTATAACCGAAATGTGTGGGCCAATTACGCCAGACAGCCTGATCTACGTGCTGGGGGTAACGTCAGCGTCCGGGCTCGGCGCCATCTCAATTGCTCTGATCGGTCTGTTCAATATCGGTGGCACACTGATGGCCGGCTGGTTGGGTAACCGTTACTCGCGCAAGTACCTTCTGGCGACGATTTACCTGTTACGAACAATCGTCTCTGCCGCCTTTATCATGGCGCCCATTACTCCTGAAAGCGTGGTGCTCTTCTCGGTGGCAATGGGTTCGTTGTGGTTGGCGACGGTGCCGCTTACTTCCGGCCTGGTTGCGCACATATACGGCTTGAAGTACATGGGCACGCTCTATGGCCTGGTATTCTTTTCGCACCAGCTTGGCGGCTTTCTTGGTGTCTGGCTGGGTGGGGCCCTGTACGACCTCTACCACAACTACACGCTGGTGTGGTGGATTGGTGTGGGCGTTGGCGCGTTGTCGGCACTGATTCACCTGCCGATTCGGGAATACCCCTGGGAGAAGCGTGGGCAGGCGGTTGCTGCCTGATAGAACGACAAAGCCCGGACCTTTCGGCCCGGGCTTTGTGTAGGGAATTCTGGTCGGGACGGTAGGATTTGAACCTACGACCCCTTGCACCCCATGTATGGATGGGAAGCGGGGTAGGGTGCTGAAATATATAGAAAAAGGGGAATTCTGGAAGGTCAGAAAATCGGGAAAACCGCCCCTTAAAAATCAAAATCTTACCTTGTTGTTTTGGTTCGAAATTCCGCCCGCTTTCCTTTCAAGCCCCTGCCAAAAATAGGGGTACCACCAAACCGCCAGCGTGCTATTTAACACCTTTTGACATGCAGTTTCTGACTGCATTGGCTAAGGTATCTCGATAAAGGAGGTTAGCATGCTCAAAAGGACGTTGCTTTTCATCGCGTTACTCTTCCCAGTAGTGGGCCAGGCCGCCATCTATCAGTGCAAGGTTGATGGCCAGACAATTTTCTCTGACGAACCTTGCGGTGATGACGCCAAGGAATTGGATCACGAACCGGCCCCCGCTATTGGGGGACGATTTGATACTGGTACCGACGTAGAGTTCTATGAGCCAGAACCCCGCCAGCGCTCCAGGCCTGAAGACCCCTGCCCATACATCAATTCTACTGACCTTCGACGATTAATCATCCAGAACAAGATTAAACGCGGAATGAAGCCGAATGATGTCAGGCGCTCGTGGGGAAGCCCTTCAAGCATTCTGACCGGCAGGCGAACACAGTGGGCTTACCACTACTCGGGAGGCTCCGCAAATTATGTGTACTTTGAGAATGGCTGCGTCGTGAATTGGAGTGGCTACTACCGCTGAGGAGCTAGATCAGCTCCGAATACTCTGGCAGATCCGGGGCCTCCCCAACGATCCGGCCGTCGTCGACCCAGGCTTTCGTACCGACTGCGACCGAGTCCCCAAGGACCCGAACCTTACCCCCGTCCCTGGTTGTGCCGATGCTGGTCCCGTCACTGTTCACGGCCGCGATCGTGATCGTGTACCTGGTCCGCTGCGGGAGCAGGCGCCGGAAGCGTAGAAACTTGTTTACTGTGGTCATGGACTGTCTCGTTTCAGGTCGAAAAAATCAACATCGGTCAGTAGTGGTGGCGCTCGAGCTTGAGGATCTGGACCGCCCGGCCGGATCCCGGGCGCGCGACCCGGACGCCAGTCGACAGGACCAGGGCCCGCCAGGAGTTGGCCGGGGTTCGGGTATCCTGGATCTCGCCCCACTGGCCAGGGATTACCAGGCCAGGAGCTCCGGAGGTCGGGATCGGGATCTCGATCGTTACGATCTCCTGGTCGCCGCCCTGGCCCAGGATCGAGGTCGCCTTCCCGCGGCATTGCTGCGTCGACAGGTTCAGGGCGTTGTAGTCGTCCGGAGCCCTCACGTCGCCGGCGGTACCGTACTTGACCGCGTCGACCGCGACGCCGGCGGAGATCCCGGAGACGTACACGCCGTTATAGGCCGGGTTTGGCTCCCATTGGCTGGACAGACCGAGGATCGTCGAGTCCGGGATCTGGAAGTCCAGGCGAGAGGCGTCGATCTGTGACCAGTACCAGGGCGCGCCCTCGCGGTACCGGTGGTAAGCGCGGAGCTCGGAGAGGCTCAAGGTCGGGACCAGGATCCCGCCGGCAGCCTTGACCAGCTCGTCGATAACCTCGATCGGTGTACTGTTCTCATACCCCCACACGCCGGCCGGGATGGTGTAGTCGGCAAGGGAAGTATCCCAGGTGACGGTAAAGCCGGTGTACTGCAGAACGTCCTGGATAACCTGGAGCGCGTTTGTCGGCGTCTCGATCTGCTTCGATTGCTTCGGGCTGTAGGGCGCCGCGAGGAGCTGCGTAAGGCTCGATCCGGTGATCCGGTAGGTTTCATCGGGGAACTTACGCTCGAGGCTGTACCGCTCAACCATAAAGCGCCATTTCTTGTTATTGACCATGGCCTCGACCTCGACCGGTCCGCTCGGGCCCGGCCGGATCTGGTCCATACTCTCCGGGTTCAGGATCCGGGCCGAGAGAGCCCACGAAAACGAATCGATATCGAGGCCGATCGAGAGATCCTCGAAGTCGAGCGGGATCCCCTCCGGTAACTTCTTGAGGCTTGAGGCATTCATAAACAGGTAACCCTCTTTGATTTCAGGATCCGGCGCCGGTGGCTTGGGCGGTAACGGCTCCTCCTGGCCATAGTCGAAATCGACCTCTGTCCCTTTCCGAGGCTTGGTGTCCCATGGGTGGCGCTCACGGTGGTCCCGGGGCTGGTTGCTGGTCCAGCCCTGCAGGTCTCGGCCGCCGTTGACCGGGCGGGTCGGATATACCGGCGGGAGGACCCGGCTCTCCTTGCTGAGATTGAAGTCCGTCACGGCCGCGCCGGGCACGTTGTAGGGCCTGGTCAGATTGAAATTAACGTCCGGTATGTAGCCGCCGAGAACGACGATCGGCTCCGGCTCCCAATACTTGGCGCTGTCGGCCTGCGGGTGCTTGTCTGTGGCGTCCTTGGGCGGAGGGACGTTGTAACCCTGGCTCGCTCGACCCTCGAGCGGCCGGATCGAACCGTCCCAGGCCTGAGCCGGCCCGCCGCGCACCTGGTCCTTGATCGGTACCGGATCCCATCCGGTTGCGTTTCGCCCTGTATCTTTCCGGGCGGCCGCGCCCCATGGCTGGAGCCCCTCGTCGATCGACTCGTCCTTAACGGCGACCTTGTCCCATTGTTGTGGCGCGCGCTCGTCGATCGTGCTCGAGGCCATGGCCGAGCGTAGCGCCCGCCTGACGGCCTTCTGTGCCGGCGTCATGGAGTAGCCGATCCCGGCGGAACTCGCCGGGGCGGATCCGGTCAGGCGGACCGCGAGCGTCGACGTAACCATGATCCCCGGCGGGATCGGGTACACGATCGGGAGCTCGCCGGAGTCCAGGAGGTTGAAGTTAACCGCCCGCGGATCCGTGGGCGGGACGTACCCCGAGCGCCCGAGGTTGAAGTCTGCCGACGTGGCCGACGGTACCAGGTAAGCCACGGCTTAAACCTTCGCCTTAACGCCGGCCGGGACGTCTAATCGACCGTCACTGCTGCGACCCCATAGAACGATGGTTCCGTCGGACTGAACCGCCCCCACATGCTCGTACCCTCCATCGATCATAACTACGTCGCCGAGTCCGGCCGGTGGTGAGCTTTCGCCGTAGTATCCCCCGCCCCATCCGACGACCTCGCCGGTATCGATCAAAGCAATACTATGGAAGCGGCCGCCGCCGAGATCGAGGACGCCGCCAAGCCCGGCAGGGACATTGCACTGACCCTGGGAGTTGTCTCCCCAGGCGTAGACCGTGCCATCCGATCCGAGGCCGAGTGAGTGCTCTGCGCCCGCTTTGACTAGAACCGCCTCGGTCAGGCCAGCCGGCACGGTCCGCTTTCCGTTGCCCGTGTCGCCCCAAGTGACGACCTGACCCTCCGAGGTCACTGCGAGGCCGTGGTCGTAGCCTCCCGAAGTCTGAGCAATGTCTGTTGCGCTAGTGGATCCGGACGTACTTCCCCAAGTTACGATTGTTCCGTCGTCGATTAGGGCTATGCCGCCGTAACCTGTAGAGGCGACGCCAATAACGCCAGTTAGACCAGGCGGCACGTTTTTCGCGTTGTTGCCTGAGTACCCCCAGGCCACGATAGTTCCGTCCGATTTGAGGGCGTATACGTTATAGAACGAGCAGGCAATCGCGACCACGTCTGTTAAGCCAGCGGGTACGTCGAGCTGCCCCCAATAGTTACTACCCCAACAAGCGACCGTTCCGTCCGGTTTCACACAAGCGGTGAAGGTCGCGCCCAGAGCGAGCGTTTTCCGGAAGTGCTGAATGTTAAGGCCGATCTCGATGATCTCCGGCTGTATCGGGCCGTGTGCCTCCGGGCGGTAGAACAAGGTCGGGCGAACGGCTGCGGTGCCGATCGCCTGGTCCTGGCTGGTATCGGTCGACCAGACCGGTTCCTCCGATGGTAGTGTCCCGGCCGTGGTGCATTCGTAGACGTGGCCGTTCGGGGTGCTCGGGTGGAGACGCTCGCCGAGCTCGATCGGAGCATTGGCCGCGAAGTCCTCGCCGTAGTCGTCGAAGGCCACGAGGAAAATTTCCCGCGGGAAGCCGTCCCGGAGGATGATCTCGTACTCGCCGGTGGTCTCGTCGCTGATAGTCTGCCCGAGCGGCTTAGATTCGGTTATCGAGCCGCCGTCCAGGTCAAAGGTCAGGCGCTCGAAACTAAAGGCCTTGAGCATTCGTTTGACCGGAACGTCCTCGATCTGCATAAGGCCGGCGACACGACTCCCGAGAGCGGAGTCCGGCTTATCCCAGGCGATGAACGTTTTTTCCGGCGGGTACTGGAAAGGCTCCTCAGTCTGCAGCGTCGCGCTTGCGCCGGTGCCGATCGAAGCGGCCGGGAAAAGCTCGGTATTGGCTGGAGCGTTCATTGTCTCCGTGTACTGGAGTGCGCCGTCCTTATAGATCTCGGCCGTCATATTGTCGAAATCGAGCAGGATCCCGTAAACGCCAGCTCCAGCCGCCCCGCTGGTGGCTCTGGTCCCTCCGCCCGCACCGTACTGATAGTAAAGCTCGCCTTCTGACCCTGCGTTCAGGTACCCCCAGGAGATCGCACTACCGCCGCCAAGCATCCCGGAGACGTCGGCCGCTGCGTCGGCTGCCCCGACCGATCCTGTTGTAATGTCAATCTCATAGTAACGCTTACCCTTGGATCGGCCGGCGAGACCTTTGATTCCGGCATAGGTACCGCCGCCGTCGCTGGTTGGCCGCGTAATCGTCTGGCCGTCCGGGCTGACCACAATGCCCAGGCCGGCCGTTGCTGCATCCCATCCTGAGCCCGCCATTAGTCAGCGTCCCCCCTGTTCTGCGTTGCGAAGCTGTCCTCGGTGGCCGTGGCCGGACCGGAAAGGATCGTCCGCGCGATCCAGAAAGGCGCCTGTGCCCCGTCGGTGTTGAACCGTACCGAGTTGCCCGCGCTCCAGCCGGTACCCCATCCAGCCTGACGAATCGTGAAATAAGGGGCGCCAGTCGCGGGGTTGACTGGGGAGGTGTCGGTAGAGGTGTTGCCCGTCGCGACAACGCCCACGGTCTCGCCGACGATCTCGTAACTGGTCGTATTGGTGAACCGTATCAACCAGCGTTCCTTAATTGAGCCCTGGTTCGTGATCTCGATCGGGTAGGCGACCTCGTTATATTTCGCGGTGGTGTCGTTGCCGATCCTGGAATCCGACCATTCCCCGGTCCAGCTCGCTTGATGGAACAGGTTGTATACGCGGGCCCTTAAATCGCCGTGAAGGACCGCCGAGGACAGGACCGCCTCACCGGCAGGGTAATCCTGCGAAAGCTGCGCATTGAAGCCCACAAGCCCGGAGACCTGGACATCCGTAATAAGGACCATGTCCTCGACCCGATCGTAAACCGTGAGCGGTGTTGTCAGGGCTTGGCCCTGGTCGTCCTGCAGGTTCAGCGGATCCGCCCAGGTCAGGGTACCGGCGACCCGATCGACGGTGTACGCGGCTTCATCCAGTACCAGGCCGTTATCACCCTTGACCCATACCTCCGCCTGGTGATCGCGGGTAAAGGTCAGCGTGGCGCCGGCGATCGGGCTGGCGACCTCGGTCTCGATCGTGTGGCTGAATACGCCCACGTCACCAGGGAGGAAGATCGGGACGCGGCCGTCGCTCGGGAGCCGTGTCGGATCCAGGCCCAGGAGCCCAGGATCCAGGGGAAGATAGCTGTAAGCGACGGCCGAATACTTGAGCGAGGTGGGAAAGATCGCCTCGGCCCACTCGATCGAGACGATCCCGGTCTCGTGATCGACGGATCCGGCCGTAATGGCCGTGTGCGTGATCGTGCCGTCCTGCGCCGCCTGTACGCTGACCTCCTCGCCGGACTCGGTGGTCGCGTTAATGATCAGCGAGCCCTGGCGAAGCGGGGATCCGGCGGTCCGGAACTTCGAGTAATAGCTCGTCCGCTCGCCCTTGAGGACCAGGCAACTAAGGATATTGGCGGCGGTCTGCAGGTTTTGAGACGCTGGCCAGTCGTTCAGCTCGACGATACCGGTCGAGTAGTCGATCGATCCGACATTGATCCCGCCGTCCGTGACCGGTGACCAGTCGGTAATGATGGATCCGGAGCGGTCCCGGTAGAGCTTGCCGGCGAACTGGAACAGGATCGAGCCAGGGACAACCGGCCGGGGCGTTCCAGGAACAAGGGCGATCTTGAGGCCGGGGATCGCGATCGTTTTCGTTTTCGCGGTGTCCGGGTCACTGGTGACGGTGTACTCGAAGGTGATATCGGTCGCGGTATTGTACTCCTCGGTGGCTGTTGAGCCGCCGGCTTTCCACTGGCGCGACAGGAATCCGGAGCCCTGCTCTAATTCCTGGTAGGTGTAGCTTTTCCGGAGGTCGAAATTGACCGTCCCGTTCACATAGTCGATCGTGCCGACCACCGCGCCGTCCCGGCGGAGGTTGCCGTTTCCGTCGTCGTGAGCGACCGCCTCGAGCTCGTACTTTCGGACGTCGTCGAAGCTGCCGGAATAGCTGTTGTAGTCGAGGCTTTCCTTGATCCGGAGAACCTTCGCCACGACAACCAGGGATCCCGGTGTAAGGTTCTGATTGGCCAGGGTCTTATTGATCGAGGCCTGTGTCGGCGTAACGCTGTCGGTCTTTTTCAGGGTCGCCGCCCACTCGTTATAGCTGATCGAGTAGTCCCCATCGGCCGGAGTGGGCGCCGGGTTCGGCCGGAAAAAGACGCGGCCGTTCCAGTAGCTAACCTCGCCGGATCCGTTGCCGGTCAGATTTCCGGCGCCGTCGTCGGTCAGGCTGTAAGTCGTGGCCCCGATCGCCCATTCAATGGTTAGGGTATTCGGTGTGATATTGCGCCGGGAGACGTACCCGCCGACTGCATAACCTACGCTTGCCATGGTTTCCCCTTAAATGCTGTCCGCGATGATGAACTCGACGACGTTGATCGGTGCGTCTGTGCTGCCGTCCTCGATATCGAATGAGAGATCATCCCCCCAGGAGTAGATAATCTCGGTACCGACGTCCGGAAGGCCGGCCATCGTGATACTGATCGTGCCGGTCGCGTAGTCGATCGTTCCGGTACCGTCGCCGGTGAGCGTTCCGTCCCCGCGATCGCGGAGCGTTGCCCAACGGCCGAGCGCCCGATACTCGACGATCAGGGTCCCGGGTGCGGGGATTGGTCGAGGCTGGAATACCCAGGTCAGGGAGCGGGTCTGTAGTGTGACCTCCTGCGACGCGGTGTAGCTCTGCTGAGAGAACGCCGCGCCAGGCAGGAAGGTTAGCGTAACCGGGTTGTACCGCCGGCTGCTGGTGTCGTACTTGATCCGGACAATGCCCTCGACGTAGTCGATCGAGGACTCGACCAGGTAGTCGCTACCACTGACGTGCGCGAGCTCGCCGCCGGCGTCCTCATAGGTGCCGTTGCTGCCGGTGATCTGCAGGGATCCGGGCACGATCGACCGGCCGGAGTAGTAGACCGCGTACCCGTCGCCGTCGAGGTTCACGTCGTCGGCATTAACCGAGATCGTGCTCGTCGACGCCGGAACGACCGGTATACGGCCTGGCCCGCCGCTGCGATCGGTGAGGGCGGTCTCCGACTGCGCACTCGGTACCAGGTGGTTATAGACCGACTCGACCTGGGCTGTCAGATCCCCAGGCGCCGCGCTGACGGCGAGTTTCTTCGCTCCGTAGTAACGGGCTGCGTCGGCGACCTGAGTTGATCGGACCGCGGCCGCGCCTCCCTGTTTGCCCGTCGGGTGTGGATCTGACCCCTCGAAGTCGTGCTCGAGCTGGTTCGCGAGCCGGATCTGTAGGGTCTGGAGCTCGAACTCCCGGAAATCGCTGTTGATCTGGATCGTAAAGGTCTGGATTGCGACCTCAACCTCGATAACACGGACGTATTGCTCGGTCTGCTCGTCGTCTGAAATCAAACAGTAGACCTCGCCGGTCTCCGGCGGTGTGGCGTCCTTACGCTGCAGGGCGGAGATAGCCCGCTGGCCCTGGAGCTGATCGCCCCATAGCCAGAAGTTGGCCTCGGTGGCCTTCACGACATAGGACTCGATCCGATCGCGCGCCGAGTCCCGGCGGTCGGTGTGGCTGCCGGTCTGGAATAGGGTAACGGCGACGCGCGGATCCACCGGGTTACGAAGTACGCATGTATGGGCGCCGAGGTAGGTGTCCTGGTTCGCCGATCGCACGGACAGATAGAGCTTTAGCATGTTGACCCGACCATACACGCGATCGAGACGGGACACGTCCGGCATGGTGTTGTTTACCGCGCCTTCCTCGACGATATCCGCGCCCATGCGGCCGCCGCCGTCCTCGGTGTCTGCCATTACCTGGCTCTTTGCCAGGACGATCTGATCGTTGGTAATCGTCATACTGCTACCTCGAAGCCTTTAATCTCGATGGTGAAGGGGTAATCTGGACCCTGAGCCGACCGCACGAGGCGTCCAACCTCGGAGGCAATGAAACCGTCTGGCCGCTCGAACAGGAATGAGTAGCTCGTTCCATCAATCGTGAGGGTGAAAACGTTGCCTGGGGTGTTGTAGAAGGCTTGGATTTGCTCCACAACCGACCGCTTAACCCACGAGGCGCCGTTACTCTTTAGAGTGAATGGCCGCCCCTTAGCCTTGACCCCCTGCTGCACTATCAGGGCACCGGTCAGGCTGTATTCTTTGATCTGCTCGACGGCAGACCACCCGAACTCATCTACCCATTGCAGATCAGGCGGGAGATCGATCGTTATCATTCCATTGGATATGCTCATTGCCATTACGCATTACTCCGATATCCGAGATCCTCAAGTACGTCCAGGAGATTGCTTTCCTCGGCCTCGGCTACTGAGACACTTGCACGGTTGCCGCTCGGGCCCTGTAGGACGATTGTCCGAGACGGCGGCGATGCAGCCGGTGTTGGTTTATTGAGATCGCGCCCCGCCCGCTGGCGCTCAATCTCTGCCAGCTGCTGATCACGCGCCCGATCGGCGGCCTCTTTCTCGCGGGCGTTCTGTTCTTCCCGGCGGTTCTTCTGTTCGATCTGGTAGATCTTTTCGAGGGTATCCAGGGACTGCTGGTAGTCGGCAGCGGCCGCATCGGCGCCAGCCTGCCGGGCCTGCTCCAGCTGCTCCTGCAAGCGCTTACGCTCGGATTCATACTGAATGCGCTGGGCTTCTTCAGTGTCACCCCGGATATCCGCCAAACGCTGACGCAGACTGTTGAGGGTGTTGTCTGCGGTGTCGGTGAGTGACTGTAGTTTCTGCTTGGCGGAGTCGATCGCACTTTGCAGGCCGCTGAGGCGCTGCTTGTCCAAAACATCGAAACGGGTGGCGGCGGTTTCGCTCAGGCCGTTGAGCTGGCTAAGGCTGAAGCTGCCGGATTCAATCTTTTCCTGCAGGTTCTCCATCGCTACGGCCTGGGCCCAGAACCGTTCTTCTGTCTCGGCGGCATGTAAGGCGGTGTCCGCAAACCAAGCCGCCAGACTGCTGGACATCAAGCGCCGTCGGGCAGATGCCAGCTCATCGGTACGCTGGCGGGCCCTCTCCAGTGATGCGGCGGCGTCTTCGCTCTGTTTCACAAACGCGTTGCCGCCGATCTTCATCTCGAACAGGTTTCGGGCAGCCACAGATAGAGCGGTTACCTGCTCTCTGGCCGTGGATATCGCTTTGGAGAAGGACGCTCCAAGGGTTTCCCGAAACTTCTCCCGTGCAGCCTCAGCTTCCTGCTTGGCCTTCCGGGTTTCATCTGCGAGGCGCTTTGTTTCATCGGCAGCTTTGCCGGCCTTTATAGCAATATCCTCAGCACTGGAGCTCGCGGCATCTCCAGATTCCTCCGCCTGAGCCCTCACCTCTCTCAGCGCATCACGTAGACCGAGTTGGGCGGCTTCCACTTCCAGGGCCCGGATCTTGGCTTTGTCGCCAGAATCTATAATGGCTTGAGCGTAGGCTTGAAAAGCTTCGGAAAGTTCACGTTTTGTGGCTTTTCCGCTTGCCAGAATGGTTTCAAAGTCTTGCTTGGCAGTTTCCGCCGCTTTGTTCAAAGCGGCTTGGCTCTCTATACCAAGCGTTTCGTAGGCCTCCGCCAAATCCTTGGCTTTCTGCCTTGCTTTGGTCGTTTCATCCCCAGCTTTACGGACGGCAGTTTCAACATTCTCAGCCAGTGTGGTCAGGGTGCCGATTCCTTTCTCGGTTTTCTCCTGGAGCTTTGTCCCTGCGTCAGCCGCGCCATCGAAGGCATCAACCACACCTTTCCCAGCCTCGACTGCTTGGCGGCCATACTCTGCAGTCTGTTGGCCCAGATCCATTACCGACTGACGCGCAGCTTCGGCTTTCGATCTAATGTTGTTCAGGGTTTCATCGCTGACGAGGCCGGCCTTATTCATAGCAACAGCCAGGCCCTCCGCGATGCTGAGAACGGTGGCAAAGCTACCAGCCACCAGCGTGGACCAAGCTGCAACGATGGTCTGCAATCCGCGAAATATAGCAACGGCTCCGTTGGCACCAGCCTGAATGGTGTCCCAGAGTTTGCCGAAACCGGCGGATATGCTGTCAGCATTCTCCACCAGCTTGGTCGCCATATCGGCGCCCCAGGTAGTGATGCGCCTGAACATGTCGATCAGCTTTTCACCGGTTTCGTTTTGATCGAAAAGCTTGACGACTTTATCCGTTGCATCGGCAACAGCCGGTGCCAGCTCCGCGCCAATTCGGCGGGTGAGGCCCTGAATTTTTATGGTAATGGAGTTGTAGATGTCATTGGCGCGAAGGAGCTTGTCGAGCTCTTCCTCGGAATATATTGCTCCTGATTGCGCAGCTTCCGCGGCAATGGCTCTCAGCCCTGCAGCGTTGTCCTCGAGGAGAGGCTGCAGTTGACTGGCATCGCTACCGAGTTTTTCCAGAAGGGCAACCTGCTCGGCCTTCGGCAGGCTTTCGATAGCCTCGGCAAACTTGAGCATTTGCTCATCCGGGGCTAGACCTTCAAAGTCCTCGATTTGGAGATTAAGGCGCTCCATCACCTGGGCTGCCTCGCCACCTCCGTTGGCGGCGAACTCGCCCAGCCGCTCCGTCACGCTGCGGAGAATATCGGTGACCTTTTCACCTGTAAGACCAACGCGCTCACCAGCAACCTGCCAGACCTGCAGGGCTTCACGGTTTACGCCAATGGCGTTGCTGGTGTTGGTGATCTCGTCGGCAAGGGACGCCTGGCTACGGGAGAAAACAGTTAGCGTGGCAGCTGATGCACCGATACTGGCGACCAGGGCAGCGGCGCCGGCGGCCACGGTTTTAATGCCTGCACCGAGTTTTGAAATCAGACCAGATGACCGCTCGGCTTCGTCGCCCAGCTCTTCGGTACCCTCGGCGGCTTCTTTTGCAGCCTGCTCCTGACGATCGAGCTGCACGTTGACGCCGGTGAGGTCTGAACGCAGACGCATGGCAGACTGCTGAACGTCATCCTGAGCCTGGTCGAGGTTGTCCATGTTCACGCCGGCGGCTTTGAGTTGCGGCGTCAGGCGGTCGAGGGAATCCCTGTTTCTACGCCAGGCAACTTGGGCGCCTTCGGCAGACTTCTCTGCCTTCTCCAGCTCCCGGGCCATGGCCTTGGTGGGCTTCTCTGTAGCCTCGAAGGTTTCTTTGAGTTGCTGCAGCTCGTACTCGGCTTCCTGCCAGTTATCTTTCAGGCGATCGCTTTGTTCGCTGAGCTTCTTGAACTGCTCAATGTTGCGTTCGGTTTTGGTGAGCTTTTCGAGGGCAGTCGTAAGTTCGTCGCTGCGCTCTTGCAGTTTGCCAACGCTGTCCGCTGCCGTTTTGGTGGCAGGGGTCATTAAGTCCTTGCCTTTCAGGACAAGGTTGATGATCGAGTCTTTCAGCGCCATGTCAGTCTCAGCAGAACAGCAAGGGGAGGGGGAGTGGTGGGGCCGGGTGGCCCCACCGGTTGGTCAGGCTTTTACGCTGCAGCTGCGGCGCGGGTGAAGAACTTGGATTTGCCAGCAGCCTGGATGGTTTCATCCGCCAGCACTTCACCTTCAATGGTGAAGGTTGCGAAGCTGTCGGAGATCAGACCAAGGCCAGAGGTTGGCGACGGCTTCCAGCGGTGTACCTTGACGGTAACCGGCTTTCCGGTCGCGTCGTTGATACCATCCAGCACCACGCGCACTTCCTGACCGGAGTCGATCAGAGCCTGCAGAACGTTGGTGCCCTGGTTGTCGTAGCTCACTTTCAACGTTTCGCCGTCAGTGATATTGCCGCCAGACAGGATCTTCAGGCCGGCAGCGGTAACCTCGTAGTCGGTACCTGCAACGTAAGTGGTCTGGTCTGTCTCATCCTTCACGGTTACGGTGTTGGCAGTATCGGAAAGGTCGATCATCTTGGATGTCTCAGCCAAACCGCCAGCAACCGCCACAACCGACTCATCGGCAACCTGACCCGCCGCTACGCTTTCAACGACACCGCGAAGCGCCAGCGCCAGGTTGGCGTTACTGAAGTTGGCCAGTTCCATAGACAGATTCACGGCACTTACGGTGGTCACAGAGGCAAAGTTGCCGCCGCCGCCCCGATAGTTCCGCTGGGTTTGGGTTTCCTGCTCGATCGCAAAGTTCACGTTGGAGCAGTTGCCGACATCGCGGCCGTTGATGTAGACGATACCGGAGCCGATATACGCCTCGTTGATTTGCTCAGCCATGGGTCGATCCTCTTATTTCGTGGGGTCGGTGAGATGTTCTGTCCAGTCAATGGCGAGCAGGACAGAGACAGAACAGGAACGGGAACCGTCTTCGGGCGGGTCGATGACTCGCCCCAGGTATTGCACTTGCACAAGCAGCCCCGGATTAGTTCGGCTTTCCAGGGCCGGAAACAGGGATTTCTGAATGTCAGCCAGTAGCAGGTGGGCATCATCGAGCGGGTTGATCGGGTCAGCCTGCACCCAGCCCTCCACGGTGATGTTCAGGCGGTTTTGAACCTGGTGCACCCCCGCCCGCTTAACCACTTCCTCTTCACCTTCGTGGATAATGATCAAGGGGAAGGTTTCGTTGGTGCTGATCCGGCGGCGGCCTCGGCTTATTCGGGTACCGGCGTCGGTGTTGTAGTCGGGCCTCTGGATTTGCTCGAGCGCCCCTTGAACGGCCTTCACCACTCTCAGGGATTTGGGGTCTGCCATGGTCACGCTCTCTGGTTGATTTGGTCTTCAAGCTTCTCTTCAAAGATTTCGGCGAGCCGGGCCGCGTAGGTCTCCATCTTTCGATCGTCGTCTCTGACGTACTTGAACGCGGCTGCGATGCTTACGCCGTGGGCCAACATTGGCCGGCGTGATCGGCCGCGACTGGTGATCGTTTTCAGGGGAATGGGGCGGTCGGACTCCGGGTTGATAAAGCCGGCTGCCACCTTCCAGCCGCCAAACCATCGGATCAGAACCCGAGCCCGCGTAGGGTGTCCGGCAGGCTCTGGACGCCAGGTGTATTCGGTAATGGGTAGGCCCTGGCTGTCCGGGATAATCCGGGCCTCGCTGGTGGCACGCTTGGCACGGCTCACGCGGATGCCCTGGCGAACCAGCTTTTTCTTCAGGCTGGTGCCGGCGCTGATCTCATCCACAAAGCTCCGTTTGAACTCGGTGGCGGCGGCGTTCAGGGCGTTACGTTGAGCCCGCTCGGTTTCATCCGGCAGGGCGCCCAATAGTTCAGCCAGTCGGTCGGCGCCTTGGGTTTGCAGGGTGTAACTCATGCCGTGTACGCCGTAACTTGTCCGTGGCCCGAATCTTCCGCCAGCCCGGTCAGCACATACTCGCGGCCGGACACTGTGATCTTGTCACCGGGCTGCCAGTTGGCCGGCACTTGATAACTCGGCACTTCTATCCGATACCGGAAGTCCATCAGCTGGCCATTCATGCCGATGTATGGGGTGTTCACAGCAACGTGGGCCAGCACATTAATTTCTGTGCCGTCCTTCTGGGTGTAGGTGCCTGGAGTGCCAAGCAGGCGGGTGCAGGTGATATGCAGGTCACGACCGCGGGCAAGGTGATCGCCGGCCGCTTCGACCACCAGCACGTACCCCTTACCCGAAAGAAATAGCCCGGGGCGGATGCCCGGGCGCGGCCGGATAATGACCTTGGTTGAACCCGATTCGCGGAGCCCCTTGGCCTCACCTGATTCAGTGGGAGGGCGAACGTCGGCCCAGACTTTGCCGACTTCTACCCCAGCATCCAGAATGCTCAAGCGTGTTCTCAGGTGGCCCGCTCGCATATCACTCTACCCGGTCGTATTTCTTCAGGCGCTCGTATTCCCCGCGGGTCATGCGCATGGTGTCGCCCTTTTCTTTGCAGCGCCCACCGCTGCAGTGGCGGGCTTTCAGCTTTGCTTCGATGTAACCGGCGCTGGTTTTTGCTCCGGTCTTTCCAGCAGCACGCGGCGCCTGTTGCTCGGCTGATTCAGACCTTTCCGTTTTGACGGCTTCCTCAGTTGGAGCTGGTTCGGTCTTCTGGTTTTTGCGAGTCATGTTCGATTCCTCTAAGCGAAGTAGAAGTGACGGTAAGGGCAGATCAGCGCGTCTACCGCCATCGGCACCTCGGCGGTGATTGATCCAACCACGACGCTTTCCCGGTTCACGTACCAGTGGCCGATCAGCAACAGCATTGCTGCCGTGATGTCGTCATCAAGCACCAGGGCGTGGTCGTCTGTTGGTTCTCCGGTTTCCGGATCCTTGGGGATCTCGCCCGCGGTGGCATACAGGTTCCGGCCGATGTGATTCTCGACGTAGCGCTGTGCAGCCGTTGCGTAGGTTTCTAGCAGCGCGTCTTCTTCGGAGTCGTCCAGCTCCAACCGAAGGTGCGGCTTGATGATGTCCAGTTCGAGCATGTGACAGTCTCAAGTGAAGGCTGGCCCCAACGTAGCGGGACCAGCCGGTTCGGAACCGCCAGCCGATTAAACGACCGGGCCGGCCAGCGCCTTGATTGCGGCGGTGTCTTGCAGAACGCAGTCAAAGCGGTGGAATGCCAGGAAGCCGGTCTGATCGAATTCGGCGTAACGCTCAACCAGACGCTTCAACACCATGTAGCGCACGCGGCGGATGATGAATTGCTTGAAATCACCCGCGTACATGAACTTGGCGTTGTCGGCGATATCGTCAATGCCCTGGTCGACGAAGTATTCCCGGTTCAGGATGGTGGCTGGCGCGGCGCCGGCAACGGCAGGCAGCCAAAGCGGACGGCCCTGGTTGTCTTCCATTTCCGTCAACAGCTTCAGGGTGTTGTCGTTGAAGCCGATGCGGAAGCCAGCGGCGCGGCGGTATGCCGGATCGATGGAGTGGATGAGGGCGTTGATCTCCTGCCAGGTGAACTCGTTATTGGCAGCCACATTTGTGACACCAGTAACGGCGGACTGCAGGCCGTTGGGCTGTTTCGGAGTTCCGGCACCGGTACCCTGAACCAGATACTTGGCTTCGCCGCGACCAATGCGCTGACCGATGCGATTTGCCAGGAACGCCTCGATGTTCACGCCGGAGTCGTTCAACAGCTCATTGGACACGCGGATCACTTTGGATGTGAGCTTCACAGCGCCCAAAGTCTCCATGCCGAATTCGACATCCTCTTCGGCAGCTTCCTGATTCTCGCCCAGCAGCACGCCCTCTTCGGCAGTACCATTGCTGGTTGGCCATTCAATCGGGTTCCCGCTGTCGGTGGTCATGATCTGGGCCACACCGGCAAGGCCGCCATAATCCTTCATGGATTCGTAGATCATGTTCAGCATCTGGGTCGGTACGGTATAGCCACCTTTCTCACCGGGGCTGGTTGCCTGAGCGCGCATCTCGCGAAGGATCTGGCGCTGCTCGGTGGTCATTTCGCTCATGCCCTGACGCAGGAAAGCATCAAAGGCAGCGGCACGCTGTTCGTCAGCAGACTCTCCGCCGCGTTCTTCGCTTTCCTGGTTGTTGCGATGCTCTTCTTCGTGCTCCTCCACGAAGCGCTGATCTGCATCACGAAGGGCCTCTTCGCGCTTGATCTGCTCGTCGAAGCCGTCCAGCTTCTTCTTCATTTCGGTCCACTGGCTGCGCTGTTCGTCAGTCCAGGTGTTATCGCCGATGTTGTCATGCAGGTTGCGCATGTTGCGGGCGACTTCGTTGTAAGCTTGCTTCAATTCATGAAGTTTCATGTTGTTCAGCCCTCCGGGGCGCTGTTTGAGGTTCAGGCGTGGATGAGTTCAAGGAAGCGCTCGCGGGCGCGGCGCTGATTGATTGCTCGCTGAGCGAGGTTTTGAATCTCGGCACAGCGAGCTTCGAGGGAGCGCTTGGCAGCGCCCGCATCCGGGTACGCCGGGTAAGTCACCGGCGAAACGTCGAGCAACCGGCTGAAGCGGCGAATGGTCCGCACAATCAGGCCGTCGTCTTCTTCGCGCCATTCATCGCCATCGGGGGCAACTCGGAACGCGAAGCTGGAACCGGTGATATCACCCCGGGCCAGCGGTGCCAGAACCAGATCGCGAACAGACTGGGTATCTGGCGGGTTGATGTCGTAGCGAAGGCCCTCTGAATCCACGGACAGCTCAAGAGTTCCGCTGAGGGTTCGGCCCAGCACGAAGTTGGGGTCGTGGTTGAACAGAGCGCGCACGTCGTCACCGAGCACATCATCGAAGGCGCCCGGGGCGATCTCCTCTTTGAACATGCCGAGAATCATGTCGCTGCGCTTGTTGAAGACGGCACCGTGCCCGACGATGCGGGCGGGTTGTCCTTCCTCGGTTTCTTCGGCACGCACCTCACACGGAAGGGCGCGCTTCTCGACTTCGCTCATGAGGTGGGTTCCTCGTCATCGTTGGGGGTGTTGGAGTTGTTCAGATTGCTCAGGGGTTGGGCGTTGACGCTGACCAGCATCTGGTCGAGGCCGTCACGCGGGTTCATGTCTTCCAGCACTCGGGCTTCGTTGCGGTCCATCCAGCCATCGGTGATGGCGTAGTGGTAGAACTCGGCGCGCTCCTTGGCGGTACCGCGGAGCAGGCCTGCCAGATTGAACTTGGCGTAATAGCCAGCGGCCCGTTCTGCTCGGGTGAAAACCCGCCGGTTAATTTCCTGCTCCCAGTTCACGATCCACGGCATCATGGTATGCCGGACGAACTGGATGGCTTGTTCGCTGATATTGGAGAAGGTGGCCTTGTCCAGGTCATTGATCATGTGGGCCGGGACGTTAAAGATGCCGGCCACTTCGGAGCGATTCAGCTTCCGGGTTTCCAGGAACTGCGCGTCTTCTGGCGGGATGGTGATCGACTTGTAATCGAGATCCGCCGGGAGTAATAGGGTTTTGTTTTCACTGGCTTTCAGGCGGGAGACAGCGCCCTGCCATGCCTCTTTCAGGCGCGTCCAGCTGTCTTTTTGCAGGGCATTTTTTACGGTCACCAGCCCTGTCGGCCTGCCTCCACCAGTGAAGAAATCCTTGCCATACCGCTGAGCCGCCAGCCCCAGGCCGATGGTTTCGGCGTGCTGGCGAATCAGGCTCTTCCCGGTGCGGCCATCGGAGCCCAGAGCTCGAACGTGGATCATGTCTTCCAGCGCCACCGCTCGGCTGCCTTCGTCTTCCTCGTTTACAGCGAATAGCCAGCGGTTACCGTTCTTGACCAGCTGGGTCTCCCAGGGGCGCCGCGTTACCAATTCCCGGAGCTCGCCGCGAGGGCTGCGAATGGCTTGTGTGTAGCCGTTGCCCCAACCAAGGACGTGCGCCTGTTTTGTTTCTCGCCACTTGTAACTGGTCTGCCAGGTGTTGGGCTCGTCGTGCAGAAGCCAATAAGCCGGGTGGTCCTTGGCGGCCTCGATGTTGTTGCCCTGCTTGCGCATAACGTGGAGCGGCAGCTGGCCAATGGATGACGACAGCACGTAGATGCAGGAGTACACAGCTGAAAGCGTTAAGGCTGAGTGGTTGTCCACGGTGATGCCGCTGTCGCCCTGCAGATACTCATCAAGGTTCTGGCCGGTCAGCGGGGTGTCCGGGTTCTCGATCGAACGGGCCTCGGAGGCGAAAAGAGACTCGAGCATTATTTCTTACCTCCGCCAGCGTTGCGTTTGGACGCCCGGGCGGCTGCCAAAGCCATGACCAGCATCATGCCGCCGGCAGCGATAAGGGCGTCCGCGAGGCCGAAACGGAGATACAGGCCATAAGTCATCGCCCCGAAGCCGGTCAGGCCCAGGGTGTCGATCAGGTAAGTGCGCATTCACATCACCAGAATGTCGTCGTCGGAGAGGGTGTCGAGCACGCTCTCGCCTACTTGGGCGTGAGCCAGTGCGCGGCCAATGGCCATGATTAGCGCCACCGCGCCGTCAATCTTGTTGTGATCGCCCTGCTTGATAGGACGAACCACGTCGTCGTTGCCGGGCAGATACTTGCCAACCACGTTGCCAACACACCAGGTCATGATCGGGTGGCCATCATGGTGGAACCGGCCAGAGACGATCGCCGCTTCCAGTTCCTTCATGGGGTCCGACATGTTGGTGTAGTTCTGAACTATGGTGACCGGGTTCAGGCCTTCGTCGTCCAGCTGGTGCGAAAGGTTGGTGGCGCCGTGTGGGTCGATTGGGCATTCCAGTGCTGGCGTCTCAAGGCTCGCTTCCTTGGCACACTCCAGAATTTCCCGATAATCCACCTCGCTGCCGTCCGTCGCGTCCAGGTGCTTCGACTCAATCCAGCCCTGGAACCGCTCGCTGATCCGGCGGTCCTCGTTATCGAAGGCGGTATCTTCTGGCACCCAGAATCGAGGCCCCACGCTGTAGTAATGCGTTTTGCCGTCGATCACTTTTCGGAACACCCGGGCCATGGAGTTCATGTCCAGCTTGCGGGCCAGGTCGAACGCGAGGATGCACTCTTCGCCGCGGAACTGGTCGATCGTTAGAGACCGGTCTTCGCAGCGCTTCCAATCCTCCATGTTGAAGAATGCCTCTTTCGAGGAAACCCACACATTGAGGTGCTTGGTTTTGTACTTGTTGGCCAGCCTTGCCCGCGCCACTGCCTTGTCCCGCTGGCTGCGGAGGTAGTCGAGCTTTACTGAAACCCCGGCGTTCGGGTTGGCCTTGAGAATCGCCTCGTCGGTCGTCCAGTCGTCGCCGGGGTCGATCGTGTAAATGATCGCGAACAGCTCATCGTCCTGGCTGGTTCCTTCCAGCATCTCGATGGCGCGTTCCCGCATTTCGTAGCACGGGCCCGCGATATCGAAGCCGGCGGTTGTGATCACCCACATCAGCGGCTGGGATCGTGCGCCCATGCCGGTGATCATCGTGTCGTAAAGGCGGGAGTCCGGATGTTCGTGGTATTCATCCACGATGGCCATTGACGGACTGGAGCCGTCGCCGGGATCGCCTATCACCGGCTCAAATACAGAACCGTCAGCCCGTTCCAGTTTTTTAGCCCAGGGAACGATGCCAAATCGCTTGCGCAGGTTTGGGAGCCGGCGGGCCATTTTGAGGGCAGGGCGGAAAACCTCCCATGCCTGTTTCTCGCTGGTGGCACCGCAGTAAACCTCGGCGCCGTATTCGTTATCTGCGCAGAAGGCGTACAGCCCCGCACCGGCTACCTTGATCGATTTGCCGTTCTTCCTGGGAACTTCCTCGTAGACTTCCCTGAACCGCCGGAGCTTGTCTTTCTTGCGAACCCACCCGAACACCATTGCAAAGCTGAACAGCTGCCAAGGCTCGAGAACGATTCTCTGATTGCCGCGGGCCCACTCACCTTTGGTGTGGGGCAGCAGCTGGACGAATCGACACGCCCGCTCCGCCAGATCCCGGTCGAACCGGTAGGGGTAGCTCTTCGCCTTCGCGGCTTTCAGATCGTTGAGGTGTCGGGCACAAGCTGCCTTCACGTAGTTGCAGGCGACGATCCGGCCCCCTACCACGTCGCGGGCGTACTTCTGCGCCGCGTTCACATTCGGGTAGGCGCTCATAGGTTAGAACTCGTCGAATTCGTTGCCCTCGTTTTTGCCATCGTCGTTCGCTCCGCCACCGAGCATCCGATGGCGGGTGAGCGGATCCAGGCCGAGCAAAGAGCCGAGCCTCGAAAGTTGCTGCACTGATTTGTCTCGCACGTTGATGACTGGGTGCATCTTCTCGCTGCCGTCAGCGGTGGGCAGCGTTAATCCTTCCTTGGCGATTCTGGTTTCAGCATCGAGCATCAACTGCCAGGCGTTGCAGTAGGCTTGCAGGAGTGGGGCGTCTTCGACCTCGAAGGTGCCGCGATCAATCAGAACTTTCGATTGTTGTTTCCAGATCCGGCGGGCCGCCTCGCCCATCAATTCCTCTGGCGGGTTAATCCGAGTGATCGAGCTTTTCTGTGTGCCGAGCGACTTCCTTTTCCGCCCTCCGCCGGAGGCGCGAACCGGGGCGTTGTTGTTCACCAGGGCCTCCCAAAAAAGTTTCGTTATTTCTCACGCATAAAAATCTGGCTAGGGCACGCGGTCGAGGTCTTGTGACCTGTAGAGATTTGACCACCCCCGGGGCCCTCAGCCTCGATCGTTGCCGAACCCTCCGTCCTCTCTCGCGGTCTTTCGTGAGTGGCATGGGTGGCAGAGTGACTGCCAGTTGGAGCGGCTCCAGAAGAGTTTCAGGTCGCCTCTGTGGGGGATGATGTGATCAACATCTGTTGCCGCTGTGATTCGGCCTTGCCTGTTGCACTCAGCACACAGGGGGTTGGCCATCAACCAATCGCGCCGGGCTTGGCGCCATTTGTAGCCATAACCTCGTTGGGTGCTGCTGCCACGCTCCCTTTCCTTGGCTCGGTTGTACTGCCTGGGGGCGGGCTGGTGTTTGTCGCAATAGCGCTGCCCTCGCAGCAGCTCATGGCAACCTGCTGCTGCGCATGGCTTCAGTGGTCTGCGAGGCACTACTGGCTCTCAATCACTGCATCGACCAAGCCACGCTGCCTGGTGGCGCAGTCGTGGTAGATGCTGGCCGTGGCTGTTATCACGCTGGCGGCGGTGTCTGCCTGACCATTACTGAACTCTGGAAGCTGGGCGGGGCACTTCACCAGCAGGTTCTGCTGATCCGGCCCCAGCATCGCCTCGCTGCGCAGCATTGAGCAGCTCGACAAGCTCAGGCTCAAAACACACGCGCTGATAAATCGGCTTCTGGATCTCACGGATAACTCCACGATCAATGATGCGCTCATTGGCGCGCAGCTGGCTGAGGCGCTCCTCTACCTGCTTGGAGATGGCAGCCTGGCCCTCGCGAATCTCAGCAGCCAGAGCGCGTTGGGCTTCAACGGCAGCGAGGTCTTTGCTGTCCTCAAACCAACCGCGAGCGGTCCAGCTACCCAGAGCAACAGCTCCGAGAACCGCGCCAACAATCAAAAGCTTTACTTTGAAAGTCATTTGCGATCCTTGAGGTACTCGACGGCATTGCCACCGTAGTAGTACAGAAGGTTGACGCTGAACACCCAAGCCAGGGTTTGAGCCAGCGGCAACATCGGCTCTGGTATACGGTTCCCAAACATGCCGAGCAGCAAGGCGGCCAGACAGGCCAAACTGAAATAGGCCATCAGGCGGCGGTGATACCACCACTGATTGGGGTTCGGGTGATCAGCGGCCACCACCGCTTCCCTCGATCAGTCGGTCAAGCTTGGCATTAATCATACGCAGGTCAGTCTTGAGCTCGTCGAACTTGCGTTCAGCCCGCTCCTGATCTTCAACTCGGGCCGCCTTCAGGTGCGCATAGTTCAATTCGAGGTTGCTGATTCTCCGGTCTTGCCCGGCAAGGAACCACAGCGCCGACACAACTAGCGCAACAGTCGTGATGATGTGGGCAACACTGACGCTCTTATCCAGGTGCCATTGCCTGCGGTCGGCCATATCACTCACCGGCTACCTCGCCAGTCTCCATGATCTTGGCGAGTTCACTTGCGCGATAGCCGACCTGGCGGGCCCATTTGGAATTGCGCATTTCCCATGAACCGTTTTCCCAATCCTGCCGGCTGATTGCTGCCCACATCCTTTTGAACTTCATAAGGCCATAAAACCCTAAGTTGAAGCCCATGTTCGCAAGAACGGTCTGACGCACTGGGTCCAGCGACAGATACTCGTCAACGGTCTCCAGTTGAGCTTCAATCATGTCGATATCGTTATCGAGCATGAAGTCCGCCTCATCTCGACTGATGCCTACCTCTTCCAGGTTGCGGCCATAACCGACGGTCAACTTGCCTACTGTGTCCAGGTAGGGCTTCAGGCGCAGGCCTTCATGCCGCTCAAGTTGTGATCTCAGCAGTTCGCGATTCATAGGCATAAAAAAGCCCGCTCAGTGGCGGGCAAGTTGGAGTAGTCGGGCACAAAAAAACCGCCAGCTCCTAGGGGAGGGCGGTTTCGTTTGGGGTCATTTCGACCAGTTAGCAAATAGTGTAGCCACTGGACCCCTGATGTCAATATGTAGTGATCATCGAACCAAGTAATCACCAGATGGCAGGTAAAATCGTCCAGTGCTGGTGTAGTGATCATACATATCTACGAGGCTGATATGTGGACCTTTGTTTCGCCATTGGAAATGTAGAAGCATGTCCGAGGTTTTGTATCGTCCATGGATCTGGGTGTAGGCCGGGATACCGATGTGGTAATGCCACAAGTCATTCGAGCTCGCATAGTAGTATTCCGGTGTGCCGGGGACGGCGCTTCGGGCTACTTTCCCCTCGTATAGTGAGAAATCGGAAAGTCCATGCATTTGGAACTGCTTCACGAAATCGAGCACCTTGTCTTGGTGCTCTGGAGGGAAATTCGCGAACTCTTTTTTGAATTTGGGAAGAAAGTCGACCGTATACTGCACTCAGAACATCCTTGTTATACGCAATCTCAACTTGCGTTAAGGATGAACTGGCGCATTTCTTCGCGTGAGAGGCCGTGGGGGATTTGTGTCGCTTCGCCGCTGTTCAAGGCATGTTCCATGCGAGCACGGTTGATCGGCGACTTCTTTTTGGTGGTGCGTTTTAACTTGGTATCAGCTTTGTTTGCAACAAAGCTCATAGCTGCAACACTCATGGGATCAACCTCAATAGGTATATTCAGGCGGTAATTGTATGCGCAATGTGCAATTTCTGCAAATAGAGCAGTATTACCTACATTCACCGTGTTAACGCATTCTGGATTGATTAAGCCACTCAATGCAGGTTGGCGCGCCCTGGTAAAACTTGTGTGAACTATTGATAAGCGCTTGAGAATCATCTTCCAAAGGGAATTCTCGTTACGCCACCGACGTCAAAGTTTTACGTTTTGATCCCTCAAGCAGACTTTCGAGCTGCTTGTAGCCTTCTGTTACTCGCCGTTGAAACACTTTTGCCGTGCAATCCAAAAGTTGGCCGCAAGCCTCATCATTCCAATGGATTTCGAGCCTTTTCTCTGTAAACGGATCTATCGCTACCTTGGTCCGGCCGCGGTAGAAGCGATCTACTACCAACGCATCTACTCGCTTAGGGGACTTGGAAGCCATTGTTCTGAGTCGCTCGTAGGCCCTAGCAAACTCTGCCGGCATGTTACGCATGCGGATCTTCTCCAGTTTGTCCGCCAGCACGCAAAACCCACTAAATCCAGATCCTGACGGCGGCTTGCCCTCAAATTCGGCCCACATGCCCATAATGCTGCGGCCCTGGTGCGCGATCTGGTCGATGGTGTCCAATCCCTGCAGGTATGCAATGAACCGGTCCACTTCCCGTTGGGCGACCTCCCGGGCTCGTCTCTGCTCTGCTGTTCTCCGATTCTGTTCTGCCATTACCTACTCCGCATCCCGTTGAACATCGCGCGTATTGTTCTTTCGTCCATTTCTGACTGCTGTCTCAGCCATTGTTCCAGCTGCCCCCGACTGATCCGCTTTCGCAGGAACAATCCCCATTTGGTCATGGCTTCAGCTTTAAGCGCCTCCCAGCGTTCCAGGCATTCGGCCTTATGCTGTTCTGGCGTCATGCCGCCCCCTTGATCGTGATCACCCCCATACCGAACAATTCCCGCCAGGTGCGCATCTGTGCCCGGCGCAGGTACCAGTCTTTGTGCTCCCGTTCCATGGGTGGCCACTTCATTCGGCCATCGATGACTGAATGACAGGCGTCACACGCGAAGCAGGCGCTCAGATCGTCCGCCTTCCTGGCGATGCCGTGGCTTTCATCCGGGAGGTGAGCCAGCACGGTTGTCGACCAGTCTCCGTTACACACGCCAACGATCTGCAGGGTGCAGGCTTGCCCCCGAGCAGCGTTTCGAATGTGGTTTGATCGAATAGGTGTCGGTTTCTTCAGCATGTCAGTCACCGTGGTACCGTGATCCGCCAGCGCCATAACCCCGGCCGCTTTCTCCGCTTCTGAGCTCTCCCAACTGCTTGCGCAGGGATCTGAGCTGCTGGCTTCGATCGTTCAGACGGATCCGCAGCTGAATCACCAGATCATCAATTGCCAGGCTTTCACCGGTCTCTTTGCACACAACACCGGACGCCTCGCAGTTGTCGCATCGCAGCTGATAGAACATCGACTGCACGAATCCCGCTCCATGACAATGGGGGCAGGGCTTAAGCGGTCGCTTCTCCTGATTGAACGCTGGGCCGGCCTTTTTCGTTACTTCCTTCAATGCAGGCCTCCGAGTTTCTTAACTCCGCTGTCGATGGCGCTTTCCAGGTACTCCTGGGTACCTCGCTGGTGGATATGAGTGATGCCGAGGTCGCCGCCGCCCTGGTACACCTGCCGGGCCTTTTCCGCATTGCCAATCATTACCGGTTCATCTTGTGCACGCCCGCGCCTGAATCCGCTGTGCTGGCTGTTCTCGTGCTCACATGTACCGACCAGCTTTCGAGGGAACGACTCCGGCGGTTGTACCGTGAAGCCCTGGTAGAGCTTCTGGAAGTTGTTCCGGAGGAACGGGTATTCCTTGTCGTCAGTCATGCTGACCTTCAGCCAGCCGCCCAGGCGTTCGATGGCCGCGTGAATCTTGGGATCGTCAAAAACGACTGACCGGTAATTGCCCACGCAGCGGATCGCGTGATCGACCTTTGCCCATGCCTCACCGCTGGCGGATTGGCTACTGCCCTGGAGCAGTCGAACGATATCCGCTGGCTTTGGCGGGAACTGGCCAGTGTCCGGGTTGGTAATGTGTCGGGACAGGGCGCGCTCAATGTCCGCCAGCGAGAAACCGATCAGGGACTGAAACACCATGTAAACTACTCTCGGCTCCGGGCTTTTACCGTAGATCTCATGAGCCTGGGCCCACATATCGCCAAAGGCTTCCAGGTCGTTAGTGTTCATAGATTGCCCCCCGTTGGTTGCCAGCGCGCTGTTCGTGGATCCGTCGAAGTTCTGCCGCTCGATCAAGCCCGGCCTGCTCTGGGGATTTTCGGCGCTCCGCCTTGCGTTGAGCCGCAAGCTGAGACCATTTCTCGCGAAGCTTGTCGGGGCACTGAACATTGGCAGACCAGAAGCCATGCTGACGGCACCAGTTGAATAGAGCCCGAATGTGCACCAGCTCCCGGCGATCCTGCTGTCGCATCAGCCGGATGGTATTCGCCCAGCGCGCAAGGTTTGGCTCTCGGGGCTTGTCCTGGCCCAGCTGCTCCGCCAGCTGCTCCCACATCCACGTCGCCAAGTTGAGATCGTCTTGAGTTCCCCAGTACCGGCCGCTCTGGATAGCTGCGTCAGGGCGGTCTGGTTCGGTAGCACTGTCATCGGAAGTGGGCCCGGAGGCGTCCGGCCGATCAGGCCCGGACAATCCTTCTGCCGTAATCTCTGCTGTAGTCTCTGAAGTAATCTCTGTAATAGATTGGCGCTTTCCGCCATCACTGTCTGGCGCTTCTGCGCATTCTTGATTGGCGCTTTCCGCCATACTGGTTGCACCGTTCGTACAATCTTGGTTGGCGGAATCCGCCAAACTGTTGTTTTCATTCTCGATACATTCTTGATTGGCGTTTTCCGCCAAACTGGATGAAAGCTCTTCCAGCGCAGTCTCCAACGCATGGATGTCCACGCGGAAGTACAGTCGGGCAGGAACACCCTTGCGCTGTTCCTCAAGGAATCCGGCCTTGGTCAATCGGCGGCGGGCAGTCTCCTGCTCACGCCTCGTCATACCGGTTTCGGCTTGCCACTCAGTCTGGGACTTGTAGAACCAGCCCTCCGGATCTCTCGTTCTGGCGCGCCAGTAAAGCGCCTGGGACAACATCATGGCACCGCACATGCCAAGGCCCAGATCAACAAAGACGCGGTTGAAGGCGATAGGGCGCGCCATCAAGTTGATGATGCTCATGCGGCCTTTTCCTCGTTATCGAAAAGCATGTGTGTGTATCTGCCATCCCAGTCCCTGCGCATTTCGAGCTGGCCCTGTTCGTACTGGGAATAGAGCCACTTGGCGCCCTTCTGGGTGAGCACGACCTTCTCGCAGGTTCGGCCATCTCGGTTCAGGTAGCGGCGTTCGGTGAAAAGCTTGTCGCGGTATGCAGCGGCGCTCCGGTACCCGTGCTGGGTCTTCAGGAGCCGCTTGCGCTCAACCAGGAGGGGCTGAACCCGATTCAGGTTGACGCCGTTGAGCATCCGACAGAACTCAACCGGCGTGAGCCCAGCCTTCAGATTCGCGGCCAGATCGTTGCATACGGCGTTCAGGCGATGGGTTTCGTCTTTGAAGTGCTCCAGCTGGGTGCTGAGGTCTTCGAGGGCGATCCGGGCGGCCTGGCTAAGGTTTTGAGCCCAGGAGGGTAGGGCGGCTTTCGCTTCCAGTTCCTGCCACCGATCAATAACCCGCGCTCGGTGCTCATCGCTGTATCCAGCAACGACTAAATGGGTGTCGCGCTCGGTGAGCTGATAAACATCTATCGGCCTCCCACCGGTTTGGATCCGATGGGTTTTACGAGATGATCGTAAAAGGCCCTTATCAAATAGTCGGCGAATCGTCACAAGCACATCGTTGTGCCTGGCTTCCACAAGCTCGGCAATCTCCTTGCTACTCATGGTCTGCTGTTCGTTGCTGGCAGTTGCTAATTCAGTCATAATCACTCCGTTTCATCGATTAACCCGGCCAGGTGTTACCAGCACCGTTTAAGCCGGGTAGTTTTTTCCGATGCTGGCTACTGAGTAACAGACACCCCCATGTGCGAAGACTCAGAAAACCAAGCAACGATTTGCTTACGGCGTCGGAAAAATTAGGAAGTGGCTATTCCTCACTTTTCGCTTTCCCCGTAATCACCACCCGCACTTCGCCCAACGGCTTAACGATCTCGTCGCGCTTCAGGAATGGGTGTGTCCGAAAGTGGCAATCGTCGATTCCCATAGCATCCGCCAGCCCATCACGGCCAGACTTGAACGCGGCAACCACATTGTCGTCGTCACGTTGCCGGCGATTCGGCGGGCAGAAGTCGAGGAACATATGAATTTCACCGCCAGCGGCGACCAGATCACGCATAGGCTGCAGGTCCCACTTGCCTTCCCGGATGACTGCTAACGATTCCATCTTGCAGGTGTACCGATAGAGTTCTGCGGCTCTGGCCTTCTTCGACCAGTGGCCGCGGCTATTCGGACTGAGCGCCTTCGGCGGCCAGGGTAAGGTGATCTGCAATTTCTCCGGCATGACTGCTCCGTTGTCCGGTTTATTTTTCGTGACGTGTCACGTTTTCTTGTGGCGACTCGGGACGCTCTTACAACCGAGCCCATCTCTCTTGTCGGTCCGGCCCGCCGGCGTCACATGCGTTCTATTCTCCGAGACTCCTTAACAATTCGGGATTGTCTGCTACTCTTTTCACTCATCAATCCAAAGGAAATGGAGACTTCTATGTCCGACAAAAAAGAATCCTTCGAACGTATTGCTGCCGACATTCTCATCGCTCATCTTTCGAAAAGTGGTAGCGTTAATCACCACAAGATCGAGTACATTACTGACGCATTCCGCTCCATCTACGAGGTAGTGAGTAACCCCGGGAAAGACGAGGCCAAATGATCTACTGAATTCGAGGGGGCTCTACCTGGCTCACACGCCCAGGGAGATCGACCAAGCCACCCGGCTCATGGGAGTAAGATCCTCTCGAATACGGCCCGTCTTTCCGGGCTGTCAGCGTGGTCACCGGGGGCGGAGGTCGTGATGGTCCTTTGGCCCACGCTGCTGGCGTTCTATCGGTGGTCCCTATCTCCACCTGCAATGTCGGCACCTCGGCTTACGCCTGGCCAGCGACTGTTACCGGCTGCTTCTGATAGCGCTGCAGCTCGCGCCTTCATCAATCTTTATCTGGTGTATCCTTTTCCCTGAGCCTCAGTTCTTTCAGGGAGAAACTATGTTCAAGTACCGCCTTCACTATCTGTCCGATATGGACGATGCCTGCGAGAGGCATTACGAGTCAGAATTTCCGGTCAAAATTGGTGACGTGATCGAGCCTGGCGACGGCTTCTACTATTGCGTCGTTAAGGAGCACAAACAGAAAACAGGCGTTCGTCTCGATCTTTCCAAATCTGCTCAAGATGCTGAGGAGGCAGTGCTTTTAGCGCAGCAGTATGGGCATCTATAAGCAGCTGGGCGGCCTCTTTGGCTACAAGAGCGTCGTCCAACTCGTAGTAGGGCCACATAACCTGTAACTTTGTTTTCACTCCAACGTTGCCCACGCCCAGGACCGAAACCATGACAGCAGCGGAAAGGCTCTCTTCGGGCGTCGGCGCTGCCATTTTCGTGTTCACGTCTCTTGTCATTGCTGCCATCGGTCCTTCCTCATAAATACCTGTATGAATAACCACCCATAGTCAGGCGGGTATTCCGCCAGCGATGGTGTGGTTCAATAAAGAACATCAAGCCACCTCGGAATTGATTGGCGGCTGTCCTAAATGAAACTCTCGGCGGTATAGGTCATCAATTTTCCGAGCTGTGCATTCGAGCGGGTGAGCATGCTTCTTTCTGGCAATCCTCCAGACAGTGGGCTGAGGAACACCAGAGAGCCTGCTTATCTCGGTAATCGATAAGCCTTTGGCTTCGAGCTTTCTGATTTTTTCGCAGGTTGTGTTAGTCATGCTTGCGAATATACGCAAACGTATATGTTTGCGCAACAGGGTATGCGTTTATGTTTCTACCGGCACCTTATACGCGCGCGTATGATTTGGGCATGAAAGAAAACTACTCAGATCGACTGCAGCGAGCGATGACGCACTGCGGTGTTACCCAATACAAGCTTGCTCAGGCATCCGGAGTCCCTCAGCCGACGATCTCGCGCATCTTGAAAGGCATTAGCCAGAACCCTCGAACGGAAACATTGGAAGCCTTATCCGATGCAATGGGAGTCAGTAGTTTGTGGCTGATCCTTGGTGAGGGCCCAATGATGGACAAAGATGCGAAGAAGGCCCGCCAAGAACTTGAGCGTTATGACGCTCGATATCGATGGGAGGCGACATTCTTTGAGTGTATTCGAGAAAGCCTGGCTGCTGGCCAAAGCATTGAGGCACTGCTCGGCATTACTGAAGACGAGTTTGAAGAAGTAACCGACGGCGGCTTACATGCGCCAGATTGGCTGCTCTCGCGAGTTAAAATTGAGGGCTATCCCGAGCCGGGGGCAGAACTTGATGTTTCTAAGTCACAGCAGACTGGTAACGCCGAAGAGCGGAGACCGGAAAATGCGGACGAGCTAGAGTTCTTCGGCCACATGGATGCCTGGGACAGCAACACGCCATTGAATGAGGATGAAGTAGAGTTGCCTCTGTTCAGGGAAGTCGAGCTGGCTGCCGGAGGTGGCGCCACTCAGGTGATAGAGAATCACGGCGCCAAATTACGTTTCGCAAAGTCCACATTGAGCCGGGCCGGCGTGCCAGCTGAAGCCGCGGCCTGTGCCTTTGTTCGCGGTAACTCCATGGAACCGGTCATGCCGGATGGTACTTGTGTTGGCGTGAACACTGCCGATAAGACAGTTAAGGATGGCGAGATCTACGCGATCGACCACGGTGGCATGCTGCGGGTGAAGTATCTGCACCGCCGACCAGGTGGTGGTATCAAGATCGTGAGCCAGAATGCGAGTGAACATCCAGTTGAAGAAGTGACTGCTGAAGAGATGGCGGCCAATGTGCGAGTGATCGGAAGAGTCTTTTGGTGGTCAGTATTGCGATGAGTTACAAGCTTGCAACTAAATTCTAGTTGCATTCGGGAAATCAGGACCTAAAATTGTGGGCAACAAACAGGATAGATTCGCTGAAAAGCTAAAGCGAAAGCCAACGCCAAAGGATATCAAGTGGCGACAATTACAGAAATATTTAGAGTCATTGGGCTTTGAAGAGCTCCAAGGTAGTGGCTCGCGCGTAAAATATTTTCTACCAGAGGCTCCGGATGGCGATCGAATGATCATAAGCCTGCATAATCCCCATCCCAGCCCTGATGTAAAGCCCGGCGCTATTGACGCCGTTGTGAAATCCCTTAAGGAGAGGGGGCTCTTAAAATGAGTTCAAAGGTACTAAATTACAAAGGCCAAATCGGTTCTGTTGACTGGGATACAGAGACCAATTGCATGTATGGCCAGCTAATGTATATCAACGATTTGGTCACCTATGAAGCCTGCTCCCCGGCCGAACTGCAAGAAGAGTTTGAAGCAGCGGTCGATGACTACTTAGAAACCTGCTCCGAACTTGGAGTTGAGCCCAACAAGCCGTTCAAAGGGTCATTCAACGTTAGAATCGGGGCAGACTTGCATAAGCGAATTGCGTTCAAGGCAGCTGAGCAAGACATTTCGATCAATGACGCTGTAACAAGGGCCATCGCTGAATATGTTGAAGATGATCCACAGCAGAAGTTTCTTGAAAACGTTAATGACCAGATTAGGAAGCACGTATATCAAGCGAGCCTCTATGCAAGTAGCGTTCGTACGTCGAACGAACCACGAACTGCAGGATTAAGCTGGTCTGAGGAGATTTTTCAGGGGCTGAAAGGCAATTATTCGCTGGGTCAGGGGCGTGCACATGAGCATTGAGGTTTGTGCTTACAACTACCACTTGGTGGAAATGCGTTTTCATCGTATTCGGTTTGACATACCGAGTTATGATCGCATAGACAATAATGGTGGAGACCTGTCAATCGAAACCAACTTGAGATTTGGAGTCGATTCAAATTCTCTGTACTGTACTGTGACAGCTTTCGTCAAGATCATTCCCGAGGGTCAAGATGACATTGATTCCGATGACAAAGTGATAATCGAAATTGAACTTGCAGGAACGGGCCGCTTTGACTTGGGCGCGGATCACGGGATCACGAGCAAGAGACTGAATGAGTTAGAGCATGAAGAGGTGGTAACCTTCAGCAATGTTATCGACCCTCTGATTGTCAGTAAGTTGAGAGAAATTCTTCTCGATGCGGGCATTGATAGCATTACCATTCCGCTACAGTTGAGGCCGGTTCAAAAACCAGTTGCAGAGTAATCGTGCCCGCCAAAGAGCGGGCTTTTTCTTATCCGCAATAATCCGCCAGCATTGAGCGCTTTAACAAACCACAAGGACGGCATTGGCTGTGAAGAAGGAATCATCCAGCGAAATGTGGGACGAGCTCAAGTCCAGTAAGCCGAAGATGATCTTCATGATCGTCTTGGCTGTTGGTGCTCTGGCTGGCGTTTTCAGCAAAAGCTTTCAGATCCCTGGCTTTCAGGCCGAACACATTGACCTGTCCTATGGTCAGATGATGGATCAGATCTATCTTTCTGGTCTCACGTCCGCCCAAGAGACTGACAAGAAATCTCAGTTTGTCGGCAAACGAGTGACCTGGCTGGGAACTGTGATCGATGTTGAGCAGGGCAACCGGGGTAATAGGGTTGAGCTTAGTGACGGTGATCGAAGGGCGCTAGTCGATTATTACCTCGAGGAAGTTCCTGACGATCAGGCGCTTATACTCTCCCAAGGAGACGTCATCCGTTTTACCGGAACGATCGATAGGTTTACCGATGGGGTCCTAACAGGGTATGTCCACCTCATCGACGTGAATTTCAAGTAGGGCCTTCTGGTGTTGGTATTAATCTCATTAATCCGCCAGGTTACTCCACTTCTGACCTGGACCGGTATTCATCTCTTTGTTTGATGCTTTTCAACGCCTCAAAAAGCTCTTTGTTCATGTAATCCGGGCGTGTCAGAGCCTCCTCCTGCAAGCAATCGTCTTTGATTGGCGTGACTGCTTGCTCCAAGCCCCTGACGTTGAAAATGGCTGTAAGAGTTTCCCCGGTCGCCGCCTTCGTTTGCGCTACGAATTGATCAGAATCTATCATTTGAGTCACAAGTTCCGGCTCATCATGGGGGTAGAACGTCAGTGATGATGAGCTCGCCCCGTGTGGCCATTTCCCTGATTGCGCTTTCTGCTTACCAACTCTCCAGGTTACATCGCTGGCACTTTCAGTTGAGAGGAACTGATGCCAATCAATCCATATGTTCAGCTCGTTTCCGCGGCATCTGATGATCAACCTGTGCTCACCGAACACGGGGCTCGTGCCGCCAGATGATTCAACGATAAATACCGTGGTTACAGTGTCATCGAGAGGATTGGTTTTAGCTACGATTTGCCAGTTGTCTTGCGCCGTCTCAGCAGCCCTGAAACTGTCGTAGGCCGAGTCATAGCACTCAAGTCTGGCTATGTCGTTTTCCACGCCTACACAATGAAGCGCATCTGGCAGGCGACTTTGTGATAGCGCCCCCTGGGAAACCATTATTGTTGCGAATGCCGCAGCGATGCTCAGAATCTTCATGGGTTATCAACCAAATATTAGCTACAAAACGATGCCAGCTGCTGTTTATATCGGTAGAACTGCTCCTTAGAGGGCTCTAGGTTATAGGTTCGCACAATTCTCACAAACCTGCTGACATACTGGCATTTACCTGATGGCGGCAACCAGTCTTCTGGGCCCTGGGCGCCCTTGCTTCGGTTCAGGCTGGCCTCTACCGGTATCAGGTTTACCGGATCGTTTGCGAATTTCTCCCGCTTTTCCTTCGTCCAGGAGCTGGCACCGTGATCCCAGGCCCACTTCAGGGGCACCACATGGTCGATATCGATATCGCCGGCGTTCTGTATCACGTTTCCTGTAAACATGCTTATCCAGCGCCCGGTAACCACTCTGCAGCGGCGTTCGTCCGCAAACCTCACGGTCGTCGTTGAAGCAGTGATCAGCGCTTCAGCGCGGCTGTTCTGGCAATCTCCATCAGCATCATCCCATCCATGCCCGAACTTGCTTCTCTCATAACCACTGCTGGTGGCAGGTCTGGCGGACACTTCCGCCTTGGCTATCGGCCGAAAGCTGCTCATGTTCTTTGGCAGGCGCCCGCCTGACTGGATGCAGGCGTGAACAGAATCGAAAGCCTGGTAGTTCTTTGTGCGTTCGTAGTGGGAGCTGGCGGGTGGGTGGCAGATGCCTGATTTCGATTTCTTGACGAGCTCTGCCTGTGCAGTGCCGGCGTTGACGATCAGCACCAGGGCTAGGAGGGTATTCACTACTGCTTTCAATGTGACGGTCTCCCTGTTTCGTGAGGGCGGAACCATAGCCTATTTCGCGCCTGCTCGAAAACTTCAAAAAGATATACGCATACGTATTGACTCGAATATATACGTGAACGTATATTTTTCCCGTGAACGTTGATCAGGGAGACAACACCATGGGCCGCAGACAGAAACCGCATTACCCCCGAATGATCGTTGAGCTGGCGGATGAGTCACTGCTTCCACCTCGCCGGGCCGAAGTCGTCATGCTGGCGGCCCGGGGCATGAGCGCCAAAGAGATTGCGCGCGAGCTCGATATCTCACCAGACACCGTTAACTGGCACCTCGACGAGGCCAAAGACCAGTTTCACGCGCACAGCAGGGTAGACCTGATTTCCCAAGGCTGGATGCAGGGCCTGTTCCGGGCCCGAATGCTTGCCTGGGCGTTGATAGCCTTCGCCATGCTGCCCGCGATGCGCAGCCGGCCCACGCCGATCAGTGGCGGTCGTCCTCCCGTTACCCAGAACACCATCGGCCGCACGGCTATTCGCGGCATCTACGCATAAGGAGCAGAGCATGGCAGCTGTAACTGTGGAATTTCCGGAAAACCTGACCCTGGCAAAGCTGGATCCTGCACTCCGCCAGTTGGCAACCGAGCTGGGCTGTGAGATTCGCCTGGGCGCCAATCGCACCTACAAGGTCGTGCCCAGGGAAAAGAACGTGGTCCGTCTGCCTGTGCGGCTTCGGCAAATCAATCAGCCGGGCCCGGGCGCGGCATAAGGAGATCGGCATGTTGGTAGTTACCAGGAAGGACGGCGAAGCTCTGGTGATCACCCCGGAAGGTGGACCAGAAATCAAGGTGGTGATGATCCACAACAGCGGCAACACAGCCCGCATGGGAATCATTGCGCCGAAGTCGGTGACCATCGACCGGGAGGAAGTCCACCTGAAGAAGCGGGAGGGTAAGCGCCGTGGCTGATGCATGGGCATGGATACATGAAGGGCGGGTGGCCGGTGCGTTTATCGGTAAAACCCCGGCTGACTTCTGCGCTGATCGGGCAGGTGGGTGCGTTATCCCGCTGCGGGCTGAAACCGCCAAGGTCCGGTACGCAGACGAGCTTTACCAGGTGCTCAAAGACCTGACCGGGCTGGCCATGATGGCGGCGGCACCCCTGAACACTTACCAGGCAGCCGTTCGGAATTCCAACGAGCTGCTGCAACAGATCGAACGTGAATCCACGGAGGACTCAAGCCATGGCTGACGTTCTGGACGTACTCGGCGCGCTCAAAGAAGCCGAGCGCTCAACTAAGGCACTGATGGAAGCCTTCCCGGATTGGTCGGACAGAGCTTTTGCATCGGGCTTTCTGGGCAACATGCGGAGTGCTGGGCTGATTCACAAACGCTCAAATGGTTACTGGGCGTTGACCCAAAAGGGCCGCGAGCGGCTGGAAGGTGCCAGTGACCTGGGCAAGAAAGATGCGGCACCTGATCCCGCTGCCACTGAAGATCCAGCCGACGAAAAGGTAACCGTTGTGTCGGACTGGGAGCAGGGCATTCGTGACACGTCACGGAAAGCAGAAAGTGTCGCAACTCCTGCCCAACTCAATTCCTGGGAAATGGCCCGCCGGCTTCAGCATGAGATCCCGAATGGCAGCAGCCTGGTGATTGAGGCAGACGAGGTGTTCCTTGCATGGCGCGGGGCTCGGTTTGCCATCCAGAAGCCGGAAGACCTGCAGGCCTTCAAAGCCATTCAGGAAGCATACGTGGGCGAGGTGGCGTGATGAACGGCTATACCCCCCCCCCAGATCAAAGTTTTACAGCACATGCAGGAGACCGGGCAGAGCATCAATGTTGATGCCAGCGGTAAGGCCTACATGGTCGATGGCACCCAGGTGAACCAATTAACGCTTCGGGCCCTGGTTAAGAAAGGCGTCCTTGTCCCGTGCGGCAAAGATCTGTTCGGGGAAGGAGTGACTGCATACAGCATTTCGAGAGAGGCATTAGCGGCATGAAGTCGCCAGAAGAAATCATCGAACTGATTGAGAGGGCAGGGCTGGCCTACATCCATTCCAGTGGGTGCGCCGTGCTGACAGATGGCACCTGGTTGCAGCCAGAGGAATGGGATGTGTGGTTGGAGCACCTGAAAGAACCGGAGACAGAATCATGAGCAAAGGCCCCCAATACGTAATCGGAAGTTCCGCCAGCGATTGCGAGACATCATTGATGCTCAGCGCTACCACCAGCCCGGTGAGCACTCTGGCAACCGTGGCTGAGACCCTGCACTACATGAACGCCAACGGTATTCAAAAGATTAGCCACCGGAAGGCCCTGATGAAGGCGGGCCGAAAGGCGCTGAACGTGTTGGGGGATGCGTGATGGCCATGACCCCAGCCGAACGAAAACGCCGTCAGCGGGAGCGGGAAAAGGAGCTGGACATGCAGACCTACCGCATGGAGCTCACCAGCTCAGAGCGACACAGCATTGCCAAGGCCGCCAGCAGGCAGGGGTATGACGATCAGACAGAGTATTTGCTTGACCTGGTATACGCAGATCTGAAGAAGCCCGCCAGCCGGGCCTGCAACTACCCGGAGTGCAACTGCCCATTTGATAAGCCGGCAGACGCCGAGTGTTACCGGGGTTATGAGGAGCAGGCTGCATGAGCATGACGCAGAAGCAAAAGGAAAGGGCCGTGAAAAAGGCAGTGAAAAAAATGGATGAGGCGGCCGACTGCATGCTTGACCTGGTGGCAATCGCTCACGAACACGGCGTGAAAGACACTGCTCTGGAGGGCCGCTTTATCTCGGAACTGCGAGAGCGGGCGGGATATTGGGACCGGTGCACATGGTGGAAGAAATGACTGAACCTCAGCTCCAAATGCCCAGGGCCTGCATCAGCTGCGAACACTACAGCCCGGTAGGGCATGACGATGACAAGCATTGTCCGTTTACCAACCGGTGGGGTGAAACCCATGGGCGAACCAGTTACGGCCAGTGCGATCTGCACGGCCAGGAAGTCTTCGCCACGGAAATATGCAATAGCCACGAGCCAGAGCCTTTCGTTCACCTAGTGGACGTGACCAATCGGCCAGAGCCTCGATCTGCAATACAGGAGAGACTGCTGTGACCAGACCAATGTTTATCAGCGAGCGCAGCGACGAGCAGGCCGAAATGTTTGCCAAGTTGCTCCCGAAGGACGTTTACACACTCTTACGCCTGTTTGAGAACTACCGCGGGATTGATCTGCCTCAGGGTTGGCAGGATCTGCTGCAGGTATACCACAGCGTTTTCGAGGATCCCGACAAGCGGCCAAAGACCTCATGGCGTCCCGATCGGCTGCGCAAGGCTCTGGATAAAGCTCAGGAGCTGGGCCTGATTGAACTGCAGCGCAATCATTACTGGATGATTACACCCGAAGGGCTAAAGGCTCGGAAGGCAGAGACTGTGCGGAGGATGAAAGGGTGAACATCGAACTAAAACCAATCGCAGAATCCAAAGTCCGCCAGCTGGGCGGCGATGTTTGCGGGGTGCTGGTGCGTAATGGCCAGAAGCTGGCTGCTGTGGATGAGCATGGGCGGACTACATGGCTTCCAGATGGCACCGATTATGCCGCGATTTCATCCCGTGCCATCAGCGATATTGCGACAGTAACTGAGCTTTTGGGTGTCCCGGAAGAAGAAGCCGGGCGCCCGGTTGTCGAGCTGGTTAAGGAATATCTCGCTGCCCAATCGCGCAACAGTGTTCCAGACGAACAGGGCAAGAACCGTTATGGTCTCGATATGGCGTACTTCCGCAGGCTGTTTAACAGGGAGTTGAACCGGCCACTGGCGGATTTCCGGCCGGACGAGTTGGCCAGGGTGCTTGCCCGGGCAGCCCGAACTGCTGACGCGGCTGTTCTGCAAGAGCCTGAATTCTTCGCCGCAGGCGCTGAGGGTGGCTCGGATGCGGATCAGATCTCGGCAACTCTTGAGCATTCAGAGCCGGAGCCAGTGGGCTTTATCCCGTCCAGTGGGCTGAATAATCTTAACGCCGGTCACCCGGCGAAAATCTACCCGATGGCTGCAACGCCGTCTCCGTTTGAGTCTCATTCGCTTGTCTACACCCAGCCGCACAGCAAGGGAGGTGAGCGGTGAAACTCATGAAAGCAACACAGTTCCGGACTCGGTACTTTGAGAAGGGGAGTGAGCCGGACATGAAGACGCTGAAAAAGTGCATCGACGAAGGCGAGCTTCCCGGTCAGCGTATCGGAACCATCTACTATGTGGATCTGGACAGACTCAAGGTATCGAATAACCCGCTGGTGAATAGGGTGCTGGCAGCATGAGTCCACGGCCTCGCAGACCGAAGAACAGAGCTTTACCACCGAATCTGTATCCGAACAACGGTGGCAAGTCATACCAATACCGTCACCCGGTCACCGGAAAGTTCCACGGTATGGGGTCCAATAAGGCCCAGGCCATCGCGGCTGCCAAGGAACTGAACGCGCACCTGATGCCAGAGAATGACCTGGTGGCGAAGGTGTTGGGCAACGTGACGATCAGCCAGCACATCAAATGGTTTTTTGAAAACATCGCTCCGGAGCGGGAATACAAGCCGAGCACTCTGGAAATGTACCGGGTCCAGGCTCGAAAGCTGGAAGCTGCCATGGGCGATGTGGCGGTCGAGGACGTGAGCGTTCAGGACATCGCCGAGCTACTGGAAAAGTATTCGCCGCGATCCGCGAACCAGATTCGGCAGGTGGCTGTTGGCCTGTTCAGGGTGGCAGTGAGCAGGGGGCTCCGGTCCGATAATCCAGCCGAGGCCACGCTGAAGCGCAGAGAAAAGAAAGCCCGCCGGCGTCTCACCCAGGCGCAGTACGACACCATCCACGCGCTTTGCCCGGCATGGGCTCAGAACGCCATGGATCTTGCTCTTATTACGCTGCAGCGCCGGGGTGATGTGTCGCGGATGAAGTTCGACAATATCCGTGACGAAAAGCTGTACGTGGTGCAGGAGAAAACGGAGAAGTACGACACCGGCTATTTGGCCATCAGCATTGGTCCGAAGCTGAAGAAGGTTATCCGGCGGTGCCGTGACGATCTGGCCAGTCCGTACCTGGTGCATCGCAGGCCTGAGCGTAAAGTGAAAGATCGGGAGGGCATGGATCACTGGACACAGGTTCGCCCTCAGATGATTACCAGGGCATTCGCTGAAGCTCGGGACGAATCCGGCTTGTTCGACGGCGTACCGGAAAGTGAGCTGCCAACGTTCCACGAGATCCGGGCGCTGGGCATCAAGAACTATCGGGACAAGGGAGTAGACCCGCAACAACTGGCTGGCCATGCCAGTGCAAAAATGACCAGCAACTATGACTCAGGACACGATGAAATTCGGTGGGTAGAGGTTGCTGCAGAGTAGGGGGTTTTGGTTTTCTATTGGTTGTATTTTGGTTGGCCCAAAACGAAAAAAGGCAGACGCCTTTTAAGTGTCTGCCTTTTCGGGGAATTCTGGTCGGGACGGTAGGATTTGAACCTACGACCCCTTGCACCCCATGCAAGTGCGCTACCAAGCTGCGCTACGCCCCGTAAACTGCAAGCTGCCGAGAAACAAGGTTTATCTCAGTGGCTTAGCGGGAGCGAAGTCTACACCAGCCCAGTCTAAAAATAAACACCGGGCTGGCGAATTTCTCTCGAAATCAACGTAACTTGGTCTCCCGCAGTGCCAGGATGAATTCCGGCGGTTCGAAGGTATCCGGTTGAGCGCTTTCCCAGTACTTGTCGAAGACCCTCAGGCCAGTTTTGCCCTCAAGCAGTGCTCCCGGTTCGAGGAACGGAAACAGGTCCAGATAGCTATGCACTTCGGTTTTGGAGACGCGACGGACGATGTGCTCCGGGCCAAGCTCAGAGGGATGCCGGAGCCCCGAGGCCTCAAGCAGATTCTGGAGGGCATCCAGGGTGTTCTTATGGAAGTTGAATACCCGCTCGCTTTTCAAGGGGACGTCCAGTTTATTGCCACGACGCGGATCCTGTGTTGCGACCCCGCTGGGACAGCGGCCGGTATGACAATTCAATGCCTGGATGCAGCCCAGGGAAAACATGTAGCCCCTGGCGGAATTACACCAGTCCGCTCCCAGAGCAAGGGTGCGGGCAATATTGAACGCGGACGTAATCTTGCCTGCGGCGCCAATGGCGATGTCTTCGCGCAGGTGAGTGCCCACCAGTGTGTTATGAACCAGAAGCAGAGCCTCTGTCATCGGCATGCCAAGGCGATTGATGAACTCCAGTGGCGCCGCACCGGTGCCGCCTTCGCCGCCATCAACCACGATGAAATCGGGCTTTTTGCCTGTCTTCAGCATGGCCTTAACGATGGCGAACCATTCCCAGGGGTGGCCAATGGCGAGCTTGAAGCCGACCGGTTTGCCGCCGGAGAGGCTTCGCAGCTGTTCGAGGAATTCCAGCAGTTCAATGGGGGTGGAAAAGGCGGAATGGCTGGCGGGGGAGATGCAATCTTCGCCAACCTGAACGCCTCGGGCTTCGGCAATTTCGGGGGTCACTTTTGCTCCAGGCAAAATGCCACCGTGGCCTGGTTTTGCCCCTTGAGATAGTTTGACCTCTATCATTTTGACCTGGTCCAGAGTGGCATTCCTTTCGAACATCTCGGCATTGAAGGAGCCGTCGGGATGCCGGCAACCGAAATAGCCGGAACCGATTTCCCAGACCAGATCTCCACCGGGTTCCCGATGGTAGCGGGAGATCGATCCTTCCCCCGTATCGTGGTAGAAGCCGCCCTTCTTTGCACCGGTGTTCAGGCTGAGAATGGCGTTGGCGGAGAGTGAGCCAAAGCTCATGGCGGAGATATTGAAAACGCTGGCACTGTAAGGTTTCTCGCAGTTTTTGCCGATCAGAATCCTGAAGTTACTGCTGTCGAGTCGGGTTGGGGTGAGCGAGTGGTTCATCCATTCAAAGCCCTCCTCGTACATGCCTAACTGTGAGCCGAATGGTCGCTTGTCGAGCACGTTCTTCGCCCGCTGGTAGATAATAGTGCGCTGTTCCCGCGAGAAGGGCCGCTCCTCCGTATCGGACTGGATAAAGTACTGCCTGATCTCCGGGCCGATGGACTCAAACAGATACCGGAAGTTGGCCATGATGGGATAGTTTCGGCTAACAGTATGCTTTCGCTGCAGTAAATCCCAGGTGCCGAGGGCTGTGAGCGCACCAAAAATCACCGGAAACAGATAGCCTGCTCCAAGCCAAAGCGTTACCGGTAACGACACCAGCAGCCCGGCGATGCTGAGGACATAAGCAGAATAGCGCAAAGGGAAGGTGGTGGTTTTTTCCATGAATACCTCTGATTGCTGTCGGGCGGGTGCCGGAGAAACCTTGCAGTATAACTACGTCACCTGTCCGGGTAGTAGACCTGTTTCAGGGAACAATCTTTGCCTCTGCAAAATCTGGGCTATGCTGATGTAGATAAAAAAGGCATTTTTCTTGCTTTTGATGTTTTGAGTTCAAAGTAATAAAATGACCGGCTTGTAACGTATGAATGATTGTTCATTGCGTTATCCATTCACTCAGCATATTCAGTGATCACACCAGACCAGGAGGCGCCAACGTGGGCGAGGTAGTGAAAGACGAATATCAGACGGATTACGTCGCAGGCCAGGATAATATCAATCCGTTCGGCCTGGATCTTCATAACTGGGTTTTCCCGGTAGCGGCCATCATTGTGGTTCTGTTCGTTATCGGAACCCTGATGTTTCCGGCAGCGGCGAAGGAGACTCTTGATGGGGCCAAGTGGGACATTATTGCCAGTTTTGACTGGTTCTTCCTGCTCAGCGCCAACATTTTCGTGGTTGTCAGCCTTGCGCTGATCTTCATGCCGGTGGGCAAGATCCGGCTGGGCGGACAGGATGCAACGCCCGAATTCTCAACCATGTCCTGGTTTGCCATGCTGTTCGCAGCCGGAATGGGGATCGGCCTGATGTTCTGGGCCGTGGCCGAGCCGGTGGCCTACTATACAGGCTGGTACGAAACCCCCTTCAACGTGGCTGCCAACTCTCCCGAAGCGCGTGATCTGGCGATGGGAGCAACCCTTTATCACTGGGGGCTGCACCCCTGGGCAATCTACGCCATCGTGGCCCTGTCTCTGGCGTTCTTTGCGTTCAACAAGAACATGCCACTGACCATCCGTTCCGCGTTTTTCCCACTGCTGAAAGACAAGGTGTGGGGCTGGCCGGGACACATCATTGATGTCCTCGCGGTTGTGGCCACCATCTTTGGTCTGGCCACGTCACTTGGCTTTGGTGCCCAGCAGGCTGCCTCCGGCCTGGATTACCTGTTTCAGGTAGGTTCTGGCACCAATGTGCAGATGGCTATCATTGTTGGCGTTACGGCCTTGGCGCTCATTTCCGTGCTGCGTGGCCTGGACGGCGGCGTGAAGGTGCTCAGTAACATCAACATGGCGACTGCGGGCATCGTGTTGTTCTTCGTGATCTTCGCCGGTCCAACCATGACCATTCTGGAGACCATCTGGGTAACCTCTTCCACCTACGTGGCCAACATTGTGCCGCTGAGTAATCCGTTTGGTCGTGAAGACGAGGCGTGGTTCCAGGGCTGGACTGTATTCTACTGGGCCTGGTGGATTTCCTGGTCACCGTTCGTAGGTATGTTTATCGCGCGGGTTTCAAAAGGCCGGACAGTACGTGAGTTTGTCACTGCGGTTCTGATTATCCCGACCTTGATCACCACCGTATGGATGAGTGGTTTCGGTGGCACGGCACTGGAACAGATCCAGCAAGGCGTTGGTGTGCTCGCAGACAAAGGGCTGACCGAGGTTTCTCTGGCGACCTTCCAGATGTTTGAGCAGCTGCCCTGGACCGGCATTGTCTCGTTCGTCGGTATTATCCTGGTGCTGGTGTTCTTCGTAACCTCGTCGGATTCCGGCTCGCTGGTGATCGACAGCATCACTGCTGGCGGCAAAACCGATGCCCCGACGGCTCAGCGTGTATTCTGGGTGGTCATGGAAGGTGCCATTGCGGCGGCGTTGATCTTCGGCGGTGGCGAAGACGCTCTGGGCGCGATCCAGGCCGTGGCCATCAGTGCCGGGTTGCCCTTCACGGCAATACTTCTACTGATGACCTGGGGCTTGTTGAAAGGCCTGACCCATGAGAGGAAGTTGCTCCTGCAAAGGGGTGAGCTGGCCTCCTGATCAGCGGGTCTGAACAAAAAACCGGAGCTACATCAGCTCCGGTTTTTTTATGCCCAAACACTGATTGTCAGCGCCGGGCAAAGCTTTCCATGGCAAACAGCGCTCGCTCTCTGGGGCTGAAATGCGGGCGCTTGAGGCTCTCGATCGCGTTGAGCCTGGGTAACAGGCCGCAGCCGTTGGCCATCTGAATGGCCAGTCCGGGCCGGGCGTTCAGTTCGAGCAGAAGAGGGCCTTCGTTGGCGTCCACCACCAGGTCTACGCCCATATATCCCAGGCCGGTGGCCTCATAGCATCGGGCTGCCATTTCCAGCATGTTTTCCCAGTCTTCAATCTGGATATTCTCCAGAGCCAGTCCGGTGTCCGGGTGCAGGGTAATCGGCCGATTGAACTGAACTGCGTTCAGGCTCTGGCCAGAGCCGATATCCAGCCCGACGCCAACAGCCCCCTGGTGCAGGTTGGCTTTACCGTCGGACGCGGTGGTTGCCAGCCGGAGCATAGCCATGACGGGATATCCCTGAAACACCACGATCCGGATGTCGGGTACGCCCTGGAAGGAGTACTTGGCGAGTGCCGGGGAGGACTGAACCAGATTTTCAACAATGGCAACATCCGGGGTACCGGCAAGGGAATACAGGCCAGCCAGAATGTTGGTGAGGTGACGCTCCAGCATGGCGACGGAAATGCGGGCGCTGGAGGCCTTGATAAAGTCGTCGCCGTCTCGCCCGGTAATCACGGTAATGCCCTTGCCGCCAGAGCCTTTTGCTGGCTTGATGGCGAAACCGGCCAGATCCTCTGCCATTTCCCGAAAATGGGAGATTTCGTGTTGCTGGCGAACCACCTGCAGCAGCTTGGGGGTTTTTACGCCGTATTCGCTGACCGCCAGCTTGGTTTTCAGCTTGTTGTCCACCAGCGGGTAGGAGGTGCGATCATTGTACCGGGCAATGTAATCTACATTGCGCCGGTTCATGTTCAGCATCCCGAGATTTTTCAGCCTGCGTGGAGAGATCCAGTCCATATCAGTCGTAGGCCTTCATCGGGGTAAACCGCTTGAGCTCGCTGAGCTTGTAGCCGGTGTACTGACCCATCAGCAGGATCAGCCCGAGAATAACCAGATGTAACTCCGGGAAGTTGAAGGTGAGGTGGCCAGCCAGCGGTGTACTCATGGCCAGGTAGGCGCAGATGGCCACAAACAGACTGCCTGACCCCTGCACAAGCACTTCGCGGGCGCCTTCCTCTTCCCAGAGAATGGACATACGTTCGATGGTCCAGGCGATGATCACCATGGGGAAGAAGGTGACGGTCATGCCGGTGTTAAAGCCCATCTGGTAGCCAATGATGCTGAGCCCTGCGGTGATGAAGATCACCAGAATGATCAACGCCGATATGCGTGATACCAGCAGCAGGTTCAGGCTGGAAAGATAGCCGCGCAACAGCAGGCCAATGGCTACAACGGACAGAAATGCGATCAGCCCTGGCACCAGAGTGGTCTGTACAAAGGCCACGGCAATCAGGACCGGCATGAAGGTGCCCGATGTCCGGATGCCAATGACAATCCGCATGAAGGCAACAATCAGGGCGCCGATGGGGAGCAACAGCAGCATTCGGAACATGCTCTGTTCTTCAATGGGTAGCTGGTAGAAACCGAGCACACTAAGCCCATTGGCATTGGACTCAAGCGTTGCCAGTTGCAGCGCCGGTACAGTCTGCCGCAGCATGGAAAAACTTACCTGGGAGTCGTCGCCACCCACCACGTCGAGGAGGGAATCAGCCCCCTGTCGCCAGAGCAACAGGTTTTCCGGTACACCTTGTTCTGCGGTGCGCGGGTCGAAGGTAAGCCAGCGCTTGCCGTTGTATATCTGCAGAAATGGCACCAGCTGCTGGCGACGGCGGGCATCCTCAAGCTTCAGGGCATCTGCGGTGCGCGCAGCGATGCCAGCGTGGTTCAGCATCTTTACCAACAGTTGCAGATAGTTGTCGTCGGATACCAGTAGTGTTGTGTTCTGGGTGCGGTTGTCTGGCTGCATCAGGCGGATCAGCTCGCGGGTCATGCTCTCCGGGGAACTGGATCGCTCGGAAGCCTGGGTCAGGAGCTCTCTTACGGCGGTGGCCTGGGGCTCCTCCCAGAAAACCGTCAATGCCCGGGGTTTACGCACTGGCGGAGTGTGGATCACGTCTTCATCGGGCACAAACTGTGCTTTGAAATAGAGAGTCTGAGGACCGGCGACGTCTCGTTTTGTCCACTGGGCTCTGCGCCCGCTGTTGCTATCCAGAATTGAGAAGCCGTAGCCGGGCGAGGCGGCCTGCTCCGTCAGGATACGGAAGCCGGGCGGTTGCTCCGGGATGTGCAGGCTCACTTCAGCCGGGCTGTTCTGGCCCTCAAAATCGACTCGCGCCTCAATCATCCAGACCGGACGTTGTTCACCGGTCATCCACGGAATACCCAGTTCCAGATGGCGCCAGGTGGCGATCGCTATCCCTGCCGCAATCAACAGGAAGACAAACACGTAAAACGGGACCCGGGAGCGTACCGTCATTCTTCCTCTCCGTTTGCCGCTTGTTCAAGGTAGGATTCGGGCAGCTCTGTTGCGAATTCCTTGCCGACATCGATCAACATGACGTCTCGCAATACGTTGCGGCCAATCAGGACTTCGTAAGTCAGATTTGTCCGGTCGGCCAACGTAAACTCAGCTACCTGCTGGTGGTCGCCGATGGCAAACTGAAGCTCCACCACGACCCGTCGCTCTGACTCATCGGCACTGGACTGGATAATCTTCACGCGCCTGGAGATTTCTTTCTCCATGGCTACCCACTCGGCATCCTCAGTACCGGGAACGGGCACTTCAAAGCGTACCCAGTTGCTGCCATCCCGTTCAAAACGCTGGACGTTACGGGCGTGTATGGAAGAGGTTTCCGCGCCACTGTCGATTCGGGCGGTATAGACATGGTCGGGGCCAGCCAGGAAAAACTTTTCGACCTCACCGACAACGACTTTGCCTTTGAGGCGATCCGCCCGGCCTTTATCTTCGCGGGAAGCGGGGCAGGTAGGTGCTGCCTTTGGTGGTGGGCACGATGGCTTTTCAACCTGAGTGGCAATGGCCTGAAGAATGGTCTGGGTAGAATCCTGATTCTGCTGCAGGAGCTTTTCGTGCCTTACACCGGCATTCTGCTCCATGGTAACAAGGGTCGCACGCTGGCTTTGGACCGAGGCTCGCACCTCTTCAATATTCTCTTTCGGTACCATGAAATAACGATCGGAAGCGCAACCAGAAAGTGCGACTGCCAGCCCTGTTAAGGCAACTGCGAACAATGAGCGGGTTTGCGAAACACTGGACCCCATGAATATCCCCTGAACCGGCCGTGAGAATTATTGGCAATGGATGCCTCAGCCATTGGATGTGTTGTCAATCAGGCGGGAGAGTATACTACAACGTACCTGTGTGGTGACTTTACAGATGGTTAAGGCGCATCTTTACCGGCCCAGGAAAGGCCCCTGGCCCAGCGGCGTCTCGGATCTCAGGTACTCCTGGATGACCGGGGAACAATTCAGGTAGAACAGTAGCAGCTCCCGCTGAATATCCTGGTCCTGAATGCGCGCAGCAAAGGAAATGACTTCTTTGAGCGCACGGTCGCTGGAGGTGGTGTCTGTCGGCACCGTGAAGCTCTTTCCATAACGGCTTTTCAGCAACTGGGTCAGTCGCTCAAGGTGAAACTCGCCCGTATGGGTGATGTGAGGCAAAACCCGCACATGCTTTTCCGCCGAGCGCTGATTTTCCGAAGACAATGTCTCTTCGTCTTCCACACAGGTAGCCTGCAGGAAATCGGACCCGAATTTTCTCCACAATTCCTTGAACATGCTCCGACCTGCCAGTCAGCTTTCCGTTTACGGCTTTAGCACTCCGGTTGGGTGCTTTTTAACCGTTGTAGAGCAATTTACGCTCTGCGTCCATAGGTGGATTGACGCAATGTTGATAAATGCCAAACAGTCGAGGCCGGCCTGGTGGCACCGTTCCGCCAACAAGAAAAAAGGGTGAGCATTGCGGTAGACTGTCAGGCTTTGATCCCGGGGCCATGCCCTGAACTGACCAACGAAGACCAAGGAGAACATGCTGGTGCTAGATGCGCTTACCCTCACCATGGCTGAACGTCCGGAATGGCTGGCAGGCTGGTTCCTTGCTCTGGTGGCGAGTGCCGCCTTGTGTCTGGCGGGCATGATCTGGCTGCTGTGGCGTCGGCGTCAGGATAAAGCCACCGAGTCTGCCTTGCGCGAGGAACTGGACGCCCGGGACAGGCAACTGAGAGATAGCGAGCAGGTGCAGGCCTTGCATGAACAGGAAGTTGAACACCTGCGGACGGCACTCGAGGAGCAGAAAGCCCGCTCCGGGCAGCTGGAGCAGAGCATCGAACACTGGCGACAACAGTCTGCTGCCCTGGAAAACCGATTGGCGGCTCTGGACTCGGAGTTGACAGCAAAACAGGACCGGCTTGCGCAACTGGCAAGTGAGAGCAATCAATACCAGCAGCGGGCTGAAACGCTCTCAGAAGAGCTAGGCCAGTTGAAGGTCGAGTTACGCGAGCAGCAGGTCACTCTGGATAAAGAGCGCCGTAGTGCCTCGGAAAAACTGGAGTTGCTGGAAAAGAATCGAGATGCACTGAAACAGGAATTCGAGAACCTGGCGAACCGGATTTTCGATCAGAAAAGTGAGCGCTTCAGCCAGCAATCCAAAACCAGCCTGGACTCCTTGCTTAACCCCTTCCGCGACCAGTTGCAGGATTTCCGCAAACGGGTTGAGGATGTCTACACCACGGAAACCCGGGATCGTCAGGCGCTTCGCAGCGAAATAAAATCGTTGCAGGAGCTGAACCGGCAAATTACCGAAGAAGCCGCCAATCTGACCCGCGCTCTCAAAGGTGACAAGAAAATTCAGGGCAACTGGGGTGAGTTGATCCTGGAGCGGGTGCTGGAACGGTCGGGCCTGCGCAAAGGGGTCGAGTACGAAACCCAGGGGAGTTACCGGGACGAAGATAATCAGTTGTTGAGGCCCGATGTCATCGTGCATTTGCCGGACCAGCGAAATCTGGTGATTGATTCCAAAGTATCGTTGGTGGCCTATCAGCAGTGGGTGACCGCAGATCAGGAGGAAGAACGCGCTGCGGCGCTGAAGCAGCATGTTGAGGCGGTTCGCAATCACATCCGTGCATTGAGCGAGAAAGATTACAGTCAGCTTAACGGGCTGCATTCTCCCGATTTCGTGCTGCTGTTCATGCCCATTGAGCCGGCATTTGTGGCAGCATTCCAGCAGGACGAGAATCTCTTCGCAGAAGCATTTGAGCGGAAGATTATTGTGGTGACGCCTACCACCCTGCTGGCGACACTGAGAACCATTGAGAATATCTGGCGTTATGAACGCCAGAGCCAGAATGCCCGCCGCATTGCCGATCGCGCCGGCGCGGTCTACGACAAGCTGCGGGTGTTTGTCGAGGCTATGGAAAAGCTGGGAAGCCAGTTACACACGGCCCAGGGCACCTACGATAATGCCATGAATACCCTGACACGGGGCCGTGGTAATCTGATTTCCCAGGCCAATCGGTTTGTGGAGCTGGGGGTCAGGGTTAAAAAAGAGTTGCCCAAGTCGATAGTGGATCACGCCGAGGTCGATTCTGAAGACGCCGATGAGCCGGGAGATACGCCCGCCATCGACAGGGAGCCTACGGACGCCGGGGAAGCCCGTGCAGAGGACCAACAGGAGTAGCGGTATGTTGTCATCCATGAAAAAAAGGCGTTTGCCTGGTCACAGGGTATTTGCGGGCCTGGTGTTGTCTTCTGTTCTTGCCCTGCAGGCGGGGTTCGCCCAGGCATTGGCTCCGGAACACGAGATTCGCCGCTTGATGCTGGCGACTGAAGAAGCCGTTGCAGCAGAGAACTGGAGTGAGGCAGGGGAGTACCTGAACCGCCTTCAGGCCATGGAGGGAGAGAAGCCCGCCGAGTATTACTACTATCGCGGCCGGGCCATGTTGCAGGCCAATCATCTGAATGAGGCACGTTCAGCACTGGAGCAATACATTACCCGGGCCGGGGCAGAGGGCACGCATTACCAGCAAAGCCTGAAGCTGATTACCGACATAGAGAAGGCCAGCCGTGCCAGTGTTCGCGCTCTGGCCGAAGGGCAGGCCAATGCCAACGAGCCCGTGGCCGTGATTGAGCCGGCGAATGAACAGGATGTGAAGACGCTGCGCCAGCTGTATCTGGCAGGCTCGGACAGGGAGGCTCTGGTCATCCATCTGAATACTCTGCTTGAGACCGCTGGCTGGCGGCGTGACAAAACGGTGGTGCGCCTGGACAGGCCAGCAGATCGCCAGTACCAGGTGGCTCTGGACGATGGCAATATCAGTATTCAGGACATCGAGCGCAATCCCGATGGCACCACCGTTCGCAGAACCCTGTCTCTGTCGGTATTCGGTGTTAATCCTCAGTTGCGTTGGGATTGTGAACCGGTGGTCGGAGCCTGCTGGGTTTATGATCCGCGGGACGGCTCCAGGCTTTTCCAGTTGGCGGAGAATCGCGATCAGGCCCGGGACATTGCCCGTACTCTGGGGCGCTTGATCCGGAACCTGCAGCAGGGAAGTTCGTAAGGCCGGGTGTTCAGACCAGATCGCCCCGTTCGCCTTCCCGCCAGGCGCCCGGGGTGACCCCCGTCCACTTCTTGAAGGCCCGATGGAAGGTGGATGGTTCGGTAAAGCCTACCCGTTCGGCAATATCGTTGATGGGCATCTCCGGATGGGCCAGATAGTAGATGGCCATATCCCGCCGCAATAGATCCTTGATCTCCTGAAACGACGTGTTCTCCTGCTTCAGGCGGCGCCTGAGGGTCTGCGGGCTGGTGTGCAGCTCTTGCGCTATCCAGTCGAAATCCGGCATGGGTTTGGAGAAATCACGGCCAATCAGGCCCCGAATGCGACCGGTCCAGGTGTTGCTCTCATCCGGTCGTGACAGCAGATCTGCCGGGGAGGTTTTCAGGAATTGTCGCATTTCCGGCTTGTCCCGAATCACCGGGGCTGAGAGGAAACGTTTGCTGAAGGTCAATGCCGTACTGTCGGACTCGAACGCCAGCGGACAATGAAAAATGTGCCGGTATTCGTCCCCGTGGTCTGGCCTCGGGTAATCGAACTCAGCTTTCTCCAGTTCCACGGGCTGGCCAATAAGCCAGCTGCCGAGCCGGTGCCAGATCACCAGAATGCTCTCGCGCAGAAAATAGTCCGGGTCGTGGATGCTGCCTTCAATTCGCGTGACCAGGCGCGCACGGTCACCGAAGATTTCAAGCTCCATGGACACCATCGGTTCGAACAGCCGAGAGAACCGGAAGGCCTGTTGATATACCTCTTCCAGCGTCTGGCAACCGACCACCAACGCACACATGGTGGCGAACGTTCCGGAGCGGGCACGGCGTGGCCCCATGCCCATAAACTCATCGCCGGTGCGCTGCCAGATTACCTGCATCAGCTTGCTGAACTGATCACTGCTCACCCTTGCCATTTCAATGCGAAGAAGATCTGGCGAGATCCCGGCCTCCTGGAGCAAAGCACGGCTGTCCAGGCCCAGGCGTTCGGCGCCTGACAGGGAAGCTTCAACAAAATGTCGTGAGACTGTCAGTGTTGACATAGAGGCAGCCAGAAGAAAGAACGAACTTCATCATAAGTACCCGGCTCAACATTGCAAGCCTATGATTTGCCAACAGATGGAAGAAACGGTCAATAGGAATGAAGGAACCGGTAGTTGGCCCGGCCTGCAAAACCCGTCAGCATGAGCCAGAGTCATTGCCGCCGATCAAAAACAAGGAGACGCTTTATGGCAGCCCCGCTCGCTAACCTGAAAATTCTGGATTTCAGTACCTTGCTGCCCGGACCCTACGCCACCATGATGCTCGCCGATATGGGCGCGGAAGTGCTCAGAATTGAAGCTCCGGATCGCGTGGATCTGGCTAAGGTAATGCCACCTTTTGATGGTAAATTCAGCACGACTTTTTCCTACCTCGGTCGCGGCAAGCAAACCTTGCAACTGAACCTGAAGCAGCCCGAGAGTGTTGAGAGGGTCAAGCAGCTGGTTCAGGACTACGACATCGTGGTGGAGCAGTTTCGCCCGGGCGTCATGGACCGCCTCGGGATAGGTTATGAGGTACTCAAAGCCATCAATCCCAAGCTGATTTACTGTGCCATTACGGGCTATGGCCAGACCGGTCCTTACAAGGACAGGGCAGGCCACGATATCAACTATCTTGCTATTTCCGGTGTTGCCAGCCACTGCGGTCGTGCCGACAGCGGCCCACCACCCATGGGCATTCAGATTGCCGACGTGGCCGGAGGCTCCCATCACGCCGTGATGGGCATCCTCGCTGCCGTCATCAAACGCCAGGAAACCGGTGAGGGCGCCTTTATCGACATCAGCATGACCGATGCCGCCTTCGCCCTGAATGCCATGGCGGGTGCTGCTGCCCTGGCAGGCGGACAGCCTCAGAAGCCCGAAAGCGGCATGCTCAATGGTGGCACCTTCTACGACTATTACCAGACCAGAGATGGCCGCTGGTTGTCTGTCGGGAGCCTGGAGCCGCAGTTCTCTTCGCGCCTGTGTGACACCCTTGGGTTGGGCGAACTGAAAAGCTATGCCCTGAGCCAGAAGCCCGAACATCAGCAGGAATTGAAAGCCGCTATCAAGCAGAAGATCGCGGAGCGTTCACTGGCTGAGTGGCGGCAGGTGTTTGCCGATGTGGATGCCTGTGTAGAGCCGGTATTGACGATTGAGGAGGCGGCAGAGCATCCGCAGTTGAAGGCCAGGGGGATGGTTGTTGAAAGGGATCGAGGAGATGGAAATCTGCAGAAGCAGATTGGTTCCGTTTTCAGCTAGAGGCACAGACAAAAAAGGGCTCCCGTTGAGGGAGCCCTTTGTCATTCTGCCTGCCTGAGTTTATCAGGGCGCGGTGCAGAATGCGGGCAGTTCCGCCAAAGTAACACCGAAGGTCACCAGGGTCTCGCAGACCATGCCGCCAAATACGGCATCATTATTTGCCGATACCGGGGTTCCGTGATCACCTGCCTGATAAGTCGTCAACAGATCATCGCCGAGTCCAATCGTCAGTGGTTTTGTGCCAGCCAGTGGTGCACTGAAGCTGTTCACCGTGACTGGTACCGGCAGACCTGTTACTTCCGGCCCGAAGGTGCCAGACAGTGCATCAATACCCCACTGTTCCTGGTCAGCTGCATTTGGGATAACGATATCTCCTGCAACTTCTGACAGCAGAATTGGCGTCCCACCCGCTGCAAGGGAGGCGGTAAAATTCACTGGATCCGTTGAGTCGATTGCAGCTTGGAACACGTTGAAGAACGTTTCCAGGTTTGCGTCGCCTTGCTCAAGCCCTGCCGCCTGCTGCAGCCCGAACAGGATGCGCGGTGCGAAAGAAGGTGAGTTCTCAAGCAAGCGAACTACGCCGCCACCTGGGGTCAGCAGGCTGGCAGACTGGATGTTGTTGAACGCAGACGGCAGTGAGGTGCTGCCATCAGATGCCGTGAAAATGGTATCAGCGATCTGATCCTCGTTGGCGGCTGCCAGGAACGGCATACCGGTGATGGTGCCGAGCGAGTGGCCAACAAAGTAGACCGGATCGTTGATGTCGATGGTCAGCGTGCCGTCATCTCCTCCTGCCGCTGAAGGTTTCTGAAGCGTCATGCCTGCACGACCTGCCGCCGGACTGCCGGCCAGGGTGGCGCGAAGGTTCAGCTGGTCAACAACGCTTTGACGGATATTGTCCCTGCCAGCCAGGAAATTCTGGAGGTTGATGAAGAAGCTGCCGGAGCCATCGGTACCGGCGGCGTTGGCTGGATCGAAAACCATTGGCGCTGGTGTTCCTGCGGGGGTGGCGTACAGGCCGTAATGGCGTTCAAACGTATCCGGCGCGAGGCCGGGGATGGTACTGCCAGCATTCGCTACGGTGTTGACGAGCGACTGAGCGGTTGCTGCAGACAAGCCCAGCTCGTTAACGAGACGTGTAGTATCGCCCGCTACAACGACCGGGGCATATACGGGAATTGCCGCTTCCGGAGCTCCGCCGGCTGCCAGCAGGTCACCTGCCAGCTCGAGCTGAGCCTCCTCGGAGAATGGCGTGATGCCATGCAGTGGCTGGTCGATAGCGACTACAACGTAACCCTGAGCCGCCAACGCCGTGCCAAAGGTCAGGGCTGCGCTACGATCCGTGGTGATGCCGTGCTGGTACATGACCACACCGCGTTCGTTGCCGCTGTTCGGGTATAGAACGAGCATCGGGACTTCCTGAGTGCTCTGTTCCAGCGGGAAAGGGAAGATGTAGTTGACCGCTGTCGATACGGAAGCATCGGCCTGCGGCAGGCTCAGGCCAAGCGCCGAGAAGGTGGTATTCAGAGATTCGGCCAGGGGTTGGTCTGCAACCCAGTTCACTGCGTTGCCGCCTGCGATGCCCGCGGGAGTATTGCCCAGATAGTAGGGGAGCGAGATGCTGCCCTGAACGGCCAGCACACCGGAAGCTCCGGGAATGCTTCCAGCAACTGCTGATACCAGGCCAACAGGCTGAATGGTGCCGTTGTCGATGGTGATCGCATCCGTAAAGCCGGCGCCATCGAATACGTTACGGTTAACACCAGGTAACGGTGTTGGGAGCTCCTCCCGGAACTGCGATGCGAGGGAGGTTGCCAGGCAGTCGATGGCTCCTGAGCCCAGATCCCCGGCGCCTGCGATCGGGCAGGGCCCAGTGGGCGCGAATACGGCGTTCAGAGGCGAGGCCGGATTCTCGGGAAGCGATTGTGGGAACTGTGCGACGGCAGCGTCCGCAGCGGCTGCAAGATCCGCGTATGCGGAGGCGCCCCCTTGACGAGCGGCCGTCACCGCACTGGTGCGTACGAACGTAGTGATCTGATCCGCGAACCAGGCCGCCGGCTCAGCAATGTATTGCAGTACTTTCGCATCATTTGACGTTGTGAAGCTGTAGGTCAGAGCTATCTCGCTTTCATTCAGCGAGCCACCCAGCGCCTTGATGTAGTTGGTAGCGATTGGCTCCCAAAGGTTGTTAACGAGAGTTCTGACAGGCAGAAGAGCCCCGTTGGTGAGCCCTTTGCCGGGGTCATCCTCTGTTCCCTCGCCGGTAATGTTCGTATACAGCGGATCCTGAATGATCGAATCGCCATTGATGTCCTTGACCCCTGTCGTGACAAGAACCACGTAGCGCTTCTGCGGGTTCAGGGGTTCGAGCGGCAGGATTCGAATGGCCGAATTGCCGTCGAGAGATTCAACGTCTGCGCGAATCTTCGGCATGTTCTGGGGGCCGCTGATTGCGAGTTCGAGAGTTGGTGGCTCGCCAGCAGACAGCGCCTGTACCGGGTCGCCGCTGGCGTAAGCCAATTCAATGAGGTGAACTGTTTTTCCGGCAATAACGGTTGACGCATCAAGCTGCCCGCTGGTCTGAATTACAGCAGGGGCAATGGTAGAAGCACCGGACAGCTCATTTAGCGCTGTGGTAACCGGCGGAGTAGTGTCATCAACACCAAAGGTTCCGTCTTTCTGCGTGGAGTCAAAAATCAAATCGTTGGGCAGAGGCAACTGGCCCTTCGCAGGGTTAAAGATGGGGTAGGTTTTTCCCAGTGAATCAGCAGAATACTGCGGCTTGGGATTATCATTACCCCCACTGTTAGAGCCACTGAAACAGCCCGTCAACCCAAGGGAAGAAGCCACGGCAAGACTTATTAGAGTTTTCTTGAACATGGGTGGAACCTTTTCCTGTTGTTGTGTCGTTATATCCGGCGTTGACGGAACCGGTCGGCCCCAGGATTCCGCGCACAGCCTTTTCTGATTTGTTGGTTGTCTGAAATTGTAGCCAGCACTTAATAGCCAATTTCTGTAGCTTCGACTATAGCGACAGAGTAGCAAGTGTTGATCAGCCAAAAGTGTGATTCTGCGTCTGGAAACCCTCCTCGCACCCTTGGAGTGGCCCTCAATCAAAAATAGTGGCCGCTCCGCGGTTTGTCGAGTTCCAGTGGCCGGGTAATGCCTGTTTTAACAAATTGTTGCGAATTGGTTTTGCCGTCATAGCTATTTTCGCTGGCGTACATAGCATTTGCGCCTTCTGTCGCATCAACCGCTGTGTCGAATTTCTGGTAAACTCTCGCTTCCTTATATAAGCAGGGGGCTGCTTTGGTGGCTCCGCATACTTCCGATAATCAGCAAGCTGATGAGGCCACTATGACCACCGTGATCCGCCAGGACGACCTGATCGAAAGCGTAGCCGATGCGCTGCAGTTCATTTCCTATTATCACCCGAAGGATTTCATTCAGGCCGTGTACGAGGCCTACCAGAAGGAAGAGTCCCAGGCGGCCAAGGATGCCATGGCCCAGATTCTGATTAACTCCCGCATGTGTGCCCAGGGCCACCGTCCGATCTGTCAGGACACCGGTATCGTCACCGTGTTCGTGAACATCGGTATGGACGTGAAGTTCGAGTGCGACATGGCGCTGGACGATGTGATCAACGAAGGTGTACGCCGCGCCTACACCCATCCGGACAACGTGCTGCGCGCCTCTGTGCTGGCTGATCCTGACGGCAAGCGCCAGAATACCAAGGACAACACCCCGGCCATCATTCACTACAAGATGGTGCCCGGTAACACCGTAGACGTGCACGTGGCGGCCAAGGGCGGTGGCTCTGAAGCCAAGTCCAAGTTTGCCATGCTGAACCCGTCCGACTCGGTTGTGGACTGGGTGTTGAAGATGGTGCCGCAGATGGGTGCCGGCTGGTGTCCGCCTGGCATGCTGGGTATTGGTATTGGTGGTACCGCTGAGAAGGCGATGGAGCTGGCGAAAGAGGCTCTGTTGGATCCGATCGATATTCACGATCTGCAGGCCCGCGGTGCCTCCAATCGTGCCGAGGAATTGCGCCTGGAGCTGTTCGAGAAGGTGAACGAGCTGGGCATCGGCGCTCAGGGGCTGGGTGGCCTGACCACCGTTCTGGATGTAAAAGTCAAGGATTACCCCACCCACGCGGCCAACAAGCCGGTGGCGATCATCCCGAACTGCGCAGCAACCCGCCACGCACACTTTGTGCTGGATGGTACGGGCCCGTCCCTGCAGACCCCGCCGAGCCTGGACGACTGGCCGGAAATCACCTGGGAAGTAGGTGAGAATGTTCGCCGTGTGAATCTGGACACTGTAACTCCGGAAGACGTGAAAGACTGGCAACCGGGTGAAACCGTTCTGCTGTCCGGCAAGATGCTGACCGGCCGTGATGCGGCCCACAAGAAGATGGTGGATATGATCGAGCGCGGTGAAGAGCTGCCGGTGGATCTGAAAGGCCGCTTCATCTATTACGTGGGCCCGGTTGATCCCGTAGGCGAAGAAGTGGTTGGCCCCGCCGGCCCTACGACTGCAACCCGCATGGACAAGTTCACTGACACCATGCTGGAAAAAACCGGCCTGACTGGCATGATCGGCAAAGCCGAGCGTGGTCAGGTTGCCATCGACGCCATCAAGAAGCACGGCGCAGTGTATCTGATGGCGGTGGGTGGTGCTGCATACCTGGTCTCCAAGGCCATCAAGGGCGCCAAGGTGGTGGCCTTCGAAGAGCTGGGTATGGAAGCCATCTATGAGTTTGAGGTGGAAGAAATGCCGGTAACAGTAGCCGTGGATTCCCGTGGCAGTTCCGTGCACCAGACCGGCCCGGTTGAGTGGCACGACAAGATCATTGCCGCCAAGGCGGTTTGATCTGAGTCTTTGTTAGTCCGGTGGCAGCCTTGGGTGTTCGGCTCAAGGCTGCCACTGAAAGTCATTCATCTTTACCTTTCCTTTGTACACTTCCACCCCTTCCAGCCTCAGTTTCTCTGTTTGAAGCTGGCAGGTTTCCGTGCCTTCAGGAAAGGCGATCTGGCCGTTGCTCCGGATAACCCGATACCAGGGAATGCAGTGGCCGGCGGGCAGTTTGCCCAGGGCCCGGCCAACGAAACGCGCCTGGCGTCCGAGGCCGGCCATGGCGGCTACCTGACCATAGCTGGCCACTTTCCCTTTCGGAATCGCGGCCACTACCTGCCAGATTTTCTGCTCCTTTGTCGGTTCCTTTTCGGACTCGTTCATTCAGAGCTCCGGTATTGGCCGGGTTACAGGCGCAGGGCGCCGTCCACCTCGATCATGCGGCCAGAAACGTAGTCGTTCTCGAAGATAAACGCTACTGCTGAGGCGATTTCCTCTGGCTTGCCCATGCGTTTCAGGGGGATGCCGGCGGTCATTTTCTCCAGGGCTTCGGGCTTCATGGAGGCCGTCATTTCGGTTTCGATAAACCCTGGGGCGATGCCCATGCAGCGGATGCCGTAGCGGGCGAGTTCTTTGGCCCACACTGGCACCAGGGCAGATACGCCGGCTTTGGCGGCGGAGTAGTTGCTCTGGCCCATGTTTCCGGCGCGGGAGATGGAGGCGATGTTGATGATCGCGCCCTGGTCGCCGTTTTCGATCATGCGGGTGGCCGCTTCCCGGCCGCACAGGAAAACGCCGGTGAGGTTAACGTCGATCACGGACTGCCACTGGGCCAGTTCCATGCGCTTCTCGAGCTTGCCGTCCTTGAATTTCACCATCAGGCCGTCGCGCAGGATGCCGGCGTTGTTCACCAGGCCGTTGAGGTGGCCGAAGTCATTGATGATTGCCTGAAAGGTTGCCTCAACGTCTTCTTCTTTGGCGACGTTACAGACATAGGTTTTGGCGTCGCCACCGGCCAGTTTGCAGGCCTCAGCGGCTTCAGCCAGCTTGTCTTCCATCAGGTCGATGAGTGCCAGCCTGGCGCCTTTGGCTGCCAGGTATTCAGCCATTGCGCGGCCGAGGCCCTGGCCGCCACCAGTGATTGCGATAACAGAATCTTGAAGTTTCATGGTTTGCCCTAATTAAGTTCAGAGGTGTTTTACGTTCTCTGTGTGTCTGCATCGTTTTTATGGGGAGGCATTTTGCCCGTTTTCTTTTTTCTTTTCATCGTTATGCCCATTGCCGAACTGGCGGTATTGATTCAGGTCGGTAGCGTTATCGGCGTGTTGAATACGGTAGGGCTGGTGTTTCTGACAGCTGTAATCGGGGCCTGGTTGCTGCGCCAGCAGGGGCTGGCGACCTTGTTGCGGGCGAATGAACGGCTCAACAGCGGTGAGTTGCCGGCAAAAGAAGTGGCCGAGGGGCTGATTCTTGCGGTCGGTGGCGCCATGTTGCTCACGCCGGGGTTTATCACCGACACCTTCGGCTTTCTGTGTTTGTTGCCGGGCTCGCGACATTGGCTGGCATCGCAGGCGCTGAAGCGGATGACGGTGTCGGGGCAGAATCACGGCCGGAGTTTCTTTTTCAGCGCCGGAGGCGGTGCAGGGCCCTTCGGGCAAGGCCCATTTGGCCAGCAGCGACCATTCGATCGTGATGCCAACGGCAACATCATTGAAGGCGAGTACCAGGATCAGACCCGGACTGATAGGGGCCAGCTCCAGCAGGGGCAGTCTGATCAGGATGAGCAGGAAAAAAAGTGAAATTTTTTTCGTTGCGGGTGTTGAAAATCTTTCGCTCAACCCCATTAACACAGCACAGATTCGCTTCAGGCTGAAAACCGCTGTCTATCAGTGGCTTGGATGCCGGGGCAATTTGTCGGGTCCGGGTCTCCGGCCAGACATTTTTAACATGCAATTGTCATTGCCACATTAATCTGACTATTGGAGAAACAGAGCAATGAAAATTCGTCCGCTACACGATCGTGTTGTCGTACGCCGTAAGGAAGAAGAAGAGAAAACTGCGGGTGGCATCGTGCTGCCGGGTAATGCCAAAGAAAAGCCTTCCCAGGGCGAAGTGATCGCTGTGGGTAATGGCCGCATTCTGGATAACGGCGAAACCCGTGCACTGGCGGTCAAGGTGGGTGACACCGTGGTCTTCGGTCAGTACGCCGGTAACACCGTGAAGGTTGACGGTGAAGAGCTGCTCATCATGAGTGAGAACGATATTTACGGCGTGCTTGAGTGATCGCAACAGCGATAGGCACGAACGCTCATTAATCCGATTGGTTCAATTTTCGGTTTAACGAACAGGAATAGAAGACATGGCAGCAAAAGACGTTAAATTCGGTGATAGCGCCCGTAAGCGCATGGTAGCAGGTGTTAACATCCTGGCGGACGCGGTCAAGGTAACACTGGGCCCCAAAGGCCGTAACGTGGTTCTGGAGAAGTCTTTCGGCGCTCCGACTGTGACCAAGGACGGCGTATCTGTGGCCAAGGAAATCGAGCTGAAAGACAAGTTCGAGAACATGGGCGCGCAGATGGTGAAGGAAGTCGCTTCCCAGGCCAACGAAACTGCTGGTGACGGTACCACGACTGCGACCGTACTGGCCCAGTCCATCGTGAATGAGGGTATCAAGGCCGTGACTGCCGGCATGAACCCGATGGACCTGAAGCGTGGTATCGACAAAGGTACCGCCGAAGCTGTTAAAGCCATCCGTGAAATGGCCAAGCCCTGCGACGACAGCCGCATGATCGCCCAGGTCGGTACTATCTCCGCCAACGGTGACGAAACCATCGGCAAGATCATCGCAGACGCGATGGAAAAAGTGGGTAAAGAAGGCGTCATTACCGTTGAGGAAGGCCGTGGCCTTGAAGACGAGCTGGATGTGGTTGAAGGCATGCAGTTTGACCGCGGTTTCCTGAGCCCGTACTTCATCAACAACCAGGACAACATGTCTGCCGAGCTGGAAGACCCGTACATCCTGCTGGTCGACAAGAAGATCTCCAACATCCGCGAACTGCTGCCGGTGCTGGAAGCCGTTGCCAAGGCTGGCAAGCCGCTCCAGATCATCGCTGAAGACATCGAAGGCGAAGCCCTGGCTACTCTGGTGGTCAACAACATGCGCGGCATTGTGAAGGTCAACGCTGTGAAGGCGCCTGGCTTTGGTGACCGTCGCAAGGAAATGCTGCAGGATATCGCCATTCTGACTGGCGGTACCGTGATTTCCGAAGAAGTCGGCCTGACCCTGGAAAACACCACTCTGGATGACCTGGGTACTGCCAAGCGTGTCAACGTGACCAAGGAAAACACCACGATCATCGGTGGTGCTGGTGCCGAGGCTGATATCAGCGCTCGCGTTGAGCAGATTCGCAAGCAGATCGAAGACAGCAGCTCTGATTACGACAAAGAGAAGCTGCAAGAGCGCGTCGCCAAGCTGGCTGGCGGTGTCGCCGTCATCAAAGTGGGCGCCGGCTCTGAAGTTGAAATGAAAGAGAAGAAGGCCCGCGTTGAAGACGCTCTGCACTCCACCCGCGCTGCCGTTGAAGAAGGCATCGTAGCTGGTGGTGGTGTTACCCTCATCCGCGCTATTGCGGCTCTGGACAAGGTAGACGCCATCAACGACGAGCAGAAAGCCGGTGTGAACATTCTGCGTCGCGCCATGGAAGCTCCGCTGCGTCAGATCGTATTCAACGCAGGCGGTGAGTCTTCTGTGGTGGTTGCCAAGGTAAAAGAAGGCGAAGGCTCCTTCGGCTTCAACGCTGCGACCGAGCAGTACGGCGACATGCTGGAAATGGGTATCCTGGATCCCGCCAAGGTAACCCGTTCTTCCCTGCAGGCAGCAGCTTCTGTAGCTTCTCTGATCATCACCACCGAGGCGATGGTTGCAGACGAGCCGGAAGACGAGAAAGCCGGCGGTGGTATGCCGGATATGGGTGGCATGGGCGGAATGGGAGGCATGGGCGGCATGATGTAATGCCGGCCAGATCCCGAACAGGTCTCAGTTTCTGAGGCCTGGCCCGATCTACCCCTGAAAACCCCGCGCTGGTTCACACTGGTGCGGGGTTTTTCGTTTTTTTGTCATGAACTTGCCCAATGGCTTTGTTAGACTCGGCTACCGGTTTTTAAATGTGCCAATTGCAATGACTGAATCCCGATCAAAATCCTTTCTCGGCCCTGGCAAAGTGGTTCTGCTGCTGTTGCTCGGTCTGCTGGTTTACGGGATCACGCTGATTGTTCTGGTTCCGGCTGGCTGGCTCTGGCAGCAGGCCTCGGCCCAGGTGCAGCTGCCAGAGCAGGTTCGGGTGCAGCAGGTATCCGGGCGTCTCTGGGATGGGGCCGCAGGGGTTGTTGTGGCTGGTTTTCCGGCACGCCTGGAATGGCAATTTGGCTGGCCATCGCTGTCCGGGGTGACATTACCGCTGCAATTTTCCGTGTCTTCATCACAATCCCGCGTGGAAGGGGTTGCCCGTGCCGGTTGGCAGGGTAATTTTGAGGTCAGTGCCAATGGGCTGATAGCGGTTGCCGAGTTCGAGCAACTGATACGCCAGAGCGGTGGCGCCATGATTGAGGGAACCGTGTCTGTGGATCGCTTCGAGATGTCCTGGGCAGACGGTCGCCTGAAGTCAGCAGACGGGCTCGGGCGCTGGGATGGTGGCAGGGTTACCTGGCCGATGGGCAATCAGGTGGGCCAGGCCGTGTTTCCTCCCATGCAGGCAGATCTGGACACCGTGGACGGAGGCGTTTCACTGGTAGTGGCAGAGCAGGGTGCAAGCGGGCCGGCGGCTGATGCCAGCATACTCTGGGATGGCATGATGGAACTGCGGGTGTACAAGCGCATGGTCGATCTGGCGCAACAGCCCTGGCCAGATTCTGCAAGGCCGGGTGACGTAGTGTTCCGGGTCCGGCAGCCATTGCTGCCCGGAGGCCTGTAATATGATGAAGCTGTCGGTGGGGCGTCAGGAGCGGTTCTCGCGTACATTGGCGAATCTGCTGTTGCTTGCGCTGGTGCTTTACCTTGCGGTAGAGCTGGCGAAACTAACCTGGTTGATTGCCTGGAACGACCGGCCTGTACCGGAAATCTTCGGGCAGACGGGTGCCGGCGTTGAGGTCCGTAGCCGAGTGTCAGAGGCTCCGATCGCCGGTTATGAGTTCTTCGGGAGACCTGATAATCAGGTGGGTGTGGCCGACGTGGTGCGCCGCTCTGCACCGGAAACCGGGCTGCGCCTGAGGCTGGAAGGTGTGCTTGTCGGGCGGCGTCCGGAGGACTCCGGTGCTATAGTTGCCGGAAGTAACGGCGAAACCGAATACTATCGGGTTGGCGACCAGTTACCGGGCAACGCTGAGCTGGCGGAGGTCGAGGCTGGAAGAATTCTGCTACGCAGGGGGGGGAGGTACGAATCCCTGGCGTTTGAGGAACAGATAGAGACCGGAGCGCTGGTTGCGGAAGAGCCGGTGCAAACGGCAGAATCGCCGGATACCTACCTGGAAGACGCCAGAGCGCGGCTGGACAGTGAAGGCGTGGCTGCACTGGCAACCTACGGTCTGCAGCCTGCAGAGGATCGCGGCGGGTATGTGTATGATGGCTCGAACGCCATGCTGAACGCCGTGAATCTGCGTCCGGGAGATATCATTACCTCGGTGAACGGTCAGCCTCTGGGCGACATCGAGCAGGACAAGCAGCTGCTGGACAGTTGGCGCAGCCAGCCGCAGCTGGATATAGAAATTGAACGTGACGGAACCCTGCTGACGGTCAGTTACGCCATACCCGAACAATGGCGCTGACAGGGTACTCAAAATAACAGGACGATATCGCCAGATGTATAACCACAAGATCAACCTCCTCCAGGCAATCATGTTCGCGCTTTTACTGCCGCTGGCGTCGCTGGCGCAGGCGCAGGAAGAAACCTGGAGGCTGAACCTCAAGGATGCGGACATTCGGGCCTTCGTCACCCAGGTGGCAGACATAACCGGCTACAGCTTTGTGGTGGATCCCCGGGTTAAAGGGAAAGTGACGGTATTGTCCAGTGCCCCCATGAACAAGGACGAAATCTACGATCTTTTCCTGGCAGTGCTGAATGTGCATGGTTTTACTGCGATCCCCGGAGAGGAAGTCGTCAAAATTGTCCAGCAGGTCGATGCCAAACAGTCTGCAGAGAACCTGAACAGGTTTCCGCAAACGCCCTCCGAGCAATTGATCACCCGTGTTATCCAGATTGATAATGCCAACGCCCTGGAACTGGTTCCGATTCTGCGGCCGCTGGTTGCCAAATACGGCCATCTGGCGGGCGTGGCTGCGGCAAACGCCCTGATTGTCAGTGATCATGCCTCTAATATCGCTCGCATTGAACAGATCGTTCGGGAACTGGACAGCCCCTCAAAATACGAAGTGGAAGTGATTCAGCTGCAGGAAGCCTGGGTTGGTGACATGGTGACCCTGCTGCAGGAGCTGGCACCAGAAGAGCTTGGCCGCGCTGGCGGTGAGAATGCCGCACGCAAATACAGCGTGACAGCCGACGAGCGCAGCAATCGATTGATTCTGCGCGGCGACGAAACCTTTCGGGACAAGATGCGCGGTTTGATTCTCCAACTGGACCAACCGTCTGCCAGTGGCGGGACCACCAAGGTGATTCGTCTTCGTCATGCCGATGCCAAGACCCTGACCGAAATACTCAAAGGTGTGATGGGTGAGGTAGTGAAAGAGAGCAGCGCTGGCGGCAGCTCGGGTGGCTCTACCGGGAATCCGGGCAGCAGCTTTTCAGTCTTTGCTGATGAAGGGCTGAATGCTCTCGTTGTCCGGGGGGACCCCTCCCTGATGCAGGAAGCCGAGCAGATTGTGGCACAGCTGGATGTGCGCCGTGCCCAGGTGATGATTGAAGCGGCGATTGTGGAAATCAGTGATGAGCTGGGCGATCAGCTCGGGGTGCAATTGGCGGCTGGCGATGAGTCTGCTGGTTCATTTCCGGTGCTGGGTACAAACCTGACCAGTGGCCAGGGTATGGTTGGCCTGAACTCCGTGATCGGAGCTCTGGTGGGTGACACTATTCCGCAGCTTGCCGGCGGGTTGACCGTCGGTGCCGGGCAGCGTGATGAGGATGGTGTTACCTGGGGCTTACTGATTCAGGCACTGTCTTCTTCCTCTGCGGCGAACCTGTTGTCTACGCCCAGCATTATTACCCTCGACAATCAGGAATCTGAAATTATCGTTGGCCAGAACGTACCGTTCCGTACTGGCCAGTCTACCGTGACCGGAGACGGGACCACCAACCCGTTTACCACCATCGAGCGGCGCGATGTGGGGTTGTCGCTGAAAGTCACGCCTACGATCAGTGCAGATGGCCTGGTGCGTCTGGTGGTTGAGCAAACGACCGAGGACATTTCCACAACCAGCGTTGATGGTGCGTCCGATCTGATCACCAACAAACGTGAGATTAAAACCACCGTGCTGGCGGATGACGGTGAGACCGTGGTACTGGGCGGTCTGATCAAGGACGATTACCAGGTCAGCAAGAGCAAGGTACCGCTGCTGGGCGATATCCCGGTGCTTGGTCGCTTGTTCTCTTCTGAATCCGAGACCCGCGTTAAGCGCAACCTGCTGGTTTTCCTGCGCCCCACGATCATGCTGGGCAAGGCAGATGCTGTGGCGGCGACCACTGAAAAGTTCAACCGCCTCTGGGATGTGAACCTGGAAGTGCGGGAAAAGCTTGGCTTGCCCCAGGAAGAATCCGATCCGTCGGTCGATATGCTGTTTGAAGGGCGCCGGCAGTAGGGAGTTGCGCTGACGAGACAGCGTGGATAACCGCGCTGTCTGATCATCGCCCTGGCGAGCAGGACTGGGGCGGTGCTTCGAGTGCTCTCAGAGTGGCGGCATCGGGCAGTCCAGCTGATCCGCCACCAGCCTCATTAATTCGTATTCCTTAACTTCCACCTTTCCGTCGTGACTGATGCAATGTCCGCAGGCATCAATAATGGCAGGCTTCAGCAGTGGTGAGAGCTTGCTGAGAACATTCAGAGCAGCTCTCAGGTTCTGCATGGTGATCTTGCTGTGCATGGTTTCGTCGTTTCCGTTGCCAAACCCGGAAATAGCTTCCTGATAGAGCGCTTGAGCCTTTTCCGGTGCTTCGGTGCCGGCCCGGGCGAACAGGCTCAGCACCTGTTCAATGGCGGGTTTGACTTGCCGGAAGCTTCGGTATTTCACGGGCACCACCTGCCCGGAGCCACGGCCTAGATGCCGCCACAGGAAGGTGGTGAGTGCGAGCTCGAACAGGGTCACCCGGTTGTCCGCCTGAACCAGCGTCTGAATGTTTGCGAGAAGGGTGTCCCGCTCCTCCGGATCGAGCTTTCGCAACGCCGGCATGGCCAGTTCAAGCATTGGAAAACGTGCGCGTTCGCCAAGTTCTTTTAGGGATGGCAGTAGTTTACCAAGCAACTCGGGTTGGGCGCCCAGCACGGAGTGCTCTGGGATGAGAGCAAGCCTCTCGGTTTGCTCGGGGTCCGTCAGTTCGTAAATCACCAGGCCATAGCAAAGTTGAACGGCCCCAGCCCGGGTATATAACAGGTTGCGAAAGGTCGATGGCAGTTTCTTCAGGAGACTGCTGGCGAAGCGCTCGCTGTCCGCGGAAACCGTGCCGACGCGGCTGGACAGCGCAGGGGTTGCCGTCGGAGATTCGTTGGTCAGGGAGCTCGCCAGAGGCGATAGGCTGTACTTTCGGGTGCCTTGAGCGGGTTCGACTACCTGGCTCACCAGGTCTCCAATGGCTGCCTTATCCGGATTGCGGCCTTGTCCCTGCAAGCGTGAGCCAGGTTCGGTATCCCGTAGCCTGCTGCGCAGGCGTGCCATCAGCCCTGGCTGGATGGCGTTGATTCGTTCGTCAATGGGAGGGTGGGATGCCAGCAGGGAGGTGAATTTCATCCTTGCTGCCTCGCCGAAACACATGTGGTTCATGTCGCTGGCATGGCTGGTAGTGTCCAGATACCCGCCTTTCATCCCGATTTTGAACAGGGCGGCGCCAATGCCTTCGGGGTTACGAGTGAACTGAACGGATGACGCGTCGGCCAGCATCTCCCGCTGACGTGAGACGGCCGACTGAATGAGCCGGCCAAAGAACACGCCGACATAACCGATCACCATCAAGGCCAGCCCGATCAGCCCCATGGCGGCCTGTGCCCGGCCGTCCCGGTTTCGGCTACGACCGCTGCTGTAGAAGCCGGCCCTCAGGAGAAACTGGCCAATCTGGCCGATCATCAGTATACCGGCCAGCAGGGCGATCAACCTGACATTGATGCGCATATCGCCGTTGAGGATGTGGCTGAATTCGTGGCCTACCACGCCCTGGAGTTCGTCCCGGTTCAATTGGGTCAGGGCTCCGTGGGTAACCACCATCACCGCTTCACCAGGGGTGTAACCGGCCACAAAGGCGTTGATGCCGGTTTCATGGTCCATCACGTAGAGCTCCGGTACCGGAACACCACTGGCAATTGACATTTCCTCGACGATATTGCGCAGTTTGCGTTCTTCCGGGTCGCGGGTGTCCGGATCAATAGCCCGGGCTCCAACCATTCTCGCCACGCGGGTGCCGCCTCCGGCGAGGTCCACCCAGCGTACCAGGGAGCCGATGCCAATCAGCGCGACCACCGCACCGGCGGTTGTCAGGCCATGGCTGGACAGTAGCCAGTAATGAAAAGGCAGGGCCGAGGTCTGGCTGCGGGTGACCATGTAACCCACCAGGCAGACCGCCAGAGTAATCAGGGTGACTGCGGTGAGAAACAGCACAACCAACAAGCCAGTGTTGCGCCGGGCACTGGCCTGGCGCTGGAAGAAACCGGGGCTCGCCATGAATCAGGCCTCAGAAACTGACTTTTGGAGCCTGGCGGGCCTCTGGAGATTCAAGCTGGAGCTGGGCGGTTTCCTTGAACGCAAACAGGCCAGCGACCAGATTGTTGGGGAACTTCTCGCGGAAGATGTTGTAGTTCATCACGCCATCGTTATACGCCTGGCGCGCGAACGCGACACGGTTCTCGGTGCTGGAGAGTTCTTCCATCAGTTGCTGGATGGTCTCGTTGGCTTTCAGCTCAGGGTAGTTCTCGGCCACGGCGTAGAAATTGGCGAGGGCTTTGGTCAGCAGGTTCTCGGCGCTGCCAAGGCGTTGGATCTTGGTGCTGTCGCCTGGGTCACGGGCGGCATCTTTCTGGGCACTGACCGCGTTATTGCGTGCTTCCATTACCTGGGTCAGGGTGGACTTTTCATGGTCCAGATAGGCTTTGGCGGACTCCACCAGGTTGGGGATCAGATCGTGGCGGCGCTGAAGCTGGACATCAATCTGGGCGAAGCCATTCTTGAACTGGTTGCGCAAAGAAACAAGCTGGTTGTAGATAAACACCAGATAGAGGATGACAACGGCAATTACTACAAGACCGATGACAGTCGTTCCCATGACTACTCCTAAGGGCTAAAGGTTCAGGCGTTATTTTCCACGATCCGGGCGTGGAAAGTCTGTACGAAATTCTCAAAATCTCTGGGTAACAGGGGTTTGGAGAAGAAATACCCCTGAGCAAGCGCACAGCCACGCTGGCTGAGGTAATACTCCTGCTCTGCTGTTTCCACACCTTCTGCGACGACGGTCAGATTCAGGCTCTTGCCAAGGTCGATGATGGTGTTGGCAATTCGGGTATCTTCCTCGTTGATCAGCAGGTCCCGAATGAACTGCTTGTCGATCTTCAGATGCTGTACCGGCATCTGCTTCAGATAGGTCAGCGATGAATAGCCCGTGCCGAAATCATCAACCGCAATACTGATGCCGGCCCGATGCAGCCGATGCAGCTTGGCGACCGCATCGGTGAGGTTGGTCATAAAGCTTGTTTCGGTCACTTCCAGCTCCAGACGGCCCGCAGGAATATTATGTCGTTTCAAGGTGTTGAGAACATCGTCAACGATCGATTCCTGGCGCAGTTGAACAGCGGACAGATTCACAGCGATTCTGATGTGAGTGCCCTCGCTGGCCCAGCGAGCGGCCTGCCAGCAAGCCTGATCCAGGACCCATTGACCAATCTCGACGATGGAACCATTCGCTTCCGCTACCGGAATGAAAAGGTCCGGGGGAATCATGCCGTGTTCAGGGTGTTCCCACCGCAGCAGTGCTTCTGCACCAATAACGCGCCGTGTCTCCAGATTGATCTGTGGCTGGTAGACCAGATGGAATTCGTGGTTTGCGAGGGCCTGGGCCAGGTCCTTTTCCATCTGTTTGCGTTCGCGAATTTCCTTGTCGATGCTGGCCACATAGAACTGGAAGTGGTTGTGCCCGGTCTGCTTCGCCAGTGCCATGGTTTGTTCGGCGCTCTGGAGCAAGCGATCGGCCTGGTCGGCATCTGACGGAAACAGGGAAATCCCCAGGGTGGCGGTCATGGAAATCCGGTGGTTGCCCGAATTGATGGGAGAGCCGATGGTAGCGAGTACCTTCTCGGCGGTTTCCGCCGCCTGGAATCCATCGCGCAGATGTTTCTCAACAATGACGAACTGGTCGCTGCCCAGCCGCGCGACATTGAATCTGTCGGATGAGAGGTTGGCGGTCAGGCGACTGGCCACCGTTTGAAGGATGGTGTCGCCGGTGCGGAAACCGCACTGCTCATTGACGGATTTGAAGTCGTCAATACCGCAGACCATCAGAGCGATAGAGCTGTGGCCTTCCTGGGCTCGTTCAATAGCGCCCTGAAGATCTTCCATAAAGGCATCGCGGCTGGGCAGGCCTGTCAGTGTGTCGTAACGGGCCAGTCGGGTGACCCGGTCTTCTGCTTCCCGATGTTTTTTCTGGGTATCTCCGATGGCTACGAGCAGATTGTTGGTGGCGTTAACCCAGAGGCCAAGCTCGTCGGCCCGGTGTCCTTCCGGGATCGAAACCAGGCGATCGTCCGGGTGTGCCGGGTCCACCTTTTTGACCGACTGCACAATGCGCAGCAGCGGGCGGGTCAGCAGCAGATGGAACACCACGAACAGTACGATGCCAAGAATGAGTGCCAGGGCGATGCCTGATGCAAACGTCACCAGTGCTCGGCCGAGCCAGGTTCGAGCATAGGGGGCGGTGTCGTAGTGAACCTCAAGATAGCCGTAGACAAGATCCGGATTGCTGCCTCGCGTGAGACTCTCGCGGTATTCGCGAACCTGGCCGAATATCGGATCAGTTAAAGGGCGAAACGGGGAGTCCTGCAGAGGCCGTAGCCGATCACCCAGTTCATCACCGTCGGGGTGGGTGATTTTGGCCATGTGAATGGGTTCCAGGGCGAACAGTCCATCCACCACCTGTTGGGAGAGCGTGTCATCAATGCTGAAAACGGCCTGGGTGGCAGAGTCTTCTACCATGGCAAGGGTCTGGGCTGCATCACGCTCCAGTTCAGCGGATACCCTCTTTGCATCCAGCACCACCTGTACCGCGCTCATCAGAATACCGCTCAGCAACGCGACGAGCAGTACCCATCGGAGAATGCGGTATCCGAGGTGGTTCTCTACTTCAAAGGTTTTTTGCATCCGCTGTTCTTGGCTCATCTGTCTGATTGGTTCTGTCGGACCCTGCGACAGGATCTATCACGCGGCACATGACAGTATGGTTCAGATTCCTTTCAACTTCATGGAGTATGGACGATTTTTTCAGAGTTTCTTGTGGATGCGTGTGTCGATTTGTTTCGGTTTCGTCGCATTCAGATACAGAAACGCCCGCAGGGGGTCCCGTGCGGGCGTTTGGTCAACGGTCAGGTTGTTGCTACCTACCGTTGTTCCGGCTGGATCAGGCCAGGTTTTCGTTCACGAAATCCCAGTTGACCAGGTTCCAGAACGCTTCCAGGTAATTCGGACGGCTGTTCCGGTAGTCGATGTAGTAGGCGTGCTCCCATACATCAACGGTCAGTACCGGCTTGTCGGCGCCGGTCAGCGGAGTTTCGGCGTTGCTGGTATTGGCGATGGCAACACTGCCGTCAGCTTTTTTCACCAGCCAGGTCCAGCCAGAACCAAAGTTGTTGGCGGCCTTGTCGTTGAATTCTTTCTTGAAGTCTTCGAAGGAGCCAAAGGCCTTCTCGATGGCTTCTTTGGCGGCGCCGGTGGGTTCACCACCACCGTTCGGGCTCAGGCAGTGCCAGTAGAAGGTGTGGTTCCATACCTGGGCTGCGTTGTTGAACAGCGGGCCGCTGGCGCTCTTGATGATGTCTTCCAGAGACTTGTTGGCATTCTCAGTACCTTCAACCAGACCGTTCAGCTTGGTTACGTAGGTGTTGTGATGTTTGCCGTAGTGGTACTCAAGGGTTTCCTGAGAGATGTGCGGTTCCAGTGCGTTTTTTTCGTAAGGCAGTGCGGGAAGTTCAAATGCCATGAGGTCGTTCTCCCTGGTTCTCTCTGTTTATGTGAGTTGACACTCTCGCAATATAAGGGCGGTTTGAGTTAAATCAACCCTTTGTTGTGAGAGAGCTTTTAAACTCGGGGCTGCCGGGCAGAAACTGAGCGCAGTTCCGGACCCGCCAGACCAGCTCTTCATAACTGTCTGCCAGAATGTTCACATGCCCGAGCTTGCGCCCTGGGCGCTCCCCTTTATTGTAGAGGTGAAGATGAGCGTAGGGCAGTTCCAGCATCCGTTCAATGTCGCCGTGCTCGCCGATGATATTAATCATGCAGCTCAGGCCGCGTGCCTGAACATTGCCCAGAGCGTGTCCGCTGACCGCGCGAATGTGATTCTCGAACTGGCTGGTCATGGAACCCTCAATGGTCCAGTGCCCGGAATTGTGGACCCGTGGAGCCATCTCGTTTGCTACCAGGCCGTCCTCGGTCTCAAACAGTTCCAGAGTCAGTACGCCCACATAGTTCAATTCGTTCAATAGTGCCTTGATGTACTTTTCAGCATCTTGCTGGATGTGGGGTTGCAGTCCGGGTGCCGGGGCAATGGAGTAGCGCAGTATGCCCTCGTGGTGGCTGTTCTCGGCAATGGGGTAAAAGGCGACATCGCCATCCTCACCGCGAACAGCGATGATGGACACTTCGCGTTTGAAGTTAACGAACTTCTCCACGATTACCCTGGGGTGGCCGATGGCGGTCCAGGCTTCTTCTGCCTGTTCCGGATCTCTCAGGACGGCCTGGCCTTTGCCGTCGTAGCCCTCAGTGATGGATTTGGCTACCACCGGGCAGCCAAGTGCCTCGGCAGCGGCTTTCAGGGAAGCGGCGCTATCAGCGATTTTCCATTCCGGCGTTGGAATGCCAAGCTGGCCGAACAGGGTTTTCTCTGCCTCCCGGTTCTGGCAAACCTGAAGTGCCCTGGGGCAGGGGTGAACCGGCTTGTGTTGGGCCAGCTTCTCCGCCACTTCAACAGGCAGGTGCTCGAATTCGTAGGTTACGCGGTCGACGCGGGAGAGGAAGTCGTCCAGGTAGCTGCCGTCGCGATCCACAATGACTTCCCCCAGACCAGCGCTGGGGCTGCCGGACATGTCGTAGAACACAAATTCCTTTGCGAGGGGGTATCCGGCAAGGGCCAGCATGCGCCCGAGTTGGCCGGCTCCGAGTACACCGATTCTCATCTGGTTCTCCTGCTCTTTATTTGGGGCGACGCCAGAGCGGGCCGGGGAGGGCTTTCCAAAACTGTTGAGGGCCATGGACGGCCCGAAACAAGCGCACAGGGAGGTGCTTGTAGCGTGTTTTGGAAAGCCCTCCCCGGCCCGCTCGCCTGGTCTCGGTAATAGGTTATTGATCCCTGGGGTCAGGGTTGTCCAGAATCGTCTGGGTCTGGTTTTTCCTGAAGTCTTCCACTGCCTGGCGAACCTTGTCGTCGAACGTGCCAACGATCTGTGCTGCCAGCAGGCCTGCGTTGGTGGCGCCGGCCTTGCCAATCGCCAGGGTGCCAACAGCAATGCCGCCTGGCATCTGCACGATGGAAAGCAGCGAATCCAGGCCATTCAGTGCTTTTGATTGTACGGGCACGCCCAGCACCGGCAAAGACGTTTGTGAGGCAACCATGCCCGGCAGGTGCGCCGCGCCGCCGGCGCCACCGATGATGACCTTCAGTCCGCGATCGGCCGCGGTCTTGGCGTAATCAAAAAGCAGATCCGGTGTGCGATGGGCGGAGACAACCCGGGTTTCGTAGGGCACGCCGAGTTTGTCGAGCATATCGGCAGCGTGTTCCATGGTGGGCCAGTCAGATTTGGAGCCCATGATGAGTCCAACAAGCGGCTGCATAAGCAACAGTCCTGTGATAATTGGAAAGCCGGCCATTGTATGTTCTGGCCAGTTGCCGTGCAACACGGCAAGCCCGGGCGTCCGGGTGCCGGAGCGCTTTCTTTAGAAGCCTTCATTTTAACCTGTCCGTAACTGCAGGTATTATCGTCGGTTATACAATTAAACCATCCATTTCCAGGAGCTGTAATGGAACCCATCCGCCCGGACGAAGATGAGCTGAGAGCAGAACCCCCGATCGGCGCCGGGGAAGCGCGAACCCCTCGTGCCAGTAAAGAGCGTGAGACTGGGCGTGGGGCTCCCAAAGCCAGGCCGCCAGGTGCAGCTGCGGGCTCTGGCGGAGGCGGTGGTCGTGGTGGACGAGTTCTTGTCTGGGGAGCGATTTTCGGGCTTGCGGTGGCTGCTGGCGCAGGGTGGTATAGCCAGAGTAAGCGCATCGCGGCGCTGGAGAGTCAACTGGAAGAGGCGGATTACTGGGCGCGGCAAAGTAAGCTGGCGCTGGCCCGTTTTGAGGGCGAGCTTTCGGAAACCGGGGAATCCTTGCAGGAGCGGGGTGCCTCTCTGGAGGAAAAGATAGCGGCCAATGCGGAAAAGGTTGAGACCGCCAACAGTGAAATCCGCAAGCTCTGGGTGGTTGCCAATGAGCGTAACCGGAAACAGCTTGAGGAGCATGGTCAGCGGCTCTCGGTGCTGGATCAGAATCTGGCCGAGACCGGTAAATCGGTGTCAGATCTGGAAACCACGCTCGAGCAGGTTCGTACCACGTTTGCTGGAGATATCGCCCAACTGAGCCAGAAGCTGGAGACGTCTGTGGCTGCGCTGGAGCAGGCAAATAGTGAGGCGACGTCGCAACTGACCAGGCTGAGTCAGCAGATCGGTGATATCGATCAGGTGGTAGAGAGCCGTATCCGCCGGTTTGAGCAAGAGCAGAAACTGGGTATCGATGGTATTGAAAGCCGGCTGTCCTCCGTTGAGGCTCGAACGGACGGCCTCGCAGGAGCCGGTGATGTTCAGGCGCTGCGGAATCGACTGGCAGAACTGGCCCGGACCGTGGAATCCATCGATGCTTCCCGTGCCCAACTTACCTCGCGCCTCGTGCGCCTGTCGGAGGAGGTCAATCAGCTCAGGGCGTCGAACTCAGGGCAGTAACGGTTGCCGGGGGTGAATGTAACGGTTTGTATTCATCCCTTGCGGTAGCTCTCATTTCTTGTGGTGGCCAGTTGTTATGATCGTCCCTACTCGATAAGGGATGAAGAGTGCATAACAATGAAAATCCGAGTGCCTTTCGTTAAAAGTGCCGCCGTTGTGGCATGCTTTCTGGTGTTGTCTGGCTGCACCGTTTATCAGTCTATCGGCAAGAGTGTGGGTGGCTTTCTGCATCCGGTGTCGGGCCATGATTTCGTGCATATCGACACCGATCAGTGGGACCAGAGCAATGCCTTGTTGTATTTCTACCGTACCCACTCCCAATGGGCGGCGGATGAGATCGAGTCTCCCAGCGTCTATATTGACGACAAGCACTATTTCAACATCCGCAATAACAGCTTTACCTGGCTGGAAGTGAGCCCCGGTGAACGGCACATCGCCATGCGTCGGCCTTTGCTTGGGCTTGAAGGCCTGAACTCCTTCAGTTTGAGCCTGATTGCGGATGCCACTCTGAAGGTGGAGTCTGGCAAGATCTACTACCTGAGATACAACGAACTGGAGGAGCCCTCGCGCCCTCATCCGGACCTGGACCCGGAGCACCCGCTGGCCTCCGGCGAGCTGCAGCTGGTTACCCGTGAATACGCCATGCAGTCGGACGAAATTGTGTCCACCCTGTTCCTGAACAGCGATCTACTGGCGCCGAACCATGCCGCAACGTCGATTGTCGAAGTTAACGAAGATACCGACTACGAGAAGCGGAAGCTGGCTCTTGAGCAGGAGCGCGAGCTGGAGATTGAGCGCCTGCAGCAGCAGGGTAAATATGAGGAGACCTCCTGGTTCTGGCCATTCGGGGGTGGGCCAACGGTGCCGCTGGAAGCCGATCGCAAGCTGAAGGCGCTGGAGCAGGAGTATGCCCAACTGGAACTTGAGCGCGAGCGCAGGGAAGAGGCGGAATCGGGAGGCTGGTGGATCTTCTAGGCAATGTCTACACTGGGGATGGTGTAGTGAAGAGAGATAAAAACAATGTCCTTCAAAGATACGTTCCGGCTGCGTATTGACAGGCTGGCCGGGCAGGTTGGTCCGTTGCTTGAAGAGTCCTGGCGGGAGGCTCGGCAACGCCTTGATGACCTTAACCAGGCGCTTGCCAGTCAGGCGGTGCCTGGCGAGCGCCGGGCGCGAGTGAGTGAGCTGGCTCTGAAGCGAAAGGGGCAGCAGGCAGGCCAGAAGTCTGCGGAAATACGGCCCTTCCCTGAACAGGGTAAAACAGTACAACGTTCTGATTTTGATCAATAAATGTTCGCCTGAGAGCGTCTCGGAAAAAAGTTCAGTATTTTTCGGAAAAACATTTGACACAGTGAGCGAAATGCTTAAAATGCGCGTCTCACTTGGTTGAGACAGCAACGCTGACTCAGCAGGCGCCAAGCGCAGCAAGTGACTGTTTTGAGCCTGAAGTAAAGTAAGGCAGCGAAAGTGGGTGGTTAGCTCAGCTGGGAGAGCATCGCCCTTACAAGGCGAGGGTCGCAGGTTCGATCCCTGCACCACCCACCACTTTCAAAACAGAGTTCAGATTCGGCAAAGCTGAATCGATGCGGAGCGGTAGTTCAGTTGGTTAGAATACCGGCCTGTCACGCCGGGGGTCGCGGGTTCGAGTCCCGTCCGCTCCGCCACCTTACCCTGGGTGGTTAGCTCAGCTGGGAGAGCATCGCCCTTACAAGGCGAGGGTCGCAGGTTCGATCCCTGCACCACCCACCAGATTCTAAAAAGCAGACCAATCTGGTCTGCTTTTTTTATGCCCTCAGAAAACGCCAAGCTCCTTTGGTGAGCCGCAAAAAGGCCGGGCAGGGTTACCCTGACCGGCCTCTTCCTGTAGTGCCTTTTCTGAATTACTTGCCGATCAGGGACTGGCCACATACCCGAACCACGTTCCCGTTCACGCCCGCAGACGCTGGGTTGCAGTACCAGGCGATAGCCTCGGCCACATCAACCGGTTGCCCGCCCTGAGACAGGCTGTTCATGCGTCGACCGGCCTCACGGATGGTAAACGGCATGGCGGCAGTCATCTGGGTTTCGATAAAGCCCGGTGCGATGGCGTTAATGGTGATGCCGTTCTTCAGATGACGGGCCATGGCTTCAACATAGCCGATCACGCCGCTTTTGGCGCAGGAGTAGTTGGTCTGGCCGAAATTGCCTGCGATGCCGCTGATCGAAGAAATGCAGACGATGCGGCCGTTTTCCCGCATCAGTTTGCGCTCCGCCAGTTCCTCGTCAATCAGCTCTTCTGCAGTCAGGTTGACGGCAATGGTCATATCCCAGAAATGTTCGGGCATGTTGCCTAGGGTTTTGTCTCTGGTGATGCCGGCGTTGTGGATGACGAAGTCGACACCGCCGGTTTCCTTTTCGATAAAGTCTGCGATCAGCTTTGGCGCCTTTTCATCGGTGATGTCGCAGGCGAGCGCCTTGCCTTTCAGAGCGCCGGTTACTTTCTGCAATTCCTCGAGTGCCGGCGGAATGTCGAGCCCGATGACGGTTGCCCCATCTCTGGCCAGGGTTTCAGCGATAGCGGCGCCAATGCCTCGGGACGCGCCGGTCACCAAGGCCACTTTGCCTGCCAATGGTGCGACCGGATTGGTGGCTTTGGCTTCGTCGGCTTTGCCGATGCGAACCACCTGCCCGGAGACGTAGGCTGAGCGTGGCGACAGGAAGAACCGAACCGAGGAATCCAGCTGGTTTTCAGCATTGGGTGCTATCCAGACCAGGTTCGCGGTAGCGCCCTTTTTGCCGATCTCTTTGCCAACGGCTCGTACGAAGCCTTCCAGTGCCTGTTGTGCAGCGGCCTGGGGCGCCTTGCGGCAGGTGTGCGGGTCCTGGCCAATCACCAGAACCCGGCCATTCGTCGCCAGTTTCCGGATAGTGGGGTGGAAAAAGTCATACAGGGCGCGCAATTCATCCGGTTTCTGCAGGCCGGACGCATCGAAAATCAGTGCCGAGAACTTGCCGGAGACCTCGCCGGTGATATCCAGTGCCTGAGCCTTGTTGCTTGTCTTGGCCGATTCGGCCAGGGTTTCCGGCCCGGTGGCGTGGTGCAGGGTGGCCGGGCTGGCGCCAACAATGCTGCCAAGGGTGGCGATGGCGCGGGCACCATTGCCGGCTCCAATGAGGACGTCGCCCTCAATAAAAGGCTGATCCACTCGCTTGAGGCGTTTCAGCGGGGCCGGTGACGGCAAGCCAAGAGACTGGGCGGCGGTTTTTCCCACCGGGGTATTCACGAGTTTGAGGTAGAGGTCAGACATGTTTTCTTCCTTGTGCATCTGGTTGATTGCAAATTAGCCTAAAGGGTAAGGAATCTTCCAGCTATTGTATTGACTGAACGCAGGTTGTGCGTTGTCAGAGTTGCCAATGAGAGACTGCCGTCAGGCGCTAGACTCATCAACAGTATCGGTGAACCGAAACAGAATCATCTGACTCACAAGGAAACACAGCGATGGCACAGGCAAAGAAAACCTCAGCACCCGTGAAAGGGGCAAGCCAGGGCATTCGACGGGTTGCCGTTATTGGCGGTAACCGTATTCCGTTTGCCCGCTCCAATACTGCCTACAGCAAGATCAGTAACCAGGAATTGTTGACTTCGGCGCTTCGTGGGCTGGTGGATCGCTTTAATCTGGACGGCATGAAAATGGGCGAAGTGGTCGCGGGCGCCGTGATCAAGCATTCCAGGGACTTCAACCTGACTCGTGAATCGGTTCTCAGCTGTGGTCTGGCACCTGAAACACCGGCCTACGATATCCAGCAAGCCTGCGGAACCGGCCTGGAAGCCGCGATTCTGGTGGCGAACAAAATCGCGTTGGGGCAGATCGAGTGCGGCATTGCCGGCGGCACCGATACCACGTCTGATGCGCCGATCGGGGTGGGCGAAGGGCTCCGGGAAATCCTGCTGGACCTCAACCGTGCCAAGACCACCAAGGAGCGCCTGAAAATTCTTGGCCGTTTCCGGCCGAGCCATCTGGTGCCGGAGATTCCGGAGAACGGCGAGCCCCGTACAGGCATGTCCATGGGGGACCACTGCCAGGTGACTGCCAAAGAATGGAGTATCGCCCGTGAAGATCAGGATCGCCTGGCCTGGGAGAGTCATCAGAAGCTGGCAAAGGCCTACGAGGAGGGCTTTTTCGACGATCTGATGACTCCCATGGCCGGTCTCGATAAAGATAATATCCTGCGTCCGGACACCACGCTGGAAAAACTGGCCACCCTCAAGCCCTGTTTTGATCGGGAAAACGGCACCATGACTGCAGCCAACAGCACGGCGCTCACCGATGGCGCGTCGGCAGTGCTGTTGGCCAGCGAAGAGTGGGCAAAGGCCCATAACATGGATGTCAAAGCCTGGCTGACCTTCTCCGAAGTGGCTGCTGTGGATTTCGTCGACAAGAAAGAGGGCCTGCTGATGGCGCCAGCCTATGCCGTACCCCGGATGCTGGAAAGGGCCGGCCTGACCCTTCAGGATTTCGACTTCTATGAGATTCACGAGGCATTTGCGGCACAGGTTTTATCTACCCTGAAAGCCTGGGAAGATCCGGGATTCTGCAGGGAGCGCCTCGGGCTGGAAAAACCATTGGGCACCATTGATCGCGACAAGCTGAACGTGAAGGGTTCGAGTCTGGCCACGGGGCATCCGTTTGCCGCGACCGGAGGCCGTATTGTCGCCACGATGGCCAAGCTGCTGGAGCAGAAAGGTAGTGGTCGTGGCCTGATCTCAATCTGCGCCGCTGGCGGCCAGGGCGTGACGGCAATTCTGGAGCGCTGATCCGGGCGGGATAGGTAATAACCGAAATCCTCTTTGACAGCTGGCGGCCAGAGCTATAGTATTCGCGCCACGTTGATCGGGCCTCTACCTGATTGATAAAAAGTTTGATGCGGGATGGAGCAGTCTGGTAGCTCGTCGGGCTCATAACCCGAAGGTCGTTGGTTCGAATCCAGCTCCCGCTACCAAAAAAGAAAAAGGCAGGTCAGTTACCTTCACTGATCTGCCTTTTTTGCTTTCTGGGCGGCAGATTATTCCCGTGGCCAGTATCGCCGGGTGATGCCCCTTTCTGAACAAGCAAAAGGAGCCCTCTGATGTCCTCCCGGCGACTTGGTGTTGTACGCCCCCTGCTGCAGATGGGGTTGATTCCCCAGATCACCATCGGAATTATTGCCGGCGTTTTGCTGGCCGTCGTCTGGCCTGAAACCGCCCAATCTGTTTCCCTGCTTGGCCAGCTTTTCATCTCAGCCCTGAAAGCGGTTGCGCCGATCCTGGTGTTTGCGCTGGTGACGGCAGCCATTGCCAATCACCAGCAGGGACAGCCAACCCACATTCGTGGGGTGTTGCTGCTGTATGTGATCGGTACGCTGGTGGCGGCTGTGGTAGCGGTGATCGCCAGCTTTGTCTTCCCCACGGAACTCACGCTGGAGCTTCCGGAAGTCAGCGGCAACCCGCCTGGCGGGGTCGTCGAGATCCTGCGCAATCTTCTGCTGAGCGCGGTGACGAATCCGGTCAGCGCCCTGATGGAAGGGAACTTCATTGCTATTCTGGCCTGGGCCGTTGGTCTGGGATTAATGCTGCGCCAGGGCCGTGACGCCACCCGGCAAGTGGTGAACGACCTGTCCGATGCAATTTCCGGCATTGTCCGGGCCGTTATCCGGTTTGCGCCCCTGGGAATCTTCGGGCTGGTTGCCAATACCCTGGCCGATGCCGGCATCGGCGCGCTGCTGGAATACGGCCGCCTTCTGGCCGTCATTGTTGGCTGTATGCTGTTTGTGGCTCTGGTGACCAATCCGTTGATTGTCTTCCTCCACACCCGCCAGAATCCTTACCCCCTGGTATTCGCCTGTTTAAGGGGCAGTGCCATCACCGCCTTTTTTACCCGCAGTTCCGCTGCCAATATCCCGGTTAACCTTAACCTGTGTGACCGGCTGGGGCTGGACCCGGATACTTACGCTATTTCCATCCCGCTTGGTGCCACTATCAATATGGCCGGTGCCGCCATCACCATCTCCGTGATTACCCTGGCGGCTGCGAATACCCTGGGTATTCCGGTGGATTTCCCGACCGCACTGCTGCTTTGCGTGGTGTCGTCTATTGCGGCCTGCGGGGTTTCCGGCGTGGCTGGAGGTTCACTGCTGCTTATTCCGCTGGCGACCAGTCTGTTTGGTATCTCCACGGAAGTGGCCATGCAGGTGGTTGCCATTGGTTTTGTCATCAGCGTGGTTCAGGATTCCACCGAAACCGCATTGAACTCATCAACCGATGTTCTGTTCACCGCGGCGGCCTGTCGTTCGGCAGAGGCTCGTGAATCAGCATGACCACCGGGCGCAGAAATCTGGTGTTTATCGGCATGCCTGGCAGCGGCAAAAGCACCGTCGGGGTGTTGGTGGCAAAACGCCTGGGCCTGGGGTTTATCGATACCGATCTGCTGATACAGGAGCAGGCCGGGCGAACGCTGCAGGAGATCGTTGACCAGGACGGCTATCTGGCCCTGCGTCGGATTGAAGAGCAGGTACTGCTGGCTCTTGAGGTTGAAGGTCAGGTCATCAGCACCGGTGGTAGCGCGGTGTACAGTGAGGCCGCGATGACACACCTGAGGCAGAAGGGCACCGTAGTGTTTCTCGATATTTCTCTGGATGAGGTGCGCAGACGTATCGGCAATTACAGCCTCCGCGGTATCTCCCGTCGGCCCGACCAGTCGCTGGAAGCGTTATTTGAAGAGCGTTTCGCCCTTTATACCCGCTACGCGGACCTGGCCATCAAGGGCCAGGGGTTGAACCAGGAACAGGTCTGTCAGGCGGTCATCGATGGGTTGCCACAGTAACGAGCAATTCCTGTCAGGGCAGATTCTCGCGCCAGTGTTTGACCCGGACCTGGTCCTTGATGGCGTCGACCACCTCCAGTATCAGGTTGATTAGCGCTTCGTTTTCGGCCTCTTCCTGTTGTTGGCCAGGTTCGGGCAGGAACACGTTGACGATATCTTCAATAAACGCATGGTTGGAGGTGGAGGCGAGGTCTTCGAGAATCTGGTGAATCACATTGGCGACAATGTCACCCACCGCATTCTCCAGTGTGTCCTGGATGGTTGGCCCCACCACTGGCAGGTATTTCAACCGGGACAGCTCCAGATTCTGCTTCAAGGCCTGGTCCACCCGGTTTTCCAGATAGGCCCTCAGTGCGCCGCGATTTGGTACGTAACCCTCCTTGGCTGCCACTGCCACCCGCTCTGAAATCCACTCTGACAGCATGTCCCGCCGCGGATAAAGAATATCCTGCTGGATACGCTCAAACAGAGGCGAGCCCCGCCGAACTTCTTCCTGAACACCGCTGAGTACTTTCAGGACAATCCGGTCAGACAGCTCCTCCATGAATGCTTCGTAGTAGAAATTAACGAACCGGAACAGCCGGGTGTTGGTGAAATCGATGATCTTGTACTGATGCAGCCGGTAGATAATAGAGATCACCCTCAGGATTCTCAGAAACCGGAGGCTGCCAACCGGAATGCAGCCCACCAGATCGTACCAGTGGATGAACGGATAGAAGTACCAGCGGTCATAGACTTTTGCCCTGATTGAATAACCCCAGCGCAATACAAATTCGCTCAGGAAAATGGCCACGAAGATCAGGTCGTAGAAGATGAAGCGTTCATGAATGGGGTGGTAGGCAGATTGCAGTGCCGGCGCGTAGTCTTTGAGGAGATTCTGCACAGCCACGAAGTTGTAGATGGAATCCCAGATGATGAACGAAAGGTTGATGATCAACAGGCCAAGCATCAGAAAGTCGATCAGGAACCAGATCAACTGATGACTGGATTTCAGGTTTTCGCGGTTTACATGAAGCATCCGTAGGACCTGTCTATGACTCTATAAGTGTCTGACAGGTTAGCCTATTTCTGGATCAGGTACGAGGCTGACGGTGGCAACGGCGATGGCGTTATGCTGCTAATCTTAATACGGCGGGCATGGATAGCGCCCCGTTCTTGCGGGTAAACTCTCGCCCCTGTGACAGGGAACACTCACTTTATCTGGTCAGGGCAGCCATCCTTTGATGCGGTTATTCGGGACTCACATTCAAGCAGCGATCAGGCCGGTGATATGGTTGCTGTTATGGCAGGCGAGCTCGGGATTTGCCAACCAGGTTCGGGTAGAGGTCGAGGGGGATTACGACCAATTGCAGGAGAACGCGGAAATCCTGCTGGGTGAGGTACAGGACAGAACCGCTGACGGATTGCGGCGTTACGCCTCCAGCGCCGCCGCCCAGGTGGAAGAAGCGGTCCGGGCCCTCGGATACTACAATCCGACCATACGCTGGCAAGTGAATGAACAGGATGAAGCGCCAGCGGAGCTGGTGCTGACCATCGTTCCCGGCGAGCCCGTGCGCGTGCGATCCCGGCAGGTGGATATCCAGGGGCCTGGGGCCGACGATCCGGGCCTGGTGCAAAGCCTCCCGGAGCGTCCCCGGGAAGGTGATATTCTGCATCATGGTGAATATGACGGTTTGCGGCAGGCGATCCAGAACCGGGCAGGGCGCCTGGGCTACTTTGATGGCGAGTATGAGACCCGAAAGCTGAAGGTCGACCCGGACGCCAACGCCGCGGATATCCTGCTTACCTATCGCACCGGTGAACGCTACCAACTGGGTGAGGTCACCTTTCTGGAAGGCCATGGTTTTGATGAGCAGTTGCTGCGGCAATTTGTAACCACAGAGCCGGGCGAGCCGTTTCATGCCGACAAGGTGGCCCGGTTGAACCGGGATCTCTCCAACAGCGGCTATTTTTCTGGCGTCGACATTGATGCCTCTCCTTCCCAGGCAGAGGATCGTGTTATTCCAGTGACAATCGGTCTCACTCCAAGGCCTCCCAGATCGGTGTCTGCGGGCGTCGGGTTTTCGACCGATGTGGGGCCGCGTTTCCGCGGCAACTGGCGGGAGCACTATATTAACTCCATGGGGCACAAGAGAGGGGCAGACACCGAGCTATCTGAACTGCGCCAGAGTGTCAGTGGTTGGTACGAGCTGCCTCTTGACCCGCCCATGACCGATTCCATTCGCCTGGGCACCGGGTATCAGCGGGAACATGTGGAAGACGTTGAGTCCGAGCGCCTGACCTTCGGTCAGCAATGGAACCATCAACTGGACAACGGTTGGATGCAGGTGTTGTCGATGCGCTGGGAAGGCGAGCGCTTTCGCATTGGTGACGGTGAGCGAGGAACCTCCAGCCTGCTTCTGCCGGGTGTGAGCTATTCAAAGCTGCAGGCGGATTCGCCACTGGATCCGTCCCGGGGATTCCGTTTACAGCTGGATGTTACCGGGGCCCACCGGGCTGTGCTTTCAGATGCGGATATTCTGCATGTCAATCTGCTTGCCAAGGGTCTGTACACCTTGGCTGACAACCATCGTTTTCTTGCCCGATTCAACTTTGGCGGTGTTGCCACCAATAATTTTTCCGATGTGCCGCCCTCTCTGCGGTTCTTTGCCGGTGGTGACCAAAGCGTACGAGGGTATGGTTATGAGACGCTTTCACCGGAGGACAGCGATGGTGTGGCCGTTGGCGGTCGATATCTCATTGTGGGGAGTGCTGAGTACCAGTATGAGTTTGCCAGGAACTGGCGTGTGGCCGCCTTTGTGGATGAGGGTAATGCCGTGAACGATGCCTTTGATCCGCTGGCGACCGGTGTTGGGGTGGGGATTCGTTGGGTCAGCCCCGTGGGGCCGCTTCGCCTGGATGTTGCCAGGGGTTTGAATGAGGAGCTTGGCGGTGGCTGGCGGATTCACTTTTCCATGGGGCCGGAACTGTGACCGAGGCGCGATCCAGAAATACACAGGCCCCGGATGCCGAACCGGAAACCCGAAAATCCCGGCATTGGTGGTTCTGGCCGCTGGTTATTGTCCTGGTACTGCTGCTGGTGCCCCTGTTGCTGGTGGTTGCAGTTCTGCTGGCCCTGCGCAGTGAGACGGGAACCGCCTGGGTCATTGAACAGGTACCAGGCCTGCGGACGGAAGCTGCCGAGGGCTCGATGCTGGGGCAGTGGCGGGCCGATGGCCTGGTCTGGCAGGGCTATGGTGTTGGCGTGCAGGTGAGCGAACCGGAAATTGACTGGTCACCGTCGTGCCTTCTTGAGCTGACGGTATGTCTGGACACGCTCAAGGCGGCCAGTATCGCGGTTACTGTGCAGGAATCCCCCGACCAGGCTGATCAGCCACGAGGTGATATCCAGTTGCCTTTAGTCAATCTGCCCCTGGGTGTGAATATCCGTGAAGTCCGGCTCGGGGCACTGACGGTAAATGACAACCTGGTCTGGAATCGGGTCGAGCTGGATGCCCGGGCGTCGGGTGCCACCCTGAACATTGACCACCTTCTGTATGAACGCGGTGATATTCTGGTGACCGCCAATGGCCGAGCCGAGATGCGTCGGGACTGGCCATTGACTCTTTCAGTCAACGTGACCTTGCCACCACCGAGCGGAGACGACTGGCAGATTGCCCTGGATCTGTCCGGCAGCGCCCGGGATCTTCGTTTGGCAGGCGCCAGCAGCGGCTACCTCGATGCCCGCCTTGAGGGGGAATTGGATCCGCTTGATGTCGATCTGCCGGCTACCCTGAAGCTTCAGTCGCCGGAATTTCGGCCGCACAGCGCCGTGCCTGAAACCCTGACGCTGGGCCAATGGCGGCTGGAACTCGATGGTAGCCTGGCTCGGGGCTTCGATACCCGAACCCGGGCGATGCTCCCGGCGTCCACCGGGCCAGTGGAGGCGTCAGTTCAGGGTCTGGTGACCCTCCAAGGCGCTTCCGGCGTCGAGGTTACGATGATCGCGCGGGATCGGGAGGGCAATTCCGATGGCCGCTTCGGTGCGAACGGCAAGGTATCCTGGCGTGACGGTATTGATGCCAGCGCAGACATAACCCTGGAGGAGTTTCCCTGGTACGGCCTGATTCCGGGCCTGGAGCCGCCACCGGTTGTGCTGAAACGTCTGGATGGCCAGGTTCAGTATGGTAATGGTCGTTATCAGGCAGCGCTGGATGCTTCAGTGGCGGGGCCCCTGGGTGAAGCCGAACTGACATCCCGGCTGATAGGGGATCTGCAATCGGTGAGCCTTAGCCAGCTGGACATGACCACCGGTGCCGGCGCGCTTTCCGGACAGGCAGAACTGGTGTTTTCCGGGCCGCTGAGCTGGGAGGCGCAGTTTGAGCTCGATCGATTCAATCCGGGCTTTTGGGTGCCGCAACTGGAAGCGCGTTTGAATGGAACGGCGGCTACCCGAGGCCAGTTGCGGGAGGGGGCGCTGCCCGAATTATTCGCAGATCTGGATCTCAGCGGCCAATGGCGGCAGCAGCCGGCACAGGCAAAAGGAACCTTGTCCACCCAGGGGCGAGACTGGGTTGTGCAAAAATTCAACCTGTCCGTCGGGGATAACCGGCTTGAGGGCAGTGGACGGTATGGCGAATCTCTGGCGGGCGACCTGCGCTTTGATCTTGCCGCACCGCAACAACTGTTGGCTGGTCTGGGTGGGGAGGCTGCCGGACGGCTTCGGCTGGCTGGCTCGCCGGAAGCTCCGGAAGCTGAGCTCTCACTGACGGCGGGCAATCTGGCCTGGCAGGATCAATTCCTGGTTACCGAGGCGCAGCTTGAGGCGGGACTTGATAGTGACGGGGTGCTGGACCTTGATCTGTCGGGCACTGAGCTGCGTCTCGCTGGCCAGGAACTCGACAAGGTTGTAGCGTCCCTCAGCGGCACCCGGGAGCGCCACACCCTGGCTTTGCAAGTCGATCATCCTGAAGCTTCGGTTGAGCTGGAATTCGCGGGCGGGCTGGGAGAGAAACTACCGGGTTGGCGCGGACAGCTGACCCGGGGCCGGATTTCCGTACCAGAGCCAGGGCAGATCTGGCAGCTGGATACGAGAGCGGATCTCACCTACGTGGCCGGGGCTCTTGAACTTGGCAGTCACTGCTGGCGCTGGCAGCAAAGCTCGGTCTGTGCGGCTGACCAGAGACTGTGGCCAGACTCCCGCATTGCTTATGAAGTGCGAGGTTTCCCGGCCAGTGCTTTGGCACCGTTGTTTCCAGAGACTTTTCGGTGGCAATCGACTATAGACGCCGACATTGCCGTAACTCTCACGGATGCGGGTCCTGATGGCACTATCCGGATTGATGCCGGCGCCGGCGAGTTCGGGGTTCTGGTGCTGGACGACTGGCAGCCCATCACTCATGACCAGCTAGTGGTTGAGGCTAATCTTAAACCGGATGAGGCCAATGTCAGCCTGGATTTCAGCGGCCCGGAACTTGGCCAGTTTGACCTGGATCTTGCTGTGGATCCTCTGGCCAGTGACCGCACGGTTGATGGTGAATTCCGGCTCCAGGCCCTTAATCTTGCCTTCCTCTCGGCATTTACCGGTATTGAAGACATTCAGGGGCGGGTTAATGGCAGTGGTCGTTTGAACGGTCCCTTGATGAAGCCTGACGTCACCGGCGAGCTGGTGCTTAGTGAAGGGCGAGTGTTTGATCCTGGCCTTCCCCTGCCACTGGAGGAATTGCTTGTAGTGCTTGAGTTTAGGGGGCAGTCGGCCGATATCAGCGGGCGCTGGAAAAGCAATGATCGCAGTAAGGGCCAGGTCTCCGGGAGCTTGGAGTGGGCACAGTCGCCGCAAGTCGCGATCAACCTGAAAGGCGAACGGCTGCCGGTGACGCTGGAACCTTATGCCCGGTTGGAGGTGGCGCCGGATCTGGATATTGCCTTCAAATCTGGAGAGCTGTCGGTCTCCGGCCGCGTTGAGGTGCCCAGAGGCGAAATCGAAGTCCAGAGCGTCCCCCCATCGGCGGTATCGGTTTCCGAGGATGAAGTCATCGTGGGTGTCGAACGGGAAGAACCTGCCATTCGGTCGATGCTGATGGATGTGACTGTGGTGGTCGGTGAGGATGAGGTGTCGTTTGCCGCGTTTGGTGTCACCGGCAACCTCGAAGGCACGTTGCGCATTGGCAACAACATGGATACGCGGGGTGCGCTGCAGTTAGTGAATGGTCGCTATGAAGCCTTTGGCCAGGAACTGGACCTGCGCCGGGCACGGATTCTCTTTGTAGGTGCGCTGACCCGACCGTATTTGGACATTGAGGCAGTCCGTGAAGTTGATACGGTGGTCGCCGGGATCCGGTTGTCCGGCCCGGTGGATGAGCCGGAAACGGAAGTGTTCTCGGAACCGTCGATGCCGCAGAGTGATGCCTTGTCGTACGTTATTCTTGGCCGTCCGCCCCGGGGCCAGGGGGATGAGGGGCAGATGAGCCGGGCTGCGTTGTCACTGGGTCTTACCCAGGCCAGCAAGATCACACAAGGTATTGGAAACGAGCTGGGTATCCGTAACCTGACATTGGAGGCGGAGGGTTCAGGGGAGCAGGCGTCCGTGGTGGCGAGCGGCTATATCACAGACGAACTAAGCCTCCGTTATGGTGTTGGCATATTTGAACCCATTACCACGGTAGCCCTGCGCTACGATTTGGGCCGCTACTTCTATCTGGAGGCCGCCAGTGGTCTGGCGGCCTCACTGGATATTTTCTATACACGGAACTTCTGAGTGGCCAGGTCAGTCCAGCTCGAAGGTGGCGCTGACGGTGGCCTGGATTTCCCTGGGGCCCACGCTTGAAACGGCGTCACCGACCATTTTCGATTCCGCTTGCATCATCGGTACCGGACGATGGCCGCCGTTCACATTCAGACTGACCACTTCGCCACAACGTTGCTCGAGTTGCTTGGCGACAAACTCGCAGCGGCTTCTGGCATCGGCGATGGCCCTTGCCAGAGCCTCGCGTTCCAGCCCCTGCTCGTCTGAGTGGAAAAACTGGTGGCTGCCAAGATGATATTGCAGCCCCAGCTTGTTGGCTTCACCAATCAACGGATTCAGCAGATCCAGATCGTTGATCGAGAAGCTGACGGTCTGGCTTGCCACCGATACTCGCTTGGGATCCTGGCCTTGTTCCCGTACAGGAAGCATGCGAGTGTAAACACTGAGATCGGCATCAGAATAGTCGTCCAGCTCATTACGATAGGCCGCAATGGCCTGGCGCCATTCGTCCATGGTGTCGGACACCTGTTCAGAGGCCTTTGCGGCATCCGGGTGCTCGGCCGTGACTGAGAACTGCAGTCTGGCGCTGTCTGGTTCGTAACGAACAATACCCTCTCCATTCAGGCTCACTTCTCCGGCACTGGCTGCCGCGGGTATTACGGTGACGGCGGCGGCGAGCGCAAGTGGCAGTCGACGTTTGATCATGGTCATTCTCCTTATGAGTGGAACTCCGGGCCTTCCCGGTTATCCAGTCGTTCCAGTTTCCGGGCCCGGGCGGCGTGCACAAAGTGGCTGAAGATGCGACGGTGCCCGGTGTGGTAAAGCAGGTATTCGGGGTGCCATTGCACTCCCATCAACCATTGTCGGCCGGTGTTTTCGATGGCCTGCACAAACAGGTCGTTGTCCACGGCCGTCACTCTGAGATTCTGTCCAAGGCGCTTGATGGCCTGGCTGTGAATGCGGTTGGCGCCAATCACGTGGCTGTACATCAGGCCTCCCAGACGGCTGTCCCGGACCAGGCGAACCGTTTGGAGGGGTAATAACAAAGGTCGATGTCGGGTATGTACCCGCAACGGGGTAACGTTCTGGCACAGGGACCCGCCGTGAAAGACGTTGATAAACTGTGCACCGCGGCAGATACCCAGCACCGGAATGTTAATCGCCTCCGCCTGGCGGAGAAGCTCGGTGTCGGTTGCATCCCGTTTCAGGTCATACCTGGCCGTCACCTGGGGTTGTTGACCATAGCGGCACGGATGCACGTGGGTGCCGCCCGAGAGTACCAGCCCGTCCAGTAGTTCGACGTTGGTTCGGTCGCCCGGGCGGATGTAGTGTGTTCTGGCGCCATGCAGGCGCAGGCCCAGACTGATCAGCCGATGGGCCATACTTCGCCGGGCCGGGCCACTGATGCCGATGGTGAGGCCGGGGATGTCCGTTTCGCTTTCCCAGTCAGACATAACCGTGCTGATGCAGCCATTCATCGGTGGTCTCACGCCAGGAGCGGGTGAGATTGCGGAAGCTGAACTTCCGGGATTCGTGGAATTCGCCCCGCAGGGCATCAAGATCCTGACGGTTGTTGGCAAGCTGCTCCAGCACTACCCAATCGTTCCAGACTGTGGAGAAGTGCCAATTGGGATTGTCGATATCACAATCCGGCAGCCGGTAGTGCAGAGTAGGACGACTTTTGATCCTGGGGTCCTGAACGTATTCGGACAACAGCGATTCGTTCAGATGAGCGAACAGTGGCAGAAGATCCAATGCCCTGTTCCGGGTAGGGTTGTAGTGCAGATAGTCCCTCATCAGTGTGTCCAGGTCAGGACGGTAATCGTCCGCCATCAGCTTGTCTGTGTAGCGGCTGCTCCAGGGCTCGATGTAGGTGGTGAACTTCCGGCTGATATCCAGCTGATGCCGGGACTTGAGCCAGTCATACAGCAGTGCGAACGCCTGCAGATAACGTACCAGGGTCTCGGGTTCAAGATCGGGCAGTTCCGGGTTAAGTTGAAGCCCGAACGCAAAGTAGATGGCCTCCCGGCTGCCTTCAGCACCAAGGTCTCGCAGCTCGTCTACCAGATTCTCGATCATGCCCAGAGCCGACATTGCGAGCGGTGGTCCCACAATCTCTAATGGCACAATCTTCTCGGCGGCAAAATCAATGACGTCCATGGCGTGGTTGCCGAGTTCCCGAATGGATTCCGGGAGCCGCTCGTCGGCAAGATCCAGGTCTTTGATAGGATCAGAGTCCAGCTCAATGGTGAAAGCCCCGGCGTCCGTATCCAGTCGGGTGACATAACGGGATGTCAGCTCAGGCTCTCCCCCAAGCAGTCGGGCAGCATGCTGGACCAGGGCCTCGTAGGTCAGGCCGGACAGTTCAATCTCAACCCCGACTTTTCGTTCTTGGCCGTCCCGGTTTGTCGTTTGTTCCGGCATCTTGCAGCGGTCGTGTACGGTCATGGTTGTGTGTGGCTTCCCTGTGTCTGGTTTGCGTCACCATAACATACAGGCTGTTGGTCGCCCGTTACAGGAAGGAAACGAAACGGAGAGGGCTTTACACTGGATAAAACACTGTATATAGTCAGTTCACTGTATAAAAAAACAGGATCGAAATTCCGGAGCCCGACTGATGAAACTGACTGCAAGACAATCCCAGGTGCTGGACATTATCCGACGTTACGTGGATGAAACCGGCTACCCGCCCACCAGGGCTGAAATTGCCGCAGAGCTGGGATTCCGTTCCGCCAACGCGGCGGAAGAACATCTGAGGGCTCTGGCAAGGAAAGGCGCCATCGAGATGGTCCCGGGAGCCAGCCGGGGCATTCGCCTGCCGGAGGCCGAAGAAGATCTGGGCCTCCCTGTCATCGGGCAGGTTGCCGCCGGTAGCCCGATTCTGGCGCAGGAACATATTGAAGATCACTGCACGCTGCAGCCGGGCTTCTTCTCTCCTTCAGCAGATTACCTTTTGCGGGTACGGGGGATGAGCATGAAAGACATCGGGATTCTGGATGGTGACTTACTGGCGGTGCACAGTACCCAGGATGTCCATAACGGTCAGATCGTTGTCGCTCGTGTCGGAGAGGAGGTCACCGTCAAGCGTTTCCGCAGGGAAGGCAACAAGGTCTGGCTGATTGCAGAGAATGAGGAGTTTGCTCCCATTGAGGTCGATCTTGCGGAGCAGGAATTGTTTATTGAAGGTCTCGGCGTAGGCGTTATCCGCCGCTCCGATCTTCACTGAATACCGTATTCGGCAGCGCATGGCGCAGGTAGGTGAGTAATGGAACAGTTGAGCTTCACTCAGAACATGGCATTTCAGCCTGCAGCTGTTGTTGCGGCTGGCGCGGTTTCCTCTGGCCAAAGGGCACCGGCGGCCAGGGTAGCAGCGTCCGGTTCGGAGCGACGTTCAGCGTCTGGCTTCGGTGGCAATGTTACCGAGATTATTCTTCCGGAGGAGCAGGTGGAGAATTTCCAGTTGCTGCTGCCAATGCTCACACAACTCAACCAGGAGAAACGTTGGCTGGCGTGGATTGATCCTCCCCAGTCCCTGGTGGCCAAGTGGCAGAAAATGCACGGCATTGTGGCCAGTGAGATTCTGGTGTTGCGGTCAACGACAGAATTCCCAGCACAAGAGCTGGCTGAGCGGGCGCTGGGCGCAGGCACCTGCCATGCCGTTGTGCTCTGGACTCACAAGCTGGGCCGTGCGGCGCTGGAAGCGTTGCAAAAGGCATCTGCCAAGGGTAATAGCCACGGTGTGGTGTTGCGCCAGAGATAACGGGTGCTCAATGCAAGGTGTAGTGGGGCTGATTGTCGGCGAACTCGCTTTCGTCCTCTTCCCAGTCAATGTCGTGGCTGATGTTGCCAGCGGCCTCGATGCCAGCGGCAATCATCGCCTTGGCGACGTTCATGTCCCGGTCTTCCAGCATTTCTCTGGCCTCATCAGAGAATGAGATGCGCACAAGTGGAGCTGCGTCGTCATCAATCCGGCGAAGCGCGTAGTCGCCGTCGGCGAGTTGTACAATTTCAAAAAACGAAGGTGACATTCATTCAACCTTTATCTGCTGTCAGCGTATGTTAATGGATTGGCTCCGGCAGGCGGATTACCACTCGCTGTGTTGCTCGTCTATCTCTCTGGTCAATACGGTCATGGCAGCCAGTATCTTGTTCAGAGCCTGAACGGACCGATCTGGCCCCTGATCCGCCGAAACCGCAATGATGTTTTCTTCCGTCACGGTTTTCCGTGTCTTGGGCGGTTCTCCAGCGGCAGCCTCCAACTGATTCAGCTGTTGCCACCAGCTCCCTGGTGTTTCAGCCAGTTCCTTCAACATCCCGCCTTCTGCAATCGCATAGGGAAACAACGCCTCCAGCTCGTCAATGGAGGCCGGTCTGTCGACTTTGTTCTGGTGACATCGGGCAATCATTACCAGCAGGAGTTCGCGAGCCCGCAGCAACAACTCAATGGCACCTTGCAGTTGGGCTTCTCGTTCTGGTGCAGTCGCCGCTTCGTCTTGCTCAACCCGGACTAGTAACGTTTTGGCCAGAAACAGCTTTTGCGAAACCAGGGTGTGCCATTGTGATGCCATGAGGAAACCTGCGAGCGAAAAATCAGAGAAACAGGGCCGGTAAAACTTTGGGAGTCTACCATTTTTGGCTGTTTATTTCTCGCTCTATCCGCTTTGTGGAAATGCTCTTGTCACAAGAAACTACAAACAACCACTTGAAACGGGCGTTTGAAACTGGCACAAAGAGCGTCAAATTGGGTGAGTATTGACCACTCATGTGACTCACGCTGGAGGTTGAGGATGCGAAACCGATTTATTGCTGCCATCGCAGTTGCTGTTATGGGGGCGTCCAGTCCGCTGCTGGCAAAGGTAACACAGGCTGAAGCCGCGCGCCTGAACAATGAGCTGACACCGGTTGGTGCCGAGCGCGCGGGCAACGCGGCGGGCACCATTCCAGCCTGGGATGGCGGGCTTGCCACGCCACCGGCGAATTGGCGCGAGGGGTCTGTAGAAATCAATCCGTTCCCTGGCGATGACGCCCTGTATGTGGTGACGGGGGATAACCTTGATCTTTACCGGGATAAGTTGTCGGACGGCCACATCCGGATGCTGGAGCAATATGGTCCGGCATTTTTCATGCCGGTGTATGAAACCCGTCGGACAGCGGCGTTTCCCGAACATGTATACGAGAAGTTTCGCCAGAATGCCCTGACCGCCGAGCTTTTGGATAATGGTAACGGGGTAAGAGACACCATCATGACCAGTCCGTTCCCCATTCCACAGAATGGTCTGGAAGCGATCTGGAACCACATTCTCCGGTATCGTGGTGAGGAAGTGTCCTTCCGTAGTGCTTCAGCCACCCCTCAGGAAGACGGTTCCTTCAACCCGGTGGTCAATCACTATGATTATTTCCTCGCGTACAGTCAGGTAGGCGCGGATCTTGCCGATATCGACAACAAGATCTTCTACCTGAAAACCGAGACGATCGCCCCAACCACGCTGGCGGGCACCATCACCCTGGTACACGAGACTCTGGACCAGGTTCGTTCACCTCGCCTTGCATGGCGTTATGACGCCGGTTCCCGACGCCTGCGCCGTTCTCCGAACCTGGCCTACGAGACAGACCTGCCGAATTCGTCCTCTCTGCGTTCGGTAGACCAGAAAGATATGTATAACGGCGCTCCAAACCAGTATGACTGGGAACTCAAAGGTAAACGGGAGCTGCTGGTTCCCTACAACGGATACAAGCTTCACGATTCCAGTGTTCGCCCTGAGGACGTCATCCGCCCCAACCACATCAACCAGAGTCTTGCTCGCTATGAGCTGCATCGGGTGTGGGTGGTAGAGGCCAAGCGTCGTACCGGTATCGGCCACATTTATGAGCGCCGTGTGTTCTACATTGACGAAGATAGCTGGCAGATTCTGGTTTCTGAGGAGTACAACGAGAAGGGCGAGCTATGGCGCGTTTCCGAGGCTCACAATATCAGCTACTACAGCGAGCCGGTCTTCTGGACCACCATGGAAATGACGTATGATCTGAAGGCAAACCGTTATTACATTGATGGTCTGGACAATGGTTACCCCGCCTATGATTTCGCGCCGGGGTATCGTGGTAACGAGTTTACCGCCTCTGCGGCCCGTCGCGCTGCACGGCGTTAACCGTCCGCTTGCGGGGCGCCATTGTTTCCGGTGGCGCCCTTTCGTTGGCCAGTCTGTCCCGCAGACCACGGAGATTGCTGATGGCCAACCCTGAAAACCTCCTTTCCGATCTGGATCAGCTTCAAGACGAATTAACCCTGGCCCTGGACAACCAGGATTGGGAACGATTGGGCCAGCTTAATGCCCGGGTTCGACCGACGGTGGAACCGTTGATGGCTGAGCTCGAGAAGGGCTGCCTTGATGCCACACTGGTGCGAGAGCGACTGGAAGCGCTGAATCGTTTTGTGGCCGAGGCCGATGCCGCCGCTGTGAAGGCCCGCGACGAGGCGAAAGCCTCATTGAAGGGGGTCAGCCAGAACCGTAACGCCGCCAAAACCTATCAGAACGTCTCCTCGAATCGTCAAAGATAGCGTCATAAAATTGACTCGGGCCGACATACGGTCTTAAATACCGCACAAATCCATGAAGAGATTCCTGTGAATGTCCAAAAATAACAAAGTGCTGGTGCTGAGTGAGGATGAAACCAGGCGACGAGATCTGGTCACCATTCTGGAGTTTGTCGGTGAAGAGCAGGTGATTTCCGGCGACGAGGCTTTGGCGCTTTTGGCGAGTGACGATGATCAGGCCTGGGATAGTGTTTCAGTGGCGGTCGTCAACGGCACCGAATCCGGCGCCTGTTCCGCCATAGAGCAGGTATGCCGAGCCATGACCGGTGTGCCAGTGTTGCTGGTTGGCGACCCTGAGCTCAAGGGTTTGTCAGAGGACGATGCGGCACGAGTGATTGCACGGATGGAATGGCCGCTGAACTACACCAAGTTCGTGGATTCCCTGTACCGCGCACAGATCTATCGTGACCAGTTCAGCCGCAACCAGCAGCGCGGCCAGCAGCGTGGTGTGCAGCTGTTCCGCAGCCTGGTGGGAACCAGTCGTAAAGTCCAGCAAGTGCGCCAGTTGATGGAGCAGGTGGCCGACAAGGATGTGAGCGTGCTGATTACCGGAGAGTCCGGTACTGGGAAGGAAGTGGTTGCTCGCAATCTGCATTACCATTCTTCCCGCCGCGATAAGCCCTTTGTGCCGGTGAACTGTGGTGCTATTCCGGCAGAGCTGCTGGAAAGCGAGCTCTTTGGCCATGAGAAAGGCGCGTTTACCGGTGCCATTACGGCGAGGGTAGGGCGCTTTGAGATGGCGGAAGGCGGCACCTTGTTCCTGGATGAAATTGGCGATATGCCCCTGAACATGCAGGTGAAGATACTGCGGGTTCTGCAAGAGCGCACCTTTGAAAAAGTGGGCAGTAACCGCACCCAGACCGCTGACGTACGGGTGATTGCGGCGACCCACAAGCATCTTGAGGACATGATTGAATCCGGTGATTTCCGGGAGGATCTGTACTACCGGCTGAACGTGTTCCCCATCGAAATGCCGGCACTCCGGGAGCGAGTCGAAGACATTCCACTGCTGATCAACGAGCTGATTTCCCGGATGGAGAAAGAGAAGCGTGGTTCATTGCGGATGAACTCGGCGGCCATCATGAGCCTGTGTCGTCATGATTGGCCGGGCAATGTCCGTGAGCTGGCGAACCTGGTGGAGCGTCTTGCCATCATGCATCCCTATGGCGTGATCGGAGTGCAGGAATTGCCGAAGAAGTTCCGCTATGTGGATGATTACGACGAGAATCGCCCGGTAGAGGATTCAGGTATGCCCTCTTCCATACCAGGCCTGGTGGGGCTGGATGCGCCAGCGTTGCTTCCGGTGAACGGCATTGATCTGAAGGATTATCTCTCCAATCTCGAAAAGCAATTGATTCAGCAGGCTCTCGATGAAGCCAGCGGCGTAGTCGCCCGCGCTGCCGAGAAGCTGCGGATACGGCGCACGACGCTGGTGGAGAAAGTGCGAAAGTATGGTCTGAGGGACGACTCAGAAGAAGCCTGATGACACCGGGGTGGCCGGTAAAAGGTGGCGTCAAAGGTTTGTAACCTGCGACGCCATTGTTGTTTCTGGCCGACGGTAATCCGTCACCCCGGGTATCGTTGGTTTCGTTACTATTTGAAAATAAACAATAAATACTAATTGGCACGCTGTTAGCTTTGACCTTTCCGAACAAAAGTATTGATGGCCCCGCCGGGCCTGTCAGGGGGAAAGGTTATGAGCCACGCACATGTCGTTATGGAGTCCCGCCACCAGCCGGATGCCAACGCTGCGGCTGATGTCAACGACAAGGTGACAGCACTGTTTCCGCAGCAGGACGATGAGGCTGTAGATTCTGCGCTGGAACTGTTCAATCGCATGTCTCGGCAGATTACCGATTCCTATCGCACACTCGAGTCTCGGGTGAACCAGCTGTCGGGTGAGCTGTCTTATGAATCGCGGCAGCGCCAGCAGGAGCTGGAGCAGAAAGAGCAGCTGGCAGATCGCCTGTCTACCTTGCTCAATGCCCTGCCTGCGGGTGTGGTGGTGCTGGACAAGCATGGCACTGTCAGCCAGAGCAACCCGGCCGCCATTGCCTTGCTCGGCGAGCCGCTTGAGGGCGAGCGCTGGATTGACGTTATCCGCCGCTGTTTCGCGCCCCGTAACGACGATGGCCATGAGGTGTCCCTGAAGGATGGTCGCCGGGTCAGCATTGAGATCCGTACCATGGAGAATCAGCCGGGTCAGTTGATCCTGCTGACCGATCTGACTGAAACGCGCCAGCTCCAGTCGCAACTGGCTCATGCCCAGCGCCTCTCTGCCATGGGTAAGATGGTTGCGTCCCTGGCCCACCAGATTCGCACACCGCTGTCCGCCGCCATTCTCTATGGTGGTCATCTGAGCCAGCCGGATCTCGATGAGGAGCTACGTCAACGTTGCGCTTCCCGGCTGATGTCCCGCCTGACCCATCTGGAACAGCAGGTTCGCGACATGTTGATCTTCGCCCGCGGTGAAACCCGACTGGCGGAAGAGCTGGATTCGTCGCGCCTGGTGGAAGCGCTCGAGTCTGCTGTTGATGGACTCAAGCTTGCGCCAGGCGTGCAGGTGACCCTGGACAACCAGGTGCAGACGCCTTGCCGGCTGATGTGCAATCGCGATGCCCTGGTCGGCGCCTGTACCAATCTTGTGAATAACAGTCTGGAGGCGGGGGCAGCCGACGTTTCAATCGTCGTTTCCGCTACCTCTGGCCGCCTGGAAATCCGGGTTTCCGATAATGGGCCCGGGTTCGAGCCTGGTGAGGCAGGTCGGATTATGGAAGCCTTCTACACCACCAAGTCCCATGGCACCGGCCTCGGGCTGGCCGTGGTGCAGGCTGTGGTCAAGGCCCATCAGGGCGAGTTTTCGATTTCATCCCCCGGACAGCAAGGCGCCGACGCGATAGTTCGGCTGCCTATTCTGACAGCCCGGTTTTAAAGAACAGGTTGGAGGTGCATAGCATGGCAAAGGCCCAGATTCTGATTGTGGAAGATGACCACGACCTGCGCGAAGCTTTGGTAACGACGCTGGAACTGGCGAAATTCCAGGTGCGGGAAGCGGCCAGCGCTGAAGATGCGCTGGCAAGCCTGGCCCGGGCGCCGGTCGATATGGTGGTCAGCGATGTCAATATGCCCGGCATGTCCGGCCATGAGTTGTTGGCGGAAGTTCAGCGCTTGTATCCGGGGCTGCCCATGATGCTGATTACCGCGTACGGCCAGATCAGCCACGCGGTGTCTGCCATGCAATCCGGTGCCATCGATTATCTGGTCAAGCCGTTTGAGCCTCAGGTTCTGGTGGAAGCGGTCAGTCGGGTCGTGGGCGGAAGCCGCCAGAAGGCTGGCGATGAGCCGGTGGCTGAGGATCCTGTCAGCAAACGCATGTTCCAGTTGGCCGCGAAAGTGGCGGCCAGTGATTCCACAGTGATGATTTCCGGTGAGAGTGGTACCGGTAAAGAAGTGTTGGCCCGCTATATCCATCAGCAGTCACCCCGAGCGGATGAGCCGTTTGTCGCGATCAACTGTGCCGCTATTCCGGAGAATATGCTGGAAGCCATTCTGTTCGGTCACGAGAAAGGTGCATTCACGGGTGCCGTTGCAGCCTCCCCAGGTAAATTCGAGCAGGCCAATGGCGGAACCATCCTGTTGGACGAGATTTCCGAAATGGATCTTGGTTTGCAGTCCAAGCTGCTGCGAGTGTTGCAGGAGCGGGAAGTGGAGCGCGTCGGTGGTCGCAAGACCATTCAGCTGGATGTTCGTGTGCTGGCGACCACAAACCGTGATCTGGCGGACTACGTGCGCGAGGGCAAGTTCCGCGAAGACCTTTATTATCGATTGACGGTGTTCCCGATGCGGTGGCAGCCCCTGCGGGAGCGGCCGCTGGATATTCTGCCCCTGGCCCGCTCACTGCTGAAAAAACATTGCCGCAAGATGAAGCTGACCGGCATCACCCTGGCCGAGGATGCCCGTAAGGCACTGATGGCTCATGCCTGGCCGGGTAATGTCCGGGAACTGGACAATGCCATTCAGCGGGCGCTGGTGTTGCATCAGGGTAATGTAATCCACGCCGGCGATCTTTGTCTGGAGCTTGGGATTACCGGTGCCGCTGACTTTGGTGCACCCGCCGAGCCGGCCATTTCCGCCAGGTCCATGGAGGTCCCTGCGGCTGACGTGCCAGACCCCGAGGCCGGGCTGGAAGCGGATTCAGCGGCTGATGAGGCGATTGGCTCACTCGGAGATGATCTGCGCCAACAGGAGTTCCGTATTATTATCCAGACCCTCAAGAAAGAGCGTGGCAGGCGCAACCGGGCAGCGGAGCAGTTGGGCATCAGCCCGCGAACGCTTCGTTACAAACTGGCCCAGATGCGAGATGCCGGTATCGATCTTGAGGCGGAGCTGGCCATGGCCTGAGTCAGGGCCTTTGTTGTCGACCTTATACTCCTTCGGGCACCCTTCGGGGTGCCGTTTTTTTACCCGCCTGCCTGGTCTTCTTTTTCGGTCTGGTTTCACTCCTGTCAATTCTTTGTCACGTAGACGCCTTCCACTGTAAAATTCTTTATTAACCCGTTGAAATAAATGCTTTAATTGTTTCTGGCCTGTTGCTTGCTTTCAGTTCATTTGAGTCAGCAACAAGTACAGGCCCGACGGGGCCGCCGGGAGAGTGTGATGGTTCAACGTGCCGACATAAACAATGTTCTGTCTGAGATCCGGAATCTGCGTACCCAGATGATGCAGAACCAGAGGATTGAACAGGATCAGTCCGTACGTGGCCGCATCGATGGCCCACGACAGGTTCAGGAAACCCAGGAAGTTCCCAGCTTCAGCGATATGCTGGGCAAGGCCGTCAACAATGTACACGAGGTCCAGAGTCAGGCCAGTGAACTCAGGACGGCCTACGAAATGGGCGATCCGAACGTGGACATTACCCGGGTAATGATTGCTGCCCAGAAATCTTCGGTGTCTTTTGAGGCTCTGACCCAGGTGCGTAACCGGGTTGTGCGAGCCTATGAAGACATCATGAATATGCCGATCTGATAACGGAGCAACAGCATGGCAAGCGTACCTGCGGAAACCGCCGCCTCTGACCTGCCGGCTACTCAGGAGTCTGATACTCCGGAGAGCCGTAGCAATCTTTTGCTCGGATTCAACCGATTGAATCTGCTTCGCCAGGTCGGGCTTATGGTCGGGCTGGCCGCCAGCGTGGCACTGGGTGTGGCTGTGGTGCTCTGGGCCCAGGAGCCCAATTACCAGCCGGTGGTGGGGGATCTGTCTGCCTACAACCCGCAGGACGTGACCACCATCCTCGACAGCAACGGTATCGATTACAAGATGGACCCCCGCACCGGAGCATTGCTGGTGCCGTCTGAACAGGTCTATAGCGCGCGCCTCAAGCTTGCTGCTGAAGGCGTAACCGACCAGAAGACCATGGGTTATGAGTTGCTGGACCAGGAACGTGGTCTGGGAACGTCCCAGTTCATGGAAACCATCAGCTACCGGCGCGGACTGGAGGGCGAACTGGCCCGGACCATCGCCGCCATGCGTGGTGTTCGAAATGCCCGGGTGCACCTGGCCATTCCCGAGCGTTCGGTGTTTATCCGGGATGCCCGTGAACCGACCGCCTCGGTATTCCTTGAAGTGTTTGCGGGCCGTCGCCCTGAGCCTGAACAGATTCGGGCCATCGTCAACCTGGTGGCCGGCAGCATTCCGATGATGAACCGGGATCAGGTGACCGTGGTTGACCAGAACGGCAATCTGTTGACGGGCGATGAGGTTCAGGCCGAAACAGACCGGATGAAAGACCAGTATGAATACACGTCCAGGGTTGAAGAGCGGCTGACCCGCCGTGTCGCCTCATTGATTGGCCCGATTGTCGGGGAAGGGCGTTACCGCGCGGAAGTCACCGCCGACCTCGACTTCTCTGCGGTCGAGCGTGCCGAGGAGTTATACAATCCGGAGCAACAGGCGGTGCGCAGTGAGCGCGAGTTGTCTGAGCAGCGTGTGGCGGGAGCCCAGGGTGGCATTCCCGGTGCGCTGGCCAATCAGCCGCCAGGGGCTGCGACGGTTCCGGAGCAGGCCACTGCCGCCCCAGGGGAAGATGGCGCTCCTGCAGCTCCGCCGGTGAATGTCCGGAGTGAATCCACCCGGAACTATGAACTGGATCGTACCGTCAGCTACACCCGTCAGGAGCTGGGTGCGGTCAAGCGGGTGACCGTGGCCCTTGCCGTGGATGACATGAAAGTGGTCGACCCGGAAACCGGCGAGGTGAGCTATCAACCCTGGCCAGAGGCCGAACTGCAACGGCTGAGCATGCTGGTGCGTGATGCGGTTGGCTATTCCGCGTCCCGCGGAGACAGCGTTACCGTCATGAATACGGCGTTTGCCCCAGAGGAAGCGGTGGAGTTTGAAGCTCCGGGCTTCTGGGAGCAGCCCTGGTTCTGGGATTTGATGAAGCAGGTATTGGCAGGACTGGTCATTCTGATTCTGGTTCTTGGCTTGCTGCGCCCCACCCTGAAGACGCTGTCCGGTGGCGGCCGCCGCGAGCGTGGTGAAGGCGGAGAAGAGGGGGAGTATGGTGGCCTTGCTGATATCGAAGGCGGGCAGGCACTACGCGATGCCATGTCGTCTCAGGATGACCTGCTTTTGCCGGGCGCCACAGACAGCTATGATAGACAGTTGAATGCACTCAAAGGCCTGATTGCGGAAGATCCCGCCAGGGTTGCACAGGTTATGCGCCAGTGGGTGAACGTCGATGACTGAAGAAAACGGCCAGTTGCAGGGGGATGCCCCGAAAAAGCCGCAGCGCAAGATTCCGCGAGTGGAGCAGGCAGCGATCCTGCTGATGTCTCTGGGTGAAGCGGACGCTGCTGAGGTGCTCAAGCACATGGGGCCGAAAGAGGTTCAGCGGGTTGGCGTCGCCATGGCGCAGATGAAAGACGTCAGCAAGGACGACGTCACCTACGTGCTTAACCAGTTTGTGGACGCTGTCGGCGGCCAGACCGGTTTGGGGGTTGGTAATGACGATTATATCCGGGCGATGCTCACCCAGGCGCTGGGTGATGACAAGGCCGCGAGCCTGATTGACCGAATCCTGATTGGCGGCAATACCACCGGCCTGGATACTCTTAAGTGGATGGAGCCTCGGGCTGTGGGCGATATTATCCGTTACGAGCATCCCCAGATTCAGGCCATTGTTATCTCCTACCTAGACCCGGACCAGGCCGCTGAAATTCTTGGCACACTTGATGAGAAAGTGCGACTGGACGTGATGATGCGGGTGGCGTCGCTGGAAAGCATTCAGCCACAGGCCCTGCAGGAACTGAACGACATCCTTGAGAAGCAGTTCTCCGGTGGCGCGGCCTCTCAGACCAGTCGGATTGGTGGTGTGAAGCGAGCGGCCGATATCATGAACTTCATGGATCGGGGGATTGAGGGCTCGTTGATGGATTCCATCAAAGACATGGATCCGGATCTGGCGTCCACCATTGAAGACCTCATGTTCGTGTTTGATAACCTCAAGGATATTGATGATCGGGGTATTCAGGCGCTGCTTCGAGAGGTGTCCTCGGAGGTGCTGGTGGTGGCGCTCAAAGGCGCTGACGAAGCCGTCAAGGAGAAGATCTTCAAGAACATGTCCAAGCGTGCTGCGGAGTTGCTGCAGGATGATCTGGAAGCCAAGGGGCCGGTCAAGGTCAGCGAAGTCGAAGCGGCCCAGAAAGACATTATCACCGTTGCTCGCCGTATGGCTGAAGCCGGCGAGATCTCGCTGGGTGGTAGTGGCGAAGAAATGATGTGATGAAAGATTCCGATCAGGACAGCAAGCGCATACCGAAAGAACAGATGACCGCCTGGGAACGGTGGGAATTGCCCCTGCTTGATGAGCGCGGAAACCAGGTTGTCGAGGAAGAGGAAGTCAAGCCGCTGACCGCGGCCGACCTGGAAGAGATTCGCCAGGCTGCCCGCGAGGACGGTTTTCAGGAGGGCCGGCAGGCCGGTTACGCGGAAGGCTTTGAGCAGGGTCGCGCAGACGGGCACAAAGATGGCTACGCCGCAGGCGAGGCGGAGGGGCGGAGCGAGGGCGAGCAGCAGGCAGCGGAGCAGACGCGTCAGGAAGTTGCCTCCCGGATGGAACGACTGGAGCATCTGATGGGAGAGCTGTTGTTGCCCATCGAGCGCCATGAAGACGAGCTGGAAGCGGTGCTGGTCAACCTCACTACGGTGTTGGCCCGGGCGGTGGTCTTCCGTGAGCTCAGCATTGATTCCTCCCAGATTCGCCAGGTGGTGCGTCGGGCTCTGTCGTCACTGCCCTCTACCGCCGACAATCTACGCATTCATATTCACCCCGACGATATCGAGCCGGTACGGGAAGTCACAGAGCGCCTGGAATCACCGGCGGTTCTCATTGAGGATGACTCTCTCATGCCTGGTGGCTGTAAAGTGGAATCGCGCCATAGTCTGGTGGATTACACCGTGGAGAAGCGCTTCCAGCGGGTGGTTCAGGGTATGCTGGAAGAACAGCTGGCGGAGCCTGCCGGTCCGGATCAGGAGGAGCTGGCACCCAGTATGGGGGAGCTGACCGATTTTCACCGGGATGTGCTGAGTGATTCGGGCATGACATCACCGCCAGAATCCGAGTCTGACGAATTCAACGACCAGGGCCGGGACGATGACGTCACGCCTGGCTGAACGGTTACGGCAGCTTCAGGGGGCCATCAGCGACGAGCCGGCGCCAGAATTGTCTGGACGGCTTACGCGCATGGTGGGTCTCACGCTGGAGTGCGTGGGTTGCCCGATGGTGGTGGGGGACCGTTGTCTGATTCAGGGTGATAGCGCCACCAGTGTGGAAGCGGAAGTGGTGGGGTTTGAGGAAGATAAGGTTTACCTGATGCCGCTGACTGCCATCGAAGGTCTCAAGCCCGGAGCCCGGGTGATTCCTCTGGCCTCGGCCAGCAGGGTACCGGTTGGCCCGCAAATGCTGGGGCGAGTGGTGAATGGTGCCGGCGACCCGCTGGACGGCAAGGGACCGTTGCAGGCAGAGGCCAGAGTGCAGCTGACCGGCGACATCATCAACCCATTGAACCGGGCTCCGGTGCGCCAGTCCATGGATGTGGGAATCCGTGCAATCAACGCGTTGCTGACCGTAGGGCAGGGGCAGCGTCTCGGCCTGTTTGCCGGCAGTGGTGTCGGTAAGAGTATGCTGCTGGGAATGATGACCCGGTTCACGGATGCAGACATTACCGTGGTTGGGTTGATTGGTGAACGGGGCCGGGAGGTCAAGGAATTCATCGAGGACATTCTCGGCGATGAAGGCCTGGCTCGTTCCGTGGTTGTAGCCGCTCCGGCAGATGACTCGCCGTTGATGCGCCTGCGCGCTGCCATGCTCACCACCCGAATTGCCGAATACTACCGCGATCAGGGTAAGCGCGTTCTTCTTTTAATGGATTCTCTCACCCGCTATGCCCAGGCACAGCGGGAGATCGCCCTGGCCGTTGGCGAACCACCGGCGACCAAGGGTTATCCGCCCTCGGTTTTTGCCAAGCTGCCGCAACTGGTTGAGCGAACAGGTAACGGCCGTCCCGGCGGCGGTTCCATTACTGCATTTTATACCGTTCTGACGGAAGGCGACGATCAGCAGGATCCCATTGCCGACGCAGCCAGGGCCATCCTTGATGGTCACATCGTCTTATCCCGGCGGCTGGCGGAAGAAGGCCATTATCCGGCGATTGATGTGGAAGCCTCTATCAGCCGGGTAATGCCCCAGGTGACTGATTCTGAGCATTTCTCCCGGGCCCAGAGATTCAAGCAGGTTTACTCCCGTTACCAGCAGGCCCGTGATCTGATCAGTGTGGGTGCCTATGTGAAAGGTTCCGACCCGGAGACTGACTTTGCCATTCAGCACATAGGCAATATGAGCCAGTTTCTGCAGCAGGGGCTGAATGAAAGCGCTCCCCTCACGGAGGCGATTGAGCAACTGATGGCGGTAGTGCCGGAACGACGTTCACCGGAACGAAGAAAGACGGCGGTGCCGAACCCCGCCGGCAATCGGGATAATGTCTGATGCTGCGATCGAAACGGCTTGAAATTGTCCTCTCCCTTGAAGAGCGGAAAGAACAGGAAGCGTTGGAACGCCTTGGTGAGGCCCGTAAGCAGGTGGAGGCGCACCGCGAACAGGTGGAGAACCTGGAACGCTATCAGCAGGAGTATCGTGACCAGATCCGCGCGAGCCAGCAGGGTGTTGTTCCTGTGGCGCGGCTGCAGGCCTGGCAGGCTTTTATCGCCCAGCTGGACCAGGTGATTGCCCAGCAACAGCGGCAGCTGCAACAGGCTGAACAGGTGTTTGAAGCCAGGCGCCGGGAGTGGCAACAGGCCTGGGAACGTCGCCGTGGTATGGAAAAATACATTGAGTCCTGCCGGCAACAGGAACAACGGGAACAGGATCTCAGAGACCAGAAACTGGCGGACGAAGCTGCCGGTCGGGCCTTTGCCCGGCGACAGCGATAATTGAAGTCCCCGGTGATCTGCATCAGATAACCCGGATGCAATTTCCGTTTATTTGACTATCCTTTACCAGATAAGCTTGCCATCAATGGCTGGCAGCGAAGGAAAGTCATTGGTGGAATGTGCCGGGAGGTTCAGGAATGCCTATAGAGACACGCCGGAGCGATGACGGCAAGACCCTCACGATCTGCGTGGAGGGTCGGTTCGATTTCAGTACCCATCAATCCTTTCGGGATGCCTACGAGCACAGCGAACCCACCGTCAGCCACTACGTCATTGATCTTTCAGACACCACTTACCTCGACAGCTCTGCTCTGGGCATGTTGCTTCTGTTAAGGGATCATGCTGGCGGAGATGGCGCCCGCATCTCAATCGAGAACTGCAACAGCGATGTCCGGCGAATTCTCTCCATTTCCAACTTCGAGCAGTTGTTCAGCATTCGCTGAGGCGATTCCCTTGAAGGTACTTCTTGCCGAGGACAGTGCCAGCGACAGGTTGATTCTGGCGCGGCTGGTAAAGCGCCTGGGCCATACCGTGATTGAAGCCGAAGACGGTACCGAGGCGGTGGATCTGTTCCGGGAGACCCAGCCGGATCTGGTGTTGCTGGACGCCCTGATGCCGCGGATGGACGGAATGGAGGCCGCTCGTCAAATCAAGGCTCTGGCAGGCGAGCGCCTGGTGCCGCTCATCTTTCTCACCTCCCTGTCGGGGGCGGGTGATCTGGCCCGGTGTCTTGAGGCCGGCGGCGACGACTTTCTCGTCAAACCCTACAATCGCGTGATTCTGGAAGCGAAGATTAACGCGTTTAATCGTATGAGAGGGTTGCACCAGGCATTGTCGGACCAGCGTGACCATATTCGGCGCCAGAATCAGCAGATGCTGGACGAGCAGCGCACGGCGCGGCGGGTGTTTGATAACATTGCCCATACCGGTTGTCTGGATGCCCCCAACATCCGCCACCATGCATCCCCTCTCTCGGTTTTCAACGGTGATGTATTGTTTGCTGCTCAGCGCCCCGGGGGCGGCACTCTGGTGTTTCTGGGTGATTTCACCGGGCACGGATTACCTGCCGCCATTGGCGCCATGCCGGTTGCTGAAATCTTCTACGGGATGGCGGCCAAAGGCTTTGGCGCCCCGGATGTCCTCCGGGAAATTAACCGCAAGCTTCGGCGAATACTGCCGGTAGGCATGTTCTGTTGTGGTTTGATGGTTGAGGCTGACTTCAAACACAACAGCCTGCGTGTCTGGAATGGTGGCTTGCCGGATGGCTGGCTGTTGCGTGCCGGAGGCGACCGTGTCGCCATTCCGTCCCGGCATCTGCCGCTGGGTGTCCGGGAGCCGGACCAGTTTTCGGCCTCCATGACCGTGCTGGATGCGGCACCGGGCGACTGGCTGGTGATGATGACCGACGGGCTCCCCGAGGCGCCCAATAGTGGCGGTGAAAGCCTGGGCGAGGAAGGTGTCTTGAGCGTTCTGGCGGGTCTGGAACCAGGGCAGGAGCCGTTCGAGGCCCTGCTGGAGAGAATGCAGCAGCACACCGGGAAGCCAGAGCTGGCTGATGACCTGACGCTCTGCTGCCTGCAAATGGTCCGGGCCGAGGCGCCAGAAGCAATGCCCGACAAGATTCCTGAATCGGCGTTGACGGGCCCGGCGGACTGGCGCTGCGTCTATGAGCTGAGGGAACAGACACTGGCAGACTTCAACCCCCTGCCGCTTTTACTGCATATCTGTATGGAGGTGCCCGGACTGAGGAGCCGAAGCGGCGAGGTCTACACCCTGTTGTCGGAACTCTACAACAATGCTCTTGAGCACGGTGTTCTGGCCCTGTCCTCAGAGTGGAAAACGTCACCTGGCGGTTTCAGCCGCTATTACCAGGAGCGAACGCGCAGACTGGGGAACACCGATGGGCATTTCATACGGTTTTCTCTTGAGCATCAGCCCAGGGAGGGTGGAGGTACCCTTACCGTTGTCTGTGAAGACAGTGGTGATGGTTTTGATTTCACTGAATATTCTGACACAGTGATGCAACAGCAGGCGGCTTCAACCGGCCGATACGCGGGCCGGGGACTTGAGATCCTCCGGCGTATGACGCGAAATCTCAAGGTTCACGGCCGGGGCAATCGCGTGGAAATCGTCTATGATTGGTGGTTCCCCGACGCGGCCATAATCAGTGGCGCCTGAGTGCCGACAAACGAGGATAGCGAATGAACGACAAACCCCATCTTGACGTGGAGGCGCTGGCCGAACTGCAGGATGTGATGGAAGACGAGTTTGATGTCCTGATCCAGACCTACCTGGCAGACTCCCGTTCACGCATTGACGGCCTGAAAGAGGCGCTGGCAACGGCCGACCCGGAGCACTTCGCCAAGACCGCGCACAGCTTCAAGGGCAGTTGCATCAATATCGGTGCTCCCAGGCTCGGAGGCCTGTGTTTTGAGGCCGAGCAACTGGGCAAGGACGCCACTCTGGAACAGGCCCCTGCAGTGCTTGAACGGATTGAGGCCGAGTTTTCGGAGGTGGCTAGACGTTTGCAAAACTTTGGCCAGGAGGCCTGAACGTCAGCCCGTGTGAAGGTTTGGCACCGCTTTTGCAGCTCTCAGGAAAACGCTCCGAACAGGGGCTACCTGAGATCTAAAGCGGCAAGAGGTTGCCATGCAACAGACCATACTTCCCCAGGCACCGGCGAAAACGAGTCAGCCAGAGGTCGGTGCAGCGAAATCGCAAGGCCGGAAGGACCCGGAGGCCGGTGACAGTCGTTTTGACGAGCTGTCCAGGGCCGAGCAGAAGCGGATGGATGCCAAGCGCGCCGAACGTCGGGATCAGGCTGATGCCGCGCAGGAACGCAAGGCGGCCGACCGGGCCGATGAGAAAGCCGAAGCCTCCGGTACCCGGCCAGAAAAAAATGATACGCCCACTGACCAAAAGCAGGTAGCGGACTCCGATTCACCGGCCCGTCCTTCCTCGGCCAGTGACACCAGCAATACCGGCGATACTGAGGCAGACGATGCCCTGGTCGTTGCCGAACCGCTGATGCCCCTGACATTCGCCAATCTTCAGTCGCTGTATCCTGCAGCCGCCAACCAATCCGGTACGGGCGGACCTGAGAGCCTGGCATCAAATATGGCGCTCACAGGAACTCAGGCCACTCCCGGACTGATCAAGGGCCTGCCGGGGCAAACATCTGCCGGGGGAGGCAGCACCGCTCTGGCTCCGGGCATGCAGCTAACCGACCTGCTTGCCGGTGCGACAAGCGCTGAGAGCGCCCGTCCCGTTGATCCGACCAGTCTGCTCTCCAATCCCAGATTCCAGAGTGTAATGGATACCGCAGCGCAGCAGGCAGCACAGCCCGGAAAACTGGCTGCGGACGCCAACATTCCGCTCCGGGGCTACACCACCTCGGTGGATGTGCCGGTTGGACAGGCGGAGTGGGGCGACAAGGTCATGGGCAAGCTCAGTTGGCTGACCGCCCGCAATATGTCGGTTGCCGAAATACACCTCACGCCTCCGGATATGGGGCCAATGGAAGTCAAGGTAAAAGTCCACAACGATCAGGCCAGCGTCACCGTGCATGCGGCCAACCCGGTGGTGAGGGAGCAGCTCGAACAGCACTCCCACCGGCTCCGCGACATGCTGGGTGAACAGGGGTTGTCCTTGGGGCAGTTTGATGTCTCTGACCAGGGCGGTCAGCAGGCCGGTGGCGAGAGTGGTGAGGCCGGTGAGGGCGATGGTCGGTCTTCTGGTGGATCATCCCTGGCCAGCCACGATGCTGATGCAGAGTCGTTGAGCACCGGCCAGCTTGATCTGGGCTGGCGGGGTGAAGTGGACGTCTTTGCCTGAGTCCGGATGATTTCTGACCAATTCAGCCTGCTGTCTTCCGACTTCTTTGCCCATCCCCTCCGGCAACGCTAAACTGCGGTTCTGAATACAGGGGATGGGCTGTCTGGCCCGGCCTTTGCATCACATCAGCGAAAGGTTGTTCGGAGCTTTCCGGACGCCAAAAAAGTGACAAGCGAGTGTTATGGCCGAAAATACTGCGACCGAAGCGCCTGCCAAAAAAGGCAAGCTGAAACTGATCATCATGCTGGTGATCATCATTATCCTGGCGGTGGGCCTTTCCGTGGTCGGGACACTCTGGTTCCTGGGCGGAGGATTGCCCGGCGCAGATGACGCCGAAACCACGACTTCGGCAGAGCCCGCGTTTGTCGCCAGCAGTTATACCGAAATTGAGAAAGCCCTGGTGACCACCGTTCAGGCTCAGGGTCGACAGCGCTATGCCCAGGTCTATGTATCATTCGAAGCCAAAGATCCTGCTGCACTGGCCGCCGCTGACGTTCATATGCCGCTTATCCGCAGCCAACTGGTGATGGTGCTGGGCAGCAGCGACTTCATGCAGTTGCAAACGCCGGAAGGTCGTCAGACGCTGGCCGACAGCATGCTGCAGACTGTGAATCAGGTGCTGGAGCAGGAAGGGGAGCCGGCAATCGACCGGGTATTGTTCCGGAATTTTGTGGTTCAGTAATCATACCGGGCGGATAACCAACATTAGGGGCAGGAACAGGTATGCAGGATTTACTGTCACAGGACGAGATCGATGCCCTCCTCCACGGGGTGGATGATGGTGACATCGATACCTATGAAGAGACCGATGATACCGGCGTAAAGAACTACGACCTCGCCAGCCAGGATCGGATCGTCCGTGGCCGCATGCCAACGCTCGAGATGATCAACGAGCGTTTTGCCCGCTATACCCGTATCAGTCTGTTCAACCTGCTGCGCCGCAATGCCGATGTCTCCACCGGCGGCGTCCAGATCATGAAGTTCGGTGAGTACATCCATACCCTGTACGTACCCACCAGCCTTAACCTGTGCAAGGTTCGCCCGTTACGCGGTACATCCCTGTTCGTGCTGGACGCCAAGCTGGTGTTCAAACTGGTGGACAACTTCTTCGGTGGTGAGGGCCGCCATGCCAAGATCGAGGGTCGGGAATTCACACCGACCGAAACCCGAATTGTGCAAATGGTACTGAATCAGGTCTTCCACGATATGAAAGAAGCCTGGCACGCAGTCTTGCAGGTGGAATTCGAATACCTCAGCTCGGAAGTCAACCCGGCCATGGCCAACATCGTCAGCCCGAGCGAAGTGGTCGTGGTCAGCACCTTCCATATTGAACTCGATGGGGGGGGCGGCGAACTTCATTTCGCACTGCCGTATTCCATGATCGAGCCAATCCGCGATGTGCTGGATGCGGGTGTGCAGAGTGATATTGATGATGTCGACGAACGCTGGGTAAACGCCTTGCAGGAGGACATCAAAGAGGTCAATGTGCCCATCAATACCACCGTCTGCCGGCGCCGCATCTCTCTGCGTGACATTGCCCGGATGAAAGCTGGCGATGTGATTCCGGTAGAGATTCCCGAGCACCTGACGGTGACCGCCAATGGTATTCCAATCTACAAGGCAACGCTGGGCACCCGCGACGGTAAGCTGGCGCTGAGGATTCACGACCGGGCCAAGTTGCCCAAGGTAAAGAAACAACTGAAGGTGGGACGCAATGGCTGACGACGACAAGAAAGACGAGCAGGAACTCAGCGAAGACGAAAAGCTGGCGGCCGAGTGGGAAGCGGCAATGGACGAGTCCGGCGATGGAGAAGGCTCCCGGGAAGATGAGTGGGCAGCGGCCATGGCCGAGGCTGGAGGTGGCGACGACCAGCCTGAAGCCGAACGCCAGGATGTGCGCACCGCTCCCATGGAAGAGTTTGGTGCGGACCAGGGCCCTGGTGGCGGTGAGTCTCCTGACATTGACGTAATTTTGGATATTCCGGTTACCATTTCCATGGAAGTGGGGAACACCCAGATTCCGATACGAAACCTGCTTCAGCTGAACCAGGGCTCAGTGATTGAACTCGACCGACTGGCGGGCGAGCCTCTGGACGTGCTGGTTAATGGCACCCTGATCGCCCACGGTGAGGTGGTCATGGTCAATGAGAAGTTTGGTATCCGGTTGACGGACGTGATCAGTCCGGGTGAGCGAATCAAACGGCTGCAGAAATAATATGGCAAGACTGACGGGCTGGTTGCTGTTGTGGGCTCCGCTGCCGCTGTTGGCCGAGGAAACGGCAGCGGCGGGCGAAATCGCCACCTCTGGTGGGCGTGCCCCGGATACTGTGGCGACGATACTGAGCCTGGGAGCGGGCCTGCTGGCGGTGGTGGCCATCATTTATGGTTGTGCCTGGCTGATCCGTCGGATGGGCGGCATGACCGGTATGAACAACAACGCCATCAAGGTGGTGTCTGTGCTGGCTATCGGTGCCAGGGAACGTATTGCGCTGGTGGAAGTGGGGCAGCAGCAGATTCTGCTTGGCATTACTCCCAGCACGATCAGGACCCTGCATGTATTTGATCAGCCGGTGGTGGATGCCGGCAATGCCGGCTCCAGTGACTTCGCCCGCAAGCTGCAGTCCATGATTGGCAAATCCTGGTCAGCGCCAGAGAGGAAAGACTAACGTCATGGTGGTGGCCATTCTCAAACGCGGTTTTCCCTGGCTTGCGCTGATTGCCGGCCTTTGTCTTCCCGCCCTAGCCCAGGCTGATCTGCCCGGCATTCCGGCATTTACGGTTGAGCCCGGCGAGAACGGCACCGAGGAGTACTCGGTAACCCTGCAGATCCTGGCGCTGATGACCGCGCTGACTTTCCTGCCGGCCATGCTGATGATGATGACCTCGTTTACCCGGATCATCGTGGTCTTTGCGATTCTTCGTCAGGCTCTGGGGCTACAGGCCACACCCTCCAACCAGATCTTGCTGGGGCTGGCGCTGTTTCTGAGCATTTTTATCATGAAGCCGGTGCTGGAAGAGGCGAACCGGGTGGGCCTGCAACCATACCTGCAGGAAGAGGTGACTTCACTGGAGGCGGTGGAACTGGCCAGCCAGCCGTTTCGGAAGTTTATGCTGGAGCAGACTCGAGAAGACGACCTGGCGCTGTTCATGAGGATTGCCGATGTTCAGTATGAAACACCGCAGGACGTGTCTTTCTGGATTCTGATGCCGGCGTTTGTCACCAGTGAACTGAAGACGGCGTTCCAGATCGGGTTTATTCTGTTTATACCATTCCTGATCATCGACATGGTGGTGGCCAGTGTTCTGATGGCCATGGGTATGATGATGCTGTCACCCATTATCATCTCGCTGCCCTTTAAAATCATGCTGTTTGTGCTGGTGGATGGCTGGGCCCTGATCATGGGAACCCTGGCCGCCAGTTACGGGATCTAGGAGGTATCATGACTCCGGAAACGGTTATCGACATACTGCGAGAAGCGCTCTGGCTGATTGTTTTGCTGTCTGCGGTCATCATCGGGCCGGGGCTGGCGATTGGTCTTGTGGTCAGTACCTTCCAGGCTGCCACCCAGATCAACGAACAGACCCTCAGTTTCCTGCCTCGCCTCCTGATCACACTGATCGTGATCATTGCCGCCGGGCCCTGGATGCTGACCACCTTGCTGGACCACGCCAACGGGCTGATCTCCCGCATTCCCTATCTGATCGGCTGAGCCCATGCTGCCGGCGGAGTTCAGTGCAGATCTGATCGGCCAGTGGGTGGGGCAGCATATCTGGCCATTGTTCCGGCTGGCCAGTTTTCTCATGGTCATCCCTGTTTTCGGTACTCAACTGGTGCCGGCGAGGGTGCGGCTGGGACTGGCGTTACTGATGACCATCCTGATTGTGCCCATGATCCCTCCCGTTCCCCAGGTGGAAGCGCTCAGTGCCGACGCGGTCGTCATCACGCTGCAGCAGATCCTGATTGGTATCGGCCTGGGCTTCGCGCTGACCGCACTCTGGCAGTTGTTTGTGATCGCCGGGCAGATGATTGCCATGCAGATGGGCCTGGGCTTTGCCTCCATGGTAGACCCCGCCAATGGTGTTAACGTGCCAGTGCTGGCTCAGATCTACACCATCACCATTACTTTGCTGTTTCTGGTGATGAATGGCCATCTGGTGGCCTTCGAGGTGTTCATCGAGAGTTTCTACACCTTGCCTATTGGCCTGGAAGGGCTGGGGCAGGATGGTGTGTGGGCGCTGGCCCATCGCATTTCATGGATGTTTGCCTCTGCCATGTTGCTGGCATTGCCGGCCGTGACTGCGGTTTTGATTGTGAACATCTCTTTCGGTGTAATGACCCGTGCGGCGCCTCAGATGAACATCTTCGCCCTCGGCTTTCCGATTGGCCTGATTTTTGGGTTGTTTGCTATCTGGGTCTTACACGCCAATTTCCTGCCACACTTCGATCAGTACACGCGGGAAACGTTTGATTTCATGCGCGCTCTGCAAGGGCAACCCTGACCATGGCCGAAGAGAACGACAACAGTCAGGAAAAAACCGAAGAGCCTACCCCCCGACGCCTGGAGAAGGCCAAGGAGGAAGGCCAGACGGCTCGTTCCAAGGAACTCGCCACCATGGCGGTATTGCTGGCCGGTGCTGGCGGGCTTCTGATTTTTGGTACGTCGCTTGGCGCTTCTATTGAGTCCATCATGCGCGACTCCTTCGTAATCGAGCGCTCAGCGATTTTTGATACCCGGCATATGAGTGTTCAACTGATACTGGCGGCCAAAGAGGCCGCCTGGGCGCTGTCACCGATACTGGTGATGTTGCTGATTGCAGCCATTGCCGGCTCCATTGGCATCGGCGGTCTGCTGTTCAGTGCCAAGGCCATCGCACCGAAATTCAACCGGATGGATCCGATCAAGGGCCTGGGACGAATGTTCTCCATGCGCTCCCTGATCGAGCTGGTCAAGGCGATTGCCAAGGTGGGCCTGGTGATGGCGGTCGCCATCCTGATTCTGAACCTTCGCACCGAAGACTTGCTTGCGATTGCGGAAGAACCGACCGTACCTGCCATGGAGCACGTGCTGTGGACGCTGGGCTGGAGTTTCTTCTTCCTGTCCTGCGCCACCATTGCTATTGCCGCCATCGACGTGCCTTTCCAGATCTACGATCACCAGAAAAAGCTCCGTATGACCAAGCAGGAGGTCAAGGACGAGTACAAGGACACCGAGGGCAAGCCGGAGGTCAAAGGCAAGATTCGCCAGCTCCAGCGGGAGATGGCCCAGCGCCGGATGATGCAGGACGTTCCCAAGGCCGATGTGGTGATTACTAACCCGACCCACTATGCCGTGGCATTGAAGTACGATCAGAAAACCATGGGCGCGCCAGTGGTGGTGGCCAAGGGGGCAGACGAGGTGGCCTTCAAGATTATGGAAATTGCCAGGGAGAACAAGGTCGAGGTCCTGCGAACACCGCCACTGACACGGGCGGTGTATCACAATACCGATATTGGTGAAGAGATTCCGGACGGCCTGTACATGGCCATTGCTCAGGTGCTGGCCTACGTCTTCCAGCTGCGTCAGTTCCGCAAGGGCCGTGGGCCGAAGCCCGGCATGCCGGACTTCCCGATTCCGCCCGATATGCGGCGCGATATCTGAAGCCCTCTATTCCGGGGATCGGAATAGAGGCAGGATATTGCTTTCCGCGGGGTCAGCTGGATTCGTGCTCGTGAATCCGCTTGCCCCAGGCTTCCCGTTCGCCCGGCAGGATCAGGTTAAGGATGATGGCAACCACTGCGCACAGGGCGATGCCTTCCAGTTGGCCCAGCGCCATGTTGCCGATACCAAAGACCAGGGTCACGCCTACGATCACCAGATTACGGGACTGGGACAGATCCACCTGATGTCGGATCAGGGTATTCAGGCCCACAACGGCGATTGAACCGAACAGCAGGCAGAGGATGCCGCCCATAACCGGTACCGGAATGGTCTGCAACGCGGCGCCGAACTTGCCGACAAACGCCAGAACAATGGCAACCACCGCCGCCCACCACATAACTTTCGGGTTGAAGTTCTTGGTCAGCATCACCGCACCGGTTACCTCGGAATACGTGGTGTTGGGAGGACCGCCAAGCAGCGAGGCAGCGCTGGTGGCCAGACCATCACCCAGCAGGGTACGGTGCAAGCCCGGTTTTTCCAGATAGTTCTTGCGGGTAACGTTACCGATGGCCAGAACGTCGCCGATGTGTTCGATGGCTGGTGCGATGGCGACCGGAATCATGAACAGGATAGCGCCCCAGCTGAACGCCGGTGCTACGAAGTTTGGCATTGCCAGCCACTCAGCCTGTTGGATCGGCGTTGTGTCAACAATGCCCATAATGGCAGAGAGAAGGTAACCCACGAGGACACCGAACATGATCGGGATCAGTCGGAAAATGCCCTTGGCCCAGACCGACATGATGATGGTCACGGCCAGAGAGATCATGGCAATCCATATGGCAGTGTTGTAGGGCACCAGCTGAGTCTGGCCGTCACCGGTTTTGCCTGTAGCCATAAACACTGCTACCGGAGCCAACCCCAGGCCGATGGTCATGATGACCGGTGCAATCACCACCGGAGGCAGCAGCCGGGTAATGAAGCCGGTGCCACGCAGGCGAATCGCCCCGGACAGAATGATATATAGAATGCCTGCGGCCATCAGGCCACCGAGGGTTTCTTCCAGGCCAAAGCGGCCTTTGGAGGCCAGCACGGGCGCGATGAACGCGAACGATGAAGCCAGGAAAATCGGGATCTGGCCACCGGTCACAATGTGAAAGATAAGAGTGCCCAGGCCGGCAGTGAACAGCGCGACGTTCGGGTCCAGGCCGGTAATCAGTGGCATCAGTACCAGGGCGCCAAAAGCCACCAGCAGCATCTGGGAACCGGCAATAGCCTGTTTCCAGACCGGATCGTTGTTATGGTCCTGCATGCTCAGACGTCCTTCTGCTTGGTGCCGAAGATCTTGTCGCCGGCATCACCCAGGCCCGGCAGAATGTAGCCTTTCTCGTTCAGGCGCTCATCCACCGATGCGGTGTAGATGGACACGTCCGGGTGTTTTTCCAGAACCTTTTCCACGCCCTCCGGCGCAGCCACCAGAACCAGAGCCCGGATTTCGGTGCTACCGGCCTTTTTGAGCAAATCGATGGTGGAAATCATTGAGCCGCCGGTAGCCAGCATCGGATCGATGATCAGGGCCATGCGCTGATCCAGCTCGCCTACCAGTTTTTCCAGGTAGGTTTCCGCTTCAAGGGTGTCTTCGTTGCGGATCTGGCCAACCACGCTCACCCGGGCCACCGGAATCAGGCTCAGGACACCGTCCAGCATGCCCAGACCGGCACGGAGGATGGGCACGATGGTTACCTTCTTGCCGTGGATCTGCTCCACGGAGACCGGGCCTGCCCAGCCCTCAATGGTTTTTTCCTGAAGATTGAAGTCTTTGGTGGCCTCGTAAGTCAGCAGCGCGCCAACTTCCTGTGCCAGCTCTCGGAAGTTTTTGGTACTGATGTCGGCGCGGCGCATGAGGCCGAGCTTGTGGCGGATCAGAGGGTGCTTCACTTCGTGGATCGGCATGGGGTCACCTGTGTGTTCGGGTTTCTGGCTTGAATCGGGATAGTGCAAATGGCGAAAGGATACCGTATCTGGGCCGCTGCGTCAGGCGTTGAACGGTGCTCAGACGTCAAATTTTGCAAGGGCTGGTACGGTTCTTGCGATACCACCCGGAAAGCGACCCCTGGTGTCAGATTTTCGACCCGGAAAATGCCCGCAGGCACAGATACGTGGAGACAGACCCGGCATGGACAGAGCTCTAGTCCTTAACAACGTCAAATCCCTGACGCGGGGGAACCTCGGCATCCCCCTGATGCTGATGGGGCTGCTTGGCATGATGATTCTGCCCATGCCGGCGTTCCTGCTGGATGTGTTCTTCACCTTCAACATCACTCTGTCTATCGTCATTCTGCTGGTCTGCGTGTACGCCATGCGGCCGATGGAATTTGCCTCCTTCCCCACGGTATTGCTGGTGGCCACCCTGTTGCGGCTGGGCCTGAACGTGGCGTCCACCCGGATTGTATTGCTGAACGGCCATGAGGGCGGCGATGCTGCCGGTAAGGTAATCGAGTCCTTTGGTGAAGTCCTGATTGGGGGAAACTACGCTGTTGGTCTGGTGGTTTTCGCCATCCTTATGATCATCAACTTTCTGGTTGTCACCAAAGGTGCCGGCCGGGTGTCTGAGGTCAGTGCCCGCTTCACTCTGGATGCCATGCCTGGCAAGCAGATGGCGATTGATGCCGATCTGAATGCCGGGCTGATCAATCAGGACGAGGCCAAGCATCGCCGTTCGGAAATCGCCCAGGAAGCCGATTTTTACGGTTCCATGGACGGTGCCTCGAAGTTCGTGAAAGGCGATGCTGTTGCCGGTTTGCTGATTCTGGCCATCAACATCGTTGGTGGTGTGGCTATCGGCATGATGCAGCACGGGTTGGATTTTGGTCTGGCAATGGAGCGTTATGCTCTGCTGACCATCGGTGATGGTCTGGTGGCCCAGATTCCCTCGCTGTTGCTCTCCACGTCGGCCGCCATCATGGTTACCCGGGTAACGTCCAGCCAGGACATGGGTGGCCAGATCATTCAGCAGATGTTCAGCGCTCCCAAGGCGTTGGGTATTGCGGCGGGTATCCTGATTCTGCTGGGCCTGATTCCGGGCATGCCCCACATCGCGTTTCTCGGCCTTGGTTTGCTGGCCGCCGGCGCAGCCTGGTTTATCTGGAAGAAACAGCAGCAAACGGTTGAAGATGAAGGTGGCTTTGTTGGTCGTGGCGGCATGGCGGGTGGTGCGGCCCGGCAGGGTGCGGAAATTTCTCCGGATCGTCCGGGCGGCGAGGGGCAGGCACTGCCGGCGCCGGGGGAAACCCGCGAGCTCGGATGGGATGACGTGGCCACGGTGGACATTGTCGGGCTGGAAGTGGGCTACCGCCTGATTCCGCTGGTAGACAAATCCCAGGGTGGACAATTGCTCAGCCGGATCAAAGGGGTTCGTAAGAAGCTTTCGCAGGATCTGGGCTTCCTCATGCCCTCGGTGCACATTCGCGACAACCTGGATCTTATGCCGAACGTCTACCGGATTACCCTGATGGGCGTGACCATTGCCGAGGCCGAGATCCATCCGGAGCGGGAGCTGGCCATTGATCCGGGGCAGGTGTTTGGCAAAGTTGAAGGCATTGCCGGCAAGGACCCCGCCTTCGGCCTGGACGCCATCTGGATTGAGTCCGACAGGAAGGATCAGGCCCAGACCCTGGGTTACACCGTGGTGGATGCGAGTACCGTGGTGGCGACACATCTGAATCAGATCCTGCAGAAACACGCTCATGAACTGATTGGCCACGAAGAAGCCCAGAAGTGGCTGGACCAGTTGGAGAAGATTTCGCCCAAGCTGGCGGAGGAACTGGTGCCGACCACGATTTCCATCAGCATCCTGTTGAAAGTTTTGCAGAACCTGTTGAAAGAAGAAGTGCCGGTGCGGGATATGCGCTCCATTGCCGAGGCCATCGTGAACGTGCATCCAAAGAGTCAGGACCCGAAAGTACTGACCACGGTAGCCCGCCAGGCGCTGCGCCGGATGATTGTTCAGAGTATTTGTGGCAACGACGCCGAAATCCCTGTTATCACGTTGGATCCAGACCTGGAACAGTTATTGCTGAAGTCTGTTCAGCAGAGTCAACAATCCGGCGGTCAGGATGACATTGGTCTGGTGCTTGAGCCCAACATGGTGGAAAAGCTGCAACGATCCCTTCAGGACAGCGTGCAGCGCCAGGAAATGCTCGGCAAGCCCGCCATCCTGCTGGTTTCGGGGCCCTTGCGGCCAGTACTGGCGAAGTTTGCCAGCTACGGGGTAGAGCGTTTGCATGTGCTCTCTTACCAGGAAATCCCGGATAACAAACAGATCACGATAGTCGCTTCTGTGGGTCAATAAACCGACGGAGCATCGCGGGGAGCCAGAGTGCTTGCCGGTGGGAGGATGAAACAGCATGAAAGTAAAACGGTTTTTTGCGCAGTCCATGGCTGAGGCCCTGAAGCAGGTAAGCCACGAAATGGGGCCGGATGCCGTTATTCTGTCTAACCGCCGGGTTGATGGTGGTGTTGAGATCGTGACGGCACTCGACTACGACGAAAACATGGCGCGTCAGCGTCTTGGCGATAGGGCGGTTGAAGCCACCAACGGCTCCCGGCTGGCAGAGATGCAGGCCGAGCAGCATCGTCGGCTGGAAGAGGAGCTGAACCGGTCCCGCAGTCGCATTCGTGAGGTTCGGGAAAAGCGCGCAGGAAGTGGCGCCTCAGGTGGCGTGGCGTCGTCCTTGTCTTTCGAGACTGCCGATTTTCCGGCGTCACGTCCCAGTGATGAAGCGCTGGCAAAGCCGTTTGCGGGTAGCGAATCCGGCGCCGGTGGCTATGCCGATGAACTGGCCAGTATGCGTGCCGAAATCAGCTCTCTGCGTGATCTGGTCAGTGGTAAGGCTGCAACTGCCACGCCGACCGGCAACAGCGCAGTTCAGCAACGATTGGCCGAGCGCCTGCAGGAGTTCGGTTTGGGCGCGGAGCTGGCCGGCTCTCTGTCCCGTCGGCACCGGGCCGGGCGTCTGGAGGACGGCTGGAAGCAGTCACTGAAAATGCTGGCGACCGGCGTTCGTACCGGTCGCGAAGACTGGCTTGATGCCGGCGGTAACTATGCCCTGGTTGGGCCAACCGGGTCTGGCAAAACCACCACCATTGGCAAGCTGGCGGCCCGCTACGTCCTTGAGCATGGTCCGGATTCGTTGGCACTGGTGACCACCGACCGCTATCGTGTGGCCGCTCATGAGCAGCTCTTCGTGTTCGGCCGCATCCTGAATGTGCCCGTGCGAGTGGTGGATGAGAGCCATTCCCTGGATGACATTCTTGATGAGTTATCGGATCGACACCTGGTGCTGATTGACACTGCCGGCCTGACCAGTGCCGACCGCGGTTACCAGGAACAACTGGCGGAGTTGGCTCACAGCGATCACAATATCCGTACACATCTGGTGGTCTCCGCCACCAGTCAGCCACGTATCATGAAATCCGTGTGGCATTGCTATAAGATGGCAAACCTTGCAGGCTGCATCATGACCAAGATTGATGAGGCCCTGACCCTGGGCGAAGCGCTCGGGTTCGTTATGGAGACCAGCTTACCGGTGGCCTGGTACACCGATGGCCAGAAGATACCGGAAGATCTCCAGAGGGCGGAGGCCATTCCGTTAGTGCGCCTGGGCGTAGAACGGCTTAAGGCCGTGCAGAGCACACAGACAGTCGCCGAAGGTGCCTGAGCCTCGTTGGCGACAGAATAAAACACCGGCACGCGTGCCCGTACAAGAACGTAGTAAGAGACTGATAACAGTATGAGCAGACCACATCCGGTTCAGGTGATTGCGGTTTCCGGCGGCAAGGGCGGTGTCGGCAAGAGCAATGTTTCGGTCAATCTCGGTATCGCCCTGGCCCAGAAGGGGCGCCGGGTTGTCTTGCTGGACGCGGATCTCGGGCTCGCCAACATCGATGTGTTGCTCGGCATTACCGCCAATCGAAATCTTCAAGACGTACTCAGCGGCGATTGTGATCTGAAAGACGTGCTGGTGAATGGCCCTGGTGGTATCAAGATTGTACCGGCTTCCTCCGGCACCCAGCGTATGACCCAGCTCAGCGCCATGGAACATGCCGGCCTGATCAACGCTTTCAGTGAGCTGGGCGACCAGATTGACGTTCTGATTGTGGATACCGCCGCAGGTATTTCTGAATCGGTGGTCAGCTTCCTCAGGGCCTCGCAGGAACTTCTGCTGGTGGTCTGCGACGAACCTACTTCCATTACCGATGCGTACGCGTTGATCAAGCTGATGAACCGGGATTATGGCACCAACCGCTTCCGTATCCTGGCAAACCAGGTCCGCAATGAGCAGGAAGGCCGCCATCTGTTTGAAAAACTGACCCGGGTCACCGAGCGTTTTCTGGATGTGGCACTACAATATGTAGGTATCGTGCCTTACGACGAGGCCGTCAAGAAAGCCGTCCAAAGACAGAAAGCGGTATTGGATGCCTATCCGAGGGCGAAAGCCTCGCTGGCTATCCGGGCTCTGGCCGAAAAAGTGGATAGCTGGCCTTTGCCGTCCTCTCCCAGGGGGCATCTCGAATTCTTCGTGGAGCGGCTCGTCGAAGTCTGATCTGAATCCAGTCCTACAAGAAAACCGGATACATGACATTGGCGAAACATCTGGGAATTTACCATCAGGCCGGCGCCAGGAGCCCTTCAGCCCTGATTGAAGAGCATGCGCCGCTGGTCAAGAAAATCGCCCTTCATCTCATGGCCCGGCTGCCGCCATCAGTGCAGCTGGAAGACCTTATGCAGGCCGGTATGATTGGCCTGCTGGAGGCCGCGCAGCGCTATTCTTCCGGCAAAGGTGCCACCTTTGAAACCTACGCAGGGATTCGCATCCGCGGCGCCATGGTGGATGAGATCCGCAAAGGCGACTGGGTGCCCCGCTCAGTGCATCGCAACGCCCGGCGAATCGCCAGTGCTATCAAGCAGGTGGAAGATCGTACCGGGCGCGAGGCCCAGGATGCCGAAGTAGCTGAAGAGCTTGGCATTGGTCTGGACGAGTATCATGCCTCACTCGCCGACGCTAACAGCGGTAGACTTTTTAGTCTTGATGAACTCAATGAATCCGGCGAGCTGCCGATAGAAGAAGCAGAAGCGAGTGATAATCCGCTGGACGGTATTGCTTCAGGCGCTTTCCAGCGAAGTCTCGCAGACGCCATTGAGCAGTTGCCTGAGCGTGAAAAGCTGGTATTGAGCCTGTATTACCAGGAAGAGCTCAACCTCAAGGAAATCGGTGCGGTGCTAGGGGTCAGTGAGAGCCGGGTAAGCCAGATTCACAGCCAGGCGGCGTTGCGACTTCGCAGCCGGCTGGCCGAGTGGCGGGATGGTGACAACGACTGATCGGCCAGGTGCTGTGTTTCTCTTTCAGCAAGCTGTGTAGCTTTTGGTAAACGATGCTTTACAACGTGCGCAAACACCACACAATAAGCGCTTAAGGTAGCAGCCTGCTAGACTTCCAAAAGGCTGAATGAATTCCGGGTGTTACTGACTGGAGGTCCCATTGGACAAGAACATGAAAATTCTCATTGTGGATGACTTCTCCACAATGCGACGCATCATCAAAAACCTGCTGCGAGATCTCGGCTTCACCAATACGGATGAAGCAGACGATGGCAACACCGCGTTGCCCATGCTCCGAAGCGGCAAGTATGACTTCCTGGTGACTGACTGGAACATGCCCGGCATGTCGGGCTTTGACCTTCTGAAGGCTGTCCGTGCTGATGAAAACCTGAAGAACCTGCCGGTTCTGATGGTAACGGCAGAGGCCAAGCGGGACCAGATCGTGGCTGCGGCTCAGGCCGGGGTGAACGGTTATGTGGTCAAGCCTTTCACGGCAGCCGTGCTGAAGGAAAAGATCGAGAAAATCTTCGAACGAATCCAGTAACCAGAGGTCGGATGGCTCGCCATGAGTGATACCAAACAGAACCATCAGGGCCTTGATCCGGAGGTGGCGGAGAAGCTTCAAAAGCAGGCCTCCGACCTGGCCGAGAATGTAAACGCCGGGAATTATGCCAAGGCGATGACCCTGATCAATGAACTGAGCGAGGTTCGCGATCAGAGTCTGTATCGGGAAGTGGGGCGACTGACCCGCAGCCTCCATGAGGCAATCCGGAACTTCCAGATAGACCCGCGTAATGCCGAGCAGAAAGAAGTCCTGTCGAAGATGAGCGACGCTTCTGACCGTCTGGCCTATGTGGTTCAGATGACCAGCCAGGCGGCGAACCGCACCATGGATCTGGTTGAGGAAAGCATGCCGGTGGCTCACGCCATGCGGGATGAAGCGGTTGCCCTGCGGGATGAGTGGCAGCGTCTGCGCCGTCGTGAAATGGAGCCTGCGGAGTTTCGGGAGCTTTACGGTCGCATCGACAAGTTCTTCGCTGGCCTGACGACAGACTCCGACAGTCTGTACCAGAACCTGTCGGAAATCCTTCTGGCTCAGGATTTTCAGGACCTTACCGGTCAGGTCATCCAGAAAGTCACCGCGTTGGTGAAAGAGGTGGAAGACAACCTTCTTGGTCTGGTGGTGATGGCCAGCCACGTGGATCAACTGACCGGCACAGTGCATCAGATTGAAGAAAAAGAAGAATCGGCCGAAAAAGGTGTAGGCCCCCAGATCAAGGCCGATGAGCGGGAAGATGTGGTTTCGGGACAGGACGATGTGGACGATCTGCTGTCCAGTCTCGGATTCTGATAATAAAGAGGGTGACGCATGGCGTTAGATGCTGATGAAGAGATCCTGCAGGACTTCCTGGTAGAAGCCGGCGAGATACTCGAAAAGTTGTCGGAGCAGCTGGTGGATCTGGAGCAGCATCCCGATGACAGCGATCTGCTGAACGCCATTTTTCGTGGCTTCCATACCGTGAAAGGGGGCGCAGGCTTCCTTCAACTGGAGGCACTGGTTAATTGCTGCCACTCTGCGGAAAACGTGTTTGATATTCTCCGGAATCACAAGCGCAAGGTAACACCGGACCTGATGGACGTGGTGCTGGAGGCGCTGGACAACGTTAATGCCATGTTCGAAGAAGTCCGCAACCGGGAAGAACCGACGCCCGCGCCGGACGAACTGATTGAAGCTCTGGATGCACTCGCCAAACCCGAGTCCGAGGATGCACCGGCGGTGGAAGCGCCAACCCCGGCACAGGAGCCGTCGTCTGCGGATGTCGGGCAGCAAGGGGATCAGGGCGATATCACTGACGAAGAGTTCGAGCAGCTGCTGGACGCGTTGGCGGATGAAAAATCCGATGGCCAGAAACCGGTCGGCAACGAGCAGGTGAGCACCCCGGCAGAACCCGGCGGCGGCTCAGACAGTGATGAGATTACCGACGATGAATTTGAGGCCCTGCTGGATCAACTCCACGGCAAGGGCCAGTTTGCCGGCGCGCCTGCGGAAGATGAAGCGCCCAAGGCAGATATCGACACCAGCGGTGGCTCGGAGAAATCATCCGGTGACGCCGATCTGATTTCCGACGACGAATTCGAGAACCTGCTGGACGAACTGCATGGCAAGGGTGCAGGCCCAAGCGCGGGGGCTGCCGCAGGTGAGCCCAAGCCTGCGCCGGCTCCATCAAGCAAGGCCGAACCAGCCCCGGAACCAAAGAAAGCGGAAGCCAAAGCCGAGAGCAAGGCCGCTGCCAAGCCGGCCCCTGCACCTGCCCGTGAGGCCGCACCAGCGGGCGAAACCACGGTTCGGGTTGATACCAAGCGCCTGGACGACATCATGAACATGGTGGGCGAACTGGTGCTGGTGCGTAACCGCCTGCAGCGTCTGGGTTCCGAAAGCGAAGACGAACACATGCACAAGGCAGTGGCCAATCTCGATGTGGTGACCACGGATCTGCAGGCTGCCGTCATGCAAACACGGATGCAGCCGATCAAGAAAGTTTTCGGCCGTTTCCCCAGAGTGGTGCGCGACCTGGCCCGCAGTCTGAAGAAAGAAGTGAATCTGGTCATGCACGGTGAGGAAACCGACCTGGATAAAAACCTGGTTGAAGCTCTGGCCGATCCCCTGGTGCACCTGGTGAGAAATTCCGTGGATCATGGTGTCGAGGCACCGGACGTACGGGAAAAGGCCGGCAAACCTCGCGCTGGAACCGTGACTCTGTCGGCGGAGCAGGAAGGCGACCATATTCTGCTGTCCATTGTCGACGACGGCGCCGGTATGAATCCTGATGTCTTGCGCCGCAAGGCGGTCGAGAAGGGCCTGTACGATCAGGATGCGGCAGACCGCCTTACCGATAACGAGTGCTTCAATCTGATTTTTGCGGCCGGTTTCTCCACCAAGGACCAGATTTCCGATGTCTCTGGTCGGGGTGTCGGCATGGACGTGGTGAAAACCAAGATCGGCCAGCTCAATGGGCAGATCAATATCATGTCCGAACAGGGCAAGGGCACCAGCATTATCATCAAGGTGCCGCTGACTCTGGCCATTATGCCAACGTTGATGATCATGCTCGGTGACCAGTCTTTCGCGCTGCCGCTGGTGAATGTGGTGGAGATTTTCCACCTGGATCTGACCAAGACCAACATTGTCGACGGCAAAGAGTGCATTGTCGTGCGGGACAAAGTGTTCCCACTGTTCCACATCAAGCGCTGGCTGGTGCACGGTGCGGCAGGTCAGGGCGAGCCGGAGAATGCGCACGTGGTGATTGTGGCCATGGGGACCAAACAAGTCGGCTTTGTCGTTGATCAGCTGATTGGCCAGGAAGAGGTGGTGATCAAACCTCTGGGCCGGGCCCTGCAGGGGACGCCAGGAATGGCCGGCGCCACCATCACCGGTGATGGCCGTATCGCCCTGATTATTGATGTGCCGAGCCTCCTGCAGCACTACGGCTGAGCAGGAATTTCCGGGATTGTGTAGGAGAAATGGATGACAGTTTCTGTCCTGGTCGTGGATGATTCGGGCTTTTTTCGCAAACGGCTGACGGAAATCCTGACGGCCTCGGGCCAGATTAAAGTGGTAGGCGCCGCCACCAACGGGCGGGAAGGTGTCGAGCTGGCAGAAAAACTGCGCCCCGATGTGATCACCATGGATTACGAGATGCCGGTGATGGACGGCATCTCTGCCGTGCGCGAGATCATGCGCAAACATCCCACCCCGGTTTTGATGTTCTCGTCCCTGACCTATGAAGGTGCCCGCGTTACCCTGGATGCCCTGGAAGCCGGTGCAGTGGATTTCCTGCCCAAGAACTTCGAGGAAATTGCCAGGGACACCAGTCAACTTCAGAAAATCCTTATCCAGCGTATTCTGGATGTGGCCGGTAGCCGCCCGGGTGCCCGATCGGCGCCTGTGGCCCCGAGGCCGGCGGCACCGGCTACGGAACCTCGCCGTGAACCTGTCGAGCGCGCTGGTTCGCGCCTGCACCGCCCGGTAACGACGGAACCCCGTAAAGACCCTGCGACCTCCGAGCCGGTTCGTAAACCCGCCAGAAAAACGGCCGCCAGGCACTACAGTGTGGTAGCCATCGGCACTTCCACCGGTGGCCCCGTTGCGCTGCAAAAGGTGCTCACGGCGTTACCGGCTTCGTTCCCCGCGCCTATTGTGCTGGTTCAGCACATGCCCGCCAGCTTCACTCCGGCCTTTGCTGAGCGGCTCAACAAGTTGTGTCGCATTGAGGTGCGTCAGGCCGAGGACGGCGATGTGCTTCGTCCGGGACTGGCCCTGCTGGCGCCCGGTGGCAAGCAGATGATGATTGAAAGTCGCGGCGGGCAGGCGAAAGTGCGGATTCTGCCGGGTGATGACCGCTTGAATTACAAACCCTGTGTGGATGTTACCTTCGGCTCTCTGGCCAGGAGCTTCCCAGGCAAAACCCTGGGTCTGATCCTCACTGGTATGGGTTCCGACGGCAAGGAAGGCTGCAGGATGATGAAGCAGTCCGGTTCCGTGATCTGGTCCCAGGACGAGAAATCCTCCGTCATCTATGGCATGCCGATGGCTGTGGCCAAAGCCGGACTGAGCGACGAAATTCTGGCGCTGGAAGATATTGGCGCGCGGCTGGTTGAAGGTGTGAGCTGATGGATATTCTGAGCCTGCTCGGAATCATCCTGGCGTTCGTGGCCATCCTGGGTGGCAATCTGCTGGAAGGTGGTGCTGTCAGTTCACTGTTCAACGGCCCGGCCGGGTTGATCGTGGTGGGCGGAACTCTGGCGGCAACCATCCTGCAAACCTCCTGGCCAATGCTCAAACGTGCCTTCGGTCAGGTTCGCTGGGTGTTTATTCCGCCCTATATCTCGCTGGAAGATGGCATTGGCAAGGTCATCGACTGGAGCGTCAAAGCCCGAAAACAGGGCCTGCTGGGCCTGGAAGGGCTTGCGGAGAGAGAGCCCGAGCCGTTCGCCCGGAAAGGGCTGCAGTTGCTGGTTGATGGTGCGGAGCCCGAGTCCATTCGCAGTATCATGGAAGTGGACCTGGAAACCCGGGAGCAGCGCGATCTGGAGTCGGCCAGGGTCTATGAGGCCATGGGTGGGTATTCCCCCACTATCGGTATTATTGGCGCGGTGATGGGCCTTATTCAGGTCATGACGAACCTGGAAGATCCCCAATCACTGGGGGGCGGCATCGCCACGGCCTTTGTGGCGACCATCTACGGCGTTGCCCTCGCCAACCTGTTGTTCTTTCCGGTGGCCAATAAATTGCGGGGCATCATCAAGGAACGCACCCGTTATGAGGACATGATGATCGATGGCATTATCGCCATTGCCGAGGGCGAAAACCCGAAATCCATCGAATTGAGACTGCGGGGCTTCCTGCAGTAATTCCGGGCCAGGGCTTCCTATGCGCCGTCGCAGACCACCCCAGGATGATCTCCACAACAAGGAACGCTGGCTGATTTCCTACGCGGATTTCATCACGCTTCTGTTTGCCTTTTTCGTGGTGATGTATTCGGTATCGTCCGTGAATGAGGGCAAGTACAAGGTGCTGTCGGAAACCTTCACCGGTGTCTTTAACGCCCCCCAGCGCTCATTGCAACCGGTCACCGTAGGCGGCCAGCCGGTCCGGGCGCCGCAACAACAGCATGAAGATGTTATTCCGCCGCCGGTTACCGAGGCGCCCCGTAATCCGGAACTGGATGCAGAGGGTCGCACCGAGGCTTTGCGAACCATGGCCAACCAGCTTGCCATGGAATTCGACGAACTGATCAATCAGGGGGTAGTGAGTCTGGAAACCAGCAGCGAGTGGATTGAACTCAATCTGCCGAACAGCATGCTCTTTGGCAGTGGTGATGCTGAGCCCCATTACGACTCTTTTGAAGTCATTGAAAAGATCGCCAGTGTACTGCGCAACCGCGACAATGCGGTCAAGGTGGAAGGCTTTACCGATAACCAACCCATTCGTACCAGCCGCTTTCCGTCCAACTGGGAACTTTCGACCGCCCGTGCAGCGGCTGTCGCCCGGATGTTGATGATGGAGGGCATCGAGCCAGAGCGCCTGGCAGCGGTGGGTTATGGTCAATACCAGCCTGTGGCCCGCAACGATACCGAGGAGGGCCGGCGGCGTAACCGCCGGGTGGTTCTGCTGATCTCCCGGGATGCAAGCATCCGGGGGGCGGTGCGCTGATCACCTGACGGTGGCAGATGCGTATGGCTGAGCTGGCACACTTCCTGTATTACCTGTTGTTCATCGTCCGAATCGGCAAGGGGTTGCCGCAAAACCATCGATTCGGCTTTCAAGTTACCCGTATCCTTGCCGATAAGTTGAACAGAGGCCGGCGCATGACGCCAGGCTGAGCCGTTACCGGAGAACAAAACGTGCGTATCTGGGCTGTAGCCAATCAAAAAGGTGGAGTGGGGAAGACAACCTCTGTGGTCGCCCTGGGCGGACTGCTGGCCCAGCGCGGCAAGCGTGTGCTGGTGGTTGATCTGGATCCGCACGGATCGCTGACCAGCTGGTTTGGTTATGACCCGGATACCATCGCCCACAGCGTATTTGACCTGTTTCAGCATCAGGGCAAGGTTCCTGAAGGCCTGCCGGCGCAACTGATCACCGATACCGGTTGCCCCGGGCTGTCGCTGCTGCCTGCCAGTACTGCACTGGCCACCCTGGAGCGTCGGATGATTGGCGTTGAGGGTATGGGGCTGATTGTCTCCCGTGCCCTGGCCCAGTTGTGGGATGATTTTGACTACGTGATTCTCGACAACACGCCGTCACTGGGTGTGCTCATGGTGAATGCACTGGCCGCTGCCCAGTACCTGGTGATTCCGGTACAGACCGAGTTTCTGGCCATCAAGGGCCTGGAACGAATGCTGCACACCCTGCAAATGATCATGCGCTCCCAGAAGAACGAATTACCGTACATGATCGTTCCCACACTCTATGATCGCCGGACGCAGGCTTCGGTCAAGAGCCTTAATCTGTTGCGCAAGACCTATCAGGATACCCTCTGGCGTTTCGCCGTACCGGTTGATACCAAATTCCGGGATGCCAGCCAGGCCGGGGTTATTCCCTCGCAACTGGATGCGGAAACCCACGGTGTCCGGGCCTATGATCATCTGTTGGACGACCTCCTGAAGCGAACCGGTTCGGTGAAGGAGCGTCAGCATGGCTGACAGAAAAATGACGCAACTGGCAGCGCCGGAAGCGGCCATTGCCAGTTATCTGGATGAATTGCTGCACACCGCCACCAGCACTGCGTTGCAGGAAGAACAGATACATCCTGAGCCGGAGCCGTTAGTGGCGCAACCGGAACCGGAGCCGCCGAAACCGGTAAAAACCGAAGCAAAGCCTGTCACCAGAGCCCGTCCTCGCCCAATCGTTCAGGCACCTGTGGTGGAACAGAAAGCGCCGGAGCCGGTTCAGACGGAGGCGCCGGTCACGGCCCCGGGCAACGATGGCGAGGTGCCACCGGCGCGCCCGGACTGGTCGGAAGAGCCGTTCGAGTGCCTGATTTTTACGGTGGCCGGGCTGCAGTTGGCGGTGCCGCTGGTTCTGTTGGGCGCCATCCATCGTATTGAAGAAGAGATCCGGCCAATTCCTGGCAGTCCCCGGTGGTACATGGGGATACGGCCGGATCGGGACCACAACCTGCGGGTTGTGGACACCGCCGAGTGGATTATGGCTGGCCGGGTACCGGCTGGTGCCCGGGACAATTATCGGTTTGTGATCCGGCTGGATGACAGTGAGTGGGGGCTGGCCTGTGACGATGTGGCCCAGTCTTTCACGCTGCGGCCGGATGAAGTGCGCTGGCGCACAGCGCGCAGCAAGCGCCCCTGGCTGGCGGGCACCGTGGTTGACCACATGTGTGCGTTGATCGATGTGCGCACCATGGCGCATCTGCTGGTGCGGGCAGAGCGTGAACACCATCTGGATCTGAGTTAAACAGGTCCGTTACTCAATGAAACCGTGTGAGGCTGGCACGGTTTGTGCCCTTAACTATAGTATTGGGCACTGATGATGAATTTTTGACGATCAGGTTGCCCGCCGGGCAGCCGAGAAGGAGAGAGTGCTATGGCATCCCCGAGCGGACAGCAAAATCAGGCCCAGGACGATCAGGTACTGCAGTACGTGACTTTCCGCCTGGATGACGAAACCTATGGCATCAACGTGATGCAGATCCAGGAAGTGCTGCGTTACACGGAAATCGCGCCGGTTCCCGGAGCCCCGGATTATGTGCTGGGGATCATCAACCTGCGGGGTAACGTGGTTACGGTCATCGATACCCGTCGCCGGTTCGGGTTGGCGGACGCGGAAGTGACCGATGCCACCCGGATTGTGGTCATGGAGTCGTCCAGCCAGGTGATGGGCATTCTGGTGGATTCTGTGGCAGAGGTGGTCTATCTCAAGGCCAGTGAAATTGAAACTGCACCGAACGTGGGGAACGAGGAAAGTGCCAAGTTCATCCAGGGCGTGTGCAACAAGAACGGCGAGCTGATTATTCTCGTCGAATTCGACAAGATGCTGTCAGACCACGAGTGGGCTGAAATCGCGTCGCTGTAACCGGCTTTTCACAGCGCAGTGATGGACGTCTCCCGTGGTCACCAACAACGGAGACGTCCACTATGAGTTTCACCATTCCCTCCTGGCTCCCCTGGGGCCTGACCGCTGCAGCCATCACCCTGGTTCTGGTTCAGGGCATTATCCATGGCCGTCGTATCCGGGCCTTGCAGGCTTCTGTCAAACAACGTTGCGATACCCTTGGCCGTGAACTGCATGCCACTACCAGTGGCAGCCTCGGCGTGGGGCAGCGCCTGGTAGCCTGTGAGCGGCAGATTCATGAGCTCAAGAACACTCTGGAAGAAATGCGGCAGAATGATCCGTTGCGAATTTCCTACGACGAAGCCGCGCGACTGGTTGATCTTGGCGCGGATATCGACGATCTTATGAATACCTGCGGAATTTCCCGTCCGGAGGCCGAACTGGTATCTGCCCTGAAGCGGCGACAGGCGGCCTGATCCGGCGTTTTATCGGATGCTGCTGAATGAAGAAGCTCTATCAGAGGGCCGTTGAGGCCCTCGCTGTTGTTTCCCGCCCCGATTTCGTTTCCGGTGCCGATCTTGTCCCCTCCATCACCGGCCACTCAATCCCCAGAGAAGAAACGGTTCGACACCTGCTGAGCCTGATGCCAGAGATCGAGCCTGACCAGGTCGTCATGCACGTTGGGGGCGGCTCAGGTTATGTGACCGCCGTGCTGGCGGATCTGGCTCACCGGGTGGTCTATGTTGACCGCAACCCGGCGCTGGTGGAGAAAGCCCGCGAGCGCTTTTTCAAGCACGGCGTCCATAATGTGGATGTCATTGAGGCCTCGGCAGATACCGGGCTGGAACTGGACTCGCCCTGTGACCTGATTCTGTGTACGACCTTCATCCAGGATCCCAAGGCGCTTCTGCCGAACCTGCGCGAGGGGGGGAATCTGGTGTGCCTGGAGGGTCGGGCGGGGCCGGTGCCCAGTGTCGCCATGTTCCAGCGCAAAGGCGACAAGCTGGAGCGGGTCAGAACTCTGGGCTGGGTGGATTTCAACCGTAACTCCGAACAGATTCTGATTGATCTTGGCGTGGTCTCCGAAGCGGCACTGGCGGATGCCCGCACCGAGGCGGCGACTAAAAACGAACGGGTGCTGGATGTCCTGCGTCGCCGGTTGAATCTGGAAGAGATTGATCTCTACCGGTCTCTTGCTCAGCAGCGGGGCATGACGTTTACCGATGGTGATGACGTACTCAGTCATCTGAATACGGACCTGTTCCGGCGTTTTTCCCGAACCTTTCTGGATCTCTCCCGCGTGATCCCGGTGTCGGAAGAGGACAGCACGTTGACCGTGGTCACCGACGACCCGGATGCACGCACCGATCAGATGGAACGGCTGACACCCAAGCATCGAATTGTCTGTCTGCTGGTGACACCGACGGACTTCCGGCGGATCTGGTCGGCGCTGGATCTGACTGTCAAAGGCAGCCGCTTTGTGGCGGAGCATGGCGTGTCGGTGGGCAGCACCGAAAAACCGGAGACATCGGGCAAGGATCTGCTCGGCAAGGACAGCAACAAACACATCAGCCCGTATCTGGTGTCTGTGTATGAGGCTATTCTGCTGGATGCCGTCAGCGAGAAGGCCAGTGATATTCATATCGAACAGTATGAGAACCGGGTGCGTATTCGCTTGCGGGTGGATGGCGATCTGCACGATTTACCGCAATACCAGTTGTCGGCCCGGGAAATTCGAGGCGTTATCAACGTCATCAAGCTCCGGGCGGAGCTGAATATCGCCGAGCACCGGTTACCCCAGGGTGGGCGTTCCAGGCTACAGCTCGGAGACACCTCCTACGATTTGCGGATCCAGACCCAGCCCTCACTGCACGGTGAGAACGCGATTATCCGTCTGTTGCCGCAAACCGGTCGGGCAATGACCATCGCTGAGTTGGGGATGTCATCGGCCATTGGTTCCCGTTATCAGCGCCTGCTGGATAACCCGGCTGGACTGGTGCTGGTGGTCGGGCCGACCGGGTCTGGTAAATCCACCACACTCTATGCGGGCCTGCAGACCCTGGCTGATGATGGTCGCCGTAAGGTGATTACCGTGGAGGATCCCATTGAGTACTCCATCGACAACATCCAGCAAACCCGAGTACGTTCTGAAATCGGGTTCAGTTTTGCCGATGCCATGCGGGCGTTTGTTCGGGAAGACCCGGATGTCATCCTTGTCGGTGAAATCCGGGATCAGGAGACCGCGCTGGAAGCCATTCGCGCCTCTCAGACCGGTCACGTGGTGCTCTCCACACTGCACTGTAATGACGCCGTGGATTCCCTGCAGAGACTTTACGACCTGGGCGTTCATCCCAACTCCATCGCCGGCGAATTGTTGGCAGTGATTGCGCAACGGTTGGCGAAGCGAATCTGCAAGCATTGCCGCAAGCCGGCCAGGCCCGATCCTGCCATTATGGCGGAGGTTTTCCCGGACGGTGCGCCGGCGGATTTCCGGTGTTTTGAAGGGGAGGGTTGCGACAAGTGTAACGGCCGGGGTACCCAGGGTCGGGTTGCGATTGTGGAGTACATGGAGGTGGACTCGGATATCCGTAATGCCATCTCCAGTCAGCCGCCCATCGGGGAGCTGCGCTGGCGAGCGCTGGATGCCGGCCTTGTGACCATGCGGGATAGTGCCCTGGATCATGTCATCGAGGGCATCATTCCGCTGGCTGAGTTGCCCCGAATTCTGCCCAGGGAGCGCATGGCTCCGGAAGTTCGTGGTGGCCGCAGGAGTATCGGATGAAAAATACCAGATCCAACAACAAGGCAGCCCAGCGCGAGCCGGCAGAAGTAACCTATCGCGAGGAACTGGACAAACTGATGTCCATGGATTCGGGCCCGATGCCTCCTGGCTGGCTGATGTCGCCCCGGGCCGTCGAGAAGTTTCTGCTGGGCGATGAAAAACTGGGTATAGAGCGTAAGTTTGTCGCCGACCGGGCCATGGTGGTCCGGATCATCATTTCCCTGTGTACGTCCCGGGGGTGCTTGCTGGTGGGGGAGCCGGGTACGGCCAAATCCTGGCTGTCGGAGCTGCTCGCTGCGGCGATTTCGGGTAATTCCACGCTGACCTTGCAGGGCGGCGCCATCAGCCAGGTCAGCCAGTTGCTCTATAGCTGGAACGAAGCTCTGCTTCGTACCGAGGGCCCCAGCCGAAAGGCGCTGGTGCCAACCCCGCTGTTGCGGGGCATGATGGAGGGGCAGCTGGTCCGGTTTGAAGAAATCGCCCGCTGCCCGCAGGCGCTGCAGGATGCCATGCTGTCTGTACTTTCCGACAGGGTCGTGGTGATCCCGGAATTGCCGGGGGACGACGGCGTTATTCTGGCACGGGAAGGCTTTAACCTGGTGGCCACCTCAAACAGTGTTGATGAGGGTGTTCACAGCATGAGTGCGGCCCTGAAACGACGGATGGACTTTGAGGAAATCCGGCCGATACGGCACCTGAACGATGAGATCGATGTGGTTCTTCGGGAAGTGGCCAGAGCCAACCGGCGTGCCGGAATCGATGTGGCGCTGGAGCAGTCGGTGGTGGAAGTGCTGGTGACCATCTTCCACGAATTGCGTAACGGGCAGACTCTGGACGGGCGAAGCACCGACCGGCTGGCAGGGGCGGCCCTGTCCACCGCCGAGGCGGTATCCGTGGCCCACGCCGCCAGCCTGAATGCGTGGTATTACGGTGGCGGCGCCATGACCGTTGAACACATGATGCACCACGTTATAGGCTCGGCCCTGAAGGATCAGCCGGAGGACCGCCGACGCCTGAAGCATTACTTCGATACCACTGTGGCGCCACGCAAAGGTGAGCATTGGCAACAGGCCTGGGCGTTACGTTCCCTGATCCACTGACGGGTTATCTTCTTCTGGCCGGGCATCTCCGGGTGTCCGGCCCCGGATGTGGAAAGCAAACGCCAGAATCTCCGCGATCACCCGGTACAACTCTTCCGGAATCTCTTCATTCAGCGACAGACGCGCCAGAATGCCGGCAAGCTCGGCATTCTCGTACAACGGAACATTGTTGTCGCGGGCAATCCGGATGATTTCCTCGGCCAGTTCCCACGTGCCGGTTGCCGAGATAACCGGTGCCCGTTCACCGTCGTACTTGAGGGCGACAGCGGCCGGGATATTGTTCTGTGCGTTTTCGGTCATGCCTTGGTATCCACCAGTCGGTGCTCCAGCCGGGTTTGCATCTGCTGAGGGCTGCCCCTGCGACAATCCAGGTCAGCAACTTCCAGCCCGAGGTCGTTCAGGCTCTGGCGCAGCAGCGGCAGCTCGCGATGCACGGTTCTAAGCGTGGCCTGATTTTCAGCCCAGACCATAGCGCTCACGGACGGCGGCCGGAAGGTGACATCGAAATGCAGCGGGCCCGCATCGTCCAGATCCATAGACAGGGACAGTCGCCACTCACTGGCACTGGTCCGTTCCGGTCGTTTGTTGCCGTCTTTCTCCTGTGAGTACTGTTCCAGTCGCAATTGTGCCGTTCGGGGTTCCTGTTGCGGCGTTAACCATGGCAGTTCAATCAGCAGAGTGTTCACGGGCACGCCAGGTTCGCCGCCGGCCCTGGCATTCAAGGTCTGGCTGTGCAACTGGTTTACCGTAATCCGGTTCAACATGCCTGCAAGCAGTCGCAGGGTCTGCCCGACCGTGGCAGGTTCCCCGGTGTTCTGAGAGGCTGCGGGCGTTGGTGCCCTGGGAAACTGTAATGGCGCCTTTAGCAAATCCTGGCTGGCCAGGGGGGGCAGCCGGTTGAATTGCTCCGGCCCCTGGTTCTGGCTGGTGAGCAAAGCCGACACCACCTTTGCGAGTACCAGTTTAAGATCCGGTTGGCTGGCGGCGGAAGGGCCGGTCTGTAGCACTCGAGCCTCGGAAAACAGGCCGCTTTCAGACAACCACTGCCGCACCTGAGTGGCCATGGATTCGGTCTTGCCGGCGCCTGGCGCCAGGGCGTCAGCCTTGGGTAACTGGTTGATCAGCTGTTGCAAGGCCTGCTGTGCAGGCGCTGGCAGAGGCTGTGCGCTGGTGGTAGATGGCAATTGCCCGGGTGGGGGGGGCAGTTTCAGGCCCTGGCTCAGGGCGCTGAACAGTTGCGTCAGGCCAGCCTGAAGGCTCTGTTGCCAGGGTAGTCGCTGGGCCAGGGCCCGGGCAACGGCACTCTCCTGGCCCGGCGCCAGCTTGCCTATCAGCTGCAATTCGTTACCGGCCCGCATGACCTTGATCAGATCGCCCACGGACAGATCCGGTGGCTGGTTGCCGGCAGCGACTTTCAGGGATTGTCCGCGCAGTTCCAGCAACAGCTCATGGCCCCCGCCTTTCTGCCTCAGGATCTCGGCCACTTTGGCCAACGCTGTCTCCCGATCAGCCAGCTGTAACTGGGCCAGTTGTTGTCTGGCCGAAAGCGCAGCCCCGGGCGCCGTGCTGGTGCCGGGAGTAACCGCGGCCGGACTCCGGGGGGGCTGGTCCGGCGCGGGCTGTTTCGGGGGTAAGGGTGGTGGTCCGCCGTTCAGTTTCATTGGTGTCGATTTGATGTCGGGCAAGAGTAATATGCTGGCGCTTTCGTTATAATACGCCGCGCTGGCAGTGAATGCCCTGATTTCATGTTGGCACCCGTGTGTCCTTCATTACATGCACCTGATGCCTGCTGCGCATCCATCGCTCTGAAACGGAGCCCTGATGTCCGAGCCGTTACTACAGGCGATAGATCTTGAGTGTGAACGGGACGAGCGCCTGTTGTTCCAGAATCTGTCCTTTTCCATACTGCCCGGTACGGTTACCCGTGTCGAGGGCCCCAACGGTACCGGTAAGACAACATTGCTGCGAATCCTTGCTGGCCTGAACGATGCCTGGTCGGGTCAATTGCTGTGGTGCGGCGAGCCCAGGGCCCGGCAACGCGAGTCTTTTCTTCGAAACACCCTTTACATTGGCCATCGGCCCGGCATCAAACCATTGCTTACCCCGGTCGAGAACCTGAAAGCGCTGATGGCCGGTCGTCGGGAGGTGAGCGACGAGGTGCTGGTTCAGGCACTGGCAGGTACCGGGCTGGCAGGATTTGAAAACGTACCATGCCGGAATCTGTCTGCCGGGCAGCAACGCCGTGTGGCATTGGCCAGGTTGCTGATTGCCGACGAGCCACTCTGGCTGTTGGACGAAGTCTTTACTGCGATTGATGCAGACGGTGTCCGAGCGATTGAGTCGCTGCTACAGCAACGTGCCGCGGAAGGGGGGGCGGTGCTGGTGACGACCCACCATGAACTCCAGTTGCCAGGTATGAAACGCATCACCCTGGGTGCCGGAGGTGTACATGAATGCTGATCGGCGGCCGGCACTGAAGCCGGTGTCTGAATCGGTTGGCCCGATAGCCGCCATGGCGGCAGTTTTTGCCCGGGACGTCCGGGTGGCTTTCCGGCAGCGGCAGGATCTGCTGAACCCGTTGCTGTTTTTCATCATGGTAGTAACCCTTTTTCCCCTGGGAGTCAGCCCGGAAGTGGCATTTCTGAAACAGTCCGGAGCCGGTATCCTTTGGGTAGCGGCTTTGCTGTCGGTGTTGCTGTCGCTGGACCATCTGTTTCGTCACGATTTTGACGATGGAACCCTGGAGCAACTGGTACTTCAGCCTCAGCCTCTGTTCCTGCTGGTGCTGGCCAAAACAGCCGCACACTGGGTGTTGACGGGCCTGCCACTGGTGCTGTTAGCGCCGGTTTTAGGCGTTATGGTGCACCTGGACGGGAACTCTATTGCAATTCTGTGTCTAACGCTCCTGATCGGCACCCCGGTACTGAGCATGATCGGAGCTATTGGCGCAGCTTTGACCCTGGGATTGCGCTCGGCAGGCGTGCTCTTGTCACTGCTGATCATTCCGCTGTACATTCCCGTGCTGATTTTTGGTACCGGCACGGTAGCGGCGGCAGCTGAAGGCGCGCCGGTTGGCGGATACCTGGCTCTGATGGGCGCGTTTCTGGTTCTGGCGGTAACCCTGTCGCCTTTCGCCTCGGCAGCGGCCCTGAGAATCAGTCTTTCGAACAGCTGATCGGTTCTTTGGGGCCGGTAACCAACCAAACGATAACAGTGAAGATGGTGACCAACTGATGTGGCAATTCTTTCACAAACTGGGTTCTCCCAAATGGTTCTTCGGGATTGCAACCCGGTTTATGCCGTGGTTGCTGGCGATCGGTATCATTCTGCTCCTTGCCGGCCTGGTCTGGGGGCTGGCGTTTGCTCCCAAAGACTATCTGCAGGGCAACAGCTATCGCATCATTTTTATCCACGTTCCCACTGCCTTTCTCGCCCAATCCATTTACATCATGATGGCGTCCGCCGCCATCGTTACGTTGGTCTGGCGCATGAAACTGGCGGATGTCTTCGTGAAAGCCGTGGCTCCGGTTGGCCTGGTTTTTACCTTCCTATCGCTATTCACCGGCGCCGTCTGGGGTAAGCCTACCTGGGGGACCTGGTGGGTGTGGGACGCCCGGCTGACTTCCATGCTTATTCTGCTTTTCCTCTATGGCGGTACTATTGCCCTCGATCGGGCCATCAATGACGAAAAATCCGCTGCCAGGGCGGTAGCGGTGCTGGTGCTGGTGGGGGTGGTAAATATCCCGATTATCAAATACTCCGTGGAGTGGTGGAATACACTGCACCAGCCGGCCACGTTCAAACTCACCGAAAAGCCCTCTATGCCCGTTGAGATGTGGGTTCCGCTGCTGCTTTCGGTGCTCGGGTTATACCTGTTGTTTGGCTGGCTGGCGTGTCTGCGCATGAAAACCGAAATTGTCATGCGGGAGCAAAAAACCCGCTGGGTGAGAGAGCTGGTGATGGCGGGGAGAGGCTGACCGATGGCGTTTGATTCTTTTTCAGCATTTATCGCAATGGAAGGCCATGGTCCCTATGTCTGGGCCTGTTATTCCGTGTTCGCCGTTCTGCTGGTGGGCCTGATGATCTGGTCGTCCCGGCATCATCAGGCGGTTATGGCCAGCTGCAAACGCCGTTACCAGCAGCAGGAAAGCAGCACCAGTGCCCGGCCGAAACAGGCCGCTACGTTCGCCCGTGTCGAAGTTTCCCAGGAATAAACAGCAGGTAATCCATGCATCCGATCCGAAAAAAACGACTGACCATTGTGCTCTTTCTGGTGGCCGGTATTGCCATTGCGGTAGGCCTGACCACCTATGCCCTCCGACAGAATATCAACCTGTTTTACGATCCTACGGAAATTGCTGCGGGTAACGCGCCGGTTGATGTCCGGATCCGGGCCGGTGGCATGGTTGAAGAGGGCAGTGTGGCAAGGGATACCGACAGCCTGAAGGTGAACTTCCGGGTGACCGACTATGCTGCGTCGGTGCCGGTACAGTACGAGGGCATACTGCCTGATCTGTTCGCCGAGGGGCAGGGCGTGGTTGCCATGGGGCGGCTGAATGAACAGGGCGTGTTCGTGGCCGATCAGGTTCTGGCCAAACACGATGAGAACTATATGCCACCGGAAGTGGCCGAGGCGCTGGAGCGTTCTTCCAAGGGGCAGCACAAGTCTGCTGATGTGGAAAAAGCCGCGGAAACCACGGCGTACTGAGCGCCCAATTCATTTCTGACGTTGGAGAAACCCGATGTATCCGGAACTCGGACAGCTTGCACTGATTCTCTCGTTGCTGCTGGCAGTACTTCTCTCCGTGGTGCCGCTTGCGGGCGCTCTGACCGGGCGTGACAGCCTGCAGGCATTTGCCCGGCCACTGGCGTCCGGCATGTTTGTGTTCACCGCCCTGGCGTTTGCGATCCTGACCCACGCCTTTCTGGTGGATGACTTCTCGGTGGCCTATGTGGCCAATAACAGCAACAGCATGTTGCCCTGGTACTACAAGTTCAGCGCGGTCTGGGGCGGCCATGAGGGCTCGTTGCTCTTGTGGATACTGATGCTCATAGGCTGGACGCTGGCCGTTGCCATCTTCAGCCGTAAACTGCCTTCGGTGATGGTATCCCAGGTGTTGTCGGTTCTGGGCATGGTCTCCGTTGGCTTCCTTCTGTTTATCATTCTGACCTCCAACCCGTTTGACCGTCTGCTGCCGAACGTACCGGCAGATGGGCAGGATCTGAATCCGCTGTTGCAGGACATTGGCCTGATCATGCACCCGCCCATGCTCTATATGGGTTATGTTGGTTTTTCGGTGGCCTTTGCGTTTGCCATTGCGGCACTGATCAACGGCCGACTGGACGCGGCCTGGGCTCGCTGGTCGCGCCCCTGGACCACGGTTGCCTGGTCCTTCCTGACGGTGGGCATCGCTCTGGGCAGCTGGTGGGCCTATTACGAGCTTGGCTGGGGCGGCTGGTGGTTCTGGGATCCGGTTGAAAATGCCTCCCTGTTGCCCTGGCTTTCGGGTACCGCCTTGATGCACTCGCTGGCAGTCACGGAAAAACGCGGGGTCTTCAAGAGCTGGACCGTGTTGCTGGCTATTGTCACTTTCGCACTGAGCCTGCTGGGTACCTTCCTGGTTCGTTCCGGTGTGCTCACCTCCGTCCATGCCTTCGCGTCGGATCCGGAGCGAGGCAGTTTCCTGCTGGCGCTGCTGGGCATTACCATTCTGGCCAGCCTGACCCTCTATGCCTTCCGGGCGCCGGTAGTGCATGTGCGCTCCCGTTATGGCTCTCTGTCCCGGGAAATCTTCCTGCTCCTGAACAATGTCTTGCTGGTATCGGCCACGATGCTTGTGGCCATCGGCACGCTTTACCCGCTGGTGCTGGATTATCTGGATCTGGGCAAGCTGTCTATTGGTGAACCGTTCTTCAATACCACCTTCAGTCCTCTGGCGGTGGCAACTGGCCTGCTGCTGGGCGCAGGCATTTTCTCGCGTTGGAAGAAAACCGACGGCGGCTGGCTGGCCCGCAAGCTGCTGTGGCCGCTGGCCGTCAGTCTGATTGCCAGCGCGGGGGTGATGATCGGCTACGGAGGGTTTGCACCCTGGGCCTTCCTGGGTGTGTTTGCGGCCATGTGGGTAGCGGTGGCCACCGCCTGGGACCTTTGGGATAAATCCGCCTCCCGCAAAGGGCGCTGGCATGGCCTGAAGCGCCAGTCCCGCAGTTACTGGGGCATGGTTCTCGGGCATCTGGGGCTTGCCATGGTGATGGCCGGTGCGACGGTGGTTTCCAACTACGGGATTGAGCGTGATGTGCGCATGCAGCCGGGTGACCGCGCTATGGTGGGGGATTATGAGATTGTATTCACCGACATCGGTGAGCGTCGTGGCCCCAACTTTACCGCCCAGTACGGCAGCTTCAATGTTTACCTGGATGGGGAGCTCGTGACTGACCTGCATCCGGAAAAGCGGCAGTATCCGGTTGGCATGAGTGTGATGACCGAAGCGGACATTGATGCCGGCCTGTTCCGGGATATATTTGTAGCCATTGGTGAGCGTATCAGTGACGATGCCTGGGCTATCCGGCTGCAGTATAAACCGTTAGTGCGATGGCTGTGGCTCGGATCCCTGGTGATGGCCATTGGTGGATTCCTGGCGATTGCCGACAAGCGATACCGTATTCGTGTGCGCGATGAGGAAGCCGTGAAAAGCGGCGAGCCGGCAGCGCCGGGTAAAGTGGCGGAGGCGTCCTCATGAAGCGGGTATTGCTGTTCCTGCCGCTGGTGATTGCCGTCGGCGTGGGGATATTCCTGTTTGCCGGCCTGGGCAAGGACCCCACCAAACTGGAATCCGTGCTGATCGGCAAGCCCGTTCCCGAATTCAGCCTGGAGTCTCTGGACAATCCGGAGGTTCAGTTGGATCCCTCAGTGTTCCAGGGCGAAGTATCCTTGTTGAATGTATGGGCCGAGTGGTGCCCCTCTTGCTGGGATGAGCATGAATACCTGATGTATCTGGCCCGGGAACAGGGAGTTCGCATTGTGGGCTTGAACTACAAGGATCAGCGGGAAAGTGCCTTCCGGTTCCTGAACCGGCTGGGTAATCCCTACGAGACCATTATCTTCGACCCGAAGGGAACCCTGGGTTTTGACCTGGGCGTGTATGGTGCGCCGGAAACCTTTGTTATCGACGCAGAGGGCGTGGTGCGCTATCGCCACGTAGGCGTTGTGAACCAGAAAGTCTGGGAAGAAGTGCTCTTGCCGGTTATCGCTCAGGCCCGGGGGAACAGCTGATGCGTTTGTTACCCGCTTTCTTAACCGTGTTGATGGTGCTCTCGGGCCCGGCAATTGCCGAGGTGTCAGAAGTCTATGACTTCGATACCCGGGCTGAAGAACAGCGTTATCAGCAATTGATCTCAGAATTGCGCTGTCCCAAGTGTCAGAACCAGAACATTGCCGATTCCAATGCGCCGATCTCCAAGGATATGCGGGACGAGGTCTACCGCATGATGCAGGAGGGGGCCTCCAATGATCAGATCGTGGGTGCTCTGGTCGACCGTTTTGGCGAATTCGTTCAGTACAAACCGCCGGTGGATAACCGCACCATTCTCCTCTGGGCCTTTCCGGCGATTGCCACCATTGGCGGTTTTCTGATTGTGGCCGGTGTGGTGTGGCGTGCCCGCAGGCGTGAAGACGAACCGCCCCTGAGTGCGGAAGACCGGGCCCGGGCAGAGCAGATTCTGGCCAGTCAAAGTGACAAGGCTGATCGCCGATAACTCCCATTCATTTCGAGACGTGACGATATTTCCATGACCGATACCTTCTGGATTGCCGGGACCGTACTCATTCTGGTGGCCCTGGCCTTTGTGCTTTATCCAGTCTTTTTTCATAAACCCCGGGCCCGCCTGGAGGCAGATCTGCGAAATCAGAATCTTCTGGCCTATCGCACCCGGCTCAAAGAGCTGGAGAACGAGCATGAGGCCGGCATACTGGATGACGAGAGCTACAAGCAGCTGAAGGAAGAGCTGGCGGGCGCCATGCTCGATGATGTACCGGAGGAGCCCGTTACCCAGCGACGAGTACCCGGGCGGCGTAGCGCCATGGTTGTCGCCTTGCTGGCGATCCTGGTCTTGCCGGTGGGCACCTATTTCGGGTATCAGGAATGGGGTTCCATGGATCAGGTGGAGCAGTTCCTTGCGATGCAGGAAATGAATGCCACGCAAGGCGACCAGACGGCCCGCATGGCGGCATTGGCCGACCAACTGCGCAAGCGACTTGAAGAAAGCCCGGACAATGCCGATGGGTGGGCGATGTTGGGGCAGACCTACATGCGTCTTGAGCGCTATGAGCAAGCGGCCGAGGCCTATCGCCGTCTTGCCGATGTGGTATCCGAGGACCGAAACGCCAGCGCGGTGGCCCTGGGGCTGGCTGCACAGGCTAACTATTTTGCCAGCGAAGGCGAGATGACCCCGGCGGTTACCGATGCCATTGCGGCTGCCCGGGCCCTGAACCCGGATGAGGTCAATGCACTGGGGCTGATGGGCATCAATGCCTTCGGTCAGCAAAACTACCGGGAAGCCATTGAATACTGGCAGCGTATTACCGAGGTAGCGCCGGACCATCCACAGCTCGGGGCCATCCGTGGAGGTATCGAGGAGGCCTACCGACGCCTGGGCGAGACCCCGCCTGAGGGAGTTGCCTCCGAGCCTCAGCAGGCTGCTGGACCGGGCGTGTCCTTACGGGTATCGCTGGACGAAGGTTTGCGCCAGCAAGTGGCTGACAATACCGTGCTGTTCATCTTTGCGCGGCCAGCGGCTGCGGCGGGCGGTGCGCCGGTTGCTGTTGCCAGGATGACAGCCGGCGATTTGCCCGCCGAGATCCGGCTGGATGATCGTTATGCCATGTCCCCTGAATCTGCGATTTCTGCACAGCAAGATGTGGTGGTGGTCGCCCGTTTGAGCCGCTCAGGCAGTGTTAATCCGCAGCCGGGAGACTGGGAAGGCCGGGTTGAGGCAGAGGTGCTGCCCCCGGCGGAAGCGGAACCACCTGTCGAGTTGGTGATTAACCAGGAACTGACCAACTGAAATTGAAAAGCCCGTCACTTCGACGGGCTTTTTTCTGGGCCGGAATCAGCGCGAGAGAGACGCGGGATACAGCGGCGGTAGGTCTGGCGATGACGCTTCGTTGTCCCAGGCGGTGTTCCGGCGCAGGCTATCCAGTGCCTGTTGCAGTTGTTGCCTCGCATTCTCTTCGTGGGTATGGTGCTGGCCCGAATACAGTCCGGCCTGAAAGCGGTCAAAGGCGGTTTTCAGTGCGCGGTCTTCTGTCAGTTTGAACAGATCCGAAACGGAATCAAATGAGAGCCTTGGGAAGCGCAGTCGGGCCCAGCGCAGCAGCAGCGTAGACGTTTCCCCGGAGCCTCGTTTGACCGCAGCCTGAAGTGCTTCAAACGCTTCACGTTCGTTGTCGATGCCGCCATCGACGGGTTCTTTGGAGCCCGGTGCTGAGGTTTGACGAGCCCGCCACCAGAGCGCCAGGGTCAGCAACCAAAGGGCCGCAAACACAACCGTAGCCCAAAGCCAGAGGCGGTTTCCGTATGGTTCTGAGCCCTCGGTTGTCTCCGGGGTTACCGGTGAACCTGTGGGCCCCGCTGAATCGTCCGTTATCTGTGCGGGCGGCGCGGAGGTGGCGTTATCGCCAGTAATCCGGAAACGGCGCTCCGGCAACACGGCGTGCTCCAACTGGTCGGTGTCGGTGTTCCACCAGGGTACACGAAGCGCGGGCAGGGTGGTTTCGCCCGCCTGGACAGGCACCAGGGCGGTCACCTGCTGCAGTGTGGCGCGAAGTCCCTCCGGAGTGGTTTCGGTATTGCGCAGGGGCTGTTCCGGGTAGCTGCGGATGGCGTCCGGTAGCTCCCGGGATATAGGCGGCAGGGCTTCGGCGGGCAATCCTAGCGCCTGTAGGGTCACTTTCCGGCTGAGATTGCTGCCGACGGCGAGTTCCTGGGTAGAGGGCAGGCCTTCGTCGCTCAGGGTCAGACTTCGTGCTGGTAACCAGGGCTGATTGTCCGGATATCCGGCAGGTACGGGTTTGACCGGAACGTCATAGAGTTGCTGCCGGTCGCGAAGGAAGCGCAACTGGCCCGAGGCATCCCTGGCCTGGCCCTCAAACCGGATAGGCTCCAGGCTGAGAGTGCCCGGTGTTTGGGGAAAGATGGCGTAACGCCGCTCAACCACCCGATACCGGATTCCGTCGCGATAGCGGGTAAACTCACGCTGTTTGCCCAGTGACTCGATGATGGCGTCCGGGTGCTCAGGCTCCGACAGCTCTCCCCGGATCAGGTTGCCGGAGAAGAACAACTGTATGGTCAGTACCAGCTGTTCCTGAACGTACACTTCCGCCTTGTCTGCGGACAGCTCGATAAAGCTGTCACGGCTGGCCGCCGGTTGATCCGGAGGGGTGCCGGAAATAACCTCGATGTCGACCGGGTCGGAAATGGAATCCTTGAACGTCAGTTCGGGAATTGTCAGTGTACCGGTGCTGGTCGGGGCGAGCTGATAGGTCCAGGTTATTTCGCCTACCATTTCGTTGTTGACGGTTTGCACGCTGTAGCGCTGGTTGCGGGCCAGGATTTCGAAATCCGGCTCGACCTTTTCGATATCTGGCGACGGCAACTGTGACAGATCGAAGCTGAACAGATTGCTCAGATTAATGTCGATTTTCATGGAACCCTTGACGGTCAGGGTCAGTACCTCACCTTCGTAGAGCTGGGTTCGATCCGGTTCCACTACCAGTCTGTCGGCAGCGTGACTGACGGCTGACAGGAACAAAAGAATGAATGTCGCGGCAAGGGAGAGAACGCGCGTTACCATGGTGTGTCGCCCTCATCGGGTGTTGTCTGTCGTTGTTGGTACTGTTGCAGGAACTTGCGTTGCAGTAACCCGCCGGGGTTGTCCGGTATACGGCGCAGCCACTGTTCCTGGCCCTGGCTCAGGGGCTGTTCTGATATTTCGGCGGGCGCACTGGCACCACTCTGTCGCTCTCCGGAAGGCCCGTCCGGGCCTGCCTGGGCATTCCGCTGTTGCTCCTGTGAGCCATCCTCCGGTTGTGGCTCTCCGGCGTTATCCTGTGAATTTTCGCCGTTCTCGGAGGGCTGCTGTTGCTCGCCAGGCCGGGAATCCTGATTCTCGCCATTGTTGTTTGCAGAATCCTGCCCGGCGCTGTCCTGGCTGTCATTGCCCTGGCCCTGGCCTCTGGAGCCATTCAGCTGTCCGGGATTCTGATCGTTGTTTTCCCGGTTGTTGTCGCCTTCTCCCTCGCCCTGAGACTTCTGTTGCTGGTTCAGGAGTTGCTCTACCAGTTGCCGGTTGAAGCGCGCATCTTCGAAATCCGGCTGCTGTTCCAGTGCCTGTTGATAGGCGTCAATGGCCTGTTCCAGTTGGCCGGCCCGGGCCAGGGCGTTGCCCCGGTTGTAGTCGCCGGCGGCCCCCGGTTGATTGGCAAAGGCTTCCGCGGCGTCACTGTACTGGCCATCGCGATAGAGTGCTGAACCGCGCCAGCCCGGCTGTTCAAGAACGGTGGCGGCCCTGGCCGGATCCTGCTGGATAAGATCCGGCCCACGCTGGTCTTCTCGCAGCCACAGGCTGCCCCAGTCCAGAGCCTGAACCGGGCGCGGAGCGCCTGCCAGCGGAATCAGCGCGAAGGCCAGAATGGCAAAGGCTCCCCGACGCCAGCCCAGAATGAGTAACGGCAGCACCAGCCAGAGCAGCCAGTAACCGTCGTCCTGCCAGCGATTAACGGTCATGCCGTCCTGTTCGTTCTGCCATTCATCGGTTTGTGATGGCTCCAGCGCCAGGGCGCGAATATCCCGGTCATCCAGCGTCAGTTCGTGGCTGGTTCCGCCGTTGATGCTGGCCAGTTGGGCCAGGGAGTCTGGTTCGGCCTGGCTGATGACAATCCTGCCGTTGTCCCGAATGAATCCGCGTTTTGCCAGGGGAATGGGACCGCCTTCGCTGGTGCCCACCACGAAGGTGTTCAGGGGATAGGGAGTATCTGCCAGTTGCTGACGGATTGAACTGTATTGCTGTTCCGGTACCGCCTCGGAGATCAGCAGTATGCGACCCTGGCCCGGTGCGCCCTGGTCCAGCAGGTCGACCGCCTGACGCACGGCCAGATCGGCGCGGTTGCCCTGGGCAGGCATGATGGTGGGGTCCAGCACGCTGAGCATGGCCTCAATGGTGCGGGTGTCGCCGGTAAGTGGCGTTACCGTGTGGGCGTCGCCGGAGTAAACCACCAGCGCCGTCAAACCGCCTTTTCGCTGCGTGAGGATGTCGCGGACCTTGCGCTTGGCCAGCGTCAGCCTGTCTGGTTCTACGTCGGTGGCCAGCATCGAAAGCGACAGATCCAGAAGAATGACCAGGCTGTCCTGGGTTTGTTTCAGGGGGGTGGGTGCCTGTCGCCAGCTTGGCCCGGCGAGGGCAATCGCGAGCAGAACCAGCGCCAGACTCAGAGGCAGCAGTGGCGAGCGGGTGGTGCCAGTGGTCTCGTTGGTCCGGGAACGAATCAAGGGCTGTAACAGGTGAGCGGGGATGTATCGGGCCCATCCGGTCTCACCCTGGCGAAGTTGATGTCGGGCCATAAACAGGACCGGAACCGCCAGCAACAGAATTAACCACAAGGGGCGCAGAAAATGGAAGTCAGCCATGGCCAGCCTCCGTAGCGGTGTTTTGCTGATATCGGTTGGATGCCAGTCGCAGGGCAGTCAATAGCAGCCAAAGCCCGGCGGCGATGCCAGCCGGCCAGGCGTAGAGTTCTGTCACCGGCCGGTAGAACTGGCCATCCTGTTCTATCGGTTCGAGCTGATTGATGCTGTCGTAGATCATTTCCAGCTCTGGCAGGCTTCGGGCTCGGAAATACCGGCCACCGGTCTGTTCTGCCATGCGTGTGAGCAGTTCCTCATCAAGATCCCTTGAGGGGTTGACCCGCCTTGAACCCAGCAGCCCGCGCTGGATCATGGTATCGGCGCCGATGCCGATGGTGTAAAGCCGCACGCCGGCTGCCTGGGCAATTTCCGTGGCCTTGTCCGGGCTGACCTGGCCAGCGGTATTTGCCCCGTCTGTCAGCAGGATCACCACGCGTTGTTCCTGTGGGCGTTCGCGCAGACGTTTCACCGATAACCCGATGGCATCCCCGATGGCGGTGGCCCGGCCAGCCATGCCCAGGCCTGCCTCGAACAGCAGGGTCCGTACCGTTTCCCGGTCGAAGGTCAGTGGAGCCTGAACGTAAGGTTCGGTGCCGAACAGAATGAGCCCCAGCCGGTCGCCCTCACGCTGGTCTATGAAGTCATCCAGCACCCGTTTCACCGCCTGCAAGCGGTTGATGCTGCGGCCCTGAAGCACCATGTCCTGTTCGTCCATGCTGGGAGAAATGTCGACCACCAGCATCAGATCGCGGCCGGTTACGGGCATCTGGATTTCTTCGCCAACATGCTGAGGGCGGGCCAGGGCGACCACCAGGCATAGCCAGGCCAGCAATAGCAGAAGCTGGCGCCAGCGCGGCGTTGATCTTCCCCGGGAGCTCACGCCCGGCATTCCGGACAACCAGTGCCCGACCGGAATGACCGGAGCATCCACCGGTTCGCTCTGCCGCTTGCGGTTACCAAGTAGCAGCGGCAGCAATGCCAGTAACAGCACCCACGGGTAAGCCAGACTGATCATGACTGGGCCTCCAACCAGGTTCTGGCGAACGCCAGCGCCTGTTCAGTCTGTGCGCCGGGACGTGGTTGCCAGGTGCTTGTGACCATAGCCTCAACGACGGGACGGGCGGCGATGCGGTCTTTCGGCGCGGTTTCCAGGAGGAAGTCGATCCACTGCTGCCCGGTCATGGCCTCTGGATGCTTTTCCGGATGACTCTGCCGCGCCGCTCGTTTGAGCAGGGCATTGAGCGCCGCGAACCATTCCGGCGCAGGCCGGGCCTTGGTTTCAAGCTGTTGCAGTTCGGACCAGGCGCTGCGTTTCCAGCGAAGCTTTCGGCGCTCACGGCGCCACAGCCACGCAAATACCAACACAGCGGCAATCGTCAGTATCGCCAGCAGCCACCAGCCAGGGGCCGGGGGCCACCAACCACCGGTAGCTGGTAACTGGATATCACGAAGTTGTGCCAGGGGATCCTGAGGGTTCATCCGATGCGACCTCCCGGGCCCAGCAGCAGGCGCAGGGCCTTAGCCGGATCCTCTCCGGTCGACAGCGTTGCAGAAGCCACGCCGGATGCCCGAAAACAGTCGGCCAGACGTTGCTCATGGGCGTCGATTTTGCCTTGCCAGGCCTGCTGGAAGCGAGGATTGGAGGCATCGAACCAGATCGGGCCGTCCGGGCCGGCAACGGCAAACCGGCCGGAAGAAGGCAGTGCCTTTTCCAGCGGGTCCTGAATGCGGATGGCACTGACCGAGTTGTGCCGGCTCATGGCGCCCAGCAGGGTAGTGGTCTGCTCGGTGATATTCATGAAGTCACTGATGATAAAAACGCGGGAACCGGTGTGTGTGACCCGGCGGGCTTCTGCCAGCGCTGTGTCCAGCCCATGGCTGGAGTCCGTTGCAGGGGGTGGTGGTGTTTTGCCCTGGTGCTGGTGGTTGGCCAGGTGATCCAGAAGGCGCAAGACGGACTTACGGCGCCGGGCGGGCCGGAGTACGGCCAGGTCCCGGTCATTGAATACCAGGCCCCCCACCTGGTCACCTGCCCAGAGTGCCAACCAGGCCAGCAGAGCCGCAACCTGGGCACCCCGAACCTGTTTGTAGGCGCCGGCACTGGCAAAGAACAGGGTCGGCCCGAGATCGACAATCAACAGTACCGGTCGCTCCCGCTCTTCCTCGTACAGCTTGGTGTGTGGTGCCTGGCGCCGGGCCGTTACCCGCCAGTCTATACTGCGAATGTCATCACCGGGTTGGTACTGGCGCACTTCGGAAAACGTCATTCCGCGCCCTTTCTGCCGTGATTGGCGTAGCCCGGCCTGGCGTGACCGGCCCGGTTTTACCGATGGCAGCTTCAGAGCTCGTGCATCTGCCTGCAGGCGCACCAGCTCTGGCAGGGTAATGAGAGTGGCTGGGCTGGAATCTGCCATGACGCTGTGATGGTCTCCTGTCAGCAACACCTCAGGCGGCAACCGGAACCCGGTCGATCAGCCTCTGCAACACGGAATCGGCGGTCATGCCTTCGGCCTCGGCTTCAAAGGTCAACAGAATCCGGTGGCGCAGCACATCGTAAGCCATGGTCTGAACGTCGTCCGGTGTCACGTAATCCCGTCCATCGAGCCAGGCCAGTGCCCGGGCACATCGATCCAGTGCGATAGTGCCGCGGGGGCTGGCGCCGAAGGCGGTCCATCGAGCCAGTTCAGGGTCCAGGGTTGCGGCATCGCGGGTGGCCAGAATCAACGCCAGCAGGTACTGCTCCACAGGTTCCGCCATGTAGATATCCGAAACCGCCTGCCGGGCGGCCATCACCTGTTCCTGGGTTAGACGAATGTCTACGTTCGGGATTCCCTGACGGTAGTCACTGCGCGCAAGGTGCAGAATCTCACGCTCGGCATCGGCAGAGGGGTAGTCAATCACCACATGCATGAGGAAGCGATCAAGCTGGGCTTCCGGCAGCGGGTAGGTGCCTTCCTGTTCAATCGGGTTCTGGGTCGCCATCACCATGAACAGCTTGGGCAGGGGAAAGGTTCTCATGCCAACACTGATCTGGCGTTCGCCCATGGCCTCGAGCAGGGCCGACTGGACTTTCGCCGGTGCCCGGTTGATTTCATCGGCCAGCACCAGGTTGTGGAAAATGGGGCCGCGCTGGAACTCAAAGGTGCCGGTCTCCGCGCGGTAGATTTCGCTGCCGGTGACATCGGAGGGCAGCAGATCCGGAGTGAACTGGATCCGGTGGAAGTCACCCTCCAGATGGTCGGCCAGTGCTTTCACCGCGGTGGTTTTGGCCAGCCCCGGCGCGCCCTCAACCAGAAGATGGCCATCGGCCAGAAGGGCAATCAGTAGCCGGTCGACCAGTTTGTCCTGGCCAATAATACGCTTGGCCAGCTGTGCTCTGAGATCACCGAACGTTTGCTGTAACGACATGAAAATAACTGCTCTTGATGTATGAATGCCTGCGTAAGTGATTGCCGCAGTTTTGGCGTCTGGCCGGCAAAAATCAAGGGTTTGACTATGCTTATGTGACGATACCCTGATTACGTTTCTTTCACACAAACCAGAGGTCGGATATGAATGCGCTGACAATCGCCAGCAAGGATCAGTTTTTCGAACAGTTGGCCGATGCGTTCTCAGAAAAGATTGCAAAAACCGAGGCAAAGAAGATCGCGGATTTTGCCAGACAGCATTATGCTCATATTCCTCTGGAGGAGCTGGTCAGTCGCCGCTTCTCGGATACCTACGGTGCCGTCCTGGCGGCGTGGCAATTCCTGCAAAAACGCAGTGCCGATGAAACCCCGGTTTCGGTGTTCAACCCGGACCTGGAAAGCGACGGCTGGCAGTCCACCCACAGCGTTGTTTTCATTCTCCATCCCAATATTCCGTTCCTGATTGATTCCCTGCGCATGGCCATCAATCAGCGGGAAATCGGCACCCACTCCATTCAGCATTCCATCCTGCGAGTGGAGCGGGATGACAATGGTAAGCTGAAGAAACTGCACACCACCAAAAAGGCATCGAAGGACGCAAGCTACGAAGCGTTCATCGTGCTTGAAATCGACCGCCACAGTGCCCCGGAAGACCTGCGCGACCTGGAGCAGACTCTGCAGAAAGTGCTGCATGAGGTACGCATTGCGGTGGGTGATTTCCCGATTGTGAAAGAGAAGGTCAGCGAGATCGTCAAGGAGCTGGATGCCACCACTGCTGGAATCAGTGAGGAAGGTAAGGAAGAAGCCCGGGCTTTTCTGTCTTGGCTGGTGGATGACCACTTCACATTCCTGGGGTACGACGAATACGACTTTGCCAAGGACAAGCAGGGCATGGTGGTACGCCGGGTGGAGAACTCGGAGCTGGGTATTCTTCGGGTCAACAACGAGCGCCCGGATCGGGTTCGGCTGAATGAGCTGCCACAGCGCACCCGCCATGAAATGACCCGTTCCGATGACATCTTCATCTTCGCCAAATCGGCGCAGCGGTCTCGCGTGCACCGGCCGGCCTATCCGGATTACATTGCGGTCAAGAAATTCAACAGCAAGGGCGAAGTGGTGGGTGAGCGCCGCTTCCTCGGTCTATACACCGCTCGAGTCTACAACGAGCGTCCCGATGAGATTCCGCTGTTACGGCGCAAGTTCCAGAGCGTGATGAAGCGATCCGGCTTCCTGACCGACGATTACGCTGGCAAGGAGCTGGAGCAGATCCTGACGCTGTATCCGCGGGACGAGCTGTTCCAGATTGAAACCGACGAACTGCTGCGTGTTGCCAAGAACATTCTGTACATCCAGGAACGTCGCCGGATTGAGCTGTTCATGCGGGAGGATGTTTACGGCCAGTTTGTAACCTGTCTGGCCTTCTTCCCCAGGGACATCTACAACACGGAGCTGCGCCTGAAGGTGGAACAGGTGCTGCTGGATCGCCTGGAGGCCGAGGACATTGAGTTTGTTACTCATTTTTCCGAGTCGGTGCTTGCCCGGGTACAGTTCACCATCCGGGTGCCACAGGTGGAAAACCGCCAGTTGCCGCTGGCGGAGATCCGCGACAAGGTTATTGAGCTCGCCCAATCCTGGCGAGACGGCCTCTACGAGGCATTAAGCGAAGCCTATGGCGAAGAGCAGGGCAATGAGCTGTATCGCGTCTGGGCAGGCGGTTTCCCGGCCAGCTACACTGACATGTTTTCACCCCGCCGGGCGGCCATCGACCTGGAGCACATCACTGCCTCTGCCCGCGACGATGATCTGGCCATGAGCTTCTATCGGGCCCTGGAAGAAGACGAGAACACGCTGCATTTCAAACTGTTTTATCCGGACGAGCCGCTGCCACTGTCGGATGTGATGCCGATTTTCGACAATCTCGGTTTCCGGGTGATTGGCGAGCACCCGTTTGAGGTGATTGATCGAACGGGTAAAACGGTTTGGATTCATGACTTTACCCTGCAATCCCACACCGGCAATATGGTGGATATTCACCGTATTCGCCCGATTTTCGAAGAGTTGTTCCGCCGGGTCTGGCACGGTGAAGCCGAAAACGACGCCTTTAACCGCCTGTTGTTGTCCTCCTACATGAGCTGGCGTGAGATCGCGTTGCTGCGTACTTACGCCCGCTACATGCGCCAGATCCGGTTCTCCAACAGTCAGACGTTCATTTCCAACACGTTGGTCAACCACGTCAACCTGACACGGATCCTGCTGGAATACTTTGAGATCCGATTCAACCCTGAGCGTTTCAAGAGTAAGGGTAAAAGCGAGGCGGCCCAGCAGAAACTGGAAATCGAATTCAACGCCGGCCTGGATGAAGTGGAGAACCTCAGTGAGGATCGCGTGCTACGGCTGTATCTGGAGCTGATGCAGGCGACGTTGCGCACCAACTACTACCAGCCGGATGGCGAGGGCCAGCCCAAGCCCTACATCAGTGTGAAATTTGACCCGTCGCAGATTCCGGACATGCCGCTGCCATTACCCATGTTCGAGATCTTTGTGTATTCCCCTCGTGTGGAGGGGGTTCACCTGCGTGGTGGCAAAGTGGCCCGTGGTGGTTTGCGCTGGTCGGATCGGTTCGAGGACTACCGCACAGAAATTCTGGGCCTGGTAAAAGCGCAGCAAGTGAAAAACGCCGTCATTGTGCCGGTGGGCGCGAAGGGTGGCTTTGTGGCCAAGCGTCTGCCCGATCCGTCTGACCGGGAGGCATTCCAGGCAGAGGGTATTGCGGCCTACAAAACATTCATCCGGGGCTTGCTGGATATCACAGATAACCTGGTGGATTCCGGCATCCAGCCGCCGGAGCGGGTAATCCGCCATGACGAAGACGATCACTATCTCGTGGTGGCGGCTGACAAAGGCACCGCCACCTTCTCCGACATCGCTAATGGCCTGGCCGCGGAATATGGCTTCTGGATGGGAGATGCCTTCGCCTCCGGTGGCAGTAACGGTTATGACCACAAGAAAATGGGCATTACTGCCCGGGGCGCCTGGGTTTCGGTGGAACGGCATTTCCGTGAGATGGGCATCAACCCGGCCGTGGATGAATTTACCGCCATCGGCATCGGTGACATGGGGGGCGATGTGTTTGGTAATGGCCTGCTGTGCTCGGAAAAAACCCGGCTGGTGGCCGCCTTCAACCATATCCACATCTTCATTGACCCGACCCCGGACGCCGAACGCAGCTACAAGGAGCGTAAGCGCCTGTTTGAACTGCCGCGTTCCGCCTGGACCGATTACGACAGTAAGTTGATTTCAAAGGGCGGCGGCGTATTCAGCCGCAATGCCAAGTCCATTCCGGTCAGCCCGGAAATGAAAAAGCTGCTGGGCATCAAGGCGGACCGCGTTCCGCCCAATATGCTGATCAGTCACATACTCAAGGCCGAAGTGGACCTGCTCTGGATTGGTGGTATTGGCACTTACGTGAAGGGCAGCGGTGAAAGCCACTCCGACGTGGGCGACAAGGCCAATGATGGCCTGCGGATCAATGGTGCCGAGCTGCGCTGCAAGGTTGTAGGTGAGGGCGGAAACCTCGGCTTCACCCAGATGGGGCGGATTGAATACGCCCTGAAGGGTGGTCGCCTGAATACGGACTTCATCGACAACTCGGGCGGCGTGGACTGCTCTGACCATGAAGTGAACATGAAGATCCTGCTCAACCGGGCGGTGGCCATGGGCGATCTAACTGGCAAGCAGCGCAACATCATGCTGGAGGAAATGACTGATGATGTTGCCTCGCTGGTGCTGAAGAACAACTACCGTCAGACCCAGGCCATCAGTATCGCCAGCGAGGATGCCGCCACCCGGCTGGAGGAGTATCGTCGGCTGATGAATACCTTCGAGAGCGAAGGCAAGCTCAACCGGGCACTGGAGTTCCTGCCGGATGACGAAACCCTGTCAGAGCGCAAGCTGGCTAAGAAAGGGCTGACGCGGCCGGAACTGTCGGTGCTGATTTCCTACGTCAAAGGGGATCTGAAGCAGGTGCTGATCGACAGTAATCTGCCGGACAATCCTCTGCTGGCGGGTGAGATGTACAAGGTCTTCCCGCGGGATCTGACCAAGCGTTTCTCGAAAGAGCTGGGTGAACACCAGCTGCGACGGGAGATCATCGCAACCCAGATCGCCAACGACATGGTTAACCACATGGGCATTACCTTTGTGGAGCGCCTGAACCAGTCTACCGGGGCGGACGCAGCATCCATTGCCCTGGCCTGGATTATTGCCAGGGATGTGTTCCGCATCGACAGCTGGTGGGACAAGATTGAAGCGCTGGATTTCCACGTTTCCGCGGATCTGCAGATGGAGCTGATGCAGGATCTGATGCGTCTGATGCGTCGGGCTGTGCGCTGGTTGCTTCGTAATCGCCGGGCAGAACTCAATATCCAGAGTCACATGGAGCGGTTTGCCGACAGCGTCTGGGCCATTACCTCGGGTCTGCCGGAATACCTTGGCGACCAGGCTCGTGCCAATTGGGAAAAACGCAATGATCAGCTGATGGCTGCGGGTTTGCCGAAGGAACTGGCGTCGGTGCTGGCAGGAACCGGCTATCTGTATTCCTCTCTTGGTATTATCGAGGCACAGGAAGCCACAGGCATGCCGCTGAAAACGGTGGCCAACCTGTACTACGGTCTGGGTGACCGTCTCGACCTGACCTGGTTCGCTAATGCCATCGCAGCGTTGACGCCAAGTTCCCATTGGCAGGCCCTGGCGCGGGAAAGCTTCCGGGAGGATCTGGACTGGCAGCAACGGGCTCTGACCACCGGTGTGCTGAAAACCGCTGAAAGCCCGGAGAAAGTCACCGATAGTGTGAACGCCTGGGAGCAGCGCAACCAGCACATGATTGATCGCTGGAACGCGATGCTGGCGGAACTCAAAGGCGTAAGGGAACCGGAATACGCCATGTTCTCGGTCGCACTGCGGGAGCTGCTGGACCTGGCGCAAAGCACCATGCACCAGAGCCCGGAAGACGTAACGACCAACTGACTATTGCGTTATGTCGTTGATTCCCGTTCAATCCCGCAGCGGGAATCAATGGCAGGAGCAACAAGATAATGGCACCACTGAAACATCTACTGGACAAGAACCGGGCCTGGGCCAATGGCATCAAGTCGGTGGACCCGAAGTTCTTTGACCGGCTCTCGAACCAGCAGGCACCGGAGTACCTGTGGATCGGCTGTGCCGACAGTCGGGTACCTGCGAACCAGATTGTGGACTTGCTCCCCGGTGAACTTTTCGTGCACAGAAACGTGGCCAACGTGGTTGTACATACAGATTTCAACTGCCTGTCGGTGCTCCAGTTCGCCATCGAAGTGTTAAAGGTCAAACACGTATTGGTGGTGGGGCATTACGGTTGTGGTGGCGTGCGCGCGGCATTGCTGAACGAAGGTTTTGGCCTGATTTCAAATTGGCTCCGCCATGTTCAGGACGTGCGTGACCGTCACCAGTCCGTACTGGACGCCATTCCCAATGTGCAGGACCGGGTAGACCGCCTGTGTGAGCTGAACGTGGTAGAGCAGGTAGGGCATGTGTGCCAGAACAACATCGTTCAGGAAGCCTGGCGTCGCGGCCAGCCATTGACCGTGCACGGTTTCGTTTACGACGTGGCCGACGGTCTGTTGAGGGATATGGGGCTCTCGATCGCCAGTGAGGCAGACCGGGAAACGATTCGTCAGTCCAGTCTGGATGAGCTGATCGAACGACCGGTTCGCTCCGGCCGCCAAAAAATATAATGCGAAGATTGTCAAAAACTGTCAAAAAATCGTGATGCTCGTCACTTCCTGACCCGTGGCGTCATCACAGTAGTGACCTTCTGCGTCTGTTACAGTAGCAACTGTAAGCAGTAAGGGAGGTAAACCATGAAAGAACTGATGCAGAAAGCCCTGCAGGCACTGGGAACCCGCAGAAACGAAAGTTCTGCCATGGATAGCGCAAGGGCTGAGGCCAAGCGCACCGAAGCACGCACCCCGGAAGAATGGGGAATGTCACCTGAAGACGCCCTGCGTGTGGGTACGGTTGCACGTTACAAATAATATCTGGCTCTTCCCGGGCGGCCCCAGAGGCCGACCCCGATAGCGATAGCCCCGACTGATGCCACAGGGCAGACTCGGGGCTTTTTTCCGGTTAGCATACGCGGCTCATGATTCTGGCAATGGTCCGCTACCCATGTCTGCACTGCCCAATACCCACGAAGTTCTGCTCCGCAATGCGCATCTGTTGAATGGACGCCCAGCGCTGTTAGGCGTCTCGGATGCATCGCTTTTGCCCCGATGCCCGGTTCCCGGTATCGCGATGACCGAGCACGCCGGTCTTTGGCAAATCCTGTCCCATGACACTGACTGGGCTGGCTGTTTTGGTTACGAGCCAGATCGGCAGCAGCAGGGCTCTTGCGATACCGTGGTGGTATTTTTGCCTAAAGCCCGGGCTGAGTGTGAGCTCCGCCTGGCTTTGGCTCGTTACCTCGGCAAACCAGGTGCGGCACTGGTGGTTATTGGCGAGAAGAAGGAAGGCATTGCCGGTGCCATAAAGCAGTTTTCTGTCGTTGCCGGGGAGGTTGTAAAGGTTGACAGCGCCCGCCATTGCCAGGTCTGGTGCGGCAGAAATACCCAACCCCTGACCAAATTCCGGTTGACTGACTGGCTCAGCTGGACGGAGCTTTCCTGCGCTGGCGTGGCGCTCTCTGTTGCCGGTTTGCCAGGCGTTTTCAGCCTGGGTCGACTGGACGATGGCACCCGGATGTTGTTGGAAACCCTTGCTGAGTCACCCCTGGGTGTCGATCGCGTGCTCGATTTCGCTTGCGGTGCAGGCGTTATCGGATCCTGGTTGCATGGTTTTCATCAGTTGGCGGGGAAGAAGCCGATTCGAGTAGATGGGACCGATGTTCAGGCGCAGGCCGTGTTCTGTGCCCGGGAAAGTTACCGTAAGGCAGGAGTAAACGGTGAGATTTTTGCCGCCGATGGCCTGGCAGCCGTTCAAGGCAAATGGCCGGCCGTGATCAGCAACCCGCCTTTCCACACCGGTGTAAAAACCGATACCTCCATGACCGAGCAGTTCCTGGCCCAGGTGGCCGCGCATCTCGCGCACGGCGGCGAGCTGAGGCTGGTGGCCAACAGTTTTCTGCCGTATGAAGCCCTGATTCGACAACACATCGGCCCGGTTGAGAAACTTGCGCAGGACCGGCGGTTTACCGTTTACCGGGCATTTCGGAAAAAGTCGGGCTGAAAAACAGACAGAAAAAAGCCCCTGGGGTAAGGGGCAAAAGATCTTGTCCGGAAAAATGCGACCGGCCAGCCTGGTCAGGGCTGGGGCATGACCGGAAAGGGTGTTCGGCGTGAACACCCCTAACTTAGGTTTAATTTCTAGAATAAACAGCCTAAAAGTGTTTATTTTCCCGAAAGCTGCCAACGGAAGCCCAAAATGACAACTGCCAGACTCCAGACACCTGCCGGTGACCTCCGCCTGATCCGGCCTGGCGGAACGGCTGGGCTGCGCGCCTGGGACGCTGCCGACGAGTTGTTGTTGTCGGCTGCGGAGCCTTATCTGGCAGACGGTTTGCGCGTGCTGGTGGTTGACGACCAGTTTGGTGCGCTGACCCTCGGGCTTGCCTGCTATCAGCCGCAGACAGTTGCCGACAGCGCGACGCTCGCCCACTCCCTGTTGACGAACGCTTCGCTCAATCCGGCGTTGCCCGACTGCCCCGCGGTTTTGAACTGGCGTCGGCCACCCTCAGGGCCCTTTGATCTGGTGCTGCTCCGTATTCCCCGTCAGGCCGGTTATCTGGCCTGGTTGTTACGGTGGCTCAACAGCGTGCTGGCGGAAGACGGACGCATACTGGCGGGCGGTATGATCAAGCATCTGCCCGATCGTAGTGTTGATGTGTTCGCCAGTGCGGTGGTTACCGAACAGGTGTTGCCTGCCCGCAAAAAGGCGCGGGTAGTGGTGTGTCGTGGTGGCTCGGCCACATTGCCGGAATGGCAGGAGCAATGGCGCGGCTACCCGGTGGCAGGATTGCCCGGGCCGGTTGAGGCACTGCCCGCAGTGTTTGCCAGAGAAAAGCTGGATATTGGCACGCGGGAGTTGTTACCGCTGATTCCTCAGGCGGTTAGTCGAGTGCCCCCGGCCGGGCGGATTCTGGATCTGGCGTGTGGAAACGGCGTGCTCGGGTTGTCTGCGCTTGCCGGCAGACCGGGTGCCGAAGTGCATTTCAGTGACGTGTCCAGCCAGGCCATTGCCAGTGTTGAGCATAACCTGAGCAGGTACGAGGGCGGCGATTGCGTACGCTTATGGCATCAGGACGGCATTGCAGATGATTTGCCTGACTATCAGCTTATTCTACTGAACCCACCCTTCCATGAGGGTGGCGTGGTGGGCGATCACATCGCACTGAGACTGTTCAGGGATGCCGCCCGGCATCTGGCGCCGGGCGGCCGCGTATTGATGGTGGGCAATCGCCACCTGGGGTATCACCGTTCCCTGAAACAATACTTCAGCAGCGTTGAACAGAGAGCTGCAAGCCCGAAATTCGTGGTGTTCGAAGCCCGGAATGGCGCGGTGTGAGTCTCAGGCCGTCGCCGGGCGATCGTAGCCGAGGCGCGCGAGGGTATCCACGATGGTCTGGGTTTGACTATCAATCTCGATGTTGACCTTTTGCCCCTTAGTGGCCTTCCCGAACGTGGTGGCACGCAGGGTCTCCGGGATAAGGTGGACGTTGAAGCGGTTACCTTCCACCTCGCCAATGGTCAGGCTGGCGCCATTGATGGCAATGTAGCCTTTGGGGAAGATGTACTTCGCCCAGGTTTCCGGTAGTTCGAACCATAGGGTCACGTTGTTTTCCGGCCGCAGAATATCGACGATGGTTGCGGTAGTGTGGATATGGCCACTGAGCAGATGGCCGCCGATTTCATCGCCGATTCGGGCGGCGCGCTCGAAGTTGATTTCGTCGCCGGGTTTCAGGTCGCCGAGGGTGGTCAGGCGCAGGGTTTCCTGCATGGCGTCGAAGTACAGCCGTTGGCCTTCCTGGCGGGTAACCGTCAGGCAGGTGCCGTTGATGGCAACCGAGGCACCGATGGTTACGCCCTGAACCCGATCTTCCGGGAAATCGATCAAAAAGGTACTCAGGCCCGGCGCCGCGATCACGTTTTCGACCCGTGCAATGCCCTGAACGATACCGGTAAACATACATAATCTCCTGAAACCCGTTGATTGGCGCAAGCATACCGGTGCCTGTCAGTGTTGCCAAGAAGCCAGCAAGCCGCGTATGCCGGCAAAGCCGACATTCAAGAATTATTCGTAAAGGTCGATACTTGCATAAAGAACCTGAAGAACAGTGACCTCAATGGCGGAAAATACAGCAGTAGACAAGACAGATCCGGCCAACGCATCCGGAGCGGTGCTTCGCCCCGGCCGGGCCGCTGATCCGGTGCCGGCGACACCGGAATCCGCCCTCAATGCGGCGCAAAGAACCGCTGCCCTGCAGGCTGATGATGACCAGGGCCAGAATACTGAATCCGGCAGCGAGCGGCCCGAGGCGCAGGAATCGCAGGATCGGACTGCCGAGACCGGGTCGGAGAACCCGGATATCGAGCAGGCGCTGGCGGAGTCACGGCAGCGCAAGCTGCGTCTTATGCTACGGCAGTGTGACCGGGTCCTGCTGATGGACTTCAACTTGCTGGCTATGTCGGACTGGCCGGATAACTATCAGATGGCAGCTGCGCGGCGTAGCCGGGACCTCTGGATCTTCAGTGCCCTTTTGGCTGCGACGTTTTTCCTCAGTGGTTTGACCGGTTTTGTGCCGGCCTGGGTAGCCGGTGGCGGTTTTGGCGCTTTCGTGATTATTCTGTTGCTGGGAGTGCCGTTTATCCGTCGGATTTACACGTCCAGCCCCTCCTATATGGATTTGATCATTCGCCGTCAGCGCATGCTTCGGGATGCCCGCAAACATGCGGCCCACCTGGAGGGAAAGGACGGGCTGATATGGCAGTGTGCGCGTATGGCAGAGTACAACCCGACACTGCGTCATACCCGCTTCAGTGAATTGCTCAGACTGTCTGAGCAACGGGTGTTGCCGCGTTATCTTACCCGGCGGGAACATGTTCGGCTGTATCTTATCTATCTGCTGGAAGCCGAGAAAGCCTATGGCAAAGTCCAGCAAGCGTTTTTCGACGGCAATCAGGACGCGATAGACCGGGGTTGGCAGGCAGTGGCGGCGGTTCCTGAAGACCGAGCTTGACATGACAGACCTTCAAACGTATGTTTCAAACAGACGTTTGCTAGAGGCTCTGACAACAAAATGGCGCAGTCTGATACCGTTGACCGCATTCTTGACGCTGCCGAAGAGCTGTTTGCCGAGCGTGGGTTCTCGGAAACATCGCTTCGTATGATTACCAGTAAGGCTAAGGTAAATCTGGCCGCTGTCAATTATCACTTTGGGTCTAAGAATGCCCTGATCCACGCCGTGTTCGCCCGGTTCCTGACGCCGTTTTCGGCCACCCTGGATACCGCCTTTGATGAACTCGAAGAGCGTTGTGATGGCCAGCCGCCCACGCTGAACCAAACCCTGTGGGCGCTTACGGAAAGTGCCGTGCGCATGCCTCAGCGTAATGAGAAAGGCATATCCATCTTCATGCGCCTGCTCGGTCTTGCCTATACCCAGTCTCAGGGCCACCTGCGTAAATTTCTCGAACAGGAATACAGTGAGCCCTTTGGTCGTTTCATGCGCTTGCTCAAAGAGGCCACGCCTGAGTTGTCCTCGGTTGATCGCTATTGGCGCATCCAGTTCATGCTGGGAGCGACGGCCTTCACCATGTCCAGCAGTGATGCCCTGATTGATATTCTCGAAAACAAGCTGGGCGTTGAAACCACGGTTCAGGAAATTGCCGCACGCCTGGTGCCGTTCCTGGCCGCAGGCATGAAGGCGCCAGACAAAATGCTGGTGCCGCCTACCGCTTCAGGCGTTTCGGTTGCCTGAACTCCCCCGCCTCGGGTAGTCTTCCCTCTGGTTCGCAGCCGGAGGGAAGTCGCTACCAATGCCCGATAACAAGCCCCCCGGGGTTACCCTGTCCATTGATATCGCCAATCAGTTCCTGACACTGGCTACTCAATCGGGTGATATCATTGCCCGCTACCCGGTATCCACTGGCCTGAATGGCCCCGGCCAGGCCGACGGCAGTGGCTGTACCCCTGTTGGCAAGCATTATGTCCGCGCCCGAATCGGGGCAGGGCAGCCATTAAATACGGTGTATCGCGGGCGCCGTCCCACTGGCGAGATCTACAGCCAGAGTCTGGCATCAGCGAATCCGGGGCGCGACTGGATTCTTACCCGTATACTCTGGCTTTGTGGCTGTGAATGGGGGCGAAACCGTGGGCCGGGGGTAGACACCTTTCGTCGTTTTATCTATATCCACGGCACGCCGGACAGTGAACCTATGGGGGTTGCCAGATCCCATGGCTGCATCCGGATGCGCAATACCGATATTGTTGAGCTTTTTGACCGGGTTCCAGCGGGGACCCCGGTCAGTATCTATTAACCCGCATAATTCAGAGGGACAGGATGATTGGCGAAGTTTTGGGTGTACTGAATGGCTGGATAGAGCAGTTCGGGTTGCTGTCTGAGGGTTGGCGGGCCGGTGTGCTCGTCTTCCTGCTCGTGCTGGGTACGGCGGCGGTTGCCTACATTGCCAGTCATGTGATTTCTGCGCTGGAGCGCAAATTCGCCAGCACTCATAACCTGTGGGACGATGCTATTCTGCACGCGGTCCGTCGGCCTGTCGTGGCTTTCGTATGGCTCCAGGGGGTGTATTGGGCTGCCGAAGTGGCACACCATTTTTCCGAGGCTGAGGTCTTCAAGGCCAACGGAACGTTGCTTCAGATCGGTTTTGTCTGGGTGGTGGTCTGGTTTTTTATCCGGCTGATCAAACAGTTCGAGAACATCCTCACCTCTCCGATCAAGATGCGCAAGCCGATGGATTACACCACGGTCAATGCCATCAGCAAGCTGTCGCGAGCGGTCGTGATTATTACCGCCGCGCTGACCGCCCTGCAAACCCTGGGCTTCAGTATTTCAGGCGTGCTGGCATTTGGTGGTGTCGGGGGCATCGCGGTTGGTTTTGCCGCGAAAGATCTCCTGGCGAACTTTTTCGGTGGGTTCATTATCCATTTGGACCGTCCGTTCAAGGTGGGGGATTGGGTTCGATCCCCGGATCGGAGCATTGAGGGTACGGTTGAGCATATCGGATGGCGACTGACCACCATTCGCACCTTCGACAAGCGCCCGCTTTATGTCCCCAATGCGGCGTTTACCACTATTGCAGTGGAAAACCCATCACGTATGACCAATCGCCGGATCTACGAGACCATCGGCATTCGCTATGCCGATGTGCATTCCATGAAAACCATCGTGGACGAAATCCGGGAGATGCTGAAGAATCATGAAGAGATTGATGCCAACGAGACCTTGATCGTTAATTTTCTGGCATTCAATTCATCGTCACTGGATATCATGGTGTACACCTTTACCAAAACCACCCAGTGGGTGCGTTTCCATGAGGTGAAGGAAGATGTGTTACTGAAAATCAGTGACATCATCGAAAACCATGGTGCCGAGGTGGCCTTCCCGACGCGCACGCTGCATCTGCCGGATGGGGTGCGGGTAGACGGGCGTGATTCCTCAAAACGTGAGGACTCAAACGACAAGTCCTCGGACAAGGATGCTGATTCCGGAAAATCCGGAAAAAACATCGATCATGATGGCGGTTACGGTGAAGCCGATTCAGATTCCGGAGACGGGGAATGACAGTAACGAATGACAATGTACCGGTAGGCATTATCGGTGGTACGGGGCTGACCAGCCTGAGCAATATCCAGATCACCGGAGAAGAGACAGTGACAACTGCGTGGGGTGAGCCCTCCTCCACGCTGGTGCGGGGGCAACTGGGTGATCAGCCTGTTATCTTTCTGGCGCGTCATGGTAACCCGCACCGCATTCCGCCCCATCAGGTCAATTACCGGGCCAACATTCAGGCGTTGCATGATGCCGGCGCTCGGGTGCTGGTGGGTGTAAACGCGGTTGGTGGCATACATGCCAATATGGGGCCGGCCCACATCGTGATCCCGGATCAACTGATCGACTACACCTGGGGCCGGGCCAGCACTTTCTTCGAAGGCGAGCTGGAGGAAGTTACACACATTGATTTTACCTGGCCCTACGATCAGGAAGCGCGTCAGGTGTTGATTGATGCTGCTCGCGCGGCGTCGCTGTCATTTTCCGGGTTTGGCGTCTATGGCGCGACGCAGGGGCCCAGGCTGGAGACGGCGGCGGAAATCCGCAGGATGGAGCGGGATGGCTGTGACATCGTTGGTATGACCGGCATGCCCGAGGCAGTGCTGGCGGCAGAGCTGGGCTTGCGGTACGTCAGCCTCGGGCTGGTGGTGAACTGGGCTGCGGGTAAAACCGACCACATTATTACCATGGCCGAGATTGAAGAAGCGATTGCCCAGGGCATGTCCGGCGTTCGGCAGATTCTGGAGCGTTCAATGGCAAGTCTGGGGCAGCTTGCGCTTACCCCTCAATCTTCTTGAAGAAAACCAGGACGCCGACGGTGGGGGAGTCGATGAAGTGGATTTCCTCACTGCGCATCCGCCGCGTTTCACGAATCCAGGTCACCAGTTCTACTGGTGCCGGACGAAGTTGGTAAGCGGTACCGGTGCCTTCTGATGCTGAACCACCGGTTTCGCTATCACGTGTATTGCCAGAGTCCTGATTGGAAAACTCCGCAACCGCTTCGGTCTGAGGCTGTGTTTCAGGCTCTGCCGGCACAGCCTCGGGATCGTCGCTGACGGCCCAGTGGTTAAGCTGCACATTAACGTGCAGGTAGCGTTGGCGGTCAATGGTGATCTGGCCTTCCACCGCTCGTTGGCCAGACTCGGCCAGCCAGTCACCGATTGCGACACGTAGAGGTTCGCCCTTGTAGTCGGGCGGAAAAGCTTCATACCAGCCGGCACTCGCCAGTACCCGGTAGTTACCACTTCGCTCAAGCCGGTTGGCCGCCTCGCCCAGGTGCAGTTGGTTGCGGGGTACCAGGTTGAGTTCGGTTACCCGCTCCCCGGATTCCTGCTCCACCCAAAGGGTTTTGCCGGCCTCTTCGACAGGTTCCACCGACTTGTTCGCCATCTGCTCTTCAATGCCGGCCGGGTCCACCAGACGCTGTAAAATCACCAGCTCTGCCCGGTAGTAGTCGTTCGGGACATTGCCTGAAGCGCCCTGGGCCCAAAGGGTAGCCGGTGTGAATGCAACTGAGGCGAACAGCGCCGCACTGGCCAGGGTTTGCCGGGAGCATAAAATGTGAGCTTGCAAGGGCGTTACTCCACCTGAATCCTTTTTTATCACGATGCCTTTGCCGGGGCCTTGTCGGGCGCCAGTTCTTCGAGCATCGCTGCGATGGCGTCGAGTTTACCATCGGTTGAGTCATCATTCAGCCGGAAGCGAAAGCTGTTGGCGCCTTCGAGCCGGTATCGATCCGGAGCGGATTGCACTTTTTTAACCAGTTCGAGAGGGTCGACCGGTGTCGTTGCCCCGAACTCAAGCCGCACCCATTCCTTACCGGCATCCACTTTCACGATGCCCAGAGTCTCTGCCTGCAAACGTAGCTGTGCCTGGCGCATGAGGTTCTTGGCCGGGGCTGGTAATAATCCGAAGCGGTCAATCATCTCAACCTGAAGTTCTTTTAATGCCTCACGATCCTTCACGCTGGCAATGCGCTTGTACAGCATCAGGCGGTTGTGGACATCTGGCAGGTAGTCGTCCGGAATCAGGGCCGGAATGCGCAGGTTCATCTCGGTGCCGTGGCTGAGAGGCAATTCGGCGTTGGGCGTGCGGCCGTCGCGAATCGCTTTTACGGCTTCGTCCAGCAGCTGCATGTAGAGGGTAAAGCCGATGCTTTCGATCTGACCGCTCTGTTCTTCACCCAGCAGCTCGCCAGCGCCCCGGATTTCCAGATCGTGGGTGGCCAGCATGAAGCCGGCGCCCAGGTCCTGGGATTCGGAAATCGCATCCAGCCGCTTCCTGGCATCGGCGGAAATGGCCTTTGGCGGTGGTGTCAGCAGATAGGCGTACGCCTGGTGATGAGACCTGCCCACGCGACCCCGAAGCTGGTGCAGCTGCGCCAGGCCAAATTTGTCTGCCCGTTCAATAATAATGGTGTTGGCGCTGGGGATGTCGATGCCGGTTTCCACAATAGTGGTGCACACCAGTACGTTGAAACGCTTGTGGTAGAAATCCGACATGATCTGTTCCAGCTGGCGCTCGCGCATCTGACCATGCGCCACACCCACCCGCGCCTCGGGAATCAGCTTGCGCAGATCTTCCGCGGTTTTCTCGATGGTGGCGACATCGTTGTGCAGGAAATAGACCTGACCGCCCCGCAGAATTTCCCGCAGAATAGCTTCTTTCACCATGGCCTCGTCGCGCTGGCGCACAAACGTTTTCACCGACAGCCGGCGGGCTGGTGGGGTGGCGATAATGGAAAGGTCGCGCAGATGGCCCATGGCCATGTTCAGGGTTCTGGGAATCGGTGTGGCGGTGAGGGTCAGCATATCCACCTCGGCCCGCAGGGATTTCAGTTTTTCCTTCTGCTGAACGCCAAACCGGTGTTCTTCGTCGATAATCACCAGACCCAGATTCTTGAAGTTGATATCGCCTTGCAGAAGCTTATGGGTGCCAATGACGATATCTGCCTTGCCTTCCTCTATGGCAGTGATGGCCTTGCTGGTCTGGCTGCCGCTGCGGAAGCGACTCAGAAGCTCTACAGTTACCGGCGTATCCGAGAACCGGTCACGGAACGACTCGTAATGTTGCTGGGCCAGAAGAGTAGTGGGTACCAGCACGGCCACCTGTTTGCCAGACCAGGTGGCCAGAAAAGCCGCGCGCATGGCGACTTCGGTTTTACCGAAGCCGACATCGCCGCATACCAGTCGGTCCATCGGGCGTTCGCTGGTCATATCCTCGAACACCGATTCGATGGCCACCTGTTGGTCCGGCGTCTCCTCGAAAGGGAATCCGGCAGCAAAGGCCCGATAGGCCTCTTTCGGGTCTTCAAACTGGAAGCCTTTCCGGGCTTCCCGGCGGGCGTAAACATCCAGCAGTTCTGCGGCGGTGTCGCGGATCTTTTCCAGCGCTTTTTGCTTGGCGTTGCTCCAGCGCTCCGTTCCGAGCTTGTGGAGCGGTGCGTGTTCCTCATCGGTGCCGGCGTAACGGGAAATCAGGTGCAGGCTGGACACCGGTACATAGAGTTTGGAGCCGCCGGCGTATTCCAGGGTCAGAAATTCGTCGGATTGGCCGCCGGCGGTGAGTGTCTCCAGCCCCTTGTAGCGGCCCACGCCATGGTCGATATGCACGACCGGTGCGCCAATTCTCAGTTCAGACAGGTCCCGGTAGCCGGCATCGTCGGTTTCGGTTGGTTTCTGGCGCCGGCGACGCTGCAGCACCCGCTCGCCAAACAACGCCGTTTCGGTAATCAGTGCCAGATTCTGGCCGGGCAACACCATGCCCTGTTCCAGTGGGGCAATGGTGATGGCCAGAGTGGTGTTCTCGTTTTCGAGGAATTCCGACCAGCTCTGCACGGTTGCCAGCTTGAGCTTGTGATCGGCCAGGTTGTCGATCAGCGCCTCCCGGCGCCCGGACGATTCAGCACAGATCAGGATGCGCCCGTGGAACTCCTGGATGAACCGTTTGAGGCGCCCTGCCGGATCAGCGGCGCGCCCGTCCATGGCGACATCCGGGAGAGATTCGGTACCGCAGTTGCTGGCACCCGCGCCGTCTTCGGGCTGACTGCTGCAGGTAATGCGCGGGTAGTGTTTGAGTTGCCCGAACACTTCATCCGGCTGCAGAAATAGCTCGGTGGGGGGCAGAATAGGGCGCAGTCGATCGTGGCGGCGGTCTTCGTAACGGGCCCGGGTTTCCGCATCAAAGGCATTGACGGCATCATTGAGACCGTTGGCGGTGAATACCAGGGTGCTGCCCGGCAGATAATCAAACAGCGTGGCGGTTTCATCGAAAAACAGTGGAAGATAGTACTCAATGCCAGGCGGTGTGATGCCGTGGGTAACATCCTGGTAAACGGGCGCGTCTTTGTCGGCATTGGGGAAATATTCAAACCAGCGATTGCGAAAGCCTGAGCGGGCTTCCTTGTGCCAGGGAAATTCGTTGGCTGGCAGAAGTTCGATGCGTTCGGTTTTATCGATGGATCTCTGGGTTTCCGGGTCAAAGGTCCGGAGGGTTTCGATTTCGTCATCGAAAAGATCAATGCGGTAGGGCAGGTTAGAGCCCATGGGGTAAATGTCGAGGATGGCCCCCCGTACCGCATACTCGCCATGTTCATACACGTTGTCAGTATGATGATAACCGGCTGCCTCGAGTTGCATTCGCCAGCTGTCGATATCCAGGGTCTGGCCCACTTCCAGCAGCAGGGTATTGCCCTGCAGATAGCTCGGGGGGGCAAGCCGGTGCATCAGCGTGCGCGCCGGAACTACCAGAATGCCGTGGCGTGTGCCGGGTAACCGGTGCAGGGAGCGAATCCGCCTCGAGGTAATGTCCTGGTGTGGCGAAAACAGATCGTAGGGCAGTGTTTCCCAGTCGGGGAGCGACAAAAGCTCAATGCCATCGGAGGAAACGGTAGCGCCGTCTTCATCCGTGGGCAGCCCCAGGAAAAACCGGATGGATTGCTCCAGCTGGATGGCTTCGCTGGTGCTTTGGGTTATGACCAGCGTGAGACCCTTGTGGGCGCGGGCGCTCTCGCAGATGGCCAGGGCGTCGGCACAGCCATTCAGTTGCCCCCATTTTCTGTGGTCGGCAGCCTTTTCAGGGGCAGCGGGGGCGATAAGCGGGGCGTGGGCCTGGCCTTTGGTCATGGGGCAAGCGTTCTCCTGAATAAATGCATCATTTGCCGGGGCGGCGCTATTCTATCGCCCGGTTGTGACAGTGTCATGGTCGGGGCAGACAAACGGCTATTTGCCGTATCGCCTTTTAAGTTGGATAATGTGCGCCCCAAATTATTTCCAGTGCTATACGAGGTTCCAACCGTGAGTCACGAACAGATCAACCAGCACCTGTCCAACTGGACTGACCGGGAGTCTACCGCAGAAGCGATGATCCCGTTGATCGGCCGCCTGTACCGTAAAAACAACGTTGTTACGTCCGTATACGGCCGTGCGATCATCAACCAGTCTGTTATCGATATCATCCGCGCCCATCGTTTTGTGCGTCAGGTTGAGGACAGCGAGCTGTCTGTTCACGACACGCTGCCCATTCTCGAGGCGATGGACAAGCTGGAGCTTGGCCGCGCTCACGTGGATATTGGCAAGCTGGCCGTCAAATTCAAGGCAGAGGGCGGTGACCTCACCGAGTTCCTGAAAAAGGAAATCGGCCCGGTGGTTGGCAAGTACGCCGAAGAGGCGGCCAAGGATGCCAAGGAAGAAACGAAGGATGTGGTGCTTTACGGCTTTGGCCGGATCGGCCGACTGCTGGCGCGGATCCTGGTTGAAAAGGCCGGTGGCGGCAACAACCTGCGCCTGCGTGCGATCGTTGTTCGCCAGGGTGGTGCTGACAACGATCTGGAAAAGCGTGCCAGCCTGCTGCGTCGTGACTCCGTGCATGGTCCTTTCGATGGCACCATCACGGTTGATGCCGAGAACTCTGCGCTGATCGCCAACGGCAACTTTATCAAGGTGATCTATTCTGATGACCCGGACAAGGTGGACTACACCGAGTACGGCATCAACAACGCCATCGTGGTCGACAACACCGGTAAGTGGCGGGATGAAGCGGGCCTTGGCCTGCATCTGAAGTCCAAGGGTGTCAGTCGAGTGATTCTGACTGCGCCGGGCAAGGGCGACATCAAGAACATCGTTTATGGCATCAACAACGACTGGATCACCGACGAAGACAAGATCCTGTCTGCTGCTTCCTGTACCACCAACGCCATCACTCCGGTACTGAAGGCCATCAATGACGAGTACGGTATTGAGGATGGCCACGTTGAAACCGTTCACTCCTACACCAACGACCAGAACCTGATCGACAACTACCACAAGGGCAGTCGTCGTGGCCGCAGCGCCCCGTTGAACATGGTTATTACCGAAACCGGCGCGGCCAAAGCCGTTGCCAAAGCACTGCCGGAGCTGAAAGGCAAGCTGAGCGGTAATGCTATCCGGGTGCCGACACCGAACGTGTCCATGGCGATCCTGAATCTGAACCTGAAAAGCGATGTGGATGCCGAGCAGGTAAACGAATATCTGCGTGATATGGCGCTTCACTCCGAGCTGCAGAAACAGATCGACTTCGTGAACTCTCCGGAAGTGGTTTCCACCGATTTCGTGGGCTCCCGTCATGCCGGTATCGTCGATGCCCAGGCTACCATCGCCAATGGCAAGCGTTTGATCCTGTACGTGTGGTACGACAACGAATTCGGCTACAGCGCCCAGGTTGTGCGTTGTGTGAACCAGATGGCCGGCGTAACCTATCCGATCTTCCCGAAGCGCGCTCGCGACTAAAGTCGTAGGCCGGTCTCGGCAGTTGATTGGCAGAAAGCCCCGGTAGCGCCAGCTGCCGGGGTTTTTTGTTACTTTGGCCGTACAAAACCATTTTTGTTACCGGTGGAAATAGGTTTCCTTAATCTCTATAATTGGCGCGATTTTGGGTATGTCTGGCACCCCGTTTCTCATCTTTTCCTGCGTCAAATGGCAAACAGCAGCAACTGCTATGGCATTTGAACCTCAAGGTGCAGCCGTTCGGCGCAATCCGGACAGGAAACCAGGGCCGCAGGGGCCGGGCGTTACAAATCCACAGAATAGTTTCTGATGATTGGATGAGGCTAATGATCAAGATCAAAAAAGGCCTGGATCTTCCCATCAGCGGCGCTCCCGAACAGACCATTACTGACGGCAAGCCGGTTCGCCACGTGGCGCTCATCGGTTTTGACTATCACGGCATGAAGCCGACGATGGCTGTGAAAGAGGGAGACCGTGTCAAGCGCGGTACGCTGCTGTTCACGGACAAGAAGACCGAAGGCGTTCGTTATACTTCCCCCGCTGCAGGCGTGGTGAAAGAAATCAATCGCGGTGAGCGTCGCGTTTTCCAGTCTGTCGTGATCGAAATTGATGGCGACGATGCGGAAACCTATGCCCGCTACAGCGATTCCGACCTCGCCGGCCTGGAACGCCAGCAGGTGGTTGATAACCTGGTAGAGTCTGGCCTGTGGACAGCTTTCCGTACGCGCCCCTACAGCAAGGTTCCTGAAATCGACTCTGCGCCGAATTCGATTTTTGTGTCTGTTATGGACACCAATCCGCTGGCGGCAGATCCCACCGTTATCATTGGCGAAAATAGCAAGGCTTTTGAAAAGGGCCTGACTATTATCTCCCGCCTCACCAACGGCAAAGTGTTTGTGACTGGCAAGCCCGGCTCTAACGTTGCCGTGCCCAAGGCTGACAATATTGAAGTGCACCAGTTTGATGGCGTGCATCCGGCAGGCAATGTCGGTACCCATATCCATCACCTGGATCCGGTATCGGCCAGCAAGACTGTCTGGTCTATTAACTACCAGGATGTGATCGATATCGCCAAGCTGTTCGAAACCGGTGAAGTGCCGGTCGAGCGCATTGTTGCTATTGGTGGCCCCAAGGCTGTGAAGCCGCGCCTGGTCCGTACCCGTCTGGGTGCCAGCCTGCCGGAACTTCTGGACGGGGAGGTTGCCACAGACTGTGAAGTCCGTGCCATCTCCGGTTCCGTGTTCGGTGGCCGTCGTGGTGATGGCCCCTGTGCCTACCTGGGGCGGTTCGCCAACCAGATTACTGTTCTGGAAGAACACAGCAAACGCGAGTTCATGGGCTGGTTGTCGCCGGGTCCCAACAAGTTCTCCGTGCTGAACATCTACCTGTCCAAGCTCAATCCCGGCAAGCTGTTCAACTTCACGACCACGACCAACGGTAGTGAGCGTGCGATGGTGCCGGTGGGTGCCTATGAACAGGTGATGCCTCTGGATATTCTGCCAACGCAGCTGCTGCGCTCTCTGATTGTGGGCGACACTGAAATGGCACAGAAACTGGGTGCCCTGGAGCTGGACGAAGAAGATCTGGCGCTGTGCACCTTCGTGTGCCCCGGCAAATATGAATACGGTCCGATTCTCCGTGAGAACCTGACCCGAATCGAGATCGAGGGCTAATACGATGGCAATCCGACAGTTTCTCGATGGAATCGAGCACCACTTTGAAAAAGGCGGCAAGTACGAGCGCTGGTACGCACTGTACGAAGCCGTTGATACCATTTTCTATTCGCCTGCGAGCGTGACCAAAACCACCGCTCATGTGCGTGACGGCATAGACCTCAAGCGCATCATGATCACGGTGTGGCTGTGTACGTTCCCGGCCATGTTCTTCGGCATGTGGAACATTGGCTTCCAGGCCAACAACTTCCTGGCTTCCAACCCGGATGCGATGATTGCCGACGGTGGACTGCGTGAGGCATTCATTACCGCACTGGCGGTAACCGGAGCCGGCGCTGGCTTGTGGGATAACTTCGTGTATGGCATGGCTTATTTCGTGCCCATTTACGCGGTTACCTTTATTGTAGGTGGCTTCTGGGAAGTCCTGTTCGCGACCGTGCGCAAGCACGAGGTGAACGAAGGTTTCTTCGTCACTTCCGTTCTGTTCGCGCTGATCTGCCCGCCGACCATCCCGCTCTGGCAGGTGGCGCTGGGTATCACCTTCGGTGTGGTTATCGGTAAGGAAGTGTTCGGCGGTACCGGCAAGAACTTCCTGAACCCGGCACTGACCGGCCGTGCTTTCCTGTACTTCGCTTATCCGGCACAGATCTCTGGCGATACCGTCTGGACGGCGGTAGACGGCTTCAGTGGCGCTACGGCCCTGAGCTGGGCTGCCTCTGGTGGCCTCGAAGCACTGGAAGCCCAGATTGGCTGGATGAACGCTTTTGTGGGCACCATTCAGGGCTCCATGGGTGAAACTTCCACTATCGCCATTCTGATTGGTGGTCTGATCCTGCTGGCCATGAAGATCGCCTCCTACCGGATTGTCGGTGGTGTGCTGATCGGCATGATCGGTATGTCGCTGCTGCTGAATCTTATCGGTTCAGAAACCAATCCGATGTTCGGCGTACCGGCACACTGGCACCTGGTTATGGGCGGCTTTGCCTTCGGTATGATGTTCATGGCAACGGATCCGGTATCTGCCGCCATGACCAACACCGGTCGCTGGTGCTTCGGCATCCTGGTGGGCGTGATGACGGTGCTGATCCGTGTGATCAACCCGGCCTTCCCTGAAGGCATCATGCTGGCGATCCTGTTCGCTAACCTGTTTGCGCCGCTGATGGACCACTACGTGGTTCAGGCCAACATCAAACGGAGGCTTGCTCGTGGCTAAAGCAAAAGATACCGTCTCCAGAACCCTGATGGTGGCGTTGGTACTGAGTATTGTGTTCTCGGTTGTGGTTTCCACGGCTGCGGTCATGCTCCGTCCCGCGCAGATCCAGAACCAGAATCTGGACATCAAAACCAACATCCTTTCTGCCGCCGGCATGCTTGAGCCAGGCTCAACCGCGCAGGACATTGAAGAGACGTTTGCACGCTTCGATGTCCGCCTGGTCGACCTGGACAAGGGCGATTTTGTAGAGCCGTCTGCTGTGGGTGTTCAGGATCCCATGAAGTACGACATGTACAAGGCTGCTTCCGATCCGGAGATGTCGACCAACATCCCGTCGTCTGAAGACAAAGCTGGCATCAAGCGTCGTCCGAACGTTGCCAAGGTCTACACCCTGAGCGAGAACGGCGAGCTGGTTCGTGTGGTGCTTCCGATTCACGGCTACGGTCTGTGGTCTACCCTGTACGGCTTCGTTTCCCTTGAAGGTGACCTCAACACTATTGAAGGTTTGGGTTTCTACGCCCACGCGGAAACGCCGGGCCTGGGTGGTGAAGTTGATAACCCGCGCTGGAAACAGCAGTGGGTAGGCAAGGAACTCTACAGTGACGATCCGACCGAACCCCAGATCCGTCTGGTGAAAGGTGGAGTCAGCGCCGATGCCAAGGACAAGGAACACAAGATTGACGCACTCTCTGGTGCCACACTGACCAGTCGTGGTGTCGAGCAGCTCGTGAATTACTGGATGGGTGAGCGCGGCTTCGCCCCGTTCCTGAAAAAACTTCGTGAAGGGGAGGTCTGATCATGGCAGGCTCAACAGCCAAACAGGTTCTCTTCGAACCAATCTTCAGTAACAATCCGATCGCCCTTCAGATCCTTGGTATCTGTTCGGCGCTGGCGGTAACCACCAGCATGAGCGTGAGTATCGTCATGTGTCTGGCTGTTACAGCCGTTACCGCATTTTCCAACCTGGCGGTCTCACTGGTAAGGACCCAGATCCCGGGAAGTATCCGGATCATCGTGCAGATGACCATCATTGCTTCCCTGGTCATCGTGGTAGACCAGATTCTCAAGGCCTATGCCTATGAAATCTCCAAGCAGCTATCGGTATTCGTTGGTCTGATCATCACCAACTGTATCGTTATGGGCCGCGCGGAAGGTTTCGCCATGACCAATCCGCCGCTGATGAGCTTCCTGGATGGTATCGGTAACGGTCTGGGTTATTCGGTTATTCTGCTGTTCGTGGCGTTCTTCCGCGAGCTGCTGGGTGCCGGTTCGCTGTTCGGTGTAAGCCTGATGCCTGTCGTTAACGAAGGCGGCTGGTACGTACCGAATGGCCTGCTGCTGCTGCCGCCGAGTGCGTTCTTCATCATCGGCCTGGCAATCTGGGGTCTGCGTACCTGGAAGCCGGAGCAAGTAGAAGAGCCTGACTACAAGCTGTCTCGCCATACCGTCAAGGAGGCCTTCTGATGGAACACTATCTGAGCCTCCTGCTTAAGGCGATCTTTGTTGAAAACATGGCATTGGCGTTCTTCCTGGGGATGTGTACCTTCCTGGCCATCTCCAAGAAGATCGAAGCGGCGACTGGTCTGGGTATCGCCGTTGTGGTGGTACTGACGGTCACCGTACCGGTGAATAACCTGCTTTATAACACCATCCTGCGTGAAGGTGCCCTGGACTGGGCCGGTTTGCCGAATGTGGACCTGAGCTTCCTGGGCCTGCTGACATACATCGGTGTTATCGCCGCGATCGTACAGATCATGGAAATGGTGCTGGATAAATACATTCCGGCCCTGTACGCGGCGCTGGGTGTGTTCCTGCCGCTGATTACGGTTAACTGCGCCATCCTTGGTGCGTCACTGTTCATGGTTGAGCGTGACTACACCTTTGGCGAGAGTCTGGTGTATGGCTTCGGCGCTGGCGTTGGCTGGGCTCTGGCCATCATTGCTCTGGCGGGTATCCGTGAAAAGCTCAAGTACAGCGATGTTCCGAACGGACTGCGTGGCCTTGGCATCACCTTCATTACCGTTGGTCTGATGTCACTGGGTTTCATGTCGTTCTCAGGCATCTCCCTGTAATTCACCCGGTGATTCGGTTTAACGAAAAGGCGAGACCATGAATACAGAAATTATTTTCGGCGTGGTCATGTTCACCGTTATCGTTCTGGCGCTGGTTGCGGTTATCCTCGCAGCCCGCTCCAAGCTGGTAAGCACCGGTGACGTGACCATTGAGATCAACGACGACCCCGAGCACACGCTCAAGACCGCCGCGGGCGGCAAGCTGCTGGGTACTCTGGCCAATAGTGGCATCTACCTGTCCTCTGCTTGTGGCGGTGGCGGTACCTGTGCCCAGTGCAAGTGCAAGGTTCTGGACGGCGGTGGCGCCATGCTGCCCACGGAAAAGACCCACTTCACCAACCGCGAAGAAAAAGAAGGCTGGCGTCTGTCCTGCCAGGTTCCTGTGAAGCAGGACATGAAGATCGAAGTGCCTGAAGAGTTCTTCGGTGTGAAGAAGTGGGAATGTGAGGTTATCTCCAACCACAACGTGGCCACCTTCATCAAGGAACTGGTACTGAAGCTGCCGGAAGGCGAGGAAGTGGACTTCCGCGCCGGCGGTTACGTGCAGCTGGAGTGTCCTCCGTATGAAATTCCGTTCAAGGATTTCAACATCGAGGAAGAGTTCCACGAAGACTGGGACAAGCACGATATCTGGCGCTACAAGGGCGTGAACAAGGAAGAAACCATCCGGGCCTACTCCATGGCGAACTACCCGGAAGAAAAAGGTCTTCTCAAGTTCAACATCCGTATTGCCACGCCACCTCCTGGTACCGACCATCCGCCGGGTATCATGTCCACTTACGTGTTCAACCTGAAGCCGGGCGACAAGGTTACCGTGATGGGACCGTTTGGTGAGTTCTTCGCCAAGGATACCGATGCGGAAATGGTATTCATCGGTGGTGGTGCCGGTATGGCGCCGATGCGTTCTCACATCTTCGACCAGCTCAAACGCCTGAACTCCAAGCGCAAGATCAGCTTCTGGTACGGTGCGCGTAGCGTACGCGAAATGTTCTACGTGGAAGACTTCGACGGTCTGGCTGCAGAGAACGACAACTTCGAGTGGCACGTGGCGCTTTCAGACCCCCTGCCAACCGATGACTGGAACGGCCCTACGGGCTTTATCCACAACGTGTTGTACGAAAACTATCTGAAGGACCATCCGGCTCCGGAAGACTGTGAGTTCTACATGTGTGGACCCCCAATCATGAACGCGTCTGTGATCAAGATGTTGAAAGATCTTGGTGTAGAGGACGAGAACATCATGCTGGATGACTTCGGAGGTTAATCAGACCGCATGACATCCCGCATGTTCCGACCCGCCAGGGTAGCCGTGGTCAGCGTCTTTATGGCGCTGGCTCTGGCCACCCTGGCGGGTTGTTCGTTTCAGGAAGAAGAAAAAGTCTGGGAGATCTCTGGCGGGATTTTCGGGACGACCTATCACATTAACGTCGTATTGCCAGAAGATGAGCAACGGCTTCAGACTCTGGCCAAGGGCATCGAGAGCACGCTGGATCAGGTGGACAATGCCATGTCGACCTGGAAGCCGGATTCCGAGCTGTCTCAGCTGAACAGTCTGCGGGACCAGTCGGAGTGGATTGAGCTTTCGCCGGCATTGTTCGAGGTTATCCGGCGGTCAGTCGAGATTGCTGAACTGACGGGTGGGGCGTTCGACGTGACCATTGGCCCGGTAGTGAATCTCTGGGGGTTTGGGCCCAAGGCGCGGCCTGAACAGATACCCTCCGACGATGAACTGAACACCGTACTTCGTGGCACCGGTTGGGAGCACCTGGAGTTCGATGAATTGGCCAGTGCCATTCGCAGCGAGAAGCCCCAGTACATTGATCTGTCGGGTATTGCCAAGGGCTATGGCGTGGATGCGGTGGCCCGTTACCTCGACAGTGAAGGTGTCGGCGCTTACCTTGTGGAAGTGGGCGGCGAAGTGCGTACCAATGGACGCAAGCCGGACGGTACCGCCTGGCGTCTGGCTATTGAGCAACCTATAGAGCAGGGCCGGGCAGTAAATAGTGTGGTGGCGCTGGATGCTCAGGCCATGGCCACGTCCGGCGATTATCGTAACTATTACGAATCGAACGGCCAGCGGTACTCCCATACAATAGACCCTGAGACGGGAAAGCCTATTGGTCATCGACTGGCCTCGGTTACGGTTATTGCAGAAGACTGTATGACGGCAGATGCTCTGGCAACCGGCTTTAATGTGATGGGTTTTGACAAGGCCATGGGCCTGGCAACCCGTGAAAACATTCCCGCATTTTTTATTGTGAGGGGAGACAACGGCTTTGAAACCCATCAGACACCGGCGTTCTCGTCTTACCTTGTCCAGTAAAGGAGGGCAGTAATGGGTACCTTTCTTTTGGTGTTGTTTATTGTGGTGCTGCTGATTGCCGGTATGTCGATCGGTGTGATTTTCGGTCGAAAGCCGATCAGCGGAACCTGCGGTGGTATTGGCGCTCTGGGAATCAGTACTTCCTGTGAGATTTGCGGTGGCAATACCCAGAAATGCGAAGAGAGCCGGAGCGGCTCGGATGAGCCAGTAAAAGCGGAAGACCTGGCATACGATGCCACCAAGGCCGAAAAATAACCGCTCCCGGCCAACAATACATTAATAACTATAGCTACGCTTTCAGAGTGTAGATAAGGAGTCAGTGCGCGCATGGCAGAGCATCATTACGACGTGGTGGTTATTGGCGCCGGTCCTTCGGGAGAAGGGGCGGCAATGAATGCGGCGAAGCACAACAGGCGCGTCGCCATCATTGAAGACAAGCCTACGGTTGGCGGTAACTGCACCCACTGGGGCACCATTCCGTCCAAGGCGCTGCGTCACTCGGTCAAGCAGATCATCACCTTCAACACCAACCAGATGTTCCGGGACATTGGTGAACCGCGCTGGTTCTCTTTTCCGCGGGTATTGCAGAACGCCCAGAAGGTGATTGGCAAACAGGTGAAGCTGCGCACTCAGTTCTATTCCCGTAACCGGGTAGACCTTATCAACGGCCGTGCCGCATTTGTCGACAAGCACCGGTTGGAAATCCGTGGCAACAAGTCCGTGGAAACCATCCATTTCAAGCAGGCCATCATTGCCACTGGTTCCCGCCCGTACCTGCCGCCCGATGTCGACTTCCGTCATCATCGGATCTACAACTCAGACTCCATTCTGAATCTGTCCCACACCCCGCGTACCCTGATTATCTACGGTGCCGGTGTCATTGGTTCGGAATACGCCTCCATCTTTGCTGGACTGGGTGTGAAGGTAGACCTGATCAACCCGGGCAGTCGCTTGCTGTCGTTCCTGGATGATGAAATTTCCGATGCCCTGAGTTACCACCTGCGCAACAACGGTGTATTGGTTCGCCACAATGAGCAGTATGAATCCGTGAAAGGTGACGATCACGGTGTTGTATTGTCACTGCAATCCGGCAAGAAGATTCGGGCCGATGCCTTCCTGTGGTGTAATGGCCGTAGCGGCAATACCGAGAATCTGGGGCTTGAGAACGTGGGCCTGACACCGAACAGCCGGGGCCAGCTGGCGGTAGACGAGCATTACCGTACGGAAGTCGAGCATATCTATGCTGCCGGCGATGTGATTGGCTGGCCAAGCCTGGCCAGTGCCGCTTACGACCAGGGGCGGGCGGCCTCGTCTGACATTACCCAGGACGAGTATTTCCGCTTTGTGGACGACGTGCCTACCGGCATTTATACCATTCCGGAAATCAGCTCTGTTGGTAAAACCGAGCGCGAACTGACCGAAGCAAAAGTGCCATACGATGTCGGCCAGGCGTTCTTCAAGGATCTGGCGCGGGCGCAGATTACCGGCGAAGCTGTGGGCATGCTGAAGATTCTGTTCCACCGGGAGACCCGGGAAATTCTGGGGATACACTGCTTTGGTGACCAGGCCGCCGAGATTGTTCACATCGGCCAGGCCATCATGAACCAGGAAGGGGAAGCCAATTCCCTGAACTACTTTATCAACACCACCTTCAACTACCCGACCATGGCGGAAGCCTATCGGGTAGCTGCCCTCAACGGCCTGAACCGAATCTTCTGATCAGACCGTTGCCCACCAGAGCCCTGCTTCAGGCGGGCTCTGGTGAGATTTCCCGTATCGGCAGGTTCAACACCGCCTTGGCCCGGTTGTCGAAAAACATACGGGTGCTGGTGGGGTAATCGGTGATAATACTGTCGACCCCCATCTCTTCCAGAAGCAGCATGTCGTGGATACGGTTAACCGTCCAGGTAGAGACATGCATGTTCCGTCGATGTGCCGTCTCGACCATGCCTTTGGTCAGAATTTTCCAGTTCACACAGAAATATTCGCAGCCCAGCCGGGTGGCCAGGTTCAGTGGCTTGGGAAACTTGCGCTCGGCTACCAGGCCGATGCGTATGTTTTTGTCGCGTCGCCGGATTTCACGCAGAAACCAGGGATCGGACGAGGTGATGGCGGCCGTCTGGTACAAATCCCGGCGCTGGATGATCTCGGTCAGGCGATTGCACAGGATGTTCAGCCTGTGCCGTGCATCCTTTTTCACTTCCAGTTGAAGGTGCTCAATGTCATCAAACTGATCTAGGAGATTCTCCAGCGAGGGAATACCGGTTTTCCGGGACCATGAGCTGGTATTGCGGCGCGCATCCATCTCGGCCAGTTCGGCGGCGGTATACTTGCCGACACTGCCTTTCTGGCCGGTGGTGCGGTCCACGGTCAGATCGTGCACCAGTACCGGGATGCCGTCTTTAGACAGCACCAGATCCAGCTCAAAATGCCGGATGCCATGCCGGTGGGCATGGATGAAGCCAGGCATGGTGTTTTCCGGAGCCTCTCCTTTGGCTCCACGGTGACCATAAACGATCATTCTGCTGTAGTTTCCCTGAGGCGTTGGTAGATGGCCTGGCGTTTCTTCCAGGTCTCGTGGCACAGGCGAATATCTTTCAGGTAGGCCGGCAGTTCGCTCATCAGAAGCGCCTGAGGGCCGTCAACCAGGGCTTTCTCCGGTTTTGGGTGGAAGTCCACCAGCACCATGTTGGCGCCGGCAATGACCCCCTGTGCGGTCGCGTGCATCACATCAAGAATACCATCCGGTGACTGGTCCCGGCTGCCCACGGAGTGTGATGGGTCCACACACACCGGCATGCGGGTCAGGCGTTTTACCGCAGGCACATGGGCAAAATCTACCATATTGCGGTGGGGCAGGCCGGCCTCGGTTTTCATGCCGCGTAAACAGAAAATGACGTTGGCGTTGCCCTCGCTGGCCAGATACTCGGCTGCGTTCAGGGATTCATTCAGGGTGATACCGAAACCACGCTTGAGGAGCACCGGATAGGTGCTCTGCCGGCCAATGGCCTTGAGCAGTTCGAAGTTTTGGGTGTTGCGGGTGCCTACCTGCAGCATCACGCCGGTTGGCCGGCCGAGTTTTTCCAGGCAAGTGTCGATTTCCTCGATATGGCTTTCGTGGGTGATTTCCATGGCAATCACCTTGATACCATGCTTGCCTGCTTTCTCGAACACCCAGGGTAGACAGCCCTTGCCGTGGCCCTGGAAGGAGTAAGGGTTGGTGCGCGGCTTGTAGGCCCCCATTCGGGTACATACCTCACCGTTGTCTTCCAGCGCCTGCAGCATCATTTCCACATGCTCGGGCACGTCCACCGCACAAAGGCCGGCGAAAATGTTCAGGTTGTTCTGGTTGAACTCCACGCCATTATAAGTAAACCCACTCTGGCGTTGGTCATCCTTGTGGCGGCCAAGAATCCGGTAATCCTCGGAAATCCGGATGGCGCGTTCCACCGCCGGCAGGGCTTCAATTTCTGCTTTTTCCAGGGATTTGGTGTCGCCCAGCAGGTAGATTTCGGTCAGTCGCTGGCTGGCACCCTGAATTTCGTGTACCCGGATGCTGACGCCCGGAAGGTTTTCCAGGTATTCCATGGTCTGGCGATAGGCTTCACTATCGAGCGCGGTGTTGGGGTGAAGAATGGCTAACATGGAATCTCCTTGAATCAGGATGCGGATTCTTCCGCCCGGTGCCGGGCCTGCATGAACTCGCGATGATTAAGATGCAGCAGGTCTGCCATGCGGCGAATAAGGTGTTCCTCGTATTTGTCGATACGGCCGTCGGCAAAGGCAACCCGCCAGATACTCTCCAACAGGGACTGCTTCTGTTTCTGATCCAGATGATCGTTAATCTGCCCGGTAAACTGATACAACGATGTGGCGTCTTCGGCGTGGGCGAGGGCATCGTGCAGGATTTCCTCAGCCTCTTCCCGGGTAATCTGATGAGCCTTCACCGCACAGTCGACAATGGTCTTCAGTTCCCGCTCATCTTCCTGGTTGTCTACCCGCGAAAGTTGCACCATCAGGGCGGTGGCTGCCACGGCCAGTTGATGTGTATCCGGCTCGACCGGTTCTGACTCGGCAACGGAAAACAGTTTCTTCAGGCGTTCGATCATGGTCAGTTACTTCGTTTCAACAAATGTCAGGCCGCCTGCGCAAGCTGGCGGACCCGGTGCTCCAGTTCGATCTGGTCTGCCGCAAAACGGCGAATGCCATCAGCCAGCTTCTCGGTGGCCATGGCGTCTTCGTTGGATTCCCAGCGGAACTGCTTCTCGTTAATCTGCCCCGGTTTGTCGGTCGAGGAGGCCGTCTCCGGGTTGAGTTTCCTGGCCAGAGTGCCCTGATCATCCTTCAGCTCCTGAAGCAGTGCCGGACTGATGGTGAGCCGGTCGCAGCCGGCCAGCATTTCGATTTCGCCGGTGTTGCGGAAGCTGGCACCCATTACCACTGTGTTGAAGCCATTGGCCTTGTAGTAATTGTAGATGCGTGAAACCGAGATTACGCCAGGATCTTCCTCGGCCGGATAGCTGTCGCGTCCGGAGCTGGCCAGGTGCCAGTCGAGGATACGGCCCACGAACGGTGAGATCAGATGGGCGCCGGCCTGGGCACACGCCACTGCCTGCACAAAAGAGAAGAGCAGCGTTAGATTGCAGCGGATGCCTTCTTTCTCAAGCTGCTCTGCTGCACGGATACCCTCCCAGGTGGAGGCAATCTTGATCAAAACACGGTTAGTGTCCACGCCCAGGCGGTCGTAAAAGTCCACCAGGCGGCGGGCACGTTCCAGAGTGGCGGAGGTGTCGAAGGACAAACGGGCATCTACCTCGGTGGAGACCACGCCTGGAATCAGCCCGAGAATTTCCTTGCCCGCCAGCACTGCCAGCATGTCGGTTGCGACCGTCAGCTGTTCGGCATCCGAGCCACCGTGTTTGGCAGCGTAGGCCACGGCCTTTTCCAGCATGGGCCGATACGCCTCAGAGGCCGCGGCCTTCAGCAACAGAGAAGGGTTGGTGGTGGCGTCTTCCGGGCGCCACTGCCGGATAGCGTCGATATCGCCGGTGTCGGCCACAACCGTGGTCATGGTTTTAAGCTGTTCGAGTTTGCTGTTCATTCGTCCTGTCACCCCGATGGTTCGGTGTTATTCGGGCATTCATCCACAATGCCCTTTTAACTCCTACAATAACGGCAGCTTACGACAGTAACAAGACAACAAAAGGTATGGTGGCGATCAGGTTTCCAAACTGGGTTCCGGTTCTCTGACTTTCGCCAGCGCCTGTTCGACTACTTCCAGCCCGGAGCCGGGTTTGTTGGCATTCTCACTCAGATGGCGGCGGAACTGCCGTCCCCCCGGCTGCCCGAGGAACAGGCCCATGATATGGCGGGTAATGTGGGTGAGGTACACGCCCCGGTCCAGCTCCTGCTGAATGAACGGGAACATGGCCCGGAGCGCCTCATGGCGACTGGTAACGGCCGGTGGCTCGCCGAAAAGCTCAGCGTCTACCTCGGCCAGCAGCCAGGGATTGTGGTAGGCCTCTCGCCCCAGCATCACGCCATCGGTGTGGGTCAGGTGCTCGTGGCACTCCCCGAAGGTTTTTATGCCGCCGTTGATGATGATTTCCAGGTGCGGATAGGCCTGTTTCAGACGATACACCCAGTCGTATTTGAGGGGTGGAATATCGCGGTTCTCCTTCGGGCTCAATCCTTCAAGAACGGCGATGCGGGCATGCACAATGAACGTTTTGCAGCCGGCTGCTGCCACGGTTTCAATAAACTCGCACAGCTCGTCCCAGGATTCCCGGCCGTTAATGCCGATGCGGTGCTTTACCGTAACCGGAAGGTCGGTGGCCTCAATCATTGCGGCCACGCCCTCTGCTACCTTGTCTGGATGACCCATCAGGCAGGCGCCGATCATGTTGTTCTGCACCCGGTCGCTGGGGCAACCCACGTTCAGGTTAACCTCGCTGAATCCGAACTGTTGCGCCAGACGCGCGCAATGGGCCAACTCGTTAGCGTCGCTGCCGCCGAGCTGAAGCGCCAGCGGATACTCTGAAACATCGTGGCGCAGAAAGCGCTCGGTATCGCCATGGATGAGCGCACCTGTGGTGACCATTTCTGTATAAAGCAGCGCCCGCTTGCTGAGGATGCGGGCCAGGTAACGAAAGTGCGGGGTGGTCCAGTCCATCATGGGAGCGACGCAGAAGCGACGGGACAGGGCCTTTGAGGTGGCTTGTTCAGAAGTCATCGTATTCCGGATACAGAAAAATTCGGAGTGGAGTCTAACACGAAATATTATCAGCCCTGCCTCCGTAGTATCCTAAATCCGGCTCTCTATACCTGCATGGAGTAATCCAATTTATCGGAACGACTGGATGATACTGCCACCGCCAAGATCCCCAGCCAGCTTCTTTCGGGCCCTCTGGTTCTGTTTGGTTGCTGTGGTGGCTGGTGCCCTGACACTCTCTCAGGCAAATGCCACGCCATGGACGTTCTCGCTCCAGCAAGGTCGGATGGACCTGGCGCTGCCTGACTATGAAATCGCCGGCTGGAAAGCGACGGGCATTCACGCAGATATCGTCAATTCCGTTGAAGCAAGTAACAAGCAGGTCGGCGTTACCTTCCGCCCGGGGTCCCGGCTGACAATAGCCCGCATTGCCCGGCAATCCGGAAGCACCCCCGCAGAGTTAATAGGTGTTCAGCTGGATCTCGCGGATACCGAGGTAGCCGTTGATCTTGGCGCCCCCGGTGCTATGCCGGAACGCACGCGCATCTCCGGAAATGTGCGCATCGACGTAGCGGAGATCCGCCACCCGAGCCTGAAGCCCCAACGCTGGTGGTTTCAGGGCAAGGCGAGCGGAACGCTGGCAGATCTGGAACTTGAAGGGACGCTGAATGCCAACTCTGGCCTGACAGCCAATCTCGTCTTGCGTAGCGGGTCGGAGAGCAACTTTACAGCCGACATCCGCACGACCATGGCTGCGCAGAAAGCCGGAGAGGCGCTTGCGGCCACGCTCCTGAACTGGCCGGAATTGCTCTCGATGGACAACGGTGAACTTACACTTCAGGCAAATCTCAGGGTGGAGTCCAATGAACCACTGGCGGCGGATGCCAGGTTGGATTTTAAGGATGTGTCCGGGGTAATGGACCGTACGGCGCTCACCAACCTGAGTGGGCGCCTGTTGTTTGCCCTGGAAGCGGACACATTAACCGCCGCCCTGCGAGACATCCGGATAGGCGAAGTCGATTCCGGAATCGGCATTGGGCCGATTCAGCTCCTGGCGGATTACGAAGCGAACCTGGCTGCGCCGCTCAGGGGGCAGCTTGCCGTTCAGCAGGCGACAGCCGAGTTTCTGGGTGGCCGGCTTCGCGTAGCGCCGCGCACTGTGGACCTCTCGAATCGTCCCTGGCATGTTCCCATTGATGTCTACGATCTTTCGCTGGAGCGACTGCTGCAGGCGTATCCGGCAGAGGGCTTCTCAGGCACTGGCACCTTGACAGGCCGCATTCCGGTAGCGGTGACCGACGCTGGTGTGCGAGTAGACGAGGGCGCACTAAGGGCGGTATCGCCCGGTGGCAAACTCATCATGCCGGCCGAGCGACTGCAGGCCATGTTGGGTAGCAGCGATGCCATGGATCTGGTGGTGCAAGCTTTGCAAAACTTTCACTATTCGGTGCTGGAGAGCACGATAGACTACGATGAAGAGGGAAAATTGGCGCTCGGTCTGAGGCTGGAAGGTGAGAATCCGGATCTTCGTGGCGGGCAGCCGGTTGTGCTCAACATCAATCTTGAAGAGGATATCCCCGCCCTGTTAACCAGCCTTCAGCTGAGTGGCAGAGTGAACGAAGCCGTGACCGAAAGGGTTCGGGAACGGTTACAACAATCCGGGCAGGAGGCAGTGCCATGACAAATCTATGGCGTTGGTGCCGGCCACTGGCGGCCAGAACATTGCTGGTTTTAATGTTGCCGCTGGCGCTATTTGCGTGCACACCCACTGTGCAGATGGCGGCACCAAAAGAACCGATTACCGTCAACCTGAACGTAAAGATTCAGCACGAGATCTACGTGAAGGTGGACAAAGAAGTAGACGAACTGTTCAGCGAACAGGGGCTGTTCTGAGTAACACCGGACAATGCCAACGGCTGACCAAGGGGTTGAGTATGAAACGACTGATACAACTGGGCGCCTTTGTGTTGGCGCTCGCCGTAGCAATACCGGCGCTGGCCATGGGGCTGGAAGAAGCGAAACAGAAACTGGACACGGCTAAACAGCAGGGCCAGGTGGGGGAAACGCCAACCGGCTACCTGGACGTAGTGCGCGCAGAAGGCGATGCCCAGGCTGTGGTGAAAGCCATTAACCAGGCCCGCCGGGATGAATACACCCGCATTGCTGAAAAACACGACATTCCGGTGACTCAGGTAGAGACGGTGGCCGGTCAGAAAGCCATTGAAAGAACGCCTGCAGGCCAGTTTGTGTTGATCAACGGCAAATGGGTGAAGAAGTAAGTCTCAATCGGCCGCTGGTGCCTGTTGCCGAATGGGAGTGGAACCCGTGCTGGCCGACCAGAGTGGATAGGGAATACCTGCCAGCCGATTCATCACAAAGGCATGGACCAACAGCAACGCCACCCCCGCCATGAGCACTGGCAACTGCGCCGGATTGGGCATCAGGCCCAGGGAAACGATCAGTGCCGTGGCACCGGCCGGGGGGTGAGCAACCCGAAACACCACCATCAGGCAGCTGGTAAGTCCCAGCGACAATGCCGCCGCACCCACCCTGGGCAGATCAACGCCGGTCATGAATGCCGAAGCCTGACCCTGCAGCCCGAAAATATACAGAGCCAGCAAGCCCATCAGAGCGCCGATCAGGTGCCCGCAGAGTGTGTTTCTGGGAGACGCCGGTTGCGCCATGGGCACATAGAACAGAATAAAAGCCGTGGCACCGAGGGAGGGGAAAATGAAAGCCTCCTGCGTAACCAGCGCCACAAACGACACCAAAGCAATACTGAACCCGCCATTAACCAGGTTGAACACCGCCATCACCGTGGTACGGCTGTACGTGTTCGCCAGGCGCTCCAGGTGCAGCGCCTGAACCAGGCCTTTGGCCAGTTGCCAGCGGAGTTGCTCGTTCCTGCGTCCCATACTGCCTGTTCATGCCCTGAATTGGTGCGTTAAAGGGGGCGGGATGATAAGCACTGACGAATATCAAGGCAAACAGGGATTTTCGATAATGGTTAAGAGCTCTATGAATAACCTGAGCTTTTGTCAGAAAGAAAACGCATAAAAATACCGGGTTCCCTTTCCGCTAATAACACCGTATTTTCTGGGAAACCGTTGAACAAAGAGTGCGGCATGGGAAGCAACTGGCTGATAGGCATCGATCTGGGGGGCACCAAAACCGAAGTCATCCTGATGGACCGGCATAGCCAGGAGCATTATCGCCAACGCGTACCGACCAGCGTCGGCAACTATCAAGCCACCCTGCAAACCATCCACGCCCTGGTACAAAAGGCTGAAGCCCACGCCGGTACCACCGGAATACCCGTGGGCATAGGCATACCCGGCAGCGTTTCGGGCAAAACCGGCCGCATTAAAAACGCCAACTCCACCTGGCTGAACGGCCAGTCCATGCAGCAACACCTGCGTGAACTCCTGCAACGGCCCGTAACCCTGACCAACGATGCTAACTGCCTGGCACTTTCCGAAGCCACAGACGGGGCAGGGCGCAACCACCACACGGTATTCGCGGCCATACTGGGCACGGGCTGTGGCGCAGGCATCACCGTGAACGGCCAGCTGCTGACCGGCCCCAACGGCGTAGCCGGCGAATGGGGCCATAACCCGTTACCCTGGACACCGGAAGCTGAACTGCGACTGCGCCCCTGCTTTTGTGGCCGGTACGGCTGCAACGAAACCTTTCTTTCTGGAACCGGGTTGTCACTCACTCACAAACTGCACACGGGACAGCAACTGCCCGCCCACATCATTGTTGAAAACGCACGAAATGGCGACTCGCAAGCCACCGACACCCTGAAGCAATATCTGGAGCACCTGGCCCGGGGCCTGGCCGCCGTTATCAACGTGCTGGACCCGGACATCGTCGTGCTGGGTGGCGGCATGAGTAATGCGGAACAGATATATCGGGAACTGCCGGGAAAGCTTTCGAGCTATGTGTTTGGGGGTGAGTGTGATACGTCGATTGTGAAAGCCGCCCATGGAGATTCCAGTGGGGTGAGGGGGGCGGCTTGGTTGTCCGATTTGCTATAGGCTATCGCAACCTGCAGAGGAAATTGGCGGCATCCATATGGCAATGATCGCTGATTGAACCCTTCAATGAGAATAGCTTGGGAGATCTCCGAAATTCGAAAAGGCGGTATAGCTGAAACTGGCTTTGGAAGTCGGACGAAAACGAAACTTCATTGCGAGATGCATAAAACGGAGTTTCTTTCGCAAATGCCGTAGTTTTGACCTCAATGAATCGTTCTTTCCCAGATGTTTCGAACGATAGGATATCGTAACCCAGTCCGTCTCCCTTAGATTGAGAAACGTGTTCTATACGATTTGCTAAAGTGATTTCGCCCGCAGATCTGAGGCGATACTCTTCGTATTCAAGTACCAGTAACTCGCCCGCGTTTCCTAGAGCTGAGTTTCTGGCCTCCTGCGCAACATAGTCTCTTCGGGAGGCTGCGCGCTGTGGATGGTACGCGGATGATGGCTCCCTGATTTCTGCAGATGTCGACGGTGCCTCAACGACAAGTCTAGAAAACTCTACTGAGCTCGGAACGGTTGCTGGCTGTTCGACAGCTGCTTGGGAGATACGATCGAATTCTGGATGTGAAGCAATCCAGTCCTCAACGTAAATCGCGAGCGCTTCTTGATAGTTACTTCTGGGTTTGTAGCCAGGTATCCAAAAGCAATTCAAATCCCGGAGTACTGCGCTAATGTTCTGGTGCTTCAGCTCAACAGCAGCATTGCTGCGATTATTGAGGTTCTCTAGTAGCTTTCGGCGGTGGGCACTTTTGTTATACCGCTGACCTGCAAGCTCGAGGGTCAACATCTTCATGTAATCTGCCACTGTAAGTGCTATTTCTTCGTTGCTCCAACGATCTGCCCTTGGCATAAAGAATCCTCTAAGACTGCAAGCTCAAGTAGGTGGAGCTATCTTGACCGAGTAATATTCATATGACAATTCGCGAAATAAAACGCTCTCAGTTATTCCAAGCCAAGCTGCTTTCTCATTGAGTCGACCGCGGAGGTCGCGTTAATGACCGTTGTTACATACAACATAAACGCCCAAAAATTCTTCACCCAATACCAGTCCCTGACCTTCGAACAGGTCCATAGCCACTGGCTCCCTCATTTGGATAATGTAACCGGCCTCGCGCTGGATGTGGGCGCCGGCAGTGGCCGCGATGCGCTGGCACTGGCGGAGCTTGGCTGGGACGTGGTGGCGGTGGAACCCGCTGTAGAGTTGCGCCGGCTGAGCGAGTCGGCAACGGCTCACCGCAGTATCCAGTGGGTGGATGATGCTCTGCCGGATCTGAGCGAGATCCGCAAACTCAGTTACCGGTTTGGTCTGGTGCTGGTGTCTGCGGTGTGGATGCATCTGCCCTCTGCACACCGGGAACGGGCGTTCTGGATTCTGACTGAGCTGCTGGCGCCGTCCGGCATGCTGGTGATCACCCTGCGCCATGGGTCGGGGGATGGTGAACGGCAGTTTTATGAAGTCACCAAGGCCGAGCTGGACAGCTTTGCCCTTCATCGCGCGGTTATGTCGGTGCCTTTGGCGGATTCACCTCGGGCCGATCAGTTAAACCGTTCCGATGTGTGGTGGGAGACCGCCGTTTACCTGGCTGCAGAAAAACCTTCCAGTTAAAGCATAAGCTGTTTCACCAACTCCCCCGCCGAAACCTCCCTGCACCCACTTACATTCTGTCCGCTCCATAACGGTGAAAAATCACCGGATCCTGCGGCTTCAGCCGCTGCCCTGAGTGGTGCGATGGCGTTGGTTGCCAGTGGAAATGCCGGTGCGAGCTCTGATATTGGCCCGAGTTCTCGCATTATCCGGTTAACAATGCCCCGTGCAGGGCCTCCGGAAAACAGGTTTGTCAGGGCGGTATGCCTGGCCTGCGGGCTTTTGAGTGCCTGCCGGTGCAGGGGGCGGGTGGTTGCCTCGGGACACAGCATAAACGCCGTGCCAATCTGCGCTGCCGCTGCGCCAAGCTTCAACGCGGCCTGTACTCCCTCTGCAGTTGCAATGCCACCGGCCGCGATAACGGGAATGTTCACGGCGTCCACAATCTGAGGCAACAGGGCGAAGGTGCCCATTTGTGTGGTCATGTCCTTCGTAAGAAAAATCCCTCGATGACCGCCCGCTTCCAACCCTTGGGCGATAATTGCGTCTGCGCCGTGTTGTTGCAGCCAGATGGCTTCCTCCACAGTCGTGGCGGTAGAGAATATCTTTGCCCCGGCTTGCCGGACTCTATCCAGCAATGCCGGCTCTGGTAGCCCGAAGTGGAAGCTCACCACTGCCGGGCGGGAGGCTTCAACAATAGCTGCGGATTCTTCGTTGAAAGGCATGCGGCCGGGGCCGTTGCTGATGGTGGCTGGATCTATCTCGAATTCTTGGTAATAGGGCGCCAGTGCCTGCCTCCATCCGGCCTCCTGCGAGTCATTCGGGGCGGGCGGTGTATGGGCGAAAAAATTGAGGTTATAGGGGCCACCCTGGGTGGCTTCATTCAGTGCCTGAAGTTCTGTTTTCAGTGCATCGGGGCCGAGCATGGCGCAGGGCAGAGAGCCGAGGCCGCCGGCGTTGGTAACTGCGGCTGCCAGGCGGAAATCCTGAACGCCAGCCATGGGGGCCTGGATGATGGGTTTTTCTACGTGCAGTATGTCCAACAGTGGATGCGGCCATGATCGGGGCATAATGTGGGATCCTTAAAGGCGGTTTTCCGACGCTGAGTCAGCTTTTGCTGTGTTGATGTCGACGGAGGGACTCCAGTACTTCGGCTTTGATTCCTTCGCGTTCAAGTTGTTCGAGCACCTTGGCGAGTTGATCAGCGAGCACAGCATGTCGCTGGTTAAGGTAGTGGTAGAACGTAAAAGTCGTCACGGGCTTTCGGATCGGCTTTAGCCGATGCCAATGTTCGTTTGTCAGCGGTGATATGCCCTCAACATCCGAGACGAAAGCCACGTCAACTCTCCCTAGCTCCAGAAGGGAGCGGACCTGATCGTAATCGTCTGCAAGGATAGGCTCCATGCCGAGCTCTCTGGCTTTGTCCTCGGCGATGATGGCCCCCCGGAGTACAGATACCCGAAGAGGTTGATTCTTGGGTGAGTGTGGCAGGTCGTGGGTTTCTGTCTCCCGGACAACGGCCAGAAGCTTGCCCTGGAGAAGAGGGAACTCAACCCTCACGAGGTTTGGGTAATTCGATGCGACGGCATCAACCCGGTAGAGGTCGCCATCCAGGCCGCCATTGTCGGCCAGCAGAAGAGCGCGTTTGGTGGGCACCTCCATCACGGAGACACCGACACCCAAGCGTTGGTAGGCGATTTCCAGGATTTGCCTTGCGGCTGTTGCGCTGGGCACACCCTCAATGGTTGCCAGTCTGACTTCTGCCGGCAACCCGTTGGCCGTCGTATGGGGCGCAACGAATGCCAGAGAGGCAAGCACTGCGATCAGTAATCGGCGTATTGCTTCCATAGTCTTTCCCCTCGGCTCCTTTCAAGGGTGTCCCTACATGTTAGTTCCGATCTGGACGTCTGGCTGTTTTTTTCGGTTACTGAACTTTGCGACCAGTGTATTCCGAGAAGTCCGGCTTCTGTGGCTGGTGCTGGTCGTCGGTCATGTAGGCAGAGGTCAGCACGAACTCGGCAGTGGCCCGGTTGCAGGCAACGGGGATGTTCCAGAGGGCGGCTATGCGCAGCAGGGCCTTGATGTCCGGGTCGTGGGGCTGGGGTTCAAGAGGATCCCAGAAAAACACCAGCAGGTCGATTTCACCCTCGGCAACCTTGGCGCCGATCTGTTGGTCGCCACCCAAAGGCCCGCTCAGCAGACAGTTGAGATCGGTTCGTCCGAGGCTTTCACTAAGTAGCCGGCCAGTGGTGCCGGTGGCGTACAAACGCAACGGGGCAAGGCGGGTGCGGTTCTCGTTCGCCCAGTCCACCAGTTCCTTCTTCTTGTTGTCGTGTGCCACCAGGGCAACGGATTTTACGGCCATGTTGCGTCCTTAATCTGTGAGGTTCCGTCAAAAGGGGCAGAGTGTTTCATAAACGCGTGGCCCGGGAAATAGGACGATGGCGGCATCACACCGGCACCGGCTACGTCAATAGCCAAACACGGGGCATTGGCCGGCATTGAAGGCATGGAGGATTATGCTGGCCGGGGGTACGCTGGCGGGATAACAAGGATTTGCGGAGCGTGTGGTATGGCGGGTGGTAATGTACAGAAGAAGTCTGCGAGGAAGGTATACATCACCGGTGGTGCCAGCGGAATTGGCTTTGAACTGGCGCGGTCTTATCTGCGTTCAGGGGCAGAGGTTACCCTGTTTGATATCCAGCCGATGGAACCCGCTGTGGAGGGGTTGGCAGCCATAGCGGGGCCGGCATCCATTCGAACATTCGCCATGGATGTGACCAAACCGGGCGGAGTGAGAGAGGCCTTTGCCTCCGCGGCGGAGTCTTCACCGCCAGATCTGGTCATTCACTGCGCGGGAATTGCCATTGCGGCCGATTTTGAGGCCATAGATGACGATGCCTATGCCCGGGTGATCAACATCAACCTGGTCGGCACGCGCAATGTGGTGGCTGGTGTCCTGCCCCATTTGAAAGCAGGCTCGCAGCTGGTTCTGGTTGCATCCATGGCCGGATTGGTGGGGTGTTATGGCTACGCGGCTTATTGTGCTTCCAAATACGGAGTGGTGGGGTTAGCTGAGGTGTTGCGCATCGAGCTGGCAACGCGAGGCATTGATGTCTCTGTGGTGTGCCCTCCGGAAGTGGAAACGCCGATGGTAGAGGCGGAGCGCTTGAATCGCCCCAGGCAAACCGAAGCGCTGAAGTTGATGGCCGGCACCTTGCCTTTGAATGTTGCCGTGGCGCAGATCCGCAAAGGTATCGATCGCCGTCGGTTTATGATTATTCCGGGTTGGCGGGCCAGGGGGCTTTGGTTCACGAACAAGCTTTTGCCTGGCGCGCTTACCCGCAAGTTTGCTGACTTTCTGGTCAGCCGCTGAAGCGATCCAAACCTCAGGAGAGTGCCTGATTAAGGTCGGCGATCAGGTCTTCCGCATCTTCCAGCCCCACTGACAGGCGCAGCATGCCATCGCCAATGCCCCGTTTGAGGCGCTCTTCCCGGCTCAGGCCGTGATGGCTGGTGGCGCTCGGTTGGCTCACCAGGCTTTCTACTCCGCCCAGGCTGGTGGCAAGCAGGAAGACTTTCAGGGAGTCCGCCACTTTTTCGGCTGCCTGCTGGCCACCGTCCACTTCAATACTGAGCATACCGCCGAAGCCGGTCATCTGCTGTTTGGCCAGGTCGTGGCCTTCGAAGGAAGGCAGGCCGGGGTAGTGTACTTTGGTGACTTTCGGATGTTGTTCCATCGCTTGAGCGACTGCCATGGCGTTCTCGTTGTGTTGGCGCACTCGTAATGGCAGTGTGCGCAAGCTGCGGGAGAGCAGGGCGGCGGTTTCCGGGGCAATCAGCTGGCCCAGGTTCTTGCGCCAGGCGACCACGGGTTTTGCCAGGCTTGCAGAGGTCATCAGGGCACCGGCGGTCAGGTCGCTGTGGCCACCCAGGTATTTTGTGGCGCTGTGCAAGACGAGGTCTGCGCCCAGTTCCAGCGGTTTCTGGTTGATGGGGCTAGCGAACGTATTGTCCACCGCCACCAGTGCGCCGTGCTGGTGGGCCGTTTCAGCGATGGCGCGAATGTCCAGGATCGCCATGTTCGGGTTGGCCGGGGTTTCGAAATAGACCAGCTTGCCCGGTTCGTTCAGTGTTTCCGCCAGTTGGTTCTGCTCTTCACGGAACAGGAAGGTCACTGGAATGCCCAGCGCCTGGCAGTGATTCTTCAGTAGTTCCTGTGTGCCCCCATAAAGATCGCCTACGCACACAATCCCATTACGGCCATGGGCCAGCAGGGTTGCCGAAATTGCCGCCATGCCGGAGGCAAACCCCAATGCTGCTTCAGCATTTTCGAGCCCGGCCAGTCCCTGTTCCAGTTCCTGGATGCTCGGGTTGGTGCCCCAGCGAGTGTACAGGTTACCGTCGCTTCGCCCCTCAATCACATCCAGCAAGTCTGCCGTGTTTTCAAACCGGTAGGTGGTGGTGTTGTAAACCGGCGAGTAGGGGCTGCCGAAGGCATCCTTATGGCGGCGATTGTGGATGATGCGAGTCGCGGGGCCTTGGTTGTTCGGGGTGGTCATGGTGGTTCCTACGCATTTGGTGGCCGGAGAGTGAGCTGCATTGTAGACTGTTGCGTATCCTGACGATAACCGAGTTGCTCAACCGAAAGAAGGAAGACGCTTTGTCGATCAAATTGACCCAGTTCAGCCACGGTGCCGGATGTGGCTGCAAGATTGCTCCGGACGTTCTGGACCGCATCCTTCACACTGATGCTCCCGAATTTCACGATCCGCGACTGCTGGTGGGCAACAGCAGCCGAGACGATGCTGCGGTTGCCGATGTGGGTAACGGCCTTGGCATTATCAGCACCACCGATTTCTTTATGCCGGTGGTGGACGACCCGTTCGATTTCGGCCGTATTGCTGCCACCAATGCCATCAGCGATGTCTATGCCATGGGCGGAAAGCCCGTGATGGCTATTGCCATTCTGGGCTGGCCGGTCAATGAGCTGGAACCGGAAATTGCCGCCAAGGTAATCGATGGTGGGCGTGCCGTGTGTGCCGAGGCAGGTATCGCCCTGGCCGGTGGCCACAGCATCGACTCACCGGAGCCGATTTTCGGGCTGGCGGTGACTGGCCAGGTGGCTGTTGACCGTATTATCCGAAACGATACCGCTCAAGCGGGCGATTTGCTGTATCTCACCAAGCCACTGGGCGTCGGTATTCTCACCAGTGCTTCCAAGAAAGGTAAGGTTACTCCTGAAGACCTCGCCGTGGCGGTGGAGAACATGGCGACCCTCAATAAGGTTGGCGAAGTGTTTGCTGAGGTGGATGGTGTCAATGCCATGACCGATGTAACCGGCTTTGGTCTTGCCGGGCACTTGCTGGAAATCTGCCGGGGCAGCGGCTTGAAGGCAACGGTAAGTCGCAAGGCTGTGCCTGTGCTGCCAAACCTGAAGCCATATATTGATGCCGATTGCATCCCTGGTGGCACCCACCGCAACGCGGCGGCGTTCGGCAAGGCGATTTCCGGTATGACCGACGCCGACAAACTGTTGTTCTGTGATCCGCAAACCAGCGGTGGCTTGATGGTTAGCGTGGCCGAAAAGAGCCGGGAAGCCTTTGAGGCCCTCGCCCGAAAGCATGGTCTGGATCTGCAGCCTCTCGGGCGTCTTGAAGCCGCGGGGTCCGACGAAAGCCTGGTGTTTATCGAAGACTGATCCCGTCGCAATATAAAGCCGCACCGGAGGTTCTCCGCTGCGGCTTTTGTTTTTTCTGGAGAAAGCTATCAGCGGAACACCAGTGGCAGATAGTTAAATCCACCCGTGGGAAACATCGCCCGCTCAGGCTGTTCGCCGTCAGCCTGCTCGATAGCTTCGATCTGCTTCAGCAACTCCTCCATGAAGATCCTGAGTTCCATTCGTGCAAGGGGGGCGCCGGGACAGACATGGATGCCGGCGCCATAGAGCAGGTTCCTGGCTGCGTTCTGACGTGGGCAGAACTGATCCGGGTTGCCGAAAGCGACTTCGTCCCGGTTGGCGGATGCCCAAAGAAGGGTGATTTTCGCGCCGGCGGGAATGGTTCTGCCGTCTATTTTGACCTCTCGGGTGGTTAGTCGGCGATTGGAAATGAGTGGGGCGTCCATTCGCAGGATTTCGTCAATAGCATCGGAGAGCTGCTCCGGGGCGGCCTTAAGGTCATTAAGAAGCTCGGGATGATGGGCCAGATAGTGGGTCAGTATGGAAATGCTGGCTGAAATGGTGGCCAGTTCTCCGACTGTCCAGTTGCGCAAGAGACTGACCAGCTCTTCGTCGGTCATGGGTTGGCCATCGATTTGCTCGCGCATTAGTCGGGTGGTGACATCATCTGGTGCGGGCTCCCGGGTCCGGCGCCGTGAGTTCAGAAGGTCGCGGATGTACCCGTCAAATTCTTCAGCAACGTCGGCCATGGCGGAACGGTCGCGGGCCAGGGTTGCTCGGTGATTCTTCATCACCCACTCGGCCAGCGGTTGATGCAGGCTATCCGGCCAGCCCATAAACGCGCACTGAATCTGTAGTGCAAAGGGGCGGCTTAGAGTGTTGACCACATCCAGCGGCTTGTTTTTGTTCAGGGATTGCACCAGCGCCCGGGCCACATCCCGGCATACCGGTTCAAAGCGTGCCATGGGCTCGGGGGCAAAATAGGGTTCGATGGCCTTGCGGTAAGGGGTGTGTTCCGGCGGGTCCATGCCATTCGGTACGGACAGGTGCGCGGAGACGGCGTTACTGAAGGTGTGATGATCCTCCAGTGCCCGCATGACATCGGCATGGCGAAACAACGTCCACTGCTGGTAATCACTCCAGGCTACCGGGCATTCCTTGCGCATGGCATCGTAGGCGCGGATCTGGTCCGTCTGAACCTCGGCTGATCTGGGATCCCAGTCTTCGTGGTGCTGCTCTGCCATACGGCCTCCTGATCTGTCGGTTAGCATTGATGAAATGCTACCACCGGAGGCCGTTCTGCCTTTGGAGAAATATCAAGTCCTGATATTTGTAAAGGAAAGTGCTTATGGGTTTCGGGTAACACCGATCACTTTCAGGTGGATGGGCTTGCGGCCTTTCATGGGCCATTCGATGCTGCTGCCAATGCTCAGCCCCAGCATGGCGGCACCGGCCGGTGCCAGTATCGAGACTTTGTGATCGGCGTCGCCTACTTCATGGGGGTATACCAACGCCACTTCTTGCTCCTCGCCGGTGTCTTCGTTCAGGAAGCGCACTCGTGAGTTCATGGTTACCACGCCCTCTGGCATGTCGGCCAGAGGCTTCATGTCGGCACGGCTGAGTTCGTCTTCCAGCCCATCGGCCACATCAGACTGGCCGGCGACCCGCTCAAGCAAGGTGCTGAGACGGTTATAATCTTCTTCTGCAACAGTGATAGGTGGCAATTCAGCCATAGCAATCTCCAGGTAAACAATCGATTGTTGGTTAGGCGCTGAATCCGGACGGGGAAGAGAGTGGATTCAGCGAAATCAGAGGCGGATGGCAGCCCTGCCGGTGTTCCCGAAGGAGGACCGCAGTGCCAGAGATATCGTGTAATTGCCTGAACGCAGAATGTTCACGGGAATTGCACTTCGCCTTTAGAGTTGAAGAAGCTCTGAATCTAACCCCGGGTGAGCAAAATGGCAACTGCGAACTTGCCGAAGATCTGTGCTAGTGTCTTGCACCTGTGAACGGGCTGGTGTCTGGTAGTCGGGAGGTGGTGATGCCAATGGTGGTTCAGGCTTTGATTCCTGTCTTCGTGCTGATCATGTTGGGCCATGGCTTGCGCCGCGTGGACTTTCCCGGAGGTGATTTCTGGCCCCGTGCAGAGCGCTTCACCTATTACGTACTGTTTCCTGCCATGCTGGTGTTCAAGCTTGGGCAGGCCCGGCTGCCTCCTTCCGCCTACGGTGATACGGCGATGCTGATTATCGCCATGCTGCTGGCGATGACGCTGGTGCTGGTGGCTGCACAGTGGCTCTGGGGCTGGTCTGGTCCGGTGTTTTCATCGGTATACCAGGGTGCGATTCGTTTCAATTCCTACGTGGGTCTGGCCGCGGGTGGCATGCTCCTGGGGGATGATGGGCTCTCGCTCACGGCTATCGCCGTGGCCATTATGGTGCCGTTGTTGAACCTGCTGTGTATTCTGATGTTCGCTCTGGTAGCAGGGCGAGAGCAAATCAATCTGGCGGCGGTGATTCGGGCGATTGTCACCAACCCGTTGATCGTCGGTTCGGTCATTGGCGTGCTCTGGAGCTATTTTCAGGTAGGGTTTCATCCCTTGCTGGCGGGCATACTGGAGCCGTTGAGTAATCTGGCGCTGCCGATGGGGCTGATGTGCGTGGGGGCTGGTTTGCAGCTCAGTGCCCTGCGTGGCGGTTCGGTTCCGTTTATTGTCTCCTCGGCTCTTAAACTGGTGGCGTTTCCACTGATGACCGCAGGCCTGGCCTGGATGCTCGGGCTGGAGGGGCTGCTGGTGCAAGTGGCGGTGCTGTTGGCGGCCTTGCCTACTGCCACGTCGGCCTACATTCTGGCGCGCCAGCTTGGCGGGGATGCGCCGCTGATGGCAGGGATCATCAGCGGGCAAACCCTGTTGGCGATGGTCTCTATTCCGGTGCTACTGAGCCTGCTCTGGTAAGCACTTGAGAACCGCATCGGCCACAGATTGCTGAAACTCGATGTAGCCTGCCGGTGTCGATTCAATGTCGGTTGCCAGCGGGTCCCAGGTGCTGAAGGTGACGTTCAGTCCTTCGGTAATGGAACGCCACCACTGGCGGTTGAATTGGGGCTCGGTCAGCAGGCACGGGTGATTGGCAGCTTCGAGCTTGGCCTGAACATCGGCGATGTGTCGGGCGCCAGGGGAAAGTTCCGGGTTCAGGGTCAGAACGCCTTCCAGCGTCAGCCCATAGTGCTCGGCGTAGCGGGTAAAGGCATCGTGATAGGCGAACAGGCTGATGTCATCCAGGCCGGCAAAGCTCGCTCGAATACTCTGCTCTTTGTTGAGCAGTTCGGTTTGAAAACGCTCCAGGTTGGCATTCAGTTCCTCGGGGTTTACGCCCTCAAGTTCGCTCAGTACATTCCGGATGTCTTTCGCCATGTCCAGTGCCAGCATCGGGTCTACCCATATATGTGGGTCTTCGCCGTCGCCGTGATCGTGGTGATGGACATCGGGTTCGTCATGATGCCCGTGATCATCGTGCTCTTCATGCTCAGGCTCATGGTTGTGCTCATCATGATGCTCGTCGTGCTCAGATTCAGCGCCTTCGCTTTCCAGGAAAGCCACCGACCGGCCAGCGAATTCCTTGCCACCGAGCAGACGGTTGAGGAAGGTTTCCATATCCGGGCCGACCCAGAAGATGACATCCGCCTGTTCCAGGGCACGCCGCTGAGAGGGCTTCATGCTGTAGTTATGGGGGCTGGAGCCGGGTGGTACCAGCGTTGATACCTCCACGCTGTCACCCGCGACAGCTTTGACCAGAAGTTCGACAGGTTTAATGGACGCAACCACATTGGTTGCGGCGGCGGGTGTTGCTATAGCCAGGGCTGAGAGTGCAAGGGCCAGGCGGGTGACATTCTGTGGCATGGTGTATCGAATCCTGCGTGTACGTGAAACGTTATAATATAACAGCTTGTGTCGGGGATGCAAAAGCCGCCCATGCGAAACCTCAGGATGGCCGCTATAATGCGCCCTTTATAAATCGGCCACTTATTTTCAGGATGGTTTCATGACAGTACGCACCCGAATTGCCCCGTCGCCCACCGGCGATCCACACGTTGGTACCGCCTACGTGGCCCTGTTTAACCTGTGCTTTGCCCGTCAGCACGGCGGCCAGTTCATTTTGCGCATCGAAGACACCGATCAGGCCCGCAGTACCGCTGAATCCGAGCAGGATATTCTGACAGCGTTGCGGTGGCTGGGTCTGAATTGGGACGAGGGTCCCGACGTTGGCGGCCCCCACGGCCCGTATCGCCAGTCTGAGCGCAAGCACATGTACGGTCAGTATGCCGAGGACCTGGTCACCGCTGGTCATGCGTTCTATTGCTTCCGTACACCGGAAGAGCTGGATGCCATCCGTGAAGAGCGTAAGGCTCAGGGCCTGAATCCTGGCATCAAGGGCGATCTGGAGTTGCCGGAAGACGAGGTGAAGCGCCGTCTGGATGCGGGTGATCCGTACGTTATCCGCATGAAAGTGCCCGATGAAGGCGTGTGTGAAATTCAGGATATGCTCCGGGGTACCATTGAGATCGATTGGGCTCAGGTGGACTGCCAGATCCTCTTGAAGTCTGATGGGATGCCGACCTATCACCTGGCCAATGTTGTTGATGACCATTTGATGGGCATTACCCACGTGCTGAGAGGTGAGGAATGGATCAATTCTGCGCCCAAGCACAAGCTGCTGTATCAGTACTTTGGCTGGGATATGCCAGAGCTGTGTCACCTCCCGCTGCTGCGTAACCCTGACAAGAGCAAGCTGTCGAAGCGCAAGAACCCGACCAGTATCAACTTTTACGAGCGTATGGGCTTCTTGCCAGAGGCTGTGACCAACTACCTGGGTCGTATGGGCTGGTCCATGCCGGACGAGCGTGAGAAATTCACTCTGGATGAGATGATCGAGAACTTTGATATCCAGCGCGTGTCCCTGGGTGGCCCCGTGTTTGACGTGGAAAAACTGCGTTGGCTCAACGGCCAGTGGATTCGTGAGGAGCTGAGCGACGAGCAGTTCATGGCGCGGATGCAACAGTGGTGGTTTAACCTGGACGACTTGAAAGCCCTGGTGCCCCATATCAAGGGTAGGGCGGAAGTGTTTTCCGATGTGGCGCCAATGGCCCAGTTCATGTTCAGCGGCATGCTGAATCTGAAACCGGAGGACTTTGCCCATAACAAGCTGGATGAGAGCCAGGTCAAACGGGTGCTGCAGTTCGCCCTTTGGAAGCTGGAAGCTCAGCGCCACTGGAGCAAGGACACCATCTTTGCCGACATCAAGGCGTTGGCGAAAGCCATGGACCTGAAGATGGGCGATTTCATGTTCTCGATCTTTGTGGCCATTGCCGGAACGCCCAATTCCTGGTCAGTGATGGACTCCATGGCGTTGCTTGGCCCGGACATGACCCGCTCCCGTTTGCGTCATGCCCTTGAGGTTATGGGTGGCTTTTCCAAGAAAGAAACCAAAAAAGTAGAGAAGGAATACGCTGCTCTGGGTGTTTGATGAGCGGTTTGTTGGTTAATTGAACGATGAGAACAGGGATGTTCAAAAAACTTTAAAAAAAGCGGAATCGGGTGTTGACGCCCCAAGGGCGGATCCTTAATATACGCATCCGTTGAGGGGCCATAGCTCAGCTGGGAGAGCGCAACACTGGCAGTGTTGAGGTCAGCGGTTCGATCCCGCTTGGCTCCACCAATTTCTAGTCCCCTTCGTCTAGTGGCCTAGGACTCCGCCCTTTCACGGCGGCAACAGGGGTTCGAACCCCCTAGGGGACGCCAATTAGGCTTGACGGTTTAGTCCACCGGATAGCCATCAAAAAAACCGCCTTCGGGCGGTTTTTTTGTGTCTGAACGAATGAGCAGCGGGATTCGCGCCGTTTAGGGCGCCAATCCCGGATGGTCGGTTCAGGCTCGTATGGCAATGGCGCCTTTGCCCACTCCCTCGTAGGCTTTTACCCGAATTTCCTCTCCGGAGAACTCCGCTTTCAGTTTTTCCGCAATGTGGGCGGCAATCAGCTCTACGGTTGTGTCCGTTTCCAGCATGTACACCCGGTGCTCCGGCAGTGTCAGGGCAAACTCACCCTGGTTGGCTTCATACTCGAAGGTGATATAGCCAATGCCATCCTCGCCCACGAACCGGCGAGCCACGTCTTCTTCCGTGCCCACATAGATATCCTGCCAGAGCTTCGCCCAGCGTTCTTCCAGGTCATAGGCCCGGTGTCCGTTGCGGTCAATGCGTATCGGGGAGCGATGCCCATGGGCAATGCGCTGGCAGTTGCCCAGGTGCTTTTTCAGGCCGTGAACATAGTGGTAGTAAGCGCCTTCGATGACTTCTTCGCGCAGGTTGATGTCGACGGAGGTGACATTGCCGGGCAGAACGGCTTTAAGCTCTTTTTCCAGCAGGGCGGCCACGGCAGACGGGACGACCCGGTCCGAGGACAGCCAGACAACGGCTTCGTCCGGCGAGCTGTGCTCGATGTGACCGCCGCCAGAGAGTGCCCAGCGGAAAGTGTTGGGCGCGTCCTCGCTCCATTGCAGGCCTTCGTATCCGCGGGGAATCACCAACCGGTGGTCAACGCGTTCGTCAATCACCCTTTTGATGGTGCGCTTGACGTTGCTGAAGTCAAAGACCATACCCTGTTCGTCCAGTTCTCCTCCCAGCACCACATCGGCAATCCAGCTTTCGCCAACCAGGCCTCGAGCGGGATCCAGATAGGCGAAATCAATCACAGTGAGGTTGTCGACAAAGAGATGGTTCATGGAGGGTCCGGCGTGGTCAGGTTGCATGATGGCGGAATTCTAGCAAAAATCGCTGCATTCAGCAGTTTCAGGGGGCGCATCATAAACGCGAATCATAGCATCAAGGATCCGCAGTTTCCGGCATTGGTGCTGGCAGCCGGCCAAGCGAGACGAATGGGGTGTTACAAGCAGGCCTTGAAACTGCCAGGTGGCGATTCATTGCTGGGGCACGCCATTAGTCAGGCGCGGCAGCTATCGGCGCAGACGTGGGTGGTTGCGGGCGCAGGCTACCCTCTGGTGCGCTTTCGCTGCAATCGGCAACCGGCGCACTGGGTGGTTAACGAGCGTTGGCGGGAGGGCTTGTCGACGTCGTTGATTGCCGGCCTGCAGGCGCTTTCTCCCGCTGCTTTGGGTGTGTTTGTGCTGTTGGCAGACCAGCCCTTACTGGATACCGAAGGGCTCAGACGGCTGTCCGCAAACGCCCGGCGGAAGCCAGAGGTGCCCTGGGCAGCCAGTTATGGCAAGCGGGTAGGCGTGCCAGCCTGGATTCCGAAATCGCTCTGGGGAGATCTGTTATTGCTTAAGGGCGATGCGGGGGCGGGGGTGGTTCTGAACCGGGCCGGAACCCGTCCGGTTGAAATAGCCGGGGTGCAACAGGACGTTGACACCCCTCAGGACTGGCAGCAGGTCCGTGGGCAATTAGCCGAACAGGCCGGATAACCAGGCGATTCCTACGCTGAAAATACCCAGACTGATGGCCAAGCCAACGGTATAGATGCGCGAGTTGGCCGAGCGCTGCTGAGACACGTACAGATCGATGGTGCGCTGGGCAATGTCCTCGGCGGTCTCCCGGGAAATCTCGTGGGCCTGCTGAATGGCTTCCGACTGCAGGGTTTGCCAGAACTCGGTGTCGATGGTCTGTACGCTGGTGATGTGGTCCTTCAGCTCTGCCATATGCTCGGAGGTGAATCCGGCGTTTTTGGAGAGTTCTTTTTTCAGGGAAGTAAGCTCGCGACCCAGGTTCAGGTTAACTTCGGCAGCCACTTCGTCGCGCAGGTTGCGGGTGCGTTCATCCAGCATCTTGCTGAGTGACTCCAGGCGCTCCTCGATAGTGGCTTCCTGCCTGCTGCGGGTTTCGTCCAGCGCACGCTTGAGGTGATCGAACTGTTCGTCGAAAAGGGAGCTGAGCAGTTCATGCAGCCGGTTGTTGATATGAGTCTTGACCGCCGAGCGGGCAATCTGCTCAATCAGGTCGCTGGTCAGAGGCACCACATTCGGGGCGCTTTGGCCGTTCAGGCCGCTTTCTGCTTTTGGCGACAGTTGCACAGAGGCATCCTCCGGAAAGTCCATGGGTTCGTCATCTGACTCGCGCAGGTCATGGCCGTTCATTTCAACAGGTGCTTCTGGCACGTTCCCCTGCTCGACGTCACTGGCCAACTGCTCCAGCATCAGGTTGAGACCTTCGTTGTGAGGCGGCTTGGTAAGGATGTTGTAGACACCAAAGTTGCGCGCTTCCTCCATAAAGGAAGAGGATTTCTTGGAGGTACACATGATGATCGGAATGCCGGCCGTTTCCGGGTTGTTCTTGATGGCCTTGGTGGCTTCCACGCCATTCATGCCGGGCATCAGGTGATCCATAAAGATCACGTCTGGCCGGTCGTGGCTCTTCAGGAAATCCAGCGCTTCTTCTGCTGATCCCGCCATGTTCACTTCCATGTCCCGACTCTCGAGCAGTTTGCTTAGCGCAAACCTGGCAACTTTGGAGTCGTCCACCAGCAGAGCATTTTTGATTGCCATGTCACTACCTCAACCTGTTACTGCAAACGCGTGGGTGCTGCGACCGGGTGATTACCAGCCTTCCAGTTGCGGGCACTGGGTTGCCCGATAACTCTTTTCCCGATAACAGACACCGGGTTCCGTGGTGCGGGCGGTAAACACTTCGCCGGCCGCGGTTGTCAGGCGAACCTGTCCATAGGGTTCGCCATGGCGGAAAGTGGCCTCGATGGAGCTGCCGTTAGGGTTGCGCAGCAGGCCTTTGCCGTGGAACTTGCCTTCCATGTACTGGCCATCGTATTTCTTTCCGTCAGCAAAGACTTCCGAGCCCTTGCCATGAAATTCGCCGTTGGAGAATTCGCCTTCGTAGGAGCGTCCGTCCGGGTAGGTGAGGGCGCCCTGGCCGTGGAATTCATCATTCCGAAAGCCGCCAACGTACAGCATGCCATCGGCGGTGGTCAGGGAACCATGGCCATTCATACGGCCCTGCTCCCAGTTTCCGGTCAATATGTCGCCGTTGGCCAGGGTAAGCGTGCCCTTGCCGTGGAACTGATCGTTCTGGAACTGGCCGGTATAAGTCGTGCCGTCTGCGGAGCGCCAGCGCCCCTCACCGTGCCGTTCGCCCCGTTTCCAGTCGCCCTCGTAGCGGCTTCCATCGGAGTACCAGGCGGTACCGGAACCATCAAACTCGGCGTCCACGAAGTGGCCTTCATAACGCAGGCCGGAGCTATCTTCCCAGGTGCCATCACCAGTGGTGATGCCGCCGCGCCATTCACCATTCCTGTAGTTTACGGTGGTGAAGGCTTCCAGTTTGCCGACCAGCGTGAGTTCGTCGCCGGCTTCCAGTGCCACTGAATTGCTCCAGGACTGGTATCCGGGCTTTTCGATGGTGATGTCATAGAGGCCGGGGTCCAGCTCCAGGTCCAGGCGGGTGGCGCCATAGGATTTACCGTTGATCGTAACCTGATCGCCCACCACGTTGGAGCGTAACACCAGGGTGCCGGTTTTCGGAGGCTCGGGCGCGGGTTTCGTCTCCGGCACGTCGCGTTGGGAACGCATAACCGAAACTGGTTCGGCCATGGCCAGCATTTCCGGGTTTTCGGGCATTGGTTCAACGGTGAACGGTTCGCTGTTTGCTGCTGTTTCGGTCTGTTCGCCGGTGGCCGGAAGCGCGTTGTCGACGGGCTGCGGCGTCTCCGGAGTGTCTGCCAATGGTGTCTCGCGGGTATCAGCAAACAGCGGCTCTTCAGCCACAGGTGCGGGTGTTTCGGCTTCAATCCGGGTTGTGGGTGTTTTCGCGGCTGAGGTTTCCGGCGCGGTGGCATGCTCCACGGTTTGCGCCAGAGCCGGAGCTGTGGGGTCGGTGGTATCCAGATCCTTGCGAACCGATGCGAATCCGGCAGTAACCAGAAGCATGAGCGCAAGTGCATTGATGAACAGCAGCGGCCTGAAATCGACCATGACAAAACCTCTTGATCCAAGTGTTCCGGATGCTTTGTTATGGGTTCATCTTAACCACTGTCTGCAACGTTATGTAACAGAAAGTGTCTGAACTTGATCAGAATGCCGGTCGTATCACATTTTGTCCGGAAGCCGATCATGGTTAAGTTGCTCCCAGGACTTCATGTAAACATCGGCTTCATATTGATAGGGAGACCGGAACGGGGTCAGAACAAAATCGAATATCAGGAAAAAGGAGCCGATCGACAGCCAGGCGATCGTCAGGGTGCTGATGGTCGTGGCCTGTTCCTCCGGATTCGAGTTGACGAACTCCTGCAGCATCGGGATCAGGTCACCGGCCATGACTACCGGGTTGAAGCTGGCCAGGACAAAGGGCAGCCAGAAGGCAATGAAGATGGGGAAGAAGCCGTAAGACCACAGCACACGCCGTAACAGGTAGATAGCAACTTCCCGCCAGAATCGCTGTCGAATCTCGGGAACTTTGCGGATTCGCTCGAGATACTGGCGTCGTTCGGCCCACCAGGCGGCAACTTCAGGGGCGTCGATGTGGGATTTGTCTGGGCTGCGGTCTGTCATGGATTGGCAGGCTACCTTGTTGAGTCCGTTCCGTGCATGATATCCGATACTACGTGTTACCCTGTAATTCTCCAATTGTTCTATACACAGGATTTTTTAATGGCTGCAGTGACTGACAACGCAATCCATCCGGCTTTTGAGAAACTTCGCAGTCACCGGATCGGCACCCTGAACCTTGAGGTTGAGGAGTATCGCCATAAAAAGACCGGTGCACGCCATCTTCACCTGGCGGCGGATAACGACGAGAACGTATTCTTCGTTGCTTTGCGCACGTTCCCGATGGATTCGACCGGTGTCGCCCACATCCTGGAGCATACCGCCCTGTGCGGCAGTGAGCGTTACCCGGTGCGTGATCCGTTCTTCATGATGATTCGCCGCTCCCTGAACACTTTCATGAACGCGTTCACCAGCAGCGACTGGACTGCTTATCCCTTTGCCAGCATGAACCGCAAGGACTTCGATAATCTGCTGTCGGTGTACCTGGATTCCGTGTTCTTCTCCAAGCTGGACCCGCTGGATTTTGCACAGGAAGGTCATCGCCTGGAATTTGACAAGCCGGATGACCCATCCAGCGACCTGGTCTACCGGGGTGTGGTCTACAACGAGATGAAAGGGGCGATGAGCGCACCTACCTCCCAGCTCTGGCAGAACCTGACCAGCCATCTGTTCCCGACCACGACTTATCACTACAACAGCGGCGGCGAGCCGGACCATATTGTCGATCTGAGTTATGACGACCTGGTGAGGTTCTATCGCCACCACTACCACCCGAGCAATGCGATTTTTGCGACCTACGGCAATATCCCGGCCCGGGAACACCACGAGAAGTTTGAAGAGCTGGCGCTGAAACGGTTCGATCGGCTGGATATTGAACTGCCGGTGAAAGACGAGAAGCGCATGTTCGCGCCGGTCCGGGTAGAGCAGGGCTATGCGGTAAATGAAGGTGAGAGCACCGACAACAAGACCCACATTGTGATGGGGTGGTTGCTGGGCCACAGCTTCGACCTGCAGGAAAATCTTGAAGGCCAGTTATTGTCTGCCGTCTTGCTGGAAAACAGCGCATCGCCGTTGATGCGGGCGCTGGAAACCACAGACCTGGGCCATGCGCCGTCTCCCATGTGCGGGCTGGAGGATTCCAACCGGGAAATGACCTTCGTTTGCGGTATTGAGGGCAGCGAGCCGGAGCGCAGGGCGGATCTGGAACAGCTGATTGAGTCTACGCTGCAGAAGGTGGTGGATGACGGTGTCAGCCAGGAGCGCCTCGAGGCCATCCTGCATCAGTTGGAACTGCACCAGCGGGAGATTGCCGGAGACCAGTTCCCCTACGGCTTGCAACTGATCATGAGCGCGATTGCCCCCATGGTTCATGGTGGTGATCCGGTGGAACTGCTGGATCTCGAGCCGGTATTGGCGACATTGAGGGAAAAGATCAAGGATCCCGAGTATGTGCCCGGGCTGATCCGGCGCAAGTTGCTGGAGAACCCGCACCGGGTAACCCTGACCTTGCGCCCGGATGAAAAACTCGAAGGCCGTCGTCAGCAGGCCATCAAGGAAGCCCTTGCCCGGCGCAAGGCGGAGCTGTCCGACGATGATATCAGCCATATTGTGCAGCGTGCCCAAGCACTGGAAGAGCGCCAGATGCGCAAGGATGATGATTCCATACTGCCCAAGGTTGGGCTGGATGATGTGCCGCTGCAGATGCCGGAGCCGGAGGGACGGTACGATGCCGAAACCGGTGCGACCGTTTATTCCCGAGGCACTAATGGCCTGGTGTATCAGCAGGTGGTGCTACCGCTGCCGGCTCTGAGCAAAGACGAACTGTTGCTGTTGCCTTATTACACCACTCTGATTTCCGAAGTGGGGTGTGGAGAGCTGGATTACTTGCAAATGCAGGATCGTATTTCTGCGGAATCTGGCGGCATCGGCGCTTCTTTTACTGCCAAGGGGCAGATTGATGATGTTCAGGCCATGACCGGCTATCTGATTTTCAGTGGCAAGGCGCTGAGCCGCAACAGCAAAGCGCTGACCCGCCTGCTGAAGGATGTCTACACCGGGGCCCGTTTTGACGAAAAAGAGCGTGTTCGTGAGATCATTGCCCAGATCAGGGCTCGCCGTGAGCAGGCGGTGACGGGCAGCGGGCATGCCCTGGCCATGGGCGCAGCGGCTCAGGGCGTCAGTTCCGGTGCCTGGTTGTCGTACCGTCTGGGTGGTCTGGCTGGAATTCGTGGTACTAAGGAGCTTGATCAGCAGCTCAAAGATGAAGCCGGCCTGGCCGATTTCTGTGGCAAGCTGGCCGCGCTGCACAACCGTATTCGCAGCCAGAACCGCCAGTTCCTGCTGATTGGTGAGAACGACCAGTTGTCGCCCATGCTGGATGAGTTGGGCACTTGCTGGAGCGGAGTGTCTGCAGAGGGTGAGGGTAACTGGTCCATGGAGCCGGTCAGCTACAACACCCGGGAGGCCTGGCTGACATCTACCCAGGTCAATTTCTGTGCCAAAGCCTACCCGTCGGTTGCGGTGGATCATCCCGATGCGGCTGCGCTGACGGTACTGGGAGGCTTTCTCCGGAATGGTTATCTGCACCGGGCCATCCGTGAAAAAGGCGGGGCCTACGGTGGTGGCGCCGGCCAGGACAGCGTGAATGGTGTTTTCCGGTTCTTTTCCTATCGCGATCCCCGCCTTGCGGAAACCCTGGATGACTTCGATGCAGCGCTGAACTGGTTATACAGCGAAGCGCATGAGCACCAGGCTCTGGAAGAGGCTATCCTGGGTGTGATCGGCCAACTCGACCGCCCCCGCTCGCCAGCCGGAGCGGCTCGCCATGCTTACCACAACAGGCTGTTCGGGCGTACGCCGGAGCAGCGCGCACGTTTCCGTGAGAGGGTTCTTGGTGTCACTCTGGACGAGCTTCAGCGCGTGGCCAAGACCTGGCTTGCGCCTGAAAAGGCCAATGTGGCCGTCGTGACAAGCCCCGACAACCGTGCGGTTGTGGAAGGGCTTGGCATGGACATTCAGGAACTTTGATCTGACCGGCAGAGGGCCATTGGCTCTCTGCCGGGTTTCCTGCCTCAGCGGTGCCGCTTCAGGCCCGTTGTCACCATGATTCTGGTCGAGATTTCCTCAACGGAATACGCCGTAGTATTCAGATAGGGAATCCGCTCCCGCTTGTACATTAATTCGATTTCTTCAATCTCATGCATGCATTGCTGCAGCGATGAGTAGCGGGAGTTCGGTCGGCGCTCGTTACGAATGGTGGCAAGGCGTTCCGGTTCGATGGTCAGGCCAAACAGTTTTTCCTTATGGGGCCGGAGCGCGGCGGGCATCTTCTGGTCGTCCAGATCTTCTTCGGTAATCGGATAGTTGGCGGCCTTGATGCCGTACTGCAGGGCCAGGTACAGGCAGGTGGGCGTTTTACCGCTCCGGGATGCCCCGATCAGAATCAGGTCGGCCTCATCGTAATGCCGGGTGCGGGCACCGTCGTCATTGTCCAGCGCGAAGTTGACTGCGTGGATCCGGCGCTCGTAGCTGCCCGCGTTATTGATGGAGTGGGATTTGCCTACGGAGTAGGAGGACGACGAGTTGAGTTCCTGCTCCAGAGGGTTCAGGAAGGTTCCGAAGATATCTACCATAAAGCCGTCTGCCCGGCTGATAATTTCCCTGATGCCGCCATTAACGATGGTGTCGAATACCAGCGGCCGTTCCCCATCGATTTCCGACGCTTTGTTGATGCGGCTGACAAGATCCCGGGCCTTCTCCTCATCGTCGATATAGGGCACGGTAACCCGCTCAAACTCGATTTTTTCAAACTGCGCCAAAAGGGCATGGCCGAGCGCTTCTGCCGTAAGGCCAGTGCCATCAGAGATAAAAAACGCCGTTCTTTTCATGGTCGTATCCGGTCTGGTTTGAACTTGTTCCCGGGAGTCTTTGGTTGCCTCCCTAGGTAATTTCCGCAGCTTACAGTATCATACACGCCAGATTCGAGACTCCGCGCTACACAGACTCAAGGGAGACACGCTTTGGAAGATTACATTATCTGGTTTGACCACCTGGGAATGTCCGACGTAGACCGGGTTGGAGGCAAGAATGCTTCCCTCGGTGAAATGATCAGTAATCTCGCCAATGCTGGTGTTACCGTCCCTGGCGGTTTCGCTACCACTGCTCATGCTTACCGTGAATTCCTGGCCACCGACGGCCTGAAAGACCGCATTGACGAAGCCCTGGATGCCCTGGATGTCAACGACGTTAACGAACTGGCGCGGGTTGGCTCCCAGATTCGCCAGTGGGTAATCGACACCGCGTTTCCGGAAGTGCTGGATAACGCCTTGAAAGAAGCCTATGCCAAGCTTCAGGCCGGTAATGACCAGATGGCTGTCGCGGTGCGTTCCTCCGCCACCGCGGAGGACCTTCCTGATGCCTCTTTCGCCGGCCAGCAGGAAACCTTCCTGAACGTGGTGGGCCTGGAGCAGGTTCGTACCTCGGTGAAAGAGGTGTTTGCCTCGCTGTTCAATGACCGGGCGATCTCCTATCGCGTGCACCATGGTTTTGATCACAAGCTGGTAGCGTTGTCTGCCGGTATCCAGAAGATGGTTCGCAGTGAAACCGCTTCCAGCGGTGTTATGTTCACCCTGGATACCGAGTCCGGTTTCCGCGATGTTGTGTTTATTACCTCCTCATACGGCCTCGGTGAAACCGTGGTGCAGGGTGCCGTGAACCCTGACGAATTCTACGTACACAAGCCGACCCTGGAAGCCGGACGTCCGTCGGTATTGCGCCGTAACCTCGGCAGCAAGGCCATCAAGATGGTTTACCATTCCGAACCGGGTGAAGGTAAGTTTGTTGAAACCGTGAAGGTAGAGCAGGAAGACCGTAATCGTTTTTCCATCACCGATGCGGAAGTGGAAGAACTGGCCAAGCAGGCCATGATTATTGAAAAGCATTACCAGCGCCCGATGGACATTGAGTGGGCCAAAGATGGTGATGACGGCAAGATCTACATCGTTCAGGCCCGGCCGGAAACGGTCAAGAGTCGTGCAGCTGCCAATGTGATGGAACGTTACCTGCTGAAGGAAACCGGCAAAGTACTGGTGGAAGGTCGCAGTATCGGCCACAAGATCGGCAGTGGCCCGGTGAAGATCATCACCAGCATTAACGAAATGGACCGGGTACAGGCCGGCGACGTGCTCGTCACCGATATGACCGACCCGGACTGGGAGCCGGTGATGAAGCGGGCTTCGGCCATTGTTACCGACCGTGGCGGCCGTACCTGCCACGCCGCCATTATTGCCCGGGAGTTGGGTATTCCGGCGGTTGTGGGCTGTGGCGATGCCACCGAGGTGCTCAAGGATGGTCAGGACGTGACCGTCTCCTGCGCCGAAGGTGACACCGGTATGATCTACGAGGGTGCTCTGGACTTCGAGCTGCGTGAGAATACCGTGGACTCCATGCCCAACATTCCGTTCAAGATCATGATGAACGTGGGTAACCCGGACCGCGCCTTTGACTTCCAGGCGCTGCCCAATGAAGGTGTGGGTCTGGCCCGCCTTGAGTTCATCATTAACCGGATGATCGGCGTGCACCCGAAAGCGCTGTTGAACTTCGATGGCCTGCCCCGTGACATCAAACAGACCGTGGAAAAGCGCATTTCCGGCTATGCCTCACCGGTGGATTTCTACGTGGACAAGCTGGTGGAAGGTATTTCCACCCTGGCAGCGGCGTTCGCTCCGAAGAAAGTGATTGTGCGTTTGTCCGACTTCAAATCCAATGAGTACGCCAATCTGATTGGTGGCACCCTGTACGAGCCGGACGAAGAAAACCCGATGCTGGGCTTCCGTGGTGCATCGCGCTATATCTCCGATACCTTCCGCGACTGTTTCGAGCTTGAGTGTCGGGCTCTGAAGAAGGTCCGTAATGAAATGGGCCTGACCAACGTTGAAGTGATGGTGCCGTTCGTACGGACTGTCGGCGAAGCCGAACAGGTGGTGAACCTGCTGGCGGAAAACGGCCTGAAGCGCGGTGAGAACGGCCTGCGGGTCATCATGATGTGTGAACTGCCGGCCAATGCCATTCTGGCGGAGCAGTTCCTGGAGCACTTTGATGGCTTCTCCATCGGTTCCAACGATCTGACTCAGCTGACGCTCGGTCTTGACCGGGATTCCGGTATCATTGCCCACCTGTTCGATGAGCGTAACGATGCGGTGAAGGCGCTCTTGTCCAACGCTATCCAGGCCTGCAAGAAAACCGGTAAGTATATCGGCATCTGTGGTCAGGGCCCGTCAGATCATCCGGATCTGGCCAAGTGGCTGATGGATGAGGGCATTGATACTGTGTCTCTGAACCCGGATTCGGTACTCGATACCTGGTTCTTCCTGGCCGACGAGAAGATCGACTGATCACCAACACTTGGGAATGGGAAAAGGAGAGCGACAACGTGAGCAAGATTATTACTCCGGATCTGTGTGACGAATTTCCGGAAGTGCAGGTGGTCGAACCTGGCTTCAACAATTACGGTGGCGTGCGCCAGTTCGGCGGTGAGATCGTGACCGTGAAGTGCTTTGAAGACAACTCAGTGGTTAAAGAGCAGGTTGGGCTGCCCGGTAACGGCCGCGTGATGGTGGTTGACGGTGGCGCGTCCAAGCGCAATGCACTGCTGGGTGATATGCTGGCCGAGAAAGCCGCGGAAAACGGCTGGGCTGGCCTGATCATCTATGGCTGCATCCGTGATGTAGATGAGATTGGACAGACTACTCTGGGCGTTCAGGCCCTGGGTACCGTACCGCGCAAGACCGAAAAGCGTGGTATCGGTGATCTGAATATCCCGGTGACATTCCACGGTGTGACGTTCAAGCCCGGGCAGTATGTGTATGCCGATAACAACGGCATCATCGTCTCAGAGAAGCCGCTGGTTTAAGCCGCGGCCTCGGCACAGACAAAAACGGCGGCCTTTGGGCCGCCGTTTTTTATTGGGTCACTTCTATGATGTTGATTCCGAGCAGATAACCATCACCATCCGGCTCGCAACGCACCACCTCACCGAGCGTCTCCAGGGGCGGGAACTGATCCCCAGCGGACTCCATTCGGGTCCTCAGCTCTTCGCCAATCCTGAACGGTCGTTCCACTGCTACTTGCATACCGGCGGCACTGAGATCCCGGCAGGTACCGGTGTGGGTTTCACCATCGTTGCCGATAATCGTGATGGTGCTGTTCACCTGCATACGATGGAAGTCGCGCTTCTCAGAGTAATCTTTCATCACCTTTACGCCCAGTTGTCGGTTTTTCTTGTCGGTTTGAGCATGGGAATGATCAGGGCCAGCAGTACGCCGCCAAACACGAGGCCCGCGCCCAGAAGCATGAAATCAGATTCCTTGCTGGCCTCAAGACGCTCGTTTTCCGCTGTCAGTACTTCCAGATCATTCCGCAGTTTCTGGTTTTCTTCGCGCAATTCACGGTTACGACGCTCAAGATTGATGGAGTCAGCGGCAATATTCTTGATGCGTTGTAGTTCAGTTTGCAGGTCTTCAGCCCGATTGGAAAGATTATTCTCGGCATTCTGCAGAGAATTTCGTTCTTCGGTAACGGTTGCCAGTTGCTGCCGTGTTTCGGTCAGCTCGGCCCGTGCCGCATCCAGCTGCTGGCTGACTCTTCGTAGTTGGTCTGCGGCGATGGGTTCATTGCTCAGGTATTGGCTCGATACCCAGCCTTCGGTGCCTTTCGGGGTGCGTACGCGGGTATAGCTCTCACCGGTCTCGAGAACTTCCAGTGGCGTTCCGCTGGGAACCGCGTTTTCGATGATCCGGTACTGGCTGCCAGCGCCCGAGCGCACAGGCAGGTAAAGCTGATCATCGACCCAGACGGTGCGCGCCTGCGCAACGGAAACGGAGCTGACAATAAGCACAAGGCTGAAAAGGAGGCGGAGCGGTGTCACGGAGTACGTTCCCTGATAGTGTTATTACTGATGATTTAAACCCGCAATTCTGTCACAAGGTGGCCGCTATTCAAGCACCTCAGCGTTACAATCCGCTCATGCTGGCGGCGGCTGCGTTCAGGGCAGCACCACCTTGTAGGGTTTGACGATTACCTTTTCATACACGCCGGCATCGACGTAGGGATCTGCATCGGCCCAGGCCTGAGCCTTCTCCAGCGATTCAAACTCGGCGATGACCAGGCTACCACTGAAGCCTGCTTCTCCAGGATCGGGCGAATCAATGGCGGGATGGGGGCCGGCTACCAGTAACCGACCTTCGGCCTTGAGCTGTTCCAGCCGGGCCAGGTGCGCGGGTCGGGCTTCTTTGCGCAAGGGCAGGCTGTTGGCAATGTCTTCGCTGATGATGGCGTAATACATGAGTTCTCCGATCTGCGATCAGCTGAGGTTAGGGGCACTGCCTGAAGGCTGCTACACTGGTGCCCGTTTCGTTATTCAGGAATGTTCGTGACTATACCCCAAGACTCCAGAACGTGCATTGATCTGCATTGCCATAGCACGGCATCCGATGGCGCGCTGTCTCCCGAGGCTCTGGTAGCCAGAGCTGTTGAGCAAGGGGTTAGCCATCTGGCATTGACCGATCACGACACCATCGCTGGCCTTGAAGTGGCGAGAAGTGCGGCATCAGGTTCCGGCCTCTCCCTGATTAACGGTGTGGAGCTTTCCTGTGTCTGGCGCAGTCATACCATTCATGTGGTTGGGCTCGATTTTGACGAACGTGATCCCGCGTTTCTCGCCGCACTTGAGCGCCAGAACGAGAACCGCTGGCAGCGGGCGCGTATGATCGCCGACAGGCTAAGCCGCCTGAACGTCGACCAGCTTCTTGAGCGGGCGACGAAAGTGGCCGGAGGGGACGTGCCCGGGCGCCCGCATTTTGCCGAAGTTCTGGTGGAAGACGGTGTTGTGCCCAAGGTGGCGCACGCGTTTAAACGGTATCTGGGAACTGGCAAGCCAGGAGATGTAAAGGCGTGTTGGCCGGAGTTGCCGGAGGTGGTGCAATGGATCGTGGCGGCCGGCGGGATTGCTGTGCTGGCGCATCCCAGGAAATATCGTCTCACAGCAACCCGTTTACGGGCATTAACTGCGGATTTCGGCCGTGCCGGAGGGCAGGGCATTGAGGTGTCAGTGTCGGGCCAGTCCAGTGGCGATCTGGGTTTTGTGGCCGAGCTGGCGCGGCGGGAAAAACTCTGGGCCTCTCAGGGCAGTGATTTTCACTTCCCGGGAGCTCCCTGGTGTGAGCTGGGGCGCATAATGAAAATGCCAGAGGGGCTGGAGCCCGTCTGGCATCATTTTCGGCAGCCGATTGAAGCCTGAGGCTTCAATCCGGCGCGTGGAACAACAGGTAGAGGTCGGTCAGCGAGTCCGGGATGGCCTCTGCCATCTTGGCTGACAGCTTCTCGTCATTCCGGACTTTCTGGAAGTCCTCGTCCTCAAACAGGCCAGACAGTGTCAGCATCGGCACCATGAGGTCAGCTACTTCATCCTCATCCGCAGCTTGCAGCCAGGCCTCCTCATGTTCGAGGAAGGTATCGACGAAGCCCGCACACCAGTTTTCCAGAGCATTCATCGGGTCGCCGTCTTCTGGCTCCGGCAGCTCCAGTGGCTGGCCCATATCCAGGGCGTGGGCCATATCCCGTGCAAGCTCATTTACACAATGGGTAAACGTGTCGGGAATGCCGGTATCCGGCAACTGATCTGTGCCTGTGGCAAGGCGGAAGAGGTCTTCCGCCTTCAGGCTGACCGGCCCGATCACGCTGGCACACACCACGCCATGGAACCCGAAAAAGTCCAGGGCATGATCTCCCCAGGGTTCGGCGAACAGAATGTCTTCCAGCGCTTCGATGTCCGAGTTGCTCAGCATGATCAGTTGCTCCCGGCCTGCTTGGCCTCTTCTGCCTTTTTGGCTTCTTCGGCCGCGCGTTGGCGCTTGCGGACCTCTCTTGGGTCATTATAGGCCCGGCCCGGAGTCACCGGGATAGCTTCCGATGCACTGGCTTCCTGAGTCTCTTCTTTCTGCTCCGCTGGCTTTTCGCTGGCTGGAGCTGGCTCGGCTTTTACGGGCTCTGCAGGCTGCTCCGGTTTGTCAGCGGGTTTTTCGCTGCTGGATCCGGCCTGCTTCTCGGGCGCCGTATCTACTTCAGGCTCGGTTTTAGCGGCCTCGGCTTTCTGTTCCGGCGCCTTGTCGGCTTTATCCTCGGCAGCCTTCTGATCAGAAGCCGCGCCGGTTTCCGGCTCAGACGCCTTCGGTGAGTCAGCCTTGGCTTGCCGGGGTGCCTTGGCCTCTGCCTTGACCGGTTCTTTGTCTTCGGCTTTGGCAGGCTCGGCGCTGGCCTTTTCTGCAGGCTGCTCGGCTTCTGTTGCGGTGACCTGCTCGGTACGCTGAGGCTTGGCGGCCTGTTTCTGCTCGGCTTCTGCTGGCAAGCTCTCCTTGTCACCCTTGTCTTCGGTAGTACCGGATTTTTCGGCGCTATCCGCAGAGCGAGGCTTGCGCTGGCGGCCGGAGCTGCGGCCTTTGCGGCCGTCAGACTTCTCTTTGCGGCTGCTCTCATCCTTTGCTTCAGGCTTGTCTTCTGCTGAGGGAGCCTCTTTCTGCTCGGCCTGTTCGGTTTTGGTCTCCGGCTTCTCGGCCATTTCCTGTTGTTCAGGCTTGCGGCTCTCTGGCGCAGTTTTGGTTTCCGGCGTTGTTGCGGCCGGTTGCTCGGCTTTATCTACGCGCGACTCACTGGCTTTAGCGTCCACAGGAGCTGTCTTGTCAGCCGCTTTTTCCGGCTGGGTATCTTTCTGGTGCTTCTCGCTGCGTTCCGCTTTGCGTTCTGCTGGCGTCGATGCCGGAGTCTCGGCGGGCGAGCCGTCCCGGTTACGTTGTCGGCGTGGTTTGCGTTGCTTGTCGTCACCGCCCTGCTTGTCGTTGGAAGGTCCCTTCTGGGATTCCTGCTGTTCCCGGTTGTCCTGCGGGCCTTTCTGGTCACGCTGGGGACGGTTCCGGTTCTGGCCGCGGCCCTGGGAGTCCTTGCGGTTGTCCCGGCGGTTGTCATTGCCCTTGCTGTCGCCAGAGCGGTCGTCCCGGTTGGAACGGTTCTGGCCACCACGTTCACCGCGATTCTGATCGTCACCACGGCCACCACGATTGCGGCCGCGGTTGTCATCGCCACGGTTCTGCTGGCTACCCTGACGGCGATCATTGCCGCTGCGGTTGCCGCCGGTGCGTTGGTCATCGCGGGCAACGCGGGATTTGCGGCGATCCTGGCGGGCCTGGTTGCGACGCTCTTCACTCCGGTTCCGGTTAGTGTCGCGGCTGGCTTCCTGCTCCGGTTCTTCACCCCGGAAGAAGCACGCGATCTTCTTGCCCAGTTTGCGGAACAGGCCTTCTTCCTGCTCAGCAGCCGTTGGCGCAGCGGCTGTCGGTGCTGGGGCTGGCGCAGAGGGACGGATGGCTTTCACGGCGGCCTGTTCGCGCACCGGTTTCTCGGCACTTGCAACTTCTACGGCTGCCTCTTCCTCGCGCTCGCTGTACTGTTGAGCTACCTGATGGCTGGAGACATGCTCTGGAGAGGTTTCGTCCTGACGCAGGCGCAGAATCTCGAAGTGCGGCGTTTCCATGTTGGGCACAGGTGCGACCACAACCGCTACGCCCTGGCGGGCTTCAATGTCGGCCAGCTGCTTGCGTTTTTCGTTCAACAGGAAGGTGGCCACAGAAACCGGCACCATGGCTCGTACTTCTGCGGTCTTCTCCTTGGAGGATTCTTCGTAGATCAGGCGCATGATGCTCAGCGCCAGAGATTCGATACCCCGGATGGTGCCCTGGCCTTCACAGCGCGGGCAAACCTCGCTGCGGGTCTCGCCCAGTGAGGGGCGCAGACGCTGACGTGACATTTCCAGCAGGCCGAAACGAGAGATCTTGCCAACCTGAACGCGGGCCCTGTCGAGTTCCAGCGCTTCACGCATCTTCTGCTCGACTTCCCGCTGGTGTTTGGCTGGCGTCATGTCGATGAAGTCGATAACGATCAGGCCGCCCATATCCCGCAGGCGCAGTTGGCGCGCGATTTCTTCGGCCGCTTCAAGGTTGGTCTGCAGGGCCGTTTCTTCAATGTCCTGGCCTTTGGTGGCCCGTGATGAGTTGATGTCAATGGACACCAGGGCTTCGGTTGGGTCGATGACAATCGAGCCGCCGGAGGGCAGTTTCACTTCGCGCTGGAACGCCGTTTCGATCTGGCCTTCGATCTGATAACGGCTGAACAGGGGGATCTCGTCTTTGTACAGCTTGATCTTGTTTTCGAAGGTGGGCATGACCGCACGAACGAAGCTCAGAACGTCTTCGTACACGCTTTCGGCGTCGATCAGGACTTCGCCGATGTCCTGGCGGAGGTAATCGCGCACGGCGCGGATGATCACATTACTTTCCTGATGGATCAGGAAAGGAGCCTTGCGCTCGCCGGCCGCCTGGGTGATGGCTTCCCAGAACTGTACCAGGTAGTCGAGGTCCCACTGGAGCTCTTCGGTGGTGCGGCCAATGCCGGCCGTACGCACAATAATGCCCATGGACTTCGGCACCTGAACGCCGTTCATCGCTTCTTTCAACTGGGTCCGTTCTTCGCCTTCAATGCGGCGCGAAATACCACCGGCGCGGGGGTTGTTGGGCATCAGCACCAGGTAGCGGCCAGCCAGGGAGATAAAGGTGGTTAGGGCAGCGCCCTTGTTGCCACGCTCTTCCTTGTCGACCTGAACAATGACTTCCTGGCCTTCGGAGACAACATCCTTGATGTTGATTTTGCCCTCAATCTGCCCGGGCGACTTCTTGAAATACTCTTTGGAGATTTCCTTCAGGGGCAGGAAGCCGTGGCGCTCTGCGCCAAAGTCAACGAAAGCCGCTTCAAGGCTGGGTTCTACCCGGGTAATGCGCCCCTTGTAGATGTTGGCCTTTTTCTGTTCGCGGGTACTGGATTCGATATCAAGGTCGAACAGCCGTTGGCCGTCAACCAGCGCGACGCGCAACTCTTCGGGATGAGTTGCATTGATCAGCATTCTTTTCATGGAAAGAAAGGGTTCCTGTCGTTTGTTGGTGACAGAAAACCGGGGGGATTCGCATCAGCGAAGCAGGATGTGCGTGCCGCGGGCCCTTTACAGCAGGCAGGCCGGCGGCCAGACGGATCATACCCTTATGGGGTGCAATCCTGGGTGTCTGAGACCACCGCCGACATCCCGCCTGCCGGTGGGCAGGTCGAGGTCGAATAGGGTGAGAGTCTGTTGACGCATAATATCCGTTTCAGGTTCACACAAGCCCCTGGGTCTCACGTCGTATTGGTTTGCTGGACGGCCCGGGTTTGCGTGGCAATGATTCTTCGCGATGTCGCCCGACGGTTTTCCAGTCGGTTTTCCTCTCCCGGAGCAGGTAACAGCCTTTCTCGGTCTGGCCTGTGATTCCGGGAGTCTGTTTCCCGCTGCATCCGTTAATGATTGGTTTTGCAGCGTTCAAACTCTTAATCAGTATCGGTATACTGCTGCCGCTCCGGCTTCTGACCAGAGTTCGTCAGGCCGTAGACAAACGGCAGAGCACGCCGGAATATAACAGGTACGGCGTGGGCAGGCAACTCCTCAGTTGCGTCCGTCCCGGTATGCAGGGGCGGCCATACGGTGCCGCAATTTACCAACGCAAGGGTTTACATGTCGCGCTCCCCCGATTCCCGTAAGACAAAGGGTCGTCGCCCCGCCAGTGGGAAGGTCCGTGAAGTTGGAAAGGCTGCTGTGAAGGCGGGTTCTGATCGTGTTCAGGGAAAGGTGGCGACAGAGGTTCAGTGGATTACCGTTGATGAGGATATGGCAGGGCAGCGGGTGGATAATTTCCTGCTTGCACGATTGCGGGGGGTGCCCAAAAGCATTGTCTACCGCATTGTCAGAAAGGGTGAGGTGCGGGTAAACAAGGGGCGTGTAAAGCCTGATACCCGTCTTAATCCGGGGGATGTGGTCAGAATTCCGCCGCTGGTGCAGCAGGCCAGGGCGGAGCAGCCCAAGCCCGGCAGTCGGGTGCAGGGGGTTATGGAGGCTGCGGTCGTTTTCGAAAACGATGAAATGCTGGTGGTGAACAAGCCCTCCGGTATAGCGGTTCATGGCGGAAGCGGACTGAGTTTCGGTTTGATTGAAGTGTTGCGGTCGGCCCGGCCGGAAGCCAGGTTCCTGGAGCTGGTTCATCGTCTGGATCGCGATACGTCTGGTCTGGTAATGGTGGCTAAAAAGCGTTCCGCGTTGCGGTTTTTGCAGGATGAGCTGCGGCAGAAGCGGATTCGCAAGTATTACCACGCTCTGGTGGTCGGCAGTTGGCCGGAATATGTTGATCGTGTTGCTGAGCCGCTGTTGCGTTTTGAGATGCCTAATGGCGAGCGTCGGGTTCGGGTCAGTGAGGAGGGCAAGAGTTCCCTGACTTTGTTTACCTGTTTGCAGCGATTTCAGGGGTATAGTCTTGTTGAGGCATCGCCGGTGACCGGCAGGACTCACCAGATTCGAGTACACAGTGCCTGGGCGGGTCATCCGATTGCGGGCGATGACAAGTATATGGATGATGCGAGCCTGAAAGCTTTCCGGGCCATTGGTGGGCAGCGCTTGATGTTGCACGCCAGGGCTCTTGAGTTTTCGCTTCCGGGTTCGGGTGAGCCCATGCGGCTGGAAGCAGTATACGACGGGCCCTTTTCCGGGGTGCTCGAAGAATTGACCAAGCGAAGCGGGAAGCGGTCTTGATGAAGGTAAAAGTCGTTATTTTTGACTGGGACGGAACGCTGATTGATTCAGTGGACCATATCGCTGACAGCCTGCACCAGGCGGCAACGGAGCTGGGGTATCCAGAGCTGGAGCGAGAGGCCTATCGCGACATTATTGGTCTGGGCATGATTGAGGCGCTGGAGAAGCTGTATCCGGGGCTGAGTCGTGAGGAGATGGTTCGTATCCGTGAAGGTTATGCCGGTTACTTCTTCAAGAAGGTGACCACGCCCCAGAATGTGTTCGACGGCATGGCAGATGTGGTTGCCGATCTCCGGGGTTCCGGGCGTGGGTGTTCGGTGGCGACTGGCAAGAGTCGGCGGGGTCTTGAATTGGCGTTGACCTCCAGTGGTCTGGGGTCGCATTTTGATATCACGCGCTGTGCGGATGAAACCCGGTCCAAGCCGCATCCGTTGATGCTGGAGGAAATCCTGGCGTTCTACGGCTATGAACCGGAAGAGGCTGTGATGATTGGCGATACCCGTTACGATCTGGAGATGGCTCAGCGTGTTGGTATGCCCTCCATCGGTGTGGAGTGGGGGGTGCACAAGCGTGATGTGCTTGAGACCTATGATCCTCATGCAGTGGTGAATTCAGTGGCGGACCTCCGGAAGGTGTTGGGTCTGCGCTAACAGCAGGACGTTGCAAGTAAGGAATACGAATGAGCGAGTGGGATTCGGATAAGCAGTCGGAGTGGGGCGACAAGCCCGTTGAGTCAGAAGCCCGGGGCGCCCGAGGTGGCTTGTTTGGCAGCAGGAAGCCGTCGATGCCGCCGGAGACGGGGCGTGATTGGCGTCTGATTGAAAAGCTGGTGATGTCCTTGCAGGCGGAGCAGCGGCGCAGTCGTCGTTGGGGTATTTTCTTCAAGCTGCTCACGTTCGGATATCTGTTTGCGCTGCTGTTCATGATTCGTGCGCCCTTCGGAGAAGGCGTCGGGGCCACAGTGGGAAGCCATACCGCGCTGGTAGAGGTGAATGGCCCGATTGCTGCTGATGAGCTGGCCAGTGCAGATAACCTGGTCGGGGCATTGCGTGCCGCGTTTGAGGCCGAGAGCTCGAAGGCGGTTGTGCTGCGGATTAACAGTCCGGGTGGCAGTCCGGTGCAGTCCGGCTATGTCTATGATGAGATCAAGCGGTTGAGGGAGGAATATCCCGACAAGAAGATCTACGCGGTGATTTCTGATATTGGTGCATCGGGCGCTTATTACATTGCCGCAGCAGCCGATGAGATATACGCCAACCGGGCCAGTCTGGTCGGATCGATTGGTGTAGTGGCCGGTGGTTTTGGCTTCACTGAGGCGATGGAAAAGATTGGCGTGGATCGTCGTCTTTATACCGCAGGTGACAACAAGGCTTTCCTGGACCCGTTCTCGCCGGAGCAGGAGGAAGAGGTTGCGTTCTGGCAAGGCGTGCTTGAAAACACCCATAAGCAGTTCATTGAAGCGGTCAGGCAGGGGCGGGGCGATCGCCTTGCGGATGATCCCCGGCTGTTCAGTGGTCTGGTCTGGAGTGGTGAGCAGGCGGTAGAGCTGGGGCTTGTAGATGGTCTGGGCAGTTCATCCTGGGTCGCGCGCCAGTTGGTGGGCGAAGAGGAGCTTGTCGATTACAGTCGCAGCCGCTCTCCTTTTCAGAAGTTTGTGGATCAGCTGGGGGTCGCCGTTGGTGAAGGTGTCGCAACCCGGTTGATGGAGTCACGACTGGAGCTCCGATAAGTTGCCTCGGGCATCAGTCCAGCAATGGATTGATGCCCAGCTCTCTCAGTATACGGGTGAGCGCAATCAGCGGCAGGCCGATCAGGCTGTTGGGATCGTCGCCCTGAAGGCGGCTGAACAGGGCGATGCCAAGACCTTCCATCTTGAAGCTGCCCGCGCAGTCGTAAGGCTGCTCTTTCTGCAGGTAGCCTTCAATTTCCTCTTCCTGTAAGTCCCTGAAGTGCACCTCAAACGGTTCGCAGTGAGTTTGAAGGTTGCCGCTTCGGGTATCCAGAACGGCCAGACCGGTGAGAAAGCGCACCCGGTTGCCACTGCTTCGCATCAATTGCTGTTTTGCTGTGTCGTAGTGGCCGGGTTTGCTCAGCAGGCTGCCATCCGGTAATGCCGCCACCTGGTCAGAGCCGATGATGATATGGTCCTGAAAGCGCGGGGCGAGAGCTTTTGCTTTGCTTTCTGCAAGTCGGACGGCCAGGGCTTCGGCTGCTTCTCCTGGAGTGGGTGTTTCGTCGATGTCGGGGCTGGCAGTGTCGAACGCAAGGTCGAGCCGGGCCAGCAATTGCTTTCGGTAGGGTGAGGAAGAGGCCAATAGCAGCTTGGGAGGAAGCATAGGGTTTCAGGTCCGGTCGGTTGGATATGGGGGTTCTTTCGGGCTGATATCGTAAAATACCCCTATTCCGGGCGAAAGGCCCGGTAGAAAGTCGATTAAGTCTTTGACAGAGGCGGGTCTCGCCCCTAAAATTGCGCGCCTATGTCCAAAGCGCCGATCGTCGAACTGCCCAGATCTGTCGACCCAAACAAGTTGGCAGAGCAGAACACAACGCTTGAAGGGGTGATTCCTTTCAGGGGGCTTTCTCGTTTTCGTGAAGCTGTGCCGGGACTGCCAGAAGATGGTGAGTGCAGCGTAAAGCTGTCTTTCTATCGGGATGGGGAGCGTCGCCGGATAGTGTCGGGTGAGTTGTCTGCGCCGGTCATTCTGGAATGCCAGCGCTGCATGGGTGACATGCAGGTGACTCTGGAATCCCGTTTTGATCTCGGTCTGGTCATCAGTGATGAGCAGGCGCAGCGGTTGCCGAAAGCGTTGGAGCCATTTCTGGTAGAAGATTTCAACGCCGATCTCTGGGCAATGGTGGAAGACGAGTTGCTTCTGGTGCTGCCGCCATTTCCGCTCCACGAGCGGGAAGAGTGTCCGGCAAAAGAAGATCTTGAAGCGCTCGAAGTGCCCGAGGCTACCGAAGAGCCCGAGACAGAGCAAAGAAAAGAGAACCCGTTCAGTGTTCTGGCGGGACTTAAGACGACAAAGCATTAACGTATTCGAAAATAGGTCAGGAGCATAACCATGGCTGTACAGCAAAATCGCAAAACTCGTTCAAAGCGTGGCATGCGCCGTTCACACGACGCACTGAGTGCTGCTGCTCTGTCTACCGACGCAACAACTGGTGAAGTTCATCGTCGCCATCACGTATCTCCAGACGGTTTCTACCGTGGCAAGCAGGTAGTTGAGGCTCGCGACGAGTAATTCGTCGGGAATTTCTTCTGACCTGTGCCGCATGGACGAGTGGTGAACACGCCGGTCACCATTGCCATTGATGCTATGAGCGGTGATCGCGGTGCCGCGGTTGTCGTCCATGCTGCGCTGGAAGCAGTGCGTGAAAACGAAGCCTTGAGTCTTGTTCTGGTGGGAATCCGGAGCGAGCTCGAGGCTTTGTTGCATGAGGGGCATGCCCGTATTCGCATTGTTGAGGCTGCCGACGTCGTTCGTATGAACGAGCGGCCTTCCCATGCCCTCCGCCACAAGAAAAACTCCTCTATGGCCATTGCGCTCAGTCTCGTGCGGGACGGAGAAGCGCAGGGCTGTGTCAGTGCCGGAAATACCGGTGCGCTGATGGCATTCGGTCGCTCGATCATTCGGATGTATCCCGGGATTGAACGTCCTGCCATCGCAAAGCTGATCCCCTCTCTGCGTGGCCGTTGCCATGTCCTGGATCTTGGTGCCAACGTCGATTCCACAGCGGAGAATCTCTACCAGTACGCCCTGATGGGGTCCCTGATGGCATCCGCTATCTGCCGCCAGTCCGAGCCACGGGTGGCACTGCTGAATGTCGGTGAGGAAGAAATCAAGGGTAATGAACAGGTCCGGCTCGCATCACACATGCTGGCCCAGTGCGACACCATCAACTACATCGGTTATGTCGAGGGAAGTGACCTTTTTCGCGATGTCGCCGATGTTGTAGTGTGTGACGGTTTCGTGGGCAATATAGCCCTCAAGACCGGAGAGGGGGTTGCCGGCCTGTTGATCGAATTGCTGGAGCAGGCATTCACACGCTCCATGTACGGTCGTTTTGTGGGCTTGCTGGCCAGGCCGATTATCGGGCGACTTCTGCAATTGATGGACCCTTCCAGGCACAATGGCGCCAGTCTGCTCGGGTTGCAGGGTGTGGTCATCAAGAGTCACGGCAACGCCAATGAGCGGGCGATGCTGGCGGCGATCCGGCAGGCCGTTCGTGAGGTTCAGCTGGAAGTGCCACGAAGGATCAACGAAAGACTCGATGATCTGATGTTATGATCCCTCCTCGTTACCGGGAGCGCGACTAAAGTCGTCCCGCATCCCGGCTCTTATTCGCGGATAATTGGCCCTGATTGTACTATTGGCTAATCTTCAGTAACCCTTCAATGACGATAAGATTCCGCTTATGAAATCAGCGTTTGTTTTTCCCGGACAAGGCTCCCAGTCACTCGGCATGTTATCTGCTGCCGCTGAAGCGTGGCCGATGATCACCGAAACGTTTGACGAGGCGTCCAACGTTCTTGGTTATGACCTGTGGCATCTTTGTCAGCATGGCCCCGCCGAAGAGCTCAATAAAACCATGGTTACTCAGCCTGCTCTGCTGACCGCAAGTGTTGCGCTGTGGCGGCAGTGGTGTGTATCTGACGGCCCCCGGCCGGATTTTGTTGCTGGCCACAGTCTGGGTGAATACAGCGCCCTGGTGGCGGCGGAAAGCCTGGATTTTATTGAAGCTGTAAAGCTGGTTCAGCTGCGCGGTGAACTGATGCAGGATGCCGTGCCTGAAGGGCAGGGGCGTATGGCGGCCATTCTGGGTCTTGAGGACTCGGATGTGGTGTCGGCGTGTGAGGAGTCTGCTGAAGGTGATGTGGTTGCCGCAGTGAATTTTAACGCGCCGGGCCAGGTGGTTATTGCCGGTAGCGCAGCGGCCGTTGAAAGGGCCATTGAAGCCTGCAAAGCCAAAGGTGCCCGCAAGGCCATGCCGTTGCCGGTTTCGGTTCCCTCCCACTGTGCGCTCATGAAGGGGGCGGCGGAACAGTTGGCTGAAGCCCTTGAGGATATTCGGTTTAACGATGCTGTCATTCCTGTTGTCCAGAATGTCAATGCTGAGCCGGCAAGGGATGCAGAGGTGCTGAAAGCTAATCTGCTCAAGCAGCTATACTCACCGGTGCTGTGGACAAACTCGGTACAGCGGCTGTCTACCGAAGGGGTGGGTGTGGCTGTTGAGTGTGGCGCCGGCAAGGTACTGGCCGGTTTGATCAAACGTATCGATCGTTCTCTGCCGGTTCACGGCATCGAGAGTCCTGATTCTCTGGCTGAAGCCCTTAAGGCCTTTGGTCAGTCCTGATTACACGGAGTGAATTATGTCTTTGGAAGGCAAAGTTGCATTGGTAACCGGCGCCAGTCGAGGCATTGGCAAAGCCATTGCTCATGAACTTGCCCGGCAGGGAGCCGAAGTGGTGGGTACCGCGACCAGTGCCGAGGGGGCCCAGGCCATTACCGATGGCCTGAAAGATGCGGGTTTCAGTGGCTATGGCATTGTTATGAATGTGGCAGAGCCCGAGAGCATCGAGGCTGGCCTCAAGCAGCTTGCCGAGCAATCAGGTGCGCCCCTGATTCTGGTCAATAATGCCGGCATCACCCGTGATAACCTTCTGATGCGCTTGAAAGACGATGACTGGTCTGAGGTTCTGGAAACCAACCTGTCCAGCGTCTATCGCACCAGCAAGGCGGTATTGCGTGGTATGGCGAAAGCCCGTTGGGGCAGAATCATCAATATCAGCTCAGTGGTTGCTGGTATGGGAAATCCCGGGCAGGGCAATTACTGTGCGGCGAAGGCCGGTGTTGAGGGTTTTACCCGTAGCCTGGCCAAGGAAATGTCTAACCGCGGTATCACGGCGAACTGCGTGGCACCTGGTTTTATTGACACAGACATGACCAAAAAACTGGACGATAAGCAGCGTGAGGCTATGCTGGAAATCATACCGGCTGGTCGCCTGGGGTCGCCGGAGGAGGTTGCCGCTGTGGTGGCTTTCCTGGCATCGGACGGCGCCGCTTACGTAACCGGAGAAACCATTCATGTGAATGGCGGCATGTACATGGGTTAAGTCCGTTCCGGGCTGGTGTGCAACCCCTTGTCGCACAACATGTTTGACAGAATCCCTGCTTGTTTGCAGGTGGGGTTTAAACTAAACTGGCAGCCATAGAGTTGCTTGGTTGACACATAAAGTGAGGACATTATGAGTACAGTTGAAGAGCGCGTTAAGAAGATTGTTTGTGAGCAGTTGGGCGTGAAAGAGTCCGAAGTTCAGAACACATCTTCTTTTGTAGAGGATCTTGGCGCTGACTCACTGGACACTGTTGAGCTGGTTATGGCCCTGGAAGAGGAATTCGAGACCGAAATTCCTGACGAAGAGGCCGAAAAGCTGGGCACCGTTCAGGACGCGATCGACTACATTGTCGCGCACACCTGATACCCTGCGAATCAGATAGCCAGGCAAAAGCCGTCCTTTGGGCTTATTGAAGGACGGCTTTTTTATTGGTCGGACATTGGCCAGCAGTGAACCATCAGACACGGAACAATCGGGTGATTGGGGATATGAGCAAGCGACGGGTTGTCATCACGGGAATGGGTATGCTTTCTCCGGTGGGGAATGATGTGACGTCTTCCTGGGAAGCCATTCGTGCCGGACGCAGTGGCATCGGACTGATTGACCGCTTTGACGCGTCCGAGTACACCACTCGCATTGGCGGTGCCGTCAAGGATCTTGATATCGAGCCCTGGTTGTCCAGCAAGGAAGCGCGAAAGCTGGATGCCTTTATTCACTATGGCCTGATTGCAGCGCAGCAGGCGGTAGATGACAGCGGCCTTGAGCAATACAGCAAGCTCGACAAGGAGCGGGTAGGGATTGCCATAGGTTCAGGTATCGGTGGCCTGGAATACATCGAAAAGAACGTTCTTCAGATGGATAAGGCCGGCCCGCGCAAGGTTTCGCCGTTTTTTGTGCCGGCATCCGTCATCAATATGATTTCCGGTAATGCGGCGATCCGTTTCGGCTACAAGGGGCCGAATATTGCGATCGTGACCGCCTGTACCACTGGAACACACAATATCGGCTATGCCGCCAGAACCATCGCCTACGGCGATGCCGATGTCATGCTGGCCGGCGGCTCTGAAATGGCGACCACACGCAGCGGCGTGGCGGCATTTTCCTCCGCCCGGGCCCTGTCGACCCGCAATGATGAGCCGGAAAAGGCCAGTCGCCCCTGGGATCGTGACCGTGACGGCTTTGTACTCAGTGATGGCGCCGGCGTTGTGGTTCTGGAAGAGCTGGAACACGCCAGGGCGCGAGGAGCAACCATTTACGGCGAAGTCATCGGCTTTGGTATGAGCGATGACGCCCATCACATCACGGCCCCCCCGGCCGATGGTGAGGGCGCGGCGCGCTCCATGCGAAATGCCATCCGCGATGCCGGCATCAGCCCGGATCTGGTCGGATACATCAATGCCCATGGAACCTCCACTCAGGTTGGCGATGTGGCTGAGGTGGCTGCAGTCAAATCGGTGTTTGGCAGCCATGCGGAAAAACTGGCCATGAGCAGCACCAAATCCATGACCGGACACCTGCTGGGCGCCGCGGGTGCCGTTGAGGCTATATTCTCGGTATTGGCAGTCCGGGACGGGGTGTTGCCGCCCACCATCAACCTTGATCATCCGGATGAAGGTTGTGATCTGGACTTTGTTGCGCACAAATCCAGAGATGCCGATGTGAAGGTCGCGTTGTCGAATTCGTTCGGCTTTGGCGGCACCAACGGGACCCTGATCGTCAGCCGCTACGAGGGTTGAGCCCGGGTGTTGAAGCTCTACTGGGCAGACGACGACTGCCTGCTCCCTGGTGACCGGGGGCTGGCATATGGAGATGGCCTGTTCGAAACCATCAGGGTGAACGGGGATTCCGCGCCTTTGCTGGTCTATCACCTTGACCGGTTGGTGCGGGATGCCGGGCGCCTGGGTATTCGTCTGAGTCGGCCCGAACTGGAGTCAGCGGTTGCCCATGCAATGAAGCGCTATGGCGCCATTCATGGCATCAGCCACTGGGTGCTCAAGCTGGTGGTAACCCGTGGCAGCGGTGGCCGCGGATATCGGCCGGCAGCTGATGTCAGCCCCCATCTGTATCTGTTCCATTCTGTTCTTCCTCCGCTACCGCCCGAAACCGGGGTTATGGTGGACTTCTCCCGGGTACCGTTGACGGTCAATCCACTCCTGTCTGGCATCAAGAGCCTCAATCGGCTGGAGCAGGTCATGGCGGCCCGTGAAATGAAGGATCCAACGTTTGAATTGCTGATGACCAACGCGGCAGGGCATGTGGTTGAAGGTACCAGAACCAATTTATTCCTGCATGGCCCTGATGGTTGGAGAACACCTCCGGCGGCCTCGTTGGCGGTTTCCGGTGTGATGCGCCGAAAGGTGATCGAATGCCTGCTCGTGGCGGGTGAGCCGTTCCGGGAATGTGAACTGCAGGTGGAGGACCTGCTGGGCCGCGAATGCCAGGGTCTGTACCTGACCAACAGCGTGCTTGGAGTTGTTCCGGTTCGCAATCTGGCGGGCCTTGATTTGCCTGTGGGCAACCGGCTTGCGACAATTTGCGATCCTCATAAGCGACCGGATTGATGCGCGTGTTCAAAAAGCTACTCGTAGGTATTGTTGCTCTTGCTGTTCTGGCGGTTACCGGCAGTGGTCTCTGGCTCTGGCAGGGTTTGAAAACACTTGAGACCCCGGTTGTCCTTGACGAGCCCACTCTGTTTTCTGTCGAGCCCGGTACGGCGTTTGGTCGCGTTGCGCGGGAGCTGGCTGCGAAAGGATTTGTGGATGATCCGCTCTGGCTGCGGATTCACGGGCGCCTGAACCCGGAGCAGACTCTGATCAAGGCTGGGGACTACGAGTTCACCTCTGGTATGACCCCGGTCGACATGATCAACCAGATGGTAGAAGGTAAGGTCAAGCTCTGGTCCGTGCAGTTTATCGAGGGCTGGACCTTTGCCGAGATGCGGGCAGCGCTGGCGCGCACCGACAGGCTCACCAGGCAGACCACCGATTGGACGGATGAGGAGATCATGGCGGCTCTGGGAGCCGAAGGGCAGCATCCCGAGGGCTGGTTTTTCCCGGATACCTACCTGTTTCACGGTGGTGAAACCGATCTCGATATTCTCAAAAGGGCCTACAACATCATGACCGAGGTCCTTGAGGAGGAATGGCAGAACCGTGAGGAAGGGCTTCCGTACGACAACGCCTATGAGGCACTGATCATGGCGTCGATTGTGGAGCGTGAAACCGGAGTGGCCGGCGAGCGACAACAGGTGGCGGGTGTGTTCGTCCGGCGCCTGAAGAAGGGTATGCGCCTGCAGACGGACCCAACGGTTATTTACGGTATGGGTGACAAATATCGGGGCCGGATTGGTCGCAGTGATCTTCGTACCTGGACACCCTATAACACGTATCGCATTGATGGCCTGCCGCCAACGCCTATTGCGTTACCGGGACGAGAATCCATTCATGCCGCGTTGCATCCGGATGACGGCGATGCCCTGTACTTTGTCGCCCGGGGGGATGGCAGTCACAAGTTTTCCCGTACGCTTGCCGAGCACCAGAAAGCCGTGCGTGAGTTCCAGCTGAACCGCCGGGAAGATTACCGTTCATTCCCGGCCCCGGATTCAGAAACCAGCAGTAACGGAGAGCAATGATTTTGGCCAGAGGGCGATTCATTACATTCGAGGGTACCGAAGGGGTTGGCAAGTCAACACAGCTGGATAACGCTGCGAAAACCCTGGAACGGCTTGGTATTGATTACATTGTGACCCGTGAGCCAGGTGGCACCCCTATGGCAGAAAGCATCCGTGAGCTGTTGCTGGCCCCCAGAGAGGAGTCAGTACACGAAACCACCGAGCTGCTGCTGATGTTTGCCGCCAGGGCTCAGCACCTCCATAACAGAATCCTCCCGGCACTTTCCGCCGGTAAGTGGGTTCTCTGTGACCGGTTTACCGATGCCACCTTCGCCTATCAGGGAGGTGGCCGTGGCGTCTCCAGAGAACGGATTGCGTTGCTTGAGGCTCTGGTTCAGGGTGAGATGCGTCCGGACCACGTTATCCTGCTGGATGCACCTGTGGAAACCGGTATGGCTCGTGCTCGAAAGCGCGGTGAGCTTGACCGGTTTGAGCGGGAGGCGCAGGCATTTTTTCAGCGGATACGGGAAACCTATCTGGAGCGCGCGACGGAAATGCCCGGGCGCTACCATGTGGTAAACGCCGCCTTACCCCTCGAGCAGGTATCCGAGAGTGTATCAGCCCTCCTGACCGCATTGGCAAAACTGCCGGTTTCTGACTGACAGCAGACAGATCGCTGGCGAATCCCGGTGTTTTCGTGCACTTTTTGTAATGTTCTGCTTTAATTGAGGAACATTCTCGATAACGGCTTTCAGTAGTAATGCTCAACGCGAAACTTTTGAAGCTACCCACGGCTGCCCAACAGCATCACCATGAACACCACCAGATCGTGGTCGGTGTGCGCGGGCAGGCGGAGCTGAGCATTGATGGATCCGGTGCCTGCCTCGACACCTGGAAAGCCTGTCTGGTACCTACAGAGGCGCGCCACGATTATTGTGGTGATCAGCAAAACCACGTGCTGGTCATCAATGTTGATCCCTTCTGCGCAGCACTGTCGACACCACTGCACTCGGACTACGACAAGTTGATGCGGCTGTTTGAGAAGCCGCGTACGGTACAGATGGATAACCGTATTCAGGGGTTGGTCCAGTTTGCCGCCGGTGAATTCGACCGTTCACCGGATAACCGGGCGCTGCATCAGCACCTCGCCGCCAGTATTCTTCATTGCATGGCTGAGCGCATCGTCGACCGGCCCCCCGTTTCCAGTAACAGAAACAGTCTCAATCCCGAGGACATCCGCCGCTATATCGTCGGCAATCTTCACCGCAAGATAACCGTTCAGGATCTGGCCGGTGTCGCATGCCTGAGTGTGAGCCGGTTTCACGAAATTTTTCGTCAGGTTACCGGGACCACGCCGCATCAGTTTCTGCTGCAGACCCGCCTCGATCAGGCGGTTGGGCTGCTTTCCTCGACCTCGCTTTCGGTTTCTGAAATCAGTTATCGCACGGGCTTTTCATCGCAAAGTGCGCTGACCAACGCGCTCAGAAAACACCGGGGTATTACACCCTCGAGGCTACAGCTTAATGAACATGTGGCCTGATTCAGGCACGGATTCGTAGGTTTTGACGTCAGTCCCGTAGGATTCTGCAAAATAATCGTAGGATTTTGTAAGCCTCGAATCCGTAGTAATACTAATTTATATCGCCCGAGGACCGAGGCTCCGGAGCTGAGCTGGCTGGTCGCAAAGATCTGGCGATCAGCTATATTCAATGAGGAATCCCGGCAAGTTGATTCTTGCTACAGGTCTGACGAATCCGAGACATACAAAAAAACGGCACACAGTGCCGATCTTTGATCTGGTGTTGTGCCAATCGAGCGGATCTTATCCGACTCATAAAACCGGAGGAGCCATATGGCTATTGGAGTTTGGATCAGTCTATTTGCGTATTTCGCCCTGATGATCGTAATTGGCCTCTGGGCCATGCGCACATCATCAGCCACTGCTGAGGATTACATGCTGGGGGGCCGTGCCCTCAGTCCTAAAGTTGCGGCTTTGTCAGCCGGCGCATCAGACATGAGTGGCTGGTTGCTGCTGGGTTTGCCCGGCGCCCTCTATGTTACCGGTCTGGCCTCGGCCTGGATTGGTATCGGCCTGTTTGTTGGTGCTTTCATCAACTGGGTTGTGGTTGCACCCCGGCTGCGGGAGCAGACCGTGCATTATGGCAATGCACTCACCATCCCGGCGTTTCTGGCCAACCGTTTCCCAACCAAGGCCCTGCCGCTGCGCACAGTATCAGCCATCGTTATCGTGCTGTTCTTCGCGGTTTATACCGCCTCTGGCCTGGTTGCCGGCGGCAAGCTGTTTGAAAGTGCCTTCGCTGGTATCTTCAACTTCGGTGGCATGAGCGACTACGCCGCCGGTATCGTGATCACCCTGGGTGTGGTGCTGGCTTACACCGTTGTCGGCGGCTTCCTCGCGGTGAGCATGACGGACTTTGTACAGGGCTGCATCATGATGCTCGCTCTGGTCATCATGCCTGCAGTGGTGCTGTTCGGCGAAGGCGGTGGTGGTTTCGCCCAGGCTTCCGAGACCCTGAACAGTGTGGATCCAACGCTCCTGTCGTGGACGGAAGGGCTCACGGTGATTGGCTGGCTGGCTGTCGGCGGTTACCTGGGGGCTTGGCTATTTCGGCCAGCCGCACATCATCGTGCGTTTCATGGCTATCCGTACCGTGGGTGAGGTAGGGACTGCCCGTAATATCGGTATGTCCTGGATGGGCATCTCCCTGATTGGTGCGATCGCGCTGGGTGTGTTTGGCCGTGCCTATGCTGTGCGTAATGGCCTGGACGTTGCTGATCCGGAAACCATTTTCATTGTTCTGTCAGATCTGCTGTTCCACCCGTTGATTACCGGCTTCCTGTACGCTGCGTTGCTGGCGGCAGTCATGAGTACCATCTCCAGTCAGTTGCTGGTTTCCTCCGCCTCTCTGACCGAAGATTTCTACCGCCTGTTCCTGCGTAAGGAAGCAACGGATAAAGAATGTGTGAATGTCGGCCGTGCCTGCGTTATTGCGGTTGGTCTGGTTGCTGCGGTTATCGCTTCCGATCCCAACTCCCAGGTCCTGGGGCTGGTCAGTAACGCCTGGGCGGGCTTTGGTGCTGCCTTCGGTCCTCTGATCATCCTGGCCCTGACCTGGCCGCGTACCAACGGTGCAGGCGCGCTGGCTGGTCTGATCGTAGGTGCAGCCACCGTGATGATCTGGATATCTCTGGGCTGGAATGGTGAGTTCATGGGTGGCCCGGGTGTGTATGAGATTATCCCGGGCTTCATTGCTGCGTTTATCGCTATCGTTGTGGTGACTCTGGCCACTTCTGATGCCGGTGAGTACCAGCACATCGAACGGTGATAATTCACCTGCACTGAATAAGGGGCTCCTTCGGGAGCCCTTTTTTTGTCCTTGAACAATGGAGTGTCGCCGGTCATGGGGGTGGCCGGGCCTGTGTGTCAGGACCAAAAAAAACGCCAGCCCGAAGGCTGGCGTTTTCAGATCAGAGGTAGGTTACCTCAGAAGATCTCAGGCTACGGAAGCCTCAGATGCTTTCTGGGTGTACTCTTCCATCTGGTCGAAGTTGAGATACTTGTAGATCTCCTTGGACATGCTGTTCAGGTCCTTGGCGTACTCCATGTACTCCGCCGGAGTCGGGAGTTTGCCCAGTACCGCGCCCACAGCAGCCAGTTCCGCGGAGGTCAGGTACACGTTGGCACCATCACCCAGGCGGTTCGGGAAGTTACGGGTAGAGGTAGACAGGACCGTTGACTTCGGTGCTACACGTGCCTGGTTACCCATGCACAGGGAGCAGCCCGGCATCTCGGTGCGAACACCGGCGGTGCCGTAGGTGTTGAAGTAGCCTTCTTCCATCAGCTGCTGCTGATCCATCTTGGTGGGCGGAGACATCCACAGGCGGGTGCTCAGGGCGCCCTTGTGTTGCTCCAGCAGCTTGCCAGCGGCACGGAAGTGACCAATGTTGGTCATGCAGGAACCGATGAACACTTCGTCTACCTTGTCACCAGCCACTTCGGACAGGAACTTGGCATCGTCAGGGTCGTTCGGGCAGCACACGATCGGCTCTTTGATGTCAGCCAGATCGATTTCGATCACGTGGGCGTATTCCGCGTCTTTATCAGCACGCATCAGCTTCGGATCTTTCAGCCACTCTTCCATCTGCTGGGCGCGACGCTCCAGGGTACGCGGATCGCCGTAACCTTCAGCAATCATCCAGCGCAGCATTACGATGTTCGAGCGCAGGTACTCAGCCACGGAGTCTTCCGACAGGTTGATGGTACAACCGGCAGCGGAACGCTCGGCAGAGGCGTCAGACAGTTCGAACGCCTGCTCGACAGTCAGGTGCTCCAGACCTTCGATCTCCAGAATACGGCCGGAGAATTCGTTGATCTTGCCTTTCTTCTCAACAGTCAGCATGCCCTGCTTGATGCCGTACAGCGGGATGGCGTGTACCAGGTCACGCAGGGTGATGCCAGGCTGCATTTCGCCTTTGAAGCGAACCAGAACGGATTCCGGCATATCCAGCGGCATAACGCCGGTAGCAGCGGCAAAGGCCACCAGGCCAGAACCGGCCGGGAAGGAGATGCCCATCGGGAAACGGGTGTGGGAGTCACCACCAGTGCCCACAGTGTCCGGCAGCAGCATGCGGTTCAGCCATGAGTGGATGATGCCGTCGCCCGGACGCAGGGAAACACCGCCACGGGTGCGGATGAAGTCCGGCAGGGTGTGCTGCATTTCAACGTCAACCGGCTTCGGATAAGCGGCGGTGTGACAGAAGGACTGCATCACCAGGTCTGCCTGGAAGCCCAGACACGCCAGGTCTTTCAGCTCGTCACGGGTCATCGGGCCAGTGGTGTCCTGGGAGCCTACGGTCGTCATGTGCGGCTCACAGTAGGTGTTCGGGCGAACGCCTTTGCCTTCCGGCAGACCGCATGCCTTGCCAACCATCTTCTGGGCCAGGGTGAAACCCTTGTCGCCAGCTTCAGGATCTTTCGGCAGACGGAAGATGTCAGTAGCGCCCATGCCCAGAGCCTGGCGGGCCTTGTTGGTCAGACCACGGCCGATGATCAGCGGAATACGGCCGCCGGCCTGAACTTCGTCCAGGATCACATCAGATTTGAACTTGAACTCGGAGATGGTTTCACCGGCTTCGTTCAGGATCTTGCCTTCGTACGGGCGGATTTCGATGACGTCGCCCATGTTCATGTCGTCAACCGGGGCCTCGAATACCAGAGCACCGGCATCTTCCATGGTGTTGAAGAAGATCGGGGCAACCTTGTTACCGATACAGACACCGCCAGCGCGCTTGTTCGGCACGCCCGGGATGTCTTCACCGAAGAACCACAGAACAGAGTTGGTGGCAGACTTACGGGAAGAACCGGTACCCACTACGTCACCAACGAAGGCAACGGGCAGGCCCTTGGATTTGATTTCGTCGATCTGGCTCATCGGGCCAGTTACGCCGGGCTCTTCCGGCTTCAGGCCGTCACGTTCCATTTTATAGGCAGCGCGGGCGTGCAGCGGGATGTCCGGGCGGGACCAGGCATCCGGGGCCGGAGACAGGTCGTCGGTGTTGGTTTCGCCGGTCACCTTGAACACCACCATTTTGGTGCTCTCGGGAACCTTCTTCTTGTTGGTGAACCACTCGGCGTTGGCCCAGGACTCAACCACAGACTTGGCAACGGCGTTGCCGGCGTCCATCTTTTCCTTCACATCGTTGAAGGCGTCGAACATCAGCAGGGTTTTCTTCAGCTGCTCACCGGCCAGTTCGGCCAGGTCGCTGTTGTCCAGCAGCTCAACCAGGGTCTCGATGTTGTAACCGCCCTGCATCATGCCCAGCAGTTTCACAGCGTATTCTTTGCTGACCAGCGGGGAAGAGGCTTCGCCCTTGGCGATGGCAGACAGGAATGCAGCCTTAACGTAGGCAGCTTCGTCTACGCCCGGCGGAATGCGGTTTTCCAGCAGGTAAACCAGGGTTTCTTCTTCATCGGCCGGCGGGTTCTTCAGCAGGTCAACCAGGGCGGCGGTCTGCTCGGCGTTCAGGGGCTTGGGGGGAATACCCAGGGCTTCACGTTCGGCAACGTGTTCACGATAGGCTTCTAACACGATATGGACCCTCATCAGTTGGAATGTTCCGCGCTGTGGGCGTGGTGCCCGGCGGGAGTTTTTTGGCGAAAAGGCCGCAGGAGCCTCTGAATAACGCCTCAAATCACTGATGGGGTTTCAGGATTTATTCAGAGACTCCTTGATCTGGCGCTGCATTCTATAGGAAACCCCTTATAAAGTTAAGTTGGACAGAGGTCGGAGGAATCTGCTAAGTGCGCTATACTCCGGCCTCCCGAATTTTCAGCCTGAACCCCGATATGAACGATGCTCTGCAAGAAATTCACGATTTCCTTCCGTGCCGTACCCCGCAAACCTGGATTGACAGCGCCCTGGCGAACCAGGACCTGCTGCTGATCGATCATGCGCATTGTGAAAAGAAGGCGGCGTCCACCGCGCTGAGTCTGATGTATCGCTACGTGGACAACACCGAGTTGCTCAACAAGATGTCGCGTCTGGCCCGTGAGGAACTGAGGCACTTCGAGCAGGTACTGGCGATCATGAAAAAGCGGGGGGTTACCTATGCGCATCTGTCACCGGCACGGTATGCCGCCGGCCTGCGGGAAGCGGTACGAACAGAGGATCCCGGGCGGCTGGTCGATGTCTTGATCGTCGGCGCCATTATTGAGGCCAGATCCTGTGAGCGTTTTGCTGCCCTGGCTCCCTCGCTGGATGAAAAGCTGGCTGAGTTCTACAACAGCCTGCTTAAATCCGAGGCACGTCATTACCAGGATTACCTGACGCTGGCCGAGCAGGCCAATGGTGGCCCGGTGGATGAACGCGTTGTGCAGTTCCTGGCCATCGAGCAAAAGCTGATTGAATCTCCGGATTCCGAGTTCCGCTTTCACAGCGGCCCGGTTCTGGCAGGTTGAAGCTCCTGGCAAAGTGACATCCAGCGGGCGATTCCGGCGCTGCGGTATTTCTGTTTGTGCAGAATGAAGTAGAACTGACGGTCGAATTTCCGATAGTCGGGGACGCTCAGGGGGACCAGGCTACCGCGTTTGAAAGCATCGGCCAGGACTACTTTGGACAGGCATCCGATGCCCAGATCCGCCTCTACGGCCCGTTTGATGGCCTCGGTATGTTCGAGTTCCAGCAGGATGTTGAGGTCTGGCAACAGGCCGTGCATTCCCCGCTCAAAGCTCTGCCGCGTGCCAGATCCCGGTTCCCTCATAATCCAGACCGCCTGACGAAGGTCCTCGTCGGTCAGAGCCTGTTTTCGGGCCAGGGGGTGTGACGGAGAGCAGAATACCGTCAGTTCGTCTTCCCGCCAGGGAATTACCTCCAGCTCCGGGGACTGTAGCTCGCCTTCAATCAGACCGATATCCAGTTCGAAGTCCCGGACCCGGCGGGCTATGGAGCTGGTGTTGGCCACCTCCAGTGAAACCTTCGGGCGGGTAGGGGTATTCATGTATTTGGCCATCACGCCCACGGCCAGATAGTTCCCTATAGTCAGGGTAGCGCCGACTTTCAGGGCGCCGACTTCTGAATGTTTACTGAAGGCCTGTTCCAGTTCCGTGGCCTGCGCCAGCAGGGACTCTGCCTTGGGCCGGTAGAGTCGGCCGAGTTCGTTCAATTGCAGCCGTTTGCCCACGCGGTCGAAGAGCTGGATATCGAACTGGCTCTCCAGTTCTTTCAGGGCGCTGCTGGCGGCGGACTGGGACATGGCCAGCGATTCGGCAGCCCGGGTGATGTTCTGGAAATGGGCGGCGGCCAGGAAAACTTCGAGCTGACGAAAGCTGTATTTCATAGGGTCTCTTCCGGTGGAAGCTGTTTATCGGAAAAATCGAATAGCCTTATGAAAACAGCCCGTTTTGTCGATTTCAAGCAAAAGGTTAAACTATTCCCAATTCCTGATGGACTGACGTTAATAGGCGAGGGCTCCCATGAGCAACCTGATGAAAGAAACCGTAACCAGTGTGCACCACTGGAACGATACGCTGTTCAGCTTCAAGACCAGTCGGGATCCCGGCTTCCGCTTCAAGAACGGTCATTTTGTAATGATCGGTCTGGAGACAGATGGCAAACCGTTGATGCGCGCCTACAGTATTGCCAGTGCGAACTATGAAGAAGAGCTGGAGTTTTTCTCTATCAAAGTTCCTGATGGCCCGCTGACCTCGCGCCTGCAACAGATCAAAGTGGGTGACGAGATTCTGGTCAGCCGCAAGCCAACGGGTACGCTGGTATTGGACAATCTTCTGCCGGGCCGAAATCTCTGGCTGATCAGCACCGGCACCGGGCTGGCACCGTTCATGAGCATCATCAAGGATCCGGAAGTTTACGAGGCCTATGACAAGGTGATCCTGACCCACGGCGTACGTTACATCTCGGAGCTGGCGTACCAGCAAGAGATTGAAGAACTGCCAGAAAACGAGTTCTTTGGTGAAATGGTCAGTGGCAAACTGGTGTATTACCCCACCGTTACCCGCGAGCCCTTCCGAAATCAGGGCCGGCTGACCGATGCCATGGAAACCGGCAAGATCACCCGGGATCTGGGGCTGCCGGACTTCGACGTGGAGCAGGACCGCTTCATGATCTGTGGCAGCCCGAGTATGCTCAAGGACACCTGTGCCATTCTCGATAACATGGGCTTTCGCGAAGCCCGTGGTGGCGACATGGGCCACTATGTGATTGAGCGGGCCTTCGTGGAGCAGTAATTCGACTAAAGTACGAGCGAAAAATCCCGGGGTTAACGCTCCGGGATTTTTTTTTTGCGACAAAGTTTGTGTGTATAGTTTTCGCTCTTTCACAGCAGGACGATGCCAAGGCAGAATTAGCCGAGCACAGGGTAAAGGAGACGGCGTAAGTTCGCCGTGGATGGGGCAGCGACCTCAAGGGGCTCTTGTCTGATTATGGTGCTTGCGCGGTCCTGGTCTATAACTGCCTGAATTGCCCAGCCTCGCCCATGGCAGCCTGGATATCTTCCTCGAGATACGTCGGGTCGAACCTTGCAATTTCCTTGAGGCGATTCAGTTCCTGTAGCTGAACTCCGGAGTTGGGTGAGCTAACCAGGCCTTCGTCCTTCAGTTCCTGAAATACCCGGTTTACGTGGACTGCACTGAGGCCGAGAGCATCCGCAATCAGTGACTGCGTGAGGGGAAGGTGTAGTGGCTGGTTTGGCTGGGTAACGGTCCTGTCCACACGATAGACGGTTTCAACCAGGAAATGAGCAACTTTTTCCCGCGCGGACCGGCGTCCCAGGTTAACCAGCCGCTCAATCAGGATGGCCTGATCTCGTGATCCGATCGTGAAAAAAATGTTGCAAAGCAACAAAGATTCCGCGAAGACTTCTGTCAGACGAGACCGGGGAAAGGCACACAGCACTCCGTCCGTGAGCATTCTCAAGCCGGATACACGACTCCGGAACGCATAGTCCCTCAAACCGATCACATTACCCGGCACGTAGACATCCAGTACCTGACGGGTGCCGTCCTCCAAGTCTCTGAAGGAGTAAGCCCATCCCTGCTTCAGCGAGTAGAAATCTCCGGGTGTATCCCCCTGGCACCACACATAGCTGTTCTTGCCGTAGTCTTTGGGATTTTTCTCGAGGGATGCCAGCAGCTCTGCCTCAGAACGGGAGATAGGGGCGTAGCTCTCGAAGTGTTTGATGATGCAACCGCTTTCCATGTGATTACCTTTTCTTACCGCCAGCCAGTGAACAACCTATTGATAGCAAAGGAAGGCGGGACGGGCAAGGTAGGTCAGTGGAAGGGCCGAATGCGCGAGTCGCGGACCAGGCCTTTCAATGTGTTCGAATAATGGTCCTGGTTTAACCTATGTTAACGACGGTTACAGAACACGTTGTTACGTTGGCGGCACACTTCGAGTGAATTTAAGGAAAAGATAATCAGATTCCCATTCAAAGATCAGAGCGCATCGGGTGCGCTGGTGCAGCGGTCATGCTCTGCCTCACTAATCACGATTGCCGGAGTAGCAGCGTTGATTGCCCTGGAGTGGACGCTGTTTTCGAACTTCGAAATACGATTTATTAATTATTGGCTCCCATATCATGCTCCCCTGACGAGTCTTCTGGCGCTGGCATTGATGTTTCTGGCTCTGAGGAGTTGGGTCAGGTTGGTGCTTGGTGGGGAACGCATTTCGACCATTCTGGAAGAGAACCCGGCACCGCGTTCGCCGTCCAGACCGGAGCCCCTGGCACGTCGACTGGGGTTTTCACTGCCTGTCCGAGTACTTGTGGTGGATGACGATGCGGGAGTACGGATGGTGATGTGCAAGAAGCTCTCCAACCTGGGCGTTCAGGTGACCGGAGTCAGTGATGGTGTGGAGGCACTCCTGGCCGTTGCGGATGATCGCTGGGACCTGGTCTTGATGGACGGCGAAATGCCTTTTATGGATGGAATCGAAGCCATCAGAGCCATTCGCCATCAGAATCTCCTCCCGGTATACACACCAATAGTGACCATCTCTGCGAACCGCAGCCAGGACTATCGTCAGGCCTGTGTCGATGCCGGAACAACGGCCTGTCGGGCCAAGCCTCGCGATACCCGGGATCTGGAAGCACTTATGGATGAGTTCTTGTGAAGCTTTTGAGTGGCAAGGGATTTGCGGGGATGCCAGTGAGTGGTGTATATCCGGTGAGGGCGGGTTCAAAGTTACAACTGACTGAAAAGGTCTGAGCAATCCGGTGGCGTATATGCGGCGATCGTTCAGCCTGCTCTTTCACTCTGATTCACCGATAGGTACTGGTTTTGTTGCTGAGAGAGAGTAGCGTGCACAAGTGGCTTGTGGTCGGCCTTATAGTGGCCATTCTCACCGTGGTGTTGGCGGATCAGTTGACTCGGAAGCCGGCCGTGCCAGCGCTTGCGCTCTCCGAGCGGCAACTGGAATGGGTTGGTCAGCAGATATTTCGTAATGAGTGTGCCGGGCGCTATGACTGCCTGGTGCACTGGAATCAGGGAGAGGCCTTTCCATCGCTGGGCATCGGGCATTTTATCTGGTACCCCGAGGGCGTGAACGAGCGTTTTGTGGAGAGTTTCCCTGATCTGATTCGCTTCATGAAAGCCCGCGCAGTGGCGATGCCTGACTGGTTAACGGAAGATCCGGTACCGGATGCCCCATGGCCGGACCAGAACGCGTTTATTGAAGCCGCAGGCAGTCAACGACTGGCGGAACTGCGTGCCTTTCTGGACCGAACCAAAGCCGTTCAGGTGGCCTTCATTTTCAAGCGAGCAGAGCAATCTCTGCACCGGGTTATAGAAGCCGTGCCGGATGATCAGCGGGACACGGTGACAGCACACATTACTGAACTTTCAAAGAGACCTGGCGGCGTCTATGCCCTGATGGATTATGTGAATTTCAAAGGTGAGGGTTTATCGTCACAAGAGGTCTACAGGGGGCAAGGGTGGGGGCTGCGTCAGGTGCTGCTGGAAATGGAACCCGGCAAGGCCGATACGGCCTTGGAGCGCTTTCGCGAAGCGGCCGGCCGGGTGCTTACCCGGCGGGCCGAGAACGCAGAGATGCCCATTGAGCGAGAGCGGTGGCTTCCAGGCTGGCTGAAACGCCTTGAAAGCTATCGGGAACCTACCGAAAGCGATGCGTTATAGCCTTACTTTTCAGTAACTTCTAGCGGTTTCCCTTTATAACCTATGTTGTAGTTGGGGCATGTTTCGATTGTTACGTTGAAACCTCATTTTCAGAGTAATGAGGTTTCATCACCATGTTACAACGAGCTGACTTTTACCGAAGCAGAGAGGAAAACGCAGGAAACATGTTTCCCCGGCACGAGCCGATCGTTCACAGCGCGGGGTCGCAGCGCGAGCAAGGGCCACTGGCCCAGCAACAGCTGGCACAATTTGAGCGGGATGGGTTCTTGTGGCTCGAGAACTTCTTTACCCCGGAGATGGTGGAGGGCTTCTTCGACGAGCTGCGAGACATGGCTCAGGACAAGGCCTTCTGTGAGCGGGATGAAGTGATCATGGATGCAAACCGCGAGAAAATCCGGTCGGTGTTTGCAATGCATGAGACTTCCGAGGCGTTTCACCGTTTGACCCGTGATCCTGAATTGCTGGGTATCGCGCAGCAACTGCTGGGCGGAGACGTCTACATCCACCAGTCCCGGATTAACAGCAAGGCGGGATTTTGCGGCAATGGTTTTGAATGGCACTCGGATTTTGAAACCTGGCACACGGAAGACGGGATGCCCGCCATGCGGGCCGTGAGCGCGTCGATCATGTTGACGGATAATAATGCTTTCAACGGCCCGTTGATGCTCATTCCCGGTTCGCACGAGTATTTTGTGCCCTGTGCCGGTGCCACGCCTGAGAACAACTGGACACAGTCACTGCAGAAGCAGACAGCAGGGGTGCCGTCCCGTGATGCTGTAGGTCAGCTGGCAAATCGGCATGGTATTGAGGCGCCCACCGGTCCGGCAGGGTCTCTGCTACTGTTTGAGTGCAATACCCTGCATGCCTCTAACCGGAACATGTCGCCCTGGCCTCGAGCCAATCTGTTTTTTGTTTACAACAGCGTGGACAACCGCCTTGTGGAGCCATTCTGCGGAAGTAAACGGCGTCCTGAGTATCTCGCGGCTCGTGCCAATACTCAGCCTCTCAAACCCTGGAGCTGATTGGCGGTCTGAGTGCCTGACCAGGCTCTACATAAAAAATGCCCCCATCGGCTATCCGATGGGGGCATCTCTGTTTCTACGGGAGGCGTTTTTACACGATGTCGACATGCTCCTGGCGCTGCCAGTAACGGCCGGTTTGGCACTGCTTAACCAGAGTGGCTGCCTGTTCCGTTGTGTCGAGTGTCAGACACCCGGCATCCACTTTTTCTTCCAGCCCTGCTGATTTCAGCAAGGCCTTGGCCGCCTTGTTATAGCCAATGAACTTGCAGTGCGCAAAGGCATCATTGACGAAATCGCGAGCTGGACCGTGGCTGGCCAGGGTGTCTGCCTCATTGTCCGTCATCAGCAAGGCCACTGCGTCGAACAGGACAGAGGGGCCTCCGTCGATCTTTTCGTCTGCAGCCAGCACAGACCCATCGCTGGTGGTGACTCCGTGGATGGTGGGGGCCACGACTTTGAGTTCGGCGCCTTCGTCGTCCAGGGCCTGTTTCAGCGCATCGATCAGCTTGGTATCTACGCCATCGCTGACGAGGACGCCGAGTCGGCGGCCTTTAAAGCTGTCGGGGCCATTTCGAATGATGCTGAGTTTGTCCGAGACGGGCAGATCGGAGCGCGGTTGCCTGGCTGCTTCCGCCGGCTCCGGCATTGGCGTAAGACCGAGGCCGGTCGCTACTTTTTCGGCCAGCGTTTTATCGACATTCAGCAGGTGGCCCACCACCCGTGCCCGGATATCCTCACGCTGGACTTTGCTCAGTTCAAAGACAAAAGCATCGGCAATATGGGTTTGCTCCGCACGGGTCTGGCTGATGTAAAACTGCCGTGCCTGGCTATAATGGTCAGCGAAGGTTTCCGATCGTACCCGACCGGCGGGACTCTGCAGTGCACGGGGATGGCTGCGAAAGCCGGTATCGGGGTTTTCCCGTGGACCACCGTCATTGCCCCAACTGTTGGGCTCGTAGTTGGCGCGGGTGGTGGGGTTGCTTTCCGCCATATGCCCATCCTGCTGGAAGTGATGCATCGGGCATTTCGGGGCGTTAATAGGCAGGCGGTTGAAGTTTGGCCCGCCCAGGCGCTTGACCTGAGTGTCCAGATAGGAAAAATTACGCCCCTGCAACAAGGGGTCGTCGGTAAAATCAATGCCAGGAACAATATTCTGGGTGCAGAAGGCGACCTGTTCCGTCTCGGCAAAGAAGTTCTCGACTACACGGTTGAGCACCAGTTTGCCGACGGGTTGCACCGGAACCTGTTCTTCCGGGATAAGTTTGGTCGGATCCAGTACATCGAATTCAAACTGATCGGCAAAGGCTTCGTCAAACACCTGCACACCCAACTCCCATTCCGGGTAATCACCGCGTTGAATGGCCTCCCACAGATCCCGGCGATGAAAGTCCGGGTCGGCGCCATTGATCTTGACCGCCTCGTTCCAGACCACCGACTGGAGTCCCTGCAGCGGTTTCCAGTGAAACTTTACGAATCGCGTCTCGCCGCCGCTCGTTACCATCCGGAAGGTGTGCACGCCAAAGCCCTCCATAAAGCGGAAGGACCGCGGGATGCCCCGGTCCGACATGGTCCACATGAGCATATGGGTGCTCTCGGGCATCAGGCTGACAAAATCCCAGAAATTGTCATGGGCGGATTGTGCCTGAGGGAACCCCCGGTCTGGTTCCTGTTTTCCAGCATGGACCAGGTCCGGGAATTTCATTGCATCCTGAATAAAGAATACGGGAATGTTATTGCCGACCAGGTCCCAATTGCCTTCACGGGTGTAGAGCTTTACCGCAAAGCCCCGGACATCTCTGGCCAGATCAAAGGAGCCTTTGTTTCCCAGTACAGTGGAAAAGCGCACGAACGCGGGAGTTTGTTCCCCGGGTCGTTGGAACAGGTCGGCGCAGGTGAGTTCGGCCTGGCATTTGTAGTTTTCGAAATAGCCGTGCACGCCAAAGCCTCTGGCATGCACCACACGTTCGGGAATCCGCTCGTGGTCAAAATGAAACAGTTTCTCCCGAAGCACCTGGTCTTCCAGCAGGGTAGGGCCGCGGGCCCCGGCTTTCAGAGAGTTCTGGTTATCTGAAATGGGAACGCCCTGGGGTGTGGTCAGGGTGTCGCTGCGGCTCTGCGCTGTTTGGTGCGTTTCTCCGCCGGCCGTCATCGGGTAGGGGCGCTCGGTTCTGTTCTCAGGCATAACTTGGCTCCTATGCTTTGCTGGCAAGAGCCTCTCATTTAAGCAGAGTCTCCGCTGCTTGCCTTTAACATGTGTTAATGCCCGAGGGCTGGAATAACCACACCATATGCGACTAGGGTTGGAATAGTGTATTTGCGTTCCCTTCGTTTTTTCTGCGCAAGATTATTAGAGGAGGTAGAGCCGTATGACTGGTGCATTAAGCGGGAAAACGGTGGCCCTGCTTGCAACGGACGGCGTGGAGCAGGTAGAGCTGACAACGCCCTGGGACAAACTCAGGCAGGCCGGGGCTAAGGTGGAACTGGTTTCACTCGAATCCGGCTCGATACGAGGGTATCACCATCTGGACAAGGGGGATTTGTTCTCTGTCGATAAGACGGTGAATGAGGTGACAGCTGAGCAGTTCGATGCGCTGGTTTTACCTGGTGGCCTGGCCAATCCCGATGCTTTACGTTTAAACACCGAAGCCGTTGACTTGGTGAAACACTGTGTTCAGTCAGATATGCCGGTTGCGGCGATATGCCATGCCCCCTGGTTGCTGGTTGAGGCCGGGGTGGTCAAGGGTCGAACCATGACGTCGTTCCCAAGCCTCAGGACGGATATCAACAACGGAGGTGGCCACTGGGTTGACCAAGCGGTCCATCAGGAGGCAGGCATCATTACCAGCCGCAAGCCGGATGACCTGGAGCAATTCTGTGACGCGCTGATCGCCGCCCTTGGATGAGCGGGTGCGTGAGAAGCGAGGAGGTGACCTATGCCTTACGATCGTAAATCCGATTTGCCAGACGGAGTTCGAAACAATCTGCCGGCCCACGCCCAGGAAATATATCGCAAAGCGTTCAATTCGGCTTGGGAGGAGTACCGCCACCCTGAAGACCGCCGTGGCGACGCCGATCGTGAAGAAACCGCCCATCGCGTCGCGTGGGCGGCGGTAAAACAGGAATACCACAAAGCCGACGGCGAGTGGGTGAAAGACCGTTCCTGACTACCGGCTGGGGGGCACCCTGCCATTCAGTCTCTAGAAATCGGCGAGTGGTTGGTGCTTCAGGGCAACGGGCTGGCCTGCGCTGGCCTCAAGCCACCAGACATTTTCGTGCCAGTCTCCCAGTACAACCCTGCGGGCGGGCTTGCCATTGGCTTCCAGCTCATGAATGGCGGGGCGATGGGTGTGGCCGTGAATCATCAGTTGAACGTTATGGGCTTCCAGTTCTTGCACCACTTCCTCGGGGGTCACATCCATGATGGTCTCAGCCTTGCCCTGATTCTTCGCCATGGAGATTTCCCGCAGTTGCCGTGCCATCAGCTGACGATCTTTGAGTGGGCGGGAGAGAAGCATCTTCACCGTTTGCGGGTTACGCATGTTGGCCCGGAACTTCTGATATTCCACATCGGCCGTGCAGAGGCTGTCACCGTGCATCAGTAGGGTGGGTGTGCCATACAGATCCACTACCGTCGGATCATCCAGCAGGATGGCGCCGGCGCGCGCGCAGAAATCTTCGCCAATGAGGAAGTCCCGGTTGCCGTGCATCAGGTAAATATCGGTGCCTGTGTCCCGCACCTCCCGCAAGGCCGCCGCTACCTGTTCCTGCAGCGGGGTTCGCTCGTCATCTCCAATCCAGGCTTCAAAAAAGTCGCCAAGAATGTATAGACGCTCAACGCCCAAGGCTTTGTCTCTGAGGAAGGTCAGAAACGCTCCCGTAATATCCGGGCGCGATTCTTCCAGGTGCAGATCCGAGATAAACAGCGTGGTCACGCGTCCTCCAGAACCTCGGCTTTTTCAATCACTACGTCCTCAAACGGGACGTCCTGGTGGCCGGCGCGCATGGTGGTGCGAACGGCGCGGATCTTGTTGACGGTCTCCATGCCCTCGGCCACCTTGCCGAATACGCAGTAGCCCCAGCCCTCTGCGTTCTTGGCGGTGTGGTCCAGAAAACCGTTGTTCTCAACGTTGATGAAGAACTGGGCGGTGGCGGAGTGGGGGTCCATGGTGCGGGCCATGGCAATGGTGCCGACCATGTTGCTCAGGCCGTTGTCAGCCTCGTTCTGGATAGGTTCGCGGGTTTTGCGCGGCGTCATGCCAGGCTCAAAGCCGCCGCCCTGAATCATGAAGTTGCTGATAACGCGGTGAAAAATCAGGCCATCGTAAAAACCGTCGCGAACGTACTGTTCGAAGTTTTTGGCGGTTTCCGGGGCTTTCTCGTAGTCCAGTTCCAGCTTGATATCACCGAAGTTTGTCTGCAGCAGAATCATCAGGGTTTCCTGTGTTTGGGGATCGGAATGTTTAAAGTGGCTATTGTACTCAAGAGTTTCGTCCGGTGCATGAGTCCGGCATGGATTTGTGAGTATAATAGGCGGTTTAAACGGAGCATCCGGACAGCTCCCATGATTCATTCCCTGTTGACAGAGATTGTATGAGCGCCGAGTCGAAGAAAGCCCACAACTTTATCCAGAGCCTGATTGAAGACGCTATCGCCAAAGGGGAGCACACCGGGAAGGTGGTCACCCGTTTCCCCCCGGAGCCCAATGGCTATCTGCACATTGGTCATGCCAAATCGATCTGTTTGAATTTCGGCATTGCCGAAACCTTTAACGGTGAGTGCAACCTGCGATTTGACGACACCAACCCGGAAAAGGAAAGCCAGGAGTATATCGACGCTATCAAGCAGGACGTGGAGTGGCTGGGCTATGAGTGGGCCGGCGAGGTGTGTTACGCGTCGGATTACTTTGATCAGCTCTACGCCTTTGCCGAAGAGCTCATTCAGAACGATAAAGCCTATGTCTGTGCCCTGAGCGCTGAACAGATGGCCGAGTACCGGGGCTCCCTGAAAGAGCCCGGCAAGAACAGCCCATACCGGGATCGCCCGGTAGAGGAAAGCCTGCAGCTGTTCCGGGACATGCGCGACGGCAAGTTCCAGAACGGTGAGCTGGTGTTGCGGGCCAAGATTGATATGGCATCCCCGAATATCAACCTGCGGGACCCGATTCTGTACCGGATTCGCTACGCGGATCATCACCAGACCGGCAGCAAGTGGTGCATCTATCCGATGTATGACTTTACCCATCCGATCTCCGATGCTCTGGAAGGGATTACCCATTCCCTGTGTACCCTGGAATTCGAGGATCACCGGCCGCTGTACGACTGGGTGCTGGACAATATCACCATCCCCTGTCATCCGCGCCAGATCGAATTTGCCCGGCTGAATCTGAACTACACCATTACCAGCAAGCGCAAACTGAAGCGGCTGGTGGATGAAAACGTGGTTAGTGGCTGGAACGACCCCCGGATGCCGACGATTTCCGGCATGCGCCGTCGTGGTTACACACCGGAGTCCATTCGCAACTTCTGCGACATGATCGGCGTGAACAAGGCCGGTGGCACCGTGGATGTCGGTATGCTGGAGCACGCTATCCGAGAAGATCTGAATAACCGTGCGCCCCGCGCCATGTGCGTGATGCGTCCGCTCAAGGTCACCCTGACCAACTATCCGGCTGACCAGACGGAAACCCTCACTCTGCCAGTGCATCCGCAGAATCCGGATATGGGCGAGCGGGAAGTGACCTGGAGTCAGACCCTGTTTATTGACCGGGAAGATTTCGAGGTAGAGCCGCCGCGTAAGTGGAAGCGGCTGGCCCCGGACCAGGCGGTGCGGCTGCGCGGTGGTTACGTGATGACCTGCAAAGAGGTTGTGCGTGACGGCAGCGGCGAGATTGTCGAGCTCAAGTGCGAATACGATCCGAATACCCTGGGCGTGAACCCGGAGGGCTACAAACCCAATGGCGTGATTCACTGGGTGTCGGCCAGCGACAGCGTGGAGACGGATATCAATCTTTACGACCGCCTGTTCAACCACGAATCTCCGGACAGCGACAAGGAAGGCGATTTTCTGGATCATCTGAACCCGGAATCTCTGGTCGTTCTCAAAGGTGCCCGCGTTGAGAAAAGTCTGGCTCAGCCCCGTACCGATCTGCCGTACCAGTTCGAGCGCGAGGGATACTTTTTCTGCGACCAGGAACTGACTGAAAAGTCTGGCAAGCCGGTGTTCAATCGTACCGTAACGCTGCGGGATTCCTGGGGTAAGGGAGGCAAGTAATGCGTATCTACAATACGCTGACACAGCAAAAGGAAGCGTTCAAAACCCTGGAGCCTGGCAAGGTTCGTATGTACGTGTGCGGCATGACTGTCTACGACTATTGCCATCTGGGGCATGCCCGGGTGCTGGTGGCGTTTGACGTAGTGACTCGGTATCTGCGGCATCGCGGATACGACGTACACTATGTGCGCAACATTACCGATATCGACGACAAAATCCTGCGCCGGGCTGATGAAAATGGTGAGGTGTATACCGACCTGACCGACCGGATGATCCGGGCCATGCACGAGGACGAGGCGAAGCTCGGCGTGCTGTCACCCAACGATGAGCCTCGGGCGACTGCCTTTATCGACGACATCATTGCCATGATCCAGAAGCTGATCGCCGGTGGCCACGCCTACGCTGCCGATAATGGCGACGTGTACTTTGCCGTGGAGTCTTTCCCGGATTACGGCAAGCTGAGCAAGAAAAAGCTGGAAGATCTGGTAGCCGGTGCTCGAGTGGATGTGCAGGAGGCCAAGCGCAGCCCTGCAGACTTTGCGCTCTGGAAGGCCGCCAAGCCAGGCGAGGTGAGCTGGCAGTCGCCGTGGGGCGAAGGTCGCCCCGGATGGCATATTGAGTGTTCCGCCATGTCTACCAAGTGCCTGGGTGATACCTTCGATATTCACGGTGGTGGTCCGGATCTGCTGTTCCCCCATCATGAAAACGAAATCGCCCAGTCGGAATGTGCCACCGGCCACACCTTTGTGCACACCTGGATGCATGCCGGCGCCATTCGAGTGAATAAGGAAAAGATGTCCAAGTCGCTGGGCAACTTTTTTACCATTCGCGAGATTCTGGAAAAGTACCCGGCGGAAGTGGTTCGCTATTTCCTGGTGTCCAGCCACTACCGGAGCCAGGTGGACTATTCCGAGGATAACCTGGCGGAGGCCGGGCGAACCTTGACCAAGCTCTATCATGCCCTGCGGGGTATCGTGCCAGCGAAAGAAGCGGATGTAGCGGAAACGGACCACGACCGTCGTTTTGCCGAGGTAATGGATGATGATTTCAATACTGCTGGCGCCATTGCCGTGCTGCATGCAGTGGCGAATGACATCAATCATTACCGCCGGGAAGGTGATGAAGAAGCCGCCAAGCGTAGCGCGGCCGTTCTGGTGCGGCTGGGTGCTGTGCTCGGTCTGCTGCAGCAGAACCCGGAAGCCTTCTTCCAGGCGGATACCGGCAGTGAGCTGACCGCCGAGGACATCGAGGCCATGATTCAGGCCCGTGCCGATGCCCGCAAAGCCAAAGACTTTGCGGAGGCTGATCGCATTCGCGATGATCTGCTGGAGAAGGGCATTATCCTGGATGACAGCCGCGAAGGAACCACCTGGCGCCGGAGCCAGGACTGAGTTGATTCGCGCAATGTCGCATTGTACCGGTGGGAATGACCTTGTAGGGAATTTCACGTACAATGCGGCGCTCTAATCAGAACGTCCCCGCGCTTTCAGGCGCCATCAGGGGAGTCGGGAACTACAAACCCATTGAGGCAAGCAACGATGACAGAACGCGTTCAAGTTGGCGGCATCCAGATCGCCAAGAATCTGTACGATTTTGTAAATAACGAAGCGATTCCGGGCACCGGTATTGACGCTGACAAGTTCTGGGCCGAGTTCGACAAGATCGTGAACGAGCTCGCTCCGCGCAATCGCGAGCTGCTGCTCAAGCGTGACGAAATCCAGGAAAAAATGGACACCTGGAACCGCGAGCACAAGGGCCAGAAACTGGACATGGCTGAGTACAAGGCGTTTCTGAAAGACATCGGCTACCTGGTAGATGAGCCGGCGGATTTCAAAATCTCCACCTCCAATGTGGATCCGGAAATCGCCACCATGGCCGGCCCGCAGTTGGTTGTGCCGGTCATGAATGCCCGTTTCGCCCTGAACGCGGCTAACGCCCGCTGGGGTAGCCTGTACGATGCCCTGTACGGTACCGACGCTATTTCTGAGGAAGATGGTGCTGAGAAAGGTCGTGGCTACAACCCGGTTCGTGGCGCGAAGGTGATTGAGTGGGCCCGCAACCTGCTGGATGGCTCTGCACCACTGGCTTCCGGCAGCCATAAAGACGCCGCAAAATACTACATCGATGGCGGCAAGCTGGCGGTTAAACTTCAGAACGGTGACGTGACCGGTCTGAAAGACGAGTCCGGTTTTGTGGGTTACACCGGCGCTGCCGGTGCCCCCACTGGCGTTTTGCTGGTGAAGAATGGCATGCATTTCGAAATCCAGATTGATGCCAGCCATCCGATCGGCAAGGATGACGGTGCCCACGTTAAAGACGTTCTGATGGAATCGGCCCTGACCACCATCATGGACTGCGAAGACTCAGTTGCCGCGGTAGATGCTGATGACAAGGTTGTCGCCTACAAGAACTGGCTTGGCCTGATGAAGGGCGATCTGGAAGAGTCCTTTGAGAAGGGCGGCCAGATGATGACTCGTCGCATGAATGGCGACCGCACCTACACTGGCGCCGATGGCAGCGAGCTGACCCTCAAGGGTCGCAGCCTGCTGTTCGTTCGTAACGTTGGTCACCTGATGACTAACCCGGCCATTCTGCTGAAGGATGGTAGCGAAATCCCCGAGGGTCTGATGGACGGCTTGGTAACATCCCTGATCGCCATCCACGACCTGAAGGGCGACGGCAAATTCCAGAACAGCACCAAGGGTTCTGTGTACATTGTTAAGCCCAAGCAGCACGGCCCGGAAGAAGTGGCGTTCACCAATGAATTCTTCGGTCGTGTTGAAGACGCTCTTGGTCTGCCGCGCTTCACCCTGAAAGTGGGCATCATGGACGAAGAGCGTCGCACCACGGTGAACCTGAAGGCCTGCATCCACGCGGCCAAAGAGCGCACCGTGTTTATCAATACCGGCTTCCTGGATCGCACCGGTGATGAGATTCATACATCCATGGAGTTGGGTCCCTTCATCCGTAAGGGGCCGATGAAGCAGGCCGCCTGGATCAACGCCTACGAGCAGTGGAACGTGGACATCGGCCTGGAAGCCGGTCTGTCCGGCGTTGCCCAGATTGGTAAGGGTATGTGGGCCATGCCGGATCTGATGGCAGGCATGCTGGAGGCCAAGATCGGTCATCCGAAGGCTGGTGCCAACACCGCCTGGGTTCCGTCTCCGACAGCCGCTACCTTGCATGCCACTCACTACCACCAGGTGAACGTGTTTGATGTGCAGAAAGAGCTGGCTAACCGTCAGCGCGCGTCTCTGGACGACATCCTGACTGTGCCGGTGATGGATGATCCGTCTTCGTTGAGCGCCGAGGACATTCAGCAGGAACTGGACAACAACGCCCAGGGTATCCTTGGCTACGTTGTACGCTGGATCGACCAGGGTGTGGGCTGCTCCAAGGTGCCTGACATCAACGATGTGGGCCTGATGGAAGACCGTGCGACACTGCGTATTTCTTCGCAGCTGCTGACCAACTGGTTGTACCACGGCATCTGCTCTGAAGAGCAGATCATGGAAACCATGAAGCGCATGGCTGCGGTTGTTGATAAGCAGAACGCTGGTGATGCGGCATACCGCAACATGGCTCCGAACTTTGATGACAGCATCGCCTTCCAGGCCGCTGTGGATCTGGTTCTGAAGGGTCGCGAACAGCCGGCCGGTTACACTGAGCCGCTGCTGCACGCTTACCGTCAGAAGGCCAAGGCCAAATACGGGCAGTAAAACGCCCGTCCATAAAAAACCCCGCTTCGGCGGGGTTTTTTATTGGGGTTGCCCCCGCTGACGAAGAGTTCGCGGGATGGCGCGTCAGGTGTCGGCGTGCAGCACGTCGGCGGCGTAAAGGGTGTTTTCCAGCAGGGTGGCAATGGTCATGGGGCCGACGCCGCCCGGTACCGGGGTGATGTAAGCCGCACGCTCTGCTGCAGCGTCAAAATCGACATCGCCACAGAGTTTGCCATCATCCATCCGGTTGATGCCCACATCAATGACGGTGGCGCCGCGTTTGACCCACTCGCCCTTGATGATGCCCGGTTTGCCCACTGCGGCCACCAGGATGTCTGCTTCCCCAACAAATTTCTCGAGATTGTCGGTAAATCGATGGCATACCGTTGTCGTGGCTCCCTTTAGCAGCAGTTCCATGCTCATGGGGCGACCGACAATGTTGGAGGCCCCGACAATAACTGCGTGCTGGCCTTTGTAGGGGGTGCCAATGGAGTCCAGCAGGGTGATGACGCCTGCCGGTGTGCAGGGCCGCAGGGTAGGCTTGCGCTGCATCAGGCGGCCGATGTTGTAGGGATGAAAGCCGTCTACGTCCTTGTCGGGCCGTATCTTTACCAGAATCGGATCAGCATCCAGGTGCGAGGGCAGGGGAAGTTGAACCAGTATGCCGTCAACGGCGGGGTTCTCGTTCAGCTCGTCAACCAGCGCTTCCAGTGCCGCCTGGGAGGTATCTTCCGGCAAATCATAGGACAGCGACAGGATGCCTGCCTGCTCGCAGGCCTTGCGTTTGTTGCCAACGTATACCTGGGATGCCGGATCGTGACCGACCAGTACCACGGCCAGCCCGGGCGCTCTCAGGCCCTTCTGTTTTCTGGCTTCGACACCGGCGGCCACCTGTTGCCGGACCTGTGCAGCAATTTCTTTTCCGTTAATCAGTTTGGCGCTCATGTTTCCGTCTTGTCGGTTTGGGCGTAAAAGTGAAGGCCGGGCATTGTCTCATGCTTCAGGGTTAACGCCAATGTAGAGGGGTGGTCGGGAACTCCAGCGGTTACAGGTGGTCATTTATAGGACTGTCTCGGCAAGGAATTTTCAATTCCGTGTTGACGGACGCGATCGGCGCCGGTAATATGCGCGCCAACTTTGCTGAGGCACTTGTTGTTCAGTTAACGGGGTATAGCGCAGTCTGGTAGCGCGCCTGCTTTGGGAGCAGGATGTCGGGAGTTCGAATCTCTCTACCCCGACCACTTTCTGGATATTCAGGTGGGCGAACGGTCAAGCGCCCGTAGCTCAGCTGGATAGAGCATCCGCCTTCTAAGCGGATGGTCGCAGGTTCGAGTCCTGCCGGGCGCGCCATCTCGTTAATCGCAGATTGGTACCGGACTCGCCGAACCAGCAAAGTTGAAGTAAGCAGTAGTGTGCCGGCAGGCACCTCCCTGATGTGGTGGACGTAGCTCAGTTGGTAGAGCTCAGGATTGTGACTCCTGCGGTCGAGGGTTCGAACCCCTTCGTCCACCCCACTTTTCCCCTTGTTTGTTTCCGAGCAACCTGATTCCCTGTTATGGTTCAGAGCTGCGCCGGATATGCGAGAGTGGCGGAATTGGTAGACGCACTGGATTTAGGTTCCAGCGGGTAATACCGTGAGAGTTCGAGTCTCTCCTCTCGCACCACCCTTTCTTTTTTCTGATTTGTCCCCATTGTATTCCCGTACCGCGTTGTCAGGCGCGTCTCAAACCCATATTCAGGGTGGCCGGGTGATTCTCTCGGCGGGGCAAACCGTGATAAACTACCGGCTTTTAATTTTGCGTCCCTTTGGGGTGAGCTGCTCCTGCCGGGATTTTGGTTTAATTTTCATTCACCTACAGAATCTGTAATTTGAGGAACTTCCATGCAAGTGTCTGTTGAAACGACCTCCAACATCGAGCGTCGCATGACGATTGGTGTGCCCGCCCAGGAAATCGACCAGGCGGTTCAGAAACGCCTGCAGGAAACTGCTCGCACCGTGCGCCTGAACGGTTTCCGCCCTGGCAAGGTTCCCATGAGCGTGGTCAAGCGTCGTTTTGGTGACAGCATCCGCCAGGAAGTGGTTGGCGAGGCTATGCGCGACAACTACATCAAGGCGCTGCAGGAGCAGGATATCAATCCGGCTGGCTGGCCCAAGTTGGAGCCGAAGACCATGGAAGAAGGCAAGGACCTCGAGTTCGTTGCGACTTTTGAGGTTCTGCCGGAAATTGAGCTGGGCGATCTGAGCAAGATCAACGTTGAGAAGCCGGTGTCTGAAGTTGCCGACAAGGATATCGACAACATGATCGATAATCTGCGTCGCCAGCAGGCCACCATGAAAGAGGTCAAGCGCAAGTCCAAGAACAAGGACATCGTGACTATCGACTTCAAGGGCTCCATCGACGGTGAAGAATTCGAAGGTGGCTCCGCTGAAGGTCATCGTCTGACCCTGGGTTCAGGTCAGATGATCCCTGGCTTTGAAAAGGGCATTGTGGGTGGTAAAGCCGGCGAAGAGCTGGAAATCGATGTCACTTTCCCTGAGGACTACCATAACGAAGACCTGGCGGGTAAAGATGCCAAGTTCGCTATCACTATCCACAAGGTAGAAGAGCCGCAGCTGCCGGAACTGGATCAGGAATTCTTCAAGCGTTTCGGCATCGAAGCTGAAGACGAAGCAGCTTTCCGCGAGGAAGTGAAGAAGAACATGGAGCGCGAGCTCAAGCAGGCGGTATCCAACAAGGTCAAGAACGACGTTGTAGATGGTCTGCTGGAGACCACCGAGCTGGAAGTACCTGCGGCTCTGGTTGACCAGGAAATTGATCGCCTGCGTCAGGACGCCGTTCAGCGCTTTGGCGGGCAGGTGGATTTCCAGCAATTGCCGAAGGAAATCTTCGAAGAGCAGGCGAAGCGTCGCGTGAAGACGGGTCTGCTGTTCCAGGAAGTGGTCAAGAAAAATGACCTGAAGGCTGACGAAGCGAAAGTGGAAGAAAAGATCCAGGAGATCGCTTCTACGTATGAACAGCCGGACGAGGTTGTTGCACACTTCAACAGCAACCCGGATCAGAAGGCTCAGGTTGAGTCTTCTGTACTGGAAGATGCCGTGGTTGATTTTGTGCTTGGCGCGGCCAAGGTAAAAGAGAAGAAGATGAAGTACGAGGAAGCGGTGCAGGCCGGTCAGCCCCAGCGCTGATGGCCGCCGGGCTCTGGCCCGGTGCCGTGTTCTGGAAGCAGCCGGCGTGTCCGGCTGTTTTCATCTGGGCGATCTGCTGGCAGAGTATATGGGGTACCGGAATACAACGGGCTCCCGTTGAAGCAGGAGTCCAAACCATTGTCCATAAGGAGTTCAGGCGCACATGACGCAGAAACCGTTTGATGGCCCTACAATGATAACCAGCTCAGGCCTGGTGCCGATTGTTATTGAACAGACGGCACGCGGCGAACGTTCGTTCGACATTTATTCCCGTCTGCTCAAGGAGCGGGTGATCTTTCTGGTTGGCCCGGTTGAAGATCACATGGCAAACCTCGTGGTTGCCCAGTTGCTGTTCCTGGAATCCGAAAATCCGGACAAGGATATCCATCTTTATATCAACAGTCCGGGTGGCTCCGTTTCCGCCGGCATGTCCATTTACGACACCATGCAGTTCGTGAAGCCGGACGTAGCAACGCTTTGCATCGGTCAGGCAGCCAGCATGGGTGCTTTCCTGTTGTCGGGTGGCGCGAAGGGCAAGCGTGCCTGCCTGCCGCACTCCCGTGTAATGATTCATCAGCCGCTGGGCGGCTATCAGGGGCAGGCGACGGACATCGAGATCCATACCCGTGAGATCCTGAAAATCCGCAACACGCTCAACGAGCTGCTGGCGGAGCACACCGGTCAGGACATCGAGACCATCGCCCGGGATACCGACCGTGATAATTTCATGGATCCTGCCCAGGCCAAAGAGTACGGGTTGATCGATACAATACTTGATAAGCGCGTATCGAATAAATAATACTGAAAGTCATCGCATCACTACCGGCCGGCGTACACACTGATGACACCGGCCAACGAAGAACAGAGGTATTTCAATGGCAGATGAAAGAAACGGCAGAGGCGACGATAACGGCAAGTTGCTCTACTGCTCGTTTTGTGGAAAGAGCCAGCATGAAGTCCGTAAGCTCATTGCAGGGCCCTCGGTGTTCATCTGCGACGAGTGCGTTGATCTGTGCAATGACATTATCCGGGAAGAGATTCAGGAGAACGCCCCGGAGGAGGCCAGCGACCGCCTGCCCACGCCGGCAGAGATCCGTGAGACTCTGAATGAATATGTTATTGGCCAGGATCGCGCCAAGGTCGTTCTGTCTGTAGCGGTGTATAACCACTACAAGCGTCTTCGCTACGGCGAGGGCAAGAGTGATGTCGAGCTGGGCAAAAGCAACATTCTGCTGATCGGTCCCACCGGTAGCGGTAAGACCCTGTTGGCGGAAACCCTTGCGCGCATGCTGAATGTACCGTTTACCATCGCGGATGCGACCACGCTGACCGAAGCAGGCTATGTGGGTGAGGATGTTGAAAACATCATCCAGAAACTGCTGCAGAAGTGCGACTACGATGTCGAAAAGGCCCAGCGCGGTATTGTCTACATCGACGAGATCGACAAGATTTCCCGCAAGTCCGATAACCCGTCCATTACCAGGGATGTATCGGGTGAGGGTGTTCAGCAGGCTTTGCTGAAGCTGATCGAGGGTACTGTCGCTTCGGTTCCTCCTCAGGGTGGGCGTAAACACCCCCAGCAGGAATTCCTGCAGGTGGATACCGGTAACATCCTGTTTATCTGTGGCGGTGCCTTCGCCGGCCTCGACAAGGTTATCCAGGAACGCTCTGAGCGCAGTTCCATTGGCTTCTCGGCTACAGTCAAGAGCCAGGACGACAGCAAGAGCACTGGCGATATCATTCGCGAAGTCGAGACCGAGGATCTGGTGAAGTTTGGCCTGATTCCGGAATTCGTCGGCCGTCTGCCTGTGGTGGCCACGTTGACCGAACTGGATGAAGAAGCACTGGTGCAGATTCTGACCGAGCCCAAAAACGCCCTGACCAAGCAGTATCAGAAGCTGTTTGATATGGAAGGGGTGGAGCTGGACTTCCGGGAAGACGCCCTGCGCGCAGTGGCCAGAAAAGCCATGGAGCGCAAGACCGGTGCCCGTGGTCTGCGGTCGATAATGGAAGCGACCCTGCTGGATACCATGTATCAGATTCCCTCTGAGCATGATGTCTCCAAGGTGGTGATCGACGAGAGTGTGATCAAGGGGGATTCAGAGCCCTTCAAGATCTACGCCAGCAGCGATCACGCCAAGGCGGTGCCCGAAGACTGAGCGGGCACAGGGCGTAGAATACCGGGTGATATAAAAGGGGCGTTCAACGCCCCTTTTTCATCTCAGGCCCTTATCGTTTGCTCCCTGATATTTCCCATCGTAAAAAGATTGCAATTTTTGTCAGCGCCCCAATGTTGGGTGATATGCTGAAAGAAATACTGTCAGAGGATTCCCCATGACCCGTATACCTGATGAAACTGTGCACGAATACCCGCTGCTTCCTTTGCGTGATGTGGTGGTGTTCCCGCACATGGTGGTTCCGCTGTTTGTGGGCCGCGAAAAATCCATTCAGGCGCTGGAAGCGGCAATGGAGGGCAGCAAGGAAATCCTGCTGGTAGCCCAGAAAGATGCCTCCACCGACGAGCCGGGCCCGAAGGATGTATTTGCCATGGGCACCCTGGCGACGGTGCTGCAGATGCTTCGGCTCCCGGATGGCACCGTCAAGGTTCTGGTAGAGGGTAATTCCCGAGCCAGCATTTCTGACATCGAGGAAGGCGATTACCTGTCCGGCCAGGCCATTCTGATGGATGAGGAATCCTTGCCGGAGCGCGAGGAAGACGTCCTCACCAAGACCCTGATGGACGAATTCGAGAAGTACGTGAAGCTGTCCAAAAAGGTGCCATCTGAGGTTTCCAATGCTTTGACCGGTATCCACGAACTTGAGCGTCTGGTCGATACCATGGCCGCGCATCTGGAGATGCGGATTCCCGAGAAACAGGAGTTGCTGGAAGCTCTGGACGTTCGTAAGCGGGTTGATCTTTTGCTGGGCAAGCTGGACGGTGAGATTGATCTGATCGAAGTGGAGAAGCGCATCCGTGGCCGTGTGAAAAAGCAGATGGAGCGCAGTCAGCGCGAGTATTACCTGAACGAGCAGATGAAAGCGATCCAGAAGGAAATGGGCCAGCTCGGCGAGGGTAACAACGATTTCGAGGAACTCGAGCAGAAGCTTGAGGAAGCCGGTCTGCCGGAAGAGGCCCGGAAGAAAACCGAAACAGAGCTGAACAAGCTCAAGATGATGTCGCCGATGTCCGCGGAAGCTACCGTGGTGCGCGGATACATTGACTGGATGCTGGCGGTCCCCTGGAAGAAGCGCAGTCGGGTTCGTCACGACCTTGAAAAGGCCCGTGAAATCCTGGACCGGGATCACTACGGCCTGGACGAGGTGAAGAAGCGTATTCTGGAGTATCTGGCGGTTCAGAGTCGGGTCAAGAAGGTAAAAGGGCCTGTGCTTTGCCTGGTAGGGCCTCCCGGGGTTGGCAAGACCTCCCTTGGGCAGTCCATCGCCAAGGCTACCAATCGCAAATACACCCGCATGGCGCTGGGTGGTGTGCGTGACGAAGCCGAGATACGAGGCCACCGCAAGACTTACATCGGCGCGTTGCCGGGCAAGTTATTGCAGAAGCTTTCCAAGGTGGGTGTGAAGAACCCGCTGTTCCTGTTCGACGAAATCGACAAGATGGGCATGGACCATCGTGGCGATCCGGCCTCGGCTCTGCTCGAGGTGCTGGACCCGGAACAGAACCATACGTTCAATGACCACTATCTGGAGGTCGATTACGACCTCTCTGACGTGATGTTCGTGTGTACCTCTAACTCCATGGATATTCCACCGGCACTGCTGGACCGCATGGAGATCATCCGGATTCCCGGATACACCGAAGATGAGAAGGTCAATATTGCGTTGCGTTACCTTCTGCCCAAGCAGCTCAAGGCCAATGGTCTGCGCAAGGACGAACTGAAACTGCCGGAAGAGACCATCAGGGATCTGATCCGCTACTACACTCGGGAAGCCGGTGTACGGGGTCTTGAGCGCGAAATAGCCAAGATCTGCCGTAAGGTGGTGCGTGAGCACGTAGAGAGCAGCACCAAGGCCTCGGTGACCCTGACGCCGGATCTTCTTGAGGATTACTCAGGCGTCAAAAAGTTCAAATACGGACTGGCAGAAGAAACCAACCAGATCGGACAGGTGACCGGTCTGGCATGGACCCAGGTCGGCGGCGAGCTGTTGACCATCGAGTGCGCTTTGACGCCAGGTAAGGGGCGTGTTGTTAAAACCGGCTCGCTGGGTGACGTTATGCAGGAATCCATTCAGACGGCACTTACAGTGGTCCGGAGCAGGGCGGCCGGCCTGGGTGTGGCGGATGATTTCCACGAAAAACACGATCTTCACGTGCACGTACCAGAGGGGGCAACCCCGAAAGATGGCCCGAGTGCCGGTATTGGCATGTGTACAGCACTGGTTTCTGCACTGACCCGAATTCCCGTTCGGGCGGATGTAGCGATGACCGGTGAAATCACCTTGCGAGGTCGCGTTCTGGCGATCGGCGGCTTGAAGGAAAAGCTGCTGGCAGCCCATCGCGGCGGCATCAAGACTGTCATTATCCCGGATGAAAATGTCAGGGATCTCAAAGAGATACCTGGCAACATCAAGGAATCGCTGGAGATTCGTCCGGTCAAGTGGATTGATGAGGTTCTGGATATTGCGCTGGCCTACCAGCCGGATCCCCGGGCTGAAAATGCTGACAAGGAAACCGGCAAATCGGCCGCTTCTGATGATTCCGGCGACGCTGCAGAGCGCATAAATACACATTAAACACCGGATGAGTTGTTGACACGCCTGAGAGCCCGTTGGTATAACTGTTTCGCCGTGAAGCAGCCAATACCAAGGGCTCCCGCGCAGTAAGTGCCTATTCCGAACACCGGTTTAATGCCGCAAGGAATAAAAAAACTGAAGAATGGAATTCTCCCATCGCTTATGCGATAGTCGAGAACGTCCGCGAAAAAACAAACCGACCTATAACATCTTCAACCTGAAATCGAAGGGGTTTAGTGTGAACAAGTCCGAACTGATCGATGCAATTGCAGAGTCCGCAGACATCTCCAAAGCCGCAGCTGGCCGTGCGCTGGATGCCATGACCAACTCAATCACCGGTGCACTGAAGAAAGGCGACCAGGTTACCCTGATCGGCTTTGGCACCTTCTCTGTGAAAGAGCGTGCTGCCCGTACTGGTCGCAACCCGCAGACTGGTGCAGAAATCAAGATTCCGGCCTCTAAAGTGCCTGGATTCAAGGCAGGCAAGGCCCTGAAAGACGCCGTTAAGTAACGGTTCTTTCTCTGGCAGTTCCCGGTTTCGGGAACTGCCATCAGAATTCAAGGCGCATTCCGGTAAGGGTGCGCCTTTTTGCGTGTTAACGGTGGCTCACTCAGCTTTCGCCTCACCACTACCAACAGCAGAACCTTGAACAGGGATTCGAGAACAACATGCTTCAAGATATTCGGGATAACGCCCAGAGTACGATCGCCAAGGTTATCGTTGGCCTATTGATTATTTCCCTCTCGATCTGGGGAATGGATGCCATCATTGGCGGCTTCACTGGCGAGCCAGAAGTGGCAACGGTCAACGGCCAGGACATCACCGAGCGGGAGTTTCTGCGTACCGTACAGATGGAAAGTCAGCAGCGCCTGATGCAGATGGAGAATCCGGATCAATCCCTGTTGGACGAGGATCAGATTCGCCGCGACGTGCTGGATGCGTTGATCCGGGAGGCCGTGCTCACTCAGGACGCTCAGAGCCAGGGGCTGGAGCTGACCGACGCCGACATCGATTCCCTGATTACCCAGATGCCCCAGTTCCAGGTGGATGGCCAGTTCAATCGTGATCGGTTTGTAGCCACAGTGCGCAATGTGGGCATGGGCGTTGCCGAGTTCCGCGAAAGCATGCGCAAGAACTATGTGGTAAACCAGATTCGCGCGGCGATCGCCCAGACCGGTGTCGTGGCACCTGAGAATGCAGCCCATTTGCTGGCCATTCAGAACCAGACCCGTGACTTCCGCGTGCTGACTCTCGATGGCAGTAGTGTTCAGGACCAGGTGGATGTGACCGAGGCGGACGTACAGGCGTACTACGACGAGAACCGTGACCAGTTTCGTCAGCCAGAGCAGGTGGATGCTGCCTACATTACCTTGTCCCAGGGAGCGTTGGCGGAGTCCATTGAGGTCGCCGAAGATGAATTGCGGTCCTATTACGAGGAGCGTGCTGAAGAATACGCACGGGAAGAGCGCCGTGCCGCTCACATTCTTGTAGAGGCCGGTGATGAAGGGCAGGCGACTCTCGCAACCATCCAGCAGCGTCTTGAAGACGGTGAGTCGTTTGCCGTCCTGGCCGAGGAATACTCAGTCGATACCGTCTCTGCGCAGGAAGGTGGTGATCTCGGTTTTGCCGGCCGTGGTGTCTACGATGAAGCCTTTGAAGACGCTCTGTTTGGGCTGGACGAAGGCGAAGTTTCTGGTCCGGTTGAGACCAGCTTTGGTCTTCATCTGATTAAGCTGGAAGAGGTGCGCCGCTCCGATGTGCCTGCCTTTGACGAGTTGCGTGAAGATCTGCGACTCGAATTGGCCAGAACCAAGGCCAGTGAGCGTTTTGCGGAAGTTCGCTCGCAACTGGCTGATGCGGCCTACGCCGCCGACGATCTTGCCAGCCCGGCCGAAGAGCTGGGTCTGGAAATTCGGGTGGTCGAAGGTGTCAGCAGGGATGGCGGTGCAGCACCCTTTGATCATGCGGGTCTGGTACGTCAACTGTTCTCTGAAGATGTACTTGAGGGTGGCTACAATACCGAGCTGATCGACGTGGGTGATAACGTGTCGGTCGTTGCCCGGGTGCGCGAGTATCACGAACCGCGCCAATTGGAGTTGGCCGATGTGGAGCCGGAGATTCGTCGGATTCTGGAGAGAACCGAAACCCGGGATGCGCTGGCAGCCCGTGTTGATGAGCTCGTGGCTCAGCTTGAATCCGGTACCAATGCTGATGAACTTGGTGCCGGTGAATGGCAGCAGTTTGAAGATCAGGGCCGGAGTGTGTCTGGCCTGAGCCCGCGCGTGGTGCAGGAAGTGTTTTCTATGGCCCGCCCGGATGGTGACTCGCCAACCGTTGGCCGCGCCGTTACGGCCGATCAGGCTGCTGTCATTGTGCTGACCGGTGTCAACGAAGGTGAGGTTGATCAGGAAGGTGCGGAATACCAACAGCTGATGCGTTTCCTGGCGCAGCTGGAGGGGCAGCGTGAATATACGGCCTACCAGCAGTACCTTAGCAACACAGCTGAAGTTGAGCGGAACTGATTTGCTATAGACCTCACAAAAAAGCCCCCTTTCGGGGGCTTTTTTGTGAGCGGTTCATTCTTTCGGATATCGGGTAGCTTTCAGGCTTTCCTTGATTTTCTTGAGATGGCCCAGAAAATCCGATCCACGTTTCAGCGTTACACCGGTTGCGAGGATGTCGATGACCGTCAAATGAATAATTCTGGAAGACATGGGCATGTACACTTCTGTGTCTTCCGGGGTTGTGACGCCAACCACCACCGTACAGAACTCCGCAAGAGGGGATTCCGGGTTTGTTATACCAATAACCGTTGCGCCGTTCTCTCGCGCCACTCTGGCGATATCAACGCTTTCCTTGGTTCGGCCGGTGTATGAGATCATCACGATCACATCTCCGACCTGCGCCCCTGCCGCTACCATTCTCTGCATGAGAGCGTCGTCGTATGAGGTTACGGGAATGTTGAATCGAAAAAACTTGTGCTGGGCATCGAGTGCGACCGACGCGGAGCCGCCCATGCCAAAAAAGTGGATCTGTTTTGCCTGGATAAGATAGTCGATGGCCGAAGCTAGCGCTTTGTGATCGAGTGACTGGCGAGACTTATCCAGGTTGGCAATGGTGCTGAGCATGATTTTGTCAGCGAATTCAGCCACGGTGTCGTCGGGCTCTATATTCTGGCCGACATAGGGTGTTCCTGTCGCAATGCTCTGTGCTAATCGGATCTTGAAATCCGGGAAGCCCGTCGCTGAAAAACTCCGACAGAATCGGTTTACAGTAGGTTCGCTGACATTGGCCGCCCGGGCCAGGGCTGCAATGCTGTACCGCGTTGCAGCGCTGGGGTCCTTAAGAATCGCTTCTGCCACTTTGCGCTCGGACTTGTTCAGATTATCCAGGCGTTCCTGAATATCTTCCAGCAGATTCTCTTCCCGGTGCGCGTGACTGGTTGTCATGAATGGATGCTCCGTTGATCTCTTGGGGGCCGAATCATCTAAGAACTCGGGAGTATACCGTTTTATTGGTGGGTGTGCGGTAGTCAACGTGTCATAACGTGGTTTTCTGAGGGGCGGGAGTCAGCAGTTTGACTGTTTTTTTTCTAAAACTACTACTTCCTGTTAATGTGAACGAAGTGGAGCGGCAAATCATGGAGGGCGCGACTCATGGTAAAGAACGCGAATGCCCCGTGTGACCTGATGCTTTTTGGCGCCTTGGGTGACCTGGCTCAGCGTAAACTCTTCCCTGCGTTGTATCAGCTGGAGCGCGCGGGCTTGCTCGCGCAGGGCAGTCGCATTCTGGCGATTGCGCGCACGAAGGCAACAACAGCGGACGTCCGGGAGCAACTGTTTGAAAAGCTTCGCTATCATGTGAAAGACCGTGAGTTTGATGCTGGTGTTGCGAATGTATTTCTGCAGCGGGTGGATTACCTGTTGCTGGATTTCACAGATCCTGAGGGCTATGGGGCTCTGCGTGAGTGGCGGGATGAACCCAACAACGAACTCATCGTCTATATGGCCACGCCGCCTTCGATGTATGGCGTGATTGCCCGCAATATGAAAGCGACCAGTTGTTGTAATGAGAAAACCCGGGTGGTGGTGGAAAAGCCTATTGGCCACGACCTTGAGTCGTCCCGGGTCATCAACGATGAGCTTGGAGAGGTCTACCACGAAAACCAGTTGTTCCGGATTGATCACTATCTGGGTAAGGAGACCGTGCAGAACCTGATTGCCCTGCGATTCGCCAACAACCTGTTTGCCTCCCAGTGGGACCAGAATCATATCTCTCACGTTGAAATTACCGTCGCGGAGAGCGTCGGTATAGAAGGGCGCTGGGGCTATTTTGACCAGGCCGGTCAGATTCGCGACATGATTCAGAATCACCTGCTGCAGTTGCTGTGCCTGATTGCGATGGATCCGCCTGCTGACCTGTCAGCGGACAGTATCCGGGACGAGAAGGTAAAGGTACTCAAGGCGCTGAAGCGGATTGCCCCGGACATGATGGATCGGTACGTCGTGCGTGGTCAGTACACTGCAGGCACCAGCAATGGCAAGCCGGTTCCGGGTTATCTGGAGGAGGACGATGCCAACAAGGGCAGTGCCACCGAAACCTTCGTGGCCCTGAAGGCTGAGATCGACAACTGGCGCTGGTCTGGTGTGCCATTTTACATCCGCACGGGCAAGCGACTACCGGAGAAGCTTTCCCAGATCATCATCCATTTCAAGCCCGCGCCTCACTATATTTTTGACCCGGACCAGAAGCATTTGGCCAACAACAAACTGATTATCCGGTTGCAGCCGGATGAGGGAATGGCCCTGAAAATCCTGACCAAGGATCAGGGTCTGGATAAGGGGATGCGATTGCGGCAGGGGCCGTTGGAGCTGACCTTCTCCGAAACCTTTGAAGCGGAACGCATTCCGGATGCCTATGAGCGTCTGCTGTGGGAGGTGATGAAAGGTAATCAATACCTTTTTGTTCGCAGAGATGAGGTGGAATACGCCTGGCGCTGGGTCGACGAGATTATCGCGAACTGGCGAGACAGTGGCGAACCGCCCAAGCGATATGCCGCCGGCACCTGGGGCCCGGTTGCCTCCATTGCCATGATCACACGGGATGGGAGGAGCTGGTATGAGGATGCCTGACATTCGCTTGCCAGAGGGGGTCGGGTTCCACGCCGACGATAATGCCGGGGGCGTGGCCCGGGCCTTGGCCTCGACCGTCGCCGATGTGCTCGCCAGTCGTCTTGAACAGGCGCCCAGGGCCAGCCTGGTGGTGTCCGGAGGCTCTACGCCTTTACCCTTCTTCAAGGCGTTGTCCGACGCGGATCTGGACTGGTCCAGAGTGGATGTTGTGCTGGCGGACGAGCGCTGGGTGCCGGAGGGCGACCCTGCCAGTAACACAACCCTGGTCAGAAACAATCTGTTAGTGGGCAGGGCTGCGAAAGCCCGTTACCTGGCACTGAAGCAGCCGGGGGAAATCTTGGATCAAGGATTGGAGGCAGTTCGGCAGGCGCTTTCGGTGCTGGTTCTGCCGGTGGATGTGGTGATACTGGGAATGGGCAATGACGGTCATACCGCTTCGCTGTTTCCGGACGCGCCTGAGCTGCCTGAAGCCATGGATAAGTTCAATACTGGCCTGGTAGCGGCGATGACACCCGAATCCCAGCCTCAGCCCAGGGTGACGCTGACCCGGGCGGTACTGGCGCAAGCGCGCTTTACCGCGCTGCACCTGAAAGGGGAGGACAAGCTGGATACACTCAGAAGGGCGTGTTCGGCCCTGGATGATGTATTTGCCATGCCGGTGCGGGCCTTCCTGAAACCCGGCCTGGAAGTGTTCTGGAGCCCGTGACGGCGCGTTGCTTGTCTGGTCACCGCCGCTAACTGCTTTAGGAGATCATCATGAATCAATTGTCGGACTATCATCGCGAGCGGGTGCAGGCCGTTCTGGCAGCCTCACCTCTGGTGCCTGTGATTGCGATCAAAGACCCGGACGATGCCATCCCGCTGTGCCGTGCGCTGGTAGATGGAGGTATTCGGGTGCTTGAAATCACCTTGCGCACAGAGCATGGAGTGCGTGCCATTGAAAAGGTCAGGAAAGCCATTCCCGAAGCCTGGGTTGGTGCAGGAACGGTTACCAGTATTGCCCAGTATCGACAGGTGGAGTCTGCTGGTGCGCAGTTTGTGATTACCCCCGGGGTTACTGAGGCCATTCTGGAGTTCGGTGTTACCTCCGAGGCACCGCTGTTACCAGGGGTTTCGACGGTGTCCGAGCTGATGATGGGGTATGCGTTGGGCTATCGGGAGTTCAAGTTTTTCCCGGCGGAAGTGGCAGGGGGTATCCCTGCGCTTAAGGCCTTCAGCGGGCCATTTCCCGATGTCGTCTTTTGTCCGACTGGTGGCATTAGCCGCCAGACAGCCAGAGATTATCTGGCGTTACCGAATGTCTGTGCTGTTGGTGGGTCCTGGCTCACGCCGGCAGAGGCCATTGCCGGTAAAGACTGGCCGGCAGTGTCGGAAATTGCCAGGGGAAGTCTGGGCGACCTTTAAACCGGTAAACACAAAACCCACCGTCGTGGTGGGTTTTGTGTGTCTGGCCGAAGGCTGTGTCAGGCGCTGCTCGGCGGCTAGCGGATATCGCTGCCAACGCGCACGATTTTCATAGTGTTGGTGCCGCCCTGAGCGTTGACGTAATCCCCCTTGGTAATCACCACCAGATCACCTTCGCCGACTACGCCGCGTCTGCGCAGTTGTTCCACGGCCTCAGCATTGGTCTGCTCATTGGCAATCCGGGCCGAATCGAAGGGTATGGTCTGCACGCCGCGGAAAAGAACCACCCGGTGCTGGGTGGAGTGATGGCGCGACAGGGCAAAGATCGGCAGGCTGGACTTGATGCGTGACATCAGTCTGGGGGTAGCGCCTGTCTCAGTCATGCAGATGATGGCACGTACACCATGCAGGTGGTTGGCGGCGTACATGGCAGACAAAGCGATGGCTTCGTCGACCCGCTCCATGCTCTCGTGAATCCGGTGTTTGGACTGGTGCATGGAGGGATGCCGTTCGGCCCCCAGGCAGATGCGGACCATGGCCTCTACCGCTTCTTTCGGATAGTCACCTACTGCGGTTTCGGCCGACAGCATGACCGCGTCGGTGTAGTCCATTACGGCATTCGCGACGTCGGACACCTCGGCCCGGGTGGGCATCGGGTTGGTGATCATCGATTCCATCATCTGGGTTGCGGTGATGACCGCCCGGTTCAGAACCCGGGCGCGGGCAATGATGTGCTTCTGAACTGCTACCAGTTCGGCATCGCCAATCTCAACCGCCAGGTCGCCCCGGGCGACCATGACGGCGTCTGAGGCGAGGATGACCTCATCCAGGGCCTGGTCGTCGTGTGCCAGCTCCGCCCGCTCAATTTTGGCGACCAGGCCCGCCTCAGAGCCGGCCTCGCTCAGCAGTCTGCGCGCGATGTGCATATCTTCGGCGGTGCGCACGAATGAGACGGCGACATAATCCGCGTCAAGTTTTGCGGCGGTAACAATGTCCTGCTTGTCTTTCTCGGTCAGAGCTTCGGCAGACAGTCCTCCGCCTCGCTTGTTCAGGCCCTTGTTGTTGGATAATGGACCGCCAATCAGTACCTTGGAGGTAATGCTGTGCTCGTCTACCGACATCACTTCCATTTCGATGCGGCCGTCGTCGAGCACCAGAATGTCGCCGGGGGCAACGTCTTCAATCAGTTGCTCGTAGTCGATGCCCACCCGCTCGGCTGTGCCGGCGTCCTTGTCCATGCTGGCGTCGAGAACGAAGGTTTGCCCGGCTTCCAGGAATACCTTGTTATCGGTGAACCGCGCGATGCGCAGCTTGGGACCCTGAAGGTCGGCGAGAAGGGCAACAAAGCGGCTCTGTGCTGCAGCGGCTTCACGAACCTGGCGGGCCCGGGCCCTGTGCTCTTCGGCGCTGCCATGGGAAAAATTCAGGCGAGTCACGTCAACGCCAGCCTTGATGATGGCGGCAAGTGACTCCGGTGTGTCTGTGGCGGGGCCGAGCGTGGCGACAATTTTCGTGCGCCTGAGCATATGTGGGTGTCCTTATTCCAGGTTCGCCGGTATGGTCGAAGAGTCGACAGTGCCGGCGGTCAATGAAAACGGGTGCCAGTATATGAACTACTGATGACCCTTCTGTGACACGGTTTCACCTCGCTAGAGGTTCGAGGGCTCCCGATGCCTGCTTTCGTGATATGTAGTAAAGTTACCAAAATAATGGCGATAATTTTTTGCTGTGTCTATGTTTTGAAGCGTTTTTTACTATTCTTTGTTCTATGTTCGAGTGAATCCGTAGAGGAGGCTGCAGGATGCATCCAACCATAGTGAAGGTTACTCAAAGAATTGTGGCCCGAAGTCAAGCCACGCGGCAAGAGTACCTCTGTCGTATGGCGGCGCTGAAAAAGAACTCCCCCCAACGGGGCACGCTGTCCTGTGGCAACCTTGCCCACGGCTTTGCCGCCTGTAATCAGGCGGATAAGAACACGCTCAAGTTGATGAACAAGGCCAACGTGGCAATCGTAACGGCCTACAACGATATGCTTTCGGCTCATCAACCCTACCAACAGTTCCCCGATATCATCCGCGAGGCGGCCCATGGTATGGGGTCGGTGGCCCAGGTTGCCGGGGGCACACCCGCCATGTGTGATGGCGTGACCCAGGGGCAGCCTGGCATGGAGCTCAGCCTGTTCTCCCGGGACACGATCGCCATGAGCACGGCGGTTGCTCTCAGCCACAACATGTTTGATGCCACGCTGTTGTTGGGGATCTGCGACAAGATTGTTCCGGGGCTGCTCATCGGATCGCTGAGTTTTGGCTATCTGCCGACCATACTGGTACCCGCCGGCCCCATGCCGTCCGGATTGCCCAACAAAGAGAAGCAGCGCATCCGTCAGCTCTATGCTGAAGGCAGGATTGGCAAAGAGGAGTTGCTGGAAGCCGAGAGCAAGTCATACCACAGTCCCGGTACCTGTACCTTTTATGGCACCGCCAACAGCAACCAGCTGTTGGTTGAGGTGATGGGGCTGCACTTGCCGGGTGCCGCCTTTGTGAATCCAGGCACACCGATGCGTGATGCGCTGACCAGGGCAGCGACGGAACAGGTTATCCGGTTATCGAAACCTAACGGTGGAGATCTGGGGCTGGGCGATATGGTAGACGAAAAGAGCATCGTCAATGCTCTGGTCGCCCTGCTGGTAACGGGCGGCTCAACCAACCACACCATTCACTGGATAGCCATCGCCCGCGCTGCCGGCATCATCATTGACTGGAATGACTATGCCGAGCTTTCTGCGGTTGTGCCCTCGTTGACCCGTATCTATCCCAATGGCCAGGAGGATGTGAATGCCTTCCACGAGGCGGGTGGTACGCCGTTCCTGATCCGCGAACTGCTTGCTGGCGGATACCTGCATAACGACGTGCACACAGTGATGGGCCCAGGCCTGGAGCAGTACGCCCGCATGCCGGAACTCGACGATGGTAAGCCCGCCTGGAAGCCTGCAGCTGAGCAAAGTGCCATGCCGGAGGTACTCCGTGGTGTGGCCCAGCCTTTTGCGCCGGATGGTGGGCTCAGGGTGCTGGAGGGCAATCTGGGCAGGGGCGTGATCAAGGTCTCGGCAGTCGCGCCTGAGCACCATACCATTGAGGCCCCGGCCGTGGTATTCAACGATCAGAACGAGCTCAAGGCGGCCTTCGAGGCCGGAGAGCTGAATCGGGATTGCGTTGTGGTTGTGCGATTTCAAGGTCCCCGTGCCAATGGTATGCCGGAGCTACACAAACTCACCCCTTATCTGGGGGTGTTGCAGGACAGGGGCTACAAAGTGGGCCTGGTGACGGATGGCCGGATGTCTGGCGCTTCCGGGAAAGTGCCTGCCGCCATCCACGTATACCCCGAAGCGTTAGATGGCGGACCTTTGGCCCGAGTTGAAGACGGGGATACCGTTGTCCTGGACGCCCGCAACGGAACCCTCAGCATCAGGGTAGAGGATGACGTGCTGGCCGCCCGCAGGCCTGCAACGACGGATCTGTCCGGCTATCATACGGGCTACGGGCGGGAGCTGTTTGGTTGGTTCCGTCGTTCGGTAAGCAACCCTGAACAAGGTGCCAGTTTTTTCTGGAACCACGAGACATGACGGCAGAACACTATTCTCTGGTGGGGGACATTGGGGGAACCAATGCACGCTTTGCTCTGGTGGGGCAGGGCAGTATAGAGCCAGAAGCTATTGAAGTTTTGCACTGCCGTGATTACGAGAACCTGGATCAGGCGGTGGTCACCTATCTGAAACGTGTAGGTATGGCGTCGGTCAGGCAGGCCTGTCTGGCCGTGGCCTCCCCCTTGCGCGGTACCCGGGTGACAATGACCAACAACCACTGGCGCTTTGATATTGAGGCGGTGCGACAGGTCTTTGGCTGGTCGGCCTTCAAGGTCATCAATGATTTTACCGCCATGGCGCTGGGCGTGCCCCATGTATCGGACGCCAATCTGGTGCACGTTTGTGGCGGCCCGGGAGACCCTGGCCGGCCGAAACTGGTGATGGGCCCGGGAACGGGCCTGGGCGTTTCCGGTCTGGTTCCGATTCGAAATGGCTGGGTGCCTTTGGTGACTGAAGGGGGCCATGTGGATTTTGCGCCCACCGATGACACGGAAATGGACGTGTTGCGCCTTCTCCGGTCCCGGTTTGGGCGGGTGTCGGTCGAGCGGATTCTGTGCGGCCCGGGTTTGCTGAACCTGTATCAGGCCCATGCCGAAATCCGTGGCGTGGCGGCCCCGCTCGATGCTCCGGAGAAGATTACAGCCGCCGCTGTGGACGCCTCCGATGCCTTGGCCGGGGAAGTCCTTCGGCATTTCTGCGAAATGCTTGGGCGAACCGCAGGCAATTCGGCGCTGACGCTGGGGAGTCTGGGCGGCGTGTATCTGTGTGGCGGTATGCTGCCAGGATTTCTCGACTTTTTTCTTGGGAGCCCGTTCCGTGAAGCCTTTGTAGCCAAGGGGCGGATGCGTCCGCTAATGGAATTTACACCGGTTTACGTGGTGACAGAGCCCTATACCGGTTTACTGGGAGCTGCCGAAGCGTTAGGAAATTCTGAGGTATGACCAATTCTTTGATAAACCTGTCCTTTGATGAGCTGGTTCGGCGTGTTCGGGCCTGTCAGATTTGTGCAAGCGATCTGCCCCACGAGCCGAGGCCGGTCATTCAGCTTAGTGAATCCTCCCGCATTCTTGTGGTCGGGCAGGCGCCGGGTCGACGGGTACACGAAACCGGTCTGCCGTTTAACGACCCCAGTGGCGACCGGCTGCGCCAATGGATGGGCATTACCCGCGACACCTTTTACGATGAACAGAAACTTGCCATCCTGCCCATGGGATTCTGTTATCCGGGCACCGGTAAATCCGGAGATCTTCCTCCACGCCCCGAGTGCGCTCCGGCCTGGCGCCAGGCGTTGCTCGACCGCTTGCCGGAGATTCGCCTGACCTTGCTGATCGGTCAATATGCTCATGCCTGGCATATTCCCGGCGCAAGGCGCGCGGTTACCGAGAATGTGCGGCAGTGGCAACAATTCTGGCCGGATGTCATTCCGATGCCCCATCCCAGCCCCCGCAATAATCTCTGGTTGCGAAAGAATCCCTGGTTTGAAGCGGAAGTGGTGCCGGCCATTCAGGCCAGAGTTGCTAGCATTCTGGACTGACCTGGTCATTCCGGTTCATATACTCAGATAGCTCGCTGTATTGTTCCGGGTTAATGTACAGGCCCTGTTTGGTTCGCCGCCAGAGCAGGTCCTCTGGTGTGATTGCCCATTCGTGGGTCATCAGATAATCCACCTCGCGACGAGACAGGGTATCGGTAAACCAGTGGCCGAGATCGGCCATGTTCTGACAGCCTTCCAGAATGTGGTAGCTGCTGGTGCCATAGCTTCGCACAAACCGATGGATTACAGCATCGTCCAGCCAGGGGAAATCGGCCGCGAGTTCGGTGGCCAGCTGCTCCTGAGTGTTGAAGTCGCCGCCGGGCAGCACGGCCGTTCGGGTCCAGGACCGGCCGGCACCGGGAAAATAGCGACTGACCTGATCGGTCACAGCTTCGGCGAGCTTCCGGTAGGTGGTGATCTTGCCCCCGAATACCGAGATCAAAGGGGGCAGCGAGTCCTCGTCATCAACCTCGAATGAGTAGTCGCGAGAGGCAGACTGTGCGGTGCCACCCTCGTCGTCCATCAGCGGCCGAACACCGGAGTAACTCCAGACTACATCGTTGGCGGACAGTTGCCGGCGGAAATACTGGTTGACGATCGACAGCAGATAGTCGGTTTCCTCTGGGGAAATCCGTGCCTGCGACGGATCGCCCACGTAATCGACATCGGTGGTGCCGATCAGGGAGAAGCGGTCCTCGTAGGGGATCACGAAAACAATGCGCTCGTCCTGATTCTGAAGAATATAGGCTTCGGTATCCTGGTTGAGCCTGGGTACGACGATGTGGCTGCCCTTGACCATGCGGATCTGCTTGGGAGCTGGCATAGACAGGCTTTCACCGAACAGGCTGCTGACCCAGGGGCCGGTGGCGTTAACGACCACCTTGGCGCGGATGTTGTACTGCTTGTCCCGGTGGTGATCGTCCAGGATGGCGTGCCATTGCCCGTTACGGCGCTCGGCGCGGCTACAGCGGGTGCGGGTCAATACGGTTGCGCCTTTTTCAGCGGCCTTGCGAGCAGACAGTACCACCAGCCGGGCATCATCAACCCAGCCATCCGAATACTCGAATCCACGGCTGATGTCTGGTTTCAGGGGCGAGTCCGGGCCAAAGGTAATAGACCGGGAGCCGGGCAGCAGTTCGCGCTTGGCCAGATGATCGTAGAGGAAAAGGCCGGTACGGATCATCCACGCTGGTCGCAGGTGGGGCTGATGGGGCAGGCGAAAACGCATCGGCCACATGATGTGTGGGGCGTTTCGTAGCAGGGCCTCCCGTTCACCGAGTGCTTCCCTGACCAGCCGGAATTCGTAATGCTCAAGATAGCGCAGACCGCCGTGGATAAGTTTGCTGCTGCTGGACGAAGTGGCAGAGGCAAGATCGTTCATCTCACACAGAACAACCCGAAGCCCCCGGCCTGCGGCGTCCATGGCAATTCCGGTGCCGTTTACGCCGCCCCCGACCACCAGAACATCGCATTGCGTGGGGGGAGTGTGAGAGTTGCCTGAAACCAGTCCTTTGTTATTTGCCACTGCCTGAGTGCTCCTGATAATCGCACATAACGCCTGTCATGGAACGATTATCAGGAAACTGCCTGGTCCGGTAAAGCGACCCTGTCACAGGCGGGTGGGCTTACCTGCCTCTTTGCGCCGTTGCTCCCACTCTTCGCGGGTTTGTGCGGCCTCATCACCGGGCAGGAAGTCGATGATCTCGAAGTAATCAGAGCTGAACTGGTCTGCCACCACGGTTTCACGAGGTTTGATCCGAACCACGTAGACGGTCTGGACATTCTGGTGATCGAACTCGCGCCAGTACTGTTCATCTTTCAGGAAGCTGTAGCGATGCCCCTCAAGGGCCCGGATAACGGCGTCTGTGTTGGTGCTGCCGGCCCGTTCGACAGCATCCTTATACTGGTAAACGATGCTGTAGGCCGAGGCCGCGGATGATGAAGGGCGCATTTCATAGCGGTCTGAGAAGGCCTCAACAAAGTCTTTACCGCGCTGGTAGTTGTTCTCGTAGGGCAGGTTCCAGACCCAGGGGGCGGCACCAACAACACCTTCCATGATGGTCGGGCCAACCTGTCTGACCATCCCCAGTGTCAGGTTGGGCACAACGATTTGCATTTTTTCCGTCAAACCCATTTCATAGGCTAGGTTCAGAGCCCGGACCATGTCATCGCCGAACAATACCATCATCAATACCTTGGCATCGCTCTCCTGGGCCTGTTCCAGCGCTGCGCGGAAATCATTGATCAGCGCCCGGGGGAAGGGGGTTTTTACACCCTGGTGCACGTCGGTGTTTTCGGTATTGGAAAACTTTCGTACCGATTCTTCCACGGACCATCCCCAGGTGTAGTCTGAGGTGATGTAGAAAAACTTCTGGTCGGCGTGGTTACGATTGAGATACTGGCTCAGTGCCTTGGCCGTCATCCAGGCGTTGTAGGGTTCCCGGAACATATAACGATGCCCCTCGGCGCCGGTGGTGGCATTGGAGTAGGTCAGGGTGCCGAAATAGATTCGGTTACGATCCCTGGCGGCTTTGCCGGAAGCAATAGCGACGGCACTGGAGACGCCACCGAAAACCATCTGCGCGTCCTCGCGATCAATCAGTTCGGCGGTATTCCTGGCGCCCTGGTCTGGTTCTCCACGGGTATTGCGAATCACCAGTTCGAGGGGCTGGCCCATAACACCACCAGCCTGGTTGATTTCATCTACCGCCAGATAGGCGCCAAGCCGTTGTTGAAGGCCCTGGTCCTTGTATCTTCCGGTCTGGGGGTAATTCAAACCTATCTTGAGGGTATCGGCGAGGACGGGCGTGCTGGATAATAGCAGGACAGTCGCAAAGATCAGCGCGTTCCTTGGTCTCATTTACGTTGGCCTCCGTAACGGCAGCACAGCGGGTATGGCTGCGTTGCAAACAGTTATTTTGATTGTTTATTGGGCAACTCAAGTGTCAGCCGATACTGTCCGGCCAACAATGGGACTAAAGTTGAAGTTCCGGTAACAATTTGTAGGACGAGCGTTCGATCACACAACCGTTGCTATAAGGCAGGGAAACATTGAGAAGAATGATCTATTCACGCTCGCCTGAATGCCTGTCGGCGGTGCTCATGGCATTGCTCGCTTTGCTGGTGGCGCTTCCGGCCAGTGCCGAGTGGCACCGATACTCCGACACGGCAATGACAACGCCCGTTGAGCTTGAGTTCTGGGCTGATGAAAGCGTGACCGCCGATGTGGTGGCCCGTGAGGTATTCGATGTATTTCACCATGTCGATACCCAAATGAGCCGGTACCGGGCAGATTCTGAATTATCAGCGCTGAACCAGGAGGCTGGAAAAGGCCCGGTTAACGTCAGTGATGGTCTGTTTAAGGTGCTTCAGAAAGCCCGTGAGGTGTCCGAGCTGAGTGAGGGGGCATTCGATGTCACCTTTGGCTCGGTGGGTTACCTCTATGACTTTCGGGCCGGCAAGCAGCCAACGGATGAACAGGTAGCGACCGGGCTCACGCGGGTAAACTTCCGCGATGTCGTACTGGATGTATCCGGGCAAACGGTGGCGTTTCGCCAGCCGGGAATGCTGGTGGACCTGGGGGGCATTGCTAAAGGTTACGCTGTTGATCTGGGTATTGAAGTGCTGGAAGCTCACGGCATACGCCACGCCCGGTTGAGTGCTGGCGGTGATATGCGTCTGCTGGGGGACAAGCGGGGGCGCCCGTGGTATGTGGGTATCCGGGATCCCCGGTCTGGCAATGACAACGCGGTGGTGTTGCCGTTGGCGGATGTAGCGGTATCCACATCCGGCGACTACGAGCGCTTTTTTGTTGATGACGCCGGTGAGCGCGTACACCACATACTGTCACCGAGCACTGGCCGTTCGGTGAAGGGAGTACAGAGCGTTACGATTATTGGTGACGATGCATTGACCACCGATGGCTTGTCCACCGCGGTTTTTGTTCTGGGCCCTGAGAAAGGCCTCAAGATGGTGGAGCGCTTGCCGGCGATCGATGTGGTTGTGATCGACGACAAACGCATGATGCATGTGTCAGAAGGGCTGGTTCCCCCAGAGCCTTAGTAGAGGCAACGTCCCTGCTGTCAGCCGTTGATGGTGCCGTTGACCACATTGGAGAACGCAATCAGGCTGTCCTGCATGGTGCTGTTGCCCAGGCCGTGGCCGGTAAAGCGAGCGCCAAAATCACCCTGTTCGCCATGCAGTGCCATGTAGTTCAAAAGCACCGTTTGAACCAACTGGTTGACGTTGTTGGCGGCCGGGCTGGAACCTGTGTCAACGGATGCATCTGGACGCATGGAGCCGATTTGCCTTCTAATCGGGGTAGGGCGGCCCTTTGGATCGTAGATGAGGAAGAACGAGGCAGCCGTTTGTTGGTTGTCACCAGTCCATTCACCTTTGCCTCTGCCTTCCAGGGAGTCATCAATTCGACCATTGCTGGAAACCGAGCCGTCGCTGAATACATACAGCATCAGCGGCGTTCCAATTCGTGCAGCGTATTCGAGACATGCCCCCATGCAGCGGCCTGCCTGTTCGTCCCGCCGCTCTCCCGTGCCTCGCTCACCAGTGTGGTAGTCGTATCCACCCATGGTGATAGTACCTGCACCAGCGTAGCCGTTAAGCACCAGTTTCATCACAGAGGCTGTTTTCTGGAATTCCCGATTCCCGTTGAATTCCGAGCTTGAGAAAATACCGGCCGGGCCAACGATGTCGGGATCGGCCATTGGATCAAGAGGGTTTGCCTCTTTGCCATAACGGTCTGCGAGGTCTGCACTCTTGAGATACCCGCACTTCACCAGCTTTTTGACCACCTCATCTGTGGTGATCCCAGCGTTCACTTTTTTCATTTTGGCGTCGCTGATCTGGTAGATAGACTCCATGACGGCCACAGCATCGGAGGGATCAAGAATTCCGATCAAATCGCCTACGTCTACCAGGCCCGAGGCATCAGATGGGCGGTCTACCTTGGTGGGCCTCACTTCGGGGTCTATCAGGTTCATCGGCGCCATGGAGTTGCCCCCGGATTCCGAGCTCTGGGAGCCTATTAACGTAAGTAACTCTCCGTTGGCGCCGGCTTTGTAGATTCCATACATCGGGTTGTGTGGATTGTTGCCAGTATCGTTTTCTGAGCGAGCGGCGATGATAGCGCCATCCACGCCTGCGCGTGTGCTGGCACTGGTGCTTTGCATAATACCTCTCAGAAAACCACTATCGGAATGAAACGCCAGGCCAAGCTCCTCGTTTACGAAGGCTGGGTCAGAAGGCAGCATGTCACCCGGAAGCCCGAGTTTGTTGTATCCCGCAGTGGTTAGAAAGTCCATCTGACCACCCGCTTTGCCCATGAGTACGTTGGAGCCCGCGATGTTGGCGCCGCCGGCCAGATCAAAGCAGATGAAGGGTATCTTTCCGGCACCGGACACGGCGATACCGCAGCTTTCTTTCAGATTCTCGAGATCGGATGACAGCGCTGCGGCTGCCTGACGTGGATTGGCGAACAGGCTGAAGACCGAGGCGCCAAACAGGGTGGCCGAACCTGCCATCAGTCCTTGGGAAATAAACTCGCGTCTGGTCCGCGGCTTGCCATGATCCTGGTGGAGGAGGGGGCTGCCGTTTGCCAAAGGTTTTTTCCGGGATTTGCGTATAAACATGATCGGCTTCCTTTACTGAACCAATGTGGTGGCGCTGCCAAGAACAGCGGCACAACTTGCCTTGACAATCGTCTTGGTGCGGTCATCTTCACAAGCATTACCACCACAGGCTTTCAACTTATTGATGAGTGCATACAGCTCTGTCTGGATCTCATTGTCGGTCGGTTGGGAAGCCAGATTATCTCCCACGAAATGGGTCATCAGGGAGCTCGTAATCAAACTGTTGCCGCCATGATCAAAAGCGCTTTCGGCCGGAGCAGAAAAGTTAAAGCCAGGGAACATAGTTGATCGGAGCTCGTTGTTCTCTATCAACGCATCGCAATACTGGATAGCCAATTGCGTAACAGCCATCTGGTGCGACGACAGGAAACCCTGAATATTCTCCACCGTGGGCAGTTGTTGCTTCACGGTATTGTAGGTGGCACTTACATCCGGATGCGTGGTGGCAACGCCGGTCATTCGGGCCATGGAGGCATTGATTTCATCAAAGGTTTTCAGACCGATTTCCGGTGACGCCGGAAGGTCTGCCGGCTCGGGCTGCGGCAGGGGCGCGGGCTCGGTCCGGGCAAACTGGTTGCTGCCAATCTGATCAAAGGTCAGGAAGAACTCGTCAATTCCGGGGCCGCCTTCAAGCGCAATAATGGTGCCCATAGGGGACAGTGGCTGGCCGATGCCTGGCTGGTAGAGGTCTGCATCGAGCAGGACATCGAGGTTGGCCCAGGCTCGCCCGACAGTGGCTTCTTTACCGTTGATGCCCAAACGCATTCCCCTGAGCGGGATATTCGAGGGCTCGACGCTGTCATCCAGGCTGATGAAAAACGGACTGGTGAATCGGTAGGCGTAGCTGTCGAACTGGCTGACTTCAAAGACGATAAAGCTCTGTGGCAGGTCAATCAGGTGGGAGACCCCGAACAGCAGATAGAACTTCTGGCCCACACCCACTTCAAAGTTGGCCTGAATCTGCTGGGGTGTCAATGCACGGTTGTGAATGGCCACCATACGGATGGCCCCCTGCCACGGGGAATTACCGTCGGTTTCATTACCCAGCACCAGGGCAAAGCTGTCGTCCCACTCGGTTAGCAGTCCGCCCTCGTCGGGATCAAGGTCGCCCGAAAACTCGCCATTGACAAAGATCTGTCGACCGGTCGTCGGGCTGTAATTAACCACCACATGCTGCAAGGTTGCTTGCAACAGCATATCGGCATCCTGAGTCGCAAAGGCGCTGTTCTCGTCGCTGGTGGTGGAGCGATGCAGTACTTCGTAACGCTGGAGCGACTGGCTCAGGGTTACATTGCGTGTGGTCGCGGAGCCGGAATAGGTGACGATGCGGGCGTCTTCCTGGGTGATATTCCCGGGAGCTACCCAGGCTTCGATGCTGTATTCACCGGAGGTGGTCAGTTGGGTATGGAGTTTTCGGCTTGCCGAGGTGCTGCCCTGGGCCTTGCCGGCAGGCACCATAAATCCTTCGCTGTTTTCTCCTGCGGGGCCAAGGTCGATGCCCCAGCCGCCAACCCAGTCAACGTTGCCGCTGAGCGTGAGATTGAGCGGTGGCTCAATACCGCTGGTGTCAAATGCAGTTTGCCCTTCACCCGCTTTGAATTCGTACAGGGCAATGACATTGTCTTCATAGCGACCGCCGGAGTTGGCCAGCAGGCCGTCGGCACTGAGCTCAACCGCCTTGCTGACCACCAGAGCAGGGTCGACAGGCGTTGCGCTCAGATCCTTGACCATTTCCAGAATCTTTATTTCCATCAGGTTGGCCGAGGCTACGCAGTCGTTATCCCAGCAATTATGGAAGTCAAAGCGCAGCCGCTGTACCAGGCGAGAGTCGGCGGGCACCGTGGCATCAATGCGGCTTCGGGCCTGGTCGTAGGCGGTGTTTACATCGGCACTGGCAATATAGGGTGTCTGACCACCATCGCTATGGCACTCGCTGCAGTACTGTTCGAGCACCGGATACACTGTGGTGGCGAACAGGCCGGGCTCGGCCGGCAGAGAAATGGTGGCCCCCGGATCTTTCAGGGCCGGTGCACGTAACTCGACGGTTTTGGCCGAACCTCCACCGCCTGCCCAGTTTGTGATGTAGGTTGTCAGGATGTCGGCGCAGGCAGAGTTGCTGGATAACCAGCAGTTATGGCCACCTGCCACTTTGGTTACCATCAGGGAGTCAGACGGATCCGAGAGATTTACAATCTTCTTTGCCTGGGAATAGGCGCTGTTGACGTCCTGCTCATTAACAAAGGTGGGCGACTGACCATCGGCTCCGTGGCAGGACCCGCATTTATCCTGGGTAACCAGATTGTCCCAAACGCTGCGTTTGAAATTGGACACATCCTCGGTTGCCGGGGCCGGACCACTGTAGACAATGCCGCCTGAGTTGCCGGAGGTGTTGGGAAGAGATTCTGTAGACTCTCCGCCACAGGCCGCCAGCAGCAGGGTGGCTCCCACAACAACGAGTACCGATTTCAGGGCTTGCGCCGGTGTGTGTGCTCGCAGTGTCATCATCTGTTACTCCCCCATGCAGTAAACAGCGGATTCAGCGAACACCTGCTTCAGGTTGTAGCCCTGGTTCGCGAAGCTGACAACCATACTGTTGACCTTGGCCCGGTCGTCACTGTCCGAGGGTGGGCGCAGGCAAACGTTCTCGAAGACTTTCTTCACCTGACACTGGGCGAAGGCCTGGGAGTGGGCGAATTCCCGACCCAGGCTTTTGGCGCCGTTGCCGGAGCCGGGCAAGGTCGGATCCCAACCAAGGCGTCGATTGGCACCCTGGCGCCAGTAATTGTCCCAGCGGTCGTCAGGTGTGACATAACCCTGCTCAAACGTCGCCGAATTGATGTGATATTTGCTCTGAACCCGGGTTCCGGTTACCGGATCTGTCGTGCCGACGGCGTTGTAGACCAACCGCCCCAATTCACCGTCGGGGTCGTTGTTCTGGTCATACCGGTAGTCGTAATAGGCAAAGGCCTGTGTCATCGGATCCATGCCGGTGTGGCAGCCTACGCAGTTATTGAGAAAAACCCGGCTGTCTCCGCCGGGGCTGCGAGAGACATCCTGCCGAATACGGTCGGTGGGCAGGGTAACGTCAGCGACCTGCTCCAGGTCGTTGCACATGTGGTTGATCAGGGTAAACCGGAACATGGCGCGGTTGGTGCCCGCGCTGAAGAATGCTCGGGCAGAGGCACGGGAGGTGATCACGCCGGCCGTGGCCGAAGATGGCAGTCCGTTGTAGCTGGACTGGCTGACCCGAATCAGGTTATCGCGCAGGCTGATGCCCCGGGATTCCAGTTCTGAGTAATGGTTGTTGTTGCTCACAGAGTAGGGCGGTAAACCGAGAGACGGATCGCCAATGTAGAGCACGTCTTCAAAAAGGATCTTCCGAAAATCTTGGTCGTCACGAACCATGCCGACAACGGTGGCAATGTAATCGTTGAGAGGCACGAACTTGGACATGGCCTCGTTGGTCCATGGCGCAGCAAAGTTCTTGAGCGTGACATCGTAAAAGGCGGGATCTTCCATGGCGATGAACGCAGCGCCTTCGGGATTGGAAGGTATCAGGTCGGCCATCGACTGGAGGACGCTCTCGGACGGTGGAACGCCCGCAATACGGTCGTGTATCTGTTTGGCCTGTTCCCTGGCGCCTGCCTCAGCCAGGCTGGACACCATTCCTGAAAGAACGATGATACTGCAAGCCATGGTCATCAGGCTTGTCATCCTGTTCCGGGCGGTCATGTCCGTATCCCTCAATGATGGTTAGCGTCCGCACATTAATGCTTTTTGACAATTGTTAAAAGTTTACGACTTGCTATATCTTAAAAATTGAGTCCCAGGCCACGTTATTACATTGCGTTACGTAAAAGCTTTGGAGTGACAGGTTCGAACCGACTTAATTTATGTCATGGAATGTCATCCACCACAGGGTTTGTTACATTGGAAGTCACGTCATCGGTTCTCTCTGCTCGCTATCACCGTGGTCGGTTGCTGGCCTGTATCGGTGCGCTGTCGCTGACAGGATGCCTGTCTGGCGGTGACAGCCAGAAGGCTGATCCGGTTGTGGTCGAGGAGCCGGTTGCCTACATAGAACGGCAACTTGTATTCAATGAAAACACCGGATCGCTGGTTGAGGATGACCTTGCGAACCCCGCAGAATTCAGGCCAGGCGCCCGCCTTTTGCTGAAGTCCAGCGCCGCAGCACGATCTTCGGCAAAGGATATATCCTCTGCTGCCTTATCTGGTGGTACCCCTGGACAGGGGGGCTACGATGTCAAAGATCTTCACGTGTCCCAGGATGGAAACCGGTTACTGTTTGCCCTGCGTGCCCCAGAGATAGAGGGTGCCGACGATGACGAACAGCCCACCTGGAATATCTGGGAATACGATCGAACCGCGGCATCGCTTCGCCGTATTATTGATTCGGATGTGACCGCCCGCGCGGGTCAGGACGTGGCGCCGGCTTATCTGCCTGACGGCCGGATTGTTTTCTCATCCACACGCCAGCGCGTATCCAAGGCGATTCTGCTGGATGAGGGCAAGCCTCAGTATTCCGGCCTGGACGAGGAACTGGACAGTCCGGCGTTTCTGCTTCATGTCATGGATGACGATGGCCGCAATATCGAGCAGATCACCTTTAACCAGAGCCATGACCTGGACCCTGTGGTTATGGGCGATGGCACCATCATTTTCAGTCGTTGGGATAATGCCGGTCAGACTCGAAACAATGGTGTGAACCTTTATCGCATCAATCCTGACGGTACCGGGTTGAGCTACCTTTACGGCCGGCATTCCCATGAGTCCATTCCGGAAGCCGGCGACATCCAGTTCCTGCGGCCTCAGGCACTGGATTCAGGCAACCTGCTGGTCCAGTTGCGCCCCTTTGAAAGCGACGACTATGCGTCGGTGCTGGCAGAAATTGATGTTGAAAGCTTTGTTGAGGCCAATCTTCGCGTCGATGGCACTGAGGCTGTGGGACAACGCTCATTGATTCCGGGCATTCGCCTGAATGGAGAGTTGTCTCTTGACGGGCGCTACGGGTTTGCGTCGCCGCTACTGGATGGCACCGGCCGTTACCTTGTCAGTTGGACTCCTTGCCGATTGCGGGAAGTTGCGACCGATCGCATTGTAAATTGTACGGAAGACCGACTGGCTTCTGACCAATATCGTCCGGCCCCCCCGGTGTATGGGCTCTGGCTTTTGGATGCGGCTGAAAGCACCCGCCGTCCGATTGTGACTGCGGTAGAAGGCGTCCAGTTTGACGAGGCCTTGCTGATGCGAAGTCGCCCTCTGGAACGTTTTATTCCAGAGGCCCAGTTCCCCGGCGATGCTGGCGCATTGGCGGATGACGGCTACGGAATTCTGCACATTCGCAGTGTTTACGATCTGGACGGCACGGACACCACGCCAGCCGGCATCCCCGCCATGGCCAATCCGGTGCAAACGCCCCCGGAGCAGCGGCCAGCAAGATTCCTGCGGCTAGAGAAGCCCGTGGCGATACCCGATGACGACGTACGGGATTTTGACAACAGCGCTTATGGGCGAAGCCGTGGCCAGCTAATGCGTGAGATCCTCGGTTATGTGCCTGTTGAGCCGGATGGCTCGGTGAAAGTGGCGGTCCCTGCCAATGTTTCCTTTGCGATCAGCGTGCTGGACGGGCAGGGGCGAAGACTCGGGCCAAGGCATGAGAACTGGCTGTCCGTGCGCCCTGGCGAGACCCGGGAGTGTTCAGGTTGCCATGATCCGGATAGCTCCGTTCCTCATGGCCGCACCGATGCCGGCCCCGCGCCCGCCTGGGCTGGGGCGCCAACCACTGGCCGGCCTTTTCTGAACACTAATCCTGCACTGTTTGCCGACATGGGCGAAACCATGGCCGAGGTCTATGGTCGCATCAACGGCATTCGCCGACCGTCACCGGATCTTGAGTACGAAGATGAATGGACCGACCCGAATGTGGCGCCATTGGGCGCGAGTTTCGCGTACGCTTACGGTGACCTGGACACGGCTCCGCCCATTTCCGGTGTCTGTGCTGGGGAGTGGTCGCCGAACTGCCGTATTGTGATTAACTACGAACAGCATATCCATCCACTCTGGGGTAAGCTCCGGCAGGAAGTGGACCCTGTCACCATGGACGTCATTTCTGATTCCACCTGCACCGGCTGCCACACTACCGCCGATGCAGCAGGCGCTGCTCAGGTGCCCGCCGGGCAGCTGGATCTGGGCGATGGCCCGTCACCTGCAGAGCCGCTGCACTTCAATTCTTATCGCGAACTCCTCTATCCGGACAACGAGCAGGAGTTGATGAACGGCGCCCTCGTGGATGTGCTGGTGGATTCCGGGGAGGTGCTAAGGGATGAAGAGGGCAATCCGATCCTTGATGCTGATGGGAACGAGCAACCGATCATGGTCACCGTGCCGGTTCGGCCATCCATGTCTGTCAATGGCGCTCGGTTCAGTCGATTCTTTGGTGTGTTCGCAGCCGGTGGCAGCCATGAAGGTTTTCTGAAGCCTTCCGAACTGAGGCTGATTTCAGAATGGCTGGATATTGGTGGCCAGTATTACAACAACCCCTTCGATGCCCCGGAAGACTGATCCAAGGACTCAAGCTCGCGCCATGCCCATCGCCATTCTCATGATTTTACTCTTGCTCCCTGCCCAGAGTTGGGCCGGTGGGTTATGGGGCTCGGAGGGCCAGGATGTGGCCCGGGTGCAGGTAACCGAAGCCTATCTGTCCTGGAGGACGGGCCCGGCATCCGGATACCCGGTGTTCCATACAAGTGAGAAAGGGGAGTGGCTGACCATCCTTCAGCGCAAGACCAGCTGGATCAAGGTGATGGACTCCCGAGGCAGGGAGGGCTGGGTGTCGGTGGCGGACCTGGCTCAAACCGTGGATGTCACGGGAGAGACCGTGAGCCTCCAGGTTCCTGACCTGGATTCGTTCGGGAAGCGACGGGCAGAAGCCGGTTTGATGATGGGCGAGTTTGACGGTGCTGCCGTGATGGCTGGCTATGGAGGTCTTTGGCTGACCCGGAATCTGTCTGCAGAGCTGTGGGGGTCTCAGATTCTTGGCAGTGCCTCCGAGATTCGGATGGTTAATGGCAATCTGGTGCATCAGCCATTTCCGGACTGGCGGATATCGCCTTTTTTCACCCTGGGGATTGGCCACATCTGGGTTGAGCCGAAAGCGTCTCTCGCCCAGCCGGAGGAACGTGATAACAGCATCGGCCATGCTGGCCTTGGAATCAGGGCCTACATCACCGATCGATATTTCATCCGTGCCGAGGTGAAGGACTACAAAGTCTTCACGACCCGGTCCACCAACGAAGAAGCGACAGAATGGAAAATCGGACTAAGCATCTTTTTCTGAAACCGCTGTGCCTTGCGGCAGGCCTTTGCACCGCTGCGGCAGGACAGGCGCAGAAAGACCGCCCGCTGATCGAGCCCGATGTGACGCCGGTGCCGGTTACCGAAGCCCTGATCGATACCGAAAACTTCGAGATCGGGGCATTTGTGGGTGTGCTGAACATTGAGGATTTTGAATCGTCCCTGTTGTACGGCGGCAAGCTGACATACCACCTGAGCGAATCGTTCTTCTTCGAAGCAGGTGTGGGCTTTGCGGAAGGCGGCGAGACCAGTTTCGAGAAGCTGGCCGGAGATGTGGAGGTGCTGACCGACAGTGAACGGGACTATAGCTACTACAACATCAACCTGGGGTACAACGTGCTGCCGGGTGAGGCGTTCCTCACAGAGAATTACGCCTTCAACACCAATTTCTATCTGATTGCCGGGGCAGGGGCCACGGAGTTTGCCGGCGATACCCGTTTCACCCTGAATGCGGGTGCCGGCTATCAGGTTCTATTGACCGACAGCGTGTCGGTGCATTTTGGGGTGCGGCAACACTTTTACGACATTGATGTGCTTGGGGAAGAGAAGACCTCCGTCAATACCGAGGTCAGTACCGGGTTGTCTGTGTTTTTCTGAAATTAAGGAGGAATGGCTGTGAGAGCATCCATAGCAAGACTGGCATTGGCGGGTGTACTGGCCTGCGCGAGCCCCTTGGCCGCGGCTGAGGCCATTAACGTACCGGCGCCAGACTTTACCCTGGAAAGCCGCTCCGGGGAAAACCTGCGGCTGGAGGATCATCGGGGCGAGGTCGTTATGCTTAACTTCTGGGCTTCCTGGTGTGGGCCCTGCCGTCAGGAGATGCCCCTGATGGACGAGCTTTACAGCCAGTACAAGGATCTCGGTTTCACCATTCTGGCAGTGAACGTGGATGAGAACCGGGACGAAGCCCTCCGTTTCCTCGACAAGGTGCCGGTCAACTATCCGATTCTTTACGATCCGGAGAGCTCGGTCAGTGAGCTGTATGAGGTTCAGGCCATGCCAACGACGGTGATGATTGACCGGAACGGCAATGCCCGATATCTGCACTACGGCTACCAGCCAGGTTACGAGGATGAATACGAGCAACAGATTCGCGAACTGGTGCGCGAGTAACTTCTGGACGGTGCCCGCTATGCGAATTTTGTCGATCCTGTCGTCCCTGTCTCTTGTTGCACTGCTGCTGATGGCGACCGGCTGCAGCTCGGTAAAACCCTGGGTGAAACCCTACGAGCGTGACAATCTGGCGGATCCGGTCATGAGTCTGAGCAGGCATGGCACGGCTGACGCCTACATGCATCACGTCTATCAGGCCAGAGAATCCGCTCGCGGCGCTGAAGGCGGTTCAGGGGGTGGCTGTGGCTGTAACTGACAGATTTCGGGTTGCTGCACTCAGTCTGATGGCCCTGATGGCGTTACTCACGGTTCAGTCCGCCACAGCGGCGACCTTACCCGTGGACAAAGTAGACGTGCTCTATCATCGTTACGATGGTGGCGGCATGGTGATTGATGGCCCGTCGGTGCTGGTCCGCAAAGGCATTGGCCCCCAGGTCTCATTTTCCGGTCAGTATTACGTGGATTCTGTGTCTGCTGCCTCGGTGGATGTATTGGCGACAGCCAGTGCCTACGAGGAGGAGCGCACAGAATACACTGTGGGTGTGGATTACCTTTACGACAAGGCCATTCTGAGTCTGGGGTATACCAACAGTACGGAAAATGATTACGAAGCCAATACCCTCTATTTTTCGGTGAGCCAGGAATTCTTCGGAGGCATGTCCACGGTCACCATGGGTTATGCCAGTGGCTGGGACGAAGTGGGCAAGGTTGGCAACGAGACCTTCAGCGAGGAAGCCGATCGTCGGAACTACCAGCTCGGACTGAGTCAGGTCGTTACCCGCAATAGCTTGGTAGGCCTGGATCTTGAGGTGGTCACGGACGAGGGTTATCTGCAAAACCCGTATCGAGTGAACCGTTACATTGATCCCAATGATTCAACGTTGTTCGAGACTCAACCAGAGCGTTATCCGGAAACCCGAACCAGCACCTCGGTGGCCTTGCGAGCGCTTTACTATCTCCCGTACCGCGCCTCAATACGCGGTGAATACCGCTATTTTTCAGATACCTGGGGGATCAATGCCCATACCATGGAGCTGGGATACGTTCACGGGCTGAACCAGCACTGGACCCTTGAGGGTTCCGTTCGTTATTACACCCAGAGCGAGGCGGACTTCTATAGCGACCTGTTCCCGTTCGCGAACTCCCAGACCCATCTTGCCCGGGACAAGGAGCTCAGCTCCCTTTCAGGAACAACCCTGGCATTCGGCGCGGTGTACGAATGGAAACAGACGTCGCTTCCGGGCATTGATCGTCTGCAGTTCAGTCTGTTGGTGGACTGGCTGAATTTTGATTATGACAACTTCCGGGATGTCACCGCGGCCGGAAACTATCTCCCCGGCGAAGAACCCCTTTATTCCTTCGATGCCTATGTCACCCGGGCGTCATTGATTCTTGAATACTGAGCATGCAGGAAGAACGACCATGGCCACTTGCTTGAACTCCCGATTTCCGGCGCTGTTAGCGGCATTGACCCTCGCCCTGACAGCCCCTGCCTTCGCCCAGTCCAATCCCGGGGAGGAGAAGGACGAGACCGCGGTCGCCGAGCAGGTTGAGGCTCTCAAGAAGAAGGTTATCCGGCTTAACCGGGATCTGTTTATCCTTGAGGAGGACCTGCTGTTTCCGGCCAACACCCAGGTTGCGGTGTTTCTCAGCGTAGATGCGGGCAAGTTTCTGAAGCTGGATGCGGTCAAGCTGAAGGTTGATGACGAGATCGTTGCCTCTCACCTCTATACCGAGCGTCAGGCGAAAGCACTTGAACGCGGCGGTATGCAGAGGCTTTACGTGGGCAACCTGAAGACCGGAGCCCATCAGGTGACGGCGTTCGTCGAGGGCATCGGGCCGGATCAGCGGCCTTACAAACAGGCAGCGTCGCTGGAATTCGAGAAGGGCACCGGCACAGCTGCACTGGAGATCCGTGTTGAGGATCGCTCTTCCGATTATCAGCCCTCAGTTTCCATCGTGGAGTGGGAGTAAGCCGCGCCGTGGGATTGACAGTGATCAAACCATTTCGAACGCGTTCGGTATTGTTTACCGGCGCTTTGTTATGGCTGACGATGGTTGCTCCGGCCCAGGCCGATGAGCCCGGACCTGAGCGGGCGAAGGACCTTCGGTACGGTTGGGCTCTGTATGAGTATCATCAGGGCAATGTCTTTGAGGCTCTGACCCAGCTGGCGGTTGCCCGTGAGCAAGGCGGTATCGAAGGACATGGTGATCACCCGGCTTTGGTAGAGGGTGGGCTGATGTTGTCCTGGGGCATGACCCGTGAGGCCAGCAAATTGTTCACGGAACTGCTCGGTAGTGACGGCGCGGGTAGCACACTTTCGCCGGAGGTTCGCAATCAGGCCTGGTTCTATCTGGGTAAGGTGTTTTTCCTGGAAGGTAATCGTGAGCTGGCCGGCGAGAATCTTGAGCGCGTGGATGGTGAGATACTCGCTGAGGCCAACCATGACCTCTTTCGGGAGTGGGTTTATCTGCGAGCACGAGTGGCCATGATGTCTTCGAGGATCGAAGACGTATCGAAGCTGACGTCGCTAAAGGAACAACTGGAAGACACGGACATCTGGTCCCTTTACCTGCAATACAATTCTGCCGTCGCCGCTCTGGACGCGGGAGACGTCGCGACAGCCGAGGCTGAACTGCAGACACTCATCGCCATCATTCAACAGTCTGCCGATTCCGCCGAACCAGAGGCCGAACGCGAAGGCCTGTTGGACAGGGCCCGACTGTCACTTGCCCGGCTTTACCTCAGGGATGGCCGGTTCGACGCGGCGCTTGAGATCCTTGGCGACATGCCGCTGAATGGCGTATTCGCTGACCAGGCCCTTTTCGACTATGCCATAGCGGCGGCCGGGCAGGGCAGGCCGGATCGGGCACTTGATGCGCTCGATACGCTGTCGAGCAGGGATCTGTTTTTGCCATGGCGCCAGCAGGTTCCGTTCGCCCGGGCCTATGTTCTTGAGCAGATGAACAAACCACAGCGAGCATTGCCGGCCTTCAGGCAAGCGGCCGACCTTTACCAGGCCCGTATTGAGGAGCTGGACATTATCCGGAATCGGCTCACTGAAGAGAGTCTGATGGCGCAGCTTGACTTCACTCGTGACAGCGACGGGATTCTCACGGATTCCTACGGCCGTTTGCGGGTCCAGCCTTCCGATTTCGGCATGGCCGAAGTGCTGGCTTCGGAGACTTTCCAGCAGGCGCTTGCAGAATTGAACGAGCTCTACCAAATGCAATCCTTTATCGCCGAGCGGCAGTCCCGGTTTGAATCCTTCCGAATCATGCTGGAAACCCGCGAACAACAGCGTCAGGTGCGGATTGCGGAAACCCGCCGGGCGCTCGAAAGCCAGCTGGCGAACCAGTGGCAGACATTGCATGAGGAATTCAGGGAAACGATCGCCACTGCGTTGGCTGAAGAAGACGCTCAATTCTTCATGACCGCAGAACAGAAAGCACTGAGAGACAAGCTCAACGAGGTTGAAGAAACTCTGGCGGGCTTGCCTGACGACGCCACCACGGCCAGGCAGCGTGAGACTTACCGGAGGATGCGTGCCTACTTCGACTGGTGGATTGCGGATGACTATGGCTTGAATCGCTGGGCGGCGCAAAAGCAGTTGCGGGAGCTGGATCGTGAAATGCAGCACTTCCAGGCCCAGCGGCAGAGGGTTGAAACCCTGATGTCCGACGATGGCCGCCATGCCGAACTGGCTCGCCGCATTTCTGCCAGCGAGCGCGAACTCGCCACCCTTGGCCAAGAGGTGGCGGTTGCATTGAGCAACGCCCGGCGAATCCTCCTGAGCCAGGTAGACAGCATGCTTGTCGCCCAGCAGGAGGAGCTCAATGGGTATCTGGTGGCTTCCCGCCATGCCCAGGCCAGGTTGGCGGACCAACTGTTCCGTAGATCGCAAAACCCGGGAGCCGGTGATGAGTAACGGGACTCCTGGAAAGATGGTGAAAGGCCTTGTCGTAGCAGGTGCGCTGCTCATGGCCAGTGGCTGTCAGATGTTACAGTCGATGATGCCCGCCGGCGACGAGGAAATGCCCAGGGTCCGTGAGGGTACCCTGGCCGCGCTTCCGGCGACTGAAACCCGTCAGGTTCAGGGTATTGAGGCTGGCAGCGGCCCCGCGGATGATGTCTCCATCGAAACAGTGATGGAAAGCTACAAGGCGCTTTTGCCGCTGGTGGACGATCCCCGCAAGCAGGTTACCATCCGCCACCGGCTGGCCGATCTGGAATTCCAGCGGGCGGAGCGGAAAATGGCCGATACCGCTGTCGATGAGCTCGCCGGTGCTATCGAGGCCTACCAGCGTCTTCTGTCCGAATACCCGGAGCGCGAGGGCAATGACAAGATCTATTATCAGCTTGCCAGGGCCTGGGAACTTCGGGGCGCGACGCCCCAGCAACTCGATACTCTGGATACTCTGGTCCGGCGGTACCCCGATTCGGACTACTGGATAGAAGCTCAGTTTCGCCGCGGCGATCTGCTGTTTATCGATGGCCGATACCGGGAAGCCGAGCAGGCCTTCGGCGAGGTTACTCTGGCCAGCCAGGAGCGCATGGCCGATGCCTCGTTTCTGGTGAACGCGCACTACATGAAGGGCTGGAGTCTATTCAAGCAGGCGCAATACCAGGAAGCCCTGTTCAGCTATGTAGAAGTGCTTGATCTGGTGATGCCTGAGGGCCAGCCGGTGGAAGATGTGGATCAGCGGAGCCAGACGCTAATCGAGGATCTGTTCCGGGTCGTAGGGCTGTCCCTGTCTTACCTTGATGGAGCGGAAACCCTGCAGGCGCTGTTTCGCCAGACGGGCGGACGTCCCTATGAAATCCTGGTCTACGACCGCTACAGCGAGCTCTTGCTGGAGCGGGAGCAATACGGTGATGCCATCGACGTCTTTGAGGCCTACATAGAAGACCACCCGGCGAGTCCCTGGGCGCCACGCTACCACATCCGGATTATCGATACCCTGGAACTGGCCGGTTTCACCCGTACCGTCCCTGAAAGAAAGGCCGACTTTGTCAGCCTTTACGGAATTTACAGCGATTACTGGCAGGCAGCGGGCCCGGATGCGATGGGTTTCATTGAGCAGCAGTTGGAGCAGCTCCTGCCTGAGCTGGCAGACCGCCAGTACCTGTTGGCAGGGGAGGCCTCCGATCAGCAGCAGGCCGATGATCACTACCGCAAAGCCGCCAGCTATTACGCAGAATTTGCCGCTACCTTCCCGGATCATCCCCGCACACCGGAGCGTCTGTTCCTTCTGGGTGAGACCTATCTGGAGCTGGAAGATTGGCCGGCGGCGATCGCCGCTTTTGAGCGGGTGGCCTATGACTACCCGGAGGACACGGTGGCCGAGCGGGCAGCCGAAGCCGGCTACGCGTCGGTTCTGGCTTTCCGTGAGTATTCAATAACCTGGAACAGTCTATCCGTATCAGAACAGGCGGCTTATCAGGAACTGCAGCAGTTGAATCGGCTGAGGTTTGCAAATGCGTTTCCCGAAGACACCAGGGCCCCGGCGGTGTATTACATTGCACTGCAGCGGGAGCTTGACCGGAAAAACTGGGAAGAGACCGTCAATATGGCGGCCCGGCTTGTGACCTGGCAGCCCACGCCTTCCGCTGAGTTAACGACAGAAGCCTTACTGTTCTCTGGTCACAGCCTCTCTGAACTGGCTCGGTACGCTGAGGCGGAGCAGGCTTACCGTGATGCCCTGGCAACCATGGCCGAGGATGATGAGCGAAGAAGCGGAGTACGTGAAAACCTGGCCGCTGCGGTCTATCGGCAGGCCGAGCAGTTGGCCGATGCCGGTAATGTGGAAGCTGCCGTCAGCGAGTTCCTGCGAGTCGGTGCTGTGGTTCCGGAATCCGCACTAAGGGCAAACGCTGAATACGATGCCGCCTCACTTCTGATAACCGCCAAGCTCTGGGAACCGGCCATTGGTGTGCTGACCGGTTTCCGAAGGGCTTTCCCGGACCACGAATTGATTGATACGGTCCCGGCAAAACTGGCGTTGGCCTATCGTGAGACGGCGCAGTGGGAGCGAGCAGCCGACGAATTGCAACAAATGGTGGCTCTGGCGACAACGCCGGAAGAGCGAAGAGAAAACCTGTTGATTGCAGCAGAGCTGTACGATCAGGCCGGAAACCGTGACAAGGCCATCGATACCTGGCGGAATTACGCCAACAGCCATCCCGAGCCGGCCGATGTCTACATGGAAGCGGCCAATCGGCTGGCTGAGCTCTATCAGCAAGCTGATGACACCGTAAAAAGAAATTACTGGTTGCGCAAGCAAATGGAAACGGTGGACCGGAATCCGGACGCGGCGGACGACCGCATGCGCTACCTTGCCGCGTCAGCTTCGGCCATTCTCGCCCGCGAAGCGCTTGCCCGGTATGACAACATTCGCCTGACGTTGCCACTGAATGAGAGCATGGCTGCAAAGACCGATGCGCTTGAACGGGCAGTTAATGCCTACAAGAAAACCGCCAGTTACGGCCTTTCGACGTTCGCAACCGAGGCCGGATACCAGATTGCCCATATCTATGGACGCCTCGGTGCCGATCTGATGGATTCGGAGCGGCCCACCGGGTTGAGTGAGCTTGAGCTGGCCCAGTACGAGCTTTTGTTGGAAGAGCAGGCCTATCCATTCGAAGACAACGCCATCGATATCCACGAGCAGAACATCCGGCGGGCCCGCGAGGGCATATTCGATGAGTGGGTCAAGCGCAGCTACGAGGCCCTGAAAGTCCTGCTGCCAGGGCGCTACCGGAAGGAAGAAGTGACCTCGGGGGTTGTCTATGAACTTGATTAAGACCTGTGGTCTCTGTCTTTTGTTGTCAGTCGCGTTGTCTGGATGTGTCACGGCCCCGACGCCGCCAGAATCTGATCCTCAGGCTGAGCAGGCTGTCCTTGAGGCGTCATTCAGCGAAGCGGTCAAGGCCATGGAGCAGGGCAACTTTGCCGAAGCCCGGACCGTTTTTGAACAATTGGCCCGGAACTATCCGGACAAAGCCGGCCCCATGGCCAACCTTGGCATCATTGCTTTCCGGGAAGGGGACGCCGATGGCGCGAAAGAATGGTTTGAGCGCGCGCGGGCAGTCAATCCTGAGCATGTCCAGGCGTTGAATCATCTGGGCGTGATTGCCCGAAATGCCGGAGAATTCGATGAGGCGGAACGGTATTACCGAGCTGCGTTGGCGGCGGATCCGGATTACGCGCCTGCGATTCTTAATCTGGCCTTCCTGCTGGATATCTATCTGGGTAACCCTGCCGATGCGATCGAACTCTATGAGCGTTATCAATCGGCTGCCAGCGAACCGCACCCGAGACTGGAAGACTGGATATTTGATGCGAAAAACAGGATCTGATTTGGATAGGCTGATATGAAACGTCTTGCGCCGATCATTCTGGCCGCTTCCGCTCTGATAGCTGCGGCGCCCATGCTTTACGCCCAGGACACCCCGGGTGTGGTAACCATCGAAGGTACCCGCATTCGTGGCGACCAGGAAGTGCCCACAGTCATGTATCTGGTGCCCTGGCAACCACCGGAAGTTGAACAACTTCGGGCGCCAGACGAGCGGCTCATGGTTAATCAGGGGATTGCGCCGCTGGAACGATATGAATTCCAGAGGCTGGTGCAATACCACAACGAATTCCTGAAACAGACACAACCGGCAGATGAATCGTCGGAGTGAGACATTCCTCACATCTGCTCTGTGTTCTTGCGCAAAAATAAACAAACCCTCACACAGACTTGCGCGAACTTACCCTGTCCGGGCGAGCTCGCGAATAGACTGATCTGAAAACGGACCATGGAGTGCCCAGAAAATGATCGATACCGCCGTTCGCTTCTTCCAGGAAGGTGGCTTTTTTATGTTTCCGATCGCCGTTGTGCTGATCATCGGACTCATTGTAGCCATTGAACGTTACGTCTACCTTTCCGCCCAGAAACTGACCAACCGTCGGGATTTCAACCGCCTGCATCAGATGATTGCAAAGCGCGATCTGAGGGGCGCCCTGAATTACACTCAGGAGTCCGGTAGTGCCATGTCCACCATGATCGGCTTCGGCCTTCAGCGCCTCGCCCGCCGCCAGGGTCGCGAAGAGATCGAATACGCCATGGAAGAGGGGTTGCTGGATGTTATGCCTCGGCTGGAAAAGCGCACACAGTACCTGGCAACACTGGCCAACATTGCCACGCTGCTGGGCCTGCTTGGTACCATTATCGGCCTGATTGCCGCCTTTACCGCAGTAGCCGCAGCGGATCCGGCCCAGAAAGCGAGCCTGTTGTCCCAGAGCATCTCGGTCGCCATGAACACTACAGCGTTTGGCCTGATGTCAGCCATTCCGATGCTGCTGATCCATTCGCTGCTGCAAACCAAGACCAACGAGATTGTTGATAGCTTCGAGATGGCCGGCATCAAGGTTCTGAACCTCCTCAGCGATGGCTCCGGCAACAAGTCCGGTGCACAACCACAGGGTCAGACTGCCGCTGCGCCGGCACAGGTCGCGACACCGGCCGGTAGCCCGGCCTGATAACCAGCCAGAAGGATGTCAGGCCATGAGACGGAAGCATCGTCGCCTACAAAGTGAGGCAGATCTCGACATCACGCCCTTCATGAATCTCATGATAGTGCTGGTGCCGGTACTGCTGCTGAATATGGTGTTCGCCCACACCAGCGTTCTGGAACTCAACTTCCCGACCGGTGAGAGCCTGTCGGCCGAGCAGGCGGAAGAGCTGCAGATCCAGGTGGTGATCTATGACGATCGCCTGGTCGTTGCGGATAACCAGGGCGGCGTCATCAAGAATATCCCCCAGCGTGAGGGCGAGCATGATTTCGTTCTCCTGAAGGATGTGATGAAGGAAATCAAGAGCCGTGTTCCGGACAAGAAGGACGTGATCATCATGCCTTCCCGCCAGACCTCGTATCAGTCTCTGGTCTCGGTGATGGATACGGTTCGCTCGTACGAGGCGGTCGTAGCCGGCAATGTGGTGGAGGCGGAACTGTTCCCCGAGATCTCACTGGGTGATGCGCCGGCCCAGACCTCGGGATCCGCAGAGGTGAGTTCATGAAAGAATCCGCCAAGGCCCGTCGTCTGAAACGGCATTACCGGCGCAACAAAAGCCAGGGAAAAATGAACCTGGTGTCGCTGATGGATATTTTTACCATCCTCGTGTTCTTCCTGATGGTGAACTCTTCGTCTGACGTACAGGTACTCAACCAGAACAACACCATCAAATTGCCCGATTCGACTGCCCAACAGCCCCCGGGTGATGTACTGGCACTAACCGTGACCGACCGGGATATCCTGGTGAACGGCCGGCTGGTGGTGAAACGCGACGCGTTCCAGACCTTCGAGGGGCAGGTTGAGCCATCGCTGAAGCAGGAGCTCGACTACCAGGCCAGTCGTTCGTCGGCGCCAGCACCGGAGGCCGGTCGCCCCATTACCATTCTTGCGGACCGGGAACTTCCTTACGAGCTGCTCAAGAAAATCATGTCCACCTGTGTGGACGCCGGTTATGCCAGCATTTCCCTGGCGGTTAATCAGCGCACGGAACAGGGGGCCTGAAGCTAATGGATTATCGCTACGGATTGCCCTGGAATCAGGAGAGGGGAGAGCGCAAGAGACTGTTGGCGGCGGCGGTTGTCGTGGTGCCCCTGTTTCTGATTTTCGCGGGCTATGTGAGTTGGGTTGAGTTGCCGGAACAGGATCGGCAGGAACAGGAAGCCTTGCCGCCCCAGTTGGCGAAGCTGATTGTTGAGAAAAAGGAGCCACCCAAGCCGATATTGCCAGAGCCCGAGCCGCCAAAGCCTGAGGAAAAGCCGGTGGAGCAGGCGAAGCCTGAGCCAAAACCAAAACCCGAACCCGCTCCAGCGCCGGTTATTCCAGAACCGGAAGTGGCTGAAAAACCGGAACCAGAGCCCAAACCGGAAGAGGTGGCCAAGGCTCGGGAAAAGGCGAAAAACACCGGTATTCTGGCCATGGGCAACGAGCTGTCGAAGATCAGTTCGCTGGCGGAATCGGTCAAACTGGATAGTCCGGTTACCAATACGGCCGAGCCGATCGCCAGGAAGACCGGTGATACCCTGGCTTCCCGCGCTACCGAAAACACCCGCAGTAGTGGCGTGAACGAAACCGCTTTGAGCCGGGAAACCCGTGAGCTTGCCCTGGCAGAACGGGAGCGCGCGGAGGTGGCCGAGGCGGAACGTGTGGCTTCGGTAAAAGAGACGGTGCGCAGGGAGCAGCAGGAAATTGCCTCGAAATCGCGTAGCCGGGAGGAGTTGCGCCGCACCATGGATGCCAACAAGTCCGCCATTTACAGCATCTACAATCGCGAGCTGCGCCGAAAACCCTCGCTGCAGGGCAGTATCACGCCCGAACTGGTTATCGAGCCGAATGGTGCGGTGTCCAGTTGCTCGGTTGTGGAGTCAACACTCAATGAACCGGCACTTGAGAACAAGATCTGCAACCGGTTGCGGCTGGTAGACTTTGGAGCACGACCAGGAGTCGACAAGACCACCATTCGTTATCCGATCGAGCTGTTGTCGAGCTGACGGTTGGCTCCGGATCAGGGGTGGTGAAGGATCGCTCCTGATCAGGCGCTTTCGACAGTGTGGGGCGCAAACAGCTTGTAGCGGTTTCGCCCCTCCCGCTTGGCACGATACATGGCGATGTCGGCGCCGTTGATCAGTTCCTGAACGGTGGTACCGTCTTCCGGATACAGGCTGATGCCAATGCTTGAACCCACGTTTATCTGGTTGCCGTTGATCTGATAGGGCCGTTTGTTTGCTTCAATCAGCCTGTCGGCCACGGCAAACACGTCGGATAGCCGTTCCATCTCCGGTAGCAGCACAATAAACTCGTCGCCTCCAAGTCGGGCGAGTGTGTCGTCTTCCCGCAGGCAGTCTTTTACCCTGGTAGTGAACTGAAGCAACAGGTCATCCCCCACCGCATGGCCCAGGGTGTCGTTCACTTCCTTGAAACGGTCCAGATCCATAAACATCACTGCAAGCAGCATTTCCTTGCGATGGGCATGGCGAATGGCGTGCTCCAGCCGGTCTTCCAGCAATCGTCGGTTCGGCACACCGGTGAGGGCATCGTAGTAGGCTAGCTGTCGGATCTGTTCCTCGTTCCTGCGATTTTGCGTGATATCCGTGAACAGGCCCGCGTAATGTGTGGTATTGCCGTCATCGTCGGTGATTGCCGTAATGGTCAGTAGTTCCAGATAAAGCTCACCGGTTTTTCGGCGATTCCAGATTTCTCCGCGCCAGTAGCCGTGGGTTTCCAGGGAATTCCACATGCGCCGGTAGAACTCGCTGTCGTGGCGCCCGGATGAGAGCAGATCCGGTGACCGACCGATGACCTCTTCGGCGGTATAACCGGTCAGTTGGGTGAATGCCGGGTTGACGAATTCAATGCAGACGTCTTTGTCGGTCACCATTATGCCTTCAAAAGACGATTCAATGACCCGCTCCGCCAGTTGCAGGGTTCGCCTCGATTTGGCCAGGGCCTGATCCCTTTGTTCGAGGGCTTCGCGAAGATCGTCCAGATACATCTGCTCAGCGCCGGTCAGCATGTCGTGATAACCGATCAGGCCGGTAACCTCTCCAAGCTGATTGACCACGGCAAGATGGCGGATGCGATGATCTATCAGCAGATCACGTGCGTGAATCAGCGGGTCTTCTTCGTTTACGGTGAGAAGAGGCCGGGTCGCCAATTCATTGACCAGGGTGTTGCTGGTGTGGCGGGCAATAAACCGGACCATATCCCGCTCGGTCAGAATCCCCAAGCCTTCCTCGCCGCAATCGACCACCACCGCATCGGCATGATGGCGATGCATGTAACTGGCCACTTCCGCCAGAGACTGGTCGCCCCGAACCACCAGTGGCGGGCGCGGTACGGCCGCCCGCACTTCCCTAAGTCGCAAGTAGGGTTCCAGGCCCTGGTTGAGGGCCAGATCGGTTTGGGAAAGGATACCGACCGGTTTGCCACTACTGTTAGTCACCAGAAAATGGCGTTTTCCGGTATCACGCAAACGAACCGCGGCTTCACCGGCATCCAGAGTCTCGGGCAGGGACAGCACAGGTGAGCTCATCACCGTACTTACCGGCTGCCGGAATGTTTCGGGATCTGTAAAGTCGATCGCCAGGGCGTCATGTTCTGTCCAGATACCAACAACCGTTCCGCCGTCGGTAATCAAAATGGAACTGACCGAGGTTTCGGACATCCGGGCAGCCGCATCGGCAATGGTTGTGTCCAGCTCACACTGAAGCAGGACGCCCGTGTGCATAATGCGTGATATCGGAAGCGGCTGCCCCATGGGCACTCCTGTTATTCTTGGTCGGTCTGTTGCGAAGAATTCGGTAAAAGTGAACCTTCGCTCATTTATATTGAAGTCTATCAACCCCCGGCTTCCGATGCCTTAACTTTTACGTAGCTTCCAGGCGCGTCCTCAATCGCCTCAAGCGGGCCTTCCCCGGGCTGACGGGGCTGAACTTGCTCTCCCTCGAATGTCGCCAGCCATTCACGCCAGTGTGGCCACCAGGATCCAGGGTGATGTTCTGCGCTATCAAACCAGTCATCCGGCGAGCCTGGCAATTGGTTATTGGTCCAGTACCCGTATTTTTCCTTGTAAGGGGGATTAATGACCCCGGCAATATGGCCGGAACCGGACAGAACGAATCGCACATCGCCGCCGTAAACCCCGGCGCCCCGATAAGTCGTTTTCCATTTAGCGATATGGTCCTGGCGGGCGGAAAGGAAGAAGGAAGGTACCCTGATGGCGGAAAGATCAATGCTTTCACCCGCAATCGTCAGGGCATCCGGCTGCACCAGCCGGTTATGCAGGTACATTTCCCGAAGGTAGTAGCTGTGCATTCTGGCGGGGAGGTTGGTGCCGTCGGTATTCCAGTACAGCAGGTCGAACGCTTTGGGTTTCAGGCCTTTGAGGTAGTTGTTGGTCCAGTACGACCAGAACAGATCGTTTTCCCGCAGCAGATTGAAGGTAAAGGCCATGGCCCGGCCATCCAGATAGCCTTTGCGCTCCATGGTGCGTTCGATGCCGCGGATTGAGTGATCGTTAATGAAAACGCCGATGCCGCCAGGGTCTGAAAAATCCAGCAGGGTGGTCAGATAGGTGGTGCTGACGATCGGGTTACGTTGTTTTTTTGCCAGCCAGGCCATCGTAGTTCCGAGCAGCGTACCACCAATGCAGTAGCCAATGGCATTCATCTGGGGCTCGCCAGTCGCTTCAGTTACGGCATCAATGGCAGCCAGCGGGCCCAACGTCATGTAGTCGTCCCAGCCCCGGTTTTTCTGGGCTGGCCCGGGATTCCGCCAGGAAACCATAAACACCGTCTGGCCCTGGTCTACCAGCCAGCGAATGAAGGAATTGCGTTCGGTGAGGTCGAGAATATAGAACTTGTTGATCCAGGGGGGGACGATCAGAAGCGGGCGCCGGGCCACGGTTTCAGTTGTTGGCGAGTACTGGATCAATTGCATCAGTTCATTCTGGTACACCACTTTGCCGGGCGTTGTTGCCAGGTTTCCGCCCACCTCGAAGGCCGAACGGTCGGTCATGGCGACGTTGAACAGATTCGGGTTCTGCCGGATATCGTCTACCAGGTTGCGGGCCCCATCCACCAGATTCATGCCTTTTCGCTCCCAGGTTATCCGCAAAATTTCCGGGTTGGTCAGCGGGTAGTTGGAAGGTGAAAGCGCGCTCGTCAACTGGCGGGCGTAGAACAGCATCTGGTCGCGACTCGGGCCGGGGAGCCCCTCCATACCTTCAACCCAGTTCAGGAAGGCGCGGGAGTTGATCAGATAGGCCTGCTGGAGCACATCAAACGACAGATGCCGGTGCCAGTCCTCCGCCATGAAGCGCCGGTCGTCCGGGTCCGGTTCGGCGACCGGTTCCATCGGTTTGCCGGTGAGTCTGGTCAGGGTGTAGCGAGCCAGCCCCAGATGTTTGCGGGCAAGATCGATTTCTGCACTGGCGAACCGGAGCGGGTGCAGCAGCAGATCTTCGGCCATGGTTCGATAGGCGTCCGAGATTTCGCTCAGCGTCGAGAGTTTGGTGTCCTCCATCATCCCGGTATCGCCGAGCCATTTTTCCAGCTGTTGCTGGCCCTGGCGGACGTTGTCCTCGAAGGTTTTCACCAGATTAGTGGCGGTTTTGCTCACGAAATCCAGACCGAACATAGGGCTCTCCTGCCGCTGAATAAAAAACGGCCGGAATGGATACCATTCCGACCGGTTTTGGTCCTGCCTTTCAGGCTGCAGATTTGGAACCGCTGGCCTTGGCGGTTGGTGTCTTCTCTTTGGCAGGTTCGCTCGAATCCTGTTCAAAGGCTTTCTGTATCTGGTCACGGGTTTCGCTGAAGTAATCCTGCCAGGCTTTCCAGTCCTGGGTGAACTGGTCACTGAGGGATTTGAGGGTCTCTGCCTGGTCGGTGGTCAGTTGCTTCAACCCATCCAGATCGCGAACTTCGGCGACTTTTCGAGCCTGGTCCATGGCGACATCGGCATAACGACGAAACGCATTCATCTGCATTTCGGCGGCCTTGCTGAACTGGGTGAAAAGGGTTTCGTTGAGGCGGTTAGCCTTGTTGATCATATCCTGGTTCATTCGTTACAACTCCTTTGTAGTGATTGTCGGAACAAGTAGTTTAGCTCACGTTCGATGACACGATTTTGACAGGCATCAAACCGGCTTCCACCATATCTCCTAGTCTATAGTTAAGCAGATGGCACATAGACCCGGGAGGCATCCGATGGCAAACCGTCAATCCGAACTGGAAACCCTGAAAGCAGACCTTGAAGCCAGGCTGTCCCGCTATCAGGCGCATCAGCGCAGGGAGACAGGGGCTCTGGAAAAGGATTTCGAAGAGCAGGCGAGCCAGACCCAGAACGATGAGGTAGTGGATTCCCTGGAAGCGGAAACGCGAGCGGAACTCCAGCAGATTGATCACGCCCTGGAGCGGATAGAGCAGGGCGTCGGCAACGAATGCGAGCAGTGTGGTAATGACATCGATCCCAGGCGGCTTCAGGTATTGCCGTATACCACGGTTTGTGTAGATTGCGCGTCAGACTGACAACCTGGACGCAAAAGCACAGGATGAACAATGGCTGAAGTGCAACGCAACGACGGAACCCGTTCCGGGCTGCCGAAGAGTCAGGTAATTGGTCTGATCCTGGGGGTGGCGTTCCTCCTGGCAACGCTGGCCCTGCCTGCGCCAGGCTCCATGGGGGCGGAGGCCTGGGCGGCGCTGGGGCTCATGCTGCTGATGGCCACCTGGTGGTCCACCGAAGCGATACCGATTCCGGCCACAGCCCTTTTACCGATCGTGCTGGTACCCGCGCTTGGGCTTGGCACTATCGGGCAGGCAACGGCGCCCTATGCCAATCCGATCATCTTCCTGTTTCTCGGTGGGTTTACCCTGGGCCTGGCGATGCAGCGATGGAATCTTCATCGGCGTATTGCCTTGCTGACGCTCAAAGCCATGGGCGATCAGCCCAAGCGACAGATTGCCGGCTTCATGCTGGCGACGGCTTTTTTGAGCATGTGGGTGAGTAATACCGCAACCGCCATCATGATGCTGCCCATTGGCTTGTCCGTGGTAGCTATGATGGACAACTCGAACCCGGAGGGTGTTCGGAAGTATGCAACAGCGCTGCTTTTGGCCATCGCCTACTCTGCAAGCATTGGTGGTATTGCGACGCTGATCGGGACCCCGCCCAATGCTTTGCTGGCGGCCTATCTGAGTGAAAACCAGGGCATCTCGGTGGGCTTTGCCCAGTGGATGGTGCTGGGGGTGCCGGTCACTCTGGTAATGCTGGTGCTGACCTGGTGGTGGTTGACCCGGAGGGATTTCGGGATTGGTCAGGCATCGGACAGCGGCCAGATGATCCGGGATGAACTGGCCAAACTCGGAGTCATGAGCCGGGGAGAGCGTTTGGTGGCCGTGGTATTTGTCATCACGGCAACGGCGTGGATTTTTCGCCCGCTGTTGTCTGCCAGTCTGATGCCCTGGTTGAGTGATACCGGCATCGCGATCGCGGCAGCGATCGCCATGTTCCTTATCTCGGTAGATGCCCGTCAAGGCACGTTTGTGCTGGATTGGGATTCCGCCAACAAATTGCCCTGGGGAGTACTGTTGCTCTTCGGCGGTGGCCTGGCGATGGCGGGGGTAATCAGCAGCTCCGGTCTTGCGGAATGGATCGCCGGCAGTCTGGGCGTGGCTGGTGTATTGCCGACCATTGTCATGATGGTGATAGTGGCCTCAGTGATTATTTTCCTGACCGAAGTCACCAGCAATACCGCTACTGCCGCCGCCTTCCTGCCATTGCTGGGAGCTCTGGCCATGGCGCAGGACGTCTCTCCGTTGCTCCTGACGGTCCCCGCCGCGATTGCAGCCAGCTGCGCCTTCATGATGCCGGTGGCCACGCCGCCTAACGCGATTGTCTTCTCCAGCGGCCACATGCAGATTTCGGACATGATCAAAGCGGGTTTTGCCCTGAATCTGATGGGCATTGTGGTCGTCACTCTCATCACATACGGGTTGCTGGGGCTGGTGTTCTCGCTCTGATGCTCCCCGCCACTTCATGGCTTTGCCTCCGGTCTTGAACCAGTTCTCATACCGGTTCCCGGAGGCCCCTTCTGCAGCGACAGATTTGAGGCACAGTTATCTTTAAGCCAGTTGCGATTTCGGTATCGTACGGTAACAACATGTAACCCGATAAGTTGCACGTCTAATAAAAACAGGGACTTTCCAAAATGCTGCTGGTGCTGGCCGGATCCATTCTCACGTTCACCATGGTGCAGGAAGCCACCGAGGTCGAGCCATTCGATCGTGGCACGATTGTTCTGGAGCAGAAGGTGGATGCCAGCCCTGTCGAGCTTCGGTGGGACACCCGGGTCGAACCCCTGGTAGAGCAGAAATTCCGCAATATCGTTCGTCAGGCGTACGACTACAGTTGCGGCAGCGCAGCCCTGACCACGGTACTCAACTTCTATGTTGGCCGGTCTCTGACCGAACGCCAGGTGATGGAAGGTTTGCTGCACTACGGTGAGAGCGAGCGCATCGTTGAGCGCCGCGCTTTCTCCATGCTTGATATGAAGCGGCTGGTCACAGCCCTTGGCTATCCCTCTGGCGGTTTCAAGGCAGAAATCGAGGACCTGATGGAGTTGGACCATCCGGCAATCGTTCCCATTGATCACGCCGGTTTCAAGCACTTTGTGGTGCTGAGAACCATCCGGGACGGGCGTGTTTACCTTGCAGACCCGGCGGTTGGCAATATTTCCTTCACCGTGGCGCAGTTTCAGGAGAAGTGGGACGACAACGTACTGTTCATTGTCTTCCCGGGCAGCGACAAACCCCTGGATAACCTTGAGTTGAAAGAGGAAGACCTGCGCTTTGTGGATGACCAGACAATGACTCTGCTGGCCATGCAGCAGATTCCAGCGTTCCACGAGTCAACGGAGAGACGCATTCAGAACTTGCTGGAACGCCAGAAGAACAATCCGGACGGTAGCGTGGAAAATACCCGCAAACAGCTCCATTACCGTCGTCATTAATTTTCCCGGTTGTTTGATCGGGCAGGAATAAAACAAATAAAAGTAGGGAGTCAGGATGAATCGTTGGTTTGTGCGAGGTTTTATCCTTGTTTCCGCGGCTGGTCTGCTTCCGGGCATGGCCATGGCTCAGGAAGGGACTGTGGATCAGGCGCGGGAAGCACTGGCGCGTCAGGAAGGGGATGAGGATTCTACCAAACAGCTGGAGGAAGTGTTCCAGGCTGCCGAAAAGAACTACTCACTGCAGAAGAAGGGCACCCACTCCCTGAACTATTCGTTCGATTATTCCTATACCGGCGACCAACGGCTGGATCTGGCGATATCGAACGGCTCGGTGCGTAATCTGGACGTTGTTCCATCGGCCACCCATAACTTCACAAATGCCTTTTCCTACGATTACGGGTTACTGGATAACCTGACCATCGGCACCCGTGTTCCACTGGTAGTGAAGTACGACACCCAGGACGAGCTGAACGTTTACGACTTCGGCGATATCTCCTTCACCGGACGTTGGCAGCCGTTTGCCTATGTGCCTGGCAAGATGTCGACCACCTTCTTTGGCACCCTGAACAGTAAAACCGGCGTCAGTCCCTACGAAATCGACATCAACGAGCAGTTGTCCACCGGCAGTGGCTATTACTCCGTGGGCGGTGGCCTGAGTATGTCGAAGGTACTGGATCCGGTGGTGGTCTTTGGCTCGGTAAGCGCAACCTACAACCTCACGGTCGACGGTCTGGAACAGGTTCGGGGCGCCCGGCTGCTACAGGAGGTGGAACCAGGGTTCGGCTTGTCCGGTTCTCTGGGTTTTGCCTACTCCCTTTCCTATGACATCTCTCTCAGTGTGTCTGGCCAGCTCAGCTACAGCGACGAGACGGTGCTGACCTTCTCCAACGGTGACCAGGCCGTGGCCCAAGACCAGATGACTGGCTTCCTCAGTATGTCGCTGGGCACCCGTCTCAGCGATATGACCATCGTGAATACCAGCCTCGGGATCGGTTTGACGGAGGACGCGCCGGACTTCTCCCTGGGTGTATCCCTGCCCATCAATTTCTCTGGCCTCAAAGAGTGATTGAAATCGAGGACGTTTCAAGGGAAGGGGAAGGATTTCATGGGACAAGCTAGTCACAAGCGACATCTTCTGGCCGCCGCCATGGTCGCAGGCGTATCCTGCGGGGCCCAGGCACAGATGACGCAGAACCTGACGATACACCCGAAGGCGCTGGCACTGGGTAACGCCGTTACAGCAGATCCCCCGGGACTGATGGCCATTCACTACAATCCAGCGGGCCTGACCAAACTCGACGGGCGCCAGCTTGAGGTGAACCTCCTCAGCATCTATCTGGATATTGACGCCGACTTCTACGCAGATGAAGACTACGAGATATTCGGAATCAGCGGGCTCGAGACTGACCCTTTAACCGGAAAGCAACGCGACCCGATTGCGAACAGCAGTAGTCATACCAACAACGTAGCTCTCTATGTGCCGGGTTACGGCATTCTTCGTATGCCCCCTGGCCCTGCCGTTGCGCCATCAGCGGGTATCAGTATCAAGCCGCCGGGTTCGAAGCTGACGTTCGCCAACGCTTTTTATCTGCCGATGGCCGCAGGCTTCTACCGGGATAAAAACGACCCCGGTCGCTACCAGCCCCAGGCGGCCACCCTCCAGCGGACCACCTACCTGTCTCCCACCGTCGGGTATGAGATCAATGATGAATGGTCTGTGGGCGCGGGCATTCATCTCTCGCATTTCGGCTTCGCAGCGGACCAGTACATGCGGGCGCCAAACCTGCTGATGGGGGTGGCAGAGGTTCTGCAGGATGCCTTTAACTGTGAAAGCGGTGACGAGCCCCTGCAGCCCTGGCTTGCGTTGTGCGGCGGTAATGTCGGCCCCTGGGATGATATCGGGGCCATGAGCCTGAATCTGCAGGAAACCATCTCACCCACCTACGCCCTGGGCGTTATGTGGGAGCCGACGGACTGGTTCCGCTGGGGGGCCAGTTATACCTCAGAAGCCGACATGAACCTCAAAGGGCAGTTCGAGATACAGTACACCGATGACTGGTCCGGATTCTGGCAGAGTGTGAATGGCTCCATTCTGGGCGCCATATCATCGGCCATTCTGAGCCTGCCCTCCGGCGCACCGCGGGAGGCGGGCAATGTCAGCATGGATCTGGTTTACCCGCAACATTTTCAGACCGGTATCAGCGTGGATGTTCATCCCAAGCTGACCGTGAACGCGGATGTGGGCTGGACGGATTTTGCCCAGTGGGATGCCTTCAATTTCCAGTTTGATCGTAACCTCGAGTTCCTGAACGCGGCACGCATTCTGTCGCCGGACAATGCCACCTCGGACACCCTGCGCCTGCCGTTGGGTTTCAAGAGCCAGTGGAACTGGGCTTTTGGTGTTGAGTTCCATGCATCATCTCGTCTGGATCTGCGGGCTGGGGTGGAAATCCGGGACTCGGTTATTCCGGACGACCAGCGCTCGATTATGGCGCCATTCGGGGGCGCGAACCTGTACAGTATTGGCATGGGGTACAAGTGGGATAAGGACACGGAAATTGATATGAACCTGTCGTATCTTCAATCGATTGAGACCATTCCGGCCGACACCAGTTGCAACGTGAACTGCGACAACATCACCAACATCATCTATAACCCCTATGCCGACCTCACCATCAAGACTTCCCTGCGGGTGGTGATGGCAGGCTTGAGCTTCCGAACCAAATTCTGATCCTGACAGGGGGGGCTGTGATGGGACGTGGTCGATACAGCGGACTGGCGGTCTGTGTGTTTGCGCTCGCGTTGCTGGCAGGTTGCCAGACCGGAAGCAGCGGCGTTGCCGAGCGGGAAGGCTACTTTTCCTGGGTGGATGAGCAGGGCAGGGTGCGTTATTCCCGGATTCCCGACGCCCAGCGCGAAGACGTTACCCCAGGTGAGCCGGATGCCGAGCCGGTCGCCATCTCAGGCGAAGCCACCGGGTCTGAGGCTTATCGGCCGACCTCTGGCAGCGACCGCGGCGCCGCCGCAAAGCTGGAAGAAAACCTCGAATACACCACCGAGAATTATCCGGATGGTGAGGAGCTGGCGAAAAAAGGGTTTATCCGGCCTGGCCAGCGGCAACCCTATTTCACATGGCGTGATGCCGACGGCATTGTCCGTGTCAGCTATTACACCCCGGATATGCGAACCGAAGAGCAGAAACAGGCGGATCAGGCGCCGGTCATGCTCAGCGATGCCAGCGTATACCTGCCGGTTACTGTAGATGACCATACGCCGGTTGAGGGCCATGATCCCGACGCCTTTGCCATACTGGGGATTGAGGAATCGGATTCGTTTTTCCCGGTATTTGCCGAAAGCTGTTGCCAGACCCTGCCAGCCCGGGATTTCCTGCAGTGGCAGGAAGGCCGTGAGTTTGGTGTTGATTTTGAGGAAGACACGCCCCGCCACCGTTTCAGCACGGGTGATTCGCCCTATCGGCTGATTGCCCTGCCATCCAGTACCTTTGTCCCCGGGTTTGTGATGCGGCTGCGTTCCTACGCCCACAATGGCGTGCTGGTACCAAGCCTGGCATTTCTCGACAAGGACTTTCAGCCCGTGCGGATAGTGACGGATCTGGTTATGAACTACGAACCGGAAAACTGGCGCCGTCGCGGGTATCTGGAAAGCTGGGTGCCGGCGTTTCCCGGCCAGGGCGAGCGCTGGCTGGTGGTATTCACCCGCCCGGAAGACCTGGCTGGGCAAACGGTGACGGAAGCGGGCGACACGCCCAAAGCGATTCCACACGTTGAAACCGGAGAAATCGGCATCACGACATTTGAGGAGTGATGGCGACCATCAGTCTTCCGGTGCGTCCAGATTCAACCACTGCTGGGACAGCCAGTAGAAGCTGCCGTTACCCGCCGGATGGGTACAGTTGTATCGGAACCGACGGCTGTTGATGGCTTTGGGTGCTTGGACCTCTATGCTATCTCCCACCACTTCAAAATTGATTCGACCGAGTCCGGACGCGAAACAGGTAAGCCGGGAGGGGCTGATGGCATCGGTGGGCGTTAACCTCAAACGCGGCGGATTCTGCTCGAACACCCCGTCGGGCAGGTCTTTGGCCGGTACCGGAAAAGTCTTGCTCATCAGTTTGTCTTTCAGGCTGCCCAATTGGCCGTAGGCATTGGCCATGGGGAAACGGGGCAGACGGGTTTTACCTGAGTATTGTCCGATAGCTCCCGATTGTTGCCCGTATCCAAGCCAGCCTCTCTCGCTGAGCTTCTGTTCCAGGGCTTGATCGAATTCGCCGTAGGGATAGGCGAACAGAGGTTCCTCCACGCCAAGACGGTTCTTCAGCTCTTGCTGAGCCTCGTCCAGGCTGCTGGTAATCCGGTTTTCCCATGCCTCTTCGGGTTCACCCCGTCTGCGTGCCAGGTGAGCGTGATCCGTACTGTGATTGGCGATGGTCGCCAGCTCGTTGTCTGCCATTGTGCGGAGTTGCTCCCAGGTCATGTAACCCTTGGCGCCCACTGCGTCAGTATTGACGAAGACAGTGTATGGAAGCCCGAGCCTGTCCAGTAACGGCGCAGCAAAGGTATGGACGGATTCATAGGCATCATCGAAAGTAATGGCCACTTCATTGGTGTCAGGGTGTTCGCCGGCCAGTGCCGCCCTGGTGCCGGCTTCCAGCGGCACCACGTCAAGGTCAAGATCCCGGATCATGTTCATTTGCGCCTCAAACAATGATCGGGACGTGCTGGTCGCCGGAGGTGTACTGTCATCCACGTGGTGATACTGCAGAACCACCAGGTCGGCCTGAGCCTGTGTTCCGGCCAGCAACAGGGCACTGATCAGGGGATACGCAATCAGTTTGTTTATTCGAAGCATGGTCTTGTTTCCTGACACACGGGATCTCGTAGGATGATTTAGGCGTAATGGGCTTTCAGAACCGAGAAGGCCTGATTCAGTTGTTGGATTTCTCCGGTCTCACCGCCCCGGTCCGGGTGCGCACGCATCACGAGTTTTCGGAAGCGCTTCTTGACGGTAGCGAACTGCTCCGGTAATTCATCGAAACCCAGCGTCCTGGCCGCCTCGGCGGCTTCCGAGTGCTCGGGCCGGGACAGGGTGTTGCCGGCCCAGAAGTTGTCCATCATTTCCTGAATGGCGGCTTCGGAGAGAAAGTACTGTGACAGATCCAGATAGAACTCACGCAGGGCATCGGTAGAATCCGGCAGTGCCGTTGATTCGGTGCGCGTCACCATTTGCCCGATACTGAGCCGAAGCGGAGAGATATTCAGGCTCTCGCCCTCCAGGGCAATCTGATCGCGCAGACGGTAGAGTACGTGGAACAGCAGGAAGTGCACCGGGTACAGTCGATCGGGCTCGTGAAAGTCGACGATGCCAATCAGGCTCCAGCGCTCGCCCTGCAAGGCCCGAATTAGCTCCAGCTCGGATAGCCCGGCCGGGCCTGCGGCCCGCAGCTCGTGCTCCACGGCAACCAACAGATGCTGCACCTGTTGCTGTAGCCAGCCGCGCTCTTCACCACGGGCTTCGGGTGAGTCATCGAGTATCTGGTTATCTGCGGAGATGGTCATGGCCATCATGGTATGCCAGTCAGCCTTCGCTTGAAAGCCTGGTCAGGGCCGGGAAGCCGCCCAGAAACAGCTGGGTGGAAAACTCAGCCGCTGTTCTGGCTTCGTCCTGGGCGAGTTCCGGCTTCTGGTGTGCCCGCCTGGCCACCAGCATGCTGGTGTCGTAGGCCACGCCAAAAAACGCGGCGCAAAGATAGTCCGCATCGACTGCCGGCAGCAGCCCGCGGGTCATGGCGTTCCGAACGTCTTCCTCAAGGGACAGCATGGTCAGGCCCAGAATATCTGAGCCGAACAGGTTTCTCAGGGCGCGCTGATTCTGATGGGCCAGTTCATACACCACCGGATCTTTCGCGGTGGCACTGTAGAGCGCCAGATAGGCACGGTAGACAAATTCCTGGGTTGAGGATGCAGATTGTCGCTGCTGGCTCATGTCGTTGTTGAGCGAGGTCAGGAAATCGCTGAGCAGGGCCGCGAAGATATCCTGTTTGCTGGAAAAGTAGTTGTAGAAGGTGCCGGCGGCGAGACCGGTTCTGCGGACAATGTCCCGAATGGTGGTGTTGTCGTAACCGTGTTCCTGAAAACAGTCTCTGGCCGCCCTGAGAATGGCGTGACGATTTCGGATACGGTTGAGCGCGCGCTTGCCCGTGGCTTGTGGTGAAGTCAATTTCAACATATCCATGTTGCTATCCTGTCCCTGATGGTTTGTGGCGCGTATAATTGCCCGCTCACTTACCTTGTGAGCGTGAAAACGAATGCCCGAAGCAATGACTGCCAGCCCTGAGAAGACACCGGCTTCTGATTACGAACGTCGCCAGAAACTGGAGCTTAACAAATTGCAGAAACGTCTCCGCCGTGAAGTTGGGCAGGCGATTGCTGATTTCTCGATGATTGAAGCCGGAGACAAGGTGATGTGCTGTCTGTCCGGCGGCAAAGACTCCTACGCAATGCTCGATATTCTGCTCAATCTGCAGAAGAGTGCGCCAGTGCGTTTCGAACTGATTGCCGTGAACCTGGACCAGAAACAACCGGGTTTCCCCGAGCATGTCCTGCCGGACTATCTTGAGTCGATGGGTATCGAGTATCACATCATCGAGAAAGACACCTACAGTATTGTTAAGGAAAAAGTGCCTGAAGGGAAGACCACTTGCGGACTGTGTTCACGCCTGAGGCGGGGCATTCTCTACAATTTCGCCGAGGAGCATGGTGTAACCAAGATTGCCCTGGGCCATCACCGGGATGATTTGCTGGAAACCCTGTTCCTCAACATGTTCTACGGCGGCAAACTCAAATCCATGCCACCGGTGCTCCACAGCGACGATGGCCGCAATACGGTTATTCGTCCTCTGGCCTATGCCAGGGAGAAGGATATTGCCCGCTACGCGTCACTTCGGGAATTTCCGATCATTCCCTGCAATCTATGTGGCTCCCAGGAAAACCTTCAGCGACAGGTTATCAAGGAAATGTTCCAGACCTGGGACAAACAGCATCCTGGCCGTCTGGAAACCATGTTCCGGGCCCTTTGCAATGTCGAGCCGTCGCACCTGGCCGATCCGGAATTATATGACTTCAGGGAAGGGCGGCGTCTTGGCGGCAAGCGTCAGGCCGTTCAAACCGCGGAGCCCCAGCAGGATTTTGGCCGGCTGGATGTACTGAATCTCTGATCGTCAGTGATTCAGCAGGGCCTGGAAAGGCAGCGTCCAGAGGCCAAACAGGATTAACAGCAGGCCACTGAGCTTGCGGAAGCTCTGGTTGCTTTTCAGGCCTCTTATCCAGTTGGCGGCGAAGCCCGTCGCCAACATCGACGGCAGGGTTCCCAGTCCGAAGAACATCATCGTGAGAGCGGCGCTGCTGACGGTTGGTTGGAGCGCCGCCCATCCCAGTGTGCTGTAAACAAGGCCGCAGGGCAGCCATCCCCACAAGGCACCGAGAGCAAGGGCCTGGCCGCCATTGTGAACCGGCAGGAACTTGCGGGTAAGCGGCGACAGGAAGCGCCATGCCGGCGCCCCGACCCGCTCAATGTAGCGAATACCCTGCCACCATTGCCCCATGGATAACCCCATCATGATCAGCAGCAATCCCGCCAGGGTCATCAGAGCCAATCCGGCACCATGCCACTGGCTGGCGGCACTGGTGCTGAGCAGGGCAATCAGGGTTGCGATCAGGGCGTAGCTGGCAATCCTGCCAAAATTGAATGCCAGCAATAACAGGGTTTGCCGAAAACGGAAGCCCTGGCCGACGGGCAACGCCATGGACAGCGATGCACTGATGCCACCGCACATGCCCAGACAATGGGTACTGCCGAGCAGCCCGATTAGGAAGGCGCTGGGGTAGCTCAGATAAAGTTCAGGCTGCATTGGCTATCCTGTCAGCCCTTGTCGGTATCGGTATCGGTTTGCTCCGATTGGTCTTTCTGACCGTCAGGTTTCGACTCGGTTCGGCGAGCTTCTTTGGGAATCATATCTTTATCATCGTCGTAAAGAATGCGATGAGCGGGGCCGTCCATGTCATCGTACTGGCCGTTTTTCACGGCCCAGGAAAACAGAAGGACGCCCAGCGCCACCAGGATGAGCATAAGCGGAACCAGTATCATGACAATCTGCACGATAACCTCCTGTTCATAAGTGTATTACCCAAAGTATCAGGCTGTTTCGGGTGCGCCAAGGGGTGCCTCCGGAGACGGGTTGCTCCTGTTGGCCCGGCTCAGTCGCAAGGCGTTAAGCACCACGATCAGTGAACTCAGGGACATGCCGATGGCAGCAAGCCAGGGCGGAACCAGGCCGGCTGCGGCCAGGGGCAGGGCGCAGACATTGTAGCCGAACGCCCAGATCATATTCTGGCGGATGATTTTCCGGGTTTGTTTGCTGGTTTCAATCGCCGCGACCAGGGAGTTCAGTTGGCCGTTCAGCAGCACCGCGTCGGCTTTGAGTTGAGTCAGGTCTGCCGCTGTTCCCATGGCCACTGAAATCCCGGCCCCGGCCATGGAAGGAAGGTCATTCAGCCCGTCACCCACCATCATCACCCGGTGTCCGTCCGCGCGAAGCTGTTCCAGTACTTCCAGTTTCTGCTCCGGTGAGGCTTCACCAATGGCTCGGTCAATGCCCAGTGCATGAGCCACCTGCTGCACGTGGCCGGAGCGATCCCCACTAAGCAGCAAGGTCTCGATTCCGGATTTCCGTAACGCCTGCAAGGCTTGTGACGCGTCTTCCCGTATCTTGTCATCCAGCCGGAAGCGTGCCAGCCATTCCTTGTCTGTCGCGAGCCAGATTTCCATGCCTTGGGCGTCTTCACCTTCTGGCGCAATTGCCGACGTGTGCTCGGCGACAAAGACTTTGTGCCCGATGTAGACCGCCCGGCCATGGTAAAGCCCGGACAAGCCACCGCCCAAGTGGTTACTCACCTGGCTGACGGTAAGCGAAGGCTGCTCGTGGAATACCCTGGCAATCGGATGTTCTGAATGCTTCTCCAGCCCTGCGGCGATCCGGATGCAGGTGTCCTGATCCAGACTGCCGAACACCGATTGATCGGTCAGGCTGAGTTCTCCCCGGGTCAGAGTCCCGGTTTTATCAAACACCACGGTATCGATGGTGTTCATGGATTCCAGGGTGTGACCGCGAGTAGGCAGGAAACCAAGCCTTCTCAGGCGCACCGTGGCAGATGTGATCGCCGTTGGCGTAGCCAGCGAGAGGGCGCAGGGGCAGGTAACCACCAGTACGGAAAGCGTGATATCGAAGGCGTTGTCGGCGCCGGCCAGCCACCAGCCTGCCCAGACCACTGGTGCCAGTATCAGCACACGGCCGACGAACTTGCCCGCAATGCGATCGGCCATCCGGGCCACCGGCGGCTTTTCGGACTGTACGCGATCCAGAACTCGCAAGATTCCGGACAGCCGGGTCTGGGCCCCGGCATGGGTGACGCGGATGTCGAGCGGATTTTCCCCATTTACGCTGCCGGCATGAACGGTGTCGCCCGGCTTTCGGGTTTCTGGAAGGTATTCACCGGTGAGAGCGGCTTCGTTCAGGGTAGACTCCCCCGAGACGATTTCGCCATCCACAGGTAGCGTTTCCCCTGGTCGAACCCGGATCACATCACCCGGTTGTACCTGGTGAATGGCAATGATCTCTGCCTCACCGTTCAGGACCCGCGCCGCGACAGAAGGCTGGAAGCCCGCAAGGGCATTACCGCTCAGCCCGGCGCGATAGCGAGCCTGAACTTCAATGTATCTGCCCAGCAGCAGGAAGAAGGTGAACATACATACGGATTCAAAATACACTTCCTCGCCGCCGATCAACGTGATCCAGGCGCTTGCGCCATAGGCAAGCCCGATGGCGATGGCCACCGGTACGTCCATGGTCAGATGACGGGAGAGCAGGTCCCGGCGGGCATTGGTAAAGAATGGGCGAGCACTGTAGAACACCACCGGCGTGGCAACCAGCAGACTGAACCAGCGGAAAAAATCCACAAAATCTGTGGAAAGATCACTGACCAGCTCAAAGTACAGGGGAAAGGCCAGCATCATGCTCTGGAAGGAACCAATCCCGGCCACCGCCAGGCGAATGAGCATCGAGCGGTGTTCTGCCTTGAGCGCCTGTTCCGCTTCGTCTGCCTGATAGGGGCGGGCGGTGTAGCCAAGTTCATGGATGGCAATCAGAAGGTCGCTGAGACGTGCCTTGTCCGATGCCCAGACCAGGCGAGCCCGCTGTGTGGTGTGGTTTACGGTAAAGCTCTGCACGCCTGGCTGCTGCTTCATGTGATTCTCAAGCAGCCAGATGCAGGCGGCGCAGGTAATACCGCCGATCAGCAGTTGTGCCTCCTGGCCAGCCTTGACTGGTGCCACAAAGGCTTGCTGAACCAGGGGGTGATCCAGTTCCCGGATACGATCGAGTTCTGACCGGGTCAGCTCTCTTGGCGTAACGGCGGGTTCGGTGCGAAACTCATAGAAACCGGTCAGACCCTCCTGGTGGATGGTCTGACACACAGCCTTGCAACCCTGGCAACAAAAATGCCGTTGCTGTCCCTGCAGTTCCAGGGTGATCGGGGGGTCGCCATCCGCTGGTTCTCCGCAATGGAAGCAGTTCAGGGTGGTCACCCTTGGGCGTCGCCTTCTGCGTTAATGCGTATAGGGGTGGAGGAAGGGAGCCTTACCTCACCCTTTACCCGCCAGTCATTGTCTGGACCCTGAAGGTCGTAGTACCAGCGACCACTGACATCCTCAAGGAGCTGGCCCCGGTACTGACCAGGAGCAACCTGGGTAAACTGGATGGTTTTATCCTGACCAGACAATGTCGGGTGATACAGGTTGAACACCAGGTACGGGTAATCGGCAGCACCATTCACGGTGCTCAGATCCAGTGTCGCAGAACGACCATTCAGGCTCAGCGTGCCCGCCATCTCCAGATCGGCCGCCTTTTCATCCCGGGCAATGGACATATTGATGCCACGGCCCTGTTTGGAGTAGTCGTCGGTTACCAGCGAGTTGTCCATGCTGGACGATACTGTCAGGGCCGTTATCCCCCACATCATCGACGCCAGCGGAAAAATGGTCAGGAACCAGAACCAGGGCTGGCGATACCAGGGGGCAGGTGTTGTGCTATCAGTCATTACGGTCTTGTCTCGGTTTATGGCTTCAGAGCCGGTTGTCGGGCCCTCTTGTTAGCGGGGCCTTGGACCAACAAACCGGCTTTCAGTTTCAAGTTTAATCAAGGAATCCGGTTGGGACTCGGCGTAGAAACGAATGTCGTTATTGGTATCCACCAGCGCTTCCGGTGGCACATCTACAACCGTGGGCAAGGAGAGATTCTCGCCACTGCTCACCGTTACCGTGGTGTCTGTCAGAATACGCATGTCTTCAAGACCGTCCACAGACAGGCTGAAGGTTTGCGGTACTTCTGACATGTTCTGGATCTTGACGGTATACGAGTTTTCCACCCGTCCTTCGCCGTTAAAACTGAACAAAGCGCCGCGATCCCGCAGCACATCCATCTTGGCCGGAACCCGGGTGGCAATGGTAAAGATCACCGCGCTGATCATCAGTATGAGCACGGCGCCGTAGCCAAAGGTACGCGGCCGTAGCAGTTTGGAAGTTTTACCCTCCAGTTCGTTCTCAGTGGTGTAGCGAATCAGCCCCTTGGGATAGTTCATCTTCTCCATAACTTCATCGCAGGCGTCGATACACAGGGCGCAGCCGATACACTCGTACTGGAGGCCGTCACGGATATCGATACCGGTGGGGCAGACCTGAACACACTGGCCGCAATCAATACAGTCGCCCAGGCCAACTTCGGCGGGTTCGACGCCTTTCTTGCGGCTGCCGCGTGGCTCGCCCCGGTTGGGGTCATAGGAAACAACGCGGGTGTTGGGGTCAAACATCACGGATTGGAAGCGGGCGTACGGGCACATGTACAGACACACCTGCTCCCGCATCCAGCCGGCGTTCAGATAGGTGGCGACGGTAAAGAAGGCTACCCAGAAATAGGCCCAGCCGTTGGCCTGTATGGTAAACAGGTCAACGATCAGCTCGCGGATAGGGTAGAAATAGCCAACGAAGGTGACGCCAGTCGCCAGCGCAACAAACAGCCAGAGCGCGTGTTTGATCGATTTTTTGGCAAGTTTCTCCCTGGAGTTCGGAGATTTATCCAGTTTCATCCGCTTGTTGCGGCTGCCCTCAACCTTTTCCTCGATCCACATGAAAATAAAGGTCCAGACAGTCTGGGGGCAGGTATAGCCACACCAGACCCGACCGAACAGAGTGGTGATGAAAAAGAGTCCAAATGCTGAAATGATCAGCATGCCCGAAAGCAGAAAGAAATCTTTCGGGAAGAAGGTCACGCCGTACAGGTGAAATTCTCGGGCGGGCAAGTCGAAGTGGATCAGGGGCTGCCCGTCCAGGGTAAGCCAAACGAAGAGAAAGTACATGCCCATCAGAAGGGTCAAGCTGACATTCCGGATTCGCTGGAAAAAGCCTTTGACTTCCTTGACGTAGATTTTCTGTCGACTGGCGTACAGGTCGACGGTTTCTGGCTTTTTCTTGTTATTGGAGGAATCGCCGTTCGGGTCAACCTGTTTGACCGGAATCTCGTTGCTCATGGGTACCTCCCGGTGAGTGGTAAAGCTGGGAGCGGGCCTCGGAGGGTCAGCTGATCTTCTCAAGCCTGTACCCGCGGGCGCAGATACAGGGTTGAGAAGACCGGGCCAGGGCGAGCCTGGCCGGGTCGGATTCAGTTAGACAGGCTGTAAACGTACGCTGCCAGGATCTGAATCTGGTCGTCGGACAGACGACCGCCTTGTGCAGGCATCTGGTTCTGGCGACCGTTCATCACGGTCTCCTTGATCCACTCATAGGTGGAACCGTAGAGCCAGACATTGTCGGTCAGGTTGGGCGCACCCATGGCTTCCATACCTTTGCCTTCCGGACCGTGGCAGGCAACGCAGGCCTGTGCGAACACCTGGGCGCCAGCTTTGGCCGCCTCGGCATCTTCTTCGCGTCCACTGAAGCTCAGCACGTAGTTAACCACCTGATCGACTTGCTCATTGGTCATATTCGGCATGACGCCCTTTGCAGGCATATTGCCGTTACGACCCTGGGCAATGCTGTGCAGGATCTGGTCTGGTTGACCACCCCACAGCCAGTCGTCGTCGGTCAGGTTGGGGAAGCCCACCTGGCCGCGAGCGGCGGTGCCGTGACAGACCGAACAGTTGTTGGCAAACAGGCGCTGGCCGATCTTCATGGCGTCGTCGTTCTGCGCCAGTTCAGGAATGGCGGTGTCGCCGAACTGGGCATAGATTTCGCCGTATTTCTCTTCGGCAGCTGCCACTTCCGCTTCCCACTGGTTGGTGGATGTCCATCCCAGCAGACCCTTGAAGTTACCCAGGCCCGGGTACAGAGCCAGGTAGCCAAGGGCGAAGATGCAGGTTGCTACGAACAGGTAGAACCACCATTTCGGCAGAGGGTTATCGTATTCCTCAATGCCATCAAAGGAATGGCCCATTGTCCGGTCGGTTTCAGTATCGGTTGTCTGGCTCTTGCGGGTGGCCCAGAGGAGCCACCAGCAGCCGAAAACGGTACCGAGCACGATCACACTGACCCAGATGCTCCAGAAGGTACTCATTGTTTCTTCTCCGTTTTTTCCTGTTCGAGAGTACGCTTTTCGACTTCGTCGTCATCGAAGGGGAGGTGTGCTGCCTCGTCGTTGGCCTTCTTGCGGTGGGCGCTGTACGCCCACCAGACGATTCCGAAGAACGCTGCCATTACCAGCAGCGTGTGAATGCCGCGTAACTCATTAATATCCATGGGATCACCGCTTCTCTGAAATCACAGTACCCAGCTGCTGCAGGTATGCGACCAGCGCTTCGATTTCAAATTTGCCTTCGATCTCATTCGCTGCGTTGGCAATCTGTTCGTCGCTGTATGGCACGCCGAGCGTTTGCAGCGTCTTCATCCGGGACTCAATGGAACCGTGATCAACACGATTCTCGAACAGCCACGGGAAGGCAGGCATGTTGGATTCGGGTACCACGCTGCGCGGATCGTACAGGTGCTGGCGCTGCCAGGCATCCGAGTAACGACCACCTACACGAGCCAGGTCCGGCCCGGTACGCTTGGAACCCCACAGGAACGGACGGTCATAAACGAACTCGCCCGCAACGGAGTAGTGACCATAACGCTCAGTCTCAGCCCGGAACGGACGGATCTGCTGGGTATGGCACACGTGGCAGCCTTCACGGATGTAAATGTCCCGGCCTTCCAGTTCCAGAGCGGACAGAGGCTCCAGGCCTTCGACCGGCTCGTTCACCTCTTTGTGGAAGAACAGGGGTACCACTTCCGCAAGGAAACCGCCACTGATGGTCAGCACGATCAGCACGATCATCAGACCAAGGTTCTTTTCGACTATTTCGTGTCTCATCTGGTCTCTCTCCCTTACGCCGCCTGAACCGCAGCATTATCTTCTGCAACGGCGTCTTTCTGGCGTACGGTCATGTACACGTTGTAGGCCATGATCAGCATGCCGGTCAGGAAGATCGCGCCACCGATGAAGCGTACAAAGTAGCCCGGGTAGGAGGCTTCAAGCGCTTCCACGAAGCTGTAGGTCAGGGTGCCGTCTTCGTTCACTGCACGCCACATCAGACCTTGCATGATGCCATTCACCCACATGGCGGCGATGTAAAGCACGGTGCCTACGGTAGCCAGCCAGAAGTGAGTGTTGATCAGGGCAGTGCTGTACATGGCCTGGATGCCCCACAGTTTCGGGATCAGGTGGTAAACCGCACCGATACTGATCATGGCAACCCAGCCCAGGGCGCCGGAGTGCACGTGGCCGATGGTCCAGTCAGTGTTGTGGGACAGAGCGTTTACGGTCTTGATAGACATCATCGGGCCTTCGAAGGTAGACATACCGTAGAAGGACAGAGAAACCACCAGGAAGCGCAGGATAGGGTCAGTGCGCAGTTTGTGCCAGGCGCCGGACAGGGTCATCATGCCGTTGATCATACCGCCCCAGGACGGCGCCAGCAGAATCAGGGACATTACCATGCCTGCGGTCTGTGCCCAGTCAGGCAGAGCGGAGTAATGCAGGTGGTGACCACCGGCCCAGACGTATGTGGCGATCAGTGCCCAGAAGTGCACGATAGACAGGCGATAGGAGTAAACCGGACGGTTGGCCTGCTTGGGAACGAAGTAGTACATCATGCCCAGGAAGCCGGCAGTCAGGAAGAAGCCCACCGCGTTGTGACCGTACCACCACTGCATCATCGCATCGGTAACACCCGCATAGGCGGAGTACGACTTGAAGGCGGTGGCCGGCAGCGCCATGTTATTACCGATATGCAGTACAGCAACGGTAATGATGAACGCACCGTAGAACCAGTTGGCAACGTAGATGTGCGGAGTGCTACGCTTCATCACGGTTCCGAAGAACACCAGGGCGTAGCTGACCCAGACAACCGCAATCGCGATGTCAATCGGCCATTCCAGCTCGGCGTATTCCTTGGACGTTGTCAGGCCCATCGGCAGGGTGATGGCAGCAGCCACGATGATCGCTTGCCAGCCCCAGAAGGTGAACGCCGCCAATCCGTCAGACATCAGGCGAGCCTGGCAGGTTCGCTGAACGACGTAGTAGGACGTTGCAAAAAGGGCACTTCCGCCAAAGCCGAAGATTACGGCGTTGGTATGCAGCGGCCGCAAGCGACCGAAGTGAGTAAAGGGCAGGTCGAGGTTGAGGGATGGCCAAACCAGCTGTGCTGCAATCAGCACACCCAGAGCCATACCTACAATACCCCATACCACTGTCATGATGGCGAATTGTCTCACCACCTTATAGTTGTATGTCAGGTTTGCATTTACTGTGCTCATAGCCTTACCAATGGGTTCAGGATGGGGAATTATGCGGGGGCAAGTATGGAGAAACGATTATTCCTTTGCAATGATCAAGATCAAGTTATGACATCCGTCAAATCCGCCGGAATCAGTAGGCTGGCCAGTAAGTTGCAAGTCTATTCAATATGTTTTTATTGACGCTTTAATGGCTTGCCAGATCCATTCTGTCATCGGGTTTGATCCGCAACAGGAGCGAGAGAGAGAAAATTGGTGAAAAGAATTAAGACCAAAGGCTACGGAAAAGATGCCAAAGCCGTAATGATACTGGCCCACGGCGCAGGCGCGCCCATGGACTCATTGTTCATGGAGTTGTTAGCTGAGGCTCTCGCAGGGCAAGGCATCGAAAGTGTGCGGTTTGAGTTTCCCTATATGGTGAAGCGTCGGGAGGATGGCAGAAAACGACCGCCCGATCGGCAGCCGGCTTTGCTGGCGGCATTTGAAGATCAGGTGTCCCTGGCCAGAGAGGAGCTCGGAAGTCAGGTACCACTGTTGGTGGGGGGGAAATCAATGGGAGGGCGGATGGCCACGCTTCTGGCTGCCGGGAAGTGCAGGGATATTGATGGCGTTGCCTGTTATGGCTATCCGTTTCACCCGCCGGGGAAGCTGGATCGTTGGCGGACTGACCATCTGGATAAGGTCGCGGTTCCTCTACTGGTGGTGCAGGGTACCCGGGACCCATTCGGCAAACCGGATGAGCTGAAGGCACAGGGGCAGATCCCGGGTCTCACCCGGCTGTGCTGGCTGGACGGCGGAAATCACGATTTTCAGCCTCTGGCGCGGCAGCCAGAGCAACAGTCCGACCTGATTGCGCAGGCTGCTCTTCTGACGCGTCAGTTTGCCGAAGATGCCGTACTGTGATCAGGCGTTGAAACACGATTGGCGAGTACGATCTGATCCCGCCCTGCGCCTTTGGCCTGATAGAGTGCTTCATCGGCTTTCCGGAACAGGTCGGTCGGCTCCTGTCCCGTAGCCAGTTCGGCAATCCCGGCGCTGAGTGTCAGATGAAAAGTCTTATTGCCCGGAGCGATAAGCGGGGTTTTCCGCATGGCTTTGAGTATGCCGAGACAGAGCGTGCGTGCACCGTCCAGGTCAGTGCCCGGGAGCAGCAGGGCAAATTCCTCACCGCCAAACCGGATGGCCACATCCCTGGGGCGTTTGACATGCTCATCCAGAATACCCGCGATCTGTTTCAGGCACTTATCGCCAAAGTCATGGCCCCAGGTATCGTTAATTCGCTTGAAGTGATCGGCATCAATCAGGGCCAGGGATAATGGATTTCCGGTTCGACGGGCTTCCCTGCAGAGTTCAGGTAAAAGGTTATCCATGTGACGCCGGTTGTACAGGCCGGTGAGCGCATCATTGAGGCTTATAGAGGCCAGTTTCCGGTTTGCCTGCTCCAGTTCCCGCATGGTGTTGCGGAGCTGGGCCGTGCGCTCATGAACCTTTAGTTCCAGTTCCGTCCGGGCCTGGTGTTCGACATCCAGCAATTTCTGGTTAAGCAGGCGCCAGCGTTGCACCAGGGCATAGTTCAGCAGGATCACCTGGCCGCCGACGATCGCCTGCATCATCACTTCCCGGGCCGGGTAATCGCCCAGATAGCCAAACGCGGCCATGGCATAGATCAGTGCGCCGATAACCATCACCATCCAGGCTGCCAGGTACCAGAAGGCGGGTTTGTAGCCCTGTCGCCAGCGGACGTAGGCGATGACCTGCAGAGCCACAATAACCATAAGCGCCAACGCGGTGTTGATCAGAATGGATTTTGTATAGGGAATGATGAGTGTCAGTGTCACAGCACCCGTGGCGACTGTGGCCAGTGACTTCAGAACCTTGGCTGAGAGAGTTCCGGGGCCGACCTCCAGAAAGGAGCTGCCAAACAGGGCCATTGCCAGTGCACAGACCGCGAGCGTCAGCGGAATGGAGGGATTTGCCAGCGCCGTACTGTTGGGCCAGAAGTACTGGTTGGCAAAGCCGCCCATGGCGAACAGGAACATACCCAGAGAGGTAATGTAGAAGGCGTTGTAAAAATAGTAACGGGTGCCGGAACTGAAGAACAGCAGAAGGTTGAATGCCGCCAGTACCAGCATCGCGCCATAAAACAGGCCGTGCACGAGAGTGAGGTGATTGCTTTCGGCAACAACCTCACCGGGTGTCATCATGCCCAGGGGCACATTGAGTGCGCCACTGCTATGCACCCGGATGAGGATGGCGCGGCTTTCCCCGGCATTCAGTGTGACGGGGAGCAGGTAATAACGGTAATCTATGCCTCTTGTGGCAAACGGGAACAAGTCGCCGGTCGCCAGTGGCGGTCGGACGTCCTCAGGGCTGTAGCCGCTTTGGTAGCGGCTTTTTTGCCAGAACGTCACCTCATCCAGCAGTGGGTAATGAAGCTTCAGGTACCAGAGACCGGATTCGGTGCTGCTGTTGCGGACATTGAGCTGAATCCAGTACACGGAATCCGTGTGACTGAATACCAGATCATGGCCCCGGGCTGATTTCCAGGCCAGTTCAGCCGGCAGTTCCTCCGGTGCGGTTGCAGAATGGGCCGGTTCACCCGGGCGGGCCGAGTAGAAACAGATGTGGTGGTTGATCGCACTTCGGGCGTCCGGGCTGGCGGCATCAAGAGCGGGACACGGTTCCATAGCCGCAAGCTGGCCGCTGAACAGTAGGCCAGCCGTGGCCAGAAAACAGGCCGTAAGCAGGTTCCAGAGTCGGAGCATCTTCCACCAGGCGGTACGTTGGGAGGCGGAAAGTGTAGCCAGCGTGAACAAGTGCTGCCGTTAAACACGTTCAAGTTTTATCGCTGTCAGTGCGTCAGAATCCTGACAGTGGTCACCAACAAGGTTATGGAATGCAACAGATAATGCTGATGTGTCGCCCGGGGTTTGAAACCGAGGCGGGCCAGGAGTTGATGGATTCGGCGGCCGCTTGTGGCCTGTTCGGTTACTTTCAGCCGATCAGGAACGCAGGGCTCGTGCGGTTTACCCTTGGCGGGCCCGAATCCGCCTTTGAATTGATGCAGAGAATACCGCTGGGCGAGCTGGTCTTTGTGCGGGACTGGTTTCTGGTGATTGGCGATTGCCCGCTGCCGGCCAGGGACCGGGTTGGAGCCGTTATCGAGTTCCTCCGGGGCGCCGATTGGCAGGGCAGCCTGGCATCACGACTGGAAACCCGGCTTACGGAAACCAATGAAGACCGCGATCTGGGCAACTTTGCCCGAAAATGGGTGGCACCCCTGTCCCGCGGACTCAGGGAGGCGGGCTTGCTGGCGCAGGACTCGGACAGTGCCAAAGGTGACCGTCTGGAGTTGCTGTTGCTGGATTTTGAAACGGCTGTTGTCGGGTTAAGCCTGGCCGATAATCGATCCCCTTTTCCGCAGGGCATACCCCGTTTGCGTTTGCCTGCCTCAGCGCCCAGCCGGTCTGCGCTCAAACTCGAAGAGGCGTGGAAAGTCTTTATTCCTGAAGATCGTTATCTGGACTACCTGGGTGGCGGCCGGAAAGCGGTAGATCTGGGCGCCGCTCCCGGCGGATGGACCTGGCAACTGGTTCAGCAAGGCATGATGGTGACGGCGGTCGATAATGGCCCCATGAATCCAGAGTTGATGGCCACAGGGCATGTTGAGCATGTCCGGGCTGATGGCTACGCCTGGCGCCCGAAGCGGGCCGTGGACTGGATGGTCTGCGATATCGTCGACAAGCCCCGAAAAACAGCGCGCCTGGCGCTGGACTGGGTAGGCGGCAAGCTGTGTCGCTACACAGTGTTCAATCTCAAGCTACCCATGAAGAAACGTTATGAGGAGTGGCTGATCTGCCGGGACATACTGCTGCAGGGGCTGGCAGAGGCCGAGCTCAATTGCCGGCTCCGGGCCCGGCACCTCTACCACGACAGGGAAGAAATAACCTGCTTCATCGAGCGCCTGGACTGATCACCGGGCTCACGGCATATCGCTGTGCTGGAGCACGGTAATGGCTTCATCCCGGTCCATCATGGGGGTGAGTTCCGCCATTAATTCCCGGCGTTCAGGAGAGCGGTACCAGCGATCCCAGTCTGCCTCTGAACGCCAGTTTGCCAGTGTCATGCGATGGTTGGGGTCGCGGCAGTCGACCAGGGTCTCACCGGAGATAAAGCCCGGGGCACTGACGGCCTGCTGTAACACTTTTCTGGCCCGGTCTTCGTAGGCCGACTCCAGAGTTTCGGCAATATGGCGTTCAATAAGTACCCGAATCATGACAATCTCCCTTTATTTTCGCTGCTATAAACAATAATTTAGCACTGGATTCAGAAAAATCACGCTACTTGCAGGAGGTCACGCTTGTCCGATCATGATTATCACGCAGAACTGGATGCACGGGGACTGTTCTGTCCCGAGCCGGTCATGATGCTGCACAATCGCATCCTCGATGTTGAGGTTGGGCAGGTGCTGCGGGTGGTGGCCACCGATCCTTCAACCACTCGGGATATCCCGAGGTTCTGCCAGTTCCTCGGGCACGAACTTCTCAGTCAGCAGGAAGCGGGCGGCGAATTCCTGTTTCTGATCCGCCGCTGTCAGGACGCCTGACTCAGAGTTTCTGACCAATGTTGGCCACGTGCTCCAGAAACTGATCCCGATCCATCTCGCCCAGTACGCGGGCGTTGCTGAGCTCTGACCCGCTCGCCTGATAGAACAGTATTGCCGGGGGGCCAAACAGGCCGAGTTCATCCAGCAGGGCCTGCTGTGCGGGCGTGTTGTCCGTCATGTCGATCTGCAGCAGGGTGTAGGGTGACAGTGCCTGGATGACCTGGGGATCGCTGAACACATTGCGTTCCATGACTTTGCAGGAAATACACCAGTCCGCATAGAAGTCCAGCATGACGGGCTGCCCCCGGTCACTGGCATTGGCCAGCAATGTGCGGATCTGGTTCGGATCCTCAACACGCTGGAAGCTGGCATGTGATAGCTCGCCCGCCACTGGTCCCGGCGCCGCGGAGGCCACAAAGGGCGCCAGCGGCTTGAGCGGGTCGTTGGCGCCGCTGACGGCACCGGCCAGCAAGGCCAGGCCATAGGCAAACATAACCAGCCCCAGCCCCTTACGGGTGCGCTGCCAGCCAGCCTTGGCGGCATCGAATGCGCCCAGCTGCACGCCAGTAATAGCAATCAACAGCCCCCACATGGTCAGGCTGAACCAGACCGGTACCAGGCGCTCAACCAGCCAGATAGCCACGGCCAGCAGCATGACACCGTAGAAGTGCTTCACCGTGGTCATCCAGTGCCCTGAGCTTGGCAGCAGTTTCCGGCCGCCAACGGCAACCAGAATCAGGGGAACTCCCATGCCCAGGCCCAGTGCCAGCAGCGCCACACCGCCGATCACGGCATCCTGAGTGGTGGAAATGTACAGCAAGCTGCCGGCCAGTGGCGCAGACACGCAGGGCGAGACAATAAGTGCTGAAAGGGCACCAATGCCGAAGATGCTGGCGACACGGCTACCAGTCAGGCGATGGCTGGCATCGTTGAGGGGTTCCCGAATAAAACGTGGTAACTGGATTTCGAACAGGTCGAACATCGACAGCGCAAAGACCACGAACAGGCCAGCGAAAACACTCAGCACCCAGGGCGACTGTAGCTGCGCCTGGAGATTGAAGCTGGCGCCCAGCAGGCCGGTAATGACACCCGCCGCGGCGTAGGTCAATGCCATGCCCAGCACATAGCTGCCAGACAGCAATAATGCGTGGCTGGTGGTTCTTGTATTACGCCCGGAGACCATGGAGGAGATGATGGGTACCATGGGCAGAACGCAGGGCGTAAAGGTCAGCCCCAGACCGAGCAAAAAGAATACGCCGGCGATCATCCAGATCGACTGGCTGGACAGAAAGCCGGCGAGGCCGGTCGCGGTGGAGGTATCTGCGGGCGCCGCATTACCGGTATCGGAGGTCACGCTGTTGGCTGCCGTCTCGGCAGCGTCGCCACCAGGGTAATAGAAGATGTCCCGGGTCTGCGGGGGATAACAAAGCCCGGCCTCTGCACAGCCCTGGTACGTCACCTGAAGCTCCGCTTCCCGGACACCGTCGGGCAGGGTGATGGGTACCCTGGCCTGGACCGGATCAAAAAATACGGTGATCTCACCAAAGAATTCGTCTTCAGTCAGCGTGCCCGGCAAAGAAAAGCCGGGTTCGCCAACCTGTACACCATCAGTTACGGCATTGATCTGTATGCGGCTCTTATAGAGGTAATGGCCGGGGGTGATATTCCAGGCCAGCACCACAGCCCCGTTATCAGTGGTGTAATCAAAGGGTAGTGCTTCATCTACCGGCAGAAATTCGCTGTTACCAAACAGGCTGCCATTGCCGGACCCCAGAGCCTTGGCGCCGGGAGACGCCAGCGACAGAACCACTGCCAACACAAGCAAAAGATGGTAGAACAGATTTCGCGTAGGAGCACTGAAGGCCTGGACTGCTGACATGGATACGGTCATTTCCTGATTCTGGTATGCATGAAGTCGGTTCGAAGCCAGTGGACACCATCCTGTGGCGAAAGTTCCCACTGGTATTGGCCGCGTTAAAGTCGCACAATAGCCAACCGATGAATCACAATCCAGACGATCTTATCATGCTGTTCAATGACCTGTTCCGGGAATCATACCGGACGATTCTGGTCAGGGGCAGCGAAGAACCGGAATATCTCCCTGTGAGCGAGCCCGAGGGTCTTGCCAGGGTAGTCTTTGCCCATGGTTTTTTTGCCAGTGCCCTGCACGAGATTGCCCACTGGTGCATTGCCGGTGAGCATCGGCGCACAATGTACGATTACGGATACTGGTACTGTCCGGATGGACGAACACCTGAACAGCAGCAAGCGTTTGAGCAGGTGGAGGTGAAACCTCAGGCCATAGAGTGTCTGTTTTCCCTGGCGGCCGGCTTCCGCTTTCACATCAGTGTCGACAACCTCGCCGGCGGAGGCGCTGCCGATGGAGATGCATTCCGCCTGAATGTGCTCAACCAGGCGAGCGATTACCTTGCCTGTGGATTACCCCGCCGTGCACAGCAGTTCTACGATTCGCTCTTGCAGTTTTACAGCACTGGTGCCCGGATAGATGAAACCTGGGCTCGAGTGAAGACCCGTCTGTTAACTGCAGAGCAGGAATACGATCAATCAAGGATACCTGAACCCCTATGACATCAGAACCAAAGCATACCGGCGATTTACGCTTCAGCGACCTCAATCTGGACAAGCGACTGCTGGATGCCATTTCCAAAATTGGCTTCGAGTACTGCACGCCCATTCAGGCAGAAACGCTGCCCTGGACCCTGGCCTGTGAAGACCTCATTGGCCAGGCTCAGACGGGCACCGGCAAGACTGCAGCCTTTCTGATTACCGCGATTCAGTCTTTGCTGGAAACTCCGATCGACGAGAAAGAGCGTTTTGCCTCCGAGCCCCGTGTTCTGGCGCTGGCGCCCACCCGCGAACTGGCCATGCAGATTGCCAAGGACGCCGAACAGCTGTGTCATTACACTGGCCACAATGTGGTTACTGTGGTTGGCGGGATGAACTACGACAAGCAGCGGGAGCAGTTGCAGAACGAAATTGTCGACATCCTGGTGGCTACTCCGGGCCGATTGATCGATTTCCTGGGCTCACAGGATGTTTTTCTGGATCAGCTCGACATCCTGATTCTGGATGAGGCGGATCGAATGCTCGATATGGGCTTTATCCCGGACGTCAAGCGCATCATCCGCAAGTGTACCCCCAAGGATGAGCGTCAGACCCTGCTGTTCAGTGCCACCTTCAACCAGGATGTCCTCAACCTGGCATCCATGTGGACCCGAAATGCTGAGTTTGTCGAGATCGAGCCGGAACAGAAGACTGCAGAACGAGTTGAACAGACTGTTTTCCTGGTGTCCGATAACGAAAAGCTGCCGGTACTGGTGAATTACCTGAAGCGGCCGGAAGTAGAGAAAGCGATTGTTTTTGCCAACCGTCGTGACCAGTGCCGTGATCTTGAAGAGGATCTTAAAAACCAGGGTGTGAAAGTGGCGTTGATGTCTGGCGAGATCGCCCAGAACAAGCGGCTGAAAACGCTAGACCAGTTCAAGAAGGGGCAGATCCAGGTGCTGGTTGCTACCGATGTGGCGGGCCGTGGCATCCACGTAAACGGCGTGACCCATGTATTTAACTACAATTTGCCAGACAATGCCGAAGATTACGTTCACCGCATTGGTCGTACTGGCCGTGCCGGTAAAACCGGCGTATCGGTGAGCTTCGCTGGTGAAGAGGACGCGTTTGCCCTGCCGGAGATTGAAAAATACATCAGCCAGAAGCTGAAGACGGCGGTGCCAGATGAGAATCTGACAGCCGCCATGGATAACCCGCCGATTACCCGCAAGCGGGGTGGTCGCCGGCCGCAGGGCAACAGCGGTCGCGGGCCCAGACCACGTCGTCATTGAGAGTCACTGGTGAGACCACTGTTATGCTGATCGTTGCGGACGAGAATATACCCTTACTGGATTCCTTTTTTGGCGACATCGGAGAGATTCGCCGGGTGAATGGCCGGACGCTGGCTCCGGACCAGGTAAGGGATGCCGATATACTTCTGGTCCGTTCGGTAACCCGGGTAGACCGGCAGTTGCTGGAGGGTGCCCGGGTGCGGTTCGTTGGTACGGCCACGATTGGAACGGACCACATAGACCAGGCCTGGCTCCAGGAACAAGGCATCGGTTTCGCCGCTGCGCCAGGCTGCAATGCCGTCAGTGTGGCAGAGTATGTGCTCTCGGTATTGTCGCTGTACGCCGAAAAGCGGGGTATTGAAGACTGGTCATCCCTGACGGTAGGGATTGTCGGGGTGGGTAATGTCGGTGGTGAGTTGGCCCGAATGCTGGAGCGGCTGGATTTCACGGTAAAGCTCTGTGATCCGCCCAGGCAGGAAGCTGAAGAAGAGCACGCAGAGGAGTTTGTGCCGCTGGCCGAGGCTCTGGAGTGTGACGTTGTAACCTTGCACACGCCGTTGACGCGAACTGGAGACCATCCCACCAACCGGATGATCGCGGGCAGCGAGCTCGCGGCGCTTGGGCAGGATCAGTTGTTGATCAACGCCGGCCGGGGCGAGGTGATAGACGGAGAGGCATTGCTTGCCCGGCTTCAGCAGGCGGACTCGCCCACGGTGGTGCTGGATGTCTGGGAGCATGAGCCCAGAATCAACCCGGATCTGCTAGACCGGGTGTGGCTGGCGACGCCACACATTGCCGGCTACAGCCTGGAAGGCAAGATGCAGGGCACGGAGATGATTTACCAGGCCCTGTGCCGTTACCTGGGGCTGCCTGTGCGCAAGAAAGCCGGACAGTTTCTGCCGGAGCCGGCCCTCAGTAAAGTGTCCTTTACCAGCAGTGCTGATGAAGATGAGGCCGTTCAGGTTGCTTTGCGCGCCTGTTACGATCCCCGCCGGGACGATGCCCGCCTGCGGCTGACCATGCGCGGTAATCCTGAAGAGCGGGCGCAGGCCTTTGACAGGCTACGCAGGGACTACCCGGTGCGCAGGGAATGCTCGAGTCTGAAAGTGCAGTTGAAGGGTAGCAGCAAGTCGATTCAGGACAGCTTCAGGGCCATCGGGTTCAAACTGAAGATCTGACACCCTGAATGTCTTACTCGTCAAAAGAGAAGGGCGCCTGTGTGGCGCCCTTTTTCATGTGATTACAGTTTGGCGTTCTGTAGCGCTGCAATTCGGTCCTCCAGCGGCGGGTGGGTCATGAACATTGCTGCCAGACCTTCGCGGGCGCCCCGGTTGATACCGAATGCCTGCAGGGTGTCCGGCATCTGATCCGGAACCTCACTTTCCTTTTTCAGGTGCGCCAGGGCACTGATCATGGCGCCTCGCCCTGCCAGTTGGGCACCGGCAATGTCGGCACGGTATTCCCGACGACGGGAGAACCAGAACACGATGGTGCTGGCCAGGATGCCGAGCACGATTTCTGCCACGATGCTCACGACAAAAAAGCCGATACCATGGCCGTTCTCATTCTTGAAGATGACCCGGTCCACGAACGAGCCGATCACCCGCGATGCGAAGATAACAAAGGTGTTTACCACGCCCTGGATCAGCGTCAGAGTCACCATGTCGCCATTGGCCACATGGCCAATCTCATGGCCCAGTACGGCCCGGATCTGGTCCTTGTCGAAGCGGCTTAACAGCCCCTCGCTGACCGCCACCAGAGAGTCGTTTTTATTCCATCCGGTGGCAAAGGCATTGGATTGCTGAGCAGGGAAGATCGCTACTTCGGGCATGCCGATGCCGGCTTTCTTTGCCAGCTCCGCGACGGTTTCAATCAGCCAGCGCTCCGCCGGCGTGCGAGGCGAGTCGATCACCCGGGCTTTGGTGCTCCACTTCGCCATGGGCTTGGAGAGAAACAGCGAGATAAACGCACCAGCGAAGCCGAACACCGCCGCAAACGCCAGTAGCGAGCCGTAGTCGATGCCTTGTTGTGCCAGATAACTATCGACCCCCAGCAGTCGCAGGGTAAAACTGGCAACCAGAATAACGGCCAGGTTAGTGGCCAGAAACAACAGAATACGCATGGTTTTTTCCTGTATCAGCTTACCGGGAAACGTATCGCCTTTCTGACCGATATATGTGGATCCGGTTCAGCGGTTCAAGAACCTTAACGCCATTTAATGAACGGGTTGCAGGCCTGAATCGTTGAAGAAGGTTGATTGCACCGCCAGACTGATGCGGCTCGAACTGCCGCTTTTCAGGGCGGAGCGCAGCAGATGAATATAGGTGGACAAGTCTTTCTGAACAGAAGGCGGCAATTCGGGCTCGTTTGAAACCGCCGACAGTTCCCTCAGAAGCGCCTGAGGGGCCGGGGCGCTGAGCCGAACAAATGCCTCCCGGGTCAGCACCGCCTGATCCAGAGCTTCCTGGCGAATGGTATCCACGTAACGGAGCAGGCCTTCTTCGGACAGCCAGAGCAGGGCACCGAAACAGGCCATATGGCGCTTGCTGTGCAGGCCGAATTCGTCGGGCTCGTCTGGCCCGGCGATATCCTCCACGAACAGGTTTACCCGCCGGGGAAACGACATGTAGAGCTGAACCAGAGCAATTGCAACGTCCTTGTAGAATTCCTCGACATGAATGTCTGCCATCCTGACTCCGGTTTACTGGCGATAGTGTTCAAGGAAATTGCCCAGACGGCCCATGGCATCCGACAGCGTGTCCGCTCTGGGCAGGAAAACAACCCGGAGATGCTGCTTGTCATCAATGTTGAAGGCCGAGCCCTGAACCAGAAGAATTTTCTCCTGAAGCAGCAGATCCAGAACCAGCTTCTCGTCATTCACCACCGGGAAGTGCTTGGGGTCCAGCCTTGGGAACAGGTACAGCGCCCCTTTGGGCTTGACGCAGCTCACCCCGGGAATGTCGTTCAGCATGCGCCAGGCGGTCTCGCGCTGCTCGTACAGACGCCCGCCCGGTGCCACCAGATCGTTGATGGACTGATAGCCGCCCAGAGAGGTCTGGATTGCCAGTTGGGCCGGTACGTTGGCGCAAAGGCGCATGTTCGACAGCATGTCGATGCCTTCGATCAGATCCCGGGCCTTGTGTTTGGCTCCGCTGATGATCATCCAACCAGAACGGTAACCGGCCGCCCGGTAGTTCTTGGACAGACCGTTGTAGGTGAAAAACAGCACATCGTCCGCCATCGAGGCAATGGATGTGTGCTGGGTACCATCGTAGAGAATCTTGTCGTAGATCTCGTCCGACAGGATGATCAGATTGTGTTCCCTGGCCAGTTCCAGAACCTGCTGTAGCAGTTCCTCTGAATACACGGCACCGGTCGGGTTATTCGGGTTGATCAGCACAATAGCCCGGGTCCGACGGGTAATCTTTTTGCGAATATCATCAATGTCCGGGAACCAGTCCTGTTGTTCGTCGCAGCGGTAATGCACCGGCTTGCCGCTGGACAGCGTGACGGCGGCGGTCCAGAGCGGGTAGTCCGGGGCCGGAATGAGTACTTCGTCGCCGGTGTTCAGCAATGCCTGCATGGACATTACAATCAGTTCGCTGACGCCATTGCCCAGGTAAATGTCATCAATATCGACTTTGGCGATGCCCCGCTGCTGGCAATAGTGCATCACGGCCTTTCGGGCCGAAAACAGGCCTTTGGATTCCACGTAGCCCTGGGCCTGGTGCATGTTGTAGATGACGTCTTGCTGGATTTCTTCCGGCACGTCGAGCTCGAAGGCTGCCGGATTGCCGATATTCAGCTTCAGAACGCGGTGCCCTTCTTCTTCGAGCCTGCGGGCCTCACGCAGAACCACGCCACGAATTTCATAACAGACATTGTCGAGCTTGGCGGATTTGAAAAAGTTCTGCATGGGAGCCTGGGTCCTTCGCTAAGGTTCTGAACGAAAGCCTTATTCTAGCGGAGGGACGCCTCGGGGTAACAGGGGCAATTGTGTGGAATTGTGGCCAATTCAGGATAGTTTACGGACCGTCTTTGAAGTGATGTGTCATCAGGCTGACCCGAACGGACAATTTGCGGTGTTGTTGTGGGAAATTATATTGTGCACAATGTAAATCAGTCGTTCATACAAATCGGCCGGAGCCGGCCAATACAGGAGAGATAGTTCATGGCGAGCGAAACCATTTACAGCTTCAGTGCCAAAGATATCAAAGGGCAGGAAGTTTCAATGGACGATTATCGGGGCAAGGTTCTGCTTATCGTAAATACGGCCTCAAAATGTGGTTTTACGCCCCAATTTGAGGGGCTGCAGTCGCTCCATGACGAATTGGGGGAGCGTGGGTTTGAGGTGCTGGGTTTCCCCTGTAACCAGTTCATGAATCAGGATCCTGGTAACGACGATGCCATCAGCCAGTTCTGTTCCCTGAACTACGGTGTCAGTTTCCCCATGTTCGCCAAGATTGAGGTGAACGGTGACGGCACGCATCCGCTGTTTCGGTTCCTGAAACGTGAGGCCAAAGGCCTGATGGGTTCTGAGAAAGTGAAGTGGAATTTCACCAAGTTTCTGGTTAACCGGGAAGGTCAGGTTGTGCGGCGCTATGCGCCAACGGCGAAGCCGGCCGACATCCGCGCCGATATCGAGAAATTGCTCTGACCATGACAGATAACGATCAGATACTGGCGCTTGATAACCAGATCTGTTTTGCACTGTATGCACTGAACCGGGCGGTGACTGCCAGGTACCGGCCGTTACTGGAGGAGCTGGGGCTGACCTATCCCCAGTACCTGGTCATGCTGGTGATGTGGGAAGCGGACCGTGAGGGAATCAAGCCGCGGGTCAGCGACCTGGGGGCCAGATTAAGACTGGACTCGGGCACATTGACGCCGCTGCTTAAACGCCTGGAGCAGCGGGATCTGTTGCAACGGGCTCGGCTAGCCGAGGATGAACGGGTGGTTCGGCTGAGGCTGACCAATGCCGGACGGGCGCTGCGGGCCAAGGCGGCGAACGTGCCCGGCCGCCTTATGTGTGGTCTGGATATTGAACCAGAGCGATTGCTGTCACTGCGACAGGAACTCAGGAGTCTGTTGGAGGTTCTGGAGACAGCGGAGCCCAGCGAGCGATAACCGCTCTGAGTTCGTCACGATTGTAGGGCTTGGTGATGTAGTCATTCATGCCCGATGCCAGGCAATCCTCCCGATCGCCCTGCATCACATTGGCGGTTACCGCAATGACAGGTAGCGTTTGCCATTGCGGGTTCTGGCGGATAGCACGGGTTGCTTCGTAACCGTCCATAACCGGCATCTGGCAGTCCATCAGTACCAGGTCGTAAGTTTTGTTTTGCAGTGCCTCAAGGGCTCTGCGCCCGTTCTCCGCGTGATCTACCCGGTGCCCCAGTTTCTTCAACAGGCTGCTGGCCACCAACTGGTTGACCTGATTGTCTTCCACCAACAGGATGTTTAAAGCCGGTATCGGTTGCTGGCCTGTGCCAAGGGACCGATCCGGGCGTGTTGATTGCCCACCCGAATCCAGTCCGCCGGCTGCGCAGAGGCATCGGAACAGGTCGTCCCTTCGCAGCGGCAGTGCCACGACGCAGTGTCTGGGGTGATTGCTGGTTGCGGTTCCGGACTGATCGGCCAGAATCACCCCTTCTCCTCGCCAGTCATTGGCAAAGGCAAGGCTTTCCCGGGGCGAATCTGCAGCATCAATCAGCAGGATTCCTTCCGGATGCCGACTGGCACTGCGCACCGGTATGTTCCAGGAGCGCAACTGGGACTCGATGGCCAGTCTGTGAGGGTTGCTCTGGGGCAGGGCCATGGCGATACCAATATCGCTCAGGCGTCGTAGAACGCCTTCTGCGATCTCCGGTTCATCGCCCTGGTGTACCGGAAGCGGCAGGGTCACGGTAAAGTGGGTTCCGGCGCCTTCCTTGGAGTCCACCAGAATCTGGCCATGCATTCGCTCCACCAGTTGCCGGCAGAGTGTCAGCCCAAGCCCGGTTCCGCCGTAGAGGCGGGTGGTGTCAGTATCGGCCTGGGAAAACGGTGAGAATATCCGGTGCAGGCCTTCTCTCGACATACCGATCCCGGTGTCGATGACTTCCAGTCGCAAGCTGCCACCGGACCAGCTGGTGCGAATCTTTACGGTGCCTGCATCGGTGAATTTGATGGCATTGCTGAGCAGATTGTTCAGAATCTGACGGGTACGGGTGGGGTCCCCCAGAAAATGCTCTGGCAAATCCGGCGCAGTCTCGTTAACCAGGTTAATGCCTTTGCGCCGGGCTTGTTGAGCGTGCAGGGTTGCGCATTCTTCAATCAGTTTTCTCATGCTGAAAGGAATGCTTTCCAGGGAGAGTTTGCCAGCCTCTACCTTGGAGATGTCGAGAATGTCGTTGAGCAGGCCGAGTAAGCTCTCACCGGCATTCAGAGCGATTTCCAGGCGATTGCGTTGACCTGCGTCTTTCTCGCTTTCCAGTGCCAGACCCAACATGCCCAGAACACCGTTGAGTGGTGTGCGGATTTCGTGGCTCATGCTTGCCAGAAAGTTGGCCCGGGCGCGAGCTCTGCGAACAGCGTCTTCTTTGGCGCGGACCAGCGCCCGGTTACCGCGCAGCAAAGCTTCATTTTTTTCCGAAATCTCCCGGGTCCGGTCCTCCACTTCCCGTTCCAGCTGGCTGGAATAGTTTTTCATGGCGCTTTCGGCGGATCGCAGCTTGGCCACGCTCACTTCCATGTTTTCCAGGTGCTGGTTGATGATGCCCACCATGGTGCCGATTTCATCACCTTTGTGGTTTTCCGGAATCGGAAGCCGGACTTTCTCCGGAGAACTTGCCCGCACCTGACTGAGGGCGTTGATGACGTTCATCATGGGCCGGGTCAACACAAAATAGAAAATGGCGAGCAGTACACCGGAGAGCGCAAGGCTTTTCAGCAGCCCGATAATCAGGGTATTGGTCGCCCGGGTGAGAAACTGTATGCCGTAATGATAGGTGTCGATAGTTACAACAAGCTGGCCCAGAGGCAGATCCGCCAATTGCGGCACCTGCAGTTCCTCATTGAACACGCGGCTGGCGCCAAACAGCAGATCGCTGATCCAGCGATAGCGGGAAACCGGGCTGCTCTGGCTGGCCGCAGCCATGGTCTGGCCATCGCTGTCAATAATTCGGGCGTCTATGGTGGCAGGGTGTTGCAAGAGGCCGTCGAGCAGCTCCTCCGCGAGCCGGACATCAATGTTGTAGGCAATCTGGGATGCCGGGCTCTGGCTGATTTCAATCAGGGCGCGAACTTCGCGATCCATCGATTCCCGGGCGGTGAAGTAGTCCAGGGTGATCTGGATCAGGTTCAGTACCAGGCCCAGCACCATGGCGACCAGGACCGTGTCCCGAGTGAGGCGATAGGAGAGCCGTTGCCTGATTCTGTTAAACACGATGTTGCGTCATCCTTGAGATATGGGCGTTTACGAAGCTGCGTTCAGTCGTCGTAATCCGCTTTTTTCTTCCAGGTGCCGTCGTCCTGCAGAAAGTTGTCCCATTCCTTGTCCAGCTTGGAATGGCTTTCCTCATTCATCTTGCCCTCTGTGCTCATTTCCTCAAGTTCCTTGATGCGGGTACGGAAACTCTTCACCGCTTTCATGGCCAGAGGGTTGTCCCGGGATTTGCCCATCTCAGTACTGGCAAGGTGATAAGCGTGAATGGCCTTGCGGATCTGGTTCTGGCGAATGAAATCCCGGGCCTGGAAAACGTGCAGGTCGGCGTGGGTTTTGTGCACCAGAAACAGAACATACTTCAGATTCTTCTTGGCGGTGGCAGAGTCTATCCGGCCGGCTTTATGCATAGCCTCAATCAGCTTGAACAAGGCCTGGAGCAGTTCTTTGATGTAGGTGGACTTTTCCGGAGAGTCGACTTTTACGGGTGGGCGCTGGTCGTTCTTTTCCAGAATCTGCTTTTTGGTTTGCGCAATGTTCTCCAGCCACTGTTTTACCGGCTGATCACTCTTCAGCGCGGTCAGTTCCTGGCAGGCGTCTTCCATGCGCTTGAGCAGCAGCAGTTTAAGGTCTGGCGTGAGGTATTGGCCGGGAATATCGGTAAGCAGGCGGTAGGCCTTGTTGTAGGCATCTTCCTGAGCCGTCATTTTGCGAACGCGTTCGATCCTCGCTTTTTCCCGCATCTGGCTGAAAACGATAATAACCAGGGAAACGGTGACGATCGCGGCGAGCAGCAGCACAATGGTAGTGGTATCCATGGTGTGGGGTTAGGCTCCGGATTGAATGAACGTCTGGCCCGAGGGCTTGTTTTATTGGTTTTGATATTATTCGGTAACGCCCTGAAAGCCTAGCAGAAATATGCTATCCCGTCCTTTTCAGGTTGTAATCAGGGCAGTAGGCTCATTTATTACGTGAATTTTCAGATTCCTGTATATTGCGGAAATGAATAATACACTCTGCTGCTGACGGTGAGGTCTGGCTGCCTATGGACATTTCCCGTGTTGATCTGAACCTGCTTGTGTACCTGGATGTGCTGTTGCGGGAGCGCAATGTAACCAAGGCGGCTAATCACCTTGGCATCACTCAGCCGGCCATGAGTAACGGTTTGCGGAGGCTGCGGGATCTGTTTGGCGATCCCCTGCTGGTGCGAACCAGTGAAGGCATGACGGCCACCGAGCGGGCCAGGGAATTGCAGCCACTGGTTCGCGGGATTCTATCGGATATCGAGCAGGCGGTGCAGGAAAAAACACCGTTTGCGGCCGGTGAGAGCCAGCGGGTGTTCCGGATCATGGCCAGTGATTACGCGGAATCCTGCCTGATGCCACGGGTGTTGCGCCGTATCCGACAGGAAGCACCGCATGTCACGCTGGATGTTCTGACGCCCAGTGACGTCAGTTTTCTGGATGTGGAGCAGGGTCGCCTGGACATGGCGATTAACCGTTTCGACAAGATTCCCCAGTCGTTTCATCAGAAAACCCTCTGGACGGAATACTTTGCGTGCCTGATGAACGCCCGGAACCCGATCCTGAAAGAGCCGTTTACGCTGGATACCTATCTGGACGCCAGCCATATCTGGGTCAGCAAGACCGGGTTTGGCGTCGGAGTGGGAGTAAACCCGAAGGATGTTCAACGCCTGGGCTGGGTGGACGAGGCGTTGGGCCGAATGGGGCGCAAGCGCCAGATTTCCGTGTTTACGCGCCATTATCAGGTGGCGATGCTGCTGGCGGAACAACACGATCTGATCGCCACGCTGCCATCCAGAGCAGCCTGGCTGCAAAAAGATAATCCAAATCTGGTGGTCAAGGTGCCGCCTTTTGAGATTCCGCCCTTTGAACTCAAGATGGCCTGGAGCCCGCTGCTGCAGCACAACTCGGACCATCAGTGGCTGCGCAAACTGATTGTGGAAGTGGCGGAAGAAGTGGATGAGGAATTTGCGCCATTCGGGGCCAGTTTCGAATCACCCCAGGCAGTTCAGGTGTCCCACTCAGAGCGGTAGTTCGCGTAACTCCAGAGAGGGGCGCGCGGCGTCCCACATTTTCTGGAACGCCTCCTCCATCAGCCGGACCCGGCGGCCAGCGGAAAAATCGGCAAAGCCCTCGGGCTTGTCAAAACTGTGTCGGTACAACACGCCCTGGCGGTCGACCAGCAGGAAAGGCTGGTCTTCCATGGGGTAGTCCTCGTTCACCAGCCGGAGTTCAATGCGGCTGGTGAGCCGGCGCATCAGTTCTACCAGTTGGTGTCGTCGTTGCACTAATGGCTTGTCGTCGTGAATCAATAAACGGACCTCGCTCAGTCGATGGCGACGGGCGAGGGCAGAGACCAATTCCCGCAGGCGATGCCGGTCGTAGAATTCATGGTCCAGAATCCGGTCGTAAAGCCATAGGCGCTGGCCAGCCTGGCCAACCAGGGAATCCATCAGGTTCATGAAGGATGAGGGCTGGTCAAACAGCCAGGATTCCTCATCGGCTCCCAGGATTAACGGGTTGCTGCGTCCTGCACCGGCCCGATGGGCGAGATCCGGTGCCAGACAGCGCATGTCGAGGTGCGGAATGCCGGCATCCTCATAGGGGGTAAGCGAACAGATGTGGAAGCCGCATCGTTGGTAAAAACCAGTGGCATGTTCCTGGGCTGAGAGCCGGAGTTCCTGGTAACGGCCGGCAGACTCGGCGATCAGGTGCCTGAGCAGGGCTTCTCCAACACCTTTGCCCCGGGCTTCCGGTACCACGGCCATGCGGCCGATGTAGCCGGTTTCTTCCAGGGCGGAAAACAGGCGGGCGGTGGCCACGGGTTGGTTGGACGCATCGACGGCAAGATAGTGATCCGCAATCTCGTCGGTGTCATCCCACTCAAGCTCTGGCGGCACCTTCTGCTCATCGATAAACACCCGTTGGCGAATCTCGCGAATCGACCCGGGTGCCAGTTGCCAGCTGTATTTGCGAAATCTCAGATCCATGGCTTACTCGAAATAGATCGAGCCCTGGTTGTAGAGGTTGGTCAACAGTCCCAGCAACGCTTCGTCGCCGGCAAATTCTGCCAGTGTCGCCATATCAATACGGGAGCGGGCACAGAGCAGGGGAGCCAGCGGACGGGCGTCGCCCTTGAGCAGGAACTGTTCGCCATCAACAAACAGAGCGGTCTCATCATTCAGCTCATGGTAAGCGAAGCGAGAGCCTTCGTTCCAGCGCAGCTGTTCGCCGGCCCGGATGGCTTCGGCCAGATCATCAGGCTCAGCTGGCTCGTCGGCTGGAACGACGATGTCCATGCTTTTGGGGGCGGTGGCGAACTGCCCGAACCAAAGCGCCAGATTGCGGCGATCACCGAGTTGCTCCCGAATCACGGCGTCGAGACGGTCGACGACATCGGCGCCGATGGTTCCGGGGTTATCCTGAACCTGAAGATCCGGGTCATCCAGATGTTCAGCCGCTTTTTCCTTCTGGCTCAGGTAGTCGGTAAAGCTGGTCAGTACGTCGTCGACGGTAGGTGCCCGAAAACCCACAGACAGGGTAATGCAGTCGTCTTCCGCCACCCCATGATGGCCAACGCCCGGTGGCAGGTACAGCATGTCACCCGGCGCCAGGGTCACGGTTTCTTCACCGTCCCAACTGCTCAGAATCCGTAAGGGTGTACCTTCTACCCGGGGCGATCTGTGGTCACAGTGTCCGCCGAAGGTCCAGCGTCGGTGGCCCTGGGCCTGCAGCAGAAACACGTCATACATATCGTAGTGGGGCCCAACGCTACCGCCTGTCGGTGCGTAGCTGGCCATGATGTCGTCCAGCCGCCAGTTGGGGATGAACCGGAAGTTGTCGAGCAGATCAGCGATTTCCGGTACCCAGTGGTCCAGGCCCTGAACCAGCAGGGTCCAGTCCTGCTCCGGCAGCTCGCTGAAACGATCGGGAGTGAACGGGCCATTGTGAAGCTGCCAGGGTTTTCCTGCATCGTTCTCAATGACGATGCGGGATTCAACGGCTTCCTCGCAGGCCAGTCCGGCCAGTTCATCCTGGCTGACCGGGCACTGAAAACCGGGAAACGCCTGGCGGATAACCAGTGGCTTTTTCTGCCAGTAGTCGCGCAGAAATTCATTGGCTGTCAGCCCGCCAAGCATATCCATGGTGTTGCTCCTGCCTAGATGTCTTTGGCCTGGTCGATCGCGTTACCGATGTAGTTGTCCGGGGTCAGGGCGCGCAGCTCGGCCTTCGCCTGTTCCGGGATCTCCAGGGTTTCCACGAAATTCTTGATGACTTCGGGCGTCATGGCCTTGCCGCGGGTCAAGTCCTTGAGCTTTTCGTAGGGTTTCTCGATGTTGTACCGGCGCATCACGGTCTGGATCGGCTCCGCCAGCACTTCCCAGGCGTTGTTCAGGTCTTCGTTCAGACGGGCAGGGTTGATTTCCAGCTTGCCCAGACCTTTGAGGGTGGCTTCGTAGGCAATCAGGCTGTGAGCAAAGCCAACGCCCAGATTGCGTAGTGCGGTAGAGTCGGTCAGATCACGCTGCCAGCGCGAAATCGGCAGCTTGGCGGACAAATGGCTGAAGAGGGCATTGGCGATGCCCAGATTGCCTTCGGAATTCTCGAAGTCGATCGGGTTCACCTTGTGGGGCATGGTGGAGGATCCGATTTCACCGGCCACGGTCTTCTGCTTGAAGTAGCCCAGCGAGATATAGCCCCAGATATCCCTGTCCAGATCGATCAGAATGGTGTTGAAGCGGGCAATGGCATCGTAAAGCTCGGCGATGTAGTCGTGGGGTTCGATCTGGGTCGTGTACGGGTTCCAGTCGAGGCCCAGGCTCTCGATGAATTCTTCGGCGTTGGCAGCCCAGTCCACGTCCGGGTAGGCAGACAGGTGGGCGTTGTAGTTACCCACCGCACCGTTGATCTTGCCCATGATTTCCACTTCACGGATCTGCATCAGCTGGCGGCGCAGGCGATAGACCACGTTGGCCAGTTCCTTGCCGACTGTGGTCGGGGAGGCGGTCTGACCGTGGGTGCGGGATAGCATGGGCTGTTCAGCGTGCTCCCGGGCCAGCTCGGCCAGCTTTTCGACCAGGTTGTCCATGGCCGGCAGCAGGCCGTGATCCAGGCCTTCGCGCAGCATCAAGCCGTGGGACAGGTTGTTGATGTCCTCGGAGGTGCAGGCAAAGTGAACAAACTCGGTTACGGCGTGCAGCTCAGGCACGTCGGCAATTTTTTCTTTGATCAGGTACTCAACCGCTTTGACGTCGTGGTTGGTGGTCCGCTCGATTTCCTTGATGCGCTCAGCATCGGCCAGGCTGAACTCGCTGACCAGCTTGTCCAGGAAGGCATTGGCTTCGGCGGAGAACGCGGGCACTTCGGTAATCGCGGGGTGGGCAGCCAGTTTCTGCAGCCAGCGGATTTCGACGGTTACCCGGTTCCGGATCAGGCCGTATTCACTGAAGATGCTGCGAAATACACTGACTTTGCTGCCGTAGCGGCCATCGACCGGAGAAATAGCGGTCAGGGCGGTGAGTTCCATCGAAAACCTCTCAGTTCATCAAAGAAAAAGCGGGACAGGAAAATGAAGCTGCTAATGATACACCAGCCGGCTCGCTGAATCAGCGCAGCAACTCCCGGGCATGGCTGATGACCTTCTTGCGGGTGAAAATGAGTTGCCAGCGGTGGCCGCCACTTTGCCTCCACAGCACGGCAGATCGGATGCCGGCCAGCAACAGGGCCCGTACCTTGTCTGCATTTTCATTACGCTGGAGTATCTGCGGGTTGCCGGTTACCTGAATGCGCAAACGAAAGGTGCTGATGGTGTCGGCATAGATTGAGGCCAGATTGCCCAGAAGGTTGCTGTGACTGTAACCGAAATGGCTGGCCGTATGCCGGGCCTGCTCGATCCTGTTGCCGATAACGTCCAGCATGTCCGGGGAGCGTTTGAGTTTGGCTTCAAGCTGGATCAGGTTGAACATGTACCGCAGGATTTCTACGTCATGGGGTTGGCCGTGCTGGGCCAGTACCGTCGAAAGTACCGTCAATCCTTCCCGTATGTCAGACAATTCGCCGCCGTAGACATCCAGCGTGGAGGCCGGGTTGGTGGCAAACAATGAGCGAATACAGGTTTCCAGGCTGTCTTCATTGCAGTTGCCATTATGGGCAATCTGCTGCACCAGGGTCGCAGCCTGACACAGGCCGGCCAGCGCCAGGGTCTGGTCATGCAGGGAGCGGCTCATGTGTCAGATCCTTCACTTGCCTGGTGCTCAAGTCTTGCCGGTAAGGCTTCGTTATCGCGCCAGGTCTGTTCAATAACGCCGCCGCCCAGGCACACCTCACCCTGATAGAAAACCACGGACTGGCCGGGAGTTACGGCGCGCTGGGCGTCGTCGAAGACGACCTTCACGCCACCGTCTATGACGGTAACCTCGCAATCCTGATCCGGTTGGCGATATCGGGTTTTCGCCTTGCAGCGGAACTTCTGTGCCGGAGGTTCGCCGGCCACCCAGTCAACAGGGCCCGAGACCAGTCCCCGCGAAAATAACAGCGGGTGATGCTTGCCCTGAACGGCAATCAATACGTTCCGGTTGAGATCCTTTTCTGCCACATACCAGGGATCGTCGCCAAACTCCGCAAGACCGCCAATGCCAAGGCCCTGACGTTGCCCTATGGTGTGGTACATCAGGCCTTGATGTTTGCCAATCACCGTGCCGTCGGGTGTTTCAATGTTGCCGGGCTGAGCGGGCAGGTACTGTTTCAGAAAATCGGTAAACTTCCGTTCCCCGATAAAACAGATTCCTGTCGAATCTTTTTTATCGTGAGTAACGAACCCTTGCTCTTCAGCAATTCGGCGAACCTCCGGCTTTTCCAGTTCGCCCACCGGAAACAGGGTGCGGGCGATGCGCTCGCCGGAGACGGCATGGAGGAAGTAACTCTGGTCTTTGTTGGGGTCCAGCCCCTTGAGCAACTGGGCCTTGCCGCTACCATCGTTGAGCGGGCGCTGGCGTGTGTAATGGCCGGTCGCGATATAGTCGGCGCCCAGAGTAACGGCGTAATCCAGAAATGCCCGGAATTTTACTTCCTTGTTGCAGAGGATGTCCGGATTGGGGGTTCGGCCGGCACTGTATTCCGACAGAAAATGCTCGAATACCCGGTCCCAGTACTCCGCGGCGAAGCTGGCGGTGTGCAGTTTGATGCCGATGGCGTCGGCAACAGCCTGGGCATCTGCCAGATCAGTCATTGCCGTACAGTATTCGGTCCCGTCGTCCTCGTCCCAGTTTTTCATAAACAGGCCTTCCACCTGGTACCCCTGATCTTTCAGGAGCCAGGCCGCAACGGAGGAATCCACGCCGCCGGACATGCCGACGATCACGCGGGTGTGCTCGGGGGATTGGGGCTCAGTATTCTGGGTCATTTCGTCTGGGAACCGGTCAAAAGCGCGAATTTTAACATCATCCGGTGATTACGTCTGTCCATCCACAACCACATCAAGAGGGAATTTGCGTCCGTTTCGGTAATCCTCGATGCACTGGAGCACCAGCGGGCTTCGAAGCTGGTCACCGAGTTCCCGGATTTCCTCCGGCGTCAGCCAGTGTGGGCCGATGATGCCGGTATCCAGCTTGTCGGTGGCGTGCCGGAGGGCTTTGGCGGCATAACAGAACCGGTAGTAGGTGACACCATTGGCGGGGGCCTTGTAGGTGTAGATGCCGAGGAAAAAAACCGGTTCTATCTCCCACCCGGTCTCTTCCAGGGTTTCCCGGCGTACGGCATCCAGAATGGCCTCGTTTTCCTCTATATGGCCTGCGGGCTGATTGAAAACCACCTTCCCGCCACTGACTTCCTCAACCAGAAGAAACCGGCCCTGATCGTCTTCAACAACCACCGCCACGGTGGCATGGGGTTTCCAGGTCATGATCGGTGACGCCTCCTTTTGGGCCTGGTTGATAGTTTCGGGGGAGTGTCGGGCAGATTGACCGTAACACTTCGGTATTCGCCGGGCTTCAGGTTATCCAGGGTCCAGTCCCCGATGCGGACCCGGATCAGTCTCAGGGTAGGGTAGCCTACCGCCGCCGTCATTCTGCGTACCTGCCGGTTTTTGCCTTCGGTAATCGTCAGCGCCAGCCAAGTGGTAGGCACATTCTGTCGAAATCTCACCGGCGGGTTGCGGGGCCACAGGTCGGGTGTTTCAAGTCGATCCGCTCTGGCCGGCCGCGTGATCCCGTCTTTCAACACTACGCCTTTGCGAAGTTTTTGCAGGGCCTCGTCTGTGAGCTCACCTTCGACCTGAACCCAATAAGTCTTGGGCATTTTGTTGGTGGGCGATGCGATACGATGCTGTACTGCGCCCTCGTCGGTGAGCAGTAAAAGCCCTTCGGAATCGTAATCGAGTCGACCGGCCGGATAAACGCCGGGTTGATCAATCCAGTCGGCTAGGGTAGCTCTGGGATGGCTGGCGCGCTCGTCGGTAAACTGACTCAATACGTGAAACGGTTTGTTGAAGAGAATCAGCTTCGCCATGGGTGAAGTCCTGTGCCGGAAATGCGCGAAAGCGCCAAGACTACTGCAATCACCGTTGATTAAAAAGCACGAAGCCAGCCCACCGGCAGAACCGGTGGGAAAAGGAAAGAAATGGCAGGCTGCCAGCGTTGGCTGAGGGCTTCAGGCAACGCCTGGCATCAGCCGTTTACAGCACGGGGCGTGTAGCTCTCGTTGCTGTTGCTGGATTGAGCCGCCTGATCCGACGAATCCGATGCCGTTTTCGCCCCGGACTCTCTGGCCGGAACCTCGTCCGGAACAATGTTAATGGCGTGGACGCCCTTGTCACTGGGCTTCTTGTCGAACGTTACCGTCTGACCGGCCTTGAGGGTTTTGTAGCCATCCATCTGGACTGAGGAGAAATGGGCAAACAGGTCATCGCTGCAGCCATCTTCAATGATGAAGCCGTATCCCTTGGCATTATTGAACCATTTGACTTTGCCTCTTGGCATGATGAACTCCCCTGTTCCTTTGCTGTCACTTTGGGAGGCGCTGACTGTTCCTCTGTACTTGGTGCCCGTGTATGGCGGGCAAGTTCCAGAGGCTCGGCAGGTGCTCCCTTATTATTGGTCTTGTGTGTTGAATTCACAGCGCCCTGGTGGCGCCTGAACTGTTGCCAACAACGTGAAACCGGTATTGGCTGTGGTTTCCGGTTACACGATGAAGCATGAGTTTACAATCTTTAACAATGCACATTAACTGTCGGCCAAACCGGCGCCTGAGTCAAGTGCCGGATACTGCGGAACAGGTGGTTCTGGCAGGTCTGGAAGCGGTATCATGTTCGTATTGATAAACAACGCACGCTTGTGGGCAGTGTTGGCTTGAAAACACGCTGCCACGCATCCACATTTAAGTCAGGAACCGAATAACCGGTATATGGAACCATGCGGACAATTGAGAATTCTCTACTAGTATTCAATCAGGGGGAGGATGAACAACCCGGTCGCCATGAGGGGGTCAGTGTTGCGCCGGAGAAGCCTGCCCTGAAGCGCCCGGCGCGTTACCGGGTTGTGCTCCTGAATGATGATTACACACCCATGGATTTTGTGGTGGACGTACTGATGAAGTTCTTCGCCATGAACGAAGAAAAGGCGACGCAGGTGATGCTGCTCGTCCATACGCAGGGAAAAGCCGTATGTGGGGTATATACCCGAGACATCGCGGAAACAAAGGCAGCACAGGTGAACCAGTATTCCTCGGAATGCGAACATCCGCTCCTTTGCGAGATTGAACGTGCGGACTGACAGACGTTGGGGTGGCCCATGCTGAGTAAAGATCTGGAAATTACGCTGAATACGGCCTTCAAAAATGCGAGGGACAAGCGTCATGAATTCATGACCGTCGAGCATTTGTTGCTGGCCCTTCTCGACAATGAATCGGCAGTGGGTGTCCTGAAAGCCTGTGGTGCAGACCTGAAGCGCCTTGAGGAAGAGTTGGTAGAGTTTGTGGACTCCACCACCCCCCTGATCCCTAGCTCCGACAGTGAGCGCGAAACCCAACCCACATTGGGGTTCCAGCGGGTACTGCAGAGAGCGGTATTCCATGTGCAGTCGTCTGGCAAGAAGGAGGTAACCGGAGCAAACGTACTGGTAGCCATCTTCAGTGAGCAGGAAAGTCAGGCGGTTTATGTGCTGAAAAAGCAGAATATCGCCCGGATTGACGTGGTTAATTTCGTCTCCCATGGTATCTCCCGGGTTCAGGGAGCAGAGGACCAGGAAGGCGCGGATCACGCTGCCCAGGACGAAGCAGCGGAAGAGGGCGGTCATTCCCGTCCGCTGGAGAGCTACGCCACTAACCTCAACGAACAGGCACGGCAGGGTCGTATTGATCCGCTGATTGGCCGTGAGCATGAGGTTGAGCGGGTGGTACAGATTCTGGTTCGCCGCCGCAAGAACAACCCCTTGCTGGTGGGCGAGGCCGGCGTTGGCAAGACAGCCATTGCCGAGGGTCTGGCCAAGAGGATTGTGGACGGGCAGGTGCCGGAGATTATCTCGGATGCCGTCGTCTACTCACTGGATATGGGCGCGTTACTGGCCGGTACCAAGTATCGTGGCGATTTTGAAAAACGCCTCAAGGGCCTTTTGAGTGACCTGAAGAAGCAGAATCATGCCATTCTGTTCATCGATGAGATCCACACCATCATCGGTGCCGGATCTGCGTCGGGCGGCGTGATGGATGCCTCCAACCTGCTTAAGCCTATGCTCAGTTCAGGCGAACTCCGTTGCATTGGTTCGACCACGTTTCAGGAGTTCCGCGGTATTTTCGAGAAAGACAGCGCCCTGGCGCGTCGCTTCCAGAAAATTGATGTCAACGAGCCGAGCGTTGAGGACACCTACCAGATCCTCAAGGGTCTCAAGCCAAACTTCGAGAAACATCACGATCTCAAGTACACCGACAAGGCGTTGCGGGTAGCCGCAGAGCTGGCAGACCGGTACATCACCGACCGGCACCTGCCGGACAAGGCCATCGACGTGATCGACGAAGCCGGTGCACGGCAGCGGCTGCAGCCGGAAGACAAGCGCAAGAAGACCATTGACGTGACCGACATCGAAGACGTGGTCGCCAATATTGCGCGAATTCCGCCGAAGAATGTTTCCACCAGCGACAAGGATCTGCTGCGCAATCTTGAACGCGATCTGAAAATGGTGGTGTTCGGTCAGGATCCGGCGATCGAATCCCTGTCAACCGCCATCAAGCTGGCGCGGGCAGGCCTGAAAGCGCCTGAGAAGCCGGAAGGTGCCTTCCTGTTTGCCGGGCCGACCGGTGTCGGTAAAACGGAAGTCACCAAGCAACTGGCGAAGGTGCTGGGCATCGAGCTTGTTCGCTTCGATATGTCAGAGTACATGGAGCGTCATACTGTCTCACGCCTGATTGGCGCACCTCCGGGCTATGTCGGCTATGACCAGGGCGGCCTGCTGACCGAAGCGGTCAACAAGCACCCGCACTGCGTGTTGCTGCTGGATGAGATCGAGAAGGCGCACCCTGAAGTCTTCAACCTGCTGCTGCAGGTGATGGACCACGGTACCCTGACGGATAACAATGGCCGTAAGGCAGATTTCCGTCACGTGATTCTGGTGATGACCACCAATGCGGGCGCTGAAAGCATGGCCCGCCGCTCCATTGGCTTCAATGAGCAGGATCACAGCACCGACGGTATGGAGGTGATCAGCAAAACCTTCACGCCGGAGTTCCGGAACCGGCTGGATGGCATTATCCAGTTCGCGGATCTGCAGAAGGACACCATCACGCACGTGGTAGACAAGTTCCTCACCGAGCTTCAGGCCCAGCTGGACGAGAAGCATGTGGTGCTTCACGTTGACGATGCGGCCAAGCTCTGGCTGGCGGAAAAAGGCTATGACGTGACCATGGGGGCCCGGCCGATGGCGCGCCTGATTCAGGACAAGATCAAGCGTCCGCTGGCGGAGCAGATCCTGTTCGGCCGGCTATCGGAGCACGGTGGTGATGTGTTCATTCAGCTCAAGGACGACGAGCTGACCTTTGATTACGAGGACGAACCGGCTGAAGCCGTGTGATACAAAAAAAGCCCCGCACTTGCGGGGCTTTTCAGATGTCAGCTCGGACCATTAACGGGCGCGGTAAACGATGCGGCCCTTGCTGAGGTCGTAGGGAGTCAGCTCAACCTTGACCTTGTCACCAGTCAGAATGCGGATGTAGTTCTTGCGCATTTTTCCGGAGATGTGTGCGGTCACAACGTGGCCGTTGGACAGCTCAACGCGGAACATGGTGTTGGGAAGGGTATCGACAATAACGCCTTCCATTTCAATGACATCTGATTTCGCCATTCAGTAGAAACCTCGTTCGGAATACTTTTCGGTGATTTTAAATTGCGCAATTCTGCCTGAATTCTCCACGTTTGGCAAAACTCAGTCGGTCGACATCTCGCGCCAGTGGCCATCCCGCAAGGCCTCAATGGGCTTAAATCGGGTTTTATAGTTCATTTTCCGACATTCTTTTATCCAGTACCCCAGATACAGATGCGGCAATTCCCGCCGTTTGGCTTCCTCAATCTGCCAGAGCACTGCGAAAGTGCCCAGGCTCCGGTGCTCCAGTTCCGGCGCGAAGACGGTGTAGATGGCCGAGAGGCCATCATCCAGCAGGTCGACGGCTGCCAGTCCCACGAGGTCACCATCAAGAGACATTTCGAGGAACCAGGAGTCGGTAGCCCCCTCCACGAGGAACGAGGTAAATTGTTCTCTTGAAGGTGGATACATGTCACCGTCGCGATGACGCTCCTCTATATAGTGGGCATACAGCCGGTAATAGCGTTCACTGAATGCTGCTGGCACCAGCTTGCAGTCGAGGTCGGCATTTTTGCGAAGCACCCGGCGTTGATTCCGGTCTGGCTCGAATTGGCCTACCTGCAGGCGTACCGGAACACACGCGTTACAGCTTTCGCAGTGCGGACGGTAGTAGTGTGAGCCGCTGCGGCGGAAACCCAGTGCGGTTAACTGGCTGTAGAGCTTTCTGTCGATGTGGGCGCGTGGGTCCACAAACATGGTGGTCGCTTCACGGTCTGGCAGGTAACTGCAATCGTGAGGAGGGGTGGCAAAGAAAACGAGCGTTCTGAGATTACTCATTTCACCTCCGGGCAGGGCCATTGCCAGCTGAAGTTCCAGTCTGGCTGGTCCGGTTTCCGATCGACACATGCCCTGAGTATAGATAAAAACTCCGCCCTCGGAATACTGCGCGCGCCCATCGTCAGCAAGTGGTCGCTCTCTACCTGGCAATCCATGAGCTGGTAACCCCATTCGCCGAGCTGGTGGGCCAGATGCACCATTAGTACTTTGGAGGCGTTGGTTTCCAGTGAAAACATGGATTCGCCGAAGAAACAGCGGCCGATAGCCAGACCGTACATACCGCCTGCGAGCTCATTGTTGCGATTCCAGACTTCAATGGAGTGGGCGATACCACGTTTATGCAGCTCGGTATACGCTGCCATCATGTCGTCAGTAATCCAGGTGCCCTCAGCGCGGGTGTTTGCGCAGAGCCGAATGATGCGGCCAAAGCATTGATCGGTGGTGATATGGAATCGACGCTGGTTCAGCGTCCGGCGCAGGCTCCGGGAGATGTGGATGTCAGAGGGAAACAGCACGCAACGAGGGTTCGGTGACCACCAGAGAATGGGCTGGTCGTCACTGAACCAGGGGAAAATGCCATTCCGATAGGCCAGAATCAGGCGTTCCGGAGACAGGTCGCCACCCAGGGCAAGCAGTCCATCGGGATCCTCCAGCGCTTCTTCTGCGGGAGGAAACCAGAATTGATCAGGATCCAGCCAGGGTAGCGACGTCATTCTGCTCCTGAGTAGTTAGCCTTGTTGATCAAGAAACTTTTCGGCGTCGAGCGCAGCCATGCAACCAAACCCGGCGGACGTCACAGCCTGCCGATAGACGTGATCGGCTACGTCGCCAGCCGCGAACACGCCTGGAATGCTGGTCTGGGTGGCCATGCCGTCCAGGCCGGAGCGAATCCGGATGTAGCCGTTAGCCATATCCAGTTGCCCTTCAAACAGGCTGGTATTCGGCTTGTGGCCGATCGCGATGAATACGCCGGCCAGCTCCAGATCCTGGGTGCTGCCATCTTTGGTGTTCCGGATGCGCATGCCGGTAACACCGGTGCCATCGCCGAGCACTTCGTCCAGGGTGTGGTCCCAGATGATGTTGACGTTGCCGTTTTCTGCTTTCTCGAAGAGTTTGTCCTGAAGGATCTTCTCGGCCCGAAGCTTGTCACGGCGATGAACCAGGGTCACTTCATCAGCGATGTTCGAGAGAAACAGCGCCTCTTCCACAGCGGTATTGCCGCCGCCGATAACCGCGACTTTCTGCTTGCGGTAGAAGAAGCCGTCACAGGTGGCGCAGGCCGACACGCCCTGACCCTTGAACTTCTCTTCCGACTCAAGCCCCAGATACATGGCAGAGGCGCCAGTGGCAATGATCAGAGCGTCGCAGGTGTATTCGCCGTTGTCGCCTTTGAGCCGGAACGGGCGGTTGTTCAGGTCAGCTTCGTTGATGGTGTCGTACACGATGCTGGTTTCAAAACGCTCGGCGTGCTTCTGCATGCGCTGCATGAGCTCGGGGCCCTGAACGCCGTCATTGTCGCCCGGCCAGTTGTCTACGTCAGTGGTGGTGGTCAGCTGGCCGCCAACTTCGATACCGGTGATCAGGGTCGGGTTCAGGTTGGCGCGCGCGGCATAGACTGCAGCGGTGTAGCCGGCCGGGCCGGAGCCAAGAATGATCAGTCGGGAATGTCGGGTTTCGCTCATCTGTGTCTCACTGAAATGAAGTATGCGTATTCGACGGCTCTCCTCTGTCCCTGCGGAGGGCAGAACAGGAACCGCTCATCTGAAATCTGGCAAAAGGCTAACATGAAATGACCGGACTGCCATTTGTTTACGCCAATGCGGCTTATAAAACCTTGCTATGTGGTCAGACCCGGATTATTCAAGCACCGATACGGTCGTTAACAGCTGGCGCACCCGCTCCCGGGCTTTACCGGATTCCCCCTGTTCCAGCCGGTGCTCGGCTACGGCGGGGAAGACGGCCTGCACGTCGTCGGGCAGTACGTGATTACGACCTTCCATCAGTGCCCATGCTTTGGCGGCTCTCAGCAGGCCGAGGCCCGCCCTCGGGGACAAACCGTAAAGCAATCCGGGCATGCGCCGGCTCTGCTCAAGAAGGCGTTGCAGGTAATCCAGCAAAGCCGGGCTGGCGGATACCTTTTCCACGGCCTGCTGCAAGGCCACCAGCTCATCGTGCGGGAGTATGGCCTGCAAACGATCGGTAAGGTGTTTGCGGTCTTCGCCCTCCAGCAGCTCCCGTTCCGCTTTCGGGTCGGGGTAGCCCAACCGAAGGCGCATCAGAAACCGGTCAAGCTGAGATTCAGGCAGGGGAAAGGTGCCGCCTTGCTCTATGGGGTTCTGGGTTGCGATCACAAAGAACGGGGTAGGTAGTGGTCGGGTTTCCCCCTCAATGGATACCTGCCTTTCTTCCATGGCTTCCAGCAGGGCGCTTTGGGTGCGCGGTGACGCGCGGTTGATTTCGTCTGCCAGAACCACCTGGGCGAAGATGGGGCCGGGGTGAAACACGAGCCCGCCGGCCTGCTTGTCATACATGGAGTAGCCGAGGACGTCTGCAGGCAGCAGGTCATTGGTGAACTGGATTCGCTGATAGCTTAACCCCATGATTTTTGCCAGCGCATGGGAGAGGGTGGTCTTGCCCATGCCCGGAATATCTTCAATCAACAGGTGGCCGTGGGCAAGCAGGCCGCAGAGCGCCAGACGAACCTGATTCTCCTTGCCCAGCAGTACCTTGTTAAGGGCGCTGACGACCGTGTCCATTTTCTGTTTCATGCCGGTTTCAGTCCCTCACCCGTTTCAGAATGTCGCCGTAGGCATCGATGCGCCTGTCCCTGAGGTACGGCCAGATTCTCCGGATGGATTCGGTGCGCTGGCGGTTCAGGGTTACCGACAGGATACACTCGTCAGTCTCGTTGCCGCGGGCCAGAAACTCGCCCTGAGGGCCACAGATGAAACTGTTCCCCCAGAACCGGATGCCATCGCTTTGGCCGGAAGGATCTGGCTCGGTCCCAACGCGATTCGGGGCGATAACCGGAAGGTTGTTGGCTACCGCATGGCCACGCTGAACGGTCACCCAGGCGTCCAGTTGCCGGGCCTGTTCGTCTGGATCGTCGGTCACATCCCAGCCAATGGCGGTCGGGTAGATCAGTATTTCCGCGCCGGCCAGTGCCATCAGCCGGGCCGCTTCCGGGTACCACTGGTCCCAGCACACCAGCACGCCCAGTTTGCCAACCGACGTCTGGATAGGTGTAAACCCACTGCGACCATCGTTGAACGTGGCATCGCCGGGGGTAAAGTAGAATTTCTCATAAAAGCCCGGGTCGTCCGGGATGTGCATTTTCCGGTACAGCCCGGCCAGGCTGCCATCGGTGTCGAACACCACAGATGTGTTGTGGTAAACGCCATTCATGCGCCTTTCAAAAATAGAACCCACAAGCACAACGCCTAATTCTTTTGCGAGACCAGACAGATAGTTGCTGGTGGGCCCGGGAATGGGCTCGGCAAGCTCAAAAATGGCGGTGTCTTCCGTTTGGCAGAAATACTGGGTGGCGTGCAGCTCCTGCAGGACAATCAACTGCGCGCCATCCGCCGCAGCCTGCCGTATCAGGCGTTCGGATGTCGCGAGACTCTGGTTCTTGTCGGGACTGCAGGTTTGCTGAATGGCGGCGACCTTCAGGTTGGAGCTGGTGTTCGTGCTGGTCATACCGTTACCACCCCCGCAGGAATTTGCATGGTTACGCAGTGCAGACTGCCGTGCTGGTAAATGAGCGGGCGGCAGTCAATTGGAATAATCTCCCGGTCTGGGAAGATGCCCGCCATGATGCGAACGGCTTCTTCGTCCTGCGGCACATCGTAGACTGGCAGCAGAACTGCGCCGTTGATGATCAGGAAGTTGGCGTAGGTCGCTGGCAACCGTTCGCCGTCCTCATCGTAAATCGGGTCGGGCCAGGGCAGGGGCGTCAGGCGATAGGGGGTGCCGTCGGCCTGACGGAATTCCTGCAACTCTTCTTCCATCGCCGCCAGGGCGCTGTAGTGCTCGTCCGCAACATCCGGGCAGGTCACATAGCAGATATGATCAGGCGCGCAGAACCGTGCCAGGGTATCGATGTGGCTGTCGGTATCGTCGCCCGCCAGATATCCGTGGTTGAGCCAGAGAATACGATCGACCCCGAGGACTTCCTCCAGCAATTGCTCGATAGCCGTCCGATCCATGGATGGGTTTCTGGACGGAGTCAGCAGGCACTCGCTGGTAGTGAGCAAGGTGCCGGCGCCATCGGATTCTATAGAGCCGCCTTCCAGGACAAAATCCACTGGCTGCAGTGGGTGTTTGCCGAAAATGCCCGCGTTCGCCAGGTGCCGGTTGAGGGCATCGTCTTTTTCCCAGGGAAATTTGTCTCCCCAGGCATTGAACCGGAAGTCCAGCAGAGCGGGGCCGTCAGCGGTATCCACGGTGATGGGGCCGTGGTCCCTGGCCCAAGTGTCGTTGGCCGGGGCTGGCACAGTGATTACGCGACCTGGTAACCCGTTGCCTTCGGCATAAGCGTTCAGCTGCTGGCCAAGTTGCTGGAGACGTGCCACGAACTCGCAGCTGATCACCAGGTGTTCAAAACGGAGGACCGCTTTGGCAATGGCCTCGAACACGGGCTCCACGTCGGCCATGCGCTTTGCCCAGTCGGTTCCGGGATGAGGCCAGGTCAACATGACTGCGCTTTGGGAAGCCCACTCCGCAGGCAACGTACGTCTGGAAGTCACTGTATAAGTCACCTTGGTTTGCAAAAGCCGCCATTCTATCTGAGCAATGCAGCCCGTGCATTGTCATTCCTTGGCCGGTGTTTGATGAAGCGGGTGTTTATCAGTCTTTGTGTTGCTTTACCACTGCATGTATTACGCGGTTACCTTCGAAATAGACGACAAAATCCTGATAATGCCACTGACTGATGGGGGGTTCTCCGACCGGGCCTTTGATGTTCTGGGGGGCGCCCCAGCGATTCCGGACGGAGTCTTCACTCATGCCGTTCGCGGGCAGGCTGATCTGGCTTCTGTCGGCCTGGCTGCCGACCGGTACCCTCAGTTCCTCAGCAAGGGCCAGTGGCGCTGAGCCGGCGAATACAGCCGTAGCCAAAACGGCGGCAGCCATCACATTGCGGTAGTTTGTCATAGAGGAGTCTCCAATAATGCATGATTACTGCGCACTGTCTGCGGCAGATGAATAAAACGTAATATCCCGAAAAGCTTAGCAAAAGTCAGCACTTTTTCAGTATCTTACTCTTTTTGGCGTTGCCGAATCTGCCAACGCATCACATGCCGGGCAATTTGCTGACGGTCGCTGTCATCCCGTTCAACAAACAGCGTGTGAACCCGTGTGCCGCCTTGGTTGTCGTGCTCGGTATCCAGTACTTCAGCAATGGCTCTTGGCTGGTATAGCTCTGGTGGTAGAGTCATCCGAATGGCCAGTCGGTCACCCGCGCCAAAGGTTGCTGTCGGCCAGCGGAATGAGAGCCCGCCCTCACTCAGGGTTACATCCTGCCAGTCCTCCGGTTGCAACGGATTTTGCTCAAAGGCGATAATGCGCGCCAGCGTGTCGACCTTGCTGTTCAGGGATTTGACCAGCCCGGCCAGCAGGCGGTCGCGCTCAGCCAGGCTTGCCAGGTGTGCACGTACGTCCTGGTCCAGCCTCCGGAACTCGGCTTTCAGGGCTTCCAGTGGAGAGTTATTGAACGGATCGTCGCCGGGATGGGCGTCGTCCAGGCGGCGTACCTCAAGCCCGATACGGTCGTCTATCCGGAAGAACTCCCGGCGCTCCCGCTGGCTGTCTCCGCTCGGTGGCGTTTTATTCTGGCTTGGCATCCTGTCTCCGGACGGGTTTTTATTGATTATAGAGAAGTTTAGCAGTTTCCCGACGGCTGGTAAGAGGCCTGGCAAATCTCCGGGCCAGGTAATGATCGAGGCCAGCGGGGATTCAATAATCGACGGACCGCAAGGTAGCGACAGGCACCCCTACATGTTCAGACCCTTATCGTTTTATATTGGCCTGCGATATACCGCCGCCAAACGACGTAATCACTTCATCTCCTTTATCTCCCTGACCTCAATGATTGGCCTGATGCTGGGCGTTGCGGTACTGATCATCGTGCTCTCGGTCATGAACGGGTTCGATCGCGAACTCAAGCAGCGCATTCTTGGGATGGTGCCTCATGCCACGATTCAGGGGGCTTCCGGTCCCCTGGAGAACTGGCAGGAGATTGACCAGAAGGTTGAAGCCTACCCGCGAGTGCTGGCGGCCGCTCCCTTTATCCAGGGGCAGGGCATGGTAACCGGTGGTGGTAACGTCCGGGGCGTGATGCTCAACGGTGTCCTGCCGGAGCAGGAGGCCAGCGTTTCGATTATCGAGAACCATTTCATCGAAGGCAGCCTTGAGGAGCTTCGGTCCGGGGAATTCGGAATCATCATTGGCCGGTTGATGGCAAACAGCCTTCGACTGGGGGTAGGCGATAAACTCACGGTGGTATTGCCCGAAGCTTCGGTAACGCCGGCCGGCGTGTTGCCCAGACTCAAGCGCTTTACCGTCAAGGGCATTTTCAGCGTTGGTGCCGAGCTTGATGGGAACTACGCGCTGATTCATATGGATGATGCGGCGCGTTTGATGCGTACCGGTGGCCGCGCGGAGGGTATCCGGCTTTTAATGGATGACCTGTTTGCGGCGCCCAAAGTTGTCAATGATGTTGCCCGGACCCTGGGAGGCCGCTATTACGTATCGGACTGGACCCGCACCCACGGCAACCTGTTTCAGGCAATTCGCATGGAAAAAACCATGATCGGGTTGCTGTTGATGTTCATTGTGGCTGTGGCGGCCTTCAATATTGTGTCAACGCTGGTCATGGTGGTGACCGACAAGACCGCTGACATCGCCATCCTGCGAACCATGGGCGCCACGCCCGGGCGCATTATGAGGATCTTTATTATCCAGGGTGCCGTGATTGGTGTGTTTGGCACGCTCACAGGTACTGCATTGGGGATCTTCGGTGCCCTGAACATCAGTGGCTTTATTTCGTGGCTTGAATCGGCACTGGGGCATCAGTTTCTCAGCGCTGATGTCTATTTTATCAGCTACCTGCCGTCGCAGCTCCAGTTGCAGGATGTACTGATTATCAGCGGTGCGGGCCTTGCCATGAGCCTGCTGGCAACTATTTATCCGGCCTGGCGTGCGTCGCGGGTCGAACCGGCGGAGGCATTGCGTTATGAGTGACGGGCAGACGACATCTCTGGTGATTGATTGTCAGAAGGTTACCCGCACCTACAGTGAAGGGCCGGAAACACTGACGATTTTCTCGGACATCTCACTTCAGGTTAAGGCCGGCGAGACGGTTGCCATTGTGGGCAGTAGCGGGGCAGGGAAAACCACCTTGCTGAACCTGCTGGGCGGTTTGGATCGCCCTTCGTCCGGGCATATCCGGATCTGTGGCAAGGATATTCATCAGCTATCGGAAGCAGGCCGGGCGCGGTTCCGGAATCAGCACCTGGGGTTTGTGTATCAGTTCCATCATCTGCTGCCGGAATTTACCGCTCTTGAGAATGTCATGTTGCCCTGCGCGCTCGGCGGCATGCCACCCAGGCAGGCCCGCCCGAAGGCGGAGCAACTGCTGCAACGGGTGGGGCTGGGTGAGCGGCTCAGGCACAAACCCGGCGAGTTGTCCGGTGGTGAGCGTCAGCGGGTAGCGATAGCCAGAGCGCTGGTTAACAGTCCGGAGTGTGTGTTGATGGATGAGCCTACCGGCAATCTGGATGAGCACACAGGGGAGGGTATCCGTGCCCTGATCGGCGACCTGCGGGATAATTCCGGGACGTCATTCATCATGGTTACCCACGACATGACCATGGCCCGGAGCCTGGGAAGGGTACTGCGACTGGAGCAGGGGCGATTGGTTCAGGAGGCCTGATTGCTCGCGGGCGTTCGCTTGTTGCGCTGGCGACGCCGTAATTGCCATTCAGTGCGGATCTTGCGGCGCCATAGATACTGGATGATCAGGTAAGCGACGCAGGCGGTCACCGTGGCCAGAACCAGAGAACCCAGGTACAACGGCACGCCGATATCGATCAACCTGTGGCTGATCCAGTCCCAGGAAAGCTCGAATTCGAACGCCAGAACGGGCCGATTGAGTATCCAGGCCCCCACCTTGTAATTGAAGTAGAACATCGGGGGCATGGTCAGCGGATTGCTGATCCAGACCAGAACCACGGATAAAGGCAGGTTGGCGTTAAACCAGATGGCGCAGAATGCGGCTGCCAGCATCTGGAAAGGCATCGGAATAAAACAGAACCAGACGCCCACCAGGAAGGCCCTGGCAACACAGTGCCGGTTGATGTGCCACAGGTTGGGTTCATGGAGGATATCGCCCAGAAAACGCAGCGATTGCATCGACTGCACCTTTTCAGGGGTGGGCAAATACCGTTTCATGAACTTCTTCGGCATAGGAAGTTCGGCCTGTTTCCTGGCTTTGAGTAATCACTGGAGCCCAGAGGCTGCCAGCGCTATCGAAAATCGGAGGACAAGGATTGTCCGAAAACCCAGTTTCCAACCGGGTCAGCAGGCTCGGTGTTGGACTCGCCAGCATTCTCGCCTTCTCTTGCGGCGTTATCTTACTGTATCGGCTCGCAACCTTGCCACCATATCCATGGCTGTTTGTGCTGGTTGGGTTAATGTTGCTGGCTATGGCCTGTCGATACCAGCGCATACAGAGGCTCGGGCCCGTGGTGGTTGCTGCGACGCTGGGGTTGGTCTGGGCCGGCTGGAATGCCGATATGAGACTGGCCGAGCGCCTGCCTTCGGAGTGGGAAACCAAGCGCATTGTGGTTTCCGGCTATCTCTGTGATTTGCCGACGCCGGGAAGCTTTGACAGTCTGAGATTCGGATTCTGTGTCCTGCACTGGCAGGCACCTGGCGTGTCGGTAGATAACAACTTGCCCCGCGTCCTGCGCCTATCCTGGTATGGCAGGGAGGGGCGCAGTCTACCCGACCATCGCCTGACACTGGAGGTTTCTCTCAAGCGTCCTCACGGCAACCTGAATCCAGAGGGGTTTCGCTACGAAGACTGGTTGTTCCGTCACGGCTATCGGGCGACCGGTTCTGTCAAACAGGTCTCTGTGGCACCGGAGCTGTCATGCGCACTGCAATGTCAGTACCACGCCTGGCACTGGCGAGCATCAAAGAAGTTGCAGCGTTGGTTTGGTGAAGCGGAATACTACCCCCTGATTGCGTCTCTGCTAATGGGTAACCGGGGTTCTCTGGAAGATCATCACTGGCAGGTACTCAAGTCAACCGGCACCATTCATCTGGTGGCTATTTCTGGTTTGCATCTCGGTCTGGTGGCGGTCGGAGTTGGTCTGTTGGCGCGCTGGGGCTTGCTGTTGCTGCCGGTTGGTTGTCTGAGTGAGCAGGGCCGGCGTTCTCTGGTTTTTCTGGTGGTTGTGCTCAGTTGCCTTGTCTATTCGCTATTGGCCGGTTTTACCGTACCAACCCGACGGGCCCTGGTGATGGTGGTTGCCGGCGGCTGGTATGTGCTCAAGGCAAGACAACAGAGCGGCTGGCGGCCCTTTGTGCTGGCTCTGGCAGTGGTGCTTCTGATGGATCCGTTTGCGCCTCTGGACCAGGGTTTCTGGTTGTCTTTTGGCGCTGTCGGGGTGCTGCTGGCGGTATTTTCAGGGCGTCTGGGTTCGTCGGGTTGGTTATCGGCTTTGTTGATAGCCCAGTTGGCGGTCTTTTTCGGGTTGTGGCCAATGTTGATGCTGGTGCATCAGGGCCAACCTCTTGCAGGCTTCGCGGCCAATCTATTGGCGGTGCCCTGGGTGTCCTTTGCCGTCATGCCGGTACTGTTCCTGGGGTCCATCATCGCCGTTCTTTCCGGGGGGGGGCTCCTGCCCTGGGTGTTGGCCGGGTTTGACCTTGTCCTGGGGGCGCTATGGTGGTGGCTGGAGCTGGTGGCCCGGTTCCCGGCAGGGCAGATGCAGCCTCTGCCACTGCCTTTGGCAGCGGGGTTGGCGTTGCTGGCGCTTTGGGGGATTCGCTGGAGGGACTGGCGATGGCGGGCATTGCTGGGCGTTACCTTCCTGTTGCTCAGTGTTCCCTGGTCAGGTACGGGAGCAGGCAATTCCGTCGCACGGGCACCTGAAGTCCGGGTGTTGGATGTGGGGCAGGGGCTGTCGGTTGTGGTTCGCGCCGGTGGCCGGGTGATGGTGTATGACACCGGGCCGGAAGTTGCGGGCGTCTACTCCGCCGCCGATTCGGTGCTGGTTCCGAATCTCCGGGCAATGGGCGTCGAGGTTATTGATCTGCTGGTCTTGAGCCATGCTGATAATGACCACGCCGGCGGTCTCGAGACGTTGTCTGAACACTTCGCGATCAAAAGGGTGATTTCCGGAGAGCCTGCTCTTATTGCCGGGCGCGTGCCGGCGACGGTGGAAGATTGTCGCCCGGGGAATATGCGGTGGCCGGGTCTGGTGATGTCGCTGTGGCAAAATCCGTTGCCTGCGGACGGGAATGACGCTTCGTGCGTGATACGCGTGTACGACCCGTCCAGCAACAGCGATTTCGTATTGACCGGGGACATCAGCCGGAAGGTTGAGCAACTGATGCTCGGTGGCGGCGGCCCAGAGTGGCTTGAGAACCGCGTTGCGCAGCGGGTGGTGCTGGCGCCACACCATGGCAGCAAAACTTCATCTTCAACAAGCTGGGTACAGGCGGTGGCGCCGGATCAGGTGATCTATACGGCGGGCTACCGGCACCATTTCGGGCATCCGCATCCGGAAGTAACCGGTCGGTACCGAGCCAGTGGTGCCGTGCCGTTGAACACGGCCTGCTCCGGCCAGATCACACTCAGGTTCGCAGATTCAGGCCTGCTTATAAGTGAGCTCTGGCAGACACAGCCTTTCTGGATAGCGTCTCCGGGGCTTGCCAGGAGTGAATGTAAAATACCGTGACAATCCGGGTGTGGCCTGCACCGGCAGCTATGCTAAAGTAGCGCGGCTTGTAACTAATCAGGGAGATCAAGCGTGTTCGAGCTGTTGAAAGCCGGTGGCATCCTGATGGTGCCCATTGTTGCCTGTTCCATCCTGGCACTTGCCATCATTCTGGAACGAATCTGGACCTTGCGGGCCTCTCGGGTTGCGCCCCCGCAGTCTATTAACGAACTCTGGCGCTGGATCAAGAAAAAAGAGCTTAACGGTCGCAAGCTGAAAGCCTTGCAGGCATCTTCGCCACTTGGCCGGATTCTCGCCGGCGGCCTGATCAACGCCAAGCATGGTCGCGAGATCATGAAAGAAAGCATCGAACACGAGGCCAGCCAGGTTATCCACGAGCTGGAGCGTTTTCTGAATCCCCTGGGCACTATCGCCACAATCACGCCACTGTTGGGCCTTTTGGGTACCGTTATCGGCATGATCAAAGTGTTTGCCGAAATCCAGTTGGCCGGCGTCGGCAATGCCGGCAACCTGGCCGGTGGCATTTCCGAGGCATTGATCACCACTGCGGCTGGCCTGAGTGTCGCGATTCCTGCTCTGATCTGTCACCGCTATTTCATTCGTCGCGTAGACGAATTGGTGGTCAACATGGAGCAGGAAGCCATCAAACTGGTGGAAGTGGTCCACGGAGACCGCGAAATCGACGTTGAAGGAGCCTGAACGCCGTGAAGTTCAAGCGCCAACGAAGCCAGGAAGTCGGGGTAGATCTGACGCCACTGATTGATGTGGTGTTCCTGCTGCTGATTTTCTTCATGGTGTCGACCACATTTACCCGGGAGAGTCATCTGCAGGTGGAGCTTCCGGAAGCCAGTGCAGAGCCGGCAGCTCCGTCTGAGGTCCGGCAGATTGATGTGGTGATCAATGCCGAGGGCCAGTACTTTCTGAACGACCGACCACTGGTTAACAATCGCCGGGAAACCCTCGAGCGTGGCGTCAGTGAGCTGGCCGAAGGCGACAACAGCCTGCCGTTCATCATCACTGCAGACGCCCAAACCCCCCATGAATTTGTGGTGCGGGCCATGGATGTTGCCGGTCGCCTGGGGTTTGCCAAGCTGAGCATAACCACAGAGCGGGAGGCTGAAAGCCAGTGATGCAGACAAGGCCGGAGCCGCTCAAGACGCCACCTGCCGGTAGCTGGACCACCTACAAACGCCTGCTCAAGTACGTCAAGCCTTTCTGGTTTGCGTTCTCCCTCGCCGTGTTCGGAAACATCATTTACGCCGCTGCATCCACCGGGATGGCCGCGGCGATGGAATATGTGATCACGGCTATTGAGAATCCGTCTGACCAGAACCGGATGTTACTGACCGGGCTGATTGTGGGTGTTTTTGCCTTCAGAGGCGTTGGTACGTTTTTCAGCCAGTATTTTATCAGCTACGTTGGGCGCAACGTGATCAACGCCTTACGCAACGATGTGTTTGATCGCCTGATGTCTTTACCGTCCCGATACTATGATGAGAACGCATCCGGGCGTCTGGTCTCGAAGCTCACCTTTAACGTTGAGCAGGTCGCGGATGCTGCGACCAATGCGGTGACTATCACCCTTCGCGAAGGGCTGACCATACTGGGTCTGCTCGGCTTCATGCTGTACACCAACTGGAAGTTGACCCTGATTTTTCTTACTGCCGGTCCGGTCATTGGTCTGGTCGTGAATTATGCCAGCAAACGGTTTCGTCGAATCAGTAAGCGTATTCAGGGTTCCATGGGCGATATCACCCATGTGGCCTCCGAGTCGATCACCGGATACCGGGTGGTGCGCACCTTCGGAGGCGAAGATTATGAACGGGAGCGGTTTCGTGAGGTCAGTGCCCGTAACCTGAAACAGAGCCTGAAAATGGCTTCTACTCAGGCGATCAGTGTCCCGGTCATTCAGGTGCTGGTGGCTTTTGCTATCGCCGCGCTGGTGTGGACCATGCTTGCGCCGGAGATTCGGGGTGAGATGTCGACTGGTCAGCTGATTGCGTTCATCACCGCGGCGACGACGATGGCCAAGCCCATTCGCCAGGTCACTTCCGTGCACGCCAAGATTCAGAAGGGTGTGGCGGCTGCGTTTGATGTGTTCGAGACCATGGATGAAAAGCCGGAAGAGGACCCAGGCTCCTACAACCCGCAGCGGGTCAAAGGCGACATCACATTTGACCAGGTGTCTTTCCGATACCGGGATCAGCTCGACAATGTGCTTGAAGGGATAACCATCGATATTCCAGCCGGCCAGAGCGTTGCACTGGTGGGCCGGTCAGGCAGTGGTAAGTCGACCATGGTTAGCCTGTTACCCCGTTTCTACGAGTACACCGGGGGAGCTATCCGCATTGATGACCATGAACTGAAGGAGTTTTCGCTTCAGTCCCTGCGTGCCCAGATTGCTCTGGTGAACCAGAACGTGGTGCTGTTCAACGATACCATCGCCGCCAACATTGCCTACGGTTCCCTGCGCGACTGCAGCCGGGAAGAAATTATGGAAGCGGCTGAAAAGGCCCACGCGCTCGAGTTTATCAACCGTATGCCGGAAGGGCTCGACACCATGATTGGCGACAATGGTGTGATGCTTTCCGGTGGCCAGCGCCAGCGTCTTGCGATTGCGCGGGCCATCCTCAAAGACGCCCCAATTCTCATTCTGGATGAGGCGACATCGGCGCTGGATACGGAATCCGAACGCCATATTCAGGAAGCGCTGGAAACGGTTATGCAGGGCCGTACCACTCTGGTGATCGCACACAGGCTATCCACCATTGAGAAAGCCGACCGAATTCTGGTCATGGATAATGGCCGCATTGTCGAATCCGGCAGTCATGGAGAGCTGCTGGCTGCGGGGGGTGCCTACGCCCAGCTGCATCAGATTCAGTTCAGCGAGCACGCATGAGTACCAGCCTGGTTGACCGGCTTTGGTACGGGCAGGGCAGACCTCTTGCCCTGCTCACACCACTGGCCTGGTTGTATCGGGCGGTGTCTGAGTCCAGACGCCGAAAGGCCTGGCATGCGCGCAATGAATCGCTGCCGGTGCCGGTTGTGGTGGTGGGCAATATCACCGCTGGCGGCACCGGCAAGTCGCCTCTTACTGCCAGTCTGGTTCAGTGCATGAATCAACACGGCTGGAAACCGGTGATTCTCAGCCGTGGCTACGGTGGTAAGAGTTCTCAGTATCCCTTGCTGGTCGCTGACGGGACCCCGGCGGGTGTCTGTGGTGATGAACCCCTGATGCTGGCCCGGGCCACCGGATGCCCCGTTATAGTGGACCCGGATCGCTGTCGAGGGGCCCGTTGGGCGCTGGAGAATGGCCTGGGCGATGTGTTGATCTGTGATGATGGCCTGCAACACTACCGCCTGCCCCGGGATATCGAACTGGCTGTATTCGATGCCCGGCGCGGTACCGGAAATGGTGCCATCATTCCGGTAGGCCCGCTGAGGGAGCCGGTTGAGCGCTTGAACGGTGTCGACTTTGTCGTTCTTAACGGAGCTGAGTTTCCGGAGGCCGGCGAGACCATAGAGAGTTTTGCCGGCGTTGATCATCCGGAGATTCATGCCATGGAGCTGGTGCCTTCGGCTCTCGTGAACCTGAATTCCGGTGAGACCCTGTCTCCGGAGCAGCTCAAAGGCAAGCCGGTACGGGCAGTAGCGGGTATTGGTAATCCCGGTCGATTTTTCGAGACCCTCCGGAACCTTGGCGCTCACGTCAATGAAGTTCCCTTTCCCGACCATCATCATTTTCGCCCCGAAGACCTGGCATCCGGTGCTCTTGAATGGTTGGTGATGACGGCCAAGGATGCGGTGAAGTGCCATGGCTTTGCACCGGACAACGCCTGGGTCTTGACGGTTCAGGCCCGGTTGTCGGAACCTTTTGAACAGCATTTTCTGGAACGGCTCAGAGCCAGCTCTGGCCAGTTGCAAACTGATATCAGCGAGGAATCGAACCATGGATAAGAAACTGCTGGCCATGCTGGCCTGCCCGGTGTGCAAGGGAGAGCTCAAGCTCAACGACGCCCGTACCGAGTTGATTTGCTACCAGGATGCCATGGCGTTCCCCATTCGTGAGGGGATTCCGGTTATGCTGGCGGTTGAAGCCCGCACCCTCAGCACGGACGAGCGCCTCGACAAACACTGAGTCACCCCGCAGGACGCAACCATGTCATTTACCGTTGTCATTCCCGCCCGCTATGCCTCCAGCCGTTTGCCCGGCAAGCCTCTGGCCATGATTGCCGGCAAGCCGATGATTCAGCATGTCTGTGAGCGGGCCAATGAGAGCCGCGCAAGCCGCGTGGTGGTCGCGACCGACGATGCCCGTATTGAAGAGGCGTGTCGCGGTTTTGGTGCCGAAGTCATCATGACTTCGCCCCATCATGCCAGTGGCACAGACCGTCTCGAGGAAGTGGCGAGAAAGCTGCAGCTGGATCCGGACCATCGTGTGGTCAACGTTCAGGGGGACGAGCCTCTGATACCGCCGGAACTGATCAATCAGGTCGCCGATAACCTTGAACAGTACCAGGAGGCCGCCATTGCAACACTGTGCGAGCGGATTCACGATGCTCGTCAGGTTTTCAATCCCAATGTCGTGAAAGTGGTGTTCGATGCCCGGGGCATGGCCCATTACTTCAGTCGGGCACCGATTCCCTGGGCCAGAGACTTCTGGCCCGCGGGGGCGGCTACCCAGGATGTGGACCTTCCGGATGGCATTGGCTATTTCCGGCACATTGGTATCTATGGCTATCGTGCCAGTGTGCTCAGTGAGTTCGTCACCTGGCTGCCGGCCCCCACCGAGCGGGTGGAATCCCTGGAACAGTTGCGGGCACTTTATAATGGCGCTCTTATTCATGTGGATGTGGCGGACCGGCCGCCGGCTCCGGGGGTGGACACCGAAGAGGATCTGGCCCGTCTGCGGGCACTGATGGAAAGAGGGGGTTCCCATGGCTGATCGTGTAAGTGTGCTGTTTGTCTGCCTGGGCAATATCTGTCGCTCTCCCAGTGCCGAGGGAGTTTTCCGTCACCTCGCCCAGGAGCATGGCCTGTTCGACAGACTGGATATTGATTCCTGCGGCACCGGCAGCTGGCATATCGGTAAATCCCCGGACGAACGGGCAACTGCTGCCGCGGCGCGCCGAGGTATCGATATCAGCGACCTGCGCGCCCGCCAGTTCCGTGCGGAAGATCTGGATCAGTTTGATTATGTGTTGGTGATGGATCGGTCTAATCTCGCCGACGTTCGTGAGGTCTGGCACCAGAATGGCGGTACCGAACCCCGACTGTTTCTGGACTTCGGCGGCTCTCGGCTGGCCGAGGTACCGGACCCCTACTACGGCGGAGAGGATGGCTTTGAGCACGTGCTTGATCTGATTCACGACGCCAGTTCCGGCCTTCTGGAAGAAATCCGGAGGCGGCTGGCTTGAGTCAGGCTCTGGAGATTCAGGAGCGGGCCAGCCTTCAGGGGTTGAATACCCTGGCTGTGCCTGCAACGGCCCGATACCTGGTTGAAGTCGAAAACGCGGTGCAGCTCAAACAGGCGCTTTCCTGGGCCTGTAACCACGAACAGTCCGTTCTGGTACTTGGCGGTGGCAGTAATCTGGTGTTTGCCGGCGATTATCCCGGCCTGGTCATCCGGATGGCATTGCGTGGCCGCAGTTGGGAGCAGGTAGACGACCACGGCGCGGTATTGGTCTTGAAAGCCGGTGAGAACTGGCACGAGGCTGTGCTTTATGCCGCCCGTTCCGGTTATCGCGGGATTGAGAACCTGGCGTTGATCCCGGGCACGGCCGGCGCCGCCCCGGTACAGAACATCGGGGCTTATGGCACCGAGTTGTGTGACTGTCTGGAGAGTGTCACGGTACTGAACCGCCAGACTCTGGAGGTAGAAAACCTGCCCGCAAGCGCCTGCGAGTTCGGCTATCGCGACAGCCTGTTCAAGCACCGGCCGGGCTGCTACATCATTCTTGAAATCCGGCTCCGGTTGTCCCGCGATGCGTCTTTGAATATCGGCTATCGGGATCTTCAGGATTACTTTGGCGACGTTAACGAGGCTGAGTTAACACCCCTGGCGGTGGCCGAGGCCGTGATGGCTGTCCGTCATCGCAAACTGCCGGATCCTGCGGTATTGCCGAATGTGGGCAGTTTCTTCAAAAACCCGGTTATAGGATTGACTCAGTTTCGGGAGCTTCAGGCCCGGTTTCCGGATGTTGTGTCCTATCCCGCGGATAGTCAGGTCAAACTGGCGGCAGCCTGGCTTATTGACCAGGCCGGATGGAAGGGGTTTCGCAACAGTCGGGTCGGGGTTCACAACCGCCAGGCGTTGGTACTGATCAATCATTCCGGTGGAACCGGCCAGGATGTGCTGTCCCTGGCTGATGACGTGCGCCAGTCTGTGCTTGAGAAATTCGGCGTTGAGCTGGAGATGGAACCGGGGATTGTGGGCAACGCCTGATCTGCGGAGACGTCGTCAAGACACCGGAAGGCCGGGAACAGCCTTCCGGTGAATTTGGTTCAGGGTTACAGGCCGCCTTTGGGCGACGCCTTTACCAGGAACGAGAGGGCCTCATCAACCGGAATATCCTGTTTTTCCTCGTCCCGCCGACCCTTGTATTCCAGGGTTCCGGCGGTCAGGCCGCGTTCTGAGACCACGAAGCGGTGGGGGATACCGATCAGCTCCATATCGGCGAACTTTACGCCCGGGCGTTCGTTACGGTCGTCCAGCAGGACATCGTAACCGGCCTGGCGAAGCTGTTCGTATAGTTTGTCGCCAGCTTCGGCCACCACCGGAGATTTATGACCATTCAGGGTGACAATGGCCGCCTCAAACGGCGCGATGGCGTCTGGCCAGATGATGCCCTTGTCATCATGATTCTGTTCGATGGACGCGGCCACGATGCGCGAAACGCCAATGCCATAGCAGCCCATTTCCATAATCGAAGTCTTGCCGTGTTCATCCAGAACCGAGGCGTTCATGGCCTTGCTGTACTTGTTGCCCAGCTTGAAAATGTGGCCAACCTCAATGCCACGACGGATCTCCAGTGTGCCGTTACCGTCCGGGCTGGCATCGCCCTCGACCACATTGCGAAGGTCTTCCACGCGGCTGATCTCTGCATCACGCCCCCAGTTCACGCCGGTCAGATGATAGTCATCCTTGTTGGCACCGCAGACAAAGTCTGCCAGGTGGGCAGCGCTGCGATCCACGATAACCGGTACCGGCAGCTTGACCGGGCCGATGGAGCCTGGCTTGCAGCCGATGGCTTTCTCGATTTCCTCGTCGGTTGCCATGGTCAGCGGCTCGGCAATGCCGGGAAGGTTCTCGGCCTTGATCTCGTTCAAGGTGTGATCGCCACGCAGAATCAATGCCACCAGGCCGGATTCACCATTCTCATCCGCTTCTGCTTTCACCAGCAGCGTTTTCACGCTGCGCTCAGCCGGCATGCCGAGGAATTGGGAAACGGCGTCGATCGTGCGCTGGCCCGGGGTATGGACCTCTTTCAGATCTTCGCCGGGGGCAGGGCGCTCACCGGCTGGTACCACCGCTTCGGCTTTTTCGATGTTGGCGGCGTAGTCACCGCTGGTGCTGAACACGATCGCGTCTTCGCCAGAGGAGGCAAGGACGTGGAATTCATGGGATGAACTTCCGCCGATAGAACCGGAGTCCGCCTGTACCGGACGGTAGTCGAGCCCCAGCCGATCGAAAATGTTGCAGTAGGTCTGGTGCATGACCTTATAGGTTTCATCCAGGGATTCCGCGTTCAGATGGAAGGAGTAGGCATCCTTCATGATGAACTCGCGGGCGCGCATCACTCCAAACCGGGGGCGACGTTCGTCGCGGAACTTGGTCTGGATCTGGTAGAAATTGGCCGGTAGCTCCTTGTAGCTTTTCAGCTCGTTCCGGATCAGATCAGTGATGACTTCCTCGTGGGTGGGGCCGAAGCAGAAATCCCGGCCATGGCGGTCGTTCAGGCGCAGGAGTTCACCGCCGTACTGTTCCCAGCGCCCGGATTCCTGCCACAGCTCGGCGGGTTGTACCGCCGGCATCAGAACTTCCTGGGCACCGCTCTTGTCCATTTCTTCACGGACGATTCGCTCTACTTTGCGCAGGGTACGCAACCCCAGTGGCAACCAGGTATAGAGGCCGGCGGCCAGTTTACGGATCATGCCCGCACGCAGCATCAGCTGGTGGCTGATAATCTCGGCGTCGGAAGGGGTCTCTTTCTGGGTAGCTATCAGGTAACGGCTCGCTCGCATCGTGTCTTCCGCTGTCATCAGAAAAGTGGGAGTCAGACTAATTGGCAAGGCGGGATGCCCGCCACAGCCTTTCATTGTCGTAGAGTGGGCGTTATTGTACGGAGCCTGCATCACAAGGTACAGATAATGACTGACGAATCCATCGATGTGTCACCCCGCCGGCGCCCGGTTCAGGCCCGCAGCCGGGAACGGGTGAACACCATACTGCACCATGCCGCCGGGATCTTTCACGAGCAGGGCGTCGACAGTACCAGTATGTCTGCCATTGCCCGCCAGTCCGGCATGTCTTTGGCATCGCTTTATCGCTATTTCCCCAATAAAGCAGCGATCGTTCACGCCATCGCAGAGGGGCATGTCGAGAAGATGGAACAGGCGTTGCGGGCCAAACTGCCTCAACTGAGCCTGAGCGATGCAGTGGATGTCCTGATTGATCTGTTTTATGACTTCTACCGAACCGAGCCTGCCTATTCCGCCATCTGGAGCGGCGTGGAAGCCATGCCGGAACTGAGGGAGCTGGATCTTCGCGAACTCTACAGCAATGCCCGGGATCTGGATGCCCGCCTGCAGGAGGAGTATCCCGATTTGCCGGCAGATCGCCGCTGGACAGCCAGTTTGCTGTTACCCCGTTCCGCCGGCACGATTCTTCGGCTGGCGGCCACCCTCCCGGACGAGCAGGGCGTGCTGTTGGTGCAGGAAATGAAAGCCATGGCCCGTGCCTATCTGGACAACCTGGTGGCTCAGGACAGATAACCCAGCGGCAGGGCGGTGCTGTCGATGACGCGCCGAAGAACAAAGCTGGAGTGAACACCACTGACACCGGGAATGCGGGTTATCCGGTTCAACAGAAAGTGGTGGTAGTGGTCCATATCCGGCACGACCACTTTGAGCATGTAATCCGCGCTCTGACCAGTGATCAGATAACACTCCTGAACCTCCGGGTATTCTCCCACCTGTTCCTCAAACGCAGCAAAGCGCTCTGGTGTATGCCGGTCCATGCCAATGAGAATAATCGCCGTGAGCGACAGTCCCAGTTTTTTGTGATCCAGAATGGTGACCGTCCGCACGATAATGCCGGCCTCATCGAGGGCGCGAACCCGGCGCAGGCAGGGAGAGGGGGACAGCCCAACCTTCTCGGCCAGCTGCTGATTGGTCAGGGAGCCGTCTTTTTGCAATTGTTCGAGTATTTTTCGGTCGAGCTTGTCAATTTTGATAAGCGTTTTCTCTGTATCGGGCATTTTCTGTCTCTTATTGGCGGTTTTCTGGAATTATATGGCATTATTTGGTTGTGCGGCCAGAAAATGGCAACCAAATAGCTCGGCCCAGCCTTTACACTGTGTGTGTTCCAATCACTGTCTGATCTCGGAAGGAATTTTCATCATGGCTTTTGACCATCGCAAATACGTTGCTTTCCAGCCGGTCGCCAAGAAAGACCGTCGCTGGCCCGATCAGGTTATCCAGAAAGCCCCGGCGTGGTGCGCTGTAGATCTTCGGGACGGCAACCAGGCCCTGGTCAAACCCATGTCTGTTGCCCAGAAGCAGCGCTTGTTTGATTTGCTGGTCAAGCTGGGTTTCAAGGAGATCGAAATCGGTTTCCCGGCAGCCAGCCAGCCGGACTTTGATTTCTGCCGCAAGCTGATCGAAGAAAACCGGATCCCGGATGATGTGAAAATCCAGGTGCTGACCCAGGCTCGCCCGGAATTGATTGAACGGACTTATCAGGCACTTGAAGGCGCCAAGCGGGCGATTGTGCACGTCTACAATTCCACCTCGACCGTGCAGCGGGAACAGGTGTTTGGTCTCGACCGGGAAGGTATTCGCGATATCGCGGTACGTGGCGCCACTATCGTGAGGGATATCGCTGCCCGCTATCCGGACACGGAGTGGACCTTCCAGTATTCGCCGGAGAGCTTTACCGGTACGGAGCTGGACTTTGCGGCCAGTGTGATTGATGCCGTCAACGATGTCTGGCGCCCGGACCAGGGCCAGCCGGTCATCATTAACCTGCCGGCGACCGTTGAAATGGCAACGCCCAATGTGTTCGCAGACCAGGTGGAGTGGATCTGTGACAATATTCGCTACCGGGAGCACATCAGCATCAGCCTGCATACCCACAATGACCGGGGCTGCGCGGTGGCAGCTGCCGAACTTGGGGTGATGGCGGGTGCAGACCGGGTGGAAGGTACCTTGATGGGCAACGGCGAGCGCACCGGTAACATGGACCTGGTCACCATGGCCATGAACCTGTATTCCCAGGGGATTGACCCTACCCTGGATCTGTCCGGCATGGCCGAAATCACCGAAGTGGTGGAGGCGTGCACCGAAATTTCCACTCATCCGCGTCATCCCTATGCTGGTGAGCTGGTCTTTACCGCTTTCTCCGGCAGCCATCAGGACGCCATTCGCAAGTGTCTCTCCCGTCGGAAAGAGGGCGATGCCTGGAACGTGGCTTACCTGCCCATCGACCCGTTCGATGTCGGGCGCCGATACGAGGAAGTGGTCCGTATCAACAGTCAGTCCGGCAAAGGCGGCGTCGCTTACGTACTTGAGCGCGACTACGATATTACCCTGCCGCGGTGGCTGCAGATCGAGTTCAGCAAGGTGGTCCAGCGCGAAGCTGAAACCAATGGTGGAGAGATCGATTCACATACTATCCACCGTCTGTTTGAAGAGCGTTATCTGAAAGTACACAGCGACTGGGCTCTTCGCTCCTACGACCTGCATCGGGATGACAATGGTGTGCGGGCCGAAGTGGTCGTCGGTGGCGATGCGGCTCCGGCTACCCTGGAAGGTCGAGGGCTGGGAGCCGTTGAGGCGGTTTCCGACGCACTGTCCAGGCAGTTTGGGGTCTCGGTGGCGGTCGAAGCCTATGATGAGTACGCGCTGGGCGAAGGTACCAATGCCAATGCTCTGGCGTGTATCCGGCTGACAGCTAATGGCAGGCACTGCAGCGCGGCAGCCCTGGCGGAGGATACTACCTCGGCGACATTGCAGGCCCTGTTCTCGGCTGTAGCTCAGGTGCTCGATGGTAGCCGGTCCGAGTCTGTTTCTGCAGAAGCGGCAGAAACTGTCTGAGCGGATAATCCCTTCTACCAACAGAAAGGCCGGCAATCCAGGGACTGCCGGCCTTTCTTGTTTCTGCCCGTGAGGGGCATCAGGACGCTGACATAACAGCTTAAAGCGGTGTTACGTTTTCGGCCTGCGGGCCTTTCGGGCCCTGGGTTACGGTGAACTGCACCTGCTGACCTTCGGCCAGAGTACGGAAACCGTTTGCGTTGATTGCACTGTAGTGAACGAAAACGTCACTGCCGCCTTCCTGGGCGATGAAGCCAAAGCCCTTGGATTCGTTGAACCACTTCACGTGGCCGGTTTTGGTATCGGACATCGATCTTTCCTGTCTTACTGATAATTTTCCCTCACGGGACCTTCTTTCGAGCTGGGACATCCGGAGCGCACTGAGGAAGGGGCAACGAAAAGCCAAGGGCAGGACGTTGTAACGCATTCGCCAAATAACGCTGCAGAAGTACACAGCAATTTTCAGTATAGACCGACTTTGAAAGGCGTCAATTGTTTTTTTTATGATCAGTAAGTGTTTTTTAATTGATAAAAAACAATAAGTTGTAATCAAGGTGAAACCCGGGGCTGCTCTTGATCAAGAGCGCCCCGGGTGTTCTTTGGCTCAGCGGATGGAGGTTTGATCAGCGACCGAATTTCTCGCTGATTTCTTCCAGAATGGCCGGGTCGTCGATGGTGCTGGGTACCGTGTACTCCTCCCCATCGGCAATCTGGCGAATAATACGTCGCAGGATCTTGCCGGAGCGGGTTTTGGGTAAACGGTCAACAACGATGGCCCGGCGGAAACAGGCAATAGCCCCGATCTTCTCGCGAACCATCTCTACCAGCTCCTCCTCCAGTTCATCCTGGTCAATGGTGGCGCCATCTTTGATCAGCACCAGGCCAACCGGAATCTGACCCTTCATATCGTCATGAGCGCCCACTACGCAGCATTCCGCGATCGCCGGATGGGATGCAACGACTTCTTCCATCTCGCCGGTAGAGAGCCGGTGCCCGGCGACGTTAATTACATCATCCGTCCGCCCCATGATGAAGACATAGCCGTCATCATCGATAAAACCACCGTCGCCGGAGCTGTAGAAGCCAGGGATTGGCTTGAGGTAGCTGTTCTGGAAGCGCTGGTCGTCGCCCCATACGGTCATCAGGCAGCCCGGGGGTAATGGCAGTTTGACTGCAACCTGGCCCTGTTCGCCTGCTGGTACCTGGCTGCCTTCCATGTCCACTACCTGAACGTTGAAGCCGGGTGAGGGCACGGTTGCAGAGCCGGGTTTCGTAGTCATCATTTCAATGCCGACCGGGTTGCAGCAAATGGCCCAGCCGGTTTCGGTCTGCCACCAGTGATCAAGGATTGGCAGCCCGGTGTGCTCCTTCAGCCACTCATAGGTGGGCGGATCCAGGCGCTCTCCGGCCAGGAAAATCCGTTTGAGGGAGGAAACATCGTAGCGGCTCAACTGATCTGCTTCCGGGTCTTCCTTGCGCACTGCACGGAATGCGGTGGGCGCGGTAAACAGCATATTGACCTTGTGGTCCTGGACCACGCGCCAGAATGCGCCGGCATCCGGGGTTTTTACCGGTTTGCCCTCGTAAAAAATGGTGGTACAGCCGGTAAAGAGCGGTGCATAAACAATGTAACTGTGGCCTACCACCCAGCCAACATCTGAGGCCGCCCAGTAAACGTCTCCGGGTTTGGCGTCGTAGACCAGCTTCATGCTGTAAGTGAGGGCAACGGCGTGGCCCCCGTTGTCACGGACTACGCCTTTGGGTTTTCCGGTGGTACCGGAGGTGTAGAGAATATAAAGCGGGTCGTTGGCCTTGACGGGTACCGGTTCGGCCGGGGTGGCGTTGGCCACGATCTCGTTCCAGTCAAAGTCTCGGCCTTCCTGCATGGTTGCCTTGACCTGTGGCCGTTGGAATACCACGCACGCGTCCGGTTTGTGGCTGGATTGCTCTATAGCCTTGTCTACCAGCGGTTTGTATTCGATCACCTTGGTAACTTCGATGCCGCAGGAGGCGGTAATCAGTGCCTTGGGTTTGGCATCTTCAATGCGAACGGCCAGTTCGTGTGCTGCAAAACCGCCGAAGACCACCGAATGGACTGCGCCCAGCCTGGCGCAGGCCAGCATGGCGATGGCTGCCTGAGGAATCATCGGCATATAGATGATTACGCGGTCACCTTTTTCTACTCCGCGGGCACGCAGGGCGCCGGCGAACAGGGCAACTTCATCACGCAGTTCGTTGTAGGTGAATGACTGTTTGGTGCTGGTGACCGGGGAGTCATAAATCAGGGCTTTCTGGTCGCCGCGGCCGGCACGGATATTGGCGTCCAGGGCTACGTCGCTGGTGTTCAGCTCACCGTCCGGAAACCATTCGCCATGGCCGTTATCGAGGGCGCGCCAGATCGTATTCGGGGCTTTGATCCAGTCGATGTGCTGCGCCTGCTCACGCCAGAAATCATCCCGCTGGTCAATGGACCGGCGAAATTCGGAGTTGTAGCTCATTGTGCTCCACCTCGGTTGTCCGTGTTGTTGTTTTATCGTTGTTATCGACAACTTTAGGAGCTTTGAAATCCGGGGCTAGTAGACCATAGGCGTAGTTGCCAGGCTCTGCGGCTCTATTCGCTCGAAGAATTGATCTCTGTCACCCGGGCGGACACCGAGCCATGACCAAGTCTTGCGGTAATCTGACTGCCAGTTTCCAGATCACCAGCCTTGCGAACGATCCGGTCATTGTCGTCTTTGACGATGGCGTAGCCTCTTCCGAGGGTGGCCAGGGGGCTGACAACATGAAGGGTTTGTGCAATGTGCTGTAATCGCTCGTCTTTTTGGCGTAGCTGGTGACGGGTCGCGAGTGTCAGGCGTTCCTCGAGACGTTGGGTCTGTTCTCTTACCGTTTTTAGGGTTCGGCGTGGGGATTGTGCGCTCATCCTTTGAAGCAGGTAATCGGTTTTCTGCTTCTGCTGGTCCAGTCTGTCACGGATCGCCTTGTTCAGCCGCAGCTCAAGCTCATCCATGCGTTGCGCCTTTTCCAGTAGTTCCCGTCGAGGATCCCGGAGCCGGGCAGACAGGTGCCCCAACTGGTTATCCAGCCTTTGCAATAAGCGGCGTGCAGACTGGCCAAGACGCCCCTGCTGCTCGGTCAGTCGACGGAGCCAGTCCTGCTGGTCGGGCGAGATCTTCTCAGCGGCGGCCGACGGCGTGGGGGCTCTCAAGTCCGCGACAAAATCAGCAATGGTAACGTCGACCTCATGGCCAACGGCGCTGACGGTCGGGATGGGGCAGGCGGCAATGGCCCGCGCGACGGCTTCTTCGTTGAAGCACCACAAGTCTTCCAGGGAGCCGCCGCCCCGGCCGATGATCAGGACATCGGCCAGACCATGCTGCTGCGCCCGGGCAATGGCCTGGACAATATCTGCGGTGGCCGGCTGGCCCTGGACGGCGGTGGGATAGAGCGTGACCGGAATAGCCGGGCAGCGCCGCTTGAGTACCGTCAGAATATCGTGGATGGCGGCGCCAGTTGGCGAGGTAACCACGCCAATATGTCTGGGCGTGGCGGGAATCGGTTTCTTTCGGGCCCGGTCAAACAGGCCTTCGCCCTGGAGTCTTGCTTTGAGGGCCTCGAAAGCCTGCTGCAGGGCGCCCAGCCCGGCGGGTTCGAGGTGTTCCACGATGATCTGGAAATCCCCGCGGTTCTCGTACAGGGTCACCTTGCCGCGAATCCGGATCTGGTCACCTTCCCGGGGCAGGGTGCGTATGCGCTGGTTAGCGCCACGGAACATGGCACAGCGGATCTGGCATTTCTGATCCTTGAGTGAGAAATACCAGTGCCCTGACGAGGGTCTGGAAAAGCCTGAGAGTTCTCCCTCCACCCAGACCTGCATAAAGCTTGATTCCAGCAGGTGGCGCGCCTGGTGGTTGAGCTCACTGACTGTGAGTGCTCGTGGGCGGGTGTCCGGGTAGGGGGTGCTCACAGGGCGGGCTCCAGGATTATTCATAAGCAATAGCCGAAAGAGATGGCCAAAAATAACGGAAATTCAAAAAGATGCAACCAAATGGCAAAAACCGCGCGGTTTACTGTCTTTACGCACCACTTTATAATAGATCGATTAAGGATTTTGCTTTGTCGCACCGCCGCGGGTGCGGCACGGAAATTCCCAACTTAGCATGTTCAAAAGGCGGATCCCAATGCTGCGTATTGCCGAAGAAGCCCTCACGTTTGACGACGTTCTGCTCGTGCCCGGATATTCTGAAGTTCTCCCTCACCAGGTCGACCTGAAAACCCAGCTGACCAAGGGTATTACCCTGAATATTCCGCTGGTCTCGGCGGCCATGGATACGGTAACCGAGGCGGAGCTGGCCATCGCCATGGCCCAGGAAGGCGGTATCGGTATCATGCACAAGAACATGACGGTGGAGCAGCAGGCGGCTGCGGTCCGCAAGGTCAAGAAGTTCGAAAGTGGTGTGGTCAAGGATCCGATCACCGTATCTCCGGGTACCACCGTGCGTGAGCTGGTCGATATCACCATGGCCAACAATATCTCCGGCCTCCCGGTTGTCGATGGCAATGACCTTGTCGGTATCGTGACTGGCCGTGATATCCGTTTTGAAAGCCGCATGGATACCCCCGTCCGGGACATTATGACGCCCAAGGACAAGCTTGTTACCGTAAAGGAAGGCGCCGATCTGGAAGAAGTAAAAGAGCTTCTGCATCGTCACCGCATTGAAAAAGTTCTGGTGGTAAACGATGAGTTCCAGCTTCGTGGCCTGATCACGGTAAAAGACATTCAGAAAGCCAAGGACTATCCGCTGGCGTGCAAGGACGAGCAGGGGCGCCTGCGAGTTGGTGCCGCGGTCAGCACTGGCGGCGACACCGAAGCTCGCGTTGCCGCACTGGCAGAAGCCGGCGTGGATGTGATCGTGGTGGATACCGCCCATGGCCATTCCAGGGGCGTGATCGATCGGGTTCGCTGGGTGAAACAAAACTACCCGGATGTTCAGGTCATTGGCGGTAATATCGCCACCAGTGATGCGGCCATCGCCCTGGCCGAAGCTGGCGCAGACGCCGTGAAGGTAGGTATTGGCCCCGGTTCCATCTGTACCACCCGGATCGTCGCCGGCATTGGTGTGCCCCAGATTTCTGCGGTTTCCAATGTCGCCGCTGCCCTGAAGGACCGCGGTGTGCCACTGATTGCAGACGGCGGTATCCGCTTCTCCGGAGACATCGCCAAGGCCATTGCTGCTGGCGCTCACTGCGTCATGATCGGCAGCCTGCTGGCAGGCACCGATGAGGCTCCGGGTGAAGTCGAACTGTTCCAGGGCCGCAGCTACAAAGCGTATCGCGGCATGGGCTCTATCGGCGCCATGGGGCAGGGTTCCAGCGACCGTTATTTCCAGGATGCCAGCAAAGGCATCGAGAAACTGGTGCCGGAGGGCATTGAAGGCCGCGTGGCCTGTAAAGGCCCGATGCGTAATATCGTGCATCAACTGGTTGGCGGTATCCGGGCCTCCATGGGCTACACCGGTAGCGCCACCATGGACGAAATGCGTACCAAGCCCGAGTTTGTTCGCATTACCAATGCCGGTATGCGTGAGAGTCACGTCCACGATGTGACCATCACCAAAGAAGCGCCCAACTACCGAATCGGTTAATCTTTGCCTGATCAGACGCGGCCCGGTTTCCGGGCCGCGTTGTTTCTTTACAGCCCGAGGACTCCATGGCCCAGAACATTCACGACCACCGTATCCTGATTCTCGATTTCGGTTCCCAGTACACCCAGTTGATCGCTCGTCGCGTTCGTGAAATCGGGGTTTACTGCGAGATCAAGGCATTCGATATCACCGATGACGAACTTAACGAGTTCAATCCCCAGGGTATTATTCTGGCGGGCGGCCCGGAATCGGTCACCCAGCTCGGTGGCCCGCGTGCCCCGGAAGGTCTGTTCGATCGTGGTATTCCGGTGCTGGGTATCTGCTACGGCATGCAGACCATGGCAGAGCAGCTAGGCGGTCGGGTAGCCAGTTCCGAGAAGCGGGAGTTTGGTTACGCCCAGGTGAAAGTGCGGGCGAAGGGACCATTGCTGGCGGATATCACAGACCACCTCACGCCGGCCGGTGAGTCCCTGCTGGATGTGTGGATGAGCCACGGTGACAAAGTGGTGGCCATGCCGGAAGGTTTTGAACTGCTGGCTTCCACTGAAAGTGCGCCGATTGCAGCCATGCAGGATCTGAGTCGCGGCCTGTTCGGTGTTCAGTTTCACCCGGAAGTGACGCATACGCTGCAAGGCAAGCGTATCCTGGAACACTTCGTGATGACCATCTGTGGCTGTGAAGCCCTCTGGACGCCGGCAAAAATCGTGGATGACGCGGTTCGTCAGATCCGGGAGCAGGTCGGCAGCGACAAGGTGTTGCTGGGCCTGTCCGGTGGTGTGGATTCTTCGGTTACGGCGGCGTTGTTGCACAAAGCCATCGGTGACCAGCTTACCTGCGTGTTCGTGGACAACGGCCTGCTGCGCCTGCACGAAGGCGATCAGGTGATGGACATGTTTGCCAGTAACATGGGCGTTAAGGTTATCCGTGTAGACGCTGAAGACCTGTTCCTGTCCAAGCTCAAGGGCGTGAACGATCCGGAGCAGAAGCGCAAGATCATCGGTAATACTTTCATTGACGTGTTCGACGACGAAGCGGCCAATATCAAAGACGTGAACTGGCTTGCCCAGGGCACAATTTACCCGGACGTGATCGAATCTGCGGCGTCCAAAACCGGTAAAGCTCACGTCATCAAGTCCCATCACAATGTGGGTGGCCTGCCGGAAACCATGAAGATGAAGCTGGTCGAGCCCCTGCGTGAGCTGTTTAAAGACGAAGTGCGCCGGATCGGCCTTGAGCTGGGTCTGCCATATGACATGGTTTATCGCCATCCGTTCCCGGGGCCGGGGCTGGGCGTTCGTATCCTCGGCGAGGTCAAGAAAGAGTATGCGGACATTCTGCGTCGTGCCGACGCGATCTTCCTGGAAGAACTGCACCGTGCTGACCTATACCACAAGACCAGTCAGGCGTTTGCCGTCTTCCTGCCGGTGAAATCGGTGGGTGTAGTGGGTGATGCCCGCCGCTATGAATATGTCATTGCGATTCGCGCGGTTGAAACTGTCGACTTCATGACGGCTCGCTGGGCGCGCCTGCCATATGAATTGCTTGAAACGGTGTCAAACCGGATTATCAACGAAATCTCCGGTGTTTCGCGGGTAACCTACGACATCTCCTCCAAGCCGCCTGCAACCATTGAGTGGGAATAATCGGCTGGGAGCTGTTTGACGGTGACGACAGCCGCTGAAGATGAATTCTGGATGGCCCGGGCGCTGGCTCTGGCCAGCCAGGCGGATGCTGTCGGTGAAGTGCCGGTAGGGGCCGTGGTTGTGCTTGATGGCAAGGAAGTGGGTGCGGGCTTCAATGCACCGATTTCCGGCTGTGACCCTACGGCCCATGCGGAAATCCGGGCGTTACGGGATGCGGCGGCCCGGGTTGGCAATTATCGATTGGCCGGTGCCACCTTGTACGTGACACTGGAGCCCTGCACCATGTGTGTCGGCGCGATCGTTCACAGTCGCGTCAGCCGGTTGGTATTTGGCGCTCTGGAGCCCAAGGCCGGAGCTGTGGAATCAGCCAGGCGAACCCTGGAAGAACCGCACCTGAACTGGCGGGTAGAGGTTTCCGCCGGGGTGATGGCAGAGCAGTGTGGTCAGGTGATATCTGAATTTTTCAGCCGGCGTCGCCGTGAAATCCGGCAACGTCGCAAACAACACTCAGGGAAGGGAAGCGAAGCTCCATGAAAGTATTGGTAACGGGTGGCGCCGGGTATATTGGCAGTCACGTTGTGCGTCAACTGGCGGCGGCAGGTCACGACATTGTCGTTTTTGATAACTTGTCTACCGGTTATCGCTGGGCCGTGACCGCCGGCGAGTTGGTGGTGGGTGATCTCGCCGATGAGCAGGCGCTTGAAGCGGTGTTCTCCGAACACAGATTCGAGGCGGTGCTGCATTTTGCCGCCAATATTGTGGTGCCGGAATCGGTTGCCAACCCCCTCAAGTATTACAGCAATAACACCCGTAACACCCTGAATCTTCTCAAGATGGTTGAGCGCTATCAGGTTCCCTACATGGTGTTTTCCTCCACCGCAGCGGTTTACGGTATGCCCGAACAAACCGTACTGACGGAAGACCTTCCGCTGGCGCCCATCAACCCCTACGGTGCCTCGAAAATGATGAGCGAGCGCATGATGATGGACCTCGCCGCTGCCAGCAGTCTGAATTACGTGATTCTGCGTTATTTCAATGTGGCCGGCGCCAACCCGGACGGCTTGTTGGGGCAGGCAACGCCGGAGGCAACGCACCTGATCAAGGTAGCCTGCGAGTGCGTGACCGGGCAGAGAGATGGTATGAGCGTGTTTGGCACCGACTACGAGACCCGTGACGGCACCTGTGTCCGCGACTACATCCATGTGGAAGATCTGGCCAAGGCCCATGTTATGGCGCTGGATTATATGGCCAAAGGCGGTGAGTCTCAGGTGCTTAATTGCGGCTATGGTCGTGGCTTCACTGTGCGTGAAGTGATTGATGTGGTGAAAACCGAGTCCGGTGTTGACTTCCCGGTACAGGAAACCGGACGCCGAGCCGGCGACCCGGCTGCGCTGATGGCCGATAACACACGGATCAAGAGTGTTCTGGGCTGGCAGCCGGATTTTGATGATCTGAATACCATTGTGCGGACCGCGCTGGCCTGGGAAAAGATCTGGCAGCAAAAGAAAGCAGGCCACTGACAGTTTTCATTCTAAATTTTCAGGAAGAGTTGCATGAAGATTACGATTTTCGGAACCGGTTATGTCGGCCTTGTGACCGGCGCCTGTCTGGCGGATGTCGGGCACCACGTGCTGTGCATGGATGTGGACCAGGGCAAGATCGAAAAACTGAAGAACGGCCAGATTCCTATTTACGAGCCAGGCCTGGACAACATCGTCAAGCACACCGTTGAGGCAGGTCGCCTGGCATTTACCACGGACACCGAGGAAGCGGTCAAGCACGGTACCCTTCAGTTTATCGCCGTTGGCACGCCACCGGATGAAGATGGTTCTGCGGACCTTCAGTATGTTCTGGCAGTGGCGAAATCCATTGGGCAGCACATGGAGGATTACAAGGTGGTGGTGGACAAGTCCACCGTACCGGTCGGGACTGGCGACAAAGTAAAGGCGGCGGTTCGTGCCCAGCTGGACAAGCGGGGGTTGGAACTGGATTTTGATGTGGTGTCCAATCCGGAATTCCTGAAAGAAGGTGCTGCCATCAACGATTTCATGAAGCCGGACAGGATTGTGGTCGGCACCGAGAGCGAAAAGGCGGCGGATTTGTTGCGGGAAGTGTACTACCCGTTCAACCGCAACCACGATCGCATGATCTTCATGGACATCCGTTCTGCTGAGCTGACCAAGTACGCGGCCAATGCCATGCTGGCCACCAAGATCAGCTTCATGAACGAAGTGGCAAACCTGGCCGAGCGGCTGGGCGCGGATATTGAAGAAGTGCGCCGGGGTATCGGTTCGGATCCGCGTATCGGTTACCACTTTATCTACCCGGGTTGCGGTTACGGCGGTTCCTGCTTCCCGAAAGATGTGCAGGCCCTGGCTCGCACCGCCCGCGACTGCGACTACGAGTCCAAGCTGCTGAACGCGGTGGAAGCAGTGAACTATGCCCAGAAGCATGTGCTGTTCGACAAGGTCTCGCACTACTTTCAGGGTGATCTGAAGGGCAAGACCGTGGCGCTCTGGGGTCTGGCGTTCAAGCCCAACACAGATGACATGCGCGAAGCATCTTCCCGCACCCTGATGGAAGATCTCTGGAAAGCCGGTGCGAAGGTGCAGGCTTTCGATCCGGAAGCCATGGAGGAAACCCAGCGCATCTACGGGGATCACGACGGACTGACTTTGTGCGGTACCAAAGAACAGGCGTTGAAGGGTGCTGACGTACTGGTGATCTGCACCGAGTGGAAAGAGTTCCGCTCACCGGACTTTGATGTGATTGCCTCCACCTTGAGTGAGCCGGTGGTGTTTGACGGCCGCAACCTGTACGAGCCGGAAATGCTGGAGCGTCATGGCCTGATCTACTACGCCATTGGCCGCGGCCGTAACCAGTTCCATTCAGCGGTCTGATGGTCGGGGAGGGTGTTGATGTTCCAGCTTCATGAGCGTTTGGCGGCGGATACCCACAAGCTGGGAGAGAGTCGTCTTTGCGATGTCTTGCTGATGAACGACAGCACCTGGCCCTGGATCATTCTGGTGCCCCGGGTATCCGGCATCCGGGAAATCTACCAGTTGGCGAGCGAACAGCAGCAACAATTGCTGGCGGAGTCCTCGGTGCTGAGTGAGGGGATGATGGATCTGTTTGCGGGAGACAAGATGAATGTGGCAGCGCTGGGCAATATGGTGCCCCAGTTGCACTTGCATCATATTGTCCGCTATCAGGGCGACCCGGCCTGGCCGGGCCCGGTGTGGGGCAAGCAGCCTCCTGTACCTTACACAGAAGAGCAGCTAGTCAGTGTGAAAGCAAAGCTGCAGCCGCTACTTGAGCAACTTGCCTAAGATTTAGTAGCTCAATCCAGACCCTGCTGCCACTGGGCCAGGGTCTGGGAACCCACCAGAATCATTCTCAGCTCGGTTTTCAATTTCTGCTTGAGTTCTTCTCGCTCTTTCGGGGTTGCATCCAGCGCCTCGGCGCCTTGATTGAAGACCAGTGTGACCATGGCTTCGGCGACAATCCTGGCTTCCGCCAGGGGTTTGTTCTGTTCGTCGGCAAACCGGCCAAGATCGTCGGCCAGCTCCGTTACGAAATGGTCGATTTCTGCTTTCACCGCCGTCCGGAAAGGCTTGGATACGCCGGTGCGCTCCCTCAGCATCAGGCGGAACAGGTTGGCGTTGTTACCCAGGTACTCCATGAAGGTGTCCACCGAGGTGGAAATTGCACTGCCGTCCCGGGCAATACGTTTACGGGCCTGGCGCATCAGCTGCCGCAGAGCCACGCCGCCTTCGTCCACCAGGGCCAGGCCAAGCTCGTCCAGCTCGGCGAAGTGCCGATAAAAGGATGTGGGGGCAATGCCGGCCTCCCGGGCGACTTCCCGCAAACTCAGGCTGCCAAAGCCCCGGTCTGCGCTCAGTTGGGCGAGGGCAGCGTCCATCAGTGCTCGACGGGTTTTCAGTTTCTGTTCCGCTCGGGTGGCCAACGTCTTACTCCATGGTCCGGTCAAACCATGCATTCTAGCCCCCGGTTTTTTGATAGTCATCCCGCTGCCGGATATCCGGTGTCAATTCTGTTTCCGGACGCCTGATTTTCAAAGCCATTGTGTTTATAATGGGCGGCTTTTCGGCTATAGCCGCCCAAATTCTTTGATTCAACGCGAACACATTCAGAACGAACGGGAACCGATATGCGCAGCCATTATTGCGGTGGGATTAACGAATCTCACATCGATCAGGAAGTCACACTCTGCGGATGGGTACACCGCCGCCGTGACCACGGTGGGGTCATCTTTCTGGATCTGCGAGATCGGGATGGCATGTCTCAGGTTGTGGTCGATCCGGACACCCCTGAAAGTTTTGCTCTGGCGGAGAAAGTCCGCAGCGAATTTGTTATCAAGGTGACCGGCCGCGTTCGTCGTCGCCCCGCGGGTACCGAGAACAACAACATGCCCACTGGCCAGGTCGAGCTGTTGGGCAAAGAGCTGGTCATTCTGAACGCAGCCGCCACCCCGCCGTTCCCGCTGGATGAGCACGTCGACGTGGGCGAGGATGTTCGCCTCCGCTACCGGTTCGTAGATCTGCGTCGTCCGGAGATGATCAACCGTCTGCGGTTCCGCTCCCGTGTGACCAGCTACATCCGGAACTTCCTGGACAGCCGCGGATTCATGGATGTGGAAACCCCGATTCTGACCCGTGCCACCCCGGAAGGTGCCCGTGACTACCTGGTACCAAGCCGTACCCACGAAGGTTCCTTCTTCGCTCTGCCACAGTCGCCGCAGCTGTTCAAGCAGTTGCTGATGGTGTCTGGTGTAGATCGCTACTACCAGATTGCCAAGTGTTTCCGCGATGAGGATCTGCGCGCCGATCGTCAGCCCGAGTTTACCCAGGTGGACATCGAGGCTTCTTTCATCGATGAAGAAACCCTGATGGGCCTGAACGAGGAAATGATTCGTTCCCTGTTCAAGGATGTGCTGGATGTTGAGCTGCCGGAGTTTCCGCGCATGCCGTATTCTGAAGCCATGCAGCGTTACGGCAGCGACAAGCCGGACTTGCGTATCCCTCTGGAACTTCAGGATGTGGGTGATCTGGTGGAAAGCGTGGACTTCAAGGTGTTCGCAGGTCCCGCCAAAGATCCGAAAGGCCGTGTCGCCGCCCTTCGCGTGCCCAAGGGCGCTGAGCTGACCCGTAAACAGATTGATGACTACACCAAATTTGTTGGTATTTACGGTGCCAAGGGTCTGGCCTACATCAAGGTGAACGAACTTGCCAAGGGTGCCGAAGGCCTGCAGTCTCCGATAGTGAAGTTCCTGGGTGATGACGTTGCCCTGGCCATCATGGAGCGCGTAGGTGCGGAAGATGGCGATATCGTCTTCTTCGGCGCCGATAAGGCTATCGTCGTGAATGAAGCCCTGGGCGCTCTGCGTATCAAGGTAGGACACGACCTCAACATGCTTACCTGCGAGTGGGCGCCAATGTGGGTTGTGGACTTCCCGATGTTCGAGGAGCTGCCGGATGGCAATCTGACCGCCATTCACCACCCCTTCACAGCACCGTCCTGCAGTCCGGAAGATCTGGCAGCAGACCCGGCGAACGCCTTGTCCCGTGCCTATGACATGGTGCTCAATGGTACCGAGCTGGGCGGTGGTTCTATCCGTATCCACGACGAGAAAATGCAGGAAGCGGTGTTCCGTATCCTGGGTATCGAAGAGGAAGAGGCTCGTGCCAAGTTTGGCTTCCTGCTGGATGCCCTGAAATTTGGTTGCCCGCCTCACGGTGGTCTGGCCTTTGGTCTGGATCGTCTGGTGATGCTGATGACCGGTTCTTCGTCAATCCGCGACGTCATCGCTTTCCCGAAAACCCAGAGCGCCACCTGTCTGATGACTCAGGCGCCGGGCGAGGTAGACGAGAAGCAGCTGAAGGAGCTGCATATTCGTCTGCGCCGTTCTGCTAAAGCCGTTGAAGGCAACAAGGCACAAGATAAAGAGTAAAGGCACGATGCCGGAGGTGGCGCGCCATCTCCGGCACGGCCAGACTCTCTCACTTCCGAGGGCAGGCGGATGGCAATCATCCTGGGGGTAGACCCCGGCTCCCGCATCACCGGCTACGGTCTTATTCGTTCTGAAGGCCGGCTTCTTGAGTACCTCGACAGTGGCTGCATCCGAGTAGGTGAAAAGCCAATGGCGGAGAGGCTGCAGACTATTTTCCACAGTCTCGCCGTGCTGATTGGCGAATATCGCCCGGAGGAGTTCGCTATTGAGCAGGTGTTCATGGCGCGCAACCCGGACTCGGCCCTGAAGCTCGGTCAGGCAAGGGGAGCTGCAATCGTCAGTGCCGCCAACAGTGGCCTGGCAGTCCATGAGTATTCTGCCCGGCAGGTGAAGCAGGCGGTGGTGGGTACTGGTGGAGCGGATAAATCCCAGGTGCAGCACATGGTGCAGGCGCTTCTGGGGCTGTCCCGAAAACCACAGGCGGATGCCGCCGATGCCCTGGCCATTGCCCTCTGCCATGCCCATATGAACCAGAGTGTATTACGTATGGCCAGGACCGGAGGTAAGGTCAGAAGCGGCCGCGTACGCCAACCATAAGCGGCGGTTTGCCGCGACAGGAGAGCCCGTTTGATTGGTCGAATCCGAGGAATGCTGATTGAAAAGTCTCCCGGGCAGGCATTGGTGGAATGTTCCGGCCTGGGTTACGAAATTGACATTCCCTACACCACGTTTTTTCATCTGCCCGAGACCGGGCAGGAAGTGACCCTTCATACCCATTTCGCCGTTCGTGAAGACGCCCAGAGCCTTTATGGTTTTGCCTCCCGTCTGGATCGAAATCTGTTCCGGCTGCTGATCAAGGTTAACGGTGTTGGGCCCAAACTTGCGGTGGGCATTCTGTCGGGCCTGGATGCACAGCAATTCATCCGCTGTGTCGAGGCTCGGGACGCGAATTCGCTGGTTAAGCTGCCCGGTGTCGGCAAAAAAACGGCCGAGAGGCTGTTGATTGAAATGGCCGACAGGATAGGGCAGCTGGAAGGGCAGTTCGTCCCGTCTCAGCCCGATGTGCCGACTGGAGCCGGGGCGGCTACGGCGAGTCAGGCTGGGCCTGACCCGCGGGAGGAGGCTGAGGCCGCATTGATTGCCCTTGGCTACAAGCCCCAGGAGGCGGCCAAGGCGATCAGCAAGGTGGCCGGCCCGGATATGAACAGCGAAACGCTGATACGTCTGGCCCTGAAGAATATGATTCCCGCCGGGTAACAACCCGGCGTTTTTGTGTCGGCTATGGCCACAGAACCATGACACCAATGTGTATAGAGCGTAACGTGACTCACAAGCGCCCCTTTGTACAATTGGTGCAACCTGACTTACAGGGTGAGCCAGCGGGCATGTTGTTTATTCCCAGCAAGCGGATAATGCCATGATTGAATCGGACCGATTGATATCGGCCAAGGCCGGAGAATATGAGGAAGTGCATGATCGGGCCATCCGTCCGACGTTGCTTTCCGAGTATGTGGGCCAGCCTACGGTACGCGAACAGATGGAGATTTTTATCTCCGCTGCCCGGGGCCGCCAGGAAGCGCTGGATCATGTGCTGATTTTCGGCCCTCCCGGGCTTGGTAAAACCACTCTGGCCAACATCATTGCCAATGAGATGGGTGTCTCGATCAAGACGACGTCCGGCCCAGTACTGGAAAAGGCCGGAGACCTGGCTGCCATGCTCACCAACCTCGAGGAAGGTGACGTCCTGTTTATCGACGAGATCCATCGCCTGAGTGCGGCGGTGGAGGAAGTGCTCTATCCGGCCATGGAAGACTATCAGCTGGATATCATGATTGGTGAAGGGCCAGCTGCACGGTCTATCAAGCTGGATCTGCCGCCGTTTACGCTGGTGGGGGCAACCACACGTGCTGGTCTGCTGACGTCGCCGCTGCGAGACCGGTTCGGCATTGTCCAGCGCCTGGAGTTCTACAATCACCAGGACCTCACCCATATCATTACCCGTTCGGCCCGGCTGTCGTCGGTGGAAATCGACGAGGCAGGGGCGTTCGAGATTGCCCGCCGGTCCCGGGGGACCCCGAGGATTGCCAACAGGCTGCTGCGCCGGGTCAGGGATTTTGCGGAAGTGCGATCCAACGGCCATATCACTGCGGAAATCGCCGACCAGGCGCTGAACATGCTGAAAGTGGACAGCCAGGGCTTTGACCACATGGACCGTCGCCTGTTACTGGCCATGATCGAGAAATTTGATGGTGGCCCGGTGGGTGTGGAGAGTCTGGCGGCCGCAATCAGTGAGGAGCGGGGTACCATTGAGGACGTACTGGAGCCATTCCTGATTCAGCAGGGATACATGGTGCGTACACCGAGAGGGCGTATGGTAACGTCGAATGCCTACCAGCATTTCGGAGTAGTGCCGCCCAGATCCGGTCGGGAGGACGACCTTTTTGAGTGATCCCTCTGCCAGCTTTGAACTGCCGGTTCGGGTCTACATAGAAGATACGGATGCCGGTGGCATTGTTTTTCATGCCAAATACCTGCACTACATGGAGCGTGCCAGAACGGAGTGGGTCCGTAGCCAGGGCGTTGGGCTTCGTGCGGGGCTGGAGCACAACATCAGTTACGTGGTGCAAAAGATGAATCTGCACTTCCGGATGCCCGCGAAGCTGGATGATCAGTTGCTGGTTACGGCTGAGCTGAAAGCGGCATCCCGGGTCTGGATGGGCTTTCGGCAATGCGTGTATCGGGCGGATGATCGGCAGTTACTGTGTGATGCAGACGTCCGTGTGGCCTGTGTTGCACTGGATACCGGCAAACCCCGGCGTCTTCCGGAAAATATGCAGGAAATTCTTAAGAATTTCGTATAATTTGTTGAAAGATTTACAAAACTACTTGGGAGTGAACAGTGGAAACGGAACTGTCAGTCTGGCATCTGATTGCGAATGCAGGGATATTGGTGCAGTTGGTCATGCTGTTGCTGATGCTGGCATCGGTCGTCTCCTGGGCTCTGATTTTCCAGCGCCTGCAGGTCTTCCGGAAAGCCCGTCAGGCTCAGCTGGAATTTGAGGACCGGTTCTGGTCCGGCATGGATCTGGGCCAGCTCTACAAAGAAGTGAGTGCGGTGCCAACGCCGTTTTCCGGTATGGAGTCTGTGTTCCGGGCAGGGTTCAAAGAGTTCTCCCGCCTTCGTCAGCAGAGCAGGGATGCCGACGCCGTGATGGAAGGTACCCAAAGAGCCATGCGCGTGGCTTTTTCCCGGGAGCAGGAGCGCCTGGAAACCCATCTGCCGTTCCTGGCCACGGTCGGTTCCACCAGCCCCTACGTTGGCCTGTTCGGTACCGTGTGGGGCATCATGAACTCCTTCCGCGGTCTGGCGCAGGTGCAGCAAGCCACGCTGGCCACGGTGGCGCCGGGTATCTCTGAAGCGTTGATTGCCACCGCCATGGGCCTGTTCGCGGCCATCCCTGCGGTCATTGCCTATAACCGGTTCTCGGCCATGTCCGACGCCTTGCTGAAGAACTATGAAACCTTTGCGGAAGAGTTTTCCAGCATTCTGCATCGCCGGGTCCACAACAGCGATCAGGCCGCAGCATGAGTTGCCATCTGGCGGTAACAGGAGTGTAGCGAGATGAAAGGTATGGGAATGATGCCTCAGCAACGGCGCAAGCCGATGTCTGAGATCAACGTAGTCCCCTACATCGATGTGATGCTGGTGCTTCTTGTGATCTTCATGGTGACGGCACCGATGCTTACCCAGGGCGTAAAGGTGGATCTGCCGGAGACAACCTCCGATCCGATTCAGCAGGACAAAGACGTGGAATCCATCACCGTGTCTGTGGATAGTAATGGGGCCTACTACCTGGAAGTGGGTGACGACGCCAGCGAGCCGATGGCGCTGGACGAGGTGCGCAACCAGGTGGCAAAGATTCTGTCCCAACGGAGCAACGGTGAAGTGCTCGTCCGGGGCGATGAGTACGTGGACTACGGTGTGGTGGTGCGCCTGATGGCTGAGCTTCAGGCTGCCGGGGCCACCGGGATTGGCCTGATTACCGACGCGCCCAATGATAATCAGTAATTGGATGATGGTGACATTTTGAAGGGCCACAAGCGGGACATCGTCAGTACCGGAAAAGCACCTCTGAAATCGCCGGTGGCGGTCTCGGTAGGGCTGCACCTGCTGGTGTTCGGTATTGCTCTGGCCGGGTGGTCGTGGAATACGCCACCAGAACCGGAGCCCAGAAGTATTTCGGCCCGGCTGATCAGTCCTGAACCAAGGCCGACACCGGTGGTGGAAGAGCAGGACGAGGCGGATAAAGAGCAGGAGCGCAAGCAGGCACAGGCGCGCGAGCAGGAAGAAGCTGAACGCCAGCGCCAGGCTGAAGAAAAAGCCCGGCAGGAGGCGGAACGGAAGGCTCAGGAAGAAGCTCGCAGGCGCGAAGAAGAGCGTCGTCAGCAAGAGGCGCAGGCAAAGGAGCTGGCAGAGAAGCAAGCCAGAGAGCGTGAAGCGGCGCGCCAGAAAGCGGAAGCCGAAGCCAAAGAGCGGGAACGGCAGAAAGCTGAGGAAGAGCGCAAGCGGCAAGAAGAAGCTAAACGCCGGGCCGAGGAAGAAAAGCGCCGTCAGGAAGAGCAGCGAAAGAAAGAAGAGGCTGAACGCCAGCGCCGCGAAGAGGAAGCTCGCAAAGAGGCGGAGCGGAAACGTCTTGAGGCTGAGAGGCGCCTGCGTGAACAGCAGCTGGAAGCGCTGGCGGATCAGGCCAGGCAAGAGCGTGAAGCGGAAGCCCGCCGCCAGCAGGAAGCCGCGGCAGCACGTGCCAGAGAAGCACAGATGCTGAGCGAGAGTGAGAAATACCAGGCGTTGATTCGCGAGCGGTTAAGCCAGGCGTGGTATCCGCCGTCCTCAGCGACTGAAAACATGACGGCGAGGTTGCAGATCACACTGTTGCCCACCGGTGAACTGGCCAGTGTGAAATTGGTCGGTAGCAGTGGCAACACTGCGTTTGATAACTCGGCCCTGAGTGCGGTCCGATCATTGAACCGCTATCCCATTCCGGATAATCGTGACACGTTTGAGCGTTATTTCCGCCAGTTCACGATTGAATTCAACCCGCAAAGACTGCGGTGAGGTTGATAATGTTTATGAAAAGCAGATCCCGTTGCTCTGGTAGCTTTCTGAAGACACCGGTTATTGCCTGCCTGGTGCTGTTTTTAACGGCATCTCTGAGTGCCCGGGCGGAACTGTTGATCCGTATTACCGAAGGTGCGGGGTCGGCCATTCCGATTGCCGTTGTACCGTTCGCAGAAAGTGGCAGTATGCCCGCCGGGGACAAGGTGGGCAGTATCGTGCAGGCAGATCTGACCATGAGTGGTGAGTTTCGTCCGCTAGAACCATCAAAAATGCTGAGCCTTCCCTCTGAGCGCTCCGAGGTGTATTTCCGGGACTGGCGCATGCTGGGGCAGCGCTATGTGCTGGTTGGGCAGCTGACCCGCAATGGTGATCGGATTCAGGCCCGCTACGAGTTGTTTGATGTTAACCAGGAGAAGCGGATTCTTGGTGAAACGGCGGCAGTTCCTGCCTCTAACCTGCGATCGCTGGGTCACCACATCAGTGACCGGGTGTATGAGGCTATTACCGGAGCTCCCGGTGTATTCTCCACCAAGCTGGCTTACATCACCGTGTCTGGTGAGGGCGAGCAGACCCGTTACCGGCTTCAGGTCAGCGATGTGGATGGTAAGCGCTCCAAAGTCCGGTTGGAAAGCCGGGAGCCGATTCTGTCACCGGCCTGGTCGCCGGATGGAAAGAAACTGGCCTATGTTTCCTTTGAGACGGGCAAACCGGTTATTTTTGTCCACGAACTGGCTACCGGTGAGCGCCAGAAGGTCGCAGACTTCCCGGGGCTGAACTCGGCACCGGCCTGGTCGGCCGATGGCCGCTCCCTGTTGATGACGCTTTCCCGTGACGGTAACGCCGAGATTTACCGAATGGACCTTGCCAGCCGCAATCTGACGCGTTTGACCGACCATTGGGCGATTGATACCGAAGCCGCATGGGACCATGCCGACCGGGGTATCTACTTTACCTCTGATCGCTCCGGTGGGCCGCAGCTCTATCACATGGAACGCCCGGGGGCTGAGCCGCGTCGAATTACCTTTGGCAGTCGCTACAACGCAAGGCCGCGACCGAGCCCCACGGGTGACTATGTCTATTACGTTCATCAGCGCGACAGTGCCTTCCATATTGCCAGAACGAACCTGGAGACCGGCGAAGAGACGGTTATTACCCGCACCGGCTCCGATGAATCACCCAGTGTGGCTCCCAATGGCAGGTTGCTGATCTACGCAACCCGTCAGAACGGGGAAGGCGTACTGACCGTGGTATCCGCAGACGGAGGTGCGGCGTATAGCCTGCCGGCCTCCGAGGGCGAAGTGCGGGAGCCGGCCTGGGGGCCGGTTACCCGCTGAAAATGTACTGAACTGAATTAATTCAACGAAGACCTGAAAAGAGGAAATAACGTGATGAAGATGTCTTTCTCTACAAAAGCGTTTGCCATGCTCCTGTCCGCCGGCCTGGTTGCTGGTTGTAGCTCCACCGGTGAGAACATGGAAGAGGGTGCTTACGGTTCTGACGTGGCCGCGATTGATCAGGATGGCGGTTCTACCGTTTACGGTGGTGCGGATGGCTCCGGCGTTTCCGCCTCCGAGCTGACCGATGACGAGCGCCGGGCCGCTCAGGAGCAAGCCGAGCAGGAAGCCCTGCGTGACATCACCACCTTCTACTTCGATTTCGATACGTCCGAAATCAAGCCGGACGCCCGTGACGTGCTGGTTGCCCACGCTCGCTACCTGGCGGACAACCCGCGTCAGCAGGTACGCCTGGAAGGTCATGCGGATGAGCGTGGCACCAAGGAATACAACCTGGCTCTGGGTGAGCGCCGCGCGAACGCCGTACAGCGCTTCCTGATCGTAAACGGCGCTTCCCGTGGCCAGATTGAAACCGTAAGCTATGGTGAAGAAAAGCCGGCCGTGCGTGGTTCCACTGAAAGTGCCTGGGCACAGAACCGTCGCGTAGAGCTGGTATTCCAGTAAAACCGACCTAGACGGACGTATCCATGAGAAAACAGCTCATGGCGGCCGTGCTGATCCCGCTGGGCCTTGGCCTGGCGGGAGTCGCCCATGCACAGTCGTCCACACCCGCATTCCAGAACAACAGCTCCGAGGCCCAGCGTAAGGCTGGCAACAACCAGGCCACGGCAGAGCTGTTCTACATGATTCAGCAACTGCAGCGCGAAGTCCGAGACCTGCGTGGCCAGGTTGAAGAACAGCAGCACCAGATTGGTCGCCTGCAACAGCAGGGCAGGGACCGCTATGTGGATCTGGATCAGCGGATACTGGAGCTGTCCAAGGCCGTCGAGTCCGGGGCCAGTGCTGCACAGCAGCCGGCTGCAGCGGGAGCTTCAGCAGACAGTGGAAGACTGAAGCCGACCCGGGTGTATCGCTCGCCGGAACCGGAAGAGCAGAAAACCTATAACGACATTATCGACCTTATCCGCAACAAGAAAGACTACGACACGGCGATAACCCGCCTGTACGAGTTTGTGGATACCTATCCCGAGGGCGACCTCACCGTTAATGCCTATTACTGGCTTGGTGAAGTCTATCTGGCGAAACCCCAGCTGGAGCAGGCCCGTCAGGCTTTTACCATCGTTGCGACGCGCTATAGTGATCATCGCAAGGCGCCGGACGCTGTGTACAAGCTGGGGGTGACCCTGGATCGCCTGGGCGAAAAAGACGAGGCGCGGCGTCGGATGACCTCCGTTGTCGAGCAGTACCCCGATTCAGGGGCGGCAGAGTTGGCGAAGAAGTATCTTGATTCCGCCCAGGGTTGATCGGTATCTGGTCAACTTGCACGGATCTTGATCGGTCATTGAAAAAAGTTGGTCGACCATGAAAAAAAGGGGTTGATCACCAAAAAAATATCAGTAATATGTGCGCCTCGTTTGGGTCGTTAGCTCAGTTGGTAGAGCAGTTGGCTTTTAACCAATTGGTCGAAGGTTCGAATCCTTCACGACCCACCAAATTCAGAGTGCGAGGTTTTGGCCGCGCGTTCGCTGGATGAAAAGCCAGCACAGCCAGTTAGGGGTCGTTAGCTCAGTTGGTAGAGCAGTTGGCTTTTAACCAATTGGTCGAAGGTTCGAATCCTTCACGACCCACCAACAAGGCAAGCCGTCACCACGGGGTTTGCGGAAAAAAGAGCCGAAAGGCTCTTTTTTTTTGCCCGCACGAACCCACCTATACCCACAGGACGGACGCTATCCTGCAGCCTGGCATACCCACATTGCAGGATCATGAAACCAAAGGCAGAAGTGATATACTCTGGCCGTTAACGTCAATCAGAGAATAAGTGATGACTAAAGCGCAAGACCGCATTCTGGTTCAGGAACATCTCGCCCATCAGGCGGAGCCCAAGCCCCTGAGCGCCTCAGAGAAGGCTGATCTCGAGGCCAGGATCAAGGTGGCTCTGAAGGAGAAGGATGCCGTTCTGGTAGCGCATTATTACACCGACCCGGACATCCAGCGGCTAGCAGAGGAGACCGGTGGTTGTGTGGCGGATTCCCTGGAAATGGCGCGCTTCGGTAACCAGCACCCGGCCTCCACCGTTGTCGTTGCCGGCGTTCGTTTCATGGGAGAGACGGCAAAGATTCTGAACCCGGAGAAAAAGGTTCTGATGCCGACTTTGGAGGCAACTTGCTCGCTTGATGTTGGTTGCCCGGCAGACGAGTTCTCCGAGTTCTGTGATCAGCACCCGGATCGCACCGTCGTGGTTTATGCCAATACTTCGGCCGCGGTGAAAGCCCGGGCGGATTGGGTGGTCACCTCCAGTTGCGCCCAGGCCATTGTTGAGCATCTGGACGCCAAAGGTGAAAAAATCCTGTGGGCGCCAGACAAACACCTGGGCGGCTATGTACAGAAAACCACAGGCGCAGACGTTCTGCTGTGGGACGGCTCCTGCATCGTGCACGAGGAATTCAAGTACCGTGGCCTGGAAGACCTCAAGGCTCTGTACCCGGATGCAGCAATCCTGGTGCACCCGGAGTCACCCGATGCGGTGGTGCAGATGGCGGATGTGGTCGGTTCCACCTCGCAACTGATTCACGCGGTGCAAACGCTTCCGAACGAAGAGTTTATCGTTGCAACCGACAACGGCATTTTCTACAAGATGCAACAGCTGGCGCCGAACAAAACGTTGATTGAGGCGCCCACCGCCGGCAACGGCGCAACCTGCCGAAGCTGTGCCCATTGTCCCTGGATGGCCATGAACGGCCTGGAGAACCTGCTGCACGTGCTTGAACATGGCGACCAGGAAGTGCATGTGGACGATGCGCTGCGAGAAGACGCGCTGCGCCCGCTGCGCCGGATGCTGGACTTTACCGCCAACATGAACCTCAAGGCTGCCGGCAACGCCTGAAGGCTTCGGGGTTATTCCTAACCGGCTTCGCGCGCCTGAAGCCGGTTAGTCAGCTCACCAAGGCGCTCACTCACCACCTGGCGTTCGGCGGAGCCGGCTGGCAGTTTCTCTTGGGCCTGGCGCAATTGCCGCTGTGCTGATTTCAGATCGCCCATCAGTACATCGTATTCCGCTCTCGCCCGGTGTACGCCGACAATATTCCGCGCCATACCTTCGGCTTCGGCCAGTCTCAGCCACAGTTGCTCCTGGCTGGGCAGGCGGCGAGTCAGCTCCCTCAGGTAGTCGGCAGCGGCGGCGCCGTTACCATCGGCAATCTCGATGGCCGCCAGTGTGGATGTTATTGGATAGTTGCCGGGATTGCGCGCCAGGGCCTCCTGCATAAGCGCTCTGGCGTCGGCATACCGTTTCTGGCTGAGCAGAACTTCCGCCAGTGATACCTGGAACGTGATGCGCCCGGGGTTGGCTTTCAATAATTCCCGCATTAGCTGCTCCGCCTTCTCATAGCGCCGGCTTTCCTGATAAGCCACCGCCAGGCCGTAGCGAATGGCATCGTTGCGCTGGGCGTCTTCCCGGGCCAGGTAAGCCTCGAACGTTTCTATCGCCGTTTCCGGGGATTCGCTGTAATGCACCTGCAGGCGGCTGCGAACCAGGTGATATTCCTGTCCGTCCTGCACCCGGGTATCAGGGTATTGTTCGGCCCGGTTGCGGGTGTCGGCAACCCGGTTCTGGGTCAGCGGGTGAGTGGAAAGGTATTCCGGCAGGCGATTTCCCTGCAGGCGGTTCTGTCTCATCATGATTTCGAACATCTCGGGCATACCTCTCGGGTCCATGCCGGCACTGGCCAGGATGTCCATGCCAACCCGGTCGGCTTCCTGTTCGTGGGAGCGGCTGTAGGCCAGCATGTTCTGCACAGCCATGGCCTGGGTGCCGGCGATGGCGGCAATGCCAATGTCTGACTGGGTAACCGCAGAAAGCACGATACCGGCGATCATGCCGGCCAGGGTTAACGGAGCGCTGGTTTCCTGTTGCTGCATTCGGCGAGCAAAATGGCGCTGGCTGAGGTGGGCCAGTTCGTGGGCCAGGACCGAGGCAAACTGTTGTTCGGTGGCGGCGTTCAGAAACAGGCCCCCATTTACGCCTACTACGCCGCCGGGCACGGCGAAAGCGTTGATGGCCGGGCTGTCAATCAGCACCAGTTTAAGGTCGCGATTATCCAGCGGTGCGGACGGCACCAGACGATAAATGATCGCGCTCAGGTAGTCGTAGACCAGTGGGTCCTGAAGTTGCGGGGCTGAACGGCGAATGGAGGCCATAACCTGTTGGCCAATATCAGCTTCCATCTGTCCGGAGATCAGGCCGCCGCTACCGCCGATGCTTGGCAGGTCTGACGACTGCGCGCGTGTGGCCGGGCTGGTGACCGCCATGCTGAGCGCCAGAAAAACGATCAGGGCCCAGGGGGAGCGGTGTTGGCCTTCGTTCTGGTACTTCATATGTCTGAGGATGCCTCGAATTCGTGTTGCCCGTTTGACAAGGCGGCAGCCGGCAAGTTCTCCGGAGTATTACCAACTCTTGTGATGCAATAGAGTAACACCAGCGGCATAATGCCTGCCTGATTACTGTATGAAACGTAATGGTAAATGCTGATTATGGCTGACAGAACCCTGGATGCCAGCGGCCTGCGTTGTCCCATGCCGCTGCTGAAAACCAAGCTGGAACTCAACTCCATGACGCCCGGGGAGGAATTGGTGGTTGTCGCCACGGATACCGGCTCACTGAGGGACATACCTGCCTGGCTGGCGTTGTCGGCCCATACGCTTGTCAGCCAATCGGAGAGTAATGGGGAATACCGTTTCGTGATAAAGTGCGGCGGTTAATTTCCGGAGTCATTCATGGTCAGAATTCTGCGCGGTCTAGCCCACAAGTATTTTTCAGACGAAGAAGCCGTCATCCTGTTTTTGCTGCTGGTGACAGGCACTGTCTTTATCATCTGGTTCGGGGCCATGCTGGCGCCGGCCATCGCTTCCCTGATTGTCGCGTTCATTCTGCAGGGACTGGTGTCAAAACTGAACCGGATGGGTGTGCCTGAGCTGATCGCCGTGATTGGCGTGTTTGTGGTGTTTCTGGGCGTGCTGGTGGGTTTTATCTTCGGTTTGTTGCCGTTGATCTGGACCCAGCTGAGTACCCTTGCCGGCGAAGCGCCACGGATCATCCGCGAGCTGCAGTCCTATCTGGAGGTTCTGCCGCAACAATATCCGCATCTGGTTTCTGCTGAATCTGTGAATACCATGTATCAGCAGATCTCGGCCGAAGTAGGGCACCTGACTCAATGGCTGGTGTCTTTCTCGCTCTCCAGCATTCCGGACCTTGTGGCCTTGCTGATCTACATGGTTCTGGTGCCTATCCTGGTCTTTTTCTTTCTGAAAGACCGTCGGGTCCTGGTGAACTCATTTGCCCGCCTGCTACCTCCGCAGCGACCAATGATGGTTCGCATCTGGCACGAGGTTAATCTGCAATGTGCCAACTACGTCCGTGGCAAGGCGGTGGAGATCCTGATAGTGGGTGGCGTCACCTATGTCGCCTTCAAGTTTCTCGGTATGCCATATGCGGCATTGCTTTCCCTGTTGGTGGGGCTGAGCGTGGTGATTCCCTACATTGGCGCTGCGGTGGTCACCATTCCGGTGGCAGTGATCGGCCTGTTTGCGTTCGGCTGGGGCAGCCATTTTATCTGGGTCATGGTTATCTACGGCATTATTCAGGCGCTTGATGGCAATGTCCTGGTACCGATTCTGTTCTCGGAAGTGAACAACCTGCACCCGGTGGCGATTATTGTTGCCGTACTGTTCTTTGGCGGAATCTGGGGCTTGTGGGGCGTGTTTTTTGCGATTCCGCTGGCGACGATGCTGAAAGCGGTCTTCGCCGCCTGGCCGGTGAAGGAGTCGCCTCCGCCACCAGCCATTGCGGAATAGGGCGTTAAAGGGCTTTGACGGCTTCCAGCACCTCGTCGGCGTGCCCTTTTACCTTGACGCCGCGCCATTCCCTGCGCAGCACGCCTTCCTTGTCGATCAGGAAGGTGCTGCGTTCAATGCCAAGGTGCTCCTTGCCATAAAGCTTCTTGAGCTTGATGACGTCGAACAGCTTGCACAGGGATTCGTCCTTGTCGGAAATCAGGTGGAACGGAAAGCTGTATTTCGCCCGGAAGTTATCATGGGCTTTCAGGCCATCCCGCGAGACGCCGAATATCTCGGTGTCCTCGGCAGCGAAGGCTTCCATTCTGTCCCGGAAGTCCTGGCCCTCGGTGGTGCAGCCCGGTGTATTGTCTTTCGGATAGAAATAAATAACGATGTTCCGGCCTTTCAGGTCGCTCAGGCGAACGGTCTGGTCGCCAGTGGCCTCAGCCTGAAATTCTGGCACGGGTTGATTCAATGCTACGGATGACATGACATCTCCTTTAATTCCCTTGTGTCAGTTCGAGCCCAACATTACCATATCGGTTTTATTCGGACGGAGCTTTTATGATTACGGGTAGCCTTGTCGCACTGGTCACGCCCATGTATCCAAACGGTGATATTCACTGGGAGGATCTGGACAAGCTGGTGGACTTTCATATCGAAAACGGCACCCATGGCATTGTTGCTGTGGGCACCACTGGCGAATCCGCAACCCTGGATCCGGAGGAACACATCCGGACGATCGGGCACATCATAAAACGTGTAAACGGCCGGATTCCCGTTATTGCCGGTACCGGTGGTAACAGTACGCGCGAAGCAATCGAATTGACCACCGAAGCCCACAAACTCGGTGCCGATGCCTGTCTGCTCGTGGTGCCTTACTACAACAAGCCGACTCAGGAAGGCCTGTATCAGCACTTCAAGGCTATCGCGGAAGCGGTACCGGGCATGAACCAGATTCTGTACAACGTACCGGGCCGCACTGCCTGCGATATGTTGAACGAGACGGTGGTTCGCCTGGCCGATATCCCCAATATCGTTGGTATCAAGGATGCGACCGGGAACATTCCCCGTGGCGCCGAGCTGATCGAAGCCCTGGGTGGCCGCCTTGCGGTGTATTCCGGTGACGACGCCACAGCGGCGGATCTGATGCTGGCGGGCGCAAAAGGTAATGTTTCGGTAACGGCCAACGTTGCTCCGAAAGCCATGGCTGAGCTCTGTGAAGCAGCCATTGCGGGCAACGAAGACGAAACCCGTCGCTTGAACGAACTGCTGATGCCGCTTAATCGCAAGCTGTTCCTGGAAGCCAACCCGATTCCGGTAAAATGGGCGCTGTACCGCATGGGCATGATCGGTGAGGGCATTCGTCTGCCTCTGACGCCGCTCAGCGAGAAGTTCCACGGCGAGGTGGAAGACGCGCTCAAGGCCTCAGGTGTTCTCTGAGGCCACCGTTACCGTTAACCGGAGTAACCCGATGCAGGTTCCTGCAAGAGCCCGTAAGAAAACCGTTTTGTTCGTTCGACCTGTTTCGGCGCTGGTGCTTGCCAGTGCCCTGGCCGGTTGCAGCCTGATCGATGATCGTTCCGAAGGCTATGTCAACGCACCGGAAGGCGAGCCGATTCAGGTGCCTGACGGTCTCGACAGCTCCCGGCTGAGCGAGACCATGCCGATACGGTCGATCAACACGGCCGATTCCCGCAATCTTTACCCGTCGTCGATTCCCCGTCCGCCAGATATGACATCCGAGATTCTGGATGAAAACTATGTGATTGAAGAGTTGGACGGCCGTATCTGGTTGCTGGTCAATGAGGTGCCGGGCCGACTCTGGCCCGTGGTCAGTGCTTGGATGAATGAAAGCGGCCTGGGCATTGCCCATGACAGCCCGCAACTGGGGATTCTCCAGAGTGAACTGGCAAACTTCAGCAAGCGCAGCCGAACGCTGCTGGGGCTCGCTGACAGTCCGACCGCAACAGAACCCAAAGTGGTGATGCAGGCCCGCCTGGCACCAGGCATCCGTCGTAAAACCACCGAAATCCGCGTGCGTATTCTGGAGCTGGAGCAAGCCCCGGAAGAACTCATGCCCTGGGACAGTGACACCGGTGCCGATGCAACCTCCGAGCAACACCAGCGGGCGCTGCTGGCCGAGCTGGGGGATTTCCTCAAACAGCGTGAGGACAACAAATCCTTCTCGCGGGCGGCCTCGGGCATGGTCTCCAAGCCTTTGGTACGCTTGCAGTCTGAACAGGAAGAAGCGGTTGCCATTCGGGTAGAGCTGGACTTCGGCCGTACCTGGGCAGAGGTCAATCGTTCCCTGGAGGAAATGGGGCTGCCGGTACTGGATCTGAACCGGAGCGAAGGCTGGTTGCAGGTGGATTTCCGCACAGAAGGCGAACGCAGTCCGGGCTGGTTCTCGTGGTTCAGCGATGCTGAAAAGCCGGTCCACACCCACACAATCCGGATTCAGCAGGGTGCCGACGCCATGAGCGTTACCGCCGAGCAGCACGACAGCTACGAGGGTGAGCGCAGTTCAGCAGATCTGCTTACCCGACTCTTTGAACATCTGTATTGATTAACGGGGTGGCCGTGGCCACCGGCCGTTTGGAGAAAGTAATGGAAAAGCGCGAAGAGCTTTATGCCGGCAAGGCAAAATCGGTTTACCGCACGGACGATCCCGAGCGGTTTGTTCTGGTGTTCCGGGACGATACCTCGGCCTTTGACGGAGAGAAGAAAGAACAGCTGAACCGCAAGGGTATGGTGAACAACAAGTTCAATGCCTTCATCATGGAAAAGCTGGAAGCGGCCGGAGTGCCTACCCATTTCGAAGGACTGCTGTCTGATACCGAGTCTTTGGTCAAGAAGCTTGAGATGATCCCGGTTGAGTGTGTGGTACGCAACGTGTCTGCGGGCAGCCTGTGCCGTCGCCTGGGCGTGGAAGAGGGCCAGGAGCTGAACCCACCCACCTTTGAGCTCTTCCTGAAAAACGACGCCCTGCATGACCCGATGGTGAACGAATCCCTGGCAGTCAGCTTTGGCTGGGCCAAGGCCGATGAGCTGGCCCGGATGAAAGAGCTGACCTATAAGGTCAACGACGTACTGAAAAAACTGTTTGACGACGCCGGCATGCTGCTGGTGGACTATAAGCTGGAATTCGGCCGCAGTGGTGGCCAGATCGTTCTGGGTGACGAATTCAGCCCCGATGGCTGTCGTATCTGGGACAAGGAAACCCGCAAGAAGATGGACAAGGATCGCTTCCGCCAGGGCCTTGGTGAAGTGATCGAAACCTATGAAGAAGTCGGTCGTCGTCTCGGCATAAAGTTTGACTGACCGGGCAATACAACCACAAAAAACGGGTGCGTTATGCGTAAACTGATGATTGTTGTAGGTGGCTCACTGGCTTTGGCCGCGCCGCTGGCCAATGCTGATGTACTGGGCGTTGGCGCCAACGTTAGCTATTGGGATTCCGATTTCTCTGGCGAAGTGGTCAACAAGGATTCGGCCGTTGATATTGAAAAGGATCTCAACCTCGACAGCGACAGCAACGCGAACTTCACGGCGTTTTTCGAGCATCCGATTCCGGTGCTGCCGAACGTCCGGTTGAATTACACCAGCATTTCCCAGAGTGGGCGTGGTGAGATCGGGCTGGAAGAGTTTGATGGAATTCTTCCAGGAGCTCCGGTTCGTTCGGATCTGGATATCGACCAACTGGACGTCACCCTGTACTACGAAGTGCTTGATAACTGGGTGAATCTCGATCTGGGCCTGACCGCCAGAAATTTTGATGGTGAGCTGGTTCTGCGGGACGTGAATGATATTGCCAATGTCAGTAAAACCTCCGTCGACGCCGTCGTCCCTATGGGCTACCTCGCCGCCCGTTTTGACCTGCCGTTAACTGGCGTGTCCGTAGGTGCCGAGGGCAATTTCATCAGCTACAGCGGCGACTCACTGCACGACTTCAACGCTTATGGCCAGTACGAATTCGCCATGCTGCAGCTGCGGGCGGGCTATCGTCAGATGGCCATCGACTATGAAGATGATGACGACAAACTGGATGTCGAAATGTCCGGACCCTTCGCCAGTGTTGGCGTGGCGTTCTGACCAGGACCGCTAAAAGGCGCCTTCGGGCGCCATTTTTCATGGAGAACAGATCTTGAAAATCCTCGTTACGGGAACCGCCGGCTTTATCGGCTCGCATCTTGCTCACCGTTTGCTCGATCGTGGCGATGAAGTGATTGGCGTGGACAACGTCAACGACTATTACGACGTCAATCTCAAGGAAGCACGCCTGGCCCGGCTGCTGAATAAGCCCGGTTTCACTGAAGTACGCCAGGACGTGGCCGACCGCGAGGCCATGGAAGCGGTTTTCCGTGAGCACAAGCCCGAACGGGTGGTGCACCTGGCGGCACAGGCCGGGGTCCGGTATTCCCTGGAGAACCCTCATGCCTATGTGGATGCCAATCTGGTCGGCTTCATGAACATCCTTGAGGGTTGCCGTCATAACGAGGTCAAGCACCTGGTGTATGCCTCCAGCAGCTCCGTGTACGGGGCCAATGAGACCATGCCATTCTCCGTGCACGATAACGTGGATCACCCGCTGAGCCTGTACGCGGCGTCCAAGAAAGCCAACGAGCTGATGGCCCATACATACAGCCATCTGTACAACCTGCCCACCACCGGGCTGCGGTTCTTTACTGTTTACGGACCCTGGGGCCGGCCGGATATGGCGCTGTTTATCTTTACCAAAAGGATCCTGGCCGGTGAGCCCATCGACGTGTTTAACCACGGGCATCACAAGCGGGACTTCACCTACATCGACGACATCGTCGAAGGCGTTATCCGCACTCTGGACAACGTAGCCCAGCCGAACCAGGACTGGAGCGGTGCCCAGCCGGACCCGGGCACCAGCAAGGGGCCTTACCGAATCTACAATATCGGCAGTAATAACCCTGTGGAGTTGTCCCGTTTTATCGAGATTATTGAGGAGCGGGTGGGCAAGAAAGCTGAGAAGAATCTGCTGCCGTTGCAACCGGGTGACGTGCCGGCCACCTACGCCAATGTCGATGACCTGATCAACGATGTGGGATACAAGCCGTCTACCACGGTGGAAGAGGGCATTGCCAACTTCGTGGACTGGTATCGGGATTTTTACAACGCCTGAGCGTCCATCACAGCTTATGAATAAGGCCAGCCGAGACGCTGGCCTTATTTGTTTATGGTCGCTGTTCCGGAAGCCTGAATACCTGTGCGTTTCGGGTAATAGGACATTGGAAAGCCAATTCAACGGCGGTGAGTTGCAGGCCATCCGCAGATGCCGCGCCATACAGCCGGTCTCCCACAATCGGGTGGCCAATGCCAGCCAGGTGTCGACGGATCTGGTGTTTACGGCCGGTTTCGATTCTTACCTGCACGTCCGTTGTGTCTGATTCTTCATCCCGGCTCAGTGTCGTCACGCGGCTGATTGAGTCCTTGCCATCCAGTGGCGTGTCGAGGCGAAGATCATCCGCCATCAGGTTGCCGGCGACCCGCGCCCGGTAGGTCTTGGTCATGGCGCGCCCGGCAAACAATTCTGAAAGGGCCGCCGCAGCCTTGCCGTCATGGGCGATCAGCATCAGACCTGCAGCGTCGGCGTCCAGGCGGTGTACCAGAAAGCAGGGTGCATTCAGTTCAATTTCCGCCAGGCGCAGCAGGCTGCAATGGTCGCCCCATTGAGACCCTTGTGATAACAGCCCGCGGGGTTTGAACCAGACACTGTAACGACCTTTGTTCTCCAGCAGCGTCGGAGCTTCCGGCTTGCGCGCGAGCACCTGATCATCGTAGAACAGCTGAATACGGGTACCGGGTTTCAGTTCCCGCTTGGCCTTGCGTAAACGCACCTGCTTTCCCTTCTGAGTCCACCAGCACGCGCCCTTGGCCATGGCATCCTTGATGCGCTGCTTGGGCAGGCCCGAGGCGTCTGCAAGCGCATCTACAGCCGTCGTGCTCTGGTCTACGGTGACATCAAACTGTTTGCGCATCGGCGTTTTTATCCGGAAGGAGAAGATCCAAGATGATTGCCGGCAATGATACGGAGCGGGGAATGTATCGACAAGGCGCTTGTACCTCAAGGCACATTGATGACAGTGAGCGCTGAGGGTGTACACTGATGAAAAGCCACCTCAAGGAGATATCGACATGCCAATGATTGGCTGGCTGTTTATACTCGCCGCATTCGCGATGATTGTGGGAAGCCTGCTGCTACTCAGAGATGGGGCCAATATGAAAATCCCCAAAGAAAAGCTTGAGAAGATTCGTCAGCGCAAAGCAGAACAGGACGCGAAAGATAAAAAAGAGGGGGATAGCTGGTAACGCCAGAACCATGAACCAGTCCACGACTTTTGAGTCTGCCCCCGCCTGAACCTTTCGCGACCTAACGATATGTCGCATGATTAGACATCACTGCCCGGATATGGACTAGACGACACCGGATGTCGCCGCTACGAGTGCGTAATTCCTGCAAGAGTTCTCCCGTCTTTTTCATCAATGCCGCAACCAGAAGCGCACAGACTGTGTCGCCTCGGGAATGGCAGTGATCGTGCCTGAAGAATAAGCCTGAAATCATAAGAAAAAAGGAAAGAACATGATCCAGTTGAGCCGTATTGGATGGGGGCCCGTATTGCCCATGGTGCTTGTATTATCTGCCTGCGGTGGCGGAAGCGGGGGTGGGGGTAATGATCAGCCTGAAGAGCAGACTGGGCCTCAGTTGAGCTACGACAGAAACGACCTTGCTTCGAAGGCTGTTGCGATAACCAGTTCAGGTGGCATGGAAAGCTTCCAGGCCTTGAGGGGAGACCTTCAGTTGACGCAGCATCTGCTGTACGAAATTAACGCGTTTTCAGAGAGCATGCCAGTGACCAACGCCGGGACGTACCCTTGTGAGGGCGGTGGTACCGTTGAGTTCCGCTGGCAAGAGACCGAGACAACCCTGGAAAAAACGACCTCGTTTAACCAGTGTAGCTTTAACACTATGACATTTGGGGATGTGGTTTTAAGCGGTAGTACACGATATGAGAGCGCCCTGGTTGGCGAAACGGCAACATCAGCAAGTTGGAAAAGTTCCATCACCGATGACCTGTCCGGATCGATTAAGTTCAGTGGTGAGCTGTTTAGATTCAGTGGCGTTATCCGCATGAGTGACTATCTGACTGAGAGTGGGGGCGTTACGAGCTGGCGCTATATCCGCGATGTCAAAACGTACGAGAGGAAACTGGGTAGCCGATACGTTGCCATCGCCGATGCTCAGAACCGGGACTCGGGAACGGACGCGGACTGGGAATACGAGGTTCGGGGCACCATTGTTGGTTCAGCGATTGGTGGTTATGTGCAGCTGGAGACGCTGGATCCGTTGGAGATGTCAGAAAACGTCGACGGTCCGATATCGGGTATCGTGAAATTGTCCAGCAACGGTGAGTCTGAGGTTCGGTTCGGCAGTAGTGCCGGCGGAACGGCTAAGGCAGCGGCTGTCTGGATTGATGGTGCGGTTGTCGAGAGTTATGAGGATTGGCACGAAATAGGTGTGGTTGTGTACTTTTGACAGGAGGAGGGCAGGCTTCTCTGGTCTGCCCTCTACGACTGCTAACAGCAAATACGAGGCACAAAAAAAGCCGCCCAGCAAAGCTGTAAGTGACTTTCTCTGCAGGATTGGTAGGACCACGCGGATTCGAACCGCGGACCTCTACCATGTCAAGGTGCCGACATTACGCCGCTAAGCACATGATGTTAAAGCGAAATGCCCTTAATCCCGGTGGGCAATAACGGCAAGAGGGGAAACCAAGGAAATCAGGGAATTACGCACTGTATAAATCCAGTCACCGCGGCAGTAATTTCGTGATGTCCAGCTCTGCTTTTACGCGCACCCATTCCTGTTCGTGGCCCTTCTGGTAATGCTCTGTCATCGCCTCCGTGGCGTGGGCCATGAGCGGCTGAACGTAGCTCTCCGTATCGAATCCCTGCTTCTTGTAGAGCCATGAGCCCAGGGCCCGGATCTCGTGAAAAGTAGGGCGCTGCTCTTTCGGCACACCGTCAAACAGCGTGGTCTTGTCCCGCCACTTCCGAAACTCGGCAGAGAAATGGTTGGCCGTTAACTGGGTCCAGTGCTGGCGGTCCTGTGCCTCGTTCTTGCGAACCGGTACCCGGTGCACGATGTAGGGGCTGGCCACATCAGATTTCCGAGCCCGGGCAATGATGCCTTTCAGCCATGGGCTTTCAATCTCAAGGTAGGCATGCTCGTGCTTCTTCACCTTCTGCCGAACCACGCGAAGCACACCGGTCTTTTCGTCGAAGTCTGAGAACTGCATGTTGATGACTTCGGTTCGTCCTTGCAGCGTCACCAGGCCGAGCTCCATGGCGTTCTGCATCCACGTCGGGGCGATGGCATGGATGGCCTTGAACTGTTCCAGGGTCATCCTCTGGCGCTGCTTCTCGTAGCTGGCCTTGGGGTAGGTGACTGCTGCCGGGTTGTCCAGATCGGACGGATACAGGCCTTTCATCTGGGCAAACCGGAACAGGTCGATCAGTGTGGTCCGGTGCTTGATGTAGGCATCGCGCTTGAAGTTGTCGTCCAGGTACTCGGCCAGCGCCTTCACATCGATGGATTCCACCAGCTTGTCGCCCAGATCCTTCTCAAAACGGTTGAGCCTGTAACCGATCAGCTTCACGGTACTCGGCGCCAACGTTTGCTCTGGCAGAAACTCTTTCCGGTACCGGCCGATAAGATGCGACATTGTTTGTTCAGCCGTGCCCAGGACCTGGCCGACACGATCGGCCGGTTTCATCAGGATGGCGTTCAGCTGGCGGGCATCCGCAATTGCCTGGCCTTTGACCGTTCCGAGACTGTGGAAGGTGCCGGTATCTGGCCGCTTGTAGCGGTAATAGATCACCCCGCCCACCTTGTTGGGGTAAAGGTTGTCGGGGAGATCGGTGTTTCGGCGAAGCCGCTTACGTGGTGCCATTACGCTGCCAGTATCCTTGCCACCCGGTTGTTGCCATTGGCCTGTTTCTCAATGGACTCATCCACGAACCATAGACCACCCACCTTGACCGCGCCCGGGATCAAGCCATCGTTGGCCCAATTCCGGCAGGTGCGTAGACTCGGGCATTTGCCCGGGTAGTTCTTTTCCTTCCAGTCGCTCAGTGGGATTCTGCTCACTGGTCACCTCCCGCATGCTCAGCTTGCTGACAGGCCAGCCGATAGATCAGCTGCATGTTGTTGGATGCTGGCGAATCAATAGCGATATCCCTGATTTTTTCCGCGAGCTTTTTGACTCTATCCGCCTCCATCTGACTCTCACGGAGTTGCTGGCCAGCCTTCGACCACTTCAGTTCAATTTCATCGCGCTGCCGATAGGCAAGATCGCGCTGGCGGAAAGCCACATCACGCTCAATGGCCCTCGCTGATCCCGCCCGGATATATTTCACCGCATCAGCCGGGTCCATGCCTTCGCCGGGCGCTGGATCTTCGCACCAGACCATGCATGGCGCTCCGTCTATGTCCTCGCCCGGAATCAGGTAGATAGTTTCTGGTGTTTCGGTCACTTCTCACCTCCCGCCCGCTCGGCTTCGGCGGCTTTCTGTCTCAGGCTTTGAGCCAGAATCGCTTCAATGCGGTCTGCGGCATCATAAAGATCGTTGTACGTGCAAACCGTGTTACCCATGTCCCGGATCAGCTCTCGGAGATCGCCATCAATCCAGCCGATGGCGTGCTTGATACTGCCTTCCAACTCGGCCACCCGCGCCTCACTATCTGCTAGCTTTTGCTGAACCGGCGCTAGGTATCCGGCCAAAAGCAGTCTCTGGTCTTCACTCAGCGGTGATCCGGCCCGCCTCATGCACTCTGCAATGTCGCGGGGGAGCTTTGTGTAATCACTCATCGCCAGAGCCCTCCTTGATCAGCTCCCGCGCCTTGGCCAGAATCTGAGACGGGTTTTTAGGCCTGCGGCACTCCAACTCTGGTGGATCGGCGCGCCAATTGGTTATCTGGCAATGCGTCCAGGCACACAGCTGATTCCATACGGTCTCTTCTTCCCACTCGGGCTCGTAGTAACCCATCATAGCGCCAGCCATGGGCGTGCCCTTTAGTGCTGCCGGGTGGTTGTAAAGAGCAATGTAAAATTCACCGCTCTTTCCCGGTACGTAGCGATCACCCACAAATCCGCGCGGCCTCACTCGCATTCGATCCAGAGACTTTCGTTCTGGCTTTCGAAGCGTAACAAGGCATTCGCCTTTGTCAGCCGGGAACAGCTCTTGCTCTAGCAGTATCCCGGCCTCTTTGGCCAGTGGCAGCGCGCGCTTGCTCAGCTTTTTGAGGATGCGAAGGTTCATGCATTGCCCTCCCGTCCGGCTGGTGGTTGTGGGCTCATGTTCTCCGCAACCTGGGCGGCGGTCAGAGTCTTGATGGTTTCCGAGCAGTGGCCACAGCCAAGAACAAACAAAGTGCTGACTTCATTAGCGCGCAACTTCCCGTCCGGTGTGCCGTTTGTTACGGATGATTGGGTGTGCCAACTCAGGTCAGTTGAACCACATTCAGGGCACCCATCAGCCTGGGGTAGCGGTGAATGTTTCGGCTTGGCGGCCTGCTTTGCACGGATTTGCGGCACCTTGGTCCATATCCGAGCCAGTTCGGTTTCGGCGCATTCGTCCTGATCCATGCCGGTCGCAAGGCACAGGGCCGCCAAGGTCACGCGCACACCACCCACTTCCTGGGGCGGGTCACCGGCTGGGCGACCGTACACGTAATCAACAAGCTGCAACGCTTCTGCTTTGGTGCAGCCAAGGGATTGGACGAGCTCTAGTGATTCTTCAAGGAATCTGTGGTTGCGCTCCACCTTGTCGGCTGAAACTTCGGGGCCAAAACACTCCTGCATCCATGGGGCAACTCGGCTTTGAAAGCTCTCGACCTCTGGCCGGGGCGTGGTGGGGGTGGAGAGTAGGGCGCTTGCGAAGTGGTAAAGGATCACAGGCGCGATAGCTGAGTGATCATTGCCGTCTTTCGATGCGCAGTATCCGCCAATGTCTGGATGCTGAACCGTTATCCGGTCATCAACACGCCGTACAAGCCACCCCTCCGGCATGGCGGCCTGGGGCTGGGTGTAGAGCTTTTGCCCAGACTGAAACCGACCGTATTTAGCTGGCTCCAGCCACTGAACGCTGATCCCGTTGTAGTCGTGGACAATCTCCGCCACCGGCTCCGCACCCTGGCCACCCTGAGCGCGGTCAGGCTGGGGCTGGGTGTAGACCGGCGAGACAGCAACGCCATCAACTCTAACTCTATCGGCAACGCCTGCATCGGCAGTGAACTGGCGCCCGAACCGTCCTGCATCCCAAGTGAATCCAATAGGCTTCGCACCCTGGCCACCCTGAGCGCCGTCAACCGGCCCCATAACCCCAGCATCAAGACGAGTGCACCGCCCATGCTCGGACACAGCCATTACCTCGCTGGCCTGCGTCCGCACCAGCACCCCGCAAACATCGCCGCCCAGCTGGCGGACTTTGGATTCTGCGATTGGTTTTAGGTTACGGCCAGCCGCTGATCGAGCGTTCCACTTGTTCGCAGCGTCACCCTCATCAGCGTCATATGAATGGTTCGCTGTAAAGCCTCCAGCACACTCCTGGCACTCAACATACGGATATTGGTCACCCATCATTTCGGCTTCGCCGCCGCAGAATGGGCAGGGTTTCAGTTCGATGTTCATGCGGCCTTTGCCCCCTGATCAATGCGTTTGAACTCTATTACCCACACCCAGGGGTTGGCGTCCCAGGAGTCTTGGCCGTAGATGGATTGCCAGAGATCACAGAATGCACTTCTCGCTGTGGCGAATTTTTCGCCATAACATGAGTGCCAGTAGTTCGGGCACCCGCCCAACGACTCGGTGCAGCACACGCCCTCGGCCAGAGCATCTTCCTCGCTGATATCCTGCAGCCGCTCCGCTCGAACATTGGTGATCTCCAGCGTGATGCGGCTGGCCTCGCGAGGCATGGTTTCTGCTGGCTGCCACAACAATGGCTGCTCTTTCCCGTTGCAGTCGTAGCAGGAGACTGCATCAGGATCGGTGGCGCGATATGCGGCCTGCTCATGAGGTGTGCCGCCAACGTTGCGGATTTTGTAGCCATAGTCCTCCTGAACCCATAGGTGGTCACCGGGCTTTCCATACCGGCACTTGAATATCTGGCCCAGGTGCTGGCGGTGATTTTTGTCCCACCAGTTCCATTGAGGGCCACCGTTGTAGGCATCAAAGTAGTAGCCCGGACCTGGTTGCACTGGATGAAACTTGAGCAATCTCCGCGTCTGGCATTGCCTTCCTTCCAAAATCGCCCTGATCATGTCGTCTTTGAACAGGATTGGTTTTTCGTTGCTCATGCCGGCACCTCGATCTTTTCCAGGTTGCTGATAGCCAGTTCAAACGGGTCGGTTTCTTCCCAGGGGAATTCATCAAAAAGCGGCATGCGCAGGTGCTGGAACCACTCACTAACAGTCATTTTCCGGGTAACGCCCTGGGATGTGCTGGTGCAGTCGTCGAACGGCACTTCCTCGTCAGCTGTTTCGTTGAGCAGATCGGCAGCTCCGCTCTGGCTCAAGGCAGCCCAAGACTTGCCTTTCATGTGCGCTATAAGGGCCCACTGGCTCATTGCCAGTAGCGCCGATGATGTTCTCTGGTAGAGCCGGCACAGTTTTCTGCCTGTGTTGATGTGGGTAACTTGAAATACGCCAAAAGGAATCATGGTCACCGCAAGCCCCGGGCATGACTGGTGGATCAGGGCTGGCACCATCTTTCGCTCACCGGATACAACAGGGATTTCGATTTCGATCTCAGTCAGGCCATCTGTATCTTGCTCAATTGTCTCCATGCTTCTTCTCCCATTCGTCCAGCTTCTTCCGCTGATTCTTCACCTTTGCACGCAACCGCTTGTTCTCGCGCACGTAGTAGTCTTTCCGGTCACGCAGTTTGCTCAGGCGCTCCAGTAGGGCGCTGCATTTTTCGCAGCTCACGCCTCGCCTTCCCAGCCAATGGGCATCATGAATCCTGCGGCCCGGGCATGGCCGCCGCCGAGGGAATAGAGGGCCGGTTCTTCCCAAAGCTGCGCGTTGAAATTGTGGGTTTCGGTTACGAAACCGGTCTGAATAAGCATGTCCAGGTGCTTGCCCAGAGTGTGTGAGCAGATGTATGGGCATGCCGCCCGGTGCAGCTCTTGGCGGCCAGCCGCTCCCCGCTTCAGTGCTCGCATGATTCCGCTCACTACTCCCGGGATAATCGGTTGAACCAGCTCCCGCATGTTGGGGCGGTCCAGGTAGTAACCGACTGGAGGGATGACCGGCCCCGCGGCTTTTGGCATTTCGATCAGAGCCATTTGGTTCACATCACACCTCCAATCGCATCCTGCTTATCCAGCGGACGACTGCTCACGATTCGGCTTGCTTTCAGTCGGCGGCCATCGACCACCATCGGAATCATGACCCTGGCTTCCCGGAAGCCTGCTTGCTCCGCCTGGTCCTCGCTGGTGGCCCGGACATATACCGAGCGGGTGGCCACGATCTTGCGGTTGCCCTGAGCCCGGTAGCCCACCAGCACCTTGTATGGCCATGGCCGTGACGGGTCGGTGCGAAGCGGGTGGTCTGGTGATAGGTCCTGAATATTCATGCCGCCTGTACCTCCACCCGGTTGGCCACCGTCTTCAAGTAACGGATCCGGTTTTCGATAACTCGGCTGCTTACTCGGTGGCGTTTAACCAGGGCTTCAATCGTGAACCCCTGCATGGCCTTGTTGCCCATGTGCCAGAGCTTTCGGCGGGCCCGGACTTCTCGGCGGATTTCGGCAGAGACCTTGTAGGGGCAAACGTGCTCGTATTGGCCGGCCTCGATGTTGCTGATGGTGCGATCGCTGATGCCCAGTTCCAGCTCCAGCACGGCCCGGGTGTTCGCGGCCATGGCGCGCTGTAAGGTCAGGCGCTGAAGGATGTCTTCATCAAGCGCCTGCAGCTCGTTGCTTGTCAGATCTTTCAGGCTGCACATATCAGGCCTCCACTTTCTTCTGAACTTGTACCTGGCGGCACAGGGTCCATTCCTCGGGGGAGAGCCAGCGGCCTTGATCGGTGACCCGGATCCCGTCTTCGCGGACATAGGCCACTTCAAAATGCTCGCCGTCCGGCGCCTGGAATACCTCAGCGGTCATCAGGTCGAAGTTGTCTTCCGCCATCTGGTCCGCTTCAAAGGCCGCCCGGATTTCCTTGGGGTCTGTCACCAAGCGCTGAAACGCTTTGCCGAACTCTGAGGGATCGTTGAAGTTCATGCCGACACCTCAGCCGCTTTCTGTGCGAACTCCGCATCCCGGATCTGTTCCAGCTCATGCCGGAGAACCCGCAACTTTGGAAGGAATGGCTGCTGGCGGGCCCAGGCGTAAACATCACGCTGAAACTCAATCTTGTCGTGGCAATCAAAGCAGGTAAGGCTTACCCGCTTGTCCGTGACGGAAATGTGCAGTGTCTTGTCGGAGTTCAGATCGTTGATCAGCATCACCAGGCTGACGATCATCAGAATTTCGCTGTGGATTCTCAGTTGTTCCATGGCTTTCTCGCCTCCAGTTTGTTGTAAGCCCAGTCCCAGACCAGGTAGCCGCCAATCATCAGTGTCGGTATGCCGAGCAGTAGGATGTCGTAAAGACGGTTGTAGCCTTCCATCACGCAGCATCCTCAAAGTGGGCCCGAACGCGCTCGGCATAAGCTGCCAGCCGGGCCCGGTTGTCGTCGTCAATCCGGAAAATGCGCTTGCGAATGTAGGCCGGGATTTCGTAGAACCCGGATTCGCCCTCTGCGGCCCGCAAAAAGACCGGCTCGACTACTTGCTGAGCCGGGGAAGATCGCAGGGTATTGCGTTTGGTGATGCGGGCAATCAGGGAGAAAAGAGGGGCGACAGCGTTCTGCCCCTTAACGCCCTCCTGGCGCGCCACATGAAACTTGGAAGTCATCAGTGAAGCCCTCCGATAATCGCGGCCACTTCCTTCCGACCAATCCGAACAACGCTCACCACCTGGCGGTTGTTCTGGTTCGGGCGGCTGGTTCTGGCCATGGGGAAGGTGGAAAGGATGCAAAGGAAGCAAACGAGCACGCAGCTCATGACCCGCGCCTGCAGAATCCCGTGCATCCACATCTGACAGATCAGATCGACCCGGCTGTGTGCGTGGAACTGGTCTTTGGCTTCATCCAGATGCCAGTTCACGGTCTCCGGTGAAATGCTCAGCTCCCGGGCGATTTCTTTGGCGCTCATTCCGCGAGCGGCGAGCATCACGACTTCGGCCCGGCGTGGCGGCAGCGATTCCTGCTCGGCAAGCTCCACTTCCATTCGCGGATAGTTCGGTTTCAATTTGCGGGTCATGACAACTCTCTCCGTCATTGCACTAACAACAATAACAACAGATGTTGTTTATGGTGTCAACAACAAATGTTGTTTAAGTTGTTTTTGACCGACTTAGAAATGAGGTATCGTTGCGCGCCTCAAGAGGGGAGGGTGTGAAGTTGAGAGTTTTGCTCAAAGTTGTTGTTGTCTGTTTGGTGTTCGGGTCGGCCAGCGCTGCGGCCCAGCTGGTCAAGAAGTCGAAGTCCGGAATCTGTCATCCGCCAGCAAGCTCTCACTATGAGCGCACAAAGAGTTACCTGGCGTTCGATTCGGTTTATGCGTGTCTACAGTCTGGGGGCCGTCTGCCAAAGAGCCTGAGCGGGTACCCGGCAATTGCCAATGCAGAGCCGATCAGCCGGCAACCCGCCAGCCCTGGCTATGACAGAGCCCAGTTCGGCCACGGATGGGATGATGCAGACGGAGACTGCCAGGACAGCAGGGCAGAGGCGCTGATCTCGGCTTCAACAACACCTGTGAGGTTTGCGGATGAAAAGCGGTGCAGGGTGGTCACAGGCCGCTGGATCAGCATGTTTACCGGCGCCGTGATCCAGAATGCGGGGGATATCGACATCGACCACGTGGTGCCCCTGAAGTGGGCCTGGGATCACGGCGCCAGCTCCTGGACGAAGGAAAAGCGGGAGAAATTCGCAAACGATCCGGTAAACCTGATACCAGTAGAGGCCAGCCTGAACCGCAGCAAAGGCGCCCAAGGCCCGGAAAGCTGGTTACCGCCCTCCGGCAAATGCCAATACGTCAGTCGGTTTGTGAGGATAGTGAAGGTCTACGGCCTGCAGCCAGATCAGGCCAAGTTCAACCGTTACAAGCAGCAGCTGGCGGATTATTGCGGATAAGAAAAAGCCCGCTCAAAGGCGGGCTTTTTTACTCGGGTGCTACCAACTGTAGCGGTACACCGCTTGCGTCTATGCTTGCGTCAGCCAGAATGGATCTAGCCTTCATGACCATCAAAGGTTCCATGATTTTACTAAAGCTACGCACTGCGCTGTCATCCAAGTCTTGAAAATCATCATCACTCAAACCGTGCTCAAGCGGCAACTCAAAACGTCCGGTGCCACTTAACTTGAGAGAGGCGGCAATACTGTCGTCTGTGACTTCGCCTTCTTTGCCTTTGATAAGGTCAAGGTCGAGCGATAATGTGCAGAAAACAAAATTCTCATCCATCCCAAAGTTCAAGGTGGTTTCTACACTGACGCGACCAGGCGCCGGATCGTCATCGTATCCAGGGACGTTGAAGTCGATTTGGTGAAATCTTATTTCCCAAAGCCTGTAGTCATACGCGCTGATTTCAGTGGCCATTAGCGCTACTCACCTCTATAACGAAAGATGTCCCTTTCATTGAAGGATAGTTTCTCGATGGCTGTGACTCCCTTCTACGAATGGTAGACCCGGAATGAGCCTGGCTTATATCGAGATATTGAGATTGATACTCGAACACATAGCGCTTCAAGTTGTCTCGTACGTCGTTCAGAAGATCAGATGAAGAGGGAGCCTCTTGAACGAATTCGGAAACGGCCTTTATAACCGCTTCGTTAGTGTTGATGCCTAATTCTGAAGCCTTATACGCAAGGCTTTTGTGGAGCTCTGGGCCGATCCGAACATTGAAGCTTCCCTTGAACGGCTTGTTTGGCTCTTGGCCAAGCTCTGCACAAGTCTCCAGGTAATCATCAACAGCGGCCTCAAATTCCCTTCGCAGACCATCCACAGAGTCTGATTCGTAAGTTACCAAGTCATTGATGTACAGAAGCTTGCCGTGCAGACAGCAGTCGTCTGCATCAATCTCCATAGAACCTATCTGGCCTCTATATTTAAAAACTTGATCACTCATAGAACTCCCCTATTCGTAAGGGTATCAACAGCAGCACGAAGAGCCCTGGGCTTAACCTCAGGGCTTGGGTGCGGAACGTGGAAAAATAACCTGACCGGCTCACCTCCATCGGGCGCTTCATTCAGTATGAATCTGACCCTTGAGCCGTCTTTTTGAATCTCTTCAAAACCTTTAGATAACAGAAAAGCACGCAACTCCCTCCATTGCACATCCTTCGGTGTTGGGGTCTTCCTTAGTTTTTCAGCGAACTTATCTTGCTTGCCCACAATTCTAGGTTCCCAAATCTGAAATGCAACTAGATTTTAGTTGCAAGCTTGTAACTCATCGCAATACTGACCACCAAAACACTCTGCCGATCACGCGCACATTGGCTGCCATTTCTTCAGCGGTCACTTCTTCAACTGGATGTTCACTCGCATTCTGGCTAACGATCTTGATACCACCACCTGGTCGGCGGTGCAGATACTTCACCCGAAGCATGCCGCCGTGGTCGATCGCGTAGATCTCGCCATCCTTGATGGTCTTATCGGCAGTGTTCACACCAACACAAGTACCATCCGGCATGACTGGTTCCATGGAGTTGCCACGAACAAAGGCACAGGCCGCGGCTTCAGCTGGAACGCCGGCCCGGCTCAATGTGGACTTTGCAAACCGTAGCTTTGCACCGTGATTCTCTATCACCTGAGTGGCGCCGGCACCGGCCGCCAACTCGACTTCCCTGAATAGAGGCAATTCCACTTCATCCTCATCCAATGGCGTTTGGCTATCCCAAGCGTCCATATGCCCGAAGAACTCAAGCTCGTCTTTTTTGGGTTGTCGGAGCTCTCTGACTAGTTGTCTGTCGAGTTGGTCATGATAGGCGGCACTTTGAATTAGCTCTTCATCAAGCTCCGGGTCGAAGCCGCCCATATTCTCGTCATTGAATCGGTCGAAGATCTCACGGTCAGTTAGATCCTTATCTTCTGGCCGACGATGCTTGTCGGCGACCTGTTTGATAATTCTTTCAAACAATCCCGTTACTTGGTCTCGAGCGGGTTCCTTGCCGGTCAGCAGCCACTCCACACTTACATTCAGCGCTTTCGCGAGTTCTGAGGCCTTGCTGGACTGCTTGCTGTCTCTTTTTTCGAGCGCGCCAATAGCGGCCTGCGTCATTCCGACAGCCTCAGCCAATTCACTCTGGGACATGCCCGCGGCTTGCCGGGCTTCTTTGAGTCTCTGTCCTAATGCCATTGCGACCTCAAGTGCATAAAAACCCAATTTAAAACAAATGTTATAAAAGCGTCCAACAACAACTGTTGACAACAAAAACAACTAGTGTTGTTATTGTGCCGATGCGGAGGGAGGCATTGATGAGTACGAAAGCCCTGAGAAAGGCCATTTCGATTGCAGGCAGCCAAACACTTTTAGCGAAAAGCCTCGGGCTATCGCAGCCATATATCTGGAACTGGCTCAATCGAGACCATGCCGTTCCTGCGGAGTTCGTCATACCTGTATCGAGAAGTGTCGATTGGGCGGTGACGCCGCATGAACTTCGTCCAGATATCTACCCACATCCTGCCGACGGCCTCCCGCTGAGCAAGCGTGACGGAGAAGCAGCGTGATGAGTTTATTTCAACAAATTCGGGCTGGCGGATTACCCGGTTGTTTGGGGGTGGATAAACAACCAGTGGTTTGGCTCCAGGTGGAGCCGGCATCGGGAAGTGTCCTTTCCGTTTAAAACGGGAACCTTCCAAGAGGGCATTTCACCGATGCCAATGGCATCACCAGCGATGACAAGCTGCATGTTGAAAACCTACGAGGCGAACCCGGGCCCGCCTTAAAGCCCGGCAACTGACGACGAGGTACATCGGATGGCACGACGGAGAATTGCACTTCTCTTATCGGCTTCTGCGGTATTTGCGTTGTGTTCGCTGGCCTCAGCGCCAGCTGCTGCGGAAGTGAGCGAAGAGCACGTTCTGCAGCTCGTTCCGGCGGAGCAATCCGCTGCGACTACTCCGGTTTGTGGCCTGGGTGAAGTAACTGAAAACCTGATCCAACCGGAACGATTGCCAGGGTCACCCGGCGGGGTGCACGTGATCGGGGGCGGTAGCTCCAATTCCAAGCTCACCGTAGCTGCAAAAGAGACGCTGCCCGGGGGTGCAGCTGGCGTTGCCGCCACCGGTATACGCGGCCCTGACACCGCCTAAATGAATTGCTCAGACGAGCACGAAGCCGGGAGTGGCTTCTTAATGAGGCCACTCCTTCGGATTCGAGGAACAACAAACTGGGGGATCACATGTTTTTCAGAAATATCCGAATGTTCCGTTTCACCCGGCCAATCGAGATCACCGCCGAGCAGCTGGAGGAAAAACTGCAGGCGGATGCCTTCAAGCCGTGTGGTCCACAAGAGCAGAACCGCCGCGGCTGGTGTACTCCGCTGGGCAAGCACAGTGAACAGCTGGTGCACGCTGCCAATGGCGACCTGCTGATCTGTCTGCAGCACCAGGAGAAGCTGTTACCGGGCCCGGTGGTCAAGGAATTCGTTGAAGAGCGTGCCGAAGCCATCGAGATCGAGCAGGGCAGAAAGGTGCGCCGGAAAGAGAAAGACGAGATCCGGGAACAGGTGATTCTGGAAATGCTACCCCAGGCATTCCCGCGTAACCGCAAGACCTACGGTTACCTGTCCGCGAAAAACGGTTACCTGATCGTTGATGCCGGAAGCGCCAAAGCGGCGGAAGACTTCGCCAGCACACTGCGCAAGTCGCTCGGATCCCTGCCTGTACGCCCGCCTGCTGTTGAGCAAAGCCCGGCGTTCACGTTCACCGGCTGGATTAACGAAACCATTGATCTGCCCGATGTGGCGGTGCTTGGCGCCGACTGCTGGATGGCTGACCCCTCAGAAGACGGCGGTAAGGTCATTGCCCGCGGCCTGGACCTGAAGGCAGACGAAGTACGCAATCACCTGGAAGCTGGGATGCAGGTCACCAAGGTGGCTCTGACCTGGGATGACAACGTTTCCTTTTGCCTGGATGAAACCCTGGCGATCACCCGCGTGAAGTTCGGCGACACCCTGAAAGAGCAGCTGGACGACATTGATACCGATGACGCTTTGGCGAAGTTCGACGCCGGGTTCTGCCTGATGACTCTGGAGCTGGAGCGAATGATTCCGGCGTTGTTGGAAGCGCTGGGCGGCGAGGATCGGTCTGCGATTGTTGAGGATGACCCCTTGGTGATCGGAGTGGATATGGCATCCGGGCCGGACACATCAGCCGGCATGCCCGGGCATGGGGAGGGGGAGGGCGCTGACCCGCTGTACTTCGAAGCCGTGCAGCTCGTTACCGAATCCCGCCGAGCATCGATCAGCAGAATCCAGCGCGTTTTCAAGATTGGGTACACCCGGGCGAGCCATCTCATGGATGAGCTGGAAGTAAATGGAGTGGTGAGCCCTGCTGACCATAACGGAGTCAGGGAAGTGTTGGCACCGAAACGGGCGGAAGTGACCGCCTAGAAAAGACAAAACCCCGGGTCATGGGCTGGCAGGCCTACCGGGGTTCTGTGGACGAGATAGGAGGAAGTATGCAGCAACTTATGCCGACAAGCAATGGGCAGTGGTTTAACAGGCCTCACGGCCGTGCCACGAAGCGGAGGGCCGGATGATGGGCGAGGTAGTGCAATTGAAGCCGGAGGTTTCCGTGTCTGAGCCGCGCCTTGATGAAGGCTACTGCCGTGTCGTTAATGCGCTGGCGGAAGGCCTGGCCAGTCACCCCCTTACATCGATTCAGCAGCGCGTGGTGTGGGCTGTTATTCGCATGACCTACGGGTGGGGCAAGCCCAAGGACGTTATCGCCTGTTCTCAGCTGGCGGAGATATCAGGGCTGACCAGGCAGCAGTGTAATACCGCGCTCAGTCAGCTGATCGAATACGGCGTCGTGATTCGGCTAGGGGGCAGCCGTTCGCCCATCAAGGTGAACACCAAAACATCCGAATGGAGCTTTCCAAAGAAGGACACAAAGGGCCGTTTTACCCCCTCAGTGAACAGTAATAATGAAAACTGTTCAGTGAACAGTAATTCTGTTCACTCAACGAACACAAATTCTGTTCACACCAAAGACAAAAGAAAAGTAAGTAAGAACACTGCGTGTTCTTCCTCGCAGAATTCCCCAACGAAATCCTCTCCAAAAATCCGGGAGGGGGCAGCCATCCAGAATAAATCCGGCACCCAATACGGCTACGCCGCTGATCTCGAGCTGGCGGAAATGATCGCCCAGGTGATCGATCACCGTCTGGGTCAGGACGCTCCCGCTAATCGCAACATGGCCAACTGGGCAAACACCGTTCGCCTGATGCGAGAGCAAGACAACCGAACCGATCAGATGATCAAGGCGCTATTCGCCTTCGCCATGAACGACTCGTTCTGGAAGGGGAATATCGAGTCTCCGGGTGCACTCAGGAGGAACTGGACGAAGTTGGCTATGAAGCGCAAGGCGCTACGCGAAGGGGGTACAGGCAATGCAAAAGGCGGGACTGATCATTCAGCAGGCTCTGGGCTCGACAGACAGTTCACAGACCTCAACCACGCTCGCAACACGTTCGAAGACTAGGAGGTTCACCGATGAAGAAATCGACAAGACCTCCATGTTTTTCGGCAGATTGGTCACGATCTATGGAAGGTCGAAAACCAAAACCATCTGGGGCGACAGCGAAGACCAGTTCCGGACCACTCGCCGGGAATGGGCCAAAGACATTGGCAAGCTTTCTCTCGAGCAGCTGGAGGTCATCTTTGACAAACTCAAACGCCGCCTTGCAAGGAATGATCGCCGCTTCGAATGGCCTGACATTCCCAAAATCCTGTCACTCGCCACAGAGCCAGAAGCCTACAGCTCACATGCCGTGTTCCCGACTGCATTGCCTGAGCCTGGCTGGCGGAAAGAACAGCGCCGCCGTTGCGGGTTGCTCGCAAGCCAAACCGTGCAAGCCGTCCTTGCCGGCCGTGCCTGTTTCATCGAGGAGCGCCCCAGCCATGAGTCATTCTGAGTACGGGAAGAAGCTGAGAGCCGCTGCAGAAGAGTACATCGCTGGCTGTGAAGCCAGGGCCGAGGAAAACCAGCTTTCAGATCGTCGCCTGGCGGTGAAATTCGAGTGCAGCCGACGCGCAATCTGCCGGGTTCTGGAAGGCCAGGACGTTCCAGGGCTTTCTGATGATGACTGCCGCCTGATCGTGGCATGCGCAAAAGAGCGTGACCGCCTGGCCTCTTTGAGCCCATACCGCTCAAAGGATCAGATCGCCAAGATCCACCAGATTTCGGTTCAGGCGTTGGACGCCCAGCTGTGGATGATGGACTGGGTAAACCCGTTGACCTCTCGGAAGAAGGAGGTGGCTGCATGAAACTTCCACGCAACGACAGCATTGCCGGCAAGGTTTTGCGCCTGATGCTGGACGGCAAGGCCCGCAGCAAGCTCGACATTACCGACGCCCTTGGCCTGCACCCAGCCAAAGAAATTACCGCCCGGCTGAGGGATTACCGGAAAGACGAGCCCGAGGGCTACTGCCTGGACGTTCGCCACTGGACGGAGAAAAGGGCGGGGGAGACCGTGCACGTTTACCAGGTGCACAACGCACCGCAGTGGATGCTGGACCAGCTGGCGGATGAACGCCGGAAAGAGCAGGGCATGGGGGTGGCGGCGTGACCAACCAATGTGACGGCTGCCAGCGCGGCCTACCTGTGACGCCGGAGGGCTTTCACCGCACCGAGACAGAGGTATTCGGTTGCACTCGCGCCCGCTATCAACTGGCCCTTGAGCCCAAAGAGCGCGACGTATGGCACCAGCCGCGTCGCCGCTCCCCGGCTCCGTTCACCTGCGGAGGCAAGCCATGACCCAGTTGCCCCAGGACGTTATCGACCACTGCCAGAAGCACCCGGGCTGCAAAGGGTGCCCGCTCGGCACCTGCACCGCCCCTCTGGTTCCTGTAACCGACGAGCGCTATGGCCAGTGGCTGGAATCCCGGATTGAAGCAGTACGTCAACTGGATGGAGGGCTGAAACCGTGAGAAGCCTGACTGAACAGCGGGCCTTCGACAAGAAGGTTCTGGAGTTCCTGGTGGGGCAGCCGCCCCAGACCGTTTGCAACGTGGCGATCGGCATCAGCGAATCTGCCGAGGATTCCCGGGCATCGCTTCACCGGCTGGCGGACAGCGGAATGGTGTTGATGGTTGGCCGGGCGGATGGCCCTGAATTGTTCCGTCTGAACGCTGGCGGGTATTCACCAGAGCCGGAGGCTGCGTGAAGAGATCTGGCCCTTCATTCCGCCAGCAGCAGGTAGAGCTGAAGACGTGCCCGGCCTGCCACGGCAGGGGAGTCGTTAGTGGCCTGTTCCATGAAATGCCGTGCCCTGATTGCGAGAGTAGCGGTTACGTCGCGAAAGACGCAGATCTCGCTCTGTCGGTTCAGGATCTAATTCTACAACTCAGGTTGGAATGTAACGAGAAGGCTACCGAGATCGAACGACTACGCCGCCAGCTGCTGAACACCAGCCCCACCGAGAACAAACACGGCCCGATGGGCACCTACTACCGGGGAGACTGAGCAGTGAACCGAGCAGAATTCAAGCGAGTGATGAAGGCCCGAGTGCATACGCCCAGCATCGGCACCGGCCAGACCCGCAAGCAGGACAAACAACAGATTTCCGAGCAACTGCGCCGTGATACAGAGGCCTTCATTGCCCGTGGTGGCCGGATTCAGGAGTTGGACAACCGGCAGTCCGAGTTCAAGCCAACGTGGGCAGCTTATGCCGCCAGCGCATTCGGGGAGCGGAACAATGAAGCGTAGCCCTCTCAAACGAAAGACTCCGCTCAAGGCCAAGGCCCCGATGAAGCGTTCCAGCCGGCCAAAGGCAACGCCCATTCGCCAGAGCGCAAATGGCCAGCCTTGCCAGGTGCGGGTGCCGTTCATCTGCAACGGGGATTCGTCCACCACGGTTCTGGCCCACCTGAATGGCGCCGGCCTGGCCCTGAAAGCCCATGACCACGAAGCGGCCTACGCCTGCAGTGCCTGCCACGAATGGCTGGATGGTGGTTACGTGAAGACCCACACCCGGGCCGAGCGTGATCTGTACCACCTGGAAGGAGTGATCAACACACAGCGCCTGCTGGTAGAGCAGGGGTACAAGTTCGTGAAGGTGGCGGCATGAGCGAGCTGGAACGAACCCTAGCTTTTCACATTCGCGCCCGGAAGTTACCAGCGCCAGTTCGGGAATACCGATTTGCGGCAGAGGCAACTGGCGGCACCGGCCCTGGCGTTCGTAAAAGGCTGGCGGATTCCGGATTGAAGGATTGGCGTTTCGATTTTGCTTGGCCTGGTTTGATGCTGGCGGTGGAAGTTGAAGGCGGTGCCTGGGTGGGTGGGCGTCATACGCGAGGCAAGGGCTTCATTGAGGATTTGAAGAAGTACCAGGAAGCCCAGCGCATGGGCTGGACGATTTACCGGACGGCCGGCGAGCTGATCAAGAACGGCGAAGCGGTGAAGACGATTCGAGAACTGATCGAAGCAGCGAGGACGTGAGCATGAAACTGGATGAAGCCCTGCTGGACTTTGCGACTGACCGCGAAAAGGAATATCTCAAGGCGGTGAACAAGCACGGTTCTCAGAAGAAGGCCGCTCAGGCTTTGAGCGTTAACCGCCGAGCCGTTGATAAGGCTATTGCCCGCCTGAAGAACCGAGCTTCCAGGCAGGGCTACTCCCCGGAACATGACATGAAGCGCCCTGTGCCTGACGGTTTCCACCTGAAAGGAACGTCCACCCTCTACGATGGCGACGGAAACCAGAAGTTGCAGTGGGTTAAATCCAATATCGACCACGAGCGCCAAACCGAGATTTTCCGCGAAGCCGTTGAAGGTATGGCCGACACGCTCCCGAGGATAAAGCCCAGGAAATCCGGGCCAGAGGATATCAACGCCGATTTGATGACGGTTTACCCGATTGGAGATGCCCATATCGGCATGCTGAGTTGGCCGGAAGAAACTGGCGAGGACTGGAATCTTGAAATTGCCGAGCGTGTTCACTGTGAAGCGATGGCCGATTTGGTGGACCGGTCACCGGCCAGCGATAAGGCGGTGGTGATCAATCTTGGCGATTGGTTCCACGCAGACAATATGCAGGGCGTGACCCAGCGCAGCGGCCACAGCCTGGATATGGATGGCCGTTACGCGAAGATGGTGCGGGTAGGTGTGAAGGTGATGCGCTTGTGTATCGAACGCGCGCTGGACAAGCACCGCGAAGTGCACGTTATCAACGTGATTGGCAACCACGACGATACCGGCGCTATGTTCCTTTCCATCTGTCTTCACAACGTCTACGAGAATGAGCCGCGAGTGATCGTGGATACTTCACCCTCTGCATTCCACTACATCCGCCACGGAAAGGTTCTGATTGGCTGCCATCACGGCCACAGCTGCAAGCCTGATGCGCTCCCCGGCGTTATGGCCACAGACCGCGCCAAGGATTGGGGCGAGAGCGAGCACAGATACTGGTATATGGGGCACGTTCATCACCAGGCCCTCAAGGAATATGCCGGGGTAACCGTCGAGTCGTTCCGAACGCTGGCGGCAAAAGACGCATACGCACACTGGGGTGGCTACCGCGCTCAGCGGGATACGAAGGCCATCGTCCATCATCGTGAGCTTGGGGAAGTCTCCCGGATTCACGTTCGGCCAGAAATGCTCAAGGGGGCGGCATGACCATAACACTCGGCTGGTGGCTCCTGCCGCTGGCAATCACCATCGGTGCATTCATGCACTTTCACCGGATATGGGTTAGAGGCTGCCAGGAGGGTATCGGCAAAGCGATCGCCACGGTTTTCGCGGTCTTTGCAGCTCTGAATGTCTCGCTGATTGCCTGGCTGGTCTGGGCCCTGATTGGGTGGGGGATAGCGCGGTGAGTGAGGTTGAAACAGTAAATCTCGGTGGAGAGTGCGGCTATTGCGGCCTGTTGTCTCCCGTTCACAAAGCGTCATGCCCGGTGGCAAAGGTTGTTCTGGATGGCGAGGTCAATACGAACGGCAGTCGATCGATCAAGGTGACCATGCCTCCGATTAAGTGGCCCTCATCGGAGGACATCGCTCGATGCTTTGAGCCGCTGAATGACTACCTGAATGGTCGGCCGCCCACGGTTAACGATGAGCCCGAAGGCGCCTCCGACCAAACCACCGAGCCGACAGAGGCAGGAGGAACACCGGAATATGAACGGTTAATCGAGGGCATTCTGGGCAGGAACCCGTCCCTCGCTGCTGCTATAGCAGAGCCCGGCGTTCCATATCACGAACTGATCTGCGGACACCCAGAGCCTGAGAAGAAGCAGGGCATGAAACTGGTTTACGTAGCCGGCCCCTATCGCGCCGAAACCCGTGAAGGTGTTGCCCAGAACGTAGCTGCCGCCCGTCACGTTGGCCGCCTGTGCGTTCAAAAAGGCTGGTTCCCCGTTCTGCCCACTGTAAACACCGCCCACCTCGACCACGATTTCCCCGGGCTGGCTGACGATCAGTATTGGCTGGACGGAACCATGGAAATGATGCGCCGGTGTGATGCCGTGGTTCTGGTGGATGGCTGGCAGTACAGCTCAGGTGCAAAGGCTGAGATTGAGGAAGCCCGGAAAATGGGCCTGAAGGTTTACATGAGCAGCCATGTGCTGCCGGAACTGGCGAAGGTGAACGCATGAAGATGAAGCGAACCCACAAGGGCCTGATGTACGGCATCGTGCCGGTCTATTTGGACTTCACCATTCCTCAATGTCCGGGTGTTGAGGGCAGGTTCTGGGGCTGCGAAACACTGCTGACCGCCTGTGATTTGGTTTTCGAGGTGAGCTGCTTTCTGATCTCGCTGGCTGACCCTGACTTCGAGCCGATGTTCCCGATCAAGATCACGGGGGTTCTCGACTGGGATGGCCCTGAAATTTCTGGTGTTCAGTAGGAGTTCTGATATGCGACTGATCGGCATTGCAGGAAAGGCCCGGAGCGGGAAAGACACGGTAGCTGCCTACCTGGTGAAAAAGCATGGCCTGCTGAAGTACAGCTTTGCGGATCCGATGAAGGCCGGGATCAAGGAAATGTTCGGGCTGACAGAGCAGCACGTAAACGGCGACCTGAAAGAGATCGTCATTCCCTGGCTGGGAGTTTCGCCCCGGCGGTTGATGCAGACCCTGGGCACCGAATGGGGCCGGGAAATGATCCGCCCTGATCTCTGGGTGATGCTGGCCCAGCGCCAATGGGATCAGATCCGCCAGCCAACGGCTGACACATTCAATGGCGGGATGATTGTTCCGGATATCCGTTTCGAGGAAGAAGCCGCGTTTATTCGCCGTAATGGCGGGCTGGTGATTCACATGTTCCGGGATGACCTGCAGCTGGTGGAAGCTCACAAGTCGGAATCCGGCGTGTGCTTCATGGACGGTGATTGGCTGATCGAGAACAACGGAACCATCGATGACTTGTATAACGAGCTGAGCCGGGAGTTTATCGGCCGGCTGGGCAGCGTGGCGTAAGGCAGCTCCGTGCTGAAGGAACACATCGAGGCCAACAAGCTGATCGATCTGGCGCACACCGGAGACCGTGAATCTTACAAGGCCCGGCTGGCGGAGTTGCAGAAGAAGTATCCGCCAGCAGTCTACGAATCCATCACCAGAAATGCCGCAAGGCAGTACAAAAGCGAAGTGAACGATTATCGGTATGTTGGCTGGCGGGCTGACTGGATCAATGAGAGAAAGGGCGAGGGCGAATCGAATGGCTGAGCAGAACCGGAAGACGGCAGAGCAGAGAGAGTTGCGGGCAAAGGCCGAGGCCGTGGTGGATAACTTCATCGACTACTTGCTGGCCATCCGCCGGGTAGATGATATCGCCCATGAGGGGCGGCACATTCTGGGTATTTACCAGTCGCACGGTGAGATCCCGCGGGGCTCTGGCTTCAGTGGTTTTTGCACCCTGGCCGCGAAAGTCGATCGTATCCGCTTCCAGGAAGTAACCAGCCGAATGGTTGAAGCAGACAGCATCGTCGGCCAGCTGGCGGAAGACCACCAGGAAGCAGTATGCCTGGACAAGCTCCTGCGCGGAAAAACTCGGATTGTGGCCATCGATCCTCTCAACGAGAAGCGGCTGGAGATCACCTACACCACTGCCTACTGCGCCGAGCTTTTGGGGCTGTCCCAGGACACCTACCGTAAGCGGGTGAGCCGTGCTTATCAGCAGATCGAAAATGTTCTACAACCGGTCAGCCAGGTTGCTTGACAACCGGTCACAAACGAATACACTGATTAGTAACTTCAAAGTATTGCCCCACAAGAAACCGCCCTCGAAAGAGCTGGCGGTTTTTTTGTGCCTGTTTATCTCTTCTGCCAGTCCGTAAGTGCAGACAGAGTTACGGCCCCGTTCAGCGCGGCCAGCCCGAATACCTGACGACCTGTGCGCCAGCAGACCCCTACCACCCTTGCGGTGGCTTTTTTGTTTCTGGAGGCCCGGCCATGCGCCGACTCACTCAAATCATCGATGACTTGATTGAGCGCGAAGGCGCTTATGTCGATCACGCAGACGACAAGGGCGGCCCCACCATGTATGGCATCACCGAGAAGGTGGCGCGGCTGCATAAGTTCGACGGTCCTATGTCGCACATGCCGAAGACTTTGGCTATCGCCATCTACAAGGATCAGTACTGGACCGCTCCGAACTTCGACCGCGTGGCCATGCTGAGCCAGAAGGTTGCCGAGGAACTGCTGGATACCGGGGTCAACATGGGTATTGCATGGGCGGGCAAGTTCCTGCAGCGCAGCCTGAACGCGTTGAACAGCCAGGGCACGCACTACAGCGACCTGTCGGTAGACGGCCTGATCGGGAACAGCACCCTTGGTGCACTCAAGGACTACCTGGACCGCCGGGGCAGGACTGGCGAAGACGTTCTGATGAAAGCGCTGAACTGCCTGCAGGGCACCCGGTATATAGAGCTTGCCGAGGAGCGCGAACGCAACGAATCCTTTGTTTTCGGGTGGTTTGACCACCGAATCAGCTTCTAAGGACTACGGATGCCTGACACTGACCGCTCAGACCGTTGGCACCTCGATAAGGGTATTGGTGTTGCCCATATCCTGACCACGTTCAGTTTTGTGCTGTGGGGTATCTGGTACCTGGCTGGCCAGGAGAGCCGCATCAGTCAAACAGAACTGAACATCAAGCACCTGCAGGAAGCCCGCGTTTCAGACCAGGCAAGCGCACAACGCCAGTACGACGAATTCCGAACCGATCTCCGGATGATCAACGCCAAGCTTGATCGTCTGATCGAATACCAGAGCCGCAGCAATGGCAGATAGTCACCCGAATCCCAATCAGTGGTGGTATCACCGCCGCCTGATGGCCTACTTCAGTCTGGCCTGTTTGACCGCGCTGCTGATTGGCATGTTCGGCGGCCGTGTGCCGGTGGCCATGCTCCCCCTGGCTGAAACCCTGGCCTGGGTGTTCTCCGTGAACCTTTTGTACTACTACGGCGGCAATGCCGTCGCTGAGTGGCAGAAGAAATGATCCTGCAAGCCCTCAAGGCCAAAGCAGCCCCATACCTGCTGCCGGTCATCGGAACTCTGGTGGTGGTTGCTGCTGGGGCGTTCTGGTGGCTTTGGAATGACCGGGAGCAGCTGCTGCAGAAGACCGCTCACCAAAGCCAGCTACTCAGCCAGGCAGCCAATGCCAGCCGCGAGAACCTGTTGGCCATTGATTCCCTGACCGCAGCCATTGCATGGCGAGATCAGAAAGCCCTGGAACGCCAGGATCGCCTTGCAAAGCGCGAACACGAACTGGCCCAAGTGCGCGGCGAACTCGAAGAGGCAATGAAAGATGCTCCGGACTGCGTTAACCAGCCTTGGCCTGATGCTGTTTTTGACATCATGCGCCGAGACACAGTACTTGACCCGGACCGTGTACGTTCGGGAGCCGGTGCCAGCGGAGTACCTGCAACCGACTCCAACGCCCGGGCCGGAGGTTAATGTGATTGGCTACTGCCCGGACTACGTGGAAGTTCTGAAAGACACGATCACCTCCTGCAATGACGACAAGCTGGACGCTCTGGATTGGGACAAGGACCAGGCCGAGCGAGTCAACCAGTTAAACCAGTCGGCGCCTGAGACCGATAGCCGCTAGACCAAGGGCGAGCAGGGATAGAGCGGCTGGTTCAGGAACTGAAATTACGCGTTTCGTGGCAGCCCTGATCACGCCCCCGTACCAGTGTTCGTCGCCCACAAGCTGAAAGTCGAAAATTGTTTCAGCAGAGTTGAGCGTGTCCAGGTAATTGAGGACCGAGCCGTTAAAGTCTCCTTGATTGTGCTCCATGTAGAACTGCCAGATCTTGGTGCTGGGATCGCTGAACGAAGCAATCAGAGAAAAGCCGTACTGGGCAGTTCCGACTGGTGGGATCGATATGATCGGTGCGACTGCGCTCGTTGCGACAAGGTTAGCAAAGCCACTGTTGTACGAGAATTGCAGAAATGTTTCGGTAGAGGTATCCACAAGCAGTGTCGCGATTCCGGCTTTAGATTCAACTACACCGGTTCCAAGGCCGAGCTTGTAGGTTTCCATATCATACGAATACTCAATAAGTGCTGCCTTAGCTGGCCCAGCGACGATAAGTGCAACGAAAAGCATCCATTTCATGGTTCTGTCCTTGATAAATGACGAGGGCGAAGCCAAAGCAAGAAACCTGCCTAGTCAATTAAAACAGGGCGTTAGAGCCAGTGATTGCGCATTCATGTAAAGAATGTTGACGGGGTAGCGTGGCTTGGTGTTATCAAATCCAGTGAGGAATACGAATGCTGACCTCAGATTCGCCGGCGAACATCCTTGCTTCTCGGAATCTGGCGATGGCTCTGAGTCAAGGTGGTGGTGCGGTCTCCGGCTTTGCCGCGCAACCAGGCTTCACCCTGACTGACAATGGTGATGGCACATTCACGATCAACGATGCTCAATCCAGATTTGGCATCAAGCCCAATGCGGCGAAACCGGTTTGGTTCTTTGACTTCGGATCAGGTTCGGATCAGCCGCATCCTGCTCTGAGCCGCAATCAAAAGGCTCTTGTCTGGAATGCTTCTTCAGGGCCGAGCACAGAAATCAAAAGGCCTAACGCAACGCATGCCATGGTTATGGACGCCGGCATTGGTGGTAAAGGCACTGATCCGCTGTTCGCCGGTGATGGCGACAAGACGCTGACTCTTCCCCCGAATGCCGGGAGAAAGTATTTCAGGTATTTGGATACCTATAATGATTTTACGATTGCTGATCTGAACGCCAGAATCGAAGCGATTACATCTGACCCCACCTTCTACGCACCCAACCTAAAGGCAAACCGCTGGCAGTCAGAGTCCGCCCAGAGTGTTGCGGGAGCCCCCTACACGCCAAACTACTATCAAGCGAATAGTTATAGGTTTCAATTCCTCGGCGACGCGGCGGGCGAATACGACTCAGAGATGTACAAGCTTTCAACAGCTTGGGCTGCGAAACACTGGGAGGTACAAGAGGAGTACCACGAGATTTCCTCGGCAGCTGGGGCAACGGACGCCAGCATGTATGGCGTTTTGGATGGTGTAGAGAAATTCTCCAGACTCAATCAGGACTCCCATAACGGATTGGATCCGTCAGACCCTGCTTATCGCTGGAATCATTACAAGGTAATGAATTTCGAGGTTTGGGCGGATCCTGGTTATGCCCGCTGGTTTACAAACGTCCTTTATATCGATGACTCCTGGTGCCGCGTTTACATTACGGACAAGCCGGCATGGAACCCGGGCGAGCAAAAGGCAATGGAGATCCAGGTGCCAACAGCATGGATCGCTGATGACCTAACGTTCTTCAAGCGGAATGGGCAGTTTTCAAGCTTGTCCGGTAAGCACTTGTGGGTTGCTGATAACGACGACAACAAGATTCTCATCGGGAGCTGGGACTGATGCCGTTTGTAAAGGTCAACTATTACGCTTCTGCGAGTGGTTTTAGCGCCCTAGCGGGTTTTAACAATGTCAGCGACCCGTCAGCAACCGGGGTGGTGGTTGCTGATATGCAAGAGCCTGACGGCACCCCCACTGGCTATACGCTCACCCACCCAACAGCATTCGGCGGGGCCACTGGGGCTTTGGCTTGGGCAACCTCAAGTCCTGATCCAGACTTTCCGCTCGAGTGGTGGCGCTCGGCCTTCTACGTTGATGTGGGTAACACGGCTCAGATTGGGAATTTGCCAGCTGGTGCTCCGTATACGCTGAAGGCTGCAGGCAATAACGGAAGCAGCCGGTCCACCCAGTACGGTGTAACAAACGCCGACACGACGCCCCAGTCCTATACGGATTCCGGGGCTCTTGATCCAGTAGAAGCGCCTGTTGTATTTACCGGCACTGTACCTGGCGACGGTATACTGACTCTGACGAACACTGAGCTGAACGCCTTTGCTTACACCAACGGCTTCAGTCTTGATGTACAGGTGGCAGCCGGCCCCTCAATCACCGCCGCTGACGACATCACCGACGAATCCCAGACAGCTACTTTCACCCTGTCTGGCAACGAGAATGCGCCAACAGGAATCACCATCAACGGTGAAGCCGGCAGCAACATCACCTTTGTTTCTGAAAACACCGGGGCCGGTACCGAAACCTACAGTTACGAACCACCCCTGATTGCCGACGATGACACGGCCGATTTGGTGGTCGGCGTGGATGGCACCACCGCCGGCGCAACCATTGCCTACGCCAACAGCTACGACCGGGACCAGCTGACACACCCAGCGACTGAGGCGGAGTACAGCGAAAACTCGCTGAGCTATCCCAACGCCTACGCAACCACTCAGCCCTATGAGTGGAAGGTGATCGCGGATGCCAATGCTTCTGTCGTCACCATCAATTGGAACGCCTTGGAAGCAGACGATGGCTTCCACAAGGACGTTTCCAGCTATGCCACCCCGGTTGCCAATGGTTCAACCACGGTCACGCTGGGCGTGTTCGTTCCTGAGACCGGCCAGGCCTATCAGTTCAACCGGACCATAACGGTATCAGGTGGCAGCGTTGTGGTTGAGGGTGAAGGCCTGTTCCACTCCCTATTCTCAGCGCTCGAAAAGTCATTGTTTAAGCCACTATTCAGGTAATCCGCCATGCCAGTGAACACACTTACCGCCGATGAGACAGACAAAGCCTTTGCAACCAATGCCGACGCAAAGCAGCACTATTTCCACTCCGAAACAGTGAACGCCGCTACAGGTGACTGGCTAATCATCCCCTCCGGTATTGGCGATGTTTGCCTGAGTGTCGCGCCTTCCAGCGGATCCGCCCGCGTTGAGTGGACCCAGGCCACGGTTGAGGATTTGGAAACCGGCTCCCCCCAGGCCCGTCCCTGGGATGCCGGGGATGTTTCTGCATTCACAAGCGCTGTGATGGCCTCAGTTGTGACTGCGGTGCGCTGCGTTTCCGATGGCCCCACCGAGTTTGTGGTGTCGGCGTGAAGATTACAGCGCCCGCCCGAGCTGTGAAGCCCGCCCCGGCTGTCCCTGGCCGGAAATCTCCGGGGACCCTGGGGCCGGCAAAACCCCGCGGGGACGGTGCAACCACGCGGTTTTCGTAAAATTTTTGGCGCCATATGAGGCCTCACCAGAGGTCTTTTTTTGTGCCTGTAAAAACAATCACTTAAATCTGATTCATCTGAGTATCCGAGGCAACGAGCGAGAACGATGTGGCAGGCGAAGTCAACAGCATTGCTGATGCGCACAACTGGTCGATCAGTCAGATTGCCCGTGCCTTCGGCATGGACCGCAAGACTGTTGCTCGACGCCTTGAAGACAGTCGGATAACACCGAGCGGCAAAAAGAACGGCTATCCCACATACGCACTTCGTGACGTTGGGCCGGCCCTGTTTTCTGAACATGTTCTATTCGACCCGGAAGATGACCCGTCGAACCTACCGCCCTCAGAGCGGAAAGCCTGGTATCAGTCGGAGAACGAACGGGTAAAGCTTGAGAAAGAGCTTCGTCAGCTTATCCCGGTCGATGAGGTTCATCTCGAAATGAGTCAGCTTGCAAAGTCGGTGACAACGACGCTCGACAGCTTGCCAGACATTCTTGAGCGCGATTGCGAGCTTCCCCCTGATTCTGTAATTCGCGTCCAGGAGACGGTCGATACGCTTCGCGAACAGATGTATATGAGAATCCTGCAGGATGAGGAAGACGAGGCCGAGTAATGGGCTCCCTTGCCAGCGCATCACAAATCAAGCGCCAAGTCGCTGAACTTATCAAGCCGCCTCGTCGCATCAACGTTAGCGATGCTTGCGTAGAGAACATGAAGGTCGTAGATGGCGGCGGAAAGATCGATCAGTTCCGCAAAGATCTAACGCCCTACATGAATCGGCCGATGGACTGCCTGTCCAGCCGGAAGTATGACGCTGTGATCTTTATTGGTCCTGCCCGTTCCGGAAAGACCAACTGCCTTCTGGATGGGTGGGTGGCCTACGTGGTCAGCTGTGATCCCGGCGATATGCTGATTGTTCAGATCAGCGAGGAAAAGGCTCGAGAGTACAGCAAGAAGCGTATTGATCGGATGCTGCGCAACTCCCCAAAGTTGGCGCCGTTAATGAGCTCACAAGGGCATGACAATAACGTCCATGACAAGACATTCAAGGCTGGAAACTATCTCGGCATTAAGTGGCCAACGGAAAATGTTCTTTCAAGCTCTGACTATCGTTTTGTAACCCTCACTGACTATGACCGGCTTGCGCTCAGCTTGAACCGAGGCGGTAGCCCGTTTCAACTTGCGAGCAAGCGGACACAGACCTTTATGTCATCAGGCATGACCCTTGTTGAAACATCGCCTGGCTGGGACATAGAGGATGCAGACTGGAAGCCGGACCCTAAATACCCGCACGCAGCTCCCCCGGTAAAAGGGGCTATGGCGCTCTATGATCTTGGAACCAGGGAGCGGTTGTACTGGCAGTGTGAAAGCTGTTCTGAATGGTATCAGCCGATTTTTGAGCACTTTAACATCCAGGCAGCGAAACCCTTTTGTCCTCACTGCGGGGTACTTGCGAAAGGGAAGCGAGAGCGAAACAAATCGGCAGAATGGGTTCCAGAAGGTTGCACGCTGACGACTTCTGGCGAACTGATAGGATCCCCGCGGGAAAGTCGTATTGCATCCTTTTGGATGGAAGGTCCTGCAGCAACATTCCAAACATGGGAAGAGCTAGCGGCCAAGTATCTCAGGGCTGAGGAAGTATACGAAAGGACTGGTTCCCAAGAAGACTTGAAAACAGTCGTCAATGTTGACTGGGGCCGCCCGTACCGATACCGGAAAGCGGAAAACGTTCGCAGCCGTGACGCCATTCAGGAGCGTGCGGAATCTCTCGGTGAACGTGTGGTGCCGGAAGGTGTTCGCAGCCTGTTTGCTTCAGTGGATGTGCAGGGCGGCAAGAAGCGCCGCTTCGTGGTCCAGGTATTTGGCTACGGCGAACACCGGGAGCGCTGGGTTATCGACCGGTTTAGCCTTCGGATGTCGGAGAGAACCGACGACAACGGTGAAAAACTGCGAATTGATCCTGCAGGCCATATCGAGGACTGGAACCTGCTGATCACCCACGTGATCACCCGAAAGTATCCGCTGGCGGACGGCAGTGGCCGTGAAATGCCGGTGCTGGCTACTGGCATCGATACTGGTGGTGAAGGCAAGAACGGCGGCCACGCCTCGGTTACTGAAAGCGCATACCAGTTCTACCGAATCCTGAAACGCCAGGGCCTGCACCGAAAGGTACGGCTACTAAAGGGCGGCAGTTCCCGCTCGGCGCCCCGGGTTAAGGAAACCTGGCCAGACAACACCGGCCGGAAAGACCGACACGCCAGCGCCAAGGGCGATGTACCGCTGTACCTGATCAACACCAACCTGGTGAAAGACACGATCAGCAACGCCCTTGAGCGAGAAGAACCCGGCCCGAACTACTTCCATTTCCCGGACTGGCTGGGTGAATGGTTCTTTGACGAGCTGACGTACGAACAGCGACTGACCAACGGTAAGTGGCAGAAGCCAGGTAAAGCCCCCAACGAAGCCTTTGACCTCTGTGTGTACGCCGATGTGGTGGCCACGCTCTACGGCTACGACAAGATCAACTGGGCGTCGCCCCCGCCGTGGGCCCGGGACTGGGACAACAACTCCGAGATCCAGGCCGATGGCGAACGCTCCGCAACCCGCAAATCAACAGTGCCACCGGCTCAACGCCAGAAACGGCGCTCCCGAATCAGGTTTCAGTGATGGCATTTACACAGGACGATCTGACAGCAATCAATGACGCGATTGCGACCGGCGAGCTGGAAGTACAGTTTGCGGACGGAAAGCGCGTCCGGTACCGCTCCATGAACGAGCTGATGCGATCAAAGCAACACATTCAAGAATCGCTCGATGCAAAAGGCGGCAAAGCGCCCAAGCGCGGGGTTCGCCTGAATGTGAACAAGGGGGTTTAAGGTGACCAAGCCAAGAATCCGTGTTCGCGCTGGTGAAGTGCCACAGTTCAAAGCCCAGGCGTATGAAGGCGCCACCCAAGGCCGCCGGGCCTCCGGATGGAGCGCCCCGGCCACCGGCCCGAACCGCGCATTGAATGGCAGCCTGAATACCCTCCGCAACCGGGCCCGCCAAGCCTACCGGAATAACCCGTGGCTTGAACGCGCCATTAGCCGGAACGTGGCCAACGAGATCGGCACCGGAATTACGCCGCTGTTCGAGTCTAGCAACGATGACTTCAACGAAGGGCTGTCCGATCTCTGGACGCCGTGGACGGGAATGTCCAGCCCGGACGGTGTTCTGGATTTCTACGGCCAGTTGGCACAGGCCTGTCGTAGCCGCCGCAGTGCGGGCGAAGTGTTCATCCGTCTGCGCTCCCGGCCGGCATCGTTTGGCATGGCCGTTCCGATTCAGCTGCAGGTTATCGAACCGGACCATGTGCCGGAGACGATGAACGAAACCCGCCCGAATGGTAACCGCATCATCGCCGGCATTGAGTTCAATAAGCGCGGTCAGCGCGTGGCCTACCACATGTATACCGAGCATCCGCAGGATGCGGACGGCAGCATGATGTCGCGGCAAACCATCCGGGTTCCGGCAAGCCAGGTGATTCACCACTATCTGCCGATTCGCCCCGGGCAGGTGAGGGGAGAGCCGGACGTAGTTCAGGCCTTACTGCGGGCCAAGACCTATGACAGCTACGAAGACAGCGAACTGGTGCGTAAGGAAACCCGGGCGCCTTTCACTGGCTTTCTGCAGAAAGAATACTCCGGTGAAAACGACTGGAACTTTGACCCGATCACCGGTGAGCCAGTGGATGGCGACGACCCTCTGCCAGAGATTAACGCCCAGCCCGGCACTGTGTTGACTGGCGCCGCCGGCGAGAAGCTCACTCTGTTCGATGGCGACAACACCGGTGCCGGCTATTCCGACTTCCAGCGCCAGCAACTGCTGGCCATCGCTGCCGGAACCAAGTCGCTCTATGAGTTGATGACCGGTGACTGGAAGAACATCAATGATCGTGTGTACCGGGCCATGATCAACGAATACCGCCGCGAGATCGAAATGGCCCAGGATCATCTGGCCATCCATCAGGTGTGTGAGCGGGTTGGGTTCTGGTTCACCGATGCCGCCGTTCTGACCGGTGCCGTTCGCGCCCCTGGCTATGCCGAGCGGTATGACGACTACAACCGCCGTGACTGGCGCACCCAGCGCTGGCCGCACATTCACCCTGAGCAAGACGTTAACGCAGTCGTGAAGGAAATCGAGAACGACCTGGAAAGCCTGGACGCCGCCACCGCCAAGCGTGGTTATCGCGGTAAGGATATCCAGCAGGCCAACGTCAACGCCCGCAAACGCAAGTCAGACATGCTCCGCAAGGCGGAGCTCACCGAAGAGGAACAGCCATGACCTGGTTCAAAGCTTTGGCCACCGGAGACGGTAAGGCTGACGTGACCATTGACAAAATCATTGCCTCAGATTGGACCCCTGATTGGGTGGTGGATTTCTTTGGCGAGAAATCGGCTCGGGATTTTATTGAAGCAATTGATGCCCTTGGCGATCTGACCGATATCCACCTGAAACTGAATACCCCGGGTGGTGATGTTTATTCCGGAATCAGGATTGCCAACTACCTCATTGAGCACAAAGCCAAGGTGCACGTAACAGTCGAAGGGCTGGCCGGAAGTATTGGCTCTGTAATCCTTCTGTCCGGCGATACCAGGACCATGCTTCTGGGTAGCCGCGTAATGACGCACAAGCCCTCCACCGGCTTGCAGGGCTGGTTCACCTCTGAGGATCTGAGGAATCATGCAGATCGGGTTGATGATATCGAAAGCGCCATCATCGAGATCTACACCAGCCGAACAGGTAAGTCGGAAGCAGAAATTCGCAACTTGCTTGAGCAGGGTGATCATTATATGGGTGCGGACGAAGCCCTTGAATGGGGGTTTGCCACTGCCAAGAGCGAGAAGCTTAAAGCTGTTGCATGCACTGATGCAGTCGTGTTTGAGATGCAAACTGACCTTATGGCCGCAAAGGCTACCGCGTCAGCGTTCGAGGCCAAGGCTGAGTCATTGACGAAGGAATTTGGCGAGCTAAAGGCAGAACTTGAAGCCTTCAAAAACCCAGTAGTCGCAACTGCAGACGAAGTGATCTCCATGTGTGCCGAGGCTGGCCTGGAATCCATGGCCGTTGCCATGGCCAAGGAAAAGCTCCCGCTTGCCACCGTTGAGGCCCGCCTGAAGCTCGCCGCAGAAGTGAAAGACATTGCCGCTGCTGGCGGACTGGACGCTGATGTCCTGATGCAGCACATCTCCAATCCCACACAGATGCTCCGGACCGCGATCACTGAGGCGAAAGCTTTGACTGATCAGGATCTGGATCATCACCACACGCCCGGCCCGGGCAAAGCAAAACAGCCTGACTTCTCGAAGGCATACAACCAACTGAACCAACGATAACCCTGGAGGTTAATCATGGCTACTGAAGCAACCCGCGCCGGTGAATTTCTGGTCTCAGAAGCTAACGGCAGTCGTTCCCGTGAATCCATCACTGTGACTGGCGGCCCATACCCCGCCGGCCAGGTGCTGGGAAAAATCACCGCGTCTGGAAAGTACACCGCCTACGCGGCTGGCGCCTCTGACGGAACCGAAACTGCCGCCGCCGTGCTCTGGTCCGCCGCTGACGGCTCCGACGCTGACGTTTCAGCCGCGGCTATTGTCCGTGACGCCGAAGTCTCTGAAGCGTTGCTGACTGGCGAAGACGCCGACGCGATCACCGATCTGGCCGCCGTGGGCATTATCGCCCGCTGATCGCTGCCAACAGCTGAACCAATTCTGAAATCAGGAGAAACAACATGGCTTCATTGGACATTTTCAACGACGATGCATTCAGCCTGCAAAGCCTGACTGCTTCCATTATGGAGCAGGCGCACGTACCCGGCCGCATCGGTGCCCTTGGCCTTTTCGACAACGACGGCATCAACACCACCTCTCTGAGCATTGAAAAGGAAGGCGCAACGCTTGCCTTGGTGCCAGCTGGTGACCGTGGCGCCCCGGGGCTTGTTGTTAACGCCGACAAGCGTGAAAGCATCCCTTTCAACACTCTGCACCTGCCGCAGACATCCACCATCATGGCGGATGAGATCCAGAACCTTCGGGCCTTTGGCACGGAGACCGAGGTAGAGGCGGTGGCAAACTACGTTGCCAAGCGCCAAGCCAAGCACCGGCGTCAGCTGGATGCCACCTTTGAGCATCACATGATTGGCGCTATCAAGGGCCAGATCATGGACGCTGACGGTAGCACCGTCCTTCTGGACCTGTTCAACCGCTTCGGCGTGAGCCAGACCACCCACTCGCTGGTATTGGGTACCAACACCACGAAGGTGCGCAACAAGGTGCTGGAGCTGCTGGACAAGATCGAGGACAAGTTGGACGGCGTGCCGTTCACTGGAGTTCGCGTCTTCTGTGGCCGCGACTACTTCAAAAACCTGGTAGGCCATCCTGAAGTTAAAGCGGCCTATGAGCGCTGGCAGGACGGCGCCGCACTGCGCGATGACGTTCGCGGTGGCTTTGAGTTTGGCGGCGCGATCTTCGAGCAGTATCGCGGCCAGGTTGGCGGCGTGAAGTTCATCGCTGACGGCGAGGCCTACGCTGTTCCTGAAGGTGTGTCTGATCTGTTCATCGGTCGCTTCGCTCCGGCGAACTACATGGAGACTGTGGGCACCAACGGCCTGCCGTACTACTCCAAGGTAGAACCGCTGCGGATGAATAAAGGGGTTGAGCTGGAGTCTCAGTCCAACCTGCTCATGATCTGCACCCGCCCTGGCGCAGTGATCAAGCTCACCGCCTGATCTCTGCAAATCCAAGCGGCCCCATTCCGGGGCCGTTTCAGTTTGTGGAGATTGACCTATGAGCGAAAGAACCTTCAAGCGATCGGCCCGCCGCCTGCTGGAAAGTCAGGGCGTACCCTGCGCGCTGACCCGGTACAACGGCGGTGAAGTGGTGCCCGATCTGCACGTTCACCTTTCCCGTGATGTGGAGTTCACCACCGCTGGCGAGACTCAAACCCCGGAACGCCGAACCGAGGCAGAAATGCTCACCGAGGACGTTGGCACCCTCAAAAAGCGCGACGTGATCGATGTGGGCGCTCAGTCCTGGGTGGTGGAGGAAAAGCTTAGCAATGACGGGTATACCATTCGAGCGGTGGTGATTGAGGAATGAGCGGGGTAACGATTCAGATTGAGCCGGGTAGCCTGGCTGAAGTTCGGGCTCTGATGACTGCGTACCGAAACAGCAGCCGGAAAGCCATCCAGCGTTCGATTAACTTCGGCGCGAAACAAGGACAGAAGACCGGCGTTGATGAGATGGCGAAGAAGGCCAATCTCACCAAGAAGACAATTCGGGAACACACCAAGGTTTATCCGACCAGCATTAGCGCCCTGAGTGCGAAGGTTGTACTCAAGGGTGAGCCAATTTCGTTGATTGAATACAAAGCCAGGCAAACGGCCAAAGGCGTCTCTTTCAGAATTTGGAAGGGCCAGCCACTCGAACGTTACCGTCACGCATTTATCTGGACCCTGATCAAAGAGCGATACACCGGGGTGTTCGAGCCCAACGTGGACAGCCCACGCTTCAACGGATTTGGTCCATATCGGCGGAAGTCTGGCCCAGGTGTTCCAACCATTTACGAGAAGACCCCAGGGCTGGCGGGCAAAGTAGAGCAGATTGCCGCGGAGAAAATGATGGGTGAACTCAAACGTCAGGTTGGGCTAATTGATCGAGGATTCCTGTAGTGGACACCATTCGTGAGCAGGTTGTGAAAGCCATCGTCGCGAGACTGGATGGCCTAACTGCCGTTGATGTTTTGCGCCGTGAAACCTATGCCGATGAAGACGAGTTTGTCTGTGTGTGGGACGGGGAGCACGACACGGAAAAGACCCGGTACCGAACGAACCAGCACACCATGCCGGTGGTCGTTGAGTTCCTGAAGGCGGATGCGGCGAAGCCGTACGCTGTCGCCGCCAATGCGATGTATGGCCAGGTGATGCAGGCCCTTTTCAATGACTCCTCTGGCAATCCTGAGACCACTCTGGGCGGCCTGGCTGAGTCCATGACAGAAGTAAATGCCATGGTGCTCACGCCAGTATCCGGCCTGAAAGTCATCGGCTGTTCAGTGACCATTGATGTGGTGTTCAAAACCGCCAACGGTGACCCATTCAGCCAATAACCCAACCCCTCGCACAACGAGCCCGCCCCGAGCGGGCTTTTTTGTGCCCAAACGTCCGTAAACGCCCGCTCGGGCTTCCAGCACTTGGAGAATAAATTATGTCTACAGACAACGCGCTGCTCGAATTTGAAGGCGGGCAGAATGCTTTTCCTATGACTGCGCTGACCAACGATTCTGGTGATGCGCAGCTTTTCGAATCTGGTGAAGAGCTGTGGTCCCAGGCCGCTGGCTTTGCCCCGGTGGTTCGGCCTGATGGCGTGATCACTGGAGCGGCCATCACCCCGGCCAGCGGTAATGATGCGGTGGCGGTTGCTGCGTTCACAGCGTTCGTGAGTGGTCAGGAGCTGGCGGTTGCTGCAGAAGCCAGCGTTGCCGTTACCCGGGCCGGCACCGATACCCATATGATCAACAGCATCGTTTGTAATGCTGCCGGTGATGTAACTGCAGTGGCTGGCACTGAAGGCACCAGCTTCGTGGAAACCCGTGGCGCGGCTGGCGGCCCTCCGCTGATTCCGGTTGGTTCTATCGAGCTTGGCCAGGTGCGCCTGAGCAGCGGCACTGCCGGCCCTGTGGCCCAAGGCGAAATCTTCCAGCTGGTCAACCGGCATAAGGAAAGCGCAGCCTTCCCGATCCCGACCATCGACCCGATCAATGGCGCGGTTCAGTTCAGTTCGCCACTGCCAAAGATCCACACTGGTGAGACTCCCAAGGGTGTGTTCGCCAGCTTCGCAACGCCAGAGTTCATTGAGGCGTTCGACGCATACGACTTCGTGCCTTCTGAGGTGGGTTATTCCTCATCCAGTAAGCAGACCTACACCCGGGTTAAGAACACCCGTTCCCAGAGCCTGAACAACGCCACTTTCAGCGTTGACCTGACGGACGGTATCAGCGACACCATCGCCAGCGTTCAGGGCCAGAACCTGTACTTCCGGTTCTATCCGGACAAGACCCGCCCGCAGCACTTCATTGAACAGGGCGTTCTGTCCATTGCCCGGACCTACCCGGCCGGCGGCGACATTGTGGCGGCCTGCACCATCAACGTGGATGAGAAAGGCAAAGAGGTAGCACTGTGAGCAATTTCGACCTTGCTGCATTTCGCAAGGCGAAGTTTCAGCCGCGGGAACAGGACGTTCCCCTGGCTGGGCTTACCGCTGGCGGATTTGGCGGCTATGAAGGCGAGGGCGATCAGGCACAGCCTGTGCCGGTGGTGTTCAAGGTTCGGGGCCTGACGGCGGATGAGCTGGCCCGCGCCGATGCCGAGGCGGACAACAGCAAGTTGCTGGTGAAGGTTGCTGAACGGCTGGCGGGCTCTGAGTCTGAAAAGGCACAAGCGCTGCTGGACGGGCTCGGCCTGGGCGATGACACGCCGCAGGCCCTGGCCAAAAAGTTGGCCCATGTGCAGATGGCGGTGGTTGAGCCGCAGCTGAAGTTTCAGGATGTGGTGCGCATTGCCGATGCGTACCCTATGGATTTCCTTGAAGTCTCCAATCACATCTACGACCTGACCGGCCAGGGCAAGGTTGCCCAGGTAAAGCGCAGGCCCTCTGGAAAGACCCGGGCATCCAAGCCAGCCTAGCGCTGGCGGATCGCAAGGGCAGCTACCTGTTCCAGACGCGGCCCGATGTCTTCCCAGAGGGCTATCTTACGGAAACCGAGATGTGTTTGTGGTGCCGATGGCTGGAGGCGCACAGCAAGAGTTAGTATGCTAGGTTTTTACAAACCGTTACATGGAGGTAAACCCATGCGCTTTCTTGCCTTGCTTTTGGCTTCACTCTCATTCTCCGCCGTTGCCCAGGTCTACAAATGGACTGATGAGAACGGTGTTACGCACTTCGGTACCCAACCGCCGGCCGGTCAGCAACAGGAAGTGAAGATCCGAGACACCATCAGCTCATCCCCGGATCAGCCGGTGGAGTCGGATATTGTTCGCCGCGCCCGGGAGTTGGAGGTTAAGAACCGGCAGGAGCGCCTGGACAACGCCCAGCAGCGTTACGAACAGAGGGTGTCTGATATCCGCCAGGGTTACGACAACCGCCCTGATTACGTGTGCCAGGGAGCGAAGGACAGGCTGAAAAGTGCCGAGGAACGCTGGGAAGACCAGAGGCGCCAAGGCTACAGCCAGAGTGACAAGGTGTACCACGAACAACGCATACGAGAAGCCCGGCGGCACAGAGACAATATCTGCCGCTAAGTAAACCAGATTCCCAAAACCCGGCCATGTGCCGGGTTTTTTTATGCCCGGAGAAAACATGGCAGACCTCAAAAAAACGGTTGAGCTGATTTTTGGCGGTGTCGATAAAACCGGTCCTGCCATCACCTCTGTAGGCAGGAATCTGGATGCGCTTGCAGATAAAACTGGCAATATAACCGGCCCCTTGGCGAGCGCAGCCGACAGTATTCTGAAGTTGCAGACCTCACTGGTTGCCCTGGGCGCTGCCGCTCTCACCTTTGCAGCCAAGGAAGCCGTTAGCTTTGAGGCGGCCCTGATTGACCTGCAGAAAGTGATGGGCGACAACGAGGGAGCTGCAGCCGACTACGCGGACACATTCAGCAACTTGTCTACCCGCTTTGGAGTGGATGCCGGAGCTATCGTTCAAAGCACGGCAGATTTTCGCCAGGCCGGTTTCGATATCAACGACTCGTTAACCCTTGTTGAACAGTCGTTGCTGGCGGTTAACGCTGCGGATCTGACCACCCAGCAATCAGCAGACCTGCTGATTGGTACGCTGGCGGGCTTCAAGGCTCCGGCTGCCGATGCCGCCAACCTGCTGGACGTGCTGAACGCCGTTTCCAACAATGCTGGCGCTTCAGTGGCCCAGCTCGGAGACGGCTTCAAGGTTCTGGCCCCGGTAGCCAAAACGCTTGGGCTGAGTTTCGAGGAAACCGCCGCATTACTCACACCCGTGGTGGAAGTCACTCGCTCAGGCTCCGAATCCGCCAACGCCCTGAAAACGGCAATCTCCAATCTCATCAAGCCAACCAAGGAGCGAAAGGAGCTGCTGGAGGATGAGCTCGGCATTCAGCTTGAAATCGACGGCCAGCGCCGAAACACCAAAGATGTTCTGTATGACCTGATTGAAGCCACCCAGAGCCTTGATGACAACGAGAAACAGCGCGTGGCAACGGTCATTGCCGGCGCCGAGCAGATGAGCCGATTTCTGGCGGTTTTGAATGGTGCTGAACGCTCTGAGGAAATTCTCAAGGTAGCAATGGAGGCTAGTGGTTCCACGCTCCAGGAGTTTGAGGTTCGCACCCAGTCCGCAGAGTTCGCCCTGAACCAACTTCGAGCCGCATTTACCACGGCGGCCAAAGTCACGGGAATGGAGTACATCGACGAGACGAAGGCAGCTACACAGGCAACCACTAACCTGGTGAAAGCCTTCCAGCAAGCCCTGCAGGGTGACAACGCGGATAAGCTGTTTGACGCTCTTCGGGGTGGCCTGGAACGTTTCTCTGAACAGGTGAATATCATTGCCGAAAATCTGCCTGAAGCTTTCGAGGGCCTGGATTTTTCCCAGTTACTGACCGCCTTTGACGGGCTCGGGGATGAGCTTGGGGATTCGTTCTCTGCTGTTTTCGGTGATATCGACCTGAGCACTGTGGATGGATTGCAGCAGGCCTTACAAAAGGTGGTTGATGCTTTTACAGCGCTGACAAATGTTTCAACCGGGATTATCAGCGGTCTGCAGCCGTTGTTTTCGGCGATTGGGGCAGGGATTGAGGAATTCCAGGATCTCGATTCCGCTACGCAGCAGACCGTGGGTGAGTTGCTTGGCCTATCTAAGGCCATTGATACGGTTCTGCCGCTTCTTGGTGGACTGGGCTCTGGCCTGGAATCTATCGGTACTGGACTAACAGCTCTGGCCGGGGCTCAGGGCTTTAAGGCCCTGATCGGTAACCTCAACAGCGTTAAAAGTATTGCTGCTGGTGCTGGGCAATATGGCCTTGTTGGCTTGGCTCTCTTGGGTGCGGGGGGGATCGGTTACGGTATCGGAAGCGTTATCAATGGGATCATCGGCGAAATCGAAGATGCGCTTGGTGTTTCCATTGGCGGTGCCCTTTATGAGTATTTGAACGCTGAAGAGATCGCCATCGCTAAAGGCGAATGGGAAGGCTATGCATCAGAGCTGCGCAGGACATCACAAGACGCTGCTGACCTCAGAGAAATAAGCGAATTTCTGAATCAAGCTCTGGAGAAGACAACGGTTGCCACTTCTGCGCAGCAGTCAGAATGGCAGGCTTATGCGGATGAACTTGTCCGGGCCGCCCAGTCTGGCGAGGACGTCGCCGAAAGTCAGAGAAAAGTAACTACCGCCGTTGACGAACTTCAGCGCACAGCAAGGGATTCCGGTGGCGCTCTGGGTGAAGTCTCCAGAACGACGAAAGAGCTGTCTGACAACAATAAGTCGCTGCAGCTGGGCTACGACAAGGCGACCGGCAAGGTTAACTCGTTCTCCGGCACCATCGTGAAATCCGGCAAGTCGGTAGAGGAAGCCGCAAAGAAAACCGAAAAGCTCGTCGAAAAATCCGAAGACTATTATGTGGCGATGGAAAAGATCGCCAGCAATGAACGGATCAAGAACGTCGAAGCTAAGGTGTCTTTGGATATTGCTGAGGTGGAGGCCAATGCCAAACAGGTTGAAGCTTTGCTGGACACTATCGGCAAGACGTTCGAAAACACAGGCACGGTAATTAGCAATCTGTTCGGTGGATTCGACAACGCCAGTCGGTCAACTCAGATAGATCTGGCCCGGCAGATCCGTCAAGAAAATGAATACCGTCAGCAGGCCTTGGATGACCAGAGTAAGCTGACCCAGGCGCAGGTAGACCTGATCAGAGAGAAGATCCGCAAGATATCCCGGGGCGAATCCGCCATCACTGTAAACGCTCCTGGACTTCAGCCGCACCTAGAAGCCATCTGGTATCAGATCCTCGGCCAACTGCAGGTGAAAGTGAATGCTGAGGGTGAAGAAATGCTGCTGGGGCTTAACCAATGAACGTCTCCATAACCGCACCCCTGTTTGATCTGGAAGGCCATGTGTGGCTGACCGATGTTGACCCAGACGGGCTGGCCAACTTCGAGCGCCGTAACAGCCGCACCCCCACATTGGACGGCCTGGCGGCCATTCCTGACTTTGGGTACTCAGACTCGGATCGAACGCTGACGATCAGTTGGCCGGCAATCGACCGCCAGAAGGTAGAAACGGTGATGAGGCTGGCGAAGACCTACAACCGGTTGATCGTTGCCACGGAGGAAGGCTGCTTTCTGGGTGCGCCTGGCCCGTTCTCCCTGCGCAGTGGTGAGGCACAGATTCAGATTCTGGTTGAAAAGAGGATTGATGGATGAAGATTCGCGTGTCGCTTGGAACCACGCTGGCCCAGGCCGTGCTGAATGACCTGGCGTCTGGCGCTGGTGCCAGCCCGAAGATTCAGCTGTATACCGGTACCGTGCCCGCTGCGATGGGTAACACCATTTCAGACACCTTGCTGGCGGAGTTTGTGTTGAGCGCCGCGGTGGGCGCTGAGTCCAACGGCGTTATCACGTTTAGCGGTTGGACTGATGAAGATGCAGCCCCGGCAGGTGGTGAAGCAGGGTGGGCCCGGTTCCTCAATAAGTCCGGCGAAGAGATTATGTATCTGCCGGCTGGCGGTTCGGGTGATGGGGCGCCGATTACGGTGAATCCTCGCACCATCGTTGCCGGGGAACCTGTGAGCCTCACCTTTGGTGTCGTCCGGATGCCTGTCTGATGGCGAAGTATCCTGATCTTGCTACCGCCAACGCGGACGGTCTGATCCACTACTGGCCGATGGAAGAAACGGCCGGTGTAGTCGTGGAGGACGTAATCGGAGGGTGGAATGGGGAGTGTGTCGCTTCCGCGGCTCTCACGTCCGGGGAATTCGATGCAACCGTGGTCACGACGCCAGCAGGGAAGGGGCGCGACGTAAGTGCAAACTGGGGCGGCAACAGCGCGACATCCAACAAGATCTGCGCAATAAGGCTCCAGACTTCGCCTGAAAGCTCGGCGCTGTCTGCGATCACCATTCGTTTCAGGTACTTTCACCGGAGTCATGTTTACGACACGGTCTCTGGGCGCCAGTCCACCATCTTCCTTCTGGGCGAGAGCGATGATAAAGGGGTATTGCTGGACGTATACAGCGGTGATGTTTGGGCTGTAGCTGGAACGACCGATGCCGGATACACAGCGTTCTCCGATCCTTTCACCGCTGGCCAGTGGCACGATGTCGTCATTACCGGTAACGCCACAAGCACCGAGATCTACGTCAATGGCAGCCAGGTGTTCACGATGGCCGGGTCTTCGGAGTTTCTGATTTACAACACGGCTCAGAATCCAGACCTTTCCTTCATTGGCGCCTTTAAGGACTCCGCCAACGAATACCTGGGCGTCTCCCTGCTGGACGGAATATTCCAGGACTTCTCGATCTGGAACAGAAAGGTGACAGCGACTGAAGTCACCGCCATGAATACGGACGGTGTGGCAGAGCCGCTGGTTACCAGCCTCAATGCGATCACCTACGACGTAGAGGTTGATGTTGATTTCCCAATCACGGCCGAGTTCCTTGCGATATCTAACCCCGTTGAGGTCGGATTCGACTTCATATTTCCTCTTGAGGTTAGTGTGCTCGGTTACCAGGACTGGGTGGCAAAGCTTCCTCCGGTAGAGGTTCAGGAGCTCTATCGCCTGGTGATCACCGGATCCCGTAATGGCCTCAATGATCTGGTTATAGGCGGGATCTCCAGTTGGCAAGCCACCAATCAGGCCGGCAGCCGTTCGGCTTACCTGCAGGCGGTGATCCCTGCTGCTGACCAATACATGGCAGAGATTGATGCGAGACAGGATGGTGACCTTGTGATCCAGAAGGGCTACAAGCTGCTTTCTGGGGAAACCTACTTCGAAGAAATAATGCGCGCCTACTTTCAGAATGCTCAGCCAACAGCCGGTCGTTTTTCCCGAACCTTAACTGTCTCTGGATACCGGCGCGGCAAGCCCTTTTCTAACGGTCACCGGGTTCTTAAAGCCGTTCGATCGAAGACCACCCAGAACGGCAAGCGTCGGGTCTTCTGTGAGATCGATCTTTTCCTGCAGCCTGGTATGACGGTTGATGCCCTGGGCGAAACCTTTCAGGCCGACTTCATTAACTACTACGTGAATGAAAACGACAAATTCTGCGAGGTGGGTGAGCGGTGAGCAAGGGCGTGATTCTGGGGCACTTGGGGGAGGGGCGTTACCTGGTGCGCCAAGAGCTTGCGATTCAGCGCATCAAGGATGAAATCACCCGGCTTTCCGAGCGCATCGCCAAGCTTGCGACTGATTTGCCCGCGGCTCAGGTGGCACTGATCGAAGCCGAGGATGCTGTTAAAGACGTAGCGCGAAAGATCGACCTGTTGATTCCAGACTACCGGGCCGGGGTAGATGGCGCCCGGAAACAGATTGTGGACTTGCAGAGGGAGCTGGTGCCGCTGCAATCCGCTGCCCGCCAGGCCCAGATTAAAGTGTCCGACCTGACCGCAGAGAACCTGGCTGCGCTCAAGCGCAGGAATCTCCTGCAGTCGATTCCGGAAGGACGAGAGCTGGAAGCCTGGTGTGCCGATTACACGCTGGATTTGTCCGGGACGGTTGGTCTGGTCGATGTGAATGACGAGGGCGGGCAGGGCGTGATCATACAGCCTGGCTTCAATGGAGCAGCTGATTATGACCGCCGGCGCGATGGCGCCCTGTTTCCGGCGCTTGCCCAGACCGGCATTCAGACCTACTTCAATGCGGCCTTGCTCCCGGGTGTTCAGAAGTGGCTACCACGGTACCGCGTTGGCGTGATAACCAGCATTTCCGGTGATGTCTGCAATGTGACTCTGGATACTGCAGTTTCCAGCGCTCAGGCCCTGCCGATTAACGTAAAGGATGTGCTGGCGGAAGTACCGATTCTCTACATGGACTGCGATGGGGCCGCCTTTAAAACCGGTGACCGGGTGTTGGTACGCTTTACCCAGTCGGGGCCTCTGGTTGTCGGCTTTGAGCGAGAGCCGGTGCCTTGCAGTCTGTTCGGTTTCGTCTTCGAGCCTGCCCGGTATGCCGGTGTTCAAGGCACCAACTACACGGCAGTGAAAGAGACCTACGGTAAGCCCTTCGACGATGTGAACGGGCCGATCAACTACCCGCTTGGCACCGTTTCCGGAACAGATAGCGCATGGACGGCTTTACCCAATGGCGGCCAATTGTTCATCGAGCGGGGCAAGGCCAGGAATTATGGCAACAAGAACTGGTTCAACAGCGATAAGTTGGTGTTGTCCTGGTCTGGCCCACCGGGGCGAGCGCATCGCCTGGATCAGTACGACCCTGACTTCTCGGGCTTCAAGCGGGTCTGGAAGACGCGGCCTTATGTGTTCCATGATCTGGATATCATACTGGACCTGACCAACGAGGCCGCCGCCGGCAATTTCGATCATGTGCTTGGTGCTGCCGTTCACACCGACACAGAGGGTAGCCGCTGGCTGATTGTTGTCGCATCTGATAACGAGTTCATCCCCCTCGATGTCCGTGACAGCCTCCCTGGGCAAACGTTCAAGGTGTTCCGTGTTGCTGTTGACGGGAACATGCAGCCCACTGGCGCTCTGGAGTTCCTGCACCAGTACACGATGCCGGTGGAAATGATGTACCAGAGCCATTTCTACTTTTCCGAAGACGGAACGAAGGCGGTCTGCACCATCGTCGGTGATCTGCTGGACCCGGACAACCTGCATATCGACCTACTGAGGTACGATCTTCAATCGGGTTTCTCGGTTGAGCAGATCTGGAGCCGAGCGCAGCCCATTGGTTCGCGTAGCCGGACCAGCACCTGGACTCAAGAGAACAACACCGGTACCGGTGGGCTGCTGACCAAAACCGGTACCCTTACCGTGAATTATCAGGCGGCCCCTCACAGTGTGCCCATCTACTGCGATTTCGTCGGCAACGATGAAGTGATTGCCTATGAAGTGCGCCCGGCGGTGAACAGCAATGCTTCAGCCCGTTACGATTTTGAAGAGGGCAGCTTCGATTACAGCAGGGAGCATCCGGCGCCCATATCCGAGTGGTCTGGAAGCCGATCATCCTCAGAAGCCCGAAGCGCGCCATTCTCTGTGGTGACCAGCGCTGGCCGCGTGCTGTTTCAGATGCCATTCACGCCGCAGGAAAACTCCAACTTCCAGTATGACTATTTCAGCGTGGCCACGGTTTCCGGTTCAGATGCTAACGGAAGTTTTGTTCAGCCTGGCTACGGCACGTTTACCTTGAGCAACAGTGTCACTGCCCAAGTGGGCGGCATTGATTGGGAAGAAAACCTGCTGGCCATCGATATCCGGTTTGAGTTCTGCGCTGTGGCCTATGGCGGCTATGACTACGACCTGAACGAATCCATTAGCACCAGCTCAGATAATCCGGATTTCGGCACCGGCGGCGTTCAGGCTTCGGGCTCGATCAGCGGGAATGAAATTGTTGAAGTGGTGGAAGTCTGGATGGGTGGATCGCTGCACCAAAGGGAAGAGGCTTTGCGGCTGGCGGGCCCCATTGAGATTAGCGCCTACAGTCAGGACCCAATAGCTGTGACGGGTATCAACGCCAGCAATGAGAGTGTTCAGGAAACTGTCTATCCGGAGCTGCCGTTGAAGATCGGAAGCCCTTATTTGCTGACGGCCGCAGGTTATCGATCAGGTGTGCACGCGATCAGTTCTGTGGGCATGAACTACCGGACCAGCAGCACAACCAGAAAGCCGATGCTTCTGCAGCACGTAAGTGGCTACCAGGATCCGATTGACGAAATACTCGAGCGCAACTTGGCGGACGGTTACTTGCTTTGCTCAGTTGGGCTTGTTTGAGCCCTGATCCCGCAGCCCCTGGAACTTCCGAATCAGCCTATCCCAAACCCGCCGCATCTTTTCCTCCCTGTATTCCTCGATCTGGGCCAGCTGAGCCGCGGCCAGATTCTGGTTCACTTCCTTCATGCCTTTATCCCACCGAACACGGATATCACACCCGCCGGCATAGATTCGGATTTCTGCTTTGGCGTCAGGGGCAATGGATTGCTCCAACTCTTGGAGCATGGCGGTGGTGATTCTCATGCGCTGGTTGATGGTAACAAAGTTTAAAGTGATTCTCGGGAAGTTAAGGGTGCCCAGGCAAGCCTTCCTGTTTAGACTGTCAGGAATGGAGATTGAAGCCAAGGAGGGGAAGCCGCCGCGCAACACCGACCAAGACACTGCGCGGCAACCAGAGATAAGTCATAGGAGACTTACGCTTGAAAATACTATTGAAGATATGCTTTGGCAAATATTCTTTGGTACTTGCCATAGCAACACTTATCACCCCATTACAAAAAACGCTTGATTGGCTTGAACGCAGGGCGATTTTGGTGGTGATCTCGGGGCTATTGTTTGCGCCATATTACTGGCCCAATCAGTTGCCACTTTAGCAATTCCCAGAAATGAAAAAGCCGCCCAATGGGCGGCTCTTTTGAATACTGTATAAGCCTTTTATTTTGCCAATTTATTGCCAAAATTTTGCCAAGGCTTTCGCAGGTCCAATCTAAGTTATTGAAAGATTGGTAGGACCACGCGGATTCGAACCGCGGACCTCTACCATGTCAAGGTAGCGCTCTAACCAACTGAGCTATGGTCCTGTCCTGCAACGGGGTGGAAATATACGGATTTCGGTTCCCCTGGTCAACCTCTTTGCGGGGGATTTTTCGCTTTCATCAGAGCCTTGATGGCGCGGCGCAGGGCGCTCCAGCGGTTGACCAGAAGTGCGGCAAAAATCAGCGCGCAGCCGGCCATTTGCAGCAGGGTCATGGTCTCGCCGAACCAGGCAACCGCGAAGACAGCAACCCACACCGGCTCCAGTACCAGTATCACGACGCCATGGCTGTTCACCGACAGGCTTTGGGCATAGGTCTGCAGCAGGAACCGTCCCGCCGTGGCGATCAAGGCACTGGCCAGTACCCAGACATAGAGCATGGGTTCGGGGTTAGTCAGGGTGTGAGTCCAACGCTCACTGATAGATGACTCCGCCAACGTCACGGTCCCCACGGTGAGCAGGGCGATGGCGGTCAGGGGCAGTGCCGGCACTTTCTTTTTCTCCACCGTTTTGCCTTGCTTGTCGACCACGATGCGTTGGTTGGCGGCGCGCGTATTGAGCGTGAAGTACAGGGCAAAGATGGTTGCCGCCAGAACGAAATAGAGCTGCCCCGGGTCTGGCCTGAAGCCGTTTTCGAGGGACAAAAGCGCCAGACCGGCCACCGCAATCGGTATCGCCAGCCAGGTGCTCAGGGGCTGTTGTTCGCCAAATACTGTGCGGGCAATGATCGGGACAATCACCACGCCCAGGCTGGTCAGAAACGCGCCTTCGCCCATGCTGTCAGTGTGGTACAGCCCCATGATCCAGCAGGTCATGGCAATACCGAACACAAAGCCCACACCCAGGCTTCGGAGTATCTGGTCCCGGGTAAGCCTCAACAGTGAGGGCAGGGCCAGCAGGGCGAGAAAGGAGCCTGCAATCAGAAAGCGAGCCGCCATGAACATCAGCGGCGGCATCATCAATACCGCCTCTTTAGACAGCATCCAGCCAATCGCCGCCAGCAGGGTAACGAGTACCAGGTAAAGATCAGATTTGTGGGCGTCAGACATGATTGAACCGGCATCAATAGAAATCATCGGGCTCAATCTATAGTTTGCGAACTAAAAAAGATAGCAGCGAAAACCGAGGGAGTGGCTCATCCCTGAGCCTTTGCAACAACGATCGATCAGTTGTTGAGTGTGGTGTAGACAAGATTGGACAGACTGGTCTGGCTGGAGTTCGGCACTTCAATGTACTGATCGCCAGAGCCCCAGAACTGCCACCACGCACGCTGATTGTAGGTGCGGCTGGCGAAGTCCACACGCAGGCCGTTCAGGGTGGTGTTGTTCACCACGGGGACAGCGGTGTTGCCGGTCTGGGTATTGATCACGTCGCCATGGTTGGCGCCCTCGCTCATCAGCACGGGGTAGTGGTTGTAATACAACCCGGACGGGCCGTTCTGTCCGCTGACTTTACCGGCCAGGCTGATGCTGTTGGCGCAGGAATCAATACCGCTGGCACTGGTTGCTCCGCAGGCTGAATGGGTGGGAACCACGCCATCGTCGGTGCCATCAATAAAGGGTTTGGTGATACCTCCGTAGGATGAGCCACCGCCAACGAACCGCAGGCGCGGAATGCTGTTGGGGCTGACGGCCAGGTTGCGGGCAACGTTGGTCTGCAAGTCGTTGACCACACCCAGATTATCCGGCTCCGGGTCAATGCCGGTAAAGGCTTTGACCGCCTGTTTCACCGGCCAGTTGTACCAGCTGTCGTTGTAGGCAATGCTCACGGCCAGGTCGGCCAGTTCCGTGCCACCACCGGCACCGGCCATGTCCAGTACTGCCAGGATTTTCAGCGGTTGCAGGCCTTCCGATTGCAGCCAGCGCGCCTGGTTTTCCAGCAGATGGCGGGTTACCAGATCGCCGGTGGAGTGGGTAACAACAACGCAGTAGTCATTACACAGCCCTTGCTGACTGATCTGCCGCAGTTGCTGAAAAGCCTGCTGGGCGATCTGGCCTTCTACCCGGCCATTGCTGGCCCAGTCGATACGGGCTTCGGCCCGGTTCAGCCAGTATTCCCGCCAGTTATCTTCGCCGGCCTGCTGGACTTCCTGGAAGTTGGCCGGTGGATTGGAAAGATCATCCATCATGAAGCCGTGAACCAGAATCACATTGTGGCCGGCCAACTGCGCACTTGCGCCAGTGGCAAACAGGCCGCCAGCCAGCGCTGTCGCAAGGGCGGTTTTCGTCAGGCATCCTCTTCTTTTCATTGTCATTGGTTGCTCCGTTTCTTTCCGATTTATTGTTGTGGTGTTATCAGAACTTGTCCGCCAGTTGCCGCAGCAGGGCAGCACGTTGTTCTGATTCGGGATTCATCGCCGGCTGGTCTCGGAGGCCGTCCAGATCCGGCGGTGAAAATTCATAGCCTTCCTCGGGGCCGAAGGCGTAATCGGTCCGGTCGCCCGGGGTGGCGGGTAAACGGCGTATCTGCAAATGCCGTAGTTGCAGGGGCCCCTGAATGTCGCGATTGGCTAACACGCTGCCATGGGCTTTCAGGCGAATGACGGCCGAGCTGCTGCCCAGAGACGTTTCCTGTTGCAATTGGGCCAGCGGGGTTTCGCCACTGTAGAGCTGGGCAGAGAGGGCGTAATAGCCGGATTGCTCCGGATCGAAGCGCACAGGGATGACCAGGTCGTTCCCAGACACATAGGCAGTCTCCAGACCCTCGAAGCTGCCCAGATCGGGTTCAATGGTCAGTGAAGACACATGTCGAACGGGCTTGCCGTCTACCCGGGCCTCCACAATCAACCGGTACTCGCCGGGGGGATGATCGGAACTGACGGCGCCCTGGAAATAACCGGGGTCTGCATTCTCGAGCTCGGCAGAGGCTACCCGGTCCCGCTCTCCGGCGGTCTCCAGGGTGGCGGACAGAGACTGGCCGAACACCTGACGACCATTCAGGGACGCCACCACCAGAATCGGCTCACCCTGGCTGAAGCGGAATTTGTCCAGCGTCACCACAAAGCGGCCATCACCCTCGAGCGGAAGCACGACCGGGTGGTAGCGGTTGCCTTGGTAAGCCTCTGCCTGAGCTTTGGTCAGCGGCACCGAATAATCCGGGTACCGAATGGTCTGTTGGTATTCCTCTGCAACACTTGCCAGCATGAAGCCCAGCGCGTTTTCAGAGGGTGGCTCGGGAACAGGCCCGGCAGGTGTGGCCGGAGCTACGGTATCCTGATTAGAAGCCATTTGGGGCGCGGAAGAGTTGGTGTCTTGCAGCAGGCCCCGGAAGCTGCCCTCGTTCTCGGCAGAGAGCAGCCACACGGTGCCGGCCACACCGGCGGTGATGGCCAGGGTTAGGCTTAATGCCCGGTACGGCATTGTCAGACCCCGTTATTGTTGTTGATGGTTGGGTTAACTTTTAACCATAGGGTCGGATTGTCCTAAACGGCAAAAATTTAGGCCGGAGTTGCGGAGGTTTTGTGTCGTTTTGAGAGGCGGTTCTCAAAGTCAGAACCAGCCACTGTCTTTGATGGCTTCAAAGCCGAAGCGCAGCCGCACCTCATCTCCCACCAGCCCGTTTTCCAGGCCGTAGGTCATGCCCCAATCGCTGCGGTTGATGACAGCCTCCGCGCTTATGCCCAGGGTGTAGTCTTCATGGCCGATGGGATACTCCGCGGCCTTGTTCAGGGTGACATTCACATCGACCGGCCGGGTCTGCCCCAGCAAGGTCAGGTCGCCGGTCACTACGCCAGTATTGTCACCGGTTTTTTCAAAGTCACTCACCACAAAGGTAATCTCCGGGTATTTGCTGGCGTCCAGAAAATCGGGCTTGCGGAGGTGGTCGTCCCGTTTATCGTGGTTGGTAAAGACACTGCTGGCTTTGAAAACCAGCTTCCCGGAATTCAGTTCTCCGGTTTCTTCGTTGTATTCAAACTGGCCTTCAATATCCCGGAACATGCCCATCACCGGGGCATAACCGATATGCATGATCTCGAAGCTCATGGAAAAGTGCTCTTCGTCCACTTCGAACTTAGCCGGCTCTGCAGACACACTGGTAGCGGTGGCCAGCAGGATTGAGGTTGTCAGAGCTTCAGGAAATGACAGTTTCATGATTTTGTCTCCTTTGGTAGAGCCAGCGCACGTCCAGATAAAAGGACCAGGCAAGCAACGCCAGAGCGAGCCCGAGCGTCAGGCTGGCGAACAATGCAGGGGTAATGGGCACAACGGCGACCATCAGTGTGACCACCTGCCAGACACAGATGGTCTTCCGTCGGAAGCTGTCTGGCAGCGGGTTATTCAGCCAGGGCAGCGGCCAACTGGCCAATATGAACAGATAGCGCATCAGGCCCAGGGCAAGTACCCAGCTACCGGCTTTCTCCAGAGCCAGTGTGGCAACGCACAGCCCGAGGATAAAGAGCGCGTCCAGCTCCATATCGAAACGGGCACCGAAGGCGCTATGGCTTCCTGTTGCCCGGGCGATTTTGCCGTCGACACCGTCCAACAACAGAGCGATCAGGCTGATAACCGCATAACTCCAGAGCGCGGGTGAGGCTGCTGAAGAGGAGTGGTCACCGAGGAACGGAGCCCAGCCAATCAGTGCCAGCACCAGAACCGAGCGCAGCAGCGTGGCGCGGTTGGCCCAGCCGAAGTCGGCTCTCCAACGCCAGTGCCGGAGGACAAGGACACTTTGCCCGAGATAGAACGCAAAGGTGATTAACCAGAAGCCGGTTGGCAGATCAAAGGCTTTGGCCAGAAAAAACGAAACGCCAGCCAGGCCCAGCATTCCCAGGATCAGATCACTGATGGGGCTGAAACTTCCTTTCATTGAGGTGCTGGTGGAATCCATACGCCATTGCGTCCGTATAGCCTGTGAGTGGCGTTAGCAAGCTCCCATTCTATGACTATAGTTTGGAGAGACTGCTTTTGCGTACGCGACCATTCATCAAATGGACTATTCATGGACGTTGAGAACAACACTGCCTTTTGGATTACCGGGTATCAGGAGGCCAGGTTAGGGCCAGTGCCCGAGCCGACATTTCCCGCTTCTGAAACACCGTATGTGATCGTTCGTTCCCGCTATTCCGGCATCAGCCGGGGGACGGAATCCCTCGTCTACAACAACCAGGTTCCTGAAAACGAATACCAGAGAATGCGGGCACCGTTTCAGGAAGGCGAATTTCCGTTTCCGGTGAAATACGGCTATGCCAGTGTAGGAGAGGTTGTGGACGGGCCGGAAGCCCTGCTGGGGCAGAACGTATTCTGCCTCTATCCTCACCAGCAGCGATACGCGGTGCCCGCATCCGCGGTTCTGCCTTTGCCAGCCAAGGTTCCAGCCGAGCGAGCAGTGCTGGCGGCCAACATGGAGACCGCCGTTAATGGAGTCTGGGATGGGCAGCCTGCGGTTGGTGACCGGGTCGCGGTGATTGGTCTTGGCGTGGTGGGCTTGTTGGTGGCCTGGCTGGTCAATCGCATTCCCGGCGTGGAACTGATTGCGGTTGATACCAATGAAGGGCGAAGATCGGTGGCTCAAGCCCTTGGCGTACGGTTCACTACCGAGCCGGACATCCAGAACTGTGACCTGGTATTTCATGCTTCCGGGCACCCCTCGGGGTTGGCCAAAGCCTTGTCGCTGGCGGGGCCGGATGCCCGGGTGGTTGAATTGAGCTGGTATGGCGACACGCCTGTTTCCGTGCCGCTGGGCCACGCGTTTCACCCGAACCGGCTGACTCTGAAATCAAGCCAGGTGGGCCAGCTATCGCCGGAGCGCAGACCGCGCTGGCACCATCGCCGACGCCTGGAACTGGCGCTTTCCCTGCTGTCAGAGCCGGTTCTGGATGCGCTGATCAGTGGAGAGTCGAGCTTTGACCAGCTTCCGAAAGTCGCCAGAGATATCCTGATGCCGGGCGCCGATGCGCTTTGCCACCGAATCGTTTACTAACCAGGGAGAGACTATGTTCAGCCTGACCGTTCGTGATCACATGATGATCGCCCACAGCTTTAACGGTGAGATTTTCGGGCCTGCCCAGGGCGTTCACGGGGCAACCTATGTGGTGGATGTTACTTTCGAGCGCCACGTACTCGACAACAACGACCTGATTGTCGACATCGGGCAGGCTTCGGCGTTGCTCAAGGACGTGTTGTCGGAATTCAACATGAAGAACCTGGATGATATTCCCCAGTTTGCGGGACGAAACACCACCACAGAGTTCATGACCAAGGTTGTGTTCGACCGCATGGCAGCGGCCATTCACGCCGGGCGTCTGGGTGACGACGGTAAAGGCGTGGTCAGCTTGAAAGTGACCCTCAGCGAGTCGCACATCGCGTGGGCCAGCTACCATGCCGGCATCTGAACTCTGGTTCGTGGTGCCGGGAGACCCCGGCCAGAACACCGGCGGTTACCGTTATGTTCGGCGCCTGGTCGAGGCGTTGGTCAAGGCGGGCATTTCGGTAAAGCTGGCCGGGCTGGAGGGAGCGTTTCCCAAACCGGATGACTTTGCCCGGCAGTCGCTGGATCGGTTCCTTGCGGGCTTGCCGGACGGAACCCGGGTCGTGCTGGATGGACTGGCGATGAGCGGCCTGCCTGAGGTTTTACAGCGGCACCAGAGCCGGTTGGACCTGATGGCGCTGGTACATCACCCGCTGGCGGATGAGAACGGCCTGAGTGAGCAGGAGCAGGCCTGGTTCAAGCATTCGGAAACGACGGCATTGGCCTGTGTCGGCGCCGTTTTTACCACCAGTCATTACACGGCGGAACGGCTGCAGGCATTCGGAGTGACGCCGGCGCGGGTGACCACTGCCTTGCCCGCTGTCGACGATGCTTTTTTTCAGCAGTCGCCCCGGATTGGCCGGCGTGATGCCACCAGGGCGATTCACCTGTTGTGTGTCGGTCATCTGTCTCCACGAAAAGCGCAGCATCAGTTGATTCAGGCGCTTGCTCAACTCACACATCTGGACTGGCGCTTGAGGCTGGTTGGCAGTGCCGGGCGAGCCACGGATTATGCCTCGGGGGTTCGTGCCCTGGTCCGTGAATCCGGGCTGGAAAGCCGCGTTGAGTTTGCTGGCGAGTTGGGAGAAGCAGATGTGCTGAAGGCTTATCAGCAAGCCGATCTGTTTGTGTTTCCCTCGCTTTACGAGGGCTATGGCATGGTCATCGATGAGGCCCTCGCAGCCGGTCTGCCGGTGTTGAGTTCCGACGGTGGCGCGCTGGCTTTGACTGGCGCCAAACCAGGGGTTGAGTTGTATGAAGCGGGCAATGTAGCGGCTCTGGCCACCAGATTGACCCGGCTGATTGCGGAACCGGATGCCGTTGAAGTACTGGTCGCCGGCGTCATGCAGGCCCGGTGCGAGATCCGTCGCTGGTCTGAAACCGCGCAAGATTTCATTGCCGGGCTGGAAAAGGGCAGGCCGCGTAATCCGGTTCAATTTGCCGCGGATTGGCTGGAAGCAAGGGAGCCCGCCGATCACCAGGCCCGTGATGATGGGCTGACGGCCCGACTCGCCGAATGGCTTACCGAACGATATGACTGTCGGGCGTCGGGTAGTAAACCGGGGGCGCCCCTTCACCTTGTGGATCTCGGTACCGGTCGGGGCTCCAATCCCGTCTACCTTAGCCCGAAACTACCGGTACCCCAGCGTTGGACGCTGGTTGAGCCGGACCAAGCTTTGGCCGGGATCGCCCTTCAGCGGGTTGAAAAGCTGGATGCACCGGCTGTGCTGGAAACAATGGTCTTGACGAAAGATAACCTCAGTACGGCGTTGCCCGCAGACGCCGACCTGGTGACGTCTTCGGCCTTGATCGACCTGGTTTCCGAACCCTGGTTGAGCGCCTTGTCTGCAGCGGTAGCCAAACGTCAGGCGGCATTGTTGGTCGTCATCAGTTACAACGGCTTTTTTACTCTGGAACCTGCTCATCCCTTCGATGACACACTGCGCGCTCTGGTCAATGCCCATCAACATCGGGAGAAGGGCAGTGGCGCTGCGCTCGGCCCGGACGCCACGGCCTGTTTGAGCCGTCTGATGTCTAACAAGGGCTATCACATCCAAACGGCAGATAGTCCCTGGGTATTGACGGGTGAGCAGGCCAGCCTCGCCGCAATGTTGCTTGAGGGCTGGGCGGAGGCTGCCACAGAACAGCAGCCGGAACAGGCGAACGATATCCAATTCTGGCTCGAAACCCGTCGGCAACAGCTGGATACCGGCGCCCTCGCCATTACCGTGAGCCATACGGATCTGCTGGCATGGCCGAAGCAGGTCTGAACCCGGAGAGGCCGGTCCCCGGCTTTGGGCGAGGGGTGTTTCGCTGGTGCGTCACCTTGCTGCTCCTGGGGATTGTTTTTGTTTTCGTCGACATCGATAGGCTAGCCCAGAGGCTGACGATGGTTCCGCCAACGATCGTCCTTGCGGTATTGGTGGTCTCGCTGATTCAGATCGCACTGTCGGCCTGGCGCTGGCGGTATACCGCGAACCGGCTCGGTGTAGTCATGGGCTTTGGCTTTGCCTTTCGGGAGTATTACCTGGCCGGGTTTCTGAATCAGGTGCTTCCCGGGGGCGTGATGGGGGACGTAAATCGAGCCTGGCGCCACAGCCGTTCGGCGAAGCGTTTGCAGCAACTGGCGATTGTCCATGCGGTTGTGCTGGAGCGCCTGTCAGGCCAGTTGGTGCTGGTACCGGTTGTACTGATTGCGGTGTCCGGGCTTTGGTGGACCGGGCAGTTAAATAGCCAGTTCGGTGACGCAGGCGTATCCCTGAACCTGGGCTATTGGCTGATTCTGCCCGCGTTGGCCGTGCTCGGGGTTTTGCTGGTCTCTATGACGGGGTTCGGGGCCCGGTTCAGGCGTTATGTCCGACGATTAAGCGGGGATGTGCGTCGGGCTTTTCTGGGTTGGCGGAATGCCCTGGTGCAGGTTGGTACCTCGGTTCTGGTTTTCCTGACCTATATGGCGGTGTTCATGTTGATGGCCACTGGCATGGGCTTGTTTGTCGACGGCACACCCTGGCTGTTGGTCGTGGCCCTGTGCCCGCTACTGTTATTGGCCATGGTGGTCCCGTTAACGGTGTCTGGTTGGGGCGTCAGAGAGGGCGTAGCGGCTATTCTGTGGCCATTGGTGGGGCTGCCGGCAGAGCAGGGCGTGGCGCTGAGTGTTGGCTATGGTGCGGCGGTGTTTCTGGTGAGTCTGCCGGGTGCCCTGGCGCTGCTGTTCCGCCGGTAATCAGGGTTTGGCGGTGTCGAACGCCAGATCAAAAAGCATATCGCTGCCAAGATTCACCAACTGGGCTTTGGGGCGAAGCGCCTCATCCAGTTGGTCAATCTCCGGCAGGGAGAACGCTGGCCGGCCGCTGCCGATGATCATGGGGGCAACCATCACATGTAAGCGGTCCAGTAATCCCGCCTTCAGGAAAGACGAGACGGTAACGCCTCCGCCCTCGATAAAAATCTTGCGAAGTCCAAAATCCTGTAACACCTGCAGGATACGTTCGGGAGAAGCAGGGGTTTCGTTTTCTGCGGAGCCCAGGCAAGGCACTGTTGTAACCCCGGTCGGATCCAGCGTTTTCGGGCCTGGCTGATAATCGCCGGCAATCAGGTGCAGGGTAGGAGCATCGCCGTCGGTGAACAGGTGGTGGCTGGCAGGCACCCGCTGCCGGCGGTCGATCACGACGCGCACCGGGTTGCGGCCAGAGGTTCGGCGCACGGTCAGGCGCGGATTGTCGGTGCTGGCCGTTCCGGCACCGACCACCACAGCGTCACACAGGGCGCGGATTCGGTGCAGGTGGGTGATGCCGTCGTCACCGTTGATAAACCGGGAGCAGCCGGTGACCGTGGCGATCCGTCCATCCAGGCTTTGGCCAAGCTGGCCGATCACCCGGCTGTTGGTGCTCACCGGCTGACAGAGAGGCAGGAACAACGACAACAGGTTTCTTGCCTGTTCGGTTGCCGGCTGAATGAGTTCCCAGCTTTTGCCGTTGATCTTCACCGCGGGTTGGTCAGAACCGGGCACGGGCAGGGTGATATTGCTCCGGTTGATCGCGCTGAGTACCAGATCCCAAGCGTTATCGGTGTCCAGTGCGTCATTTGCCATGTGGTACCTGCTCGTTCGTTGTTCGTTTTAGTATAGGCAGATTGTGTCCAAAGCTATATGTACGATACATTTCCGGTTTGATTCACTTTTTCGACCAACTTTTCAGGGGCACGGAGCCATGCGGTACCTGCAATCTTTTAACCGTCGTCTGCGTCGTATTCGGGAGCAGGGCCAGTTGTCCCTGGGGGATGTGGCCGAAATGTGTGGCGTGGACGAGGCCCGTGTCCGCAGCTGGGAGGCGACGGACGCACGCCAGAGAGGGTACCCCGGGGTTAGTGAATTGCTGGATTTTTGCCTGAAAACCGAAACACCGCTGGAACGTCTGTTGGATATGGTCGATGACGGTGAAGATGGGCAACTGGAACTGCCAGGGCTGGCGTTCAGCAACAGTGATGATCTGTCAGTGGCGCTGAAAGAGCTTGAGCAGGAGATCAATCGAATCCAGCTCAGTGATGACGAAACCGAGCTGTTGCGCCGGTTCCGCAAGGCAAGTGCAGATAACCGGCGCATGGTGTTGCAGCTATTGGGGCGCTAAAGGGCCCGGGTCGCCTCTATTTTCCCTTCTTGTAGATATTCTCGTACACGAAGTTGGTGGCCTCCACGAAACCGTCGATGCTGCCGCAGTCAAAACGCTGACCTTTAAACTGGTAGGCCAGCACGCAACCATTCTTCGCCTGCTCCAGCAGGGCATCGGTAATCTGAACCTCACCATTCTTACCCGGCGGTGTACGCTCGATAATGTCGAAAATGTCCGGGGTCAGGATGTAGCGCCCGATAATCGCCAGGTTGCTGGGCGCGTCTTCCGGTGCTGGTTTCTCCACCATGTCGGTAATACGGTAAAGGCCATCCTTCATGGATTCACCCGCGATTACACCGTACTTGTGGGTTTCGTCTTCCGGTACTTCTTCGATGGCCACAATGGAGCAGCGGAACTGGTTATACAGTTTGACCATCTGGGTCAGAACGCCGTCACCATCTTCCGGGCCCACGCAGAAGTCATCCGCCAGCACAACGGCGAACGGGTTGTCGCCCACCAGGTTGCGGCCAGTCAGGATGGCGTGGCCCAGTCCCTTCATTTCATTCTGACGGGTGAAGGCAAAAGAGTTGTTGTTGATCAGATCCCGGATAGAGGTAAGCAGGCCTTCCTTGCCGGTACCGGCAATCTGGTGCTCAAGCTCGTAACTGATATCAAAATGATCTTCGATGGCGCGTTTGCCGCGGCCGGTGACAAAGCCGAATTCATGAATGCCGGCATCTGCGGCTTCCTCCACCCCGTACTGCACCAGTGGCTTGTTAACGATCGGCAGAATTTCCTTGGGCATGGCCTTGGTGGCCGGAAGGAAACGGGTGCCGTATCCGGCAACCGGGAAGAGGCACTTTTTGATCATGATTGTTCGTCCTTAATCAGATGGTTTACCGCTTTGTTTACCCACAAAGCGTGCCAAGTGTAACCAAGTTGTATGCCGAGTTGGAGGGTTTCATTTCCGAGTGTTGATTTCTGGTAATTCTGTCGACTGGTTCCGATCTGTCCGGGGTGACTGAAATGCCTAGAAAATTGTTTCAGTCCCGCTTTTAACTACATGATTTTACGTAACATTAAATTTGTAAATTTATGATGATAATGGTGGCCTGAGAGCGGCCTATCTTTTAAAGTTGCACCGAATTAATAGGTTTACATGAAATTGACATTGCTTCGGGTTTTCCAGAGTGCCGCCATTGATCTTCAAACTGCCTGTTCGTCACTCCTCATTGTCTGCACTGTTTCTGTGCGCGACGGCGAGCTTGTGTCTGCCAGCCTATGGTTCAGAGGAAGCGCTTGATGGTGCTACCCCGGAAACCAGCCGGCAGGCGTTGCTTCCCGAGAACAGTCTGAAGCTGACCCGCGAACACTGGCTGCGCTCCAAGATGAAGTTTTCCGGGCGTACCAACCGGGACACCGATCATCGGGATGGGGCGCTGAACGTGGGCCTGAATGGCCTTTTCTGGGCGAATCATCGTGCCGGCGTGCGCTACAGTGATGCCAAGACCTATCGGGTGGGCAATGAGCGCCGCGTACTCGGCTTCAGTTATGGCCTTCCTGTAGGTCGTAACCATCTGGATATTGAACTCCGGAATACCGCTTATGAAGAGGTGTCCAGGGCAGACGGTTCCCGTTTTCAGAAAGAAGGACGCACCCGGGATCTGACTATCACCGGCAGGCGGGCCCTGTTCTCTACGTTCGGCTACCAGTTCCTCGGCCGCGCCGGATACTCTTCCGTAAACCAGTACTGGACCCGAAGAACGGATGAAGTGCATCGATCCAGTTACCAGTTATCGACTGTGGGGTTTGAGGCTAACGGACATCACAATCTGTACGGTGGTTTTGACCTGAGCAGCGGACTGCGGGCGGTCACGGGTATTGAGGCCGAGATAGAGCGTGCGACCGATTCGGAACAGGGGCGGCGTGAAGAGCAGTTTGGGCGCATGGTTCTCAGTGCATCGCTTGACCGAGAGTTGCTGGCCTGGCAATGGGGGCTGGACGGGGAATACCAGTTGGCGTCTGCCGATATTCCGGGTTCTCAGCACCTGAGGGTTGCCGGGTCAGGGCTAGTGGCGGGTTTCAATGGCCAGTCACTTAGCGTAGCCGAAGGTGGGTGGCTGCGCCTGGGTAGCCGTAGCCCGGAATTCGACGTTCCGTTCTTTCCCCGGTTTTCGTCGAGTGTTCGTCTTTCTGTCCTGCGCGGCTGGATTCCTGATGAATCATTCCAGCAGCATCAGGCAGGACATGTGACGTCGGGAGAGGTCTCATGGGGGCTATCTGCGCGGCAGTTCAGCGCCGATGTCAGCCTGGGGCGGGTGCTGAACACAACCACAGATGCCATAGCCGTACCTGATCAACCGGATGTCCGCTTTACCATGAGCTTGCAGATCTGAAGCAACTCTGCCTCACGTCGTTTCATTTGATTTCGATTCGCTTACGAACTTGTCACTTGTAGCAGCCCACGGGCGCGGTGCTACATTGAATGGACAAACCGTGAACCGAGGAAGGAAACGATGCACGCAGGGAAAGTAGGTCTGGTGGTTCTGGGATTGTTCTTGTTTGCTCCCCTTTATGCCCAGGCGTTCCAGTTTCAGGATGTTGTGGAAAAAGCGAAATCGAAGGCGAGTGCGGCGTACGAGCCGGTCCCTGGAATTCCCGACTTCATGGCAGGCCTGAGCTACGACGAATACCAGTCTATCCGCTTTGATCCTTCAAAAAGCCTCTGGCGAGAAGGGGATTCCCGTTTCCAGGTAATGCTCATTCCCGCTGGTAAATTTTACACCCGTCCAGTAAGCATCCACGTAGTGGACAGCGAGGGCGTCCATCCACTGTCGTTCGATAAGAGTCTGTTCAATGTCGACGACGAGGCGCTCAGAAAACGGGTGCCGGCCGATCTCGGCTATGCCGGACTCAAGTTGACGTTCCCTTTTGATGGTCCCGACGTAGCCAATCAGTTCCTGGTGTTCGCGGGCGCAAGCTATTTTCGCGGCGTCAGTAAGGAAACCTCCTTCGGGCTGTCTGCGCGGGGTATCGCTGTAGACACGGGTTTGCCGACCGGTGAGGAGTTTCCTGATTTCACGGAGTTCTGGTTGGAGCGCCCCGCTCCCGACAGCGATCATGTTCGTGTCTACGCATTGTTGGATGGTCCAAGCCTGACCGGGGCCTATGAGTTCACGGTATACCCCGGGGAGCAGACCCGGGTAGATGTGAAAGCCCGCCTGTTTATGCGGGAAGACATCGAGTTGCTGGGGCTCGCTCCACTCACTTCCATGTTCTATTACGGGGAACATACTCCCAGGCCGCTTGGTGAGTGGCGCCCCCAGGTCCACGATTCGGACGGATTGTTAATCCATGATGATGCAACCGGCGAGTGGCTATGGCGCCCGCTGATGAACCCGGATCGACTTGCCGCAAGTTTCCACAGTGTCCGTCGTGTCGGCGGCTTTGGTCTGATTCAGCGTGATCGGGAGTTTCGTCACTACGAAGATCTGGAGGCCCGCTATGAGCGCAGGCCCAGCGCCTGGGTGAGCGCCGAGGGGGACTGGGGGAAAGGAAATGTGGTTCTGGTGGAGATTCCTACCGACGACGAGACCAATGACAACATAGTCGCTTTCTGGAGTCCGGGAGGTGAAGTGTCCGCAGGCACGTCGCGGGATCTGAACTACTCGATTCAGTTCGGCGGTCCCGGCGTGGCGCCACATCCTGGCGGAAAAGTGGTGAACACCTTCGTCGGCGCAGGGGATCGTATAGGCGGCGGTGATCAGGCCGGTGCCTATCGGATTCTGGTGGATTTTGCCGGCGGTCCCTTGTCGGAACTCAACGCGGAGTCTCCCGTAGTCAGCAAAGTGACCGGGGGCGAGGGTGTTGAGGTGCTTGAACACTTTGTGGAGTGGGTAGCGCCAGAGAATCATTGGCGATTGTCGATCCTGGCCAAGCCCGCGCCGGATCAGATACTTCAGCTGCGGGGTTTTCTGATGGTGGATGATGAGGTCGCCACGGAGACGTGGAGCTATTCCTTGCCGCCCGGGACAGGCCTGCGGGCAGAACCCTGATCCTGGAGGATCGTATGGACGCGCAAACCTCTTACCAGTTGCTGGGAAAGCTGTTGGTGTACCTTGAATTGAGTGGCGCCAGTAACGACCGTAAAACGTTCAATGGCGCGCTGGCCTTGCTCGCGGACGGCGTCGCCGGAAACGAACACAGCGTTCGGTTTGAGGACCTTTTGGCCCGCATTCCTGACTACTTCGAGTTGGGTGAGCCAAGTATTCCGCCGGTAGCTCCGCCTATTCGCCGCAGCAGTATCGGGTATTTTACCGATGACTGAGTCAGCGACTGCGTCCCGCTCCTGGCACCTGCAGGCGACGATCCGACGCCTGGTGCTGACTGCGTTTGTGGCTGGACAGACGGGGCTGGCGTCCTGGTTTCTGCTCCAGGTGCTGCCTTATCACGGGGGCAACGTGGTGGAGTGGCTGATTGTTGCTGTTTTCGCGGTGCTTTACCTTTGGATTGCCTTTGGCTTCTGGATCGCAGTATACGGCTTCCTGCTGCGTTTACTGGGCGGAGATCGGGCATCGTTACTGAAGCGCCATACGCCGAATGAGCTGGCGGCAACGCCGCTGTCGAAAACCGCAATTGTCATGCCTTTGTATCACGAGCCGGTAAGCTGGACGCTGAAGGGGCTCAAAGCCATTTACCTCGATCTGGCGCGATCAGGCCGCCTGGATGATTTTGATTTTTATATTCTCTCAGACAGTCAGGATCCTGATGTCTGGCTGCAAGAGCAGCAGGTCTGGTTGAAACTGGTGGAAGAGCTCGGCGCTCACGGTCGGCTCTTCTATCGCCGGCGTCGGGTTAATCTCAACTATAAAAGCGGCAACGTAGCTGATTTCTTGAGGCGCTGGGGAAGTCAGTATCAGTATATGGTCGTTCTGGATGCCGATAGCCTCCTCGCCGGTGACACTATTCGGACCATGGTGCAGGTGATGAACCGGGAACCGCAGGTTGGTATCCTTCAGACTGCACCTACCATTATTAACGCCCGCTCTGCGTTTGCTCGTATCCAACAGTTTGCCAATCGGCTTTACTCGCCGCTTTTCGCCACGGGCCTGGCTGCCATCCAGATGGGGGATGCTGCATTCTGGGGCCACAACGCTGTGATACGCGTTGCTCCATTTATGGCGCATTGTGGTTTGCCAAAGCTCAAAGGCGCTGGTATCTGGCAAGGGCCGATCATGAGCCATGATTTCGTAGAGGCAGCGTTTCTGGGGAGAGCAGGGTATGAAGTCTGGCTGGAACCGGCTTTGGGGGCCAGCTATGAAGAATCTCCGCCCACGCTTGATGACGAACTTGCCCGAGATCAGCGCTGGTCGAAAGGGAATCTGCAGCACGCAGCGCTGATGCTCTTCTCGCCTCGATTGCGCCTGGCACATCGTTTTGCCTTTTTGAATGGCATCATGGCGTACGCGTCGTCACCGTTGTGGTTGTTGTTCCTGGTACTGACAACGATTGCTGCTGTGCAACTGACCATCGCGCCTATCGATTATTTTCCGGACGGGCGCGAGAGCCCCTTTCCTTTGTGGCCAGAATGGCGGCCGACATGGGCCATCACCCTGGTCGTCAGCACCATGGCGCTGTTGTTTTTGCCGAAGTTTCTGGCCATTGTTGATGTCGTCGCCCATCGGGCTCTGAGTGGATTTGGCGGCTTTTTCAGGTTGTTGTCCAGCGTGTTGCTCGAAATCGTCGTCTCAGTGTTGCTCGCCCCCATCCGGATGCTTGCCCACAGTCATTCCGTCGTTTCGGCTCTGTTAAACGTTCGGCTGAGTTGGGCAGGCCAGAATCGTACCGAGGAGACCGGTTGGCGGGAGGCTGCTATGCGACATCTGCCCGGACTTATCATCGGTAGCGCCTGGTCGGCCTTTGCCTGGACCCTGGACCCGATGTTCTTTTTATGGTCATTACCCGTGTCTGTCCCTCTGGCACTGGCAGCGCCAACAACGGTTTGGCTGAGCCGGTCAAGCAGCGGTGAGTCCCTGAGTCGCAGGGGCTTATTGTTAACACCTGAAGAGCGAACCCGTATGCCGTTGCTTGATGATGCAAGGGGCTTTCGAGAGGAAGCAGAGAGTAAGGTTGCTCTCACGCCGGTGGAACAGGCGGTACTGGTCCCTGCGGTCAATCGGCTGCACCGCCAGCTTGCCGGGCGTGGCGCCAAGGGCCTGAAGAAAGAAGTCATTGAGGGAGAGCTCGATGCCTGCGTCAGCCGAGGCTACCGGGGAATCGAAAAGGGCCGGCTTTCGCTTTTGCTGGAAGACCCGCAGGCACTGACAGCCCTGCATCGGCGAGCCTGGAGTGCGCCTTCGGACTCATTCTGGGGGCAACGCGTTCGCAATCTCGTACTGCACGCGCAAGGTTTGCAGGATCTGTAAACAATCATACTTAAGCCTAACTCACAATTGTTGACAATCAAGGAATGCAGGCGTAGTTTCACGCTAAATAACCTCTGGATTGTTAACAAAGTATGATTCAGGCACAGCTGCAAACCCAAACCCGCGCCGATGAGGCCTTTGATTGTCTGCAAACGGCGATTGTGAAGGGCGATCTGGCGCCGGGCGAAAAAATCGGCGAAGTCGAGCTCTGTTCCCGCTTTAACCTTACCCGAGGCCCGCTGCGTGAAGCGTTGGGCCGCCTTGAATCCCGTGGATTACTGGTCAGGCGCCCTCACGCCGGTGTGAAGGTGGTGTCCGTTAGTGCCGCAGAACTTCTTGAGTTGTACCGAATTCGTGAAGTCATGGAGGGGCTGGCAGCCCGTCAGGCGGCCGAACGCATGCCCGATGAAGAAATCCGTGATCTCCTGGCCACGCTCGATAGTCATGAAAAAATGATTGAGGAAGCTCAGGGCCAGGCCTACTACCAGGCCGAGGGTGACTACGACTTCCACCACCGGATTGCCACCGGCAGTCGCAATACCAAACTGGCCCAGATGCTTCTGGGTGATCTTTACTACATGGTGCGGATGTACCGTTACCGGTTAAGCACCTCGGCCGGGCGCCCCCATCTGGCGCTGGGTGAACACCGCCGTATCGTCGAGGCCATTGCCCAGCGCGATGGCGAACTCGCCGAATTCCTGATGAAACGACACATTAATGCAGCACGCCAGAATATCGAGAAGAAAATCGAAGAAGGCGTTCTCACCATCTGATAAGAGAGGAAAAACCCATGGCTAACAAACTCTCCCCGGGCGCCCGTTTTCGTAAAGCCCTGAAAGAAAACCAGCCACTGCAGATTGTTGGTACCATCAACGCCTACGCGGCCATGATGGCCGAGCGGGTAGGGCACCAGGCCATTTATCTGTCTGGTGGTGGTGTAGCGAACGCCTCCTATGGTTTGCCGGACCTGGGCATGACCACCATGAATGACGTGGTGGAAGACGTGCGCCGGATTACCGCCGCGGTTGATGTTCCGCTGCTGGTCGATATCGATACTGGCTGGGGCGGGGCGTTTAACATTGCCCGTACCATTCGGGAGATGGAGCGTGCCGGCGCCGCTGCCGTGCACATTGAAGACCAGGTCGCCCAGAAGCGCTGCGGCCACCGCCCGAACAAGGAAATCGTTTCCAAAGAGGAAATGGTAGACCGTATTAAAGCCGCAGCCGACGCTCGTGAAGACAAAGACTTCTTCATCATGGCCCGTACCGATGCGTTCCAGAAGGAAGGGCTGGAAGCGGCGATTGACCGTGCCAAAGCCTGTATCGAAGCCGGGGCCGACGGTATCTTCGCTGAAGCCGTGCACGAACTGAGTGACTACAAAGCCTTTGCCGAGGCGATCGATGCGCCGATTCTGGCCAACATCACCGAATTTGGCGCCACGCCGCTGTACAACCGGAAAGAACTGGCGGATGCCGGCGCGGCGATGGTGCTGTACCCGCTGAGCGCCTTCCGTGCCATGAACAAGGCAGCGTTGACGGTATACCAGAATATTCTGGAAAAAGGTGACCAGAAAGACGTGGTTGACCTGATGCAGACCCGTATGGAGCTGTACGATTTCCTCAACTACCACGACTTCGAGCAGAAGCTGGACCAGCTGTTCGCTCAGAAAAAAGACTGATTGCGTTAAACTGAACAAAATATAAACAGAAAATCTGGGAGACCAACATGGCTGAAGCAAAGAAACTCGGTGGCGCTGGCCTGCGTGGCCAGGTAGCTGGTGAAACCGCCCTGTGCACCGTTGGCAAAACCGGTACCGGCCTGACCTACCGCGGATACGATATTACCGACCTGGCGGATAACGCCCAGTTCGAAGAGGTGGCTTACCTTCTGCTGCGAGGCAAACTGCCGAACCAGGCCGAGCTGGATGCCTACAAAACCAAGCTCAAGAGCCTGCGTAACCTGCCGGAAGCGCTGAAGCTGGTGCTGGAGCAGATCCCCAAGGACGCGCATCCAATGGATGTGATGCGTACCGGTTGCTCCATGCTCGGTAACCTGGAAACCGAACAGGATTTCAGCGAGCAGGACGACAAGATCGACCGCATGCTGGCGGTGTTCCCGGCCATCATCACTTACTGGTACCGCTTTGCCCACGAAGGCATTCGCATTGATACCGCCAATACCGAATGCGATTCCATTGGTGGCGTGTTCCTGGAGCTCCTGCATGGCAAGAAGCCCAGCGAGCTGCATGAGCGGGTGATGAACGTCTCCCTGATTCTGTACGCGGAGCACGAGTTCAACGCCTCCACCTTCACGGCCCGTGTATGCGCCTCCACGTTGTCTGACATCCACAGCTGCGTGACCGGTGCTATCGGCTCCCTGCGCGGCCCGCTGCACGGCGGCGCCAACGAAGCGGCGATGGAACTGATTCAGAAGTTCAAGACCCCGGAAGAGGCCGAAGCCGGCCTGATGGGCATGCTGGAACGCAAAGAAAAAATCATGGGCTTCGGACACGCCATCTACAGCGAATCCGACCCGCGCAATGCCATTATCAAAAAGTGGTCTGAAAAGCTGGCCAAGGAAGTGGGCGATACCGTGCTGTACCCGGTTTCCGTTCGCTGTGAGGAAGTCATGTGGCGCGAGAAGAAGCTGTTCTGTAACGCCGACTTCTTCCACGCCTCGGCCTATCACTTCATGGGCATTCCGACCGAGTTGTTCACACCCATCTTCGTGATGTCCCGGGTATCCGGCTGGACCGCCCACGTGAAAGAGCAACGCGCCAACAACCGAATTATCCGCCCGAGCGCTGAGTACACAGGCCCTGAACATCAGGACTGGTTGCCCATCGACAAGCGGAGCTGAGAGAGACTATGAATACCCAATACCGTAAAGCCCTGCCGGGCACGGAACTGAAATACTACGATACGCGCCAGGCGGTAGAAGACATCCAGCCTGGCGCTTACGCCAAGCTGCCTTATACCTCCAAGATTCTGGCGGAGCAGCTGGTGCGCCGTTGTGATTCGGAGTCCCTGACGGATTCCCTCAAGCAGCTGATTGAGCGTCGCCGCGACCTGGATTTCCCCTGGTATCCGGCGCGGGTGGTGTGCCATGACATCCTGGGCCAGACCGCCCTGGTGGACCTGGCCGGACTGCGTGATGCCATTGCCGAGAAGGGTGGTGATCCCTCCAAAGTCAACCCGGTGGTTCAGACCCAGCTGATTGTTGACCATTCCCTGGCCGTTGAAGCCCCGGGTTTTGACCCTGATGCCTTCGAGAAGAACCGCGCCATCGAAGACCGCCGTAACGAAGATCGTTTTCACTTCATCAACTGGACCCGCACCGCATTCAAGAATGTGGACGTGATTCCGGCCGGTAACGGCATCATGCACCAGATCAATCTGGAGAAGATGTCGCCGGTGATTCAGAACCGCCCGGATGAAGACGGTCACCCGATTGCCTTCCCGGATACCTGTGTGGGCACCGACAGCCATACGCCGCACATTGATGCGTTGGGTGTTATCGCCGTTGGCGTGGGCGGTCTGGAAGCGGAAACTGTGATGCTGGGCCGTCCGTCCATGATGCGTCTGCCGGATATCGTGGGTGTGAAGCTGACTGGCAAGCGCCAGCCGGGCATCACCGCCACCGATATTGTTTTGGCGATTACCGAGTTCCTGCGTAAGGAGCGCGTGGTCGGCGCCTACCTGGAATTCTTCGGCGAAGGTGCGTCGAGCCTGACCATCGGCGACCGCGCCACCATTTCCAACATGACCCCGGAATACGGTGCTACGGCCGCGATGTTCTACATCGACGAGCAGACCGTCGACTACCTGAAGCTGACCGGTCGTGAGCCAGAGCAGGTAGACCTGGTTGAGAAGTACGCCAAGGAAACCGGCCTGTGGGCCAGCGAGATGACCGGGGCCCAGTACGAGCGCGTGCTGGAGTTTGATCTGTCTACCGTGGTCCGTAACGTGGCCGGCCCGTCCAACCCGCACCGCCGTGTCGCCACGTCCGATCTGCACGATCGCGGCATTGCCGTGAATCTGGACAAGGCACTGGAAGAGGAGAAAAAGGGCCTGATGCCGGATGGCGCGGTCATCATCGCTGCCATTACCTCCTGCACCAACACTTCCAACCCCCGCAACGTGGTGGCGGCTGGCCTGCTGGCCAAGAAAGCCAACGAACTGGGGCTGGTGCGCAAACCCTGGGTGAAATCTTCCTTCGCACCGGGTTCCAAAGTGGCCCGCCTGTATCTGGAAGAAGCCGGTTTGTTACCAGAACTGGAGAAACTGGGTTTCGGTATCGTGGCCTATGCCTGCACCACCTGTAACGGCATGTCTGGCGCCCTGGACCCGAAAATCCAGCAGGAGATCATCGACCGGGATCTGTATTCCACTGCCGTTCTCTCCGGTAACCGGAACTTCGATGGCCGGATTCACCCATACGCGAAACAGGCCTTCCTGGCGTCACCTCCGCTGGTCGTCGCCTATGCCATCGCCGGTACCGTTCGGTTCGATATCGAACAGGACGCCCTGGGTTACGACAAGGATGGCAACCCCGTCACCCTGAAAGACCTGTGGCCGTCTGATGAAGAAATCGACCGCATTGTCGGCGAATACGTGAAGCCGGAGCAGTTCAAGCAGGTGTACATTCCGATGTTCAACCTGGATGAAGCCGAGCAGGCCAAGAGCCCGTTGTACGAGTGGCGCCCGCAGTCCACCTACATCCGTCGGCCGCCATACTGGGAAGGCACCATGGCCGCCGAGCGCGCGCTCAAGGGTATGCGCCCGCTGGCGATCCTGCCGGACAACATCACCACAGACCACCTGTCGCCATCCAACGCCATCATGATGGACTCGGCTGCCGGTGAGTACCTGCACAAGATGGGCCTGCCGGAGGAAGACTTCAACTCCTACGCCACCCACCGTGGTGACCACCTGACCGCCCAGCGTGCGACCCTGGCCAACCCGAAACTGTTCAACGAAATGGTTCGGGACGAAAACGGGGAAGTGGTGCAGGGTTCCCTGGCCCGTGTGGAGCCGGAAGGCAAAACCATGCGTATGTGGGAAGCCATTGAAACCTATATGGAACGCAAGCAGCCGCTGATCATCATTGCCGGTGCAGACTACGGGCAGGGTTCTTCCCGTGACTGGGCGGCCAAGGGTGTTGCCCTTGCAGGTGTGGAAACCATCGTCGCCGAAGGCTTCGAGCGAATTCACCGCACCAACCTGATCGGTATGGGTGTGATGCCGCTGCAGTTCGAAGAGGGCACCACGCGCCACACGCTTCAGCTGGATGGTACCGAGACCTACGATGTGGAAGGCAAGCCCGCACCGGGCGCCAAGCTCGAGCTGGTGATTCACCGCAAAACCGGTGAAGTGGACCGGGTGCCGGTGATCTGTCGCCTGGATACCGCGGAAGAAGTCACCGTGTACTCTGCCGGTGGCGTACTGCAGCGCTTCGCCCAGGACTTCCTGGCGTCTGAAAGCGCAGCCTGATCGCCTTGGCAAGGTCAGGCGGGAGCTGTTCCCGGCTCCCGCCTGAAACATTCATTCAAGTGAGGCTCGCTCAATGAGTTTTGCTCCCCAAGTTCGTATTCCTGCTACCTACATGCGTGGCGGCACCAGTAAAGGCGTGTTTTTCCGCCTGCAAGACCTGCCGGAAGCCTGCCAGGTACCCGGTGCAGCCCGCGACAAGCTGCTGCTGCGGGTGATCGGCAGCCCCGATCCCTATGAAAAACAGATCGACGGCCTGGGCAATGCCACCTCCAGCACCAGCAAATCGGTGATCCTGGCAGCACCCACGCAACCGGACCACGACGTCGATTATCTGTTTGGCCAGGTGTCCATCGACAAACCCTTTGTCGACTGGAGTGGCAACTGCGGCAATCTCACCGCCGCCGTAGGCGCATTCGCCATCAACGGCGGCTTTGTTGCCAAAGAGCGTATTCCTGCAAACGGCATCTGTACCGTTCGTATCTGGCAGGCCAACATCCGCAAAACCATCGTGGCCGACGTGCCCATCACCAACGGTGAAGTGCAGGAAACCGGTGATTTTGAACTGGATGGCGTAACCTTCCCGGCGGCGGAAGTCCAGATCGAGTTTATGGACCCGGCCGATGGCGAAGGGGCCATGTTCCCCACCGGAAACCTGGTGGATGAACTTGAAGTGCCGGGTGTCGGCACCCTGAAAGCCACCATGATCAATGCCGGAATCCCGACCATTTTCATCAATGCCGAAGACATTGGCTACAAGGGCACCGAGCTGCAGAACGACATCAACAGCGACCCCAAGGCGCTGGCCATGTTCGAAACCATTCGCGCCCATGGCGCGGTGAAAATGGGATTGATCTCGGATATCGCGGAAGCTGCCAGTCGCCAGCACACCCCGAAAGTGGCGTTTGTGGCCAAACCTTCGGATTACGTGTCATCCAGCGGTAAACAGATCAATGCGGCCGATATCGATGTACTGGTTCGGGCGCTGTCCATGGGCAAGCTGCACCACGCCATGATGGGTACGGCTGCGGTGGCTATTGCAACGGCCTCTGCTATTCCCGGTACGCTGGTTAATCTGGCAGCTGGCGGCGGAGACCGTACCCATGTGACTTTCGGGCATCCGTCCGGAACCCTTCGGGTGGGGGCGGAAGCGAAGGAAGTAAATGGTCAGTGGACTGCCACCAAGGCGATCATGAGCCGCAGTGCGCGGATTATCATGGAAGGTTGGGTGAGGGTACCTGGCGACAGCTTCTGATGGCTCCTATAGTTGGGACAGGAGGGCCGTAATATGTCTGCCACTTACGATCTCAACGAACGCCCGGACTACGACGACGTACTGCAACAAATCGCCGACTATGCCCTTGATTACCGCATAGAAAGCGAAGAAGCCTGGGAAACGGCCCGTTATTGCCTGATGGACACCCTGGGCTGCGGTTTGCTGGCGTTGCGTTTTCCGGAATGCACCAAACACCTGGGCCCGCTGGTGGAAGGCACGATCGTTCCCCACGGCGCCCGGGTGCCTGGCACTCCATACCGCCTGGACCCGGTGAAAGCCGCCTGGGACATTGGCTGTATCGTCCGCTGGCTGGATTACAACGATACCTGGCTGGCGGCCGAATGGGGCCACCCCTCCGATAACCTCGGCGCCATTCTTGCAGTTGCCGATCACCTCTCGCAGAAGCGCGTTGCCAATGGCCAGGCGCCACTAGCCATGAAGGCCGTTCTTGAGGCCATGATTCTGGCCCATGAAATTCAGGGTGTACTTGCCCTTGAGAACTCGTTTAACCGGGTCGGGCTGGATCATGTTGTGTTGGTGAAGGTGGCGTCGACCGCCGTCAGTGCCAAACTGATGGGCGCCAACCGGGAACAGATGCTCTCCGCGCTGTCTCATGCCTGGGTCGATGGTCAGGCCCTGCGCACCTATCGCCACGCGCCCAACGCCGGTTCCCGTAAATCCTGGGCGGCAGGCGATGCCACCTCGCGGGGTGTTCGCCTGGCAGATATTGCCATGCGAGGGGAGATGGGCATTCCCGGGGTGCTGACGGCGCCACAATGGGGCTTCTACGACGTCCTCTTCAGCAAGACCAATCGAGATCAGGCCCTGAAACCCGAATCATCACGTAGCTTCGCATTACCACAGCCTTTCGGCTCCTACGTGATGGAAAACATCCTGTTCAAGATCTCGTTCCCGGCAGAGTTTCATGCCCAGACCGCCGCCGAGGCCGCAGTAACACTGCACCCACAAGTGAAGGGCCGGCTGGAAGACATTGATCGCATAGAGATTACCACCCACGAGTCGGCTATTCGCATTATTTCCAAGCAGGGCAAACTCGCCAATCCGGCAGACCGGGATCACTGCCTGCAGTACATGACGGCGGTGCCACTGATCTTTGGCAACCTGACGGCAGAGCATTACGAAGACAGCTTTCACCAGGCCCATCCAGAAATCGACCGCCTGAGAGAAAAAATGCGGGTCATCGAGGATGAACGATATACCCGTGAATACCTCGAGGCCGATAAACGATCAATCGCCAATGCGATACAGGTTTTCTTCAAGGATGGCTCCAGTACCGACAAGATTGCAGTGGAATACCCGATAGGGCACCGACGCCGGCGCAAGGAAGGTATGCCGCTGCTGGTGGAGAAATTCCGGGCCAATCTTCAGACACGCTTTCCTGCCCAACAGTGCGACGCCATTATGGACAGTTGTGCTAGTCTGGGGCGGCTTGAGGTGATGCCGGTGCACGAGTTTGTGTCGCAACTATAAAATATTTGTAAAATTGAACGAAATGGGCGAGTGGCCCACATTGCAGTTTCAATGAATTGCCGTACAATCCCGTAACGGTTTGTTACAGTGTGTAGCAAAGGATGCTTGCAGTACAGGCAGTGTGAACCGCACAAGGAGTCGACGTGGCGCACGTCAGGTTGTTCAGACACTATATACACTTACCTTTTGTTATTCTCGGCCTGATCGATCTGATCGTCATGGGCCTTGCGTTCGCACTGGCGGTGTTTTTCCGCTTCTTCGGCGAGCTCGAATTCTTCCTCGATAATCTTGTTTTTGTCCTCCCTTCCATCACGATCTTTGCGTTGTTCAATCTGATCGTCATGATCGCGCTGGGCGTGCACCAGTCCCGTGTGGAAGAAGGCATGTCCGGCATGATGCTACGCACCATCATGGCCATGATTCTCGCCATACCGCTGCACGGCTTTGCCTATTTCGTGGCTGATGACTGGCTCTGGTATCTGGGCAGCTTCGGGTTACTGACATCGGCGACTGTGCTGGCGATATTTTCGCTGGGCATTGCCAGAGTGGTGTTCTTTGCTGTGGTCGGCAAGGACCGCTTCAAGCGCCGGGTTCTGGTGCTGGGTGCCGGCCGCCGGGCAAAACAGATGTTCGAGGACCTGACCACTCCCTTCAACCGCAAAGGTTTTTCACTGGACGGCTTCGTTCCCATGCCGGATGACACGGTGGAAGTGGATGAGCAGTACCTCATTAATCTTCCAACCTCCTTGCATGACTACGTACTTCGACACCCGGTGAGGGAGATCGTGGTTGCGGTGGACGACCGCCGTCGGGGCTTGCCGATGGAAGACCTTCTGGAATGCAAAATGGAAGGTGTGAACATTATCGATGGTGCCAACTTCTACGAGCGTGAATCCCGTAAGGTGGCTCTGGAGATGATCACCCGCGGCTGGCTGGTGTTCTCTGACGGATTCACGGTTTCTTCGGTGTATGGCGTTGGCAAGCGGGCGCTGGACGTACTGGCCTCCGGTACGCTTCTGCTGGCCACGTTCCCGATCATGATTCTCACCGCCATCGCCATCAAACTGGAAGACGGATTGAAAGCACCGGTGATTTACAGCCAGGAACGGGTAGGTCTGAACAACCAGGTGTTCAAGGTGCACAAGTTTCGGTCCATGATTACCGACGCGGAAAAGAACGGCGCAGTCTGGGCTCGGAAGAACGATACCCGGGTGACACGCGTTGGCGAATTTATCCGTAAGGTGCGGATTGATGAATTGCCACAGATCTTTAATGTACTGAATGGCACCATGGCCTTTGTCGGGCCGAGGCCAGAACGGCCGGTGTTCGTTGAGCAGCTGTCTGAAAAGATTCCGTTTTATGCAGAAAGGCACCGGGTAAAGCCCGGGCTGACCGGTTGGGCTCAATTGTGTTTCGCTTATGCGGACAACGAAGAGGACACCCGGGAAAAGCTGCGCTACGACCTCTACTACATCAAGAACCAGAGTTTACTTCTTGATCTGTTGATTATAATTCAGACAGTAGAAGTGGTATTGTTCAAAAAAGGATCAAGGTAGTTTCGGGAGTCAGCTGTTCCCGGAACATGGAATAGAGCACGGACCTCACAAGAGAGGAATAAAGATGTCACGGAAGTATCTCATCCAAGGGCTTATTGTGTCCCTCATGGCGGTAGTTTTGGCAACGGGTTGTGCCGGCCCTTCCGCTTCCTCTTCAGAACAGATCCAGCGTGCATTGGCCGTTGATACCCGGGATAGCGTGGATCAGTACATACTGGGCGCAACCGATGTCGTACGGGTTTCTGTATGGCGCAACGAGGATCTCAGTATCTCCGTTCCGGTTCGGCCTGACGGCAAGATCTCCGTACCGCTGGTAGGCGACGTGCAGGCCAGTGGCCGCACGCCCGAAGAGTTGGCCAGCTCCATTCGTACTTCCCTGACTGAGTACATTCGTGAGCCACAGGTGAGTGTGGTTGTGACCTCCATGGGCAGCCATGAATTCACAGACCGGGTGCGGGTAACCGGTGCGGTTCGCCAGCCCATTTCAGTGCCTCACCAGAGCGGCATGACGGTTCTGGATATCTTCCTGAATGCCGGTGGTGCGAACGAGTTTGCCGCGCTGAACAACGCCATGCTGTATCGGAAGCTTGAGAGCGAGGTGGTTGCCATTCCCGTAAAACTGGACGACATCCTTAACAAAGGCCGGGTTGAAACCAACTACGGCATGCGGCCGGGTGACATTCTTACCATTCCAGAGCGCAGTTTCTGAGTGGTTGTAGAGCTAAAAGGTCTGAAGGCGGGTTAGGTTATGGCATTACCGTTGTCCCAGTTACCGCAGGAGATCATTCGCGAGGTCCGGGGCCGGAAGGGCCTCGCGTTCCTTGCGTTTGTGATTGTCAGTTTTGCAGTGCTTGGCGCAGGCTTTGTATGGCCCTATAAGTATCAGTCTGAGACCATCATCTTCGTAGACGACCGCAACATCATTGCGCCGTTGATGGAAGGGCGCGCCGTGGCCACGGAGATCAACGACCGTACCTCGGCTGCAAAAGAATTACTGATGAGCCGGAGCCTGATCGAGAAAGTGGCTTTGGATCCTGAAATCTATCCGGATGCGCCCTCTGACCCGGCGGCACTTGAGTACCGGATTGCTAACATTCGCTCGGGTTTGTCGGTCAGGCCCCGGGGCGACAGTTATTTCAGTATTGGCTTCTCGTCCACTTCCCAGATGGAAGCATTTCGCGTTGCCCAGAAACTGGGGCAGGTCTTTATAGAAGAAACCAAAGACCGTAAGCGGGCCGAAAGCCGCAACGCCTACGATTTCATCGACAAACAGGTCAAAAGCTACGAGCAGCAACTGGCCCAGGCTGAGAACCGGCTCAAGGAGTTCCTCTCTGAAAACACCGATGGAACGGAGCAGGAGGCTAATGCCCGCATGGCGCAGCTTCGTAATCAGCTGGAACTGGCCGAACTCGAGAAAAAAGAACTTGAAACCCGTGCGGCTTCGCTTCAGAGCCAGCTCGGAGGTATCCGGCCCACGATCACGCAAGGCCGAACTGAGGATACCTACAGAGAGCGGATCCGGATCCTGGAAGAGCGCCTGGATAGTCTGCGGCTGCAATATCACGATACCTACCCGGATATCGTGATACTCCGGGAACAGCTGGCGGAACTGCGCAAACAACGAGATCAGGCGGCAGAACGGCCGACAGACGTGAGTTCACTTGAGGGCGAAGAAGCCGTTAACCCGCTCTACCAGGAACTGCGGGCAAACCTCTCTACCACGCGGGCGGATATGGCCACCGTGGATACAAGAATTACTTCGCTTTCCCGCCTGCTGGAACAGCAAGCAAAGCGTATGGAGCGCATCCAGGCCAACAAGGCCCAGTACTCCGAGCTCACCCGCGACATGGAAGTGAACCGTGAGATTTACGATGACCTGCTCAAACGCCGGGAAAAAGCGCGGGTCTCCATGCACCTCGACATTGAAGGGCAGGGGCTCAACTACCGCATTAATGAAACCGCTCAGTTCCCGCGCACGCCCTCTGGCCCCCAGTTCTCCATGTTTGCTGCGGCTGGATTGTTCCTGGGGCTGGCGGCACCCTTCGGAGCGGTTGCGGGTCTGTTACAGGTAGATCCCCGGATTCGTGCCAGGAAGCAGTTGGAAGAAGACATTGGTTTGCCGGTTCTTGTTGAGATTCCGGAGGTACGAACACCCTACGAAAAGCGACGGGATCGAAAGGTTACGTTACTGATCGGAATTTTCGCGGTGCTCACGGTAACAGTGTATGTGACCATCGTTGTGCTAGCTCAAATGGGAGTGATCTGATGCCAGAACAACGAAATGATCGGTCCGGATTTGATCCCGAGGGTTCCCAGAATTCTGGCAATGAGACAACCGGCAGCAGCCCGGCGGGCAGTGAAGAGCATTCCTTTTGGCTGAAGCGCAAGGAGCGTTTGAAACAAGAGCTGGATTTCCGGGATGACGAAGACTCCCGCATGCTGGTGCCAAGCTCTCTGGAACTGGGCCCCGGCGCGGTTGATAAATACGTTATCAGTAAGCAGATCGTGCGTATGCAGGAGCCCAGAAGGCTCACGCACGACGACCTCGACGAGCGTCGGATTATCTATCCCGAGTCCCGCAACCGCGCGCTGGTCAACCGTTTCCGGGATCTGAGAACCAAGCTGCTGGAGGTTTCCGGAGGCAATAACTTCACTCTGGTCGTGAGCGGTGCCAGCTCTGGCGCCGGTTCCTCATTTGTAGCCCTGAATCTTGCTGCGGCCTTTGCCTTTGATCAGGCCAAGACGGCTTTGATCATCGACTGCAACCTGCGCGAACCGTCTTTGCACTCCACACTGGATGTGATGCCCGAGACAGGCCTGACCGACTTTCTGGATGACCCGGACTACGACATTTCCAGGATTCTCTATCCGACCGGTATTCCCAGGCTGAGGCTGATTCCGGCGGGCAGTCGCCGTGAAACACCGGGCGAGTTTTTTACCTCCTTCCGGATGAAGCAATTCCTGCAGGCAATCCGTCGTCGCTATCCGGACCGTTTCATCGTCCTGGACACGGCGCCGATATCCGAATCTCCGGATGCCCGCATTCTGACCGAACTCTGCGATTACGCCATGCTGGTGGTACCGCACGGCAAGATCACTGCGGCGACGGCCGAACAAGCTGCGACGGCTTTCAATCCGGACAAGTTTGTAGGAGCGGTGATCAATGGCTGATCAGCAGAGGGTAGGGACACCCGTTGCAGTAAAGGCAATACCAGTAATGTTACTGGCTGGTGCCTGCTCGTTCCCCGTGTTTGCGCAAAGTGAGGTCACGTTCGGGCTGGACAGCCGCTTCACCGACAATGCCCGCAAAGCAGATACGAATGAAGACAGCGATTTCGAGACCCGTGCCTACCTTACCGCCGGTTACCAGACAGATCCCGGACGCTGCAACGCTGATTTCCAAGGCACTCTGGGGTATTCCTGGTGGCAGGACGATAGCTTTGACAGCGAGAGCTTCGCGGAAATGGACTTCCAGGGCGATTGCGAGCTCGCCAACCAGCTTTACTGGGAAGTGGACAACAACCTTAGGGAAGTGAACCAGGACACTCGCCAGAGTGACACACCGGACAACCGAACCCGAAAAAACGTGTTCAGCACTGGCCCCAGATACCTCTGGCGTCTGAATGACACCAACTGGCTCAATCTTTCTGCCCGCTACGCCAACACCGAGTACGACGAACCGGAGGAAACGGACAGTGAGCGCTATACCGGTTCTATCGCCTGGAACCACCTGTTCAGTTCAACATTCACCGGGGGGCTGAGCGTTTCCCACAGTCAAACCGAGTTCGACTATGGCGCAGAAGTGGATGTGAATAGTGCCCAGGTTACCTTCGAGAACCGTTGGGCGACCACGTCTCTTTCCGGTTCTGTTGGCGTGAGTGAGATCGAAACGGATTACGCCAATACCAACCAGTCGAGCGATGGGCTGGTAGGCCAGATAAACCTTACCCGGCAAATCAATCCGAGTACCGAATGGTACCTGAATGCCTCAAGGGAGCTGACAGACCGCACGTCCACGCTTGACCTTCGTTTCGGAGAGTTCGAGTTCAACCTCCGCGAAAGCATCACCGTTGAAAACAGCGTTTTGTCGACCGGCATCAACAAGCAGTTTTCCGACGCCTCCTCACTGAATCTTGACCTCTATGCTTATCGCTCGGATTACCTGGAAAGCGACGAGAAAGAAGACAAAGCCGGCATTAATGCCCGCTATTCCCGCCAGTTCTCGGAACTGACTACCGGATACCTGGCGCTGGGCTTCGACCACCTGAGTTATGAACGCGACGACACCCAGGACGAAGTTGCCCGGCTTGTGATCGGCGCTGAGCACCAGGCAACCAGGGATTTGAGCTTGTTGGCCAGGGTAGGGCACGACACCAAGTCCAGCGATATTTCCAGCCGGGAATACGATGAGAACTGGGTGTTGGTTGGTCTGGAATACCGACTGCGCTGATCAACACAGGAAGTGTGAGGCTATGGCCATGAAAGAACCGATACAGAACGCCCTGACAATTGATGTGGAAGACTACTTTCAGGTAGCTGCGTTGGCAGAGGCCGTTCGCTACGACGACTGGTCCTCCATGGAGTATCGGGTTGAAGCGAATACAGATCGCATTCTCGCGTTATTCGAGAGGGCAGGTGTAAAAGCGACCTTTTTTACCCTTGGGTGGGTCGCTGAGCGATCTCCAGAGCTGGTGAAACGGATTGCGGCTCAAGGCCATGAAGTTGCCAGCCATGGTTACAGTCATCAACTGATCTATAACCAGACGCCGGACGTTTTCAAAGAAGAAACCCGGCGATCGAAGGTGATTCTTGAGGACATTCTCGGTGCGCCAGTAACAGGGTATCGCGCGGCCAGCTATTCCATCACCAATCAATCGCGTTGGGCGCTGGATATCCTTGCCGAGCAGGGGTTTACCTGGGATTCGTCCATCTTTCCAGTGCATCACGACCGCTATGGCATGCCCGGCACGCCACGCTGGCCCCATCGGTTGACCACCGATAAAGGATATGAGCTGGCGGAGTTCCCGCTAAGCACGTTCAAGTTGCCGGGTTACACCCTTCCAATTGCTGGTGGTGGATATTTCCGGCTTTTCCCGTACTGGTTCAGTCGATACGGACTGGGCTCCATCAACCGGCAGGGACGGCCTTTTGTGTTCTACCTTCACCCCTGGGAAGTAGATCCGGACCAGCCGCGTCTGGATGTAAAGTGGTTCTCCCGCTTCCGTCATTACAACAATCTGGATGTGTGTGAGCAGAGATTGGCCAGATTACTTTCTGATTTCCGGTTTACCACCATGAGCCAGGTATTGGAAAGCGAAGGGGTTCTTGAGCCCTCATCGAACACCCTAGGTTCCAGCTCTGTGGCAGGGATGGCATGATGGTCGCAGTATTCTGGATATCTTTCCTATTGTTGGCTTACATCTACTTCGGCTATCCCGTCTGTATCAGACTGCTGGCATCCGCACGACCCTTGCCCGTAAACAAAAGCGGCGCTGACCAGCCGAAAGTCTCGATTCTTATCGCCGCCTACAACGAGGCCAAAGATATTGAGGCTACGCTCAGAAACAAGCTGGCGTTGGACTATCCCAGGGAGCAATTGGAGATCCTGGTGGTTTCCGATGAGTCGGAGGACGGAACCGACGAGATTGTCCAGGCGGTTGCCGCGGATGCGCCTTTCCCGGTCAAACTGTTTCGTCAGGTACCCCGTCAGGGCAAAACCGCAGGGCTCAACATGCTCAAACAGCATGCGGAGGGGGATATCCTGGCGTTTTCGGATGCCAACTCCGAATGGGATCAACAAGCCCTGAAAGCACTGGTGAGTAACTTCAACGACCCATCCGTGGGTTACGTAACCGGAAAAATGGTCTACGTGAACCCGGAGGGCGCCCTGATTGGCGACGGCTGCAGCGCTTACATGAAGTATGAGAACTGGCTCAGGGCACAGGAGACTCTGGTAGGCTCTGTGGTAGGCGTAGACGGTGGCATTGACGCCATGCGTAAAGAACTGCACTCCGAGCTGAATGCCGATCAGTTGCCGGATTTTGTTCAGCCACTCAAAGTGGTTGAGCAGGGGTACCGCGTTGTTTATGAACCTGGGGCGCTGCTTAAGGAAGAAGCGTTAAGCGATGGGGGCAGTGAATTCAGCATGCGGGTGCGGGTAAGCCTGCGTGCACTGTGGGCGCTCAAAGACATGAAACAGCTCATGAGCCCGACCAACGATCCAGTGTTTGCCTGGCAGCTTATCTCCCACAAGCTGCTGCGCTACGCGGCCTTTGCACCCATGATAACCCTTGCGATTGCTGCCCTTTACCTGGCGCCGGTGAAAGGGTTGTATGCGTTAGCCGCGATAGGGTACGGCCTGTTTCTCTATTTCGCGTGGGCGGGCTATCAAAAAGAGAGCCGGGGGCAATCGCTTTCTACCATTTATGCCCTGCCTTACTACTTCGTGTTGTTAAACCTTGCGTCCTTTAAGGCATTTGTCGCCTTCTCCAAGGGCGAGAAGAAGGTTGTCTGGAATCCAAGGAAGGGATAATGGCATTGCCCAACCTGGAAGCCTTGCTGGAGGAGAAAAAACTCCCCGGGCTTGATGGATTTCGAATGGTTGCCGTGATGGCCGTGGTACTGGCTCACTCAGGGGTAGGCACGCTGTTCTTTTCGGCACGCCATGGCGTGGCTGGCTTCTTCGTTCTGAGTGGGTTTTTGATTACCTGGCTCTTGCTAAAGGAACATGCCAAAACGGGAACCGTTTCATTCAGAAAGTTTTACATGCGCCGGTCTCTTCGCATCTTCCCGGCTTACTACGCCTTCTTACTGGTATCGATTTCGTGGGATTTGTTCCGCGGAAATGACGACATCAAAGAAGCCATAGTCCCCGGCTTGTTCTATTTTATGAACTACCACAACGCGCTGGAGGGACATTCGTCGTCGTCCATTGCGCATGTGTGGTCTCTGGCCATTGAAGAGCAGTTCTATCTGATCTGGCCGATGCTTTTCGTATTTCTGATGAGGCGCGGCCGAGAGTACGCGGTTGCTTTCCTGATTATTGCCAGTTTGGTTGTATTGGCCTGGCGCTCCTATTCCTACACCTACCTCGACTACGGACCATCCTACGCCTACAACGCGTTTGATACGCGATTTGATAATCTGGCTCTGGGATGCCTTTTGGCGTTTCTGGCGCAAAAGCCGCGTTGGCTGTCTGTGTTCAATAGCATCAGCAGCCGGTTCTGGATGCCTTTTATCCCCTTGGGCCTGTTGTTCCTGTCAAAAGAGTACGGCAGCGGCGATTATGCCTACGGCCCGGCGTTTACGGTTGATGCGTTGTTACTCGCGATTCTATTGCTGCAATTGATCAGGCTCAGCTCAGGGGCTTTCTGGGGCTGGATGAATCACCCTGTGTCGGTCTATCTCGGAGTTATATCCTACCCGATCTATCTGTGGCATGTATGGGGCCTGCAGGCCGGCGACAAACTGAATTTTCTCCCCGAGTGGTTACAGCTCCTGGCTGGCGTGATTCTCAGTGGTGTGCTTGCCTCAGCGTCTTACCATTTTCTCGAAAAACGATTCCTGCGATTAAAGCACCGCTATGAGGTAGTGGGAGCAAAGCCTGGACGCTCACCGAAGGCGGGTAATCCATCCGGAATGGAGAGCCTCGCGGCCAGGGAGCGTTCCAGTTGAAGGTATTGCACCTGATTGATAGTGGCGGCCTGTACGGCGCAGAGCGAATGCTGTTGGCTCTGGTAGCAGAGCAAATCAAGCAGGGGCTGGAGCCCATGATTCTCAGTGCCGGCGAGCAGGGGATTCACCAAAAGCCGCTTGAGATCGAGGCTGAGAAACTGGGATTGCCGCTTGTAGTTTGGCGAATGACTCCGGGCTTGAACTACCCGGAAACTCGGAAAATTTGTGAGTGGGCCGAGCATTGGGGCGTCGAACTGGTGCATTCTCACGGGTACAAGTTCAATATTCTGATGTCTCTCTTTGGTCGGTTTAGTCGGAAGGTTCCCGTTGTGAGTACCTTGCACGGGTACGTTCACGCGCCTCGCTTTTCAAGGATGTGGGTATATGAATTGCTTGATCGACTGGCGATCAGTCGGTTGGATGGAGTGATCATGGTTGGCGCGGCGATGAAGAAGGAACTATCAACGGGCCTGATTCGCCCCCGTCGCCTAACGACAATAAGAAACGGACTGGCGGTAGACGACACCCAGCGCAAGGCATCTGAACCCTTGCCAGAGGCGTTGGAAGACTTTTTTAGCACCCATGAGCCGGTGATTATCGGGGTTGGTCGTCTATCCAAGGAAAAGGGCTTCAGTCATCTTGTTGATAGCTTCCGTGAGATCAAACAATCTGCTCCTAAAGCTGGATTGCTGATCGTTGGCGATGGAATGCTGCGTAAGGATCTGGAAGACCAGGTTGCACGTCTCGGTCTTGGTAGCGATGTCTGCTTGCCCGGGTATTGCGACAATGTGCCTGCTTTGATGGCGCGCTCGTCTGCTTTGGTTATTTCCTCGTCTACCGAGGGCTTGCCGATCACCTTGCTAGAAGCGATGGCTGTCCGCCTGCCCGTTGTATCTACCGACGTTGGCGAGATCTCGTTTGTTCTGGATGAAGGGGATAGCGGCGTTCTGGTAAAGGATCCTGCTTCAGAGTTGGTTGATGCCATAGAACTCGTGCTCAACGAGACAGAGGCCACTCATCGGAAAACTGAGCAAGCTTTTCATAAAGTCTCCGGAGAGTTGTCTGCAAGATCAATGGCCGAACAGTATCTGCGCGTATATAACGGGGTGGTGGCATCTTGAAGGCTTTGTTCTTTTTTCGGTATGTCTTGGCGCGCTTAACCTACCTGGTTCTGCGGCTTCCTGTTGCCAGGTTTCAGGCTGAAGTAGAGGACCTTTGGGGGGTAGAGCCAAACGAAAGACTGCAGCGGCTGTCTTGTATACTCAACAAGAATCAGCCTAAAGATGCCCAGGGTGTGGCAGTGCATTCTCTGTCGGAATTGCCGGATAGACCGCCAATGAGCAAGGCTGATCTCAGAGCAATGTCCGCTGCCAGCAGCGCTGTGGCATCGGGTTTTTCCCGGCACACTGCGGGCACTACCGGAGAGCCAACACATATTTCTCTGTCCAGAACTGAGCTGGCGCAGATGCTTGCCGTCAGGGCGTATTGCTATAACAAGCACGGTCTGAAACTGGGTCAGAGAGAAGCGCGAGTATGGGGTAGGGCAGCCAATTCCCTAACGGCAAAGATCCGCGATTTTTTGTTGAACCGTAAGGTGTTCTACCCGGCGGAGGATGGCGCTGAAGAAACGGTTGAAAAACTGGTCAAGTGGAGCCCTGAGTATCTGTATGGATATACGTCGCTCATCCTTGAGGCCGCGCAGATTGCGCAAAAGAAGGGACTTAAGCCAAGGGGCGTAAAAGCCGTGATCTGCACGGCGGAGTCGATCCTGCCCGCGCAGAAGAAGTTTATCGCAGAGGTGTTTGGAGCTCCGGTTTTTGAGGAATATGGGTCCACCGAGTTCGATGTCATCGCCTTTGAATGTTCAAGAGGGCATTTGCACTTGGTGAATCCCTGGCTTTGGGTTGAGGAAGAAGAAGACACGGTGTTGATCACGGATGTCTCTCGCAAATCTCAAAGCATAGTGCGTTACAAGTTGGGAGATGCTGCGGAACTTCGTGATAGTGGTTGCGAATTGCTTGGCGGAAAAGGAGTCATTGAGGAACTGCATGGGCGGACTGCACAGCAATTCGCCTATTTGACAAAAAACACTAAGTTCCACGCTGTTGTATTTGGCCGGGCTATAGATGCGTATATGAAAGAGTTTAACGACTGCTTTAGGTTCACGGTATCACAAACCGAATACGGCATTTTTCATCTCCATGTATCTTCCGAACCTCATCTTGGTGATGCGCATCTCAGACGCTGGATTAACACAGAGTTGCAGGCGCAGTTGAGCGTGTCGCAGGATTTGATTAAAGCCGTTTACGCCGGAGAGCGTTTTATGCGCAGCGGAAAGCACACCTATTTTTTTCAGGATCTGGATATAAATGACGAAGGCAAATAAAAACCTAAAGATCTCGGCGGTTGGAGATATTTCGCTTGGAGACCACCCTGTCTGTGTTGGACACGGTATGAGAAGTGCGTTCAGCAGGCGAGGATTTAGTATTCTTGAAGAAATGACGGAGTGCTTTGAGGGCGCAGACATTGTTATCGGTAATCTGGAGACAGTTACCTCTGATGTCGGGTTGGAATCGCGGAAATTGGCCTCATTCGAAATGCGTGGCAATCCAGAGCACCTTCGATTCCTAAACCAGGTCGGCATTGATGTTCTGGGTGTTGCTAACAATCACGCTATGCAGCATGGAGAACCGGCGTTTTGGGACACAGTTTCCAACATTCGAAAATCTGGTATGGACGTAATCGGTCTCGAGGCCTCAGGAAGCACTAATGTCCATGTCATTTCGCACGGTGGCCTGGATAGCCATTTGTTTAACGTTTCATTGAGACCTGAAGAATGGGCAGAAGACAAAGATAGTCTCCCTTACAGTAACCGGCAGGACCACAAAGCATTGCTTGCGGAAGTTGAAAGGCTCAGAGCCAACTGCCCTGGTTTTCTTATTTGCTCAATCCACTGGGGACTTGAATTCTTGGATTACCCCTCTACGAGACAAGTAGAGTTTGGTCGGGCGCTAGTGGATGCTGGAGTTGATGTGGTTTTTGGTCATCATTCGCATGTCGTGCAGCCAGTTGAGAGGTACAAAAAGGGGCTGATTTTCTATTCTCTTGGAAACTTTGTTTTTGACCTTTGGTCTGACAGCACAAAGCAAACTCTGGTAGCCAATGTTGAACTTGAGATCGGCGAGCCGCCACGGTTTAGCTGGGTGCCTGTCATTATCGGAAGTGATTTTTGCCTAAGAGTGGCCGACCAAGCGACTAAGAAAAAAGTCGATTCCCTTTTGTCTTGGGAGCGTTTTCAAGAAATTAAGGACAAACCCGCCACTGAGGAGGAGTATGTCAGGAGGTATAAAGTCGAGGAGTCACGATTCAGGTATTCCAGTTATCGTTACTTTATTCGTAACTTTTTTAGGTATCCTCCCGGCTTTCTGATTCAATCCTTGGCTCGCACTGCTTATAGACGGCTCACTGGGACTTGAACCTCAGGGTGCTATTGAATTGACGGCAGCGTGAAGGCGCTGTTCATCATTAGCCCAGTTGTACTTTGCTCGAACGGCATTAACCCCGTTATTGCCGAGAGTCGACCGAAGCTCCGGACAGCGCAGTGTCTGGAGTTTTTCGGCAATATCTCTAATATCGAGATCTCGACACACTAACCCCGACTTTGTCTCGTTGATTATTCTATTAATTGGTGTTACTTCGGTAGCCAATACCGGTAGCCCGGCAAGCATATAGTCGAATATCTTGTTTGGAATCGTGTGGTTCCAGTGAGGACAAACCCGATATGTCAGGGCGCCAACGTTTGCTTGCGCCATTAGTTCATCCACCCGTTGATGATCGAGCCAACCGTGAATGGTCACGGATTCTTCGAGTTTCAGATCTCTCACCAAAGCAATTAGATGTTCCCGTTCTGCTCCTTTTCCAACTATGTCTATCTTAAGAGAACTCGGCTCGTTTCCGAGTTTCACGTATTCGTAGGCCGCTTCGATTAGCAGGTCTAAACCTCTAAGCTTGGTCAGGAATCCTACATAGACTAAGCGTAGTTTTCGCCCTTGATGTTGGTGTGTGTTGCCTGAGAATTTGTCCAATGGTGGTGTATTGCTTACGATTGACACTCTTTGTGGGCTCAGGCCCATTTGTAAGAGCCGGTCTCTGGATTCCTCAATCATTACTAAGGTGTGATCTATTTTGGGCAAGACCTTGGCCTCATATCTTGCGGCCAGGGCAGGGCTTTTTATCATTGATTCAAGATTGGTTCCTTTAGAAAACTGCCGGCCCGACTCGTACATATAGGGATACACCTCGGCCATATCGAGCATAATTTTTGCGCGTTCACCTCTGGCCACTAACAGGGCAGTTTTTACTAGGGGGAGATCTCGAACGATGATCAAAGCTCCAGGCTTTCCTCGGAGTGCTGACCTTAGTGTCCAGATCCAAAAAGGATTAAACCAGACAGGGAGGTTCAATAACTTGTTCAGTAGACCATCAGGTTTAAAGAGGGCAGGCAAGCGGACTATCTCAATGCCGTTTACTGTCTCCGTTGTTTTGCTACATTGCCTGTTGCGGGCGACAATGGTTACGTCATGCCCTCTCGATATCAGGCTTAAAGCAATTTTTTCTACTCGAACGTCCCACGGATAATCTTCCTTATAGACCAAAAGGATGTTCAAGCTTGTGTCCTCCTTGACATAAAAATGGGTTTTTCCGGGCTCGGAGCGCTACTGCATCGGAGCAGAGCTAATAATGAGCGCTCTACCGGGCGGATCTTGAAAGTTGACCCGGCAGAGGTTCTTTTTTACTCAATGGATAAATCAATCTTTACAGGCGGTAGCTTGCAGTCGCCGCAGATTGGATAGCCTTCTTTGTTCGGATTGCCCTGATCATCAAAAACGAAGATATAGTATGCGGAAATATCAGGGATTGCACCCTTGTGAATGTTGACGGTAATTGATTGATCGTCCCATTTTACGGGTTGCTGGACCTCGTAATGGGTTGCATCGTTGATTGACTTGGCATTTGCAAGGACTACACGCTGTAGGGTGTTGTCAATGTAAATGTCGTCAAGATGACTCTCTTGTAGCCTGCCGACTTTACCTTCAAGTCCGATGAGTGCAACTGTTGGGCTCCACTTTCCCTCACGATCAAGTGCAGGGTCAAAAGAAAATTCCGTCAATTTCTTTGAGTTGACGTGAAGGCGAGCGAACCCCTTTTGTGTGTCGAGTTCAAGTTCGAGATGATTCCACTTGCCACCTTGGAGCGGAGCCTCGGCCCAGTTTACAGTAGTGCCTATTGTCTGGTGCATTTGGGTCCAAGAGAAACGAATTCCATCTTTGCCCGCCGGATCCTCCCAGACCCTGATATATTTCTGTGACCCGGGACTCTCGTACCCGATTGAAGAAGTGCTTATGTGTTGGTCTGGAAAACGTGACTTTGCACCAGAAGACACACCTACAATCGTTGAACCGACCAGCTCTTTAATTGGTGGCGGCGCTTGATTAAAGGTGAAATTGAGTTGGCGGTCTGGATCAACTCCGATAAAGGTGCCTTTGGTGATTCCGCCAATAACCAACGGTTCACCAGGTATGTACTGGCCGGTCATGTCGACAGGAGAGATGCGCCAATACCATTGGGGTGGATACTTTGGTTTATACCACCAAGATACATAGAGCTGTTTATTATCGATAGGCGTATTCCAGCCGGTCTGGCCACCATACGCAACTGGATTGCCCAGAGTAGAGTTTTGACCCTGCAAAAAATAGTGCTCTTTTGACTGTTCGTGACGAGGCTGATGGGCGGATGTTACGACTGGCCTGACAGACTCCCAAGCTCCACTCGATGCAGCCGCCCAGATAGAAGAGCTGCTCTCAGAATATGTAGGAACTTTGTCTCCGTGATCAAGTATCTGGTAGGCGGAGTTTTCAGCCCCGTTTTCATAACTAGTATCCAACTTATCCAACAAAATTGGCGCGGCTCGCGACTTTTGCCCGAATCCCGCCCCAACAATAGTCAGCGTTGAACTCCCTTCTCCCAGTACCGCTCCGCTAACTGTTGGAGCAGCTTTTATATGGAATGCGACGGCTGACAGCGCTGCGAACATCAGCACTGGGGCCGCTTTTGCTTTTCGGTATAGACTCTGGGCGTTCATCAGGGGCACCTTCAACTGTTATTTCCCTCAGGTTGTCAGCTTACTCAACCGACATCATTCCTGCGCGGGCGCGCATCCCAGTATTACGATTTCTAACTAATAGTATGACGCCGTAACAGGAATTTACAAAGTCTCAGCACCAAAAAGTGTCGTACTTTTCGTCACTAACATCAAACTGTTCTAAGGGTGATTTGCTGAGAATAAAACTAGATAAAACATGGGGTCACGGCTTGTCGAAGCGTCAAGGTTGGGAACAGTAAGTTGATCGGATGCGGCTTCGGGCTTCCAACTGAGGATTCTGTTCGGTCACTAGTATGTTAGAATTTGTAACAGCGCTCCAAGTAACTATACTGCGGTGTCTGCTGGGCGTTACACACAAGAATCGATAGGTCATAGGTCAAGGGCCTTTCAGCTTCGTTTTGGCGACTGAAACGGCCGCTGTATGAACCATGAGGGTTGTAAAGGCATGGAGCCATTAGTAAGTGTAATCACACCGGCGTTCAACCGAGTCACTTACATTCGCCAAGCTATAGAATCGGTATTATCGCAAACTTACTCACAGATCGAATTTATAGTAGTAGATGACGGCTCATCGGACGGTACATTTGAGCTACTTTCTGAATGTGATTTCAGGGGAGAGCTTCGTCTTTTTACTCACCCGGACAGACAGAATCTGGGTCAGTCAGCTGCATTGAATCTCGGTTTAAGACATGCCAGCGGGCGGTACATCGTTATTCTGGATAGTGACGATGTGTTGCATCCGGAAAAAATCAGCAAACAGGTAGCCTATCTCGAAAGTCACCCGGACATAGGTATGGTATACGGGCAAGCCATGGCTATCTCGAATGATGGCAAAGAGCTATTCCCCATTCCCCCAAATGATCATGTTGAGCCGGGAGATCCTAACCGATTGCTACTTGACTGCTATATGGCCCTGCCAGGCGGCGCCATGGTGCGAAAGTCGGTTTTTGATCAAGCTGGTTTTTTCGAGGAGTCGTTCCGGGCAAGCCAGGATCATGACATGGTCGTTCGGATCGCTGAAGTTGCACCGTTTGTTTATCTGCCTGGCATTGTCTTCTATTACCGCAAGCATGCTGAGTCAATCAGCCAGCAGGGGTTAGAGCGTCGGTGGATGGTGGGGTTTGAGATCCTGGCAAGAGCGAAAAAACGTTTTTCCTATCGGAGCAGCACCATTCGCAAACGTAAGGCGCTCTTGCATTTCAGAATGGGACAGGTGCGTTGGTTTCAGCGTAGGCTACTGAGTGCTCTCTGGCACTTTATTCGGGCTGGGCTGGGTGACCCCAAGAGGTCAATTGCGGTAATCCTGGGTTTCGAAAAAGCCCGCTAACGCTAGAGAGAGCTGTATGGATAGTGGAAGTCCAATTCGAATCCTTTTTGTTATCGATCAATTTGTTAGTCCTCACGCTGGCACAGAAGGTCAATTGCTCCAGCTCATAAAAAACCTTCCTAGAGAGCGTTTTGTACCGGAGCTTTTGGTTTTGCGACCGTCCGAGCATACAGACGCGGGAGGGTTTCCTTGCCCTGTTTCGGTTCTCGGACACTCCAAGGTCATGAGCCCATTAACCTGGCTCTCCGTCATCCGCATGGCCGTCAGAAAAAGGGCGGAGGGGATATCTGTCTGCCAGGTTTTTTTCAACGATTCCTCCATTCTGATTCCACCTGCCATGTTTATAGCAGGTATACCCACAATCATATCTCGCAGGGATATGGGGTTCTGGTACACGCAGACGTATCTGCGCATCCTTCGGTTAACCCGTCGCTTTGTAAGTCATGTGGTTACCAATAGTTTGGCGGTGAAGAACGTGACTGTCGAAAAGGAAGGCTATACAAGCAATAGCGTTTCCGTCATTTACAACGGCTATCCTCATGAGGTTGGATCAGATCACGCGCTATCTGAAGGTGAAGAGCGGAATCGCCGCAGAGAACTGGGTCTGCCGGAGGAGGGGCGTTTTATCGTATTGGTCGCGAATCTGCGCGAGATCAAAAGGATCAATGACGCGATAAAAGCGTTGCCGGTGGTTTTGAATGCCGTGCCTGAAGCGCAGCTGGTTCTTATAGGTGGTGGCGACCAAACCGCCTATCGAGAAACGGCAAATCAAGAGGGTGTTCTGGATAGAGTTCACTTTTTGGGTGCCCGATCAGATGTAAAAGAGATTCTGTCGGTTATGCATGTTGGCTTGTTGTGTTCGCAATCGGAAGGGTACTCCAATGCGATCGTCGAATATATGAATGCTAGATTGCCGGTTGTGGCTTCCGATGTTGGCGGAAATGCTGAGGCGGTGGTCCATGGTGAGACTGGTTATCTATATCCGTGTGGTGATGTTTCAGCGTTGGCCTCTTGCCTGGCAGATTTACTGGACCCTTTAACAGGTATCGCGGAAAGAATGGGTGAGGCGGGTTTTGAATTAGCACAAAGTCGACATGAGATCGGTCATATGGTCAAACGCCACACAACACTTTACGAAAATGTGATATCGAACGCTGGCAAAGCCTCCCCATCGGAGGTCAAGTGAAGATTTCCCGGTTGGTTAAGCTTGCGGGCGAATGTGGAGGTTACCGCTTTGCACGGTTTTTGACGGCCAGAAACCCCAGAATCCTCATGTACCACCGTTTTTCGAAAGAGCCGAAACCAGGGTATGTGGACGCTAAAGCTTTTGAGTGGCAAGTTAGACATATCGCCCAACACTATAATGCGATAACGGTGTCTGGATTGGCGGAAGAGATTTTTTCTCGTGGCGTGGCATCGAAAAACAGCATCGCGATTACCGTAGATGATGGGTACCGTGATTTCTACAATGTGGCTTGGCCAATCCTGAAAAAATATGGGATCCCAGCGACGTTTTACGTAACAACAGGATTTGTATCCGGTGATTTGTGGTTGTGGCCGGACCAACTACGTTATCTACTCGAGAGATCTCCAAGCACCCCGGGTACATATGATCTCGGGCTTCTTAAAGTCCAGACTCCCATTTTGGAAGCCGATTTTGAGTCTGAATACTGGCGCATAAACCAGCTAATGCTTCGTGCCGAAAACAGTGACAAACTTGATTGCTTGAGGGCTATGGAAAATGCTTGGAGTATTATGCTTCCACTCAGGCCTCCGAAAGAGTTTGAAGCTGTAACCTGGCAGGAGTTGCAGGAAATGCAACAGTCTGGCGTTGAAGTCGGAGGTCACACGGTAACGCATCCGTCACTAGCTCGAGTCTCTTTAATGGAGGCTGAAAGTGAGATTGTCGGCAGTTCTGAGGATCTGGAGAAGCACCTGGGGAAGAGTGTCAGGTCATTTTGTTATCCAAACGGCACCCCCGATGATTTTGTCGGTGAACAGGTAGAAGCTGTTAAAAAAGCCGGGTTTATGTGTGCGGCAGTTGCTTTTTCAGATAGCAAGGAGCATGCGCAGCGGTATGCGATGCGAAGGCACTCTGTCTCAGCCGATCAGTTTCAGTTTTTGAAAGCAGTATCGGGTGTCGAGTTGTTGGGGCTCAAATGGAGAGGGCGAGTGCTGGAGACGCCATATGGCTAGCGTTATTTCTAATGCTAAAGCCGCGCCCGGTTTGTTGTCTGGAGACAGATCGCCTGCCAGTTCGTTTTCGTTCGGAATCTTTATCTTCTTTCTGATCGATTTTTTTCTGCATTTGTCGGCTCGATTTCCTGCCTATGGTGTGATACGCCCGACTTTGGTTCTTGTCTTAATTATTAGTTTATGCCTATTTTTACAAAGAGATAAATTTAAAGGATGGACCAAAGACCCGGTAGTCTCTACGCTCGGAGTGCTTTTACTCTACATCTTGTTCTCTCTGCCCTTGGTTGAGTGGCCAGGAAGTGTTTTAAAGAATAATCTCGGAGATTTTGTAAAAGCAGTAGTATTTTTTTATTTTACTGTGCTTTTGGTAGACACCGAGAAAAGGCTGAAAATTTTTTTCTTGGTGTTCGTCGTTTGTCAAATTTTAAGAATTCTCGAGCCTTTGGCTCTCAATGTTACTCAAGGCTATTGGGGTAGTAGTACCCATTTGGGACACGGCGAGTTTTCTCAGCGTCTAGCAGGTGCGCCATCTGACGTAATAAACCCTAATGAATTGGGGTTTGTGATCGTAACTGTAATTCCTTTCCTCCATTATATCCTTTGGTCGTCAAATCTTAAGGGAAGGTTGCTTTATCTAGTCTTGCTGCCTCCAATTATGTATGCATTGATTCTAACTCAATCACGTGGGGCTTTCGTAGCTTTGCTCGTTATTGGTTTTTTTATATTTAAGGAATCAAAGCGAAAAATGATGTTGATCATTGTCGCCGTTCTGGTTGCAGTGCTTGGTTGGCAGGTCATGACTGATGAGCAGAAGGATCGCTACTTATCGTTAGTAGGAAAGTCGGAAACATCAAACGCAGCATCGGTAGATGGACGAATTCAGGGGATGTTGAGAGAGTTTTCGCTTGGCTTGGAAAGACCGATAGTAGGACACGGATTAGGGACAACCCCTGAAGCAAAAACACATATTATTGGTAGCCGACAAGCATCTCACAATCTATATGCTGAACTATTGATTGAGTTGGGATTTGTGGGTGCATTTATATTCATTGCTTTTCTGGTTAAAGTTTATAGGCGTTTGCTGGATAGCTCTAAATTTCTTGTTTCCAGGCAGGGAGAAAACAAAAATTTTTACATAAACCTGAATAAGGCTCTAGTTGCTGTATTCTGGATGTACGCTGCATATAGTTTTAACTACTGGGGACTGTCACAATATTATTGGTATTTGTTTGCTGGTTCTGTAGTTGTGTCTCATAGAATGATTAGGATTAGTGATAATTCTGAAGCCGGGAGTGAGGCCGGCATGAAGAATTATAATAAGTTTAGTAATTTGGTTGATTTGCCGCGACGATATTGAAGTTAGTATTTAAAAGGATTTTCTGATGAGAATTGTAGTTTTTGCCAGGCACCCTGGGGGTGGTATTAGGACATACTTTTCCTACGTTTATGGCGATCAAGCTCAGAGTGCCAATTGTTTCAGCTTAGTGACACCAGAGTCCGAAGCACTGCAGAATCTTGTCGCGCCGTTGCCTAATGTTGATGTCGTTGGCCAGTCTTCTGAAAACCTGATTGTGTTATTGATGACGCTGTTAAAGCAGGTTGTCAAAGCCAGGCCGGAATTAGTCCACTCGCATGGATTCACCGCTGGCCTGATTGCGGCGTTTCCGCTTTGGGTACTTCGTATTCCTCACATCATAACAACTCATGATGTGTTTATGCCGGGGCATTTCCAGGGGAGGTTTGGAAGGCTAAAGAAGCTGATTATGGCCCGCTTGTTTTCCCTGGCGAATGTCATCAATCCTGTTGGCGAAGACGCTGTTTCAAATTTTGATGAGACATTCCCCACTTTGGGCTCTAGCGGGCGCGTGAAGGGAATTCGCAACGGCATTAAGACTGAGGCCTTTCTTGGTGACCATGTCAGGAACCTTCGAAATGAGGCTGGTATTCCTGACGATGCGTTAGTACTTGGTTTTTTTGGGCGTTTCATGGCCCAGAAGGGGTTTGGCCTGCTGGTTGATGCTGTTGAACAGTTGAATCGTCACAGTAGTGGAAAGCCGGTTCACGTCTGTTGCTTCGGCTGGGGAGGTTTTATCAGGGAGGAACAGGCAGATATCCGCAGCCGGGGTTTGGATTCTTTTTTTCATTTCTTTCCGGCGACAGACTCGATGGCCGAAGCCATACGGGGAGTTGATGTCGTTGTTATGCCTTCGAAGTGGGAAGCGTGCCCACTCCTACCGATGGAGGTTATGGTATCCGGTCGGCCGCTCATTGCATCCAATTGTATAGGAATGAAGGAGGTGGTCGCTGATTCTCCAGCAATGGTGTTCGAGGTCGGTTCGTTGGGTGGGCTTCTCGAGAAGATCCAGTTGTTTGAGGCAAATCAGAATGCTTTTCAACTTGAATCGGACAGATTCAGGGAGGAAGCAGCGTTAAGATTTGATGTTAGCCAAACCTCCAGCAAGTTGGCACATCTTTTTGATGGTGTGTTGGCGAATACGGAGTCCGGTAGGTGATTCGTATTTTATTAGTCAACACCGGCTCAAATGTCCTGGTGATGCTCGTTAAATTGGTCATCACCTTCATTATGACCCCCGTTTTCGTTCACAACCTTGGGAAGTACGACTACGGTCTGTGGGAGATGATTGGCGCTGTAATCGGCTACATGGGGATATTGGACCTGGGCCTGCGGCCGGCCATCAGTCGGTATGCCGCAAAACACCACGCCGAGCAGGATTCACAGGCACTTGAGTCTGTGTACATGTCCGCCTTTGTGTTCATGATGGTGGTCGGGCTGCTCCTCTTCGCCTTTTTCTTATGCTGGGGAATCTGGTTTTCCGGTGCGATCGCCCCGGAGGGAGAGCCGTATCAGAAATACACGCTGTTTCTGATCATCATCGGCGCCCACTTGTTAATCTCGTTTCCCGGATATGTTGCAGAGAGCTACCTGGAAGGTTTCCAGAAGTACTACCTAAAAAACAACATTACGATTATCAATTCGATCGTGGGCTCCACGCTCCTTTACCTGTTCATCACTCCTGAAAACGGTCTGGTGCTCTTGGCAGGCATCAACGCCATTGGGATTTCCATAAAGTACATCCTCTTTATGTGGTTGCTGTCACGCCCCGCCTTTGGTGCGATCAGAGCCCGTTGGCGTTCATACTCCTGGGTGCGTCTGAAAGAGCTGATTGTTTTCGGTTTTAAATCATTCGTTCAAGGTATTGCCACCCGTGTTGAAAATGCTACGGACGTTTTGGTGATTGGTTTGATTATGGGGCCTGCTATGGTTCCGTTCTACAGTATTCCCGCGAACCTGACTCAGCACATCCGAAACCTCGGGTGGACACTAACTCATGCTTTTATGCCGTTGTTCAGCGGCTTGAGTGCGAGGGCTGAGAACGACACCATCCGGCGGGTTTTTCTGATTTCGTCCCGTTACGTTGTCAGCATTCTTTTGGCCATGGGCACGGGGGCTCTGTTGTTGGGAGTGCCTTTTATCTCAGTATGGCTGGGGCCCGAGTTTGGTGAGAAGGCGGAATGGCTTATCGTGTTTCTGGTGTTCTTTACGGTGCTGCCTTTCATCAATCCGTTCGCCAGTCGTTATCTGACGGCGATTGACAAACACGGGATTTTTGCACGCCTCACTCCTTTGGCAGCCGCACTGAATATTGGCCTGAGCCTTGTTCTTGTTCACCCGTATGGCCTTGAGGGCGTAGCTTTTGCTTCCGTCGTTCCCGGGTTGATCTTTGTCCCTTTATATCTCCGATATACCTGCCGCCATCTCGAACTTCCCGTCAGAGAGTATTTGCGCTCGTCTGTGCTGCCTGGCTTCGTCCCGGCTGGGTTAATGGCAGTTATTATTCTGGGTGTTGGTCAATATCTGATGTACGACAGTTACCGCCATATTTTGTTGGGTGCGATTCTGGGAAGTATTGGCTGGCTGGCAGCCTTCTGGCTGCTGGTGTTGAACCGAGAAGAACGAGATTACGTGGGCGCTCGACTGGCTCGCATCGCAGGAAGGAAATAGTCCATGTGCGGTTTTGCAGGATTCGTAAACAGGGATGTGGGTAGAGCCCCGGAGGCCACCCTGGAGGGCATGGGGGCTGCCATAGCTCACCGGGGGCCCGACGATTCAGGTATCTGGCTCAAGGCAGACCTTGGTTTGGGTCTGGTGCATCGCAGGTTGGCCATTCAGGATCTGTCACCGGCTGGTGCGCAGCCGATGGCGTCAGCGAGCGGGCGTTTTGTTATTGCCTTCAATGGGGAAATCTATAACTTTCGGCAGCTGCGAGCAGAGCTTGAAAAGGAGGGATGCACCTTTCGGGGCCACTCAGACACGGAAGTGATGCTCCACGCAATTGAGCGTTGGGGGTTGGAAGAGAGCCTACCGAAGTTTTCGGGAATGTTTGCTTTTGCCCTGGTGGATCTGAAAAGCCGGGATCTGATTCTGGCCCGAGACCGAATGGGTGAAAAGCCACTGTATTATGGATGGCAAGGCAACACTCTGTTGTTTGGTTCGGAGCTCAAGGCGCTTCGGGCACATCCTGCATGGCAAGGCGATGTAGAGCCTGGGGCGCTGGCGCTGTTGCTCCGGCACAACGTGATACCAGCACCGATCAGTATTCACAAAGGGATTTTAAAACTACCGCCTGCCTCACTGGTTCGTTTTCCTCTTGATGGATCCTCACCGGGTACGTTACCGGAACCGCAACGCTACTGGTGCCTTGAGGATTGCTTTACAGAGAGCCGGGCGCCGGAAAGCTTTGAGGCTGCCAGTGACCAGTTGGAGGCTTTACTCGGGAACGTGATTGAAGACCAGATGGTATCGGACGTTCCTTTAGGTGCTTTTCTCTCCGGCGGTATCGACTCTTCCACCGTGGTTGCACTTATGCAAGCCCGTGCAAGCCAGAACGCGAGAACGTTCAGTATTGGCTTTGATGAGCCGGGCTTTAATGAGGCAGAGCATGCCGCAGAGGTTGCCCGTTATCTGGGAACCGAACACACGGAGTTGTATGTAACTCCCGAGGATGCGCTTAACCTCGTGCCGCGGTTGCCAGATCTATACGACGAGCCTTTCGCGGATTCATCGCAGCTGCCTACTTTTCTTGTCAGCGAGATGACACGGAAGCATGTCACGGTTGCATTGTCAGGTGATGGCGGAGATGAGTTGTTCTGTGGCTACACTCGGTATCCTTCGGTTTATAACCGTTGGCGGAGCCGAAGCAAGCCGGCCGGTGTCGCCCGGCGCTGGTTATCCTGCTTACCAGAGGCGGCGACGGCTCAGGCGATCCGGGCTCTGGTACCTTCCCAGCGAGGTCGGTCGACGCTGGCAATTCGTCATCGCCTTAAAGCGGAGCGTGCGCTGGCCTCGGCCACGGATCTGTCAGATTTCTATCGGCAGTCTGTCTCTTTCTGGAATGAGCCCGAGTGTTTTCGGAGGGATGTTCAGGAACCCACATATGGTCTGACCCAGGCAATCCCGCGCGGTGTTCCCCTCGACGGCTTGAAAGCGTTGATGTGGCGAGATCTGAATTGGTATCTGCCCGATGACATTCTGGTGAAGGTCGACCGGGCAGCGATGGCCTGTAGCCTTGAAACCAGGATACCGATGTTAGACCCGAAGGTGGTTTCCTTCGCGCTGTCGTTACCGTTGAGCTATAACCTTAATGGCGGCGTTGGCAAGCAGGTACTGCGTAGTGTTTTGTATCGCCACGTGCCAAAGGCCTTGGTGGACAGGCCCAAGCAGGGGTTTGCGGTGCCCGTGGGGCAATGGTTACGGGGCCCACTGCGCCCCTGGGCGGAGGCGCTGCTGCAACCGTCTGTCTTTGACAAGCAGGACTATCTGGACCGCTCAGTTGTGAATGCCTATTGGCAGGAGCACCTCAAAGGGCGGGAGGATTACTCTGCAGAGCTATGGGGCATTCTGATGTTTCTGGCATGGCTGGAGCGCACGGGTGGCTGAAATCAAACCCTATGATGATCAACGCCATCGGGAGCAGGTGCTGAACCTGTTTGCTGATGTGGCGTTCAAACGTGATATCTGGAGTTATCAGTTCCAGGAGAATCCTGGTGCGCGTGATCGTGGCTTTGCTCCGGTGGTGGCAGAGGAGAACGGTTCGGTTGTCGGCTTCAACGGGGTGGTGCCGGTAAGTATTCTATGGAATGGCCGGCCAACACAGGCCATGTGGAGCTGCGACTTCAAGGTGTCTGAGCGCCAGCGCGGAAAGGGCGTAGGTCGGCTGATCAAAGTAGAGTTGGCACAACGCTCTCCTATTCTTATGTCGTTTGGCATCAGCCCGGTCGCCGCCATTGTATTGCAGCGGATGGGTTGGCGTGCCAGCGACCAGGTGCATTTTCTTCGTAAAATCCGTCAGCCTCGTAGCGCTCGTGACTGGGCTTTGATGCTTCTGCAATTTTGCACTCGACTGGTTAATCGCCCAGTGCAGAGCCGACACATGCGTGCGTCTCTCCTGCAGCAATTGCCACCCAGAGAACAGATTGATGAGTTGTGGGCGGCAGTTGCGCAAAGCTACGACAAGGTTGTTGTGAGAGACTGGGCTTACCTTGACTGGCGCTATCAGCGGCATCCGTTTGCACAGTACTCATTTCTGGAAGTACGGGACGAGAATGATTCCCTGAAAGCTCTGGGGGTTGTCCGTGCGGATGACCGACAGGTTCGGCTGGTCGATTACATCGGGCCAGCAGCATCAGCAGCGCTGAAATCGGCGGTGGTAGGGGCAATGCTGCGGGAATGGCCGAATGCAGCCTCTTATTCTGCCATGACGTCTGATTTGGAGCTGAAGCAGGTCATGAAAGCGCACGGGTTCTATCAAGGTCGTGAGCAACCCCGATTTTTTGTGTGGGAATCACCACAGCGAGTTTCGTCAAGCGGAGATTGCACCAGCGGCTGGTTCATTATGGGGGGGGATTCTGATGGCGAACTGCTGCAGTCTGCCCGGGAAGCGTGGAATGAAGAACGTATTAACAAGGACGATGACGGATGTCGGCTAAAGACCCTTTGATCACTATTATCACTCCTACCTATAACCGTGCGGAGTTTATTCTCCAGGCGGTTGATAGTGTGATGGGGCAGACGTACGGAAACTTTGAATTTCTGATCGTCGATGACGGTTCAACGGATAATACGGTGGAACTGCTTGAACCCTACCTGCAGGATGAACGCGTCCGTCTGTTCCAGCAGGAAAACCAGGGGCAGAGTGTGGCCCGAAATGTGGCTCTGGCGGAGGCGTCCGGCGACTTCATATGCTTCCTGGATTCGGATAACTATTGGCCGCTTGATAAGCTGGAGAAACAAGTCAGGGTTTTTGAACAGCATCCGGAAGTGGATGTGCTATATGGCGATAATGTGATTATCAACGAACAGGGTGCTGAGATCAGCCGCAAGAATATGTCGCGTTATTCGGGACGCATTGCCGCGAGGATGATTCGGGACAACTGTGTTGCCATGAACACCACAATGGCAAGGCGCCGCTGCTTTGATGAGATGGGCGGCATGAGCGGAAAACGACGTGTGGCTGACGACTATGATTTGTGGCTACGGTTTTCCGCCCGGTATCAGTTTCGCTATGAGCCGGAATACTGGGCCTGGTATCGAGTGATGGAAGATCAGATTTCGTCGGATAAAACACAGCGGTTCCGGGTCAATGAAGCTATCATTCGCGACTTTCGCCGAGAGTATCCTGAGGCCCTCAGTGCTAGTGAATTCGATAAGGGATTTGCCCATTTCTACATCAGGAAGGGGCGTTACCTGGGCGCCGTGGGTAAAAAGCTTGCGGGCATTAAAGAAATCATGAAAGCGCTGAAGTATGCGCCGGCAGAAACTAACGTCTGGCGAGCGCTGCTTGCGGTAGCACTGAAATAAAAACAATGATGAATAAGACAGGGAAGTAAGCAGTCATGTCTTCTAATCCTCTGGTGTCGGTTATTACGCCAACATTTAACCGGGCTGACTACCTGCCGTTTGCGGTTGAGAGCGTTCTGTCTCAATCGGTTCCTGATTTCGAATTGATCGTTATTGACGATGGTTCCACGGACGGCACCGCCGAGCTGATGGAGCGGTATCTGGCGGACTCGCGCATTCGATATCTTAAGCAGGAGAACCAGGGGCAGAGTGTGGCCCGGAATCGCGGAATTGCCGAGGCGCGTGGCCAGTTCATCTGCTTTCTCGACTCTGATAATGCCTGGGTGAGTACAAAGCTGGAAACCAGTCTTAAGGCCTTTGAGGAACATCCCGAGGCGGATATCGTCTATGGTGATTTCATAACCATAGACGGGGAAGGGCACGAACATGGTGTGAATCGTATGGCCCGTTATTCCGGCCGTATCACGCCGCAGTTGCTCCGGGATAATTTTGTGAGCATGAACACAACTATGACCCGCAAGCGCTGCTTTGACGAGATGGGGGGCTTTGACAGCGCCGATCGGTTGGCGGAGGACTACGGGCTCTGGTTGCGTTTTTCCACCCGCTATCAGTTTCTATATGTTCCAGCGGTGCTTGGGTATTACCGGGTTATGGAAAACCAGATTTCCTCTGACAAGGAGAGCAGGTTTCGAGCGAACGAACAGCTGGTCCAGGGTTTTCTGAAAGCCTTTCCTTCAGCAGTTACCCGGGGTGAGGCCCGCCGGGGGTTAAGTTATTTTTTTATTCGGAAAGGGCGATATGAGTACTCGTCTGGTCAGCGTCGCCAGGCCTTTCGTTCTTTGCTTCGCTCATTGTCGAAAGACCCGTTCTGGATGGGCCCCTGGCGGTTCGCTGTAAAAATGCTGCTAACTTCCAGCCGAGGGAGGCGAATGTGACATATACCGTTCGTCGCTTGTCTGAGAAAGAGTTTTTCGGGTTGCAGGAAAGCTGGGACCATCTGCTGGAGCAGAGTAATGCCGACCCGCTGTTCATGAGCTGGGCCTGGCAGGCGTCCTGGTGGGAAACCTGGGGCGATAGACTGAACCTTGATCTGTTGCTGCTGGGCGTATACGCCCCGGGCGATACGCTGGTTGGCCTGGCTCCGCTCTACCTGAGTGCCGTCAGCACGCCGCTGGGATGGAAAGTTCGTAGGCTGCATGTGGTAGGCAATGCCTGGAAGCTGGGGCCTACGGTGCGCACGGAATATGTGGGCGTCATTGTGGATCGGCGTGAGCAACTGGCCATCCTGCAGGCGCTCGGGAGTTATCTCGCTGAGGTCCGGTGGGATGAGATGATTATTGCGGATGCCTCCGCGAGATCAATGAGTATGATCGAATCTGGCCTGAGCCACACGCTGGCTCTCTCCCGGGTGGTTCGGAGTGAGTCGGAAGGTGTGGTGATTCCAACTCAGGGGCAGTTTACGGACTGGTTATCCAGGCTTGGAAAGAATACCCGTCTGAAAGCCTATAATCGGCGAGAGTTGTTTGAAGGTACCTTGAATGGTTCCTTCGAGGAATGGCAGACCCCGGAGACGTTTCTGGCATTACTCAATCGTTTTCATTGCGAGCGTTGGGGAAAGCCCTGCTTTGACGACAATGCCGTTCGCTTCCATGAGGCACTTCTGAACCGGCTCTCCGGAAGCCAATCCGCGAGAATGTCGGTACTGAGAGCCGACAATCAGATTGTGTCTGTACTTTATGATATCCGCGCCGGGAATCGGGTATACAACCTGCAGGCGGGGTTCATGCAGGATTTCCACAACAAATTGTCCTTGGGCACGCTCCATTTGGGTTACGCCATTGAGCGATCCTTTCAGGATTCGAGTATTGTCAGTTACGACTTGCTGGCCGGGTCCGGGAAAAACACGTTCTACAAACAGCACTTCAGAGGGGAACAGGTGTTGTTTACCACCGTTGAGTATGTTCGTTCTCCCATTCTTAAAATGGCTTATGGGGCAAGGGGGTGTATGCCGCCCCGTTTAGTGTCCTCAATTAATCGTTTCTTTCGTCTCTGAGCGGGTGTTGTCATGAATATGGAAAGGATGCCGTCTATCAGCCTGATGAGTCGCCTGTGGCCGTTCCTGCTTGTCTTGTGTGTGCTGGCATTCGTTACTTTCCCTACTTTGGAGGGAATCGTGACGCGATGGTTAAAGTGGGACGAATCATACTCTCATGGTCTTTTGTTAGCCGGCGTGTCGCTGTATCTGATCTGGCGAAAGGCGAAGACCAATCCGGTGGCCCCGGGCTTCGCCCCGGTTTGGGTTCTTCCTTTGATAGCCTGTCTGCTTGCCTATTGGGTCGGCGGGTTGATTCGTCTTCAGGCGCTTCAGCAATTGGCGTTGGTGCCTCTTTTGTTTGCTGCCTGCGCGACGCTGATGGGGTGGCGCCAGGCTCGCTGGTTCATTGTGCCGCTGGGTTTGCTGTTTCTGACCATTCCTGTGTGGGATTTCCTGGCCTGGACGCTACAGGTAATTACCGTTGCCGTTAATAAGGTCCTGTTGGGTTTTTTCGATATTGATTTTGAGGTGGAGGGCGTTTTCGTTTACCTCATCGGTGTCGGAACCTTTGAAGTTGCTCATGGGTGCTCTGGACTCCGGTATCTGCTGGTGGGACAGGCGCTGGTTCTGATTTATGGCGAGTTATACCTGTCGAGGTTACGATCCCGCGTCACGTTATTCTGTTTGGGGGTGGCATTCGCTCTACTTGCCAACTGGATCCGGGTGTTCGTCATCATTTACATGGGGTATGAAACGAACATGCAGTCCGGCCTGATCGAGGATCATGAAAACTTTGGCTGGTGGGTGTTTGCGGGCACGCTTGTTCCCCTCTATTTTCTGGCTCGTCAGCTTGAGAAACGGGATGACCAGGTTGTTGCCAGCCAAGACAATGACGAGAAGCAATATCACGCTAAACCCGCAGGTAAAGCTACCGTTGCTGTAACGGTTGTCGCGCTGTTGGGGCTGGTTACCTGGGTTGCTTTGCCGGACAAGCGAGGCAGCATTGCTCCTGAACCCGAAGGGTACGCCATTGATCTAATTGAAAGGTATTCCCCGGTGTTCGGATCTGCACTGGAGGGGTGGCGCCCCAACGTTCTCAATCCAGACAGGGTGTATGCGCAGACCCTGTTCAACCGTTTGCAGGCCCGCGCAGGGCAAGGTTTGGGCACAACCTACTATCTCGGCGCGTTTACCTATGACTATCAGAGGCATCGTGCGGAACTCATCCAGTACAGTAACCGCCTTTATGACCGTGAATTCTGGATTCCGGAAGGCTTCTTTGATGTTAAAAACAGCCTGAATATCCCGGTGCAGGGAGTCACCCTGAAACATCGTGTTTCCGGACAACGTGTGCATCTGGGGTATAGCTACTTTGTTCAGGGGCAGTGGGAAACCGATCAGTGGCGCGCGAAGCTTGCTCAGGTGGGCGGGTTCTTCAGTGGCCGTGATGATGCCTCTTTACTCATCTCTGCAGTGGCATGCGATGGCTGTGAGGTCGCTGCAACGCTCGCTGAGTTTATTGAGTCTACCTTTCCGGTGATTCTTGAGCAGATTGATCAAGAGGTGGCGCGACCAGATCGTTGAGTTGGCTCTCTAATCGGGACAGAAACTGTTCGTGATTGGTTGAATACCATTCGATTGCCCGCCTGGACATGTGGGCCAGCGTGGCCGGTGGCTGGTCTATCGCAGCTTGAATACTCTGCTCCAGAGCTTGCTCTGAGACAAGGTAACGGGTGCCCAGGCGAAACGTCAGCTTTCTTTCCACGTGTGCCGGAAAGCCTCTGTCCTTCCCAACCAGCTCGTTCATTGGCGGTGCATCAGTTGATATTGTAATACAGCCGTAAGCCATGGCCTCTGCCAGTACCTGGCCATAACCCTCCACCTCAGAAGGGAGTACTGCGAAACCGGCCTGGGCCCAGAGTGTGTTCAGTTCATTGTTCGTGAGGTTTTTCTCTATCCTGATATTGGCGGCGGGGGTGGTGTCCAGATGCTGGGAGACAACGACCAGTTCTGGCCATTCAGGGTGCCTCTGCCAACATGCCATAACACGCTGCGTGCCCTTGAACTGACTGTTGCCGGCTACATGCAAAGCCAAACGGTAGTCTTTCCTCTCTGAGCCGGTCTGAGCGCTAACTTCACCGCCGGTAAACCCCAGGTATTGGGTGTCTGCATGTAAGGCGGAAAAAATCGATACCGCGTGGTGTGTTTTGCAGAGTATACGGTTGATAAAGCTGAGATAGGGACCTCTCGATTCAACGAACCATTCTTGGTTAGGGATGAGCCAGTGGTGTCGGCCAGCAACCAATTGAGATATCCAGATATTCTCGAGGTGAATGACGAGATCTGCCTGTTGAACCGGACGTAGCAGCCTGAGCAAGCCGATCTGACTGCGATAGAAGAGTTTGCTGAGAAATCCGGGGCAAAATCGTTCTAATGCCTTGAATCGATAGGCTGAAAGGCGGGAACGCCATACGGGAGTAGGGGGCAGTTGAACCTGCCTGGTCTGGTGCCCAAGCCGCTGCAGGGCTGCTTCCAGTATCCTGGCATCTTTTTGCAGCCCTCTGCCGCTATTGGCATAAACAATCAGTACATCCATGAACCTGACCTGAAATGAAAAAGCCCTGCAAGTGCAGGGCTTTTAAAGCGTAGCATAGAACTCGATGTCAGGCTTTTTTACGGCCTTTCATCCGGACGGCAATGCCAGCGAGACCAAGGCCAAGCAGTGCCAGCGTGCCAGGCTCGGGAACCTTGGTGGCACGAACTGCGATCACCATATCGTCATGGTTGTCATCGCCAACATAGCCATCGTCCAGGCTGATTACGAAGTAATCTTCTTCAACATAGAAGAGGTTGAAGTTGGTGCTGGAGTTCGGTTTGGCGATGTTGTTGAACTGACTGCCGTTGGCGCCATCGTTGTTGATGGTAACTCCGCTGCCATTGATGAACTTGAAGTTCAGCAGGGCGTCAAGACCACCGTAGAATACGGCGCTGAACTGGTCATCAGGATTGCTGTTGGTATCGAATACCAGAGTGTTACCCCAGTAAAACTGGTTGTTGTCGTTCGCTTCTTTACCCAGGTAGGTGAAGGTCAGCTTGAACGGATCGGAGCTGGTGGATTTCAGGTTGTGGCCGAACAATACGGTATCACCTACGTTGTACAGAGGTGCATCCGCTGTCCAGGTACCACCTACGCGAGTGGCGTAATCGTTGTCTCCCGGAACACTTTGCTCAGCTACAGCGCCAGGTGCGTTTGCATTGGCAACAGAATCGATATAGGCAGCCTGAGCTACTCCCGCAAAACCGACGGCTGCAGCCATTGCCAAGCCTTGAGTCAATTTTTTCATTTGAGTCACTCCTCCAGTGAGTGGTCTTTGCGTTACGTCATCCTCTAATAAGCAGGCTTCGTGCCAGATTTTAAGTCATTGAATATTAATGAACTTTTCTGGTCGCTGCTGTTTGGTTGTAAAATAACTCGACAACTAAAATGCTCGCTCAGTTAACCTGATGCTCTACCGGATCAGACGGTTCACTACTCAATCCATTGATATCAATTACCTGAATCGTAAAGTACCAGGTGCCGGGCGCCAGGCCGGTAACCGTGGTTGAGGTTGTGCCTGCCGGCACCTCCAGAGTTTGAGTCAGGTTTGCAGCATCCTGTCCGTAGTTGATCCGGTAACGGTCAATTTCGCTCAGCGAAATGCTGCTGCCGTCTACCCTGGTGCCGGGAGGCGTCCACGACAGTGTCACACTGCCGCTGGCATCGCCGGTACCACCGGGCTGGCTGGTGACCGGTGATTCTGGCTCCGATACGGTTTCGAGCGTGTACGGGTGCAGGCCCGATTGATAAGCCTCAAGAACCGTCACGCCGCTATCGTTAAGCACCCGGCTGGCTGATGGTTGCATCAGGGGGAGTCCGTAGCGAAGTTTGTAAAGATCGTCGATGCCGTCGTTCAAGGTGCTTTCGGCGAACTCGCTGTCCAATGCCAGATGCTGGACGGTGTTGGTCGTGGATATGGCATCTCCAGTGGCGGCGTCGGTAATCGCCAGTTGTGCTGTGGCACCCCAGCCGAACTCAAAGTACTCCATGGTGATGGCAACGGGGGTCCCCGCTTCGAGATTCGCTGTGGCGTTGTAGCTGGTGGGGGATTGGTTCTTCCACTGATCAATGACGGTAGACCCGTTGAGGAAAAGCCGAACACCATCATCCGTGGTGGTGGTGAAGGTGTAGTCCCGGGTTCCTTCATTGTGGGGTGGTGTAAACCATCCTTGCCAACGCACGCTGAACCGGTCCCTTGGGAGTTCCCCTGACGGGCTTCCACTATTCCAGTTGAAGTTGACGGTCGCATCCCGCTGACTGTAAACGAAGCTGTCAAACTCGGTGCCTGTGAAGTACTGGCCGACGAATCCGGTTGCATACACTTCCTGAGGGGCAGGGAAGTCGCTGGCATCGGTGGGATTGGTGTCCGCCTGGTACTCTTGCAGGATGGTGTAGCCATCACCGTCAAGATCTACATTGGCATCGCCCGGGTTGGTGGGGTCCGTGCCATAGGCGTATTCGTACCCATCCGGAATACCGTCGTTATCGGTATCTTCGGTTCCAGGATTGGTCCTGGCCCAGAACTCATCCATGGCAGTAAGCAGGTCATTGTCGGTATCGGATTTGGCGTCGGCCGCATTGGATGGATCCAGCCCGTACACGATCTCCCAGTTGTCGTACAGATCATCACTGTCCGCATCAAGTGGTGGGTATTGGCTGTTGAATGAGAGGCCCTGTTCAGCGTCAAAGTAGCCGATTCGGTAACCCAGATGGTAGGCATCTTCAGTTGTCATCTCGGGGGCCGAGTCAGGGGCTTTCTGGGCGTAGCTGTGTAGCGCGCTGCCGCTGATCACTTGCTGAGAGATGCCGGGGCCGGACCAGGCGACGGTAAAGTGGTCGTCCCATCCACCTTCCTTGTGTCTGAATTCAAAGTAATATTTTTTGCCGGCCTCCAGATATTGTACGCCGGAGGTTTGTGAGGCGTAGCGGGTGAAATTATCGAGGGGCGTGGACATAGTGGAGGCGATCTGAACCGCACCGTCCGGGTTCTGGGAGTCAGATAACCACAGTTGTGTCTGATCGTCGCCGCTGATGTAAAAGGTGTATTCGCCCGTTTCGGGGGGCTCGATAAAGCCCCGGATCAGCGTGCCGTAATTATTGGCTCGGCTGGTGGCTTGGCGCAGCTGGGTGAGTTCAGTGATTTCATCGGGCGAATCCGGATACTTCTCTGCGTCCAGCATGCCCTGAACGTAGTTCCCGGAGATACCGTCAAAATACCAGACCTCGACCTTTCCAGGCTCGCTCGTCTCAGGTAACGCGGCTGTCGGTGGCAAATCCTCAATATCCCTGAACTGCCAGTGCTGACAGCCGCTGAGCAGAACCACCACGGTGCCTACGCTCAACACTTTGATAGCAGCCATAACCCACCTTCCTTGCTATTGGAAACAATATGTAAAGTATTGTTGCAGTGTGTCAGGGCTGCCACCGGCGGCTAGGAACGTTTCGTTATGTCCTCTCTTTGGTTATAGCGTGAGTAATGATTAGCCGTTGTTGCCTGTGCTGAACTTGTCCATGATCTGCTGGGCGGCATCCGTGCGGCCGGTGGCTCGATAAGCTTCGGCCAGATGCATGGCAATTTCCTGGGAACCCGGTGCCAGGGAATGGGCTCTTTCCAGTACCGCCAGGCTTTGCTCGTGTTCACCAGCCTCGAACAGGATCCAGCCGTAGGTATCTGCAATCGCAGCATTTTCGGGCACCAGTTCGTAGGCGCGTTTGGCCAGTGATGCCGCTTCGCTGTTGCCGGCCTCGTAATACAGCCAGGCGAGATTGTTCAGCGCCAGGGCGTTGTCCGGGGTCAGTTGCAGAACCTGCTGGTAGTGCTCAATGGCCGCATCCGTCTGGCCTGCTTGCTGGGTTTGAAGCGCCAGTGTAAGCAGAATTGACGAATTGTTCGGGAATTGTTTGTTGGCTTCCTGCAGTGCTTCTATCGAATTCTGAGATCGGCCGGCGTTAGAGAGTGCGCGAGCATGGGCGATGGCCAGTTCCGCCGTTTGTCGCTTGGCCAGCGCCAGTTGATAAAGCTCAGCAGCTTGCTGATGTTCGCCCTGGTTTTCGTAATAGCTGGCTTCTACCTGGTAGGGCGCGGGGGAGTCCGGGTGATGCTGCTTGGCATCCTGCAGCGCGCTTCGCGCGGCGGTTGCGTTGCCATTGCTGAATTCGATGGCCGCCACTTTTAGGGCGATGGCCTCGTTCTCTGGGAAGAGCGCTCGTCCGCGGCTCAGGATCTCCAGAGCGCGCTCGCTGTTGTCGCGCTGTGCCATTTGAGTGGCAATGCCTTCATACACCGCAGCGACCAGCGGTTCAGACGGTGAGGGCTGGTCTTCGCGCTCTCTTTCCATCAACCGGGCGGTAAGTTCATCGGCTCGCAACGTATCTTTGTTGATCAGCGCGGATTCCAGGAGGATCAGCCGCGGTCCGTTTGCCTCAGGATGTTGCGTGCTGATTTCCTGCATCAGCCCGGTAAGTTGATCGCGCTTCATCACACCGGCAAGGGCCTGAATGGCGGGCAGGTTGTTCGGGTTGGTTTCGACCGCCTGGCGGTACCAGGCAATCGCCTGCTCCGTGTTCTGCTGTTCGCGGGCAAGGTTGCCCAGAGCTACCAGAGGAGCTGCTTCTTCCGGATGTTGCTTGTGCGCCCGCTCAAAGTAGCTGGCCGCCTGTTGGGTGTTGTTCAGGCTGCTGGCCAGGTTTCCGCGGGCAATCAGGGCAGCCATGCTGTCCGGATTGGCTTTAAGCCAGGTATCCAGGGTTTCTGTTGCCGCCTGCGAATTGCCAGACAACGCCTGGGCCTGGGATGTCAGGATTGTCGCCTGCAGGGCCTCCGTGGCATCCGACGGAATCTGTCTGGCCTGTTTGATGGCATTGGCGAAATCTCGGGTTTGAGTGAGGTAAGCCGCATAGCGCAAACGCAGGTTGTGGTTGTCTGGTGCCAGTTCCAGCGACTTTTCCAGGAGCTGTCGGCCACTCTGGTCATCGCCAGAAGCCAGGCTTGCAATGCCTACCAGTGCCAGTGTTTGTGGATCGGCGTCGCTGCCCTCCAGGTCTTCCAGCAGTGATTTTGCGCCAGCCGGGTCGCGCATGGATATGCGGGTGGCGGCCAGGAGTTTGCGTACTTCATCGGCGTTTTCCATATCGGCCAGCGGTGCAAGCAGTTTCTCCGCCTCCTCGGGGCGGCCTTGCCGATAACGTATTACGCCCAGCATCAATGCGCTTTGTTGATGGTTGGGAACCTGGTTAAGGACTTCCTGCAGATACCTGGCGGCGGTATTCAGGTCGCCATCATTATAGGCTGAGGCCGCGGCTTCCAGGTTGCTTTTGATCGTACCCGGACCGGACTTGGCAAGGATTTCCTCGTAGACAAATGCCTCCGCCGATTTGCCCTGCTCACGCAAAACGGTGATCAGGGCCGAAATGGTCTGGTATTTCCGGAAGGTCATAACGTCGAACTGGCCGATGGTCTCCAGTGCGCGTATGTACGCCTGTTCTGCTTCGGCCCATTGTTGCTGGGCATGGGCGAATTGCGCTTTCCAGAGCCAGACGTCCTCGTGTTCAGCGTCAATTTCTATGGCTTTCTCAAGGCGTTCCTTTGCAGTGTCGAAGTCGCCCTTGGCGGTGGCAACCCGGGACAGGCCGACCATGGCAACGACGTTATTGCTGTGTTTGTCGAACGCGCTCTGGTAGGCCTCTTCGGCTTTGTCAAAGTCGCCGCTGGTCAACCAGGCGCGACCTTTCAGGTTGTCTGCCTGCAACTGTTGATCCGGAGAGGGCGATGAAATCTGGTCCAGAGATTCCAGGGCTTCCTGGTGTTTACCCTGGAGAATACGGGCTTCAGCCCGGATCAACGCAGCCTGGTTGCGTTCCGATTGGCCCAGCTCCTCAATGTTCGTCTTCTCAAGGAGCTTGTCCAGTTGCCGTTCAGCGTTCGCCGCATCACCGGCAGTTAGCAGGTTGTGGATGATGACAAAGTAGGGGGCGGCGCGATTCGGCTGGAGATCGATGGCGCTTCTGGCCTCGATGGTGCTTGCTTTCAGCTCACCCTGGCGCTGGAAAAACCGTGCCTGGTCTACATGGCTGATGTACTGAATGTCTTCCTGAGACATGTCCGGTTCGCTGTTGCACCCCGTCACGGCCAAAGCGATGGCAGCGGATAGCAGTGATGCACGCGCAATAGTTCTTATCTTCATGCCCTGGTCCTTCCTTCGTCGGGTCTTGTTCTGTTCCAGCATTGGGTGTCTCAGGCCTCGTTCGGGGCGGTGTTGGTCTCAATCCGGTACTTGTCGGTCAGGTTGTATAGCGTCGGGCGGGTAACGCCCAGAAGGCGCGATGCCTGAGCCATGTTGAAATTACTGGTGGTGAGGGCCTGAATAATCGCCTTTCGTTCTGCCGCTTCACGTACCTGGCGCAGGTTGAGCTGAAAGTCGGTGTCGCAGCCTTCGAGCGGCAGAACCAGGTCCTCGGCGGTGATGCGCTTGCCATCGGCCATGATGATCGCCCGCTTCACCTTGTTGATCATTTCACGCACATTGCCTGGCCAGCTGTAGGCATTGATGGCCTGAACCGCATCGTCCGAGAACGTGAGGTTAGGGCGGTCCATTTGTTTCCCCAGGGTTTTCAGGAGGGATTGTGCAATCACCAGTGGGTCGCCATCCCGTTCACGCAGGGCAGGCACATCCAGTGTGATTTCACTGATCCGGTAATACAGGTCCTCCCGGAAATCGCCCTGGGCAATCAGGTCCTGAACATTCCGGTGGGTGGCGCACACCACCCGGACATCAACGGGAATCGGTTTTACCGAACCTACCCGGTCGACCACTCGTTCCTGCAGGAAGCGAAGCAGTTTGGCCTGCAGTGCCATCGGCATATCGCCAATCTCGTCGAGAAACAGGGTGCCGCCGTTGGCGCTCTCAATCTTGCCTTTCTTGGATTGGGTCGCGCCGGTAAAGGAGCCTTTCTCGAACCCGAACAGTTCGCTCTCCAGCAGGTTTTCCGGAATGGCGGCGCAGTTGATGGCCGCAAAGGGTTTGTCGGCGCGATGGCTCAGGTCGTGCAGGGCCCGGGCCAGGAGTTCCTTGCCGGTACCGGTTTCGCCGGTAATCAGGGTGGTGACATCGGTAGGCGCAACCTTTTCAACCGTGCGGCAAATCACCAGCATTTCGGGGCTGGCGGCAACAATGCCTTTGATGTTGGTGCCATTGCCTTGCGAGGACAGCTCGCGGTTTTCTTTTTCCAGTTCCGCGAGGCGGAATGCTCGATTTACCACAAAGGTGAGGATGTCGGCATCCAGCGGCTTCTGGTAGAAGTCGCAGGCTCCCATGCCTATGGCCTTGACGGCGTTTTCCTTGTCTTCCCGCCCAGTCACCACGATCACTTTGGTCATGGGCGCCAGGCGAAGGATATCTTCCAGCAGGGCGAAACCCTCAGTGGCGCCGCCGGGGTCGGGTGGCAAGCCAAGATCCAGCGTCACCACTTCAGGCTCGAGACGCCGAAGTGCCGTTAGCGCTGCCTCCCGATCAGCGGCCACCGAGACTTCAATGTCTTCACTGAAGCACCATCGCATCTGGCTCTGGAGGCCAGGATCATCCTCGACTATCAATAACTGCTTCACAACAACAACCAGTCCTTTGTTCCGTGTTCATATCGGATAGACGCCCATGAGGCGAACGCGATTCCATGACTCTGATTCTTAACTGAACATTGACACTTTGCAATGCTCGCTTAATAAAATAGTCTTCTCCGTCGGTTAATTGACGGCTTGCCTGCCTTCCTGCAAGCCGGAATCTGTCGGTTCCGGCTTGTTCCCGGCTGATTCGCCGGTTGCTGCATTGGCCAGCGGAATACGTACCGAAAAGCAGGAGCCCAGGCCGGGCTCGCTGGTTACGTCGATCGAACCGCCCAGTTCCTGTATGTATTCCCGGGCCTGATAGGCTCCAATCCCCATACCGGTAAGCCCTTTGGTGCTTTCGAAGGGTTTGAAAAGCCGGGTGCGGATAAACTCTTCCGTCATGCCGCTGCCGGTATCCTGGATAAACAGCACCACGCTGCCTTTGGCCGTTTTCAGGTTCAGTGTGATTTCCCCGGTTGGAGCCGTGGCGTCCTGGGCGTTGCTAATCAGGTGGCCCAGCACGCTGCGCAGCTGTTCTTTGTCGGCGCATACCTGGATGGCGGGTGGAGCACCCAGTAGCACCGGTGCCGGGCTGCGGCGGCTGTTGTCTTCAATCAGCTCGCGGACCAGTTGGGTCAGGTCTATGGGAGCACGTTGCTCGTCCGCCCCGGAGGATGGTTTGCGGATATGATCCACGAGGTTCGACATTTTACGGACCGCATGATCGGTGGTGGCAATCATGTCGTCGATAAAGGCTGGGTTGTTGCGATGTTTGGGCGCATTCTTGACCAGTAGAGACAATTGGGCGATCAGTGTTTTCAGATCATGCACCATGAACGCGCTGGCCTTGCTGACGGCTTCAAACTGCATGGCCCGTGAGAGCCGGTTCTGGGCATCGTTCTGGGCGATGAGGTTGCAGGTCTGGCGGGCTACCACCTTGATCAGGTCGAAGTTCTCCCAGTTAAGCTCCACCCTGGCGTAGGGAGCGCCGACCATGGCAATGCCGTAGAGTTCGTTATCGAGATACAGAGGGATGACCAGCCAGGCTTCCGGGGTCTTGGTGATGGAGTCCGGTATTTCCAGCAGGTTGTAGCTCACCGGGTCTTCCCGGTATTCACTCAGATCAATGATCCACTCACGATCTTTAAAGAACTTCACCATATCCGAGTCTTCGTCAATGATGGTGTACTTCGGAGTCGCGATATTGACGCTTGCTTTCAGGTGGAAATCTTTCTGCTCGCCCTTTATCCAGAGCGCGCCGGCATTGCTTTCCACCAGTCCGGCCAGAATGCGCACTACTCGCTCGGGCAGGGGTGGTTCGTTGCTCAGGTTGGCAAGTTCCTTGGTGAGCTTGAGCCATTCATCGCGATAGTCGTACTTGTAGTCGAAGAAGTTCTGGCTGATGAAGACCATCAGGCGGCCGCGAATACGCCGCGACAGCAGAAGTGTGACCAGAAACGCCAGGGAAACGGTGATGAACAAAACCTGCAGGGCTTCGCCCCACTCACCACCCAGGGCGCGTACGTAGTAACCGCCGATGGCCAGCAGTAACAGGTATCCGCCCGCGAAGATGAGTGTGCCAGCGTGAAATACGGCCGAACGGGACAACTGGAAGTCCACAGGTTGTTTGCGTGTGTTCACCACATTGATGGCAAAAAGGGGCATGAGTGCGGCGTTCACAAAACCGCGCGCATTCCAGAACGAATCCGCGACTTGCCCGAACAGCAGCGCATCGGCATACATGAAGAAATCAAAGGCGAAGATGGTGGCAACGCCAATGCACAGGTATTTCATGCTGGAGCGGCCGAAGACAGTAGAGTTTCGCCAGATTTGCTCGACCAGCGACAGGCCCAGAAGTGACAGGGCGATCTGGCCAATCACCTTGGTCTTACCGCTGACCAGATCGATGTGGAGGGCGAACTCAAGTGTACCAAGGGCCAGCAAGGTGATGATCAGTATCGCCGTCGCGGCACCCAATACCTTCTTTATTTGACTGGTGAACCGGCCTTGGCGAAAGCCGTCGCGAAGCATGGCGAACAGCAGGAGTAACCAGGCTGTGTCTCTGAGCAGTTCCAGGAGGTAGCGGGTGAAGAATCCGGGCGATCCCCAGAGGCTTTGGGTAACCAGGACGGAGGCCCACAGGGCGGTAACAATGGCGGCAAGGAACAGAGCACGATCAATGTCGCGGCGAAGATAACGGGTTGCCACAAGAACGGCCAGAACCGCAAAGACAGCGGCTGCCGCACCGTGACTGATCACGCTGAGATCCCTGAACATTAGCTCTTTCCTTGAACACCGGGAATCCCGGGCCTGCCGGTGCCCGGGTACTGTATTTAATATGTACAGGGTAGCGCCGAAAAGGGCCGTTCGTCTATTTGAATACTCAAATTACCGATGAGTTTCACACCGGTTTTTTGTTATCGCGATAATACCGGAAAATCTCTTTCAATGGCCGTTTGGGCTCAAAACCGAATTCCCGGGCGAAGGCGCGACCGTCAATCACCACCGGATATTTGAAGAATGCCATAAGGTAGGGAGGGAAGCTGCGCAGGTTCAGAACCCGGGCAATGGCCTTCGGCACGCTCGGTGGAATGGAGGGAATGGGTATGGTTTTGCAACCGCAGAGCTTCAGGGCGTGCTGGTAGGCGACCCAGTCTTGCGGCGCGACATTGAACACGCCTTTTACGGGCTTTGCCCAGGCGGCGACAATGGCGTCTGCCATATCGTCGATATGGATGAACTGCATCATCGGCGAAAAGCCAGCCAATACGGGTGCCCGCTCACTGCTGAGCAGGGTGCTCATGGTATTGCGAACACCGGGGCCCACGATGTTGCAGGGCCGAAGAATAGTTATGTTGAGTTCCGGGTAGCGCCAAAGATAGATGTTGGCGAGGTTCTCAAGCTCCACTGAATCCACCAGGTCCGCGCTCAGGCCCGCGCTTTTGAGGGGGGCGGACTCGTCAATCAGCGCCGGGTTATAGGCCACGGCACCATAGACGTGGTAGGTGGAGAGCACAATCACCCGGCGTATGCCGTATTTGTGGGACAGGTCCAGTAGCTTCTGGGTGCCCAGTACATTGGCGTTATAGCGGCGCATGCGGGTCAGTTGGCTGGAGAGGATGCGGCCGAGATGAATCACGCCATCAAACTCATAGCGTCGGAACAGGTCTTCGAAGACCCGCTTGTTGAAGTCAATGCAGTAGCTGGGGATGTCGTCGCCCAGGTAAACCTGTTCCCGGAAATCGACGGCCACCAGGTCGCAGCTTTCTCGCAGGCGGCGGATCACTTGCTGGGCCAGCGCACCGGCAGCACCTGTGATCAGAATGCGGGGTCTTTGGTGCTTGCTCATCAGAACAGCCTTTTCCTTTCGCTCAGTCCCTTGTCAATCAGTCGGCTGATCTCGGCTTTCACAGCCTCTACCCGTTCGGTGACCTGCTCTTCAGGGATTTCGGTATCATCAAAATACATGGGTTCCCCGAAATTCAGGTGTACCTTGGCGGGGAGCACCACGGGCAGGGCGACAGGAACGTAGGGTACGCCCAGGGCATTGGCCAGTGGCTTGATGTTGGCAATGGCCGGGATGGTCTCTTCGCAGCCCACTACGCCCACAGGCACAATGGGCGCCTTGTACTTCATGGCCAGATGCATAAAACCGTTGCCGAAACGTTTCAGTTGATACCTGTCCCGGTAGAGCTTGCCGGAGCCTCTTACGCCCTCCGGAAACACAATCACAGCTTCATTGTTGGCGAGCATCTTCGCGCAGTTGACCGGGTCTCCGAGCACGGCGCCGATTTCGTTCAGGAGATTGCCAAGCCACGGCACCGTCGGAAAGAAACGCTCGATCATGGCGCGGGGAATTCGAGGATTTTTTTCCCGTGAGGCGAGGGCATAACCAATGAGCAGGCCGTCGATGGGTAACTGGCCGGAGTGGTTGGCAATAATCAGCACCGGGCCCTCTGCCGGCACATTGTCAACGCCGGAGGCGCTGACCCGAAAGTATTTCTCGTAGATTTGTCGGGCAACGGAAAAACCGTACTTCACCGCTTCGTTGTTATAACCCCATGGATCGTAGCCCAGTGTGCCGATGGGTTTGCGAATGCGGTTTACCTGTTCGTCCAGTTCCGCTGGTATCAGTTTCGATCTCAGATACGATGCCAGGCCCATGCCCGCTCCCTGTGTCAAAGAAGTTGCCGCTCAGGCGCGGCCGATGAATACGCCCAGTGTGTGGCTCTGGCCTTCATTTAATACCCGATAATCCGATGCTGCATTGGCTGTTTCGACGCACAGCATTTTCTGCCAGGCAGAGTCTGGAAAATCAGAAAGACGCTGCGCTTTTCCCGGGCCCGGGTTCCAGACCACGGTTGAATCGCTACCCACAGACGTAAGCTTTCGCTTGCCGGAAGGTGTTACTACGGTCAGTGCTTCGCCGGTTTCGTATATCCGGTCCACTTCACCTTCGAAATACACTGGCCCTTCCTGTGAGACGTAGTCCCAGTCTTTCAGCGTGTCGATGTACTGGCTGTTTCCCAGGCCCAGCACGCGGGTTCGCTGAATGTCGTCAGTGGGCAGGTAAGTGTGAAGGGCCTGACTGAACGCCAGCGGCGCTTTCGAAAGATTGGTGGTTGTCAGTGCGATCTGGCAACCGCGAATGGAAAAACTGAAGGTGATCAGGGCCAGGGCGTGGCCGTCCCAGTGTTCCTGGAAATCGTCGTTGGCGCTGAGGGACAGGCTGACTTCTACCTCGTGGGCGCTTTCCCGAACATCTTCCAGCCGCCATAAAGCGGTGCGGGCAAAGCCATGGGCTGAGGATGACGCTATGCGCTTGCGGATTTCCGGCGGGTTCCGGAGTGGGTCTCCAAACCAGGGCCAGCACACGGGAATGCCACCGCGAATTGCTCGGCCAGGTTGAAAACGGGCGAGTTCACTGAGCCAGAGCCAGTTGCGTTCATCCTTTGGCGCGAAATGGGTGAGGTGTGCCCCCTGTAGAAACAACGTGGCCTGGAACAATGGGTGATGAACTTCAAGTGCCTCCAGTTGCCCGATGGTACTCCAGCGGGTAAATGACCAGTTGCCCGGGCCTCCGGTTGCTGGCGGCTTGCTACTGCTGTCCGACATATTCAGAAACGGCTTCCTTTAGGTAAAACTCCGTAGCTTCAGAGTAATTTAAAACCGTGCGCGCGGCGAGTTTCTGAATACAATGCGTCAAATTTGTGAGGGTCTGAACATGGAATCAGAAAATCCGGTAGCGTCGGTCTTGCCGATGCCGGAGCCGCTTCTCGAGCAGTCCGCGGGCCAGTTGGACAAGGTGGCTGGAGACATTATCGGGGCAGCTGGCCGCTGTGATTCTTTGTTGGTCTCCGATGGCTGGTTGGATGAACTCGCCGATAGCCTGAGCGAGAAAGCCTGGATTGAGCTGGATCTGCTCGGTCATTTGCCCGTTGGCCTGATCGCTGCGCTTCGTAACGAGGTAGAGATACTGGACCGTACCGAAGCCATGGGGCGAGCAGGGATTGGGCGCGGTGCCGATCTGACCCGTGATCGCAGCGTCCGCCGGGATAAAATCGCCTGGCTTGATGGCTATACCGCCGCCCAGTCGGAGCTGTTCCGGTTCTTTGATGCCCTGCGGGTTGGTCTGAACCAGCGCCTGTTTCTTGGGCTGAAGCGCTATGAAGCGCATTATGCCACCTACCAGCCTGGCGATTTCTACAAGCGCCACCTGGACAGTTTCCGGGGCAGGGCATCCCGAGTGGTCAGCCTGGTGCTGTATCTGAATGAAGGATGGCAGCTGCAAGACGGGGGAGAGTTGCGGGTGTTCAGCCCCGACAACGAAGATCAGATGGTTGGTCTGGTGCGGCCGGAAGCAGGGCGTGCGGCACTGTTTCTGAGTGAGGATGTGCCCCACGAGGTATTACCCGCCAATCGCACCCGGTACAGCATTGCCTGTTGGTTCCGGCAGGACGAAGTCCCTTTGCCGTTGTAGTCCTTATACCCTTCTGTTAATATGCGCGCCGCTTTCGAGGGAAATGCCCCGAAACGCCGTTATGGTGGCCCCATTGGTGCCTCCGCAACATGAAACCGTGAACCCGGTCAGGCCCGGAAGGGAGCAGCCGAAGCGGTGGATGTGTGTGCCGGGGGATCGCTGGTGGGGTCACCCCCATATCCTGCCACTTGTTTTGCCTGTTTCCTCTCCCGTTTGTTGCGCAAGCGCATGCTTCTTCTCATTGCCTGTCCATGCTAGAGTTGTTCCCATTTTTCAGAGCAGTTGATGGATCATGAGCTATCAGGTTTTAGCCCGGAAATGGCGCCCCCGTACCTTTGAAGACATGGTGGGGCAGGAACATGTGTTACAGGCGCTTATTCACGCCCTGGAACACCAGCGCCTGCACCATGCCTATCTGTTTACCGGCACCCGGGGCGTGGGCAAAACCACCATTGGCCGCCTGCTGGCCCGCTGTCTGAACTGTGAGACCGGCATAACGCCGAATCCCTGCGGTGAATGCGACAGCTGCAAGGAGATCCTGGAGAACCGTTTTGTTGATCTGATCGAAATCGATGCTGCCTCCCGCACCGGTGTAGATGACATGCGGGAACTGACCGACAACGTGCAGTACGCTCCCACGCGCGGCCGCTACAAGGTGTACCTCATCGATGAGGTGCACATGCTCACCAACCAGTCCTTCAACGCCTTTCTGAAAACCCTGGAAGAGCCTCCTGAACATGTCAAGTTCCTGTTGGCCACCACCGATCCCCAGAAGCTGCCGGTGACGGTGCTTTCCCGGTGTCTGCAGTTCAATCTCAAGCGGATGACGCCGGAGCACATTGTTGGCCACCTGAGGCACGTTCTGACCGAAGAACAGATCCCGTTTGAAGACCCGGCCCTGTGGCTGTTGGCGAGGGCGGCCGATGGCAGTATGAGGGATGCCCTCAGCCTGACCGACCAGGCGATTGCATTCGGCAACGAGAACCTGGCTGCCAGTGATGTCAGCAATATGCTGGGCACCATCGATCAGCGCGATATCCAGCGCATTGTTAACGCATTGGTTGAGCGTGATGGCCCCGGCCTGCTGTCTGAAATTAACCGGATCTCGGATTTTGCCCCGGATTACGGCGTCATCCTGTCCGATATGCTGTCTCTGTTTCATCGCGTCACCATGGAGCAGGTGGTGCCGGGCAGTGCCGACAACGCCATGGGCGATGCTGCCCAGGTGCAGGAACTGGCCCGCCGTCTGAGTGCCGAAGATGCCCAGTTGTTTTACCAGACCGCGTTGATTGGCCGGAAAGATCTGTCGGTGACACCGGATGCCCGTATGGGCTTTGAAATGACCTTGCTGCGCATGCTGGCGTTTCGACCGGGTACCGATCGCCGGGAACCGCCGGCGCTGGCCTCTGGCAACAGTAACAATGGCCCGGCGGAGTCAGAACCTGAGCCTGGCCCGGTTTCGCAAACCGCGCCCACCCAGGCTGTCGCCGCGGCACCGCAACCCGAGCCCGCGCCTCAGCCGGTTCCCAGTCCGGAGCCGGTAGCTGAACTTGAACCACAGCCACCCATGGTGGATGACCCGCCACCCTGGGAGCCAGAAGACTACGGCGTTCAGGCTGAATCACCCGAGTGGCAAGAGCCGGTCCCGCAATCGGATTCCAGTATTGAGCCTGACGCAAGCGCGACATCCGCGCCAGAGTCAGCGCCGGAACCAGTTTTGGCCCCTGATCCGGTGCAGTCAGAGCAAAATGCTGACCAGACCATGGTGAACGAACCTGAGCCGGCACCTGCCGAGCCCGAGCAACCGGTCACCGCCGACGGGTTTGTCTGGGAACGTGATTTTCGCTCGCTGGGTATTACCGGCATGCCTGGAAACCTGGCCAGCTATTCGTCCATGAGAATGGAAGGGCAGGCGGTTGTGCTGACTCTGGATGAGGGGCATGCGCGGCTGCTCAATGTTCGCCACGAAGAAAAAATACTGGCGGCCTTGAGATCACGCTTCGGCGACGCCACACAGTTGAAGATAGAGCAGGGTGTGCCGGGGTTACATACGCCCGCCGCCTTTGAGGAGCGCCAGCGAGCTGCGCGCCAGAAAGCCGCGGAAGAGTCCATCCGGCAGGATCCTCTGGTCAAGAGTATTGTGGAACGATTTGAAGGGCGGGTCGTCGAAGAAAGTATCCGCCCCGCAGAAACAGCCAGGAGATAAGCAGATGATGAATAATATGGGCGACCTGATGAAAAAGGCCCAGCAGATGCAGGAGCAGATGCAGAAGGCTCAGGAAGAGATCGCCAAAGCTGAAGTCACCGGTGAATCCGGCGCAGGGTTGGTGAAAGTCACCATGAACGGCCGGCACGATGTCCGCAAGGTGGATATCGATCCGTCCCTGCTGTCTGAAGACAAGGAAATTCTGGAAGACCTGCTGGCTGCTGCCGTGAACGATGCGGTTCGCCGGGTAGAAGCAAACCAGAAAGACAAAATGTCCGGCATGATGTCTGGCATGGGGATGCCGCCCGGTTTCAAGATGCCGTTCTGAGCCGGCCTGCCATCGATTTTTTGAGGAGTAGTCATGGCCTTCAGCCCTCTGGTTGATGAATTGGTGGAATCCCTGAGATGCCTGCCCGGTGTTGGCCAGAAAACGGCCCAGCGCATGGCCTTTCATCTGCTGGAGCGGGGGCGCTCTGGTGGAACCCGGCTGGCAGCGGCGTTGAATCATGCGATGGACGGCGTGCGCCGTTGCGACAGCTGCCAGAATTTTTCGGATACTGAAATCTGCCAGATCTGCGAAAAACCCGAGCGCCGCAATGGCACACTGTGTGTCGTTGAAAGCCCTTCAGACCTGCTTGCCATTGAGCAGGCCGGTGATTACAAAGGCAGTTACTTCGTGTTGATGGGGCACCTGTCGCCCATCGATGGCGTGGGCCCGGAGGAGATCGGGATCGAGCGTCTGCTTGATAGAGTGCGCCGTGAAGGCGTAACCGAATTGATCCTGGCCACCAACCCCACGGTGGAAGGTGAAGCTACCGCCCACTACATTGCTGACCGCCTTGATGGCCAGAATATCCTGATCACACGCCTGGCCCATGGCATTCCCGTTGGCGGTGAGCTGGGCTATGTCGACGGCTTTACACTCACCCATGCATTCCGGGGTCGCAAACCCCTGTCTGAATAAGTCCTCAGGTTCTGTCTATGACCCACACCGACCCGGCCGTAACCATTCCAGCGGCCCCGGATACCGTTCGCTGGCTGGAGACACCCGAGCAACTGGATCAGTGGCTCGGCTGTCTTGAACCCGGCATTCCGGTTGCACTTGATACCGAGTTTGAACGGGTTTCCACCTTCTACCCGATTCCAGGCCTGGTGCAGTTAGGCGCTGACGGACATTTCTGGCTGGTGGATCCGGAGGTAGCCGAGGCCGCTGGGTCGTTCCGGGCCATGCTGGCCGATGAAAGCCGACCAAAACTGCTGTATGCCATGAGCGAGGATCTGGAGTTATTTCGCCATTGGCTGAATGTGGAGCCAGCGGGTGTGCTGGATTTGCAGATCGGTGCCGCACTGGCCGGTGCCGGATTTTCCGTTGGTTATGCCCGCCTGGTTGAGACCCTGTTCGGAGAGGCGCTCGATAAATCAGCCACCCGTTCGGACTGGGTGTCACGGCCACTGACGCCGGCCCAGGAGCGCTACGCCCTGGACGATATCCGTTTTCTGGAGCCACTCTACGGCTGGGTGTTGACCAACCTGAGGCAAAGAAACCTGGAGCATGCTTTGGCGGATGAATCCAGCCGGTTTGCCAGTGAGGCCGCTACCCAGGAAGATCCGGAGCAGCATTATCTGAAACTCCGGGGCGGCTGGACCCTGAACCGGGAACAGCAAGCGGTGCTCCGGGCACTGGTCGCGTGGCGTGAGCAGGAGTGTCGTCGCCAGGACCGGCCCCGCAACAGGGTCCTGAACGATGGCTTGCTGATTGCCGTTGCTGAGCGGTTGCCGTCATCAGCTGCCGTGATCAGGGATGTTCAGGGCGTACCCGGTGGTTTCGTTAAACGTTATGGTGAGCAGCTGGTTGAGCTTGTGCAGGCCGCCCGTGATACCGATAATTCAGGGCTTGAGCTCATTCCAAGACCGCTGAGCCGGGATCAGCAAGCGCTTTACAAGAAAGTTAAGCGTTACTTTAGTAATGCCGCGGAACGCGTTGATATTCCAATGGAATTGTTGGCGCCGCGTAAGCGTATTGAGAAGCTGATCCAGGATGGCACCCTGGCAGGCCAGGCGTTTTTTGAGGGCTGGCGCGCGCAGATTATCGCGCCGGTAAAGCAAGATATTGAGGAACTGCTCAGCCAATGACTGAACGTGAATTTGTATCGGTGTTTCGCAGCAGCAAGAAAGGCGACGCCTATCTCTTTGTTCGCCGCGGGCAAAAGTGGGACGATTTACCAGAGGCGCTGAGAGGTATTTTCGGTTCGCCCATCCACTCGATGGATCTGCTGCTAACGCCAGACAAAAAGCTTGCGCGCACAACCGGGAAGGAAGTGTTGGCAGCAATCGACGAAAAGGACTTTTTCCTGCAGATGCCGGAAGAGCAGGACACCTACATCGTGGACTTCAAACGCAAGATCGAGCAACACCGGAAATGATTGCACAGATTCCCTTCTGGCAGCGCAAACGACTGGCAGAGATGACCCAGCCGGAATGGGAATCCCTGTGTGATGGCTGCGGTAAGTGTTGTTTGCAAAAGCTGGAGGATGAGGATACGGGGGAGGTGTATCACACCGATCTTGTATGCCGTTACATGGACCTGGATACCTGTGGCTGTACGGTCTATGAGCAACGATTGAAAAAGGTACCGGGGTGTACGGTACTGACCGCCGATACGGTTCTCAGCTACCACTGGTTACCATACACCTGTGCGTACCGGACCCTCGCCGAGGGAAGGCCTCTGCCGGACTGGCACCCGCTTCGCAGCGGAGATCCTGATACCGTTCATCAAGCCCGTGTTTCGGTGCGGGGAAACGTGGTGTCGGAAGATTCTGTGCCGGAAGAGGATTGGGAAGAACACATTATTCACTGGATTCTGTAATGATGGATACAGACGCTTCACTCGCTTATGGAGTTTTCTGGGCGGCCTATGCAGTCGCTTTCGTTGTGTTTTTCTACATGATGAAATCACTGTTCCGGGTATTGCCCTTTTACGGTCTGCGGACACTGCTTTTGTCTGCGCTTGTGGTGCTGGTGCTGACCCCCGTGGAATCGCCAGACGTGGCCGGCTGGTGGATACCGGCCTGGCTGTTTGCGGGCTATGAGCTGATTCTTGGCGACACCGATGCCGCCGGTCGCGCGCTGTTCAATTTCAGCATCGCCGCGATTGTTATGCTACTGGTATGGATACTTGATCTGGTTCGGTACCGGCTGGTTCGCAAATAGACGATTTCTGAGAACTACAAAAGATAAGGGCGCAGTTCAATGAACGGGTTCAAACGCATTTGGGTGGCTGCAGCTTTGCTGCTGATTTCTTGGCAAGCAGGTGCGCAGGACCCGGCACTGTCTCTGCCCGGCAATGCAGATGTGCGCATTGTGGTGGATATTTCCGGCTCCATGAAGGAAACCGATCCACAGAATCTCCGCCGCCCGGCGGTTCGTCTGCTGGCCCGGACATTGCCGGAAGGTGCCAGTGCCGGTCTCTGGACTTTCGGGCAGTACGTTAACATGCTGGTGCCCTACGGTGTGGTTGACCAGTCCTGGCGCGACACTGCTATTGAGCGTTCCGAGCAGATCAATTCGGTAGCTCTGCATACGAACCTCGGTTTGGCTATGGAGAAAGCCGCCAACGACTGGTTGTCTGGCGGTACCCTCGAGAACACCCATCTTATTGTCCTCAGCGATGGCAAGGTCGACGTGCCAGGCGGTGACGACGCAAGTCAGGCAGAGGAAAAACGCATAGTCGATTCCTTGTTGCCAGCGCTGAAAGACAAGGGCGCCACGATTCATACGGTTGGTCTGTCTGAGAAAGCGGACATCCGGTTTCTTCGTAACCTGGCCCGGGAAACCGGTGGCAGTTTCCAGCTGGCGCAATCTGCCGAGGCGTTGAATCTGGCGTTTGCCAATGCGCTGAATACCGCAGTGCCGCAGGAACAGGTTCCCATTGAGGGCGATGGCTTTGCCGTTGATGATGGCATCAGCGAGTTTACGGCACTGATCTTCTCAGGACAGGATGCTTCTGGCGAAGAGCCGTTGGCACTTGCACAGCCTGGTGGTGAGCCGTTCACCCGGGAGAGCGCTCCGGATAATGTCCGTTGGGCATCTGAGCCGGGCTATGATCTGATCACCGTTACTGAACCGGTCTCGGGCCGCTGGCGTATCGTTGGCGATCTTGGCCAGGGGAGCCGCGTGACGGTGGTCAGTGATCTGCGCATGGCCGTGAATCCGATTCCCGCTGAGTTTACCGAAGAGCAGCCTCTGGCCATTGAAGTGGCTTTTTTTGAGGAAGCCGAAAAGATTACCGGGTCAGACTTTCTCTCGGTCATGGACGTTAGCTTGTCGATAACCGCGAGTGATGGTCGGCAAGGTACCAAGGTTTTGTCTCCCGATACCCCGCCGGAAGACGGCGTATATCGGGACACCGTACCCAGATTGCCTGCACCTGGCCGCTATCAGGTTGATGTGGTGGCGGATGGCGGAACTTTCTCCCGCAAATTCAGCGCCATGACGACGTTTACCGTGCCAGGGGAAGAGCCACCTCTGGAGGTGGTGACCGAACCCATGGTGCCAGACCTGTCTGAACAGGCGGAGCCGCTGCCGGATTTTGATGGCGGAGCCAACTCTTCAGAACCGGAGCCGCCAGCGGAAGCTGAGCCTCCGGTCGAAGCTCCGGTTCAGGAATCTGAGCCGGAACCAGAGCCAGCACCGGTCGTTGAGCCGAAGCCCGAAGCGCCGGCCGAACAGCCGATTGCTGACACGGAGCCGGAGAAGGGTACCCTTCTGGGTATCCCGGTTTGGGCCTGGGGTGCTGGCGCAGCCTTGCTGGTTGCTATCGTGGGCCTTGGTTTGTTTGCATGGCGTCAGAAAAAAACGAGGGCAGAACAGGAGCAGGCGGCAGCGGCTGAGCGAGAAACCCTGGAAGACCTGGCTGAAGAATCTGAGGAGCCACCAGTGGTTGAGCCGGAGCCTCCGGCAGCGGCGGCGTCAGAGTCGGTGGAAGCGGAGGCTGAACCTGAACCTGCCCCGGAAACAGAGCCAGAGCTGGCGTCTGCCGAAGAGCCGGAACCTGAAGACATTCCGGAACTCTCGCAAGCTGACAGCGAACCGGACGAGATTCCGGATGAGGCCGTACCCGAAGTAACGGAAGAGCTGCCATCGGCTGAACTGGAACCGGAAGAGGATGACATCCCCTTGGCAGACGATACGGTTGGCGCCGAGGCGGAGCCAGATCCTTCTGAAGCTGATGAGATCAGCGAGTCGGAGTTCGACATTGATGAGGACGAGTTTGGTCTGGAAGACTTCGACCTCTCCGAATTCGACGATTTGCCCGATTATAATGAAGAGTCTCCGGAGGACGAAAAATCCAAACCGGCGGACAAGAAAGAGAATCCGAAAAAGTAACCAACAGGAATCAGACACATGAAGTTTACCGGCACCGATAAATACGTAGCCACCGATGACCTGCAAATGGCAGTCAATGCAGCGATCGCGCTGCAGCGTCCGTTGTTGATCAAGGGTGAACCCGGCACCGGTAAAACCCTGCTGGCGGAGGAAATGGCCGCGGCGCTGGGAATGACTCTGATTCCCTGGCACATCAAGTCGACCACCAAGGCCCAGCAAGGCCTGTACGAATATGATGCGGTGTCCCGCCTTCGGGATTCCCAACTCGGGGACGAGAAGGTCAAAGACATTCGCAACTACATTGTGAAGGGCAAGCTCTGGGAAGCCTTTGAGGCAGACGAGCAGGTGGTGCTGCTGATCGACGAAATTGACAAGGCGGATATCGAGTTCCCGAACGACCTGTTGCTGGAACTGGATCGAATGGAGTTTTTCGTTTACGAAACCCAGGAGTTTGTGAAAGCGAAGAAACGCCCGATTGTGGTCATCACCAGTAACAACGAGAAAGAGCTGCCAGATGCCTTCCTGCGCCGCTGCTTCTTCCACTACATCAGCTTCCCGGATCACGACACCATGAAGAACATCGTGGATGTTCACTTCCCGGGAATTCAGCAGCAGGTGGTGCGGGATGCGCTGGAAGTGTTTTTTGACGTTCGCAAGGTGCCGGGGCTCAAGAAGAAGCCGTCGACATCCGAGCTGATCGACTGGCTCAAGTTGCTGATGGCGGATGAGCTCTCTGCCAAAGCCCTGCAGGAGAAAGACTCCAGCTCGGCTCTGCCACCGCTCTATGGTGCCCTGGTGAAGAATGAGCAGGACGTTCATTTGCTTCAGAAGCTGGCTTTCATGGCGCGTCGCCGAAACTGATCACCGACAAGAGCCCTGCTTTATGTTGATTGATTTTTTCCTCGAAGTACGGCGGGCCAAGGTGCCGGCCAGTCTGCGGGAATTCCTGGACCTGCTGGAGGCCATTCAGCAGCGCCTGGCATTCGCAGACATGGAGGAGTTCTATTACCTGGCCAGGGTGTGCCTGGTTAAGGATGAGCGGCACTTTGACAAGTTTGATCGCGCCTTCCAGGCCTATTTTGAGGGCATCGAGAATCTCGATGATCTGCTCGAGGCGCTGATTCCGGACGATTGGCTGCGCGCCGAATTCGAGAAACACCTGACCGATGAAGAGAAAGCCAAGATCGAGTCTCTCGGCGGGCTGGAAGAGTTGATCGAAACCTTCAAGAAGCGCATGGAAGAGCAGAAGGAACGTCACGCCGGTGGTAACAAATGGATTGGTACCGGCGGAACCTCACCGTTTGGTGCCAACGGTTATAACCCGGAAGGCTTCCGCATCGGCCAGAACAAAGGTCGCCACGGCCGGGCGGTTAAAGTCTGGGAAAAGCGTGAATTCCGCGATCTGGACGACAGCATCACCCTCGGCATCCGCAACATCAAGGTCGCCTTGCGCCGGCTGCGTAAATTCGCCCGACAGGGCGCGGCAGACCAGCTCGACATGGATGACACCATCCGCTCAACGGCCCGCAATGCAGGATACCTGGACCTGAAAATGGTTCCGGAGCGACACAACGCCGTGAAGGTTCTGATCTTTTTTGATGTGGGCGGTTCAATGGATCCTCACGTTCGGGTGTGTGAAGAGCTGTTCTCCGCGGCACGTCTTGAGTTCAAGCACATGGAGTATTTCTACTTCCACAATTTCATTTATGAAAGCGTGTGGAAGAATAACATCCGTCGCATGAACGAGACGCTCAGCACCTGGGACATCCTGCATAAATATACGCCGGACTATAAGGTGATCTTTGTCGGGGATGCCACCATGGCGCCTTATGAGATCACGCATCCCGGTGGCTCTATCGAGCACTGGAATGAGGAAGCAGGCGCCACCTGGTTCCAGCGTGTGGCCGAGCATTTCCGAAAGGTGGTGTGGCTCAACCCGTTACCGGAAAGCTACTGGGGATCGGGTGGTTCACTGGGCATTACCCAGCAATTGGTTAATAATCATATGTACCCTTTGACCATTGAGGGGCTCGAATCGGCCATGAGGCAGTTGAGTAAATAAAAAAAAGCCGATGCGGTTGAGGGCATCGGCAAGGCTCGGCATATTCAAGCGGGGGTTGCCCGAAAGGCGCTCCCGCCATCTCTGGTAGAGCAATTCCGGGGCCATGCCCCTGTATCTGCTTTTAGTATCAATAAGTTGCCTCGTCATAGGGCCGTCCGGTCCTTTGTGATCCGCCTCCCTTTTCTTTGTTTCTGTCAAATTAGTCGACGCTTTTCGTTGCCGATACCCGGCCAAATGCTCATTTGGTGAAATGGATACCGTTCTTGGTTGTTAGCGGGTGTTACTCTTTATTTCGAAATGTTACCTGAGCCGCGCACCAGCGCGGCCCGGCAAGGCAGGAAAGTGATGTTCGGCAGACAAAAACCACAAAAGTGCCGGATTGCCCCAGGGATCAGGGGGCTTTGTATATCCGGAATGATCATTGCCGCGATGGCGGCAACCTCCCACGCATCGTCGCTCGATGAGCAGATCGAGCGTCTGAACGCTGACATTACCCGGCATACCGCAAGTGTGCATGCCCTCGAGCAGAAACTGCTGCACCCGGTGAATACCCGGGTGGCGGTCTTTCTGTCGTTGGCGAACAGGCAAGCCCTTGAGCTGGATTCGGTAGAACTGTTCGTCAATGAGCAGCCGGTTACCGCTCATCTGTACACAGAAAACGAACGGAGCTCACTGGGCCAGGGCGGTGTACATCAACTGTTTATCGGCAACCTCGCGGATGGAAGACATACTCTCAAGGCAGTGATCAACGCCCGGGCGGCCAACAATCGTTTCGTGCGCCGGGAGATTGTCCACGATTTCCGGAAACAGCCCGGCACTTTGCGCCTGCAGATGACGCTGAACGCCAAGGCACCGGACTATGAACCGGAAGTCTCATTTGTTGAGTGGAAATAACCGGCCATGAATGGGCGCATGTCTCTGTTTCTCCGAAACAGTATTGGTGTCATGACAGCGATGCTGGCAGGTGTGGCAACGCCGGTAGCAAATGCCATGGATAACTCGTTGGCATCCGGTGTGGTTCGCTTTGCGCTGGATACCGGTGAGGCTTCGTCGGTTGTCGGGTTGGCAATGAAGCTTGAAGGCGAATCGGCCGATTACCTCCAGGCCCGGCTTATGCTGGCCTCGGGGCAGCACGACGAGGCCAGGGCTGGGTTTGAGGGTGTATTTAACGGTGCGTCTCACCGTGGCGAAGCGGCATTGGCTCTGGCTGAAATGGCACAGGAAGATGGCGATCTCACCGGTGCGGAAGACTGGTACCAACAGGCGCGCAGAACCGGCTATGGCGAAGTGGTTCAAAAAGCGCTTCTTGGTCTGGCACAGCTGGCCAGAATACAAGGGAAGACCGACGCGGCCGGTCAATACCTTGCGCGTATGGAAGATGGCTACTGGGCGGCTGTGGGCTATATGAACCTGGCGGCGGATTTCGCCCGCGATGATCTCGATTCGTCACGGGCCCTGGTTTCGCTCCGGGTTGCCATGGCCATGGCTGCCAAGGATACCGACACCAGCCGGAGCCGGGCACTGCTGGATCAGCTCAATCTCCGGGCCGGCTATCTCGCACTGGGTAGCGACGATTACGACAAAGCGATTGATTTCCTGGAGAAGGTCTCTCTGGAAAGTTATCACACACCTCAGGCTCTCTATCTTCATGGCCTTGCCCTCTCGAGCAAAGGCAACCACCGTGCCGCCATGCAGAGCTGGCACCGTGCCAAGAAATTTCCGCTGGCATTTCCCGGTGTTTCAGATGCGTGGATCGGTATGGGCCGTGGTTACGATCTTTCCGGGTATCCGGGCCAGGCGGGAGAATCCTGGTTGGCAGCCAACGCGGCCTATGAGGGAGAACGGGTTACCCTTGGCAAGTTGTCCGAAAGGATCACGGCTGAAGGAGCCTACAAAGCTCTGGTTCAGGATGCCCGTAGTGACGACATTCAATGGTTTTTGGCCGATAACCGAACGTTAACCCAGCCACGAATGGCGTATCTTCTGCGCTTCATGGAAGAACCCGGGGCCCAGGTGGCGGTGCGGAGGGTGGCGCGCCTTGATGAGATGGTCGCAACACTGGATGCGAGCAAGTACAACCTGGAGGTTTTCATCCAGGCCCTTGAAGGCTTTATGGCCTCGGCCGGTTCAGGGGGGGCGGCGTCACAAACCGTGGTGCTTGAGCAGCAGCAGAGTGATCTGGAATCCAGATTGAATGGGTTGGTGGAGCAGGCGGCTACGCCTGCCCAGGTCGCAGAGTTGCGTCAGCTAAAACAGTCCCTGGCAGGAGCCGGCCGCCGAATGGGAGCGTTGAATCAGCAGGTCGTCCAAAGGCCTGAGCGCCTGGAAACGGTTCTGGACGACGCTGGTGCATTGAGAGACGCCACCAAGGATTTACGTTACAAGACCCTTAGTCTCCGGGAGCAGGCTGCGCGAGAACTGGATGCACTGGCACTGGCGTTTGTTAAAAAGCAGACCCAGCGCATGACTCACGCGCTGGACAAAACCGAGCAGCAAATCGCACATCTCTACGAGTATCTGGCTCTGGAAAATCTCGGGGAGGGTGCACAGTGAATCTGCCTTTTGCTCCGCAGTCCTTCGCGGCACTCCTTGTCACGGTTATGACGTTGGCCCATGGGTCGGTTTCTGCGCAGGAATCGTTCCGCGTGGAGTTGGGGCGGGATGGTGAAACCCTGGGGGATATGCGCCCGGTGTTTCTGAAATTTGAGAGCCGGCCACTGCCGGCGATTTCGCCTCTTGAAGTAGCTCGCCGTTATCAGAAGCTGTTTGAGTCCTCGGATGAGCCTGAAGTGCGGATAGACGCCCTGAATCGGCTCAACAACATCCGTGATAGGTCGGGAGAGGACGTCGGGTTCTCCGAAGAGCGGGAAGCGGCCATCTATGAGGAAGTGCTCGAGAGCTACGAAAGCATTCTGGCTAAAGGGTCCTTTTCCGGGCGTCTCGACGAGTTACTGTACCAGATGGCCAAGGCCCACGCGCTGATCGGGCAACCGGAGCAGTCCATCGCAAGACTGAAACAGCTTGTTGGACTTTACCCGAACTCGGAACTGGTACCTGAGGCCCGTTTCCGCATTGCGGAAGCGGCTTTCTCGGCCGGGCGCTACGCGGAGGCAGAGGCCGGTTACCGACAGTTGCTGGAGCATGACAGCCACCAGGAACTCGCCGCCAAAGCTCGCTACATGCTCGGCTGGAGTCAGTTCAAACAGGGTAATCCTGCTTGGGCCCGTGCGTCAGCCAGCTTCATGGCGGTACTGGACCAGCAGTTACCAGACCACTCCGCCCTGGCCAACCCGCCGGCGCACTCCATGGATATGCTGGAGGACACCTTCCGGGTGCTGGCCTTGATGGCGTCCCGCCAGAGTGATGCCCGGACCCTCGCCGACTGGCTGGATGGTCGTGAGTCATCAGCATGGCAGCATCTGTTATACGACCGGCTTGCGGATCTGCATGCGGTGGAACGCCGTTATGTACGGGCGGTGTCGGTCAACAACGCCTTTGTGTCCGAGTTTGCGGGCCATACAGCGAGCCCGGATTTCCTGGCCCAGAGTGTGTCCTACTGGCAACTGGCCGGTAATACCTCAAAAGCTCTGGCGGCGCGGGATGATTACATCCAGCGTTTGGGGGCAGAGGCCCGATTCCAGACGATGACTCCTGAGCAGAAGGGGCTTTGGGCGCAATACAGCCGCTTCCTCGCTGATCACTACTACGCCACCGGTACAGATCTCAGTAGCCGGAACCAAACGGCTGCCGCCAGTGAAGCCTGGGCCAAAGCCGCCCACTATTACGAGCGGCTTGCACCTCGCTCGGAACAAGCCGGGGAACTGCTCCATCTCGCAGGCGATGCCCGGTTACTGGCTGGCGATCGGACTGAAGCCGTCAGGAATTTCCGGGCCGCAGCCTACGACCATCGCCATGGGCATTCCCGGGATTCGGCCTGGGCCGCTATCCGAATTGTTCGTGAGGATCTTGAGCTGGCATCAGGAGAGAGCAGAACCGCGGCGCTGCTCGTCCTGAGCAACGAAGAGCAGCGATATGCAGAGGCGTTTGGCCCGGATGAACGTCTGTCGGGGCTCCGTGCCGACCTTGCCAACCGTTGGTACGACCTGGGCGAATTCGAGCGTGCCCTGCATTACGCCAGTTCTACACTGACCTGGGAGCGGGCGGGGGTTACCGAGCGTTACGCCGCGTGGTTGGTGACCGCGCGTATTCGACAGAAAAACAACGAATTTGGGCTAGCTGAACGTGCGTGGCGCGAGGCTTTGCCATTGGCTGACGAAGCCAGCCAGGATGCAGAAAGCCAGAGGCGCAGTCTTCTGGAACAACTTGCGTCCGCTATCTATCAGCAGGGTGAAAAGGCTGCTCGCGCCGGCGACGCAACTTTGGCCGTGGCGCATTTCCAGAGGGTTGAGGGCGTTATGCCGGGCTCTGAAATTGCGATCAAGGCTCGCTATGATGCCGCGAATACCCTGCTTCGGGCATCCGACTGGCTGGCTGCAATCAACGAACTCCAACGCTTCCGGATAGATTATCCGAGTCATGAGCTTACGCCTGAAACCAGTGAGAAGCTGGTTCTTGCCTATCAGGAATCTGGCCAGGGTCTAAAAGCAGCGGAGGAGCTGCTGAATCGCTCAGAAACGCTTGCGAACCCGTGGCCCACCAGACTGCGTGCTGCGGCCATTTTCCACGCAGAGGGTGACAGCGCTTCCAGAAACCAGCTCTACAAAAACTGGCTGGCGGTTGCACCCACGCCCGATTCCGCCGACGAGCATGTTCAACATCAGACCATGCGCCAACGGCTGATCGAATCGGGAGACTCGGTGATTGCCGTACGTGAACAACTGCTGGCTCGGGAAAGAGCCAGCCAGTGGCATTCCGATGGCACCCTGAAATGGGCTGCCGATGCTGCACTGTTCTTTGGTGCCCAGACGGCAGAGCGTTTTGCCGGCATTGCACTGGTTCACCCGCTGGAGCAGGCCCTTGCACGAAAACAGGCGGCCATGCAGCAGGCTCAGGAGTATCTCCAGGAGGCAGAGTCCTTTGCCGGCGATGGAGTACGTTCGGAGGTTTTATATCGCCGTGCTGAACTCTATCGAACACTGGCGTCTGACCTCATGTCCTCTGAAGTACCTGCGGAACTGAACGAAATGGAAGCCATGCAGTATCAGATGCTCCTGGAAGAGGAAGCGTTTCCACTTGAGGAAGAGGCCATGGCGCTGCACGCCCGCAACCACGAACGTATCCCCACGGAGGGTTTCGATGAGTGGATTCAGCGCAGCCTGGAGGCCCTGGCCACCATGCACCCCGGGCGCTACGACCGACAGCTTCGCTGGATGAGTTGGACGACGGACACCAATCAGGGAGGCTCATGATGAGGTTGAGAGGGATACCCCAGGTTTTCCGGTTTTTACTTCTTCTGGTTCTTGCGGGGTTGGCTGGCTGCGCTTCCAAAGCGCCGGCACCTGAAAAAGTGGCGCCGGTGTATCAGCCGGAACAGTCAAAAGAGTGGGAGCGGCAGGGCCGGCAGGCCTACGAAGCCGGTGACCGGAAGATGGCGCTGGAGGCCTGGCACCAGGCGGTTGCGGCGGATCCTGCCAACGTGAGGGTCCGCAACAATCTGGCACTGCTTCTTAAAGAGCAGGAGCGCTTTGAGGAAGCCGCCGAGATGCTGGAAGCGGGGTTGAAGGTGACGCCGAAGGTGGCGGAACTGCATTACAACCTGGCGGTGATATCGGAGCTCTACCTGCTGGACCTCGACAAGGCGCTGGAACATTACCAGCACTACCAGTCCCTGGTGGGGGAGGAAGGCTCGCAGGTTGCCGGCTGGATCGCAGATCTTGAACGGAGGCTGGAATGATGCTGTCCAGGTTAACGTGCTGCGGTTTCCCCCTGTCTGTTCTGTTGCTTTGGCCGGCCATCGGCTATTCCGTAGAAGGCAACAGTGAGGCGGGGCAGAGCCAACAGAACGTTCTGCAGGTACGGGGGCTCTCCGCTGGCACCGGCGAAGACGATCCGAGGATTCTGTACATATTGCCCTGGCAAACGCCGAGCCTGCCCCGGCGCCCGAGAACCGAACTCAATCAACAGGCACCGGAACTCTTGCATCCGGTACCTCAACCGATTCTGGAGAACCACCGCCAGTTCCGCGAAACCCTGAACCCCCTTGTGCTGACACCAACGCTTTCTGCAGGGCAGGGCGCCGCACCAGTCGAGTCGCAACCGTAACGTCGCAGTAGATGGAGAACTACACCATGCTTGATACCGTTATCCGCTTTTTCCAGGAGGGTGGTCCCTTCATGTACCCGATTGCCATTGTGCTTGCACTGGGGCTGGCGATCACTCTGGAACGTTTCCTGTATCTCGGAGCGGTTCGCCGTCGAAACCGGGTGGCATTTGAGCGCGGCATTCTGCCCGCCCTGCAAAAACGTGATTACCAGCGCGCCATGAAGGCGGCGTCCAGCTCAGACAGCGCAATTGCCTCAGTGCTTGGCGCTGGCATTGCCCGGTTGATCAATAACTGCCGGCGTGAAGACATCGAATACGCGATGGAAGAGGGGCTGATGGAAGTGCTGCCCCGATTGGAAAAGCGCACGCAGTATCTCGCCACCCTGGCCAACATTGCGACGCTGCTAGGCTTGCTTGGCACCATCATTGGCTTGATTGCGGCATTCACCGCGGTTGCTGCCGCAGACCCCGCGCAGAAGGCATCGCTGTTATCGGAAAGTATTTCCGTGGCCATGAATACCACTGCTTTTGGCCTGATGTCGGCCATTCCGCTGCTCTTGTTCCATGCGGTACTGCAGACCCGCACCAACGAGATTGTCGACAGTTTTGAAATGGCGGGGGTCAAGCTCCTTAACATGGTGTCTGAGTCCGCAAACCGGCCGGCGGCGGCCGCCTGATGGTGCCGGCATTCCAGGATCTGATCAGGAGTAGCCGAACATGAGACGTCGACATCGCAGACTGACGGCCTCGGCAGACCTCGACATTACCGCCTTTCTCAATCTGATGATTGTGCTGGTGCCGGTGTTGCTTCTGGGCATGGTGTTCAGCCAGATCCGGATGATCGAGCTTAACTTTCCGGGCATGGAAGCGGGGCAGGCGCCGGATGCCGAATCGTTCCGGCTGGTGGTGACGGTGCTCCCGGAGGGTATTGAGGTGGCGGACAGCGACCGCGGCCTCATTGACGTGTTGCCTGTTACCGGGCAGGGCCAGGCCTATTCACGACTGAGTGAACTGTTGCAGCGGATTAAATCCCGGATGCCCGACAAGACGGACGTGATCCTGGAAGTCGGACCAGACGTTGACTACCAGACTCTGGTGTCGGTTATGGATACGGTGCGCTCTTACCAGGCGGTGGTGGCAGCGAGCGTTGTGGAAGCAGAGCTCTTTCCGGATGTGTCTTTGATGGATGCTGGTGAGGATCGCAATCTTGCCGCGCGACCCATGGAAGGCAAAGGAGAAGGCGCGTGAAGTTGTCGAGACGAGCCCGACTGCGCCAGCGACACTATGGCCGGATGCACAAGGCGGGTGGCCTGAACCTGGTGTCACTGATGGATATCTTTACCATCCTGGTGTTCTTCCTGATGGTGAATTCCTCGGATGTTAAGGTCATGCAGAACACTGCGGATGTTCCCCTGCCCAGTTCGACCGCCCAACAGGAAGCCGTGGAAAATCTGACGGTACAGGTGGTCGGCCAGTCCATTCTGGTTCAGGGCCGGGAAGTGGCGCGCCTGGACGGCATAGAAGCCACGGATACTCGCATTGCCGGCTTGTCCGAAGAGTTGGCGTACCGAAGGAACCGTTGGGCTGAGGTACCGGAAAACGGTCTTGAAGTTACGATTATGGCAGCGAAAGATACCGATTACCGGTTGCTGAGAAAGATCATGCAGACCTGTGTCGATGAGCAGTTCCGGCAGGTACGACTGGCGGTGGAGTCGGAGGTTCGTAATGGTTGATCACAGGGAGCTGTCGCAACCTTCCCGGCTGCCCTGGTCCAGGGACAGAGCAGAGTCAGGCCGCTTCGGCCTGATAACCGGGCTGATGCTGGCGCTGTTTCTGATTCCTGCCCTCATTATTCCGGGCCTGCAGGTACCGGAACCTGAGCGTGAACAGGCGGAGCAATTGCCGCCTCGGCTGGCGAAGCTGGTACAGCCACCCAAGCCGGTTGAGCCACCCGAGCCGGTTGTGGAGCCAGAACCTGAGCAACCCAAGCCAGAGCCAGAGCCGGAACCGACGCAGGTTGAGGAGCCGCCACAGACCCGTCCTGAGCCGACTGTCGCAAAAACGGAGCCGAAGCCTGCGCCGCAGACGACCGAGCAGGCTCGTGAAACCGCCTCACGTTCCGGCCTGTTTGCCATGAAAGACCGGCTCAGTGCTCTGACGTCTGTGGACACTCCGGCACCTGAGGTGCAGCGTGTCGCGAATGTTAATAACAGTCAGGCGGTTGGCCTGGCACCGGAAACGCCGAATGATTCGGTACTGCAAGGCAGCGGCGGTGTTGAAACCCGCGAAGGGCCAGTTCGGGAAGTCGAACTGGCAAAGCATGAAACCAGTGACGTAGCCGCTCCCCGGGAAACCGCGCCTCAGGTGGCAAGCCAGCCGGAACCCGCCCGGCCGTCAGTGGGCGAGCGTGCCATGAGTAATATCCGGCAGGTATTTGATGCCCAGAAGAGCGTGCTCTATTCCCTGTACCAGCGGGAGTTAAGGCAGGATCCAACCCTTGAGGGCAAGGTTACCCTGGAACTGGTGATTGAGCCGGATGGCAGTGTCTCAGCCTGTGACGTGGTGGGTTCTGAACTGGATCACCCGATGCTGGAAAAGCGCATTGCACTGCGCGTACAGATGTTCAATTTTGGTGCCGCCAATGTGGAGACCCGGAAGGTTCGATTCCCCATCGATTTCCTTCCGGGGTAATGCCGGCCGAAACTCAGCTTTCGATGGTAATTTTCGGCAAGCGGGGTTTTTGCAACGAAATCTTTTCGGTGGGGGCAATCACCTTGGCCTCGCCGGTAACCACCTGATCACCGTTCTGATTGCGCACATCGCAGCCAAAAGAGACACGGTTTTTAGGTTCCTTGCGAAGCACCGACAAGGTGACGGTCAGTGTGTCGTCCAGCTTGACCGGTCGTTTGAACGACAGGCTCTGTTCCAGGTAGATGGTGCCGGGGCCGGGCATGACCGTGGCCAGGGCGGCAGAAATCAGTGAGCCACTCCACATACCATGAGCGATGCGCTCCCGGAACATGGATTCTGCGGCAAACTCCGAATCCAGGTGCACCGGGTTTACGTCCCCGGATACCGCAGCAAACAGCACCAGCTCATCTTCGGTGAGGGTGCGTGTGAACGTGGCTGAATCGCCTTCGTTCAGTTCGTTGTAGGTAATGTTTTCCAGCGTATCCAGGGTATCGCTCATCACAGGCTCCGGTGATTCAGTGTTCGAGTACGGTTGTACCGTTTGCTGATCTGAAAACTACCTCATCGTTAACAAAACTGCTATTCTCTCCCCACTTTTTTGAGGCTGATACTTTCGTCGGGTTGATTTTCCCGAGCGATCGGTCTTGGCAAAACATTACAATCAGGGGGCTTCTGAACCCATCCGGTAGTACCCCACAGCGCCAATCAGACAGGAGATGGTGATGGATTTTGAGCAGTTCTATCAAGACAAATACCCAGCTGGCATCCCCCGGGAAATCGATCTCAATAAATACAAGAACATGGTGGATGTTTTTGAGCAGGCGGTACAGAAGTTTGCAGACAAGCCTGCGTTTACAGCAGTTGGTGTTACCCTGACTTATCGGGATCTTGATACTCAGAGCCGTAACTTCGCGGCCTGGCTGCAGAACAAAACTGACCTGAAACCGGGCGACCGCATTGCGGTACAGATGCCGAACGTAACCCAGTATCCGGTGGTTGTGTTTGGGGCCATGCGCGCTGGCCTGATTGTGGTGAACACCAACCCCCTGTACACCACTCGTGAGATGGAACACCAGTTTAACGATTCTGGCGCAAAGGCACTGGTTGTTCTGGCCAATATGGCGGACAACGCGGAGAAGGTTTTGCCCCATACCGGCATCGAGCACGTGATCGTGACCGAGGTTGCCGATATGCATTCTCCCATCAAGCGTACCCTGATGAATGCCGCGGTGAAGCACCTCAAGAAGATGGTTCCGGCGTTCAACATTCCGGGTGCTCATAAGCTGCCGGCGGTACTCAGCGCCGGTGCCCGTGAAAAGTTTACCCCGGTCGATATCAAGCTGGATGACCTGGCCGTGCTGCAGTACACCGGCGGTACCACTGGTGTTGCGAAGGGTGCCATGCTGACTCACGCCAACCTGGTGGCCAACCTGACGCAAGTCCGGCCGATGCTGGAAGATCAGGTGGAAGAGGGCAAGGAAGTGGTGATTGCGCCGCTGCCCCTGTACCACATTTACTCCTTCACCCTGAACTGCGGCATTATGCTGGAAGCAGGTGCCCATAACGTTCTGATTCCGAACCCGCGTGATATCCCCGGCTTCGTTAAAGAGCTGCAGAAGCAGAAGTTCTCTGCCTTTATTGGCCTGAATACCTTGTTTGTGGCCCTGTGCAACAACGAGGACTTCCAGGATCTGGACTTCTCTGGCCTCAAGCTGACTGCCTCTGGTGGTATGGCCCTGACCAGCGATACCGCTAAAATGTGGCAGCGTGTAACGGGTTGCGAAATCAGCGAAGGCTACGGCATGACCGAGACTTCTCCGGTGGTTACCTTCAATCCCCGCAGCGCCATCCAGATCGGCACCATTGGTCTGCCGATTCCGTCCACTGTGGTTAAAACCATTGATGACGACGGCAACGAAACACCGGTCGGCGAGCCGGGCGAACTGTGCGTGAAAGGCCCGCAGGTGATGCGCGGTTACTGGCAGCGTCCCGATGATACCCAGAAGTCGTTCACCGATGACGGTTTCCTGAAGACCGGCGATGTGGCCCTGATCCAGGAAGACGGCTATATCCGCATTGTGGATCGTAAAAAGGACATGATCATCGTGTCCGGTTTCAACGTGTTCCCGAACGAAATCGAAGATGTTGTGACTACACACCCGAAAGTGGTGGAGTGTGCCGCCGTGGGGATCCCCGATGCCAAGAGCGGCGAAGCGGTGAAGGTTTATGTAGTGCCCACCAAAGAAGGTGTAACCGCTAACGAAATCAAGGAGTTCTGTCGGGAGCGTCTGACCGCCTACAAGGTACCCAAGCACTTTGAGTTCCGTGATGAACTGCCAAAGAGCAACGTAGGCAAGATCCTGCGCCGTGAGCTGCGGGACGAGGCCAACGCCAAGTAACAGGCGAGGCCCGCATACCAACCAAAGACCCTGCTTCGGCGGGGTCTTTGTGTTTCTTGGCTCCGGTTTTCGTTAGACTGTTTCGCCCTGACGTTCCACCTATCCATTGATGAGCCTGCAGCTGTTAATGACTGACAACACTCGTTCCGAAACTCCCGTTGATTCCCGGGCCGCTGTCAAAGCGATGATGAGCCAGCTGGACGCCTGTAACCAGCAGGAGGCCGCCCGCATCATTCGTCGTGTAAGCCGTTGCAAGGGTAACCCTGGTAACAAGGACCTGGAAAAGATGGCGCAATGGCTGGATCAGGGGCTCGATAAGGTGCGTAAGCGTCAGGCATTGCACAAGCCGGCGACCTTTCCCGCAGGGTTGCCGGTCAGCGATCGCGTCGAGGACATCAGTGATGCCATCAACAACCATCAGGTGGTGATCATTGCTGGTGAGACCGGGTCCGGTAAAACCACTCAGATTCCGAAGATTTGCCTGAACCTGGGGCGGGGTATCCGCGGGCTTATTGGCCATACCCAGCCCCGGCGTATCGCCGCGCGCAGTGTTTCCAGCCGGATTGCCGAAGAACTGGGTGAGACGGTAGGCCAGCAGGTCGGGTACCAGGTGCGGTTTACCGACAACACCTCGGAATCGTCCCGGGTCAAGGTAATGACCGACGGCATCCTGCTGGCAGAAGTGCAGCATGACCGTTTTCTGGATCGCTATGACACGCTGATTATCGATGAGGCCCACGAGCGCAGCCTGAATATTGATTTTCTGCTCGGCTATCTCAAGCAACTGTTGCCGAAGCGCCCGGATCTGAAAGTCATCATCACCTCGGCCACGATCGAGGTGGAGCGCTTCAGCGAGTTTTTTAACGAAGCGCCGGTGATCGAAGTCAGCGGTCGTACCTTTCCGGTAGATATTCGATATCGCCCCCTGGTTGGGGACGAGGACGACAGGGATCAGGGCTGGACCGATGGTGTTCTCTCGGCATTGGACGAGATTGAACAGCATGAACGGCAGGAAAAGCAGCCTCCGGGCGATGTACTGGTTTTTCTGCCAGGCGAGCGCGAGATCCGGGCCCTGAGCAAGGTGCTGCGCCACGCCGACCTGCGTCATACCGAAGTGTTGCCGTTGTATTCCCGCCTGAGCAACCAGGAACAGAACCGGGTGTTTCAGGGCCACAAGGGACGGCGGATTGTGTTGTCCACCAACGTGGCTGAGACCTCGCTGACCGTGCCCGGTATTCGCTACGTGATTGATACTGGCGTTGCGCGCATCAGCCGGTACAGTGTGCGCTCGAAAATACAGCGGCTGCCAATTGAACCGATTTCCCAGGCCAGTGCCAACCAGCGGGCAGGCCGGTGTGGCCGTGTGGCGCCGGGGATCTGTTTCCGTCTGTACGACGAAACGGACTTTTTGAACCGCCCGGAATACACCGATCCCGAAATCCTGAGAACCAACCTGGCCTCCGTTATCCTGCAAATGGCGACATCCGGACTGGGTGAGATCCGGCATTTTCCGTTTCTTGAGGCGCCGGATCGTCGTCAGGTCAACGATGGTTACAAGCTGCTGGAAGAGCTTAGCGCCGTCGATGACAAACGGCGTGTCACCAGGCTTGGGCGCACCATGGCCCGATTGCCGCTGGATCCCCGGTTAGCCCGGATGCTGGTGACCTCAGCAGAGCAGGGCAGTCTGGCGGAAGTGTTGATTGTGATTGCCGGCCTGAGCGTTCAGGACCCCAGGGAACGCCCACAGGACAAGCAGCAGGCGGCCGACCAGGCTCATGCACCGTTCAACGACAAGGAATCGGATTTCGCCACCCTGCTGAATATCTGGAGCTGGTTCGAAGAGCAGCGCCAGGAATTGTCCCAGAACCAGCTCAAAAAACTGTGCCAGAAAACCTTCCTGAGCTGGATGCGAATGCGTGAGTGGCGGGACATACACCGCCAGCTCACTCTGATCTGCCGGGAGCAGAAGCTGACATTGAATAGCCAGCCGGCCAACTACGACGCAGTGCATAAAGCCATTCTGGCCGGCTTGCTTGGCCAGGTGGCGGTGAAAGTGGAAAAGCGGGAGTATCTGGCCACCCGAAACCGCAAGGTAATGATTTTCCCGGGTTCCAAAGTCGGCAAGACGGCACCCAAGTGGATTGTGGCGGCCGAGATCGTCGAAACCAGCAAGGTGTTTGCCCGAATGGTGGCGGCCATTCAGCCCGAATGGGTGGAGCCGCTGGCAGGCCACGTGGTAAAGCACCACTATTTTGAGCCCCACTGGGAGCAGAAGCGTGCCCAGGTGATGGGGTACGAGAAGGTCACACTTTATGGCCTGGATGTGGTCCCCAAGCGCCGTATTCCCTACGCCAAGGTTGACCCCGCCGAGTGCCGGAATCTGTTTATTCGCCGTGCCCTGGTTGAGGGGGATTTCCAGTCCAGGGCGCCGTTTATTGCCCGTAACCGCGAAATGCTGGATACCGTCGAGAATCTGGAGAAGAAAACCCGGCGGCGGGATCTTCTGGTGGATGATGAAGTTTTGGTGGCGTTCTACGACCAGAGACTGCCATCGGATATCGTCAGTGGCCGACATTTTGAATCCTGGTGGAAAGGATTATCTGCTGAGGAATTGAAGAAGCTGGAGCTGACAGAGGCCGACGTTCTGCAAAGGCCTCTGGATGAATCCGCGGCCCAGCAGTATCCCGACTACCTGGAATGGGAGGGGGTGAAGTACCCTCTGAGCTACGAATTTGAGCCAACCAGTGAGCGCGACGGCGTAACCCTGAATGTGCCCCTGATGGCTCTGCGACAGATCCCCGCCCGGCGTCTGGAGTGGCTGGTGCCAGGGTTGCTTCGGGAAAAATGCATTGCCCTGGTCAAGGGATTGCCGAAAGCGTTGCGCCGGAATTTTGTGCCGGTGCCGGACTTTGTCGACGCGGCTCTGGCCAACCTGCAGCCGGGCAACGAGCCTCTGGCGATCAAACTGGGTGAACAGCTGCGACGAATGACCGGGGTCCAGATTGATCCGGATGCCTGGCCGGAGGAGGAACTGCCCCGCCACCTGAGGATGAACCTGAGGGTGACCGGCGATAAAGGCAAGGTCATCGCCGAAAGCCGAGACACCGATGAGCTCCAGGCCAGACTGGAGGGCCGGGCCGAAGAAGCGCTGGCCTCGGCGACGAGAGATGAACCCGGGAAAAAACAGGCGGGTGAATACACCGACTGGCAATTCGGCACCTTCCCGGAGCAGGTTCAAACAGAAAAAGGCGGTATGCAGGTCACGGTTTACCCGGCTCTGGAGGATCTGGGTAATAAGGTGCGGGCTTCTCGTTGTCTGGACAAGCTCACCGCAGAGGATACCCATCGTCGCGGCGTTGCGCGGCTGATTGTGAACCGGTTCGGCAATACCCTGGCGGATCTTGAACGAAAGCTGCCCCGGTTCAAGCAGTCTGCGTTGATGTTTGCACCGATCGGCCAGGCAAAGGGACTGCTGGATGATCTGGTGTTGTCGACGGTTATGCAGCATTTTCTGGCGGATCAACTGCCCAGAACCGAACAGGCGTTCGCAGAGCTGTTCGACCGCCACCGGGGGGACTTCATTCCTGCTCTGGAAGCTGCTGACGAGCGTCTGTTTCAGGCTATGAACGGCTACCAGAAAGTCGCGAAACAGCTCAAGGGCAAGATCAATCTGGCGCTGGCGGCAAGCATGGCCGACCTCAAATTCCAGTTGCAACATCTGGTGTACCCGGGATTCCTGGTCAATGCCCCGGCTCAGTGGCTGGAACGGTTCGGCACCTACTTTGAAGCGGCGGACATCCGGTTGGAAAAAATGGCGCGGGAAATGGGGCGTGAGCGGGAATTTCTTCACATCATTGAGCCATTATGGGCGCGGTATGCCGCGAAACTGGAGCAACAGAAGCGCCAGGGCGTGCGAGACCCGGAGCTGGAAACCTACCGCTGGATGATGGAGGAGTTCCGGGTGTCGTTTTTTGCCCAACAACTGGGCACGGTAATGACGGTTTCGGCGAAGCGGTTGGATAAACAATGGGAAAAGACCCGTATATAACGTTTTCGGATGCACTATAACGGGGCCACTGGACGATAGTCCCACGGGCAATTCTGCCGGACTGTGTTAGTATTTCTGACATCGTGATGTCAGAAACCGTTTTTATAATTGTGACGTGGGGTTATTGTGATTAAAGCCGTCATCAGCGGGACCGGCCTGTATACGCCGCCCGCCATTATCGAGAATGATGAACTGGTTGAAGCGTTCAATCAGTACGTGGAGCTGTTCAACAACGAGCATGCCGACGAAATTGCCCGTGGTGAGGTCGCTGCCCTGCAACCCTCGTCTTCTGCCTTTATTGAAAAAGCCTCCGGTATCAAGCGCCGGCATGTTATTGATCGGGATGGTATTCTTGATCCCCACCGGATGACCCCCTACATTCCGGAGCGCAGCAACGATGAACCGTCGGTACAGTGCGATATGGCTGTGGCCGCGAGCAAGGAAGCCCTGGCCCAGGCGGGTAAAACGGCGGCCGATGTCGATGCCGTCATTGTTGCCTGTTCCAACCTGCAAAGGCCGTATCCGGCCATCGCCATTGAAGTGCAGGAAGCCCTGGGTATTGAAGGCTTTGCCTATGACATGAACGTGGCGTGCAGTTCTGCCACTTTCGGCCTGCAGGCGGCAGTCAACTCGGTCGAAAATGGTGCAGCACGTTCGGTGCTGGTGGTCAGCCCGGAAATCTGCTCCGGCCACTTGAATTTCAGGGATCGGGACAGCCACTTTATCTTCGGTGATGCCTGCACGGCGATACTGGTTGAGCGTGAGGAAGACACTAAAGCCGGCCAGGGTTTTGAAATTCTGGGTACTCGTCTAAAAACCAAGTTTTCCAACAACATCCGGAATAACTTCGGCTTCCTCAATCGTGCCGATGAATCCGGCATTGGCAAGGCGGACAAACTGTTTATCCAGCAAGGGCGGAAGGTGTTCAAGGAAGTCTCGCCCCTGGTGGCCGAGACCATTCAGGGCCACCTGGCATCCCTTTCCCTCAGCCCGGATAATCTCACCCGGATGTGGCTGCATCAGGCCAACCTGAATATGAACCAGTTAATTGCGCGCAAGGTTCTGGGTCGCGATGCCAGTGTGGAAGAGGCTCCGGTGATTCTGGACGAATACGCTAACACCAGTTCCGCTGGTTCCATCATCGCGTTCCACAAATACAAGGACGATCTGAAAGCCGGCGATCTGGGCGTGATCTGCTCATTCGGCGCCGGCTATTCCATTGGCAGCGTCGTGGTTCGCCACCGCTGAGCCTGTTTATCTCGCTGCCAGCGCCCGCAAGGTGTCTGGCAGCGGGGTGGATTTGCGTGTCGCCCGGTCCGTCCAGACGATTTTCGCATAGCCTTCCGCGTAGATATCTCCGGTATCCTTGTCTTTCAACAGGTGGTAAGTGTCCAGGCTGGTATTTCCGGCTTTGTCCGCGTAAGTTTCCACCACCACATTGGCGGGGTGAGTCAGCTCCTTCAGGAATGTGGCGCTGGTCTTTATAATGACCGGCCCGGTGGCGTCTTCGGCACCACCGAGTTCCAGTGAGGCAAGCCAGACAATCCGGGCTTCTTCAAAGAAACGAAAGTAAACTGTGTTATTGGCGTGGCCGTATGCATCCATATCACCCCATCGCAGTGCCATGGCGAGGGAGCTGACGGGATTTCCCGGTACTGACATCGGATTTCCTCCGGAAGGTTGAAAAATAATAATAAAGCGCCGGTATTGTTGACGAAACTGAACAGGTTAAACAACCCAAGAGAGCGACATGAAAGAGCGTAAGTCCCGGCGCTGGTCATCCTGGATGGTCATCGCAGTTTTCCCGGCCCTGGCGGTCTTTAATCCGGCCACGGCCCAGAATCTCCAGGAGCCCCCGGGTGAACAGACTATGCCGGTTGAAACCGGCGATCCCTATGAAAACTGGAACCGAAAGGTCTTCGCCTTTAATGATGCTATTGACCGGTGGTTTCTCCGGCCGGTAGCCAAGGGCTATCGCACCGTCACACCAGATCTGGTGGACCGGGGGATTACCAATTTTTTCAATAACCTGACCGAAATCCGTAACTTCACCAACAGCCTTCTGCAGCTGAAGGGTGAGTCTGCGGTTGTGGCGGTTGGCCGTTTTACCTACAACACGGTTTTCGGCCTTGGTGGTTTCTTTGATGTTGCCAACGCCTTCGAGCTGCCCGAGCGGCCAGAGGATTTCGGCCAGACCCTGGCAACCTGGGGAGTGGATTCCGGTCCTTACCTGATGCTGCCGTTGCTTGGGCCGTCCACGCCTCGGTATTTCACGGGTATGGCGGCGGACGGGTTCATGCTGCCTTCGGCGTGGGACTCGGTCGAGAACCCCGAATGGTATTACCTGCGAATGCTCCAGATTGTGGATAAGCGGGCAGACCTGATCCCGGCGGAGAATTTCATTTCCGGGGATCGGTACACGTTTATGCGCAATGCCTTCCTGCAGCGTCGTGAATTCCTGATTAACGATGGTAAGATCACCGAAGATCCTTTCGCGAGTGATGATGACGATCTGATGCTCGACGATTTCTGAGTGTACAAGCCGGGAGGCGACAGGTGATCAAGGACCCGAGAATAACCCGTTTCCGAAAAATGCTGGCGCAGGCCACGAATTATGAACAGTGGAAAGCGGCCGCACTGGAGCTGGATTTTCTTGAGGGCAATGCCGAATGGAAAGAGGATTTTGCCTCCGATCTTTACCATTACGAGCTGATCTATGATCGCCTGTCCAATCTCAAGCAGTATCGCCAACAGAATGATTTCGAGCGCCTGAAGCGCGCGCTCAGGGAAGGGTTGCATCACGACCTTGGCAACATGGGGAATCCGGCGCTGTACACCCGCTCCCGCGTCGGTACCAAACACCTGATTGAAGAATACATCACTCAGGTCTGTGAGTCGCTGGATTACCTGTGTGACCACCCGGTCCCTGGTTTCCCGGTGTATGACAAACTGCAGTTTTTCCGCGACACCCTGACAAGCTACGGGCGGCCCACCTTACTGTTGAGTGGTGGCGCCAGTCTGGGCATGTTCCATTTTGGGGTTATCAAGGCGCTCTGGGAGAAAGGCCTTTTGCCGCAGGTGATTGCCGGCTCCAGCATCGGCGCCATTATCGCCGGCATTCTGGGGGTTCATACCGATGCTGAAATTCCTGAAATGCTGGTGCCTGAAAGCCATAACCTGAAAGCATGGAAATGGCGGGGGTTGTTAAGCGCCATGCGCGGAACCGGACTGATGGACCAGGACACATTGCGCCGATGCCTGCGGGAGAATATTGGCGACTATACCTTTGAGGAAGCCTACCAGCGCACGGGGCGCAGTATTAATATCAGTGTGTCTCCGGTGCAGGCGCATCAGAAAGCCCGCTTGCTGTGCGGTTACACGTCACCGTACCTGTTGGTGTGGAGTGCCGCCCTGGCCAGTGCCGCTGTACCGGGTATTTTCCCGCCAGTAACGCTGATGAAAAAAGATCTTAACGGTAATTCGCTGCCCTACATGCCGCGGCTCAAGTTTGTGGACGGCTCTGTTGTGAGCGATCTGCCTATTGAACGACTGATGCACCTTTATGATGTAAATTTCACCATTGTCAGCCAGACCAACCCTCACGTGGTGCCGTTTCTGACGGATCGTGGCCAGGATGAAAAACTGTCGCTGACCAATCTGCCGTCCCACTTGCTGAAATCCGAGATACAGTTCCACGGACAAGGCGTATTCGATTACCTTCGAAAACGTGTTCGGCCAGAGATCCTGCGGCAGCTTTCCGGCCAGATGTATACCATTATGGCTCAGCGATACTCCGGCGATGTGACCATCGCACCAAACTATTCCCTGCGACATTTTCGGCGTATGCTTGCCAACCCGAGCCCTGAGTATGTTCGTGAGATGATTCTGGAAGGTGAGCGGGCGACCTGGCCCAAGATATCCATGATCCGCTCCCACGCACGGATCTCGAAAACCCTGGAGCGTTGCGTTCGCCGCCTGAAACAGCAAAACCGGCGCGCAGCGGAACTCAAACTGGTAAGCGGTGATACCCCGGCCAGGCCCTGAGGAACCATGTACTACGATTTCTTCGGCTTTCGTGAGCCGCCATTTTCAATCGCTCCCGACCCCCGATATCTCTACCTCAGCGATCGCCACAAGGAAGCACTGGCGCACCTGATGTACGGTGTGCAGGGGCAGGGCGGTTTCATTGTGATCACTGGCGAGGTGGGCACCGGTAAAACCACGGTTTGTCGCTGCTTCATAGAAAACGCGCCGGCACATGTGGATATTGCGTTGGTCCTGAATCCGCGCCTGTCCGCCAGGGAACTGTTGTCGTCCGTTTGTGATGAACTGGAAATAGCGCATCAACCTGATGCCAGTATCAAAACCCTGGTCGACAGCATCAACCAGGATTTGTTGAAAGCCCACGCTGCGGGCCGGCACAAGGTTTTGATTATTGACGAGGCCCAGAACCTCTCCGCTGAGGTGCTCGAACAGCTGCGCCTGCTGACCAACCTGGAAACCTCGGAAAAGAAACTGCTGCAGATTGTTCTGCTTGGCCAGCCGGAATTGCAGGAGATCCTGGCTCTGCCGGAACTTCGCCAGCTTAATCAAAGGGTCACGGCACGCTACCACCTGGATGCAATAGACCGGCAGGAATTGCCTGCTTATCTGCAGTACCGGCTTAATGTTGCCGGTATGCGGGGTGATATTTTTACCCCCGGGGCGGTCCGTAGACTGTATCGGGAAAGTCAGGGCGTACCCCGGCTTATCAATCTGATCAGCGACCGGGCACTGCTCGGCGCCTATGCGGAGGGAGATCATCTGATCTCCGTCACCCACATTCGCAAAGCGGCAAAAGAGGTCAATGGCGGGCTGGCGATGGCCCCGGCCGGCCGGACGTTCCGAAGCCGGGGCAGCCATGTATGGTTGGTTGTCGCCTCGGTCATACTGGCCATCATTGGCACCTTGTGGCTGCTTGAACTTCCTGGTTCACCCACCCCGGCACTCGCCGAGCCCAAGGCCGAACGGTCCGTTGCAGGTGTGATTGAACGGGAGGCAGAGCCTGAGCCGCAAACGGTATCAGATTCTGACCAGCCGGAAATCGTGGCGCCGGAGCCAACATCGCAGGGGTTCGTGTTCAACCAGCACACCCAGTCGTTGGCTGAGGCCTTCGGCGCTTTGTTTGATCTGTGGGGCAAGAATTATGAACCGTCGGCCAACCCGATCGCCTGTGATTACGCCGCAACGGTAGGGCTGGCCTGCCTTGAACGCCAGGGCAGTCGGAGAAGCCTGGAGTTTATCAATCGGCCGGCCATCCTTCAGTTAAGGGATGAACGCGGTCGTACCCGCCAGGTAGTTGTGGAACAGCTGGATGGTGAGCTGGCCATGATTGCGACGCCGGTGGGCAGCCAACAAGTGCCGTTTCGCGAGATTGAGGAATACTGGTACGGTGATTTCAGGGTACTTTGGCGAATTCCTGAATTCATGACCGGCGATGGTTTCTACGGCGATGATTCTGGCCAGCAGTTATGGATCGGTGCCCGGATGATGGAGCTTGCAGAGCGTCTGAGCAGTGGTGGGCAGGAGGCGGCCCGGGTGAAGCGTATGGAGATGACGGACCAGGTGCGCTGGTATCAGGAAAAACGTGGGCTCACTGTGGATGGTATTGCAGGCGCCATGACCATTATCCAGATGAACAACGATCTGGCCGAGAATACTCCACGTTTGGTTTCGTCGGTGATGGCCAGGAGCGGGTAGCGTATGTCGTATATTCTCGATGCGCTCCGAAAATCCGAAGCGGAGCGCCGACAGGGCAAAGCGCCTGATCTCGGACAACCGGTACAGATGGTATACCACCCCAAACGTAAGCCGGTATCGGCCGTGGTGTGGATTGCACTGGCCTTGTTAGTGAACGCGGGTGTGCTGGCCTGGTTGTTCTGGCCGGAGCGAGACGCAAAGATCGTGACGGTGCAGGAGGCTCCTGCTGTAGCCCAGGAACAGTCCGAACCGGTACCCGATGTGCCGGCGGCTCAGCATGAGCCTGAGCCGCTTCCAGAGACTGAAATAGCGGATCCGGTCCGGGTTTCCGGAGGGCAGGACCTGTCTCAGGCAAAAGGTACGGGCGTGGTCACTGAGGCAGGTGATGATGCCATGTCAGATGAGTCCGGCGTCAACCAGCAGTCCTGGGACGAACCTGTAGTCATTGTTCCAAGTCGGTCCGAAAGTGAGCCGTTGCCACAATCTGCCTTGACGGAACGGGTGCCGCAGGGCAGGGTGCCTCACCTTGTGGAACTACCCCTTTCTTTTCAGAAGAGTGTCCCTGATTTGACCTTTAACAGTCACATATTTGCATCCGATCCCTCTGCCAGTCGTGTCATGATCAATGGCCATTACCTGAAGCCGGGAGATGGCTTTGGGCCGCTGTTGGTAGAACGTATTACCGAAGACGGCGTGGTGCTCAGCAAGAACGGCCAGTTTTTCCGTGTAGGTACCGTACGTGACTGGGTGAGCCCGAGATAATGGCGCTGACAGAGGACGTTAAACAGCAGATTCAGCAAGCCTATCGGGATGTGTTGGCGGGCAAGGATATCCGTGCCCGTTATGGCCAGCGCTTGATGATTGCGGAGATTGCCCGGTATATGGGGGAAATCACCGATAACGATGGCCAGCGCACTTCCCCGCCGGCTACCTGCGTGGTGGAGGCTGGTACCGGTACAGGTAAAACGCTGGCCTACCTCATCGCCGCCATTCCGGTGGCGAAAGCCCTTGGCAAGACTCTGGTGATTTCCACCGCCACGGTGGCGCTTCAGGATCAAATCGTTCTGAAAGATCTGCCAGACCTGCGTAAACACAGCAAGCTGGATTTCAGCTGGACTCTTGCCAAAGGCCGTGGTCGTTACCTGTGTATGTCGCGACTGGAAGCGAGGCTGCACGATGAGGGCCATGGTGACAGCGATACCATGCCGTTGTTCCTGTTGGATCAGCCGGTATACGACGAAGCCCGTAGCCGGGCCACCTTTGAAAACATGCTTGCCAGTTATGGTTCCCGGGACTGGGACGGCGACCGGGATCACTGGCCGGAACAGATTCCCGATGAAATCTGGCGTCAGGTGACGACTGATCATCGCCAGTGCTCCAACCGGCACTGCGCCTACTTTGACAGTTGTGCGTTCTTTGATGCCCGCAAGGATCTGGACGATGCCGATGTGGTGGTGGCCAATCACGACCTGGTGCTGGCGGATCTGGCCCTGGGCGGTGGCGCCATTCTTCCGGAGCCGGAGAACGCGCTGTTCATCTTCGATGAAGCCCATCACCTGCCAGACAAGGCCCTGAACCATTTCGCCGCGTCAGTGCCGTTGAACTCCACCCGGCAATGGCTGAAACAGCTTTCCCAGGCGCTGGTCAAGATGCAGCCCTGGCTTCCAGCGGGCTCCCAGGCCGCCAAAGCGGTTGAAAAGATCAGTACCGCGGGCCGGGACCTGGACCTGGCTCTCACTCGCGTGTACGAAGAGGTTGAGCAGAATACCGGCTGGGAATTCAACGAAGAGCGCCGCAGTGCCCAGTGGCGATATCCGGATGGTGCCTTGCCCGAGAAGCTGGCCGAACTGGCTGGGGAAACACGAATCGCCACGGCAGGGCTGTGTCGGCACCTCGGAACATTGGTCGATGAACTCCAGAGCGCATTCGATGAGCGCAAGGATCCCGAGCTGGACCGGGACACAGCAGATTCCTGGTATCCGGTAGTAGGTTCCTTTCATGCAAGGGCGGAAGATCAACTGCGGTTGTGGATTGCCTGGAGCGAAGGTGTCGCCATCGTCAGTGATGAAGAGGAGCCGGTGGTCGAAGCTCCTGCCCGTAAAGGCCCACCGGCGGCAAGGTGGGCAGTGCGCCAGCGTTGGGACCATGCTGAAGACATTACCTTGTTCAGCTCGCCGGTACTGGCCGATAACCTGCTGTATTCGAGATTGTGGTCGAGGGCTTACGGAGCGGTACTTACCAGCGCCACGCTGACGGCGCTCGGGCGCTTTGATCGCCTTCGTTCACGGGCCGGATTGCCTGAGGCCAGCCGTTATCTGGTAGTGCCCAGTTCTTTCCGGTACGCCGAAATGGCGACGGTGGAAGTGCCGGCCATGGTCGCGATGCCTACCGACGATGGTTTCGCCGATGCCCTGGTCAAGCGTTTACCGGAGCTCTGGGCCGGAGAAAAGGCGACACTGGTGCTGTTTACGTCGCGCCGTCAGATGCAGCAGGTTCGTGATGCGCTGGCGCCTGAGTACCCGGAACTGATCCTGACCCAGGACGATATGGCCAAGAATGAGGTGCTCAGGGTGCATTGCAGCCGGGTTGACGAAGGTAAGCCCAGTGTACTGTTTGGTGTGGCCAGTTTTGCAGAGGGCATTGACCTGCCGGGGCGCTATCTGCACCACGTGGTGATCACTCGATTGCCCTTTTCGGTACCGGATGACCCCATTGAAGCCAGTCTGGCCGAGTGGGTGACCCAACGTGGAGGCAATCCCTTTATGGAAATCACGGTGCCGGACGCTTCTGTCAAACTGGTGCAGGCCGTTGGCCGCCTGCTGCGAACGGAACAGGACACGGGGCGGGTGACCATTCTGGACCGCAGGATTGTGGCACGACGCTACGGGCAGTTGCTATTGGATGCACTCCCGCCGTTTCGCCGCATCATTGAACACTAGATTTCTCTCATGCCTGTAAGTTGACCCATAAAAAAAGAGCCAGCCCGCAAGGGGTGGCTCTCATGGAAGGGGTTCTTAACGAACCCGGGCGTCGAAACAACGCGGAACAAGAAGTCTGAAGGCCTGAATTTCAGATTTCGAGGTAAGGCGTTAACCTCACCATGGTTAAATGATAGGGCTTAAAGGGGCGTAAACGGATCGTCCAAAGGGCGTAGTGACCAGGCTTAATTGGTGTCAAATGTGATGTTTATCACGTTTTTGCGACATCCTCCAGCAACCCCACCTCCCTTGCTTTCGCCAGCGCCTCGGTGCGCCGGCTCACGCCGAGCTTGCCGTACAGGTTCCTGATGTGCGCTTTCACGGTAGCCGGGGCAACGGACATGCGCTCAGCAATTTCTTTGTTGGCAAGCCCCTGGTGGATCAGCACGAGAACTTCCTGCTCACGCTGGCTCAACGGTTCTGTCAGGGCATTTACATGCTCGCCCCCCGGGCGGGCAGTATCGATGGGGTGATTGGCTTCCTGGGAGCCATTAAAAGACGCCTCGCCAGGCTGTCCGGCGGCCAGATCCCTGAGCATCCCGAGCAGTTCCCGGTTCCACCGCCCCGGGGTTCGTAGTCTGGGAAAATCCAGTAGCATGTCCCGTAGTGCAGTGCTCTCTTCCGCAAACAGGCGCAGAAAGCCTGCGTTTTCGGCCCGGTCCAGTGCTTTCTCCAGCATGGCATCGGACTCGTCATTGCGGCCCTCGTGGGCCAGCGCCTCGGCGTACACCAGTAAAATCTCTACCAGGTGTCGATTGTGCGCGTTGCGTTCTGCGGCTGGTATCAGGGCGGACAGGGTGTCCTGAGCCTGCTGATATTCGCCCAGTGCATTCTGTACCCGGGCCAGGGCAATCTGGTTCTGCTCCCGGTTTAGCGGGTTGGTGGCTGGTTGATCCAGGGTGGGCTGCAAACAGGCGCGAGCTTTTTCGGCATGGCCGGAACTCAGGTAGCACCTTGCCAGCAACGCGGAAGCGGCCGGGGGCTCGAATACAATGTGTTCCCTCCGGCGCCGGCCGGTTGTCACGGCATCTTCCAGTGCCTCAACCGCCGTTTCCAGGTCACCCCGGGTAAAGGCGAGGTGTCCCCGTACGTACTGGATCACCACATGCTGGCCCGGTTCGGTACCCTTTCGTACATGATCGAGCAGGGGGGCCAGGTATCCGTCGGCGGTGCTGATCTGGTTTCGCTCGCGATAGATTTCTGTCAATGCACTGTTTTGCCAGCAGGAGATCAGTCTCGGCTGGCTGGGGTCCGCATAGTGTTCGTCCACCCATTGTCGTACTCGCCCCGTCGTCTCAAGAGCAAGATCGGTATCGCCACGGTGGTATTGAATCCAGGCGAGCAGGCCGCCGGATGACAGAACGGTACTGGCTTTGCGCTCTACCTGGCCATAATGAACGGCAGACTCCAGAGCCTCCTCGGCGTCATTCAGTTCGCCCTTCCCGAAATAATCCAGGCCCAGGCCGTAATAGGTGACTGACTTCAGGGGAATGCTGATCTGATCAATGTCCTTCAGCACCTGGCGGGTAAGATCCGAGGCGTTTTTCTCATCGTTGCGGGTGCGGGCCAGGTAGGATCTCACCAGCGAAATCTCGCTGTGCAACGCCAGGGCGCCTTCCGCGTCAGGGTGTGAATCGGCAACACGGCGGTCCAGCAGGTCCTCAACTTCCAGCAGAAGCGGGTCCAGGCTTTCCACCCGGTTTGCGAAAAACAGGCCCCAGATTCTGAGCATCTGCAGTTGCGGGCTGTCCTGAATCTTGTGGGCAGGGATAGCATCCAGCCATTCAAGTACCGGAAGGTGATAGCCGCCATGAATCAGGTTGTTGCCGTGTTCCGCCAGAACCGCCGCCAGATGGTCTGTATCGTTGCGCCGGACAATCTGGACAATCCCTTCCTGGACATGGCCATGGCGTAGTAGCCAGTCAATGGCTCGGGATTGCAGTTCCGAGGCATGGGAGGGGGCGGCACTCTGGATTCGCTGTAACAGGGCTTCCCGAAACAGGTCGTGGTAACGAAACCACTCATTGCTGTTGTCCAGCGGGATCAGAAAGAGATTCTGGGACAGAAGGCTGGACAGCTTTTCCTGACTGTCCTGGCGCTGCCTGACGGCATTGCACAAAGGGGCGCATAAGCGCGGACAACAAGCCGTTTCCAGCAGGAAGTCCTTCAAATCTTCGGGAAGCTGCTCAAGCACTTCTGTAAGGACATAATCGGAAATCAGTCGGCTGTCCGGTGAGCTCAAGGCCTGACCGGGCAGGACGGCTTCTTTCTTTCCGGCCAATGCTGAAAGCTGCATGGCGGCTACCCAGCCTTCGGTTTTACGGCATATCGACCGAATGTCGTCCTCGGACAGCTCCATGGCCATCGTACTACGGAAGAATTCCTGACATTCCTCTTCGGAAAACGCCAGCAGACCGGGGTGGATGTCCTGAACCTGACGACGGACGCGCCAGCGGGCCAGTGGCAGCGGTGGCTCAGTTCGTGACGCCAGGGTCACCAGGATACCGGGTGGCAGATAGTCCAGAAACCACGCGAGCTGGCGATGGAGGGTGTCGTTACTGATAACGTGGTAGTCATCCACCACCAGAGACCAGGCATTGCCATCTGCCGCGAGAACATTCAAAAGGCCGGTAATGGCGGGTGTGAGTTCGTCGTCGTCCTGCCTGGCCAACAGTTTCTTGCAGTCCTCCAGTCCTATCAGGCCGGCATGCTCGAAGGCGCCAATTACGTACTGCCAGAACTGCCTTGGCTTGTCGTCCTGCTCGTCCAGTGAGAGCCAGGCGGTGGGCATGCTGTTGCCGGCGCACCACTGGCTGACCAGTGTGGTCTTGCCATAACCCGCCGGAGCAATAACCAGATTCAGTCGTTTGCCGGATTCCGGTTGCAGCAGGGTATCCAGCCGTTGACGTTGAACGGCTCTGGAATCGGGTGTTGGCCGGAGGAATTTGGTTGTCAGCAGCATGGCTTCCCGGGATCTGGGCACGTTTGACTAGCGATTGTGTGCTTTGTCACACACAAGTCAAGGGCTGTGTTGACGCAAGGTGTTGTCGGGCCAGCGAAACCAGAGATTTGGTCTACACTGAATACAGATTGCCTTGTATACCAAAAAAGAATGAAAAATTGATCCTTTATGCGTATTATCCGGTTATGAATCCACCAGCGTTCACGAGTTGAGCCTGAGGCACTGACTCAGGGCCGGAAATCCAGGGAGCGACAAGATTAATGAAATTACAGCAGCTGCGTTATATCTGGGAAGTTGCGCACCACGACCTGAATGTGTCCGCCACCGCCCAGAGCCTGTTCACCTCACAACCGGGCATTTCCAAACAGATTCGTTTGCTCGAGGACGAGCTGGGGCTTGAGGTGTTTGCCCGCAGCGGCAAGCACCTGACTCGCATTACTCCCGGAGGAGAGATCATCATCCGGGAGGCAGGGGAGATCCTGCGTCGGGTCGAGGGCATCAAGAAAATTGCCCAGGAGTTCAGTAACCAGCGTAAAGGCGACCTGAGCATCGCGACCACCCACACCCAGGCGCGTTATGCGCTGCCGCCGGTGATCCGGGGTTTTATCGAGGAATACCCGGATGTGTCCCTGCATATGCATCAGGGCACGCCGATGCAGATCTCAGAGATGGCCGCCAACGGTGCGGTGGACTTTGCCATCGCCACGGAAGGCATGGACCTGTTCAACGACCTGATCATGATGCCCTGCTATAAGTGGAATCGTTGCGTGATCGTTCCCAAGGATCATCCTCTGGCCAAGGGCCAGGAACTCACTCTGGAGGAACTGGCGGAGTACTCGCTGGTTACCTACGTATTCGGGTTCACCGGTCGGTCCAAGCTGGATGAGGCATTCCAGTCACGGGGACTGACCCCGAAAGTGGTGTTCACTGCAGCTGATGCCGATGTCATTAAGACCTACGTGCGGTTGGGGCTGGGTGTCGGCATTATTGCCAGTATGGCGTTCGATCCCAAGGTGGATACCGATCTCGTGGCGCTGGATGCCAGCAAGCTGTTCAGGCCCTCGGTCACCCGTATTGGCTTCCGTAAAGGCACCTTCCTGCGGGGCTATATGTACGACTTCATGGAACGGTTCGCGCCCCATCTCACCAAGGAAAAGGTGGATGAAGCCGTGGCCCACCAAGGTAGCCGTTCCGAGATTCAGGAGCTGTTCAAGGATATCGAGCTGCCTACCTACTGAGGTTGGGGCCAATGAAAAGCCCGCGGGCCGTTAAGGCGACGCGGGCTTTTTTGTGGGCGCAGCTTCGGGCCGTTCAGCCAGACTTGCCGATCAGGTTGCCGGCATGCAGACCGCATTCCTTGTGTGTGGCTTCTTCCCACCACCAGCGTCCTTCGCGCTCGTGCTGGCCAGGGAGCACCGGGCGGGTGCAAGGCTGGCAACCAATACTGACGAAGCCCTGCTCGTGTAGCCGGTTATAGGGCGCCTCAGACATGCGGATGTAATCCCAGACTTCTTTGGAACTCCAGTTTGCCAGCGGGTTAAATTTTATCAGTGGTTTTGCATCAGTTGAGAAGGCGGTATCCAGCTGGACCACCGGCACCTCATTCCGGGTACCGGGGCTCTGGTCCCGACGCTGGCCTGTGACCCAGGCATCCAGTGTGGCAAGCTTACGGCGCAGCGGGTTAACCTTGCGGATACCGCAGCATTCCGAATGACCCTCTTCGTAAAAACTGAACAGGCCTTTGCGGTTGACCATGTCCTGAACTTCTTTGGCATCCGGGAACAGGACTTCAATATCGATGCCGTAGTGTTTTCGCACCCGATCGACAAACTCGTAGGTTTCCGGGTGCAGTCGGCCGGTATCCAGGGTAAACACCCTGAGATTGTCGGTCAGTTTGTGAGCCATTTCGATCAGCACGACGTCCTCGGCGCCACTGAACGAAATGGCAATGTTGCCATAGTGGGCGAGGGCGGCTTTCAGGATCGCCCTGGGGCTTTGACCATCCAGTTCGGCCCGGAGAGAGTCGATATCAGTCATAATCATCCAGTCTGTACCAATAACTTGTGTGGCTAGCTTAGCAGTAAACCTTTAATGCTCTGAAGGAATGAGGATCTATATCTTTATGCCATCAAAGATGGGCAACACCGGATACACGATGCATTTGGCCGCGCTTTTTCATATCATACGCCCACCAACCGGGGCGCAGGTGCCTCATCTTTTTATTTATCGTTCAGGAGACCGTTGTGGAACTCGCATGTCTTGACCTTGAGGGCGTACTCATTCCGGAAATCTGGATCGCCTTTGCAGAAAAAACCGGCATTGAAGAACTCAAGGCAACCACCCGGGATATCCCTGATTACGATGTCTTGATGAAGCAGCGCCTGCGTATTCTGGACCAGCACGGCTATGGGCTGCCGGAAATCCAGGAAGTCATCGGTACTCTGGACCCGCTGCCGGGCGCCCGGGAATTCCTCGACTGGCTGCGTGAGCGTTTCCAGGTGGTGATTCTGTCGGATACCTTTTACGAGTTCGCCATGCCGCTGATGAAGAAGCTCGGCTATCCGGCGTTGTTGTGCCACAAACTGGAAGTGGCGGAGAGTGGTCAGATCACCAATTACCTGCTGCGTCAGCGGGATCCGAAACGCCAGTCTGTGCGTGCATTCCAGTTGTTGAACTACCGGGTAATTGCCGCTGGTGACTCCTACAACGATACCACCATGCTCGGCCAGGCAGAGGCGGGCATTCTGTTCCACGCGCCCCAGAACGTTATTGATGAGTTCCCGCAGTTCCCGGCGGTGCACAACTTTGACGATCTGAAACAGGAATTTTTGAAGGCGAGCGCGATTCACAGCGCCTGATCCTTCGAATCGCTGATCTGTGCCGCGGCTGTGCGGCTGTGGTGCAGATCAGAGCTTCAGCTTTTCCAGAAAGTCCATCAGTGGTTTGACCTTGGTGAGTGTCTCCTGATACTCGGCCTCCGGGTCAGAATCCGCCACGATGCCTCCGCCCCCCCAACAACGAATCGTACCGTTGGACTCGCACAGCAGAGTTCGTATTGCGATGTTGCTGTCCAGCCGGCCATCAAGTCCGTAATAGAAGACAGAACCACAATAGGGCCCTCGCCAGTGAGGTTCCAGTTCGCGAATAATTTCCATCGCCCGGATTTTCGGAGCGCCGGTGATGGAGCCGCCAGGAAAGGCATCGAACAACGCCTGAAGTGGGCTGATTCCCGGTTTTAAACTGGCCTTGATATGGCTGACCAGGTGGTGGACATTGGCGTAGGATTCAAGGGCAAACAGCTGCTCAACCTGCACGCTTCCGGCCTCAGCATGGAGGCTGAGATCATTCCGCAACAGGTCCACAATCATCAGGTTCTCGGCGCGGTCTTTCTCGGATGCCTGAAGTTCATTTGCCAATTTGACATCGGATTCCGGCGAGGAGCCCCGGGGGCGTGTACCTTTGATGGGGCTGGTCTCGACTACACCCTGATCTATTTTCAGAAACCGCTCTGGCGATATGGAAAGAATCGAGTCGTCTCCGACTCTCAGGAAGGCGCTGTAGGGCGTCGGATTGGCTTCCGTGAGCTTCTCGAAGGCGAGCCATGGATAGCCGCAGAATTTGCCAGAGAATGCCTGGGACAGGTTGGCCTGATAACAATCGCCAGCTTCTATGTAGCGCTTGACGGCTTCGACACCCGATTTGAATTCTTCTGGCGTTTGTACTGGAGCAAACCGGGCTTCCATGTGCCAGTGCATCTGGCGGTTTGCCGGGGTCGACAGCCATTGTTCAATCTGCTCCTGAATCGAAGCAGGGCATGCCGGGTGAATCCAGAGCCAGTAGCGACCGCTATTCCGGTCAAAACTTGCGGTCCAGAGATAGAGCCCGGCGTGCATTAACGGAACGGTGGAGGCCTCGTGCAATTGCGCCAGCCGCCGTTCCCGGGCGTAGCCCAGTTCGTACCCCAGATAGCCAATCCAGCCGCCAGTGAGATGATTCGGGTCGGTACCGCGCTCTACCTGAAATGGTGCGGCAAGATCTTCCATTTCCCGGGCGAGACTGGCGGTATCAACGGCGGCCGAACTGGCACCAGGCAGTTCCTGCGAGCATACGGCCAAGGCCGAGAAACCACATAAGGTGCCGCGACCGGAGCCATAGCCTGCGCTACCCAGAAAGGCGAAATCAGACGCCCGGCAGGCATGCATCATAAGCTGGTGGTAGGTCGCCCGGGTAAGTTCCCGTGTTGTTGCCCGGCCCAAGGGTCCTCCGGAATCTTGCTGAAATGATAAACAGGCCACAAAAACAGCGTTGTAGCGTTTGCGGCGGCACTGATCTAATGAAATAGCGTCCTGTTCGGACGGGGAGAAAAAGCCGGTGGCTATTCTAACCGAGATAGCAGGGCACCCCCAGCATAAAAACAATGTAAAAGCCGTGCGCTCCTGTTGCGCGAGCTTTCTGAGGAAAGTGGAGTAGGTATGACACAGCAAAAATCCCGTTTGATGACCTTTCTGATGTTTCTGGTTCCCCTGCTGATGGCACCCGGATACGTCAATGCCCAGCAGCCGTCTGAAACTGAAATCAAGGAGATGATTCAGGAACAGTTTGAGCGGATGTACCAGAAGGGTGTCGATGACCTTGAAAACCGGATCGTGGTGACGGGTGGGGTAAAGCCGTTTGCCGTGGTAACCGACACGGGAGACAAGACCAAAACGATTCGGATCAAGCAGATTGAGGAAATGCCGGCGGATGTCGCCCTTGAGGTACTCCGGCGTTCGCTCGTTGCACTGGTAAAGAAAGGCAAGATCGGCGCGACCGCAGTGTTCTACACAACCGCCAATCCCAATAAAGAGTCGGAGGCGGACCGGGTACTGGTGGTCGAGATGGAGCATATCTTCGGACCAACGCTGGCCCAACTGGTGCCTTTCACCATTGATGAAGGCAAAGCGCTTTTTGGCGAGCAGGTTGTTGTGGAGATGGAGAACAAGATCTTCAACATCAATGTGGATGAGGAGCCGGCTGAATAGTGTTTTTGTGTCCGACAATCCAAGTATCGATTACGTGAAGGTGGTCACGGAACATTCAGTTACCTCTGCAGTACTCTGTAGCCGTGCAGATACAAAAGTACACCAAACAGTCTGCACAAGATGGAAATAACAACAAACTGTTCCAATTAGGAGAACGTTATGAAAGGCCTGAAAAAAATCGCACTGGCAACGGCCGTTGCTGCAGCTCCTTTTGCCGCTCAAGCTGATCTGAAAGCGCTTGACGACACCACCATGGGTAACGTGACCGGTCAGGCCGGTGTGACCATCGAACTGGAAACCGAAGTTTCCATCGGTGAGTTCCGCTACACTGACGAAGGTTACCTGGCAGTTAACGACATCTCCATCGGTGGCGGCTCCGTTGAGCGTGATGCCAACGGCGCGGTAACTGGCGTATCCGGCATGCTGGATGACCTGGTTATCGACATCGACGTAGAAGCCGACGGTGACGCGTTCATCGACGTTCACAGCATCTCTGGCGCTCCGATCGATTTCGCCATGGCTGTTGGTTCTGCCTCTCTGAACGCCACTGACGGCAGCGGTGACTCCACTCTGCTGGCCAGCAACATCGGTATCGAGGGTAACCTCGGCCTGCTGAACATCCGTGTGGATACCGCCACTGACAACCTGATCATGAACGTTGGCTTCAACGTGACTGATATGGATATGGACGTGGACTTCCTGGGTGTCAACGTACGTGACCTGACCGTTTACGGTGCTACCTACTATGAGAACGGCGGCGCTGTTGACGCAGCCAGCATGTTCGCTCAGGCTCAGATCACTGTTGGCAAGGGCACCTCTGCTGCCACCGGTGGCGACGCTCTGGAAATCAGCATTCCTCAGTTCGTAGCTGACATCGGTGTTGGCGCGGTTGAGATCGGCGGTGAGTCTATCGGTTCTTTCCGTGTAGACAACCTGGCTGTAACCAACACCACTATGAAGGTTTATGGTCACCAGTAAGTTGACCTGACACCTTAACGTGGTGATAGCGCCCCGCACTGCGGGGCGTTTTTTTGTCTGACCGAATCAGCAGACAAAAAAAACGGCGACCGTTCTGGTCGCCGCTTTTCGTTTCAGGGGTTGAGTAATTATTGGTCGGGCACCTGAATGGAAAGGTCAAACCCTCCGCCCGGACGGGGAGTCAATGTAATGGGGCCTTCGTTGATCGCTTCGGGGATCTGGATCTGATCGATGCCCGGGGGGTTACCGATACTGAAATTCAGATTCTGGCCATCGAAGCCAATGCCCAACTGATCATTCAGGAACGTCTGGGTGAAGGGCTCATCCGGAATTTCCGGTTGCTGACCAAAGATAATGGGCAGTGTCCTCGGGGTAAAGTCCGCCGGAGGCTGTGCTCTGGCCAGTTCGTCGACCGGAAGCAGCAGGGCTCTGCGCAGGAATTCCTCTTCGGCATCGGAGAGCGCATCTTTCTTGCCCTCATCAAGATAACGCCGAAGAGCTTCCCGATACGCTTCCTCTTCAGCTTCGCTCAGTACGGGCTCACCTGGCGAGATGGTAAGGGCACGGATAATCTTTTCACGATCCGCTTCGGACTTCTGTTGCTGGCGTGGGACAATAATAACGGCGGAATCCTCCACGTAGGTTTCTACCATCTCGTCGGAGGTCATGGTTTGTACACCGGCCCAGGACGGTGTGAATGTGGTGGCCGTGATCGCGGCTGCAAGCAGTGTGCGACGCATTTGTGAATGCCTCATGCTGAATCGGTTCAAAAGAGGCGCTGCTGAGTGTACTGCTTCAGTCAATACGCTTCATACTATCACTTTTCAGTATTCGGTTTGTCCGACAGTTTTTCAACCGTAAAGTGCCTGGTGTGTGATCAGAATCCGGTGCTCGAGGGTAAATAGTTAAGGAACCATTATTTTTATGGTTTTATGTCCGGATTACTGGCAACCACATTCCATGAACTTTTGGGCCTGAACCCAGTCGCAGGAGCATGATGCGAAACTCTTTAAACGCCCGTTGGCGACGATGGATCAATCGCCGAATCCCGAGAGCAGACAGCCAGACCCTCAGCCAGAAGAACATCTTCATTCTGCCCACCGCGGCCGGCGTGGTGTACGGCTTGTTGCTGTTGGTTATGCTGATTACCGGAATCAATTACCAGAACAGCCTTATCTATCTGCTTACGTTTATTCTCGGAGCCTTGTTTGTGGGGGCCATGCACCAGACCCACAGAAATCTGTCCGGTCTTTCTGTTGCCCTGGTCCGTCCCGGTGAAGGTCGGGCGGGTGATGACATTCCGTTTGTGCTGCGGGTAACTGCAGGCAAGTACCCAGGCCTTGGCCTGAGCCTGTCGGTTGAGGATTCATCGGTTGAGAGCGTGCATGTATCGCCGGGTGAATCCCGGGACGTGGTGCTGCCAGTGCCGTCTGCCCATCGCGGCTATCTTCGTCCGGATCGGATCCGTATCGAAACCCGTTTTCCGTTCGGGCTGTTAAAGGCCTGGTCATGGTTGCGTCCTTCGTCTGCCGGAGTGGCCTTTCCCAGGCCTCTACCGGCACCCGATGCTGCCGGGACCGTGCAGGATGGTAGCGAAGCCGCGTCGTCTGCGCCTTTGGCCGGCCAGGACAATGCCGACCTTCGTCCCTGGCGTGAAGGCGATATGAGTCAGCGGGTCATGTGGAAACGCTTTGCCCGCACAGGCCAGATGATTGTGGCCGACTGGCAGGGAGAGCAAGGCAGTCCGCACTGGCTGGATTTCCAGGCGTTTCCTGGCGTTGATGCCGAGTTGCGGCTGAGTTATCTGGCCTGGATGGTGGCGGACCGGGTACAGAAGAATGCAAGGTTTGGTCTCAGTTTGCCCGGCGATACCATAGAGCCGGATAGTGGTTCACTGCATGGAGAGCGTTGTCTGCGTGCGCTAGCGGTGTGGGGCGAGCAACCGCCGAGGGATCCAGATGGTCAGCCTTTTGGTACCCGTCAGGCCGAGAATGCGAAAGCGGGAGTATCTGGATGAGATTGACCATAGCCAGAGTTTTCTCCGCAAAACCGGCAGAACAGGCGCCCATCGAAGCCATCCCCGGTAACGCGCTTTTGTGGTTGATTGCCAGTTTTGCACTGCTCCTGGTTCCCCAATGGGATCGCCTGCCCTGGTGGCTCATCGCGGCCTGCGCTGTGCTGGCAAGCTGGCGCTGGTTGGCACAAAAGGGCCGGGTGAAACTGCCAGGGCGGCTGCTGCGCACAGGAATCATGGTGACTTTGATTGGTGTTTATGCGGCCACCGTGCAGGGGCGATTCACCGTGGATACCGCCGCGTCGTTCTTTGTGTTGGCCGTTGGGTTGAAATGGCTCGAAACCCGGTCCGCCAGGGATTTCTATGTGCTGTTTTTTATTCAGGTTTATCTTGCGGCCGTGAACTTCCTGTTCAAACAGGACATTGCCTGGGCATTGCTGACGTTCGCCGCCATTGGGTGCCTGATGGTGGGCCTTCAGATTCTCAATGCACCGGATCTACCCGGCAGCCTGAGGGCTGGCTGGAAGCGCCTGGGTGTGCTGCTACTGAAAACCCTGCCAGTGGTTGTCCTGCTGTTTGTCTTTTTCCCACGGATGGCGCCGCTCTGGAGTGTTCCGTTGGTGTCCGGTCAGGCCCGCAGCGGGATTTCCGATACCATGCGACCAGGCGACATTTCCAATCTGGCCCAGAGTAGTGAAAGGGCGTTCCGGGTAACCTTCGGGGGCGAGTCGCCACCATATCGGGAGCGTTACTGGCGGGGTCTGATTCTCGATTATCTGGATGATGAGACCTGGCGCCAGAGCGACCCCGACGGTTTCCGGCGGCCAGCCAGGGTAGACAACGACGGTGGTGTCGGGCCGTTGCGAAGTAATGAATACGATATCCTGCTGGAGCCAACAGACCAGCGGTGGGCGTTTGCTCTTGATAACTCGGTAGCCGTCTCGGGCAACGTGGTAAGTACGCCGGAGGATTTGTTCCGCTTTCAGCGCCCCGCCGACAGCCCGGTGCGTTATCGCCTGGCCCGGGTTTCCGCTGTGCCAGCGCCGGCTGAAGTCCTTTCCCCGGCAGAAACCCGGCGCTATCTCCAGCTTCCTCCATCCGGGAACCCCCGGGCCCGGGAGCTGGCACGAGAACTATCTCAAGATCTGTCCCATTGGGAAGTCGTCAACACGTTGCTCCGCCGTTTTCGGGAGCAAGCCTATTTTTATACGTTGCGCCCGCCCACCATGCCAGACGACGGTGTTGATGCGCTGTTGTTTGATGAAAAACGGGGCTTTTGTGCCCACTATGCCGGTGCGGCGACCTTTGTCTTCCGGGCCGCCGGGATTCCTGCCCGAATTGTGGTCGGCTATCAGGGCGGCGACGCCGGGGCGGGCGGAGATTACCTCATTGTCCGTCAGTACGATGCCCACGCCTGGGTGGAGGTGTGGCTGGAAGGCCAGGGCTGGGTGAGGGTGGACCCGACAGCTGCCATTGCGCCAAGCAGGATTGAATCCGGATTGCGGGATGCGGTGGCCGATGAGGGCTCGTTCCTGGAAAATGATTTGACCTCGCCGCAGCGCTACGGTGATGTCGCGATCCTGCAATGGGCGTCGCTCCAGCTCGATCGCATCAATTATCACTGGCAGCGATGGGTGGTAGGTTACCAGGGGCAGAGTCAGATGGATCTGATGTCCCGGTTGCCGGGCAATTTCGGGCTCAAGGAACTTGGCTACCTGACGGCCGGAGTGGTTGGCTTCACCCTGCTGATCGCAGGTATTGTCTCGGCTCTTTCGATTCGCCGCGGCGCCCGCAAGGATGCATTCGGTCGGGTGGTGTTGGCCTGGCATCGGCTGTGCGAACAGGTTGGCGTGCCGGTCCGTACCGGTGAAACCCCTGCGACGCTGGCAGAACGCCTGGCGGATGCGCGCCCGGAGGTTGAATCTTCGGCCCGTCTCTTTGCCCGGGCGGTAAACAGCCATTACTATACGGCCTCAACACAGGAAGCTTCCGCGCACGAAGCGCGCAGGCTTACCCGGCTATTGAAAACGATGAAACGACAGCTCCGTCGTAAACCTGAACCCGCTTCACGGACGTTCCGACATGACTGATATCGCGAAGGACATGCCCTGGCTCGGCCGCGCCTGGAGCACGGTGCAGCAACGCCTTGCCCAGGATCGGTTGCCTCACGCGCTGCTGGTCGTTGGTGAGCAGGGCGTGGGGAAAAGGGCGTGGGCAGAAGCCGTCGCTGGGCTGCTGTTGTGCGACCAGCAGGTCGGGCTAGACAACGGAGCACCGATAGCGTGCGGTCAGTGTCGTCAGTGTCAGTTGATCGCGGCGAACAGTCATCCCGATGTCCGGGTGTATTCACCGGAAAAGTCCCGGATGGTAAAGGTGGACCAGATCCGCGCGCTGTCGACGTTTGCCGTGGCCTCGCCACAGGTTGCACACCGCAAGGTGGCCATAGTCGACCGGGCGGATCAGCTCAACATCAACGCCGCCAACGCATTGCTGAAAACTCTGGAAGAGCCTTTGCCGGATGTGACCCTGTTGCTGCTCCAGGAATCCGGGCGGCCGGTACTTCCCACCATACGATCCCGCTGCCAGGCCCTGACAATACCGTTACCTGATGCCGAGGATGCCGGGCGATGGCTGTCTGCCCGGGTATCCGAGTTGGAGGAATCCATCCGCCCGTCGCCGGACACTCTGGCCAAAAGCCTGATGCTGGCGGGTAATGCTCCCAGGCTGGCGCTGGAGTATGCCACTGGCGAGTTTCTTGCGCAGAGGGATGAGGCCTTCGAGGCATTTCGACAGTTCATGAAAGGCCAGATGACGGTAGGAGACGCCGCCCGCCGCTTCAAAACGCTGGGACTGGACGATACATTATGGCTGTTTGAAAGCTGGGCCGCGGACCTGGCCCGTTGTGGTGCCGGGGGCGAAGTTCAGGACCCGGAGGCAGCAGACATGTTGGGCTATCTGGCCAGATCCAACCCGCCGTGGCGCGCTCATCAATTGCTGGAGCGGGTTCGGGAAAGCCGGAGTGCGGGCGTATATAACGCAAGCCCGGAGCTTGAGGCCACTCAGCTTCTACTGGCCTGGCGGGAGTTGATGCCCCGGAAGCGGCAGACAACGTGAGCGTTGTTCAGGATCAACTGCTATCATTGCGAAATATCAGTAAATTTGCGTAAAAGGTATTTGATATGGGGCCCGGATTCGGAGCACGCAGCGGTATTCTAACCCTGACGATCAAGGACAAGGCGGTTCTCTATGCGGCGTACATGCCCTATATCCGCCAGGGAGGCCTGTTTATTCCTACCCAGAAGCAATATCAGCTGGGCGATGAGGTGTTTCTGCTGCTCAACCTGATGGATGAGCCGGAGAAAATTCCGGTGGCTGGCAAGGTGATCTGGATTACCCCCAAGGGTGCTCAGGGAAACCGGGCCGCAGGCATTGGCGTGCAGTTCAATGGCGATGACGAAACTGCCCGCACCAAGATTGAATCCTACCTGGCCGGCTCGCTGAGTTCCGATCGTCCCACCCACACCATGTAAGGCCGCTACCGAATGACGGAGACCTCGTTGCCCGGTAGCGTTCCAGAACCACAGGCCGGCTGCCATGAAATGCACTGGCCCCTGGATAACATAACTCTTTCGGGTCTGACCTGGCCGAGCTCCAGCGAGGAAAGCTCACGACCACCTGCAATCCTTCTGCACGGCTGGCTCGACAACGCCATGTCTTTTGCCCGACTGGCGCCGTTGTTGGCCGAGAACACCACGGTACATGCGGTGGATATGGCAGGGCACGGACACTCGGGCCACCGGCCACCGGGTTACAGCTATTGGCTGATGGACTACGTCGGGGATCTATCCGAACTGGTGGAACGGCATTTTCCTGAAAGCGAACGTTACCCTCTGGATCTTGTGGGGCATTCTCTCGGCGGGATTGTCTGCGCACTTTACGCCGCCGCATTCCCGGAACGGGTGCGCAGACTGGTGATGATTGACAGTCTGGGCGCGCTCAGTCGGCCAGCACGTGAGACGATCCCCCAGTTGCGGCGGGCATTACAGAAACGCAGGGCTGGTTCGGCTGCTCCGGCGGTCTATCCGGATATTCAGAGCGCGGCCCGAATCCGTGAGGGCGGGCTGAGCCCCCTGAGCCCCGAGGCGGCAAGAACGCTGGTGCCCAGAAACATGCGCACGGAAACTGGCGGGTTTATATGGCGCACGGATGCCCGTTTACGCCACCCGACACCGCTGATGATGACCGAAGAACAGGTGAGGGCGTCTTTGTCTGCCATCCAGACACCCTCTTTATTCGTAAGGGCAGAAGAAGGGTTGCTGGTTTCCCGCGGCGGGCTCGATAGTCGTGCCGATCTGGTCCCCAACCTTGAAACAGTCGATGTGCCCGGTGGGCATCATTGTCATCTTGACGGGGAGGTGACTCCCGTTGCCGAAGCGATTAACAGGTTTCTCTTACATGATTGATCGTGGTAATTCCTCGATGGTCGGTGCGCTGGCCGGCCTTGTATGGTTATGTTTTACCATTCCTGCAATGGCGGCGTGGCCTGAAGACGCGCCAGCCCCTTTTCCGCAGTCAACGCTTGAATCCACGGTCGAGATACAGTCTGCTGGCCATCTGGTGCTTTTTAGTCCGGTTCGGGAAATCCGTGATGAAATCCGCTCCGAGACCATGGCTCGTTTGCCGGTGCAGGGGCAGGGCCAGCTGTTTGAAATCTCCAGGGATGCGAATCGTCAGGCTGCGCGGGCCCATTACTACCAGCAATTGTCTGCCGGTGGTGCGAAAATTCTATTTGAGTGTGCCGGCATCGCCTGTGGCCGCAGTAATGTCTGGGCCAACCAGATTTTCCAGCAATCCCGCCTTCTGGGGCGGGACGCCACTCAGGATTACCTGGTTGCCGCCACAACGGCAGAGGACGGACAGCAGTGGTTGACCCTTGTCTACACCGTGACAAGAGGCAACCTGAGAGAGTATGTCTGGGTTGAGCATCTGAATGTTGGTTTCGGTGCGGCCATTCCCGGGTATACCATTGGAGTTGGCCCGATTCAGGGGCCTTTGGTGATCCCCTGGTCCGGCGGAGTGACGTTTCGTTTTGAGTGGTCAGCGGATGATCGGCGAACCCTGAATGACTGGGCTGGCGATGATGCGGAAGTGGTGCTGGCCTCGTTCACCGATCTCGAGCAGGATGAGCCGCTCGAAGCGGCTTTGGAGCGTTCCCGCGCTGCGGCCGAAAGCCTGGCCGCGCTGCTGGGCAAGACGGGTATTTCGCTGAGTCAGATACGCATTGTTCCGGTTGGGCCGGCCGTCCCGATGAATGACCCGACTCGGCAGGGTAACCGGGTTGAGGTGCTGGTTATCAAGAGGTAAGGAAATGGCAGAAAAGGATAGCCCGGAAAAGGAGGCGTCCGGCAGAACCGCAGCCGCGGAGGACGGCGTCACGTCGGTAGTGACCAGTTCTGGTATTTCTGCGGCGTCAGCGCCGGCCAGTACCGAGCGCATGGAGCCATTGCCTGGCAAGGGCAAAACCGTTGCACTCACCCTTGGTAGCGGCGGCGCCCGTGGCTATGCCCACATCGGTGCGATTGAAGTCCTTCAGGAGCGTGGTTACGAGATCGTTGCCATCTCCGGCTGCTCCATGGGCGCCCTGATCGGTGGCATGTACGGTGCCGGTAAGATGAAAGACTACAAGGACTGGGTGACCGGGCTCGGCCAGTTTGATGTCTTGCGATTGCTGGATGTGACCTTCACTTCTGTCGGCGCTATTCGTGGAGAAAAAGTCTTTTCTGTGGTGCGGGATATTCTGGGCGATACGCGTATTGAGGATCTGCCCATTGCTTACACCGCCGTAGCAACAGATCTTCTGGCCCATAAGGAAATCTGGTTTCAGGAAGGCCCGCTGGACCAGGCTATCCGCGCCTCCATTGCCATACCCAGCGTGGTGACGCCTCTGGTGCTCAACGGCCGGGTATTGGTGGATGGCGCACTGCTAAATCCGTTGCCTATTATTCCCACCATCTCAGCCCATGCAGATCTGGTAATGGCCGTTAACCTGAGCGGTGAGGATGACCAACAAAGGCGCATTCCAGACGCGGCGTTTGCTCCGGAAGAAACCAGTAGCGATATGGATGAATGGGTCGATGCCATTCGCGAAAAGGCGTCCCGCTGGTTTGATTGGGATACCCTGAAAACCTTGGGTTCACGAAAATCCGAGAGCGGTGAGTCGCCGGAACAGAAAATAAGCCGGGAAATGGCAAAAAAGACGGCGCCCGAGAAAAAGCGTGAAGACGAATCGGGGCGGTCCAGACATCGTGACGAGCACGAGACCATCGACTGGGACAAGCTGGGCATTGGCAAATTCGATGTAATGAACCTGACCATCGAGACCATGCAAAGCGCGTTAGTGCAGTACAAGATTGCCGGCTACCCACCGGATCTGTTGGTTAACATTCCCAAGAATGCCTGCAGAAGCTACGACTATCACAAGGCCCCGGAGCTGATACAACTGGGCCGGGAGCGAATGTTGGCCGCTCTGGACCGGTTTGAACAAAGCCGCAGCAGCTCCGGCCCGTTGGCTCTCTGAGCCACAAGAGCTGCAGCCCGCGCCGCAATGCGCGTATAATGCCGCGCACCATTAGCCAGACCAGGAAGCTAAGTTTTGACCAGTCCCGTTGACGACCTGCACTCTATCCGTGACCTGCTTCGGTTCACGGTTTCCCGTTTTGCGGCTTCGCCAATCTACTTTGGCCATGGCACTGATAACGTCTGGGATGAGGCCGTTCAGCTGGTATTGCGCAGCCTGCATCTGCCGCTGGAAAACAACAATCTGTTTCTGGATGCGCGACTGACCCGTTTAGAGCGGGAACTGATTCTCGAGCGCGTAGAGCGTCGGGTCAACGAGCGTATTCCGATTGCTTACCTGCTTGGCGAAGCCTGGTTTATGGGGATGCCGTTCAACGTTGATGAGCGCGTTCTGGTTCCCCGTTCGCCGATTGGCGAACTGCTGGAGAACGGTCTTCAGCCCTGGTTGGGCGCTACGCAGGTTCAACGAATTCTGGATTTGTGTACTGGCAGCGGCTGTATCGGTATTGGCGCGGCGACGGTTTTTGACGAGGCGGAAGTGGATCTGTCTGATGTTTCGGCGGATGCCCTCGCCGTAGCTGAGTCCAATATTGAACTTCATGGACTGGAGGGTCGCGTACGCGCGATTCAGTCGGATGTTTTCGACAACATTGAAGGTCGCTACGACGTAATCGTCAGTAATCCGCCTTATGTGGATGCGGAAGACCTTGCAGACATGCCGGCCGAGTATCACCATGAGCCCGAACTGGGCCTGGCTGCCGGAGACGATGGGCTGGACATTGCCCACCGCATAGTTGCCCAGGCTGCCGATTACCTCACCGACGACGGACTCCTGATTGTGGAGGTTGGCAACTCCTGGGGTGCCATGGATGATGCCTACCCGGATTTGCCGTTAACCTGGCTGGAATTCGAGAACGGCGGCGATGGCGTATTCCTGGTCACTGCCCGGGATCTGCGTGAATGGCAGGCCCGAAAAAGCTAAGATCGTAAATTACAAAACCTGTATAAAGTGCTGAATTATGTCGGGAAATACATTCGGAAAGCTGTTCACCGTCACCACCTTTGGTGAAAGTCACGGCGCGGCCCTGGGCTGCATTATCGACGGTTGCCCTCCGGGCCTGGAGCTGTCAGAAGAGGATATGCAGCGGGACCTGGATCGCCGCAAACCCGGTACTTCCCGGCATACGACCCAGCGTCGTGAGGCGGACGAGGTTCGGATTCTGTCTGGTGTGTTTGAGGGCAAAACCACGGGCACACCGATTGGTCTGATTATCGAAAACACCGACCAGCGTTCCAAGGACTATTCCAAGATTGCTGCCCAGTTCCGCCCGGCCCACGCAGACTACACCTATCACCATAAGTACGGTGCCCGGGATTATCGTGGGGGTGGCCGCTCTTCCGCCAGGGAAACCGCCATGCGGGTTGCTGCCGGCGCCGTCGCCCGGAAGTTTCTTGAGCAGCGTCTCGGGATCAAAGTTCGGGGTTATCTTTCCCAGTTAGGGCCGATCAAGGCAGACAAGCTGGATTGGGAGCAGGTTCACCAGAATCCGTTCTTTTGTCCGGATGCAGACAAGGTCTCCGAAATGGAAGCCTACATGGATGCTTTGCGTAAGGAAGGGGATTCGATTGGCGCCCGCATCAATGTGGTTGCGGAGGGGGTTCCTCCAGGCCTCGGTGAGCCGATTTTTGATCGTCTGGATGCCGATCTTGCCCACGCCCTGATGAGCATCAACGCGGTCAAGGGTGTGGAGATCGGTGCCGGTTTTGATTGCATCGAGCAGAAAGGAACAGAACACCGGGATGAGATGACGCCAGAAGGCTTCCTTTCCAACAATGCCGGTGGTGTACTGGGCGGCATTTCCTCCGGCCAGCCGATTGTTGCCAGTATCGCCCTTAAGCCAACATCAAGCTTGCGGTTGCCCGGCAAGGGTATTGATGTAGACGGCAACCCGGTGGAGGTGATCACCACTGGTCGGCACGACCCCTGTGTAGGTATCCGCGCGACGCCCATCGCCGAGGCCATGATGGCGATCGTCCTGATGGACCATTACCTGCGTCATCGCGGTCAGAACGGCGATGTAGAAGTCACCACGCCGGTCCTCGGCCAGCTCTGATTCAGGGGAGGCGCTACCATCTACTGGCGGCTGTCGAACCTCTATTTCTGGTTTTTCGCCCTCCTTGGAGGGCTTTTGCCCTATTGGTCCCTCTATCTTGAGGGGCAGGGCTACTCCTATCTCCAGATTGCCACATTGATGGCGACCATCCAGCTAACCAAGATCGTGGCACCCAGCGTTTGGGGTTACATCGGTGACCGGACCGGCCAGCGGGTCCGCCTGGTACGATTTGGTGCTATTTTCGGCTCGCTGTTTTTCGCCGGCGTGTTTCTGGAACCCGGATTCTACGGTCTGTTGCTGGTCATGCTGGTGTTCACCTTTTTCTGGAACGCCATTTTGCCGCTGTATGAAGTCATTACCCTGCGGGTACTCGGCAAGCATCGGGACAAGTACGGCAAGGTTCGTCTTTGGGGCTCTGTAGGATTTATCGGCGCAGTGGCTCTGGTCGGCGGGCTACTGGAACTGGTGGAGATTCAGTACTTGCCGTGGCTGTTATTGCCGGTATTTGCAGGGATTGCGGTCTCGGCATTTCTGGTGCCTTCCGAGCGTGGCGAGCGCAAGCAGCAATCTGCACCTGTCGGTAGCCTCAAAGCAATTGTCACTCATCCGGCTGTGATCGCTTTTTTCGCGATGAATTTTCTGCTTCAGGTATCACATGGTGCCTACTACACCTTCTTCAGTATCCACCTGGAACAACATGGATACGGCAAACTGGCCATCGGGTTACTGTGGTCACTCGGAGTCATCGCAGAGATAGGCTTGTTTCTGATTATGCACAGGCTATCCCGGCGTTTTAGTGTACGGCAGGTGGTGCTGGGGGCGCTGGTGCTGACGATGATCCGCTGGGGCCTGATTGCCGAGCTGACGTCGGTATTGCCGGTACTGATCTTTGCCCAACTGCTGCATGCGGCTTCTTACGGCGCGTTGCATGCAGTATCCGTCCAATACATTCAGGGCTTTTTCGGTAAGCACCATCATGGCCAGGGTCAGGCTCTATACAGTGGCCTGACCTTCGGCGCCGGCGGGGCGCTCGGTGCATGGTTATCCGGTTTCCTGGTGGATGGTTTCAGTACCTCCGCGGCGTTCTGGGGTGGTGCCGCCGCAATGGCCCTTGCGATTATCGTGACCTGGCGGGGCTTGCAGCCGCCGCCGGAACCCCAGCTAGCTCATTGACCGGACTCTGGTCGCGTTTCTTCCTCTTCCACTATCTGCAGCAATGCCTGCGCGGCACTACCCAGTTGTCGGCGGGACAGCGCCACGGCACCCAGAACCCGGGTAACAGGGTGGGGAACTTCAAGCACTTTCAGGCTGTTATCGAGCATGCTGACCGGCAAAATGCTCCACCCAAGGCCAACGCTTACCATCATTTTGATGGTTTCCAGATAGTTGGTTGGCATCAGGGGTCTCAGGGTGAGGTTGGCTTCCAGGAACAGACGGCTGACCACCCGGTAGGTGGCGGTACTGGTATCCGGTAGCAGCGCCGGGTGTGGCGCGAGGTCAGAAAGCGAAGGGCTCGCCAGTGTTGCGAGAGGGTGTTCTTTCCCAACCACGAAGGCCATTGGGTCTGGCCACTGGGCGAGGATGGAGAACTCCGGATTCATGCTGTCGCTGAGGGTCACAAAGGCCAGTTCAGCATTGCGTTTATTCATCTGGTCGTAGGCGGCATCGGATTCCATGAATTGCAGATGCAGATCCACTTGAGGGTATTCCCGGCGGTAGCGGCGCAGCCAGTTGGGCAGGTGGTGCAGGCCGATGTGGTGGCTGGCGATGGCGTGGAGTTCACCTCCGATGCTGTCGGCGCTGGTGGTGAGGGCCATGCGGGCGTTGTGGATTTCGTCGAGGATTTTGCGGGCATGGGGGAGGAGCCTTGTGCCGGATTCGGTCAGGCGGATTTCGCGGTTGCTGCGGTCGATCAGTCGGGTGCCTAGCTGGCCTTCGAGGGCGGCCAGGCGTTTGCTGATGGCCGGCTGTGTCAGGTGCAGGGTTTCAGCGGCTTCTGAGAAGGAACCCTGGTCGACGATTGTCAGGAATGCTTTCAGGGAGTTTGCGTCCATTGGGCAGAACCTTTGACGTTGGTGTGAGCGCGGCTTTGGGTGGCCTCTCCCGAAAACCGCTACAAGCACATCCATGTGCGCTTCTCTCCGGCCATCCATGGCCTCCGACATTTTCGGGAGAGGCCACCCAAACCCGCTATCGGTAATCACAGCATGCCGTCTGGTGACAAATGCCAGCAGGCGCGCAGAGCGTATGGGGCCTTACCCGCCCGTTCGTGACCTGCGCCGAAGTATGGCTCTACTATTGTTGATTCCTGTTTGGAATGCAAAGCATAAAAAACATGAATTGAGGTTATTCGTGACGCAGGGGTATGATGTCACCATTCGAAGCAGAAACAGAAACCCCCAGAGAGTGAGAGAGAATCATGGCGGGCAAGACTTTATACGACAAATTGTGGGACGACCATTTGGTCAAGCAGCGGGACGATGGTTCCGCGTTGATTTACATTGATCGTCAATTGTTGCACGAAGTGACATCACCTCAGGCCTTTGAAGGCCTTCGTCTGGCCGGCCGTAAGCCTTGGCGGATTGATGCCAACATCGCCACGCCGGATCATAACGTACCGACCACGGATCGTGACAAAGGCATCGACGGGATTGTGGACCCGGTGTCCCGCACCCAGGTGGAGACGCTGGACAAGAACTGTGACGAATTCGGGATTCTCGAGTTCAAGATCAAGGATCAGCGCCAGGGTATCGTGCACGTGATTGGGCCGGAGCAGGGTGCGACGTTGCCGGGCATGAGCATTGTCTGCGGTGATTCTCATACTTCTACTCACGGTGCTTTTGGCTGTCTGGCTCATGGTATCGGCACGTCTGAAGTGGAGCATGTTCTGGCGACCCAGTGCCTGGTCCAGAAGAAGATGAAGAACATGCTGGTAAAGGTGAACGGCAAGCTGGGCGCGGGTGTGACCGGCAAGGATGTGGTTCTGGCGATCATCGGCGAGATTGGTACCGCCGGTGGTACCGGTTACGCCATTGAATTTGGTGGCGAGGCGATCCGTGGTTTGAGCATGGAAGGCCGGATGACCATTTGTAATATGTCCATCGAAGCCGGTGCCCGGGTGGGTATGGTGGCAGTGGATGACACCACCATCGAGTATGTCAAAGGTCGTCCGTTTTCTCCCAAGGGTGAGACCTGGGGCAAGGCGGTTGAATTCTGGCGCACACTCCACAGCGACGATGATGCGGTGTTCGACAAAGTGGTTGAGCTGGACGGTTCCGCCATTCAGCCTCAGGTGAGCTGGGGTACGTCGCCGGAGATGGTGGTTGGTGTTGAAGGCGCGGTGCCGGATCCCGCAAAGGAAGAGGATCCCATCAAGCGCGAGGGGATCGTCCGCGCGTTGAAGTACATGGGCCTTCAGCCGAACCAGAAGATTACCGATATCAAGCTGGATCGCGTGTTTATCGGTTCCTGCACCAATAGCCGGATTGAGGATCTGCGGGAAGCTGCGGCGGTGGTTAAGGGCCGTAAGGTGGCTGCCAGCCTCAAGCAGGCGATGGTGGTTCCGGGTTCCGGTCTGGTAAAAGCCCAGGCGGAGCAGGAAGGTCTCGACAAGGTCTTTATCGAGGCGGGTCTGGAGTGGCGTGATCCGGGTTGTTCCATGTGTCTGGCCATGAACGCCGACAAGCTGGGGCAGGGCGAGCATTGTGCGTCTACCTCCAACCGGAACTTCGAAGGTCGTCAGGGCTTTGGTGGCCGTACTCACCTGGTGAGCCCGGCCATGGCCGCCGCGGCAGCGGTGACTGGCCACTTCGTTGATGTCCGTGAATTGATGAACTGAGCCACAGGAGAGAGACCATGCGAGCATTTACGCAACACCAGGGCACTGTTGCCCCCATGGACCGTTCCAATGTGGACACGGACATGATCATTCCCAAGCAGTTTTTGAAGTCCATCAAGCGCACGGGCTTTGGCCCGAACCTGTTCGATGAGCTGCGTTATCTGGATGAAGGCAATCCGGATCAGGATTGCTCCAACCGCCCCCTGAATCCGGACTTTGTGCTGAACCAGGATCGCTACAAAAACGCCAGCGTGTTGCTGGCGCGGACCAATTTTGGCTGTGGTTCGAGTCGTGAGCACGCGCCATGGGCGCTGGATGATTTCGGTTTCCGGGTGATTATTGCGCCGAGTTTTGCTGATATTTTCTACAACAACTGCTTTAAGAATGGACTTTTACCCATTGTTTTAGATGAAAAAGTGGTTGATAGGCTGTTCCGGGAAACTGAAGAGAATGAAGGCTATCAGCTGACGGTCGATCTCGAAGCGAAAACGGTGACGACGCCCGGTGGCGAGTCGTTCAGTTTTGAGGTGGACGATTTCCGTCGTCATTGCCTGCTGAACGGTCTGGACGACATCGGCGTGACCCTGGAAGATGCGGATACCATTCGCGCTTATGAAGAATCCCGGCGCAAGACCGCTCCCTGGTTGTTTAATACTGGAAACTGACTAACAAGGAATTGGATTATGTCCCGTAATGTATTGCTCCTGCCGGGCGACGGCATTGGTCCGGAGATTGTGGCAGAAGCGGAGAAGGTTCTGCATAAGGTGAATGACCAGTTCGGTCTGGGTCTGAGTTTTGAGTCTGCTCTCGTTGGTGGTGCGGCGATTGATGAAACCGATACGCCGCTGCCTGAAGAAACCCTGGAGAAGGCCCGTAAGGCCGATGCGATTCTGCTGGGGGCCGTAGGCGGTCCAAAGTGGGACAGCCTGCCGATGGCGAAGCGCCCGGAAAAAGGGCTGTTGGGCCTGCGTTCCAACCTTGAGCTGTTCGCCAATCTGCGTCCGGCCATTCTGTATCCGCAGCTGGCGTCTGCTTCGTCGTTGAAGCCTGAGGTGGTTTCCGGGCTGGACATTCTGATCGTCCGCGAACTGACCGGTGGTATTTACTTCGGACAGCCTCGTGGTGTGCGTGAGCTGGAAAGCGGTGAGCGCCAGGGCTACAACACCTACCAGTACACCGAGTCCGAGATTCGGCGTATTGGCCGGGTTGCCTTCGAGGCGGCCCAGCAACGGGGCAAGAAGTTGTGTTCGGTTGACAAGGCCAACGTGCTGGAAGTAACCGTGCTGTGGCGGGAAATCATGGAAGACCTGAAGCGCGAGTACCCGGATGTGGAGCTTTCCCACATGTACGTGGACAACGCTGCCATGCAGCTGGTCCGTGCGCCAAAGCAATTTGACGTGATTGTGACTGGCAACATGTTTGGTGATATTCTTTCTGACGAAGCGGCAATGCTTACCGGTTCTATCGGCATGCTTCCCTCTGCGTCACTGAATTCCGACAAGCAGGGTATGTATGAGCCGTGTCACGGCTCGGCGCCGGATATTGCCGGACAGGGCATTGCCAACCCGCTGGCTACCATCCTCAGTGCTGCAATGATGTTACGTTACAGCCTGAATAAGGAGAAAGCTGCCCTGGCCATCGAGGCGGCGGTCAGCAAGGTGCTGGACCAGGGGCTGCGTACCGCCGACATTATGTCGGAAGGCGGTCAGAAGGTATCTACCCGCGACATGGGTGAAGCGGTTCTGAACGCGCTTTAACGCACCACTGGTTTACTTAATCGAGACCCGACAACGGCAGGATGCAGCCGTTGCGGGATCATCCATCCTGTCCCTGCCAGCGATAACGGTAGAGGGTGGGCATAAAACGAGGTTCAAAGGTCGCACATGAAGCGAGTTGGACTTGTAGGTTGGCGTGGCATGGTGGGCTCGGTCCTCATGCAACGCATGCGTGAAGAAAATGATTTTGCCGACATCGATCCGGTGTTTTTTACCACTTCCCAGGCAGGGAAGCCGGCCCCGGACGTAGGCAAAGACGGCGTTCCACCACTGCAGGACGCGTTCGATATCGACATCCTCAAGGGGATGGATGTGATCGTTACCTGTCAGGGCGGCGATTACACCACCGAGGTTTACCAGAAGCTGCGTGATGCAGGCTGGGACGGTTACTGGATTGATGCGGCATCCACCCTGCGTATGGTCGATCACTCTGTGATCGTGCTGGATCCGGTTAACCGTAACGTGATTGATGCGGCCCTGGATAAGGGCGTAAAGGATTATATCGGCGGTAACTGCACCGTGAGCCTGATGATGCTGGCCCTGGGTGGCCTGCTGGAGCAGGATCTGATCGAGTGGGTGTCCCCGATGACGTACCAGGCGGCGTCCGGCTCTGGTGCCCAGAATATGCGGGAACTGTTGAACCAGATGGGCGCGTTGAATAAGAGCGTCAAATCTGAGCTGGATGATCCGTCTTCTGCCATCCTCGACATCGATCGCAAGGTGACCGATACCATGCGTTCCGGCGATTTCCCTACCGAGTATTTCGGTGTGCCGCTGGCGGGCAGTCTGATTCCGTTTATCGACAAGCAGCTCGATAACGGCATGAGCAAGGAAGAGTGGAAAGCGGGCGTCGAGACCAACAAGATTCTGGGTCGTAGCGATAACCCGATTCCTATTGATGGTATCTGCGTGCGGATTGGCGCCATGCGCTCCCACAGTCAGGCGCTGACCATCAAGCTGAAGAAAGATCTGTCGGTTTCCGAAATCGAAGGCATTCTGGCCAAGGCCAACGACTGGGTAAAGGTCATTCCCAATGATCGCGATGCCACCATGCAGGAGCTCACTCCGGCGAAAGTGACCGGCACATTGAGCATTCCTATTGGTCGTATTCGCAAGTTGTCTATGGGGCCGGAATACATTTCCGCTTTCACAGTGGGTGACCAGTTGCTGTGGGGTGCTGCAGAACCGCTGCGTCGGATGCTGCGAATCCTTCAGGAACGTTAAAAAGTGTTACACAGCGGTAATTAATGCCAACTGTGTCCGGTTTTTTGCAAGCCGGTCAGGGGCGGAGGCTGATTTCAGCGTCCGCCCCTGTTATTTTCAAGGGCGCTAAGGAGTTCCGCCCGATAGATAAAAAAACGGTGCAAGGATTGCAGCTGATTGATTGATAAAACGGGTTTTATCAACAATACTTGCCAAACCGAACGGTATAATTGCGATATAAAAACGAGAAATAACAAGGCGAAAGTCATCCAACCTCGTCCGATTCTGTTGAGATACGGCAGTAAAGAATAACGGAGACTGGAAAGGAATAAGCATGAAGGTACGCAAGCTTGCGGTTGCCCTGGCGCTGGCGGGAGGGCTCGGCTCTGGAATGGCTCAGGCGCTTGGACTTGGAGAAATTGAGCTCCAGTCTTGGCTGAATGAGCCACTGGATGCAGAAATATCACTGAATCAGAGTCGCGGTGTTGATCCCGGTGAAGTGTTCGTCAATGTGGCACCGGAGGCCGCCTATGAGCGCGTCGGCCTGGACCGCCACCAGTTTCTGAGTCAATTAAGGTTTGAAGTGGTTACCGGGACGGATGGCAACCTGGCCATCAATGTTTCCTCCCGGGCGCCGGTACGCGAGCCGTATCTGAATTTCCTCCTCGAGCTGACCTGGCCCAATGGTCGCCTGATGCGGGAATATGCCGTGCTGGTCGATCCTCCGGTCTACGCCGAGGAATCTGGTATTGAGGAGCAAATCAGTGCTCCGGCCACGACAGCCACCCGACAGCAGCCGGCGCGCAGCCAGGAATCTGTCCGCCGTCAGGCGGCAGCTGAAGGCTCAGTGTCGCGGGGCTATCGGGCAGATACGTTTGGTCCGACAGGTGCCTCCGACACACTCTGGACTATTGCCCAGCAGGTACGTCCGGATGGTTCGGTTTCCATGCAGCAGGTTATGCTCGCGATTCAGGATCAGAATCCTAACGCGTTCATTGGTGGGAATATTAACCGCCTGAAGCGTGGTGAGGTGTTGCGGATTCCCTCTCTGGATCAGATTCGGAGCCGTAGCCGCGCTGAAGCCAACCGGGTAGTTGCACAGCAGAACCAGGAATTCCAGTCTCCGAGAACCGTTGATGCAACGGATACCGCCCAGGCCGCAGCAGGCCAGGGTGCTACTCAGGCGGCAGCGGGTGATGAGTTGCGCCTGCTGGTTGCCGATGAATCGGAATCCCGGTCTACCGAAGACGGTGGTTCTGCCGGTGGTGATGGTGATCTGCCTGGCGGTGTTGATGCCGGTTCCGCAGTTGCGATGGAAGAGCTGGAAGCCGCAAAACGCGAAAATGACGAGCTCAATACCCGTGTCCAGGATCTGCAGGACCAGGTTGAGACCCTGCAGCGGTTGCTGGAGCTGAAGAACAGCCAACTGGCGGACATGCAGGGTATGGTGTCGGAGGAAGAGTCTCCGGCCCCGACCGACACTGGCGTGACCGAGTCTGACGCTGACCCAGCGACAGCACCTGTAGAAGGTGATCTGGGTGCCAGCACCGGCGAAGAACCGGTAGCAGACGGCCAGGCTGATGAAGCCGCTGATGGTGAATCGGCCGACACAGCGATGGCGGAAGAAGAGAGCGTCATGGCCCCGGACGAACCAGATATTGCAGGTGAAGAGCCGTTTGGTGGTGATGTCGACGCGGGCGCTGCGGATGAGGTGGTGGCAGAGCAGCCTGCCGTTACCGAGCAGGAATCATCATCTGAACCTGAGCCAGCGGCCGTCCCCCAGGCCCAGCAGCCAAAACCGCAGCAGCCAGTAACGGCGCCTGAAAAGGCATTTCCGGGTAACGTTATTGACGGTATTCTGAACAATCCGATGTATCAGATTGCCCTCGGTGGTGGCCTTATCCTTCTGCTTCTGTTGTTGCTGCTCGTGGCAAGACGCAATGCCAATCGCGAGAAAGAGTTCTACGACCAGTTGAACAGTGATGAGGGCGAAGGCGGTGATTCGTTCGACCTCAGTCTCGAAGATGAGGGTGAGGCAGAGGCGGAAGCCGGTGATGCCATTGCCGAAGCAGAAACCTATGTTGCCTACGGTCGTCACGATCAGGCAGCCCAGGTGCTCGAAAACGCCATTTCACGTGAGCCCAGCCGCACTGATCTGCGCCTGAAGCTGTTGTCTGTGTATGCGGACAATCAGGATCGTGACGCGTTTGAAAAGCAGTACCGTGAAGTTGAAGCGCTGGATGATGAGGCCGCTATCCAGGAAGCTGAATCGCTCCGGGAGCGCCTTGCTGAAGCTGAAGCGATGCCCAGCATCGACGACCTTGAATCTCAACTGCGTTCGGATTCGTTCGGCAGTCAGCCAGAGCAGGAGCCGGCTACCGAGCAGGCTTCGGATGACTGGGATATCTCCGACGAACTGAAAGCGGACGAATTTGAAGCCACTTCAGGGTCCGCCGACGAAAATGAGTTCGGTGAGCTGGAATCCGATGTCAGCAAAGAATCCGATGGCCGGGATGACATGATTGAGTACGATCTGTCCGGCATTGGTGAAAAATCGGAGTCTGAAGACGAGTCCGCCACCGAAACCGATTACGCTTCCCTGGATCTGGATTCCGGTCTGGATGAGGCAACCGGGACTTCCGAATCCAAAGAAGATGACTTCAGTCTGGATTTCGAGTCGGCCTTTGAAGACGACGCGCTCGCCGGTTCAGGTGAGCCCTCCTTGGAAGCCGATGAAGCGGAGCCGGTTGGGGCGGATCTGTCTGGTACAGGTTCGGATCAGGAAGACGATCTTGAGCTGGGCTTCGATCTTGATGACGACCTTGAGTCGACGGAAGAAGAGCCAGTTAAGCAGGAAGGCACCGAGGTATCGGATCTGGACCTGGAGTCTGATTCGCTTGACGAGTCCTTCCTGGACGAGCTTGATGCGGAGCTGGATAAGGTTGCCGGCGAGGACGATGAGCCTTCTGAACTGGAGCTTGGAGAATCCGATCTGGATGACCTGGAGCTGGATGTATCTGATGAAGATCTGGCGCTGATGGAAGAGTTCTCTGATAACGGAGAACCTGCAGGTCCTCAGGAAGACGAACCATCCCTGGAAGATGAGCTTGGGCTGGAAGATGCACTCAGCGAATCCGAGGCTGATGAGCCGGGCGTTGATCAGCAGAATCCGGAAGAGCTGGCGGAGCAGACAGAAGAGGTTGCTGAGGCCGAACCGGCTCCTGAAGAGCTGGAGGACGAAGTAGTGCCTGTGGCGTCAGACTCACTCGATGAAGGCTTCGCTCGCAGTGATAGCGGATTGAATATTGATGAGAGCGCTCTGGACGACGAGGATGACTTTGACTTCCTCGCCGGTACCGATGAAGCCGCCACCAAACTTGATCTGGCACGGGCCTACATCGAAATGGGTGACAGTGACGGTGCCAGGGATATTCTGGAGGAAGTTGCTCTTGAGGGTAACGAAGAACAGAAGGCAGAAGCACAAGAGCTTCTTAAAAATCTCTCCTGATTCGTTATAATCAACTAACCGCGGCAAGCGCCGGCCATTGAGCCGGCGTTTTGCTTTTTCAGTGGACAGCAATCGGGTCAGCACTTGTTCCTCACGCCTCAGCCTCTCACCACAGATAACGCCATTGGTAATGGACGGGTTGCCATCATCTTTGAGTACGACGGTCAGGCCTTTCATGGCTGGCAATTGCAGAAGAGTGGCGTGCGTTCGGTGGAGGCAGAACTTTCCCGGGCCGCGGCCCGCGTTGCCGACCATCCGGTCGACCTGGTGTGTGCAGGTCGCACCGACGCCGGCGTGCATGCCAGTTTTCAGGTAGCCCATTTTGACACGCCATCGGTTCGAAACCTTCGTTCCTGGGTCATGGGGATGAACACGGCATTACCTGATGACATTTCTGTGCACTGGGCAGGGAACGGCCGGGGCGATTTTCACGCCAGGTTTTCCGCGATTTACCGACGTTACCGGTATGTGATCTACAATCATCCGGTGCGCCCGGGGATCCAGCGTGGACAGGTGTCCTGGACCTTTCGTCCATTGGATGCCGAAAGAATGCATCGTGCAGCCCAGGCACTGGTCGGCGAGCATGACTTCTCCTCATTTCGCGCTGCCGGTTGCCAGTCCCGGACCCCGGTTCGGTTTCTGGAGCAGATTTCGGTAACCCGATGCGGAGAGTTTGTCGTAATAGATGTGCAGGCCAACGCCTTTCTTCATCATATGGTACGCAATATTGCCGGTGCCTTGATGGCGGTTGGTAATGGTCAGCAGCCTGAAGACTGGATTGGTGATATTCTGGAGTGCCGTGATCGCAAACTTGCCGGTGTGACCGCCCCTCCTTACGGGCTCTACCTGGTGGATGTCGGTTACCCTGAGTCCTTCGGGATTCCCAAGGCATTGTGCGGACCGGCGTTCGTTACTCCCTGGTTTGACCCGGCCAGCAACGCGCCGATCATACCAACTCACATACACCCGAAACAGGGAAAGGCTCCTGCATGACAGCCCGCGTAAAAATATGTGGCCTGACGCGCCCGCAGGATGTGGAAGCCGCGGTAGCCTGTGGCGCCGATGCCATAGGTCTGGTGTTTTATGCGCCGAGCCCGAGAGCGGTCGATCTGGAGCAGGCCCGAATCCTGGCCGCCAAGGTTCCTGCGTTCGTGTCGGCTACCGGACTGTTCGTGAATCCTGAGCGCGATTATGTCGAAGCAGTTCTGGATGCTTTGCCACTGGATCTCCTGCAGTTCCATGGCGATGAGAGTCCGGAGTTCTGCCAGTCTTTTGGCCGGCGCTGGATCAAGGCCGTCAGGGTGCGTGAGCCCGGGCAGATCGAACAGGCGTTTGCCGATTATCATCAGGCTTCCGGTTTGTTGGTGGACGCCTGGGATCCAAACCGCTATGGCGGTACCGGCCAGTCGTTCAACTGGTCACTGATTCCTGAAAGCAGGCCCTTGCCCCTGATATTGGCCGGTGGGTTGTCATCTGATAACGTAGCCCGCGCGATTGAGCAGGTACGCCCCTGGGCTGTTGACGTCAGCGGTGGGGTGGAAGAGAGCAAGGGTAAGAAAGACGCCACCAAATTGTCTCAATTTTTCAAAGAGGTTCACCGTGTCTGTAAAACTGACTGAAGAAATGTTGAAGGCGCTTCCTGATGCGAGAGGTCACTTCGGTGCCTTTGGTGGACGGTTTGTTTCAGAAACCCTGATGGATTCTCTGATGACCCTGGAAAAGGAGTACCTTCGGTTGAAGGAGGATCCGGAATTCCAGGCGACTTTTGATAGTGACCTCGCCGATTATGTTGGCCGTCCCAGCCCGCTGTATTTCGCAGAGCGCCTGACTCGGGAAGCCGGAGGCGCACAAATCTGGCTCAAGCGCGAAGACCTCAACCACACCGGTGCCCATAAGGTGAATAACACCATTGGCCAGGCCCTGCTGGCCAGTTTTCTGGGTAAAAAGCGCATTATTGCCGAAACTGGCGCCGGTCAACATGGTGTGGCCACCGCCACGGTGTGTGCCCGTCTGGGCCTTGAATGTCACGTATTCATGGGGGCAGAAGACGTCAAGCGTCAGTCCCTGAACGTCTACCGTATGAAACTGCTAGGCGCGACCGTCCACGCCGTCCAGAGCGGTACGAAAACCCTCAAGGACGCCATGAATGATGCCATGCGTGACTGGGTCGCGAATGTGGATGATACTTTCTACATCATCGGCACAGTGGCAGGGCCGCATCCCTATCCCTTACTGGTGCGTGATTTCCAGTCGGTGATTGGGCGTGAAATCCGTAAACAGGCCATGGAAAAAGTGGGTAAACTGCCGGACGCACTGGTGGCCTGCGTCGGTGGCGGTTCTAACGCCATTGGTATGTTCTATCCGTTCCTGGCGGATGAGTCCGTGGAGCTTTATGGTGTTGAAGCCGGTGGTCTGGGTATTGAAACCGGACAACATGCGGCGCCGCTTTGTGCCGGTCGCCCCGGCGTGCTGCATGGTAACCGGACCTACCTGATGGAAGATGAGAATGGCCAGATCGCCGGAACGCATTCCGTCAGTGCTGGTCTGGACTACCCCGGGGTCGGCCCCGAACATGCCTGGTTGAAAGACATTGGCCGAGCCAATTACGTGTCGGTGACTGATGACGAGGCCCTGGATGGCTTCCGTAAACTGACACGCGTGGAGGGGATTATGCCGGCACTTGAAACCGCCCATGCCGTGGCTTATGGCGTGAAGCTGGCCTCAACCATGGACAAGGACCAAATGCTGGTGATCAACATCTCCGGTCGCGGCGACAAGGATATTCACACCATTGCCCAGCTTGATGGCATTGAGATCTGAAGGTATCAGGAGCAGGCATGAGCCGAATTGAAGGCGTATTGAAAGCATTGAAAGAGCAGGGCCGCAAGGCGCTTATTCCCTATATTACCGCGGGCGATCCACATCCGGATCAGACGGTCAGCCTGATGCATGCCCTGGTCTCTGCCGGTGCTGATATTATCGAGCTGGGCGTGCCGTTCTCGGACCCGATGGCTGATGGTCCGGTGATTCAGCTGGCCTGTGAAAGGGCGCTCAAGCACGGTACGTCGCTGCGTCAGGTGATGGCGATGGTCAAGGAGTTCCGCAAGACCGATCCGGATACCCCGGTGGTGCTGATGGGTTATCTGAACCCGATGGAGGCCATGGGCTATGAAGCGTTTGCAGATGCGGCAGCGGACGCAGGTGTCGATGGCGTTCTGACGGTTGACCTGCCTCCCGAAGAGGCTGATCAGGTAGCACCGCTGTTTGCCGACCGCCATCTGGATCCGATTTTCCTTTTGGCGCCGACAACCACGGATGACCGGATCAAGGCGATCAGCGAGCACTCATCCGGCTATGTGTACTATGTTTCTATCAAGGGCGTGACCGGGTCCGCAACCATTGATGTTGATGAAGTCGCGAAGAAAGTGGCCCACGTGCACGAGCTCACGGCGTTACCGGTGGGTGTGGGCTTTGGTATCCGGGATGCGGAAACTGCCGCTGCAGTGGGCAGAGTATCCGATGGTGTAATTGTTGGCAGTGTTCTGGTCGATACAATAGCCCGACATCAGACAGATCCTGACGCTTTGCGTAACGCACTGACGGATCTGCTGCACCCGATGCGCGAAGCGCTGGACAGCCTCGCTCACTGAGCGGGCATTATCCAGGCATCAAAGGACAGGACGAGAGCATGAGTAACTGGCTGGACAAAATCATGCCGAGCAAGATTCGCTCGGAATCGCGGCAACGTACCGGAGTGCCGGAAGGGTTATGGAAGAAATGCCCCAAATGCGGCGCATTCCTGTACAAGCCGGAGCTCGAGAAGAACCTGGACGTTTGCCCCAAGTGTAATCACCATCTGCGGGTGTCTGCACGTCGTCGACTGGATATCTTTCTGGACAAAGACGGGCGTGAGGAGCTGGCAGCTCACCTCGAACCGTCAGATCGGCTGAAGTTCAAAGACAGCAAGCGCTACAAGGATCGACTCGCGGCGGCGCAGAAAGCGACCGGCGAAAAAGATGCGCTGATTGCCATGCGTGGCACAACCATGGGTGTCCCTTTGGTTGCCTGCGCGTTCGAGTTCAACTTCCTGGGTGGTTCGATGGGTCAGGTGGTTGGCGAGAAGTTTGTCCAGGCAGCGAATGTGGCTCTTGAGCACCGGATTCCCCTGGTCTGCTTTTCCGCCAGTGGCGGTGCCCGCATGCAGGAAGCCATACTATCTTTGATGCAGATGGCCAAGACCGCGGCGGTGTTGGAGAAGCTCAAGCAGGAAGGCATACCATACATTTCAGTGATGACCGATCCGGTCTTTGGTGGTGTATCGGCCAGCCTCGCTATGCTGGGTGACCTCAATATTGCTGAACCTTACGCTCTGATTGGTTTCGCGGGCCCGCGGGTTATCGAGCAAACCGTGCGCGAAAAACTGCCGGAAGGTTTCCAGCGCAGCGAATTTCTGCTGGAACATGGTGCCATTGATATGATTCTGCATCGTCATCAGATGCGTGAGCGCATCGCCCATCTGTTGGCGAAGTTTACTGCCCAGGAAAAGCCCGGCACCGAAGCCCCCATCGAATTTGAAGTTACTGAAAAGCCGGACGTTGATGAACCAGAAGGGCAGTGAATCCTCCTCAGCCCCCGTTGGGCCTCCGGCCCGCGGGGCGTCTGTTCAAGAATGGCTGCACTGGCTCGAAGCCATTCACCCCACAGAAATAGATCTCGGTCTGGACCGGGTACTGGTGGTTCTGCGGCGGTTGTTCCCGCGCAAGCCTCAGGCTCGCATCATTACCGTGGCAGGGACCAATGGCAAAGGCACCACGGTTACGGCACTTGAGTCGATTTTGCTGGCAGCCGGCAGGAGCACCGGGGCTTATATGTCCCCCCATCTGTTTCGCTATAACGAGCGGGTTCGGATTGGTGGCCAGGAAATTTCCGATGCGGCCCTGGTGACCGCCTTCGAGCGGGTGGAGGCGGCTCGCCGCGGGGTGACTCTGACCTATTTTGAATTCGGAACGCTGGCCGCTTTTGTCGCATTTGCAGACGCCGGCGTTGAGAATTGGGTGCTGGAAGTCGGGTTGGGAGGTCGCCTGGATGCAGTCAACGTGCTGGATCCGGACTACGCGGTGATCACGTCAGTAGATATCGATCATATTGGTTTTCTGGGGGATAACCGGGAAGTCATTGGTTTTGAAAAAGCGGGGATCCTCAGGCCGGGTATTCCCGCCGTTTGTGCGGATCCAAATCCTCCATCCTCGGTCCTTCAACAGGCCGCGGCGCAGAAGGTGGCGCTGAAGCTCACCGGCCGTGATTATATGCTTGCGCCCGGTGCTCCCGGACAGGTTTTGCTCACTATTGGCGCCGAGCAGATAGAGTTGCCAGCCGGTCCCTTGCCTGTCCAGAGTGTGGCGGCTGCGGCGGTGCTCTCCCGGCAACTCGTACCGGAGCTTTCAGTGGAAAGCCTTCAGCATGCGATACATAGCGTGCGGGTTCCAGGCCGGTTTGAAACCATTCATCACGATCCGGATGTCATTATAGACGTTGGTCACAACCCCCATGCTGCTGCCTGGCTCGCTGACAACCTCCGTAGCCTTCGATGTGATGGTGATGGCCACGGGCGTATTCTGGCTGTGTACGGCGCGTTGGGAGACAAGGACGTGGAGGGTGTGGTCGGTGCCATGTCGTCCGTCGTTGATCAGTGGTACCTGGCGGGCCTGAATGTTGCCAGAGGGCTTGATTCCGACAGCCTGATGAAGCGTATCGCAAGCGTGCCATTTCAGGGAACGCCCGGCGTTTTTGATTCTGTGTCTGAGGCTCTCGCAGCGGCCATGGGCGAGGCAGTGTCCGGTGATCGGGTCGTGGTGTTCGGTTCGTTCTTCACGGTTGCTCTGGCCAGGGAAGAGCTTCTGCCGGCTTCGGAAGCGTCTTAAAGTTTGTCCATAGGCCCCTGGGAAGCTTTGAGTTCTGGCGAGTGGCCGGTTAGTATCGTGATCAAACAGGTTGTTAACGGGAGCCCTCTCAGGTGGATGGACTGAAGCAGCGGATCATTGGCGCACTGGTGCTGGTTTCACTCGCGGTTATTTTCGTGCCGATGATTTTTGACGAGCCCCATTCCCAGAGACAGTCAACCCCCATCACCATTCCCGAGGAACCTCCGTTCCCCGAAGTTGAGATGCCTGAATCTCAGTATCCGGATAACGAGACCGTCGGCGCAGAGGTACCCAGGAGTTCCGCGCCGCCCGTTAACGACGAGCCGGCGGCCGGTTTCCGGATCATCGAGGAAGACGCTGTTGCCGAGGAGGAGCCCGCCCCGGAGCCGAATTCCCAACAGGTGGAACCAGTACCGGCAGAATCCTCCGCTGAGCCGGAGCCTGCGGCGCCAGCCGAACAGCAAGATGCTGCCTCCACAGGCGCTGCAGAACCTGGCGATAAGGCCGAGTTTACCGGTTCACTTGAAGGTGCGTGGGTGGTGCAGCTTGGCAGTTTTGGTAACCAGGACAACGCCCGGCGTTTGCGGGACAAGGTTCTCGACATGGGGTACGGCGCCCACCTGCAACAGGTTGATCGCGGCGATAGCACCCTGACCCGGGTATTCAGCGGCCCGTTCGTCAACAAAGACGATGCCCAGAAAGCCAAGGCGGCCCTTGATAAAGCCTTCGGCTTGAACAGCCTGGTCACCACCGGCGACAAATAACTGGCCGTTGCCGGATTTAATCTGGCTTCGGCAGTTTGGTGTCACCCGGTTTCCTGTTAGAATCCGCCTTTCGTTTTCTCCACCGGGTTTTCCATGGAAGCGCTGATCTGGATAGACTGGGTCATCATTGCCCTCATTGCCGTCTCCACGCTTATCAGTCTGAAGCGGGGCTTCGTCCGTGAAGCGCTGTCGCTGGTTACCTGGGTTGGTGCATTTATCATCGCCCGGACGTTTCACCCCCAGATGCAATCTCTTCTGGAGTCCACGGTGGAAACACCGCTGGTGCGGTTGATTGCAGCGTTTGCCATCCTTTTCTTTGGCACCCTGATCGTTGGCGCGATCATCAACAATATGATTGGCCACCTGGTGCGTGCCACCGGTCTGTCAGCGACCGACAGGGTACTCGGCATGGGTTTTGGTCTTCTCAGAGGGGTTGTGGTTGTGATCGTGGCCATTGCCTTCACGCGCTATACGCCGCTGGCCGAGGATACCTGGTGGAGAACCTCGATCATGATTGAACGCCTTGCGGTAGTTGAGGACTGGTCCAGACGCACGCTCGGCGACGAATTTGCCCGCTTCCTCGGTCCGGAGCAGGGTGCTCAGGCCGCCCCGGAGGCGTCCGCAGAACCTGAAGGCGTGGAACCCGCGTCTGCATCCCGTTAACATTCAGTTTTAACACTCGGAGATATTTCCAGCCATGTGCGGCATTGTCGGTATCGTCAGTACTTCCAACGTCAATCAGCTTCTTTATGATGCACTGACTGTTCTTCAGCACCGTGGCCAGGATGCGGCGGGTATTGTTACCTTCCAGGACAACCGATTCTTTCTGCGTAAAGACAACGGGCTGGTGCGTGATGTTTTCCATACTCGCCATATGCGCCGGTTGGTGGGTAACGTGGGTATCGGGCATGTGCGCTATCCCACGGCGGGCAGCTCCAGCTCAGCGGAGGCCCAACCGTTCTATGTAAACAGTCCCTACGGCATCACCCTGGCGCACAATGGCAACCTGACCAATGCCGACGAACTGAGCAGTGATCTGTTCCGTACCGACCTGCGCCACATCAACACCAATTCTGATTCTGAAGTTCTGCTGAACGTGTTCGCCCACGAACTCCAGAAACTGGGCAAGTTGAACCCCACCAAAGATGAGATTTTTTCGGCGGTCCGCGCAGTGCACAAGCGTTGCAAGGGTGCCTATGCCGTTATTGCCATGATCACCGGTTATGGCATCGTTGGCTTCCGGGACCCGAACGGTATCCGGCCAGCGTGTTACGGTGTCCGGGAAAATCAAGAGGGCCAGAAGGAATACATGATTGCTTCGGAAAGCGTCGCCCTCAATGCTGCTGGTTTCACCATCGTTCGTGACATCGCTCCCGGCGAGGCTGTCTATATCGAAACCGATGGCACCTTGTATTCAGAGCAGTGCGCCGAATCGCCCAAGCTCTATCCGTGTATCTTTGAACATGTTTATTTTGCCCGTCCGGATTCGATCATGGACGGCGTTTCCTGTTATAAGGCCCGGCTTCGGATGGGCGAAGTGCTGGCAGACAAGGTTCTGCGCGAGCGGCCCGACCATGATATCGACGTGGTGATTCCGATTCCGGACACCAGCCGTACGTCGGCTATGCAAATGGCCCATCAGCTGGGCGTGAAGTACCGGGAAGGCTTTATCAAGAATCGGTACATTGGCCGCACCTTTATCATGCCCGGCCAGAAGATGCGCAAGAAATCGGTACGCCAGAAGCTTAATCCGATTGACCTGGAATTCCGTGGCAAGAACGTCATGCTGGTGGACGATTCCATCGTCCGGGGCACTACCTGTAAGGAAATTGTGCAGATGGCCCGGGATGCCGGAGCGCGCAATGTCTATTTTGCGTCGGCGGCGCCCCCCGTGCGCTATCCCAACGTTTACGGCATCGACATGCCCTCGGCCAGCGAACTGATTGCCCATGACCGCACGGTGGAAGAGGTTCGGGATCTGATCGGCGCCGACTGGTTGGTGTATCAGGACCTGGATGACCTGATTTCCTGTGTCAACGATGTCAACGAAGACATTAATGGTTGGGAATGCTCGGTGTTCACCGGGGATTACATTACTGGCGACGTGGATGAAGCTTACCTGACCAGGCTGGAGGATCTTCGCAAGGATGAGACGCGTTCAACCAGCCAGGTGGCCAATGACGACAACGCCATTATTGACCTGCACAATGATGAAGACTGACACCCGCAACTACGCCAGGAGACTGTCATGACGTTCGGCCGAGACGAACACGTTTGGATTCCCGAATCGGACCTGGAAGGCATGTCAGTCGATACCCTGGCCGTGCGGGCAGGGCAGATTCGTACCGGGCAGCTCGAACACAGCGATGCAATCTTCCCGACCTCCAGCTTTGTCTATGGCAGCGCGGCCCAGGCGGCTGCCCGCTTTGGCGGCGAGGAGCCCGGCAATATCTACTCCCGGTTTACCAACCCGACCGTGCAGGCATTTGAAGCCAGAATTGCCGCCATGGAAGGGGGAGAGCGTGGTGTTGCGACCGCTTCGGGTATGGCTGCGATTCTCAGCACCTGCATGTCCTTGCTGAAATCCGGCGACCATGTGATCTGCTCCCGAGGTGTGTTCGGGACGACCAATGTCCTGTTTCAGAAGTACATGGCCCGATTTGGCGTAGAAACCAGCTTTGTCAGCCTGACGAACACCGATGAGTGGAAGGCTGAGGTTCGTCCCGCCACCCGGATGCTGTTTCTGGAAACCCCGTCCAATCCGCTGTGTGAAGTGGCGGATCTTGCCGCCTTGTCTGCGATCGCGCGCGAAAGCGATGCCTTGCTGGTGGTCGACAACTGCTTCTGCACACCTGTGCTGCAGCGGCCACTGGAGCAGGGCGCCGACATCGTTATCCATTCAGCCACCAAGTATCTCGACGGCCAGGGCCGTTGTGTCGGTGGCGTGGTGGTTGGGCCGGCCAGGTACCTGGACGAGATTTATGGTTTCATCCGTTCCGCGGGCCCGACCATGAGTCCGTTCAATGCCTGGGTGTTTCAGAAGGGCCTGGAAACCTTACCGATTCGTATGCGCGCCCACTGCGACAATGCGTTAGAGTTGGCTTTGTGGCTGGAACAGCAGGGCTGTGTGGAGAAAGTTTACTATGCAGGCTTGCAGAGCCATCCGCAGCACGAGCTGGCGAAAAAACAGCAGGACGGCTTTGGTGGCGTGCTCTCCTTCCTGGTAAGGGGTGGTCGGGAACAGGCGTGGAAGTTCATTGACGCGACCCGGATGATTTCCATCACCGCCAATCTGGGAGATGTGAAAACCACCATCACTCATCCGGCGACAACCACTCATGGACGCCTCTCTCCCGAGGACAAGGCGAGGGCAGGCATTACCGAGAACCTGATTCGTCTGTCCGTCGGTATCGAATCCATCAAGGATCTGAAAACCGATCTGGACAGAGGTTTCCAGGCGTTGAAAGACTAACAACCGGACGGTTTGAGCATTCATGGCGGAATCCGCGAAAGCGAAGAAAGCAGTAGCCACAGAACTGACCGACAAGCAGAAGCGATTTCGTCGCCTGATGGCCCAGGGAGCCAGAGAAGGCGCGGTTATTGCGCTGATTGTGCTGTGCATCTATCTCGCCATGGCCCTGTTTACCTTCAATCCGGCTGACCCAGGCTGGGCCAGTATTGGCCATGATATCCGTGTGCAGAATTACGCAGGCCGCACCGGTGCCTGGCTGGCGAGCCTGTTCATGGACTTTTTCGGCCATGTGTCCTGGCTGTTTCCGGTGATGGTTGCCGGTTACGCCATCATGCTGATTCGTCGTCGGCACCAACCGCTGGATATGCACTGGCCACTATTCATGGTTCGCTTTGGTGGCTTTGTTCTTATTCTGCTGTCTGCGACCAGTCTGCTTTCTCTCTACTCCGTTTTTGGCCTGGGGGCTTCCTCTGGTGGCGTTTTGGGCACGGCGGTGTCTGAGGCCATGGTGCGGTTTTTTAATCTTCCGGCGACCACGCTGCTGCTGATTGCCATTTTTCTGTTTGCCCTGACGGTGACGATCGGCTTGTCCTGGTTCCGACTGATGGACCAGGTGGGAGGCTTGACTCTGAAGTTTGCCCTGGCCGCCAAAGCTTTATTCGCCGGGGCAGGAAAGAAGTCTGAAAAAAACACCGGCCAGGGAACTCCAGCAGTCAGGGCGGAGGTGCCAAAGCCGGAACCGGAACCCCCGGTTGTGCGTGACAAAGTCCGGGCTCGCGAGAAGGGTAAAAATGACCACAAGTCAGACCGGCGGAGCTGGTGGCAGCGGATATTTGGTCGTCGTGCAAAACCCGCAGAGGATACCAGGACCCGGGAGCCCCAGCGCGAGCGGAAAGAACCGGCTATCGAAGGGCTGCCTGCATCCATAGCGGAACCAGAGCACCTGGAGAGTTTCAGCTCTCGGGATGAAAAGTCAGAGCCATCGCCTCCCCCGGCTGAAAAGGCCAAGGCCCGTTCCCTGAAGATTTCGCCGTTCAAGAAAGAAGAGCAGGGCGGTGCGCCGAAAAAGGGTGATGATCGCCAGGGCTCGCTGCTGGAAGACATTGAAAGCCCGATCCCGCCGATTTCATTGCTGGATCCTCCCGAGGAGCACAAGGAACGAGGCTATTCGGAAGAGTCTCTGGAGCACATGTCCCGTTTGCTCGAAGAGAAGCTCAGCGATTTCGGGGTTTCGGTTGAGGTAGTCGAGGTTAACCCCGGCCCGGTGATTACCCGCTTTGAGATCAAACCGGCGCCCGGGGTCAAGGTCAGCAAGATCTCCAACCTGGCAAAAGACCTGGCCCGATCCCTGGCCGTGCTCAGTGTGCGGGTGGTCGAGGTGATTCCGGGCAAATCCGTGGTCGGCATCGAGATTCCCAACGAGGAGCGTGAAATTGTACGCCTGAGCGAAGTGCTGGGCGCCAAAGTGTTCACCGAATCTTCCTCTCCACTGACGTTGGCTCTGGGGAATGATATCGGGGGCAACCCCATGGTTGCCAATCTGGCCAAGATGCCCCACCTGCTGGTCGCCGGCACTACCGGTTCCGGCAAATCGGTGGGGGTGAACGCCATGTTGTTGAGTATGTTGCTGAAGGCCACTCCGGACGAGGTCCGGTTTATCATGGTTGACCCGAAGATGCTTGAGCTGAGCATTTACGACGGGATCCCGCATCTGTTGGCGCCAGTGGTCACGGACATGAAAGAGGCCGCCAATGCCCTGCGTTGGTGTGTGGCCGAGATGGAGCGCCGCTACCGGCTGATGGCCAGCCTGGGGGTTCGCAATATTGCCGGCTACAACAAGAAGGTGAAAGATGCCCGGGCGGAGGGAGAACCGCTGCTGGACCCACTCTGGAAGCCGGATGAATACCTGGCCAATGAGGAGCAGGAACGCCCTGAGCTGGATACACTGCCGTTTATTGTGGTGGTGATCGATGAATTTGCCGACATGATGATGATCGTCGGCAAGAAAGTGGAAGAACTGATTGCCCGGATTGCCCAAAAGGCACGGGCGGCCGGCATCCACCTGGTTCTGGCAACCCAACGGCCCTCCGTTGATGTGATTACCGGCCTGATCAAGGCCAACATTCCCACCCGGATGTCGTTCCAGGTGTCCTCCAAGATCGACTCCCGTACCGTTCTCGACCAGGGCGGTGCAGAGCAGTTGCTGGGCCATGGCGACATGCTTTATCTACCACCTGGGTCAGGTTTACCGGTGCGGGTGCACGGTGCCTTTGTCGATGATGACGAAGTTCACCGCGTCGTCAGTGCCTGGAAGGCCCGGGGTGAGCCGGAGTACGTGGATGATGTACTGAATGGCGCCGAGGGCGAGCACCTTCCTGGCGTGCCCACGCTTAGCGAGGGCGGCGCCGGTGGTGGCGAAGAGGGCGACGCCCTGTTTGACGAAGCTGTCGCCTTTGTTACCGAAAACCGGCGGGTGTCGATTTCGTCGGTCCAGCGTAAATTCAAGATCGGCTACAACCGTGCCGCCAATCTGGTGGATGCCATGGAAGCCTCGGGGGTAGTCAGCCCGGCGGGCCACAACGGTGCCAGAGAAGTTCTCGCACCGCCGCCTCCCAGAGACTAGGAGTTATCAGATGATCAGAATGTTTTCAGGAATCCTGTTGATGCTGGCAGCAACGTGGTCTGGCCTGTCCCAGGCTGAGAGCGTACAGGCATCCCGGGGCGCGGCTGAGCAGTTGACCTCCATTCTGAAAGGCTACGAGACCTATCAGGCGGATTTCATACAGATTGTGGTCAACGAGAATGGCAGTCAGGTTCAGGAAACCCGTGGATCGCTCAAAGCCAAACGGCCTGGTTTGTTCTACTGGGAGACCGGTGCACCCTTGTCCCAGTTTATTGTCAGCGATGGCGACAAAGTCGAAGTCTACGATCCGGATCTGGAGCAGGTAACCGTTCATTCCCTTGATGAACGGGTTCAGACCACGCCGGCACTGCTGTTAAGCGGCGAAGTAGAGAACCTGGATGAGAGTTACGAAGTGAGCGTTCGGGATCTTGGCGAAAGCACCCGTGAGTTCACTCTGGTACCCCGTAGCCAGGATTCTCTGTTTACCTCTCTGCGACTGAGCTTCTATGACGGAGAGCTGCAGGAAATGCGCATGCGGGATTCATTGTCCCAGATGAGCATTCTCAGCTTCGACCATATTGAACTGAATCAGGCACTCGACTCCAGTGTCTTCCGCCTCGATTATCCGGAGGGGGTTGACGTGATTCGGGATGGTGCCTGATGCAGGACAGCCTGTTTCAGACTGAGACCGGCTTTCAGCCCCTGGCCGCTCGTATGCGGCCGACCTCTCTCGAAGGCTATGTCGGCCAGGCTCACCTGGTCGGCCCTGGAAAACCCCTGCGCCGGGCTGTGGAACAGGGGCAGCTGCATTCCATGATTCTCTGGGGTCCGCCCGGAGTCGGAAAAACCACCTTTGCTCGCCTGCTGGCCAATGTCGGCGACCTTTCCTTCGAAACCATCTCTGCAGTCCTCAGTGGCGTTAAGGAAATTCGCGAGGTGGTGGAGCGCGCTCGCAACCGTAAACAGTCCCAGGGCAGGGATACGCTTTTGTTCGTGGATGAAGTGCATCGGTTCAACAAGAGCCAGCAGGATGCATTCCTCCCCCACATCGAAGATGGCACCTTCATTTTCGTGGGCGCAACCACCGAAAACCCATCCTTCGAACTGAACAGTGCCTTGCTGTCCCGTACCCGTGTTTATGTCCTGAAAAACCTGGAGGCAGCGGATATACGACGGCTGCTGGACAGTGCCCTTGAGAGCGAACAGGGCTTTGCTGGCCAGCTTCGGGTAGAGGAGTCGGTGCTGGCGACCATGGCGGAAGCGTCAGGTGGCGATGCCCGGCGAGCGCTGAACATTCTGGAAGTGGCCGCCGACCTCGCTGAGCCGGACGATGACGGGAATAATCGGGTTACCGCTCAAACTCTCGAACAGGTACTGCAGACCAGTCTCCGCCGTTTCGATAAAGGTGGGGATGTCTTCTACGACCAGATTTCGGCGCTGCACAAATCGGTGCGGGGCTCCAACCCGGACGGTTCACTTTACTGGTTGTGCCGGATGCTCGACGGAGGTTGCGACCCGCTGTATGTCGCCCGGCGCCTGGTTCGTATTGCCAGTGAAGACATCGGTAATGCCGACCCGAGGGCGCTCCAGATTACCCTGCAGGCCTGGGATGCTCAGGAACGTCTGGGCTCCCCGGAGGGTGAGCTGGCACTGGCGCAGGCCGTTACGTACCTGGCCCTTGCCCCCAAAAGCAATGCCGTTTACAAAGCTTACAATCAATGCATCGCGGATATCCGCAGCGATCCGGACTATGAAGTTCCGGTACATCTGCGTAATGCGCCCACCAAATTGCTGAAAAGCATGGGGCACGGAGAAGAGTACCGATACGCCCACGATGAGCCGGATGCCTATGCGGCAGGAGAAGCCTACCTGCCGGAGGCGATCCATCAGCGCCGCTATTACCAACCGGTCCAGCGGGGGCTGGAAATCAAGCTGGCTGAGAAGCGCGAACGACTGGACTCGCTGGATGCCAACAGCCCGAAAAAGCGGTACTAAGCCCCATCCCTTGCCAATTTTCCCGCCTGTGCCCGGCCGGTGGTGGTCAGCGCATTCACGGCAGGTATAATGCCCGCATAACCATTCATTCGTTAACCGGAAATCAGGAACAACATGCTCGATCCGAAACGTGTCCGTACACAGACTGAAGAGATCGCCCGTCGGCTGGCTATCAAGAATTTCGAGTTTGATATTGCCACCTTCGAGCAGCTTGAGGAACGCCGCCGGGCCATTCAGGTTCGTACGGAAAACTTGCAGAGCGAGCAGAACAAACGGTCGAAATCCATCGGCAAAGCCAAGGCGGCCGGTGAGGATATCAAACCGTTGCTGGAAGAAGTCGAAAGCCTGAAGCAGCAACGTGGTGACGCCGAGGACGAACTGCGTTCCGTGCAGGAATCCCTGAATGCCTTCTTTGCCGGTATTCCCAACCTTCCCGACGACGACGTGCCACCGGGCGCCAGTGAAGACGACAACGTCGAGACGCGTGTCTGGGGTACGCCCCGTGAATTCGATTTTGAGCCTAAGGATCACGTGGCCCTGGGTGAGCAGCTGAAAGGCCTGGACTTTGAGAAGGCGACTCAGCTGGCCCATTCCCGTTTTGCTGTTATGCGCGGACAGCTGGCGCGCCTGCACCGTGCACTGGCTCAGTTCATGCTCGATCAGCATACTCTGCAGCATGGTTACACCGAGGCCTATGTGCCTTATCTGGTGAATGCCAACACTCTGTTTGGTACGGGCCAGCTGCCGAAATTTGAAGAAGATCTTTTCCGCACAGCCGGCGACAATCCTCTGTACCTGATTCCTACCGCGGAAGTGCCGGCCACGAACCTGGTGGCGGATACCATTCTGGATGATGCCGAACTGCCGCTGCGCCTGGTTTGTCATACGCCGTGCTTCCGGAGTGAGGCAGGGTCTTACGGCCGGGATGTACGGGGCATGATTCGTCAGCATCAGTTCGACAAGGTGGAGCTGGTGCACATTGTTCGCCCGGAGGAATCCACTCAGGCGCTAGAGGAACTGACCGGACACGCCGAGAAGATCCTGCAGCTGCTTGAACTGCCTTACCGTGTGGTCACCCTCTGTGGCGGCGACATGGGCTTTTCCGCCGCCAAAACCTACGACCTGGAAGTCTGGCTGCCGGGGCAGGGCAAATACCGCGAAATTTCTTCCTGTTCCAACACCCGTGATTTTCAGGCACGGCGTATGCAGGCCCGCTGGCGTAATCCGGACACCGGAAAGCCCGAACCGGTCCATACCCTCAATGGTTCCGGCCTGGCCGTAGGTCGCGCCATGATTGCGGTTATGGAGAACTACCAGCAGGCGGACGGCAGTATTCTGGTGCCCGAGGTACTCAAACCCTACATGGGAGGCGTCGAGCGTATTCAATGAATGATCAATCCAGGGATGCACCAGTAAAGGGCGTACCCGTCTGGTCTGCACCGGCGCGGTACAGTGCCAATCCGGTTACGGATAACCCAAACAACTCGGCCGGTGAAGTGGCGTTGGTCGGTGCCGGCCCCGGCGATCCGGAGTTGCTCACCCTGAAAGCCTGGCGTTTGATCCAGTCGGCGGAGGTGGTGTTGTACGACCGCCTGGTTTCTCCGGAGATCATGGCGCTCATCCCTGAGAGCGCCCAGAAAATCCACGTTGGCAAACAGCGCTCGAACCACACGTTGCCGCAGGATCAGATCAATCAGCAGCTGGTGGATCTGGCCCGGGAAGGCTATCGGGTGGTGCGCCTGAAGGGTGGTGATCCTTTCATCTTCGGCCGTGGTGGCGAGGAGATTGAAACCCTGGCCTCGGCCGGCGTCCGTTTCCAGGTTGTGCCGGGTATCACTGCCGCCTCAGGTTGTGCTGCTTACGCCGGCATTCCGCTGACCCATCGGGATCACGCCCAGTCGGTGCGGTTTATTACCGGGCACCTGAAGAATGACACCTGTGATCTGCCGTGGAAGGATTTTGTTCAGAATAACCAGACGCTGGTGTTTTACATGGGCCTGGTCGGTTTACCGATCATCAGTCGGGAGCTGATGGCACACGGCATGCCGGCGGATATGCCTGTGGCACTGGTATCCCGCGGCACCACGCCGGAACAGGAAGTGATTACCGGCACTCTGGAAACAATTGTGGATCGGGTTCAGGAGAAGGGGGCTCAGGCGCCGACGTTGGTGATTATCGGCAATGTGGTTTCTCTTCGAAACCGTCTGGACTGGCTGGGAGCAGAAGCCGGGCGCTGAGGCCCGGCTTCAGACTTCAGGCAGAGGCGGTCCGCTTGGGCAGAACGTCTTTCAGCTTCTCACGCATGTCGCGAATGGCTTTTTCGGTGGTTTCCCAGTCGATACAGGCGTCGGTGATGGATACGCCGTATTTCAGGTCAGCCAGGTTCTCCGGAATAGACTGACTACCCCAGTTGATGTGGCTTTCCACCATCAGGCTCTGGATAGACTGATTGCCTTCCAGAATCTGGTGAGTCACATCCTGCATTACCAAAGGCTGAATAGCCGGATCCTTGCTGGAGTTGGCGTGACTGCAATCCACCATGATGGATTTGCGCAGCTTGGCCTTATCCAGTGCCTGTTCACACAAGGCTACGCTGACGGAGTCGTAGTTTGGCTTGCCGCCACCACCACGAAGCACGACGTGGCCGTAGTTGTTGCCCTTGGTGCGAATAATGGCAACTTTGCCCTGCTGGTCGATGCCCAGGAAGCTGTGGGGATGAGAGACCGACTTCATGGCGTTAACCGCAACGTCCAGGCTGCCGTCGGTGCCGTTCTTGAAGCCAATGGCCATGGACAGGCCGCTGCTCATTTCCCGGTGGGTCTGGGATTCGGTGGTACGGGCACCGATAGCAGACCAGGCAATGGTGTCCTGCAGGTACTGGGGAGAGATCGGATCCAGGGCTTCGGTGGCAGCCGGAAGGCCCATCTCATTGATATCCAGCAGCAGTCGCCGACCAATGTGCAGCCCCTGCTCGATATCAAAGGTATCATTCAGGTGCGGATCGTTGATCAGGCCTTTCCAGCCTACGGTGGTGCGTGGTTTCTCGAAGTACACGCGCATGACGATCAACAGTGTATCGCTGACTTCATCGGCGAGCTTTTTCAGTCGGGCCGCATAATCGCGGGCAGCTTCAACATCGTGAATCGAGCAGGGGCCCACCACAATGAACAGACGGTGGTCCTTGCCATCCATAATGTCGTAGATGGCCTGCCGACCATTGGCAACGGTTTCGGCTGCCTTGTCTGACAGTGGCATCTCTTGCTTCAGTGCTTCAGGAGTGATCAGTGTTTCCTGGCTGGCCACGTTCAGGTTTTCCAGTTTCTTACCCGACATCTTGTTGTGCTTCCCCGAATCTTGTCGTTACCTCACCCGGTATATTCATTCTTTTGTCCGGATGATTGAATAATAAGTGCGAGTGGGATACTAGGTTGCAGTAAACCCCGGCGAGTTGGTTATACTGCGTTATTTGCAGGCCCTTTTCAACGCTTCTCAACGCTTCAGGACAACAGGTAACGGATGTCGCCCTCATCAACGAAACCACAGGCTGTCGCTCCCTCCCGAAAGGTGGTTTCAGAAAGGATTACCCAGGTTCTGTCCGGGATCCGGGTGCCCGATCTGCCATACCCCGCCAGTAAGTCTTCTCCGGAGCAGGAACCGGACTGGCGTCCCTTATTGATGTCCTGCTGGACGGAACAGCGGGATGAGCGGGTAACCAAAGTGCTGCGTTCGGTTCAGATTGAGTGGACCGTCCGACAGGTGAATGCGGCCTACCTCTCCGACCGGATCATGGATGTCTTCCTGAAAACCTCAGGCCTGCATGCCGCCCTGGTGGGGCGCATAGCGCGCTTGCGGTTCTGGCTGGCATGGCAACTGGATCTGTGTGGTGCGGAGGTGTTCAGCGGGGTGCTTCTGGACTGGCTTGATAACCTTCAGGAATGGCGTGGCTGGAGTGATACCGGTGGTCGATCATCCCGCGTATTGCTGGATCAGCTTGATAGCCTGGTTATTACTGTATCCGGCAGCTTTGAGGCCGGCAGCCGCGATCCGCTGGAGCACTACTGCAGCCAATGGCTTGCCGATACCCGAAAGCGGGATGATCAGGTGGCGCGGCTCCGGGAACGGCTGCTGGAAACCGAGCAGGGGGCTTCACGCCAGCGTTTGTCCGATCAGGTGGCCAGAGCACTGATCGGCCGGGCCTTGACGGGTCGCCAGCTGCCGCCGCCGATTACCCGCTTTATCCTCACTGACTGGCACAAGGTACTGAAACAGAGTGTCTGGGCCGAAGGCACTGACAGTGAAGTGCATCGGCACGCCAACAAGTTACTGGAGTGGCTGGTCTGGGTGGGCGACCCCCAGCTTTCTGATCGCGATCGTAACCGGTTGTATCACGTCGGAGAGCAACTCGGCGACCGTGTCCGCGATGTCTGGACCAGAGCCTTGGGTGAGGGTGCCCCCGAACAGGCATTGCACGATATCCAGGCGGTGATTGTGGCTCGGATCCGCGGGGAAACACCAGAACTGGAGCCCGCGCTTTTGCCCGATTCCGATTTTTCCTGGGATAGCAGTTGGCTGGTGAATGAGCCGGTGCCGGCCGATGAATCCGAACCTCTGGTCGGTCAGTGGTTTGTAGAGGGTGAGGGTGCACGGGAGCAGCGACGTTTCTTCTTTGCTCTGTTACCTGACAGCGGAGAAGTGCTCTGGACCAATGGTGCCGGCGTCAAACTTGGGCTGCAGCCCTGGAAGGAATTCCAGGCCGAGCTTGCCAGCGGAGGACTCAGGCCGCTTCCGGAGTCCACAGCCTTTGGCCAGGTGCTTGCCGAAACCCTCGAAGTGCTGTCTAAAGTCTGCGCCAGGCAGTTGGAACAACGGGAAAAGGCGGCCAAGGAAGCCCGTGCCCGGGCCGACGCGCTTCGAAAGGAACGGGAAGCGGCCGAGCAACGCCGTCGGGAAGAGGAGCTTGCACGCCAGCAGGCACTCGAACGGGAACGTGAAGAGGCCGAGCGCCAAAGGGTGGCAGATGAAAAGGCAGAGCAGGAGCGTTTGCGAAAAGAGGCAGAGCTGGTGGCCACCAAACAGGTTGAAGGTATCGCGCTCGGCGGCTGGATTGTGCTCACTCAGGAAACCCGGGATGACGACCCCGTCCGGCTCAAGCTCGCCGTCAAGATTTCTGCTTCGCGGAAATATGTGTTTGTGGATCGTCTGGGGCTCAATCGCCGGGAGTTTCTCCAGGACGAACTGGTTAACGGAATCGTGGAAGGTCGAATTCGCGTGCTTGGCAGTTCGGCCGAGTTTGATGACACCCTGAGCCGCGTTGTCGGGCGTATCCGTGTTGGTCGGAACTGAGGTGAACGATGATCGATGATGATTATGGGTTCGGAATAGAGGACGAGTTGCCGTCAGGGAAAGACCTTCGGGAGGAATATCGGTTAACGGCCCGGGCTCGGGCCTGGATACTGCCGGAATCTCCGGAACCAGAGGTCGAGCCGACTACACCGGATGGCGTGTCCGGCAGACTGGAATGCCAGGTACGTGACATATCGGCCCGTGGAATCAGCCTGTTGTGCGAGGCGTCGCTCAGCATCGGTTCGATTTTGATTGCGGAGGTAAGTCTGGGCGAACACGCAGAGCACTTCCGGCTGAGTGTTGAGGTGATGTGGTGCCGCGAGGCTGAGTGGGGGTACCTGATTGGCGTCCGGGTACTTGAGTCTGATGAAACCGACTATCTGGACTGGATCGAGGCGGTTGCAAGAGCGCTCTCGGAAAGCTGAACGAAAAGAGCCGGCATCGCGCCGGCTCTTTTGCTATGGCGGAAGTCAGGAACCGATCAGGCGTCCATCTCCGCCATGCCGGTGATGTTGAAACCACCGTCCACGTACAGGATTTCACCGGTGATGCCTGAGGCCAGGTCGGACGACATGAAGGCGGCGGCGTTGCCGACTTCTTCTGTGGTCACGTTACGACGCAGGGGGGCCTGCTTGGCGTTCTCGGCCAGCATGCGGCGGAAGCTCTTGATGCCTGAAGCGGCCAGGGTCTTGATCGGGCCCGCTGAGATACCGTTCACCCGGATGCCTTCCTTGCCCAGGCTGGCGGCCATATAGCGTACGTTGGCTTCGAGAGACGCCTTGGCCAGACCCATCACGTTGTAGTTCTGCAGCACCCGCTCGGCGCCCAGGTAGCTCAGGGTCAGCAGACTGCTGCCTTCGTGCATCATCTTACGCGCGCCCTTGGCGAGGGCCACGAAACTGTATGAGCTGATATCGTGGGCAATCCGGAATCCGTCACGGGTGGTGACGTCCACGTAGTTTCCATCCAGCTCATGGGCTGGGGCATAACCAACCGCATGGATGATGATGTCGATGTTGTCCCAGTGTTTGCCCAGTTGCTCGAATACCTGGTCAATCTGCTCGTCGCTGGCGACGTCACAGGGGAAAGTCAGTTTGCTGCCCCATTGTTCCGCGAACTTCTCAACGCGGGACTGCAGTTTCTCGTTCTGATAGGTGAAGGCCATTTCGGCGCCTTCACGAGCGAAGGCCTCGGCAATGCCGTAGGCAATGGAATGTTTGCTGGCGACGCCAACAATCAGTGCTTTTTTGCCACTGAGGATTCCCATGGGTTTCTGCTCCCTGTGTTCCGTGGTTTCGGCGCATTATCCCCGACCTGCCAGGGTCGGGTAACGCTCAATTGGTCGTAGACTGATAGAAAAATGCGGCATTCAGCAGTTCCCGGGTATACGGCTGTTGCGCTTCCCGGAAAATGGTCTCTGCATCGCCGTATTCCACAATCCGGCCTTGCCTGAGTACCAGCAGTTTGTGGCTGAGTGCGCGAACAACGGCCAGATCATGACTGATAAAGATGTAGCTTAGCCTATATCGGGCCTGAATTTCCCGTAAAAGCTCGATCACCTGCTTCTGTACCGTTCTGTCCAGGGCGGAGGTGGGTTCATCCAGAATCATCAGGTCTGGCTGGAGAACCAGCGCGCGTGCTATGGCAATACGCTGGCGCTGGCCGCCGGAGAATTCGTGTGGATACCGATGCCGTGCGTCTGGATCCAGCCCCACATCCTGAAGGGCCTGGATAACTCTGGCTTCGTGCTGCCCGGAACTCCCGGACTCGTGGATTTCCAGTCCTTCACGGATGATTTCTTCAACGGACATCCGCGGGCTGAGGCTGCCAAACGGATCCTGGAAGACAATCTGAACGCGCCGGCGCCATGGCCGGAACGCTTTCTGGGAAAGGGCGGACAGCTCTGTGCCGCAGAGGCTGAACTGGCCTGTGCTCGGAGTGAGTTTCAGCAAGGCGTGGCCCAGTGTGGTTTTGCCACTGCCACTTTCGCCGACAATACCGAGGGTTTCACCGGCCCGCAGCTCGAAGCTGGCATCCTGTACCGCGTGGAAGCTTTCTTTTACCTTGCCCAGCAGGGTCTTGCGAATGGGGAAATGCACATTCACGTTGTTTACGGTCATCAGGGTTTCGGTACCACTGGTGGCTGGCAGAGGGTGCTCCGGTGGTTCCGCGTCAATGAGTTTACGGGTGTAGGTATGAGAGGGCGACCTGAACAGCGCTTCTGTCGCGCCTTGTTCGACCATTTTTCCCCGTTCCATCACCACCACGTAATCGGCATACCGGCGGACGATGCTCAGATCGTGGGTAATTAACAGCACTGCCATGCCCAGCTTCTGCTGCAATGATTTCAGCAACTCCAGCACCTGTTTCTGAACCGTCACATCCAGTGCCGTGGTGGGCTCATCCGCAATCAGCAGATCGGGTTCATTGGCCAGCGCCATGGCAATCATTACCCGCTGTTTTTGCCCACCCGATAATTGGTGTGGGTAGCTCGTCAGGCGGGTCTCCGGGGCCGGAATCCCGACCAGTTCCAGTAATTCCAGGCAGCGTTTACGGGCCTGGGGGCCGCGCATGCCTTTGTGTAGTTCCAGGGTCTCGCAAATCTGCTTTTCAACGGTATGCAACGGATTGAGCGAGGTCATCGGCTCCTGGAAGATCATGCTGATATGCCGGCCACGAATCTGACGCAGGCGCTTTTCCGGCGCCTGCAGCAAGTCTTCGCCCTTGTAGAGGATCTGTCCGGCGGGATAATCCGCATGACGTTCATCCAGCAGCCGAAGTATCGACAGGGCAGATACCGACTTGCCGGAGCCGCTTTCGCCAACCAGCGCGAGAGTCTGGCCTTTGTCGATGCTGAATGACAGCCCGTCAACCACCCGTGGGCCGTGGTCGAAGGTGATGGACAGGTCCGAGATGGAAAGCAGGTCACTCATATCAGTTCTTTCTCGGGTCAAAGGCATCGCGAACCGCTTCTCCCACAAACACCAGCAGCGTAAGCATGACGGCCAGTGACACGAATGCGGAAATACCCAGCCAGGGTGCATGAAGGTTGGCTTTACCCTGGGCAATCAGCTCGCCCAGTGACGGTGAACCCGAGGGCAGGCCGAACCCCAGGAAATCCAGAGACGTGAGCCCGGTTATGGCGCCGGTGAGAATAAACGGCATGAACGTGAGGGTTGCCACCATGGCATTGGGCAGAATGTGCCGGAACATGATTCTGCGATTGTCCAGGCCGAGCGCTCTGGCGGCTTTCACATACTCGAAGTTACGGGCGCGGAGAAACTCAGCCCTGACCACATCCACCAGCCCCATCCAGCTGAACAGCAGCATGATGCCCAGCAACCACCAGAAATTGGGCTGAACAATCGAAGACAGAATGATGAGCAGGTACAGCATAGGCAAACCAGACCAGATCTCGATAAAACGCTGGCCAAACAGATCGATCTTGCCACCGTAGTAGCCCTGCAGTGCACCAACGGCAACGCCAACGATGGAGCTGGCGATGGTGAGCGTCAGGCCGAACAACACCGAAATGCGAAAACCATAGATCACCCGGGCGGCCACATCCCGACCCTGATCATCGGTTCCCAGCCAGTTCTCGGCGCTGGGCGGCGCAGGTGAGGGAACAGTCAGATCGTAGTTGATGGTGTTATAGCTGAAGCGGATGGGAGGCCAAAGCATCCAGCCATTGCTTTCGATTTCGCCCGCTATGAAGTCATCGCGATAATCGGCTTCCGTGGGCAGAAACCCACCAAAAGTTTCTTCGGGCACCTGCTGAATGACGGGAAAGTACCAGTTGCCGTGGTAGGAAACCACAAGGGGTTTATCGTTGGCGATCAGTTCGGCACATAGCGAAAGGCCAAACAGCACCAGAAAAATCCAGAGACTCCAGAAACCGCGCCGGTTGGCGGTAAAGTTATTGAGTCGTCTGCGCTGAATCGGCGAGAGGGTTGCCATGATTACGCACCCTCCCGGCTTTCGAAATCGATGCGCGGATCAACAGCGACATAAGTGAGATCGCTGATCAGCTTCATGACCAGCCCCATCAGCGTCAGGATGTAGAGAGTGCCGAAAATGACCGGATAATCCCGGTTGAGGGCAGCTTCAAAACCAAGCAGGCCGAGGCCGTCCAGCGAGAAGATTACCTCAATCAACAACGAGCCGGTAAAGAACAGCGCCACCAGAACGCCGGGCATACTGGCAATGACAATCAGCATGGCATTGCGGAACACATGGCCATAAAGCACCTGCTTTTCTTCCAGGCCCTTGGCTCTGGCGGTGACCACATACTGCTTGCTGATTTCGTCCAGAAACGAGTTCTTGGTCAGCAGCGTGAGGGTAGCGAACCCGCCGATCACGTTTGCGGTCACGGGCAGGGCGAGATGCCAGAAATAATCAGCAACCTTCTGGTACCAGGTCATCTGGTCAAAATCCGGCGAGGTCAGGCCCCGGAGCGGGAACAGATCGAAATAGCTACCGCCGGCAAACAATACGATCAGCAGGATGGCAAACAGGAATCCGGGAATGGCGTAGCCGACCACGATCGCAGAACTGGTCCAGACATCGAACCGGGAGCCATCTGTGACCGCCTTACGGACGCCCAGTGGAATGGACACGAGGTAGATAATCAGCGTGGACCAGAGGCCGAGTGAAATGGAGACCGGCATCTTGTCGAGAATCAGTTCGACGACGCTTCTGTCCCGGAAAAAGGAATCGCCGAAATCGAAGGTGGCGTAATCGCCCAGCATTTTGAAAAAGCGTTCGTGCGCAGGCTTGTCAAAGCCGTACATGGCCTCAAGTTCTTCCAGAAGTTCGGGCGGCAGGCCCCGGGAGGCCCGGCTGTCTCCGGAACTGCTTGCCACTTCACTGCCGACATCGCCACCACCGGCGCGCGCCAGAGCGCTGCTGCCGTGGCCTTCCATCTCCGCGAGAATCTGTTCAATGGGGCCACCGGGAGCGGCCTGAACAATGACAAAATTCAACAGCATGATCCCCACCAGGGTGGGGGTGATCAGGGCGAGGCGGCGGAGTATGTAAATGCCCATTCAGGGAGCAGTCCTTACTACAGCGTCGTGATAGCGAACGGTATCAGCGTTCAGTCCACCAGTTGTTAAGGTCGATGCCGTTCTTGGGCGTGTTGGCCGGGCGTTTCAGATGGTTCCAGTAGGCCACCCGATCCTTGCGCAAATGCCAGTGCGGGATCACGTAATGGCCATTCAGCAGTACACGATCCAGCGCGTGCACCCGGTGTACAAGCTCTTCCCGGTCCGGCGCCTGAATGACCATGTTGACCAGTTCATCGATGACGGGATCGCTAACGCCCATGAAATTGCGGGAGCCGGTTACATCGGCATTACTCGAGTGCCAGTAGTCCCGTTGTTCGTTACCCGGAGAATCAGATTGAGGCAGCACCTGGGTGATCATGTCGAAATCAAAACTCCGAACCCGCTGAACATACTGGTTGCTGTCGACCAGGCGCACCGAGACGTCGATACCTAACTTTCCAAGATTCTGTTTGAAGGGCAGAACCACTCGTTCAAAGCTTTTCTGGAACAGAAGGATCTCGAATGCCAGTGGTTTGCCGGTCTCCTGATGGACCATTTTGCCATTCTTGATCTGATACCCGGCTTCCGTCAGGAGTTTCAGTGCGGTACGCAGATTGTCCCGCAGGCTGACGCCGTTTCCGGTATCCGGTGGGACATAGGCCTCTGTGAAAACGTCGGGGCTTAGTTGATCTTGATAGGCTTCAAGAATTTCAAGCTCTCGCCCTTCAGGCAAGCCCGACGAGGCAAGATCGCTGTTCTCAAAATAACTGCTGGTGCGAGTGTACTGGCCAAAGAACAGGTTCTGGTTGGCCCACTGGAAATCAAAACCGTAGGTCAGCGCCTCCCGAACCAGAGGATCCTGAAACACCGGCTTGCGGGTATTGAAGATAAAGCCCTGCATGCCGGTGGGGCGGTGGTGCTCAATGGCTTCTTTCTCAATATCGCCGCTCTCGAACTGACGACCGGTATAGGCAGTGGCCCAGTTCTTGGCGGAGGTTTCCTGGCGGAAATGGAAATTACCGGCTTTGAAAGCCTCCAGGGCGACGGTGTCGTCGTTGTAGTATTCATAGGAAATGGTGTCGAAGTTAAAACGGCCTTTACGTACATCCAAATCTTTTGCCCAGTAGTCGTCAACCCTCTGATAGGTAATGGAGCGGCCTGCGTCAAAAGAGGCAATCCGGTAAGGGCCACTGCCCACCGGGATGGTCAGGCCGCTGCTTTCAAACTCTCGATCCTGCCAGAAATGTTCTGGCAGGACGGGCATCTGGCCAAGAATCAGGGGCAGTTCCTGATTGTTGGTTTGGGCAAAGTCAAAGCGGACCCGGTGACTGTTTTCAATGGTGACCTTGTCTACATCCGCGTAGTAGTTGCGGTAAAACGGGTGGCCTTCGGTGGTCAGAATCCGGTAGGAAAACTCCACGTCTTCAGCGGTGATTGGTTCACCGTCCTGGAAGCGGGCCTCTTTATTCAGATTGAAGATGACAAAGCTGCGGTCTTCCGGCACTTCAACGGATTCGGCAATCAGCCCATATTCGGAAAACGGCTCGTCGGCAGAAGACTCCAGAAGGGTATCGTACACGTAGGCGTTAATACCCGCCGCAGAGATACCCCGGATGACAAAGGGGTTAAAACTATCGAAGCCGTTGGCAACCACGGATAACTTCAGTTCGCCGCCTTTCGGGGCCTCCGGGTTGACGTAGTCGAAGTGACTGAAATCCGCAGGGTACTTCAGTTCACCGTGCATGGCGATGCCATGCACAGGAGTGGGGTTTTCGGTGACGCCTTCATCGGCTGAGGCGAAACAGGCAGACGCTGCCAGAGCCAGCGTCGCGGTAATTCTGGTCAGCAAGGGTGCTTCTGGTTTTTTTGTCATGGTTCTCGCACGTTACGGACTGTTTCTTATGTCCACGTAGAGTACCAGACTTTGGCCGGGTTGGAGATAACGGTCCGTATTAAGATCGTTCCATGATGCGATGTCACGCACATTCACCGAAAACCGGCTGGCGATGGCGGACAGGGAGTCGCCGCTGCGAACCCGGTATCCCACCTTGCGCACCATGGCCTTGCCACGGGTATTCGAAGCTACCATGGTCGGCTTTGAAGTTTTCGACCAGATGACCAGTTCCTTGCCTGGAATCAGGGGGTCTCCCGGTGCCATGCCATTCCAGGCAGCCACTTCCCGAACCGAAACCCGGTGCTCCCTGGCGATATCCCAGAAGGTATCGCCCCGGCGCACGGTGTACCGTACCTTGTTGCCGCTGCGCTTGCGATCCTGTGTCCGCTCCAGTCGCTGGGCCTGGCTTAGCGCATAGGCGTCGGAGCCCTTGGTGGAAGACGGAATCAGCAGTTGCTGGCCAATCCGGATCAGGTCACTGTTGAGTTTGTTGACCTGTTGAATGACCGATGGGGTAGTGGCGAACTTGCGGGCAATGGTGTTCAGGCTGTCACCCTTGCGGACTTTATAGTTCTGCCAGGATACACGCTGTTCGCTTGGGAACTCTGACAGTGCGGTTTGGAATGCCTCGGCCTGTTGCTTGGGTACCAGCAAGCGATGGGGGCCATCCGGATTGGTTGCCCAGCGATTGTAGGACGGGTTCAGCAGATAGATTTCATCAATATCCACGCCAGCTAATTCTGCGGCCTGGGCCAGATCCAGCTGGGAGCCGGTATCCACCACTTCGAAATACGGTTCGTCTTTTAATGGTGGCAGGTCGATACCGTAGGCTTTCGGATCGTCGAAAATTTTTGCCAGGGCAATCAGTTTGGGCACATAGTGGCGGGTCTCCGTCGGTAATGTCAGAGACCAGTAATCTGTGGATTTTCCGGCGTTGCGGTTACGACGCATGGCGCTGGATACGGTCCCGCCCCCGGAATTATAAGCGGCCAGGGCCAGGGTGTAATCGCCATCGAACCGGTTGGCCAGGCGCTCCAGGTAAGTCAGGGCAGCATCGGTAGCCGCAATCACGTCCCGTCGGTCATCATGCCACCAGCTTTGGGTCAGCCCGAAGTATTTGCCGGTAGACGGGATGAACTGCCAAAGCCCGGCAGCGCGACCGTGGGAGTAGGCAAAAGGATCAAAGGCGCTTTCTACCACTGGCAACAGAGCCAGTTCGCTGGGCAGGCCGCGTTTTTCGGTTTCATTGATAATGTAATGCAGGTACCGGGAGCCTCTTTCCACCACGCGATCGATGTAACGGGGGTGGCGCACGTACCAGTCCAATTGAGCCTGTACCCTGGCATTGTCGACGGAGTGGTCCATGGTGAAACCGTCGCGAAGTCGTGACCACAGATCGTCTGTTCTGGTGGATGCGTCAGATTGCCGGGCGGGATTGTCCAGTTTTTCCCGAGCTTGCTGGGCCTTGGCCTGAAGCTCCGGGGAGATGGCGTCATCTAATGGTGCCCCGCTGGCACTGTCCTCTCCATTGCCGGCAGCGACGTCAGCCTTGAGGTCCTCATCGCCCTTGGCAACAACCACTTGCTGTGAGTCCAGGGGGTCTTTTTGCTGATTCTTTTCCTCGGTCCCGAACCAGGCCGAAGGTGTATGCCAGTTTTCGACGATCTGACTGGTACTGCAGCCGCTGAAAAGGGTTGACGCGAGAAGAATGAAGGGCAGTCGTTTTACCGGCATAAACACAGGGTTCCGGGTGGAGCCGGCGGGTATCTGTAAAAATAGCCGGCATATTTAACAGGTTACGTTCGATAATTGCTCGAAATTCTATGGGAGCGCTTTCCGGGCGGTCAAGCTGAGCCATGTTACGGCTGTGAGATAAATTGTTAAGCAGTGACCGCCCGCACGCTCAGAAGTTGTCTTTGCCGTGCCGCACGGCTGCAAAAACCGCACAATCCGAGCCGGTGGCAAGGCGGTGTGTGGTGCTGTAGTTCTCGGCGGCCTCTATGACCATGGCATCATCCCACCGAAGGAATGGATTCAGCTGTTTCTCCTGGCCAATCGTGGTCGGCACGGTGGGCTTACCCCGTTCCCGAAGGTCTTTGCAGGCGTTCTCAAACTCGGCCAACGCCTTATCTTCGGGTAGCCAGTGACGGGCGAAGCGAAGGTTTGCCAAGGTGTATTCATGAGCACAGTATACTGCAGTGTCATCCGGAAGGTCCCGCAGGGTCTGGAGCGAGGTGTGCATCTGCTCCGGTGTGCCTTCGAACAGTCGTCCGCAGCCGCAGACAAACAGTGTGTCGCCGCAGAACAGGACGGGTTTGTCATTTACCTGGGTGTCGCTGTAATAGGCAATATGATCCAGTGTATGGCCGGGAACTGCCAGGACATTGAACGTGATGCCTTCCCAGACGACTTCATCGCCGGCATGGACCGTGTTTGTGGCACCCTTGAAGGGCGAATCAGTCGGGCCAACAATACGGATGTCCGGATACTGTTGCTGAAGCTCTTTCACACCGCCGGTGTGATCCGGGTGGTGATGGGTGATCAGGATAGTGTCTGCTGAGAAACCGCTGTCACTGAGATAATCCAGCACCGGCTTTGCCTGGCCGGGATCGACTATCAGGGTCTTGCCGGACTCAAGGTTGGTAAGGCACCAGATATAGTTGTCTGAGAATGCCGGAACCGGATGAATGCGCAAGGTGGCCACCCCATGTGTTCAATGAATGTGCCTGTTATGATAATGCAACAGCGAGTACAGCCCAAGGAGCGGCAGGTTGCTCGAGCAATCAAGCCTTTAGTGGACCGGGTAGGGGAGCCAGCGTGACAACCAGCGGCGTGATTGACTATTCAGCACGACATGAGAGTTTTGAACGTTGGGTGCAGACCCCCCTTGGCCGCTCCCTGCTGGCCAGCCAGAGAGCAGTACTTGATAAGGAGCTGCAAGGCCTTACCGGGGCAAGACAACTTCAGGTTGGCCTGAGTCACCGATTGCCTTTGGCGAGTGGTACCGATTTTGCCCAGAAGATTATTACCTGCCCGGCCTGGCATGCCCATATGCCGGAGGGCGTGGCGGTTTGTGATGCAGACGAGTTGCCGTTTCCCGGTGATTCCATGGATCTTGTGATCCTTCATCATACGGCCGACTTTTCCCCGGATCCGCACCAGGTGCTTCGCGAGTCCGCCCGCGTATTGCGAGGTGAGGGGCGCATCGCTCTGGTTGGGTTCAACCCCCTCAGTCTCTGGGGCGTACGAAGACTGGTTTCCCGCCATCGGTTTGGCCCCTGGGGTGGTCGGTTCCTGATGCGATCACGAATGGAGGACTGGCTCAGGTTGCTGGGGTTCGAGCTGGAAAACAGTGGCACCTATTTCTGTACCCTTCCGCTGCAGCGAAAACACGGGGCATCCGGAAGACGCCAGCGTTTGGCCGCCAGTAGCCGCCCTCATTTACTGCCCACGGGCGCCTATTACTGTATCCTTGCGCGCAAACGCGAATACGCCCGGATCCGGACCAGGGCATCCTGGCGCAAGGGCAAGGTAATATCTTTGCCCGGAACCGTGGGGGTATCCAGTGGCTGTGCCAGCCATAGCTCAGGCAGGGTGGACAGGCGGAGAACAGAACAGGAGCAGTAATGGCTGGTAAGGTAGTGATGTATACCGACGGAGCCTGTAAAGGTAACCCTGGGCCCGGGGGGTGGGGTGTCGTATTGCGCTATGGCGATGCGTGCAAGACCATGCACGGTGGCGAGCTGCAGACCACGAATAACCGGATGGAACTGATGGCGGCCATTCGAGGCTTGAGGGAGCTCAAGCGCGCTTGCCAGGTGGAGTTGTATACGGACTCACAATACGTGCGCAAGGGCATTACCGAATGGATGAGCGGCTGGAAGCGCAATGGCTGGAAAACCTCGGCAAAGAAACCGGTCAAGAATGCGGATCTGTGGCAGGAGCTCGATGCTGAAACTGCCAGGCACACCGTTAACTGGCATTGGGTGAAGGGACATTCAGGGCATCCTGATAACGAGTTGGCGGATGAGTTGGCCAACCGCGGAGTCCGCGAACTGAACGGGGCCTGAACCCTGGCCCCCTGGAAAACCGATTAATGAGCAGTGAGTGAGAGCGCAGTTGCATGAGACAGATCGTACTGGATACCGAAACCACGGGTATTGATCCGAACGAAGGTCACCGCATTATCGAAATTGGTTGCGTGGAAGTGATCGAGCGCGAGCTGACCGGTCGCAACTATCACGTATACATTAACCCTGAGCGGGAGGTAGAAGCGGAGGCTATCACCGTTCACGGTATCACCAATGAATTTCTGGCCGACAAGCCAAAATTTGCGGAGGTTGCCGACGAGTTCTTTGAGTTCATCAAGGGCGCAGAGCTGGTCATCCATAACGCCGCGTTCGACGTGGGCTTCATGGACTCCGAATTCGCCCGCCTGAAACCGGTTCGGAAAACAGCAGACCACTGCGGCATTGTCGATTCACTGGCCATTGCCAGGAAAAAGCACCCGGGCCAGAAAAACAATCTCGACGCCCTGTGCAAGCGCTATGGAGTGGATAACTCCAACCGTGACCTTCACGGGGCATTGCTGGACGCCGAGATTCTGGCAGACGTCTATCTGTTGATGACCGGCGGTCAGACCGCGCTGTCCCTGGATGCCGGCTCCGGCGATGAAGGTGGCGATGGCGGTATTCGCCGGATCTCCGGTGAGCGCGCGCCGTTGGCGGTGGTTCGGGCCACCAGTGATGAAGCCTCTGCCCATGATGAGTTCATGGCGATGATGGAGAAGCAGGCCGGCGAAACGGTGTGGTCCCGGTTGCAGGCAACAGAATGAGAACCACGTTCAGCTGTACCATTTGTTACATTCCGGCTTTCTTGAGCTACTTGAGTTTTGTGTTATAAGTAATGATAAGTTCGCCAGTTTTTTGCGAACCGTTCAGATATGGGCAAGGGCTGCCTCGCTGAACAGGAAGGACCTGCCCCTATGCAGGCTGCAGTTCATGAACAGGATGCGGTAGTCTCCGCAAATTAACAGGAAGCGTTTATGGTTCAATCGTCTCTGGCGACGAAATCGCAGTCGTTTGATCTGGTCAAAAGTGAAATCGAACAGACCATCAAGCAGGCAGAATCCAGCCTTGAGCGCTTTCAGGAAAACCGCGAGAGCGGGGAAGATCTGCAGAACTGTGTTGATTACCTGAACCAGCTTCGGGGAATCTTCATTCTGGTGGAGCTCCGGGGCGGAACCCTGCTTTGCCAGGAGGCGGTTAATCTCGCCAATGATGTGCCAGTTGGTGCCAACGACGACAAGAATATACTGCTGACAGCACTTAACAGCGCGCTGTTCATTCTCCGCCGTTACGTCGAGTACTACCATCAGCAACGTGAAGATCATCCCGAGCTGCTGCTGCCCGTGATCAATGATCTGCGTGAAGCCCGTCGTGAGAAACCTTATCCCGAATCCTGCTTCTTTGATATCGACATCAAGGAGCGCCCGGACTTTTGCAGCGATCTGGGACTCAGGCCCATGGATGATGCAGAGTCTGAATATGAAATCCTGGCCCGTCGCATGCGCCTGACCTTCCAGGTGGCACTGCTCGGCATTCTCCGCGAGCGCAACGAAGCGGTTAGCAAGAAGCTCATTGCCAGGGCTGCCCGTGGTCTCGCACGGCTGTGTCAGGGAGTGCCTATGGGGCAGATGTGGTGCCTGCTGGCGTTGGTCTCCGATACCATGCTGGATCGTGCCATGGGCTTTAGCAAGGCCCGCAAGCGTCTGCTGATGCGAATCGAGAAATACGCGCGGGAAGTGGTGTATGTCGGCAAGGTAGCTACCGCCAAGGACGCCCCCGAATCGCTGATCAAAGATCTGGTCTATCTGCTTTACCGCAGTGGCTCAGCCAACCCTGAGGTGACGCGGGTACTCTCTGCTTATCAGCTCGGTCCTGCCGAATTCCCGGACGCACTTCTTGAGGCTCATTCCCGGCGCCTCTATGGCCCTGGCACGGATGTGCTCAAATCCCTGTCTGAAGCCTTGCAGGAAGAGCTTAATCAGCTGAAAGACAAGCTGGACATCATCGAGCGCGGAATAGAACCGGATCTGGCCGAACTTGCCTCGATTGCCGATACTCTGGAGCGCCTGGCCAATACGCTGGTGATGCTCGATCTGAACCGCCTGGCCAGTATTTCCCGTGAAGAAGCGGCCAAACTGCGTAAATGGGAAGAGGAAAACCGCCTGCCGGCGGAGGAGGAGCTCTATCGTCTGGCGGATTCCGTGCTGGGGGTAGAGGATGCGGTCATGCAGATTGTGACCCGTGGCATTACCTCAGAGACCGATGCCCTTGCTGGTGCAGACCGGAGCCGGGACGAATCCGTGTATCTGCAGGAAGCCATCTGGGTAGTAGCGGACGAGGCCCGTAGTGCGTTGACCCTTGCCAAGCGAGCGATTACAGCGTTTATCGAATCTGATTACGACAAGCTTCATCTGGCCAACCTGCCGGGGACGCTGCGCAGTATCTGGGGTGGCTTGCAAATGGTGGACGACCCCATTGCAGCAGACGTCATTGCCAGAGTGGCGACGTCTATTCAGGAGCGCTTGCTGGATGCCCGGGAAGCGCCCGCGTCACAAGTGCTGGAAGCGCTGGCAGATGCTCTCACTTCTCTTGAATACTACATTGAAGGCGTTGGTCGGCGGGAAGATCGGAATATTGACCTGCTCAAGCTGGCTCAGAGTTCGCTGGACGACGTTGGTCTGTAGGTGCCAAGGTTGGCCTGAATTTTTGAATGGCATAAAAAAAACCTGCGGTTCGCGCAGGTTTTTTTATAGCTGGTGTTTAACCGGGCTCAGCCCATGTTAAACAGTTCACCCAGCTTGGTTGCCAGCATCATGTCGCCTTCGGCGCGCAGCTGACCAGCCATGAACGCCTGCATGCCGTCAGTCTCGCCAGAGACAATACCCTGCAGGGTTTCAGAGTTCATGATCAGGGTAACAGAAGGATCGTCGTGTGCGCCTTCGTGCAGCTTGCAGGTGCCGTCATTGATCACGAGGTGGTAAGTCTTGTCGTCTTCGATGTCGAACTGGAATACCAGGTCCAGGCCCTGTGCTGCGTCTGCGTTGAAGTTCTGTTCGAGTTTTTCAAATACCTGAGCTACAGACATTGTTTTACCCTTTTTGATGGTTGTCTTGTCATGGTGGTGACGACTAGTGATCCCTGGCAGAGGCAGCCTGTACAGCAGCCGGGGTAGCGCCAACCTCGCAATCCGACTTTATGGTTAGAGCCGGTTCGTGTCAAGCTTGATCGAACGCTTGTTTTAATTTTATCGCGGGCTTATCAGGCCTGTGCCGAGGCGGTACACTTCGGGGTTTGCAAATACGTGTGGAGACTGCATTTTGGAATTTCTGACCGAATACGGCCTGTTCCTCGCCAAGGTGGCGACTTTCGTGGTGGCGGCGATTGTGCTCGTGTCCATCATTGTCTCGGCAACCCAGAAAGACCGGGACGATCACGAAGGTGAGGGTGAGCTGAAAATACGCAAGCTGAACGATCAGTATCGCCGGCTCAGAGAGTCAATCCAGGCCAGGTTGATGACAGACCAGGAACGAAAGGCCTGGCAGAAGAAAAAGAAAAAAGAGGACAAGGCTGAAAAGAAAGCCGCGAAGAAGCAGCCAGAATCTGACGCTACCGAAGAGAAAACGGCGCGGGTTTACGTGCTCGATTTCGACGGTGACATTAAAGCCAGCGATACCGATACCCTGCGGCGTTCGGTGTCGGCGGTTCTGAGTGTTGCCAATCCGGAAACGGACGAAGTGGTTATTCGCCTGGAGAGCGGCGGTGGTCTGGTTCATGCCTATGGGCTGGCGGCAGCCCAGCTGGATCGTGTTCGCAGCAAAGGTATCAAGTTGACCGCCTGCGTCGACAAGGTTGCGGCCAGCGGCGGCTATATGATGGCCTGCGTGGCTGATCGCATTATTGCTTCGCCGTTTGCCGTGCTCGGTTCCATCGGGGTGGTGGCGCAACTCCCGAACTTCCACCGGTTCCTGAAAAAGAACGACGTTGACTTTGAGGTGCTCACCGCGGGTGAACACAAGCGAACGCTGACAATCTTTGGTGAGAATACCGACAAGGGACGCCAGAAATTCCTCGAGGACCTGGAGGATACCCATGTCCTGTTCAAGGAGTATGTGAGTGAGCGGCGTCCGGATCTGGATATTCAGGCGGTTGCCAATGGAGATATCTGGTTCGGCAAACGCGCCCTGGACGTGAAGCTGATCGATGAGATCAAAACGTCTGACGAATACCTGATTGAGGCTTGTGAGCGGGGAGACGTGATCTCAGTGTCTTTCCAGCGCAAACGTACACTGCCGGAAAAGCTCGGTTTGGCTACCAGCGCGGCGCTCGAACATACCGTCTGGAAAATCCTGAGTGCGTTCCGGAATCAGAAAATTCAGTAAATCAGAAGTGAATACCAGCGCATGAAGATTCATGCGCTGGTGCTTGCTCTCAGGAGGCCCGACGGCGGAACAGGGGCTGATCCGTGTCGGTCGCAGCCTGGTAAGTCTGGGTGAAGAAGCTCAGGCACTTCGGTGCCTTCGCAATATCCTTGTCAGCGCGTAGCACGTAGCTGTCAAAACCACAGCGCTTCATGAACTGAAGCTGGTCAAGCAGTACATCGCCAATGGCTCGCAGCTCGCCGCTATAACCAAACCGTTCACGTAGCAAACGGCCAATGCTGTAACCACGGCCATCGACAAAGCGCGGGAAGTTAACCGCGATCAGCGGCAATTCATTCACTTTCTCACCAAGCAGCTCCGGCTCATCGTGGCTGTCAAACCAGACACCCACGGAGGGCTTTCCGGCAAAGTGCTCATGGCCGGCCAGCCACAGATCTGCCGGAATCAAGACCGGCTTATCTTCAGGAATATCCATGGATTCACCCGCCGCAGGGCGGGGCACCACAACCCAGTCGTCATTACGAATCGTGCCGTCAGCGGCAATTACATCAGGCATATACCCGCTCCTTGAAAGGATCCAGACCGACCCGGCGATAGGTGTCCAGGAAGGTTTCCTCTTCCGTCCGGTTTTCCACGTAGACATTGATCAGCTTGCTGATCACCTCTGGCATCTCCTCGCGAGCGAAGGAGGGCCCCAGAATCTTGCCAATGGTGGCGTCGTGGTGTGACGATCCACCCAGGCTGATCTGATAGAACTCCTCGCCTTTCTTGTCGACACCCAGAACACCGATGTTGCCCACGTGATGGTGGCCACAGGCGTTCATGCAGCCAGAAATGTTCAGGTCGATGGGGCCAAGGTCGTACAGGAAGTCCAGGTCATCAAAACGGCGCTGGATCGCCTCAGCTACTGGAATCGACTTGGCGTTCGCCAGGGCACAGAAATCGCCGCCAGGGCAGCAGATGACGTCGTTCAGTGTGTTCAGGTTCGCGGTTGCGAAGCCCAAAGGCACAAGCTTTTGCCAGAGCTCAAACAGCCGATCCTGGCGGACGTCTGCCAGCACCACATTCTGCTCGTGAGTGGCCCGGGCTTCGCCGTAGCTGTACTCATCCGCAAGGTCGGCAATCTGCTCCAACTGGAAGTCGGTGACATCCCCCGGGGGCGTACCGGTCTTCTTGAGTGTCAGGGTCACAATGGCGTAGCCGGGCTTTTTGTGACTGTTGACGTTGTGGGTCAGCCACTTGTCGAACTCACGGTTCTCAAAGCGCTGCGTTGCCAGCAGGTCGGTGGCATTGTCCAGTGCATCATAGGACGGCTCAGTAAAGTAGCCCTGGAATTTGGTCACCACCTCCGGTGTCAGCCTTGAAGGAGAGTCCTTGATGTGGGCCCACTCTGTTTCCACTTTCTCGGCGAAGCCTTCCGGGCTCAGTGCCTTAACGAGTATCTTGATACGCGCCTTGAACTTGTTGTCACGGCGGCCGTAGCGGTTGTAAACCCGGACAATGGCTTCCAGGTAAGTCAGCAGATCCAGTTCCGGCAGGAAGTCGCGGATGACCGGGCCAACCATGGGGGTGCGACCAAGTCCGCCACCGACGTGCACCCGGAAGCCGAGTTCGCCCTGGTCATTGCGCACCAGCTGCAAGCCGATGTCATGGACCCGGATAGCCGCACGATCCGTGTGTTCAGAGGCATTCACGGCAATTTTGAATTTACGTGGCAAAAACGCAAATTCCGGGTGGAATGTCGACCACTGGCGAATAATCTCGCAGTAGGGGCGAGGATCAGCAATTTCGTCTACCTGGACACCGGAGAACGGATCCGTGGTGGTGTTCCGGATGCAGTTGCCGCTGGTCTGATTCGCGTGCATTTCCACTTCAGCCAGCTCTGCCAGAATATCCGGCACGTCTTCCAGATTCGGCCAGTTCAGCTGGATGTTGGTGCGGGTGGTGAAATGGGCATAGCCCTTGTCATAGTCCCGGGTGATGCGCGCCAACCGCCGAAGCTGCTCGGAACGTAGCATGCCGTAAGGGATACAGATACGCAGCATGGGCGCAAGACGCTGAACATAAAGGCCGTTCTGCAGTCGAAGTGGAAGAAATTCCTCTTCAGCCAGCTCGCCGGCAAGGGCGCGCTCGGTCTGGTCGCGGAATTGGGCAACACGCTCTGCGGCTATCTGCCGGTCGTGCTCATCATAAACGTACATAGTGGAACGTCCTGCCTGCTACATCAGAAGAGCTCAAATTTCCGGCCGGGTTTCATGGACCGGGCCTTATTCCTGCGAGGCAGGATACCATCGTGTTTTTATTCTCAAAATGATTATTTCAACATAACATTATCGATTCAGGTGATAAGTGATCGCCGCCGGAACTGGACGAATGTCAATTTGCTGCTTTACTTGATCGGGAAAGCCAGAAAAACAACAACTTCGGGTAGGAAGGAGGAAGTGCCATGAAAAAATCCGTGCAATCAGACAGTCAGGCCGATGCAGTGGCGGCGGTATTGCTCGTGCTGCTGGCAGTTGCTTTTGCGGTGGTCTGGGTATCCGGGCAGTAGGCTACTGCCCGGCCAATACCAGTTTGACCACGATGATCAGCCCGCCCACAAACGCGACGGTAAACAGAACGCCGGCAATGATATAGGGCAGCGGGCTGTGGTGTGAAAAGTCTTCCTGGCGGCGCTTGTCAGACTGCACACCGAAAGCGCCTGCAAGGATGCTTTGCATGATCTTCAGAACCCCCGGGCTGCGGGGGCGTTCATTGTTATTGTTGTTTTCGGTCACGTCATTCATGGAATCCGCCTCAGGTTATTCCGCCGGATCGTACGCCAGGCTTGGCATCAACCAGCGTTCGGCCTCGGCTTTGGTCAGGCCTTTGCGTTCAGCATAGTCCTCAACCTGATCAACGCCAATTTTGCCAACGGCAAAGTACTTGGCTTCCGGGTGGGCGAAGTACCAACCGGAGACTGCTGCGGTTGGATACATAGCAAAATGCTCCGTTAGCTGCAGGCTGGTGTTGGCGGTGGCGTCCAGCAATTTGAACAGGGTGGCCTTTTCCGTATGGTCCGGGCAGGCGGGATAGCCGGGGGCCGGGCGGATACCACGATAGCGTTCCTTGATCAGGTCCTCGTTGGCCATCTGTTCATCGGTGGCATAACCCCAGAACTCCTTGCGCACGCGCTCATGCATGCGTTCGGCAAAGGCTTCGGCCAGTCGGTCTGCCAGGGCCTGGACCATAATGGCGCTGTAGTCATCGTGGGCGTTTTTGAACTCAGTGGTCAGTTCGTCGACGCCGATGCCGGTGGTCACCGCAAAGCCGCCCACGTAATCGCCCAGATGCAGACTCTCCGGCGCCACGAAGTCGGACAACGCCATCATTGGCTTGCCTGGAGCTTTCTCATCCTGCTGACGCAAGTGGTGCAGGGTAGTCAGCTCTTCGGTTCGGGACTCATCGGTGTACACCACAATGTCATCACCCCGACGATTGGCGGGCCAGAACCCGATAACGCCTCTTGCGGAGATACGTTTTTCCCCGATCATCTGCTTCAGCAGTTTCTGGGCATCGTCAAACAGGGTGCGGGCGGCTTCGCCACGCTTCGGGTCGTCAAAAATGGCCGGGTATTTGCCGGCGATGTCCCAGGAAATAAAGAACGGTGTCCAGTCGATGTAGTCCACCAGTTCGTTCAGATCATAGTCTTCGAATACCTGGACACCGGTAAAAGCCGGCTTGGGTGGCTGGTAGTTCTCGAAATCGATTTCCGGTGCACGAGCACGGGCTTCTTTCAGCGACACCAGTTTGGTGCGGTCGCCACGGTTCTTCCGGCGTTCACGGATTTCATCATATTCGGTGCGGGCTGCTTCCACGAAAGCCGGCTTGGCGGTTTTGCTCAACAGCTGGGAAGCCACGTTCACACAGCGGGAGGCATCAGACACGTAGAGGGCAATGTCATTCTTGTACTGGGGCTCGATTTTGACTGCAGTGTGGGCTTTGGAGGTGGTGGCACCGCCAATCATCAGCGGGATATTGAAGTCCAGCCGCTGCATTTCCCGGGCCACGTGCACCATCTCATCCAGTGACGGTGTGATCAGGCCGCTCAGGCCGATCATGTCGACATTCTCTTTTCGGGCCGTTTCCAGGATTTTCTCACAGGGCACCATTACGCCCAGGTCGATCACCTCGTAGTTGTTGCACTGCAGGACAACGCCAACAATGTTCTTGCCAATGTCGTGTACGTCGCCCTTGACCGTAGCCATCAGGATCTTGCCCTTGGCCTGCTGGTCCTCGGTTTTCTCAGCTTCGATGTACGGAATCAGGTGCGCCACGGCCTGCTTCATTACCCGGGCGCTCTTGACCACCTGAGGCAGGAACATCTTGCCGTCACCGAACAGATCGCCGACCACGTTCATGCCGGCCATCAGAGGGCCTTCGATCACTTCAATGGGATGGCTGGCGTTCTGACGGCAGGCTTCCGTGTCGTCGATAATGTAACTGGTAATGCCTTTAACCAGGGCATGCTCCAGGCGCTTCTCAACGGGCCACTCACGCCAGGCAAGGTCTTCTTCTTTGGCCTGGCCGCCTTTACCTTTGAACTTTTCGGCGGCTTCAAGCAGGCGATCGGTGGAGTCATCCCGGCGGTTTAGCACCACGTCTTCCACCAGTTCCTTCAGATCCGGCTCGATCTCGTCGTAAATCACCAGTTGGCCGGGATTCACGATGCCCATATTCATGCCGGCCTTGACCGCGTGATAGAGGAAGACGGAGTGAATGGCCTCACGTACCGCATCGTTGCCGCGGAACGAGAATGACACGTTGCTGACGCCACCGGAGATAGAGGCGTGGGGGCAATGCTCCCGGATCCAGCGCGTGGCGTTGATGAAGTCCACCGCGTAGTTGTTGTGCTCTTCAATGCCGGTGGCAATGGCAAAGATGTTGGGGTCAAAGATAATGTCGGCCGGGTTGAAGCCGATGCCGGTCAGCACATCATAGGAGCGCTTGCAGATTTCGGTTTTGCGTTCGAAGGTATCGGCCTGGCCGTCTTCGTCAAAGGCCATCACCACCACGGCAGCGCCGTAGCGCATGCAGTCCCTGGCACGTTTGATGAACTCCTCTTCACCTTCTTTCAGGCTGATGGAGTTCACCACGGCCTTGCCCTGAATACAGCGCAGACCTGATTCGATCACATCCCACTTGGACGAGTCGATCATGACGGGTACGCGGGAAATGTCCGGTTCAGAGGCCACCAGGTTCAGGAACGTAACCATCACCTCCCTGGAATCCAACATGCCCTCGTCCATGTTGATATCGATGATCTGCGCACCGTTCTCAACCTGATCACGGGCAACGCTCAGGGCTTCCTCATACTGTTCTTCCTTGATCAGCCGCAGGAAGCGCTTGGAGCCGGTTACGTTGGTGCGTTCACCCACGTTGATGAACAGAGTGTTTTCGTCACCGGTAAACGGTTCCAGGCCGGAGAGTCTGAGTGCTTTCGGGCGTTCAGGAATCTGTCTGGGCGGATACTTGGCCACTGCCCTGGCGATGGCTTCAATATGATCCGGGCGCGAGCCGCAACAGCCGCCGATGATGTTCAGAAAGCCGTCTTTGGCAAAGCCTTCAATGATCTCGGCCATTTCCTCCGGGGTCTGGTCGTATTCGCCAAACTCGTTGGGTAGCCCGGCATTGGGGTGGGCTGATACGTAGGTTTCGGCCTTGTTCGACAGTTCTTCCACATAAGGCCGAAGTGCGTCCGCGCCAAGTGCACAGTTCAAGCCCACGGAAATCGGTTTTGCGTGGGCAACCGAGTTGTAGAAAGCTTCGGTGGTTTGCCCGGAAAGCGTTCGGCCAGAGGCATCGGTGATCGTGCCGGAAATCATGATCGGCAGCTCAATACCACTGTCGATAAAGAACTGCTGGGTCGCGTAGATTGCCGCTTTGGCGTTCAGAGTGTCGAAAATGGTTTCAATGAGGATAAGGTCTGAGCCGCCCTCGACCAGGCCGGAGACCGCCTCGTAGTAATTGTCGACCAGAGTCTGGAAATCCACATTCCGGTAACCGGGGTTGTTTACATCCGGTGAAATTGAGGCGGTGCGGGAGGTGGGGCCCACGGCACCGGCCACAAACCGCGGCTTGTCGGGATTCCTGGCCGTAAACTCGTCGGCGATTTCCCGTGCCAGCTTCGCCGCAGCCACGTTGAGTTCCCTGGCCAGCTCTTCCAGACCGTAGTCGGCCTGTGACAGCTTGGTGGAGTTGAAGGTGTTGGTCTCGATAATGTCGGCGCCCGCATCCAGGTATTCTGCATGGATGTTGCGGAGCAGGGCAGGCTGGGTAAGGTTCAGCAGGTCGTTGTTGCCCTGAACTTCCCGTTCGTAATCTTTGAACCGATCGCCCCGGAATGCGGCTTCATCCAGCTTCTGGTTCTGGATCATGGTGCCCATGCCACCATCAAGAATGACAATACGTTCCTTGAGGGCTTGGTGCAGCTGTTCCAGGCGTGTATTACGATCGGTCATAGAAAACTCTTCCGGGTGTCGTTATTAACGTCGTGTTTTACGTTTTGGCGCGGGATCATAGCAAAAATGCCGAAAGGCGTCTTAGTACGGATGATCATTATCAAGTTCCGGTTTGGCAGTCGTTCGCTGGCATAAGGGAAATTGATTACCCCATTAATGCCCGACTATTTTACTTGGTCTTTTATGTTCCCGCGATCTCTCATAAAATGGCAGTCACACTTGATAACAGGTAGGAAGCATGGCTCTGGTAACTGTGACTGATTCCGCAAGGGATTATCTTGCGCAACTGATTGAAAAGCAGGATGTTGAAGGCATGGGCGTACGCATTTTCGTGACCCAGCCCGGCACCCGCAACGCAGAAACCTGTCTGGCGTACTGTCCGCCCAATGAAGTTGTGCCAACCGATGAGCAGGTCGACCTGGAGAAGTTCACCCTGTACCTGGACCATAATTCGGTGCCGTTCCTGGAAGACGCCTACGTCGACTATTCCAAGGATCAGATGGGCGGCCAGCTGACCATCAAGGCGCCCAACGCCAAGGTGCCGCAGGTGGCTGACGATGCGCCGCTGCCGGACCGTGTGAACTACGTTCTGGCCTCTGAAATCAATCCGAACCTTGCGGCCCACGGCGGCGATGTGTCGTTGGTTGAAATCGTCGAGGAATCGGTGGCTGTACTGCGCTTTGGTGGTGGGTGTCAGGGTTGTTCTGCCGTCAGCCTGACGCTGAAGCAGGGCGTTGAGAAAACCTTGAAGGAACGCGTTCCCGAAATCTCCGCAGTGCGGGATGTGACCGACCACTCAAACACTGAAAACGCTTACTATCAATAAGTTGCACCCTCCCTCCGGCAGCCGCTCGATTGCTGGCGGCTGCCAGAAACACCTGCCTTACCTGGCTACACGGCCAATGGCCTGTTAAGCGCAATACTTCATTATCGGTCACATAAACAGAACCAAAGCCCGGGTATTATCCGTGCCGTATGAGCGAACGCTTTTCTTGATTTCGGGGTAACGCTTGACTGACCTTGCTCTTGTGTCCGTGCCTGTAATGGCTGCAGTGGTGGGATGGTTCACCAACTGGCTGGCCATTCAGATGTCCTTTCATCCTGTCCGATTTATCGGCGTTGGGGTTATTGGCTGGCAAGGGGTAATTCCACGCAAGGCGGAGAAGATGGCCCATATCTGCATCGACCGCACCTTGCAGAAGTTTGGCGACCTGAATTCGGTGTACCAGAAGCTGGAGCCCAACCGGATTGTGGAACAGGTGGTGGCTCAGGTAACGCCCCGTATGGATGAGTACATTGATGAAGTCATGTATGAAATCCAGCCGGTACTCTGGGATAACCTGCCGCTGTTTGTTCGTGCCCGGATCTATCAGTGGGCGCGGCAACAGTTACCCAATCGGGTAGAAGAACTGGTGGAGGATTTTGGTGACGACCTGGATGAGCTGGTCGATCTCAAGGCGCTGTTGAGTCGGGAGTTGCAGAACCATCCGGACCTGATGAATCGTATCTTCCAGCAGGCCGGCGCGGTTGAACTCAGATCCGTCATCAATCGGGGCGCGATTATTGGTGCCTTGATGGGCGCAGTGCTGGCGCCGGTTTCGGTGTTCTACCCCCAGCCCTGGTTACTGCCGGTGGGCGGTTTTTTCATTGGCTTTATCACTAACTGGATTGCCATAAACCTGATCTTTGCACCGGTGCGCCCGCGCCGGGTATTTTTCTGGCAGTTGCAGGGGCTGTTTCTGCGGCGCCAGGATGAAATCAGTGATATCTGGGCGCGCCTGGTGGCGGAGGAACTGATCACGGTTGAGAAAGTCGCCGATGCCATGATCAATGGCCAGCACGGTGACCGAACCCGTGCCATTATCCAGAAACACCTGCGCCCCATGCTCGACAATTCCATGGTCATGAAGCTGGCGGCTCAGGTGTCTGTAGGCATGACCGGTTACACCGAGCTCAAGCGTGTGATGAATCAGAAAGCGGTGCTGGCAACCCGGGATGTATTCAGTGATCCCGCTTTCAACCGTGAGCGCGCGCCGGTCGTCGCGGGGGTGCTGGCAAGCCAGATGAAAGCCCTGCGACCGGAAGAGTTCCAGGACATCCTCAGGCCGGCGTTCCGGGAGGAAGAAATTCAGCTGATGTTCGTAGGTGGCTTGTTTGGTGCCGTGGCCGGGCTCGTTCAGTTTCTTGCCATGACCGGCTTGCCCCAGGCCGTACTGGGCTGACCACACCAGGGAGAATAGCGTATGCCAGTTTGGGCACAGATCCTCACGCAGGTTTTACTGACAGCGGCCACCGTAACGGCCGTTCTCTTCGGTTTCTGGTTCTGGGTGGTAAAGCCATGGCTGGCTGAGCGCATCCAGGAATTGATCGACACCGCCAATGAGATTGAGCCGAAGGTCACCAGTGGCGTTCAGAAGGGCGTTGCAGAATCTATCCGGCAGATACCCCAAAGCGCCTGGGACGGTGCAACCCGTGAATCCACTCGCCAGTTCCTCAAGTTTGGCTCGAACCTGTTTGAAAACGGGCTGAGCACCTTTCTGGGTGCCGCTGCCGAAGAGCAGCAAGCGGCCCGGGCACGGTCAGCCGAAAAGCGGGACAGATAACAGGGGAGATATCTCCCACTGGTTCAGAGGCAGTTCGTAGGGCGAGGCAGGCCGGCTATCCGGCAGGCCGTTTTGGCGGGTGTTCCGGGGAACAGCGTCATCAGGTAGATGCTGTCGCCTTTCTCGTCCCCCAGTGCCTCTCTTACGGCCTTCACGAACAACCGGTTCGACGGTGGCGACATCTCATGCTGTTTATAAAAATCCCTTAAAAAGTATATGATTTCCCAGTGTTTTTCCATTAACTCAATGTCGTCTTCCTGAGCGATTTCCTGGGCTACCTCATTGGTCCAGGTGGCCGCGTCCTCCAGAAAACCTTCGTTGTTTCTCACAGGCGAATTCGAAGCACTCATGGTTTACCAGTTGATGATTCGTGAATGATTGACGGTCAGCTGCACAAAACCGGCGTAGTCGACCAGCTGCTCTGAGGGCACGCGGTTAGCCACGGCGCGCGCATTCGCGTCTGCCTCCAGGCCATAAGACGCCCCTGGCAGCTGTCTTTCCCGATCAAGCAGTGCGAGCACCGCATCCTCAATCAGCAGTAACGTGTCACCCTGTTGAACCGATGCCAGGCAATGCCGAAACCTGGCGTGTTCCGGAGCCTTATTGATGATGTGCAGGGTAGTGTTGACGTTCTCAGGCATGACAGGTTCCTATCCGGCAAAAACGACGCGGCTATACTGGCCCAGGGTTTCGGAAATTGACTCCGCTGGCGTAGTCCCTGGCAGTAAATCGCCGGTCTCCAGCCCGTACTTTGCGCAAGCCCGGGTATCCACCAATATCTGTTCAACACCGAAAAGGGCGGCTGCAGAGAGATTCTTCTCGACGGATTTCTGTCCGACGGCTTCTGCTGCCTGGCCTTTGCACAGCCAGTTGACGCCAGCCCCCAGAAACAGCATGGCGGCTGGCTGGTCGAAGGCCGCCAGGGAGAAAGTCATGTCCAGCGCTTCCCGCCCTGTCCAGGAGCCATAGGGTGGCAGATCGATCACAATCAGGGTGGTCATGGTCAGTGCGCCCCGTGAAAATAAAGAACCCGGTCGGACTTCAGGTTACCCTCTACCCATTCACCAAGACCTGCAATCTCGAAGGGTGCCCTGAGATTGTTGGCGGTCAGCTCGTAACGGGCCTGCTCGGTCTCATCGACAATGCCACGGCGCAGTGCCGAAGCAATGCAGGCGACCGCTGCGATGTTGTTCCCGGAAAGGAATTCAGACCACAGTCGCGGCCAGTGTTGCTCATCGGAGGGAGGAGCGCTCAGGGCTGACGCCAGGTGCACGCCATCGCCATACAGGAATACCCGGTCGATGCGGTGGCCCGCTTTCAATAGGGCCTGAGCCAATGACAGGGCAGTCTGGGGTGCCTGTGTTGCCCAGGGGGCACCGGTAATCACGAGTGTGTAACTGAGAGACTGCGGCATGGATTCGAATGCTGGCTGATGGAAACCTTGCAAGTTTACCTAAAGCAAAAACCCCGGCATAGGCCGGGGTTTTCTCAAGGCATTGGACTGAGATTGATGATCAGTCTTCGCCGCTGAACGCAGACAGCAGGTGCAGCAGGCTGACGAACAGGTTGTAGATGGACACATACAGGCCCACAGTGGCGATGATGTAGTTACGCTCGCCACCCTTGATGATCTGGCTGGTCTCAAACAGGATCATGATCGAAGCAAAGATCGTGAAGCCTGCGGAAACGGCCAGGTGCAGTGCGGAACTTTCCATGAAGAAAGCCAGCAGCATGGCGCCAATCAGCACGAATGCGCCAGCGGTCAGGAAGCTGGACAGGAAGCTGAAGTCCTTCTTGGTGATGATAGCGGTTGCGGACAGGCCCACGAACGCGACGGCAGTCAGCGTCAGTGCCTGAGCAACAATCTGCGAGGCGCCGGCGGCAACAAACGCACCGATGATCGGGCCAAGGGTATAACCCATGAAGCCAGTCAGTGCGAAGGTGGTGACGATGCCCCAAGGGCTGTTCTTCAGTTTATAGGTGGCAAACAGCAGGCCGATGTAGCCCACGATGGTAATCAGGAAGCCCGGGTGCGTGCCATTCATGTTCAGGAACGCAGTCACGGCTGAAAACGCCAGGGTCATACCGAGCAGCATGTAGGTGTTACGCAACACCTTCATGGCGTCGTCGCTGATACCTGTCGTTGCGCGACTGGTCTCGCTAGCCGGCGAGTAGGCCGCCTGGTTGTTCTGAACGCCGAAACGTCTGTCTTCCATTGTCATCTCCGTTTAGTGCTCTAGTGCAACTGGATACTGTAGACCATCATAATGTCGAAACCGCAACTTTCAATCATTTACGACAGAGAAACACCAAATGGATTCCATTAAAACGCGGTAATCTTGTCTAAGTGCTGACCAGAAGCCACGGAATTTACTTTGTTTTTCTTGCAGGGCGTTGACAGAGGAGGCAAATCCGGTATCATTCCTCCCGCTGTCGACAAGGCAGCAAGCCGAAGCGTTTCCCAATGCTTCGACAAGACGGTGGGCTGGCAGAGTGGCTGAATGCAGCGGTCTTGAAAACCGCCGACGGTTAATAGCCGTCCCGGGGTTCGAATCCCTGGCCCACCGCCATTTTCTTCTTGTTTTTCCTCTCGATACCCCAATACCTTAGTTACACTGATATCCCAGTTGGATTCTAAACGTCACTCTCCATAATTGGGAGAATTCGTCCATGGCTGAACAGCCGGAAAACCAGGAACAGACAGAACGCAAAAACCGCCGCTTCGCCGTGTCAGCCAATCGAGGCAGGGCGAGCCATCGCGTGCGTTATGTAGAGACGGGTGGGGCCGCCGTAGATACGGAAGAATGCACTTTTTGCCAGGCCGTTCCCGATCTTGAGCATGCCGGGGGAATTAAAGCCACTCAAGTGCCTGGCCATTCTGACACCAGCGAGTGTTCTGGTAGTGAAGCTCAAAAAGCCGACGCTGATTCTGCGCCGTAGCCAGATCGCATAATTCAAACCGGACACGGCCACCGGGTAGTTGCTGAGCCAGGCGGCTGCAATCCAGCGCTGGTACTACGCCGGGCTTGGGATACCCTCCAATCGTCTGGCCATCGTTCAGCAGTACGATAGGCTGACCATCGCCGGGAATCTGAACGGATCCGTGTGCAATACCTTCGGATATGATGCCGGGAGGAGGGCAGTCCAGGGCCGGGCCCTGAAGCCGGAAACCCATACGGTCGGATTGATCGCTAACGGTGTAGCTGCTGGTTGTCAGCCGCAGGATATCTGAACGCTGAAACTGAGCGTACTGATAGCCCGCTATCAGGCCGATAACCACCTCTGAACTGAAATCAGGGCGCTGGTGTGCGGGCACTTCCCGGCTCGGCACTTTTCGTTGCGGTTCCCGTGGTACCAGTTTATCTCCGCGCTTTAACGGGCCCCGGCCCTCGAACTTTTCCCGAACAACCACCGTACGACTGCCGAACTGCTCCGGTGAATCCAATCCCCCCGCCACGGCCAGGTAGATAAGCCGGTTATGAACCGAGTGGCTGATGGTCAGCTCGTCACCGTCATTCAGGTTCAGGGTTCGCCACAGCTCAACCGGTTCACCGTTCACGGCCACCCTGGTTCTGGCGCCGGTGATGGCAATCTGGAGCGAGCCGTGGGCAATGGCGCGGAATCCCCCTAACATGATTTCCAGGCAGGCAGCATGGCGAGGATTGTCCAGCAGTTTGTTGGCCCAGGTAAAGCTGATCAGATCAAGGGCGCCGCCTGCGGCCAGCCCGTGGTGGCGATAACCTCGGCGACCACTGTCCTGCACAGAACTTTGCACGCCGGGATGAATGACCTCCAGCCAGCTCATGAAATGAGCTCCCCACCGGCGGCCAGAAACGCCTCCCGGCTGATGGGGGTAAAGCGCACCCGATCGCCCACCTTGAGGAGCGACAGGTTCGTTGGATCAAAAAGGCGTGTCGGGCAGCGGCCAATCAGCTGCCAGCCGCCCGGAGAAACCTGCGGGTAAACTGCTGTCTGCCGATTGGCAATGCCAACGCTTCCGGCGGGTACCTGTTTGCGAGGAGTGGTTTTCCGGGGCGCGGCGATGGTGGGGTCAACCTGCCCCATAAAGGCGAAGCCGGGGGCAAAACCGAGCGCATGCACCCGGTATTCAACCGAGCTGTGTCGACGAATCACTTCCTCGCAATCGAGGCCGCTCTCCGCGGCCAGCCATTGCAGGTCAGGCCCGGTCTCGACACTGTAATATACCGGCAGTTCCACCAGGCGGCTTTTCAATTCCGCCTGGTGCGCCTGTGTGCTCAGCCTGTGAATGATGGGCCTGAGTTCGGCGGTTAACTGCCGGAAATCGATGAGCATGGGGTCGTAGACCACCATCAATGTCGTGTATGAGGGCACCATATCCACCAGCCAGCGAAAACCGGCACGCCAAATATTGTCGACGAGGCTGGCAATGCGAGCGGGCAGGGTATCGTCAATGGCCGGGGCCAGGGTAATCAGGATGGTGTCTTCGGAAACCGGTTCAATCATTGGCCGGGTTTGCCGAGCGCCTTGCGGATGGCTTTGATCGCCTCCAGTGCGGCATCATTATCGCCATGCACGCACAGGCTGTCTGCGGGAAGCTCAAGCCAGTGGCCGGTGGTACTGAACACACCACCTTTGTCAGCAAACGACTTTGCCTGGCGAACGATGATGTCCGGATCCTCGTGTACGGCGCCGGCCTGGCGCCGGGAAACCAACTGGCCTTCGTCATCGTAGGCGCGGTCTGCAAAGGCTTCCAGCAGCAGGGGCAGGCCAACGTCGGCCGCCATTTGCTGATGTTCGCGGTAGTTACTGGTGACCGGAATCATCAGTGCCAGATCGGTCCGGAAGGTGCGTACGGCCTCCATCACGGCGCGAAGCAGTCTATTGTCCCGCATCATGTCGTTGTTCAGGGCGCCATGGGGTTTGACGTAGCTTAGCGTCAGGCTTTCACTGCGGCACATGCCTTCGAGCGCCCCGAGCTGATAAAGCATCAGGGCTTCGATTTCTTCCGGCGTGTGGTGAATCGAGCGCCGGCCGAAGCCGGGCAGGTCGTGATAGGACGGGTGAGCGCCAACCGCCACGTCATGGGCAGCTGCCAGTGCCAGTGTTTTGCGAATCACCATAGGATCTGCGGCGTGAAAGCCACAGGCCACGTTGGCCATGTCGATCAGGGGCATAACCAGGTCGTCCTGGCCCATTTGCCAGGCGCCGTAGCTTTCCCCCAGATCGCAATTCAGTTTCATGGCGCTGTCCTGTCTCTCCTCAGATGTCGCTGCGGCCCGGGAAGGTGGCCTGTTTGCGCTCTTCCGCCAGTCTGGCCCGTTGTTCCAGGGACTCCGGCGAATTCTCGGGAATACCCCATCCCTGCAGATTTTCCTCAACCAGTGTCACCAGGGCATCGATGTGCCCCGGAGTGGCGTTCAGGCAGGGAATATAGCTAAAGCCTTCGCCGCCGGACTCCATAAAGTATTCGCGGTTTTCCTCGTTAATCTCCTCGATCGTTTCCAGACAATCGGCGGAGAAACCAGGGCAAAATACATCAATGGATTTTACCCCTTTTTCGGGCAAGGCTTTAAGGGTTTCATCGGTATAGGGTTGCAGCCATTCCTCCCGCCCGAATCGGGACTGGAAAGTGGTCATGTACTGGTCTTTACCGAGACCAAGGCGCTCCGCCAGCAGCCGCGATGTCTTATGGCATTCGCAGTGGTAGGGGTCGCCCTTCAGCAGGTATTTCAGCGGTACGCCGTGGTAGGAGAGAATCAGTTTTTCCTTGCGGCCATGTTCAGCCCAGTGCGATTCAATATGGCGCGCCATGGCTTCGATGTACGGCGGGAAATCGTGGTAATGGGAAACAAACCGGAAATCGGGCAGCCAACGCCGCCGGGTAAAGTCTTTTGCAATGGCATCGAAGGTTGAGGCTGTGGTTGAGGCCGAATACTGGGGATACAGCGGAAGTACCAGCAGCTTGCGCACGCCCTGTTGTTGCATCTCTTCCAGTACCCGGGGGATGGAAGGGTTGCCATAACGCATAGCGAACCCAACCACCACATTGGTACCGAAACGCCGTTTCATGGCCTCACGGATACCCTCAGCCTGTTTCGCCGTGTGAATCAGCAGGGGAGAACCCTCCTTTTCCCACACACTGGCATAGGCTTCCGCACTTTTCCGGGGGCGGATGCGGAGAATGACGCCGTGCAGAATCAGCCACCACAGGGGGCGCGGTACCTCGACAACCCGCGGATCCCAGAGGAATTCCGCGAGGTATTTCCTCAAGGCGGGAGTAGTAGGTGCGTCGGGGGTTCCAAGGTTGGTGATCAGCACACCGAGCCGGTCCGGCTCATTGTGGCGGTAGTTATCGATCCCGTTGTAAGGCATTGAGACGTTCCGTGAGGTGAAAATTAACGCTTGCCGGCCTGCTGCATCAGGCGGGGAATAAGCCCGGTAATGTCGTAACCTGCATTCCGTGCCCGGGACAGGATTTCCTCAGGCTGGTGGTCGCGGGCACTGCTCAGGGCCCATAGTACCGTACAGCGGGTGCCGGAACGACAGAAGGCTAGTACGGGTTTCTCGGCATCACGGATCATGGGAGCGAAACGTTCTACGTCCTGGTCGGTAATATTGCCAGACTCAACCGGCATGTAGACCCATTCAAGGCCCTCTGCTTTCGCTGCGGCCTCAATGTCGGCCATGGCCGGTTGGCCGTATTCTTCATGGTCGGGCCGATTGGCGACCAGGGTCCGAAACCCCAGACGCGCAATTTCGGCAACGTCATCAATAGCGATTTGTGGCGCTACGGAAATACTGTCATCAATTTTTCTGATATCCACGCGTGTCTCCCAACGACGGTCGTTTAATCCGCTCGATCACTTCGAATGCCATCATACCGGCCACCATGGACGCAACAAAGACCACGGCCTTGATTTCTCCGGCACCAAGAGCCACCAGGGCGGGCCCTGGACAAAAACCGGCAATGCCCCAGCCAATACCGAACATCATGCTGCCAATAACAAGTCTGGGCTCAATACGGTTGTTCGCCGGCATTTTCATGGTGAATCCGAGGAACGACAGGGTACGCCTGCGCGCCACGGCGAAAGCGACCAGTCCGACGATGATTGCGCCTCCCATCACGAAAGCCAGTGAAGGGTCCCAAAGCCCGGCGATATCGAGAAAACCAAGCACTTTTTCCGGATTGGCCATACCCGATACCATGAGCCCCAACCCGAAAATCAGTCCTGCCAGAAGTGAGGTGACAGAGTACTTCATCATTCAGACTCCCATCAGGTGGCGAATTACGAACACCGTTAAAAATCCTGTTGCCATAAAACTCAGGGTTGCGACCAGTGAGCGAGGCGACAGACGAGACAATCCACAGACACCATGCCCGCTGGTGCAGCCTGAGCCGTAGCGAGTGCCTATACCCACCAGCAATCCGGCAACGATCAGGGCTGGATAACCTGCGTCAACCTGAATGGGTGGAAGTTCAGAAAACAGCAGCCACAGGCTTGGGGTGCCTACAAGCCCGGCGAGAAAAGCCACCCGCCAGAGTATATCGCGGCGAGCAGGCACCAACAGGCTACCCAGTATTCCACTTATTCCTGCAATGCGGCCGTTCAAAAGCAGGAAGCTTGCAGCGGCGAGGCCGATCAGCAGGCCGCCGGTCAGTGCAGCGCCAGGGGTAAACTGGCTCCAGGCAATATCAATCATTCATAGACTCCCGCGAGATATCGGTTTTGGAATAACCATATAATGGGGAGAAATAATAACAAAAAAAGCCCGGCAGGGAATGCCGGGCAGAGGCGTGCGAGTAGTATCCATGAAAGACTTCCAGACAAACCGACATCAACAGGGATGCCGGTATTGGGAAGTATTGACCATAATTCGAACAGTTCAAGTGAGAGGCGCTTTCGTTTGAAAACATTTTTTCATATTGCATCAGTGGTTATACTGCGGCCTTTCGTTATGCGGTTCTCAGGGCCACCACTGCAATCCGGCCCCGGCTGTAATACAATGACAGCTACCGCTAATGCCCGACTCCCATGAGGTATGCATGTCTGAGCACGACGACAAAAATCCTGAAAATGATCCGCAACTGGCGGGCAAGATCAAGGATTCCGCCCGGCAAATCTGGCTGGCTGGGCTTGGCGCCTACACCAAAGCGGAAGAGGACGCCGGCAAGTTCTTTGATCGTCTGGTTCAGGAAGGCGAACAGCTGGAGAGCAAAACCCGGGGTGTGGTCGAGAAACAGATCCGCACCGTGGAAGATCGGGTAGGCGAGGTTCGTGAGCGGGCCACCGGTACCTGGGACAAGCTCGAGCATATGTTCGACCAGCGGGTTTCTGGCGCACTCCGTCGTCTGGGCATTCATCGCCGGGAAGAAATCGAAGCTATGGAGCGCCGTATCGAGGCATTGGAAAGTGAGCTGTCCAGACTGCGCGGCCAGAACACTGCGCGCGACGAGGAAGAATAAACTTTAGAGATAGGTCTGGCTGGTGAGCCGCACCTGTTCCTGCTCGTCCTCGTTCAGGTAGGGCAGCAACAGGTGCAGCATCTGATAGACCCCGCGGCCCGGGTCCACTGACTCCCTGTCATCCAGATGCGAAAGCGTGTCGAAGCTACTCCAGTAACACACCGTCAGGGTAAGCTGCTCACACACCGAAGCCAGTTCATCCGAACCGATGTTCATGATGCCTTGCCGGCGAAAACTCTCACACAGCGTGTTGAACGCCAATTCCTTCTTTTTGAGAATCCTGCGAAACCGAACCTGAAGCTGATCGTAACGGGACAGGACATTGACCAGATCCTGGTACAGGAAACGGTAGCGGGCCACGGCTTCAAACAGCAGATGCAGGAAGAAGCTGAACTGGTCCATGGGCACGTCTGCTTCCTCGGGCACCGCCAGAAGATCCAGCATCTCTGCCTCATAGGCCCGGAACAATTCCTCAACGATATCGCCTTTGCTTTTGAAGTGGTAATACAGGTTGCCCGGGCTGATCTCCAGCTCATCGGAGATCAGCAGGGTGGTGACGTTGGGCTCCCCAAGGCTGTTGAACAGCAGCAGGCTGGTGTCGAGGATCCGATCCCTGGTTTTGACTTTCTTCATCCGTAATGGCCCGGTCAATCAGAGGTCGAATGAGGCCCACACCGGGCAGTGATCGGATGGTCGCTCCATGGCCCGGATATCGTAGGACACTCCTGCTGCTTTTGCCTTGGGCAGGAGGCTGTCACTGGCCATGATCAGGTCAATGCGCAGGCCTCGCCTCGGGTCACGCTCAAAGCCTTTGCTGCGATAGTCAAACCAGCTGAAGGTGTTGGCTTCGTCCGGGTGCAGATGGCGGAATACATCGGTAAAGCCCCGTTGTTCAACCTGCCCAAGCCATTCCCGCTCTTCCGGCAGGAAACTGCATTTTCCGGAACGCAACCAGCGTTTTGCATTGTCGGCGCCAATGCCGATGTCGCGGTCTGTGGGCGATATGTTCATGTCGCCCATTACCATAATATGGCCGGGTTTCTTGGCCAGTTCGTCCAGGTAGGCCATCAGGTCGGCGTAGAACTTTTCCTTGGCAGGAAACTTTACAGGGTGGTCCCGGCTTTCCCCCTGGGGGAAATAACCATTGATGACGGTCAGGGGCTCGCCGTTAACGGTGAAATGGCCGGTAATCAGGCGCCGCTGGGAGTCTTCGCCATCGGAGGGGTAGCCCTTGATGACCTCTTCCGGCTCCGCGCGGGATAACAGGGCAACACCGTAGTGGGTTTTCTGGCCATGAAAGTGAACGTGATAACCGAGCTCGCGAATGGCTTCGACCGGGAATTCCTCATCAGTGACCTTGGTTTCCTGAAGACCGATGACATCCGGATTAAGCTGCTGAATCACGGCTTCGAGCTGATGCAGGCGGGTGCGGATACTGTTCACATTGAACGACACAAACATCATGGGCGCAGAATCTCCGGAAAAATTTTCCGGAGTTTAACACACCCCAGGCCCGGTGCCGTCTGGCAGCGGCGACCGGATTACCGTGTCAGTTCACAATCCGGTAAGCGGGCAACCTGATAGCGAATGTGGGCGATGTGGTTGGATTCGGCATCTTGCCGGATGTTGGTTAACCCCAGATAGTCGGTCAGTGCGCCGTCTGAGCTATAGCCCAGCACGATGGGATCCACCAGAAACCGTAATACCAGACTTGTGGGGCGGATCTGCACGGTCACCTCTGCGTTCACCTTGACGGAGGTGGCGGGCTCGAGAACAAAACCGTAGTGTTCCCCCCGGGTGGGCGCCAGAAACCGGAATTCCACCGACTCGCTTTGCTGGATCTGTTCCCAGTTGGCCCGGACAAAGTAGTCAAACCCTGAATCCACCACCAGGCGTTGGTCGAAGGGCACCGTGAATTCACGGGTGTCTCCCGCTGGCTCCTGCCAGACAATGTTGAGAGCCTGCTCCTGGGGGTAGGTGATGGTTAACGCTTCACCGAAGCTTGGCTGGCGGAACTCAACCTGAGGCCTGAACGCAGATTTATTGTAAGACAGCGATTTGCTGGCGAACTCGTCACCGCTTTCCGGATTCCGGTAGGAAACCTGGTGATCAACCGGGGCAAAGACCCCCTCGGAGCAGGTACCATCAACCCGATGATCCTCCTGGTAAAGCACGTTCCCATCCTGTTTGGCCGTACCTGTGAATTCAAATACGGCTCCAGCAGCGGGGGGCGCGGCGGCTGCCAGAAGAGCGAGAACGGCTGAAGTACTTGGCTTCATGTTTCGAGCTCCGTATACAGGGCCTTTCGAATGAACAGCAGCAACGGAAACAGTGCAAGCCAGCCGACGGCCATGGCGGCCAGGGAGATGGTCAGGTCCGGCAGCGCCACCACGCCGAGTTGGCTGGCAGACCAATAGGCAAACGGCCCGGCAATGGGGGCCAGAACCCACGGCAGCCACTGGCGCTGGCCAATCCAGCCCAGGGAATGGCACAGGGTGGTCATGAAGATGGCCCAGATCGCGATTAGCCAAGGCGGGGCCGCCAGCACCTCGGCTCCTGAATCCAGGGCCAGAACCCCGGTCCGGAACCAGAGCGTGTCCATCAGGCCGCCGAGCACCACGCCAAAGCCAATAAACTGCAGTTCGGAAAACCGCCGTTGACTGACCAGAGCAAGATGCAGGCCCAGGAACACCAGGATCAGCCCCACCGTAGCTAGCCCGGGGTACAGCACGCAGGCCAGCCAGCCTGCCTGGAACAGTATAAAGTTCAGCAGGTTACGGGCTGTTTTTGAAGTGATCATACACTCAGAATGTTCGCGCGTTTGTTGGCCGGCTTGGCCATGACCAGATGGGCAACGCCAATCGCCCGCTCGCTGAAGCCAGCCTCGCAGTACGCGAAATAGAAATGCCACAGGCGCTGGAAGGCCTGGTCGTATCCCAGCTGTTCCAGTTCCTGACGGCGCGCCATGAACCGATCACACCAGTCCCTCAGCGTTCGGGCGTAGTGAAAGCCGAAGTCTTCGGCATGGGTCAGTACCAGGTCCGAGCCCCGGTTCATAGAGCCCAGAATAGCGCCGAATGATGGGATAAAGCTGCCAGGGAAAATGTAACGCTGGATAAAATCCACATTCTTCAATGCCCGGTGGTAACGCTGTTCCGGCATGTTAATGGCCTGAATCAGCGCCAGGCCATCCGGCTTCAGCAGGTGGCTGATCTGGGACAGGTAGCTGTCGAGGAATTGAGGGCCAACGGCTTCGATCATCTCGATGGACACCAGTTTGTCGAACTGTCCCTGCAGATCGCGGTAGTCGTCAAACAACAGCGTAATCCTGTCTTCCAGACCTTCCGCTTTCACCCGCACCTGGGCCAGCTCCAGCTGCTCCCTGGAAATGGTGGTTGTGGTGACATGGCAGCCATAGTGTTTGGCGGCGTGAATGGCGAAACCACCCCAGCCAGTACCGATTTCCAACACCCGGTCCTCCGACCTCAAATCCAGCTTCCGGCAGATGGTATCCAGCTTGTGAACGGCCGCTTCTTCCAGGGTTGCATCCTCGCGGGGGTAAATGGCGGAGGAATACATCATGGTCGGGTCCAGGAACAGGCGGAACAGGTCATTGCCCAGATCGTAGTGGGCGCTGATGTTCTTGCGGGAGCCTTCCGGGGTGTTGCGGTTCAGCCAGTGCAGCGCCTTGAGCGCAGGTTTGCTGATCCAGGCAAAGCGGTCTTCGAACCGGTTCATGGTGTCGATATTACGGGTAAAAAACCGGAGCAGGGCGGTCAGGTCTGGTGAGCTCCAGTCACCTGCCACGTAGGATTCAGCAGCACCGATGCTGCCACCGGTCACCAGATCCCGCCAGGTGCTGTGATTGTGGATTACCAACTCGGCCTGGGGATAGCGTTCATCGCCATCACCGAATACAAGGTCCTGTGCACCTGCCTCCCTGATCACAAGCTTGCCATGACCAAGCTGCGCCAGCTGCTGGCAAACCAGGCTCTTTGCGACACGGCTGATCAACGAAAGCCCCGTGTTTCCAGTGCGCTGGTGTTCAACCGAGGTGTTCAGGTTCTCCATGAGCTTACCCTTCCTGCCGAATCAAATGCGTTGTCTTGTTGTGCCGGTGCTTTTTCCGTTACGTCCAGCCCCAGATCTTCGATACCGCGCTGGTAGGCGCTGTCGGTTGCATCGAGTTTGTCCGGGTGGGTGTAAAAGGGTGCCCCTTTGAGTTTCAGCTTCAGGGCATTCCAGTAAATACCGGCAATGCCTTTGATGGTTTCCAGGGGAAACCGTCTCAGGCTCCTGTGCAGGGTTTTACGATCAAGAGGGGTGCGTTGGACTACCAGCGTGGCATCAAAATGCTTGCGGCCTTCCTCTTCCACATTCATGTGAACGCGCATGTCCTTGCCGCGAAAACTGAACAGCCACTGGTAGTGCTGGTTCATGCCGTTAAATGGCGACACGTGGAAGCGTTTGCTGAAGGCAAAACGCTCGGTATGCCAGGCGCTATCGGAGCCTGGCCCTGGCTGGATGCACTCCATGCAGTACACATGGCGCTGCTTCCAGGGTGTATTGGTTATCTGGGCGACGATCACTCGGGGTATGGCGCCTGCTTCCGGCCTGCAGCCCCTTTCATAGCAAAGGTAAAAGCTGACCGGATTGAAAATGTAGCCAAGATAGCGTGGGTGGGTAACCAGTTCTATTGGCCCGTCCGGTGCCCAACCAGTGGCGCTTTTAACGCGGTTGAATACGGCCTGGCGCAGGCTGGGCACTTCCGGGTCCAGGTAATCCCGGCGGTAGAGTCCCAGCCAGTTAAAACGTTCGAGGGAGAAGAACGGGCTGGTTCTGGTTACCGTGGACCAGTCATCAAGGTCGAGGGCGAGCATTCCGATGTTGTAGCTGAACTCATGCTGAACCGGTAGCTTGCGCCGATGCCTTACGGTGCCTTCCAGCCATTCACTGGCCATAATCAGAGCTCCACCCCGAATGCCCGGGTAACTCTCAGTGCGCTGCGCACACCGTCTTCGTGGAAGCCATTGAACCAGTAGGCACCGCAAAAGTGTGTGCGGTTCCGGTTACCGATGTCATCGTAGCGCTCCTGTGCGGCAACGGCGTCCAGAGTGAAGACGGGGTGATCGTATTCAAACCGTTTGATCACCTTTTCCGGATTAATATCCCGACTGCGGTTCAGGGTGACGCAAAAGGTTTCCGGAGCGTCGTCGAAGTTCTGAAGAACGTTCATGTTGTAGGTTACGGAAACCGGTTGCGTGCTGTGTTCCGGGATCATGTAATTCCAGGCGGCCCAGGCCAGACGGTTCGAGGGCAGCACGCTGGCGTCCGTGTGCAGAACCACGTCGTTCTTCTGGTATGCGATGGCTCCGAGGATGCTTTTCTCATCGTCAGTGGCGTCATCCAGCATGGCCAGGGCCTGGTCACTGTGGCAGCCGAAAATGACCTGGTCAAAACGATGTTCCTGTCCGTTGGCCGTTAGGGTAACGCCCTCGTCATCCCGTTTTACCGAAGTTACCGGGCTGTTCAGATGGGTACGTTCGCCCAGCTTGTCCATCATCCGGTTTACGTAGGTAGCCGAACCTCCGGAAATCACTCGCCAGGTGGGCCGGTCATCCACAGATAACATGCCGTGGTTGTTAAAAAATTGCAGGAAAAACCGGATCGGGAACTGTTCCAGCACAATCTCCGGCGCAGACCAGATAGCCGCGCCCATGGGGACAATGTAGTAGTTTCGGAAGTACCGGCTGTAGCCGTTGCGGTTCAGGTATTCCCCGAGTGTCACGCCGTCCGGAATCGTGCCGGCGGCCAGGTCGGCACGGGTTTCCTTGTTGAACCGGAGAATCTCCCGGATCATTTTCAGGAAATTCAGATTAAACAGGTTCCGGCGCTGGGCGAACAGTGTGTTCAGACTGGTGCCGTTGTATTGCAGTCCACTGGCATGGCAGTCCACGCTGAAACTCATGTTGCTCACTTCAGAGGCCACCCCGAGCCGATCCATCAACTTGATGAAGTTGGGGTAGGTCCAGTCGTTGAACACAATAAATCCGGTATTCACCGGCCAGGTACGGCCACCAGCTTCAACCTGTTCCGTGTTGGTGTGACCTCCGGCATAGTCGCCGGCTTCAAACAGATGTACATCGTGCTTGTCGGCCAGCAGCCAGGCGGCTGTTAAACCTGATACTCCAGCGCCAATTACGGCAATTCGCTGACGTTCCTGATTCATGCAAGGTAATTCCTGTGGTCTAACTTCAATGATCGGTTTTGCGGGCCATGGAGGCGGCCATGCGGTCGATAACGCTCCGGGGCAGGGCGGCTAGCAGCTTCAGGGACCAGGTAAAGCGTTTGGGGAACGCGATTTCGTTACGGCCTTTCTCAAGCCCGGTGCGGATTCGTCGTGCCGCATCCCCGGCTGAGATGATGAACGGCATGGGAAAATCGTTTCGGTCCGTCAGTGGCGTTTTGACAAACCCCGGGGATACCACCACAACCCGAATCCCCTCGGCCGCCAGATCGGCTCTCATAGACTGTGCAAAATAGGTAAGCGCTGCCTTGGAGGCGCCATAGCCCTCGGCCCGCCCGAACGGAAACCACCAGGCCGAGGAACTCACAATCACCAGAGTAGCCGGCTTGCCTTTGGCGCGGGTCGCACGCAGAGCCGGAAGGGCAATATCCAGGCAGCGCGCTGTGCCGATCACGTTGGTGGTCACATTGTTGGCAATAACATCGCTGTTGTATTCCGCCACTTCCAGATACTCACAGGTACCGGCGTTCAGAATGGCCATGTCCAGGTCGCCGAAGTGGTCAAGCTGCGACTTAACGCGCTGCAAGTCGTCCTTGCTGGTGGTGTCCGCAGCAGCCGTTGCGATCTGGTTCGGGAAGGCTTGCAGCAGCTCATCCAATGGCTCCTGCCGGCGGCCTGTCACAATCAGTTTGTGACCGGCACCGGCGAGTTCGTGAACCAGCGCTTCGCCAATACCGGATGAGGCACCGGTTAACCAGATGTTGCTGGGTGACGTCAGTAATTGGCTCATCCTGCCTGCTCCTTAACCCAGCGAATCATGCGGCCGAGCACCGGCAGGTTCTCATATAAAAGCTGGCCGGCGTCGAAATAGTCCCGGTGATAACGCACTTTTCCATCCCGGATTTCCAGATGGCTGATACCCTCCACAAACACCGGTTTGCCGCCGCGGACACGCTTGTGTTGAAGCTCCATTACCCAGGGCAGGCTGCACCAGCATTCCTGAATGACCGGCTCGTGGAAACTGAACTGGCAGCGGATAACGTTGCCGTAGGCACCCGCCATGTATTCGGTTAGTTGATCAAGGCCATGCACCCGGCCAAAAGGATCCTGAAACTCGATATCCTCGCCGTATACCTGCTGGAGCTTGTTGAGATTGCCTTTGTCGAGCGCGTTATACAGCGAACAGAAACGGTCCAGTACCACAGGCAATCCGGAATCCGGTGCCCCGACTTCAATGGCAGAGGCAGACGTCGTCATGAGCGGTTCCTCCTCTTGTTATCCAGTTCCCGGGTTTCTTTCTGGATATGAGCCGGAATCGGATTGAGATCCCAGATAATGCCCAGCTTGGAAAGCAACCACAGGCCATACCAGGTCACATCTATTTCGTACCAGCGGAAACCCTGGCGTACCGATTGCGGCCACCGGTGGTGGTTATTGTGCCAGCCTTCGCCTAGGGTGATCAGGGCCAGCCAGAAATTGTTGCGGCTGTCGTCGTCGGTCTCAAACCGCCTTTTGCCCCAGACATGTGACAGGGAGTTGATCGATACCGTTGCGTGGAAAAGCACCACGGTTGATATGAAGAAACCCCATACCAGGAGCTGAAGCCCGTTGGTGCCGAGCCCGGGCGCCCACAGGGCCAGTGCCTCGCCAAACAGGTAAATAGCCACTGCGAACGCGGCGGGTACGAGTGAATCAAAGCGGTTGATAAACCGGAGTTCCGGGAATTTCAGCCAGTCGCGCACCCGGCGTTCATCCATCGCAAAGCCCGCATCACAGGTGAACCATCCCATATGGGACCACCAGAACCCACCCTGGTGTGGTGAGTGCAGATCCTGCTCGTTGTCCGAGTGTTGGTGATGGTGCCGGTGGTGCGCGGCCCACCACAAAGGACCCCGCTGGGCCGTACTGGCCCCCAGAATGGCAAACGCGAACTGTGCAGGCCGGCTGGTTTTGAAGGTTTTGTGGGAGAAATAGCGATGGTAGAAGCCCGTGATCGCGAACATCCTTACCAGGAAGAATGCAACGGCAAAAACCACTGCGAAGGTACTGACACCGGTGTAAAGTGCCAGCAAACAGGCAAGGTGGAGAGCGATGAAGGGAAGGACTCGTACCCAGTTAAAGGTGCGGGAGTCCGTATCCAGGTGATCTGATCCAGCTTCGGAATCGAACCATCTCAGAATGTTTGTTAACCAACTATTTACTCGGGTCATATACAACCATGCGTGAAGTAACATCAGACACCACATCAATACGCAGCATCGCGGTTATTGGTTCAGGGCTGGCGGGGCTGACGGCTGCAATTCTTCTTGGCGATTCGGGCCATAATGTCCGGGTATTCGAGAAAAGTCGCGGCCCCGGTGGTCGTCTGGCGTCCAAGCGCGTAGCGAACGGCTCCGCCGATATCGGCGCGCAATACTTCACTTCCCGCAATCCCGGCTTCACCCGGTTTCTGGATCGCTGGGCCGGGCCCCAGAGCTACCAGAGCTGGAATGCCCGGTTCGGCTATCAGACGGAAGGGGGCAGCTGGCAGGCGTTTCCGGAAGACCACCGGTTTGTTGGGACTCCGCGAATGACGGCCATTTCCCGAGCTCTGTCTGAGCACATTACGCTGGAGTCTGGGGTTCGGATAGCCCGATTGGCGCAGAGCAATGCAAAATGGCAGCTTACCGATACAGAAGGTAGCCAATATGACGGCTTTGATCAGGTGGTGATCACGGCCCCGCCGGCCCAGGCCCAGGAACTGCTCCGGGACAGTGGCCTGGAGCGGTTGGCGGAAGCATTAGCGGAGCACGTGGGTAATATCCTGCCGTGTTGGGCGATAGCTGCCCATTTTAATCGTCCCGTTGATTTCCCGTTCGATGCTGCGCGCCCCAACTCTGACGTGTTGTTCTGGGTGGCAAACAACTCCTCCAAACCCGGTCGCGAAGACGAGGGCCAGTGGTGGGTGCTGCACGCCAACCCTGAGTGGACATATGAGCACGTGGATGACGCTCCGGAAAGCATTGCTGAAGCTCTGCTGGCGGAATTCAAGGCACTGACCGGGCATGAAGAGGCTCCGGATGACTGGGTACCTCATCGTTGGCTGTACGCACGGTCGGAAGCCGCCGATAACCCCGGCTATCTTTTCGACCAGAATACTGGCATTGGTCTGGCAGGCGACTGGCTGGCGGGCGGCCGGGTCGAAGGCGCCTGGGAAAGTGCCTCGCAACTGGTGCAGGCAATGGGCCGAAACCCTGAGCCGTAAGTGCGGCTACTCCGTGAGGTCCGAGGGAGCTTTTTCTGCGACCTCCGGCCGCCGGTAGAAATGGGTGATGGTGCCGTCGCCGAATTTTGAGAAGAAGGCACTCACTTCGGTGATTTTCCTCAGGCTGCGCTCCCGGGTGATCGGGTTCTTCACCAGCACCTTGATGCCGTTGAAGTTGTCCTGAATGTTCGAGAAGCGGGCCTTCATGGAGCAGGTCACCACGTTGTCCGGGTTAATGCCCAGCTCCGATGCCAGCCAGCGGCTGTGGTTCAGGATTTCGGTCTTGCCCAGATTCTCTCGTGTGTCGATATGGTCCAGCTTCACGCGGTTCACAATGCAGAACGAGTAGCTCCTGGCCTCCCGGCGGGCCACCTTGCGGAAGGCTTCCCAGAAAAAGTTATCGGTCAGCTCGGCAAACCATTTCATGTTGCTCAGGCAGGTATCCACCCAGTCGAAGCTTTCCGGGTCCTCCAGCACTTCGTTAATGGCCTCACGCAGCAACCAGTCGAAGCCCAGAGCGGTCTTGTGCGCATATACCTTGCGATACATCTGGTGGCGGCTGTACACGAAGTCTTCCAGGGCGCCCAGGCCTTTCTGTGTAATCGCAAGCCCCATCCAGGGTTCAGAAACGTCCCAGCCGAACCGCAGGTTGCTCAGCAGGTGATCGAGATTGAAACCGCCGATGGTGACCGAGCTGTGGAAGCCGTCCCGCAACATATAATCGGCCCGGTCGGCATCAATTTCCCCCGAAACAATGGATGACAGCAGGCCCATCACCAGCTGCGGTACATCCCGGGGCGGGATAGTGCCGGCAATGGCATCATCACCAGCAATAAATTCCCAGAAGGTCTGGGCGTGGCGGCAGAAGGTTTCGCTGGGCGTAACATCGGTGGTTTCCATAATGCCGATGACATCGATAGCAGCCAGCCCGGCGCTCTCCAGATCCACAGACGAGAGTACGTCATGGGCGACTCGAACAGAGTAGTGTTCATGCTCCAGCTCTTCCGGTTCACTGGCGTGGTAGGCCGAATAGTCAACGCCTTCCCACAAATCCCGGAACCGTTCAGGGCGAGACATCAGGTCGCGAATCTTCCGGGCCTGGGTGAACTGATGGGAGAAACTGGAGTGACCGCTGTCGTGCAGCAAGCAGCCAAGCCGGATGGTCTTGGCCAGGTAATCAATGGCATCGAGCTGGCTCAGGCTGAGATCGGTCTGCTCACTCAGCTGCCGTTCCCGAAGGTATGCATCGATCATGGCCCGGAACATCCGTGTGCCCACATGCATCACCCCGATGCTGTGCAGGAAACGGGAATGGGTGGCGCCGGGGAAAACCAGACTCAGAATGTCGTTCTGGCAGATGTTTCGCAAGCGCTGAAACAGTGGATGGTCAATCACCTGGATTTCGTGCCGGTAGAGCGGGATACCGCCATGCACCGGGTCCATGATCAGTTTGTCATAGGCTCCGAGCAGATCGTTAACGGCACGTCTCATGGTTACAATTCTCCCAAAATGATGATTGCGGCCTTGTTATATCACAGGGGCATGCCAGAATAGGCCATATAAAGCCTTTTTTCTTTACCGCTGGTAGTTTAGGGCAGCCAACATGACCTCGCGCACCGAGCGCATTCTGATAATTGACGCCGATGAACAGGCCCGAGCCGATCTGTCCCGTTACCTGGAGGCGCGGGGGTTTTACGTAACTGGTGCAGCGGGGGTAAACGCTGCCCGAGGATTGTTCGACGACAATATCCCGGATGTGATCTTTGCAGATCTCCCTCCAGAGGCCATCAGAGACCTGTCCCGGCGCCTTGATGAAACAGAAAGTTTCACGCCGATAGTGGCCTGCACCAGCAGCCAGTCCAGCGCCGATGTGGTCCAGGCCATGCGGGCCGGAGCCGCCGATGTGGTGCTCAAACCCTGCAATGACGACCGCAATGCACTGGACGACGTTATCGGCAAGTTGTTTGACCGGGTCAGGGTAAACCGCCTGAACCAGTTGTACCGGCAGGAACTGGAAGAAGCCAACCGGGACCTGCGCAACGGTATTGCCGAGCTAAGGGCCGACCAGAATGCCGGTCGCAAGGTGCAACTAAAAATGTTGCCAGACCATCAGCTCACGCTTTCCGGGCTCAGCGTTGATTACCTCATCAAGCCGTCCCTGTATCTCAGTGGCGATTTTCTCGACTATTTTCGCATCAGTGAAGACAAGGTCCTCGTTTATATCGCCGACGTTTCTGGCCATGGCGCCAGTTCCGCATTCGTTACCGTGTTACTGCGAAACCTCACCAATCGTTTGCAGCGGAATCTTCGGCGTCAGTCCAGTGAAGACATCCTGCACCCGGAACGTTTCCTGGAGCGCATCAACTCAGAGCTGTTGGATACAGGGCTTGGCAAGCATGTCACCGTGTTTGTTGGCATTATTTCAACAACAGAACGTACATTGAGTTATGCGGTCGGAGCGCATTTCCCCATGCCCATCCTGTCGTTTGAAGATGGTGAAACCCGTTTTCTGGAAGGCAGCGGGCTGCCGGTAGGGCTGTTCGAAACGCCGGAATGGGAGCTTTACAAGGTGAAGCTGGACCGACCATTCCGGCTTTTGTTGTTCTCTGATGGCCTGTTGGAAGTGATCCCGGCCAAATCTCTGGATGAAAAGGAGAACAGACTACTTGAACTCGTTTCAGGAGGTAGTCACACTATCGCATCGCTGAGCGACGCTCTGGGGCTGGATAAGATCTCGGAGCTGCCTGACGATATCGCGATAGTATCGGTAACTGATACCATAAACGGGTCAGATAACACGTCGTCGACTTAGTGGCAGTGTGAAAAATGGCTGGTTATAAAATCCTGCAAGCAGAACAGCAGGGAATATACGTCCTGAAGTTTATTGGGGAAATCCGGCTGAACCTGTGTTCGACGCTGGACAATCTGGTTGAGTCCATAACCCGTGATCCGGCATTCAAAACCGTGGTTATCGATCTCACCGAGACCGAAATCATCGACAGCACGACGCTTGGCCTGCTGGCCAAGATTGCGCTGGCGGCGCAGAAACAAAGTCATTTTCTGCCAACGCTGATTTCCACCAACCCCGATATCACCCGCATTATTACGTCCATGGGCTTCGACAAGATTTTCATTATTGTCCGTGAGCCAGCTTCCCGAATTGAAGAACTCGAAGAAATCCCCGTGCTCAAGGCGAGCGAACAGCAGGTTCGCGATAAAGTTCTTGATGCCCATAAAGTACTGATGGGCATGAATAGCCGGAACAGGGAAGAATTCAAGAATCTGGTACGGGCGCTGGAATGCGAGGAAACTGGCTGAAACGCCAGTCCTACACCGGGCCCGGCCCTGACAGAAACAGAACGGAACGTTTATGCCTGATAACCCGACGCCCGGTAATCACGGGGCGAATTCCTACGATGTGGCAGTACTTGGTGGCGGCAGTTTCGGTACTGCCATGGCAAAAGTACTGGGCGAGAATGGCCACGTTGTGCATTTCTGGATGCGCGATGAAGCACAGGCAGAGGAAATACGCAGCACCCGCATTAACCGCCGGTATATGCCCGCCGTTACCCTTGAGGGTGACATTCAGCCGACAACAGACCTGGCCGATGCGGTGCGCAAAGCGGAGATTGTGCTGGTTGCGATCCCATCGAAAGCGTTTCGGTCGGTCATTCGCGAACACAGCAGCGAATTCCGCGATGGCCAGATCGTCGTCAGCCTGACCAAAGGCATCGAAGAGCACGGTTTTAAATTGATGAGCGAAATCCTGCTGGAGGAGCTTCCCAGGTGTCGCTCCGGTGTTCTGAGCGGGCCGAACCTGGCTGGCGAGATCGTCAACCGGGAACTGACCGCCACCGTGATCGCAGCAAAAGACCCGGATGTGCGCCGCACAGTGCAGGAACTGCTGGGCTGCGAATACTTTCGGGTTTACGCCAATGTTGATGTCTACGGTGTGGAACTGGCCGGCGCACTCAAGAATATCTACGCCATTGTTGCCGGCCTGGCATCGGCCCTGAACATGGGCGAGAACGCGAAAGCCATGCTGATTACCCGTGGCCTGGCCGAAATGAGCCGTTTCGCGGTTAGCCTTGGCGCCAACCCGATGACCTTTATGGGCCTTGCGGGTGTTGGTGACCTGATTGCCACCTGTACCTCCAGCAAAAGCCGGAATTTCCGGGTTGGTTATGCCATTGGCAAGGGCCAGAAACTGGAAGAAGCCGTGCAGGAGTTGGGGCAGGTGGCCGAAGGTATCTATACCCTGAAACTGGTACGCGAAAAATCTGAGGCTATTGGCATCTACATGCCTCTGGTACGGGGGCTTTACGAGATTCTCTATGAAAGCGCTTCCATCAATGCGGTGATCAACAGCCTGATGATGGCCGTGCAGAACTCTGATGTGGAGTTCATTCTGCCGCGCACCATTACCCAGTGACCCGGGATTGTCATCCGGAAGGAGAGGCACGTGCATCTGATTGTTATGCGCCATGGTGAGGCCGGCTGGCATTCGCTGGATCAGGAGCGTGAGCTGACCGAGGCGGGTCGCCGCGGCGTGGCAGCCGTGGCGGCGCAAATTGCCTCTTCCCCGTGGCGTCCCGCCCAGATCTGGTCCAGTCCCTATGTTCGGGCCCGGCAAACGGCCGCGATTGTGGCGGAAGTGCTGAATTGCCCGGTCCAGGAAAAAGCCTTTATCACACCCGATGATGACCCTGGCCGTTGTCTGGATGAGCTTCTGGACAACCAGGTTTCACCATTGATGCTGGTTTCCCACATGCCATTCGTGGGTAGCTTCTCCACTCTGTTGGTGGATGGCCATCGGCAGGGCATTCCCTTTATGACGTCTCAGGCTGTACTGCTGGATATGCCTGTAGTGGGGCCAGGCTGCGCCGACTTGAAAGCCCAGTTTCTTCCCTGATCTAATCAGTACATCACTCATTTCTGATACTGAACGAACCTATGTACAGTTTTCCCATTGATTACATTGAGCCAGTCTTCCGGCCGCCCAGCGAGGCGAAATCACTGATTCTGCCGGTGACTAATGGCTGTTCCTGGAACCAGTGCACCTTCTGCGAGATGTATACCCAGCCCCAGAAGAAATTCCGGGCTCGAAAGCCCGAAGACATCAGGGCAGACATCGAGAAAGCAGCAGCGGCATTTGGCGACGTCCGCCGGGTTTTCCTGGCCGATGGAGACGCCATGGTGCTGCCCACCCGGCGCCTGCTGGAAATAATCGCTGACTTGAAGCGAGCTTTTCCCGGCCTGGAACGCGTTTCCAGCTACTGCCTGCCACGAAACCTGGCGAAAAAATCGGTTGAAGAGTTGGCGCAGCTCCGGGAAGCCGGCCTGAAAATCCTTTATGTGGGCATGGAATCCGGCGACGACGAGATTCTTCGGCGCGTTAACAAAGGTGAAACCTGGGAATCCACCCGGTCGGCCCTGGTGAAGATCCGGGAAGCGGGCCTGGTGAGCTCGGTGATGGTGCTCAATGGTCTGGGCGGTGAAGCTCTTTCACGGCAGCATGCCATTAACACTGCCACACTGTGCAATGAAACCCAGCCCGATTACCTGTCTACCCTGGTGGTCAGCTTCCCGCAGGGTGAAGAGCGATTCCGCGAGGGTTTCGGGGCGGATTTCGTGCCCCTGGGCCAGCAGGCCCTGTTCGAGGAAATTCGTGTGTTTCTGGAGCACCTGGAACTGGACAACACCATTTTCCGAAGCGATCACGCCTCCAATTACCTCGTGCTCAAAGGCACGCTGGGCCGCGATAAAGACCGCCTGCTGCAGCAGGTAAACATGGCCATTACCCAGCCTGGCACTGTGCCTCTGCGGGCAGAATGGATGCGTGGGCTCTGATCAGGGAGAAAACGATGAACCGGACACCCGATGACATTGCCAAATCCCTCGAAGACGCCGGCAAGAGCAGGGATCTTCCACCGCTGGATAAATGGCACCCCGAACTTTCCGGCGACATGGATCTGGTGATCACCCGGGATGGCCAGTGGATCTTCAAAGGTGAGCCCATCGCCCGGGAGGCCACGGTAAAGCTGTTCTCTACCATTCTCAGGCGGGAAAGCGACGGCGAGTACTACCTGGTTACGCCGGTCGAGAAATGGCGTATCCAGGTTGAGGACGCACCACTGCTGGCCCATGGTCTGGAGGTGAAAGGCGAGGGCGCGGAGCAGGTTATCACCCTGGCCACCAACATGGGCGAAACCCTGGAGATTGGCGAGCAGCACCCGTTACATGTGGGTTCCTACTCCGAGACTGGCGAACCTCGGCCAGTTATTCAGGTGCGCCACGGCGTTGAAGCCCGGCTGGTTACCTCGGCGTTCTATGACCTCGCCGAGCTGGCCGAGGAAACCGAAGCGGCGGGAAAAACCGTGTACGGGGTGCTTAGTCACGGAAAATTCTGGGAAATCGGGCAGGGCGGTTGAAAAGCGCCTGACCACCCCAATGAATAAGGTAGAAAACGCAGTCTGTCACTTGTTAAACTGTGGTTTCTTACTTGTTATCGAGCCTGGCTCTCTAACGAGGCCCGGTGGTCGTTAGTCCCTCTGTGCAGTCTGGCTGTTCACGATCACTTTCGATTGCCTACAATCTAAATACACAGTCATTGCGACACGCAAGGAGATCACATGGCCCAACCTCGTGTTGTCACCATCCATTACACGCTCACTAACGACCAGGGAGAGCAACTCGATTCCTCCCGCGTAGAAGGCCGTGAGCCACTGGCGTATCTGGAAGGTGCACAGAACATCATCGGCGGACTGGAAAGTGCGCTGACCGAGAAGAACGCTGGCGACCAGGTTAAAGTTTCCGTAGAGCCAGCTGAAGGCTACGGTGAAGTAAACGAAGAGCTCATCCAGCCGGTTCCGCGCTCTGCTTTCGAGGGCGTAGACACCATCGAGCCAGGCATGCAGTTCCAGGCACAGACTCCGGGCGGCCCCCAGGTCGTTCGCGTGGTAGAAGTTGGCGACGAAACCGTTACCATCGATGCCAACCACCCGCTGGCGGGCCAGACTCTGCACTTCGACGTTGAAGTGGTAGAAACCCGTGAAGCAACCGACGAAGAGCAAGAGCACGGCCACGTGCACTGATATGCCTTCTGATGGTTGATCAGAAAACGGCACCTTCGGGGGCCGTTTTTTTATGCCCGGAATAATCTGCGAGCATAAAAAAACCGGGGCAAGCCCCGGTTTTCTGAAACAGTGATCGTGGATCACATGTTCGGGTAGTTCGGACCACCGCCGCCTTCCGGCGTTACCCAGGTGATGTTCTGGGCAGGATCCTTGATGTCACAGGTCTTGCAGTGAACACAGTTCTGGGCATTGATCTGGAACTTCTTGCCGCTGCCGTCGTCTTTCTCGACCACTTCGTATACGCCAGCCGGGCAGTAACGCTGCGCTGGCTCGTCGTACTTCGGCAGGTTCTCTTTCAGCGGAATTTCCGGATCGGTCAGCTTCAGGTGAACCGGCTGATCTTCCTCATGGTTGGTGTTGGAGATGAACACCGAGGACAGGCGGTCAAACGTCAGCTTGTTATCCGGCTTCGGATAGTCGATTTTCTTGCACTCAGACGCCGGCTTCAGGGTGGCGTAGTCCGGAGTCGTGTCGTGGAAGGTGATCGGCAGGCTGCCGCGCAGAATGTTCTGCTCGAAGAAGGCGATGGCACCGCCGACGATATTGCCGAACTTGTGCATGGCCGGGCCAAAGTTACGCTCGGCGTAAAGCTCCTTGTACAGCCAGCTGTCTTCGAAACGCTTCTGGAAGCTGGTGATTTCCTCACCGGATTTGCCTTCCTTGAGAGCTTCGAATACAGCTTCCGCGCCCAGCAGGCCAGATTTCATGGCGGTGTGGGAGCCTTTGATCTTGGAGCTGTTCAGGGTGCCGGCATCACAACCCAGCAACAGACCGCCCGGGAAGCTCATCTTGGGCAGGGCGTTGTAGCCACCCTTGGCGATAGCACGGGCGCCGTAGGCAACACGCTTGCCACCTTCCAGATATTTCTTGATCTCCGGATGGTACTTGAGACGCTGGAACTCTTCGAACGGGCTCAGGTGCGGGTTGCTGTAGGAAAGATCGGTGATCAGACCAACATAAACCTGACCGTTTTCCAGGTGATACAGGAAAGAGCCGCCGGTGGAGCCAGATTCGTTCAGCGGCCAGCCGGTGGTGTGAACAACCAGACCTGGCTCGTGTTTGGCCGGGTCGATGTCCCACAGCTCTTTGATACCGATGCCGTAGTGCTGCGGATCCTTGCCTTCGTCCAGCTTGAAGTCGTTGATCAGGCGCTTGCCCAGATGACCGCGACAGCCTTCAGTAAACAGGGTGTACTTGGCGCGCAGTTCCATGCCCGGCATATAGCCGTCTTTCTCGGAACCGTCACGGGCAACGCCCATATCGCCGGTGATAATGCCTTTTACCTGACCATCTTCAACGATGGTTTCAGAGGCGGCAAAGCCCGGATACACTTCAACGCCCAGCTGTTCGGCCTGCTCAGCCAGCCAACGGCAAAGGTTGCCAAGACTGATGATGTAGTTGCCGTGGTTGTGCATGTTCTTGGGCACAAAGGCATTGGGTACTTTGGTGGCTTTTTCCTGATTCTTCAGCAGGAAAATGTCGTCCCGGGTAACCGGGGTATTCAGGGGGGCGCCTTTCTCTTTCCAGTCCGGGAAGAGTTCGTTCAGGGCCGTGGGCTCGAATACGGTGCCGGCGAGGATGTGCGCGCCGATCTCAGAACCTTTTTCAACCACACAAACGGTCAGTTCTTCGCCGGCTTCCTGCGCCAGTTGCATGACGCGGCAGGCTGCCGACAGGCCCGCAGGGCCGCCGCCGACGATCAGAACATCAAATTCCATCGATTCGCGTTCCACGTTGGTCTCCTCAAACAGCTTTTAATGGATATTGTTTGCCCGCAGGCCTCATCAGGGGCGCCATCATACCGGTAAAAATGCGTATAGACGACAGCCCAAAACCGCTCAAAACGGCTATTTGTCCCGAAAGGATAACGCATTTGAAGAATCAAACAAACGTTTGTTTGAAATCTGCACTAACCTTTGGCATTGTACGTACACACCGAAATATCGTGTGTTTTGAGTCGATTTTTAGTATCGTCTCATTGTCAGGTCGGGTCAACCCGGTCCTTTGACTGTGAAGACTCATTAAACCCATCGTAGAAGAACGAGGAATCTATGAAGGTTCTGGTCGCTGTAAAACGAGTTATCGACTACAACGTGAAGGTGCGCGTCAAGCCGGACAACACCGGCGTTGATCTCGCCAACGTCAAGATGGCAATGAACCCGTTCTGCGAAATCGCAGTTGAAGAAGCGGTTCGTCTGAAAGAGAAGGGCGTTGCCAGTGAAATCGTTGTTGTATCCATTGGCCCGAAGGCTTCTCAGGAGCAGATCCGTACTGCCCTGGCTCTGGGTGCTGACCGCGGTATCCACATCGAGACTGACGAAGAAGTTCAGTCCCTCGAAGCGGCCAAGCTGCTGAAGGCTGTTGTTGAGAAAGAAGAGCCCAAGCTGGTTATTCTTGGCAAGCAGTCCATCGATTCCGACAACAACCAGACTGGCCAGATGCTGGCTGCTCTGACTGGCATGGGCCAGGGCACCTTCGCCTCTGAAGTGGTTGTTGACGGTGACAAGGTTAACGTAACCCGCGAAGTAGACGGCGGTCTGATGACAGTTGCTCTGAACCTGCCGGCGGTTGTTACCACAGACCTGCGCCTGAACGAGCCGCGCTACGCTTCTCTGCCGAACATCATGAAAGCCAAGAAAAAGCCGCTGGACTCCATGTCTCCGGCTGACCTGGGCGTTGACGTTGCCGCTCGCCTGTCCACCCTGAAAGTCGAAGCCCCGGCTGCACGCCAGGCTGGTATCAAGGTGGCTGACGTAGCTGAGCTGGTGGATAAACTGAAGAACGAAGCGAAGGTGATCTAAATGAGCATCCTGGTAATTGCTGAACACGACAACAGCAGCCTGAAACAGGCTACTCTGAACGTTGTAGCGGCTGCCAAGGCCATCGGTGGCGACATCGACGTGCTGGTTGCCGGTGAGAACGTAGGCGCCGTCGCTGAAGCCGCTGCCAAGGCAGAAGGCGTGAACAAGGTACTGGTTGCCGACAACGCTGCTTACGGTCACTTCCTGGCAGAAAACCTGTCTGAGCTGGTTGCTGAAGTAGGCAAGGGCTACAGCCACATCCTGACCTCTGCCGGCACCACTGGTAAAGACTTCATGCCGCGTGTTGCTGCGCTGCTGGACGTTGCCCAGGTTTCTGACATTATACGCGTTGAATCCGAAGACACCTTCGTGCGTCCGATCTACGCTGGTAACGCCATTGCGACCGTCAAGGCAAGCGACAGCATCAAGGTTGTGACGGTTCGTCCGACCGCCTTCGACCCGGTAGCCGCTGAAGGTGGTTCTGCCTCTGTGGAGCAGCTGGACGTAGTAAAAGACGCTGGCCTGTCTTCCTTCGTTGGTGAAGAGAAAGCCCAGTCTGATCGTCCGGACCTGGCTTCTGCCGGTATCGTTATCTCCGGTGGCCGTGGCATGCAGAACGGCGACAACTTCAAGATGCTGGAGCAGGTTGCTGATCTGCTGGGCGCTGCGGTTGGTGCTTCCCGTGCCGCTGTTGATGCCGGCTTCGTGCCGAACGACATGCAGGTTGGTCAGACCGGCAAGATCGTTGCTCCGCAGCTGTACGTTGCGGTTGGCATCTCCGGTGCCATCCAGCATCTGGCGGGCATGTCTGATTCCAAGGTGATCGTTGCGATCAACAAGGACGAAGAAGCCCCGATCTTCCAGGTGGCCGACTACGGCCTGGTTGCAGACCTGTTCGAAGCAGTTCCGCAGCTGGAAGAGGAACTGAAGAAAGTTCTGTAACTTTCTGAAGTTTAAGAAAAAGAAGGCGCCTCAGGGCGCCTTCTTTGTTTTTGAAACAATGCGTTTTTCCGCTTTGCCGATGATCAGTGTATCCGCTAGGATATGCAGTGCCCGGTTAGAGGTTCTCACCGCTTTGTACACCTGCTCGCTCTTCTGGTGGTGGGATTGCTTTATCCGGCGGGCGCTGTCCCGGAACTCATCGTCCCGGGAAAACAGGTCAATCAGGCCAAACGTGGTGTTGGCGATGGCTTTGTGGACTTTCTCGACTGCAGTCGCGCCGCCGGACACCGTTTCTTCCAACAACCGGGCGCGGTTGCGAACCTCCATCAGGTCCATCCGGCTTTTCTGAATAGCGCTCAGGGCACCTATACGATGGGCATTCAGGATTCTCAGGTCGCGCCGGTTACCATTGGACAGCCGGAATGCAGCAAACAACAGTATTGAGCTGCCGGCCAGACACATCAGGCTAACGATCAGTAACAGCATGGCAGGGCTCCTGTTGCTCTTGTACTAGCGATACTCAATGTGCATATCTACCTCAATGTCCCGCTCGTCCAGCTCCCGCTCCAGCTCTTTCATCACTTCCTGATAGACCATTTTCCGGGTCATTACTGGCAGGCGGTCGGCCAGCACCCGTCCGGTGCGGGATTCGCGTTTGGCCAGGGCAATCGGATCTCGTACCCGTAACGTAAGCACCAGTTCCGGATCCTGATGGGTGTCGCTGATATCCTCGCTTTCCAGCATTTGCGTAATCATCTTTCGCTGCTCAAGCACTTGCCAGAGCAGCAGCGCGCTGCAAGTCAGGAGAAACAGGCTGATAATGATCAGAAAGACGGTCAAAGGGGCTCTCCTCCTTCAATGATTGGGCAGAGTGTGCCGCAGTCCGCAGGACAAACGATTGGCCGGCCCGACGCCGGTTAACGAGTTCACGGGAAGTAGCACCACAGAATAAACCTGTTACCATCCATTCATACATTTGTTTGAACAAGGACAGACCATGACAGACACCACAGCTGCGAACTATGACCTTGTCGTGTTCGGTGCCACCAGTTTCGTCGGCCAGATTCTGGCTCGCTACCTGCTGGAAAACTACGGTGCAGACAAGGACATCAAATGGGCCATTGCCGGCCGTTCTGAAGGCAAGCTGAACCAGCTTAAGTCGGACCTGGGCGGGGCCGCTGCATCGATCCCGGTGATTCTGGCAGACGCCGCAGACGAACCTGCGCTGCGCGACCTGTGCGGCCAGACCCGGGTGGTCATCTCCACCGTGGGCCCTTACGCCCTTTACGGCGAAACCCTGGTTAAAGTCTGCGCCGAGACAGGAACGGATTACTGCGACCTGACCGGTGAAGTGCAGTGGATCCGCCGGATGATCGAGCGTTACGAGGCCAAGGCCAAAGAAAGCGGCGCACGGATTGTGCATTGCTGCGGCTTTGATTCGATTCCCTCGGACATGGGCGTGTGGTTCCTGCAGCAGCAAGCGGAAGCAACCTTCGGCAAGCCCTGTCAGGACGTGCGCATGAGAGTGAAAGTGGCCAAGGGCGGCCTTTCTGGCGGCACGGTGGCTTCCATGATCAACGTAGCCAAGGAAGCCGGAGCCGACCCCAAGTTGCGCAAGGAACTGGCCAACCCGTTCTCTATCTGCCCGCAGGAGCATCGCTCCGAGAAGCGCCAGCCAAGCCTGAAATCTGCTGAGTTCGACAAGAACTTCAATGCCTGGCTGGCCCCGTTTGTGATGGGCGCCATCAACACACGAGTGGTGCACCGCTCCAATGCGTTGCAGGGTGCCCGCTACGGCAAAGAGTTTACCTACGACGAAGCCATCATGACCGGCAAGGGCACCAAAGGCCGCCTGACCGCTTACGGTATGGTCGGCGCGCTGGGTGCGTTCTTCACCGCGTCCGCCATTAAGCCAACACGCTGGGTGGTCGAGAAGCTCGTACCCAAGCCGGGTGAGGGCCCGAGCCCCGAAGATCAGGAAAAAGGCTTCTACGATCTGCGTTTCGTGGGCAAAACCACCGATGGCAAGACCATGATCACCAAGGTAACCGGCGATCGCGACCCCGGTTACGGTTCCACCGCGAAAATGCTGGGTGAAGCCGGCCTGTGCCTGGCCTTTGATGTGAAAGAGGACGTCAAAGGTGGCTTCTGGACACCGGCCTCGGCCCTCGATGGCAAATTGCTCGAGCGCCTGCAGGCCAATGCCGGTCTGACGTTTGAAGTGGTCGAAACCCGCTGATCAACCCAGGTGCAGAATACGGTCGGAGGCCAGCAGGGCGTCCGGCCCGTGCCCGAGACAAACCACGGTGCGCCCCTGTAGCCAACGGCTGATCTGGGGTGAAATCCGTGTACGGGTTGCCTCGTCCACACCGGTGAAAGGCTCATCCAGAATCACCACCGGTGCCCGGCTCAGTAATACCCGGGCAAGCACCAATCGCCGGGCCTCCCCGCCGGACAGCCGGTTGCCGGCACTGCCCAGCCAGGTATCCAGGCCTTCGGCTTCCTGAGCGAAGCGTTCGGCCAGTTCCACCAGTTCCAGTACCCGCCACAAATCGCCGTCCTCGGCGTCTGGACTCGCCAACAGAAGGTTTGCTTTCACGGTGTCTTCGAACACCACGGTCGCTTGCGTGAGATAGGCGCAGGGCAGGGAATGACGTTCTCCCCGGCATGGCTCTGCCAGCCCGGCCAGGGTATCTGCCAGGGTGGATTTGCCACTGCCGGAGACGCCAACGATACCGACGGTGTCGCCCGGGCGAAGCGTCAGCGTGAAGTGACTGAGTAAGGGCGAATAACCCGCGTGACCCACGGTGATATCGCAGGCCTGAAGAGAGAAGCCCTCCGGCAGTTCGCCAGCAGAACCAGCGGGTGATGTCGCGGCCCTTTCCAGACCGTGGTCAGAGTTCAGGCGGCGCGCAGCAGCACGAGTCGCTCCCAGTTTGCCAAAGGCATCCGGCAGCATGGCGTAGACTTCGGCCAGGCCCAGCAGGGCAATGGGCAGAAGCACCAGTACCGGACCACTCAGAGCACCTTCCTGGAACAGGCGAAAACCCAGCCACAAGGCCGCCACTGCTGCGACATTGATCAGCAGATGAGAGCCGGCCTGATGCCACCCGGTTCGGCTGTCGATCCGGGCCTGATCCCGGGACAACTCAACACTACGCCGCATCAGCCGGGCCGTGTGTTTGCCGGTGCGGCCGGCGGCGGTGAGTTCGGCAAAGCCTTCAAGATGTTCAATCAGCTCGCCCCGAAGGCTCTCCTGCTGATCACTCAACTGCCCGGAGGCAGCGCAGGTGCGCAGATACACCAGCCAGGTGGATATCAGGAATGATAGCGACAGAATCGCCAGAAGAATCAACGCTACCACACCATCAAACAACAGCCAGGCCATTGCGGTGAGCAGCAAGGTAACCACCGCTGCCAGGGCGGCGGGGGCAATCAGCCTGAGATAGAGCGTGTCCAGAGCATCGACATCGGCGGTGAGTCGGGAAAGCCACTGGGCGCCAGAGCGGGAACTGCGCTCCGTTCGCGGCCGGGCCGCCAGTCGGTCAAACAGAGCCACCCGAATATCGGTGAGTAGCTGCAGTACGGTATTGTGGTTATACACACGCTCCAGATACCGAAATACCGTTCGGGACACCGCAAAAAAACGGATACCGCCGCCCGGCACATAAAGATTGATGTAGGCCTGTATCCCTGTCGCCAGCAACAGGCCAACCAGCGCGGTTTCGGTCAGAAACCAGCCAGACAACGCTAGCAGACCGATACCGGAAAGCAGGGTGCCCAGCAGCAAACCGGCACCAACCGTAAGGCGCCCTTTTCGACGAAAGATCAGTGCCAGCCAGGGCCGCAGTTCAGGCATCGCGCACCTCGCCGTCATTCACAATCAGTACCCGGTCTGCCAATGTCAGCAGTGCCTGATGATGGGTTGAGAACACCAGTGTTTTGCCGGATTCGCTGAGTTTGTGCAGGGCCTCCAGAATGAACACCTCGCTGGTGGCATCCAGCCCGGCCGTCGGTTCATCCAGCAAAATCAGGGGATAGTCCGCCAGGAAGATGCGGGCGAGGCTCAAACGGCGGGCCTGACCACCGGACAGCCCCAAACCATCCTCGGCAATGCGGCTGTGAATGCCTTCAGCCCGGCTATCCACCAGTTCACCCAGGCCGACCTGCCGCAACGCGTAGTCGATGGCAATATCCGTGGCATCCGGGGTGGTTAGCCGCAGGTTGTCGGCCCAGGTGCCCTGAATCCAGAAACCGCGCTGGCCAAGCCATCCGAACGGCTGATTGCCGGGAGCCTCGCCGAATACTGACACAGCACCTGCCTCTGGCTGAATAAAGCCAGCCAGCAGATGCAAAAGGGTCGATTTGCCTCCACCAGAGGGGCCGGTAAGGGCGATCACCTGACCGGCCTTGATGCGGATATCCAGGTTATCGAAGATGACCGGGCCCTCGCCGTAACGGAGCGTGACCCCGGAGATCTGAATGCCTTGATTGCTAATGCTGTTGTCTGGCCGGATCGGCTCTGCGTTGTCGACAGACTGTTCCAGCCTGGCCAGAATCTCGGCACCGGCCCCCAGGGCGGCTGCCCGGTCGTGATAGTGCTGGGATAGCGTGCGCAAGGGCTGAAAGAACTCCGGAGCCAGCAGCAGAATCAGCAAACCACTGAACAGCGTAAGTTCGTCGCTGGGGCCAAATTCGATATAACCCAGCAATCCGAAGCCGATATAGATGGCCAGCACGGCAATCGCGACGGAGGCAAAGAACTCCAGTACCGCCGATGACAGAAACGCTACTTTCAGGGTTTTCATGGTGATCTTTCGATACTGGTCGGAACGGACTTCCAGCGTGCGGCTGGCCGCTTCTGTTTGCCCGAACAGCTGAAGCGTGGTCAGCCCCCGGACCTTATCCAGAAACTGGCCAGACAACCGGCTGACCGTCTCGAAATGCTGCTGGTTCAGCTTGTCTGCGCCCATGCCCACCAGCGCCATGAACAGCGGAATCAGCGGGGCAGAAAGCACCAGGAAAATGCCAGCCAGCCAGTCCAGCCAGAACACCAGAACTAGGATTGCCAGGGGAATCACCACAGAGAGGGTCATCTGCGGCAGAAAACGGGCGAAATAGCCGTGCAGCGCCTCCACGTGATCCAGCCACTCCCGGGCCAGGGATGCAGCAGACGTATCTGCCAGATTCACCGGGCCAGTGGCTTTCCAGTGATGGTGCAGTTGCCGGCGGGCATCGCGCCGCACCTGCTCGCTGCAGCGGGCTGCAAAGCGGGTTTGCAGCCCCTGGCCTGCGGACCGAATCACCAGAACCGCAAGCAGGGCCAGAAATACGGGCGTGAGTTCGGAAACCGGCGTTTTTTCAATCACACCTTGGTGAATCAGCCAGGCCAGCAACACCATTTGTACGATGGTGGCCAGCCCGGCAAGAACACCGGCCAGAACGGTTGCGGTGATCCAGCGCTGGCTATTGCGGGCCAGACCCGATAGCCAGGCGCGAATCTTTGACCGGGCCGGATCTGCCACTCAGTGGTACCCTTCGCCCGCACGCACCTTGCCGCGGAATACCCAGTAGGTCCAGGCGGTATAGGCCAGAACAATGGGGATGACGAACAGCAGGCCGAGCAGCAGGAACAGCTGGGATTCATAGGCGGAAGCTGCGTCCCACAGGGTGTAGTTGGGCGGAACCACATACGGCCACTTGCTCACCACAAGTCCCAGGTAGGTGGTGATGAACAGGCCCATGGTGGCCACGAATGGCATACCTTCAAACCGGTTGCGTACCGAACGCCAGATCTGGAAGGCACACAGCAGGGTCAGGGCCGGCAGAATCCAGATCACACTCAGATTGGAGAACCAGCGCTCCCGCACCATGTCGTCAACAAATGGCGTCCATACGCTGATAATGCCGAACACCACTAACACGGCAATCAGCAGTGGTGCACTTACCCGGTAGGCCCACTCTTGCAGGCGCCCTTCAGTTTTCATGATCAGCCAGGTAGAACCCAGCAGGGCATAACCGGCCAGCATCCCCAGGCCTGTCAGCACGGTGAACGGTGTCAGCCAGTCCAGCGCGCCGCCAACGTAGGCGCCATTCACGGTATTGAAACCCTGGATGTAAGCCCCGACCACAGCACCCTGAGCGAATGCGGCAATGGTAGAGCCACCGGCAAACGACCAGTTCCACAGGTACCTTGAGGTACGAGCCTTGAATCGGAATTCAAACGCCACACCCCGGAAGATAAGCCCTGCCAGGAGCAGGAACACACCAATGTAGAGTGCCGGCAGGAAGATGGAATACACCATCGGGAAGGCGGCTAACAGGCCGGCACCGCCCAGCACCAGCCAGGTTTCGTTGCCGTCCCAGACCGGAGCCACCGAATTCATCATGGTGTCCCGGTCCTCTTCCGACGGAGCGAACGGGAACAGGATACCCACGCCCAGGTCAAAGCCGTCCATCAGCACATACATGATGATGCCGAAGCCGATAATGAATGCCCAGATGAGGGCGAGATCAAACAGTTCCATGGTCAGTGCCCCCCTTCGTTAGCCGGTTTTGCCTGATGAACGCCGTGTGAGCCAGATTCAATCTCGAACGGCACATGGGCCGCAGAGAGCGGACGGGCAGGGCGATCAGAGGCGTGCTCTTCGTCGTCAGCATCTTCAAGACCAACGTAAAGCACCCGCATGAGGTAATACACGCCGGCACTGAACACCAGGGCATAGACAACGATATAGCCGATCAACGTGAACAGCGCCATGCCACCGGTAAGCGAAGGTGTTACCGATTCGGCCTGGGTCATCATGCCGTACACCAGCCAGGGTGCCCGGCCCACCTCAGTCACAAACCAGCCGGTGAGCACGGCAAAGAAGGGCGCAATACTCATAAAACGCATCCCCTGAAGATACCAGCGGGTCTTGTAAAGCCGGCCACCCGCTCGCAGAAACAGGCCTGCGAGTGCAAACAGAATCATCAGGACGCCAATGCCGACCATAATCCGGAAGGACCAGAACACAATCGCCACCGGTGGTTGCTCTTCGACCGCCACTTCATTCAGACCCGGCACTTCGCCATCCCAATCGTGGGTAAGAATCAGGCTTGCCAGACTGGGAATGCCAATCTCGAAATGGTTGGTCTGGTTTTCCTGGTCGGGAATGGCAAACAGCAACAGCGGCACATTGCGGGAGGTTTCCCAGTTGCCTTCCATGGCTGCGACTTTGGTGGGCTGATGTTCCAGAGTATTCAGACCATGGAAGTCACCTACAACCGCCTGGGCGGGGGCAATGAACAGCAACAACCACAGGCACATGGATAGCGCCTTGCGATTGGCTTCGAACTCACGCCCCCGTAACAGGTACCAGGCGCTGACACCCGCCACCACAAAACCGCCGGTAAGGAAAGACGCCAGTGCCATGTGCATAAAGCGATACGGGAAGGACGGATTGAAGATGGCCTCGCTCCAGGACACTACATGGAACACGCCCTCACGGAATTCGACACCGGCCGGTGTCTGCATCCAGCTGTTGGCTGCGAGAATCCAGAAGGACGAGATAAAGGTGCCGGTGGCCACCATGATGGCGGCGAACAGATGAACGCCGGCGGGTACCTTGTCGCGGCCAAACAGCAGTACCCCCAGGAACGCCGCCTCCAGGAAGAATGCGGTGATCACCTCATAACTCAGGATGGGGCCCAGGAAGTTAGCCGAGGCCTGAGAGAACGCGCTCCAGTTGGTACCGAACTGGAATGACATCACAATGCCCGAGACCACGCCCATACCGAAGACCACGGCGAATACCTTGGTCCAGAAGGTCGACAATTTGGTCCACACCGGATTACGGGTTTTGAAGGCCAGGCCCTCAAGTACCGCAATGTAGGAGGCAAGCCCGATGGTAAACACCGGAAAAATGGCGTGAAATGACACCACAAACGCGAACTGGATTCGCGATAGGATGAGAGGATCTAGTTCCATAGGAACCTCCGGTAACTCGCACAAGTCATAACAAACGGGTCAGCGAACCCGTTCAGCCGCTGCCTTAGTTGATTTTGTTATGTTGTTATTACCGGCAGATGATTACGATGCTACGCAAATCGTAGCAGATTTCGATAGGGCAGTTTGTCGCACCCCTTGATATAAAACAATTATGGTGAGCCAGATGAGCTTTTACGAGGAACGAATTCTCCCCCACATCATAGACAAGGCCTGTTCAATGGGCCAGGTGATGAAACTGCGCAGCCAGGTGGTTCCCCAGGCCCGGGGCCGGGTACTGGAAGTGGGCATGGGCTCTGGCATCAACTTGGAGTTCTACAACCAGGACCACGTTGAGATGGTATACGGTCTCGAACCCTCAGAAGGCATGCGCCGAAAAGCGCTACCCAACCTGCAACGTTCCCCCATAAAAGTAGAGTGGCTGGATCTGCCGGGGGAGAAAATACCGTTGGAAGACAACTGCGTGGACACCGTGCTGCTGACCTTCACCCTCTGCACCATCCCGGACTGGCACGCCGCGCTGCAGCAAATGAAACGGGTACTCCGGCCGGGCGGAAACCTGTTATTCCTGGAACACGGCGAATCCCCCCACGACGCCACCCGCAAATGGCAGCACCGCATCACACCTGGCTGGCGCAAACTGGCCGGTGGCTGCCACCTGAACCGCCATATAGCGGACCTGATCAAAGAAGCGGGCTTCGAAATCCGGGAGCTGGAAAACCTCTACATCCCCAAAGCGCCCAAAATCGCGGGCTACATCTACAAGGGCAGGGCGACCAAGCCGGAGGCGGCATAGAAAGCGGATTCAAAGGCCGCTGGGAAACAGAATTGCGTTACGCCACCGGCCCTTATACAATTCCGCCCTTCAAGAATCTCCCCTCCGATGCCCGGATGGTGAAATTGGTAGACACAAGAGACTTAAAATCTCTCGGCCGCAAGGCCGTGCCGGTTCGATTCCGGCTCCGGGCACCATTCTGATGAGTTAATTCAGCAAGTTACATAGTGGCACTCCAATCCACATCTATATTGTGTGTTCAAAAATTGAGCAATCCGCTCGTCTGTGCTTTGATCAAAGAGACGGGCTGAGGATTGGATGCAGCCTTTTCCGAGCTTCTGGCCCACTGATGTGATTCATGCAGGTTTTTGGGCTAAAGCTGTCTTAAACGGAGTTGCAGGCTATGGCTTACGAAAATATAGATGGGCAAAAATACGAAAAAGAACTTTTGGATCTGGCCCGCAAACACACCACGGGGCGAGGTGAAGGCAAGTTGTCCAAGGATGAAGTTGCGGAGCTTTTCGCATCGGCTCATGATGGCCCGGGCGTTACCGACACAGAAAGAGCGACGCTGGCGTACATACGAAAACATTTTGAATTTACAGACGCTGCTGCAACGGATTTTGACGCGAAGTTCAGCAAACTTTGATTTCAGATAAAAAAGCCGCGCACGTTCTCCTGCGCGGCTTTCTTGTTTGTGGTGGAAAGCTATCAAGCAGCCTTAGCCATCCGCTTCCTTACACCAAATCCCAGCAAACCCAGGCCCAGCAAGGCGAGGGTAGAGGGTTCCGGCACGGAAACCGGCCGTGAGGTGATGACACCTTTGAGTGTGGCATCGTTGTCTTTCTCTTCCTTGGTCCAGAATTCACTGGCCAGTGCGCCGTTGTAGAAGAAACCTGAGATATCTACAAAGTAGTTAACGCCATCAATCAGGAAAGAATCAGAGGCACCGACGTTGAGCGCGAAGGTCACTCTGTCTGCACAGCCGTTCCTGTTAACGCCGACACCATTGGTGCCGCCGTCTGCACAGGGCCGGTCATTGTTGGGTGTTTCCCAATGTTCGAACTCAAACACGGAGTAAATGGTTTCTGCCATTCCGTCGATGGTCAGGTTGGTTTCGACGGTCAGTTGGGCAGTATTCAGTGACGGTTCGAAGATAGGCCAGTTGTAGTGGGTGAAGGTACCCAGGTTGAAGTCAACGTTCTCATTGACGTTGACGGCTGGGGGCGCTGAGCCGTCGAAACGGTAACCACTCTGCTGTCCTCCGAAAATGGCCGGTGTTCCCCAACGGATTTCATTGGTTCCACCACCCGATACGGCCGGGCTTACGGGATTGGTGGCGGTCCAGATTCCGCTAACACCGGTTAGCTGAATCACCGCGGCCTGGGCGGAGCCTGCGGCAAACAGGGCCACGGCGGCGCTGGCGATCAATAGTTTCTTATTCATTGGTGACACTCCCTGTGGGCTTCGTCATTTGTTTACCGTCGCTCGAAGGTGTAATCCTTGAGCTCCGGTAGACAATCAGCAACGGGGATGCCTGATCTTAAAAACTGCCCGTTTAACAATATGAAAGGAGTGTCACCTTTGCGACTGGGTGATATTTGATCAGCTTAATTGTAAAAAAAACGGACATACCCAGAGGCTAACGATCCGGGCTGTCCTGTTCTGGCAGGGGCTCAATGCTGTTGATGTCGCCGGTGGGGGCGGCCGGTTCATCCTTGATAATCACGACGATACCGCCAACGATAATGGCAAGACCAACAACGGCTTTGAGCAATGTTGAGCGAGACATGCATCACCTCCTGTGTCGGGTACATGTTATTACCCTGAGGGCAATTCCTGGCATTGCAACCATACGCCGAAGGTCGGTTCGACATAGGCGGCGGCCTTGGGAATACTGACACCAAGAAATATTCGAAAAAAACAAGGGGAGTGTTGTATGACGGCGGCATCTGATGAACTGGTGCGACTGCACGCTGAAAACGGCGTGGCCACAGTAACCCTGAACCAACCGGAGCGGCGTAACAGTCTTTCAATGGCCTTGCTGGAAGCGCTTTCAGAGGTACTTGAGCAGATTGTCGGGGACGGTAATGTGCGCGTGGTGGTACTTGCTGCTGCCGGCAAGGTGTTCTGTGCCGGACACGATCTTCGTGAAATGCGCGAGCAGTTCGACAGCCACGATTTCCAGTTGCGGCTTTTCCGGCAATGCAGCAAGGTGATGCAGCAGATTGTGAACCTGCCCAAACCGGTGATTGCCCGCGTCGCTGGCGTAGCGACGGCCGCTGGTTGTCAGCTGGTGGCCAGTTGCGATCTGGCAGTGGCCGAGAAGGGGGCCCGTTTTGCCACGCCAGGTGTGAACATTGGCCTGTTCTGCTCAACGCCCATGGTGGCTCTGTCCCGCAATGTCAGCCGCAAGCATGCCATGGAGATGCTCTTGACCGGTGAGCTGATTGATGCGGCCCGGGCAGAACAGATCGGGCTGATTAATCGAGCGGTCGAGCCGGAAGCTCTGGATGAGACCGTGTACGGCATGGCAGCCACCATCGCCGCAAAGTCCGGGCATACCCTGAAAATTGGTAAAGAGGCGTTCTACAAGCAGCTGGAAATGCCGCTGGCCCATGCCTATGACTACACCGCCAATGTGATGGCGGAGAACATGCAATCGAATGATGCCCGGGAGGGAATTTCTGCGTTTCTGGATAAGCGGGACCCAGACTGGCAACACAAGTAATCAGCGATTGCAGGAGGCTGGCTGGTCCCGGACCAATCGGTCTCCTGCTTCGATTTGCCGGCTACTGAAGTAACCGGCGTTCATTTCCACGGCGTGCCAGTAGGAGGCGCCTGCGGGGTAGCTGGGGCAATCGTTGCTGCGCGACGATGCACAGGGGTGCATCTGGCGGATGCTGACGATCACGCCCTCGTTGTCCAGAAAGGCAATATCCAGCGGTAGAAGGGTCTGGTACATCCAGAAGCCTTGCTCCGGGCTGCGCTCATAATCGTAGATGAACAGCATGCCGGCGTTTTCTGCCAGAGCTTCCCGACCCATCAGGCCTTTCTGTCGGTCTTTGCTGTCACTCGCCACTTCCAGCACCACTGGATGTCGCGCTGTCTCTGTGACGAAACAGGCCTGGGTCACCGGCAGGTGCCCGGAATCTTTGGCCCCTGCCGAGCCACAGCTTGCAAGCAGGGCACTTACAACCAGCAGGGAGAGAAAGCGAGTCATCATGAACGCAGACGGTAGCCGGTTTTGAAGATCCACCAGACGGCGGTCATGCACATGGTCAGGAATACCATGGTCATGCCCACACTGATGCCCACGTGCACATCCGAAACCCCATAGAAGGCCCACCGGAAGCCGCTGATCAGGTACACCACTGGATTAAAAAGGCTGATGGTTTGCCAGATCTCGGGCAGCATCTCGATGGAATAGAAGGTGCCGCCCAGGAACACCAGTGGCGTCACAATCATCATTGGCACAATCTGCAGCTTCTCGAAGCCATCCGCCCAGATACCGATGATGAAGCCGAACAGGCTGAAGGTCATGGCTGTGAGCACCAGGAACGAAAACATCCAGAACGGATGGAGTATTGAGTAGTCTACAAACAGTTTCGCGGTGGCCAGAATGATCAGACCCAGTATCACGGCTTTGGTGGTTGCGGCACCCACATAACCCAGCACGATTTCCACGTAGGATACTGGCGCAGACAGCACCTCGTAGATGGTACCGGAGAATTTCGGCATGTAAATGCCGAAGGAGGCGTTGGAGATGCTCTGCATCAGCAGTGACAGCATCACCAGGCCGGGAATGATGTAGGCTCCGTAGCTGATGTTGTCGATATCGCCCATGCGGGATCCGATGGCTGAGCCGAATACCACAAAGTACAGGCAGGTGGAGATAACGGGCGACAGCACGCTTTGCATGACCGTACGTTTCATGCGTGCCATCTCGAACTTGTAGATTGCTTTAACACCGTAAAGATTCATTGTTCTCTCCGTGAGGACCGTTCGGGCGGGAGGTTACTCGTGCACCAGGCCCACGAATATCTCTTCCAGGGAACTCTCCCGGGTTTGCAGATCACGGTACTCAATGTCCAGATCACCCAGGGTGCGAAGCAGTCGGGCCACGCCGGCCTGTTGTTGTTGAGAGTCGAAGGTGTAGATTAGCTCGTAGCCGTCTTCTGAAAGCTCGATTGGCTCCAGGGTGAGTTCCCCGGGCAGCTTGTCCAGTTTTTGCTGAAGCTGCAGGCGAAGTTCTTTCTTGCCCAGCTTGGACATCAGGCGGTTCTTGTCTTCCACCAGAATGATCTCGCCCTGGCGGATAACGCCAATGCGGTCGGCCATTTCTTCCGCTTCTTCAATATAGTGGGTGGTCAGAATGATCGTGGTGCCGTTCTCGCGGAGTTTGCGCACCATCTCCCACATGTCGCGCCGTAGCTCCACATCCACTCCGGCGGTAGGTTCATCCAGGAACAGAATGCGCGGTTCGTGGGACAGCGCCTTGGCGATCATCACCCGGCGTTTCATACCGCCAGACAGTGACATGATGCGGTTGTTGCGCTTGTCCCAGAGGGAAAGGTCTTTCAGAACCTTTTCGATATGGGCAGGCTTGGGTGCCTTGCCGAACAGGCCGCGACTGAAAGATACCGCATCCCAGACGGTTTCAAAGGAGTCGGTATTCAGCTCCTGCGGTACCAGGCCGATGGCCTCCCGGGCTTTGCGGTATTGCTTGACGATGTCGTGGCCGGCGGCTTTGACCTCGCCATCGCTCTTGTTGACGATGCCGCAGATGATAGAGATCAGGGTGGTTTTACCAGCACCGTTGGGGCCGAGCAGCGCGAAGATCTCGCCGGGGTAGATTTCCAGGTTGACGTCTTTGAGGGCCTGGAAGCCATCTTCGTAGATCTTGTTCAGGTGCTTAACGGATATGTCCGGTTGCACGGGCGTGTCCTGTTCTGTTGGTGGTAGACCAGAAAGCCGCACATTTTCTCATGCTGGCAGCAGTTTAGAAACCTTTGCTATGTCGGGAATTATCCCCATAATGCCGGTTTCGGATCTGGTTGTGAGGCAGGGTATGGTACGAACCATCGTGGTTCTGGGTTTAGTGTTGGCTGCAATTGTGGCGTTGGCGTTTGGCCCACAATGGCTGGAAACTGCCGGCACCGCCGAGGAACGACCAGAATGCGACCTGCTTTCCCGCGCCTGTACCTGGGAGACCGACGAAGGCACGTGGCAAGTGGAGCTGAAAACCCTCGAAGAAGGCGATCAGGGCATGGAATACCGGTTGGCGATTACCGTGCCGGAAGCGCCGGACCGCTTTCTGGCGGTACTGAGAGGGCAGTCCATGTACATGGGTGAATATCCGGTGCCCATGGAGCGTCAGCAGCCCCTGAGCTATCAGGCAACGTTTACGGCGCCGTTCTGCACCACGGGCGCGGAGATGATCTGGCGCATTGACCTGCAGGATGGCCAGAAAGTAATGGAAAATGTGCCCTGGGCACTGGTGTTCCGGGCTGAGAAATAGTTAAATCCCGTCAAATTTCGATGATTTCCAGGGAACAGTGATGGATTACGGGGAAAGTGTTCAGAAGGTGCTGTTGCGCAAAATCCGCAAGGCCGAGCAGGATCTCGTTCAGCTCAAGCTGGATTACTGCCGCTTCGTGTTTGGGCTTACCCACCGGGCTACCGTATCTGCCAATGGCCAGTCCTGGGTAGTGCGCGCTGTGGATGTGGAATCCATGGCTTACACCGATGATGGCGAATTCACCAAACCTGTAGTTACCGGCACACCTGCCAACGATGAGTCCAGCCGGGAGACCGTTAACCTGGGCAGCGACTGGACTCTGGAAAGCGCTAAATAAACGCGTTACTGGTCACCGCCTCATAGAGGCTCGAGCTGGCAGGCACAAAATGGTTGGCCTGCCAGAATTCCGCTCCTTCCAGCCCGGCACGGTAACACGCCATCAGTACACTGCTACCGGTAAGCGTCGAAATAGCCTGCAGCGCCTCTGGCTGCCGAATACCTGTCTTTCGGCTGACAATGCCCGCAACCATACCGGCCAGCGCTTCTGAGTGGCGAACGGGTTTCGGGCTCAGGGCACAGCTGGCACCGTAAAGCCAGGCCGCGGCATAAGTGCGCACCGCCTCTGGCGATTCTGACAGTACCAGGCCTTTCACCCGGCAATCCCGCTCCTGCAATCCCGCCAAAATGTGCAATTGGGTAAAGAGTTCAGTTCGATCCGGTGCCGTCATGCCTTTGTAGCGACGCGCTTCATTGCCCGAACTGGCGACCCTGCGCGCGGAACTCCCGGAATTATCGGCTTGCGGATCGGCGCTTGCGGCACCGGCTGGAACAAAGGATTCTGTCCGGGACAGGTTAATCACCCGCGCGGCTAACAGCGCCAGCAGGGCAATCAGCCCCAGTTCTGTCATTGTGACCAATCCATTGACCATCGTGGTATTCCTCTGAAAACGGAGCGACAAGCTGAATCATCGGGTGATTGTAACGTTGTGTAATCGGTAGGGCAGTGGGCAAACCCCGAAAATGGCACTGAAGACCGGTTTAGCTTTGAAAAATGTGATGCCAGTCCCAGGGGATCAGCAGGTGGGCATGGTCTGCAGGGCCAGTTTGCGGCGGATAAACCGGCCCAGAGCGTCAACACCAATGTTCAGCAGGGCGGTAATCAGGATCAGGACCATCGCACGATCAAACTGGATGTTCTGGATGGCGCTGTCGACGTAAAAGCCGAGGGTGTAAATGCCAAGGATGCCCAGTATCGCTGTTTCTCGCATGATGATTTCCCAGCGATAGAACAGGAATGCCAGGAATGAGCGGTAGATGCGAGGCACCAGTTCCCAGCTGTAGCGGAAAAAGCCCACCGGGGCGTCCGGGCGCAGGTGGATGGTGTTGGTCTGCCGGCCGATCAGGTGACCGATTATGCCACCGTTATGCAGGGCCAGAGCTACCACCGCCGGCAGCATGGAAGGCCCCCACAACTGCAGCAGAATGTAAGCAAGAATGTATTCCGGCGTGGACCGGGCGATCACCAGGAGAACATGGCCGGAGGTACGCCGCACCGGGCCACCGAAATGATTCGAGATCAGCGGGAACGCCAGCAGTGACAGAATGCCGGTGGCCACCAGCGCAATCTGGGTCAGTACCACCGTGTTCCAGATGCCTGGCAGCGCTTCCGTGACCATCACATCCGACAGCCAGGCCCAGATAGCCGCAAGCCCCTCGCCATCCCGGATGGGTGAAGGGATGATGTCCTGGGTGAAGAAACGCTCCACGTTGCCCCAGACAATGGGCAGACCATCCCCCAGGAAAAACGGCGCCGCGAGAATGTAGAGCGGCAGCAGTTTTGGGCGAAGCCACAATGGCATGGTGGCGATCAGCACATAGAACAGAATCAGCATGGCGCCGGCATCTGAGTACAGCCCCTGGGAGAACGAGGACTCCAGGTAGAAGCCCAGCGTCGGTAGCCCCACAAAGCCCAGAATGGCAGAGGAACGCAGGCCACACTCCAGTCGGTAGGCCGTGTAGGTGCGCATCTGAACCCAGCAATCGGGGATGCGGGCGTATAGAAAAGCCGCAATGGAGGAGGTTCCCGGTGGCAGCAGACGACCGGGTTCCGGGTCCGCCTCTTCCAGAATTTCGGAATAAACCTTGGCAAAGATGCCGGCATAGGGAATGGCAATAGCCAGCACGCCGGTGAGCGGGTGGAAGCCGAAAAACTGAAGGAAGATCAGCGCCCAGAAAAGCTCATGGATGGCGCGGATAAAGGCGCAGAAGATTCGTACCGGCAGAAAACGGTACACCAGCGCCAGCAGGAAGCCGCAGATACTCCCGAGGGTTACGCCTACAAAGGCAAAAGCCACGGTCCGCAGCAGGGCGGTGAGTAAGCCTTCAGTGCTGAAGAAATTCGGTGTGGCCACGCCCAGAAAGAAGCGGCCGAGATCCTGCCAGGGGTTGGCAGTGGTAATGGCAATGTCCGCAACCAACAGCCCGAGCAGCGCAACGGCAAGAAAGATAAGGCTGGCTCGTACGGTCGGGTAGGCGAACATGCTGAGAGTCGGTGCCTGTCAGTAGAGAACGGAAATATCAGCGGCGGTCAGCTCGCTGGCCGGCTGGTCCAGAGCAATCTGGCCATCCTGAATACCGATAATGCGGGTACAGTGCGCCAGCGCCATTTCGACATCGTGCAGCGCAACAATACTGGTGGTGAATTGATTGGTAAGCATGGTCATCACCTGCTGAGCCATTGGCCCGTCCAGGGCGGAAATGGGCTCATCCGCCAACAGCGTCGGTGCCTGCCGATAAAGCGCCCGCGCAATGGCCACCCGTTGCCGTTGCCCGCCAGACAATGCCGCCGCCGGAATCCAGAGTTTTTCTGGTATACCCAGTTCGGTCAGTAACGCCCGGATGGCGTCTTTGTCCCGCCGGAACGGGCGGATCAACGTGAGCGTGTTGTACCAGGTGCCATGCTGGTCAAGTTGCCCCATAAACACATTGTGGAAGACAGGAAGGGCGTTAACCAATCCCAGACCCTGGGGAACGAGTGAAGCCTTGCCTTCGAGCCGGTCATAAAGTAAGCGGATAAGCGTGGATTTGCCGGCACCACTTTTACCAACCAGACCAACGTGTTCTCCTTCATTGATTCGGAAGGAGAGCGGGCCGATAACCCGCTCTCCATCGAAACTGGCGGTCAGTCCATGGAAATCAAAGCCTGACATCAATCGAGAATTCCGATGTTTTCCGCTGTTGCACGAATGGGCTCGTAGTCGTCATTGGACGCCGGAATGAAGCCGGAGCGGGGGAAGCTCTCCAGCAAGGCAGGATCGTCTAGCTTCAGCAGGGCTTCGGTGACCCTCTGCTTGAAGCCATCACCAAAACGCTCGTCGACATCGCCACGGATGGTCCACTGATAATCCGGGTAGGAAGGCGTTTTCCAGATTACCTGAACGGAATCAGTATCGATGTTGCCGTTTTCCAGTTCTTTTTCCCAAACCTGGAAGTTCAGGGCGCCCACTTCATAGGTTCCGGCCTCGACCAGGCGAAGGGTACGGGTATGGTTGCCACTGAAACCAACCCGGGAGAACAGGGAATCCGGCGCTTCATTGAAGACATCCCGAATGTAGAACTCCGGCATCAGGCGGCCCGAGGTCGAACCTTTTGAACCGAAGGTAAAGGTTTTGCCGCGCAGTTCGTCTTCCAGCTCATCCAGGCTGTCGGCCGGCTGAATTCCAGTGCTGGTGTTGGCGATAAAGTAGGTCTCGAAGGCTTCGTCTTCAACGCCTTGAGCAATGGCTTCGGAACCCGGAACCAGTCGACGGGCCTGAACACCAGACAAGCCCCCAAACCACGCCAGTTGTACCTGGTTATTGCGGAAGGCGGAGACCGCAGCGGCGTAGGATTTCACCGGGATGTAACGCACCTCAACATCCAGCTGCTCCTGAAGATAGTCAGCCACGCCACGAAAGCGCTCGACCAGTTTGGTTTCATCTTCATCCGGAATGGCAGTGAACACGAAAGTGTCTGCCTGAACGGTGGTTACGGCTGCCAGGGAGAGCAAGCCCGTCGCCAGCCATTTTCTGAGGTTGCTGATTGCCATAATGAATCATTCCTTTGCGAGGTGGGGTTTGGTGAAAAACGTTGCCATGTACTTGAAAACCCAGTCAGGATACCGTGATTTCTATCAAGTCTGAACCGGTATACGAGGGAAGGCTTTACCTGGCGCAGTGCCACATGCAGAATTTTTCAAAAACAGAACAAGTGACCGCCATGCGATTGACCATAGTAACTCCAGCCGGCCCGGATTCGAAAGCAGGTAATCGGGCCACCGCACTGCGTTGGCAGAGTCTGCTGGAAGCAGCCAGTCATCAGGTGGAAGTGGTGACAGAATACCAGGGCCAGGAAACGGACTGCCTGATTGCCCTGCACGCCTGGCGAAGTGCTGACGCGGTTAAGCGGTACCGGGAAACATGGCCCGAGAAACCTGTGATCGTGGTACTTACCGGCACAGACATATACCGCTTTCAGCACGAGTTTCCGGACATCACATGGGCCTCCATGGACGCCGCTGATCTGTTGATCGGGCTGCATGATCTGGTGGCCGAGGATATTCCCGAACGCTACCACGACAAATTGCTGTGCCTGCGGCAATCCGCGCCCAAGCCTTCAGTCGCCGGCAGCGCCCGCGCAGAGCGAGACCAGTTCCACGTTTGCGTTATTGGCCATCTCCGTGATGAAAAGGATTCTTTGCGTGCAGCCTGGGCCTGCTACCACCTGCCGGAGGATTCCCGCATCGTGGTTTCCTGCGCCGGCAAGGCCCACAACGAGGAGTGGCGAGTAAAGGCGCTGGAAGAGAGCCGGTCCAATCCCCGGTTTCATTATCTGGGTGAGCTGGACACGCCAAAACTGGAACACCTGATGGCCGTAAGCAATCTTATGGTGATCAGTTCCGTTATGGAGGGTGGGGCGAATGTCGTGTCGGAAGCCTGCCGGGCGGGTTTGCCGATTCTGGCGTCTGACATTCCCGGCAACCGTGGTTTGCTGGGCGATGACTATCCTGGTTATTTTCCGGTCAAAGACGATGAGGCTCTGGCGAGGCTGATGTTGCGTGCGGAAACCGACGCGGAATTTCTTGCGGAATTGCGGGCGAAGGTAACCGCTCTTGCGTCTACGTTTACCCCGGAGCGCGAGCTGGAAAGCCTGGAACTGGCCCTGGTCAGATGCAAAAAAGGGTAGGCCGACGGGCCTACCCTTTATTTCAAGGCATTGGGTTGCGAGACAGGTTTCAGAGTACCTTTTTCGCTTCGGCAGACAACTCGCTGAACCCTTTCAGGCTCTTGAATGCTTCCAGTTTCTGCTTGTCCGCATCGCTGGGGTTGGCAATCTGCTCGATGGAGGTAATGCCAGCCTCTTTCATTTTCTTTGCGGTTGCCGGGCCAATGCCCTTCACGCGGGTAAGGTCAGACTTGTCTGCCGGCTTGGCCGCTTTCTTCGGAGCTGCGGCCTTGGGCTTGGCAGTGCTCGTTTTCTTGGCGGCCGGCTTGGCCGGAGCCGCTTTCTTGGTACCACTGGCCTTCGAGGTTGATTCGCCGGACTTGGACACTGACTTGCCAGTTTCCTTTGAAGCGATACCCAGGCGCTCCAGCAATGCCGACTGCAGTTCGTGGAATTCATTCATGCGGCGCTCAAATTCGTCGTTAAAGCGCTTCATTTCACGATCACGCAGCTCATCCATGTCTTTCAGGAGCTTGCGTACCGGCTCCTGAACCTGGTTTTGCAGGTTGTCGAACTGCTTGAGGGCGTCGTTAATCAGCCCTTCAATCTGGGAGGATGTTTTCTCGAACTCTTTGTTTACTTTCTTGACGATCTTATCAACGCTTGGCTTGGCTTTCTTTGCCATGGAGTGTCTCCTTACGGAAGGGAAGTGCGGGTGAAGTGAACGGGCATCAGGCCATTTGTCGCATACCGGAAGCGGGACTCGACCCACGCCGGGATTTCAGGCTCTGTTTCTTGAGAACAACTTCTCTTATCCGCCGCAGTTTGTCAGAGAGCGGCGATTCGTCTCGAGCATTTAGCTCAACAAAATCAAGTGAGTAGAAGAAGTTGCTACAGTGTTTTCTCTTTTCGGTAACCAGGCCGGTCAAGCCTTCGGCACGGATTTCTTCAAACGGCATATCCATAACAAGGTCGAGAACCACGGTATCCCCGGGTTCAAACAGCTTGTCCGTTTTCATCACGCAGCCGTAACTGTCGAGTTCATAAAGTCGCGCTTCCACGGTTTCCTTGCGAAAAATGCCGTGTCGGATTCGGAAACGCGCGACCAGGTCGGGTAGTTCTTCGTTCATGGAACGCTTGCTCTGCTATTGAGGTCGGCCAGATATATGCTGAACATTAATTAAACAATAGACGGGCCAGAAACTTTTGGCAATGCCGTCAGCTATCTACCGCAGCCCGTTCATGGAAATAATCAGGATTTGGCCCCCTGTGCGGGGCCAAATCTGCCCATTACCGGGTTTTCAGCTCGTAAAGGTCAACACGTCGATCTTTCAGGTTGGTGACAGAACCTTCGTTTCTGACCAGTTTGAGCTTTTCCAGATCCATGTCTGAAAACATGATCATTTCAGTGTTCGGTGTGGTTTCTGCCATCACTGCATCATGTGGGAATGCGAAATCCGACGGCGAGAATACCGAAGACTGGGCGTACTGAACATCCAGGTTTTCCACTTTCGGCAGGTTGCCCACGCTACCGGTAATCACCACGTAGCACTCGTTTTCTATGGCCCGGGCCTGGGCACAATGGCGCACGCGCAAATAGCCGTTTTTGGTATCGGTCCAGAAGGGGACACAGATGATGTCCACATCCTGACTGGCGGCGATACGGCCCAGTTCCGGAAACTCAATGTCGTAGCAGATCATGATGGCGACACGGCCGGCATCGGTATCGAAGACCTGGAATTTATCACCACCCTCAATAACCCAGTCGCGACGTTCGTGAGGGGTAATGTGGACCTTGCGCTGCTCGTCTACACGACCGTCACGGTGGCACAGGTATGAGACGTTGTAGACCCGGTCATCTTCAATCAGCGGCATGGAGCCGGTGATAATGTTGATGTTGTAACTGACGGCCATTTCCGACATTTCGTTGCGGAACTGTTCGGTAAAGCCGGCGAGGAACCGAATGGCACGAGTCTGATCCATCTGGTCGGTCAGCCCCATCAGCGGCGCGTTGAAAAATTCCGGGAACAGGGCAAAGTCGCTTTTATAATCCGACAGTGCGTCCACGAAGTACTCAACCTGCTTGAGCACTTCCTCCACCGAGGTGAATTCCCGCATCTGCCACTGCACCGCCCCCATGCGCACCTGGGTTTTTTTGACGTTGAGTACCGATGAGGGAGGCGTATAGAGAATGTTTCTCCACTCCAGCAACGTCGCATATCCGAGGGATTTCTGGTCTTCCGGCAGGTATTTGTGCATCAACCGGGTAACCTGGAAATCGTTGGAAAGCTGGAACGTCAGGATCGGGTCGTAGATTTCCTTGCGATCAACGCGCTGAATGTATTCTTCCGGAGTGTATTGCTCGGCGTACTTGAAGTAGCTGGGAATCCGCCCGCCGGCGAGGATGGCCCGCAGGTTCATGGAACGACAGAGCTCTTTTCGTGCTTCATACAAGCGACGCCCCAGTCGATAGCCCCGGTATTCGGGGTCTATAAACACATCCAGGCCGTAAAGCGAATCGCCGTTGGGGTTGTGCCAGATTTTCTCGTTACGCAGAATCAGGTCGTCGTAGGCGTGAGGGTTGCTGAATCTTTCGTATTTCACGCATACCGTGAGCGCCACCGCCACCAACTGGCCGTTGTCTTCGATACAGATCTGGCCATCCGGAAACTGTTCTACCAGAGCCTTGATGGTTTCTTTTGGCCACGCGCCACCGATATCGTCGTAAACCCGATCCATTAGCTCTTGCAGCTGGGCGTAGTCGTCCAGTGTCAGGTTACGCAGATTCAGGTGCAATTCTTCGTGAGCCATTAACAAACTCTCCATCAATTAGCTTTGGCAGTAATGCGGTGCTGTTTCGAGCATTCTAGCAGACAGGCTGCTTTAGCTCTCGCCCTCAAACGAGCCGTTCATTCGGCTTACCGCATCACAGGAATTAAAGACTTTTCATTTTCGGCCGAAACAAACAGTAACAGCGCAGAGCAACCGTGATCATTATCATGGCCCACCTTCTTCAGGAGGAGTTCCCATCGTGCAGCTATCTTTTGGCCAGAAACTGCTTGTCGCAGTAGGCGTTCTTATCGTTGTGATCATGTCTGTATTTACATTTGCAGCGGATCAGCGCCTTCAAAACACTACCGAAACTTACGTGACGGCAATGCTTGATGATGCCGTCAAGCAGAGTACGGCGAGCATCGCGGATTGGCTCAACACGCGACTGGATATGACAGAAGCTGCCGCGTCATCTCTGCGGGACATTCGCACCGATAACATGGCTCGCAATCTGCTGGATGGCATCACCCGGGGCAGCGGCGCAAAGGATGTCTATGTTGGCACAACGGATGGCCGCATGATGATGCGTACTGTTGAAACAGAGCAGGCTCTACCGGCCGGCTTTGATCCCCGTCAGCGCCTCTGGTATCAACAAGCGATGAATGAGGGCAGGGCATCGTTTACGGAAACTTACCAGGATGCCCAAACCGGCGAGACCGTGCTCTCCGCTATTGCCCCGGTTTCCTCAGGCACCTTTCAAGGGGTGGCCGGAATGGATATCACCCTGAACGCCATTCAGGATCTGCTTTCAACGATTACCTTAGGCGATTCCGGTTACGCAGTCCTGATCACCCGGCAAGGCACCATTCTTTTCCACCCGGACAACTCGCTGATCGGTAAAAACGTTGATGATCTGCTTGGTTTCGCACCGTCACTGGACGGTGTTCCGGCGCAGTTCAGCCGCGAGGACACAACCTGGAGCGTAGCCTTTTTCCCAATCTCCGATGCCCGCAGCGTCGACTGGTACATGGGCTCTGTTGTGAACTGGGACAAGATTCACGAGCCTGTTGTTGCCGCTCGTGCTACGGGTATAACGATCGCTATAGTTGGCCTGTTGATCGCGTTGGTTATTCTCCATTTCGGCATCAGAGCTCTGATGGCACCTGTGCGTCGTCTGAACCAGGCGATGTCGGATATTGCCTCAGGCGATGCAGACCTCACCCAGCGGCTGGATGACTCGGCTTCCGATGAATTTGGCAAGCTCGCGGCAAGTTTCAATACCTTCGTCGCCAACATCCAGCAGGTTGTTAAAGAGGTAAAAGAAGGCAGCGATGAGCTTGAGGAAAACGTGAAGTCGCTCCGGCAGACGTCCAGCGACAGTCGCTCCAGTGTTGAAAACCAGCAGCATGAGATCGACATGATCGCGACGGCAATTAACGAAATGTCCGCGGCGGCGGGTGAGATTGCCCAGAATGCCCAGCAAACTGCGGAAGCCGCAGAGAATGCAGACCAGGAAAGCCGGGGTTCCCTGGAAACCGTCACCGCCTCGCGGGATGCAGTGCAGAAACTGGTGGGTGAAATAAATGCCGCCGCCGAGGTTATCGACACCCTTGGCAAGGATGTTTCGTCGATTACAACTGTACTGGAGGTGATCCAGGGTATTGCAGAGCAGACCAACCTGCTGGCACTGAACGCGGCTATCGAAGCGGCGCGGGCAGGGGATGCGGGACGCGGATTTGCGGTGGTGGCCGATGAGGTTCGGAATCTCGCTCAGCGTACCCAGTCTTCCACCGAAGAAATCAATAACATGATCGAACGGCTGCAGAAAGGCGCCAACGATGCGGTAGACGTAATGAAAGCCTCTACGGCGGTATCCAACGTGAGTATGGAAAAAGCGCAGGATGCGATGGAGTCTCTGAACCGGATTGTGGAGGCGATTACCGCCATCAGTCAGATGACCTCACAGATCGCCACGGCCTCCGAGGAGCAGACATCGGTGACCGAAGAGTTGAATGCGTCCATCACCCGCATTGCTGACCAGGGCCAGGAAGCGGCCAAGGCGGCCAGCGAGAACGATGTTTACAGTGGCCACATCGAGACTATCGGCGGTGTGCTGAATGACAAGGTAACCCGTTTCCGGGTGTAATTCGTGGCGGCCAGGGATGGCCCGCTAGTCTCCGACACTCAGTAGCTCAACGCGGCGCTCCAGGTTTTCCAGGGTTCGACGCCCGACATATCTGGATTCTTCACTAAGATACGGATTCTCCAACGTGATTACTGTGCGCCGATCAAGGCCCAGTGATGATACCGCTCTGCCAAACCAGTTTTTCAGATACACCGCGAAGCTGCCGTCCAGGATCGCTCGCTCCAGACCCAGTTGCAGGCGTTGCGCGGTTTCGTGATCGTCCGGGGCCACAAAAAGGTAGGATGGCATGGCGTAGGCCAGCAGGATGTTTGGCTCGATTACCAGGTCGTCGGCTTTGTTATGTTCGAGGTCGAACAGCACTTCGCTCACACCGCGGGCGTAACAGTCGAAGCGTTTATTGCGAAGCATACCAAAGAGTATTTCATAGCGGGTGTGGGTGATCACGGTAACGCCGTTAGCTTCGAGAATCGGGGTGTCTGGCCAGTGTGCCCCCTGGCCAATACGGATATCTCGCTGGCGCAGGTCGTCCAGGCTGGATACCCCCTCAAACAGACTGAGCTGTTCCGGCAACACCAGGCATACCCTGAATCCGAGCAGTCCGCCGTCCACAGGTACCGGAATGGCGTTCAGAAATGTTTCCCGCTCTTCTGACGTCGCCACGTTCGCAATATCCAGAATCCGACTCCGAGGGTTAGCCAATTCCCGAAGGGCGCGCCCCTGGCTTATTTCTTCGCTGCGGATAATCTGGAACTCACCGTACTCCGAGGTTTTGCGCAATGCGAGTTCAACCAGATTGTGAATGGCCGGGTTATCGTAGTTGCGGTACCAGAGTATGTAGTCTCGTGTGGGAGCCGATTTGGATTCGGACGCAGCCGTTGGCTGAACGTGAATGCACGCCGCAAGCGCCAGAACTGGCCAGAGGCGCGTTATCATTTTATTGAATGTGTACAACTGCGTGCCCTTTCCCTGTTATCCGGCTGCAAGCAACGGTAACGTTACAGACATTGGCTACAGCTTAGATCAGAAAGCGTTATTCGAAACGTACAGGTTTCAAAAAAACTGTAAAAGATTCTTGAAGTAGCCGTATCTGACTGTAAAGATCGCCTTTTCTGTACTTCGGGATATGACTTTATGGCTCTTATTGATTCTCTGATTGGCTCCGCCGGCCAATGGGTAAGCTCCAGTGACCCCAAGGCAACTCTGCTGCAACCGTTGGAATGGCTCAAGAAGACCGGCAGTTATGCCGCGGTTAACCGCATTATTGGTATGGCGATACCATTCGCGCCCCGTAATCACTTCAGCGTTGAGGAGCTTCGCCCGGGCTACGTCAAAGCCCGCGTGCGCCTCAAGGGCAATAAAAACCACTTTGGTAGCCTGTATGCTGGCGCCTATTTCCTGGTGGCGGAGATTCCCGGTGGGGTGTTGACCCTCTTCGACCTTGGCCCTGCCTATACGCCAATTCTGAAGGAAATGACTCTGGAGTTTCTGCAGCCGGCCAATTCAGATGTGACCGTGGAATTTGAATTACCACCAGAGGCGGTGGCTGCCATCCTTGCCGATGCAGACGCCACCGGTAGGGCTAAATTTACTCTGGAAGGCATTCTGAGAGATGAAGAAGGCAACCACGTTGCCACCTCCATCGCCCATTACCGGGTGCGCAAGAAGGGGTTCAAGCCTCAGGATTGATAGAGCGTAGCGCCTGCAGGAAAACATCGCCATACTTTTCCAGCTTGGCGGCGCCCACGCCGCTGACCTCGGCCAGCTCCTCCAGCGTGGAAGGGCGGCGTTCAAGCATGTCGAACAGGGTTGTGTCGTGGAAGATCACGTAGGGCGGCACGCCCTGCTTGTCCGCCAGCTCTTTGCGGCAGGCCCGCAACGCATCCCACCCGGCGTGGTCGGTAATCTGGTCCCGCACGTTCTGGCCGCTCCGGCGGCTCGTTGATGACTTACCACCAATGGTGTTGCGGGCAACCGGGTCTTTCCGGAGTTCAATCGCCTGTGCGCCCTTGAGCAGGGGGCGGCAGCGCTCGGTTAGCTGAAGCGCGCCATAGCCCTCAGGGTCTGCCCGCAGGTAGCCGTTCGCCACCAGTTGCCGGAATACCGACTTCCATTCGTTCGCTGACAGTTCCTGACCGATGCCATAGGTGGTGATCGCCTGGTGGCCGGATTGCAGGATTCGTTCATTCTCTGACCCGCGAAGTACATCAATGACGTAGTTAACGCCAAAACGCTGGCCGGTGCGGTACACGCAGGAGAGGGCCTTCTGCACCGCCACCGTGCCATCCCAGGTTTCCGGAGGGTTCAGGCAGGTATCGCAGTTTCCGCAGGGAGTCTCCAGATTGTCTCCGAAATAATGCAACAACACTTGTCGCCGGCACTGGGTCACTTCGCACAGCCCAAGCATGGCATCCAGTTTCTGTCGCTCAACCCGCTTGAACTGATCGTTACCCTGAGAGGCCTCCAGCATCTGCCGGAGTTTGATGACATCCTGCAGGCCATACACCATCCACGCGGTGGACGGCTTGCCATCCCGGCCCGCCCGGCCCGTTTCCTGGTAATAGGCTTCCAGGCTTTTGGGGAGGTCCATATGGGCGACAAAACGCACATCAGGTTTATCGATGCCCATGCCAAAGGCAATGGTTGCCACCACAATAACGCCCTCTTCCCTGAGAAAGCGCTCCTGATTGCGGGCGCGGTCTTCGGCGCTAAGCCCGGCATGGTAGGGCAGTGCGGTATAGCCCTTGCTGCTCAGTAATCGGGCGGTGGCATCGACCTTGTTTCGGGACAAGCAATAGACAATACCGCAATCACCTTCATGCTCTGCTTTAATAAAATCCAACAACTGTTTGTTTGCGTTGGTCTTTGGTGTAATCCGATACTGAATGTTCGGGCGATCAAAGCCACTGATGAAATGCCGGGCCTTTGTCAGCGACAGCCGTTCAGCAATCTCTTTTCGCGTGCGCTCATCAGCGGTCGCTGTCAGTGCGATACGGGGGATGCCGGGAAATTCCTGGGCCAGCATGCTCAGTTGAAGGTAGTCGGACCGGAAATCGTGCCCCCACTGGGAGACGCAGTGAGCCTCGTCTATGGCAAACAACGACAGGGAGGCGTTATGCAGCAGCTCAATGGTTCGCGGCTGAATCAGCCGTTCCGGCGCGCAATAGAGCAGGTCCAGCTCGCCGGTCGCCAGGGCGTATTCGGTGGCACGGGCCTGTTCGAAATCCATGGTGGAATTCAGGAACGCCGCTCTCACTCCAAGCTCGCGTAGCGCCGCCACCTGATCCTGCATAAGCGCGATCAGCGGTGAGATCACAATGGCGGTGCCGGGCCGGACCAGAGCGGGCACCTGGTAACATAGGGATTTACCGCCCCCGGTGGGCATCAATACAAGGGCATCACCGCCGTTGACCACTTCCCGGACAATATCCCCCTGCAGGGGCCGAAAACTCTCGTAACCAAAGACCTCGTGCAGAACCTGCTCCGGATTTCGGCCCGCAGCGGTGGGTGGTTCAGTGGCGAGTTGGTCGAAGTCCTGGTCCATGTACATTCAGTGGTCGGCCCGTGGCGGAGTGATTAAGCAGCGCGATTCTACCAGATCCTTCCGGATGTTTGGTCAACTGGCCATTCGGGTGGAGGCAAACCGGCAAGAGAAAGGATACAATAGCGCCCCTTTCGTACACTGTGATCAACGCTGCGAACAACAACAGGGCTTGCATGCAGGAATTTGACGCAATCCGTCCCTATTCGGATGAAGAAACCGCGCCAACCATCCAGAGGTTGGTTAACGACCGGGAATTCCTGGATATGGTTGGGCGGTTCAAGTCGCCAACCGTTGCAAAATGGGCGCCGGGCGTTCTGAGGATGTTTATTCGCCGCTGGCTGATCGGCCATTTCGGGCATTACACCCGGGTAGATGATATGCAGGCCGGGGTTTCGAAATACGTCGGAGAACTGGTGGAAAATACCACCACCCGCGTTACCCACAGTGGCCTGGAAAACCTCAGCAAGAACAGCGCCCATCTGTTTATTTCCAATCACCGGGACATTGTTTTTGACCCGATGGTGGTCAACTACCTGCTGTTCCAGAACGGCTTCCACACAACCCGGATTGCCATTGGCGACAACCTGCTCTCCAATCGGGTGTTTGCGGAAATGATGCGGTTGAACAAGAGTTTTGTGGTGCGCCGTAACATGACCAGCCCAAGGGAAATGCGTGATGCCTACCTCACGCTTTCCGGCTTCATCAATCACAGCATTGATACCAATCACAGCATCTGGATTGCTCAGCGCGAAGGCCGCGCGAAAGACGGCATTGACGCTACCGACCCGGCGATCATCAAGATGTTCTACATGAGCCGGAAAAAATCGGGGCTGGCGTTCGATGAAGCCATGAACCGCCTTCACATCGTGCCGGTATCCATTGCCTACGAATACGACCCCTGCGATGCCGACAAGGCCAAAGAACTGGAAGTACGGGGCCGGACCGGCGCCTATCAGAAGACGGAAGGCGAAGACACAGACCAGATCGTTAAAGGGCTGACGGGCTTTAAAGGCCACGTTCATGTCCATTTCGGGGCCCCGATTGCCGATTCACCGGACAACCCGAAAGCACTGGCCGCACGCATTGACCATGAAATGCACGCCAATTACCACCTGCACGCCTCCAATCTGGTGGCGTACCAGATGCGGGGAGTTCATCCGGATGCCCATGAGACTCCGGGGAGTGTGAGTGAGAGCGTGGTAACCGCCGAGACCTGGTCTCCGGCCGATATGGACGCTGCCACGGCAGAAATGGAGCGCCGGCTGGAAGCCTGTGACCCGGCGATCCGCCCTTATTTGCTGGATATGTATGCCAACCCGGTGGTCAACGCACTGGCCGCGAATAACCACGAGCAACCGCTGAACCCGACTACCGACTAAGTGTCATGCCCAGAGCATGGCCCCCATCTCCAGCGGGTGGGTTAACGCCTTGTGGTGCGGATAGATGCGCAATCGCAGCGTTTGTAATCCCGGGTAGGGTGGCTGGACCCGGGTTTTGAACAGGGTTTTACCGTCTTTCTCTCCGCTGGCTTCCAGCACAAATGCGTCTGGTCCGGGGCCAGTGTGAGTGCCGGTGCATTCAGGCTCAACCAGGCATTCCACCCGTACATCATCGGGCGCCAGACCATTCAGAGCCACCGACACTTTCAGCTCCACGGATTCATCCCAGTGACAGCGATCTGACACGCAGCCGTCCACATGGATGGACACGCCGCTCCAGGCCTCTTGCACCCGGGCTTTCCACTCTGCCAGCTCCTGCGCCAGTGCGGCATTGTTGTCTCTCAACCGCGCGCCCTGCCGGGTGGCTGGCTGATAATAGTTGCGAACATAGTCCATCACCATGCGCTGGGCGTTGAACCGGGGCGTAATGGTTTTCATGGACGCTTTCGAGCGCGTTACCCAGCCCTGCGAGTAGCCCTGAGAGGCTCGGTTGTAATAGAGCGGAATGACTTCCTGCTCCAACAGGTCCAATAGGTCTCGGGCTTCCTCGCGGTTGCGAAACTCCACATCCAGTTCGATGTCCCGCGGCGTAATCGCCCAGCCATTGGTTTCGTCATAGCCTTCACCCCACCAGCCGTCCAGCACGCTCAGATTCAGGGCACCATTAACGGCCGCTTTTTCGCCAGAGGTGCCGCTGGCTTCCTTGGGGTATTCCGGCGTGTTGAGCCAGACATCAACACCGCTCAATAACCGGCGCGCCATGGCCTGATCATAATCCTCCAACAGGATAATGTGCCCCATCAGGTTGGGCTGCATGGAGAGGTCGTGTATGACCTTGATCAGTTGTTGCCCGGGTTTGTCCTGGGGATGGGCCTTGCCGGCAAATACCAGCACAACCGGCTGCTCCGGATTGGTGAGCAGCCGTTCCAGGCGGGCCAGATCGGAGAAAATCAGCGTAGCTCGCTTATAGGTAGCAAAGCGGCGGGCGAAGCCGACCACCAGCGCGTCATTTTCCGGCGACACCAGCTTGCGGGCCATCCGCTCAGTGACCGAATGGCCCGTGCCATTGCGCTTGTGCTGGCGTTTCAGGCGCCGCACGATGAACTCGGCCATCTGCTGTTTCAGGGCCTTGTGAACGCTCCAGTAATGGTAGTCCGGGATCTTGTCGATGAACTGCCAGAATGTCGGGTTTCGCAGTTCACTTTTCCAGGTCGGCGCCTGGATATCGAACAGACTTGCCCATTCCGGCGCCAGGAACGTTGGCACGTGAACACCATTGGTAATGTAGCCAAGAGGGTTCTCGGCCGCCGGTATCTGTGGCCAGATATCGCCTTCCATCCGAGCGGCTACACCGCCGTGAATCCGGCTTACGCCGTTATGAAACCGGGAGCCCCGAAGGCCCAGACTCGTCATGTTGAAGCTTTGATCACCGTTTTTGCTACCCAGCCCGAAAACGGCATCGAAATCCAGCCCGGAGTGGTCCAGAAAAGGCGACAGGAAGTGCTCCACCAGGTCGCGGGGGAAGATATCGTGGCCCGCCGGCACCGGAGTATGGGTGGTAAACAAGGTGCATCCGGCTACCGACTCGAGGGCGGCACCAAAAGACAGCCCTTCGGTCATGGCCATACGGCACCGTTCCAGTATCTGGAAGGCTGCGTGGCCCTCGTTGATATGCCACACCGTAGGCTGAACACCCAGTGCGGCCAGAACCCGGGTGCCTCCAATGCCCAGCAGCATTTCCTGGCTGATGCGGGTAGCGGAGTCGCCGCCATAAAGCTGTAAGGTAAGTTCCCGGTCTTCATCTGTATTTTCCGCGGTGTTGGTGTCCAGCAGGTACAGGGAAATATGCCCGACCCTGGCCAGCCAGACCCGTGCATGCACTTCGCGCCCCGGGAAGGGCACAGAGACGGTCAGTGCCTTGTCATCTACCTCTACCGGCGTGATTGGCAGCTCATCGCTGGAGTGGCACTGATAACGGGCAATCTGGTGCCCCTGGGCATCAATGGTCTGAATGAAATAACCCTGCTGATACAGTAGCCCGACGGCGACAAAGGGCAACCCCAGGTCACTGGCCGCCTTGCAATGGTCACCAGCCAGTATGCCAAGGCCCCCGGAGTAGATCGGGAAACTCTCGTGAAACCCGAACTCGGCGCAAAAGTAGGCCACAAGGCTATCTTCAGGGTTCAGTGCCTCCAGCACTTCGGTGCCGGGTTCGGATTCAAGATAAGCGTCGTAAGCGGATAATACTCGACGGTATTCGGCGAGAAAGGCGCGGTCTTCCGATGCCTGATCGAGCCGGGCCTGGGCCACCCGTCGCAGGAACAGTTTCGGGTTGTGCTCCACTTTTTGCCAGAGACGGAGATCAATCCGCGCGAACAGACTGCGCACGCCATGATCCCAGCTGTAGAACAGGTCATTGGCCAGCGCATCAAGTCGCTCCAGTGCTTCTGGTAGTCTGGGGCGGGCTTCCAGCCGGAATTCAGTTGCGGTGTGCATGGTGATGACCTCCTTGGGCCAGGGGCACCGTGTCAGTCTTCATATATCCGGTCGTTGACGGTAATGAGGTTCCGGTACAGGGCCGCGTATTCGCCGGCCCGGTTCTTCCAGGAATAGTCGCCTTTCATGCCGTTTTCCTGCAGTTTGCGCCAGGTTTTCCGGTCCTCCCGCGCTGCCAGCGCACGGGTAATGGCGGCATGTAATGCATCTGGCGTCGCCTCACGAAACACAAAGCCATTGGCTTGTTCCGTTGTTTCCTCATTGGGGTCAAACACCGTATCGTTAAGGCCGCCGACGCCGTGCACCACAGGTACGGTGCCGTATCTCAGGCTGTACATCTGGTTCAGTCCGCAGGGTTCAAACCGGGAAGGCATCAGGAAAATATCGGCCCCGGCGGTTATCCGGTGCGCCAGGCCTTCGTTGTAACCGAGGGTGAGTGAACATTGCCCGGGCCATTCACGAACCATGGTTTTCAGGCTTTCCTGGTAGTGGTGTTCGCCGGAGCCGAGCAGGGCAAACTGACATCCTCGTTCCAGCAACGGCTTGATGACCCCAAGCAGCCAGTCCAGCCCTTTCTGTTCCACCAGGCGCCCGACGAACCCCAGCAATGGAGCCCCGCAAACCTCCAGCCCGAGTTCCTGCTGCAGCCTTGCCTGGCATTGTGATTTGTTGGCGGGATAGTCCGCGCCATAGTGGAACTCCAGGTGTGGATCCGCTTCCGGGTTCCATTGGCGGGTATCAATTCCATTGAGAATGCCGTGAAGCCGGGATGACTTGTGGCGCAGCAAACCGTCCAGACCGTTACCGAACCAGGGTGTCTGAATTTCATCTGCGTAGCTGGGGCTGACGGTGGTGATGGCATCGCTGAATACCAGTCCGCCTTTGATAAAGGACAGTTGGCCGTGAAACTCCAGGAACTCGTATCGCCAAAGTGAGTCCGGCAGGCCCAGGGCGCGAGAGGTTTCGTGGGAAAACAGCCCCTGGTAAGCGAGATTGTGGATGGTGAACACAGTTTTCGGGGCGTCCTGACTATCTGCCAGAAACACCGGGATCAGTGCGGATTGCCAGTCGTTACAGTGCACGATGTCCGGCCGCCAGGCCAGGCCCAGTTGCCCGAGCGCCAACATGGCACCGATTCGTCCGAACAGGTGAAACCGGTGAGCGTTGTCCCACCAGTCCTCGCCTTCTTCGTCCTGATAGGGGCTGTCGCCAGCACGGTCGAACAGGGCTGGGCAATCCACCAGCCAGAGGGTAACGGCGGTGCCCGGCAATCGGGTTTGCCACAGGGATACATCGTACTGGCCGTAGCGAAATCGGGTTTTACGGCGGGACCCGGACTCGCGCGCAGCCTTCAGCGCTGCAGGGTAGCCGGGGAGCAGGATCTGACAGTCGTAGCCCAGGCGGCAAAGAGCTTCAGGAAGGCTTGCCGAAACATCCGCAAGACCTCCGGTTTTGACCAGAGGAAAGACTTCGCTCGTGGCAAACAGTACCCGGGTCATGTCGCTGGCCTCAGCATAACTAGGCCCAGGGGCGGTACCGTAAGCTCCACGGAACACGGGCGGGCCATCCAGGGTGTGGGCTCAGCTTGCAAGAGTAGAGGATTGCCGAGGTTACTGCCGCCATACCAGGTGGAGTCTGAATTAAAAATTTCCTGCCAGTTACCTCCTGTTGGCACGCCAATGCGATAGTGATGCCTGGGTATAGGAGTAAAGTTGGCAACAATCACCAGCGGCCCATGCTCGGGCGTTCCCGGGTTGCGCAGAAAACTGATCACAGACTGGGTGGAATCGTGGCAATCAATCCACTCGAAGCCTTCGCCGGTGAAGCTCTTGCGGTGCAGAGCCGGGTAGCGGCGATAGAGCCCATTGAGATCCTGAACAAGTTTACGCAGCCCCTGGTGCTCGGGGTATTGCAGCAGGTACCAGTCCAGTTCGCGACGTTCGCTCCACTCCTGGCGCTGGCCAAATTCACCACCCATGAACAGCAGCTTCGCACCGGGGTAGGAGAACATGTAACTGAACAATAGGCGCAGGGAGGCTCTTTGTTGCCAGTCATCCCCCGGCATTTTCTGAATCAGGCTGGATTTGCCGTGTACGACTTCGTCGTGGGAGAGCGGCAGCACGAAATTTTCCGAAAAGGCATAAAGCAAACCAAAGGTGAGCTTGTCGTGGTGATACTGGCGATACACCGGGTCCTGTTGCAGGTAGTGCAGGGTGTCGTGCATCCATCCCATGTTCCATTTCAGATTGAATCCAAGACCGCCAATCTCCGGCGGCCGCGTCACCCGGGGCCAGGACGTGGACTCTTCCGCCATCATCAGCACGCCGGGAAACCGGCTCTGGCATACCCGGTTCAGATCCTGAAGGAACCGGATCGCGTCCAGATTCTCATGGCCGCCATGTTCGTTCGGCAGCCATTCTCCCTCATTCCGGGAGTAGTTCAGGTACAGCATGGAAGCAACCGCATCCACCCGCAGCCCGTCCATGTGAAAGGTATCCAGCCAGAAAAGCGCACTGCCTATGAGAAAGTTCCGGACTTCGTGGCGACCGTAGTTATAGATGAGTGTGCCCCAATCCTGGTGACGCCCGCGGCGGGGATCTTCATGTTCATAGAGTGCCGTGCCATCAAATTCGGCGAGGGCGAAGTCGTCATCGGGGAAATGCCCCGGCACCCAATCGAGAATCACGCCGATGTTGTTCTGATGGCACAGGTCGACCAGATATCTAAGATCATCCGGGCTGCCATAACGGCTGGTGGGGGCGTAATAGCCGGTAGTCTGGTAACCCCAGGATTCGTCCAGCGGGTGCTCGGTAATCGGGAGCAGCTCAATATGCGTAAAGCCGGTTTCCAACACGTAGGGCACCAACTGATCGGCCAGCTCCCGATAGGTCAGCCAGCGCCCGGAACCGTGATGGCGCCAGGAGCCAGGGTGTACCTCATAGACAGAAATAGGGCTCCGCTGCCAGTCGAACCGGTTTCTGCACTCAAGCCAGTCGCCGTCGCCCCAGGCGTATTGCCCCCGCTCGGTCACCACTGCGGCATTGGAAGGCCGGTGCTCAAAGGCCTGACCATAGGGATCGGTTTTGGTGATGTCGTGGCCGTTTCGGGTTGTGATGGCAAACTTGTAAAGGTCTCCCGGCTTTACTCCCCCAATGAATACCGACCAGACACCATAATCTTTGTTAACCGCCATGGGATGACGGCCGCTGTCCCAGTCGTTGAAGTCGCCGATCACACTCACGGCCTGGGCGTTGGGTGCCCAAACGGCAAAACGAGCGCCTTCGATTCCTCGCTGATTCCCGAGGTGGGCACCCAGAACATTATAGATATGCCAGTGCCTGCCTTCGGCAAACAGGTGCAGGTCGAACTCACTCAGGGCGGGGCTTTCCATAGACCACAGATTCCTGAACAAAAGTGGAAATCAGAGGTTAGACCATGAATCGTTTTTGCGTTTGTACAAAATATGACCTAAGACAATTGTACGTCATAATTCAATGATAGTGTTTTTCTGAAAGAACAAACGTCAAATTTGTGTCGGCGCGTATCCGGTTTAAACAGGGAAGCTGCTATGCAAACCGCCAAGCGTTTCGTCAGTCGCCTTACTCGTCAAACCCTGGCCCTGGTGCTGGCTGGCGGCAGGGGCTCACGACTGCACGACCTCACAAAATGGCGAGCCAAGCCCGCCGTTCCCTTCGGGGGTAAGTTCAGGATTATCGATTTCCCGTTGTCCAACTGCATCAACTCCGGCATTGGTCAGGTAGGCGTTATCACCCAGTACAAATCCCACTCATTGATCCGTCACATTCAGCGCGGCTGGGGGTTCCTGCGGGGGGAGCTGGATGAATTTGTGGAACTGTTGCCGGCCCAGCAGCGCATTGAGACCTCCTGGTACGAGGGCACAGCAGACGCCGTGCTGCAGAACCTGGACATCATTCGCAGCCACCAGCCGGAGTACGTGTTGATTCTGGCAGGTGACCATGTCTACAAAATGGATTACGGCACCATGCTGGCTGCCCATGTGGAGCAGGAGGCGGATATTACCGTGGGCTGTATTGAGGTGCCCGTCGAAGAAGCTTCGGCGTTCGGGGTGATGTCGGTGGATGAAGATTTACGCATTACCGAATTCGAGGAAAAGCCGGCCCACCCCAAGGCTATGCCGGGTAAACCGGGGACAGCGCTGGTGTCGATGGGTATTTACGTGTTCAGCACGAAAGTTCTGTTTGATGAACTGCTGCGGGATCACAAGATGGACGGTAACTCTTCCCATGATTTCGGCAAGGATATTATTCCCTCGGTGATCAAGCGCCTTCGGGTTACGGCTTTCCCGTTCCGGGATCCAGTCAACAACAAGGTGGCATACTGGCGCGATGTCGGAACCATCGATTCCCTGTGGCAGGCCAACCTGGAACTGATCGGTATCAGCCCGGAACTGAATCTGTACGATTCGGACTGGCCGATCTGGACTTACCAGGAACAGTTACCGCCGGCCAAGTTCGTGTTCGATGATGACAACCGTCGGGGCACGGCCGTCGATTCCATGGTGGCCGGCGGCTGCATCGTTTCTGGCGCTCACGTTCGACACTCGCTGTTGTTCTCCCAGGTTCGGGTGCATTCCTTCAGTGAGGTGGAGGACTCTGTAATCTTCCCGGACGTGGACATTGGACGCGATTGCCACATTCGCAAAGCGGTGATTGACCGCGGCTGCCGGATTCCGGAAGGCACCCGGGTTGGTTTTGATCGGACAGCAGATGAAAAACGCTTCCACGTGTCGTCTAAAGGTGTTGTGCTGATCACTCCCGAGATGCTCGGGCAGGATTATCCCCATGGCCTCTGACCCCCGCACGCCAGTGGTACTTTGCTGGCATATGCACCAGCCGGATTATCAGGATCACAGCAATGGGCAGTTCCTGTTCCCCTGGGTCTATCTGCACTGCATCAAGGATTATGTGGACATGGCTGCGCACCTGGAAGCCCACCCGGATGCCCGTGCGGTGGTGAACTTCGCGCCGGTGCTGCTGGAACAGATTGAGACCTATCTGTACCACATTGAGCGATGGCGCCATGGAGGGCAAACCATCGGCGATCCTCTGCTTGCGGCTCTGGTTGATCCGGCGCTGCCGGAACCTGGCTCACCGGCATTTCAGGATTTGATGGAAAAGTGCCTGAGGGCAAACGCCGAGCGGATTATCAAGCGTTTTCCCGCCTATGCCCGGTTGGCGGAAATGGCCGAACTATACCGAACCCGGCCCGACATTCAGCGCTATCTTTCTACCCAGTTTCTTGCCGATCTGCTGGTGTGGTACCACCTGGGCTGGATGGCGGAAACCGTGCGCCGCAAACATGGCGTGGTACAAAGCCTTCAGGAAAAGGCCCATCAGTACACACTGGACGATCGCAAGGCATTGCTGGACGTGATCGCAGAATTGATGGCCAGCATAGGTCCGCGCTACCGCCACCTGGCGCATACCGGCCAGGTGGAACTGGCCATGAGCCCCTGGGCCCATCCCATCGTGCCCCTGTTGCTGGATTTCAGTGCCGCCCGAGAAGCGATGCCAGACATTGCGCTTCCGGAGCACGACCACTACCCAGGGGGGAAAGAGCGGGCCATCTGGCATCTGACCGAGGGCAGGCGAGCCTTCAAGCGCTTTTTCGGCACCGAACCTGCGGGTTGCTGGGCATCTGAAGGTGGGTTGAGCCAGGCCACGCTGCTGTTGCTTGGCGAGCAAGGCTTTCGATGGACCGCTTCCGGTGATTCAGTCATCAATAACAGCATCAACAAGGCCAGGGCGAATAAAGCCTTGCCTGAAGGTGCCAGCATCCATCAGCCGTACCGGTTTACTGATGCCAATGTAACGGCTTTTTTTCGTGACGATGGGTTATCGGATCTGATTGGTTTTACCTATGCCGACTGGCACGCCAGGGACGCGGTTGGCGACCTGGTGCATCACATGGAAAACATCGCCAGAGAAGACAAGGACCCGGTGATCTCGGTGATTCTGGACGGCGAGAATGCCTGGGAGTACTACCCGGAGAACGGCTTCCATTTTCTTGACGAGCTGTACCGGGTGCTTGAGAAACACCCGAAACTGCGGCTGACCACTTATTCGACCCTTCAGGAAGAGCATTACACAGAGCCTGTGCAACTCCCGGAACTGGTGGCTGGAAGCTGGATTTATGGAACCTTTTCCACCTGGATAGGCGACTCCGACAAAAACCGGGCCTGGGACCTGCTGTGTGAGGCCAAGCAGCATTTTGACCGGGCGCTTGATAATGGCTCCCTCAACATGGATCAGAAGCAGGCGGCCACACATCAGCTCGGATTGTGTGAAGGCTCGGACTGGTTCTGGTGGTTTGGCGATTACAACCCGGCAGCGGTGGTTCGGGATTTCGAGCAGCTGTATCGCCGGCACCTGGCCAACCTTTATGAGCGTATTGGCTACCCGGCGCCGTCCAGCCTGTTCCAGCCCCTGAGCCAGGGTGGAGGGGAGCCCGCCAAGGGCGGTGCCATGCGGCCGGGGCATGAGGCTGATTCATGACTGTAGAAATGCCATCCAATCCGGTTTTGGCAAGGCGGCGTGCCGGTGTGCTGTTGCACCCGACCGCATTACCTGGCGTTTCCGGCAAGCTGGGCGCCGCTGCCCGGCAGTTTGTGGATGTTCTGGCCGAGGCAGGCATCACGGTGTGGCAGACACTGCCATTGGGGCCCTCTCATGCAGACCTTTCGCCGTACCAGTCGCTCTCGGCCCATGCCGGGAACCCCGTTCTGATCGACCTTGAGGAACTGGTGGCGCCCGGTCTTCTCGATAGCCAGGAACTTACCGCCTTTACCCGTACCGAAGCCCTGGAACATGCCAGCCAGCGATTCCATGCCGGTCGCTATCGTGAGTCAGAAGCCCTCAACGCACAGGCCTATCAGAATTTTCTGGAGCACCATCAGTGGCTGGATGATTTTGCGCTGTTCATGACAGCCAGAGAGGCGTTTCCGGGCGTGAACTGGCTGGACTGGCCGGAAGACCTGCGCGATCACAAGCCGGCCGCCCTGGAGGCCCTGAGAGAATCCCACCAAAGTACACTGGAACGGGTATGCCTGGAGCAGTACCTGTTTTTCGAACAATGGACAGCATTGCGCCATTATGCGGCCGAGCGGGGAATCTGGCTGTTTGGCGACATTCCCATTTTTGTGGCCCACGACAGCGCCGATGTCTGGGCGGCGCCCCATCTCTACAAGCTGGATAGTGAGGGCAAGCCAAGGGTGATTGCCGGAGTGCCACCGGATTATTTCTCGCCGGAGGGTCAGCACTGGGGGAACCCACTATTCGACTGGCAGCGAATGGCGGAGGACCGATACCACTGGTGGGTGCAGCGCCTGGCCAGCCAGCAGGAACGGTTCGATCTCCTTAGAATTGATCATTTCCGGGGGCTGCAGGCTTACTGGGAGATTCCGGCGGAGAATCCGCGCCCGGTCGATGGCTACTGGGTGCCGGGCCCGGCCGATGATTTTCTGGAAACCTGCTTCCGGGAGTTACCCCGTTTGCCGCTGGTTGCCGAGAACCTGGGCATCATCGGGGAAGATGTGGAAGCCCTTCGACACCGTTTCCGGTTACCGGGTATGACGGTGATGCAATTCGGTTTTGATGGCAGTGCCACCAATCCCCATCTTTTGCACAACCACAAGGAATGGGACCTGGTCTATACCGGCACCCACGACAATGACACCACACTGGGCTGGTACCAGAGCCTGGATGAGCGAACCCGGGAGCATGTTAACCGGTATCTGAGAATTAACAGCCCGGATATGCCATGGCCCGTGATACAGGCTGCGATGGGCTCGGTATCACGACTGGTGATCGTCCCGATACAGGATCTTCTGGCTCTCGGATCCGAGGCACGCTTCAACACGCCCGGCACGATCCAGGGTAACTGGAAATGGACCTTACCCGAGGATTATCGAGCGAGGATCGACCTGCCAGGGCTGAGAAATATTGTGAACCTATACGGTCGATAGCTGAGTGATCACCCTCTTGATCAGAATCAAGATGGTCAATATTTGATCAGGTGTAAAGTGGAGGAGTTGCGGTATCCACTCGGCAAGCTGACAGGAGGAAACGGCATGGAACATCGACTAAGCCAACGAGTAGAAGGCGGGTTGCCCATTCTGGTCTACAAACGTGGCATGCCAGTAGCAACTGGTATGATCCGGGACGCGTCCAGGCGTGGTCTGTTTATCGCGACCGATTATTCAGATGTGAGGCTGAACCAGACGATCGAGCTGTCCTTCCGGTTTCCGGAACGTTCGGAGCGGGGGCACTGCACACTGAGCGCCCATGTGGTTCGGACTGATGATGGCGGCCTGGGGGTTGATTTTGACGGCGTCGATAACGATGCGCTGACCATTTCTGAGCTGATTGCCTGCCTGCAGGAGCAGGCTTCTACCGACCTTCTTGCCGGGCGAGTTCGCAAGCAAATGCACTGACTTTAATAATGACAACAACTGATTCTGTAAGGGACGACTGGCATGGCACGACTTGAAGGAAAAGTAGCTGCGGTAACCGGCGGCGCACTGGGCATTGGCAAAGCGGCGGTTGAAAGGATGGGCGAGCCGGACGACATTGCCTGGGGCATTGTTTTCCTCGCCTCTGATGAGTCCAAATTCATGACCGGGAGCGAACTGGTTATCGACGGCGGCTATACCGCGCATTAACGGCTGAAGCCCCATGACTCTGGCCGCGTATACCATGAGGGCCCTGCCAGCACAGTTGTCTGGGCTGATGGCGATTGCACTGGATCTGCAGTGGAGCTGGCACCACGGATGTGATCAGTTGTGGCGGCAGCTCGATGAAGAAATCTGGGAGGCAACCCACAACGCCTGGCTGGTGCTGAACAGCGCTTCGGCAGAGCGGCTGCAACAGCTGGCCGAAGACCCGGAATTCCTGACCCGGTACCAGCAACAACTGAATCGCCATGAGGCCTTCAACCAGTGCCCGACCTGGTATTCTGAAAACTGCGGAAACCAGCTGGCCACTGGCGTCGCCTGGTTCTGCATGGAGTATGGGGTGTCTGAATCCCTGCCGTTATACAGCGGCGGCCTGGGCGTTCTGGCCGGGGATTTCCTGAAGGCTTCCAGCGATCTGGGTGTGCCGGTCACCGCCGTGGGCTTGCTCTACCAGCAGGGCTATTTCCGGCAGGCCCTGAACGCTGAGGGGGAACAGCTTGAGTTTCACCCCTATAACGATCCGACCATGCTCCCGGTTACTCCGTTACGGGACAGCAACGGAGAGTGGGCAAGGGTAAACGTACCTTTTCCCGGCCGTACGGTTCGCCTGAGGGCCTGGAAAGGACAGGTGGGGCGCTGTGAATTGTTGCTGCTCGACAGTAATGACCCCCGGAATGAGCCCGGCGACCGGGGTATTACCAGCGAGCTCTACAGCGGCGATCCGGAAAAACGCCTGCAACAGGAAATGGTGCTTGGAATTGGCGGCTGGCGCTTGTTGGCACAATTGGGGCGCAAACCTGCTTTGTGCCACATTAACGAAGGCCACAGCGCATTGGCGTTGGTTGAGCGCGCGGTGCACTGGCAACAGCAGAATGAGACCAGTTTTGAAGTGGCGCGGCTGGCAACCAGAGCCACCAACCTTTTTACCACCCACACTTCGGTAGCTGCGGGTTTTGACCGGTTCCCGACGAAACTTGCCCGATTGTACCTGGAGCCCTGGTTGCAGGAGATCGGCCAGTCGCTGGAGACCATACTGACCGTTGCCAATGGCGGTTCAAGCGATTTGAACATGTCGGGGCTTGCGCTGGGTATGAGCGGTCGTTTTAACGGTGTCAGCCAGATTCACAAACAGGTCACTCAATCCATTTTCCAGCCGTGGTTCGGGCGCTGGCCGGCGGCCGATGTGCCAGCAGAATACGTTACCAATGGTGTGCATACCCCGAGCTGGGATTCTCCGGAGGCGGACGAATTATGGACGTCGGCCTGTGGCCAGGACCGCTGGCGACAGCCTATGACGGACCTTTGCCCGCTGAAAGAGACTACTGACCATGATCTCTGGCAGATGCGCAGAAACCAGCGACATCGATTGGTGTATTACCTGCGAGCGCGACTGCAGAGCCAGCATTGTGAGCACAACTACGGCAACAGCGAGGAAGCGGCGTGTGGTCTGCTTCTGGATACTGAGTCTCTGACGCTAGGTTTTGCTCGCCGCTTTACCGATTACAAGCGCCCGGACTTGCTGCTGACAGATCCGGAACGACTGATCCGACTCCTCAGCAATCGGGACCGGCCCCTGCAGATTGTATTGGCGGGCAAGGCCCACCCTCACGACAACGAAGGCAAGGACATCATCAAACGCTGGAAGCAGTTTACCCGTCTGCCGGAAGTAGAGGGGCGCGTGGTATTCATTGAAGACTACGATATGGCGGTGGCCAGCGAACTTATTCAGGGCGTGGATGTTTGGCTGAATTGCCCCCGCCATCCCTGGGAAGCCTGCGGTACCAGTGGCATGAAGGTGCTGGTAAATGGTGGTTTGAACCTGTCCCAGTATGATGGCTGGTGGGCAGAAGCCTGGCAGCCTGAGCTGGGCTGGGCCATTCGGCCGGGAGCCACCTTCGAGGAGTTGAGCCAGACGGATAAACACGATGAGGCGGATGCCGAAGAACTCTATCAGTTGCTGGAGAATCAGGTTGTGCCGGAGTTCTACCTGCGTAATGAACAGGGTTTACCGGCCAACTGGCTGGCGAGAATCCGGGCCAGCATGAACGAGTTAACTGCACGATACTCGGCCAACCGCATGGTGCGGGAATATGTCACGGATTTCTACCTGCCCATGGTGGCCCAAGGCGCGGAGCGCAGTGCAGTAGGTGCTGACGAACTAGTTTCAGTAAAAGAAACCATAGCCCGACACTGGCCACGCCTTAGGTTTGGCGCAATGGACGCACGGGAGGAAGGCCAAAAACTGCGCTTCGATCTGGATGTGTATCTGGATGGCCTGAGCCCGGAACTGGTCGCCGTAGAGTTGGTGGCAGAATCCTCAAGCTTCGGCCCACGCCTGGTGCAGTCTATGGCGTTTAACGGGCCACTACAGGAAGCCGAACAAACGTACCGATATTACTGCACCGTGCCACCACGCCCTCTAGAGCATTTCACTCCGCGCATCCGTAGTCATGAACCCAGGCTAAATCTGCCCCTGGAAGACGCTCACATTCTCTGGCTGCGCTAATCAGCCGCGCCAGAAGCCCGGTGAGAGCACGATCACCACGCTCAGGATTTCCAGACGCCCCATCAGCATGCCTACTGACAGAATCCACTTGGCAGCGTCGGGCAGCGGCGAGAAGTTCCCGGCGGGGCCAATGATATCGCCAAGGCCGGGACCAACGTTGGTCAGTGAGGTGAGGGCGCCGGAAAGGGCAGTGACAAAGTCGAGCTGAAGGGATGCCAGCAACACGGTGATCACCAGCAGACACAACAGGAAGATGAAGGTATAGGCAATCATCGAGGAGATGATTTCGTCGCTGACGGCACGGCCGTTGTAGTTACGGGTAAATACGGCCCGTGGGTGCAACAGCCGCATTAACTGCTCTCGCAGAATGATCAGCGATAGCTGGAACCGGAAGATTTTCATGCCACCGGCGGTTGAGCCTGAGCAGCCGCCCACAAACATGAGGAAGAAGAACACCACAAAGGCCAGAGGCCCCCAGGCGGAATAATCTTCAGACGCGTAGCCCGTGGTCGTAACAACGGAAGTCACATTAAAAAGCGTGGCTGCGTAATTGTGAATCGGATCGAAGGGTACCGGGGATACCCACCAGCGATAGAGCGTGAGCATGGCCGGCACCGCGAACAGAATCCCCAGGAACAGACGAACCTGCTGATCACGGAACAGAACCCCATGCTGGCCGTGCATTTCCCGCACAAACAGGAAGAACGGCAGGCTGCCGATGATCATGAAAAAGGTGGCTTCCAGCAGGATAAGGTCGTTGAACTTACCCATGGACAGGTCTGAGGTTGAAAAGCCGCCTGTGGCAATGCTGGTCAGGCCATGGTTGAACGCATCAAACAGAGACATACCAGACAGCCAGTAGGTGACAACCGCAACCACGGAAAACACCAGATACACCAACAGTAGGCCCCGGCTGAGAGTCTTCATGCGTGGCAGAGCCTTTTCCGTCCACTCAGACGATTCGGTAGCGAACAGGCGCATCCCGCCTACCCGCAGGAAAGGCAGCACGGCAACGAACATGCCGATAATCCCGATACCGCCCAGCCACTGAAGGATCGAGCGCCAGAGCAGCAGATCCTTGTCCATCGTGTCCAGGCCGGTGAACACCGTAGCCCCCGTGGTGGTGATACCGGAAGTGCCCTCAAAAAACGCATCTGCCGCCGAGATGTCGTTATCGCTCAGGTAAAAGGGAAGGGCAGATAGAAGGGCGATGACAAACCAGCTGGAGACCGTGAGCACGAACATATAGCGCGGTTTCAGTTCGCGGGGTTCACGGTAGGTCAGCAACAGCCCCAGAACACCAAGCACGCAAACAATAGCCGCCGATTCGGCAAACGCGATGGCATTGGGTGCACCGGAAGGGGTGGCAGCCAACAGCAATACCGGTAACGTCATGAAAACACTCAGAAGTATAAACATGACGCTGACAATGAAGACGACAGGGGCTAGGTTTCTCAAGGCACGCTCAAGCCAGCTGACAAAAAGACGGCGTCAGCATACCCGCGGGCTTGCTCAACCGCAAGGAAACAGGCCCCGGACAGAAGTATTAACCCGGAATTAAATCGGCGTAAAAAACGGGTAAATACGGAACCCACCTATGGCGGGAATCGTCGGACTGATGCACGTTTACTGTCAGGCCGTGAAGGCCTGTATGAACAGGGAGAAAGATTATGAAGACCACAAGAAAGGTTCTTGTTGCATCAACTGCCTTCGCCGGGCTGGCCCTGGCGGGGCTTGCTTCTGCCCAGGACATGTATAAATCCGGTGTTGGCGGGCTCTACGCCGGCCTGAATTACACCTTCATGGAAACCGATTTCGATGGCCTGGCAGAAGCCGACACCGGCACCTTGTCTGGCAAGGTCGGCGTGATGGCCACGGACTATTTCGGTGTTGAAGCCCGGGCGGGCTTTGGCGTGGATGATGACCGAATCGGCGGTGTTGACGTAAAAATCGATAACTTCTTCGGTGGCTACGGCACGGTGAACGTGGTTAATGAGAGCCCGGTAACACCCTACGCTGTTTTCGGCTTCACGCGCATTGAGGCCGAAGCTGGCTCAGTGGAAGACGACGATTCGGATTTCTCGTACGGTGCCGGCGTGAACGTGAAGTTTGCCCAGAACCTCTCAGGCAACCTCGAATACATGCGCTATTACGATGACGATGACATTACCGTAGACGGCATCGGCCTGGGTGTTCAGGTTAACTTCTGACAGTAAGATAGCCACAGCCTGCGGGGTGGAACCTCGCAGGCTTTTTCGACTTTAGCCGTTCATCACAGAGCCAAGCAGAATGACCCCGGCATAACCCACCGTATACGCGGCCAGAAGGTGTAACGCGTACTTTAGATAAGCCGCGAAGGTGAGCCCGTCGATTTTGCTCATGGCTACAATTCCCGCCGCAGAGCCGATTACCAACAACGAACCGCCCACACCAACGGCATAGGTTAACCCCATCCACTCCGCCGGGCTCATATTGATGCCGGATTTTAGAAGCGCAGCCGTTAAAGGCACGTTGTCGATGACTGCGGAGAAGATGCCCATCAGATAGTTGGCGTATACCGGCGGCATCACATTATAAATTGCCACCAACGAATCCAGAGCATGAATCTCCTTGAGCATGCCCACCAGCAGCAGGATACCCAGGAAGAACAGCAGGGTTTCAAACTCGATAACCCGGATGTATTCGAGAATCGGGTCCAGATCCGAGTCGTCGCTCATGAAGCGGGACACCAGGAACATGATGGAAAGACCAAAAAGGAAGGTCAGCACCGGAGGAATACTGAATAACGCGTTGCCAGTAATGGTGGCAATGATTGTAACCAGAAACAGGCCCGCGATTACCGCGTCTACGGTTCGGACTTCATTGGAACTGGCTTTCAGGGTAACGGTGCCGGACAGACCGCCAGAAAGAAGCACGGCCAGCAAAAACACCGTGATTGAAGCGGGAATGGCCAGTGTCAGCAGCGTCAGGATTTCCACTTTGTCTGCCAGGAAGATCATCAGCGTGGTGACATCGCCGGTGATCAGTGAAACGCCGCCGGAGTTCACTGCAAATACAACCAAAACAATAAATTGTAACCGCTTCTTCAGATCCAGGTTTAAAGAGAGAATCAGGGAGCAGGAAACCAGTGTTGCTGTGATGTTATCGGCCAGGGAAGAAAACACGAAGCAGAACAGACCGGTCAGAAACAGCAATCGCCGCTCGGTGACCTGACGAGGCATGATCAGGTAAATCATGTTTTCGATCATGCCTTTCTTGTTCAGGTAGGCCACAAATGTCATCGCCGCCACCAGAAACAGCCATAACCCGGCGATCTCGGCAATGCTTTCCGAAAGGCCAGAGGAAACTGCAGCGGTTTCGTCTACACCGGAACTGAACAGAAACAGGAGAACCCAGCTGAGCGTGCCAAAGAACAGTGTGGTTTTCGCCTTGTTGACGTGAATGACTTCTTCAAAGATGACGCCGAGCAGCGCCAAAATGGCAACAGCAATCAGAACAGCTTCAAGAATCGGCATTTTGGAATCCTGAACCCCGGGGAAGATTAGGCAGCGATTCTAAACCCATTAGCGGGAGCCTCCAAGATTAGTAAACTACGGAACACTGCCTATACTTGAATCTGACGCACATCAAAAGGGCATTCGCTCTTTCTGTTATTGATGGAACAGTCACAACGGGGAGAGAAAGTTATGAAACACAGTTTGAGAACGCTGGTCTGTGCCACCCTGATTTCGCTGCCACTCGCTACCTTTGCCCAGGGCGGATCCGGGCAGGGCGGTCAGGCAGGAATGATGAACCAGGAACGGATTCAGCAAATGCAGCAGAACATGGATCGAATGAACCAGACCATGCAGCAGATGCAGAATGCGACGACCAGAGAAGAACGCCAACGCCTGCGGCAGGAACATATGGAGCACATGCAGGAACACCTGCAGATTATGCGAGAGTCCGGAATGGGTCCAGGCATGATGGGCCAGGGCGCGGGAATGATGGGGCAAGGCATGGGAATGAACGGCCAGGGCCCCGGCATGGGCAACCGAAATCCTGGTCAGGGCCAGATGAAGAATCAGGGGCCTGGCAACAGCGGTCAGGGAATGCGGCAAGGCAACCCGGCCATGAGCGAAGATCAGCGGCTGCAGCGCATGGAACAACGGATGGACCAGATGCAGTTGATGATGGAACAAATGCTTCAGAATCAGCGCCAGGGAAACCAGTAACGCCGAAAACCAATCAAACCGGGCCTTCTTCCTCTTGATCGCTGCACAATCATCCATTGCGATGAGTAAGTCGTAATATCGATGACTGTTTGATAGAGGAAGAACCATGAAGAAAGCAGCCCTCCAAGTCGCCACCGTTGTTGGCGCTTTCACGTTTCTCGGTGTGGTTAATGCGACAGAGATTAGAACTCCTCTCGTTCCACTTCCTTCTATCGATGATTTCACCAATGGCGACGGCTTGGGCTTTGGTCTTGGGGTGAGCGTTGAGTATGAGACCGCTTACGAGGGTTCGGATGAGTTCGAGTTTGAGGCCGACCCAGCTGGTGGTGTTCAGTGGCGAACCGGAGAAAACATCTTTTTCTGGGCCGGCGAAGCCGTTGGGTGGCGAACGCTGGTGAAGGATTCCTGGTTATTTCAGACATCTATAGGGTATGAGGAAGGCCGGGAAGAGAGTGACTCTGAAGATGGAAGACTCGACGGTTTAGGTGAGTCGGATTCCGGCGTAGCAGTACTGCTGGAAGCACGTTACGCGCTTACTGACGACTGGCGTTACTTTTTGGATGGGCGCGTATCAGCAGGAGAAATTGGTACGCTCGGAATTTTCGGCGCAGGAACGTGCTTGGCGTGCCAGGCTGATGGTACTGGCTGGGAAGTGGGTGCTGCCGTGACTTTCCACGATAGTAAGCTCGCAAACCGGGACTTTGGCGTGACCACACAACAATCCATCGATTCGGGGCTGCCGGAAACTGATGTTGATAGTGGGTATAGATCGACGGGCGTTAATGTCAGCTACCGCAATTACCTGGGCAAGAACTGGCAGATCTTCGGAGAAGCTCTGTACGAAGCGTTCGGGAGTGATGTATCCGACAGCCCAATCACTCGAAATGATTATGAGGCGGAAATAGGCGTTGGCTTCATTTATGTTTTTTAGGTTTGGCTGGCGCACGCAGGGATGCGCTCAACGTCTGTACCGAAGAGGCGGGAGTGACAGCTTCCATAAAGTGCGTACGCTATGCCTCATAACATATGATTTAACATAATATACATTATGCGCAGTCTGGTATCCGTTCAAATAACATTATTACGGTATACGACCACTAGACGTCCACACAAAGTACTAAATTTTTCAACACAAAGTTCTAAATTTCCACGCAAAGTACTAATTCAGGCGTTTTGCCCTGTTACCGCGTGATTTTTTCTGTGAGAAGCTCGTGATTTCTTGGAAATCCATTGTTCCCTTATTAATTCCGTGTCGGAGGCGTAAACTTGTACTTCAACATTGCAGGTTTCTCTACCAGCGAATGCTATCGGAGGATTTATGGCTACCCCTGAAGAAAGCCTTGCGGAGCTACGTGAAAAGGCTTCACGTGAGGCCCTGCAAATGTTTCATGGCAACCAAGACGAAGCCGAGCGCTGGTTGAAAAGCCCCGTCCTAGGGCTTGGTTACAAAACTCCTGCAGAGTGTTTTGAAACTCGTGAAGGGATAGATCGAGTTAGGACATTGATCGCACGCTTGGAGCATGGAATCATAATTTGACGGTGATACCGATCACTTAGGTCGTGGGTGTTTCGCGGAGAGAATCCTATGAGTACCAAAGCATCAATTACCGCTGGTGAACGACACCATCTCTACTTCCAGGAGTATTTGAATACTGAGCCTAAGAACGTTTTCTTTGAACTCACCCGGCCCCGCGAATTCACGATTTCGAAAGAGACAACGCGGGACGGTGTTATCGATAACCTAGTCGTGGAAATCCCGGCCGCGATTATGGATGACATTGCGATCGCCTGGATAAAGAAGCGGAAACTGCAAGGGGCTGTTGGCGGCCCCGTCGGGAATGAATGGGGAAGCCCAGACTGCCCCTGGGAGTGAGAGTTCCCTATCGATCTGGGAAAAATCCGTTAAAAACATTATTACGGATTATATCTTTACCCTCTCCTCGCATCCGAGCGGCTTACCAGGAGCTTATCCGATGAGCAAAACCGGCCAGGCACGCGTGCTCACGCCCGAACAGTTCGCCCACCTCTTAGGTGCTATCCAGAAGCATCGCTACCCGGAAAAGAACACGGCGCTGGTTCAGATCAGCTTCAAGCTTGGACTGCGAGTTCAGGAGATCGCGCTTCTTCAGATCAAGGACGTCGCCGAGCTCGGCCCTGAAAGTTCTGGTCAGCGCTCGTTCAAGCTTAAAGAAATTCTGGCGTTGCCTGCGGCCTACACTAAAGCTGCCGATGCGTTAAAGCGATCCAAATCCACGTACCAGCGGCGTCGAATCAGCTTTAGTGTCCACGATTTCAATCAGCTTATTCAGCGAATTGAAACCATGGTCAAGGCCGGTGCCGAGATCAAGCCGGAGGATTTTTATCCTGAGGTCAAAAAACATCGTGGTAAATCACGTGATCTTCCGATGAATGACGTTGCGCTGAGAACTGCGATAGAAAATCACCTTGCGATCCGCCTTGCAGCACATCCCTCAGTGAAAAAGACCGCCCCCTATTTCTGACTCAAAAAGGAGGCCCCTACTCTCCCAATACTCTCCCAATACTCTCCAGGAACACTTCGCTCTCATGCAGCGGCACTGGGCAGGAATTGAGTGAGCAAGCTCCCACAGCGGGCGCCGGACATTGATGACAAATATCATTCATGATCAAAAAAGTCCGTAAAAATTGCACAAACAATCGCCGGCCATGTTTCACCGTCAACAACGTTGATTTATGAAGAGCCTCCAGAAGAGTCACTTAAGAAAGCACTGCAGGACGCTGGGTACAAATATGTTGGTTAGCCCATTAGACGAGTGTAACTGGGCCACATTGATCATTTAACGACGGTTTGATGGCCCGAGTGAGTGTGACGCTAAGTCCTCGGACCTTCTCATCGCTAACTTCCAGCATCTGGGGATTGGGCATTGAACGTAAAGTTGCATGAGGGCCACGAAGAGCAGCCTAAAAACGGCTGTCCATCCCTTTTTCTCCGTCTCATGACAAGAGTGCCATCCGCGCATGACGGACACTGCAGACCTTCTTTAACTTCCTGTTTTAGTCTTGAAAATTCGCCAAACCGGTTTTTCCATTCATTCGCCAGGTCCTCAAAACCTAGGTTGGAAAAGAATTCAGCCAAGGTTTTGGGGAATACGCTGTGTCCGAATTGATCGTTTACGACGTTAGCATCTTCCCTAAGTGACTCAATCTTTCCGCTGTGCAGCATGTAGGAGACAGCAAAAAAGCCTCCATAATTGCGGGTTTCACCAAAAAGAGGCTTTGTTGTCACAGCAATAAATATGTAAATTTTTACTTGATCCTCTTGCAACTCTCGAGGAATCTTTCCCCGATTAAACCCCAAGAATGTCGATTTCAGCTCCCATCCAGAATGAGAAACAAGTCGACCGTTCATCTCCTTTTTCTTCGAAGGGTAAATAAATCTGACTACCTGCTCTGCAGGAACTATTCTTTCCAGTTGGGACTCAATACCTTTGCTTTTTTCGTTAATCCTATTAACGAGTTCATTAACACCGTCTATTATTTCACCCTCAAGCCGCCTTCTTGTTTCAAGCGCACGCTGAATTCTGGCTTCTTTGGCAGCTGCTATTTCCCTTCGCTGCTCTCTTTCTATCTGAAGATTACTGATTTTCTTAAAATAACCCTCAATTTCAGATCTAGCTTTCTCAAGTGATATTTTGAAAAACTCACGGTTCTTCTGATAACGATAAGGATTAAGCGTCCGGTGAATATCTCTCTCAGATTTGCGCAAATCATCAGGGCTACATTCCCAATACTCCTCAACTATAAACTCACCCGGGACGCCCGTAGTAGACAACTGGGCTGCTCGCTCCTGCGGCGAGTTAGTGGTCATCCCGACCTTCAAAAGCCCCGGCATAGACTTATTTGAAAGGATATAAAGGTAAGCCATTAATCTCACTCTATCGTTGGTAGAGGACCTTTTGAGAGGAATCTTTATCAAGCATCAGTCATGATCCCGGAGATTGTCCCAGTCGATAAGCCGCTGCGAAAATTATCCCCAGGTTGGTCCTCTTCTTTGTCCCTTTTGACTTTCAGTTTCTAAACTTCGAATGTCTGTGTCCTTTTTAGTTTTTGCTGATCTGATATCAACCGGATATCTGTACCCGGTTCTGTCATGACCTGTTGGCAATGCTTCAAGGCCAAATCTATCTCGTTATATTGGAAAGAATGCTTTTTGCCGCCTGCATTGAGGGGGCTGCCAACGTACTTAACTTCCACGCAGATTGCATAGATGCTTCGGCGAGACTAGCTGTCTTCATTCTTCTTTACCCCTAATTCCTCTCGCAATTCATTAGCGAGACTGGAGGAAAGCTCAGCAAAACCCTCGAGGCGAGACAAACGCTCTTCCCATTTTTCAGTTTCGTCAGGCTTTTCTCCGGAAAGATTGTTATCGCGAATAAATCGCACAACTGGAGATTCATATCCTTCGTCCGCCCCCGCCTCTCGAGCTAATTCAACCCAAGCCTCTGCATCAGAAATACTGCTTTGAGCAGCAGATCGGAGCGCAAACGAAATAAGAACTCGTGCCGAATAGTCCAACCCCATTGCTAATTCGAGCCATTTCTTTGTAGCTTCGTCTGCTTCTGCGGTGGCAGCCCTACGGAGAACTTCCGGATAATATCGATAACTTGCCTGGTCCAAATCCATAGAGGCAATAGTCCGAACTATGGGCCCCAGCTCGCGCAATGGTTGAAGGTGTTTTGGTATCGCGCTGCGATGTTCCCACAGTTCGAATATAGCCCTCGCGCAAACATTGTGAGCCTCTTCCTTCTCCCTCGAAGTGGCTGTTTGTGCATCTTCGATTTTCTGTGCGATATCATGTGCCATCCAGGAAGCCAGTAGGTCATCGCTGGCATCGAGTTGTTTAGCAAGACGTTTCCCAAGTTGAATAACTGCTTCAGAGCGCGTAAGCGACACCATCATCCTCCATCAGATAGTAACGAACGTAGGGCCAGGGGTACGACTCGAAGATATCCCTGTCAGGCCCGTATTTCGGGGGAAGCCGACGGACCGATACACTTACAATGAGCCGCTCGTCAGGACATGATGCCAATAGGTCGCGCAGAAATCCCCGGTTTGCACAAAGTCTGGCCCCTGGTACCGTCTCTTCATTCAAGCCATAGCCTTGCTTTCGGGTCCAGATTTCACTCCTAAGCACTGCCCCGTTGTTGGCTTTCCATATACGCCCATCAGTGGAGGCCTCTAGTTTAAGGCGTCCAATAATGCTCTCAGATGGTGCTGGCCCCGGGTACTCGAGTTTTTCAGACCACGGGTCTCCTTTATCAAGGCCTGGCGCAGCAACATAGTCAGTTACCCATCCCCACAAGTTGAACGGCGTACGCCCTATATTGTCATTCATTTCAAAACTAGGAAGGGAAAACCTATCCAACTCCGTCGCAGTCTGGAGTGCTGCAACTAGCGCTTCAGCAACTGATTTTGAGACGAAGGCACTACGAATTGAGACCGTCTCACCGCGATTGTCCTCTCCGCCAGTCCAATGCCCCCAAAGCACAGTGGAACCATCATCAGCAGAAAGTTTTTGGTCGATATACTCTTTCGTCACCTCCCAGCACCAGTTGCTGTCGTTATAGCGGTTTCGAAGGGGAGGATCTTCGACAAGTCTTGGATCGCGGCGATCTGAAAGCCAACCTCCATCATTGCGAGCTGGCAGATAGCGCGACAGCCAATCATGGAACTCGTTTTGGGGATCATCGACATTTCGTCGCACTGGCTTCTCATTTAATAAAACCGCTGCCGAAAACATCATCGCGTGATATCCATGGTAAGAGCACAAGTCGTCTGTTCGGGGTAGCTCTCCATGTGAATGACTTGTTTCTCTTTCGCCAAAAATTCTCCTAAGGTACCGAGGATCACCTCTTCGAGTATTCTCTCCCTGCCAACCCATATGCTTCCGCAAAGCTTGACGTGCTCGTCTTTCGGTAGCTTTTTCTGTCAGTCCGAATGCGCGTCCAAGAGGGGCTAACCAGTAGGGGCCGATATCGATGCCGAAATAAAACCTTTTGTCGTCGCTAAGCACTTCTTCCTCGGAGGATTCTTCATCGTCCGCTGGATCACGCCATCCTTCATAAACTTCTTCAGGTAAGCTGGGACTATTGATGAAGGCCAGCTCCTCTAACTCGCGCGTTTGGACTTTCTCGGCCTTCAAGACATTCCGAAGCGCTTGAGCGGAAAGTTCTCTGATCAAAACATGCTCTTCATTGAGCCATCGTCTTAAAACTGGCGCTATCGGTAGCAAGGCAGACGGATTTTCGATTCCACCCCGCGTAAGTCCGATCAGTAGCCACAAGCGTGCATGCCATAAATAGAATGGCAGTGACTGATCTATGAAGGGCCCGCCGGCTTTTAATTCAGCAACGCAAACGATCTCCTCGACAAACTCCGTCCATCCAAGCTCGACAATCGATCTTACAACGTGCGCGTACTGCCAACGCTCTGACGATTCTGGCGCTCCTAAGCCGGCCCAAACATAACCGGCAAGGGCAGATAACAGAGTTTCCGGAGGTTCCAGTTCTGGGCGCCATGCACCATCTCCGTCCTCTGGTCGAAGCACTTCTTCAAGAAGGTCAAAACCGAAATTCAGTGCTTCATTGGCCTCTTCAGGGGAAAGGCAGTCCGCAAGAGGGTCAACCAACTGAAATAATCCTCTTGCGTCGAGCTTGTCTAACCGCAAGAGGAAGCCTTCCAGGATTGCTTGAATAACTTCTGAATCTGGAACCAGACCCTCGTTGTCGAGTTTTTCGAAGGGCAAGAACACGCCCCAGCCACGTCTTTGTATAAACTCGGGTTCACGTCGACACACCGAAAGCACTGAATTTTTTAGAGCATTTTTAACTGATAACTGTTTGAGCGCTTGATGGGGTATTGAATCCAGCAGATATCTTAACTCGAAGATTCTGAAATCTGGCCAGGAGCTTATACAACCAATCAACTGGGGCTCTTGACCTACTTTCAATCTTGCAAAAGCTTCCCGAAAAAAGGTCTCAATTTCAAAAGGCGGATCAAAGTTTCGCAACTCAGCATACGCTGCTCTAAGGTCTCCAGGGTCAGTAAAATCAACGCTCTGGAAGAGGGTGTCCCAGTTTGGTGAGCATCTCTCAGTATCCGTATCTGTAGGCCCGAATGTCTGCGCTTTAGACGCTTCAACCGAAGCTTTTCTCTTGCCGGCAGCAATAAGACGGTCAATGTCCGGAAACTCCAGTCCATATTCAACGGCGAGATGTTTAATTTCACTCGAAACTGCCGGAGCGGATTCCTGAACTCGAATGTAGCGATACGCAACCTGAGCAAACAATGTACGCTTTGATGTATCAGTTTCTGTGCTCAGCAGGCGCTCTAGATCTGATACCCGATCCCATCTCGCTTCTACCCCACCGAATGCTACTGGAGTGATTTCCGTAAGTTGTCCTTGGGCAACAAGATGGTATATGACGATCGGCAGAAGGCGCCCGGTCTCACCGAATCTTCGATCACGCCACCGACTGAGGATGGACAATGCTGATGAAGCACAGAGGTTGGTCAAAGCACTAGTGGTTCCGTTCCAGTCAAAATGCTTATCACGTGCCACGTACTCGTATGTAAGTTCGGCTATGCGTGAAAGTCGGTACGCCGTATGCGGAAGTGGTTTGCTCTGCTCACCTGCAGATTCTGCGAGATGCAGAAAAGCTGTCCAGCGATCAAGGTTCTCATCACCAATACGGCTTGCAATATCCACAGCGCGATCAAAATAGCCCCGGGCTTCTGCTGGATTTACCGCTAATATTGCACGCGCCAGGTCCAGGTACGAGTCAGAGCGTGATTCCGCAGGTTCTCGCGAAACTTCTAACACCTGGTATGCCTGAGAAGCAAAGTCCACCGCTAATGACTCGAATCCAGGCACCCTGGCAGATTCGTGGCATAACGCAGTAAGTGTATTTGGCCAGAGTAGGTCTTGCTGGCTATCCAACCATGACTTGAAGGTTTCTATCTGTGGTGAGGGGGTTGCGAAGGAAGATACTCGTAAGATGCGTAACCACTCAAGTACCATCGCTTGTCGGAGACCCTTGTCTTCTCGGTAAATTCGTGACTCCGATGCCGAGGTCTGTTGAAGAGCATGTTCTATTGTCTCCGCCAAGTTTTCAGGCTGACGGCCACAAATAATCTCAGCGGATAGAACAATCCACGGCAATAGCCCGCCAACCTCTCTCTGGAAAGTATCCACCTCACGGCTGTGGCCATAATGGTGTGAGGAATCCAAGTGCTCACGCACATTTAAGGGAGCGATATCTTTCAGGCTAAGCCGCTTTTCTCTGAGCGCCGCGTCAAGTGCATAAGCTCGAAGCAATGGCATCCGGCCAGATCCAAAGCGGTCGGAAAGATCGGGAGGTGGCTGAGCAGGAAGGTAACGTTGAAGTGTCCTAGCCCATTCATCTGGCTTCGTCGGCAACACACGGACAGCCATTTCAATGGCGGATCGAATGGCGTCCAGAATGGTCCATTTCGTATTCCAAGTCTCGGATCCTGTCGGGTCGACACGCCGATCAGAGAGCAAATGTATCAGCCTTGCTAAAGGAGAAGTGGGAATAGAATAATTGGTATCACTCACGCTCGAAATCAGGCCCAAAAGCAACCAAATATCGTTGCCGGCAGCCTCCGCAAGAGCATCGATTTTCTCGTACTGACAGAGATCCACGAGGCGTTTTCCCAACCGGCGCCCGACTTCAAAAGCAATCCGACGGGGCCTCCAGCGCCTCAGAAAACTGGCTGCATCTGCAGGACCGCGTAAGCGAAGAATCGCCAGCGCAATCTCTGTTTTATCTTCGTTACTGACATCTTCAGTTCTTCGTTCCTCGTCAGGCAATTTGGCCCAAGTCCAGAGCCAATCAAGTGCCATTCGGAGTCGGCTGGAGGCAAGAGCAAAGAATTCTTCGCGCCCTGAAAGGATGCCAGCATAGTAAGCGTGGTGAGACCCCATCCAGGTGGAGGCAAAGATTCTCCGTGAGACAAGTTCCTCCACACGATCAGGAGCCATAAGCTCAGCGACGATATCAGTGTTGTCTTGAATCAGATTGTTCTGTCGTTGTTCTCCTGCACATTCAGCACCACTCTTAATTGCAATTTTTGTAGCTGCCAAATATTGCTTCTGTTTTAGGCAAGCCTTCAATGCAAAAGTAAGGCGCTGAAGCTCGACATCTCTCTTTTCTAGAGGATTATCAGAAGGCAAGCCCTCTCCAGAAAGGGCGAGCTCTATGAGTTCGCCTATCTTCCCAGCTTCCAAAAGTAGTTGTGGAAGTGCCGCAGCGGCGTAAGAGCTTTGTGTCGCAAGTGGTCTCAGTCGTTCAAGAAATCGAGACAAGTCTGAGCTTTCTGGCTTAAACCGTTCACGAAACCAAGTTTCGCTGGGCTCATCACGGAAATGCAGGCTATTCCCTTTCACCAACAATGGACGACTTAAACTTAGGGCAAAGGTTCTAACAGCGCTTTCCGAGGTTCCAGAAAGCTTGGCGAGAACAGGGATAGGTACCAGCGGGCGAAGGATCGCAAGCCCTTGGCAGATAACCTCAATTTGAGAAGCTTCGATGGCCCCCTCTTTATCACGCAGTCTGGCCACTTCACGGTCAAGCAGGTCACCTATTGCACGGTCGACAGTCGTGGGCTCAGGGCCCAGTCGTTTCAACATTTCTTGAAGCGGTAAGTTTTGTGAGAGTGCCAATGCCTGCACACGCGGATTCGAGCTGCTCAGAACAGCGAATTCCAAAATATCTTGCTCGGTTGCCGAAGGATAGGAACCGCGAAGATGTCTCCCAGTTTCCTCGTCACTGAACGGGCGCAGTTTTATCTCTTGAACATCAGGGGGTGCTTCAAGCATCGAGCAACGATGGGTCCGACAAGTAAATGCAAGACGCACTCCCTCCGGTAGAGGGGTTCGGATAAGGTCTTTAACAAAGCTGGAAGAATCTCCTTTTTCCTTTGCCGCCATTTCTGCATTGTCAGCAGCATCAATAATTAGACAAAGCTTTGCGTCTGAATTCCTGGCCTGCAACAACCCAATAGCCTGGGCGAGTCGGTGTATGAAAGCGCGCATATACTGCTTGGTGCCAGCATGCGCAGTCGGTATCAGCGGATGACACAACCCCCTCGCTGCCAACTCATTGGCCATTTGCACGAGGGCGTCAGCATGAGTATGACGAGAATAAAGAGAACTTCGGTAAAGACCATCACCGAAACAGTCGTAAAGAACAGCCTCAGAATCGGGAGGAACTTCAGCCGCCAATCTAGAAGCGAGCACTGACTTTCCAACACCGCCTTCTGCATGAATTACAATAGGGGATGTTGCGGCAAGGAACTCTCTAAGAATTTCATTTTCTTGGTCGCGAGGAAGGGTGCCCGAGGGATCCGGAATTAAACAAGGAGCAGGTTGTAGATCATCTTCTGATGACTTCAGGGCGCGAAGCACATCGTATCGGCGAACGGACGGATTTGACTTAAATTCTGTAGTCGCCTTGCGCGTAATGAGGTCTTTCAACTGCAATGGAGCGTCGCAATCTGCGTCTGGAAGGTAAGAGGAAAGATCCTGCACCAAGAGATTTCGCTGTCCCCAGAGATCGTCCTCTTCACCGTCAACTACAAACAACTTAAAGAAAAGCGCTGCGCGATTTTCTTCCAGGCCGGTGTAATTTAGTAGAGCCTTATGCACTGCCTGATGGCGCTTCTTTGTTCCTAAAGCGAAATCGGCTAACGCTTCTTGAAGCTTGGGATCTATTGGGCGATTCGTTGTAAATTCGAATCGAAACCTCCGCGCTACATCCTCATCGGAGAAATTTTCCGTAAGCTTTCTGTAACGGCCGGCGAAGCCTTGAATCGTCTTTTTTAGTCCGCCAACGGTCCAGGGTACAGCATTCGCACGCGTGGAATGTTTCAACTGAACATAACGAATTAAATCAGCTTGATCGATGTTCTCGGAACCAAAATAGAGCCCGACATCAATCAGCTCTTCTCCCTCATCAATCTCACCACCTTTAGCTTCTTGCGTCGACGCTCCTTCAATTGTGATCGCTACAAGATCCGTCTGCCCGGGCAATAGTTGCAGGCACTGACGTGCTGCCCAGTTATAGTGAAATTGGTCTCCATCCCTGCTAGGTCGAACGAGGTCTACCTTGGACATAAATTCCTTAAGAACAGCTTCTTACGGATTGAACCGTTATTTTAATGTTTTTCTTTGAGACTCACAGATTAGTGAGTTCCGCTGACAGAGAGGTCGGTTGACCACAATCGACTCAGATAAATATATGCTAACTACTCGGTTTAAGTAACCCCTGTTTCTGAGGACCTCGTTAAATACATTTGCTGGGAGTTACTTAACAGAGCGGCGTCCATCTAACGTGGAGAGTAGCAATTTGGTTTATCAGCGAAAGAGCGATACTTGGTCTAATTTTTAACCTCGGCTTGAATGGTAGGCGCCCGCTAATGAAACTCCACGCCTTCCAAAAAATGGGCTCCATCGAACGTCAGCACATTCGTGTACACCTCTGTAGATTCGACGCTTCGATGCCCGAGTAATTGGCTTACAAACTTCAGCGGACGGCCATGCAGAAGCAGATGCACCGCGAAACTGTGCCGAAAGGTGTGACACCCAATCTTGAACGGCGGCTCTCCCCCCACCTGCTCAATCAGCCGGTCGATGTTGGCGCTGACCGCCTGGCGTGTAATCGGAAAGATCCGCTCGTCCTTCCGAAACTTGCCCATCCACAGGTAGCTCTGGATCCGGGTCTGAAAGTCTCTATCCAGAATCGGGATAAACCGCTTGGGCGAGCGTTGCAGGCTGCGTTTGCTCGGCCGCCCTGCCCCTTGCTTGAGCGTCTTGAGGACCACCCCGAAGTCGTAGCCGTCATCCATGAAACTCGCCGGCGTGATCGCCAGCACCTCGGAGACCCGCGCGCCGGTGCACCACATCAGATCCAGGATCAGCCGGTGCATGGGGTGGGTCTCGGCCTCCAGCAGCGTCAGCACCTCGGGCTTGAGCAGGTACTTGGGCATGGTGTCGAGGGTCTCCAGCAGCAACGGCCGCTTGTCGATGAGCCGGTCCCAATCGATGGTCACCTCGGTGATCGGGAACGACACCAGCGGACGCTCCTGAAACCCGAGCGAGCGCTTGTTTGGGCGTGGGCGCGGAAATGACCGCGCGCTGGTGATGGATTTTGACATTTCCCCTCCGGGGTTCTGTCAATTTTGGGGTGGAATTACAGGCCTGGCCAAGCGCCCTCTTCCGGTCTCATAAGTATGGCAACCGGCGGGAAAACCGCAAGAAACGGAGGCCGGTTGACGAACTACAGGTAAACGTCAAGCAGCTCTATACTGGTCAATTGTTGATCACCGTCTATACTTAAAAGTCCATAGCCGTCGGGGGGGGGTATACCATGGCTCCGTCCCATCCGCGTCTCACGTCCTCGCTGGGCCAGCTCTCTGTTCGCCTTCAGGAGAACTCCTTGATCCCGACCCAGCAGCCGACGAGCCTCAAACTGACCCGGCGGGCAGATTATTACGAACAGCGATGCGTCAAATACCCCGATCGCGCCTGCTTCCACTGCTACACGGAGTTCCTCCACGCACTCTTGTTAGAAGCGACCCCCCAGGTCACGAGTTTCGTGCCCCAACCTTTCCGCATGCTGGTGGGCCGGGAGCCCTATATACCCGATGTCTACGTCGTCAGGGATGCGCGTATGGAGGTCTTGGAACTGAAGCCTCGGGGCGAGTTCGAGTCCAAAAAGGAGGTGGCGCTGCGAGCGTTTTTTGAGCGATACGACATGCAGTTCCGGGTGGTCAGTAATGAATCCGTGTTGACACAAGAGCGATTGGCCCTGCATTGGCTTCACATTGTTCAAGTCCTTGCTCAGGCACAATATCAGGGCCAGGATACGGCCGTCGAAGAGCAACGCCTGTTTGACGACGCAAAACAAGTATCATCCCTAAGCGTTGGAACCCTGCTCGGCGATACCCTGGATGCGGAGCACTATCGGCGGCAATTGGCGTTGTTCCGTCTACTGCACCGCCACGACCTGCATTGCGACCTGTCGGAGAAGTCGCTCGACTACGACACGGAGGTTACCGCATGGAGCTGACCTGGCGCGCCCGCTTGTTACAGGAACCCGAGTTGGGAAACATCCAGCGTTGGCCGTTTGTCGATCCTCACGCCCTAACGCAAACAGACCGTACTCTGTATTTCCGAAATCTTCGTATCGTCACTGCGGTTCTGGACGGCCAAAAACTACAGGATGTGGCTCAGAGTACGCAGGTGTCCTTGAGTTGGGTTTCGCAATTGATGAAACGCTGTCTGGCCGGCGACGAGGACTCGCCGCCGGCCCTGTCGGCGGGTCTGATCCCCCACCAACACGTGAGACAGTCGAAACGCAAAACTCAACTGGGCACACTGACCGAACCCCGCGGTGCAAGATGCTCGTTTCAGTCTGTACTGCACTCGGTACCGGGCTTGTATTCCTACTTGATGAAACAAATAAAGCGGTCTGTTAATCACCATCGTCGCGGCCAGAACCTCACTGCGAAAGCCTTTCACGCCAGCTTCATAAACTATCTTCGAACCGCCGGCTGGGAGCAGGATACCTACCCCTTCAACCATCCCTCGCTAGGGGCCGAATCGTGTCGTCGCTTTCTGATCGCGTCTGTGCTTGAGCTGCAGATGTCATGGGGGTCATCGCGAGTCATCGGATCCAAAATTCCACCGGTCGGTGCTTTCCAAGAAATCCACATTGACGAGGCTCATCTCGATTGCCATGGCGCTGCGGCCGTGGTTCTGCACGGGCAAATGAAGCCCGTGCGTCTGGGTCGGATTTCACTACTGTTGGCCCGCGATGTTGCCACGGGCTGCTACCTCGGAGCGACATTCGCCCTCTCAGCTCATCCCAACGCGGCCGATGTCCTTGGTTTACTGGAGCAATTGATTCAACCCTGGGAGCCGCCGAAACTCACCACACCGGGTCTGGCCTATCCGTCTGCAATCGGCTTCCCCTCCGCTTTGGATGAAGCATTTTGCCGGCCGGCGTTTGGCGTAATTCGCTTCGACAATGCCTTGGCTCACCTGTCCCACCAGGTTCGCCGGATGGTTTGCGATCACCTCGCGGCAACTACCAATCTCGGGCTGCCCAAGAATCCCAAGGCGCGAGCCTGCATCGAGCAGGCGTTCAAGAAGCTGAACGTGGACATCCATCGTTTACCCTCGACCACAGGCAGTCACCCAACCGACGTCAGACGAGAGCCAGGGCGGCTGAAAAAGGAACCTCCGTTTGTGTCACTGCGCGCTCTCGAGGAAGCGGTAACTGTGCTATTGATCGAACATAACCACCGTCCCCTGGCCAACATGGGCGGTATCTCACCGATCGACCAGATGCGATACCAGATGGCTAATCATCTGTTGCCTCTGCGTGCCAGCAACCCGGTCCCCGGACTCGGACCCTACGAGCGCAGTCAGCAGGCTATGGTTCGGAAAGGGTTTACAGCGGACGAACCGCGCATCAACTTCGAGGGCTGCCAGTACACTGGCGCAGCGATCAACGCCGCCCAGTTGATAAACCAAAAAGTGACGATCGTGTTCGACATTCGGGACATACGTCAGTTAAAGGTCTCGACGCTCAGCGGTGAGGGATTGGGCGAAGTCTATGTGTCGGGGACGTGGATGAGATATCCCCATTCCGTATCGATGCGAAAGCGGGCAAACCGACTAGTCCGTGATCATGTACTGTCCCGATCGGATCCCATGGGTGGGTTTGTCGATTATATGCTGGCTCATTGCCATCTGCCTCGTGAAGCGCTTAGCCTGATGCGCTTCACAGATTCTATCTCTCAACCGGCTGTCACCCCATCAGAGAAACCCGGAAAGAGGTATACAAAAACGACAAATAATCCCGCTCTTGCCCAGGCGTTGTCGGAGCTGCCGGACTGGTCACCAGCCATGGTTAAAAAGCGGAGGTGAGGTATCCTATGTCAGCTGCTTCACTGCTCGAGGACGCCAGTGGTTTCTGGATACCGACGCCCATGTTCGAGTCGATAAAACATCAGATCGATGCTTTGGTCAGCTGTGGCCACACCGGGATGCTCATCATCGGTGAGGCTCGACTGGGGAAATCCAATGCAATGAGGGCGCTTGAGCACGCACTGACGAATCGAAGCGGCCAGTCCATCCGAGTCTTCTACACACATTACGGGCTCCGGGACGTGGGAACCATTCGTGCGGTGTTTGCCAAGACCGCACGCGCGCTCGGTTTTGACGTAAAGCGACAAAGTGCCGACACCTTGCTCGACCACATCGTCATACGACTTGCGGATGCCGCCATGGGGAACGATACACGGCAAGTCGCGCTCGCCGTGGATGAGGCTCAGTTATTAACGATCGACCAGCTCAATGCCTTCGCCGAAATCTATAACGATCTGGTCAACCTGCACATTAACTGCAGCATTTTGTTTATTGCAAACTCAGACCAATTCCATTCGTTAGCCAACGCCTTGTTGCGCCCGGAAAAACGCTATTTGAGAGAGCGTTTTTTTAACAACGTCGTTCGTTTCTACGGCATTCGATCCGAATCCGAACTGAAAGACTGCTTAGCCGGTTACGACGACTATGCCGTGTCAGAGACACCGAGAATCTGCGCCACTGAGTATTTTTGCCCGACGCTGTACGAACAGAGTTGGCGGCTGACTGACATTGCCCCGATTTTCTGGCAGAACTATCGGGAGCGATACGGTATTCCGTTGGGCCAAGAATCCTGGGGAATGGCCCAATTTGTTAGGACAACGCACCTATTGCTGATGGACTATCTGCCACACTGCGATGACAAAGACGACCTACTGACCTTAGAAGCATGCGTTATTAAAAGCCTGGAAGGCGCCGGTATTGTATCAAGCCTCGTGACACTGGTCGGACACAATGACTGACGGGAATGAGGGTGCCCGCAAACTGAACGATGGGCTCCTTTGGAAGCACCCACTAGAAAGTGGCTATGCCCACGCCCGACGTCTACTATCCGCGAACCCGGGGGTCGTGCGGGTCAACCTTCGACCCTTTTTGGGACGTTGGACTGAGCCAGTTCGTCAATGTCCGAAATGCGCTATTCGGGCATTCCACATCGAACTCTATCAAGCCCCGGCTTTGGCGCGTTGCCCCATACATCATTGTCCCTTTGCGTTGGACTGTCCGGAATGTCGGTTAGCGTGGGATCGTTCGTTGAAATCCGGGGGAGCCAAATGCAGCACCTGTGGCGCACTTTCGAAAGAGCGCCGGGGGAAAACACAACTCAAGAGCCGCGACTATCGAAAACTCAGTTGGCTTGCACGGTGGGTCGAACGATGCGAGAAAGAAAAGCGGCGCTATCGCCAACTAACGGTGCGGGATATTCACGACAAGCTGAATCCAGGTCGCGCCTTTGAGCACTCTGTTTTCTCTCCTCCCGATGCATACAGCCCATTTTATCTTGCTTTTGAAGCCGAACGTGTGGGCGGGAAGGAGAGAAAGCGACTGAAAGACCTAGAGGCAATCACCCACCCTCACGCACTCAAATGCCGCACATCCAAGTTGTATCGCTGGTCTGACCAGGGAAATTCGTCCAGACCGCGTCCTGTCCCTCTCGAATCACATACCCATCTTGCCAAGAGAGAAAAAACAAAAAACGAGTTCACCTCACTCCTGACGATTTCATTGAGGCGTTTCCTAAAATCGCAGCAGACTGTGTTACTCCAAGGCCACCAACTTCGCTGGCTTGACCTGGAGTGTTTCAGGCCGGAAGATTTTCGGAAGCCCGATGCCCCATGCCCGATTTGCATCGCGTTCACCCTCTGGTGTCGTTTAATCAATCGGAAGTTTACGAGACAAAAACCGAACCAACAGCTCCCTGCACTCCTCGGGCTTGGTCATTACTTCAGTCATCCAAAAATTCCATTCGGAGTCTATGTTCAAAGCCCAGCCGGCGACCTACGGCCCTCCCCCAGCTTTGAGCGCTGGATGTTCATAAGGGCGTCAGATTACGCTTTTTCGGAGTTCTTAAACTACGCGCTTTGGCTCTGTAAAAGAGCAGCCGATCCGTCGGTTTGCTACAGTATGACTGGCTATCATGGTTCTCAAAATCGCTTCCAGCGAAGGCTCCATCCGTCACAGATCATGGAGGTGCGTGAAGAAAATGGCCAAATAGCCATTCGATACTGGCCTGGCTCACCATTGCACGATGTGCGCCTCAACCTGGATTCATGGGAACGGGTTCAACACTGCGCGAACAGTAGATCAAGTACAATGTTCGATGGCCCGACATGTAGCGCTGACCCTGAAGCGCTCACTAATAGGGATATCTACCGCATATTCAAGAATAACGAGCCTGGCGAGCGGCATTCTGATTTTTTCCCTTGGTGGGAGTCAGAGCCGCGAAAACTGGATCATCACGAGATCTGGGTAACGGTAGAAGTACTGAAAACCCGTGACGCGGCGAATGTACTAGCGTGCTGAAATGCTCGCCGTCGCCTACGCGAGTTTGATCAACCGTCTGGGGCCGGACTCGTCAAACTGTGGACTCCTTGCGTGGTGTGATCGTCAAGGGTGCAGATGAATACGCTCAGGGGCAAATGCGATTGGAGAAACTGCTCCGAAAAGGACAGGCTTCTAGGGCTGGCGATCAAGGATTTTCAACCATGTTCAGCAAGGTTTAAAAAGCCGCAGGGGCATCTACCAGCACGCGCCGACATCTACAATAACTGTATGGAAGTGTCATGAAAGCTATCGTTAAATTGTATGATCGCGTCGCCGGGACACTTGAGAGGAAAGGCAACTCTGTTAGCTTCCAGTACAGCGCTGATTATGTGGACAAAAGACTTCCACGCCTTTCTTTGAGCCTCCCGGTCCGTGAGCAGCCCTACGTCTCAGAGAACGGACTACCGGCTTTTTTCAGTGGATTGTGCAGTGAGGGTTGGCTTCGAAAAACTCAGTGCTTGGAGCAAGACATCCACCCTAACGATGAGTTCACTCTATTAATCAACAATGGGCAAGACCTAGCCGGTGCAGTGACTATCGAGCCGATGGTTAAGGACAAGGCAAGTATGTCGAAAGCCTCGCCACCGACTTCTGAGTAGCCGACTCAATTCTTTCTGAAAGCTCAAAATGGTCGCAAAGCGGACATTCAGCTTTGGCGTGAAACCAGTCTTCAGCCTCCCTTTTGAGCGAGCAACCAGCGGGAGAAACGAAAGGTTGGTACCTCCGTGTTTGTTGCGCCCCCTGCTAACAAGGCTTGTTGCTTGCACCCAGTCTTTCCGTTCCAGTAAGACTATTCCTTACCCCGAGCCGGACACCGAATGTAGCATTTTGAGTGGAAACCGGAAGGAGCGTCCAATTCTCGAATCTACTTTTAGTCAATTTTGCACTTTGTGTGGATTTTAGAGGGTAAGTCACTGAATAACGGTTGCAGAAGCTTAGTTCTTTGCCTGGTCGTCCAGCGGCGCCCTGACAAGGGCGTCCGGTGGAGGGCTGTCTTTCAGGCGGTCACAATCAATCTGCCGCTATTACCTAACTTCAGCCTATACTCTCCGTCAGGGCAATTTTCGAAGGCAGGCAACACATGAAACAATCAGGAGGCAAAGGTGACGATAAAAGGCGGGTTGGTATGGCTGTGTCTTCTGGTACTACCCGTCATGCAAGTGCATGCCGGCACACTGAAAATACTCAATACAAAACAACAGGCGCTGTATGACCAGGCAGTCCGGCAAAACTCAATTGATTCGCTGATCAAGGCCAAGACGAAAGATTCCCTGATGGTACTGGCCCTCGTCTATTCCAGTGATCACATCAAGGGCCTGCCCCGGGATTACACCAAATCTGCCCACTACGCCTACCTGGCCTGGAAGCGCGGCGCTGAATTTGCCGCGATGTTTCATCTCTCAGCCTGTGGCTCACTCAATGCCCAAAAGAGCAAAACGCGTTCGACGGTGTACCCTGATTACTGTGAAGAAGCGATATCGTATGAGGTCATGGGCGAGCTCCTGGAGCGCGCGCAGAAGGCTGCGAACCAGCGTGAGCTGGCCGCAGCCAAAGCCCGGATACGAGAGAGGGAAAGACGGGAAACACCAGCCACGATTACCTCACCCGATGGGTGGTATCTGGTATCCGTTAACGGCGTGTCAAAAATGTCTGTCACTTTGCCGGCCGATCAATCCGGCCGGTATAAGTTTAAAGCAGTCACCGTAGAAACCGCTTACCCCCAATACTTCAAGACCGGGTATGACTACGAGAGAGGCTGGTGGTATCCGTCGACTCAACAAATATACAGCTACCAGTACAACATCAAACGGGGAAACGAGCATTGCAATGGCTGGGGCGATTACCATTGGGGGTTCCAGTTCAAGCCGGAGAAAGTCTGGGTGGGCGTGGAACTGATGCCTGCCTTTAAAGCATCCTGGGACTACCCCCGCAACCGCGCTCCCAAAAGGCAATGTGTCACTGAAACCACTGACAGAAACAATTGCCAGGTGGTGCGCTGCGCCGAATGGAGAGACCCGGAACCCCACAGATACATTGTGCGCTCCAAAGAAGATGCGATCGAACTTTACCACTCGATCTCCCGCTAGGGCCTGTATTCGGCTTGGTGGGCCTTCAAGCTCCCCTTTGATCATCCCTGTCGGTTCCGGAGGTAATTAGCTTGGCGGCTCTGTAGCAAAGCACTTACTCGAATGTTCGCTTTTGTTTAAGAGCGTCCCCTGCCAACAAGGCTTGTTGCTTGCCTCCAATCTTTCCGTTCCAGTGAGATTATTCGGTACTCCGAGCCGGACGCCAAATTTAGCATTTTGTGTGGAACCCGGAAGGAGCGCGCTATTCTCGAACCAGCTTTAAGTCTGTTTAGCACTTTGTGTGGATTTTGGAGGGTAAGTCACTGAATTACCGTGGAGGAAGTTTAGTACTTTGTGTGGTCGTCCACCCATTGTGGCGGAATATGATCCAGGAACAACGCGAGGCAAATATTTTCAGCTGGATCACCTCTGAAGCGATCGCCATGCGGATTCCGCGAATTCTTCCCGATAATCCCGAGGCGAAGTCTGTACCCGGCCAGCCAGCCAGGCTTTGCAGTAATTTTCCGACGGGCCGACGATCAGAGAGATTACGATCTCGAACGGCTGAACAATGCTGTTACTTTCGTTACCGAAGCCAAGCAACTTTGCTTTGAGTTCCCGGAAGCCTTTCGCATTCCTATCTTTCAGCTCCTCCTGAAATGGCCCTTTGGCGACTGCTGATCGCGCCTGATACAGGAACCTTGCCCATTCGGGGTTGGCGACAACCCAGTCGAGATAACTACAGATAACTGAATACACAGCCTCGCGAAGGCTGTTGGTGTTGGCTAACTCCTGGTCCAGATGTTGTCGCTGATCATCCTGAGCTGCAAAAAAGAGTGCGCTTAAAATACCCTCCTTGTTGCCAAAGTGGTGATAAATCGCCCCTACACTCGTTTCGCAGCGGGCTTTGATGGCATCGATCGTGGTGGCCTCCACCCCAAGCTCAATAAAACAATAGAGCGCCTGTTCCAGGATGTCCCTTTTCAGCGCAGCCCTGCGGCCCGGAAACCTGTTTTCTAAAATATGGAATTGGTTCATCAAATCGATATTAGCCTGTTTGAACTAGCCGTGACCTTCATTCTACCGTTTGACAGCTTCGGCAAAAACAGAATAATCTTCTTTTACCGAATATTGTTCTTTTATTTCACTACTGCCGAATTTTTTTGGCAACAGCGGCTTACTAATTGGGTAAATGATGGAAAAAACCATAATAACCTGTGACGACGGCTATCGGCTCACCGGGCATTTTTTCAGACCAGCAACAGACGTTCCTCGCGGTGCCGTTCTCATCGCCCCCGCCACCGGGTTTCGACATCAAGTCTATTTCAGTTTTGCGACCTGGCTGAGCGAGCAAGGCTTCGCCGTGCTGACGTTTTCCAACAGAGGCATTGGGGATTCTCGCAACGGTATCCCTCTAGCTGAGATCTCTGGCGACCTGGTCGACTGGGGTTCGCTGGACCTGCCGGCCGCGCTGGAGGAACTCATCGCCCTCGCACCAGGTCTGCCGGTAAGCCTTGTTGGCCATAGCGCCGGTGCGCAGTTGATCGGTTTAATGCCCAACTTCGCTCAAATAGACAGCTACGTTCTGATTGCAGCATCGTCAGGCCATTTCGATAACCTGAAACTGAAAACAAAGCTGGCCGCCAAACTACTGTTCCACGGTTGGCAACCGCTCTCCGTTGCAGTCAAAGGATACTGGCCGACCAAAATTATCGGTTTCGGTGAGGATCTTCCCGCCGGTGTCGCCAGGCAATGGCGACAGTGGTGCCGTTCGCCAGGGTACGTAGAAAACAGTTTTGGAGAGGAAATAAGGCAGCATCACTATGCGGATATAAAAGCCCCCGTGCTGTCGCTAACCGCAACAGATGACCACATTGCCGTGCCTGCAAACGTGGAAGACTTTCTGCGCCTGCTGCCCAACGCCCAGATAAAAAAACATTTCTTGGAACCAGGCAGTTTTGGCCTGAAAGACATTGGCCACAGCGACTTGTTGCGTAGCCGCTGTAAAGCCTGTTGGCCGCAGACTCTAGAGGGCCTGGCGTCAACATACTGAGTGAGCTGGCTATCCGTGGTACGAAATTCTCATCAGCGTGCAGTACACCACTGGTAGCACCACTAACGTCAATATCGTTGCAACACCCAAACCGAACACGATAACCACCGCCATGCTCGCGAAGAAGGCATCGCTGAACAGAGGAATCATTCCCAACATGGTGGTTACGGCCGCCATTAGCACAGGTCGTACCCGGCTTACCGCGGCCTCAACCACCGCGGTGAATGCATCATCCTGCTGTTCTACCTGAATCTTGATCTCCTCAACCAGCACAATGGCATTCTTCAGTACCATACCGATCAGACTCAGAGTCCCGAGCAGTGCCATGAACGTAAAGGGTGCGCCGAGCAATACCAGTCCACCAATGATTCCAATCATCATGAGAGGAACAATTATCCAGATCGAGAGAGCCTGTCGGAAGCTGCCGAACAACAGCATCGAGATAATGAACATGCCGAGCAGTCCAAGAGGCAGCGAGGAGAAAAGCGAAGTCTGCGCCTCGGTTGAGGTCTCGTACTCTCCACCCCACTCAATCGAATAGCCGTAGGGAAGCTCCAGCGCGTCGACCTGCGGGCGGATCCTCTCCAGCACACTCGCCGCTGTCTCCCCCGATAAAGGCATGGGTTCGGCATAAACCGCCAACATCCGCTCCCTGTTTCTGCGCTTTATCAGCGGGTCCCGCAGTTCCGTATTGATGGCATTGATGACGTTGCCTGCGCTGACATAGCGGCCCTGCTCTTCACTCCAGACATTGATCGAGGTAAGGTTTTCGATATCAAAACGCTGCTCCTCTCTTGACCGCATAATGATCGGAATGAGGTCGCTCCCCTCACGGTACACTCCAACCTGCTGCCCCTGATTATTCAGCAACAACGCCTGGTGCAGTGATTCGCGAGATACGCCAAGGCGCCGGGCCTGTTCTTCGAGGAACTCCGGTACGATCACGGCTTCCCGATTACCCCAGGACAAGCGCACGCTGTCGGCCAGAGGTTCATTTTCAAAAATTGCCTGCACGCGCGCACCGATTTTCCGGAGTTCTTCGGGATCTTCTCCAAAGATACGAGCTTCGAGACTGGCTTTGGCTGAGGGCCCCACCTGCAAAGCCTGCACTTTGTAATGAACGTTCGGGAAGTCTGTACGCAGTTGCTGAATGACTTCCTCCATACGCGCCTCTCTCGACGCCTTGTCCCGGGTCTCTACGATCAATTGGCCAAAACTGGCGTATCGCTGCTCCGGTGAATACGTCAACGTAAAACGCTGGGCTCCGCCGCCGGTGACACTGGTCACCTGGACAACCTGGTCCATTGCATTCATGCGCGATTCCAGCCGCTTCACGGTCTCTTCGGTTTGCAAGATGTCGGTCCCTTCGGGCAACCACAAATCAACAAAAAAGAGTGGCGTTGTGGCATTCGGGAAGAAAGCATTCTTCACCTGTCCCGAGAACGATAGAACCCCAGCCAGAAGCGCGATGGCAAGTGTTAATGTCACGAAGCGATAATGAATTGCGTAGGTCAGCAGGCGGCGGAAGACGACGAAGACAATTCCCTTATAGGGGTCGTTATCGGATGACTGCCCGACACTCTCGAGCTTGTCGGGATAGAACATATCAAAGAAAAACGGGGTCAGAGTGAGTGCTGTCAGCCAGCTCAGGAAAAGCGAGTAGCACAGAACCCAGAACAGGGAGCCAATGAATTCACCGGTGGTGTCTGGCGATAGGCCGATAGGAGCAAAGGCCGTAATGGCAATCACGGTAGCGCCGAGCAGCGGGTACCGATTCTGCGAGACCACTTCTTTGGCTGTCTGCCTTTTGGACTTGCCCTTGGAAAGGCCAATCATCATGCCCTCGGTGACGACGATGGCATTATCGACCAGCATCCCCAGCGCAATGATCAGCGCACCCAATGAAATCTTCTGGAGCTGAATACCGTGTATTGCCATAAGCACGAATGTACCCATGATGGTAATCAGCAGGATCAGCCCCATGAGCAGGCCACTTCGCAGCCCCATGAACAGCAAAAGCACAATAATGACAATGCCCACCGCCTGGGCAAGGTTCATGAGAAAAGCAGATACTGCCTCCTCGACTACTTCAGGCTGGTTATACACTGTGTTCAGTGTCATACCGATGGGTTGCTGTTTTTCCAGGCGTTTCAAAGCCTCATTGAGACGCTCACCTACATCAACAACGTTGGTGCCCTCTGCAAATGACACGCCGATGGTCAAAGCAGGCAATCCGTCAGAATGGTAAAGCAAGGCGGGTGAGTCATTGGTCACCCTGCGAACTTCGGCCAGATCGCTGAGCCGGATAATACCCGAATCAGCGCTTCCAACTGCCAGTTGCTCAAGTGCCTGAACGGAATCAAGCTGACCGGTTGGCTGAACGGATAACGACAGTCCCTCACTGCGCAGGTGGCCCGCGTTGCCTACCGTATTCTGCGCATTCAGAAGGCTCGCCAGGTATTCTGGCGATATGCCAAGAGCACGCATACGGTCACGGTCCAGGGACACGATCATCTGCTCGTCGACACGGCCGCCGATACTGACTTTTGCGACGCCCTCCAGTAATCGCAGTTCTCTCTGAATGAGATCCGCATGGTCACCAAGATCTTTCAGCGAGTAGCCGTCGCCACGCAACGTGAGCAGCAGGCCGAAGACATCGCCAAAGTCATCGTTCACGATGGACGTGTTCACGCCTGGTGGCAGACCAGGCTGGGCATCATTAATCTTTCGCCGGAGGATATCCCAATACTGGTCTAACTCCCCTTCTCTGACCGTCTTCTTGAGCTGGACAGTAATCTGCGACAAGCCGTCCGAGTTCACCGAAGTAATGTCATCGATGCCCGGCATCTGCTGGATCGCTTTTTCCAGAGGCAGCGTAACCTCCTCCTCGACTTCAAGAGGCGTTGCTCCGGGATATTGGGTGGTCACCAAGGCGGAACGTAACGTGAACTCCGGGAATTCAAGCTGGCCGAGACCCAGAAACGCGAACATGCCCCCAACCCCAAGCAACAGCGTGACCATCCAGCTGATGGACTTCCGATCAAGAAAATAATCGACCATCTCAGAGCCCGCCCTCTTTTTCCCAGGGACGGACCGAACGATCCCTGTTCATCCGGTGAGCGCCGGCAACCACGATTCTGTCGCCCGGGCTGAGCTCTCCCCGAACAAGCACGCCATCGTTCATTTTCTTACCCGGCTCGACATCCACCGGCTCGACGCTGCCCGTGTTATCGCCATTCTCACCATCGGCAGCAGCCACGTATCGCCAAACCACGCTAGTGCCGGGTTCTGCGTCAGGTGTTACAAGCGCCGCGGTTGGTATCAGCCACGACGGGGCGCTCTCTCCAGCCAATGTGCCGTAATCAAGCAGAACGGTCGCGCTCATCCCCGAAAGCACTGTGATGTCCTCGGGTTCAGGGAGCGTTACGGTAACCTCATAACTGAGCGACCCCTGAGAGGCATTGCTGTCATGCTCTTTGTAGCTCGCGGCGTAGCGTTTATCGGGAAGCTCGGGAAACTGTACCCACGCGATAGTGTTGCCATTGGCGCGAACGTTCCTGGATCTCTGTGGCTGAAGGCGGCGGACCTGTTGTTCAGGCATCTGGAACGAGACGTCGATAGAGCCGGGCCGTTGCAGTTCGGCAATGGCCTGCTGCGCTGATACAACCTGAAAGACATCCACCGGCACCCGTGAAATGACGCCATCAAATGGCGCTTTGAGAACGGTATAGGAAAGTTGGTCCTCCGCGCTGGCCAGTTGCGCTCTGGCAGAGAGGTACTCGGCCTCGGCCTCATCGAAACGGGCCTGACTGATGGCCTGGCGCTCCAACGATATTCGCATTCGCTCGAAGGTGGCCTGTGCCAGATTGAAATTTGACCGGGCGTTTTCCAGGCGGGTTCTTGCGTCCCGATCGTCCAGGCGGGCAACGACCTCCCCTTTTTCCACAGTGTCGCCTGCTTTAACGGCCAGCTCCGTCAGCTCTCCTCCCACTCTGAAAGAGAGTTCTGAATGGTCAGACGCCGAGACTCTGCCCGGATACTGATTGAGCGTGCCTGACTGCGCCTGCTCCAGCGTCATGAGCTTTACCGGGTAGACAGTTTGCTGTGTCAGAGGGGGCGCCTCCGCCGAACATCCCATCACCAGGAGGCTCGAAAGCATTGCAAGCGCTTGTAGGCCTCTCAAGGGCATGGCGGTACTGACCATCTTGAATTTCATAACGCGTCACTCTCCAGAAAAAATTAGGTATTCCGACGATCGGCAACCGCATCCCAAGCCATATTAAACGCTAATTCGATATGCTCATCGGTACCTTCGAACGACCCTTGCAGGCATCGTTGAACGAGGTGGTAAATCGGGCGGAACATAAACGTTTCGAGAAGTGGAAAAGGTACCGGTTTGATCAGCCCGGATTGCTTTCCCTGATCAACTGCATTCAAAAGATTTGCGGCTCGGCTTTCGTTTCGTGCCTGGATCTCGGGAGTCATCCAAGCAGAATGCGTGAACGTCTCGTGGTAGCGGAATAGTTCCGGACGCTCAAGGCCGATCCGGAACAGTGTGTGCCACTGGCGTCGCAGTCCTTCACGCAGATCTTTCCCGCGAGAAAAACTGTCCAGCGCCGCATCAATGACCTGATCGCTGACGTAATAAAATGTCGCCAATAAAAGCTGTTCTTTATCTTCGTAATAGATGTACAGCGTGGCTGGTGACAAACCCGCAGCCTTGGCTATCTTGCCAACCGAGGTTGCTGAAAAACCGTGATCTGCTACTTCCCTCACGGTAGCTTCCAGGAAGGCTATTCGTTTCGAGTCGTCTCTTTGCCGCATTTGTCTGCTCAACGCTTCAAATTGGTCGGCCTAAAATAAATGAACGTTCACTTATTTTCAAACCGAAAATATAGGCGTATACCGAAGTAGGTGCCCTACTGAAGTGCGCGGGGTTCAGGCAAAAATCAGGTTGGTCTGCAGGCTCTTTGCAACCAGCCGACCACGAAAACCCATCACAGGCTCTAGCCAGGTCCCGAACGCAATAGAGGCAGATCGAGCAGGATTTCGAGACGATGATGCGCGATGGCTACGTCATCATCGAACCTGTCCCCAAGGGAAACTTGCGAAGGCGGATTCCAGCCTGTCGCATCAGCCAGGATGATGATTGATATATCTCATCCGAATTAGTCCGCCCGGCCCACGGGCGGATAGTTTATGGTTTTGCACAATATTTCCCGAGGATGCTATGAACACACTTTCTACTCCCCTGAAAATGGGCGCCAGTGAATTGGCCAATCGGGTCTTCATGGCCCCCCTCACCCGCGTCCGTGCCGACGCTGATCACGTTCCCACGGACATGATGGTTGAGTATTACGCTCAGCGTGCGTCTGCCGGCCTGATCATCGCCGAGGCCACCATGGCCATCGAAGGCAATTCAGCCTTCTGGCGCGAGCCTGGCATCTATTCCGAGGCGCAAGTTGAAGGCTGGAAGAAAGTCAGTGATGCGGTACACGCTAAAGGTGGCAAGATTTATCTGCAGATCTGGCACGGCGGCCGCGCCTGTCACCCGGTGTTAAACAACGGGAAGGATCCGGTAGCGCCCAGCGCCATTGCCATCACCAGCGATGAAGTGCACACACCGGAAGGCAAGAAGTCCTACACGGTTCCCCGCGCACTGGCTGACAACGAAATCCCGGCCATCATCGACGGTTTCCGCACCGCCGCCGAGAATGCCAAGCGCGCCGGCTTTGACGGTGTTGAGGTTCATGGCGCCAACGGCTACCTGCTGGACCAGTTCCTCCGTGATGGTTCCAACCATCGAGAAGGCCCTTACGGTGGCCCGATCGAAAATCGCGCCCGACTGCTGCTGGAGGTGATTGAAGCCGTATCCGGAGTGTTCGGTTCCGAGAACGTCGGTGTTCGACTGAGCCCGCTCAACAGTTTCCAGAGCATGAAGGACAGTGATCCGGTCGGCCTGGTCACCTGGCTCGCCAAGCGTCTGAACGACTACGGCCTGGCCTTTGTTCATTTAATGCGCAGCGACTTTTTTGGGGAGCAGCAAGCAGACGTGATTACCCCGGTCCGCGAGCACTTCAAGGGCAAGTTGATCCTCAACATGAGCTACACCGGTGAAGAAGCAGAACAGGCCATCGAATCCGGATTGGCCGACGCTGTCGCCTTTGGTGTGCCCTTCATTGCCAACCCGGACCTTCCGGAGCGCCTGAAGCTTGGGGCCGAGCTTAATGAAGCAGATCCCTCGACTTTTTACACCCAGGGAGCGGAGGGGTATATTGACTACCCTTACCTCGAAGAATTAGCCGAAGCATAGTATTGAGTCGGAGCATAGTATCGAAAGGGGGCTTTTAGCCCCCTTTTTCGTTGCGGAGAAAACATGACCTTTGAAAGCGCCATTTCCTTTCTTGCCGCTAAAGCCCGGAACTTCCCCTTTTTCAGCTAAACCATACCCTCTTCCTCAAGACTCGCCACCCGTTGCCTTCAGCATTCGCCGGTGCGCCTCCGACGACCAAACCCCACTGAATTCCTCAATCACCCCAAGCTGGGCCGCCGCATAGGACAATCTGGCGGAAAGCCGGTCCTGCTGAGCGGAAATGAAGGTTCGGTTGGCGTCCAGTAAATCCAGATAGCCGATGGCACCCTCACGATGCATAGTTCTGGCGATGGTGAACGATTCGTTGGCTGCCTCAAACGCCCTGCCCGTTGCCTGATCAGCCTCCAAGGCCCGCCCGTAAGCAAAGATCGCAACCCGCGCACTGGCGACCGCATCAATGATGGTTTGGCGATAACGGATGTAACTTTCTTCCGAGACTGCATTCTGGCTTTCGACCCGTTGCAGTATCACCGGATAACTCAACAGAGACCAGGAGATGCGAGGAGCGATGCTGCCGGTACCCTCAAAGCCATCGGACACTTCCGCCACGTTGGTCAAGCCCAGAAATCCCTCGACCGAAAACTGGGGATAGAGTTCTGCCCGAAGGGCGTTGCCAACCGCCACATCCCGGGCCAGTGCTGCGAGCGCACCGCCGATATCCGCACGCAGCTGCATGGCCTCGTTGGCCCGCTCCGCCTCCGGTACCCCAATGGAAGCGGCCAGTGCACGTGGGGCCGGTTTCAGGACCAGGGATTCGGGATCTTCATTGACGAGCACGGACAGCACCGCTTTGGCACGATAAAGCTGGGCTCGCGCGTCAGGAAGCTTGGCACGCTGCTGTTCCAGCAGCGTGTCTGCGCGGGCGAGATCCAGGTTCGGCGAGATGCCTTCCTCCACGCGCAGGGCCATGACTTCCCGGGTGTCTTCCAATGCTCGAATGTCCGCCTTGATCAACTGAACCCGCTGGCGAGCGGCTTCCCACTCCAGATAAGACCGGACAACACCAACGGTGACTTCTTTCAACACCGCTCGCTGGTTGTTCAGGGCAACCTCAAGGTTGGCTTCACTGGCATCGATTAGCGCTCTAAGCCGGCCAAACAAGTCCACTTCCCAGGTGGCCGCCAGACCGACGGCAGAGGATTCCTGGACACTGTTTCGATCGATCGCCTCGTATTCCCCGGTTACTCCTCCCTGAGGAAGCAAGCGGTTTTTGTCCGCACCCAAATCCGCGAGCGCCTGACGGACCCGCTGCCGGGTTGCCAACAGATCGAGGTTGGCGGCCTGCGCAACCTCGACCAGTTGATTGAGTTGGTCATCCTCGTAGCTCTTCCACCACTCTGCTGTGGTGGCGTCTGTGCTCTGAACACCGAACTCGAGGCTGTCGAGGTAACGTTCGTCCGCCTCCTGTTGGGGCTCATAATTCGGGGTTGCAGCGCACCCAACCAGCAGCGCTGACCCGAGCAAGACACTAACCGCCCGTTTAAGCATGGTCGTTCTCCGTGATCTGTTCAGGGATTGCCTTGGCGTTGGCAGGCGCCTCGGTATCGGCCTTCGCACGCTGAATCACCGCGTAAAATACCGGGGTGAAAAGCAGGCCGAACACGGTGACACCTATCATTCCCGAAAACACCGCTATGCCCATAGCGTGACGCATCTCCGCACCGGCTCCGCTCGCAAGAACCAGCGGTACCACGCCTGCAGTGAAGGCAATCGAGGTCATCAGAATAGGCCGTAAACGCAAACGACACGCCTCTACGATGGCCTGATAATGACTGCGTCCCTGGAGGTTGAGGTCACGGGCGAACTCGACCATCAGGATGGCGTTTTTACTCGCCAATGCCACCAGAACAATCAGGCCAATCTGGGTGAACATGTTGTTGTCACCATCAGTCAGCCAGACCCCGGCCAGAGCTGACAGCAAGGTCATCGGCACAATCAGAATGATGGCAAACGGCAGTCGCAGGCTTTCGTATTGAGCCGCCAGTACGATGAAAACCAGCAAGATAACCAGTGGGAACACATAGACCATGGTGTTGCCAGCGAGTTTTTGCTGATAAGTCACCTCGGTCCACTCAAACGCCATGCCCTCGGGCAGAGTCTGTGCGAGAACCTCTTCGATAGCAGCCTGAGCCTGGTCCGAACTGAAGCCCGGGGCCGGAGAGCCATTGAGTTCAGCCGTTGGATAGCCGTTGTAACGCATCACACGGTCCGGGCCGATGGTCGATTCGACACTCATCACCGCGGACAGCGGGATCATCTGGCCCCGCTGGTTGCGAACCTTCAGATTCAGAATGTGCTCCGGATCAAGGCGCTTGTCGGACTCGGCCTGGGCAATCACCTGATAGGTACTGCCGAACATGTTCACGTCATTGACGTACACCGACCCCAGATACACCTGCAGTGTGTCGAACACGGACTCCAGCGGAATGCCCAGCAGCATCGCACGCTCCCGATCGATATCCAGGTCAAACTGGGGTACCTGAACCCGGAAGCTGGAGTATAGACCCGTCAGTGCCGGATGCTTGCGAGCTTCGTTGATGGTGGTTTGCAGGGTATCAAACAAGGCTTCAAAGCCTTTGCTGCTTCGATCTTCGATCTGCAGTTTGAAGCCACCCGTGGTGCCCAGGCCCAGGATCGGTGGTGGTGGGAACACCGCCACAAACCCTTCGTCAATGCCTGAAAACGCGCCGTTCAACTTGCCTGCAATCGCCCCCGCACTGAGCTCCGGAGACGTGCGTTCGGTAAAATCGGTCAACGGCAGGAACACGATGCCGCTGTTCGGGCTGTTGGTGAAACCATTCACCGAAAGGCCAGGGAACGCAATGGTGTTTGCCACACCCTCGGTCTCCAGCGCGATCTGCTGCATTTCGTTGACCACGTCCACGGTCCGGTCAAGGCTAGCCGCATCCGGCAGCTGGGCAACTGCGACCAGGTATTGTTTGTCCTGCTGCGGAATGAAACCACCCGGTACCGCGTTGAACAGGCCACCGGCGAAAACGGTCAATCCCACATACACCACGCCAACGATGGCGCTGTAGCGGATCAGCTTCTTGACCAGAACTTCATAGGCATTACCTGTGCGGTCAAAGAACCGGTTGAACGGGCGGAACACAAAGCGACCAAACACCTTTTCCAGAACCCGGGAAAGCCGGTCGGGCTTCTCGTCGTGGCCCTTGAGAAGCAGCGCGGACAACGCCGGCGACAGGGTCAGCGAGTTCAAAGCGGAGATCACCGTTGAAATCGTGATGGTCAATGCGAACTGCTTGTAAAACTGACCGGAAAGACCAGAAATGAAGGCCGTCGGAATGAAGACCGCACACAACACCAGTGCAATGGCAATGATCGGGCCGGTTACCTCGTTCATGGCCACTTTGGTGGCTTCACGAGGCGAGAGCCCCCGGTGAATGTTCCGCTCCACGTTCTCGACCACCACGATGGCGTCATCAACCACGATACCGATCGCCAGCACCATTCCGAACAGCGACAGCGTGTTGATGGAAACGCCCAACCACTGCATCACGGCGAAGGTGCCCACCAGTGATACAGGCACCGCAACGAGCGGAATAATGGACGCCCTCCAGGTTTGCAGGAACAACACCACGACCAGCACAACCAGTAGAATCGCTTCCAACAAGGTGGTGATGACCGCGTCGATGGACCCGCGAACAAACACAGTCGGGTCGTAAGCGATTTCATACTCAACGCCCTGCGGGAAATCCTGCGACAACCGCGCCATGGTTGACCGAACATCGTCGGAAAGCTGAATGGCGTTAGCCCCCGGGCGCTGGAAAATCGGCATGGCAACCGCCGGCTTCCCATCGAGACCCGCTTCAAGGGCGTAGGTGTTCTGGCCCAGCTCGACTCTCGCAACGTCAGAGAGACGCGTGATAGCTCCGTTGTCACCGATTTTCAGAACAATGTCCCGAAACTCATCCAACGAGGTCAGGCGTCCGCGGACGTTCAGCATCAACTGGAACTGATTGTCGTTCGGTGCAGGCTGTGCACCAAGTGTACCGGCTGCAATCTGGCGATTCTGGGCACGGACAGCGTTCACCACATCCGAGGCGTTGAGATTCCGGGCGGCCAGTTCATCCGGCTGCAGCCAGAGACGGACCGCAAATTCACCGCCACCGAACAACTGAACGTCGCCAACGCCGCCCAGGCGGGAGAGTTCATCTTTCAGATTCAGCTCGGCGTAGTTGGCCAGATAGGTAATGTCCCGGCTCTCATCCGGAGAGTGAACGTGAACAACCATGCTCAGGTTCGGGGATGATTTCTCAGTCACCACACCCAGGCGCTGCACCTCTTCCGGCAAACGGGGCAAAGCAATATCAACCCGGTTCTGGACCTGAACCTGCGCTTTGTCGAGATCAGTACCCAGCGCAAACGTTACCGTCAGGGTCATACGGCCATCGGCCGTTGCCTGGGACGACATATACAGCATGTTCTCCACGCCGTTGATCTCATCCTCAATCGGTGAGGCGACCGTTTCTGCAATCACCTTCGGGTTTGCGCCCGGGTAGTTGGCTGTGACCACCACCGTGGGCGGCACCACTTCCGGATACTCACTGATCGGCAACTGGAACAGAGAGATGCCACCCCCGATCAGAATGATCAGGGATAGCATGGAGGCGAATATTGGCCGGTCGATAAAAAAATGGGGAAATTTCATCGTTCGGGCCTCAGAACTTTACGCCAGCGGTCTGCTGAACTTCCGGTGCGTGTTCTTCAAGTGTGAAGGCCACGTCGGACGGTGCTTCTGACAGCATAACCGGAGCGATGGTCATGCCAGGACCTACCTTGGCCGTCCCGTTCGCCACCACCACATCGCCTTCGGCAATGCCCTGCTCGACCACACGGAAGCTGCCGAAACGCTCACCGACGGTTATCGGCGTGTAGTTAGTCTCGCCCTGCTCGTTGACCGTCAGCACAAAGCGGCTGTCGAGATCGGTTGCGATAGCCCGATCAGGAACCATGATCTTCTGCTCGGTTGCGGCCACAGCAATCTTCACCCGGGCAAAGGCACCCGGTACCAGAGCCTCTCCGGAATCGGCCAATACCGCACGCAGACGCAGGGTGCCCGTGTTGGTATCGATGGCGTTATCGACGAAGTCAATCTCGCCCACATGGGGGAAGTCCTGTTCTCCGGTTAGCTGAATACGCACCGGCGAGCCCAGCGCGCGATCGCGGGCGCGGAAGAATCGATACCAGGTTCCCTCATCCATATCGAAGTACGCATATCGGTCCTGATTCGAGGCGATGGTGGTCAACCGGCTTTGGTTCGCGGTCACGGTATTTCCCGCAGTAATGTTGGCCCGGGAGATAACCCCGTCGATTGGCGAACGGATCGTGGCATAGCTCAGCTGCAGTTCCGCCTCCTTGAGCTGGGCGTTGAGAGAGGAAACCTCGGCCTCGGCCTGCTGGCGCGCGGAATCTCTTAGCTCAGCCTGTTCTTCGGAGATGGCGTTGCTGCGCAGCAGGCGCCCTGCCCGTGCAGCTTCCGCCTTGGCCTGATAGAGGGCTGCTTCTGCCCGGGCCAGTTCGGCATTCAGCTGTTCCACTCGGGCTGTAAGGTGGCGATCATCCAGCTGGAACAGGATGTCGCCTTTGCTCACCTTCTGCCCCTCAACAAAGTGCACCTCATCAACCACACCGGATAGTCGGGGCCGCAGCTCCACGTTTTCCGGTGCCTCAATACGGGTGGTGTAGGTTTTCTGGGGCTGAACCTGGGCACTGGCGGCGGCAACCACCTCTACCGAAGGCGGCTCCGGCTGGCTCGCGGTGCCCTGAGCTGCGCTTTCGCAGCCGGCAAGAACAAACACGGCCGCGCTGAGCACGGCAAGAATTCGATAAGTCATGGACTAAATCCTTAATCGTTCATGATGGGGACTTCGGCGCCGGCGCGGACAGATTGGTCATGAGACCCGCGCCGGAGTGGTTCGTGGCGGGAATTATCTTTGCTGGAGCACGCTAAAAATAATCACCATGCGGTATTGCACTCATCATCACCGGTGATAATGCTCAGGATTTATGCAGGAGGGGGATTTGGAGAGCCAAAACGCCCTCAGAGTCAGGGCGCTGATCGATTTTGTAAGAGAGAAGGCACGGGGACGCAGCGAACGGCAGTCTTTAGATTAAAACAGCCGTTGCCCATTCTCGACCTCAGAATCAGGGCTTACCAGAGTTACCACGCCTGCTTCGGTTTTGAATCCGGTTACGAGACATTCAGAGACAAACGGACCGATCTGCTTCGGAGGGAAGTTCGTGACAGCCAATACCTGCTTGCCCAGCAGGCCCTCCTTAGAATACAGCTCCGTAATCTGGGCACTGGATTTTCGCACACCAATTTCCGGGCCAAAGTCCACTTTCAGTTTGTAGGCCGGTTTTCTGGCTTCAGGGAACGGCTGAACTTCGACAATGGTGCCAACCCGTAATTCCACTTTTTCAAAATCTTCCCAGGAAATCATTCTTCATCCTCCGTAGTTACACAGCTTCGTAATTTACAGTTTTGGCAGTCTCTGTGTTTCGGGTTTTTCCAGCTACCAGTGATCCGGACACAATCAACGTGCTGGCGCCCGCAACGGCCATGGTTGCCTCGCCGAAGCCAAAAACGATGAGCAAGATGACCGAAATGAGAGGTGCGCTGTATGCAAGTGTTCCCAGCAGCTGGATGTTCCCGTGTTTTACCCCGTAATCCCAGGTGAAAAAGGCGATGCCCACGGGACCAAGGCCGAGGCCGACCACTCCGACCCATTGGCTTGCGCCATCCGGCCACACCGTTTGCTCCCACATCAGGTGGCACATCCAAGCCAGGACCGCGGTAACACCACAGAACCAGCCAACAGCATCGGTAGGCACAGATTTTACCAGACGGCTGAGCACCGAATAGGACGACCAGATCAAGGCGCAGGCGAACGCCACCAAGTAGCCGTCCAGATTCTGGGCACTGAAGCCGCCGCTGTTCCGACCGATCAGCAACCAGCAGCCAACCAGTGATATCACCGCCCCGGCGACGTGCTGTGCCCGCAAGGACTCGCCCGGCAAGAGCGCCGAAAACAGGACAATGAACAGCGGCCAGAGATAGGCCAGCAGGCTGACCTCGACCGCCGGTGCCAGGGTCATGGCCTTGAAGTAGGCGAAGTGATAGCCGAACAGGCCCATCACACCGATGGCCCAGGCAAAGGTGGATTGCTTCGCGAAGCGGATGCCGGTGTGCCCGTCCTTAAACCAGCGGACACACATCAGTGCAAAAGCCAGTGTAAAGGTCATGGCCATGAGTTGAAATTCCGGGATCTGCCCGCCGGTAAGCTTGGTCAGCAGAGCCAGGGTGCCCCATAAAAGCACCGAAATTGAGCCAATCCAGGTGGCGGATGCCGCGGTCATAGTTGCGCCCTCTCAGTCAGAGATCAATCAGTTCAGACGCAACAGCTTATTGAGCCGGTGATGGACAGGCTTTCAGAATTCGGAACAGTTATTTAGAAAGTCGGCGAAAATGACTGGGAGAGTGCCCGAAATGTTGGGCGAATCGATCACTGAAGGCTGACAGTGAGCTATAGCCCACGGCGTCGGCGATGTGCTGGATCGACAGGTCACCCCGCTCGAGCAGTTGCCACGCCGTCTGCATCCGCAACTCGGTCAGATAATGATGGGGCGTCAAGCCCACCTGCTCCCGGAACAGCTGGTTCAGTTGCCGCACACTCAGGTGCGCGATGGTGGCCAGTTGATTGACGGTGATCTTCTGATGGTAATGTTCGTCGATGAAGCGTTTCGCCACGTCCACTCGACGATCCAGCCGTAAACGGTCTCCGAAGCGCTCATGCAGCAGCTGGATCAGCAACAGCAACATCTGGTGTTGAGTCTGAGAGCCTTCCGCGCCCTGTTGCAACTGGGCATGGAGAAACTGCACGTAATGCTCCAGTCCGGCATCGAGCTGCACGAAACAGGGCAGACGGTCCAGCATCGGAGCCAAGCCATCTGGAACGTCTGCGACCACAAACCGGTTGTCATCCCGGGCTTCGAAATCGTGATCCTGACCGGCGGCGATGATCGCCGCTCTGCCCTCGGCCACTTCCCCGGCCCGACTATTTACCGACAGAGAAAGTTTTCCCACCAAGGGCAGCACCAACTGATGATGATCATGGGCGTGTGTTTGCCCATGATCGCTGTAACTCTTCAGTTGGATTTTTGATCGCGCGTTCTTCATGGCTTCGCATCATACAGAACAGCGTTCACTTCGGGCAGGTTATCGATCGACGCTCCGGGATTTCTCACTCACTGAAGGCATCGATCAAAACCTGGTGGCTGATCTCTGGTGTCATGTCGCCCCGCTCCGAGAGCTCGGTCATACCATGGGCTTTCAACGCCTCGACGATGTCGGCCACCTGATTTTCTTTGACCCCGTATTGATCCAGTCGCGTTGCAACTCCCAGACTTTCGAAAAAGGCTCTGGTCTGGGCGATGGCCTGGTTGATGCGCTCTTCCTCAGAGCCGTCGACAATGCCCCATACTCGCTCGGCGTACTGCAGGAGTTTTTCCCGCTTCTGCTCTTTACGGAGTTTCCAGACCGACGGCAGGATAATGGCGAGACTCTGCCCGTGATCGATGCCGAACATGGCGGTCAGTTCGTGCCCAATCATATGGGTACTCCAATCCTGGGGAACGCCCACGCCAATGTAGCCATTCAGCGCGGAGGTAGCCGCCCAGACCAGATTTGCACGGGCATCGTAGTCCTCCGGGTTGGCCAGGGTGACCGGGCCCACCTCGATCAGGGTCTTGAGAATACCTTCAGCAGTGCGGTCTTGGATCTGCGCGTTAACCGGATAAGTTACATACTGTTCAACCACGTGCACGAAGGCGTCGACCACGCCGTTGGCGACCTGCCTGGTGGGCAGGGAAAAGGTCAGCGACGGGTCCAGGAACGAGAACGTCGGATACAACAGCGGGCTCATTACCGGCCATTTCCCACCCTTATGGGAGACTACGGCGCCCATGTTCATTTCAGAACCGGTCGCCGGCAGGGTGGCAACGGTACCGAGTGGCAGAGCCTGCTCCACCGGAAGGCCGGCAAAGCCATGCCCCAGCAGGCTCTCCTCGTCGCCCTCAAACGGGGCAGCCGCGGCAACGAACTTGGTTCCGTCCATCACCGAGCCACCGCCAACGGCCAGCAGGAAATCGACACTTTCCCGGCGAACCAGATCCACCGCTTCCATCAGGGTTTCGTAGCGCGGGTTGGGCTCAATGCCGGCAAACTCGAACATCGTCCGATCGCCCAGGCCGGCCAGCACTTTATCCAGGGTACCGAACCGCTTGACGCTGCCGCCACCGTACAGAACCAGCACACGGGCATTCTTGGGAATGAGCTGATCCAGTTCCTGCAGACGGTCTTTGCCGAACACGATGCGGGTTGGGTTGTAGAAATCGAAATTTTGCATAATCCTCTCTCCTCATCAAAGCGTGAAGAGATTGTATCGCCGACAGGACAGATCAGAATGGGCATTTCGATCATTGGCATGCCTTTTTCTATCATTAACGACACGACTAGGCATTTTAGAGCGTCGCAGGTAAGATGGCGTCTTCCCCCATTCAGGAGACCGACCGATGCCCACACTCGCCCAATTGCTGACCCCACTTGCAGCGACCGAGGGCTACAACCCAACACCGATCGAGGGCGTCGGGATCTACCGAAGCAACGAAACCACGGGCAGAGAACCGCTCTGTTACAGCCAGGGCATCATTATCATGGCCCAGGGCACCAAACGGGTGTTTCTCGACAACCAGGTGTATGAGTACAACCCCGACAACTACCTGGTGCTGACCCTGCCCACGCCCGCTGACTGCGAGGCAATCACGCCACCCGACGGTCCCCTGCTCTCCCTGGTCATGGACCTGGATCTGTCGGCATTGCATGAGCTGGTGCGGATTTTTGATGAGTGCCGGCAGACCGGCGGCGCCAACGCTCCTTCGTTGAATGCGCACACCTTGTACGTGGCTCCGGCCACTCGCGCCTTCAACGCCAGCGTGGTGCGGCTGGCCGAGGCGCTGAATGACCCGCTGGCGGCCAAGGCCCTCGGGCCGGGCCTGAAAAAGGAGCTGTTGCTACACGCGCTCCGGGGCCCGAACGGCGCCTCGCTGGTGGATCTGGTGCGACACAACACTCAACTTTCCCGACTGGAGCCGGTGCTCAAGCATGTTCACGCGCACTTTTCGGAACCGCTGGATGTCGAACAGCTGGCCGCTCTTGCCAACATGAGTCCGGCGACCTTCCACCGCAATTTTCGGCAGGTGGCTGCGCAGTCCCCCATCCAGTACATCAAACGCATCCGGCTCACCCGAGCCCGGGAGTTGCTTTCAGATCAGGGTGTGAAGGTCAGCCAGGCCGCATCTCTGGTTGGCTACGAAAGCGCCAGCCAGTTCAGCCGGGAGTTCAAGCGATTTTACGGGCAGCCACCACAAGCGGCAACTATGGCGCTGCAAACCACCGCCTGAAACGCTGCATCGACTCAGACAGCCTTCAGCTGGTGCCGTCCACAGGGAGAATTGACCATAATGTCATGCCAGCGTTCCTGGAGCAGATTCTCCATCTTCTCCCGGAGCCAAACGACTCCGGGGTCGCGGTCATGACGGGCGTGCCAGATCAGGTATAGACTCGTCGGATCGACGTCGAAGGGAAGCTCACCCATCCATAGGCCGTTCACGAAACCACAATCCTGGCTGATCAATTCAGGGACAGCAGCAATGAGGTTCGTTTCTCTGAGTACTGCCGGAACTGTTGAGAAATGATTAACAGTCGCCGCTATCCGGCGGCTCATACCCTTTTGATCGAGATAGCTGTCCACGAAGCCATGGGCATCGCCTGACATACTTACCAGAAGATGCCGCGCCTCAAGGAATTCTTCCATGGTGATCTGTCGACCGGCCAGCGGATGGTCGGCGCGCATGGCGAGCACGTAGCCCCCCTCGAAAAGCCAGGTACTTCGGAGGCTGTAATCGTGTTGAGATAAAACGCCCACCGCCACGTCAACATGGGCTTCTCGCAGATCGGCGTGGGTGCCTTCGGGTGTGTAAGGTACCGCGTGCACATCAACACCAGGCGCTTCACTTTCAAGCATCTGCACCAATTGACGCCAGATCATCTCTACAATTACATCCGTGACCGCAACACGAAAGGTGCGGTTTGACGTGCTCGGATCAAACTGGGTTGCGCTGACCGCGTTAGTCAAAGCGAACATATGATGCCCTACCTGGTCCCAGAGACTCAGGGCATACGAGGTTGGCTCAATGTTGCGACCTTTCCGAACGAAGAGCGGATCATTCCAAATCTGACGCATCCGAGAGATGGCGTTCGAAACTGCCGGTTGAGTCATGGCCAGGCGATCTGCCGCACGGGTAACAGAGCGCTCGGTCATAATCGCGTCGAAAATGTAAAGCAGCTGCAACTCTTGCGTTTTCATCACTGTTTTCCGGTTAGTAAGAACGGCAAGAATTCAACATGGGGTTGCCAAGCGCAATCGTGGTATTCCGCTAGCGTTTCATGTCTGTTGGTCGGTCAGCCGTGGTTGTTCATTTCCGCCAAAACCTTCCAACCAGGGTGGCCGCTCACCAATCCGCTGCAACAGGAAATCGATAAAAACTCTCACTTTTGCTGTCAGGACATTTGATTTCGGGTACACCAACCAGAGCGCTGGCTCGGAGTCCATCCGGTACTCGGGCAGAAGTTGAACAAGCGCGCCTATACTCAGCTCGTGGTGCACGCTCCAGAGTGCGTGCATGGCTATCCCTGCACCTTCCATAGTTGCGATCTTGTAGCTCAGGCCATCATCAATGATTAGTCGGTTACGGCCATTGCGGGGATTGAACTCTCCTTTTTCGCCGTTTCGTCCCATTAAAGTGATCGCTGCTTGCGTCTTAAAGGCTATGAGTTGATGGGCACTCAAGTCGCGGGGGCTCTGAGGGCATCCCCACTTGGCCAGGTAATCCGGAGATGCACAGAAAATCCGGCGGTCCTCAGCCAGCTTACGGGCTTTGAGGTTGCTGTCCGGCAGCACCGAATCTCTTAATGCCAGATCGAAACTGCCCTGGATGAGGTCCAGCTCCATATCGGACAATCGCAAGTCCAGATTAATACCCGGATACATCTCCAGAAACTCTGGAACTAAGGGCACGATATATTGCTGGGCAAAGGTGCTGGAGGCGGTAAATCGCAGAGTGCCAGACACCTTTTCATTGCCAAATCCCATCGCGGCCATCGCAGCGTTCTCTTGGGCCAGAATTTCCCTGGCAAAAGGCAGGAACTCTGCGCCCTCTGTAGACAGCGCCACCTTGCGGGTTGATCGCCGCAAAAGGTCTGCTCCGACAGCTTTCTCGAGCTTTGCCAACCTTGCGCTGGCAACCGCTGGCGGCATCCCCAGCTCCCGTCCGGCGGCACTGATGTTGAGCCTTTCAGCCGCCAGAACAAACAGCTTAATTCCTTCGGTGTCCACGACTTTATATCCATTTTACGAATTCTGAAAACCATTATTGGACATTTATTCGTTTTTTGCGACCCTTTAATCTGTTCTCACACGCTTGGACAAACCACCAGCAAACTGGAGTCACACAATGAAAGCAATGGTTCTCAATCAATACGGCCCTGATGCAGCGTTTGAGCAGGCCGACATGGCGGCGCCTTCGGCACAACCCGGCCAGGTAATCGTCCGCGTTGCGGCAACGAGCATCAACACCGTCGACACCATGATTCGCCAGATGGGCAAGGACCTCCCGCTGGCACCGGACCTGCCGGCAGTGCTCGGCATGGACTTCGCCGGAACCATTGAGGCAGTGGGCGAAGGCGTGAGCGGTTTTGCGCCCGGTGATGAAGTGTATGGTTGTGCTGGCGGTTTGGCCGATCTGCAGGGCGCGCTCGCCGAATTGATGCCCGCCGACGCACGCTTGATTGCCCACAAGCCCAAACGTCTGTCGATGCGTGAGGCAGCTGCATTGCCGTTGGTTGGGATCACAGCGTTTGAGGGCCTGCAAAGAGCCGGCGTGAAGGCCGGACAGAAAGTGCTGGTACACGGTGGTACCGGTGGTGTAGGCCATGCCGCGGTTCAGTTGGCCAAACACTTTGGTGCCACTGTTTATTCAACCGCCTCCGGTGAACAGGCATTCGACATCATCAAAAGCTACGGCGCTACACCGATCGATTACAGAACTGAAACCGTTGCAGACTATGTGGAGGCTCACACCTCAGGTGCCGGCTTTGACGTGGTTTTCGATTCGGTCGGTGGCGCAAACATGACCAACAGCTTTGATGCGGCAGCCCTCAATGGCCATGTAAGTACGACTGTCGCCATGGTTGAACTGGATCTTACCACCGCTCACTTTAAAGGCCTGTCGATTCACGTTGTCTTCATGCTGATTCCCATGCTGCACAACCATCACCGGGAAGCGCACGGTGAAATCCTGGCCCAACTAGCGCAGATTGTGGATCTGGGGGGCGTCAAGCCGCTTCTGGATGAGCAGACATTCAGTCTCTCCGAAGTGGGCAAGGCCCATGATCGTCTGACCAGTGGCCAGGCCATCGGTAAGGTTGTCGTGGAGGTTTAAGCAATGCCGGCACTGAACGAGAGCACAAAGACATTCGCCCGTATCAATCGTGGCTACAATCAGGTGTTTCAGCCAAATCGGTTGAGTATTGGTCTGGTTGCGCCACTGGAGAGATATACCAAGGGACCCGTGCCGACGATGGATCGCCACCTTGAACGCGTGCGATTGGCGGAGAAGGCCGGGTTTTCCGCGGTGTGGTTGCGCGATGTCCCGTTCAATGTGCCTTCGTTCGGTGATGCCGGCCAGGTATTCGATCCATTCGTTTACCTCGGTTTTCTGGCGGGCCAGACTGAACGGATCGCCCTGGGTGTTGCGAGCATGATATTACCGCTTCGGCACCCCGCTCACGTTGCGAAAGCCGCAGCAACGGCCGATCAACTGTCCGGTGGTCGTTTGATACTCGGGATCGCATCGGGCGACCGACCGGATGAATACCCTGCTCTCAACGAGAACTACGCAAACCGGGGTGAGCGTTTTCGGGACAGTTTCGAATACATCCGCAGGATGGCCGATAGCGCGCCGGCATTCGAAAACCGTTATGGCCAGACCAACGGTGAGATGGACATGCCGCCAAAGCCAACGGCAGAAAAGATTCCGATGCTGATTACCGGGGGCAGCCAACAGACCCCGCAATGGGGCGCTCGCCACAGTGATGGGTGGATTACCTACCCACGGAACATTGACGACCAGGCAAACGCCGTGAGGTCCTGGCGTGAGAGCATCCCCGATGAAACAGGGTTTTCAAAGCCCGTGATGCAATCCCTGTACATTGACCTTCTGGCAGACCCCAATGCTCCACCTCAGCCCATTCATCTGGGCTTCAGATCAGGCATGAAGTTCCTGAAGGCTTACCTCAAATCACTCGAAGAAATCGGCGTAAACCATGTAGCGCTGAACCTGCGATTCAACCAGGTGGATATTGAAGATACGCTACTGTACCTGGCAGAAGACCTGCTCCCTGAATTCCCGGCATAAGGACACACACCATGACCAAGAAAATACTGATCACCGGCGCCACGGATGGAATCGGGCTGGAAACCGCAAAGCGTCTTTATTCCGAGGGCCACACCTTGCTGTTGCACGGAAGGAACGCAGAAAAGCTGGCGACGACAGAAAAAACGTTGGCAAATGGTACAGGCGCGGGACTGATCTACACCTATAAAGCGGATTTATCGCGCCTGTCAGAAGTGGATTCACTCGCAAACGTCATCGCCAAAGAGCATGACCAATTGGACGTCATCATCAACAACGCCGGTGTCCTGCGGGTTCCTGAAACCATCACCCAGGACGGACTGGATGTGCGGTTTGCGGTGAACACGGTTGCCCCCTATCTCCTGACAAAGCGCCTTTTGCCGCTTATGAGGCCAGCATCACGGGTGGTCAACCTCTCATCGGCCGCGCAGGCTCCAGTGGAACTTGACGCCCTCGGCGGGAAAAAACGCCTTCTCGAAGACATGCAGGCCTACGCCCAAAGCAAGCTGGCATTAACGATGTGGAACAACGCTCTGGCCGCATCATACAGCAACGAAGGACCGGTATTCGTTGCCGTTAATCCGGGGTCCTTGCTGGCATCCAAAATGGTTAAAGAGGGCTTTGGCATTGCGGGGAAAAGCCTGTCGATCGGAGCAGACGTCCTCGTTCGAGCGGCGCTTTCAGAAGAGTTTGCCGGTGCCTCAGGCCTTTATTTCGACAACGACAAGGGACAGTTCGGCCCGCCGCATCCGGACGCACTGAACGGAGCGAAGTGCGCATCGATAGTTGCGGGTATCGAAGAGCTGGTCGGCCGCTCAAAGCCGTAACGTTTAAGTCCGGCAACCACGAGGCTCGCCGGACTCGCTCATCTCTTGTTCAGAGATTCTGGTTGGCGACCTCAATCGCCAGTTTGCCCGAGAAGCGTTTGGCCATGAAATCCTCCTGGGCATTTACAACATCACGCAGAGCGTATTTTTTTGCCACCACGGGGCGAATTTCATTGCGCTCAATATAGCCAATCAGATTCTCGAACACCTTTTTGGGCTGCCAAGTGGAGCCCAAAAGGCTCAGATCTTTCAGGTACAGAGTGCGAACATCCAGCTCCACCATTGGCCCTGCAATGGCACCGGAGGCCACATACCGACCACCCCTTGCCAATACCTCCAACAGCTCCGGCCATTGGGGGCCTGGCACCAGATCAGCCACAACCTGAATACTGTCTTTCTCCAGACTATTCAGCAGCGACTGCCCCCGCGCAATGACCTGATCCGCTCCCAGCCTGCGAACCTCCTCAAACTTGGACTCGCCACTGACGGCGATGACCTCAGCTCCCCGGCGCTTGGCCAGTTGGATAGCCGCTGACCCGACACCGCCCGAAGCGCCGGTAATGAGTATCCGTTCGCCATTTTTCAAGTCAGCCTTTTCGAGCATGCCTTCTGCGGTCGTGTAAGCGCATGGGAATGAAGCGAGCTTCCCTCAATTACGAGGCGGTTTTGACAAGCACTGACGTAGATAATCTCTACGCCGCAGTTGAATCAGGAATGGCCATGGCCCTACTCCCCGAATCTTCTGTAATCTCGCCCAAAGTCCGACCGGTTCGACTGAACCAACTGCCGGGGCAGAGGCAATTGACCATGAATATCATCACCGCTGGCACCCTGAGCTCCAGCTTTAATGAACCTCTTCACGAATGCCTGCTGGCTGCCGCCCGGGCCACTCATGATCGGGCAGCAGGCAGGTCGGGATAGGCGGATGGATCGCTATTTTACCCCAACCGGCAACGTCAACGGACCTGCCCGGCCAGTAGCTCATCGAGCGGAGTTTCTAGATTTTCAGGTTCCGCCGAGCGGGTAGAAAGCCAGGCCTGAGCAATGCCTGAGGTTATGATCAATGCGCACCCGGCCAGCTGCAGGTTGTTCAGGCCTTGATCGAAAAGCACCCAGGCGAGCGCCACAACGGTAATCGGCTCAAGATAGGCCAGTGTGCCGAATGTTGCAGCCGGCAATGACTTAAGAGCGATCACGGCCAACATGATGGCGAGAAAGCCTGGAACAATCCCGGCTGCGACCAGCCAGCCCCACTGATTGAGGCTCATTGGTTCTATCTCTAGCGCCATCAGCGGCAGCATGCATAGCGCACCCGACAGCATCTGGTAACCACTGCGGGTCAATACCGGAATACGGTCATCAATCAGACGGTTGGTCAGCATGAAGGCGGTGTAGCAGAGCATCGCCAGCGCGGCATAAGCTAGCCCAATCGCCTCGTCTGCACGGCCACTGATGCTGAAATTGAACTCCATCATCATGGCAAATCCCAGCAATGCCCCGCCAATCAATCCTACGCCCAAGGAGGTCAATCGCTCTCCCAGGAAAAAATGAGCCACCAGCGAGGCCGTGACTGGCGCCAGATAGAGCACCATCACCGCATTGGCCATTGCCGTGTAATCAACCGCCATGATGTAAAAAACGACGAACCCGGCCAGAAACGCGCCGGTCAGAAGAACCTTGCCACCGGGCCACATCAGCGCCTTCTGGCGTTGCCCACTGACTAGCAAATAAACCGCCATGAGCACGGCGCCGATAAAAAGGCGGAAGAAGGTTACGACTTCTGCCCTGGCATTCGCGAATACCGAAATCGCGCCAATGGTGCCCATGAAAATGGCAGAAAATGCCGCTGCCCAGAGAAAAAAAGCGGCGCCTTTTGATTGGTTCATACGAGTCCTGAATCTGATGGATAAACACGGGCGAATCGAAACCGGATAGGGAATCTTCATAACCGGTGCCGGGAACACAGAGAGAAAAACGCGGATGATGCCAGAGTCTATCGAGGCTTGCATCCGGGCACCGGTAATTCCTACCACACGCAGGCAAAGACTTCAGTCCTTGCCGGCATTCCAGCGATCTTCAAAAAAATCGAGAAACACCTGAATACGAGACGATAGCGAAGTGTTCCGATAATAAACGGCGCTGACCAGTTCACGGGGATTAGGTCGGACCAGCTGATCGTTCAACACTTCTACCAATCTGCCCGAGGCGAGATCCTCGCGGATCATGAAATGAGACAGGTAGGCCAGTCCGTTTCCCTCCAGGCACAGTTGGCGCACGGTTTCTCCGCTGCTGGCACGGATGGTCGGGCTCACTTTCAACCCTTCCCCCAGATGCCATAGATTCAGCGATTCTGGCGCAGTGAAGCCGATGATTTCATGCTGTGCCAGGTCTGAAAGAGAGCGGCATAGCCCACGACGTTGAAGATACTCCGGTGAAGCCACCACAGACAATGGCGAGCGGCCGAGCGCTCTGGCATGAAGCGTCGAATCGTCCAGCGGGCCAATCCGGATCGCGATATCGATCCGTCGCTCCAAAAGATCGACGATCTGATCGCTGGCCGTTAATTCGAGCTCAATATCTGGATAGGTGTCCCGAAATTTCCGAACGTGGGGCACAATCTGATGCAGCAGGAAAGGGTTCGCGGCGTCTACTCGCAATCGCCCTGCCGGTCTCTGCTTTCGAACAGCCAGCTGTTCTTCTGCCTCCTCCAGGGAGGCAAGCCCCTCACGAACCTTGTCAACGAACACCCGCCCCTCTTCAGTAAGCCCCACTTTTCGGGTGGTTCGATTCAGCAGAGTAGTATTCAGGGACTGTTCGAGACGAGTGACGGCTCTGGAGACCCGCGTGACCGATACCTCCAGCTGTTCTGCCGCATTGCTGAAGCTCCCACTATCGACCACTGACAGCAGGAAGTGGAGATCGTCCGACCGGCTTTTCATTTCATTTACCGCAAAAGTTATTTTCAAAAAGCACTGTTTATCGCAAAAGTATGGAAGAGGACACTAGGCAGCGTCAATCAACTCCAATGGAGATACGTTATGCCTATTGCATTATTTGCGCTTACATTAAGCGCCTTTGCAATCGGGACCACCGAATTCGTGATTGTCGGTCTGGTCCCGACAATCGCCCAGGATCTGGGCGTTACCCTGCCGTCAGCCGGCCTCTTGATCAGCTTGTATGCCCTTGGTGTCGCCGTTGGCGCGCCTGTCCTTACTGCACTAACAGGACGCTGGAATCGGAAGTGGGTTCTGCTGTCCCTGATGAGTCTTTTCATCATCGGTAATGTGCTTGCCTGGATGGCCCCGAATTACGCCTCTCTGATGACCGCTCGAATCCTGACGGGGCTCGCTCACGGCGTGTTCTTCTCGATTGGTTCAACGATCGCCACCAGCCTGGTTTCGAAAGACAAAGAGGCCAGCGCCATCGCCATCATGTTCACCGGCCTGACGGTGGCACTGGTGACAGGCGTACCACTGGGCACCTTTATCGGACAAACCTTCGGCTGGCGCGCGACCTTCCTGACCGTCGCTGCCCTGGGTACCATTGCACTGATTGGCAGCGCACTGCTGGTGCCGAAAAACCTGAAGAAATCAGCGCCTGCCACGCTTCGCCAACAGCTTGAAGTTATCACCCATCCGCGGCTGCTGCTGGTGTACGCCATGACTGCCGTTGGCTATGGCGGTACCTTCACGGCATTTACCTATCTGACACCCATTCTGGAGGATGTCAGCGGATTTGCGCCTGGCATGGTCAGTCTGCTGCTTCTGGTGTATGGCATCTCAGTAGCCACTGGCAATATCTGGGGTGGCAAGCTGGCTGACCGTCTTGGGCCGACGTCAGCGCTGTACATCATTTTCGGTGGCCTGGCCGCCATCCTCTTTGTGCTCACCTTCACGGCCTACAATCCAATTGCCGCAGTCATCACCCTGCTTGTTTGGGGCGCCTTTGCCTTCGGCAACGTACCTGGCCTTCAGGTGTATGTCGTCCAGCTCGCCGAACGGTTTACGCCCTATTCCGTTGACGTTGCATCCGGATTAAACATCGCGGCCTTCAACATCGGCATTGCCGGCGGCGCCTGGCTCGGTGGACACGTGGTCGAAGATATGGGGCTGATGAACACGCCCTGGATTGGTGGGGTAATTGTACTGAGCGCCCTGCTACTGACCCGGATTTCTTCAACACTGGATAACCGCGAACCGGCTACGGCCTGAACCATCAGAGGCCTCCCGGAAGGGAGGTCCATTGAGGTGTACTATGACGCTTTCAAAGCTAACCGCCGGCCCCCTGACCATTGGGCTGGAGCTTCCGCTAGACAACGACTGGACCCAGGACGGCCAGCGTCAACGCATGCTCGACAAGCGGCCGTTTGGTGTACCGGATCTCAGCCAACATCAGTCACTGGCCAGACTGGCCGACGAACTCGGGTTCCGGGCCTTGTGGATTCGGGATGTTCCTCTATACGACCCGTCGTTCGGCGACGCCGCCCAAGTTTTCGATCCACTGGTGTATCTGGGTTTCCTGTCCGGGATAACCCGAAACATTCTGCTTGGCACTGCGGCAGTTGTTCTCCCACTGCGCAGCCCTTGGATCGTACGCAAATCCGCGGCATCGGTTCAGGCACTGAGCCAGGACCGCTTGATGCTCGGAGTGGCGAGTGGAGACCGCCCCTCGGAATACCCATTGTTTGGCGCAGACTATGAAAACCGCGGACAATCCTTCCGGAACAGCGTGGAGATTCTGACCGGCAAACAGGACTCGCGATTGTCACCGGGCCAGGCCATTTTACCGGATACCCGAACGCCACCCCTGCTGTCCGCCGGGCTATCACAGCAGTCACCGGAGTGGATCGGCCAGCATATGAGTGGCTGGCTGGCATATCCAGGAACGCCGGAGGAGCACGTGCATCGCGTCAACCTGTGGCGCAACGTCGCCGGTGACAAGCCCTATGTGTCCTTTATTCACTTGGACTACCTCAACGATCCCAAGGCGCCGCGTAGACGCCATCGCTTCGGGCTTCAGACCGGGCGGGATGGCCTGATCCGGGAGCTGGAGGAAATGCAGAGTGCAGGCGTGAACCACATCGGGCTTCATTTCCGGCGCAATCAGGCGCCGGTGGATGAGTCACTTCGACTCGTTGCCCAAGATGTTCTGGGAGTGTTTCATGAAACAAACTGAGAGACCAATAGCTTGGGGCGTGGTGGGAAAAGACAGACCCGCCATCGCCCTTCAACGGAAGAATCTGAATTCTATACCGACCCCAGGCCCGGAAGATGTGGTCATCCGGAATGAATACATCGGCCTGAACCCGGTTGACTGGAAAATGATCCGGAACTGGCCAGAGAACTGGAATATCGCTCACGCACCCGGCGTTGACGGCGCAGGCACTGTGCTCAAATTGGGCGAGAACGTGAAGAGTCTTGTTCCCGGGCAAAGGGTTGCGTACCACCAGGATTTGCACCGGAACGGCAGCTTTGCCAGCCACACGGTGGTCGATAACCGGGCCCTACTGAAAGTTCCTGACATCCTGCCTCTGGTTCTGGCAGCAGCGCTGCCCTGCCCATTGATGACGGCCTGGCAGGCGATCGAAAAAGTCCCGCGTCGAGCGGAGGCGGATGTTCTGATCACGGGAGCCGGCGGCATGGTTGGCCGATTTCTAGTTCAGCTGGCAGCGCAGCGGGGCTACCTGGTGACGGCCATGGCCTCGGCCCGGCACCACAAGACGCTTCGTCAGTTGGGAGCCGAAACTGTAATCGCCTGGGAAACCAATTCTTCTCAAAGCCAGTTCTTCGCCGTGTTTGACACCGTCAACGCGCAGCATGCTGCGTCGATGGCCGACTTGATTGAGGCCAATGGCCACTTGGTTTGTATTCAGGATCGTTTGGAGACACCTCCGGTGCCACCCTTTGACAAAGCCTTGTCTCTGCATGAGGTGGCTCTGAACGCGCTGTTTCGCGCAGGCACCGAGCGCCAATGGGCTCAGTTCCGTCAAGCCGGAGAGGAACTTCTCAAAATGGTGGCTAGTGAAAAACTGCTCGCCCCGGAACCACGCATCGAACCCATCACAGCGCTCCCAGAAGCGCTGGAGGCAACCACAACCCAGGACCGTCCGCTAAAGACGGTCATCGACGTCCGCTATTTTGCAAACCAGGAGTAAAATATGAGAACCGCTATCCCTAATCCCGGTCTTGGAACCTTCCGCCTAAAAGGCGATGCTCTGAAATCCGCTGTTACTGAGTCGCTTGACCTTGGGTACCGGCACATCGACACCGCTCAGATCTACGAAAACGAAGATGAAATTGGGAACCTGCTTTCTGCCTCGGGCATTGATCGGTCGGATCTGTTCATCACCACCAAGGTTTGGTACGAAAATTTGGCACGCGACAAGTTCATTCCCAGTGTGCGCGAGAGCCTTACCAAATTGAGGACAGACTACGTCGATCTATTGCTGATCCACTGGCCGTCGCCCGGTGAGGAAGTTCCGATGCAGGAGTATATCTCCGAACTGGTCGAAGCCAAAAAACTGGGTCTTGCGCGAGAGATCGGAATCTCCAACTTCACCATCGAACAGATCAGACGTGCCATCGGCATTGCCGGAAAGGGCGAAATTTTGACTAACCAAGTGGAGGTCCATCCTTTCCTACAGAATGACGCGGTAGTCGAGTTCTGCCAACGAAATGGTATTGAGGTCACGGGTTTCATGCCATTGGCAGTCGGCAAAGTTCTAGAAGACGCCACTCTGCACAGAATTGCTGAAAGCCACAACGCAAGAATCCCAGAAGTAGTGCTTGCCTGGTTAAGACAAAGGAATATTGTCGCGATTCCCTCATCTACCAAACGAGCGCATCTGGCATCGAATCTGAAGGGGATGGAATTGGTTTTATCTGACAAGGAACTGTCTGAAATAGCAACGTTGGATAGCAATCACCGAATAGCAGATCCAGACTTTGCTCCAAACTGGGACCAATAGAATCTGCGGTGAACAGCGGCCACGTACGTTAAATCTTTTGCGTGGTCGCTGATTTCTTTATGTTCGCATTTGTTTAGCTGAGTTCAGGGATGCTTTGGTCGCGTTGCCTTACTCATCAGGAACTAGCCGAAGCCCTTTTGGCTAAAGGCGACCAGAAGATTTTGGAGGATAGCAACGTCGATTACCTCTGGGGTTGTGGCCGCGACAGGAGAGGCCACAACCGCTATGACAAGGCGTTAACGATGTTCTCGGCCTTTTCCGGCGGAAAAAGATGTCCGACGAGGGCTCTGTCTGAGCGTCAGCGAGGCATCCACCACAAGAAACATCGCGAGACTGCCCCCCATCACCGGAGCAAACCAGCCTAGACCGGCCGCTATCAGGGCCATCGATATCAGGACCAGCGGCGGCGCCTTGCGCAGCTCAGTCCATACCCTTTGGGCGGAGCGCTGATGGGCGGCTGAACGGGTTGGGCGACGGAGCCACCACATGCGGTAACCCAGTACGATCATCACGCATAGGCCCAGAGCACAAGCCGCGACGAACAACTGATTGGCCAGGCCGAATAAAATCCCCATATGCGCATCAATGCCCCAGCGTGTTAGTTTGGCCGCAACCGGGTAAGCCTGAAAGTCTACCCGGTCGGTCACCGTCATTGTCCGAGGATCAACGGCTACCATATCTACCTGGGTGGGCCAGCTGCGGTCGATTTCCCGCACAACCCAGGCACGGCCAGTACTCGCGGCCGGCTTAATTTCCAGCATATCGGCGTCGATGCCTGCCGCCCGGGCCCGTTCTAGAACAAGATCGTAAATCCGTGCGTTGTCCTGCCCTTCTGCGACATCAGTCGTCATACCGTGGCCAGCGTGTTCATGTTTTCCATGCTCAGCCGGTCTTCCGGACAGGTCGGTATTCAGGCCGGGCGTTCCCCAGCCAAGCTGCGCCCGCAGTTCGGTAATATTTGCCCCGGCCCACTTGGACCAGGTCAGTCCGGTCACTGAGAAGAACAGAAAGGCCAGCAGCAAGACCAAACCGATCCGGCTGTGCCAGTTGCGAAGCCGGTTCCGATCAGTGTCCTTGCCTGAGCCGGCGGCTGAACGTCGGCTCCACCAAAGAACCATGCCTCCCAGTGCCACCAGCCATAACCAGGACGCCGCCAGTTCGCTGTAATAGCGTCCGATTTCGCCAAGATGCAGATGCCGGTGTACATAGTCTATCCAGATGCGAAAAGGCAGTGTGCCGCTGGTACCGTAAACCACCAGGCTGCCCCGAATATCCAGGGAAACCGGGTCCACGAAGATCGCCTGATGCTCGAACGGCTCAAGGCCGTCCGTCGCAAACATTACGCGGGTGGTCTCGCCGGCCTTTGGTGCAGGCCGGACCGCGGCCAGGGTAGCGTTTTCTCCTATCTGAACTCGGGCCGCCTGAATTTGTTCAGCCAGCGGACGGGCGTCGCCCGTGGTCTCTGTCGTCAGTTCGGTCTGATAAAGCCAGTTTTCGATCTGAGGTGTAAGGGCAAACAGTGCCCCCGAAAGTGCCGCCACAAAAATAAACGGGCCAACAAGAAGGCCTGCATAGAAATGCAGACGCGCAAGTAAAGCATACCCCCAGCGCGGAACGCTGGAAGATTGAGAGTCGGTCATGGTCTTCCCTTAAATGTAACAAGATTCGTGATTTGTGAAGTCAGACCATGGCTGGCGGAGCACGTACCGGGGCGTTAGGGAATCCGGGAAGCCCCTGCGGAGCTGAAATCAGTCGAGGCGCGCTGGGGTTGCCCTCACTTATGGCATTTCTAGGGAAAGCGGCCGTTCCCCGGGGAGACATGGCGGGCAGCTTGGTAAGCAGCACGCAATATCCGCAATCCCCATGAGACATGTGCTGCAACGGATAGGAATGATCCATCTGTTCCGCAGCAGAGGCGTGGGCCGAATGCGTGTTCGACGTATGGGCTACCTGAGCTTTGGTAACCAGTGGCCCAAGGTAGATCAGCAGCATGGCCAGAAGGGCGATCCGGGCGCCGAAAATTCGATGCTTTCTGCGAATCAAACCCATCAGATGTCAGCCTTGTTTACAGAGGCTCATTATCGTCATTCTGACAGAAATATTAACCCTCTGACCTGCCCCCCCAACTTTTCGGACCACGACTATCTTGAATACTAGTCCTAGGTCGGACGACGAATATAGCATTTAGTGTGATCGTCCAGCACACCCAGGGGTTCCAAAACGGAACCTGTGAGTAATGTAGCCCCCTCGTTTGTTTGCCCTGGGCCCGCCACACTCACCAGAATGGGCTAGCCCTCAACGCCAGGAAACACGTAAGGAATCAGGAACTTTCCAGACCCCATGACCAATCATTAGCAGGCTGATGGCCTGGTGGGGCTGGCCGCTGTACGCCATTCAGGCTGCGATGCCATCACTCTGCTCTGGTAACATCCGGGATCTGTATCACTATTGGCAGGAGTCCGTCCGTTCATGAATCCCCTTCTAGTGCTGCTGTTTCTGCTCTGGAGCGGCTTTGCTCTGGCAGCCCCTGCCGCCCTGCCAGACGAGCTTGCCGAGGAGGCCGGCATGCTGGGAAGCATACTCAGTGATGGGCGGGCGGTATTCTATCCCGAAAGTGCCTCTTACCTCCCCCTCTCATCGCTGAGTGGCCCCGGTTACAGCAACGGTGTGGCCGTGCTCATGACTCTGGAGGGCTGGGGAGGCGGAGCAACCAACAATCAGTACCTTGCCTTGTAAGCTATCAACGACAGTATTGCTGGTATGTCGCCGCTCAAAACCTACCGCTTGCTTTCTGTTCGTCACGTTGGAGGCAAGGGTGACCGTCTGTTCACTGGCGTTCGCGAAACCGGAACAGGCCTCGTCCTGTCCGGGTTTGGCTATGCAGCTGAAGACCCACTCTGCTGCCCGGCCAAACCACTGGAGGTCACCTTCACCTTCGGGGCGCGCGGTGAGCTTGTCCTGGCATCCTCTCCAACACTCGGTAAAGAGAGTGCCCGATAACCGGGCCTCTCAGCTCCAGTCAAACTCAAAAAATTCATACCAATCAGACACCTCTCTCCGGTATTCTACCCCGGCGCATCAGGGCAGATTCCTGGTCGCCATATGACTGACAAGGCCTTCCGTCAGTCTCATCGCCTTATAATGAAGATCCATAAAGGGAGTTTTGTGTGAAGTATTCATTGTCCTTGCTGTCTGCCGCCGTTGTGGCTCTGGGGCTGGCGGGGTGTTCCACCCCAAAAGTGGTTGATAATACGCCGCTGGTAGATACAAGCGTTGTCAAAGCCAAGTACATCATTGGTGGTTACATCCTTCCGGATTCCCACGGAGAGCAGGTTACTTATACCCTGGCCGACCGTCGCACCATCGAAAATACCGTCGAGTTTGATTCCTGGATTTCCCGCCAGATCTTTGGAGAAACCCACGAAGCGGATATCGCTCGCCTGGATAAAAACCTCCAGTGGCAGGTCGATCACACCCGGAAGAACTACGTCGAATGCCCCCTCAAGGGCTGCAGCGACCAAAGTATCTGGGAACAGCTGGAAGACGGCGAAGCCAGTGAAGAAGAGGAAGTGTACGATCCCTCGGGCGGCGATGCCTGCCAGATGACCACGTCGGAGTTCAGCTTTTCGGTGACGCCGAAGGATAAAGGCCGGGTCGTCAACGGCTTTTCAGCCGACCAGTTTGTTGCCCAGTGGAAGATGGTGTCACAGGATGAACTGGGGCGTGAAGATAAGCATGTCATGACCATGGATTTCTGGATGACCGAGACCGATCCCGCCATGCAAGACGTGTGGGGCATCAATGGCCAGTTTCAGGATAATTACCTGAAGGCCGTAGCCGACGCCAACAATCCCTTGTCGAAGTTCTTCACCGACAACGTGTATAAAGTCGTCGCCATGATTTCAGGTGACATCGAAAAGCAGGAACTGGACTCTGACTCCGAGGTTCTCAAAGGGCTGAGCCAGCTGGAAGGTTACCCGGTATCCATTAAGCTGGAATGGTTCGCCGACAACCAGGCCTGTCAGCAACAAAAACAGGCCACGTCTGGCACTGGCGGATTTGACGTGAGCGATCCTGTCGGCTCCCTTGGCAAACTGGCCGGTAATATGCTGCAAAACGCGGCTGAAGACAAAGCCAAAGACTACATGGGATACGGCAAAGATAAGCCGGTTTTCACTTACATCTACGATGTCACCAGCGCACAGGTTCAGCCTGAGCGGGCAAGCCGCTTTGAGGTGCCCGCCAACTACAAGCTGGAGAACCGCCGTTAAGGTCACCTTCCCTGCACACCCTGAAATCAAGAGCTGCCTTCGGGCAGCTTTTTTGTTCCTGCTTCAGGGCGAAGGCAATCTGCTCTTCGCTGCAACGGGATCGTTTCAGGAGATAATTTCCTGCTCAAGACTCTGTCATGCCGGTTTTTCTAATCTAAAATGGACCGAATTTTTTGGATAGGCTCAATAACATGCGGCCTCAAAAGAATGGAATCTCGGATTTGTCGGGCTCATCGAGCTCTAATAATCAGCGAACTCTGACGCCAGACAAGAGCGCCTCCCCTCGCCTCGATGGTTTGGATCTTGCGCGCTTTGTCGCGTTTTTTGGGATGGTGATCGTTAATTTCAAGATTGCTATGGGTGCCGAAGGCGACACTGGCGTGCTCAATTTCCTGACTCGCGCTCTCGAAGGGCGCGCTGCAGCAACTTTTGTCGTTTTAGCGGGCATTGGCCTGGGGTTGGCAGCATTACGCAGCGATCTGGGACAAACGGTATCTGTGACAATCAAGCGAGCGATATTCCTGTTCGTTGTCGGGCTGTTGAATTCTCTTGTTTTCGATGCGGACATCCTTCACTACTACGCCTTTTACTTTCTCTTCGGTGTGTTGCTGCTATCGCTCAGCAATCACTGGCTGGTCACCAGTATTGTGCTATTGAATACTCTGTTCGTGGTCATGATGTTGTCGCTCGATTACGACAAAGGCTGGAACTGGGACGACTATACCTATTCCGACTTCTGGTCTCCGGCGGGATTTATCCGTAACTTATTTTTCAACGGCTGGCACCCGGTGATTCCGTGGCTAGGTTTTCTGCTACTCGGCATTGTACTCAGCAGGCTCAAACTTGCGGAACGCGGTGTCCAGCATCGTCTGATCCTATTCGGGGTCGCAGCCTTCGTTGTCGCTGAAGCATTGAGCCTGGCGTTAACGGGCGCTCTCAACGCAATTGATCCAGAGCTTGGCATACTCGCCACCACCGAGCCCGTACCGCCAATGCCGCTTTATCTGCTGGCAGGTTCAGGAGCCGCGAGTGCAGTGATTGGTCTTTGTCTTCGGTTTTCAGGCCAGTTGGAAAAACTCGGTTTGCTGCATGTCTTGACGCCGGCGGGGCGCCAGACTTTATCGCTCTACATCGCCCACATTTTGGTGGGAATGGGAACGCTGGAGGGACTCGGTATGCTAGGTGGTCAAAGCCTTGTAACCGCGCTTTTCGCGTCCGCATTGTTCTGTGTGATCGCAACAATCTATGCCTTGATATGGCATCGATTCTTCAAGCGCGGGCCAATCGAAGCGCTCATGCGACGGGTTGCCGGGTAGATGGATCACTGCCAGAGGACTCCTTGAGTCAGCCCTGATTCCCTCAATGAAAAGCCACCCCTAATCCAGACCCCGAGACAGAAACCAGGACTGAAGAAACTCAATGCAGCTAAGCAGTTTTGGCTGCGTATACTGCCGGTTCGGGTAAAGCGCGTATAACGTGAGGTCCGGGCGGTTCACCTTCGGCAGAACTTCCAGCAACCTGCCCTGCTCTATATTCTCTTGCCGCTCTTCAGGTGAATGAAACCAACACCAGCAGGCTGAAAAACACACTGATCACAATCGTTAATCCGGAAACACCATCCGTGTCGGCGCCACCCGATAGCCACCGCCTTAACGCTTTCAGAAAACGCTTTGGCGTGTAGATGTTTTTGCGATAATTGCTCTCGTAATAGTGCTGAAGGAACAGCGGCATGGACCCCCTATCGAAGCGATACCAGAGCTTAAGAACGCCAACGATATCCTTGCGACAGGCCCAGGCTCGAACAGACGATGGAAGCCAGCTCAAAGGTATAGCGGAACCAAAATCAATGATCGCAGGGTCGCCGTGCTCCGAAACCAGAATGTTTCCGGAATTGCCGAGGTCCATGTGCGCCACTCCATGCTGATGCAGGGTTTTCACATCACTGAAAAGTCGAGAGAAGAAGCCGCCTGGGACACTGCCGCTTTCCGCAACGTTCTTTATAGGCCGCCCCTCTATCAGGCGATAATGGACGGTGGGCGAGACGTCTGATGGCCGAGAGACTTGATCAGGCGTGAAATCGAGGTGTTCTACTCTTCTCAACATCCTGAATTCGTGAGATGCGAGAAATCTGAAGTAGTTCCCGAGAAGGCCCCGGGAGAATCTGAACGCCTTGTAAATGTGCCTGTTGCCGCTGTTATCGACGTTTACAGAGACGATTGGCTTATACCATTTCTGGCTACCGGAATCATCGAGTGCTGCCGAATTCCAGCGTGAGTCAACAGATGGGCAGTTTGTTTGGCCGCTCATTCCCCCTCCAAATTCCAGGATATGCAGGTTATTGGGCAAGCCGACCGCATAAACTGCGGTTTAACCAACCCTTTCCAGTGCCGCGACTTGCGGCACCTGCACAGGATTATTGGAGGTTTTCGGGAGGCTGAATAATTCTGTTGCGGTATCTTTGTCATCACGAAAAGTGATGACTCAGCTTCTACACGCTTCAGGCAATTGCCTTTACGGTCGAATGGCCACATGGCGAGCTGGTCATAATGTCATGCCAGCGTTCGCGAAGGAGCCGTTCAACGTGGTTCCGCAGCCAGACAATTCCGGGATCACGGTCGTGGCGGGTGTGCCAAATGAGGTAAAGACTGGTCGGATCTACTTCGAAAGGTAATTGCCCCATCCATAGGCCATCCACGAAGCCACAGTCCTGGCTGATCAGTTCCGGAACCGCCGTAATAAGGTTCGACTCCCTGAGAATCTGGGGAACAATCGAAAAATGGTTAACTGTGGCAGCAATGCGCCTGCTGCACCCCTTCTGGTCAAGGTAACTGTCCACGAAACCATGGGCATCCCCTGACATTGTCACAAGCAGGTGTCGGGCCTCAAGGAATTCCTCCATGGTGATCTGCCGGCCGGCAAGCGGGTGGTCGGCACGCATTGCCAGAACGTATCCACCTTCAAACAACCAGGTGCTTCGCAAGCTGTGATCGTGCTGGGTAAGCATACCTACCGCCAGATCCACATGGGCTTCGCGCAGATCGTCGTACGTACCTTCCGGCGTGTACGGCACCGCGTGGACGTCCACTCCCGGCGCGTCACGTTCCAGCAATTCAATCAACTGGCGCCAGATCATTTCAACAGTTACATCCGTTACGGCGATGCGAAACTTTCGCTTTGATGTGGCCGGATCGAATTGAGTCGCACTCACCGCATTGGTTAGCGCATACATGTGATCGCCAACCTGGTGCCACAGACTGAGTGCATAGGATGTCGGTTCGATGTTTCGGCCTTTTCGCACGAACAGCGGGTCGTTCCAGATCTGGCGCATCCTTGAGATCGCATTGGATACGGCAGGCTGGGTCATGGCAAGCCGGTCTGCAGCGCGGGTCACCGAGCGCTCAGTCATAATGGCGTCAAATATGTACAACAGCTGGAGTTCTTGTGTCTTCATCTAACGTTCCTGATCCTGAGCACCGGTCAATTCTGGCTGGCAAATGACTCGACCGCAATTGCGGCATTCCGTCAAAGGCGATGTTCACCACTTAAACGAAGAAGCCCCCGTTCAGGAGGCTTTTATGTGCATCAAAGGTGGCCTTTTACAAATGCCCGCAGCTCACTGAGACTTCCAGCCCCTGTCTTCTGGGCAACAACACCGCCGCCCTGGAACAGGGACAGTGTCGGAATGCCCCGGATACGCATTTTGGCAGTAATGTCCGGGCTGTCATCCACGTTCACTTTGGCAATCGTCAGTTGTTCACCAAACTCGTCTGCGATTTCCTCAAGCATTGGTGCAACCGTCTTGCAGGGGCCGCACCAGGGCGCCCAAAAATCCACCAGCACGGGGCGATCGCTCCTCACAACCTCCTGCTCAAAATTTACATCTGTTACTTCTATTATGTTGCTCATCGGCAAACCTCCTCTACGTTTAAATCTGTTTCGAACATTGAGGCCTTCTGTCACTGAAAACCAATTGCAGGACTGTATAAGTTCCATTTCCTGTAATGATGATTTCCGGTCTGGCTCTCACAGTCGTTTGCTAAACACCAGCCCACCCCACGCAAGCGTACGGTTCCCTGTGCCGGATTTGATTTCGGAACTCTGAACGCGCAGCACATAACTCAGTTCGGCGCCCACCAGGAAGTTGTGGGTGTAACCAGCCCAGACCTCGGCCAGGAGAATGTTTAGCTCATTGGCATCCAGCTCATGGTCCGAATCCCGGAATTGGCCCTGCAAGAAAGCATTGTAGGCACGAGCTTTGACTGATATTCCGCCCCAGAAGTAGTTTTCGCGCCCACCCGGGGCGGACACACCGGGGGCGCGTTCACCGTAAGCCATCAATTCGGGGTTAAAGCGGTTATCCGGTGATGAGATCAAACCATCCCTGAAAACCAGGGCCGCACCGAACTCAGTCAGGTAACCGGCTGAACCGAAATACGTCAGTTTGAACTGCTGATTCGGCTGACTGGCATCCAGGTATTGATGGTATGCAGCTGAATATCGGAAGGTCAGCTCTCCGCCATTGGAAATCTGGTGGCCCCAGCCATTTGCCCGGTCGCTACTGACAACCTTGTGAACCGCATTCTGGCCGGATTTAAAAACATCCAGCCCCAGCACGCCCACGGTCATTGATGTCGTCCAGCCCGATTTCGCGGCCAGGGCCTGATAGCTCTGGCTCGACGACAGGTAAACCAGGCTGCTGTATGGACGATCGTTCCGGTCAATGGCCGACTCTTTGATCTCCTCGGGCGTGAAGCCATACACCCCAAACTCGAGCGCCGCGCTCTCTGGCTCCGCCACCTTTCCTCCGAGGAATGGCAGCACATACCCATCCAGTCCCTGACTGATGCTCGAAACCGAGTTCTTAATGAATTCCTCGGAATTCGAGGAATACGTAATGGCCACCCCGGCGGTGTAATCCCGATCTGTCTGCGTTGGGGCAAAGAGATCGTTGTCCGTAGAGAGGGCCATCACCGAGTCTGAGGACTCGGCATGGGCGGTAAAGGCCAACAGGGAAACCGCAAACATCGGTACCAGAAAACGAGAATTCATAGCCAACTCCGAAAAGTGTGTCGGTAAAGTTGGCGCTATTCTTCGATTGACTGGCGCTCAGGACTAATAAAGCGTTGGTATTCAAAACATCACCCATGCTTATGGGTAGGTAGTTATACGTGCATTATTTGAGCTCTTCTGCCAAGTGCCCATCACCCAAAATGATGTATTGCATACCGTTTGGGAATTATTCGTTACGACTCTTCAACTCCATACTTCGCTCCATCTGATATCGAGTCCATTGGCGACTCCGGTATGAGCATCAACCCATCGAACTTTGGAGAATATGTTATGCGTAAATTTGTACTGATCACCCTGGCTTCGCTTTTTGCCGCCGCCGCCCTGCCCGCTAACGCTACCCTGGCAGACCGTAAATCCGATGAGCCGCGCTCCGAACAGGCTCAGCCCGCTCCGTACAGCGGCCAGATTGTGATTCGCGGTGAAATTCAGGATCGCGACGCTAAGAACCATACGGCCAAACCGGCTCCATACAGCGGTCAGATTGTTATCCGTGGCCAGGTTCAGCCCGAAAGCCACGGTTGAGATTTAGCTGTTTGCTTTGCGTCTTGGCACCAGGGACGGTGCGTTTTTAATCTCGAATTAAGGCCGGAATGGCGAACTGGTAAACTCGACAATTTCGCGAACCACTTCTGGATTCTGCAACAGCCGGCTATGGCCATATCCCGTTGTATGGATCATACGGCTCCTCGGAAAAGCCTCTTGGAGGGCCCGGGATTCGGCAACCGGGACTTCTGAATCCAGATCATCGTGGATGAGCAACACAGGTGTCTTGATCGCAGGCGCAAGCGCAAGCAAATCCAGGCGATCAACACTCAGCCCCACCGTTTCTTCCATATCACGCACGAAAACACGTTCACTCCGCTGGCCAAGGTTCACAAACCGGGCGAACCGGCTGAGAACCCCCTTAATCGTTGCCGGGCCTGAGACCAATACCAGGCGATCAAAGCACCCATTGTTGGCTTGGGCATAAACAAGCGCCGCGGCACCCAGTGAGTGACCGACCCCAACATCAAACGAACCACCCACGTATTCATGGGCTTCCAGAACCGACTCAATAAAGCGACCCGGATGTGATTCGGTGGCTTGCGATTCGCCATGCCCGACCGGATGGACGGCATAAACGATGTATTCATCAGCATCTATCACACTCAATAGATCCTTGAATTGTCCGATCCAGCCCGACCATCCATGCAGGAGCAGAATTTTCTTCGGGCCACTTCCATAAATCGACAGAAAGCCTTTGTTACGAAGGGGCACGACCGTGTGGAATAGCTCTCGGGATGAAGCACGCCGTTCAGCCTTGATTCGTGGGCTGGTCATAAGCTCCACGGCTTTAGACGCAGCCCGCGATGGCAGCAATCGGCTGTAAACACCAAACGCAGCCTGGAATAGATTCAAAGAAAGATTCATTTCCGTTTTCCTCAACCTGAAAAAAGCCTCTGATTCCGGGCAACCTCTTCCCATATCGAATCAGCCTATTTAAAGTGTATATACACCTTTTAATGCAATGCAAGTGAAATTGTTCATTTCTTGCACATATGGTTGACCAGCAGCGGCCGCTCAAACAGATGGACAACTATTCCAACCTTCCTGCCGCCTCCATTCCGGCCAAAGAGCAGAGAATGGCAGGCACATTCACGAAGAAGGAGACAACCCATGTCCGTCAGTTCGCAAACCACATCTTTCTCTCTGTACCACTATCGCTCATGCCCTTTTTGTGCATACACGCGCTCCGCGATGAAGCACATCGACATCAAAGTGGAAGAACGAGATATCGCCCGAAACCCGGTCTATCGGGCTGAGCTGATCAAAGGTGGCGGCAGAGCGCAGGTTCCCTGCCTCAGAATCGAATCGAACGAAGAGGTGCGTTGGCTTTACGAATCCCAGGACATCGTCCGCTTCCTTCAGCGCCATGCTGCCCAGGCAGCTGATCACGAACAAACCGTGTGAAAGATCCCAGAGACATAGAGGACAGCAAGCATGCTCAAACGAAAAGTGGATGTTGCCATCATTGGCACGGGCACAGCGGGTATGGGTGCCTACCGGGAAGCTCGCAAACATATCGACAGCATCGCGCTGATAGAGGGTGGCCACTATGGCACCACCTGTGCCCGTGTGGGCTGTATGCCCAGTAAACTTTTGATTGCCGCTGCAGAGGCCGCCCACGGCGCAAAGCATGCAGGGGTATTCGGACTCAATGTGCCGACCGTCGAGACCGACGGTTCAGCGGTACTTGACCGGGTAAAGAGAGAACGCGACCGCTTCGTCGGGTTTGTTGTCGAAGACGTCGACGACTTTGATGATAGCCATAAGGTCCGTGGTTACGCACGCTTCCTGGACGCCCATCGTTTGCAGATCGATAACGGTCTCGAAATCACTGCCGACCGGATTGTTATTGCAACAGGGTCCAGACCATTTATCCCCGAAGCACTAAAGGACGCGGGTAACCGACTGCTCGTTAATGACGATGTATTCGAACTGGAGCAACTTCCGGCATCCGTACTGGTTGTCGGGACAGGTGTTATCGGTCTGGAACTGGGGCAGGCTCTAAGCCGGCTCAACGTCAAGGTTACGATGCTGTCGCGCAAAGAATCGATCGGAGGCATTGCCGACTCGGAAATCCGGAAAATTGCGGCGGATACTTTCCAGTCCGAATTTGATCTCGTCCTTCATGCCGAGGTCCTTGCAGCAAAAGAAATCCTGAACGGTGTTCAGGTCACCTACCGCACGCAAGGAGGCATCGTTCATACGGTTGTGGTTGACTATGTTCTGGCGGCAACCGGCCGCATACCAAACACTGACAAGCTCGGCCTCGAAAATACCGGAATCGCGCTGGACACCCGCGGCGCTCCTGTCTTCGATCGATTAACCATGCAAACCAGTGCATCGCACATCTTTATTGCCGGTGATGCCAACAACGAGCTGCCCCTGTTGCATGAGGCCTCCGATGAGGGGCGTATCGCGGGCAGCAACGCGGGAACCTTTCCCACTGTAAAACCCGGTCATCGACGTGCCGGGCTGGGCGTTGTCTTTTCCGACCCCCAGATTGCCAGTGTGGGCAAGCGAGCCCACGAACTGGTGCCACACACCTTCATTACCGGGAAGGTTAGCTTCCACAATCAGGGAAGAAGCCGGGTAATGGCCAAAAACCAGGGAATGCTGAAGGTCTACGCAGACCAGCACAACGGCACTCTAATGGGCGCAGAAATGTTTGGACCGGCTGCGGAGCATATTGGCCACCTACTGGCCTGGGCCGTGCAGCAGTCTCTTACGGTACACGAGATACTCGGGATGCCTTTCTATCACCCGGTTATTGAAGAGGGTGTCCGCACCGCCTTCCGGGATGCCGCAGAACAGCTGAAAAAGATAGAACGTGAGGAGGTATCCCATGCAGTTGCTTGAACTGTTCAGGCGTTACCACAAACAGGCGGCCAAGGTTGCCCTCGTAGTAGGTTCGATTCTGTCGCTGATCAACCAGCATGATGCGTTGTTCGGATACGAGAAGATTCAGTGGCTGCCGGCAGCCTTGACCTACTGCGTTCCATTCTGCGTTTTCATGCTCGGCAAGCTGTCCAGCGAGCGGGATTGCCAGAAATCCTCCGGGCTGAATGTGCCCGTTTCCAGGTATCGTTAACTACCCTGATTTCGCCGCGCTGACTCTCAGTGCGGCGAAATCATCCTTGAGGCAATCGCTTTTGCCTTCAGCGCAGCATCCAGATCACCTTCAACGTGGGCCTTAACAATAGCGCCCTCTTTCAGTAAAAACAGAGCGTTAGCCAACTCTTCTGCATCAGTTTCTGAACTGTAGATTTCCAGAGCATGCCGCTTCAGGAGTTCAAAAATCCTGCTTTTGTGAGCCGCACATCGTTTGTGTACCGGATGCTCGGGATCACTGTACTCACCACAGGTGTTGATAAAAAAGCACCCGTAGAAACGATGCAGTGTCGGTACGCGGTTATTGAACCAATCGTGAACGGCATCGAACATTTCCATGAGAGCCTCCCTTCCTGCCGGTCGACTGTTCATTCGCGACTCCAGCCATTGGAAAAACAGCTTGTCTCGATGTTCGACAGCCGCCTCTACCAGGCTGTCCTTGCTCTCGAAGTGGTTGTAGAGCGTTTGCTTTGCGACACCCGACTCCTGAAGCACCTGGTTGATACCGATAGCATGAATTCCGTGCTCGTAGAACAGTCGCAATGCCGTATCGATCAAATCCTGTCTTCGTCCCATCTCCAGACCTCTATTTTTTTCACTGAATATATCTTGACCAAATTAGACAGATCTGTCTAGAATTAAAAATAGACCGACCTGTCTACTTCAGGAAATGCCACGGGCGTTATGAACAAGGTGTTTTTTGACTGGTGTTGTTGTCGGTGCCATTTACGAACCACCAGCGAATACGACACGGAGAAGAGCACGATGGACATACAAATCAAAACCACGCGGAAAGCGCCCGTGTTTGGGCTTGAAGCTGATTTGATAGATGGCCTGCAGGCCGGGCAACCAAAAGCCTTTACGGAAGCTTACCGGAGATATCATCCAGTGATGCTGAGAGTTGCGGCCAGATACACCTCTGCAGCGGTTGCCGAGGATATCGCTCAGGAGGCCTGGATGGCAGCCATTGGAGCCATTGCTTCTTTCGAGGGCCGTTCGTCGCTGAAAACCTGGCTGTGCCGGATCGTGACCAATAAAGCGTTTAATACCTACCGGGAAAAACGTAAAGAATTCCCTGCGACGCCCAGCCTTGCCCTGTTGTCCGATAACTCACCGGATAACCAATTAAATGGCGCCGCCGGGCATCTCAGCGAACCTGAGTTGGCTACCCAGACTGCAAAGGTTCAGGAACGCATTCGCGTTGAAATGAAGAATATGAACCGGGATCACGCCAACGCAATTCTGCTGAAGGGGATGAGCCCGCTCACCGGTTCGCAGGTATCTGACGTTCTGCAGATTTCCCATGGAAACCTGCGGGTCATCCTGCACCGTGCACGAAACGAGCTGGCCGCTCTGCTCTGAGCCAGGCGGCTTTTTATCTGTGATTTGCTAAAACTGGAGAAACTATATGGGCACCCAACGTCCACCACTACCTCCCTTTACCCGTGAAAGCGCCATTGAAAAAGTCCGCCTTGCAGAAGATGGCTGGAACAGCCGTGACCCTGCGAAGGTCGCCCTCGCCTACACGGAAGACACCCGTTGGCGTAACCGGGCCGAGTTCGCCAATGGCCGCGAGGAGGTTGAAGAATTCCTTACCCGCAAATGGAATCGTGAACTGGATTACCGTCTGATCAAAGAGCTCTGGGCTTATACCGACAACCGCATCGCCGTGCGCTATGCCTACGAATGGCATGACGACAGCGGGAACTGGTTCCGTTCCTATGGCAATGAAAACTGGGAATTCGATGCGGACGGTCTCATGCAGCGCCGTTTTGCATGCATCAACGACAGTCCCATCAAAGAGTCAGATCGTCTTTTCCGTTGGCCCCTGGGGCGCAGACCGGATGATCACCCCGGCTTGAGCGATCTGGGGCTCTGATACCTTATCGAGCTGGCGGACTATTAACTTTAAGAGCGCGGTCGCTACCCTTATGCCTGGAGGACGGCCGCTAGCTCGTTTCTCGCTCGATGCAGAATGACCCGGAGGTTTCCATGGGAAATCTGCAGAACGTCAGATACCTGCGAGCCCGTCAGTTGGGTCATACCTTTCAACAGAATCGCGTGGGCGTGCTCCCGGTTCATATTCTTCATTTCAATCTGAATGCGCTCCCGGTCTCTGGACGTCTGCACAGCGAGTTCCGGTTCGCTGAGATGACAGGAAGCACTCCCTGGTTCTCGGCTGATTGGTCTGACAGCATTGCAAGGCTTGGCGTCGCAGGGAATTCCGGCCGCTTTTCCCGATAGGTATTAAACGCTTTATTGGTCACTATCCGGCACAGCCAGGTTTTCAGCGACGAACGGCCCTCGAAAGACGCGATAGCCCCAATTGCAGCCAACCAGGCCTCCTGGGCAATATCTTCGGCAACCGCTGTAGAGGCGTATTTAGCTGCCACCCTCAGCATCACTGGGTGGTATTTCCGATACGCTTCATCGAAAGCGATCCGATGCCCGGTTTGCAAGCCTTCTATTAAATCAGCCTCCCGCTCAAAGGCGGTTAATTTCCGAATGTTTTTTGGTTGGATATTCATGCTGCACTCCTCCAGCTCCGCCTTGGGGACACATCTCGATAGATCAGTTATGCATCCACATTAGGGGGATTCAGAGGTGGCAGCATGCTTCTGGGTGAATCTTCTTTGAACTGTCCGTGCAGGCTTGTTCACTCGGTCTTGGCAAAGTCAATCGGCATTCGAGGTATGCCGAAATTCGTAGGGGGTCAAGCCAAACTCGGACTTAAAACGTCTGCTGAAGTGAGTGGGATGCTGGAAACCCCAGCCAAGCGCTATTTCCGTGATCGTTCGGCCCGTCATCGCAGGATTCGAAAGATCCCGCCGACAGCGCAGCAGGCGCTGGCTTATCAGATATTGCAATGCAGTTTGCCCTTCCGATTGGAAAAGAGAATGCAGGTGCCTCAAGGAAATTTGGTGCGCAGAAGCAATACCCTGGAGGGATAAGTCCGGATTATTCAAATGTGTATCGATGAAACGCTTGATCCGAATTAGTTGATGACGTTCAAAAAACTCGCCGCGACTAGTCGGCGGTCCGAGAGTACTGACCAGTGTACCCATCAGCGCATCCGTTAAAGCGTCGCTGTTCTCCAGCCTGCCGGCTAGAAATTGCGGCGCCATTGACTGTATCAACGCGCATAACAAAGATGCTGTGGTGGAGTCTCTGGCGAATTTATTATCAATCAGATGCCAAGAGCCTGGCAGCCAGTTCCTTAAACGCGCCAGTGGCATCAGCACCGAGATCTTGTGCAGCTTTTCCGTAACATCGAATGTCATTGGGCGCGTTGTATTCCATAAAATAATATCCCCGGCCATAAGTTCGAAGCGTTTCGAATCAATCGTGAACCTCTCTTGCCCCGAAAGAACCAGTTGCAAGATGACTGTCTCCAGGTCATCGCCGGATATCTCTTTAGCCTGGCGAGCACCACCACAGGGGTCGCAAACGCAGTTGACGATCCCGAAGTTACCAACGGAACGATGAACGACTCCTGCCGTAAAGTCATCAGACGGGGCTTTCCTCGGCTTCCAAAGCCCATAAGCAGTGCCCAGTTTTTCAGTCCACTCATCATACGGAATGGCACTGCCCTCGGAGATGGGCCCTGTTACATCCTGCGTCTGTAACGTCTCAGATGCTCTTTAGTTGTTATTTGCAACTACCTTTAGATTAAAACGTAGCCAGAGTGAAAGGCAATAGTTAAATTCAGACTCGCCGGGGTTCGAGTACTTAAAACCTTCTGCAGATTTTTCGGCATAATCTGCCGCCTTTCCAACCATGATTCGAAATACATTACCCCATCAACCAATTGATCCAATTGTGAAAATGGGTAGCAATCATAGAAAAATCAACCTCCGGGCTGTCTGCTTTAATCAGCGCAGCCTTTCTTTTCTCGGCAACAGCCCACGCTTCCGGCGGCCACTCAGAAATCATTAGACAGGTGACAGATCGAGGCCTGAAAGTTGTGTCGTCTTTCAAAGCTGTCGACGGAATGACCGGATATGTACTGGATTCAAAAGGCTCCCCGGTCACGATCTATGTTACGCGCGATGGCGAACACGCATTCGTTGGAACATTGATTGATAAGAATGGCGCCAACCTCTCAGCGCCAAAGGTGCAGGAGTTGTTCATCGATGCCCAGAATAAGCAAGCGTGGAGCAAGCTCGAGAATAGCCATTGGATTCAGGACGGCAACCCAAACGCCGAAACCGTCATTTACGCCTTCGTCGATCCCAATTGCCCCTATTGCCACAGGTTTCGCACAGCCGCTTTGCCCTGGCTCAATGCCGGTACCGTTCAAATCCGACATATCGTGGTAGGCGTGTTGGCCCACGACAGCGTCGCAAAAGCTGCAACAATCCTTGGTTCGAAGAAGCCCCTCGGAGCCTACATCAAAAACTTTGAGTCCTTCCGAAGCGGCGGCATTGTGCCGGTAGACGATGCGTCCGAGCGTGGCCAGGCCAAAGTAGAAGCTAATAACCGGCTGATGTCGGAGCTTGGTGTCAGTGCCACTCCCGGAATTTATTACAAAGACGGCACCGGGACTGTTGGAGTGCGGCTTGGGCTGCCGCCAGAAAATGAATTCAAGCGCATTATGAATCCGTAGGCTTCATTCGGGGCGGCCTTTCGATCAAAAGCCGGCCCCGATTTGCGATGCCAATCGGGTTAGGTCCCAACACTGGTCGGACCAATCCATGCATGCCGCACATCCGGTGCACCTAATCTGCGAATCGTCGCTAATATCAATCCCCGTTGGGCACATCTGCGCACACATCTAGGTACAGGCTGGGGAGCCCCAAGACTGGCATTTCGGTATGTTGCCTGTCATCGTCTGATCTATTTCTTAAACACGTGCATGGGTTTCGTCGGGATGGAGGATGAGTGGACATCTTACCCGGTTTGCAAATAAAAAAGCCGGGGTTAAGCCCAGCAAACTGAGTGTACTCTTAAAACCGGCAACAACTCACGCCAACTGCGATACCTTATGTTTCAGGCCGTCGATCCACTTGTTCAGATCCTTCAGGGATTTCGACCCGGTTTCCTGGCCCATGAACTGGTCTCGTCTCAACAGAACCAGTGTCGGAATGGCCCTGACGCCAAATTTGGCAGCGATTTCATGCTCCTGATCCACATCCACCTTGATGATGGCATTATCAGGATTCAGTTCACTGAACTGTTCAAGCACGGGATTCATGACCTTGCATGGCGCACACCAGGGTGCCCAGAAATCCAGGAGCAACCATTCGTGTTTATTGGCGAGATCGCCCAATTCGTCAAACGTATTCAGATTTACAATCGGCACAACGAGGTTCCTCCGGGAACTTTCTGAAGAATAAAAAGGGCGTACTCGGTGAACAATATCGATGCGAGGGTAAATGCCGAATACGCCAAGGGGTGAACGATTATGGCTCAGGCTTTTCTCAACCGGTCGCCAATCAGCTTATCCAGGGAGAACACACCCGGACCACACATAGCCAGAGCCATCAGGATCAAGCCCCAGACCACGTGATACAGTTCCGCTGCTGGCGCGATCGCTTCAAGACTGATTACCGCAACAATGTTGATGACGAACAGACCCAACGAAGACACCAGGGAAAACAGGCCAATGACCAGCAACACCGGAAAAACCAGTTCACCAAAGGTCGCCAGGAAGGCCGCAAACTCGGGGCTCAACAGCGGAACACTGTATTCTTCCTCAAACAGAAACAGCGTGGTTCCCCAGTCATCAATCTTTGTGAGACCAGCTTTAAAAAAGACCCAGGCCACATAAAGCCGCCCGAGAAGCAGTGCAATGGGTAGCAGGCTGCCAATCAGTCGCTGAACCGAATCGTTCAAACCATAGAAACTGTATGCCAACGTTTTCATGTCAATCTCCTCTTAATGAATGGCTTTGGCGCCAACAATGACGCCTTTTGCGATCATGTCTTGCAGCCAATGGGTAAAGCTGGTGTCTTTCAGAACATCCTCGCCAAAGACTTCGGCAATACTCCGCTGGTTTCTGACTGACTCCAGCAACAATAAGTCTTTCTCAGGAATGAGTTCCGCCATCCCTTTCCAACCTGCGCGATAGATCAGCGCATTCTGGCCTCGGCCCCTGGCGATCATTCTCTTCGCCTGAGCAAAACTGAGTGTGTCCTTCGGTGTCTCGCTTTTGTGCGCCTCCCAGATACTGACCACCGGGTACATGGAGCGGAAAAACTGGAGTCCTTTGTTGAGAATCAGAGAGCAGGACGCCAGGTCTTCTCCAATTACGGCGAAGCTGTCGACGTTCACCTCTTCATATTGGCTTCTCTCGACTCGCCCGATGTAATTGTCGAGGCGCGCCACATCGGAGAGATAAGGAACGCGGTCTGAGATCCGATGCGAGATAATCCAGCTCGGGAAGCCCCAGCCGAAATCGCCCCAGTCTCCGCTCTGTTTGCGGATCATCCTGAAATAATCGAGGGCCAGCCCTTCAAAGTCGGCAGGGCCTACCAGTGCCCTCACGGTTGGATAACCTTGCTCGAGGGCTCGAACTGCCTTTGCCTCAACCCCAAATCGATACACCTCTGAATTGGGCCGCACCGGATTGCTCGTGCCGCCGAACAGGAATTCGAGGAAATGAGCCTGGTAATCAGAGAGATTCATGGCTGTGCTCCCTCCCCAGTACCCGGCGCTGAGCCTTTCTGGCCTTGGTAGCCTCCCCAAGAAGCTCGCGCCAGGATGGGAGGTTGTTATCCCACTCAATCAAGGTGGGCTTTGGGCCGATCGCATTGAGTGCGCGTTCGTAGGTTTGCCAGCCAGCCTCAGATACCGGGCAGGCGTGGTCGTCGATCAGCAGCTCTTCTTCACCCACGGGCGTCGAGCCCGCAAGATGAATCTCGGTGATCGCAGAGTGGTCGAGTGATCCGACGTAGCGATCAACAAAGTTCTCCAGATTTGAGACTTGCCCATTTCGGGCGTTCACCATCAGATTGTTGATATCGAGGATCAAGCCACACTGCGTGCGAGCTACGATTTCACTGAGAAAACTCGCCTCGTCGAAATCACTCTGGTCAAACTCGATGTAGGCACAGACATTCTCGATAGCGATCTGACGGCCAAGGTACTGTTGCACGCGGTCAATATTGTTCACTGCATGCTGCAAACTGTCTTTGGTGTAGGGAATGGGTAGCAGATCACCACCGTGAAAGAGCCTTCCACCGATCCTCGCCCAGGTAAAACACAGGTGGTCCGACACGAGCACCGGATCCACCCGTTCCACGAGGCGTTTCAGTTTTTTGAGGTAATCGTCAGGAACAGACTCAAGAGACCCTAGACCTGCCGAGGTGCCATGCAGACTGATCGGCGTGCTGGCCGAGATCTCTTGTAGCAGATCGACAGCGATGCCGGCGTCTCCGAAGAAGTTCTCCGAATGAACCTCAAGAAAATCGAGCGCGGGTGCCTGTTCCAGTACGTCCTGATAGTGCTCGGATCGCAGCCCTACCCCAACGGCGGTCTTCTTGAGTTCCGGCTGGCTCTGGACTGTGGCCTGACGATTACTCATGGCGCTTAACCCTTGCTTTTCTCAGCAATGATTTTCAGGGCCGTTTCCTTGTCAAAACCACCCAGATCCTCGCAGGTGCCTTTCTCGACAATCTTGTACTCACCCGGGTCGTTGGCGACTTTGGACTGCCCTGCACAGGAGTGGGTTCCGGCAAGGTTCGCACAATCGTTACCACCTACAGGCGAAATGCCGTAACACTTTTCTTTGCCACCTGCGTGAGCCAGGGGCGCGGCACTGGCGCCGGCCAATGCCGCCGCCAGTGCCGCGCTGAAAAGAAGTTTCTGGTTCATATCTATCACCTTCACAGTTTGTTTCAGGGTCCCCGAGCAATAACGCCAAGGACCCCGGGACGTGCTCATATCATTGGCAGGGAATTACAGCTCGGCTGCTTCCACAGTTTTGATCTCCGGCCAGATGTCGTTGGCATTGGCGATGAAACCGGGCACATCGGTGAGCCAACGCTTCTGCACGTCTTTGTTCAGGTTCAGGTAGAGCTTGTTATCGACAATCCGCCAGGCTTCGGGATCAACGTCGAACTTCTTCTCCATGGTTACGCCAAACGCGCAGTAACCACCGTACTGAGGCGCATAGGCACTGGGGTCGGCACGGAACAGATCACGATTCTCGGCGCTGGAGAAATGGTAGATCGCGTTCTTGTAGGTGGCGGTGTATTCCGCAGAACCCTTGGTAGCTTCTGAATCGGAAAAGTAAGCCACAGGATCGTAGCCGCTGATGGCAACATCATTGGCGTCGGCATTCATGTCGATATCAGCAGCAAAAGCAACAGAGGCAGCGCTCATGGCAGCAACAGCAACGAAGGCACGAAGTTTGTTGAAACGAGTCATTGGGTATCTCCTTTGAATGAATGATGACTACGTTTGAAACATTAAGACCTCGGGCGGTACTGAATGAGTACGATCGTTCAAACTTCTATGCCAATTATCTGGAGTGGCTTATGGACAGGCTTTCTTACATTCTCGACCAGCTCAACGTAAACGCCGGCGTGTTCTTTCGGGGTCAGCTTTGTGGTCTCGCTTCCTTTGAAGAAGAAGGAACCGGTTACATCCATGTACTCCGTTCGGGGGTGCTCGACATCATGGAAGGCAACCGGGAGAAGGTTACGCTCACAGAACCAACCATGATTTTCTCAGTGCGGTCCCAGCCCCATCAGCTTTTCGGTGCCAACAAGGAAGGCGCCGAGATGATTTGCGCGTCAATCAAGTTTCAGACTGGGTCGCGCAACCCGGTCCTTGGTGCGCTACCTCCAACAGTCGTACTTCCACTCTCTTCGGTTCAGGGCCTCGGATCATTCGTGGATGTGCTGTTCGCTGAAGCCGAAGCTGCCCAGGAGGGACGGGACGCGGTTATGAACCGACTGGTCGAGGTGATTTTCGTGAATGTGCTCCGGCACATTGTCTCCGAAGGGGAAACACCCAAGGGAATGCTATCCGCGCTTGCGGATCGACAGCTCAGCAAGGTCTTGAATCGCATTGACAGCAACCTGAACGGGGACCTTTCCGTGGAGAAGCTTGCTGAAGTTGCGATGATGTCCCGCTCGACCTTTATTCAGCACTTCAAGAACGTGCTCGGTCTGGCACCTGGCGAATATGTTCAGAACTCACGGATATCCGCGGCGAAAAAACTCATCCTGAAGGACAAGCCTATGTCGATTATCTGCTTTGAGGTGGGCTATGAGGACGCCTCTGGATTCTCCAGGGCCTTCAAAAAGAATACAGGCATGACGCCGAGGGAGTGGAAAAAACTGAACGCGACAGCCGCCGAAGCTGAGAAAAACGTAGTTGAGGAAAACGCAAACGTGGCCTGATAGAGCTGCAACAGCCAAGGGGCAAGGATTCTGAATCCTTGCCCCTTTTTAGTTGGTATTGCGCTTTACTTCAGAATAACCTGGCCGCGAATGACTTTTTGACCGCTGTACAGGCTACTCACGGAGTGACTGTAATCTTCGATGTCTGATTTTCGGTCCGCCAGGGTTGCGCTGGCGGAAGCGGAGATCAGGGCGATGGAAACAAGAAGCAAGGCTTTGGCAGTGATGTTTTTCATGTTGGTTTATCCAGTGGTTGATGTCTACGAGAGAAATAGTAACCACCGGAGCACCGCCACAAAGGGACAAGCGTTCTAGTTAATGGGCCGATTGTCCAGGGCGGGTTTAATCACGGTTAGCGGACCGCAATCGAGCGCTCTGGCCGCCATCGCGTTTGCCCAACGCTCTTTTGCGACCCGTTCGATCACGCTCCGAATCCAGATAATGCCCGGATCCCGGTCGTGGCGAGTGTGCCATGCGAGGTACAGGCTGGTAGGCTCCACCTCAATTGGCAGACTCGTGATGGAAATACCTGCGCAGAATTCGCAGTCTCCGGTAATAACTTCCGGGATGGTGGCAACCAGGTCGGAATTCCTGAGCAGATTCGGAACCGCGGAAAAGTGGTTTACCGTCACCGCCACGCGTCTCTCCAGACCACGCCGGTTGAGTGTATCGTCGACAACACCATGGGCCTCGCCAGACATGGTTGCCAGCAGATGTTGAGCACTGAGAAAGGAATCAAGATCAACTGCCCGGCCGCTCAGTTCATGGCCACTTCTCATGGCCAATGCATAACCGGTGTCGAACAGCCAGAGGCTTCTCAGGCTGTGATCGTGCTGCTCGAAAAAACCGATCACGAAATCGACACTTGCCTCACGCAGATGGTTCGCTGCAGTGGCGGGCGAGAAAGGAACCGCATGGAGATCAATCCCCGGCGCACTTCTCTGCAGCTCGGAGACCAGCGGTTGCCAGACCATCTCGAGAATCAGATCGGTAACAGCTACCCTGAACGTCCTGCGGGATTCACTGGGCGTGAAGCGTGTGGAGTTTACCGCATTGGACAGTTCGTACAGCGGATTGCGGATCTGTTCCCAAAGGCTTTGCGCATACGAGGTCGGTTCTACCTGCCGCCCCCGCTTCACAAACAAAGGATCTTTCCAGGCCGTCCGCATTCGGGACACCACGTTCGAAACCGCTGGCTGGGTCATACCTAGGCGGTCCGCCGCTCGTGTGATTGAACCTTCCGTCATGATGGCGCTGAACACGTGTAACAGGTTAAGTTCCTGGTTTTTCATGGTGCCTCCCTCGTGTTTGATGAGGACGTTATAGAGTGATCCTTACTGCACAGACGTCCAGCGGGCCTATCTGTTACTGGAGCTACGCCAGATTCGCAGCAAATCCATTTATCCGATTGTCTGGACAATGCATGTACTACGACCTAGGATCATGCATATACACTTCAAGGGCAGGAGCCCAACATGTCTGAGCAGTCTGTCGATCAGGAAACAACGCCGCTTGATGTTGCCAGAACCTGCGCTGCGCTCTACTCCCGCGTTTTTTCCCGGCTGGTAACCCGGCACTACAACCATCACCTTTCCGATACCGGTCTCAGGATTACCCAGTTCTCAATTCTGAACGCCATCAAACTGTCACCCCCAAACTCTATCAACGAGCTGGCGGAGCTACTCGGCATGGAGCGGACATCACTCCAGCGCACGGTTGAAAAACTGATTGCCAAGGGTTTGCTGCAGTCCCAGCCAACTGGCCATAAGCGTTCACTAGGCCTGGCTCTGACGGCGGAGGGCGAGGAAATATATCAGCAAGCACTGGTACGATGGGAAGAAGCTCACGGAGAGTTTACCGATATGGTAGGGGCAGATGACTGGTCGGTAACCGTAGGCAAACTCCGGCACTACAGCGGTAAGCTTCAGTCTTCCCTGTGATATTGGTTCAGACCTCGTCGCGCATGAACTCGAGCAGGGCTTCGACCTCTGCTTGAGTGTAGCGAGGGGTTATGTGTTGCGGACAATTCCAGTCGAAGGCTTCGACGTGAATGAGCATGCCCTTCTCTACTCTCGCGTCATAATGACCGTCCTGCAGATCGTCCAGAATCAACGGCTGGTCGGAACCCACAAGCGCCATCCGGCCGAGCAGTTTCAGCCTCCTACGGTTCGGATAGTCCATCAGGAACAGCGCCACGCGATCATTGTTCAGGACGTTTCCCGTTGTGACGTACTGACGGTTGCCCGAGTAATCAGCAAACCCGATCGTCGACTGATCCATTACCTTCAAAAAACCGACTGGCCCACCTCGGTGCTGAATGTATGGCCAGCCTGTCTCACTAACGCTGGCGATATAGAAGCTGTCACGCGCTTCGATGAACGAGCGTTCCCGCTCTCTCAACAGATGATTTCGGTCCGGGCCAGTCTCAATGGATGAGTAACCCGACCGGCTGCCCATTTCCTCCTGAACCTGCTTAACAGCCTGGGTAAAAGCGATTTCCGCAAATTTATGCGCCATGGTGGGCTCCTGAAGGTTGCTACAATCGTTGTTAAGGCTGTCTATCAGTAACCCCGCCGGCTCGGGTGTTACATCGCATCGCCATGATTGTTAAAAAGCCCTATCCCTTTCGCGGCACCACGACCCCAAAAAACATACTTGACTATGTGTCAGAGCTAGCTGTAAGCGTCAGCTGGTAGGCTTCTCGCGCAATCTCCTCAACATCAAGACTCAGAGCGAGGTCGCTTGAGCCCAGGCTCGCCATCGGAACGAACGCCGCATCCAGTGCATCGTCGGCGGCTATCGGCTCACCCTCCTCCCAATAACAGAGAACGGCGATCAAGACAAAGTGGGAACGAAGATGCCCTTCAGCCCCGACGTCGTAGGCATCCACAGCATTGAATACCTTACCGGCGGTCGCCCGAATGCCGGTCTCTTCGAACAACTCCCTGACAGCGGCGGCTTCGATAGTCTCTCCCAGTTCCATTTTTCCACCCGGAAACCCCCAGCGACCCGCGTCCGGCGGGTTAGCACGGCGCACCAGCAAAACCTCATCGTTCCTGAAAAGCACCGCAATCGTCGCCACCACCGGGTGCATATATCGGTTACTCCGAAGCTCACTTTCGGTTGCCGCAGCCATAAAATGCCAATCTCGTCGTTGTTCGTCAGGTATACGGGGCAAACGTCAGCGCGGTACCTGTGAGCAGCTTGCACTTCGCTGATCAGAATGTTCGTGGGGTGCGCACTCCGTTTTCATGCAACAAACGCGCGGCTGGCGGACCCGACAGCGCAACAAAACCCGGCGAAACACACGCCAGGCACCGCCAAACAGTTCGGCGAAAAATTCGGCACGTAGTCGGGCATTGTCACGTTCGATTTCACGGATTTTCGGATCCGGGTTATGGAAGGCCATTGCATCTTCTCCCTGCTCTCTGAAAGCTTAGCAAAATCGAGGCAATGGTGGCGACAGCCACTACAGCGACTGATGCAAAAGGTCGAGCTGGGAATCGCCCACCAGTGTTCGTTCGCGCTCAAAGATCAGCCAGGTTCGGACTCGGCTCTCTATCTGATTTCTGTTGCGACAAATCCAGGTATAGCGGCCGGCAGGATCAGAGACACATTCCATCTGTGCGCCGTGTTTGCGGGCAATCGCCATGTGTCGCTTAAATGTCCGGTCAGGCATGTTGGCATAACGTCTTCGGATCTCATCTGAAGTCAGATCAGCGTTATCCAGCACAGTGGTAATGAGCTCAAGGGTGGTCTTGAAATCGCGGTACATAGACTCTCTGGAGGCGTCATGCCAACAAGTGGCACAAGCTTCTGCCGGTGCCAGTTTCTGGCGTAGCCGGGGCCGAGCGGTAAAATCGCAGCCTGGGCACGCCGAAGCGGGCGCCAATTATAGCGATGCCAGCTGCTGGCACAAGTGACGCGCCATGCCGGTAACTGGCACACCCTCTCGGGCATGCCAGCATTTGGCATGTAGTGACGGCAAGAGATAGGATGCTCGCCGTGGCCAGACACTACCTGGGCCCGAGGAAGGTTGATCGGGAGGTTACAGGCGCACCCTTACTGTCCATTGAGATGACTTCAAACTGAATATTCACATCGGCACTGGAGAGATATTCGGGCGGATAGGTAACGGATACGGGAATCTCGGCTTTTTCCCCGGGCTCCAGCGCCAGACTGCCTGGCCCCTGATATTCGCCATGCTCAAGTCCTACTGCGTCAAGTATAAAAAACCTCGCCTCGCTGTCCTTGTTTCTTACTTTCAACAGATAGCTGTTTTCAATCTGACCGTCTGCAGTAAACCGGTACATCCCTCGATCCCGCTCTACATCAAGGGTCACCAGCGGCCGGGACGCGACGCCCCAGGAGAACAAGGCGATCGTCGAAACCAGCAGGAGGAAATAGCCGATCAGACGGGGTCGCAGCACACGGGTAAGGCCACCGGCCAGTTCCCGCTCGCTCGCATAGCGAACCAGTCCCCGGTCGTACCCCATCTTGTCCATGATGGAATCGCAGGCATCAATGCAGGCCGCGCAACCAATGCATTCCATTTGCAGTCCGTCGCGAATGTCGATACCTGTCGGGCAGACCTGAACGCACAACTGGCAATCAATGCAGTCTCCGAGGCCGTCGTCCGGGGCGCGCTGCTCACCCTTTCGACGAGAACCCCGGGGCTCTCCCCTCGCCGCGTCATAGCTCACTACCATCGAATCGGCATCGACCATGGAAGATTGAAAGCGGCCATAAGGGCACATGTGAAAGCAGACCTTCTCCCTGAGCCAGCCCGCATTCAAATAGGTGGCTGCGGTAAAAAAGAAGACCCAGAACGCAGCCCAGCCAGACGCCTCCAGGCTCACCAAATCTCCAGTCAGGGCCCGGATCGGGGTGAAATATCCAACAAACGTAATCGCGGTAATCAGGCTGATTATGAGCCAGAGGCCATGTTTGCAGGCTCTTCGGGCTGCTTTATTTACACTTGGCCCGGCTCTGTCCAACTTGATTCTTCGGGAGCGATCGCCCTCGGCTAAGCGCTCTGCCCACAGGAATACCCAGGTCCAGACACTTTGTGGGCAGGCATAGCCACACCACACACGGCCGGCCCACATCGTGATAAAGAAGAGTCCGAATGCGCATATCAGAAGAATTGCCGATAACAGAATGAGATCTTCTGGCCAGAACGTGGCTGAAAAGATATGGAACTCTTTCGCCGCCAGATCCCAAAGCACGGCCTGACGGTCATTCCAGTTCAGCCAGACGACCCCAAAATACAGGGCGAACAGTACAGCTCCTCCGCAGAGCCTCAAGCGTCGATAAAGGCCCGTAAAGGATCGTGGCTGTATTTTCTGGTTTCCTCTGGCGCCAGGCGCCTGGTCGAGCTGTTTTACGGAAATGAGCTGGGTCACCGCTGCACCCCTTACCTGTCATCGGATGTGATCGAGTGGCGGCAGGATAGAGGTATTGGTTTATTAGAGGCAGGACCACATTTTTTGAAATTGATAGGGACAGATGAGGGTTTGTGTCAGGCCATCAGACCGGGGAGCCGCATTAATGCCTCAGCTCTGGCTCTCGTCCAGGGGTGCGCAAAACTGAGCCGTAAACAGTTTGAGAATTTCCCGGACATCGAAAATAGCTCACCTGGAGTGATCACGACACCCTCGTCCAAGGCGCGGTTATACAGCTTTATGGTGTCAACATGCTCTGGCAATTCCAGCCACAGCGCCAACCCTCCTGCCGGAGAAGTTGCCCGAATCGGGATGGGCCATGTACCCAGCAAATCGAGCAACTGGTCTCGTTGGCACTGCAGTTGCTGGCGGTATCGCCGCAGGTAGGCCGCATACCCGCCATCCGCGAAAAAATCTGCAACTCCGCGCTGAATGAACCGGCTACTGGCAAGCTGTGATGTAAGCTTCAGCCGAACGATGTCGTCGTGCCATCGCCCTCCGGATATCCAGCCCAAACGCAGGTCCCGGGAAAGCACTTTGGAAAGCGAGCTACAGTGGATGACCCTGTTCGGGTGGTCGACGGCTTTCAGTGTATCCGGCACGACCAGCCAGCCAGACTCGCCGTATATGTCGTCTTCTATGATCGCCAGATCATGGCGTTCTGCGAGCTCTATCAGATGTACTCGGGAATGCAGTGACATTGAAGCGCCAGTGGGGGTAGCAAACGACGGAGAGACCACGCAGGCTTTGATGTCCCAACGCTGCAATGTTTGCTCAAAAGCACCGACATCCAGTCCCGTTTCCGCCGATGCCGGAATCTCTACTACTTGAAGCCCCAGTTGCTCCAGCAACTGAAGAACTCCATAGAAACCGGGTGCTTCAACCGCAACGACATCACCCTTTTGGCATACCGCCATCAGCGCAAGGAACAGTGACTGCTGGCAACCAGACGTGATGCAAAGCTCATCTGCTTCTGCCTGCCAACCACGTTTTGCCGCCCGCAGCGCTATCTGTTGCCGTAACGAAGGGTCTCCTGCCGGCTCATCATAGTATTGAAAGTCTCCGCGCTGGCGCCTCAATGCCCGGGAAATAGAGCGATTCAGCTGCACGATGCCAGCAGGTACTTCATTCTTGTCGGAGCCCGGTAGCAGATCGAAAGCCGCACTTCGGCTCATAATGTCCTGAAAAACCTGACTGACGGATACGGGCTGAGGCGCTTCCAGCGTTACAGGATGACTTGGGCTCTCAAATCGGTTTGGCGCCATAGACACAAAAAAGCCACTGCGTTCACGAGCCTCGACCAACCCCTGCGCTTCCAGACGTTGCAGTGCGTGCTGAACGGTAATTTTGGCAAGGCTATGGTTCTGGCATAGCTTTCTTATTGAAGGTATGCGTTCGCCAGGCCGCCACCGCCCCGACAGTATGCCTTCGCGCAGAGATGCCTCGAGAACTTGGTATCTTGGTTTGCCTGATGCCATTACATGTGCAGCCCGGCGATATGCCGCTCCCCGGTTAGAACCATCGCCCAACACGTGAGGTGTAATGGGCGTAATCGTCCCCGAATAATGCCCGCATATGACGTTCCTCGGGTTTAATCTGGAAGCGATTCATGTACAGCATGAACAGAGGCAGTAACAGCGCAGCAAATACACTGCCCAGATACAGGCTCCACGCAATAAGCATCAGCAGAAATCCGAGGTACATGGGATTGCGGGTGTAACGGTAAATCCCGTCAACCACCAGGCTGGCAGACTGATGAGGCGTACGAGGGTCCACGGTGGTGCCTGCTGCACGAAATGCCAGAACGCCGGCCAGGGCAATACCTGCGCCAGCCAGGACCATGAGGGTACAAAGAATCAGCCTGCCCGGAACCGTAAAGTAGCCAGACGGCAACAGCCTCGAAATAGCCCACATGGCCGCCCCGAAAAGGATAACCAGAACAACGGGTGGAACCTTGAGTTCAAGTGCTTTCACTATTTGTGTTCGTCCCTGAGAACGCCTGGCTACGCTGGTATCTCTGACTGGATGCCCAAGGCTGAGTTTACGGCGTCCCGAATCTCGCGATACCGCTCCGGATTGCTGATCAGTGTATCCAGATTGTCCTCAGGGAACATCTCTTTCAGCTTGGATCTGGCGGATTCTCCGGCAAATACCGCCGGGAACAATTGCTCCAGGGCACGCAGCATCACCTCAGGTGACACCGAAGCGCCAGGCGACGCCCCAAGTATTGTGCCGTAGGTTTTATCCTTCGACACGATAATCTCTGTGCCCATCTGCAGATCCCCATCCTTGATAATCTGAACCCGCTGGCCAGCCTCAACAGGCTTCCAGTCAAACCTGGAGCTCAGGCCCGGAGCGAATTTCTCCAGCGACTCCAGCATGCTTTTTTCACCTTTGAAGGTCTCAGAAACCAGGTATTTCACGAGAGGGAAATGCTCTATCGCGACGCTCAGCAACCCGGGGATATCGTGCAGGCGCATGGCCTTCAGATAATCAATGAATCCGCGCCCTTTTTCCAGAACGGGCTTGAATGAGGCAAATGGGCCGAACAGCAAATAATGCCTGCCATCAGACACCCGCAGGTCCAGATGCGGCACAGACATTGGAGGTGCGCCAACTTCCGCCTTGCCGTAGGTTTTTGCGCGGTATTGACGGGCCTGCTCTTCGGTAATTTCCGCCTGCAGAAAACGCCCGCCCACCGGAAAACCAGTAAACCGCCGGGCAAACGGCAAATGACTTTTCTTGAGAATGGGGAAGGCACCCCCGCCCGCGCCAACAAACAGTATGTCGGCTCGATGCTGAACGGCAGCGCCCCGGCTTTGTGTTTCTACCAACCAGCTCCCCGCTGGGTTTCGGTGCACCCGCTTTACATGGACGCCATACTCGACTTTTACGCCCAACTGCTTCGTCGCGTATTCCGCCATCTGTTCAGTCAGGGCACCAAAATTCACATCGGTTCCCGTTTCCACAACGGTCGCTGCCATTTTTTCATTCCGGGGCCGGCCGTCCATGGTGTAGGGAATCCAGCTCTTGATCTCGTCAAACTCCTCGGAAAAGCGCATGCGCTCAAAAAAATGGTGAGCGGACATTTCCTTGAAGCGTAGCTTGAGTTCCTCGATGGACGGCTCGGAGACCAGAGTGCAATGGCGGGTCTGGTTGATGAAGCTAGTGGGCTCTTTTATCGCACCTTTTCGAACAAGGTAGGCCCAGAACTGCTTGGCAACGTTGAACTGGGCATGGATTTTCAAGGCTTTCTCCACCGAGATTACCTCGCCATCCACCGGCGTATAGTTAAGCTCGCAGTTGGCCTCGTGGCCTGTGCCGGCATTGTTGAAAGACCAGGAGTTGCCCGCGCCGGGGCTGTCCAGTCGCTCCAGAATGGTGATATCCAGTTCGGGCGCCAGCTCCTTCGCCAGGGTGGCAAAAGTGGTTCCCATTATTCCTGCGCCGATCACGATCACATTCATATGCCTGCCCACCAGAGTCCGTTTAATGAAGCTATTCAATAGAGTACCTGTGTTGACGTTAGCATGCTTGCGGCCAACACGGGAAATTCATCGGTGTGGCACAGTTAAATAAAAATCCGCATTCTGGGCCTACCCGACGGATGCAGTTTACGTTAAGGTAAAGGCAAGCCTGGAATGATCCACACCAGATTTCCCCAGGTTGTCTACAATGACATTAACGACACGCCCACAAGGCGTGTTTTGTTTCCTCAGGCCAACACCCCAGGAAGAGGACTATGACAACAACAAAATCGAAAGTTGTGTATTCCCCCTCGTTCACCGATGGTGCGGAATTCCGTATTCCCACGTTCAAGCTCCTTAAGCAGGATGGCAAGCTCTATAAGAGCGCCAAAGCGCCGGATCTTGAAAAAGACAAAGCCCTTCGCATCTACCGGGCCATGGTCACCACCCGGATTCTCGATGAGCGTATGCTTGCTGCCCAGCGCCAGGGGCGTCTAAGCTTCTACATGCAGTGTACCGGTGAAGAAGCCGCCGTGATCGGCAGCGCCGCCGCGCTGGATGATAACGACATGATCATGGCGCAGTACCGGGAGCAAGGCGCCCTCGCCTACCGCGGTTTTTCCATCGACGAATTCATGAACCAGCTTTTCGGCAATGAGCTTGATTATGGTAAGGGCCGGCAAATGCCCGTGCACTACGGCTCGAAAAAGCTGAATTACATGACCATCTCTTCGCCCCTGGCCACCCAGATCCCCCAGGCCACAGGCTATGCCTATGGCCAGAAGCTGGCGGGAGACGGCCACTGCACCATCACCTATTTTGGCGAAGGCGCCGCGTCCGAGGGTGATTTTCACGCGGCCCTGAACATGGCTGCTGTCCATCGCGTACCCGTCATCTTCCTGTGCCGGAACAACGGTTATGCCATTTCCACCCCCGCAGCCGAACAGTTCGCAGCCGACGGCGTAGCACCCAGAGCCTATGGCTACAAGATGGACGTTATCCGGGTAGACGGTAACGACGTACTGGCCATGTATGAAGCCACCAGAACCGCCCGGGAGCTGGCCGTCAAACACAATCGACCGGTATTGATCGAGGCCATGAGCTACCGCCTTGCGGCCCACTCCTCCTCCGACGACCCGTCCGGTTATCGCAGCAAAGACGAGGAAGCGGTATGGCGCGAGAAAGACCCGATCCTGCGCATGCGCCTGTGGCTGGAAAGCAAGAAATGGTGGAGTGAGGACGACGAAAAACAGTTCCAGGAAAACATGCGCCGGGAAGTGCTGGAAACCATGAAGCGGGCCCAGAAGCGTTCGCCACCAGCCCTCGAAACTCTGGTTACCGATGTCTACGACGAAGTACCTCCCATGCTGGCCGAGCAGTTTGAGAAACTGAAGGCTCACATTCGTCGATATCCGGATGAGTACCCAAAGAGCGCCGAACACGTTAAGGGAGGAGCGTGAGATGACCAAGATGAATATGCTCCAGGCCATCAACAATGCCCTGGATACCGCCATGGCGGCCGATGACAAAGTGTTGTGTTTCGGTGAAGACGTGGGCGTTTTTGGCGGCGTGTTCCGCGCTACCAGTAATCTTCAACAGAAATACGGCAAGTCCCGCTGTTTCAACACACCGCTGGTGGAACAGGGCATTATCGGTTTTGCCAACGGTCTGGCCGCCCAGGGCTCTGTGCCGGTGGCTGAAATCCAGTTTGCCGACTACATCTTCCCGGCCTTCGATCAGATCGTGAACGAATCGGCGAAATACCGCTATCGCTCCGGCAACCTCTTTAACGTTGGTGGTCTGACCATTCGTGCACCCTACGGTGGTGGCATTGCCGGCGGCCTTTACCACTCACAATCCCCGGAAGCCTATTTCGCACACACCCCGGGGCTCAAGATTGTAGTACCCCGCAACCCGCACCAGGCCAAGGGCCTGCTGCTGGCAGCCATCCACGATCCGAACCCGGTACTGTTCTTTGAGCCCAAGCGCCTGTACCGGGCGTCTGTGGGCGAAGTGCCTGATGAAGATTACCGCCTGCCTCTGGGTGAAGCCGAGATCACCAAGGAAGGCACTGACGTGACCATTCTTGGCTGGGGCGCCCAGATGGACGTAATTGATCAGGCGGTTGAGCGCGCTGAAAAGGAAGGCATTTCCTGCGAGGTGATTGACCTTCGGTCGATCCTGCCCTGGGATGTGGAAACCGTGGCCAATTCCGTGCTCAAAACCGGGCGCCTTGTGATTACCCACGAAGCTCCTCTCACTGGAGGCTTTGCCGGCGAAATTGCAGCGACCATTCAGGAGCGCTGCTTCCTGTACCTGGAATCTCCCATTGCGCGGGTAACCGGGATGGACACCCCCTTCCCGCTGGTGCTTGAGAAGGAGCACCTGCCGAATCACCTGAAGGTCTACGAGGCCATCAGGGAAAGCGTGGAATTCTAGGCGGATATCAGGACAGGAGAACAAGCATGAGTGATTTTATTCTGCCCGATATCGGCGAAGGTATCGTGGAATGTGAACTGGTCAAATGGCTGGTAGCTGAAGGCGACGTCATCGAGGAAGACCAGCCGGTGGCCGAAGTGATGACTGACAAGGCGCTGGTGGAAATTCCTGCCCCCTACAAGGGCCGGGTTACCCGTCTCTATTACAGGGAAGGCGATATCGCGAAGGTGCATGCGCCACTGTTCGAGTTGGTGGATGAGAGTGGCGAGGCCGGGGTGCCGGCACCAGCAAGCGCTGAAGAGTCGTCGCAGGTAGATGCTGCCCCGGAAGCTGTAGCCAAAGCGGAACCCGCACAAGGCGGGGACGATAATGCGACTGAAGACTTTATTTTACCCGACATCGGTGAAGGGATTGTCGAGTGCGAGGTGGTTGAATGGCGCGTCGCCGAGGGCGACGAGATCGAAGAAGATCAGCCGGTCGTGGACGTGATGACCGATAAGGCCATGGTTGAGATCACCGCCCCCAAGGCCGGACGAATCACCAAGCTCTACCACGAGCAGCAATCCATGGCGCGGGTGCATTCACCGCTGTTTGCCTTCATCCCACGGGATCGTGAAGAGACTCCTCAGCCAAAGAGTGAATCCAGGCCGTCGGCGGACGCCGCGCCCACAAAAGCGACACCGGTGGAAACCGGCACCCGGGCCCGGATTCCAGCAAGCCCGGCGGTCCGTCGTTTGGTGCGCGAGCACGAGCTGAACCTGGGCGACATTGCCGGTTCCGGCAAGGATGGCCGGGTGCTTAAGGCAGATGTTCTGGCGCATTTGGAACAGCCCAAATCAGAGCCCAGCGCCACCGAACGTCAGGCTGAACCCAGCACGGCGCCTCGCCGCCACGCCGAAGGTGATCAGCAAGTCCGCGTGGAACCGATCAAAGGCATGAAAGCGGCCATGGCCAAGGCGATGGTTCAATCCGCAACCACCATCCCTCACTTTATCTACAGTGAGGATATTGATGTAACCGACTTGCTCAGGCTTCGGGAACAGCTGAAGCCGGAGGCTGAAGCCAAAGGCACCCGGCTAACGCTCATGCCATTCTTCATGAAGGCCATGGCCCTGGCTGTTCAGGAATACCCGGTATTGAACAGTCAGTTAAACGAGGACGTGACCGAAATCCACTACCTGCCCCACTGCAACATTGGCATGGCGGTAGATGGCAAAGCTGGCCTGGTAGTGCCCAACGTCAAGCATGTTGAACAGCTCACCCTGCTGGGTATCGCCGAGGAAATCGCTCGGTTGACTGAGGCCGCCCGTTCCGGACGTGTCAGCCAGGATGATCTCAAAGGCGGCACCATCACCATTTCCAATATCGGCGCATTGGGCGGCACCTACGCAGCGCCCATCATCAACGCACCGGAAGTGGCGATTGTGGCACTGGGCCGCACCCAGAAACTACCGCGTTTCGACGCCAATGGTCAGGTGGTTGAGCGGGCGATCATGACGATCAGCTGGGCCGGCGATCACCGCATTATTGATGGCGGCACCATCGCGCGGTTCTGCAATCTATGGAAAAGCTATCTGGAGTCGCCCCAGACCATGCTGTTGCATATGGGCTGACGGGCTGTGATGGAGCAGGAAAAGCATCTTCAGCAATTCTATATACCGGAAGAGCAGTCGATCTACCTGCTCAGCCACGATGATGCCAAGAAGCTCAAGGACTGGGTGGCGCTTTGCGTTGCCCAGCTCCGCCAACTGGGTTACCGGGATGTTGAACTGATTGGCAAGGGCGCCTATGGGTTTGTGTTTGCCGGCCGTTTTCCCGGCCTGGACACACCAGGCCCGGAGCATGTGTTCAAATTCACTCGCATCAACCTGCCCCAGCACCTACAGGATCGCCTGGAAGACGAAGCCTTCATTCTGGAGCAGGTGCATCACCCCAGAGTGCCGCGACTGATCGCCTTCCAGCGCGCCAACAACCAACCTATCCTGGTCATGGAGCGAGCTGCGGGGCTCAATCTGGAAGAAGTCTCCCTGCAGGAAGGCCGCCTGAAGCCCCGACTTGTTATTCGAATTGCGGACCAACTGGCGGATATTCTGCGCTGCCTGCGCCGGGAAAACGGGCCCGCCGGCCGCCCCATTGTTCACGGCGACATCAAACCGTCCAACCTGGTGTTTGACGCCCGCACTGAAAATATTGCGCTGATTGACTGGGGGTCTTCGGTGTTCGCCCAGCTGGATGCCAATCAACAGTTCGTCACGGCGAATGTGATGGAACTGATGTCGGATAACCTTCAGCAGACCAATGCCAGACTGGGTGATGTCTATTTTATCGGCGAGGAGCAGCTGAACGGCGGGCTATCCTCGCCCCGTTTTGATGAACAGGGCGCCGCCGGAACCCTGTACGCCCTCGCCTCTGCACAATCCTGTCGATTCGGCCACCGGGCTATTCCGGCTACGTCTCTGGGGCTTCCCATGGAATTTGCCCGTATGCTCGATGGCATGCTGTCGCCCGACCCGGAGACTCGCCGCAAGGCTGGTGATTACTACTTGCGGGAAATGCCCCGAATGGCACGCACGGTCATGATTGACCTGCCAGAGCGGCCGACCACTCCGCAGGTACCGGTGTGGGTGCGGGCGTCCGGGCAGGAAATTGATACCGTGGTCTACAGTTCCCGGAAATCGTTTTTGCGGGAGGAAGGCGCGCCGGAGACCCTGAGTGATGTCAACGACGTCCAGCTCGACCGCTACTACAAGAACTTCATGCAGGGCATGGGAGAAACCGAGAAAGCGTTTCTGGCGGCGGTTAGTCGGCTCGGACGCTACCCCGTAGAAGGTGGCCTGGCGGTACGCTGGGAAACCGACGGCATCTATATCGATACCTCTCTGAACCTGCATGATCCGACGTTGAAATCGGCCTTTGTCCAGGCCGTCAATAACATGGTGTACCTGGCCCAGGCCATCTACCGCAAAGGAATATTCAAAAGCTGCCTGTTCAACGCCCGTAACACCCTGCACATTGATCGTGAAGACCCGGGCCAGCCGTTTCTGGTCTCCCCCGGCATGAATCTACACTACGAAGTGAGCGCAGCACCGGAAGTGGAAGATGAAAGCCGCGTGCATTCCTATTTTGAGGATGGGCCCGACCCGGAAGAATTCCTGGTATTGCCCGAGACGATTATCCGGGCACTGGAACGTCTGAACGACATTCACCACACCGGTATGATCATCTTCGAAGCCCTGCCCCGGCACCTGAAGATCCACAGTCATTACCGGCTGCTGGATCCTGAGCGGGAACCGGAATTCCGGGAACTGCTGGGCGAGATCCTGTCTGCGGTAGAGCAGATTACCGGGCTTGGCGTGTCCGGATATATGAAGATGCCCTACAAGGACACCCGGTTTTTCCCACACATCGAGCGGCTACCCGACCGGTACTACCCCCGAAACCCGAGAACCGAGAGCGTTAGCTGACCGCCCGGGATAACTGGCGCCGGGCACGAACCACATCTGCCATAATCGACAGGGCAATCTCGGCCGGTGTTTTGCTGCCGATATCCAGTCCTACCGGCATATGAATACGCTGAATCTCGGCCTTAGTGAGCCCACCACTGCGCCTCAACCGTTCCGCCCGGGCTTTTGAGGTGCGCATTGAGCCCATGACACCGATATAGCCCGCTGGCGTTTTGACCGCGGCCATCATCGCCAGGTCATCAATCCTTGGATCGTGCGTGGTGGCCACTACGGCCGTCGAGGGCGTACAGACACCGTCTTTGCCGAGGTATACGGACGGCAGCTGAGCAATAAACTCGACACCTTCGGGCAAATCGAGTGTGCCTGCAATGTCTTCCCGTGGGTCGCAAAGCACCACCTCATAACCCAGACCCAGAGCAAACCGGGCGCAGGCGTCCGCTACTGTTGAATATCCGGCCAGGATCAATTGTGCGACGGGTGCGACGACAATCTTTATGGTCTCGCTTCCCTGCTCCCAAACGACTCGGCTGCCGTGATCATCGACAGGGTTGAGGCTGGCGCTACCACGAGCCAGGTCTACTTCCCGCTCCAGGGCTTCACCATTTGAAAGCCCATTCAACAGTGTCCGCAGCTGATCGACAAAATGTGACTCCGGAGATCGCTTTTCCACCAGTACTTCCAATGCACCCCCACAGGGCAGCTTTACGCTTGGATTCCTGTTTTCCTCGCTGGCGCCACCATATCTAATGACAACGGATGACAAGGTATATTCCCCCTGCATCAGTCGATCCAGGAAATCCTCTTCAACACAGCCGCCGGACAATGAGCCCACATGCGCTCCGTCGCCTTTCGCTACCATCATCGCTCCGGGTTCCCGGGGGGAAGAGCCGAACGTGGACAGCACGGTGCACAGCCAGATCGTGTGCCCCTGCTCCAGCCAGTCAATGGCCTGCTGTATAACGCGATAATCGAGATTTTGCATGCTTGGTCTGCCAAAACTGCCGGGGATGCTCTGCCCGTTCTGTGCCTGATGGGTTGTGACAATACCAGCAACCTCCGCAACATCCTACGGGCACCTTGCGCCAACTTGTTAACCACTTCATAGGCGCAACTATTAATCCCTGATACCGTGAAGATACTCAGTAACAATATGTAAACAACAATACCAATGAGCCTCTGGAGGGATTCGCCATGAAACGCTCACCGTTGCAGGGACGCCGAAAAACCGCCGCGCAAAGCCTGGCCGTTGTCTCAAGCCTTGCCATCTGCAGCTGGGCCCAGGCAGCCTCTCCCACCCATACCGTCTTTGCTGCGGAAAATGCGCTTTATGGGTCCGGTTACGATATCGGCACGGCCGACGGCTGGATAGACTCCAAGCTGCGAACTGCCATTCGTCAGTATCAGTCCGATCGCCCCGAGCTCTCAGCAAGCGGAAATCTGGATTCAGCCACGCTCAAATCCCTTGGTGTGGAGGCGGCTCCGACCCTGACGATCCAGAGCAATTCTGTCGCTTCCCGGTCTGCCGCTCGCAATCAGCTCGGGCTTGCCGCAAACTCTCGGCCTACCGCCCGCTCCGTGGCCGCTGTCGCACCTGAGTCCAAGCCGGAACCGGCCCCCGAAATTAAGGAGCCTGAACCGGAAACCGTCGAGCCGGAGGTCGTGGATACTACGGAACCGCGAGAAAATCAGGTAGCGGCCCTAGAGCCGGCAGTGCAATCCGTCCCAGAAGAAGATTCTGAACTCGGTCCGAATGAAAGCCATAAAGACCAGCGTGTTACAGAGCTTTCTTCATCCGTTTCCGAAAGTTATCAAACGCCAGTCACCGCAGATCAGGAGCCGGCAGAAGTTGTCGAGGTGGTCACTGGCGATAACGAGGAACTGATCGCCCAACTGCCCACCGAGCCTACCGCAGCGGGCCCGGACGAGCCGCTCGTCGCTGAAGAAGAGCCGGAACCCGTGATTGTTGATGCGCCAGTGGCAAACGCCAACGAGCCGGTTGCTAATCAGGATACAAAGGCCGAATCGCGCCCACAGAGCAGCGGTGGCTTCTTCTCCTGGCTGTTTGATTTCTTCTTCGGCTGGATAGCCTGATATTGAAGGCGGCAGGCTCAGTCCTGCCGCTTCATGCGCTCCACATCGGCTTTCGCATCTCTCAGGAAGGATTCAACCGTCTCGCCGGGCAGCAGCAACTGCTGTTCAATCATTGAATCCCGCCAGTCTGATTCTTCAAAGATGCAGCGATACTCGTTAGGAAATTCTACATACAGGCGCTTGAAGTACTCCCGCGCGAGCACCTTGTTGGGTTCCTTGCGGCGCGACTGCAACACCGCCATGTTGTACAGGGCACCGGCCCGGATATGATCCGGCTGACTTTCATCCTGATAGATCTTATCCAGTCGGCCCAGCACCTCTTTCAAACCGGTTAACCGGTATTCCTTGAGAATCTCCGCCGCAGACTCCATTACTCGGTCTTCCCCGTGCCTGCACGGAGAGTTGGCGTGGTCTTCGACGTACTGATCCACCGCCCGCTCCACTTCATGGCGGTGCTTGTGGTCCTGTTTCTGCTCATACACAAAACCGGTGCCAACGCCGGTGGCAATGGTACCTGGCATACAACCGCTGACCAGGCCCGCGCCCAGCGCGATTGCGCTCGCCAGCCACACAGCTTTAAGAGATTGCGTGTTTGTCATCTGGTCATCCCTGATGGAGTGGAATACGTAGGTTACAATTGAAATGTACTGAGTAACACAAGGTAACTGTCCTGCCGCGGCAGAACCGTGATCCTTGTTCTAAAACTGAAAAGGAGTGAACGAATGGCCAATACCAAAGCATACGCCGCCACTGCCCCGGATTCCGGCCTGGCCCCCTACGCCATTGATCGCCGGGAGCTCCGTGCAGACGATGTAGCGATCGAGATCGACTACTGCGGCGTCTGCCACAGTGACCTCCACACCGTTGAAGATGATTGGGGTGGTTCAAAATATCCGGTCATTCCGGGCCACGAAATTGTTGGCCGGGTCACCGCAGTTGGGCCGGAGGTCAGTCACTTCAAAGCCGGCGACCTGGTGGGCGTGGGCTGCATGGTAGACAGCTGTCGCAGTTGCTCCGCCTGCGACTCCGGACTGGAGCAGTACTGCATTGAAGGCTCCACCATGACCTACGGCAGCCTGGATCGTCACGATGGCTCGGTCACCCACGGCGGCTATTCCGAGCGGATTGTTGTCAGCGAACGTTTTGTGGTCCGGGTGCCAGAAAAACTCGACCCCGCCAGTGCGGCTCCCATTCTGTGCGCAGGCATCACCACCTATTCCCCACTCAAGCACTTCAAGGTGGGCAAAGGTCACAAGGTTGGCGTGCTCGGTATGGGCGGCCTCGGCCACATGGGCGTAAAATTTGCCAAAGCGCTGGGCGCCGAAGTCACAATTTTCACTCGCTCAGAAGCGAAGGTGGCGGAAGCGAAGAAGCAGGGTGCGGACCACGTTATCATCTCCACCGACAAGGAGCAGATGAAAGCCGCCGCCGATTCTTTCGATTTTCTGCTCGACACTATTCCGGTGGCCCACGATCTCAATCCGTACCTGAAATGCCTCAAGTACGACGGCACGCATATCCTCGTGGGTTTGCTCACACCAATTGAGCCCGCCCTTCAGGCCGGTCTGCTGGTGACCAAACGCCGTGTGGTGGCTGGCTCTCTCATTGGTGGTATGCCGGAAACCCAGGAGGTTCTGGATTTCTGTGCGGAGCATGACATCACTTGTGATATCGAGATGCTGGATATCCGCAACATCAACGAAGCCTACGTTCGCATGAAGAAAGGCGATGTGAAGTATCGCTTCGTCATTGATATGAAAACGCTGAAAGAAGGCTGATCTCCCTCCCCTTGCCCGGGTGACCAATGTGTCGCCCGGGCAGTCTTTGACAATCCGCTAATAACCAATCCGGTTGCAAAGGTTTAGCATGGGTCTATCGTTACCCTATAAACCCCTGGAAATTGTCCATGACCTTTGCACGCATTGCCGGAACCGGTTCCTATCTGCCGGACAACATCGTTACCAATCGCGACCTGGAACAGAAGGTGGAGACCTCTGACCAGTGGATTCGCGAACGCACCGGTATCGAGCAACGGCATATTGCCCTGCCCGGACAAAGCACGGTGGATCTTGCTGAGCAAGCGGCCCTGAAGGCCATTGAAGCCGCCGGTATTGAAACTACCGATATTGATCTGATTGTTTTTGCCACCACCACGCCAGACAAGGTATTCCCCAGTTGCGCCTGTATCCTGCAGGCCCGGCTCGGCATTCAGGGCTGCCCTGCCTTTGATATCCAGGCGGTATGCAGCGGTTTCGTCTATTCCCTGGCCACTGCCGAGAAGTTCATTCGTACCGGTTCAAGTAAAAAGGCGCTGGTGATCGGCGCGGAGGTGTTCTCCCGCATCCTTAACTGGGAAGACCGCACCACCTGCGTGCTTTTTGGCGACGGCGCCGGTGCGGTTGTGCTCGAGGCCAGTGAGGAGACCGGCATTCTGTCTACTCATCTCCACGCCGATGGCCGGTATGAAGAGTTGCTGCACGTACCCTGCGGTATCGCTAACGATTTTGATGCGGTAAAAGCCGGCCAGGCGTTTGTGGAAATGAAAGGCAACGAAGTCTTCAAGGTGGCGGTGAACACGCTCGGCCGGATTGTCGATGAAACCCTGGAAGCCAACCAGATGCAGAAATCCGAGATCGACTGGCTGGTTCCGCACCAGGCCAACTTGCGGATTATCGCTGCCACGGCCCGAAAGCTGGATATGCCTATGGATCAGGTGGTGGTGACCGTCAATCGTCATGGCAATACGTCGGCGGCATCCATCCCGTTGGCGCTGGATGAAGCCGTCCGCGATGGTCGAATCCAGCGTGGACAGGTAGTTCTGCTGGAAGCCTTCGGCGGCGGCTTCACCTGGGGGTCGGCACTGCTACGCTACTAATTACCGGCCCCTATATGCCAAACAAGCCTTTTAATATTTATTTTTAATATTTTTCGTTCTTAAAACCTTTTGTTAGATTGCTCTTCAGATTAGAACCATCATTCTGAGGAGCTCGTTATGAAGCAACTTTTCAAGGGAATCGCGCTCGGCGCCGCCCTGCTCTCCGCCCAACCGGTACTGGCTGCAGACCGGGAGCTGCTCAACACTTCTTACGACATCGCCCGCGAACTGTTCGCTGCCTACAACGAAGAGTTCAAAAAGCACTGGCAGGAAAAGACTGGCGAAACGGTCGAAATCAAACAGTCCCATGCAGGTTCATCCAAGCAGGCACAGGCCATTATCCAGGGCCTGAAAGCCGATGTTGCAACGTTCAACCAGGTGACCGACATCGACATCCTGCACCAGCGCGGTCGCCTGATTCCTGAAGACTGGGCCGATCGCCTGCCGAACAACAGCTCGCCCTACTACTCAACCATGGCGTTTCTGGTGCGTGAGGGTAATCCCAAGAATATCCAGAACTGGGACGACCTGATCCGCGAAGACGTTCAACTGGTGATGCCGAACCCGAAAACCTCCGGAAACGGCCGTTACACCTACCTGGCCGCTATGGGCTACGCCCAGGATCAGTTTGGCGACGATCAGGAAAAGATTGATCAGTTCATGGCGGACCTGCTCGGTCAGGTACGCGTTTTTGACAGCGGCGGTCGTGGTGCCACCACCACATTCGTTGAGCGCGGCATCGGCGATGTCCTGCTGACCTTCGAGTCGGAGGTTCTGAACATTGCAGACCGTTTCGAGAACGGTGAATACGTGGCTGTTACGCCGAAGGTAAGCTTCCTGGCCGAATTCCCGGTGACCTGGATTGACGACTACGTTGAACAGAATGGCACCGCCGAGCTGGCCAAGGAGTACCTGGAGCACCTTTATACCGAAGACTCCCAGCGCCTGCTGGCAGGCTTCAACTACCGTGTTCACAACGACGCCGTGAAAGCCGAGAATGCCGATCGCTTCCCGGAACTGAAACTGCTGTCCATCGAAGAGATTGCCGGTGGCTGGGAAAACGCAATGAGTACCCATTTCAGCAGTGGCGGCAAGCTGGACCAGTTGCAGCGGCGCCGGTAAGAGCAAGCTATGCCCACCTCCGCTCAAGCAGGCGTCGCCCCCGTGCGGCGCCTTGGTCGTCGTAACAAACGGGTATTGCCGGGGTTCGGTCTGAGCCTCGGCATTTCTCTGTTTTTTGTCAGCCTGGTTTTGCTGCTGCCGATGACCGGGCTGGTCGTCGAAACCTCCGGCATGACCTGGGACCAGTTCTGGTTCACCATCACCGATCCGCGCGTGGTGGAGTCCTACAAGGTTACGTTATGGACGGCCCTGGCAGCTTCACTATTCAATGGCCTGTTCGGGTTGCTGTTGGCCTGGGTGCTGGTGCGCTATGAGTTTCCGGGCAAGCGTATTGTCGACGCCGTGGTCGACCTGCCCTTTGCCTTGCCGACTGCCGTCGCCGGCATCACCCTGGCAACGTTGTTTTCCCAGAATGGCTGGTACGGCCAATGGCTGGCCAAAATCGGTGTGGAGGTTGCGTTTACGCCGCTGGGCATCGTGGTGGCCATGGCTTTCACCAGTATCCCGTTTGTGGTGCGTACAGTGCAGCCGGTGCTTGAAGAGCTGTCGCCAGCCGATGAAGAAGCCGCCGTTAGTTTGGGAGCGTCTGACGGGCGCGTGTTCCGCAAGGTTATATTCCCATCACTCTGGCCCGCCCTGGTAACTGGAATCGCGTTGTCCTTCACGCGGAGCCTGGGAGAGTTCGGTGCGATTATCTTTATCGCCGGCAACACGCCCTATGTCAGCGAAGTCACCAGCCTGATGATCTTCATCCGTCTGCAGGAGTATGACTACGCGGCCGCCAGTGCTATCGCATCGCTGGTGTTGCTGGCGTCGCTGATTCTACTGTTCTCCATCAACCTCTGGCAGGGTCGATACCTGCGCAGGCTGGAGGGTCGATAGATGGCTGCGCAAAACCGCCGTATTGGTGACCAACCCTGGGTGCGCCGCAGCCTGATCGGGCTGGCCCTCTCGATCACCCTGATCATGCTGGTGATTCCGGTCGTGGTGATCTTTACACAGGCACTGAGCACAGGCTGGAGCGCTTTTGCCGGCAATGTCCTGGATGAATACACCTTGGATGCCATCGGCCTGACTCTATTTGTGGCCGCACTCACGGTGCCGCTTAACCTGGTCTTCGGGACAGCCCTCGCCTGGTCGGTTACTCGGTTCCGTTTTCCCGGGCGCAAGCTGTTGATCACCTTGATCGATATTCCATTTGCGGTATCACCGGTTGTTGCCGGTCTGCTGTACCTGCTGCTCTATGGCCGGAACGGCTGGCTAGGCAGTTGGCTGAGCAACTACGACGTTCAGTTGATGTTCTCCTGGCCCGGCATCGTGATGGTCACCGTATTCGTAACCTGTCCGTTTGTGGCCAGGGAGCTGATCCCCTTGATGCAGCAACAAGGCAGCGAGGAGGAGGAAGCCGGCGTGGTGCTGGGCGCTTCCGGCTGGCGGATTTTTCGCAAGATCACACTGCCTAATATCAAGTGGGCATTGATCTACGGTGTGGTGCTGACCAACGCCCGGGCCGTGGGTGAATTCGGCGCGGTCTCGGTGGTATCCGGCAATGTTCGCGGAGAAACCAATACCTTACCGCTGCATGTTGAACTGCTTTATCAGGATTACAATATTGTCGGGGCCTTTGCCAGCGCTTCGCTGCTGGCCGGTATCGCCATCCTGACACTGATTGCAAAAGCATTTGTCGAATGGCGTCAGTCCCGAGCTGAACACGCGACGCCCGAAGAAGGAGGTGCGTGACATGAGTATCACCATTGACCAGATCAACAAGCACTTCGGCGGCTTTCAGGCGCTGAAGAATGTCTCTCTGGATATCCCCGAAGGCCAGCTCACCGCTCTTCTCGGCCCTTCTGGCTCCGGCAAAACCACCCTACTCCGGATTATTGCCGGACTGGAGTCTTCGGATTCCGGCCGGGTCCTGTTCGGTGGTGACGATGTCAGCCAGTTACACGTTCGCGACCGAAACATCGGGTTTGTGTTTCAGCATTACGCCCTGTTCCGGCACCTGACCGTTGCCGAGAACATCGCGTTCGGCCTGGAGTCGCTCCCCAAAAAGCAGCGCCCCTCAAAGCAGGAGATCCGCCAACGGGTGGCCAAGCTGCTGGAGATGATTCAGTTGCCGGAACTGGCCAAACGCTATCCGGCACAGCTATCTGGTGGGCAGAAACAGCGTGTTGCTCTGGCTCGCGCGCTGGCAACTCAGCCTCGTATTCTGCTGCTGGATGAGCCCTTCGGCGCCCTGGATGCCAAAGTACGAAAGGATTTGCGCCGCTGGCTGCGAGCGTTGCATGACGAGTACCACTTCACCAGCATTTTCGTGACCCACGATCAGGAAGAAGCGCTGGAGCTGTCAGACCAGGTGGTGGTTATGAGCCAGGGTCAGGTGGAACAGGTGAATTCACCGACCGGACTGTATGCCCGGCCAGAGAGCCGGTTCGTTTTCGACTTCCTGGGCCACGTCAACGTGTTGTCGGGCTTGGTGAAAGGTCAGAAACTGGTTCAGGGCGATGCCTGGGTATCCTTGCCGGGGATTCGCCAGGATCAGGAAGCCCAGCTCTACCTGCGCCCCCACGAAGTTCAGCTGTCCCGATCCCCCGCGGCCAAGGCCCGCCTGCCCCTGCGCATTGAAGCCATCAGCCTGATCGGCTCGGAAGTGCGTATTGAACTTGCCCCGGAAGGCTGGCAAAGCGATGAAATCTGGGAAATCGGCATGAGTCATGCGGAGTTTGCGCGCCAGAACCCCACCCGTGGTGAACTCTGGTACGCGGTACCAGACGTTGGCCACCTCTTTGTCGCCGACAGCGTTCAACCGAGAACAATCGACTGGCAATACACCGAGGCAGCCAACGCCAGCAATATGTGATCGGCGGTCAGGTGGTTACCCACCTACCGTCGTCGTAACGCAGCGTCTGGTCGCCCTCCACTCGGTGCAGCCAGAGCCAGCGGTTTTCCACCAGAGCCCGGACATCCGCGTTACCCCGGATGACCGCTTCAATACGTTCCGCCGGTGCATCGATCACCACCGCAAGGCGCATTGGCTCATGGCGCCAGTGCTCACCGTCGAATACTGACTGCAACGGAAGTCCGATCTTGAGATCGACACCATTCCCCTCGATGACACCCAGGTTGCCGCCAACCACCGAGTGCAGCAGTTTGTTGCCGGCACCGAAGATATCCGGCCTGGCAACCGAACCGAAGTACTGCAGATTAATCCAGTTTGCCACCACCATGGGCGCAGACATCAGCAGGGTCAGAACCTCTCCGGACGGGTCCTGCGAAGGATCATAGTCGTGCAGGAAGCAGCGCCCCCCGAGATCCAGTGAGCGAGTAAGTGAACGGGGGCCGATCACCATCCCGGCATTGTTGGCCAGGCCCCACTCAGGCCGAACTTCCGCCCAGTTGCAAGTCCGGCGTTTGAGTTCGGCAAGCAGGTCGTCATCGCTCTTGCCATTAAGCCCAAGACTGGTGGCTCTTTCTCTGCGACAGGCCTGGCCAGCAGCCTCAAGCTTCTCAACCAGCGTATTCAGTACCCGATGATGGCTGTCGGGTATCTGGTCCCGCCCGAAAATGGTTATTCTGTCTGTGATCGTGCAATGCTCAGCTGCCAGAGCAATGGTGCTCTCGGGCATAACAATGCCGCGCTCTGCCAGGCCCGCCCTCACCTGCCGGTCATTCAGCAGCTCGGCAGCCACTCTGGCGTTTACCCCTCCGTTTTTGCCGCCACAGGCTCCGCAGGCCAGACCAGCTTCGTTGGGGTTGTTGTCCGTATGGGCACCATGGCCCACCAGCAACAACACGCTGGCGAAGCCTTTGGTCAGGGACATCGCCCGCAAAAGCCCCTCCGCCAGATTTACCCGCTCAGGGTCTGACAACGGATAGCCGTCCACGCAGTGGTGGAGCCTGCCGGGCTCCACCGCCTCTGCTTTTGCAGAGTTTCTGTTCAGGCTGTCGCGAACAAGCTTCCAGGCCCAAGCAAGGCCAGTGGTTTCCACCAGTGTGAATGTAGACAGGCTGGAGTATTTGGCCCGGCGTACGGACTCCCGAACCTGTTCGCGGCTGTCCAGTTTCCGGTCCAGCTCCCGGTCTTCTGACGGACTGCCCAGGGTTTCCGAGTACCGATACACCGGCGCCAGCAGACCTGGCAGCCGGGCGTCGTCATCGGTTGGGCCATGCCTGTGGTGAACAATGGGCATGCCGAAAAAACCCGCCACTCCCAGCGTTCTGATTTCAGGGTATACCTTCTCCATCTGTCGACGAATGACTTCAGACCTTACGTCTATGCAGAAGGCGGCCTGCACTTCAGCCACAGTATCCGGTTCCGCCACTGGGCTCCGCTCACCGGAGCGGATATCGTCGAGGAAACGGGACTGCCAGGCCAGCTCATAGGCGCGATGCCATATCCAGAGCGCCTGTTCATTAGCGTACGCCGGCGCCAGATCGAACGCATTGACGTAACGATTCTGCCAGCTCTCACGCTCTGCCTCAGTCATATTGATCAGCGCATGGGCCTCATGAATGAGCCAGATGGTCGCCAATTGCGCGCAGAAGTGTTCGGTACCGCTTTCATGAGGATCGCCCAGTGCTGCTCGCCAGTCCACACCTCTGCACCAGGATGCCCAGCCCAGCAAATGGCCGAGCAGGTGGTGGATCACCAGGGGCAGTTGGCGGCTGCTGTAAGGCAGCTCACGAGCTACCGTTGCAGCGGCTTCCTGCCAGTCAGGCTTCAGCAACATTTCCATGCTGGCTTTCCGGGCCAGTGAGCGTCCGGACTGACTAAGCCAGAACTGATACAGATCCTGTTTTGTACCAGAAACCCGCCAGCGATTCTGGCGCAGGTCGAAGTAGCGCGCACAGGCGCGTCCGATCTCTTCCCGGACCTCCTCGAGGGACGGTTCCTGTCGACCACGGCGGGTGTAACCAAGAGCCGACACAAACCCGGGCTGATTTGATGCAGCCCCAGAAAGCTGGGCCAGGAGCGCCTGGCTATCATCTTTCAAGCCCGCTTCGCGGGCAGCTTCCTCAAGGTGCGGAAGCTGAATACGGCCGCCATCCCAGGCTTTCCGGTAGAAAGCCGGAGGCATCAACAACCCTGCTCCGAACAGACTGTCCAGTTCTCGGGAAACCTTCTCGACAGGTCCAGTCCTGCTGCCCCACCAGGGGTTAACCGCAATCCAGCGATCTAACGGCCAGATGGGCGCGATTCGTTCGCAGGCTTCATTAAGAAGCTCCGGAATAACCTGTTCACAGGAAACAGAATTCGTAACAGGTGCGTTCATGATCTTTCTCCAGTCAGAGCCCTGTGCCGCAGTCGCATGTCGGCCGGTTTACCGTGAGCATTGAGCCAGGTTTGTGCCCAGCGGCGGGTAAGCTTTTCGAAAGGCTTGTCGAGATAGAGTCCTTGGCTGAAGTGCCAGTGGAGCTTCTGCGCCAGTACGCCCTGCGGGCGGGCGAATAGCAACAGCGACAACACAAACAGCACGGCCAGAACTACCCAGGCGAACCACTCCGCGCCAACCGGCAAGGCTGTGTGCGCGATCTGAGGCAAAGCGGTGCTCAGCAGCCAGTTAAGCACCCCGTACAGGGGGACCAGAGCAACGGCCAGCAGCAACACGACGACACGGGCGCCTTTTTGGCTTGCTCCCGGTGTACCCAGAACGGCAGCGCCAACCGCGAACACCAGCAAGGCCGCCAGTACCGGCTTGTGGGCCACCAGTTGTGGGGCCTGCCACAGCAGGGCGGCGGCCAGGCCAGAGGCCAGCAGAGCGAGACCGGCTTGCGACTTGCTGATTTGCTCTGAAAACGCAATCCGGGAGACTTTGACGGTACGGCCAACGGCCAGGAACGAGTGCGCCTTGTACAGGGAGTGAGCCAGCAGGTGCAGTAGTGCCAGCGTGTAGGCGCCCAGCGCAATCTCGAACAGCATGAAGCCCATCTGGGCATTGGTGGACCAGACCAGGCCATGTTTCGCTGAATTCTGGGTCATCATGGTGAACACGGCGACGATGGCGGTTGCCCCGCCAACAACCAGCAGTATCATGTGCCCTGCCGTGAAGCCTTCAAACACCGGGAGCAGTCGCAGCCAAAGGAAACCGCCCAGGTTAACTACGCCCGCATGCAGAAGTGCTGACACAGGGGTGGGAGCTTCCATCACCCGGATCAGCCAACCGTGGAACGGGAGCTGGGCACATTTAAGCGCAGCAGCCACCGCCAGCAACGCAGAAGCGATGGTCAGCGACTGCGATTCACGGCCCAGGTGTTCGCCCAAAGCATAGATTTCAGGGATGCGGAAGCTGCCGTAGTGATTCCAGATTAACAGTACGGCTGCCAGAATGGCGGCATCACCAAGCCGGCTGGCAATAAATTTCTGAGCTGCCGCGAGGCGAGCCTGTGGCCGTTCTGCGTACAACGTCAGCAGCTGGTGCAATGAGAGGCTTACCCCCACCCAGGCACCGGCCAGCACCAGCAAGTGATCGGTAAACACCAGCACCAGTACACTGACCACTGTAGTGAGGAACCAGGGCAAAAACGAATTATAAGCCGGGTCGCCACGCAGGTAGTCCCGGGTATAGCGAAGAATGACCCAGGCAATGAAACAGACCATCAGCGCCATCCATACCGCCAATCCGTCCGGGTACAGCCCCAGTCGAATGCCGAGCTCCGGCAGACCGGTATCGAACACCAGCCGGTCAAACAACAGGACTGCACCAATCGTGGCGGTTGCCAGCAGCAACAGCCTGAAACCGCTTTCCGCCAGGCGCCAGCAATGAGCCAGTTTGAGAGGGTTTTTCGTCCAGTTGGCGAATCCAGCCAGCGCCAGCAGGGCAACAGGCAGGGCCAGCCAGGCCATCAACAGCACGAGCGAAGCAGTCGTGGTAAGTGTTGTCATGTTGGGCTCCTTCAGGTTCACGCCTACTTTGCCGTTAATGCACTCATACATAAAATGGTTTATAAAGATTAAATCGTTCACTTTTAAAGAACAGACAAGAGACCACCATGCGTCTGAACTACCATCACCTCTACTATTTCTGGACTGTGGCTCGAACCGGACACCTCACCCGGGCGGCCGAATCACTTCATATCTCTCAGTCCGCATTGTCCGGCCAGATACGAAAGCTGGAGGAAAGCCTTGGCTACGATCTTTTTGTCCGGGAGGGGCGGCGACTGCGACTATCGGAGGCCGGGCGGGTAGCCTTTACCTACGCTGAAGAGATTTTCCGCCAGGGGGAGGAACTGGAGGCGCTGTTTCGTACCGGGCGTCAGGCCAACCGGGAAACTCTGAAAGTCGGTGCGGTCGCAACCCTCTCCAGAAACTTTCAGGAAGGCTTCCTGCGGCCCCTGCTGGGACGAAAAGATCTGGAGCTCAAGCTGCAAAGCGGGAGCCTTGACGACCTTCTTCGCCGTTTGTCAGCGCACCGACTCGATCTGATTCTGTCGAATCAGCCAGTACAAGGTGACGAAGAAACGCCCTGGCGCTCACGCCGTATAGCCCGCCAGTCGGTCAGCGTAATCGGGCCGCCGGGCAGCCAGGATGCCCCTGGATTTCCCGATATTCTGCGCGACCGCCCCCTGATTCTGCCGGGGCCTGACAACAACATCCGGCAGGCCTTCGATCAGCTCTGTGAGCACCACCACATTCACCCTGTAATCATCGCTGAAGTTGACGATATGGCCATGATGCGTTTGCTGACCCGGGACAGCGGCCACTACGCCATACTGCCACCGGTGGTGGTCCGGGATGAGCTGAGAAACGGCGAGTTGAAGGACTACGGCGCCCTGCCCGGCGTATTCGAAGAGTTTTACTCCATTCGTATCCGGCGCCAGTTTGAGTCGCCGGTATTGCGGGAGTTGATGGCTCAGAAAGCCGAGGAGTTACTGACCTTTTCGGACAATCAATCTGGTTGATTCGGCCTATGTATTACGCAAACGGGCCGTTATAGTCGTTGGTGTACAACAATAACAAGGATTATCCATGGCCCACGCTCGCACCCGAAAACCCTCTGTTCTGATTATCGGTACCGGATTCGGCGGAATCGGTATGGCCATCAAACTCAAACAGGCAGGATTTACGGACCTGACTCTGCTGGAAAAAGCCGGCGGTGTGGGCGGAACCTGGCGCGACAACACATACCCCGGTGCGGCCTGCGATGTTCAGTCCCACCTCTACTCCTACTCGTTCGAGCCCAAACACGACTGGAGCCGAAAATTCGGAGCTCAGCCTGAAATCCTCGAATACATGGAATCCTGCGTTCGCAAATACCAACTGGAGCCTCACATCCAGTTCAATCAGTCGGTAACGTCCGCAACATTTGACGATCACAGCAACCGTTGGCATGTCTTGACTGAAACCGGCGACACATTCAGCGCCGACGTGTTAATCACCGCCACTGGCCAGTTGAACCGGCCAGCCATGCCTAACATTCCGGGGCTCGAGACCTTCCGGGGCACCTGCTTTCATTCTGCCCAATGGCAGCACCATACCGAGATTCACAACAAGCGCGTTGCGGTGATAGGAACCGGCGCCAGCGCGATTCAGTTTGTGCCGGAAATTACGCCACTGGTCGGGCAAATGGACCTTTACCAGCGTTCAGCCGCCTGGGTATTGCCCAAGCCGGACCGGCCGTTTCACCAGTTTGAGCAAACACTGTTTAAAAAGCTGCCACTGTGGGATCGCCTCTACCGGGGCCTCATCTACTGGAAGAACGAATCCCGGGCTCTGGCATTTACCCGTTTCTCGTGGATTCTGGATCTGTTCGCCCATCAGGCCCGAAAAGAAGCCCGCCGCTGGGTAACAGACCCGGATAAACTCCACCATTTGATCCCCTATTACCGCATTGGCTGCAAGCGAATCCTGATCTCCAACGACTGGTACCGAGCGGTCAATCAGCCCCACGTCAACCTGCTCACAGACGGCATAGCCCGAATAGACGAGACCGGGATTGTGTCTGAAAAAGGCGAGCACCGGCCTGCCGACATCATCATCTTCGGAACTGGCTTCCGGGCCAGCGAGTTTCTCTCGCCCATCCACATTGCCGGCCGTGAGGGTCTGACGCTGAATGACGCATGGTCCAACGGCAGCAAAGCTTTCAAAGGCATCTCAGTCAGTGGATTCCCCAATCTCTTCATGCTCTATGGCCCGAATACCAACCTGGCACACAATTCGATTCTGTTCATGCTCGAATCTCAGTACCGGTACGTGTTAAGTGCCCTGGACGCCCTCTCCCGCTATCCCGGCGCGGCCATGGATGTACGGGAGGATCGCCAGAGCCGATACTGCCAGGTGGTCCAGCGCGGGCTGGAAGGCAGTGTATGGGACGCTGGCTGCAGCTCCTGGTACCTGGACGAGCATGGGCGAAACACCGTGAACTGGCCCGGCTTCACCTTCAGTTACCGGTTTGCGACCCGGTCAGTGGATACCGCGGACTACCAGTTTCTTGACCCGGTGAACGCCTGAGCCCGGCAGCGCGGAACCGCCCCGCCGAGGTATCTCATGAGTTTTAAGCAAGGGTTGAATCGGGCGCTCAAACATAGGATGATTGGGTCACCATATAGAGGGATGATCCATTATGCTGACACCAATCCGCAAAGGTTCGCTGGTCGAAACCGCCATTGAAAGTCTCCGGAAAACGATTGAGAGCGGGGAATGGCCGGTAGGTGCTCGCTTACCCGTCGAGGCAGAGCTCTCAGAGGCTTTGGGTATCAGTCGCAACACGATCCGCGAAGCCGTAAGGGTTCTGGTGCACGTTGGCATGCTGGAAACCCGACAGGGAGACGGGACCTACGTGCGCGCAAACAGGGACGCCGGAGAAACACTTCGGAGAATTGCCCGAAGCCGACTGGCAGAACAGATTGAGGTCCGGATTACGCTGGAGACGGAAGCGGCACGCCTGGCAGCGAGGCGCCGCAACGAAGCGGACCTTAAAGCCATGACCGAGGCCCTGGATGCGCGAGCGGCGGCCGGAGAGGTCATTGCGGAACGTATACGGCACGACGAGCGGTTTCATCGCTCGTTGGTGCGAGCATCTCACAATTCTGCCCTGATTGAGCTCTACGACTATTTCTCTCACGCGGTTAGCCAGACCATCGAGCGAACCGAAATGGATTCAGATCTCCCTGAACCCAGCCAGGAAGACCACGAACTGCTATTGGCAGCCATTCGCCGGAAAGATTCCGATAAAGCGGAGGCACTATCGAGGGCGCTTCTGACACCAAGCCTCAATGCCCTCAGTGGTAAGGAGTAAGCTGTGAAATTCCGGATAGACACCTTTACCCTGCTGTTACTTGGCGCCATTGTTCTCGCCTCGTTCCTGCCGGTAACGGGACAGGCGGCAGAAGCGCTCGGCACCGCAGGAACCATCGCGGTGGCCTTACTGTTTTTCTTTCATGGCGCAGCCCTGTCCAGACAGCAGATCATCGACGGCGCCACCCATTGGCGGCTGCACATCCTGATTACCGCCCTCACCTTCGTGTTTTTCCCCCTTGCCGTACTGCCGGTCAATGAACTGAGCACTATTGCGCCCGAGTGGATGCCCAAAGACCTGGGGCTGGGTTTTCTGTATCTGGGCGTGCTTCCATCCGCTGTATCTTCTTCGATTGCCTACACCGCCATGGCCCGGGGCAACGTACCGGCTGCCATCTGCAGTGCGGCCGCATCCAATGTGTTCGGCATGATGCTGACACCGTTTTTGTTGCTGCTCCTGGTATCCACCTCGGGCGCCGGAGAGTTCTCGGTTGCCGAGGCACTGAAAGACATCGTACTTCAGCTACTGCTGCCATTTGCGATTGGCCATGCCCTGCGCTCCTGGCTCGGCGGCTACCTGTCACGCAATGAGTCACTGATGGCGCGCTATGACCAGTGTGTGATCTGGGTCATCGTATACTCCGCCTTCTCTCACTCCGTGGTCAGCGGGTTGTGGCAGAACCTTCCGGTACAGGCCATCGTCCTGGCGATTCTGATCTGCTTCGGCTTGTTGGGGCTGTTTATGCTGATCGCTCGATTGATGGTGCGAAAGCTGGGGTTCAGTCTGGAGGATGAAGCCGCGGTGGTTTTCTGTGGTTCGAAGAAGAGCCTGGCATCTGGCTTGCCGATGGCCAAAGTGCTTTTCTCTGGCCATCCGGGGTTTGGCATGATCGTGTTGCCGATTATGTGCTACAACCAGATCCAGGTGATTGTCGGGGCCATTCTTGCGCAGAAGTATCGTGAGAAAATTCAACAGGCAAAATCAGCCCCCGCCCATGCCTCCGAAAATGGTTGCCAGAATCGCTAAACCCACAATCCAGCCAATAACCGCCGGCCAGAAATTCACCATCTGTGGAGGCTGGTCGGCGGAATCGCTTTCCCCCTCCCCCATGCCTCGGCCAGATAGCATATCCGACTCCGGGTAAGTCCGTGGATCCGGCTCTTCAACAACATCTTTCAGGCTGAACCACTCGAACCAGTCCCCCAGAAAGCGCGCGACCGGAGCCGGAAGCGCGCCGTTTTCTGCCAGCGGGCGAACCTGGGGCTCCAACTGGCGACCAATCTCCCGGCGAACATCAACACGATCTGCCGGGGGTTCACACAGGATGGCCTTCCAGATAGCAACGTCCTGCTGGCGGTAATTATCGTTCATCAACGCCCTGATCTGGATAATGACTTCCCGGGTAACCTGGGCCTCTTCGGACGTCAGCGCCCGGGAATCAGCGTCTTCATAGCGGAGTTGTCCGGAATCATTGTCTGTCGGGCTTGATGACGGGACTCCGTCCGGCGCATTGGCCGTCGATTGGGGCTCCGCGCCACCAGTCGCTTCACGGTAGGCCCGCTCCAGGGCCTGGGCCTCATCGCCTGACGCAAACTTCAACTGACGCTCGTAGGCCTGGCGTATCCGATCCTGGTCGCCAGTCGGCTCGATTCCGAGAAGATCCCAACAGTTCATACAACAGCAACTCCGATAATGGAAAATCTGTATTCTTTATGGAGACAAACGGGGCTCTCTCACTTAGGATTAGTTGAGAACCATAACAATATTTTCATCTCGGCAAATTATAGAACGACACACATGGCCATTACGAATTACCTGTTTGCAAAGCAACGCTCTCTTCATCGCTTGCAAGGACGCATATGGCTGTCGGTTTCCCTCTCTGCAGCGCTGAGCGGGACGGCATTACCCGGCACCGCACAAACTCTCGAATCCGGTTTCGAGGACAGTATTCCCGGCTTGAACGCCACGATACCGGAAGTGCTGACCACCACCAGACTGCGGCAGCCCAAAACCCGAGTACCCGGCAGTACGACGGTGATTGCCGGAGACCTGATTCGGGATCTGGGTATCAGAAGCCTGTATGAAGTCTTCCGCCTGGTGCCAGGCATGGTGGTGAACTTTGTTGGCAGCCATCAACCCGTAGTTACCTACCACGGCACAGTCCACTACGAACAGCGGAGAATGCAGGTTCTGGTAGACGGCCGGACGGCTCACCGGGCCACTCTGTCCGACATGGACTGGGAAACCATGCCTGTGCCCCTCGAGCTGATCGAGCGCATTGAGGTAGCCAGAGGACCGAATTCGGCCGCCTATGGTATCAACGCATTTCTGGGCACTATCAACATCATTACTCGGGATCCTGCGGACAGCGCCAACCTGGAAACGACGGTCACCAGTGGCTCCAGGGGCTACCTGCGCACTTTTGCCTCCACCGGCAATGCGGATTCGAGCTACGACTGGCGCCTGAGTTTCGAGAAACGCAAGTTCGACGGATTTGATTATCAGATCGATGACGATGAACGTTTCCCGTTCAATGATGGCCACGACATCAACTCTTTTATCTACGATTCTCGACTGACATTTACGCCGGGGACTAACCTGGAACTTCAGGGCGGCGTGGTCGATGGCACCAAATACGAGGACAAGGACAAAAGCGGCGAACTCAATCCGCTGGACCATCCGGACATCGACGTGCGGGACTACTATCTGCAAAGCAAGCTCAACCATAGTTTCTCAAGCGAGCATTTCATTCACTTGCAGGCCAGCGTTGAGAACTTTGACCGGCGCCAGGAATATGCCATCAGTTTCCCGGACAGCACGGTGGAATGCCTCCGAAACAACACTCCATTGTACGAGTACACGTACACGGCCGGCGGGCGGGAACGGCGCTGTTTCATATCCCAGGGCGGTCCCGACGCTTTTGCAGTAGTGGATGCAGATTCCGAAGATACCCGGATTGAACTGGAAGCTCAGGATACGCTGATTGTCAGCGACAGCCTGAAACTGGTTTCCGGCGCGGGTTTCCGTAAAGATATCTTCCGTTCAGAAACCTACTTCAACGGGCGCGGAAACAACTATCAGTCCCGCTTGTTCGGCAACCTGGAATTCAGTCCCTGGCAATGGGTCACCTTTAATGCCGGCGGCAACTGGGAGCGAACCAGCACCACAGGCGACAGCTATTTCTCGCCCCGCGCAGCCGCAAACTTCGTGGTGAACAATAACCACGCCCTGAGGTTTGTGTTCTCCCAGGCTGTCAGAACTCCTGATGGCTTTGAACAAAGCCCTGATTGGGGATACACCCTGCGTAATGTCAGACCGGCAATCTATTCTGACCTTGAAGGTCGCCGCGTCACGATTGAGGACGCCGCCCAGGAAACAGGTATCCTCACACTGAGTAACGATCTTGAGGAGGAGACCATTACCTCTCACGAAATCAGCTACTTCGGGCAGTTTCCTCTGGATCAAGCGTTGTTCTCGCTTGAAGTCAGAGGCTTTCGCGATGAGCTCAGAGACATGATCAGTGGCGTTATCCAGCTCAAGGAGTGGACGCTGGAAAACAACGTGGCCGTTGACCAGAAGGGCTTTGAGGTTGAAGCCAGCCTCGATTTCCCCGGCACCCTGCTTCGAGCAAGCTACGGTTATCTTGATCAGGAGACCTGGTATACCGGCGCGCCGATTCTGGAATCTGACGGCACGGTAAACGAAAACGAGCAGCGCTACATGACCGAACTGCTGGAGCGGATGTCTGTCCGGCACTCGGGTAGCCTGGCGATTATTCAGGATCTTCCCGCAGGCTTTAAGTGGTCTGGTGCATTTTACTGGGCCGACGAATTCAACACCCGGTTTGAACGCTTTGATACCCGGTTGGTGAAACAGATATTCCAGCCCCGTTATACGGCTGAAATCGCGCTATCCATGCAACATTACCTGAACCGGGAACCTGAGCTAAGCTCAGACAACAACATCGAAGATCATAATCAGTTTTTTGTTGAAGCCGGTATTCGCTTTTGACGGTGTGCAGGGCAGGAAACTAAACAGTCAATGGAATGGACCAGCTGTCAGACGATGCTCAACCTAAACGGTAACGTTACAACGGGCCGTACATCCAGACTTGCCAGAGTCACCTCTTTGCTGGTCTGGCTGATGGCTTTGTTGTTCGTTGATTCTGGTCTCGCCCTGGGCCAGGAATCGGGGACCAGATCAGCCTTTATCGCCGGATCTGGCAACGCCGCTCTGGATGACCATGTTGCTCGCCTGCTGACCAAACAGCTTAGCGACCACGTCACACTGGAGCCACTGACTGAAAGCCAGCTCACTGTTCTCGAGAATGAACCTGTGATCGCAATAGGGCCTGCCGCATTCTCACGGGTGCGCCAGGCCAACAGGGATCTTCCGGTTTTGGCATTACTGGTTGATAAGGATTTCATCGAGGGTTATACCACACGCTTTTCCGGCCAGTTGTCTGCCGTCTATTACGATGCACCCTTATTACGGCAAGCCTTGACGGGCAAGGTCATCCTGCCCCAGGCAACCCGCGTCGCCTTGCTTGCCACAACCGAAAGCGTAGAACTTTACGAACCCCTCATCGATCAACTGGCACCCTACGGCCTGGAAGCCAAGGTCTTTATTGCCGATACCGAGGATCAACTTATCCCAAGCCTCATTCGAGCCCTCAGCTTCGGTGATTTTCTGCTTGCCGGGCAGGATGATGCCATTTACAACCCACGCAATATCAAACACATTCTGCTGACCGCCTATCGCAGGAACAAGATCCTGATCGGCCCGAGCCAGGCCTACGTCAAGGCCGGCGCCCTCGCCTCCAGTTATGCGCCATTCACTGAAATGGCTGAGCTTGCAGCCAGTCACCTGATAACCTATTTCGACTCAGGCGCCTTCCCGGCGCCAACCTACCCTGACGAATACCGGGTTGAAGTAAACCAGCAGGTTGCGCGATCCCTGAACATCCCGCTGCCAGAACGGGAGTGGATTGCCCAGGCGGTACAAAACATGATTAGCGAGAACAACCAGGAGGCAGGCCAATGAGCAGCACAGCCAATACTCCCGGCATGTCACTCTCGCGGCGTCTTCTCCTGCTTGGCGCCCTGCCCGCGGTTGTGATTTTTGTGGCATTGATGGTTTTCTTTACCTCAGCCCGTCTCGAAGATGCCCGTCTGGACCTGGCCCAAAGCAGTCAGATGCTCGCAGACAGCCTCGCCCCAGCACTTGAGTATGCCGTGGTCTCCGGTAACTCAACGGCTCTGGAGCAGGTCCTCGGGCAGTCCCTGAAACGCAGCAAAGCAGACTGGATTCGCGTGACCGACGTCGTTGGCGAAGAGCTCGGTTTTGTCAGCCGAGGTATCGAATCGGAACATACAGCAGACGGAATCTTCGACATCTATGAGGCCGAGATTCTGCAGGAACCACTGGAGATCGGTTCTGGTGGAGCGGGTGACTGGTTTACCGGCGGCTGGAACTTCAATTCCGGATCGCTTCGGGTGGGACTGGTGCAAGTCGGGGTGAACCCCGACGTTCTGGAAACCCGAAGGCAGGATATTCTCTGGAGCTCCCTGACCGTGGGCTTTGCCTTGCTGGTGTTCAGCCTGCTGCTGGCAAACCATTTCCTGAACAATATCCTTCAGCCCATGCGACAACTGTCCAGCCGCGTTGGCAAGCTGATTGTTGGTGACTACACCACGCAACCGGTCTCCAGCAAGGGCAGTGCCCGGGAAATTGCGGAGATACAGCAACAGTTGAACGAACTCGCAGTTCATCTGGAACAACTTCGGTCTGCCCGGGACCAGACACTGGCGATTTCTGAAAGTGCCCGGGAGAAAGCGGAACACGCCAGCCAGGCCAAGTCAGAGTTTCTTGCCACCATGAGCCACGAACTTCGGACTCCCCTGAACGGCGTGCTCGGCATGGTTGACCTGATTCATGAAGAGCCGTTGACCAAGCGCCAGAGCGACTATTTGACCACGGCCCGGCAATCCACGGAAGACCTGCTGACCGTGATCTCCGATATCTTGGACTACGCCAGAATGGACAATGGCAATCTGGTATTGGACCAACAGGCCTTCGATCTTCAGAGCCTGTTCACCAATTGCGTCGCCTCATACCGTCACGCCGCAGAAAAGCAGGGGCTGAGCCTGGATCTCCAATTCCTCGGTGAATGGCCACGGCATCCTGCCGTACTGGGGGATGCGCCGCGAGTGAGACAGATCCTTGCCGGGCTGATCGACAACTCACTGAAGTTCACCAGCGAAGGGTTCGTCGGTATCCGGGTGAACTGGCTTGAGCTTGAAAACCACTGCGTACTCGTCCAATGCTCGGTTAAGGATTCAGGCTCTGGTATTCCTGCGGAACGACTGCAAAGTGTCTTCAACAGCTTTGAGCAGCTCGACACCGGCGATAACCGGGCTCACGGTGGCACAGGGCTCGGGCTGTCGCTGGTCCAGCGCCTGGTCGAATTGATGGGCGGGCATGTGCAGGTGGAGTCCGACATCGGCCAGGGGTCCTCATTCCGGTTCGAGCTGCCATTCGAACTAGCCTATCAAAACCCTCCAACCGATGAGCCACGGGAACAGGTCACCGGTACCGCCCGGGCCCTCGTGGTCGAGGATAATCTGGTGAACCAGAAAGTAACGGAGGCGCTGTTGCGGAAGTTCGGGTTCCAGACCGAATGCGTGACCAATGGCACCGATGCTGTTAGACGGATCAAAAATGACCACGAAGGTTATGATGTCATTCTGATGGACTGCCAGATGCCAGTGATGGATGGCTATGATGCCACCCGCATGATCCGCGACTGGGAACAGGGAAATGGTCAGAGCGGCGTACCCATTATCGCACTGACCGCAGATGTGTCTGAGGATACTGAGAAAGCCTGCAAAGAAGCAGGTATGAACGACTATCTGACCAAGCCCGTGCGCAGGGATACGCTCCGGGAGGTACTCTCTCGCTGGATTCGCGTGTAACAACGAGCGCCGGAGTTGGCAGGCATTGCACTCCGGCGCTTTCCACCCTGTCAGGCCACCGGCTCTCGCATGGTGACAAACTCTTCAGCGGATGTCGGGTGAATGCCCATCGTAGCGTCAAACTGGGCCTTGGTGGCACCGGCTTTAATAGCCACCGCCAGTCCCTGGATGATTTCACCGGCATCAGGCCCAACCATATGGGCGGCCAGAACCTTGTCTGAACTATCGTCCACAATCAGCTTCATCAGACAACGCTCATCACGGCCGCTCAGGGTGTACTTCATGGGGCGAAACTCGGAACGGTAAATCCGCAGCGAATGCCCCGCGTCCCGCGCTTCTTTCTCGGTTAACCCGACCGTTCCGATATTAGGCTGACAGAAGACAGCCGTGGGTATGGCGCTGTAGTCCATATCACCCTGGCCATCACCAAACAGCCGCCGGGACAGCACCATGGCCTGCGCCAGCGCAACCGGCGTTAGCTGCGGCGTTCCGATGACATCACCAAGGGCGGAGATGGACGGTACCGCCGTCTGGAAATGATCGTTCACCTCAACATGACCCGAAGCATTGAGTTCCACTCCCAGATCGGTCAGCCCGAGTCCGTCTACGAGCGCGCGGCGACCTGTCGCAGCCATAACCAGCCCGGTCTCCATGCTGCTGCCATCGCTCAGATTCACCTGGTAGTGAGCATTCAACTGCTCGACAGATTCAATCGTGACATTGAACCGGAGATCCACGCCTTTCTTGCGCATCTCCTGTTCCGTGAACTTGCGGATATCCTCGTCAAACCCTCGCAGGAACAGCTCGCCCCGGTACAGCAGCGTGGTCTCCACACCAAGACCCGCGAGAATGCCGGCGAATTCGACGGCAATGTAACCACCGCCCCAGACCACGGCGTGGCGAGGTAACTGTGGCAGGTAAAACATCTCATTGGAGGTGAGCAGAAATTCCTTGCCGGGAACATCCGGAACCACTGGCCAGCTGCCCGTGGCAACTGTGATGTGCGCTGCCGAAAAAGCTCTATCACCAACGATCACCGTGTGAGGGTCGCGGAGACTGGCCGTACCCTCAATGATGGTGACGCCGGCATTCTCGAGCAATCGGCCATAAATGCCATTCAAGCGCTCTATCTCGGCATTCTTGTTGGCGACCAGCGTTGGCCAGTCAAACGAGACATCGTCTGTTGGCACAGACCAGCCATATCCGTGTGCATCTTCGAGCTCTTCCCTGACGTGCGCTCCATAGACAAAGAGTTTTTTCGGAACACAACCCACGTTAACGCAGGTTCCTCCCAGGTAACGGGATTCCACCACCGCCACCCGGGCACCGCGCTGGGCCGACATGCGGGCGAGCCGGACACCGCCGGAACCGGCCCCGATAACGATCAGATCAAAATCATGGCTCTCAGACACTGTTTCTCCTGTTTACTTCAAGATTGCTGTTGCCGGGGCTCACTCGACTGATCTTCGTCTGCGAGCACTTCCCGGAACAACACGTGGTCTTCAAAATCACCAAGCCGGATCTTGCCCAGGCTTCGGAACCCCTCGGATTCATAAAACGGCAGGTAACGGCTGTTCCCGGTATCGAGCACCAATCCACTGCCCCGGGGGTTTTCCTCACACAGGCGCTCCACTGCCTGCAGCAACATCCGACCATACCCCTTGTGCTGGTATTTTGGGTTGACTCCCATCAACGGCAACTGATGCGCCTGCCTCTGCGGCAAAAGGTCGCGAATCCTGCGATGATACTCCAGATACCGGCGCGTAGATGAAAAGCCCGCCGTCAGAACCATACGCACCCGCCAGCCAAGCTGGTCTGCCAGATTCAGCCTGAGTTCCGGCTCACCCACAAACGCAACAGCGACCAGTGTTTCGTCCACCATCACACCGATGGCATCCTGATTCAGCTCCAGATAAAGGTCGATCAATTCCCGGATGGTCGCCCTCACCCTCTGGCTGTAACCGGGTTTCCGGTGATCGAACAGGTACTGGAATGTCGGCTCCTCCCGATAGGCATGAAAAAGCACCGACTGGGCCTCGTTTCGTGCCGTCTCGTCCAGGCGAACCAGAACAGCTTCAGCATTATTGTTGTTGTGTGCCATCGTGTTGCTCCCTCGCTAGTGTGGGGTCACGCTTGCCGGTCAGATCGCCAGCGTAAGCCTCACGGATACCTGCCCGGGCCCATTGCCCCGATCAAGTGCGGCCTGGTCAATCACCACGCCATGATTACTGTGCAAACGCTCAAGCCAGGCTGCCACATCAGCGTAGGCGGCGTTTTCAAGCCAGACCCGGATGGCACCCTCACCGCTGGGCTCGAAGCGTTGCAAAGAAAGCCCCGCCTCTCCGGCTGAACGAGTCACCAGGGCCATCAATGCCCGCCCGTCTTCAGGCTTGTCAGCCCCTGCCGCAGTTGTCGCTGCGCCACCAGCCGAGCCCAGGCGCTGAATGGTCGTCTCGTTGGCCCGCATCCAGGCCAGGAGTTCTGCGGCATTCTCACGACTCGAGGCAGCCCGGTCATGAAACTGAGTCACCGGCTGCCAGATCAGCAGATAAATCAATGCCAGCAACAGGGCTATACCCAGAGCAGTCAATGCCTGACGGTCGCGGGTGGGTAACTGATCATAGCGAGCAATCAGTTTGCCCACGGCCGGTTGATCCTTGATGCGTGACCACATGGGCTTATCCTCCTGAAACCGTGAGGCGGCCTCGGGCGCCGCTGGATTCGTTGACCACGGAACCGATCTGGGCCTGCAGCCCTTCGCTGGCGAGTCCGTTACGCAGACGGCTTAACCGATCATAACTGTCGGCCCGGATATCCACCACGAGTTCGCCCCGGCTCCGGCTGTAGTTAATCGAGTTAAAGGTAACAGCTCCGGGATTCTGCAGGCGGCCGTACTGATCGCCGGTGTATTTCATCAGGGTGATAAAATCCACGTCAGGGCCCTGGGAGCCAGCAACCCGTAACTGGCCTTCGATAACACGTCGTACATTTCCGGCATGGGTTCGGCGGTCCGAGGGAAAGGCATTCCGGTAAACCGCCATAGCCTGGCTTTCAAGCTGCTCCGCCTGCTGCTGCTGGTAGATTCCCATACCGATCTCCAGCCCCATCTGGATCACGAACCAGAGTGATGCCACGGCGATAAGCGGCTTCCAGGGTTTCAGGGGGCTGCTGCCCTCCGCCTTGAACGCGAACGCCCCCTGGCACAGATTAATGGGCTGGCTCAGGTGATGGTGGTACGACCAGGCCAGGAACTCGGTTACCGAAAATTCCAACGGCTTCTTTTCGATACGAAGAAGCCCGGTGGTTCCCGAAAGCTCACTCACCAGGGCCTGGCTCGCGTCCAGATCTGCCTCGGTGCCATATAGCTGCACCGGAATTTCGGCCACCACTTCGTCAGACGAAGGCGCAGCAAGTGTCACTGCAAGCAGCGGAAGATTATCTGCCTGCATGCGCAGCCACTCTCCCCGCTGGCTCTGCAGAAGTGCCGACTCTGCATCCAGGCAGATGACCCATCCGGATTCCGCCGCTGGCAACAGTGAAGCGTCTGGATAGACGGCCTCCAGACGGGCGTGGTACCAGCCAGAAAACAGTTGGCGCCAGCGAGCCATCTGCTCGCGATCGATGGCAGCAACCCGGTAGCCCTCAGGCGTGTGCGGCCCCAGCGCGAGATGAACCGAGTCAATGTCCTGGGCTATCTGCTCCTCAACGGCATACGGCAAGGCCTGCTGAATAAAACGGGTCTGTTTCGCCGGTATATCCGCCAGACAGAAAACCGCCTCATCACCGGGAATCAGTCCGATCAGCAGCACTTTCTCCAGCGCATTCTGTGCCAGCGTTTGCTCGATATGCTCCCGTGTATCAGCCGTGCCTCTGGCCTGAGCATCGCCACTGGCATCCTGGAGCACCCAGCTGAACAGCTGGGCATCGGGGCTCTGGTCCGGGTCCGCATACGGAGGCACCGGCCGGACAAAAAGGCGGTAAGACATGGTTATCCTTCTGAGAAAGTGTAAGGTTCCTTGGTAATGCGATTCTTCTGCCCGGTATCCCTGTGAACCGTCCGGACTTCGCCCTCCGGGTTTCTATACACGGTGCTGACCATATTGACGACACGATTATCGTAGGTAATCCGTGAGACAACTTCAAAAAAACGGGTCTGAAGCGTTAACCCGTTGGCTTTCAGCCCCATCCCCGAGAACTCCGGCAGTGCCAGGAAATCCTGAAGGTTTTCGAATCGTTCTTCTTCGCGCTTGGCAATAATCGATTCCGCCTGAGCCTCATTCATATCCTCGTGCAGACTCATCAGAACCTGCGCCGTCGCGGTATTCACGTTAATGCCGACGCCGGAGACTGGCAGCGCCACCAGATGAGGCCGCAGCGCAGCATAGATTTCCTCGGTCATGCCCTCAATCAGACGCAACTCGGTAATGGAAACAAAGGGCTGGTTGCCAGTGCGATACGGAGGGTCTGCCATCAGATACTGGCCGTCTTCGGCACCATAAGCGCTGATGGCCTGGTCGTCGGCGTCCATCCAGTCAATGAGCGGGTCTACGGTGAGGCCAGTGATACCCAGAGCACGAAATAACCGGGTGAGCCGGTCTTTGGTGATGGGGTCCACTTCTCCGCTCGCGGTAACCAGATCGTTCAGGTTGATTCTGCCTCCAAGATCATCGATCTGGACCTCGGCAACACCACTGTCGTCCAGAGGCAGAATGGCAGCGTGCATGGCCCAGAACTCATCCGGACTGTCGACCATCACACTGTTTTCCTTATCCTCTTCGTAGTCCCGAACCAGAATACGCTTGGCAAATTCCTCGGCACCCAGAGCAATACTCTGGCCTTGTTGCTGGGCCAGGTAATGGCCAGCCTTGAACACCCGCAGGCTTTGCTGGCGGGTCATGCCCGATGCCATCAACACCACCAGGGCCATCGCCAACAGCACCATGATCAGGGCGACGCCCTGCTGCCTGCTCCCGGCAAACTTAATCATTGCCGGTCACCCCGCCCGCGGCCTGGCCAGATCCGTCTTCAGCCGCGTCATCTTCCGACTCGGTCTGAGTCTCCTGTTGCTGATTGATCACCGCCTGGGCCTGCGACGGTTCAAAATCCGGCAAGCTGAACGTGCGGACCAACTCACCAAAGCGTTCATGTTCCAGTGTAATCTCAATCCCACGAGGCAAGGAGATGTCGGGTCGGGTACCCGGCGTCATCTGCGCCAAAGCGTCATCTTCCGGCCATTGCTTCTGCCAGTTACCGTTCTCATCCAGAAACCGGATTTCAAACTCCAGAACCTCGTCCAGCATCAGAATGTCCAGGCTTTCGTCTTCCTGCCCCTGATCCACCACAGGCCAATACCGACGGCGCAGTTCAGTTCCGGTATATTCCCAGCCGACGCGCTGCAGACCGCTACGCCGGAGACCAAGCGGATTGCGCCAGCCCTGGCGGGTCAGCATCAACGCAAACGAATCATCCCTTGAGGTTAAGGACGGTGAATAATCACCATAAACATCCCGGGCGGGCCGGTTGATGATCTGGGTGATGTCACGTTCCAGCAGCAACATGGCTTTCTGCAAGCCGTCGAACGCCTGGGCAACCTCATCCACCCGGTCCCGGGAGTTCATTACACTGCTCACCACCTGCCAAACACCCAGCCCGATCACGGCTGTGATAGTGACGGCAATCAGTACCTCCATCAGCGTAAAACCGGACTCCCCGGCTAACCTGACCTGGCGCGCGGGCATGCTCATCAGGTTTCTCCCAGGAAGGCAGCCAGGGTATGGACGGCAAACGGTTCCGATTGCGCCCCGGAGTATTTGGCTACGGTTACCTCAATCCGCCGCATCGTGGGCTCTGCCGTAGCCTCAACAACGGTGGTGACGCGCCAGCGGAAATTTCCGAAGTCGGTATCTTCCGAATTCTCCGAAATCCCCGGCAGCTCATCCTGAAGCCGTAGTTCGTTAATCCGGTTTTCCGCCACCCAGCCTGCCAGCGTCTTGTCACGTATGCGCTCGAAACTGGTGATGTAATTCCCGCCCACTTCGGCGGCGGCCGTTGCAATCAGACCGAACACGAGCAATGCGACGAGGACTTCAATCAGGGTGAAACCACGCTGAGGCCGACTCATGACTCATCCCCGGAACCAGGTTTGCGCCATTCCAACGGCGAGACGCCATCTGAAGCAACCACGTGCATCAGGTCAGTGTCCCGGCCCAGGGTGAATTCGATTTCAAACGGTGTGGTTTCACCACTGGAGAAGAACACCACGTCTGGCCTGAGCCGATCCTCGGCCGAGGCCAGTCGCGGAGCGTCACTTTCGATATACTGGGTAACGGTCAACCATTCCGGGAGGGTTCGCTTGTGGAATATGCGCTCACCTGAGGATTTCCACTCGCCTGTCTTATCCTGAAACGCCACGAACCGATAGCCGTCTTCTTCCAGCAGCAAACCCATTTCCAGGTTATTGAGAACCGCCTGTTCCTGTGCCGTTTGCATCAGGAGGTAGAGCTCCCGAACCTGGCTTTCCAGCTCGCGCTGCTGGGAGCTGCCGGCCATATTGAACACCGCCAGCGCCGCCAGCAGTCCGACGATGATCAGGACAACCAGAATCTCGATCAGCGTAAAGCCGTTTTGGTCAGCCCTGCGGCCCACAATCAATCAGTTCCCGCTGTCCCAGACGCTGATATCAGCTGCGTCGCCATCCCCGCCTTCCTGGCCGTCAGAACCGTAGGAATACAGATCGTACGGCCCGTCCACACCGGGGCTGACATACTGGTAATTGTTACCCCAGGGGTCTTCGGGAACATTTTTCAGGTAGCCGTCCGGGTTCCAGTTTTTCGGCTCAGGGCTGCCGCTGGGCTTGTTGACCAGTGCTTCAAGGCCCTGCTGGGTAGAGGGATAATGGCTGTTGTCCAGGCGATACAGGTCCAGTGCGTTGGCGATGTTACTGATCTGGGTTTCGGCCACCGTCACTTTGGCCTGATCACTGCGCCCCATGATGTTGGGCGCTACAATTGCCACCAACAGGCCGAGAATGACCATCACTACCATGATTTCGATCAGGGTGAAGCCCTTGGTCCGGGCCAGCGCTTTCGGTTGGTTCATGCTCATAGTTTCACTCATCTTGGGTCCGTTGTTTCTCGTCACTTTCAGAAAGATTGTCTGGCTTCCTTGCTGGCCCGACGGTGGGCCATTATCCCACCAGGTTGCTCATGTTCAGAATCGGCAGCATGATCGCCAGAACAATTATCAGCACCACCGCCCCCATGAACAGCAGCATCATGGGTTCAAACAGCCCCACAATAGCGGCGATCTTGGATTGCAGGGTGTTTTCCTGCATGCGGGCCGTGCGTTCAAGCATACTGTCCAGCTCGCCACTGGCCTCGCCACTGGCAATCATATGCAGCATCATTGGCGGGAAGTAACCGGTCTGGTCCAATGAACGGTGCAACGATCCCCCTTCACTGACTTTCCGGGCAGCCTCCCGCAGTTCCTGCCGGAGATAATCGTTGGAAAGCACCTCCCCGGCAATGCGCATCGCTTCGACCAGTGGTACACCACTGGTGGTCAGAATGCTCAGGGTACTGGCGTAGCGGGCCGTATTCACGCCTCGTACCATGCCTGCAAACAGCGGCAGGTGAAGTAGCCGCTTGTGAAACTTCAGACGCACCGCCGGTTTGGTCAACGCGAAGCGGAAGCCGATGATCGCCACCACCAGCAAGACTAGAAGGTAGACTCCGAAACTGCCGAGAAATTCCGACACCGAGAGCATAGCCACCGTCAGCCCGGGCAGCTCCTGTCCCTGCTTGAGAAAGACCTCGATAATGTCGGGCACCACATAGGTGAGCAGGAACACCACAATGGCAATAGCTACGACACTCAGGATAATCGGGTAAATCGCAGCCAACTGAATCTTCTGGCGGGCTTCTTGGCGGCTTTCCGTGTAGTCCGCCAGCCGGTTCAGCACCAGGTCCAGATGCCCGGCATGTTCACCGGCCGCGACCGTGGAGCGGTAGAGCCGGGGAAAGGCCTTGGGGAATTCACCGAAGCTGTCCGCCAGTGTGTAGCCTTCCATCACCTTGGCGCGGATAGCAATCAGCATGCTGCGAATCCGCGGCTTGGTGGATTGCTGGGCGGCCGCACTCAGTGCCTGCTCGACCGGAATCCCGGACTGGATGAGCGTGGCCAGCTGCCGAGTGACCAGGGCGAGATCGGCTGCGCTCAGAGAACCGCGGCTGCTCAGTGGGTTGCTACGGGCCTGTTTTTCTACGGCCGCTTCCACTGCCAGCGGGGTCAGCCCCTTTTCCCTGAGTTGCTGGCGCACCGCTCTGGGCGCGTCGGCTTCCAGCACGCCCTGTTTCTGCTTGCCTCTGGCATCCAGAGCTTTGTATTCGTAGGCCGGCATGGATTACTGGCTCCGGTGGGTCACACGCAGTACTTCTTCCACCGTGGTTACGCCATCCAGAATCTTCTGAACGCCATCGGCATGAATACTCGGGCTGTGCAGGCGGGCCTCCCGTTCCAGATCCAGCTCCCCTGCGCGTTTATGAATAAGGGTGCTGATTTCTTCCGTGATCTCGACCACCTCGTAGATACCAATCCGGCCTCGATAGCCCAACTGGTTACAATGCTCACAGCCTTTGGCGCGGAAGATGGTGGGCGGATTGGCCGGGTCCTGCTGCAGGAACTCACAATGCTCTTCGGTAGGCATATAGGGCTCGCGACAGTGGGTACAGAGCACCCGCACCAGCCGTTGCGCAACGATACCGACAAGACTGGAGGAGATCAGGAAAGGCTCGATGCCCATGTCCATCAAACGGGTAATGGCACCCACGGCGGTATTGGTGTGCAGGGTGGACAGCACCAGGTGCCCGGTCAGACTTGCCTGAACGGCAATCTCCGCAGTTTCCAGATCCCGGATTTCCCCGATCATCACCACATCCGGATCCTGGCGCAGAATGGCTCGCAGGCCCCGAGCAAAGGTCATATCCACTTTCGGGTTCACCTGGGTCTGACCAATGCCCGGCAGGTTGTACTCGATCGGATCCTCGACCGTCAGTATGTTGCGGCTGCGATCATTGATTTCCTGCAGAGAGGCGTAAAGCGTGGTGGATTTACCGGAACCTGTGGGGCCTGTCACCAGCAGAATACCGTACGGACGATAGATCAGCTTGCGCAGCGTTTTCAGATCCTGCCCGGCCATGCCAAGGGACTCCAGCCGAATGGTGCCCGCCTGTTTGTCGAGCAGACGCAGTACCACCCGTTCACCACTCGACGAGGGCATGGTCGACACCCGGATGTCGACTTCCCGGCCGGCCACCCTCAAGGCAATGCGGCCGTCCTGGGGTACCCGTTTTTCTGCAATATCGAGTTTTGCCATAACCTTGATCCGCGAGACCAATAATGGTGCCAGCGCCCGTTTTGGCTGGACCACTTCCCGCAACACGCCGTCAATCCGGAACCGGACAATCAGCTGTTTCTCATAGGTTTCGATGTGAACGTCCGAGGCGTTGGTTTTGACCGCCTCGGTAAGAATGGCGTTAATGAGGCGGATAATGGGAGCGTCGTCCTCCTGCTCCAGCAGATCCTCCGTTTCCGGAACCGAATCGGCCAGAGAGGCCAGATCCATGTCGTCACCGATCCCCTCCACCATTTGCATGGCTTCCGCCGAATCGTTCTGATAGGCGGCATTCAGGGCCTGGTCGAAGCGGTCCGGCTCGACGGTAGAGAACTTCGCCCGGCCACCGCTCACGCGGTTTGCCTCGGCCAGTGCGGTGTGGGAAGCCCCCGGGCGCACGAGAATGACCGGCTCGCCCTCTTCGTTGCGGGTAAGGATGACTCCATTACGCTTGGCGAAGGTAAAGGGAAGTCTGCCCAGCGGCGCATCCTGCGGCTGAATGTCGGTTTGGGTGGTCAAGCTCGTCCTCGTTAAATCCGTCTGGTCACTGATTGTTCTTATGGGGCCACCCGTTGCGACGGCCCTCCACGTTGTCAGCGTAAGCAAAAAGGCTACCACAGGAATGGGAACCACTGAACAACTCTATACACTATACTGCCACTAATTCATTGCAGTCTGATAACCTGTGAGCTTTTTACGATTTCCCAATGCATTCAGGAACGACAATGCTTGCAATTGATCGAAGGACTCCGCTGCTTCTGGCCATAGCAGCAGCAACGGCCATGCTGGCGCTGACCGGCTGGCAAGGCTATCAGTTCTGGCAGAATGAAACCCAACGTACCCTGCCGCAACCGACCCGGGAAGCTTCAACAGGTGCAGATCAGGCCAGAACCGTGCCTGATGTTCAGTTGTCGGATCTGGAAGTGTTCGGCTCGGCGACTGCCACCCCGCAAAATGAAGACACCAACACAGAGAACCTGCCGGAAACCAATCTTCGCCTGTCCCTGCGAGGTGTGCTGGCAGCAGACGGCGACTTCCCCGGCAGCGCCCTGATCGAAGATGACAAAGGCAAAACCGAGGCCTTTCTGGTGGGTGATGAACTGCCCGGAAATGCCAGGCTTCGTACTGTGTTTGCCAATCGGGTCATCATTGAACGATCCGGCAAACTGGAAAACCTCTACTTCCCGGAAACCGAAGATCGCTCCGGAGTCGATTTCGCGAGCAATGACGAGCCTGCCTACGAAGCTCCCCCACAGCAAGAGGTTCAGGTGCAAAGAGCACGCCCCCAAACCAGCGCCTCGTCGGCCGACCAGCAACAGCGGCGAGAGGAAATTCGTCAACGGCTGGAACAGTTACGCCAGCGGCTTCAGAACAACAACTGAGGTCCGCCATGGAAGCGGCAAGCAGACGTACACGTCGCCAGTCCCTGTTGCTTCCCCTCATCCTTACCGTGTCTGTTGTCAGCGCACTTGAATTAAGCAGCCGCCTGATGACCTATGTGCTGGAAGAGTTCGGCGAAGCCGCGCACCAGCGGCTTGAGAACTGGCAACGCCTGCACGCGCTGGCTGCCAACGCTCCGACAGATCGCCAGCTTCGGCTGGTTAATTCCTTCTTCAACCGGGTGACGTTTGTCAGCGACATCCGCCACTGGGGCCAGGAAGACTACTGGGCCACGCCGGTGGAGTTGCTCACCACCAACGGCGGTGACTGTGAAGACTTCTCCATCGCCAAGTACCTCACCTTGAGGGCCATGGGCGTCCCGGATGACCAACTCCGGATTATCTACGTCAAGGCACTGGAGTTGAACCAGGCCCATATGGTCTTGGCCTGGTATAAAACGCCGGGCTCCGACCCGTTGATTCTCGACAACCTGATCAATGACATCAAACCGGCGTCCCAGAGAAACGATCTGGAACCGGTTTACAGCTTCAACGGTGAAGGCCTGTGGCTGAACCGCACATCCGGCGACAATGCCAGAATTGGCGATGCCCGGAAGCTGGAGCATTGGCGGGATCTTAACGACAGGCTGACCGAAGCCCTCCGCCCTTAAAAAAAGCGCGCTGTGAATACCGATTGTCGGTAAATGACAGCGAGCTTGTCGCTCTCTGACACTGGTAACGGCCGGCCAGCCGTTAGAATGCCCGCAATTCGATAAACGATGGAGCAGCACAGAATGCGACGCTGGAATGGATGGGGTGACGAACAGTTCTCACTGGAATTACCGGAGCAAGGTCAGGCCTTTCTCACAGATCGTGTGGGAGGCGGCTCCCCGCTGGCGGATATCACCCTGCATGCAGCCTGTGAGCAGGTTCCGGAATCCCGGTTGCCCTCAGACCCACAGGTTGATGACCTGATCGACCGAAGCCCGGAAACCCGGGTCCGACACGCCCGGGGCCAAAGCCTGCCAGACTGGCTGGCCATGCGCAGCGGTGATATTGGCGAGTTCCCGGACGGCGTGGCCTTCCCGAACACCAGTACCGATGTACGCGCCCTGCTCCATTACGCCAACGACAAGGATATCCAACTGATCCCCTACGGGGGTGGCACCAGCGTAGCTGGGCACATCAACCCGGTAGACCAGGGCAAACCGGTTCTGACCGTCAGCCTTGCGAATCTTAACCGCCTGATGGATCTGGATCGGGAGAGCCAGATCGCCACCTTCGGAGCAGGCACCCCCGGCCCGCTGGTGGAATCCCAGTTAAGAGCCCATGGCTATACCCTGGGACACTTCCCTCAGTCGTTCGAGCTCTCCACGATTGGCGGCTGGGTGGCATCCCGCTCCAGTGGCCAGCAGTCACTGCGGTACGGCCGCATAGAACAGCTGTTTGCCGGCGGCCGGATTGAAACCCTGCAAGGCACCCTGACAATCCCCACCATTCCGGCCTCCAGCGCCGGCCCGGATGTCAGGGAAATGATCCTCGGTTCCGAGGGCCGGCTGGGCCTGATTACCGAGGTCAAAGCCCGGATCAGCCGTCTGCCTGAACAGGAAAGCTTTCATGTGGTGTTCTTCCCGGACTGGGACAAGGCCCGAACCGCCGCTCGCAAGCTGGTTCAGAACCGGGTTCAGCTTTCCATGCTACGACTGAGCAACGCCATTGAAACCGAAACCCAGCTGGCACTGGCCGGGCATCCGAAACTGATCGGGCTACTGGAACGTTTTCTGGCTTTCCGCGGTGCGGAAGACGGCAAATGCATGATGACCTTTGGCGTAACCGGCAGCAAAGCCCAGTGCCGGGGAGCACTTGCGGAGGCCCGCAAACTCTGCAGTGACTACAAAGGGGTCTATACCGGCACAAAACTTGGCGCCAAGTGGGCGGAGAAACGCTTCACCATGCCCTACCTGCGCGAAGCCCTGTGGCAAATGGGCTACGCCGTGGACACCCTGGAAACCGCCACCGACTGGGACAACGTTGATACCCTGATGAACCGGATTGAAACCAATCTCAGGGAAAGTCTGGCAGACAGGAACGAGCGAACCCACGTATTTACCCACCTGTCCCACTTTTACGGCCAGGGTTGTTCCATCTATACAACCTATGTTTTCCGGGTTGCGGATAGCTATGACGAGACCCTGAGCCGCTGGCAACATCTGAAGAACACCACCTCAGACCTGATCGTGCGGAACCGGGGCACCATCAGCCATCAGCATGGCGTAGGCAAGGACCATGCCCCCTTCCTCCCTGTCGAAAAGGGAGAGCTGGGTATGCGTGCAATTCGTTCGCTGACCCAGAGCTTTGATCCGGACCAGCGCCTGAACCCCAAAACTCTGCTGAATTGAAGTGATCATGGATCGACAACAGATACTGGAAAACCTGAAGGGCGAAACGCAGACCTTCGATGTGGTAGTGGTCGGCGGCGGCATTACCGGCGCCGGCGTTGCCCGCGAAGCCGCGGGCAGCGGCTTGAAGACGTTGCTGGTGGAGCAGAAAGATTTCGCCTGGGGCACCTCCAGCCGCTCTTCCAAGATGGTCCATGGCGGACTTCGCTATCTGGCCAGCGGACACATCGGGTTAACCCGCGATGCCGTCCGGGAACGCGAACGCATGTTGCAGGAAGCGCCTGGACTGGTCGATCCACTGCCTTTCCTGATGCCCCACTACAAAGGCAGCTTCCCGGGCCCCGGGCTGTTACAGATGCTGCTGGCCATGTACGACCGCCTGGCCGGCACCCGCAGCCATCAGAAATATACGCCAGCGGAAACCCTGAACTGGGCCCCGGGGCTCGATACTGCCAACCTGCGCGCCACTAGTCGTTTTACCGATGCGGTGACAGACGATGCCCGCCTGGTCCAAAGGCTGATTGCCGAAGCCTCCCACGACGGCGCCATGTGCCTGAACTACGTCGCCGCGACCGCCGTCGACCGGGATGATAACGGAACTGTCTGCGGATTAAGACTGGCTGCCGAAGAAAATGCAAAGCAGAGCGCCATCACGGTCAATACCCGATGCGTTATTAACGCTACCGGCGCCTGGGCCGATCGGTTGCAGAAACAATCAGCGACGGATCACCCGCTCACTATCCGACCGCTGAGAGGCAGTCACCTGGTCATTCCGTGGCACAAGCTGCCGGTGACCTGCGCGGTTTCTCTGATGCACCCGGATGACCGAAGGCCTGTATTTGCCTTCCCCTGGGCAGGTGCCACGGTTCTGGGAACTACCGATCTCGAACACGCCAAAGATCTGAACGAGGAGCCGGCCATCACCGGCGGGGAAGTAAATTATCTGCTGCAAATTGCCACCCGTTTATTCCCCGGTGCGACCATTGAACGGGCCGACGTGCTGTCCACCTGGGCGGGCGTTCGACCTGTGGTCACCGACGGCGGAGGTAAAGCTCCGTCCCGGGAGAATCGGGAACACGCCATCCGGCACGACAAGGGCCTGATCAGCATCGCCGGCGGGAAGCTCACCACCTTCCGCCAGATGGCACGACAGGCGTTGGCCATGGCCCTGGGTGATCAGCATGAAGATCGGCTTCGTAGCGACGAGCAACGGGTATTCACGGCCACGCCAAACGACCGTAAACCCGATGATATTCCGGCGCTGGCCTGGCATCGGCTGGGCGGCTATTACGGCCCGCACCGCCAGTCTATCCTGAAAAACGGTGACGCCACCGGAATCCCGGACACCGGTGTGCTCTGGGCCGAACTGGAATGGGCCTGTCGCCATGAACAGGTTCAGCATCTGGATGATCTGATGCTGCGGCGTACCCGCCTGGGGCTGATCCTGCCTGACGGGGCGGCCAGTTTGCTTCCTGAAATCCGTAACCGATGCCAGAGCCTGCTTGGCTGGGATGATGCCCGCTGGCATCAGGAGCAAGAGCGATATCTGGCAACCTACCGTAAGGGCTATCAACTGCCGATGGGCGAGGATGCCCGGGATGGCTGAGACCCCACTGATACTGGCGATCGACAACGGCACCCAGAGCATCCGCGCCCTGCTGTTTGACACCCAGGGTAACTTGTTGGGTAAGGGCAAGCAGGAAATCGAGCCTTACTTTTCCGAGCAACCCGGCTGGGCAGAACAGCACCCGGAGTACTTCTGGGACAACCTTGGCATTGCTTGCCAGCAACTCTGGCAAACCACCAGCGCCCGCCCGGAGCAGGTGGTGGGCGTGACCGTCACCACGCAACGCGGCACGGTGGTCAACCTCGATCGTGGGGGCAAGCCCCTGCGGCCCGCCATCATCTGGCTGGATCAGCGGCATGCGCAGGTGGATGGGCCAGTGAAAGGCCCCTGGGGCTGGCTGTTCAAGCTTGCCCGCCTGGAAGACACCATCAGCCGATTCCGGGAAAAAACCCAGGCGAACTGGATTGCGCAGAATCAGCCGGATATCTGGGCGAAAACCCACAAGTACCTGCTGTTATCAGGCTATCTGAATTACCGATTGACCGGTGAATACCGCGATTCCACCGGCAGTCAGGTGGGCTACCTGCCCTTTGATTATAAGCGCCAGCGTTGGGCCGGCCACCGGGATTTCAAATGGCAGGTGATGCCGGTGACCCCGGGAATGCTGCCTGAACTGATACCACCTGGTGAACAGATCGGAACCCTGCTGCCTGAGGCGGCGGCGCACCTTGGCCTGCCGGGTGGACTGCCCGTCATCGCCGCGGCATCGGACAAAGCCTGCGAAATTCTCGGCTCCGGCGGTCTGTCTCCGGAGACCGGCTGCATGAGCTATGGCACCACGGCCACCATCAACACCACCAATGCCCGCTATGTGGAACCCACCCGGTTCATGCCGCCGTATCCGTCTGCCCTGCCCGGCCACTATTCCACCGAAGTCATGATATATAGGGGTTTCTGGATGGTGAGCTGGTTCAAACGGGAATTCGGGCTGCGGGAGCAGAAGCTGGCAGAACAGAAAGGTATTGAACCCGAAGCCCTGTTTGACGAACTGGTGAACGCCGTACCGCCAGGTTCCATGGGTTTGATGCTGCAGCCCTACTGGAGCCCCGGCGTGCGACAGCCAGGCCCGGAGGCCAAGGGTTCCATTATCGGCTTTGGCGACGTGCACACACGAGCTCACGTCTATCGGGCCATACTGGAAGGGCTGGCTTACGCCTTGAAGGAAGGCAAGGAACGCATCGAGAAACGCAGCGGCCAGGCTATCAAGCGGCTGCGAGTAGCAGGCGGCGGCTCCCAGAGTGATGCTGCCATGCAGTTGACGGCGGATATATTTGGCCTGCCGGCGGAACGCCCGCACACCTATGAAACCTCCGGACTGGGAGCGGCTATTGATGCCGCCGTGGGGCTGGGATTACACCCGGATTTCGACACGGCGGTACGGGCTATGACCAGAACCGGCCGGGTATTCGAGCCCAACCCGGAAGCATCTGCGCTTTATCAACGTCTCTACCGGGAGGTTTATCAGGATATGTATCCCCGCCTGCAACCACTGTACAAAAAGATCCGGGAGATTACTGGCTACCCGCGCTAACCCCGGTGGTGACATTTTATTCAATAGAAACTACACTGATGAAAATTCATCACGGGAGGTCAGGGCATGTCAGAAGCGGTTCGCGTAGCACCGGAATCCAGCGATAAAGCTCTGCTGTCCAAGGCTCTGCTGAACGCGGCGAAAGCCTTTGGTCTGCCACAAGCGGAAATCGCAGCCGTGGTTGGCCGAAACCGCACAGGTCTGACCCGCGACGGCATCGATCCGGCCAGCAAGTCCGGTGAACTGGCATTGTTGTTTATCCGGCTTTACCGCAGCGTCTATGCATTGACCGGCGGTGAAAGGGAGGCCATGACCCATTGGCTGAACACGCCCAACCACTATTTTGAGGATACACCCAGAGAGATGATCCAGAGCACGGAAGGCCTGGTTCGGGTGGTTCACTACCTGGACGCCATGCGGGGGCGGATTTGAATTATCGGGAACGGATTGCCCAGTCCATCGCACCGCTGCAAGGCAGCCTGTTCCGGGTAGTGGAAAGCCAGGAAGACATCGCGACGGCGCGCATTGTCGACAGTATGCAGGAACAGAATCGACTGGAGGAACTGCTGGAAAGCAACAAGCCTCCGGTACCCGGCACGGCACGAAAACGCCATTACCTGCTGACCACCCCGTTCCGCTACCCACCCCTGAAATACGGCTCACGTTTTGGCCGCAATTTCGAGCCAAGCCTGTTCTACGGAGCCATGGCCATTCCCGCTGCCCTGGCGGAAACCGCGTTTTACCGGTTTGTGTTCATGAGCCACCTGAAAACCCCGTTCAAGCGCCCGTTAACCACCTTGCACACGGTGTTCAGCGCCCGATTCCGAACGGAACGAGGTGTTCGGCTGCAGTCTGAACACTGGCAGGATCTTCATCATACGCTGACAGATCCAGTCACCTACCGGGAAAGCCAGGCTGTGGGTACCGACATGCGTAGCCTGCAAGTGGGCGCCTTCCAGTTTCTCTCAGCCCGCGCCCTGCAAGCCGGCCTTTACGCTCTTCCGTACCATCCAGACAACGGCGTTGAGGGCGTCAATGTGGCCTTGTTTAATGCCAGCGTGTTCCGGGACGCCGCACCCAGAAGTTATCAAAAACTGATTGCCGTGACGTCGCTCAGCCAGGTGTCCATGAGCCTGTCGGAACCGGATGGCAGTAAACAGGTTTACGAATTCAGCCTGGACCAGTTTCTGATCGAAGGCGAACTACCTCAGCCGGCGCCGTAGCACGCCCTTGAGGCTCTGTCTGCCAGCCGCCTCCCAGCGCCTTGTAAAGATCCACCGCTGCAATCAGTCGGTTCAGTCGTACCTGACTGAGCTGCTGCCGGGCATCAAACACCGTTCGCTGGCTTTCCAGCAAGGTGAGCAGGTCATCTGCCCCTTCCCGATAGCGCACTTCGGTCAACCGTAAGGTCTCTTCCGCCTGGGCGAGAATACTCTGTAACCGCTGCTCCTGATCCAGGTACAGCGCTTCTCTGTCGAGTGCATCCCCTACTTCCTGGAATGCCGAGAGCAGGCTGGCACGGTAATTCTCCAACAAAGCCACCCGCCGGGATTCCGAAATGGCCACATTGTTGCGACGCTGGCCTCCATCAAACAGAGTCTGGCTGAGGGCAATCAGGCCATTGGCGGTTTGCAGTGGGTCCGCCAGGCTTACAAAACTATTGGTGGAGAAGCGAACCGCGCCGCTGAGCGACACCGATGGCATCAAGGCCGCCCTGGCCTGCTCGACGTCCGCACTGGCGGCCATCAGCCGAGCCTCCTCAGCCGCCAGGTCCGGTCTTCGGGTAACCAGGCTGGCCGGCGTTTCCGGGTTGATCTCCGGCACTTGAACCGCAAGTAGCCCAGCCTCCGGAATCTCTTCCGTAAACGGATAATCCCCGGTCAGTAGCCGCAAGGCCGCTAACCGTTGCCGGGCCTGATACTCCAGTGGCGGCACCGCATTCTTCAGGTTCAGTACGGAGGTTTGCTGGCGGGACAATTCCGAGCGATCGGCCACACCGTTACGATACCGGGCATCGACGAGGGCCAGTGTTTTTTCACCCAGTTCCAGATTCCGACGCGCAATATCCAAACGCTGCTGCAACTCCTGCCATTCGAACCAGGTACTGGCTACCGAGGCCACCAGCGTCATTCGGGCGGCGTCATAGTCATACTCCGAGGCCTGGAAACCCGCGAGAGCCCCGGCTTCCGCGGCGGACAGGCGACCCCAGAGATCCAGCTCGTAGTCAACCGACAGCCCGAGGCTACTCGAACCACTCGTGACACGATCCTGGCCGGAGGCCTCGCTTGCCTGTTTACCCGTGCTTCCCGACGCACCAAGGGTCGGCAGCAAGGCAGCTCCGGCGTTGCGCAACTGCAAGTCTGCCTGAATCACTGCCTGAGCGGTGGCGGCCAGGTCCGGATTATTCGAGAGTGCCCGGTCGACCAAACGGTTGAGCTCTTCGTCACCGAAGGCATACCACCAACGCGAACCAACCGCTTCACCGGCGCCAGCCCCGATGTGCCAATGGGCTGGCGGATTCAACGGCAGCTCAATGGGTTGTGGCGGAAAGCTCACGCACCCGGTCAACAACACCGACAACAGTGCAATATGGCGAAGGCTCATAACATTACTCCGAGGCCAGGGCATGAACAGGGTCCAGATGGGCGGCCTTACGTGCGGGCAGAAATCCGAACAGCAGGCCCGTTGCAAAAGCGCAACCAAAGGCCAGAGCCATGGGTAGCAGCGTCATGTGAATAGGTGTTCCCAGTGAGCCAATAATCCGGGTTGCCGCAATGCCGATGACAACACCAATCAACCCACCAATGGCCGATACCAGCCAGGCCTCAGTCAGAAACTGCTGCAGGATATTCCATGCACGGGCACCGGTGGCCATGCGAATACCGATCTCGCGGGTACGTTCGGTGACGCTCACCAGCATGATATTCATAACCCCGATACCACCCACAAGCAGGGAAATTGCTGCAATAGAGCCCAGCAGCCAGGTGAGCGTATTCTGGGTTTCCGAAATGGTTTCAATCAATGAAGCCATGTTGCGGATAGTAAAGTCCTCAATGCCATGGCGGGCCATCAGAGTGTCGTGGATGAGGGCTTCGATCTCATCCATACGATCGATATCGGCCACAGCCACGGTGATGTTGCGCAGGTGTGTTTGCCCGAAGATGCGCAGGCTGCCCGTGGTGTAGGGAACAAACACCACATCGTCCTGGTCCTGCCCCATGGGAGAGGCGCCTTTTTCATCCATCACACCAATCACCTGAAACAGCACGTTGTTAACCATCAAGTGTTTGCCGAGAGGGCTTTCGTCGGGAAACAGGGCGTTGGCGGTGGTTTTGCCAAGTACCGCCACGGCTGCGTAGCTGGCTTCATCCTCGGCGCTGAAGAAGGTGCCTTCAACCACAGGCCACTGGCGGGCAACCGGGAAGCGGAAGGAGGTGGCATTGATCTCGGCCGAGTGATCCCGGTTGGAATATCGCAGCGTCTGTCCGCCAGTCAGCTCAGGTATTGCTGCAAGAACACCCCCTATCTCATTGATTGCTTTAAAGTCAGATGGTACCAGTGTGGTCACGCTCCAGCGCCCACCCCGCTGATCGGGACCACCCGGGCGCACCAGCAGCAGATCACTGCCCATGGTGCTGATTCGGTCGACGACATCCTTTCGGGCCCCCTCCCCGATCGCCAGCATGGTGATCACTGAGGCAACCCCGATTACGATGCCGAGCAGGGTCAGCGCCGTCCGAAACAGGTTGCTGTGCAGGGAACGCACCGCGCTTTTCAGGGCTTCGTGCCAGTCGCCAAGGCGGGTACGCCGACGGGCATTCTGGTCAGTTGCCGGAATAGTGACTGAAGGCACTTCTGCGCCGGTGTCCGCAACAATCTCGCCATCGGCAATGCGGATCTGCCGACGAGCCACGGTTGCCACATCGGGGTCGTGGGTGATCAGGATAATCGTGTGGCCCTGCTCAGAAAGATCGGTTAACAGCCGGATCACCTCCTGGCTGCTCTTGCTGTCCAGAGCACCGGTCGGTTCGTCTGCGAAGATCAACTGGCCGCCGTTCATCAGGGCCCGGGCAATAGACACTCGCTGTTGCTGACCACCCGATAACTGTGCCGGCCTGTGCGACAGACGCTCGCCCAGCCCAAGCCCGGTGAGCAACCGTTCCGCCCTTGCGTGCCGCTCGGCCGGTGCCATTCCGGCGTAAATGGCGGGGATCTCCACATTCTCACGAGCTGTCATCCCGGCCAGCAGGTTATAGCTCTGGAACACAAAACCGAAGGCATCGCGCCGAAGCCGTGCCAGTTCGTCCCGGTCCAGGGCAGACACGTCCCTGCCATTGAATCGGTACTGGCCAGCGCTGGGCTGATCCAGACAGCCAAGGATGTTCATCAGCGTAGACTTGCCGGAGCCCGATGGCCCCATGATGGCCACAAACTCACCGGGCCAGATTTTCAGATCAATGCCCTTGAGCACAGGAACCGCCAGTTCGCCCTCGCCAAAGGATCGGGTAATGCCTTGAAGCTCAATCAACGGCTGCGGGCTCATCTCAGCATACCCCGAAAGGCAGCCCTGCCCTCACCCTGACCGGCCCGCGGATCCCGGTTTGCGAGAACCACCTGATCACCCTCATTCAATCCCGACCGAACCTCCACGTATACGCGGTTGCTGATGCCGGTTTCGATGGCCCGAATCTGTGGCTGCCCCTTTGCATCCAGGACCTTGACCTGGTTTCTCGCCACCGCACTGACTGGCACCCGCAATACGTCCAGCGCTTCGTCCTGAATAAAGAACACCTGGGCGGTCATCTGGGGCAGCAACCGTCCCTCCTGGTTATCCACCGTAAACAGGGCGTTGTAGAGCACCACGTTGTTGGTTACTTCGGGAGTTGGCTCAATGTACTGCAACTCTCCATAGAGCTTATGCTCGGCATCGCCGAGTGTGGTGAAGTACACCCGCATGCCTGGTTGCAGCTTGCCGACGTCGGCCTCGGACACCTGGGCACGCACCCGCATGGTGCTCAGGTTGGCAATGCGCATAAGCAACGGCGCGGTCTGGCTCGCGTTCAGGGTTTGTCCCTGGCGGGCCTCAATAGAGACCACGGTCCCGTCCATGGGCGCATAGATTCGCGCATAACCCAGGTTGGCTTCCTCGGCCCGCAGTGTAGAGGAGGTCTGTTCAATCTGGGCTTCAAGCATGGCCAACTGCGCCCGGGCGGACGCTAAAGATGCTTCGGCGGTCTGCAGGGATTCCCGTGTGGTCGCGTCTTCGCGCCATAGGTTCTGCTGGCGCTGGAACTGGATCTCCGCCAGCCGCAGCTGGGCCTTGCGATCGGCTAACTGGGCCTGCTGGTTCTTCAGCTGGGCGCGGGTGGCATCCACTTTCGCCACATACACGGTAGGGTCGATTTCCGCCAGCAGATCGCCAGTGCTAACGGGTTGGCCCACTCGTACGTGAATCAGCTCCAGCTGACCGGAAACCTGTGCACCCACATCCACATAATCACTCGGCTCAAGCACGCCGGTGGCCGAAACCAGGTTCTGGATGTCGCCTCGGCTCACCGCCACGGTATTCAAAGCCGGTTCATTGCCGTTAGCATTGCGGGCGTACCAAATGACAGCGAAGGCTATCGCGCACAACACACTCAGGAATCCAATCCACTTCAGCCAGCGATGCCCGGCACGGGTAGCAGAGGCCATTCAGATATCTCCAAGAGTTCAAGTCAGACCGAACCATAGAGAACTGATACGGGAAAAAGAAGCCGGGGATCAGGGTTTTGCGAAACCTTTACACGAACGATCTCAGGCGCAAAAAGGATATAGGGTTACAGCCCTCCTGCAGCGAGCTGAATAGCAATCGCAGCCATCATAAGGCCGATAACACCGTCAATCACACGCCACGCCGCAGGCCTGGCCAACCAGGGCGCCAGCCGGGAACCGGCCCAGGCCAGCGCGCCGAACCAAAGCACCGACGCGCTGCTGGCACCCGCCACAAACGTGGCCGGATCCGATTGCTGGGCCCCCACTGCTGGAATTAACAGTAATGTATCCAGGTATACCTGGGGATTCAGCAAGGTGACCGCCAAGGTTGTCAGGATCACGCCTTTGACGGTGCTGCGCCGAGCTTCCCCTGCCGCCAGTGACGCCCTCCCCTTCAGAACCCGATAGAACGCCTGTCCTGCCAGCAAACCGAGGAACCCAACGCCCAGCCATCTGAGCACGTCCAGCGCCTCGGGCATGGCCATCAGTGCCGCACTCACACCAAACATGCCCAGAGTGAACAGCAGGATATCCGAGGTCATACACAAACCGGCCGACCACCAATGGTGTTCGCGACGAATGGCCTGACTGAGAACGTAGGCATTCTGGGCACCAATAGCCACGATGATGCCGCCACACACAACCAGGCCTGTCAGATAACTCTCAAACACCACTGCACTCCTTATGATTAATGGCGAAAGCCTACCCCGTTACCGCTATACTTGAAATTCATCCTGTTAATACCTGATAAGTTTTTCTTATGCTTGACTACAAATTGCTGGAAGCCCTTGCGGCCGTGGTCGACGCCGGCGGTTTTGACAAAGCCGGCGACATGCTGGGCATCAGCCAGTCCGCCATTTCTCAGCGAATTCGTACACTTGAAGTCAGGCTTGGCCAGCCTGTGCTGGTGCGAAGCCAAAACCCAAGAGCAACGCCCGCAGGCCAGAGATTACTCAATCATGTTCATCAGGTGCGCCTGCTGGAACGCGACCTGACCAGTTCCATTCCCTCCCTGGCCGAACCAGCCACTCGATTCCGCGTCGCGCTCAATGCGGACAGCCTCGCAACCTGGTGGGCCTCTGCCGTCGGCGACTTCTGTACCGAAGAGGGAATACTTCTGGACATGGTGGTAGAAGACCAGGACGTCGGATTGCGGCGCATGCGCGAGGGCGATGTAGCCGCCTGCCTTTGCAGCAGCCCTCAGCCGGTTGCCGGCGCCCGGAGCATACCGCTGGGAGTGATGACGTATCAGCCATTGGCCACACCGGACTATAGCCGCCGCTTTTTTCCGGACGGGCTGAACAACGCGAGCCTGCAATCCGCGCCCGCCATTGTGTTTGGGCCCAACGATCAACTCCAGCATCGGTTCCTGGCCCAGGTGGGCTATCAGGGCAAATTTCCGCACCACCTGTGCCCTTCATCCGAGGGCTTCGTAAAGCTTGCGCTGACCGGCATGGGTTATGGAATGATTCCAGAAATTCAGGCCCGGGAGCATATCGAGGCAAATCGACTGGTTAGTATCTCCCCGGGCAGCGGCCTGGAAGTTCCTCTTTACTGGCACTTCTGGCGTCACGGTGGGGAGCTGATGTCCCGGTTAACGCGCAAACTGCAGGATTCGAGCGAGTTGGTTTGAGTGGTTTCCGGTGATCAGGGTATCTGCCTAGAAAAAATAGCTATGCAAACCATCGAGACAGGAGTACAGTGGCCGTCGTTGGAAAGATTTAGCAAAGCATTCATCAATAAGACGCATCCCTGTTGTTATAAGTAGTGTTCGTCCTGTTTTTGATCACGCCAGTTTTTATGTTTCCGCACACCGCTGACCTGCCCTCACAACGAGACCAAGCAGCACATTAAATGATTGAATTCAGGATAGTAAAATATGTCTACTGTTACCGGTACTGTTAAGTTCTTCAACGAATCCAAAGGCTTCGGCTTTATCACTCGTGAAGGCGGCCCGGACGTTTTCGTTCACTACAGCGCCATTCAGGGCGGCGGCTTCAAGACTCTGGCAGAAGGCCAGCAGGTTGAATTCACCGTGACTCAGGGCCAGAAAGGTCCTCAGGCGGAAAACGTAGTTGGTCTGTAAATAACAGCCCAGTACGATCAAAAAGGCAGCTTCGGCTGCCTTTTTTGTTGCCTGAATTTCCGTGTTAGTCCGTATTCATCCTTATTAGTACCATGGTCGGGCTCACCTTGAGCCACGCTAAGGCCTATAATGCCCGCTCGGGTGAATTCACTCCCCAGGCCCTCGAGGCTCAGCAAACCAGAAAAGGCCCACCATGTTTTCTGAACAGTTCTATTCCGTCCAGGACGGACGTATTGTGATTTCCGCACCCCAGGCCAGCTACTTTGCCAAAGAGATCGCCGGGGACTTCAATCCGATCCACGATCCGGACGCCCGTCGTTTTTGCGTGCCCGGCGACCTGCTGTTCACCATTGTGGTGTCCCGTTTCGGGCTCTCAGAAAATATGACCTTCAAGTTCCGTAACCTGCTTGGTGCCGAGGTTCCGCTTGAGTTCCGCGAAAGCGACAATGGCGAAGCCATCAACGTTGTCGACGAAGCCGGTAAGGTCTACCTGGAAGTTACCCGTAAAGGCGCGGTAACCCGGGATGAAAAAGTGATTGAAGAGTTCAGTCGGTGCTATGTTGCGGCGTCCGGGAAAAACTTTCCGCACACGCTCAAGCCCTTGATGGAATCACACGGGGTGATGTTCAATCCCGACCGGCCAATGGTGATGTATGAGAGCATGAGCCTGGCTCTCACACAGCTGGAGAATCCTCACCCAGACCTCGAACTGAACAACGCGGACCTGGAAGTTGCGGGTAAACGCGGCAACGTAACGCTTGAATACAACCTGCAGTCTTCCGGCAAAACCGTTGGCGAGGTTGCCAAGCGGCTGGTACTGGGCGGCCTTCGGGAGTACTGCCCTGAGGCCATGGCCGGCATCATCGAGGAGTTTTACCGGCTCAAGGCGAGAGGCACCCGCTGGGGGATGGAAAGCGCTGATCAGCCGGCAGGATTATAACGCTCAAACGTTTGCAGGCAGACGTCCACGGTTACCGATAACGTTTTCAGCGCCGCAGCCCGTGCCCTGCCCTCCGCGCTTGCCCGGTAGAGGTGTGGGGTCATTGCCAATAAATCGGCAATGGGCTCGGCGCCGTCAAGGTGCACTGTAAAGCGTATGTCCTGGGTGCAGATTCGCCGAAATCCTTCTGGTACCGGAGCCACTTTACGAGAGTCTGCGCGAACTTCCGGGTAAACAATCTCCCGCAATTCCCTCAGATGATCCTGGCCGGCGTCTACCTGTACCAGTCGCCCGCCTGGCCTTAAAACCCGCGCAAACTCCGGATACACCGGAAACCCGAAGAGGCAAAGCACACGGTCGACTGAAGCTGGTAACACCGGCAGATTGGCATTGCTGCCAACCACCCAACATGCGCGCTTTTCCCTGCGCGCAGCCGCCAGCACCGCCCACTTGGAAATGTCCAATCCGAGCAACGATAGTGAGATTTCACCCTCCGGGGACGCTAGCTGACGCAAATAATAGCCCTCACCACAGCCGGTATCCAGGCAACTGAGTTCGCTGCCCGTGGCAGCGTCGTTCAGGATTGCCGCCGACACGGCATCCGCAATCGGGCGATAGTATCCCGCCTCCAGAAAGCGCTGGCGCGCGGCCACCATGGCTTTGCTGTCACCGGGTTCTTTCGAGCGCTTTTTCTGAACTGGCAGCAAATTTACGTAGCCCTGGCGGGCAATATCGAAGCTATGGCCCTGCGGACAGCGCCAGACTTTGTCTTCCCGCTGCAGCGGGTTGCCGTCGAGTGGACAGGCGAGAGAGTCAAAGGAAGTGATGTTCACTGAGCGTCCAAACGTTGGAAATGTCGGCGTATTCTAACAAGGAATATCCCATCAGGCTCGCAAACGGAGGAATGGCTTCCTATTCTTGTTGTGAACGACTGGAAAGCGCATAGATGCGTTCTCACCCAACCGGGAGGAGTCTCGTCCGTCATGGATAAGAAGAAGGACAGATCGTCGTCATCGTCACAATCGGAGCAAAGTGAACAAAAGTTCCATGAGTTGATTGAGAGCCTGCCGATGGTTGCCGTTCAGGGCTACGACCGGAATCGGAGGGTCATCTACTGGAATGAAGCCAGCACAAGACTATACGGGTACTCCAGAAATGAGGCTCAGGGAAAACGGCTGGAGGACCTGATTATTCCGGAAGCCATGCGCGAAGCCGTTATTGAGGCCCACACCAACTGGCTCGATCACAACATCAGCATTCCCGCAGAAGAACTGGCACTGAAACACAAGGATGGCCACCAGGTTCCCGTTTACTCCAGTCATGTCATGATCAAGCAGGATACCGGCGAGTGCGAAATGTTTTGTATCGACATCAGCCTGGAAGAACAAACGCAAGCCAAGGCAGAACTGGTTCGCCGCGCCAGTTTTGATGATCTTACCGGGTTACCCAACCGACGCCTGATGGAGTCTGAACTTGAAAGCCGGTTGGCCGAGGCAGATCGTTGCAATCGGGAAGTTGCGGTGATCTTCATGGATCTGGACAACTTCAAACTGATTAACGATACGCTCGGCCACTATCAGGGCGACACCCTCCTCAAATCGGTTGCTGACACCTTAAAGCAGGAATTACGACACAGCGATCTGCTCTGCCGTTTCGGAGGCGACGAATTCGTTCTGTTGCTGTTCGATTTTCATGGCCCAGAGGGCATCCATGAATTACTTCAACGGCTGGTCAAGGCACTCGAAAGCAAGGTGCAGCTTCACGGTGATTGCTATCAGGTATCGGCGAGTTTTGGCGTCAGCCTGTACCCACACAATGGCGGCACCGCCGCGGAACTCATGGGCAACGCAGACGCGGCCATGTACCGCGCCAAGGAGATCGGAAAGAATACGGTCTGCTTCTACACCTCTGATATCAACGACCGGCTCGTCAAATACCAACAGATTACCGCCCTGCTCCGACAAGCCCTGACGAATGGCGGATTGGAACTTTACTACCAGCCACAGATAGATCTGAGAACTGGCGGGACCACCTCCTGCGAGGCGCTGTTGCGGTGTTTCGACAAGGCATCAAACCTTGTCTCGCCGGCGACGTTCATCCCTGTTGCAGAAAAATCGGGGCTTATAAACCGTATCGGTGACTGGGTCATCGATGCCGCATGCAAGCAGCTCAATGCCTGGCAGCGAACTGAGTTCGCGGGCGTGCGCATTGACGTCAATCTGTCCGGTCGCCAACTGACCAATCCACACCTGGCTGACCAGATCCTGGAAACCATCAAACACTATGGTTTGAAACCTGAGCAACTCGGGGTAGAACTCACGGAAAACGAGGTGTTTGGGAGCGAAGAAGACCAAACCAGGCAACTGGAGCGCCTCAAGGCTGCCGGGCTCCATATATCCATTGACGACTTCGGCACCGGATACTCTTCCCTGGTTTATCTTCGGAAGCTCCCGGTATGCAGCATCAAGATCGATCGAAGCTTTCTTCACTATGCCATGGAAAACGAAAGCGACATGGCCATCATGAAAGCCATGGTTACGGTCGGCCAGAGTCTCGGCTTGAGCATTCTTGTAGAAGGTGTAGAGACCGAGCAACAGGCAAAGCTGATACGGGACCTCGGATGCGATTTCGCCCAGGGCTTTCTTTACGCCAAACCAATGCCGGCGAAAGCGGTAGAGGCATTTATGAAGCCCCTGGCTTCACGCAGTTAATGAGCAACAAACATAGCCTGGCGTCTTTGAGGCCAGCCCTTTTGAAGGGATAGGTCTAACACCAGCGGAGTATTCTCAGGCATATAACGTTCGTTGCAGGTACTGGCATTAATGAGACGGGTTTCGCCCTGCAGGTACTCACCATAGCCCTCATGAATATGCCCGAAGACATGAGCCTTCAGTATCAGCCGAGGACTACTGCCCAAGATCACAAGACTTTGATATAAGGGAGTAAAAATGGAGGCGCGGGTCGGAATCGAACCGGCGTACACGGAGTTGCAGTCCGCTGCATAACCACTCTGCCACCGCGCCGGGGAAGCCTGGATTCTGGCTTTTGCTCTCAGGAGGCATTGAGAGACTTGGAGAAATTGGAGCGGGAAACGAGATTCGAACTCGCGACCCCAACCTTGGCAAGGTTGTGCTCTACCAACTGAGCTATTCCCGCTCTAATGTTTCAGAGGCATTGCCTCGTCAACGGCTGCGTATTCTACGGATTCCGCCTTCGCCGTCAACACCTTTTTTTCAACTTTCTGTTTTTACTGAAAATCTGCACAAAGTTTAGCCAGTAACGATTCAGGATCGATCCCCAGCCACCGCTGTGGCATTACGCGCGCCGGCCAGCTGCCCGGCGGAATCGCAGTTCAGGTAACTGGAGGACTGGAGCCATTCCTGATCGGGATAGTATTTAAACACCAGCTGTCCGCCCTTGAGCTCGTCTACCACGGTTTTGATGATTTGATTGTCTACCGCCGGGCAGCCATGACTACGGCCGATTCTGCCGTACTTTGTTACCCAGCTGTCCTGAACGTAGTCTGCACCATGGATAACAATCGCCCGCTGACGAGCAAGATCGTTAAAACCCGGTTCCAGTCCGTCAAGGCGTAACGAATAGCCATGGGAACCCCGATAGGATTCGGCGGCTTTGAACAGGCCGATACTGGACTGGTGACTGCCCTCGATATTGGAAAATGCGGTTGCCTCAGCATTACCGGAGTTTTTACCGTGAGCCACGAGGTCGCGAAGGATTAATTCTCCTTCGTTCAGATCAAACAGCCACAGCCTTTCTTTCGAGGACGGCAAAGAGAAGTCGATCACAGCCAGCCGCTCCGGCATGGCTGTGCCATTGCTGATGGCGCAACGGGTTGCCTTGAGTGCGGCTTCGAGAACCTGCGGGCTGAGCTTGGGAGCCGCGGAAGCCAAACGTCCAAACATATCATCGTTCGCGGTTTGGGCGTGGCCTGCGGCCGACAACCCGAGGGTAAAAAGCGCGCCTGCAACCAGAGCAGAAATTCCTCGTCGTTTGTGATGCTTGGGCATCAAACTTACCTCTCAACCAGATAGAAGCTGCATAAATCTGCAGATCAAAAAATGCCCTATTCTACCAATAAAAAATGAGACACCCGTCATCGCCGTACAAAAAACAAACAAGCAGTAATCAAACATACGAATTCCGGGGTGTGGCTCCGGCGTGATAGCATTGACTCAACTCAACGGGGTGCCTGGAAGGGCTGAGACCATACCCGCGGAACCTGACCCGGTTAATACCGGCGTAGGGATTGAGTCACCACCTTTCGTGGTGTTCGCGGCATGGCACCCCCGCTACTGAACAAGGTGCCAATGTATGATTTCACGCTTGATTCCCGCGTTGTTCGCCGTGTCGCTGCCGCTGATGGTTGCCGCCGATGAACCGACCGCCCTGAATGTGTATACCCATCCCTCCTTTGCCGCCGAATGGGGCCCAGGGCCCGCAGTTAAAGAGGCGTTTGAAGCCCAATGCGGCTGCTCCCTGAACTACACCGTATTGGACAGCGGCGGAGACATTCTGCAAAGGCTCCGGCTGGAAGGAAGCTCCACCCCGGCAGACGTGGTTCTGGGGCTGGATACCGGCACCATGCAGACTGCTCGGCAAACCGGCCTTCTGGGCCGCCACGGCCAATCACTGGAACGCCTGGCATTGCCTGTTAACTGGGACGACGACACTTTCGTGCCCTACGACTGGGGCTATTTTGCCTTTGTCTACGATACCGAGCAGTTGTCGGAGCCGCCCTCAAGCCTTGAAGAACTGGTCAACGCGCCAGACGATCTCAAGATCATTATTCAGGATCCGCGCACCAGCACACCGGGACTCGGCCTGTTGCTCTGGATGCATGCCGTCTATGGTGATGAAGCGCCAGCAAAGTGGCAGCAGCTCAGCGACAAGATTCTCGCAACCACCCAAAGCTGGAGTGACGGTTATTTCTCGCTATTCATGAATGGCGAAGCGCCTATGATCCTCTCTTACAGCACTTCTCCTGCGTATCACATGGCTATCGACAAAACTGACCGTTATCAGGCGGCCCGTTTCAATGAAGGACATTACCTGCAGGTGGAAGTCGCCGCCCTGGTGGAAAGCTCCGATAACAAGACACTTGCCAGAGAGTTTCTGGACTTCATGCTGACCGCGGACTTCCAGCGTCATATTCCACTGAAGAATGTGATGTATCCGGCGGTTGATCTTGGCGATGAATTGCCAGACGTTTTCGACAAGCTGATTACACCATCCGAAGCCCTGTATATAGACCCCGCGAAAGTTGCCACCATTCGCCGACAGTTGGTGAACGACTGGCTTGATGCACTGACCGACTGAAGTGATGCCAACACACGCGAGAGCCGCCCCCTTCAGCCATCCTGGCTGGCAAATCTGGCCTGGCCTGTTACTCGGCACCGGGCTATTGCTGCTCGTGGCACTTGGCTTGTTGAGCATACTACAGGAGGCCGGAGAGCTGGATCCGGGGCGCACGTTAGCAAGCTCCTATTTCCAGAGCGTGGTCCGATTTACCCTTTGGCAGGCCTTTTTATCTGTCCTGTTAAGCCTGGCGCTGGCGCTCCCGGTAGCGACCGCCCTCGCACGCTACAGAAGCTTCCCTGGTCGTACATTGATTCTGCGGCTGATGGAGTTGAGTCTGGTTTTATCCACTATCGTGGCAGTCTCAGGCATCATAGCGGTGTTTGGTCGGCAGGGCTGGTTCACCGGCCTGCTCAATATCTGGGTTCCTGGAAATGGATGGAATCTTTATGGGCTGAACGGCATTCTGCTCGCCCACGTGTTCTTCAATGCGCCACTGGCGGCCCGAATCCTGTTGCAGGCTCTGGATTCCATACCCGCGCCACGAATGAGAACCGCCTCTCAGCTTGGGCTCGGCGGCTGGTGGCTGTGGCGTGCGGTACACTGGCCCGCCATCAAACCGGTCCTGCCCGGCGTGGCGGCACTGGTGTTCACGCTCTGCTTCACCAGTTTTGCCATCATCATGACGCTGGGCGGAGGGCCAGGAACAACCACCCTGGAAGTCGCCATCTACCAGGCACTGCGCTTTGAATTCGATTTCGCCCGTGCCGCACTGTTTGCCATTCTGCAGCTGTTGATCTGTGGCAGCCTCTGGTGGCTGGTTTTCCGGAAACGCCTGGACACCGCGGTACTGCCAAACCGACGGCTATCGCGTCAGGTCCCTCTGTTCGCACGGCGCTGGCAAGGGTTTTCAGCAAGTCTGCTCCTGGCGATTTTCACGGCCTTTCTGGTCGCGCCACTACTGGCCATTATCCTGCGCGGTTTACCGGCCTTGTGGCCAACGGCGGATGCTACTTCTATTTATCAACAGCTATTGCCGGCCACCGCTCGCAGCCTGTTAATCGCCATTCCAGCCGGGCTCGGTTCGGTGGTCGTTGCCTTGCTAACCCTGGCGGCAACCAACAGGGCTCGTCTGCGCTGGCTGGCCATAGTGCCGGCCGTCACTGGCTATCTCCCATTGATCGTACCGCCTCTGGTACTGGGGACCGGGCTTTTTATTCTGTTAAGGCCGCAATTGGGGAATACCATGCAGGGCTGGTTCCTGGTGGCACTGATCAACGGGCTGATGGCCGTGCCGTTTGTCTTGCAGATTCTGCGCGGACCACTGGCAAGCCTGGACGCCGGATCACTCAAACAGGCAGACCAACTGGGCCTCCTGGGCTGGTATCGATGGCGATGGCTGTATTGGCCGCATCTGCGCCGTCCAGTTGCTCTGGCCCTGGCGTATGGTGTGGCATTATCTCTGGGTGACTTCGGTGTTATCGCCCTGTTCGGCAGCCCGGGCAAACCCACGCTCCCGGTTTTGCTTTATCAGCAACTGGGCAGTTACCGGTTGGCGGAAGCTGCAGGTACCGGGCTCTGGCTGTTGGCGCTACTGGTACTGATCTTTGTATCGCTCTCCCGTGTTCCCGGCGTTAAGTCCGGAACAACTTCCGCTGCGAGCCAACCACTGCCGGAGCCTGAACATGCTTGAGATCAAAGATCTGGCCTTCGAGTATGGGCCTGACGGCCGTCTCTGGCGATTCGATTTTTCCGTGCCTGCCGGCGAATGTCTGGCCATCCAGGGCCCCAGCGGTTCCGGCAAATCAACCCTGCTCAGTCTGATTGCAGGTTTTCTCCCGCCAGCCAGCGGCCGGATTCTCTGGCGGGACAAGCCGATCCACTTGCTAAAGCCCTGGCAGCGCCCGGTCACGAGCGTGTTCCAGGAACACAACCTGTTCGAGCACCTGGATGTCTTTACCAATATTGGCCTTGGCATTCACCCCGGCCTCAAGCTGGATGAATCTCAACGCCACGCCATTGAAGCCGGACTGGAACGCACCGGGTTAGCAGGTTTCGGTCCCAGAATGCCTGGCGAGCTTTCCGGTGGCCAACGCCAGCGCGTTGCCTTGCTGCGAGCCATCCTGCGGCGCCAACCATTGCTCTTGCTGGATGAGCCGATGACTGGCCTGGACACCGAGACCCGGAAGATTCTGTACGCCATGCTGCTGGAAGAGAAAGCCCGGGGCATCACCATGCTACTGGCCAGTCACGATGAAGAAGAACGCAGAATACTGGCAGACAGCCACTGGAATCTTTAAGCTTTCAGAGAACTCAAACAGGGACTCCGTGACTCCGTGGCAAATGAACCAGGCCTATCTCAGCCACTTGGCGCCCACACTCCCGGTAACGCCGAATTCGGTGGCCATACGCTGAAGTTTTCCGGCGACTGGACTTTGTCCCACTATTCCGTCCTGAATCGGCAAACAACTGCCCTGAAACCTCGCGCAGCAGGCTGCAATCCGGATTTTTCCGGCCTGGGCCGCCTGGACACCGCCGGCGCCTCGTTGATGGTGAAATTGCTTGGCAGCGACGCTCTGATCAGCGCTCTGGAACGAGCCGAATTACCGGATGAACAGCGTGCCCTGATACAGGCGGTTGCTGAAGCCATGAACCAGCCGTCGGCGGCGGTCGCAACCGTTAACCCGGTCGTGGCGTTCCTGGCGGAGATCGGGAAGAAGGTGACCACACTGGGGCAACTTGTCTGGTTGCTGGCCGGGTTTATTGGCCAGACGCTGGGCACGCTGTTCTACATCCTGCCCCGGCCTACTCGCTGGCGTATAACACCCTTTGTGGCGGCACTACACGACACCGGCCTGAACGCCCTGCCCATTGTTGCCCTGCTTACCTTTCTCGTTGGCGCCGTGGTTGCGTTTCTTGGCGCGACAGTTCTTGAAGACTTTGGCGCGACCATTTACACAGTGGATCTGGTGGCGTTCTCGTTCCTGCGGGAGTTCGGCGTACTTCTGGCAGCCATCCTGCTGGCCGGCCGAACCGCCAGTGCCTTCACCGCACAGATTGGCGCTATGAAAGTCAATGAAGAACTCGACGCTATTCGCACCCTGGGGCTCAATCCGGTGGAACTGCTGGTCGTTCCCCGGGTTTTGGCGATGATGTTCAGCCTCCCCATTCTCACGTTTATCGGCATGATCTCGGGCATGGTCGGTGGGGCTGTGGTCTGCGCGGTGGCTCTGGACATTCCGCCCAGCCAGTTCATTGCCATTGTCGAACGGGATATTGCCCTGAAGCACTTCCTGGTCGGCCTTGGCAAGGCGCCGGTGTTCGCATTTCTGATTGCCGTCATTGGTTGCCTGGAAGGCTTCAAAGTGGCCGGCAGTGCTCAGTCTGTCGGGGAACACACCACCTCCAGCGTGGTGCAGTCTATCTTTATGGTGATACTGCTGGATTCCGTGGCAGCGCTGTTTTTCATGGAAATGGGTTGGTAAAGCATGGCGGATCATCCGGTCATACAGGTACGCGCACTCGACAACCGGTTCGGCAGCCACATCGTTCATGAGAAACTCGATCTGGATCTGTATCCCCGGGAAATTCTTGGAGTGGTCGGCGGCTCCGGCACCGGCAAGTCCGTTCTACTGCGCAGTATTGTTGGCCTGAATCCACCATCCGGCGGGCACATCACCGTTTTTGGTGAAGATTTGACGGAACTATCCGCCACCGAACGCTCTCGCTATGAGCAACGTTTCGGGGTTCTGTTTCAGGGCGGCGCCTTGTTCACGTCACTGAACCTTGAGCAGAACATCGCGCTGCCGCTGATTGAACACGCCCGGCTGTCGCGGGCCGAAGCGGAGGAACTGGCCCGAATGAAGCTGGCCTTGACCGGCCTGCCACCAGAAGCCGCCACGAAATACCCGGCCGAACTCTCCGGCGGTATGGTCAAGCGGGCGGCCCTGGCCCGGGCGCTGGCGCTGGACCCGGAAATCCTGTTTCTGGATGAACCAACCGCCGGTCTGGACCCGATCGGCGCTGCCGCCTTTGATGAGCTGATTGTCACCCTTCGCAACGCGCTGGGCCTGACGGTGTTTCTTGTTACCCACGATCTGGATACCCTGTACACCACCTGTGACCGTGTTGCGGTTCTGTCTCAACGCAGGGTGCTGGTTGCCGATACTCTGGAAAAGGTGGCACAAACCGACGATCGCTGGATTCAGGACTACTTCCATGGTCCCCGTGGCCGCGCGGCGATTACAGCCCACAACAGGCTAACCAAACAGGAGCCCGGTTAATGGAGCCCAAGGCCCATCACGTTATCATCGGATTCTTCACGCTTGCGGCAGTCAGCGCTGCCTTGCTGTTTGCTCTGTGGCTGGGCAAATCATCTACCGACACTAACTGGGCCTATTACCGGATCGGGTTTGATCACCCGGTTGGCGGGCTGGCCAAGGGTAACCCGGTCCTCTATACCGGCGTCCCGGTGGGCGACGTGCTGGATCTTACCCTGGCGCCGGACAACCCCGCCCATGTGCGGGTACTGGTGAGGGTGAATCAGGATATTCCGGTACGGGAGAATACCCGCGCGGGCCTGGTACTGGCCAACATAACCGGCAGCATGAGCATACAGTTTACCGGAGGCACACCAGACAGCCCCATTCTGGAAGGCCACAAAGACAATCCACCGCTGATAACCGCCGAGCCTTCGGCCTTCAGTAACCTGCTGACCAACGGCGAGGCCATGCTCGGCAAAGCAGAGCAGTTGCTGGAGAATGCCAACCGGCTGATGTCCGAAGACAACCTGAGCAACATTGCCGAAATTCTTGAAAACACCCGCCAGGCCAGTGAATCCCTGCTGGCGAGCCGGGACGAGCTTGAGGCACTGATGACCCGGTTCGATGAAGCCGGCATCCGTGCCGAAGAAGCTGCCATCAAGGTGTCTGCCGCGGCAGACAGGTCCCGAGAGGTCCTGGATGAGCGGGTGGAACCGGTTCTCCTGGCCATGTCCAGGGCGCTGACCACCCTTCAACCTACCCTGGATCGACTGGACACCCTCACCGGCGACAATGAACTGGCGCTGGACGCCGGGCTTCAGGGTCTGGGAGAAATAACCCCTGCATTGCGGGAGCTGCGTAGCACCTTGCGCAACCTGAACTCGTTTACCCGCAGGCTGGAGCAGGACCCCACCGGAACCTTGTGGGGTGGCACCGGCATCAAGGAGTACGAACAATGAAAGTGCTATCCGCTCTCGCCTTGGGCCTGGTTCTGGCTGGCTGCACGGTCTTCCCGGTGCCCGAATCCCCTCGCCTGATGGAGCTGGCACCAGCGAGCGACTTGCCAGCATTTGACCAGGCGCTGCCGGCCAGCCTTCGGGTAGATACGCCACTGGCTTCTGACCCGCTGGACAGCGCTCGTATTCTGATTAAACCGTCGGCTTACGAATACCGGGCCCTGGCAGGCGCCCGATGGCGAGAGAGTATTCCCGTGGTCGTTCGCGATCACCTGCTGGAGACTCTCCGGGCAAGCGGCGCGTTCGCAAATGTGATGACCGACACCAGCCCGGCAACGTCGCAGTTAACCCTGGTCTCCGAGCTGACCGGATTTCATGCTGAGAATGATGAAACTGGCACAAGGGTGGTGATCAGGCAGCATCAGCAACTCATGGATAATCGCACCAGACGGAGCTTGTGTGTGAGGAGTTATGAAGCCAGGGCGAACGCACAAAGCACCGCGCTGGGGGAGTTGATGGAGGCCTTCAGTAATGCCAGCGCACATTCATCCGTGACCACAGTCACCTGGGCACACCAGTGTATGGCCCAGGAACCTCCGGCCAATTAACCTGCCTCTTCCGGAAACAAGTCAGCCCAGGCGGCACGAAGGTAAAGAATCATGGACCACAGGGTCAGCACTGCTGCGATGTATAGCAGACCGATGGCCACATAAGCCCAGAAATTACCCGGCGGAAACGCCAGCAACCCGACAATGGCCGCCATCTGAGCGGTCGTCTTGATCTTGCCGATATAGGATACGGCAACACTGGCGCGGCTGCCCATTTCGGCCATCCATTCGCGCAGAGCCGATATCACAATCTCGCGGCCGATAATTACAGTGGCGGGAATAGTCAGCAGTACCGCCGAATACTCTTCGATCAGGACCGCCAGCGCCACTGCCACCATGAGTTTGTCTGCCACCGGATCCAGGAAGGCGCCGAACGGCGTGCTCTGGTTCAATTTGCGGGCCAGGTACCCGTCCAGCCAGTCCGTCAGGCCTGCCAGAGCAAATATGATGGCGCTGACCAGGTAACTCCATTGCATGGGCAGGTAAAAGATCACCACGAATACCGGAATCATCACGATACGGGACATGGTCAGTATGTTCGGTAAATTCATGGTGTTCCTATTGGTCATGCAATGCTGCGTAAATGGTCTCTGCCAATGATTTGCTGATGCCCTGCACTTTGGCCATTTCATCAACACTGGCTTTTCTGAGTTCCTGGATGCCACCGAAATAGCGAATCAGTTCGCGCCGGCGCTTCGGCCCAACCCCTTCGATACCTTCCAGGGTCGACTGGCGCCGCTTTTTATCTCGCCCGGCCCGGTGTCCGGATATGGCAAAGCGATGGGATTCATCCCGAATATGCTGTATCAGGTGCAGCGCCGGAGAATCCGCCGGTACTCGGAATACGGCCCCAGTTAAGGCGTCAATCAGCTGCTCCATCCCTGCGCGCCGGGTCACACCCTTGGCGACACCAATCAGAGGGATATCGGAAATTCCAAGCTCTTCAAACACTTCACGAGCAATATTCAACTGGCCCTTACCACCGTCGATAAAGACCAGATCTGGCCGTTTGCCCTCGCCGTTCACCATCCGCCGGTAACGCCGGGTGAGCACCTGTCGCATAGCGGCATAGTCATCGCCGGCGGTTATGTCCTGGATGTTATACAACCGGTAATCGCTTTTCAGTGGCCCATTCTCGTCGAAAACCACACAGGATGCGACGGTATTTTCCCCATGACTGTGGCTGATATCGAAGCATTCCATACGGGAAGGTGTTTCCGTCAGCTCCAGCAGGTCGCGCAGGGCCAGCAATCGGCGATACACGGTTTCTTTACTGGCGAGATGTGTCAGCAGGGTTTGCCGGGCGTTGGTCATCGCCAGCTCCAGCCAGCGCCGACGCTCGCCCCGCACATTGCCGCGGATGCGGGTTTCCCTGCGCGCCGCTTCCGACAGGGCCTGCGACAATAATTCCTGCCCGTCTACCGCCACCGGCACCAGGATGTCGCGCGGAATCTCCCGCCGGGTGTCGCCACCGAAATAGTACTGGCCCAGAAACGAGGCCAGCAATTCGCCTTCGGTCTGTTCCAGGGAATAGCGAGGAAAATAATCCTTGGTGCCCAGAACCCGCCCGCCACGAACGATGATTACAACGATGCAGACCACACCGGCATCCTGAGCAATGGCGATGACATCTGCATCCCCTCCCTCACCGTCTACGGATTGCTGTTCCTGAACATGGCGAAGGTTGTTGATCTGATCTCTGTACGCCGCGGCTTTCTCAAACTCCAGCGCCCGTGATGCATCCTCCATGGACTGCATCAGGTCCTGAATAATCGCCGGGTTCTTGCCCTCCAGAAACATGCTGGCGTGCCGAATATCCTCCTGGTATTCCTCAGGGCTGATAAAGCCGACGCAAGGCGCCGTGCAGCGGTTGATCTGGTACTGCAGGCATGGCCGGGTTCTGTTTCTAAAATAACTTTCACTACAGGATCTTATGCGGAAAACCTTTTGTAGAATATTAAGACTTTCCTTGACCGCTCCCGAGCTTGGAAAGGGCCCGAACCAGGTGCCACCACCCTTTTTGGTGCGGCCCCGCCGAAAGGTCAGCGAGGGATAATCCGAATGCGAGGAGAGATAGATATAGGGATAGGACTTATCGTCCCTCAACAGAATATTGTAGGGCGGCCGCAGCGATTTGATCAGATTCTGTTCCAGCAGCAACGCTTCTGTTTCACTGGCGGTAATAGTGACTTCAATGGCCGCAATCTTGCCCACCAGGGCTTCGGTTTTCGGGGCCAGGCCTGATTTACGGAAATAACTGCTGACGCGCTTACGAAGGTTGCGGGCTTTACCCACGTAGAGGATGCCACCGGTATCGTCATACATGCGATAGACACCGGGGCGTTCTGTCAGTTGTTTCAGGAAATTCTGGCTGTCGAACTTCCCAGGAGATTGCTCGGGATCAGACCTTGTCGGCATCCAGCAATCCAAGCCTTACTGCCATCAGCGCCAGCTCCACATCACTGGAAATCTCCAGCTTTTCGAAAATCCGGTAACGGTAACTGTTTACGGTTTTCGGGCTCAGGCACAGCTTGTCGGAGATATCCTGAACCTTCTGGCAATCCACCACCATCATGGCAATCTGCATTTCGCGCTCAGACAGGCGCTCGAACAACGACAGCTCGCCGTCTTCATCCCGCTCACCCCCGAGCTGTTTCAGTGCCATTTTCTGGGCAATTTCGGGGCTGATGTAGCGCTGGCCGGAATGGGCTTTACGAATGGCCCGCACCATTTCCTGAATGTCAGCGCCTTTGGTGACATACGCGGTGGCGCCGCTCTGCATCACACGGGCCGGATAGGGGTCGTCAGCACAGGCGGTAACCACGATAACGCGAATGGAATCATCAATACGAAGAATGCGCCGGGTCGCCTCCAGGCCGCCAATACCGGGCATGCGAATATCCATCAGGACAATATCCGGACGGTTTTCACGCACACAGTCAATCGCCTCTTCGCCAGACGAAGCCTGGCCAATGACGTCTATATCGGGATTGTCAGCCAGCATGCGAGTGATACCCGAGCGTACGAGCTCGTGGTCATCAACAACCAATACCCTGATCAAAACTCACCTCGCCGTCAGGTATGAGGAAACAGGCCGATTGTAACGGTTAGCAGCGTCAGCCGGTAGGCGGCATGAAAAAAATTGCCAGAATGGGCACCTTGATCACAGACCATTGCCGGAAGGGGAACCCAGGCCAGCAGTGTTCTCAACCGGATCGAACCAGACCACCAGTTCTCCCCTGCACACCGCTTCAAGTACTCGCTCCCGCTCTGCCAGAGGACTTTCGGTGTCATTCAATCCGTGATAACGGGTGCAGTATTCCTCGGCCAGGCCCTCAAGCTGATCAGCCGTGAGTAAACCCGTGTCTACTACAAATTTTTCTTCTCGCGGGTCCGGATCGGAAGGCTGCACTGCATCGTTACTCATAGAACCTCCAGTCAGTCGCTGTATGTTACGGTTTTATGAGCCAGACAAGAACCCCCGCAGATGAAGACACATCATCACGTTTCTGGAGAGCGGGTGCGGAAACGGGCAATGAGCTGCTTCATGCCCACCGATTCCTGCCTAAGCGCTTCACTGACAAGGCGGGTATCCTCCACATTCAGAGTCAGGGTCTCAGCACTCTCACCGAGAGCCTCCGCACGACGCCCCACTCTCGCGATTTCACCCCGCTGCAAGGCAACCGCACCCTGCACACTCTCACTCTGACGCTGCAGCTCATGAAACTGAGCCGCCAGACCTTCCAGGTGCGCTCTCAGGGCATGCAGATTAGCGCGATTCATTTCGCCAGCGCCCGCCATGTCTTCCAACAGTGAGTCTGCATTGTTTGCACCCACGACAAGATCCCGCACCCACTGGCGAATATTGGCGGTGGATTCCGAGGTCCGACGCGAAAGCGTGCGTACCTCGTCTGCCACCACGGCAAATCCCCGGCCGTGTTCGCCCGCCCTGGCTGCTTCAATCGCCGCATTCAGGGCCAGAAGGTTGGTCTGCTCGGCAATATCGGCGATCACGCCGGTGACTTGCTCGATTTTTCCGGTTGCTCCTATCAGCGTGGTCATCGACTCGGATACCCGCCCGATCACCTCTACCGTATGGTCTGCCCCCTTCTCACTGTTGGCCAGGCCCTCACGGACTTCACTATTGGCACTGACCGCCTGCATCACCGTTGCCGCTGACTGCTCGTTGGCCTGTTCGATCTGCGACGCCTGATCCGCAATCGAAGCCATAGACTGAGCCACATCGGAAATCTGGCGACGAGTGCTTTCGGAGGTTTGCTGAAGTGCTTCCGCTCCGTTATCCAGGCTGGCAGAGCGTGCATCAAGGCCTGAAGCCGCTGACCGAACATCCTCAACAAAGACCTCAAAGCGCCGGACCAGTTGTTCAGTAGCTCCGGCCACGCCGGCAACCTCGTCACGACCTTTTACCGCGAGGATCTTGGTTAGATCAGCGTTCTGCTCCATGGCCGACACATCCCGGGCCATGGCCTGCAAGCGAAGGATCACCGAAGTCCGTAGCCAGAGCGTCATCGCCACGACCCGGTCATATTGCTCGCGATTGTCCCGTGACCAGGTGCCTAACCCGGGATTCTGCTGAATCCTCTGCCAGTGCCGGGGAATTGAGCGCTCCAACTCGGTGAACAAAGGATCGATTTCGTCCCACAACAAAAGCTGTGCCTTGATCTTGTAGGCCAGATCCTGCAGCAGGCGGTGGTCCTGCTCCAGATCAACCAGCATCCAGGATTGCTCGAGACTCTCTCCAACCAGTGCCTGCGAGGTATGCTCGGCTTTCGCTATGATCATCCAGGCAATGAACGTGAGGCCGGCAACAGCAGCCACCGAGAGCAACGCAAACGCCAGGATTCTGGCGCGAACAGTGGTCAGCATAAAAACTCCGATCAGGTGTATCCGGTCGGAGGGCATGCCCATTTTATGACACTTTTATGTATTTTAAGGCGCCATTTTTCCGGTACTACGTTTGGCGATCTTCAAATATGCCCGGCAAATCACTATCATCGCCCTTTTATTTCCGTTCGGATGCTAATGAATCACCACGCTTTCAAGCTTACTCTGCCGATTCTTTTTGGCTACATCCCCCTGGGCATGGCCTTTGGCGTGCTGTTCACCACGCAACTGGATTATCCCTGGTGGATTGCTCCCTTAATGGGCCTTGTTATCTACGCCGGTGCCGGCCAGATTCTGGCGGTCAGTCTGCTGGCCGCCAATGCCGGACTGGTTGAGGTGGCCGTCGCCATGTTCGTGCTGAACGCACGGCATCTTTTCTACGGGCTGTCGCTGTTGGGGCAATTCCGCGGCGCCGGCTGGCGTAAGGCATATCTGATTTTCGGTTTGACTGACGAAACCTATTCCCTGCTAACCAGCCGCCCCCGTTCGGCCAATCGCGAACAGGAACAGCATGTGGACTTCCGGATCACGGCCATGAACCAGGGCTACTGGATTGTCGGATGCACCTTGGGTGCGGTACTCGGCAAGACTGTCGCCTTCAACAGTACCGGCATTGAGTTTGCACTCGTGGCGCTGTTTATTGTGCTCACAATCGAACAGCTGAAAGCGTTGGGGGATTCATTTCCGGTGTGGGCAGGCGCCGCGGCAGCTGCACTGGCTATGATGCTGGTACCGGCAACCCATCAACTGATAGCAGGCATTGTACTGGTTACTGCAGTGCTTCTATTGCACTACCGGAAGTATCGAACCGACACCATGGCAGGAGACGCAAATCGTGGGTGAAAGTAGCTACCTGGCGGCGTTTATTGCCATCTCCGCCCTGGCCACATTTGCGACCCGGGTGGTGCCTTTCCTGTTCTTTGAAAAGCACACGGAACACCCTCTGGTCAAACACATCGGGCGCTTCCTGCCCGCAGCCGTGATGGCATTACTGGCCACAGTATTTTTGCAGAGGTCTGCGGACTGGCAGGCACAGGCACCTGGCGCAGATGCGCTGATACCCGCATTACTGGTGGTTGCCGTTCACCTGTGGCGCAGAAACGCGCTGCTTTCTATCGCGGCCGGCACTGCAGCCTACATGGCCATTCAGCAATCAGGCATTCTGTAAGGCACCCGAAAATCAGGGGGTGCCCTCAACATTGGCCACCAGCCGGGAATCTTCCAGCGCGGCCGTGCGGTGCTTCACCACACCCTTGTATTCCGGGCTTTCAATCATCGCCAGAAACGCGTTAATGGAGGGGTAACGGACCAGCAACACCTGATCCCAGGACTCATCCGGCGGAGCAATCAAAGAACCCACGGAGCGGCCAGACCAGATCACCTCGGCACCAACTTCCGAAACACTGCGGGCAGCCTCTGTCATATAACGCTTGTAAGCATCCCTTCCGGAACAGTCTTCGCTGTCATCCTTGTATGCAGCCTTGTCCCTGAACCGAAGCAGATTCAGCATCACAACAGGCTGATCTTTGGGGATTTCATCAAGAATTTTCCGTAACTCTTCCTGAGATGGATTGACGGTCGCCATAGTTGTCCCTGTTCATTCGTTTGCAGGATGGCTCTTTGCTGCCATTCTTTGAATAGGACAGTAAACGAAAATCCCGAAATGTGCATCTCCATCTTCGCCTTTCGGAGGGGTTCCCTTGCATTATTGACCTTCGTCAAGCAAGAATTGAGGCCACACTACGGCTATAAGCACATAACCATCAGTGCTAAAGCGTACTTATTCAGAACAAGAGAGAGACAATCGACCGTGAGCAAACTCCCAGTGATACTGGCCGCAATCGGGCTGGCCACCACGGCAGGTATTGCATCTGCTGCGGTATCTGGCGACCCACAAAACGGCAAGGAGGTCGCCAACCTCTGCGTAGCGTGCCACCAGGCAGATGGCAGCGGCAAACACATCGAAGGTGGAGAATCCTGGCCCAGGCTGGCCGGGCTGAATGCCACCTATTTGGCCAAACAGTTGCGCGACATCAAAGATGGCTCCCGGACCAGCCCCACCATGATGCCTTTCGTGAACATGCTGGACGATCAAAAGATTGCCGACGTTGCGGCCTACTACAGCCAGCTTGAACCCACCACTGGTGAGGGCGGCAACAATGCCGATGAAGCACTTCTGAAGCGGGGCGAACAACTGGCCGAGCGTGGCGACTGGTCCCAATACGTTGTTTCCTGCATGAGCTGCCACGGCCCCGGCAACCGGGGTGCGGGCGATGTATTTCCCGGCATTGCCGGCCAGCACGCCGGTTACATCGAGGCGCAGCTGAAGTCCTGGAAGGAAGGTACCCGCAAAAACGATCCCCAGGATCTGATGGGTTCCATCGCCCGCCGTATGAGCGATACCGATATTCACGCGGTCGCCGTATGGCTTGCCACCCAGAACACCGCCAGCAACTAAGGGGACAAAGATCATGATGCGCACACTGCTAACCGTCACCCTGTCCGGCTGCGTAATGCTCCCGGTGACCGCGGCGGCCAATGACGACAAAACCCAGGCCTACATCGATCAGCTCACCGCCATGGGCTTTCCTGCCCCGAACGAAAACCAACTGGTACACATTCCGCCGTCCATGGCAGACCTGGAAGAAGCCGACATCCATCCGGAACTGAAAAAGGTTATCCGCAGGGGCTATGGCCTGTTCACCAACACCCAGCAACTGCGTGGCAAGAACGTGTTCAACAATATGAACTGTTCCAGCTGCCATCTGGGCGAAGGCCGGATGCCTTTCAGCGCGCCTATCTGGCCGGCTGCCGTCACCCTGCCCGGCTATCGCGGCAAGAACGGCCATGTAAACAACCTGGAGGAACGGATTGCAGGCTGCTTCACCTATTCCATGAACGGCCAGCCGCTGGAGTACGGCAGTGACGATATGCTGGCACTGTCTGCCTACCATCAGTGGTTGGCGACAGGTGTGGAGATGTACCCCAAACAGCCCATCTATGGCCGGGGTTTCCCGGCGCCCGAGCGGCCGGCTGAACTGAGCTACACCAACGGTGAAAAGCTATATCAGGAAAACTGCGCGGTGTGCCACGGGGAAAACGGCACTGGACTACGTTTTGACGGCCACACCGTATTCCCGGCCCCCTGGGGAGATATGTCCAACAACTGGGGGGCTGGTATTGTGCGTTTGCATACCGCAGCCGGCTTTATCAAGAACAACATGCCATTGGGTCAGCCCAACTCCCTGACCGATCAGGAAGCCTGGGATATCGCCTTCTACATGGACAGCCAGGAGCGACCACAAGATCCGCGCTACACGGGCGATGTGAAGGAAACCGCTGAAAAATTCGGGCCTACCTTCCACAAACATTCCATGTATGGTCAGGTTCGGGAATCCGATGGCAAGTTACTGGGTGACCACGACAACACCGGAGACAAGCCTTTCCTTAAACCAGACACCGTGCGGTCGAGAACATTCGACTGACAGACGTTATAATGCGGTGTCACAGGCCTCCCTTGCGGAGGCCTTTTTGCTTGCAATCAACGCAAGGAGGAACACGATGACCATCAATCGCTGGCACTTGCTGGTAAGCGGCAAAGTACAAGGCGTTTACTACCGGGCATCCACCGAACAGAAAGCCCGGGAACTGGGCCTCACAGGCTGGGTACGAAATTTACCGGACGGCAGGGTCGAAATTATGGCAGAGGGCGAGCCACTCCAGCTCAAGGCACTGCATGAATGGTGTCACGAAGGCCCGGAACGCGCTGTGGTCGATGAGGTTGCAACCCAGGAACTGCCCGCCACTCAGGAATTCGCTGACTTCAGGACCACACATTGAGCAGTCTTCTTGATACCTTTCTGTACACGCTGGAGACTACGCTGCCGGTATTCGCCATGGTTTTTATCGGCATCGGTCTTCGGCGCATTGGCTGGATTGACCAGTGCTTCATCGCCACCGCCTCTGCTCTGGTTTTCAAGGCCACGCTCCCCACCCTGGTTTTCCTGAGCATTATCAGAGCCGACCTGGATACCACCCTCAGCATCAGCATGCTGATCTTTTACTTCCTGGCGACCCTGGCCAGTTTTGCCCTTGTCTGGTTCTGGGCAACAAAGCGGGTCCGGCAAGAGGATCGCGGGGTTTATGTCCAGGGCGCGTTTCGGGGCAATTGTGGCATCGTTGGTCTGGCGTTGGCAGCCAACCTTTACGGCGACTATGGGCTCTCGGCCGGGGGCCTGCTCCTGGCTCTGGTGATTGTGGTCTACAACTCGTTATCGGTGATCGTGTTGCTGGCGTATCAGCCCGGTAAAACCATGAGCCTGACCAACACCCTGCGAGACATTGCCAGAAACCCACTGATCATCGGCGTAGTGCTGGCCATTCCTTTCGCAGCCCTTGAAATCAGGCTTCCCGGATGGGTAATGACCAGCGGCGACTACTTTGCTTCGCTAACGCTGCCTCTCGCCCTGCTCTGTATCGGCGCAACGGTCTCACTGAAATCCATACGCAGCGACAGCGGCCCGGCCGTGGGTTCATCCATCTGGAAGATGGTATCTTTGCCGGCACTGTGCACTCTTGCTGCCTGGCTGGTTGGCTTTGAAGGGCGGGAGCTCGGGCTCATGTTCCTGTTCTTCGCCAGCCCAACGGCAGCGGCCAGCTTCGTGATGGTGAGGGCCCTTGGCGGCAACGATCGCATGGCAGCGAACATTATCGCGCTGACTACTCTGCTTGCGAGTGTGACCATTACCCTCGGAGTGTTCGTTATCCAGCTGACAGCAATCGGCTAAACTGCCAAGGCCTACCTTAAACCGCACAACGCTCCCTGGCTGTGCGGCTTTCAGTCTGGGCTGTCATGACGCAGGCCACATGGTCAGGCCTGCTCTCTCCGGGCAATCCAGTAACGCCGGAAAGCGAAGGCTACCGAGGCAACTGTGAGCATAATGAAAACCCAGGCGATAGGCCCCCTGAAGAAGATAGTCGGGTCACCTTTACTGATCAGCAGAGTACGCCTGAGGTTATCCTCGAACATTGGCCCGAGTATAAACCCGATCAGGAACGGAGCGGCAGCAACCCCAGTTCGGTTAAACAGAAAACCGAGAACACCGAACGCCAGCATCAGCCCAATATCAAAGGTGCTGTTGTTCACGGCGTAAGCACCATAAATACAGAACATCAGCACAATAGGTAGCAGGATGGTTTTGGGAATATCCGCGATAATCGAAAAATACCGGATAGCGGCGTTGCCGACAAAAACCAGCACAAACGAGCTGACCAGAATGCCGCAGAACAGCGCGTAGACCAGGGGCAGGTTTTCCTGAAACAGCACGGGGCCCGGTGTCAGGCCATGAATCATGAATGCACCCAGAATAATCGCCGTTATCACATCACCGGGAATGCCCAGCGATAGCAGCGGAATCAGCGTTGCTCCGGCGACCCCGTTATTTCCGGCTTCAGCCGCGGCCACGCCTTCAACCTCACCTTTGCCAAAGTTATCCTTTCGGGGAGAGGTTCGCTTCGCCTCACTGTAGGAGATAAAGGCTGCAGATGTTGCCCCGGTGCCCGGGATGGCTCCAATAATGACCCCAATGACACTGCCGCGAATGACGGTTTTCAGGGAGCCTTTGAACTCCTTCCACGTCAGAGAGGCGCCAGATACCGCTGTACGGATATGGGGCGCGACCCTGGAGGTATAGAAATCGATGACTTCGGGAATGGCAAACAAACCGATCAGTAGCGGTATAAAGGAGACTCGATCCATCAGGTTGTAATTGTCGAAGGTCAGACGCTGCGTACCATAAACCGCGTCCAGTCCGATTGTGGAAATAATGATGCCCAACCCGGCAGCAATCAGCCCTTTAATCGCAGAGTTGCCGGACACCGAGACAATGATGGTCAGAGAGAAGCAGATCAACCAGAAGTATTCAGGCGGCCCGAAATTCAGTGCGATTTTCGCCAGGTAAGCCGCGAAGAAGATCAGCGCAACATTGGAGATAAGATCGGCAACAACCGAAGAATACAGGGCGGTTTTCAGGGCTTTCTTAGCCTGGCCCTGTTGCGCCATCGGGTAGCCGTCAAGCAATGTACAAGCGGCTGCTGGAGATCCCGGAGTTCTTATAAGAATGGCGGTAATAGAGCCTCCATACATGCCCCCTTTGTATATCCCAACCAACAAAAGGATCGCGGTAACTGGCTCCATCGAGAAGGTGAAAGGCAGGGCCAACGCAACCGCCATGGTCGCTGTTAATCCTGGAATCGCGCCTACCACAACGCCAATCAGCACACCGGCCGCTATGGCCATAAAATTATCAATACTCAGAAAGAGCGTCAGAACTTCTGATATGTTTTCCATTGCTATTAACCTAAAACGTTCTGTCTGACCTCAGACAAATAGCTTTATGCTGACACCGGATGGTCAAATCACCCGGCGAACAGCCCTTAAAATTGAAGGAGAGCTTCCCAGAGCGTTCCTACGGGCAGGGGCACATTCAGGACGTGAATAAAGAGAAGCGAGACAACAACAGGAAACAGCACTGCCAATACATAGATCCAGGCGCTTTTCAGACCGCTGGCCATGAAAAGCAGAACACTTGCGAAAATTCCGCTTCCGATGGCCCCAAATTGTTCGAAGAAAACCGCGTAAATAGCGCCGGCCGCCAGCATCAAAACCTGACGAAGAACTGGCACACCCTGCCGCAGTTCATCGGCCTCCTCACGCTTTGGCGGGTACAACAAACCGTTAACCATCAGGACAAACGCCAGAATCAAAACCAGCCAGCCCGCCAATTGCGGCAAAAACCGGGGGGACAGCAATGGATGCTGCATATAGGGCGGCAAGTTGATGTAATTCGGAATTACATAAAACAGAAAAACCAGCGACACCACGAAAAACAGCCCACCCAGTAACGAGTTGGGATTCAACCGACCGTATTCGTCGTTAGCAGTGTGGGTGGATTGATCGTCTGACAGTTCCATGATGACCTCTGCAGTTCAGCCTCAAAGAAAAAGGCGGGATGACCAAATGGCACTGTCCCGCCCGATACGGCAATTCTTTTTTAACGTTTCAGGTTCGCCTGTTCAGCGACTTCGGACCACTTAGCAAGCTCGCTCTTTACCATCGCGCGGAAGTCTTCTCCGACCTCTTCACCCGCTACCGCTCCAAACTGAGGCAGGAAGTTCTGGAAGTCATCACCAGACATAATCTTCTCCAGCGCCAACTCCAACTTTTCAAGGCCGGACTCGGGGAAGGATTTGTGAGCAATCAGACCGAACCAGGCAGACGTTTCGTAATCCTCAAGACCATACCCGGCGCCAGCCTGCTGCATGGTGGGAACTCCCGGTAGAAACTCAGACTCCTGTGGTGTGGTAACCGCCAGGGCTTTGAGTTTTCCAGACTGAATATGCGGATAAACGGTCGGCATATTCTCAAACGCAACGTCAACATCACCCGCCAGCAGGGCGGGCAGCGCTTCACCGGAACCTCGGAAAGGCACATGAACCAGTTGCGTCTTCGTCAGGTTCTTGAACAGCTCACCAGACATGTGAATAGAGCTTCCAATGCCCGGAGAGCTGAAAGAAAGCTGCTGTTCCCGCGCGGCTTCAACAAATTCCGCAACGGTGTTGTACGGACTGCTCGCAGGGACAACCATCACATTCGGAATATTGATCACGTTGCGAATGAACGCAAAGTCAGCAACTGGATCGTATCGCAGATTCGGATACAGAGACGCGCCGATGGTGTGCCCCGGGGATGCCATTAGAAGCATATGGTCGGAACCGCGCCCACCACGAGCCAATTGGCCGGTAGCAACCGTTGAGCCAGCACCAGGACGGTTCTCAACCACCACCGTGCTCAACTCACGCTGAAGCAGGTCTGCCACTTTTCTCGAAAGCAGGTCCGTCGTACCACCAGCAGAGTAAGGTACGACCAATCGAATGTTATCGTCAGGCCACTCTTCGGCCTGAGCCAGACCACCACAAGCCAGAGATACAGCAGTTACTGCGCCGAGCACACTACGTTTCAGACGAAGCCCAAATAATTCGATCATTTTTGTGATTATCCTCGTTGGTCATTTCGTTGTTCGCATATCGAACTTATGTTCGAATAATGTTCGTGGGAGTAATCTCACATATTCATCACAGGCGTGCAAGAATTTTTTATGTGCAAGTCAGTAATAACCACCGACGGCAGGTTCGGGAAACCTGAAGAAGCAACAGCTCAGGCGAGGATATGACAAGGGCCAGATCAGGCCCTCGCGGTGATAACCAGAAACAGGAGCGGTAGCAGAGGTGTGTCAGAATGGCCCAAAAGCCACTCTATCAGGGCAGAACTTCAGTGATTTTTCGAGATGCGCTTTGCATGATTGGCACATACTCGTCGATGATTCGGTCAATTGAGACCGTGCTGACGTGGCTGCTGGAGTTAAGCGCAAACCGTGCCCTGCCCCTTCGATCAAAAACCGGAACAGCTAATGCTCGCATGCCGAGTTCCAGTTCCTGATCAACAACGGCGTAGCCGTTCATCCGAATCTTCTCGAGTTCGGCGCGAAGCTCATCAGGGCCTTTCGTATAGGCTGTCAGTTTTTCGAAACGGGTATCCCGAATCACCTGGTCAAGTTCCTGGGCCGGCAGGGAGGCAAGCAGTACCCGGCCTCCAGAGGTCGCATAGGCTGGCAGGCGCGCACCAATCTGCAAATTAATGGGAATGAGTCCCCGGCGTGGAATCCGCGCAACGTAAACAATATCTACGCCATCAAGTACCAGTGCAGAACAGGACTCACCCAACTGGTAGGAGACCTCTTCCATGAAAGGCGTGATCGTTTCCGAAAAATCCAGCGAAGCAAGAAAGGAATAGCCCAACTCCAGAACCTTGGCTGTCAGCCTGAACTTCTTGTCGTCCTGGGTGACATAACCAAGTTTCTGTAACGTGAGCAAAAATCGGCGAGCGGCGGCCCGGGACAGATTGTTCTTTTCTGCCACGGCAGACAGCGACATTGACGGGGTGTCCGTGTCGAAAGAACGAATAACCTCCAGACCGCGTGCAAAGGTCGTCAGGAACTCTTTGTCTACAGACACACTACCCTCGCTATCGCGACCCACCGAATCCATCCCTTTGAATAGTACAAGCACCAACCGATCGTTCGATAATCGGTCACTATCTGGTGCGGGATGATGCCAGCCCCAATAGGGCTATGCAAGCGGGTCTCGCAGGAACAGCGGGACGACATCATCATCCCGCTTTCGTGTCTGTCGTTTACATGTCTCAGGTTCTGTTGGCCATCCATTCCTCCAGGGTCTGACCTTGCTCAACCAGACGCTTTAAAAGAGGCGCAGGCTTCCAATAGAGCTCTCCCGATCTTGCGGCCAACGCTTCAAGACGGTCAAAGACCGAGTCCAATCCTCTTTGGCTGGCATAGAACATCGGGCCACCGCGATAAGATGGGAAGCCGTAGCCATGAACATAGACCAGATCGATGTCCCCCGGGCGCTGAGCAATGCCTTCCTCAAGGATTCGAAAGCCCTCATTAACCAGAGACAGAATATGACGATCCTGGATTTCCTCTTTGGTCAACACGCGTTGCGACACGCCATGTCGTGAAGCCTCACGCCTGATCACTTCCGATACTTGGGGATCCGAATACCTTGCCCGGGTGTCGGGATCGTAGCGATAGTATCCGGCGCCAGTCTTCTGTCCCAGGCGGCCTGATTCGACCAGCGCATCAGCAATACAGTAGGTACGAGGATCGCCTTTCTGCTCGCTGGCCAGAGCCTGCCGCGCCTTGTAGCCGATATCCAGCCCCGCCAGATCGCCGACTGCCAGCGGTCCCATTGCCATCCCGAAATCCGTCAGGGCTCCGTCTATTTGTTCCGGCGTAGCCCCCTCAATCATGCACAACTGAGCCTCTTTGGCGTATTGCCTCAGCATCCGGTTGCCAATGAATCCGTAACACACACGTGACAACACTGGCACCTTGCGGAGTCGTTTACCCAGAGCCATCGCGGTCGCAATAACATCATCCGCAGTTTGTTCTGGCCTGACCACCTCCAGCAGTTTCATTATGTTTGCCGGACTGAAGAAATGAAGACCCACCACATCTCCAGGCCGCGAAGTCGCAGACGCAATCTCATTGACGTCGAGGTAGGAAGTATTGGTCGCCAGAATGGTCCCCGGGCGACAGACCTCATCCAGTCGCTGGAACACCTGCTTCTTCACATCCATGCTTTCGAAAACGGCCTCTATCACCAGGTCGACCTGGGTAAGGTCCTCGTAATTAGTGCTTCCGGTGATGAGCGCCTTCCGGGATGACGCTTCGCTGGTTGACAGTTTTCCTCGACTGACCGAGCGCCCATAGTTCTCGGAAATCAGAGTCAGCCCCCGATCAAGCCCTTCCTGATTGAGTTCGAGGAGCATCACCGGAATACCAGCATTGGCGAAGGCCATGGCAATGCCGCCCCCCATTGTGCCCGCACCAATGATGCCTACTCGGGATATGTCACGGGCGTGGGCCTCCGGGTCCAGATCAGGTACCTTCAGTGCCTGACGCTCTGCAAAAAACAAATGCCTTAGCGCCGCTGACTGGTCGGACTGTGTGCATTCCACAAACTGCGAACGCTCAAAGGCAAGCCCCTCATCAAACGGCCGGTTAAGAGCAATTTCGACGCAGTCGACAATACGTTGAGGCGCTTCCTGTCCTCGCTTCCTTTTAGCCAGTTGGTTTCGGTAAGCGTCCAGGGTCTGTTGGTCTCCGCTATCCACGGGTATATCCATATCACGAATTCTGCGGACACCCAGTCCGCCAGCCAGGCAATCGCGGGCATAGTTCAGCGCGCCTTCTCGCAAGTTGCCCTCAAGAACCCGGTCAATCAACCCCAGCTCCCGCGCCCGTTGGGCTGGCACTTTTTCGCCACTGGTCATCAGGTCAAGTGCTGCCTTTATACCTATCAAGCGTGGAACACGCTGCGTACCGCCCGCCCCGGGTAACAATCCAAGGGTAACCTCCGGTAAACCGACAAACGCTGAGGGCAATGCACAGCGGTAGTGGCAACTCAGCGTAAGCTCAAACCCACCACCGAGCGCAGTACCGTGGATCGCGGCAATCACTGGCTTGTTTGACGCCTCAATCGCCGCATTCACCTGAGGCAACGACGGCTCCTGAATGGGCTTGCCAAATTCACTGATGTCCGCGCCCGCCACAAAGGTGCGCCCTTCACAAAGAATGAGGATTGCCCTGGAATCATCGGCCTGAGCCTGATTGACCGCCTCGAGAATACCGCTGCGCACACCGTGGGACAGTGCATTAACCGGGGGGTTACTGATGGTAATAACACCCAGCTCATCGATACGTTCGTAGTTCACCAACATGAAATTGTGTCTCCTCGGAAAAGGAGCCGGCACCCGAATCAAAGTGCAGGTGCCGGCTCTGGAGAAAACCGGACCACTGGCATCAAAGAATGCCGCTGGATCGGAGTTTCTGAATATCTTCGGCGTTTTTTCCCAATACCCGGGCAAGCACCGCATCTGTGTCCTCGCCGAGCAGCGGAGGCGCTTTACGATAGTTCTGGGGCGTTTTGGAAAATTTTATCGGGTTGGCGATGCCTGGCACCTTACCCACAACCGGATGCTCCAGCTCAAGCTTCATCTCTCTGGCCAGGACCTGTGGGTCCTCGAAGACTTCAGCAATGTTCTGGATTGGCCCACAGGGCACGTGGACGTTTACCAGCGAATCCATCCACTCCCGGCTCGTTCGTGTACGGGTGATTTCACACAACTTGCCAACCAGCTCCGGCCGGTGAAGCACCCGCTGAGGATTGCTTGAGAAACGTTCATCCTCCGCCAGCTCAGGGCGCCCCATGGCCTGACACAGGCGCTGGAACTGACCATCATTCCCAACGGCAATAATGACCTGACCATCTTTCGTCGGAAACGGTTGATAAGGGGCTAGATTAGGGTGGTATTCGCCCGTGCGCCCGGGGACATCCCCACTGCAGAAATAGTTCAATGCCTGATTCGCAAGCCAACTGACCTGCACATCCAGCAATGCCATATCAATATGCTGGCCCTCGCCGGTTTTCGTTCGATGGTGCAAGGCAGACAGGATGGCGATGACCGCATTCATCCCCGTAGTCAGGTCGGCTACAGCCATGCCCACGCGCTGAGGTCCGGCCCCTGGCTGTCCATCGGCCGCACCGGTAATGCTCATGAGCCCGGATTGTGCCTGAATCAGGTAATCGTACCCTGCATAACTTGCCATAGGTCCGGTATGACCAAAGCCGGTGACAGAGCAATAGATAAGGCCCGGATTCGTCTCACAAAGGGATTCGTAGCCCAGCCCCTTTCTGGCAAGCCCGCCAGTCTTGAAGTTTTCAACCAACACATCGCATTCAGCCGCCAGCTCCCGGATCAGCGTCTGACCTTCGGGCTGTCCCAGATCAACGGTTACCGAATGCTTGCCGCGATTGGCCGACAAATAGTAAGCCGACTGCCTGGTCGGATTACCCTCTTTGTCTTTCAACCAAGGAGGGCCCCAGTGCCGGGTATCGTCACCCAACCCCGGACGCTCAATCTTTATGACCTCCGCGCCAAGATCCGCAAGGATCTGTGTACACCAGGGACCCGCCATCACGCGTGACAGATCCAGAACGCGAATACCTGCTAAAGGACCGGACATAGCTGACTCGCGACTCATAGTGAACCCGTCGCGTTGCGAAGCATCTGCTTGGCAATCACCAACTGCTGTATCTGGGAGGTCCCCTCATAGAGGCGGAACAACCGGACATCGCGATAGAAACGCTCAACGCAATACTCGCTGATGTAACCTGCACCACCGTGAATCTGTACGGCGCGGTCCGCAACGCGGCCAACCATTTCCGTACAGAACAGCTTGCAGCTTGCAGCGTTCATAGACACAGGTTGCCCCGCGTCATAGGAACGTGCGGTTTCTTCAACCATGCATTTGCCTGCGTAATATTCGGTCTGGCTATCCGCAAGCATGGCCTGGACAAGCTGGAAGTTCGCGATTTCGGTACCAAATTGCTTGCGCTGTGATGAATAGGCGAGACTCTCATCAATCAGGCGTTTGGCGGTACCAACACTCAGTGCACTGATGTGCAGGCGCCCACGATCAAGCACTTTCATGGCGGTCTTGAACCCCTGCCCTTCGACACCGCCGATCAGGGCTGAGGCTGGCACCCGCACGTTGTCAAACATCACATCGCAGGTATGGGCTCCCTTCTGTCCCATTTTCTTATCGGGTTTGCCCAGGCTGATGCCCGGAAGATCCGCGTCCACCAGGAACGCTGAGACACCTCGCCCACCGTCCTCTTTACGGCCCGTCCGCGCCATTACAGTGAACACACCCGCACGGGGTGCGTTGGTAATGTAGCGTTTGGCGCCATTGATGATGTAGTCGTCGCCTTCCCGCCGCGCCGAAGTCATCACGGACCCTGCGTCGGAACCAGCGTCTGCTTCAGTCAGGGCGAAGGAACCGATCAATTCACCCGTCGCAAGCTTCGGTAGGTAGCGGGCTTTTTGCTCCGCCGTTCCATCAATAATGATGCCCTGAGAACCAATACCCACGTTGGTACCAAACATGGAACGAAAGACCGGCGAGGTATAGCCCATCTCCTGAATAATGGCCGCCTCTTCCGCCATGTTCAGTCCCAGCCCGCCGAACTCCTCCGGAATGGAGAGGCCAAAGAGTCCCAACTCCTTCAGCTCGTCAATGACATCATCGGGGATCCGGTCTTCTTCCGCGACCTGCATCTCCAGTGGAACCAATCGATCCCGGACATAGCGACGCACACTGTCGACAAACTGATTCAGGGTTTCTTGATCTAGTGCCATTCCGGCCTCCCATGTTCCTAACAACGTATGAAAACCGCGCTATCGAAGCGCACTGTAAACGAGAGCTGCGCATAGACAGCCGCTTAGCCCGAGAAATAGTAACGAGTACCGCAGGTTCCATCCGTACGCGGCGCGACGAGCACCGTATGCGGTGAACCGCTCCAACAGAAGCGCATTGGCGGAATAAGGTGTACCCGCGATGGTGATGCCCCAACCGGTCACCATCGCCAAGCCAAGTCCGACAATCGCATCAAAAGGCCAGATTGGCCCCAGAATTCCGCCAACGACCGTGGCCGACACGATTGGATTTACCCCTACGGTGCCGCCGAGATAAAAAAGCCAGGGAACACATAGCGCAATCAGGGGGTAAGCCGCGCAGGGCAGGAAGACGTCGCTCCCCAGAGAGTTCATGGCGGTTGCCACCAATGCCCCCCCAAGGAACGACGCGCCTCCCATGATGGCCAGCTCATTTGAAACATTGGCCATCGAAGGCAGTGCGTCGCCCGGGTGCCGTACTCGTTGGGTGATCAGAATCACGACCGCAACAGCGAGACAACTAACCGTGACCGCCTGCGAATACCGGTATCCAAACCAGGCGTTCAACACGAAAGAAGAACCCGAAATCAGAAGGGCGAGCCCCAAAAACCGGAGCCAGGATCCGACAACCTTTGCCTGCGGTTCCGGCCTGTCTTGTGGCGAAAAAGGCTCAGGTTCATCCGAGATTTCTTTCTCCCGAAAACAAGCGCCGACGGTGAGGTAAAGCAATGCAAAAGGCACACTCCACGCCAGTAGATCCCAGCTCTCGAGACCGGGAAGAAGCGTAACAGTCATGACCACGGCCACGGACAATGGCGAGCCCATGGGCGAGGCTCCGAACCCTCGAATAACGGCCCGGGCGGCGTTCCGGGTTGCCATCGACTCTCCCCCGTTGCGAATCCGGCTACCAATCATTGGCGCTACCAGGCCAATAGAACCAAAGTTCAAGGGAACAGAAAGAGTACTTGTCCCGATACTCAGCCCCAGATAGCGGACCAGCGACTGCCCCCGGAAAAGGCTTCGTGATATCACCTCAAGATCCCGGGATTTACCAAGCACGGACGACAAAAACATAACCGAAAGGACCAGCCCGGTAATGGCGGCCATCCCGTCGAAGGCACTGCTCAGGACCTGGCCATTGTAGAGCCCGGCCAAAAGCAGAACACAGACAACCAACGACGCAATCACCCGCGCAATCGGACGTAAGGTTTCCCATCCCAGCGCTATGACCAGGATCGCGAGCCCCGCAGTTAATTGGCTATGCCCGGGAAGGAATACCGCCGCCGCTGACACCAGAGCGGTATACCCGAGTACAGAGCGCAGTGAGGCGAACAACGGAACTTCAACCACAGTTCCTGTCCTTTGGCTGCCTCGATTTCATTGTGCTGGAACACCTTGTGAGTGTTCGCCTCCGAGGATGTAACGAAAGGATCCCTGGGCGGTTGCAACCAGAACGCCATCGCAGGTTACCGACGCTTCAACAAAGAAAATTTTTCTACCGCGACTTAGCTGACGAGCAGAGGCGACCATAACGCCACTCTGGACGGGCGCCATGAACTGCGTATTCAGGGAAATCGTACTGCAACGACGAATATGGCCGTCGATCTCGCAGTATGTCCCGGCCAACCCCGCGGCACAGTCAAGAAGTGAGCTGACAACGCCTCCGTGCACGTAACCATTCCGATTCATATGCTGACTGGAGACGGGTGCTTCGATGACCGCGTTGCCCTGACGCCACTCCACAAGAGAAAAGCCAAGGACGTCTCTGAAACCACTCAGTCCTTCGTTCTCTGTTTGTCGATTCACGTCGCTCATGATGCCAGGGCCTCGCCGGAACTCATTCTATGGGCAGCACCTTAACATCGGTCAATGAATACCACTATTATATGCTTTTTATATGATCTATCTAATTCGGTTATACTTCCGGAAGCCACTCATTACGACCTTCAAGGGCAAGCCATGGCGCTTCAGATAAAGATCGATTTTCGACAGCTGAACACGTTTCTCACCATTGCCAATACCGGCAGTTTCAGCCGGGCATCTGAAAAGCTCTTCATTGCTCAGCCTGCCCTGAGCCGCCAGATACGTCTGATGGAAGAAGCACTGAACGTCCAGGTTTTTGTCCGACACGGTCGCGGCGTTGTCCTGACGCCTGCCGGGGAACTTCTGTATCAGAAAGCTCAAGCCATACTTCAGGATCTCGAGCGAACCCAGGCCTCCGTCTCGGCCATCGCCGGCGAGGTGACTGGCCAGGTGGTTCTCGGCATTCTTCCAACGGCAGCTTATAGCTTCTCCGGAGGCATCATTGAGGAATTCCGCCAGTCTTATCCGCAGGTTTCGCTGGCTGTAAAATCAGCAATGAGTGGCACGTTGCAGCAACTTGTTGCCCAGCACCGGGTCGACCTTGCAATTACGTACAGCTACGGCAAGCAGAAACATCTCCACTACACACCGCTTATGGAGGAACGGTTCTACCTGATTGCCAACCCCGCAAGCCCCCTGTCCGGTCGCGACAGTGTGTCGCTGAGCGAAGTGCTGGATCTGCCTCTTATCATGCCGGAGGAAAAGCACGGCCTTCGGGAACTCATGGAGCGCGAGGCGATGAAGCTTCAACAAAAGCTGCGCTTGGCGATGGAGGTCAACGCCTGGCCGCTGATGACCGACCTTGTAAGGCGTGGCCTCGGGTACACTGTTCTGTCCTATGCCTCCGTCCACGAAATGCTGGAGCGCGACGAGGTTATCGCAATTCCAATTACCAACCCGACACTCTTCCGCTCACTGTCCATCGTCACTCCCAGAGATCTGCCTCCGACACTTGCCACGCTAAAGCTCGCCGAAACGGTCATGAAACAGGTGACGCTGCAGGTGAAACAGGGAATATGGAAAGGCCGCGCGCTGTTTGACGAGAACAGCCTCGATGGGCTGAACGCACCAAACCACTTCGGGGTTGCCGAGGAATAGGCTCAAGGCCATACAATCTGGATATATTATTTATTCAAATTAGATAATTGTGCGAACGGTTTGTCATTGATAGCTTGCCGGCCCAGGTGAGACTGGGCCACCGGGATGCCCTTTCCTGACCCAGCCCCCTGAAAAACAGCAAAAACAACACAGAAAAGGCATAAGCGATGACAAAGAACAAGCTCTCCGTCTCGATCACAGTACTGTCCGGGGCACTCATGATGGGCATGGCCAACCCCGCCTCTTCGATTGAATTCAAGACTGAAGACGCCACAGTCGACATTTACGGTTATGCGCGCCTGAATGCGTCGTATGACATTAATGAAGACATCAGCAAAAACACCGGAACCCGTTCTGGTGACTTCAGCCAGGTCAACACCGGTGCTGCCGAAGATAGCGAAGCCAGTGGCTATTTTGGCGCTGACGCCGTTCAGTCCCGCCTGGGCATCACCACGAAGCTCTCCAGTGGCCTGAAGATTAACCTTGAAGGCGATTTCCGCGGTGGCGCCAGCGGCGGTCAGCTGCGTCTGCGTCACGCCTACGGTAAGTACAAAAACTGGACTCTCGGGCGCACCTGGTCTAACTACAACAGCTTTGTGGGCAACACATCAGTCCTGGAGATGGACGGGGTCGCAGGCAATGCCGGACTCTATAACCGGACCGCACAGGTTCGCTATACCACCGGCGGTTTTTCCGTTGCTTTAGAAGACCCGAAGTCCAAAATTCTGGACGAAGCCTCTAAAAACGGCCTGCCAACACTGACCGCGCGTTACGAATCCGGTGCCGGAGCACTGAAGTATTCCACTGCCGCCCTCATCCAGGAAGTTGGCTATGATGATGGAGATACAGACGATTCGGCGCTCGGCTTCGCGGTCTTCGGTGCGGCCAGATATCAGTTGACCGACGATCTGAGTATTCAGGGCAACCTTAACTACACTGACGGGGCCAACGGCTACCTGTGGCGCTCTGGCACCAACTACTACGGTGAGGATGCCTACCTGAACGGGGACTCCGTTGAGACCATTGCAGGATACGGGGCGAACCTGGGCGCAACGTTCAAAGTCGGACCCGGGGCGCTAAGCGTGGTCTATGGCCTGACGTCAATGGATTGGGATGACGCCAAGGAAGACGGGCTGAATGTGGCAGATAAGCACGAGCGCAACACCAACGCTTTCATCACCTATAAGTGGAGTCCATTGAAAAGCGTAACACTGGGTGCGGAGTACGGACGCTATGAAGTCAAGAAGGTAAACGGCGACGAAGGTGACGCCAATCGTCTGATGTTTGCGGCCCAGTATAATTTCTGAGCAGCCGTCACTTAATCAACCCGATAAGACACGATAGCCCCGACTCGCCAGGGCTATCGTCTTGCCATTCAGGCAACAAAAAACCCCAGCATTTCTGCTGGGGTTTTGTATTGGCGGAGAGGGAGGGATTCGAACCCTCGATACGCTATTAACGTATACACACTTTCCAGGCGTGCGCCTTCAGCCACTCGGCCACCTCTCCAATAAACTGTTTCAAATCAGCGATGTCGTCGCTCATTTGAGGGCGCAAACTTTAATGGTTTTGACGGCGTTTGGCAACTCCATGTTTTGAATTCATCAAAATTTTTTTCAGAAGGACCTTACGACGGCCTCGGGCATAACAAACCCCGGGTCCATGGCGTATCCTTTCAGGAAACCCGCCCAACACGTTCAGGAGAATGACCATGCTGTTGAAAGCCGACCAATCCACCCTGTTGCTCATTGACGTCCAGGAACGGCTGATGCCCGCCATCAGCGAGGGCGATGCGGTTGCTGAGCGTTGCATTACGCTCGCAACCATTGCGGGACTGCTTGGCGTACCCGCGATTGCAACCGAGCAGATACCTGAAAAACTTGGGCCGAATCTGGAAGGCGTTAAGGAGCTGTGCAACAAAACCCTGGCGAAAACCCATTTCGACGCCTGCCCGGAAGGACTCATCGACGAATTGCCCGAAGGCCGGCAACACATTGTCATCGGGGGCTGCGAAACCCACGTATGTATGCTGCAGACCGCCCTGAGCCTTCTGGATGCAGGCTATAAGGTGTGGGTGGTGGCAGATGCCACCGGGTCCCGTAGCGAACTTGACCGGGACGTTGCCCTGGATCGACTGCACCAGAGCGGCGCCCGCATTGTTACCACGGAAATGGTGGCCTTCGAGTGGATGGTTCACTGCAAGCATCCACACTTCCGGGACATTCAGGCCCTGATAAAGTGAATGACAGAAGGTAGATACATTATGCTCAACATGGACTTTTCCCAGCGCGTTGTTATTCGCACCCACGAACAGCACTGGGTGCCCAGCCCCGCCGCTGGCGTTGAGCGCAAACCACTGGCCCGAGAGGAAGCGGAGCGGGGCCACGCCACCAGCGTTGTGCGCTATAAGCCCGGTTCCTCCTTCTCTACCCACGAACACCTTCTGGGCGAAGAGATTCTGGTGCTTGAAGGCGTTTTTTCCGACGAGACCGGCCACTATCCGGCCGGCACCTACATCCGGAACCCTCCGGGCAGCAGTCACGCACCGTTCAGTGAAGCGGGCTGCACCCTGCTGGTCAAACTCCATCAGTTCGACCCGAGAGATACCGCGACGGTCAGAATCGATACCAATGCCGGCCACTGGCTACCCGGCATTGGCGGCTTACAGGTTATGCCTTTGCACGAATTCGAGCATGAACACGTTGCCCTGGTGAAGTGGCCGCCAAACGAAACCTTTCAGCCGCATCGTCACTTTGGTGGAGAAGAGATCTTTGTGCTGTCGGGCGAATTCTGTGATGAGCACGGCCGGTATCCCGCAGGAAGCTGGATTCGCAGCCCGCATATGAGCGAACATCATCCGTTTGTTGAACACGAGACGGTCATCTGGGTAAAAACCGGCCACTTACCGGTAAACCACTCCCCTGAAACGTAAAAAGGGCCCCAGATGGGGCCCAAGAGCGCGTGCAACGCTGCTTGCTAGCGATCATATTCAGGACGCGTAACGCCCTTGCCACCCAGCGCCACCCAGCATTTCATCGCTGGCCCGCTCGTGGCCATTACCAGTGAGGTGTAATTCACCTGCCGGCACCGCGAAGACGTGATAGGCCTCAGGGCCGAACGGGTCAAGCGCGGTATCAATGTACTGGAACCGATCGGGAACCGGCTCACCCGACATTGCCACCCGGAACTGCCGTTCCACAGTAGGCGTGGTTACATTCAAAGGCTGCTGTACCCAAAGGAAGACCGCTTTGTGCGGCACCAGATACTCGCAGCGCACCACTTCATAACCCTCTCTCAAGGTCAGGGTGGTAGGCTCTTTACCAGGCTCAAGTCTGAACTTGTGAATCGTTTTCATAGCTGCGCTCCTCTGGATACTGCGGAATACGATTCCATAATGGAGCAGTGCAGGCTTCGATAAAATAAGTTTTATTAAGCAAAAAACATCGTATTTTTCGATGCTTTAACAGAGTGAAGTCTAGCGCTCAAAGATCCCCTGACGAGCCTCGCAGATTGCCCTCACCCCCTCATGGGCCAGCTTTCGGCTTCGGGAGACCGCAAACAGCTGATCCGTCACCTCATCGAGCGAAGCAATCAGAGCCACCTGATACTGACGGCACACTTCATCCTGAATCATCGTAGGCGCCGCGAACACACCAAGTCCCTCCCGACCAAACACCTTGATAAGGGCGCTGTCATCGACTCGGGCAACCAGGTTCATTCGGACATTATTGAGATTGAACCAGTGCATCAGTTTCTCGAAATACGGCGCATCGGTAGCGTTCGCCAGTAACGGCTGGTGATTGAGCGAGTGAGGAAAGCCGGTTTTGAGCTGCTCCGCCAGTTCGGGTGCAGCAAACAGACTGATGGTAGACCGGGATAGCGGATGAACCGCGAAACGTTCAGGAGATTCTGCCTGGGGCATTCTATCGGTCAGTACAACGTCGAGCTCCTTCCGCTTGAGGCTGAGAAGAAGATCTTCCGTCCGGCCGGTCCGGCATTCCAGTTGCACGGGCCGGTTCAGCTTCATCGCCGGGTGAAGGAGGTAATAGGCGATCAGTTTGTGGATAGACGCCGATATGCCCGCAGACAAGGAAAGCGGCCTGTGTTCAGGCCCCGCCCTCAGGGTTTCAGACAACTGACCGGTCAGCTCGAAGATCTCATCGGCATAACTGCGAACCATATGGCCGAGTTCTGTGAGCACCAGTTGCCGGCGCTCGCGGCTGAATAACCGGCCACCCACCGCGCCTTCAAAGGTCGCAAGCTGGCCACTGAGGGTCTGGGGTGCCAGGTCGAGCACCTCGCTGGCTCGGGCAATAGAGCCTTCGCGGCTAATAACCCAGAAATAATAGAGATGTCGGAGGTTCAGATTCTCCACATCGGTCCCCTACTCCGCATTGAACAGTTCCCGGCTATTTTTTGCGATAGATGATGCCAGGGTGACACTGGACCATTTCGTAGAGATTGGGAAGCCCGTTCAAAGACTCAGAAGCACCAAGAATCAGATAGCCTCCGGGGTTCAGAGCACCATGCAGCCGGGTAAGAATGTCCTTTTTCAGCTCCGCTGAGAAATAGATCAGCACATTCCGGCACATGATGATGTCGAACTTGCCAAGCATGTATCGATCCAGCAGGTTCAATTCCTTGAATTCCACCATGGACTTGATTTGCGGTCGAATCTGCCAACCACCGTTGGCCGAGGGGGTAAAAAAGTGCTTCTGGCGCTCCGGGGACAGCCCCCGGCCGATGGCGATCATTTCGTATTCGCCGCGGCGGGCAACCTCCAGCACGCTTTTGGAGATGTCCGTTGCGGTGATTTTCACATCCCGCAGCTTACCCGGGCGGGTGCGACGGAATTCGTCAATTACCATGGCTACGGAGTATGGCTCCTGGCCAGTAGAACAGGCGGAAGACCAGATTCTTAACGGCTGGAGTGAACTGCGCTCGGCAAACTCTGGCAAGAGCTTTTCCTGCAGAATCCGGAACGGATGGTTGTCCCTGAACCAAAGCGTCTCGTTGGTCGTCATCGCGTCGATGACCACCTCGCGCAAGCCTGCCCTTCCAGGCCTCTTTAATCGTTCTAGAAGCTCTCCAAGGGAATTCAGGCTGTTTTCTTCGAGAATGCGCCGAAGCCTGCTCTTTACAAGATACTGTTTGTTATCACCCAGCAGGATGCCGCACGCATCCTGCAGGAACTTTTTAAAGGCTTCGTATTCCTGGGGCGTTATGTCCGCTTTCATTGGATCTCTTCGTGGGTGAAACCATCAGCCGAGCATCAGTGCTGATCAATAATTTCCATTACTCGCTCGGCCAGCTCATCCGGGCTGAATTTCGCCATGAAATCGTCTGCGCCCACCTTCTGCACCATCGCCCGGTTGAAGACACCGCTCAGCGAGGTGTGCAGCATTACATACATATCTTTCAGAGCCGGATCTTCTTTGATTCTGGTAACCAGGGTGTAGCCGTCCATTTCCGGCATCTCAACGTCAGAGATAATCAGAGACAGGTGATCATTTGCGCGCGATCCATCCTGAGTTATCTCTTTGAGATACTGCAGTGCTTGCTTGCCATCGTTTTTGGTAACCACTTCCATTCCTATAGCGGTCAGGCAACGCTCGATCTGCCGACGAGCCACCGAAGAGTCATCCACCACCAGCACAGGCAGGTGGCCCGGCACACGTTCGGCACTCCTGGCAACCAACTCCTCCGTAACATCTTCCCTGAGCGGAGAAACTTCTGCAAGAATCTTTTCTACATCTATGATTTCTACCAGCTTATCATCAATCTTCGTCACCGCAGTCAGGTAAACATCCTTTCCCGCACCCTTGGGTGGCGGAAGAATATCCTCCCAATTCATATTCATGATTCTCTCGACACCAGCCACGAGAAAACCCTGCGTTTTACGATTGTATTCCGTAATGATCACAAAGCTTGTAGCTAACTGCTCCTGCGGTATGCCCGCGAGCCCTATCGCCATGCTCAGATCAATAATGGGAATGGTCTCCCCCCGAACATGAGAAACGCCTCTCACCACCGTTTTACTGTTGGGAATCGAGGATAACTTGGGACATTGCAGCACCTCTTTAATCTTGAAGACGTTGATACCGTATAGCTGCTGCCCCCGGAGCCGAAAAAGTAATAATTCCAGCCTGTTCTTACCGACCAGTTGCGTTCGCTGATTAACGCTGTCGAGTACCCCTGTCATGATGCTTTACTCCTGGCGCGCCTTTACCGGCATCAATATTGCTTTGACCTTTGTAAGGTGTTTTCAGGCCTGTCCAAGACAAATCTTTGACGCCTGCAACCTGTTAACGGTTAACGGCCCGAAAACCCGAATCCTTAGCGGATTTCGACAATACACACAGATAAACACAGCATAGGACAAACCGGTGCGTATGCGAATCATCTTTTTGGCTGCATTGTGTCTATCACTGAGCCCAATCACTCTGTCTTCAGAGAGAACCAGTGCTGAAGCCATCCGTGACGCTGCCCAGACGTTCCTGGCAGAGTGGTCCAGAACCCTTGCTGCCGAGGGCTACACGAGCCGCTACGAAGTTGGCGCTATCGACAGCCGCATCGCCCTTGCTGCCTGCAACCAGGGGCTGAACGCCGAGTTTGCGGGCGATCCGCTACAGACCACCAGCCCGTCGGTCCTGGTTTCCTGCAGTGGTGAGCGCCCCTGGAGAATGTACGTTACCACCAGCGTCGAGGTTCACGGCCCTGCCCTGATAGCAGCCCGTCCTCTGGCGCGTGGCGAACGCCTGACGCCGGACCTGGTCACCCTAAATTCGGTGCAGATCAATGTCAGTCGTCGCGGCGTACTCACCCGCAAAGAGTCCGTTTCAGGCATGATGATGCGCCGCCCGGTGAACGCCGGCACGGTAATGACCCCGGATCTCCTTGAAGCTCCCAACGCGATTGAGCGGGGTGACCATGTTATTATCACCGCTCGCTCAGGCTCATTTTCGGTATCATCTCGCGGTAAGGCACTGGCGAGCGCGGGCGTTGGAGAACAGGTACTGGTGGAAAATCTCCGCTCGTCCCGGACAGTCAAAGCTCGTGCCGTTGGCCCAGGGCGGGTCGAAATTCCGATGTAAGGCGGCAAACAGCAAGAGCGGCAAATGTTTTCCGTTTTGTAACTAAAGTATGGCGCGGATTTGCCGTTAAGCAGATATAAACCCGAATACGCCACTTTCTTGTGGCCCCAGGCAAGCAGGTATTGATATGTCAGTTGACTTAAATGGAATTGGCCCCGGCCAGGTCAACACCACGCGCACGACGGCCGACAAAGCCTCAGGCAATCAAACGTCACAGGCGCCCACAGGCGAGCAAGCCAAGGCCCAGAGCCCCGCTGCCCGTGGCGAAAACGTGAACCTGAGCAATCAGGCGAAAAACCTGAAGCAACTTGAGCAGAAGCTGGGGGACTACCCCGAAATGGACGATGATCGCATCGAACAGATTCGTTCTGCTCTTGAGAACGGCACCTACAAGGTAGATGCCCAGAAACTGGCCCAGAAAATGCTTGAGATGGATAAAAGCATTTTCGGGTGAGTAAAGCATGACTGCACATGAACAGTTGAAAGCGATTCTTCAGGAAGATATCCGCCAGCTTGAGTTGCTGGCGGAAGTACTCCACCAGGAAAAATCCGTGCTCTCCTCTGCGGATATCCAACCCCTCCAGGAAATGACCAGCCGGAAAAACCAGATTCTTGAGGGCATACGCGAACGCGCCAAAAAAAAGATTCACCTGCTGGTGAATATGGGCTACAAGCCCAATGCCGGAGAGCCATCACGCTTCATTCGCTCCGCTGGTATGGATGAGCTGCACCAACTCTGGAAAGAAGCCGACACCCGTTTGCGCGAATGCCAGGCCGTGAATCAGAACAACGGCCGAATTCTTGGCCACCTGCAAAAGCGCCTGTCACGCCTTACCGACATCTTCCGAGGTGCTTCCGCCCAGCAGAAGCTCTATGGTGCCAAAGGCCAGCAGACCAACGTCTCAAGCACCAATATTCTGGCCAGCGCCTGATACACCCATCGCTCACAGACAACGAAATGCCCGGAGATCTTCCGGGCATTCTTCGTTTCAGGGCAAGGTTTTCAACGCGTATAGATGGTCATCTGGGAATCCGGGTGAAAGCGGATATCGCGAATGCTGACATTGCCCATGGGTGGAGTCTGGCCGCCCATCACGCGAATATTATCCATCCGGATTTCCTCGATACGCTCGGGAAATGCCAGCCTCAGGCCTCCGTCTTCCTGTAGCGAGTAGCGAGGCTCTGAGTCTCGGTAATGCACACCCGTAATTGTAAGGTCTGAATCCAGAAAACTGAGCACCGGCACGAATACATTTGCCGCCAGCCTGATCCCTTCCACCACGTCGACATCGGGAGATTCTCCTGAGAGATCGTCCCGGGCGCTGGCGGGCATGGAAGACACGGCCTCCAGGCGCTCCATCAGGCCAATACCGCTTTGTGCAGACACCCCTGACATTTCCTCTTCCGAGAGGGGTGTGAGTCCGCTCCGCTCGTAGAGTTCGCCCGCTCCGGCGCCTATCTGCGCTGCATTGGTGTTGCTGGACGCCAGTGACACCAGGGGCTGAAATGGCAAGGTGACCATGGTAACCAGCGCTGCTGCATTGCGGTAACGCGACTGATGCTTGAGTACGCGGTGGAGTTCCCTCTCTGAGATCCAGCCGGCAGCAATTAACACCTCACCTAGGCGCTGCCCGGTTTCCCTCTGCGCACGAAGCCCTTCTTCCAGCTGACCTTCAGACAGGTAGCCACGATTGATCAAAAGCCGGCCAAGCCGGGATTTCTCTTCAAAACCCTGACGGATTCTCACCAGATTCCTCCTGCAGTATCAGTGATCACCGTACAACCCGGCCCGGTATTCAACAGTCAAGTGAAGCGTAGCCCACAACCTCTGAGCGTGCTGTTCTGATTTGCCCTTAATGGCGTAATGATCTGTTAAGATCTGCACAAACTACGTAATAGCCGGATTATCTCAGTATTCTGGTCACCACCTGTAACAGAGAGCTGCCTTGAAATGACAAATCCCGTAAAACTCGTCCCGATTGTGATGTCTGTCCTGTTTGCCTTCGTTGCCACTCTGCTGACCACCTCACCAGCCGTGGCCCAGAACGAGGAACCGGCACTTCCTGAGGTCCGTTTTGTCACGACGGAGGGCTCTTTCGTGCTTCAGCTTCGGCCCGATGTTGCGCCCAAAACCGTGGAAAACTTTCTGGCTTACGTAAATAGCGGTTTTTACGATGGCACCATCTTTCACCGAGTGATTCCCGGCTTCATGGTCCAGGGCGGAGGATTCGATGAGAATCTTGGACGCAAAAAAACCAGAGCCCCGATTGTGAATGAAGCCACCAGCACCCTGCCCAACCTTCGCGGCACCATCGCCATGGCCCGAACCAATGCACCGGATTCTGCCACCAGCCAGTTTTTCATCAATGTGGCCAATAATGATTTCCTGAATGCCGGAGTTCGGGGCCCGGGCTATGCGGTTTTCGGCAAGGTGACCGATGGCATGGGTGTGATTGATCGTATCGCAGGGGTCCAGACCGGCTACCAGCGCGGAATGGCCGATGTTCCCGTGAACCCGGTCATCATCGAGTCCGCCGAAGAAATCACAAAAGACAACTGAGCCCCATGATCAACGACCTTCGTCCGCCGGCAATGGAACCGGCGGAGCTGATATGGCGAGACGGAGTGCCTGAATCAGCGCGCTTTGGCGACGTTTACTTCAGCAGAGATGACGGTCTGGCCGAAACCCGTTACGTGTTCATCGAAAGAAATGGACTACCCGGGCGCTTCGCGAAACTCGACAGGAACAGCCACTTTGTGATCGCCGAGACAGGTTTCGGAACCGGGCTCAACTTCCTGGCGACCTGGGCCGAGTGGCTGGCTCAACGACCTGACGATCAAGACCACGCGATTCTTCACTTCATCTCGGTGGAGCGCTACCCCCTGGCTCTGGCTGATCTGGAAAAGGCCCTGGAGAGCTGGCCGGGGCTGCAGCCCCTGGCACGGGAGCTGATTGAGAACTACCCACCGCTGATCAAAGGCACTCACCGCCTGGTACTTGGCGGCGGCGCGATCAGGCTTACGCTCTGTTTTGGCGATGTACTGGACGCCTGGAACGAACTGGAATTCGTGGCCGACGCCTGGTTCCTTGATGGATTTGCGCCGTCGCTGAACCCGGACATGTGGCTTGAAAAAGCCATTCATCAGATTCGGGCTCACAGCCAGCCCGGCACCACCCTGGCCACCTTCACCTCGGTCGGCAGGGTTCGTCGTGCGCTGGCAGATGAAGGCTTTGAGATGGCGAAAGTTCCCGGCTTCGGGCGCAAGCGGGAAATGCTGACCGGCAGGCTGCCAACGTCGGAAGAGGTCACTGCCCCCACTGTCGGAACTGACCCCATCGTCATCATTGGCGCCGGGATCGCCGGTGCCGCTCTGGCCCGCAACCTGGCGGAACGGGGCGTTCCGGTGGTGCTTGCCGACCAGGCCAGTGGCCCCGGTGCAGGAGCTTCCGGTAATGACCAGGGTGCCCTGTATGTAAAACTCGGTGTCGAGTACAACGACCAGACAGAGCTCGCAGCCACCGCGCTTTGCTTCAGTCAGCGCTTCTACCAACGCTGGCAGGGCGAGTTCTGGTACCCATGCGGGTTGCTGCAGCTCGCAGCCACAGACCAGGAGCAGGATCGCCAAAAGCGGTTTCTGGAACGCAGCAGCTACCCCGAAAACCTGCTGGCTGCCGTATCACCCACAGAAGCTAGTCGTATTGCCGGCATACCGGTCCAGTGCGAAGGGCTATGGTTTCCGGGTTCCGGGTGGTTACAACCCGCCCGTGCGTGCAAAACGCTGATTGAGCACCCGCTCATCCGCACGATTTTCGGATTCAAGGCCGATACGCTGAGGTGGACAGACAACCACTGGGTCATTCAGGCCAGTGACGGGAGATCTCTCAGAGCCGCAAAGGTTGTAGTTGCTGCCGGCCATGAAAGCACTGCCCTCGCACCTGTACCTAAGGGTCAGTCGCTGCGCCTCAAGCCCATTCGCGGACAGGTCACTCGTATACCCGCAGACGGCTGCCGGTTTCCAGACGTAGTCATTTGTGGCACCAAATACCTGAACCCCGCTTATGACGGCAGTGCCATAACCGGTGCCACATTTGATCTTCGCAACGATAACCCCGAACCAACGCCCGAGGGACATCAGGAAAACCTGGACCAGCTTCGGGAACTGCTGCCCTCCATAAACATCTCAGAGCACATACAGGCAGAACACCTGGAGGGACGCGTCGCATTCCGCTGCGCCACACACGACTATCAGCCGGTGGCAGGTCCGTGCCCCGACAACAATGAGATATCCCGGACCGGCGTGTATCTGCTCACCGGTTTCGGCAGCAAAGGCCTGGTGTGGGCTCCCCTGCTGGCGGAATATCTGGCCGACCGGATCTGCCAGCAACCAGCCTGCCTGAATACCCGGCTCGCCCGTCGTGTGGAAACGGGGCGCCTTTACCGGAACCAACTAACCGTATAGTAATAAACTCGAGCTATAGCGAACGGTCCGGCGGCCGATAAACCGTCATAAGGTGGCAGTAGAGGGGGAAATCCCCCGGAGAGGTGGAACCATGTCCATTTTCGTCAGTGAACCCGGACGTCCGATCGGGACCCGGTTACCCGAAGCGTTCCGAAGTCGCCGGGTGGGCGATGTCACCGAGCTGTCGGAGTCTGCGTCCATTTCTGCCGAACACAGCGAGGCTACCGACGCCGAGTTTCAGCAGGCAGTGCACAGCGGCGGCGGTGGTAGCAGCTTCCGCGCACTTCAGGAGTATGGTGCCGCTGCTGCGGGCGAACGTCGGGAGGAAAGGGTTTACCTGCCCGTCGCCGACATCAGCTCGCCAGCTCAGTTTTCGGTTCCTGCTTCTGCCACCGTCGCAGAGGCGCTGGAGACCATGGAAGAACACGGCGTTCACCATCTGGTCGTGCTCTCGGATAACAATGTCGCAGGCCTGATCGACCTGCGATGGCTTCTTTCGTGGATTCACGAGAACAGTTCGGAAGCTTTGAACCAAAGCCTGATTCACATTGAACTACCGGCTTTTCTGACTGCATCTCCCGAAACCGACGCCCATCAACTAGCACGCCTGATGCTTGCTCACCGGTTGAATGCAGCCCTGGTCATCAATGCTGCCGGACAACCCGCCGGCGTGGTCACCAGCACCGACTACCTGAAGCTTTATGCCAATGCGGGCCGACAGGAAGGGGCGGTCTGACCCCACCCCGGACCTGCAACCCGGAGGATTACGGCGTTATCGGTGTCAGTAACTCACCTTCCGGGCTGAAAACAAGCAGCATCCTTTCGCCATTTCGGTTCACCAACGCCACCACTTCATCGTCGCGGTAATTCTCCAGATCGAGAATGTCCAGACCTTCGAATGCCAGTTGCCTACGCCAGTTGCGGAAAGCTACGTCAGATTCTGAGGTATCCACTCTCGCCAGGATACTCTCTGTGCCCGTCACCGGCGCCGCCTGGCCTTCAACAAAGCTCCCGTTGGTATTGCCCGACACCACAATATCACCGTCAAACCGGACTCCACTGGTCAGGAATTCATTGGATAGATCACCGGCATCATCAACGGTGTACGCGCTCAGAGGTTCGCCTGAAGTATTGAATCCCAAAACAAAGCCGGCCCGATTATCCAACCGCGTGCGAATAATCTCATCCTCCGCATTTTCGGTACCGGCATCCTCTGGCTGCGCTTCACGGAATCGGTAGCTATAGGGCGCGTCGCCAATCAGCACCACCCCGGCACCACCATACAGACCGTCCCCGAGCGATTCAGAACTGTCTTCACCCACCTGATACACGGTCGGTGACTCTCCGGTGTTGCCATTGAAGAAATACGGGCCAACATTTCCCAGGCCATCCAGCGTCATTGGCGACGCCCCGAACAACAGAGCCAGGGAGCCTTGTGAGCTACCACCGACTACCGTCTCATCACCTGATGAGCCAACCTGCCGCGTCCAGGCCAGGGTCGGCTCCAGAGCTCCTGCGTTCTCCGCCGTATCAATGCGGGCCAGGAAACTGTCGGTGCCGCCCTGGTAGGCACCGTTATTCCAGGCACCGCGGGTTTCGCCGCCCACCAACACATAGCCAGTGGTGCCGTTAATACCCACCCATCGCACTGAATCGTCCGCCGGCGTGCCAATCCTGAAGATATTGTTTCCGGTCCAGCTGGGAAGATAGTTCCCCGAAGCACCGTCATAATGAAACAGGGCCGTTACCGCATCAGACCCGCCAACCGGAGCTCCCGGCGCTGTTTGGTCAGAGCTGAAAGCAACGGCAATTTCATAACGATTCACACGGTTATTGTTTTCAGTAACCGTTCTTACACCTACGTCCAGGAATACGTCTGAAGGTTGCAGTGTTATCGCCGGGTCTGTCACGTCAACAATCTGCAGCTCCATACCTGCCTGATCATAAATGCGGACCTGAACCTGGTTGTTTCCTGGTAGGTAACCCGCAACGAATACGCGACCCTCATGGCCCAGCGCCACATCCGTTGCCATAAAGCCATCACTCCAGACCAGCGGTTCAATCAGACGGTTCAGGTTCAGCCTCAGCAGTGTTTCAGACTCGCCCCTCGCATATCCGGCCCGGCCAGCCTGGTAATTTACATCGACGCCAATAGGCGCAGCGTTGTCGTCCAATTCATCCTGAAGATTGTTGTAAACAAGCGCACGCACACCAAAGGTGATTTCATCCTGCTCCAGCGGGAATACCAGCTCCTCAATTGGATCGTAGGTACCCTGAGCATTCTTCTCAACAATCTCGAAAGTCTCGTCCTCGACAACACCGGTCAGCTCACCAATTCTTGTCAGCTTGGCTCTGAACAGGGTTTTACGGTCACCCGTGAGAATGGCGCGATACTCACGAGTCGTCTCGGTATTGATCGTATCGCGACTACCGCCATTGACGGTTTCTATGCTGAGTAGCGGCTCGTTATCCTCAATTGAAAGGTTGGCCTTGACCTCAACGCTACCATTGCCCAGGGAGGCAATGCCCTGGCGTACTTCGGTCAGAACCATGGTCGCCACTTCTGTTGGCTCGGGAAGCAGGTCGTCAACCACTTCAAAGGGGATATAGCACTCGGTAAGACCGGGCTTCAGTGTCACAACACCGCCGGTTACCGTATCGCCAGTCGTGTCATACTCGACGTACTCGAGGGGGTTACCCTCTTTATCAACGGGGTGATTCAGTTCGTCGCTGAGCGCAACAAGGTCTTCGCCAATAATAATCGCACCGGTGTTGGCGCGGCTATATTTGCAGTCCTGATGGGCGGGATCAGTTTCGTCATTGTCACAGGCAGTTGGGTCGAAATCAGAACGCAGCTCAAAGGCGATTTTGACTTCGGTAACCGAGGGTTGATCCAGATTTACTTTTACATACGCGCGCTTTGTTGGGTAGGTAACTGACTCAGTTCCATCCGGCGCGCCCTCACCCGTGAACTTCTGGAGCTCGTAAGAATAGGAGCCGGCATCAAGCTCAGGCACCGCACACCCTTCTTCCAACTCGTCTTCGGAGTCCTGGCTTTCACCTTCTTTCAGATTGGCTCCGGCAAGGGTGATAACGTTCCGCTTGACCTCGATATCAAACGGCTGAAAACCCGCCATGCGGCCGTCCGTGGTGACTATCTCGATATTCTCGGTCTGGCCAAGATCAGCTTCACCCCGGTTGCCCCCGGATAGCCCAGGCACACCGCGCATGATAATACCCTGACGCGCCTTATTGCTGGTGTCTTCCAGCGCAAGCCAGGATGGTGCATTAGTCAGTGAGTAATCGAGAATGCTTTCGCCGCCATAGGCGCCCCAGTTGTAGTAATACTCCACCCCCAGATAGGCGGTGGTCGGTGGCGCCCCCAACAACGTGGGCTGGTCAGGATCTTTTTCGGTCTTGCAGCCGGTTGCTGCCAGGGCAATCAGGGCAACACCAAGGAGGCGGCCCGAGGCGGTTGAGCGGGAGAACAAATCGGCGCGCATGCAAAAATCCGTTTCATGACGTTATTGTTATGGCCGTGCCCGGATGCCTGGCATCCGGTTTACACACCGTTACAGATCAACGCCATGGTAGCCAATTTGAATCCGGAGCGATCTGCGCGAGTTCTCAGATTCTTTGGCCAGCAGCCCTCAGACCTCGACACCATGCTCCCGAAGCAGGTCGGCCAGCCCTGCCTCATCCAACACAGGCACCCCCAACTGCTCTGCTTTCGTCAATTTGGAGCCGGCAGCCTCGCCTGCGACAACGCAGGCGGTTTTCCTGGAGACACTACCAGCCACTTTGGCACCGAGCTGCTCAAGCTTTTCCTTGGCCTCATCCCGTGTCATCCCGGAGAGGGTGCCAGTCAACACCCAGGTCTGACCACTGAGAGGCTGTTCATCGACCGACAGCACTTGCTCTTCCTGCCAGGTGACGCCTGCTTCTTTCAGCGCCGCAAGTGTTTCCTGATTATGGGGCTGATCAAAGAAGCTCCGGATATGACCGGCCACAATAGGCCCGACATCAGGCACCGTCTGGAGAGACTCTTCATCCGCTTCGGAAATCGCTTCCAGCGTGCCGAAATGGGCTGCCAGCCCCTTGGCGGTCGCCTCACCCACTTCACGAATACCAAGTGCATAAAGGAACCGCCAAAGCACCGGTTCACGGGAGCGATCGATGGCGGCAACAAGATTTGCCGCAGATTTGTCGCCCATACGCTCCAGACTGGCGATCTGGAATTTCGTCAGCCGGTAAAGATCCGCCACGGTGCTGACCATACCTTCGTCCACCAACATCTCGATCAGCCGGTCCCCAAGGCCCTCAATATCCATGGCCTTCCGGGAGGCATAATGCCGGATCGCTTCCTTGCGCTGAGCCGGGCAATACAGGCCGCCCGAACACCGCGCAACGGCCTCTCCTTCAATCTGGACAATATCCGAGCCGCAGACCGGGCAGTGCTCGGGCATTTCAACCATCGGCGCCATGGCCGGGCGCTTTTCCGGCACCACCTTCACTACCTGCGGGATAACATCCCCGGCCCGGCGAATGAACACCGTATCGCCGATATGAACGTCCAGGCGTCGGATCTCATCCATATTGTGCAGGGTTGCATTTGACACAGTCACACCGCCGACAAACACCGGCTTCAGGCGGGCTACCGGTGTCACTGCTCCGGTTCGACCCACCTGGAATTCCACATCTTCAATGATCGTCAGCTCTTCCTGGGCCGGAAACTTGTGGGCGATCGCCCAACGCGGGGCGCGGGAAACAAAACCCAGCTCCTGCTGAAGATCGAGACGGTTTACCTTGAACACAATGCCATCGATTTCATAGGGCAAGCTGTCGCGCTTGGCCATCAATTCGTTGTAGGCATCCAGACAGGCTTCCACACCCTCGGCCTTGCGCATTTCCGGATTGATCCGGAACCCCCAGTCCCTGACAAGCTGCAAACTGTCCCAATGAGTTTCAGGCAATACACTTTCATCAGTTACCGCCATACTGTAGGCACACAGTTCCAACGGGCGCCTGGCGGTTACCGTCGATTTCTTCTGGCGCAGGCTTCCGGCAGCAGCGTTGCGAGGATTTACAAAGGTCTTCTCGCCCTGCTCTGCCAGGCGCTCATTCAGCTTCTCGAAACCGGCACGGGGCATGTACACCTCGCCGCGGACCTCAACAAGATCCGGATATCCCGAGCCACGCAGCTTGAGAGGTACCGACGGAATGGTGCGAATATTGGCGGTGATATCTTCGCCGGTATAGCCGTCACCCCGAGTCGCGGCACGGGTTAATGTACCGTTTTCGTAGTGCAGACTGACGGCGAGACCGTCCAGCTTGGGCTCACAGACATACTCAATGGCCCCGTCCTCTCCCAACCGGTCACGAACCCGATGGTCAAAATCCCGTAGCTCGTCCTCACTGAAGGCATTATCCAGCGACAGCATCGGCAGGCGATGGGTAACTTCCTCGAAACTGGTCTCAGCGCTGCTGCCTACCCGGCGGGTCGGCGAATCCTCTGTCGCCAGTTCCGGGTGTTCGGCTTCCAGCTTCTGCAACTCCCGAAACAACCGATCGTACTCGGCGTCGGGGATCCTGGGGTCGTCCTGAACGTAATAGTAATAATTGTGGTCTTCGAGGGTAGCGCGCAGAGAGTCCACGCGCTTACGGATAGTTTCGGGAACGTTGGTCATCGGGTCTGGGGTCCGGACGGGCTGCTAGGCTCGCTGGGAGCGTTGTTTGCGTTCAAACTCACGAATGCGCTGGCGACAGTGCTCAATGGTTTGCGGCGTCATTACGCTTCGGCGCTCATCTTTCAGTTCGCCACCAAGGTTTCGGACTACGCACTGGGCAGTTTCAAGCATGAATTCGAAGGCCTGCAACGCATTGGTGGGCCCCGGCAGGCTCATGAAGAAACTGATACCGGGAGTACTGAGGCCCGCCATGTCCTGCGGGCGGAAGGTACCCGGCTCCACGGCATTGGCCACACTGAATTGCACAGACGTGGTGGTGTCCTCGGATTCGTGGCGGTGGTAAATGTCCATATCGCCATGCTCCAGGCCGCAGGCCTCAAACAGGCTCTTGAGTTTGCTGCCCTGGAACTGCTCGCCGCTGCGAGCCAACACGTTGATCACCAGGACTTCCCTGGCCTCGGGGCGATTGGCTCCGGCCAGGGGCTGATTCTTGCGCGGCTTGTTGGGCGTTCGCCTGGCGGTATCTTCCTCAACTTCGGTGGTAACCACCGGCGGCTCTTCCGCTCTGGGTTCGGGTTCGGCTTTGGCCTTTTCAGGACGGGAGGGCCTGGTTTTCGATCTATCCACCGCCGGTGCCGGAGTGCTAACCGCCTCGCGCTCAACGGGCTCGGATTCTTCTGTTTCCGGTTTCACGACCCTGGGAGGGCTCAGGATGCCGTCATCCTCATCGTCGTCCCGGGCGCTCCAGCCGGATTCCGGGGTTACATCGTCTTCTTGATCAGCACTTACGGGCGCGGACATATCGCGTTTCAGATAGCCCCGGTCTTCCAGTGTCGAGCGGGAAACCGTGCGAGCACCACCGTTTGGCAATTCCGGGTTGAAGTCATCATCCAGCGGGGAATCCTTGAGTTCGTCGGCCCCCATACCGGACGAAATGGCCATGGATTCCTTCCGGGCACGCCGCATACGGCGCACACCGTCAATCACAATTCCAATAATAACCAGGGTACCTATGGCAATTAACCATTCCCTAAGTGACATAATGCTGCTGTCCTGTTTGCAGTTTGGAACGTTGCTACTCTAAGAAAAGCCCGTAATGAATACAACGCACACCGGGCCCAGATGGCGTTATTGTCATGGTTGGCGAGCATTTCACCAACCACTGCGCCTATCAGGCCTCAGCCAGCGCGGCGGCCTCATCCACATCAACAGATACCAGGCGCGAGCAGCCGGGTTCGTGCATGGTGACCCCCATTAACTGATCCGCCATCTCCATGGCGATCTTGTTATGGGTAATGTAGATGAACTGAACCTGTTTCGACATTTCCTTAACCATATTCGCGTAGCGACCCACGTTGGCGTCGTCCAGCGGCGCGTCCACTTCGTCCAGCATACAGAACGGAGCGGGATTGAGCTGGAAAATCGAGAACACAAGCGCGATGGCTGTCAGCGCCTTCTCACCCCCCGACAACAGGTGGATGGTGCTGTTCTTCTTGCCCGGCGGCCTCGCCATGATGGCCACGCCAGTCTCCAGCAAGTCTTCCCCGGTCAACTCGAGATAGGCATTGCCACCACCGAATACTTTCGGGAAAAGGGCCTGCAGGCCGCCATTCACCTGATCAAACGTCTCTTTGAAGCGCTGCCGGGTTTCCCGGTCAATTTTCCGGATAGCATTGTCCAGGGTTTCCAGCGCTTCCATCAGGTCGTTGTGCTGCTCGTCCAGGTAGGTCTTTCGCTCGCTTTGTACCTGATACTCTTCAATGGCCGCGAGGTTAATTGCTCCCAAACGCTGGATACGGTTACCGATTTTCTCCAGCTCTTCGGCCCAGACCTTTTCTTCAGCATCCTCTGGCAGCTGTTCGAGAACGTCCTGGAGCTTAACGTTGAGTTCTTTGAGCTGCTCAATATGGTTGCCTGAGCGAATTTCCAGGGCCTGGGATTCCATCTTCAGTTTTTCCAGCCGAGCCCGGATTTCCTGAACCTGATGCTCGGTTCGGCTCCGCCCCTGTTCGCGATCACGAACCTGTCGATCAATCTCTTCCAGGCCATCCCGGGCGGCACTGAGCTTTTCTTCTTCGGCCAGTCGTCGTTCCAGCAACCCTTCAAGTTGCAACTGGAGATCCTCAATAGGCTCCTCGGCACTTTCGCGGGATTCCCTGAGTACATCCAGCCGCTCTTCCAGGCGCTCTTTCTGCATCTGCATCCGGTCGATGGTTTGCTGCAGTCCGTCGCGCTGGCTCTGGAGTGTCTGCAACTGTAGTTGCAGTTGATGAGCGTGATCACGGTCATGCCGGGCTTCCTGGCGCAGGCGGTCCAGTGTTTCCCTCAGAGAATCCCGTTGCTCCAGCAACTGCTCTTTCTCTTCCTCACTGTCCTCGCTGGATGCGAGTGCAATATCCCACTCCTCACGGGCTTCCTGAAGGTTGGCGTTCTGCTCTTCCAACGCCAGGCCCACATCCGCAATGTCTTCCCTGATCCGGGACAGCCGGGCTTCAATCTGCTCTGCCCTGGCTTTCAGACCACTGGCACGGGAGGCCAGAGCCCCAAGCTCCCGCTCGACGTCGCTGTGGCGGGCTTGAGCCTCGTCCCGTTCGGTTTCGGCACGCTCCGCCTTCTCCTGGAGATGCTCAAGCTGCTCGGTTGCCTGCTCGAGCCTGGCTTCTGCTTCCGCCAGCTTTGCCTGCAATTCCGTTACCTTTTTCTGACGCTCAATCACACCAACCTGAGCGGCATCGGAGTCAGGCATCAGCAACCAGTCACGAGAAAGCCAGACACCGTCCCGGGTGATGATGCTCTCGCCAGGCGCCAGACCAGATCGGTTGGCCATGGCTTCAGAAAGGGTATCGGCAGCCTGAACCAAAGAAAGCAGCTGGCTGATCGCCCCAACACCACTCACCTTGGCCGCCAGGCCACGGGTTTCGGAGGCAACGGCACGGTCACTGACCACCGCAAAACCTTTGGGGGCCGATTCCAGCGCTGTAGCCAGTTGATCGAATTCCGGCAACGTCAGGCCCTGAGTGAAGCGGCCAATGACCTGCTCGACGGCAAACTCCCAGCCGTCCTCAATCGACAATTTCGCAGCAAGTCGCGGCGCGTCGGTCAGCCCCTGATCGGCCAGCCACGATTGCAGGGCATCGTCGCCGGCACCCATTTGTTCGTCCAGAAGTGCCTGCTGGGACTCCATCGTGGCTTTGAGGCTCTGCACCGTCTGCCGATATTCAGATGAACTCTGTTCGGCGTCGCGCAAAGCCTGTCGGCTCGAATACACCTGATCCTGCAGTTGCTGAATACGCTCCGCGGTTTCTTCCCTTTTCAGTGCCAGGGTTTCCTGTTCTTCCAGAAGCTGCTCGAGCTCCGAGCGATCCAATTGTCCGTCGAGCAGCGCCTGCTCATCCCGCAATTTCTGTTGTCGGGTTTTCAGCTGTTCGATGGCGTCTTCAAGAGAGCGAATTCGGGATTGCGCCAGTTCGGCCTGCCGGCGGGCATCCGATGAACGGGTACTGAACTCATCCCAGCGATGCTGCCAGTCACTCATGGCCTCTTCTGCCTGCTGGAGCTTCTCGGCCGATTCCTCTGAACGTATCGCCAATGCCTCCTGCTCAGGCTCGATCATGTCGAGCTCTTCCCGGAGCGTGGCCAGCTTTTCTTCATCCTGTTCCAGTTCGCGGCCTAATTCGCGCTCGTTGGCCAGGGCCTGATCCAGCTCTGCGGCAGTCTGTCGGCTGCGCTCGCGCTGGTGCTCCAGACTTTGCTCAATACGGGCAATGTCGGCCCCGGCCTCATAGTACCGAGCCTGAGCCCGGTTAAAGTGCTCGGTCCGTTCATGGTGGTCTTCCCGGAGCGATTCCAGCGAAGTTTCCAGGTTCACCCTTTCGGTCAGGAACTTCTCAAGTTCCAGCTCGGTATCGCGGATTTTTCCGCGCCAGGTCTGAAGATCGTCATCCAGGGCTTTCCAGCGCAACACCGTTAGCTCGGCTTTCTTTTCACGCTCTTCCTGTTTGTAGGCTTTGTATTTTTCCGCGGCGGCCGCCTGACGCTCCAGGTGCTGCAGTTGACGTCCAAGCTCTTCGCGAAGGTCTGTCAGCCGCTCCAGGTTCTCCTGAGTACGGCGAATACGGTTCTCCGTTTCCCGCCTCCGTTCCTTGTATTTGGAAATGCCCGCAGCTTCTTCGATGTACACCCGCAATTCCTCAGGTTTCGCCTCAATCAGCCGGGAAATCATGCCCTGCTCGATAATGGCGTAACTGCGCGGCCCGAGACCAGTGCCAAGGAACAGATCGGTAATGTCACGACGACGGCATTTGGAGCCATTCAGGAAATACTCGGATTGCCCTTCCCGGGAAACCCGGCGTTTTACCGAAATCTCGTTGAACTTCACAAACTCGCCGGGCGCCGATCCGTCACTGTTGTCAAAAACAAGTTCAATAGACGCCTGTCCCACCGGCTTGCGGGCACTGGAACCGTTGAAGATAACGTCGGTCATCGATTCGCCACGCAGGTACTTCGCGGAACTTTCACCCATTACCCAGCGAACAGCATCGATAATATTGGACTTGCCACAGCCGTTAGGGCCCACCACCGCGGTCATGTTGGAGGGGAAAGGCACCGTAGTGGGATCAACAAAGGATTTGAATCCCGCGAGCTTGATGGACTTCAGCCGCATATCAGGCGGTCTCCTCCGTGAGAATACTCAGAACCTGGTGGCGCTGATGCTCGCCAAAGTCCTGAATAACCCGTTGCAGACGCTCGGAATCACCCTCAACGGCAGCATCGGCCAGACGACGGAAGAAGGTACCGGTTTCTGCGATCTCACTCCGGAAATGATCCAGCGCCACGTAATAGGTCCGGCTGATGGCGGGACGGAAGTTTTCGAGGGTTTCCTCAAGAAAGGGATTGTCAACCAGACGGTAGGCGTACTGCATGACCCCGAACCCCGCTTCAATGACCCGCTCTGCGGCATCGGGCGCATTCGAGTTCAGGGCATCAATAACCGCCTGCATTTCATTAACCTGCCCCATCACGCCGCCGAGCTGTTCACCTGGCCAACGCTCCAGCACCTTGCGAGCCAACATGCACAGCAGATCGATGTAAATATCGTAAAGGGCATTCACCGAGTCTATCGTCAGCTCCGACACCACCGCCCCGCGCCGGGGATAGATCTCAACCAGATGACGCCGCTCCAGAATCAGCAGAGCCTCACGCACGGAGCCGCGGCTGACATTCAGATCGCCGGCGACCTTGAGCTCCTGAATTCGCTCTCCCGGCTTGAGATCGCGAACAACAATGCGCTGCCCCAGATGCTGGGCAATCTGTTCGGATAGGCTTTCCGGTGCCTGAAATCTCATAAATCGACAGCTCGCTTGGTACATTCAAGCGCAGGAGTTTATCACAGGCTTTTGGCAGCCCCACCCCTTTGTCCGACATTTCGATTGCACGTCTTCAGAACCGGCAACCCGCTGCCGGAATTTTGACAACCAGGCAAATATTATCTGCCAGTTTATGGAATCGACTTTAACAGGAGACACCTTCCTTTTGTTTTTATTGATTTTTTATCTTATGGCATTTTTTCTGCTTATTGGTACAGCAAATCACTTTGTCACCAGCAGAGCGTCCTACTGTGAAAAACCTGACATCGATCCGGCCAAACACTTCCCGCCCCGCGCGGCTTGCCGCTTTGAAGCAGTCGTTCCAGGACTGGAACAACACCTCCGATGTCATGGCCCGGCTGGCCAGACGCCTGAGCACCACTCTCTCCCTCGAGGCGCAACTGTCGATTCTGGCGGAGGAGATGACAGACATGGTGCCTTTCGACTCCCTCAATTACAGGCACCGCATCGCCCGTCAGGACTTCGTTTTTTCCACTGGCATGGGTGGGCCCCATCGCTGCGAGTACCGTCTCTCTCTGGAAGGTCACCAGTATGGCACTCTGACGTTACACCGTCGCCAGCGATTCAGCGAAGAGGAACTGACGGGTATCGAGATGATGCTCTCCGGTGCGATCTGCCATATTCGCAATGCCTGCCAGTTCATTGCCATCGAACAGACCGCACTGACGGATTCCCTGACAGGCATTGGCAACAAACGGGCACTGGATGAGGCGCTCCAGCGCGCCAGCGCCATGGCGGACAGACACGGCGCCCCCTGGAGCCTGATCCTGTGCGATCTGGATCACTTCAAACTGATTAACGACAACCACGGCCACGTGGTTGGCGACCACATTCTCGCTCGCACCGCAGAAAAGCTTGAGCAGGCCCTGCGTAATTCCGACACGGTCTATCGCTTTGGTGGCGAGGAGTTTGCCATTCTCCTGCCTCATACCAACGAGCAGGAAGCCCGTGACGTAGCAGATCGAATTCGGGCTGCCATTGAAAGCATTCGAGTGGACGGCGGTGAAACACCTCTGACGGTTACCGCCAGTTGCGGTGTGGCGATGCACCTGACGGATGAACAGCCCGAGCAATGGCTTGCCCGGGCCGACGAAGCACTCTACCGGGCCAAGGCGGCCGGCAGAAACTGCACACGGGTATTCGCAAGTATTTCCTGAAGAGAAGCCTCAGCGAGCGGGCTTTCTGCCCTTGCCTGCAGATGGCTTCCCGCGGGAATCAGACCGTTTTTTTGGCGGCGCACCATCGGCGACTTGCCAGCTTCCACCTTTACGCGTCCGTTGCAGTGATTTACCAGGACTCTTGCGACGCTTGCGATCATGGGCAGCCTGCTCTCCCGGAGTTTTCTGGGGTACAGCAACGCTGCCGAGCCCCACGGCACGGCTCAGCGCATCAACACCCTTCTGATCCAGCTCTTCCCAACGGCCCATGGTCAACCGGCTGGGCAGGAAGATCGGTCCATACCGCACCCGCTTGAGACGGCTCACCCGAACGCCCTGAGATTCCCAAAGGCGACGCACCTCCCGGTTGCGACCTTCCAGCAAGGTTACGTGGAACCACTGATTCATACCTTTGCCACCCGCCGGGCTGATATCGGTAAACTTGGCCATGCCGTCTTCAAGCAGCACACCTTCCTTCAGGCGCTCAATCATGGCGTCATCCACTTCACCGAATACCCGAACCGCGTATTCCCGGTCAATCTGACTGGAGGGATGCATCAAGCGATTCGCCAACTCACCGTCGGTGGTAAACAACACCAGACCGGTAGTGTTGATATCCAGACGCCCAATGGAGATCCAGCGCTGGTCCTTGAGCCGCGGCAGGCGGTCAAACACCGTGGGCCGCCCTTCCGGGTCTTTCCGGCTGGTTACTTCGCCCTCTGGCTTGTTGTAAATCAGCACCCGACGCACAACTTCGGCAGCTGAACTCACATCCAGCAGCTTGCCATCAAGCTCAAAACGATCAGAAGTGGAAGCCTTCTGGCCAGGCTGAACCGGAACGCCATTAACCAGCAGTCGACCGGCCTCTATCCAGCCTTCCACTTCCCGCCGGGAGCCAACGCCGGCGCGGGCAAGCAGCTTCTGCACCCGCTCGGGGCCTGCACTTAGAGACTGATCGCTACGGGCTGTTTTGTTTTCGGGGCCTTTTGCCGCCATAAGGGTAGATATCCTTGATATACGGGGCTGAAACCTGGGTTTCAGTGAAGTGTCTGATCCGATTCAGGCGCCTGGGACTCCGAGTCAGAGTCCGGACTGGCACCGGAACCATCAGGAGAGTCGAATTTGATCTCTCCCTGCATGTTCTGCTCTATTTCCCGACCGATTTCCTCAAGGTCACGCACCTCAGAAAGCGGAGGCAGTTCATCCAGCCCGGTCAGGTTGAAATAATCGAGGAACTGGCGTGTGGTGGCATACATGGCAGGCCGCCCAGGGACATCCCGATGACCGACCACGCGCACCCACTCTCGCTCAAGCAGTGTTCGAATGATATTGCTGCTTACCGTAACACCACGAATATCCTCGATCTCGCCACGGGTGATGGGTTGACGATAGGCAATCAGGGCCAGAGTTTCGAGAAGCGCCCGGGAATAACGCTGGGGCTTTTCCTCATACAGCCGACCAACCCATGGCGCAAACTCTTCCCTGACCTGCAATCGGTACCCGCTGGCAACCTTGCGAAGCTCGAAGCCGCGGCCTTCACAGGATTGCTCCAGCATCATCAGCGCATGCTCCATCACCTGCCGGGCCGGGCGCTCATCTTCGCCAAACAGCTCGCGCAGCTGCTCCAGAGACAACGGCTTGCCGGCCGCCAACAGTGCCGCCTCCGCAATAGCCTGAATACGGGTCAGATGTTCTTCGTTCATAGTGTCACTCGATCCTTCAGCTTGCCGCCCGCGCCCTGACATGAATGGGGCCGAGCACTTCCGCCTGAACGATTTCAATCAGCTGTTCTTTCACCAGTTCCAGTGTGGCGAGAAAGGTCACCACCACGCCAAGCCGGCCCTCTTCAAGGGTATACAGGCTCTCGAATGTTACGAACCGGTCGCCCTGCAGCACAGACAGAATGTGGGACATCCGCTCCCTTGTCGATAACCGCTCTTTCTCGACATGGTGGCTGGTAAACAGATCCGCCCTCTGCAAAACACCCTGCAACGCCAGTAACAGCTCCTTCATATCAACGTCCGGATGGGGTTGCGATGACGGAAGCTTGGGTAAAGCAGCGGAAGCCGGATAGGTATCCCGTTCCATGCGCGGGATCTCATCGATATCCTCCGCAGCCTTCTTGAAGCGTTCGTACTGCTGCAGCCGGCGAATCAGCTCTGCCCGGGGGTCAATATCGTCTTCATCGTCACTCTCCTGGCGGGGTAGCAACATACGGGATTTAATCTCCGCCAGGGTTGCAGCCATCACCAGGTACTCGGCTGCCAGCTCGAACCGCATCGCTTCCACCGCACCAATGTAATCCATGTACTGGCGTGTGATTTCACTGACATCAATATCGAGGATATTCATGTTCTGGCGGCGAATGAGGTAGAGCAGCAAATCCAGCGGCCCCTCAAAGGCCTCCAGAAAAACCGCGAGGGCATCCGGCGGGATATATAGATCCTTGGGGATATCCACCAGGGGTTTGCCGGATACGAGCGCCAGCGGCACCTGTTCCGGTGTCGTTGCCTGCGCCTCTTCCGGCTCCCTGGTGTCTTCGGTCATGCCTTTGCCAGCCTTTGACGTTATTGGCGGTCAGGAATCAGCGGTAGCTGAGCCCCATCGCTGCACGGACTTCTTCCAGGGTATCACGGGCGGCATCGCGCGCATGCTCTCGCCCTTCCTGCAGAATGGAATGCACCAGATCCGGATTGCTCTCGTATTCTCGGGCACGCTCATGCAACGGCTTCTGTTCCTCGATGATGGCATCGATCAGCGGCTTTTTGCAGTCCAGGCAGCCAATACCGGCGCTGCGGCAGCCTTCCTGTACCCACTGGCAGGTCTGCTCGTCCGAGTAGACTTTGTGCATACCCCAGACCGGGCACTTCTCCGGCTCGCCCGGGTCTGTCCGTCGCACCCGCTGCGGGTCGGTTTGCATGGTCCGGATCTTTTGAGCAACACTGTCCGGATCTTCACGCAAGCCAATGTAATTGTTGTAGGACTTGGACATCTTCTGTCCGTCCAGCCCCGGCATCTTGGATTCCGGCGTCAGCAACGGCTGCGGCTCCGGCAGTATCACCTTGCCGCCGCCTTCAATGAAACCGTATAGCCGCTCGCGGTCACCCAGCGAAATGTTCTGCTGTTCTTTCAGCAGGGCCCGTGCGGTCTCAAGCGCCTCAAAATCGCCTTCTTCCTGATACCGTTTTTTCAGGTTGCGATAGAGTTTCGCGTTCTTTTTGCCCATCTTGACGATAGCGGCCTCGGCCTGCTCTTCAAAACCGGGCTCGCGACCATAGATGTGGTTAAACCGGCGGGCGATTTCACGGGTAATCTCAACGTGGGATACCTGATCAGCACCGACCGGCACCTTGCCGGCACGATACATCAGGATATCCGCAGTCTGGAGCAACGGGTAACCGAGAAAACCGTAGGTGGCCAAATCCTTTTCCCGCAGCTTTTCCTGCTGATCCTTGTAGGTAGGAATACGTTCCAGCCAGCCCAGGGGCGTGATCATAGACAACAACAGGTGCAGCTCGGCGTGTTCCGGAACCTGGGACTGGATAAACATGGTGGACGAGCCCGGATTAACTCCGGCCGCCAGCCAGTCGATGACCATATCCCATACGCTTTGCTCAATGCCTGAAGGATCATCGTATTGCGTGGTCAGGGCGTGCCAGTCCGCCACAAAGAAGAAGCACTCATACTCGTGCTGGAGCTTGACCCAGTTTTTCAGCACACCATGGTAGTGGCCGAGGTGCAGCTTGCCGGTCGGACGCATGCCGGACAACACTCTTTGCTGGGAATCGACAGAACTCAAAGCACGAACTCCTTCTTTCTGTTTATAGAGCGCCGGAGATCAGCGCCTAAACCGGCCGCTGAAATCAGGCTGACCGGGCATTATAGTCTTTACACTCGCCGGCGTTAAGCAATGCGGCACAAAACCGGAGCCCTATAACGCAAAACCCCCGGAATTCTCGCGAATCCGGGGGTTTTGGTGAAGCTCAGGGCTGCTTTACCAGCCAGTCACTTCCTTCAGGGCCTTGCCGATTTCGGCCAGGCTGCGCACGGTTTTAACACCGGCGTCTTCCAGGGCGGCAAACTTCTCGTCCGCCGTACCCTTACCACCAGAGATGATGGCGCCAGCATGGCCCATACGCTTGCCCGGAGGTGCAGTGACACCGGCAATGTAGGAAACCACCGGCTTGGTGACGTTCTCTTTGATGAACGCAGCCGCTTCTTCCTCAGCGGTACCACCGATCTCACCAATCATGACGATGGCTTCGGTTTCCGGATCTTCCTGCAGCAGCTTCAGAATGTCGATGAAGTTGGAGCCAGGAATCGGGTCGCCACCGATACCGATACAGGTGGACTGACCGTAGCCGAAGTCCGTGGTCTGCTTGACCGCTTCATAGGTCAGGGTGCCGGAACGGGACACGATACCAACCTTACCCTTCTTGTGGATATGGCCAGGCATGATGCCGATCTTGCACTCGTCCGGAGTGATCACGCCCGGGCAGTTCGGGCCGATCATGCGAACGCCTTTACGATCAACGTATTCTTTGGCGTACAGCATGTCGATGGTCGGAATACCTTCAGTGATACAAACGATCAGCTGAATACCGGCGTCGGCCGCTTCGATGATGGCGTCTTTACAGAACGGAGCCGGAACGTAGATGACGGTCGCTTCAGCGCCGGTCTTTTCTACCGCTTCACGTACGGTGTTGAACACCGGCAGACCCAGATGCTCAGTGCCGCCCTTACCGGGGCTGACACCACCTACCATCTTGGTGCCATAGGCAATGGCTTGCTCAGAGTGGAAGGTACCCTGTGCGCCGGTAAAGCCCTGGCAGATAACCTTGGTGTCTTTGTTGATCAGGATGCTCATTATTTACCCCCTGCGGCTTTAACGACTTGCTCTGCGGCGTCCGCCAGGCTGTTGGCGGCGATGATGTTCAGGCCACTTTCGGCGAGTACCTTGGTACCCAGCTCCGCGTTGTTGCCTTCCAGACGAACCACAACAGGCACTTTAACGCCGACTTCTTTAACCGCACCGATGATGCCCTCAGCGATCATGTCGCAGCGAACAATACCACCGAAGATGTTAACCAGAACGGCCTGTACCGCGTCGTCAGACAGGATGATCTTGAACGCTTCGGATACGCGCTCTTTGGTTGCGCCGCCGCCTACGTCCAGGAAGTTGGCAGGCTGGCCGCCGGACAGCTTGATGATGTCCATGGTGCCCATGGCCAGGCCAGCACCGTTAACCATGCAGCCGATGTTGCCTTCCAGCGCAACATAGTTGAGCTCCCACTTGGCCGCTTCCGCTTCCCGGGAATCTTCCTGGGAGGGATCGTGCATCTCGTGGATTTTCTTCTGACGGTACAGTGCGTTGCCGTCTACACCTACTTTGGCGTCGAGGCAGTGCAGGTCACCAGCCGGGGTGATCACCAGCGGGTTGATCTCAACCAGAGCCAGGTCGCACTCTTCAAACAGTTTGGCCAGGCCCAGGAAAATCTTGGTGAACTGACCGATCTGCTTGCCTTCCAGGCCCAGCTTGAATGCCAGTTCACGACCCTGGTACGGCTGCGCGCCGACCAGCGGATCAATTTCGGCTTTCAGGATCTTTTCCGGAGTTTCTTCGGCAACCTTCTCGATTTCCACGCCACCTTCAGTGGAGGCCATGAAAACGATACGACGGGAACCACGGTCTACCACAGCGCCCAGGTAAAGTTCCTGATCGATGTCGGTGAGGGATTCAACCAGAATCTTGCTGACTGGCTGGCCGTTTTCGTCGGTCTGGTAGGTAACCAGGTTCTTACCCAGCCACTTTTCGGCGAATTCACGGATCTCTTCTTTGCTCTTGACCAGCTTTACACCGCCGGCCTTGCCGCGACCACCGGCGTGAACCTGGGCTTTCACTACCCAGCCGTCACCGCCGATTTCGTCTGCCGCTGCTACGGCTTCCTTGGGAGTATCGCAGGCAATGCCTTTGGATACGGGCAGGCCGTACTCAGCGAACAGCTGCTTGCCCTGATATTCGTGCAAATTCATAGTTAATGTCCCGTCTATTGATGGAGGATAACCACGTACGGAAATGAACCCGTCAGTGCACCGCCATTGGTGCAGCTGGAACGAATTCGTTCTGGCAGGCCAGGGATCGCCTCGGCCTGCCGGTCACACATGCGAAAAGCCGCCGTTATGATGGCAGCGGGGCGCCCCAGTTGGCGCCCCGTATTCCGACAATGCGTTACTTCTTCTTGCGACGGTTGGCGACGTGAATCGCACCGCCAGCAACGGCCAGGGCCGCTTCGTGCACAGACTCGGACAGAGTCGGGTGCGCGAAACAGGTCAGGGCCAGATCTTCTGCGCTTGAACCGAATTCCATGGCGATCACGCCCTGGGCAACGATTTCAGACGCCTGCGGACCCACCACGTGGAAGCCAAGAATACGGTCGGTCTTCGCATCTGCGATGATCTTGACCATACCGGAAGCGGCATTGGCAGCCATGGCACGACCGTTCGCCGCAAACGGGAAGGTTCCCACGTTATATTCTTCGCCTTCAGCTTTCAGTTGCTCTTCGGTCTTGCCGACCCAGGCAACCTCAGGGAAGGTATAGATGACATTCGGGATGCAGTCGTAATTGACCTGGGGCTTATGCCCGGCAATACGCTCAGCAACCATCACGCCCTCTTCAGACGCTTTGTGGGCCAGCATTGGACCACGAACCACATCACCGATGGCCCAGACACCCGGTGCTTCGGTCTTGCAGTTGTCGTCTACGAAAATAAAGCCCCGCTCATCCATGGTCACGCCGGAGTCTTCAGCCAGTGCACCATCGGTGTACGGACGACGGCCAACAGCCACGATCAGCTTGTCAAACTTGGCGTCTTGCTTGCCCTTGGAGTCTTCGTAGCTGACGTTAACCAGCTTGCGTTTGACTTCCGCGCCAGTCATGCGGGCGCCCATCACGATGTTCAGGCCCTGCTTCTGGAATTGCTTCAAAGCATCCTTGGCACACTGCTGGTCAACCGCCGGCAGGAAGCTGTCCTGCGCTTCGATCACGGTTACTTCTGAACCCAGGCGGGCCCAGACGCTACCCAGCTCAAGGCCAATAACACCGGCACCGATCACACCAAGGCGCTTGGGCACTTCGGTAAACTCCAACGCACCTTCGGAATCGACGATGTACTCACCGTCGAACGGCGCCGGCGGAATCTCGATCGGCCGGGAACCGGTGGCGATGATTACGTTGTCGGCTTCGTAGGTCTTGGTTTTGCCATCCTTGTCGGTGACTTCAACCTTACGACCGGCGAGCAGCTTGCCATGGCCGTGGATAGAGGTGACGCCATTGGCCTTGAACAGGCCGGCAATGCCACCAGTCAGCTGCTTAACGATACCAGCCTTGCGCTCCATCATCTTGGCAACGTCGATTTTCACGTCCTTGGCCAGGATGCCCATAGAGTCGTAATCGTGGCTGGCTTCCTCAAACTTGTGAGTCACTTCCAGCAGGGCCTTGGACGGGATACAGCCTACGTTCAGGCAGGTACCACCGAGCACCTGGCTCTTGCCGTCTTTACCAGTCCAGGACTCAACACAGGCGGTCTTAAGACCCAACTGAGCGGCTTTAATGGCAGCAACGTAACCACCGGGGCCTGCACCAATTACAATAACGTCGAACTTATCGGACATAATCTTTCCTGTTATCGAATTCGTTGAGTGTCAGATTACACATCCAGCAGGATACGTGCCGGGTCTTCCAGCATTTCCTTGATCGCCACCAGGAACTGCACCGCTTCCTTGCCATCGATCATACGGTGATCGTATGACAGCGCCAGGTACATCATCGGCAGAATCTCAACCTTGCCATTTACCGCCATCGGGCGCTCTTGGATCTTGTGCATACCCAGAATGGCAGTCTGGGGCGGATTCAGGATCGGCGTGGAGATCAGAGACCCGAAAATACCACCGTTGGTGATGGTGAAGGTGCCACCGGTCATATCTTCAATGGCCAGCTTGCCTTCCTTCGCCTTGGTACCGTACTCGACGATCTTCTTCTCGATGTCGGCCAGACCCATGGCGTCGGTGTCACGCAGAACCGGTACCACCAGGCCACGGTCGGTGGATACTGCTACGCCTACGTCCTGATAGCCGTGGTACACCATGTCGTTGCCGTCAATGGAGGCGTTTACTGCCGGGAAGCGCTTCAGAGCTTCGGTAGCCGCTTTGGTGAAAAACGACATGAAGCCCAGCTTGATGCCGTGGCGCTTCACGAAGCTGTCCTGGTACTGCTTACGCAGTTCCATGATCGGCGCCATGTTCACCTCGTTAAAGGTGGTCAGCATGGCTGCTGTCTGCTGGGCATCAACGAGACGCTTGGCGATGCTGGCACGCAGGCGGGTCATCGGAACCCGCTTCTCGGCGCGCTCGCCCTGGCCAACGTTCACCTCAGGCATCGCTGCCGGCTTGGCGGCAGCCGCTCCACCGGAAGATTTGTTGCTGTCCACGTAGTTCTGAACGTCTTCCTTGGTAACACGGCCATCTTTACCGGTGCCCTTTACCGCGCTCGGGTCAACGTTGTTTTCTTCGGCCAGCTTGCGGGCAGCCGGGCTCAGAATGGCGTCGCCGGAAGCAGCTTCGGATTTCTCCTCGGCTTTCGGTGCTTCGGCTTTCGCTTCAGACTTGCTCTCGGCCGGCTTGGATTCACCTGCTGCGCCTTCCTTGAACTTGCCGATGACCTCACCGCTTTCCACGGTGTCGCCTTCGTTCTTGAGAACTTCTTCGATCACACCATCCGCCGGCGCAACCACTTCGAGCACAACCTTGTCGGTTTCGATATCGACAATCAGCTCGTCACGGGAACAGGCCTCACCCGGCTGCTTGTGCCAGGTCGCGACGGTGCCTTCGGCAACCGACTCAGGGAAAACGGGGGCTTTAATCTCTGTTGACATTACGGATCCTTAGTTCGGTAGCTCGTCAGATTTCAAACGCGTCGTTAACCAGTTTCTTCTGCTCTTCGATGTGAACAGACATGTGTCCACAGGCAGGAGCAGCAGAAGCCTCACGACCGGCATACTGGAGATATAGCTTGGGATTCAGGCGCTGCAGTGCGTTCCGCATGTGATGCTGACTGCAATACCAGGCTCCCTGGTTCATCGGCTCTTCCTGACACCAGACCACATGCTTGAGCTTGCTGTACTGGCTCAGCAGTTCGTCCAGGTCATCGCTCGGGAATGGGTACAATTGTTCGATACGAACAATCGCGACATCGTCCCGCTCATCCGCCTTCTTCTTCTCCAGAAGATCATAGTAGACCTTGCCACTGCAGAGGATCAGGCGAGTCACTTTTTTCGGATCGGACGGCTCTTTCTCCGGCAGAATTGTCTGGAATGTGCCGGATGTCAGGTCGTCCAGACCCGAAATGGCTTCCTTATGGCGCAGCAGGCTCTTGGGCGTAATGGCAACCAACGGCTTGCGCAACGGACGCTTCACCTGCCGACGCAACATGTGGAATACCTGAGACGGTGTAGTCGGCACACAGACCTGAATATTGTGTTCGGCACACAGCTGCAGGAAACGCTCCAGACGGGCGGAACTGTGTTCCGGCCCCTGCCCTTCATAACCGTGTGGCAGCAGCAGTGTCAGGCCACACAGTCGACCCCACTTATGCTCACCACTGGTCAGGAACTGATCAATCACCACCTGGGCACCGTTGGCGAAGTCACCAAACTGGGCTTCCCAGACAATCAGCGCGTTCGGCGTCGTGGTGGAATAACCGTATTCGAACGCCATCACCGCTTCTTCAGACAGCAGTGAGTCATAGATGTCGAACTTCGGCTGATCGTCTTTCAGATTCTGCAGGGAAATATGAGTAGACCCATCTTTCTGGTTATGCAGAACAGCATGACGGTGCGAGAAGGTGCCCCGGCCCACGTCCTGACCAGTCAGGCGGATCGGGTGGCCTTCGTTCAGCAAAGTGGCATAGGCCATCATTTCGCCGTAGCCCCAGTTCAGGGACAGCGCGCCAGCCGTCATCTTCTCGCGATCATTAACAATCTTGGAAACCTGGCGCTGTATGCTGAACCCTTCCGGCACTTCAGTCAGCTTCTTGCCCAGTTTCTGGACGGTTTTCAGCGCAACGCTGGTCTTGCACTTCGCTGTCCACTCATGGCCCAGATACGGAGCCCAGTCCACGTAAAGCTCTTTGTTAGGCTCTTTAACCAGGGACTTGACCACGTGATCACCCTTGTCCAGGGCGTCCCGGTAATCAGTCTCCATCTGCTTGGCTTCATCTTCGGTGATCACACCGGCTTCAACCAGCTGATCCGCGTAGATCGCACGAGTGGTCTTCAGCTTGCGGATCTTGTCGTACATCAGCGGCTGGGTCGCTGCCGGCTCATCCGCCTCGTTGTGGCCACGACGACGGTAGCAAACCAGATCAATCACTACATCGCGCTTGAATTCGTTGCGGTAGTCCATCGCCATCTGGGTGGCAAACATCACCGCTTCAGGATCGTCGGCGTTCACATGCAGAATCGGCGCCTGAACCATCTTGGCAACGTCGGTGCAATACTCGGTGGAACGAGCATCTTCCTGTTTGCTAGTGGTGAAGCCAACCTGGTTGTTGATCACGATGTGGATGGTACCGCCAACACCAAAGCCCCGGGTCTGGGACATCTGGAAGGTTTCCATCACTACGCCCTGCCCGGCAAACGCAGCGTCGCCGTGCATCACAATGGGTACCACGGTACTGCCATCGGTATCGCCACGACGGTCCTGACGGGCGCGTACCGAGCCTTCCACTACCGGGGATACGATTTCCAGGTGAGACGGGTTGAAGGCCATGGCCAGGTGAACCTCGCCACCTGGCGTCATCACGTTTGAGGAGAAGCCCTGGTGGTATTTCACGTCGCCGGAGCCGGAATCCGCGAGCTTCTTGCCCTCGAATTCATCAAACAGTTCTTTCGGATTTTTGCCCAGGGTGTTGACCAGCACGTTCAGTCGACCGCGGTGGGCCATGCCCAGCACGATCTCTTTGGCACCATAGGAGCCCGCACGCTGAATCAGCTCGTCCAGGCAGGGGATCAGACTTTCACCGCCCTCGAGACCAAAACGCTTGACGCCCGGATAACGGGAACCCAGGTATTTTTCCAGCCCTTCAGCAGCCGTCAGGCGCTCAAGGATATGCTTGCGGGTTTCGGTCTCGTATTCCGGACGGGAACGAACAGGCTCCATACGTTGCTGGAACCAACGCTTGATGCGCGTGTCTACCACATGCATGTATTCAGCGCCGATGCTCTCGCAGTAAGTCTGGCGCAGGCCCTGAACAATATCGCCGAGTTTCATGCTCTCGGAACCAAAGTTCAGAGAGCCGGTCTGGAACTCCAGATCAAGATCGGATTCGCCCAATTCGTGGAATCGCGGGTCCAGATCTTCTACCTGAGGACGTTGCCAGACACCCAGAGGATCAAGCTTTGCTTCCTGGTGACCGCGGAAACGAAAAGCGTTGATCAGCTGCAGAACACGGATCTGCTTTTTATCAGCGTCGGACGTAGCACTGGCAGGCACGCCATTGGTCGCCAGAAAACGCTGATTGCGGGAGATGTGCTCAAACTGCTCGCGGATGGTGGAGTGAACGATGTCGCGGCCCTGATAGCCATCGACGCTCGGGAGTTTATCGAAGTAACTCCGCCACTCTTCTGGAACTGCGTTGGGGTCTGTCAGGTAGGTTTCAAAAAGCTGTTCAACATAGGCAAGATTGCCACCCTGCAGGTGGGAAGTCTGCCATAACTGCTCCATGATGCTTTCGTGCATTTTGAATAGCTCACCTTGGGCTGGTGCGGGGGAGCCAGTATGGTCGGCCAGGGGTAATTCTCAGTCAATACGGGTTATTACGGCATGACTTTGGCCACCACACCCGGCAAGGATGTTTTCCGTCCCCAGTGATTTTTATACTCAGCAATACTGTCCGGTGACTGGATAAGCGCACCGAAACAGCGTGCATAAGTTTGCACCCCGGTAAGACTTTTGACTATAAGCCTTTGGTTGAAGGCCCCGCATATAGCGAGGCCTTCAGGGGTACTAACTGGTGTCAGAACACCAGTATAGCTGGTGCTGCGAATTTTGCCGGTCAGGTGGCTCTTTGCAGCAACAGGTTCCGGATATGGCCAATTGCCTTTGTGGGGTTCAGGCCCTTCGGACACACACTGACACAGTTCATGATGCCACGGCAGCGGAACACGCTGAACGGATCGTCCAGGTTCGCCAAACGCTCTGCCTGGGCGGTATCACGGCTGTCGGCCAGGAAGCGATAAGCTTGCAACAGACCAGACGGACCGATGAACTTGTCCGGATTCCACCAGAAAGACGGGCAAGCGGTAGAGCAGCAGGCACAGAGAATACACTCGTACAGGCCGTCCAGCTTCTCACGATCTTCCGGAGACTGCAGTCGCTCGATGGCTGGCGCGGGGTTGTCATTCACAAGGTACGGCATCACTTTTTCGTACTGCTTGTAGAACAGGCCCATATCAACCACCAGATCACGAATGACCGGAAGACCAGGCAGCGGGCGCAAAACCAGCTTGTTGTTCTTGACCACATCGGAAACCGGTGTGATGCAAGCCAGGCCGTTCTTGCCATTCATGTTCATACCATCTGAGCCGCAAACGCCCTCACGACAGGAACGGCGAAATGCGACAGTCGGGTCCTTTTCCTTGGCCAGCGCCAAAACATCCAGAACCATCAGATCTTTGCCTTCCGGCAACTCAATCTCAACGTCCTGCATGTAAGGGGCGTTGTCAGTTTCCGGGTTATAACGGTACAGACTTACCAACATTTTCAGGATACCCCCTTAGTAGGTCCGGATCTTCGGCTCGAAGGTCGGAACCGTTTTCGGTGCAAAGTTCACGTCACGCTTGCCAACGCGCTTGTCCAGCGGGAAGTACATGGAGTGCTTCAGCCAGTTCTCGTCGTCACGCTCGGTGAAATCGTTACGGGCATGGGCACCGCGACTTTCTTTACGCTCAATCGCAGACTTGGCGGTCGCATAGGCAACTTCGTACAGGTTGTCCAGCTCCAGTGCTTCGATACGGGCGGTGTTGAATGCCTTGCTGGTATCAGTCAGCTTGGTCTTACGAACCCGCTCACCGATTTCTTCCAGCAGCTTCAGACCCTTCTCCATACTTTCGCCGTCACGGAACACGCCGAAGTAGAGCTGCATGCAGTTCTGCAGGTCTTTACGAACCTGAGCCACATCCTCACCCTCACTTGCACTGTCCAGACGCTCCAGACGAGCCATGGCACGCTTGATGTCTTCGTCGCTTGCGCCGTCGACCTCGAAACCACCACGCAGCTGCTCCTCAATGTGCAGGCCAGCCGCACGACCAAAGACCACCAGATCCAGCAGAGAGTTGCCTCCCAGACGGTTAGCACCGTGCACAGACACACAAGCGGCTTCACCGCAGGCAAACAGGCCCGGAATCGGCTTGTCATTGCCGTTTTCATCCTGAGTCAGCGCCTGACCACCAACGTTGGTCGGAATGCCGCCCATCATGTAGTGACAGGTCGGAACCACTGGCACCGGCTCTTTGACCGGATCAACGTGGGCAAAGGTACGGGACAGCTCACAGATACCCGGCAGACGCAGGTTCAGCGTTTCTTCGCCCAGGTGATCCAGCTTCAGCAGTACGTGATCCTTGTCGGGACCACAGCCGCGGCCTTCCAGAATTTCCAGAACCATGGAGCGGGCAACAACGTCGCGACCAGCGAGGTCTTTGGCGTTCGGAGCATAACGCTCCATGAAACGCTCACCTTCGGAGTTGATCAGGTAACCACCCTCACCCCGGCAACCCTCAGTTACCAGCACACCGGCACCGTGGATACCGGTCGGGTGGAACTGCCACATTTCCATGTCCTGAACCGGGAAGCCGGCACGCAGGGCCATACCGATACCGTCACCGGTGTTGATCAGGGCATTGGTGGTTGACGCATAGATACGACCGGCGCCACCGGTTGCCAGAACGGTCGCCTTGGCCTTGATGTAGCAGACTTCACCGGTCTCAATTTCGATACCGACAACACCGACCACTTCGTCTTTACTGTTCTTGACCAGGTCCACGGCGTACCACTCGTTCAGGAACGAAGTGCCGCCTTTGAGGTTAGCCTGGTATAGCGTGTGCAGCAGAGCATGACCGGTGCGGTCGGCTGCGGCACAGGTACGGGCAGCCTGACCGCCCTTACCGTAGTCCTTGGACTGACCACCGAACGGACGCTGATAGATACGACCCTGCTCGGTACGGGAGAACGGGAGGCCCATGTGCTCGAGCTCGAACACTGCCTGCGGACCGACGGAGCACATATACTCAATCGCGTCCTGGTCACCGATGTAGTCAGAACCTTTCACAGTGTCGTACATGTGCCAGCGCCAATCGTCGTTGGGATCAGCGCTTGCGATCGCACAGGTAATACCGCCCTGGGCGGATACCGTGTGCGAACGGGTCGGAAATACTTTCGTGATACACGCGGTATCGAGACCGGATTCGGTCAGCTGGAGGGCGGCTCGCATACCGGCACCGCCACCACCGATAACAATCGCGTCGAACGACATGGTCTTGATGTTAGCCATCGATTAAAGCCCCCAAAGAATCTGAATGCCCCACACGACATATACAAACATTACGAGCACACAGGCTGCCTGAAGCAGAAAACGCGGCATCGCGGATTTGATGTAGTCGGTAGAAACTGTCCACAAGCCAACCCACGCGTGCCCGGCAATGGACAGCAGCGCAAGCAGACTGAAGATCTTGAACCATCCCTGAGCAAACAATGCAGACCACGCCTGGTAGTCAACATCGGTGGTCACAAAGAAGCCAAGCAGGAACAGCGTGTACAGAGCTAATACGTAGGCTGTTACGCGCTGGATGATCCAGTCCTGAATACCGTTACGACCAATATTCGTTACACTGTTCATGCCCATACCCAGACTCCTGCCAGAACGATGAGAACAACGGAAACCGCAATCGTGGCTTTCGCGGCGAGGCGCCCGCTTTCAAGCTCTTCGCCAATACCAGCGTCCATCAACAGGTGTTTGATACCTGCAACCAGGTGGTACAGCAGAGCAGACAGGATGCCCCAGATGATCAGCTTCGCCAGGAAGCTGTCCAGCAGCTCATTCACCCGGTTAAAGCCATCTTCTCCGGAAAGGGAGAGATCCAGGCCGTACATCAGGAAGGCAACACCTACGAAGATGATGATGCCGCTGATGCGATGCAGGATCGAAGTAATGGCTGGCAGCGGGAAATGAAACTTGCCGAGATCGAGATTTACTGGTCGTTTGCTATTCACAGCGCTCTCACACTCTCTCTTGGTTCCGCGGGACCGCAAAACGGTGGCGGATGGTTGGTATGTTGGGACCGGAGAATCGGTACGATACCGATAACCGATTGGTTCAGGAGGGCGGATGACTACCCGGTAGCTTGCTATACTCAAGCCCATAAGCCGGTGCATCCCCGATTCCGGGCTACGGATTATAAGGAGACACCCCGGTAATTACAAACTTGCAATCGCCCTCCAGGCCTTGCAGCTTGCAGCCTCTACCCATCTATAAGGCTTATTGACAAAACCAATTTCCGCCCCAGGGGCCCGATATTCCGGATATCCCTCATTTACAAACGGGAAGAAATTTGCCGTTTTCTCCGCCAGTGCATTGACAAAAAAAGCTGACGCCCTATATTTTGCCGCCAGTTTTGCGATAATACGCGCTTTCTGGCGCATCTACACATGCAGAAAAGCTGTTATAGCTAATCAGACAGGAGAGCACCATGACCGACAGGAAAGCCACGCTCTCGGTGGGAGATAAGTCCATTGAGCTACCGGTTTATTCCGGCACCGTCGGCCCTGACGTTATTGACGTACGCGGCCTGGTACAGGAAGGCGTTTTCACTTACGACCCCGGATTTGTATCCACCGCAGCCTGCGAATCGGCCATCACATACATCGATGGCGCCAACGGTGTGTTGCTGCACCGCGGCTACCCCATTGACCAGCTGGCCGAGCACTCCGACTTCCTGGAAGTCTGCTACCTGCTGCTGAACGGCGAACTGCCCAGCGAAGAAGAAAACAAGCGGTTCCACGACACCATCAAAAACCACACCATGCTGCACGACCAGATGCGCAACTTCTTCAACGGCTTCCGCCGTGACGCGCATCCAATGGCCATCATGTGTGGCGTTGTGGGCGCGCTGTCTGCGTTCTATCACGACCAGATGGACGTTTCCGATCCCAAGCAACGTGAAATCACCGGCCATCGCCTGATCGCGAAAATGCCGACCATTGCGGCATGGTGCTACAAGTATTCCATGGGACAGCCTTTCATGTATCCACGGAACGACCTGTCCTACGCAGAGAACTTCCTGCACATGATGTTTGGCACTCCGTGCGAAGAGTACAAGCCAAATCCTGTTCTGGCCAACGCCATGGACAAGATCTTCATTCTGCACGCTGACCACGAACAGAACGCGTCCACCTCCACCGTTCGCCTTGCAGGCTCTACCGGCGCCAACCCATACGCCTGTATTGCGTCCGGCATTGCCGCACTCTGGGGCCCGGCTCACGGCGGCGCGAACGAAGCGGTACTGGACATGCTGGCCGAGATCGGCGACGAGTCCAACATCGAGAAGTTCATTGCCAAGGCAAAAGACAAGGACGATCCGTTCCGCCTGATGGGCTTCGGCCACCGGGTTTACAAGAACTTCGATCCACGCGCCAAGGTCATGGCTCAGACTGCCCACGAAGTATTGAGCGAACTCGGCCTGGAAAACGATCCGCTGCTGAAAATTGCCCAGCGCCTGGAAAAGATCGCCCTGGAAGACGAGTACTTCGTTCAGCGCCAGCTGTATCCGAACGTCGACTTCTACTCCGGCATCATCCTGAAGGCCATCGGTATTCCGACCTCCATGTTTACCGTTATCTTCGCCATGTCCCGTACCATCGGCTGGTTCTCCCACTGGAACGAAATGGTCAGCGGTGCCAACCGTATCGGCCGCCCGCGCCAGCTGTACACCGGCTCGCCGAAGCGGGACTACCCGAAGAAGTAAGCACACCACTTGCCTTCAACCAGAAAAAAGCCGCTGACTTCAGCGGCTTTTTTTCATTTCCCGGTCAGTCTTTCACCATGCTAACGACAGTCCGCCGGCAGTAGTTTTTCAACAGCGTTCTGACCATAGCAACTCCAGAATAACCCGTTATCGGTGACCTCCGGTTCCAGAACGATGTATTCCGACTCTCCGGTTTCATCAACCCCCATCTCAATGCCGATCACACCACCGTCATAGACATCAATAGTATAGTCTTCACCAGAGCCCCCGAAGGTACCGCCATAACCAAGCTCCGCCATCGAGCCGGGCCAGGCCTGGTGTTCACTGACATAGGCATCGACAGAATCCGTAACCCCCAAGCCTTCCAGGTAGGCATCCTGATAGCGACTTCTCTCTACGTATTCGTGATACTGAGGAATCGCAACAGCGGCAAGTATGCCGACAATGGCCACCATCACGAGCAAGGACGCAGCCCCTCCCCCAACCCCGAGCCTCGGGACGAACAGAGCGAAGAACCAGGCTAACTTGCTCCGCCCCGGGTGAGATACTTCACGCCCTTCCGACAGGGCAATGGCCGCTGCCATTCGCTTGGTGAGCCAGGGGTAGTCTCCCGTTATTTCGTTGAAGGACATCCAGAAGCCGTTGGTCACAGCCACTTGCCCTACAAATGCGTCCACGTTGATGGTTTGCCAGCGGGTATCGCCAGCAGCGATTGCTGCCAGCGCTGCCTTGATGTCCTCCGGTGACTGACAGCAGGCTACACCGTAGCGATCACACGTGTATTCTTCGGCACGCCGCAACGCCGGCCCGATTACAGGCAGCCAGGCAGCGGGTGCCAGCACCGGCCCCCAGGAAAGATGGCGCCGGTGAATATGACCCAACTCATGACCGATGTAGAAATCAATAGCGTCCGGGCGCTCTTCCAACGCATCAACAACATCAGTGAACAGCACAACAAAATGCCGTCCAAGAAACTTGGTCGCAAGTGCATTGAAAAAGTCCGTCCGCAGGAGGTAGGCTTCCGGCACCTCCTTTACCCCAACCTTTTCGCAACAACGAATAAGCCGGTCATAGAGATCCGGATATTGCTCGCGACTGATTCGCACCCCAGACCCCTTCAGGTGTGAGATGAAAGCCGAATGGGCAAAGAGAAAGAACACGTACCCCACCAACAGATACAGCAATACAATACCGAGCGTCCCCAGTATCAGAGCCAGCCAGATGGCCACAGCAAGCACCGCCGTCACCAGCAGCAACGGTTTTTCATGTTTGTATACCAGATTCATTTACTTCCCTCACGAATAAACTACAGGCGGCATCACGGCCTCCCCCATTCGCTGAACAACAAGGATAAGAAGCACCGGGAGACCCAAAAACTGGTTTCTCACGGCCTGTAAGCATCCATGCGGCTAGCCTGCTAAGTATAAGAATGCCTGGAAGCGCCTGCTATCGTATGCGCCTGAAATAGGCAGATAGTTTACCGGTCTGTGATTGGCGTCATGCCTGCGTTGAGCATTATGTGAGCCCAGACCAATGGATACCCCGCGAACGGTCGAAAAGGGTTTCAATCCTTTCGGCTCGATTTCATAATCAAAGCACACTGACACTCACCGACTGGAGTAAATCAATGACAACAACGGTAGCGTTTATTGGCCTGGGCGTAATGGGTTATCCCATGGCGGGGCATTTGGCAAACGCAGGACTTTCTGTCCGTGTCTGGAACCGGTCTGGCGAGAAGGCAACACAATGGGCGTCAGAACATTCAGGCGCCGCCTGTGATTCGATCGCGCTCGCTGTCAGAGACGCAGATTTTGTCATAACCTGTGTTGGCGCTGACAAAGATCTGATCGAAGTATTTGAAGGCGACGGGGGAATCATCGCAAACGCTCCAGAGGGCGCCATCCTGATTGACCACACGACGGCATCTGCGGGGATTGCCGAACGCCTGGCCGAGACCGCTGGCGCCCGCAAACAGGCTTTTATCGATGCGCCGGTTTCGGGTGGTCAGCAAGGCGCCCAGAATGGCGCACTCACCATCATGTGTGGCGGCGCCGAGCATGCGTTCGAAAAAGCCAGGCCGGTCATGGCGCACTACGCTCGTGCGCTCAACCTGATGGGCCCGGCGGGCAGCGGGCAGAAAACCAAGATGGTTAACCAGATTGCAATTGCCGGGTTGGTTCAGGGGCTTTCAGAGGCGCTGCACTTTGCCGAACAGGCAGAGCTGGATGTACGCAAAGTGGTAGATGTGATTTCCAAAGGTGCGGCCCAGTCCTGGCAGATGGAAAACCGTTCGGGAACCATGATTGACGGTGAGTTCGATCACGGGTTCGCGGTTGACTGGATGCGAAAGGATCTGGGAATCTGCCTGGAGGAAGCGAGAAAAGTGAATGCATCGCTGCCGGTTACCGCACTGGTAGACCAGTTCTACGCGGATGTGCAATCCATGGGCGGACGACGCTGGGACACATCGTCTCTCATACAGCGACTACGCAAGTTCCGTTAACGCGCCAGCGTATACGAGAATAACGCCCCCTCGCCTTCTCAAAGGCGATGGGGCGCCACCGACCATCTTACTTTTTCTTGTCGCGCGGGACCCAGCGACCATTTTCAAACCACGCTGACCACCCCGTAGCCTTGCCGTCTTTCTCCGACATGACGTACTGCTCTTTTGATTTTCGGCTGTAACGTATCACAGTCGGATTGCCTTCAGGGTCCTTTTCAGGGGCATCCATCAGGTAATCATATTTCGGATCGATTTCCTTACGGTGTGGCTTGATTTCCATCACTAATGGCGGCCGCGTTTCCCGATTTTTCGGGAATTTACTGGCTGCCAAAAATAGGCCGGACGCCCCATCACGCAGTACGTAGGTATCGTCCACCTTATCGCACTTGAGCTCTGGCATCGGCACCGGGTCCATTTTAGGGGGTGCCGGCTCACCATTTTTCAGCAACTTACGGGTGTTCTTGCATTCACTGTTGGTGCAACCGAAGTACTTGCCGAATCGGCCGGTCTTGAGCTGCATCTCGGAGCCACACTTGTCACATTCCAGCGTCGGCCCATCGTAACCTTTGATACGGAACGTACCCTCTTCAACCTCGTACCCTGAGCAGTCCGGATTGTTACCACACACGTGCAGCTTGCGCTTCTCGTCGATCAGGTAGCTGTCCATGGCGGTGCCGCATTTCGGACAGCGGCGTTTTTTCCGGAGCAGCCGGGTTTCACCCTCCCCTTCCACATCGTCATCAGCACTCACCACTTCGTCGCCAGACACCAGGTTAATGGTGGTCTTGCAGCGTTCCTTGGGTGGCAACGAGTAGCCGGAGCAGCCCAGGAATACCCCGGTACTGGCCACCCGGATCTGCATATTCCGGCCACAGCTCGGACACGGTATATCGGTTTCCGTGGGAGTATTGGCGCGCATACCGCCATCCGTCTTTTCAGCGCTTTCCAGCTGATTACGGAATTTGGCGTAGAAGTCGTTCAGCACTTTTTTCCACTGAACCTCACCCTCGGCGATCTCGTCCAGCTCATCTTCGAGGCGCGCGGTAAAATCGTAATCCATCAGATTCGGGAAGGATTCCGCCAGTCGCTCGGTCACGATCTCCCCCATCTTCTCCGCGTAGAAGCGGCGATTCTGAAGCTTTACGTAGCCCCGATCCTGAATAGTAGAAATGATGGACGCATAGGTGGACGGCCGGCCGATCCCCTGCTTTTCGAGCTCTTTGACCAGGCTGGCTTCGGTGTACCGGGGCGCCGGCTTGGTAAAATGCTGGGTTGGATCCAGTTTCTTGAGATCCAGGGGCTGATCCACCTTGATATCTGGCAATGCCACGTCTTCATCTTTCTTGGTGGACTGCGGCGCAGCCTTCAGGAAGCCGTCAAACTTGACGATTCGACCCCGGGTGCGCAGCTCGTAGTCGCCGTTGGCCACCACAATAGACGTACTCAGGAATTCGGCATCTGCCATCTGACAGGCAATAAACTGGCGCCAGATCAGGTCGTAGAGCTTCTCTGCGTCTTTTTCCAGGCCGGTAATATCCGTTGGCCTGCGAGCAACATCCGTCGGGCGAATGGCTTCGTGAGCTTCCTGAGCGCCTTCCTTGCTGCCGTAGACCCGCGGCTTCTCAGGCAAATAACGTTCGCCGAACTGCTTCTGGACGAACTCTCGACAGCTGACTACGGCATCCTGGCTGAGATTGGTGGAATCCGTACGCATGTAGGTAATAAAACCGGCCTCGTACAATCGCTGGGCCAGCATCATGGTTTTCTTGACGCTGAAACCCATGCGGTTACTGGCCGCCTGCTGCAGCGTAGAGGTAATAAAGGGTGCAGACGGACGGGATCGGGTCGGCTTGTCTTCGCGCTTGGCCACCTTGAAGCCGCCAGCCTTGAGCCGCTCAACGTGCTCCTTGCTCTGAGCTTCGTTGACAGGGCGGTAGGGCTTGTCGATATAACGGGTTACTTCGAACCGGACCGGGTCTTTGGCGCCCTCGGCAGCAAGGTCTGCATGCAATTGCCAGAACTCTTCCGGCACAAATTTACGGATCTCCCGCTCCCGTTCCACAATCAGTCGTACGGCGACGGATTGCACACGGCCCGCAGACAGACCGCGGGCAATCTTTGCCCACAACAGCGGCGAGACCATATAACCCACAACGCGGTCCAGGAACCGTCGGGCCTGCTGAGCGTTAACCCGGTTGTTATCGAGGTTGCCCGGATCCTTGAAAGCTTCCTGAATCGCCCGTTTGGTAATCTCGTTGAACACCACACGACGGTATTTGTCCGGCTCGCCGCCAATGGTCTCCTGAAGATGCCAGGCAATAGCCTCCCCTTCTCTATCCAAATCCGTTGCCAGATAGATGTGGTCGGCAGACTTGGCCAAACGCTTGAGCTCGCTGACCACCTTTTCCTTGCCAGGCAGAATCTCGTAACGGGCGCTCCAGTCATGGTCGGGATCAACACCCATGCGGGCTACCAGTTGCTCCCGGGCCTTACGCTTCTTGTGCTCGGCCTTCTCGTCCGGGCTCATCTTGCGCGTGGCCGCCGCCTGTTTCGCCCGTTCTTTCGGGTCTGACTGGCTGCCGCTGCCACTTACGGGCAGGTCACGGATGTGGCCAACACTGGACTTCACGATAAAATCCGAGCCCAGGTACTTGTTGATGGTCTTCGCTTTCGCTGGCGACTCGACAATAACGAGACTTTTACCCATATCGGAGATCTGTATCCTTGGCGATCAATCGGTCAATATCTGAACAGAACCGTAAACTCGCATAAAAATCAGGCAACTGGAAAACACAAAGGCTGCCATTCTGTATAGGCTCACTGTTTTACAGGGTCAAGATTGGCAAGACAACCCATTCTTTGATTTCAATCAGCCTTTTTTCCGGGTTCCGTCGCATTTTGCGCGTCCGGAAACAGGAAGGCCCGGCATATGCCGGGCCTCCTGACTGAGCTCACTAATCAGATACTCCTGATCAGATACGCTCCCACACAGTGGCAATGCCCTGACCAAGACCGATACACATGGTGGATACACCAAGCTTACCGCCTTTGGCCTGCATGATATTCAGCAGTGTGGTGGAGATACGGGCACCGGAGCAGCCCAGCGGATGGCCAAGAGCAATCGCGCCGCCGTTCAGGTTCACCTTCTCTTCCATGACGCCCAGCAGTTTCAGGTCTTTCAGAACCGGCAGGGACTGGCCAGCAAAGGCCTCGTTCAGTTCCCAGAAGTCGATATCTTCAACTTTCAGGCCTGCACGCTTCAGGGCCTTCTTGGTGGCCGGTACCGGGCCGTAACCCATGATCGCGGGATCGCAACCAGCCACGGCCATGCTGCGGATCTTGGCAATCGGGGTCAGACCCAGAGCTTCTGCCCGCTCGGCGGACATCAGCACCATGGCAGACGCACCATCGGTCAACTGGGAAGAGGTACCGGCAGTCACCGTACCATTTTTCGGATCGAACGCCGGGCGCAGCTGGCCAAGGGACTCAGCTGTGGTTTCCGGACGAATGGTCTCGTCTTCTTCGATCAGCTTCACAAAGCCGTTCTCGTCGTGACCTTCAATCGGAACGATTTCGTTCTTGAAACGACCTTCCTGAGTGGCTTCGTGGGCCAGGCGATGGGAGCGGGCACCGAACTCGTCCTGCTGCTCACGGGTGATACCGTGCATCTTGGCCAGCATTTCCGCGGTCAGGCCCATCATGTTGGACGCCTTGGCGGAGTACTTGGAAGCAGCCGGGTTGTGGTCGAAACCCTCAGTCATGGGTACGTGGCCCATGTGCTCAACACCACCGACCAGGAACACATCACCGTTACCAGTCTGGATAGCCTGCGCCGCGGTGTGGATAGCGCTCATGGCGGAACCACACAGACGGTTTACGGTCTGGGCAGCAGACTCGTGGGGGATACGGGTCAGCAGGGAAATCTGCCGCGCCACGTTAAAGCCCTGCTCCTTGGTCTGGTTTACACAGCCCCAGATCACATCTTCTACTTCTTTCGGGTCGAGCTTCGGGTTGCGCTCAAACAGTGCTTCAATCAGCGCAGCCGACAAAGTCTCGGCACGTACGTTGCGGAAACAGCCGTTTTTGGCACGACCCATCGGAGTCCGCACGCAATCGACGACGACAACGTCTCTCGGATTAAGGCTCATAGATCTTTCTCCGTTCGGAAATCTCGTTAGGGTTAGCCAAAGAACTTCTTGCCAGTCTTGGCCATTTCACGCAGCTTCTCGGTCGGCGCGTACAGCGGGCCAAGATCTGCGTACTTGTCTGCCAGTTCGACGAACTTGTCGACGCCCATGTCGTCGATGTAGCGCAATGCACCACCACGGAACGGAGGGAAGCCGATACCGTAGATCAGGCCCATGTCTGCATCGGCCGGGTCTTCAACAATGTTGTCTTCCAGGCAGCGAACGGTTTCCAGGCACAGAGGAATCATCATGCGGGCGATGATTTCTTCTTCGTCGAAGTCTTTGCTGCCGTCAACCACAGGCTCGATCAGCTTGTAGGTTTCTTCGTCAACAACCTTCTTCGGCTTGCCCTTCTTGTCTTCTTCGTACTTGTAGAAGCCTTTATCGTTCTTCTGACCGTAACGGTTGTTCTCGAACATCACGTCAATGGCAGACTTGAAGTCGGCCTTCATGCGCTCTGGGAAACCGTCAGCCATCACTTCGTTGGCGTGCTTGGCGGTATCCATGCCGACAACGTCCAGCAGATAAGCCGGGCCCATGGGCCAGCCGAACTTTTCCATCACCTTGTCGATCTTCTGGAAATCGGCGCCGTCACGTACCAGCGCGGCAAAACCACCGAAGTACGGGAACAGAACACGGTTAACCAGGAAGCCCGGGCAGTCGTTGACGACAATCGGGGTCTTGCCCATCGCTTTGGCGTAGGCAACCGTAGTCGCGATAGCCCGGTCACTGGTCTTCTCGCCACGGATAACCTCAACCAGCGGCATCATGTGCACCGGGTTGAAGAAGTGCATGCCACAGAAGTTCTCCGGACGCTTCAGGTTTTTGGCCAGAAGGTTGATGGAGATAGTGGAGGTGTTGGAGGTAAGAATGGTGTCTTCGCGAACTGCATCTTCAGTTTCACGCAGAACAGCATCTTTGACCTTCGGATTCTCAACAACCGCTTCAACCACCAGGTCGACGTTCTTGAAGTCGCCGTAGTTGAGGGTCGGAGTGATCGCGTTCAACACGTCGCCCATCTGGCCGGCGTCCATCTTGCCTTTGGCAACACGCTTGGACAGCAGCTTCTTGGCTTCATTCAGACCCAGCTTGATGCCGTCCTGATTGATGTCCTTCATAATGATCGGTGTGCCCTTCAGTGCAGACTGGAACGCAACACCGCCACCCATGATTCCGGCACCCAGTACGGCGGCCAGATTCACATCAGAAGCTTCTTTTTCCCAGGCACTGGCTTTCTTCTTCAGGGCCTGGTCGTTCAGGAACAGACCAACCAGACACGCGGCAACGTTGGTCTTGGCCATCTTGGCAAAGCCTTTGGCCTCTACCTCAATCGCCTTGTCGCGGGTCATGCCGGCATGCTTCTGCATGGTCTTGATCGCTTCCACCGGCGCCGGGTAGTTCTTGCCAGCCTTGCCGGCCACGAACGCCTTGGAAATCTCGAATGCCATCATGCTTTCCATGGCATTGAGCTTGATCTTGCCTTTCTTTTCTTCACGGCGAGCCATGTGGTCCAGCTTGCCTTCATTGCACTGCTTAATGATCGCAACGGCAGCTTCAACCAACTTGTCAGCGCCAACAACAGCGTCAACAGCACCGGTTTTCAGAGCGGCATCAGCGCGGTTTTCAGTACCACCAGCAATCCACTCAACCGCATTGTCGACACCAACCAGGCGGGACAGGCGAACCGTACCGCCAAAGCCCGGGAAGATACCCAGCTTCACTTCCGGCAGACCTACCTTGGCCTTGGGAGCCATGACACGATAGTCGGTCGCCAGACACATTTCGAAACCACCGCCCAGAGCGATACCGTTGATAGCGGTAACCGTCGGGAACGGCAGGTCTTCAATGGCGTTGAATACTTCGTTGGCCCTGAGGTTGTTGGCCACGAGGTCTTCCTCGGAACCAGCAAACAGCTCGGTAAACTCGGTGATATCGGCACCGACAATGAAGCTGTCCTTGGAGCTGGTTACTACCAGGCCTTTCAGGTTCTTCTGGGATTTGAGTGCTTCAGCTGCGGCGCCCAGTTCTTCGATGGTGAGACGGTTGAACTTGTTGACTGACTCGCCTTGCAAGTCGAAGTCCAACTGAGCGATCCCGCCTTCGATCTCTTTAACCGTGATGGCTTTACCTTCGTAAATCATCAACTGATCTCCAGTCTGTGTTTGGAACTGCTGACAACCGGCGGGCGTTGGCCACCATGCCGGCTGTTTGTGCAGCGAGATTTCGGTCACTGCCCGATCTTCCGATCCAAAAATTCATACAGTCGTTTGAATCGTGAGGGCACACGATGAAAAAAAAAGACGCGTTTGTCAATTTGTTTCTGAATGAAACCTGCAGAAAAAAGGGAGCTGACTCTGTAAGCGCCGGAAACTACTTGATTAGCCGGCAGACTTACTTTAACTTCGGGTTACGACTTTAGTCCACAATAATAAAACTGCATTACGGAGACTCATCCGATGAAAGACGCCCGCCTGCGGATCCAGTCGTTGATTGCCGCGTTCATTCTACTCGCCCTGACGGCTTTGAGCGCAAAGGCCCAGGAAACCGGGGCAGAGTTTCTGTCTGACCTCCACGATTTCCGGGTCAATAACTACCTTGCTCTCGATGCCTTTTACAGCTTCAGTGCGACCGGCGATACCGAAACACTGAACCGGATCGTTGTCGGAATCAATAACTCCAACGACGCCATGAATTCCGTGGTGGCGAGCACCAGCGGCGTTCTTTCTGAACAGCAGATTGAGGAACTGAACCAGGCCTTCGACCAGTTCAAGAATCTGATGCGCGGCAACATCAATGAGGTACGCGACCGGGGCTATCCGGATCTTCGCCTGATGGCCGACCTGGCAAACCAGGCCCTGAGTATGAATAACCTGGCTACCGAGCTCTATTCGGTAGCACAGGAAAGCAGCGGAATTAAGGCGGATACCCGTATTGAGTCGGCTCGTTCAGCCGCTGTAGTCATGGCCCAGATGATGGCCCGTTATGCCGCCAGAACGCACTCGTCCGTCGCCCAGACCTTCCAGGGAGCTTCCAGCGAAGTTCCGCTCGACGAGCAGGCCAAGACATTCGATCAACTCCTTTCCTCACTCAGGGCCGGCTCAACAAACGGCGAACTCAAGACTGCCCTGGACGATGTCGCTTCCAAATGGCAATTCATCCGCAGCTCGTACATCAACTACAACGAGAACAACGTGGGCTTTGTGATTGATCGCTACTCGAAAGGCATCATTGAAGGCCTGACCAACGCTATTGACCTGCTACGCGCCAGCGCCTGACGCTCTTCCGGGGTGAGCGGCCAGCTCACCCCAGCCAAATCCCTCCCCCGGTTGATACCGGTCAGCATGACAAAACACTTTCCCCGGTATACTCTCGGTACTATTCTGAACATATTCCCCAAGTACGAAGGAGCGCTAAGTTATGTCCACCTATAAGAAAATGCTGGTTGCCATTGATCTGACTGAAGAGGCACCACAGGTTCTGAACAAAGCCAAGGCGATGTGCGATGCCCAGGGAGCCGAGTTGCTGCTGGTTCACGTTGTTGAGCCGGTTGGCTACGCCTATGGTGGCGATATTCCTATGGATCTGTCTGAACTGCAGGATCAGTTGGACAAAGCCGCTCGTGAACAGCTGGGCAAGTATGGGGATGAATATGGTATTGCGGCGGCCAACCAGGTGGTAACCGTCGGCCGGCCAGAATCGGAAATCCACCGGCTGGCCAAGGAGCACAACGTTGATCTGGTGATCGTGGGAAGCCATGGCCGTAAAGGCTTTCAGTTACTGCTTGGCTCAACTGCCAACGGCGTTCTTCACGGCACGGAGTGCGATGTACTGGCCATTCGTATTCATTGATACTCGTGATGGGAGGGGGAAGGCTCTAGCCCTCCCCCTTCATCCTGGCCTGAAGCTTCCTGAGCTGGCTTTCCAGAGAAACGCTGACACTGGAGGCCATTGAGAAAAAGTTGAGCAGTGCTTTCAGATTACTGTCGCCCTTGCAAACAGCGTGTATCCGCTGCCAGAGCGCCTGATTCACCAGCTGCAATCGCTGGTTACGCTCCACCAGACCTTTCAGTTCCCAGTCCGCTTCCTGCTGATTCCGCTTTGCGAAAAGCTGTTGAAGCAGATAATACCCCACACTGCGCATCACAAATTCGTCACTGTTGGCAAACGGCAGGTGGTGGAGTGCCATCGGCTTGAGCTCCGAAAGCACAGGACAGCCACTGGTAGCCATCTTGAGCCCCAGCAGAGAACGCAACGCCTCTTCCAACGTCGTCTGCTTGAAATAGGAGCGGCGCTCGTCCGTCACGGTTACATCCACTTTCTGATACGCGTCTTCCGCCTGAAACGCCTCTACGACCGGCAGAATCTCGGTTGCCGCCGGGCAATACGGGGTCTCGCCAGGCTTCAGCGGGCAGTTCGAACACTGACAGTGTTCGAGACGAACCCAGGCCGGCAGTGACTGACCCTGTGGCGGCGAGGAGGACTCCCCACTTACTTTGAACTCGATATCGCGGCCATCCTGAAATTTGAAATTGTAATTTATGTTCATTGGTTCGCCTGTTCTTCCAGCTCCATCCACCGTTCAATCACCGACTCCAGGCGAGACTCCGTTTCCGCCAGCTGTTCCAGAGTGGCCGATACATCTTCCGGTGGGCCTGAATAAAAATCCGGTGCAGAAATTTTATCCTGAAGCTCAGCTACCTGCTGCTCCAGTTGTTCGATTTTGCCGGGCAATTGTTCCAGCTCAAGTTTAAGCTTGTAGCTCAGTTTGACGGGCTTTGATTTTGCCGACTGCCCCACAGTACCGCCATCCTGACCTGGCTTTTTAGCGGAACTGTCGGGTTTATCACGCTTATCCTGTTTGTCCAGTCGGCTTCCCGATGTTTCAGAGGGAAAACGACCGCCTTGCCGACGCCAATCGGTGTATCCACCCACGTATTCCATCACCGCCCCGGAACCGTCCAGGAAGATGGTATCGGTCACCACGTTATCGAGAAATTCCCGATCGTGACTGATAACAATCACGGTACCCTTGAACTCTGAAAGCTGTTCTTCCAGCAATTCCAGGGTTTCGACGTCAAGATCGTTGGTAGGTTCGTCCAGTACCAGAATATTGGCTGGCTTACTGAACAATTTGGCCAGCAACAGTCTCGCCCGCTCACCACCGGAGAACACACGCACAGGAGAGCGTGCCCGTTCCGGGGTAAACAGAAATTCCTGCAAATAACCCAAAACATGCTTGCTCTGACCATTGATATCGATGAATTCCCGGCCCTCAGCCAGGTTATCCAACGCATTTCTCTGGAGATCCAGCTCTCCCCGAAGCTGGTCAAAGTAGGCGACCTGAAGATTCGTTCCCAGCCGGATACTTCCCTCAGTGGGTGTCAGCTCACCTAACAACAGGCGCACGAGGGTCGTCTTGCCCGTGCCGTTCTCACCAACCAGTCCGATCTTGTCGCCCCGGAGAACGGTGAGATCCATATTGCGAACCACTGGCTCGCCATCGACATAAGAGAATCCGGCATTGCTCGCTTCCGCAACCAGCTTGCCCGAAATATCCGCCTGCTCTACGGCAAAACTGGCGGTGCCACCCCTCACCCGGCGTTGCCTGTGCTCTTCCCGCATCGCTTTGAGCGCTCTCACCCGCCCCATATTCCGGGTGCGGCGAGCCTTGATACCCTGGCGGATCCAGGCCTCTTCCTGTTTCAGGCGCTTATCGAAAAGCGCGTTCTGGCGCCCCTCTTCCTCCAGCGCTTTTTCCTTAAGCTCCAGATATCTGTCATAACTGGCCGCAAAACTCACCAGCTGCCCCCGGTCCAGCTCCACGACGCGAGTGGCCATTCGCCGGATAAAGGCACGGTCATGACTGACAAACAACATGGCCCCCCGGAACTGCGATAACGCCTCTTCCAGCCAGGCAATGGCGGGCACATCCAGATGGTTGGTTGGCTCATCCAGCAACAGAATATCCGGGTCTGCCACCAACGCCCTGGCCAGAAGCACTCGCCGCTGCCACCCCCCGGAAAGCGTATTCAGTACCCGATCCGGATCCACTCCATACTGCCCCAGAATCGTGGTTACCTTCTGGTCAAGCCGCCAGCCATCCAGAGATTCCAGCCGTTCCTGAACCTTCATCAAACGCTCAAGACTGGATTCGTCCGCCCTTTGAGACAGCCGGTGGAATTCCGCCAACAGGTCACCGGTTTCCGGAAATGCGGAAGCCACCACATCATAGGCCGTACGAGTGTCGTCCGATGGCAAACTCTGAGGCAACACCGACAGCACTGAGCCATCTTCCATGCGCACCACACCGCCGTCCGGCGTCACTTCCCCGCTGACGATCTTCAGCAGCGTGGATTTCCCCTCACCGTTTCGCCCCAACAGACACACCCGTTCACCGGGCTCGATGGTCAGGCTGGCCTCATCCAGCAATGGATGCATGCCATAGGCGAGCGAAATCCTGTCTAGCGTTAACAGTGGCACTGTATCAATTCTCCTGATTCAAAACGGTTACCTCATCGCCCACAGATATCTCGCCGGGCTTCTGGTGCACGGCATTTTGCCCAAAAATAACGCCGTCCCGGGTCTTTCGATAGCTGGCCAGAGTCTTGAGGGGCTGAGTGGCGGATTCTTTCTCGCCAGTATCCGGGTTGACCGTGGTCATCACACAACGGGAGCAGGGTTTGACAAGATCCAGCCGGCTTTCACCAACGCTGACGCTCCGCCAGGTGTCTTCCGCCCAGGCCCCCGCCCCCTCAACCACAATGTTCGGCCTGAAGCGACGCATATCGACCGGGGATTCGAGACGGGAATTGAGCTCATCCAGAGACGACTGGTTAACCACCAGCAACGGGAAGCCATCGGCAAAACCCACTCGGCGTTCAGCACTGACACGACCAGGATCCACCCGCCGGAAACAGCTATCAGGCATATAAACCAGCCTGAGCGTTTCTCCGCAATAGCGGCTCAAGGCCTCGGCAGCACGATCAGCTCCGGCAGTGGCAACCACCTGATCTCTCCAAACCGTTACTTCCACGGCGTCTGTGCCGGCCGTAAGCGGGAAAAGCCCCTCGCCAGGCACATCAATAACCACCACGCCCTCCTGCAGAGCAGTGTAAACATTGGCGAGCTGAGGCAACCGACGCTGAGTGACGAAGCGGTTATCCCCATCAACAATCATCCAGCGGCGATCACCTTGCGGGCCGAAATCATCCAAGCTGAAACCGGACACTTCGATTCCAGCCAACGATTTGACCGGGTAGATATAGAGGGTTTTCACCTTCATGGCTTCGCCTTCCTCAGTTGCCGGATTATTCAGGAAATGGCTGCCGAGTATAACTGACGAGACAGAGGTAGTGAGTGATTTTGCGAGGCTATAAACGAAGAAACCCGGCCTTAGGCCGGGTTTCCGAATTCTGGAGCGGGAAACGAGATTCGAACTCGCGACCCCAACCTTGGCAAGGTTGTGCTCTACCAACTGAGCTATTCCCGCTGATTGCTGCCGGGCGTTGCCTGACAACGGCTGCGTATTCTACTGATAACTCGGGGGCCGTCAACACTTTCGTGAAAAAATTTAACAGCCGCTGATAATCATGGTGCTCGCAGGTCTTCGGGTTCCACCCCTAGGGCCAACTGCACAATTCTGGCCACGGATGCACTCAATACCTCAGCCTCGGTGCCGGGCACTTCCAGCAGCAGATCGTAGCTCATACCCAGCACTACATTGACGATCAGGGTACCGTCCTGACGAGGGCACGGCGAATCCAGTCGTACCAGGAGCTGCTCGAGACCATCAATCCAGGACTGCCGATACCGACGAGCCACCCTGGCCAGACGGTCATCTCTGAGGGCCTCCATCAAAAACACCTGCTCTGCCAGCACCTGCTCCCTCCGGCGTGTAAACTGCTCCTGCATCCAGGCCCGGGCAAAGTCGGTCAGGCGCTGACACAGCTCCGGACGGAACTCAGCGCCGCGGCGCAATTGTTCCGCAGGCACACCATCGAGCACCAGATTCAGGGTGTCGTGGAAGGCTTTCAGTTCCGCACCGGCTTCCTTCGCGTACAGCATGAAGGCGTCGCTGATCAACTCGTTGATGTCTCGGAAATAATAGGTGGTTGCTGCCAGGGGTACGCCTGCTTCCCTGGCGACGGAACGATGTTTGATACCTTTGATACCGTCCTTCGCCGCTACCCGGATGGTTGCTTTGAGAATGGCATGACGCCGGATTTCACTTTTCGCACGAGTGGTTCTGCCACCCCGCCCTGGGGCCCTGTTATTGTTGGAGATAGGTTTATTGGCGCCCGGGTTATCGCTCACCGCCGGGTTGGTAGATGACATCCTGTTCTTACTCCGCTGCTTTTCTTGTTATCACTGTAAGGGAGTGTGCCCGTTATCGACAGTCAATTCGTTGAACCGATCATCAAACTGGCGAGCTCTACTGGCCAAAGCGCGGCCCGCCCTCAAGATAAGCCTGTTCATCCTGCGACGACGCGCGCTTCAGGGCTTTGTTGCGATGAGGAAATCGGCCAAAACGGGCAATAATATCCCGATGATCGCGAGCCGACTGAAGAAAACTGCCCAGAAAGTCTCCCAGAACGCCATCGGTGGTGGCAGACAATTGCTGATAGCATTCCACCGAAAGCTCCTGATCCGCCAGCTTTTCGGAATGTTGTAACGGCATATAGAGGAAAGCACGCTGTACCGGCGGCAACTCGAGATCCTGTCCTCGCTGCATCGCGCCGCGACACAATTGCCGGGCCAGACGATCGTTATCGAAGGCCATGGCGCCCCCGCGAAAAATATTGCGGGTGAACTGATCCAGCAAGATAATCTCAGCAAGCGAGCCTCCGGCGGCTTTACGCCAGTGGTCCAAACCCTGCTCTGAGGCAAACAGCACCAGAGACAGGAACCTGCGCCGGATTTCCTGATCGAAGGCACGGTCACTGCGAAACCAACGGTTGCGATGATCGCGATCAGGAATACCGTTTTCATCTAATTCACCGAACCAGAAATCCAGAAGCTCTTTCCAATCGAACATCTGACAACTCCCTGATACATTGATTGTCAGGATCACTTTAAACGACCCACTGCCGTCAAGTTTACGGTCGTATCGACACAAACGACCAGATCGGAGATGTTATGACCCAACCACACCAGATTATTTTACTGGCCCACGGCAGCAGCGACGCGCGCTGGTGCGAGACCTTCGAGAAACTGGCCGAACCGACCGTAGAGTCAATCGAGAATGCAGCCATTGCCTACATGGAACTGGCAGAACCCTCACTGGATACCATTGTGAACCGGGCCAAAGGGCAAGGCGTGGAGCAATTCACGGTCGTCCCGTTATTTCTCGCTGCGGGCCGCCACTTGCGAAAAGATGTTCCAGCCATGATCGAAAGACTGGAGGCGGAACACGGCGTTACTATCCGCCTGGCTGAACCAATCGGGAAAAATCCGAGGCTTGGACTGGCCATCCGTGATGTGGTTAAGGAGGAACTGGAGCGCTCTGAACACTGACAAAGAACCAACGACGGATTCCGATCGCAGGAGGGAACCCATGGACAAACGTATATTGGTTACCGGCGCCACAGGGTTTATAGGCCACATACTGTGCCGGGAGTTGATTGAACGCGGTTATGGGCTAACGGTTCTCAGCCGTCAGAAGCCGGATTCCGTGCACTCCATCTGCGGCCGGGTAGAAGTCACAGATGATCTGGAAAAGTTGCGCGCACACCCGGGCTTCGATGCAGTTATCAACCTGGCCGGGGAAGGCATTGCCGACAAACGGTGGAGCCATGCCCGCAAGGAAGAGCTGCGTGCCAGCCGCATTGATCTTACCCGCACCCTGGTCGGAGTGGTCAGAACCTGGAGCAACATGCCGGAGGTTCTGGTATCCGGCTCTGCCGTTGGCTTTTATGGTAACCAGGGGGATCACCTGGTTACCGAAGACACAGAACCCCATGATGAGTTCACACACCAACTGTGCCGGGACTGGGAACAGGAGGCGCTGAAGCTTGAAACTGATGGCGTACGCGTTTGCCTGTCCCGCACCGGCGTGGTGGCCGGCCGTAACGGCGGTTTTCTGCAACGCATGATCCTGCCCTTCAAGGTCGGACTTGGCGGAAAACTGGGCTCCGGACGGCAATACATGCCCTGGGTTCACAGGGACGACGTGGTTTCCGGCCTGCTCTGGATGCTGGATACGCCAACGGCAAGCGGCCCCTACAATATGGTCAGCCCGAACCCGGTCACCAATGCGGAATTCACCAGAACGCTTGCACAGGTTCTACACCGCCCCGCCGTTATACCGGCTCCAGCGCCCGCACTGAAACTGATACTGGGGGAAATGGCCGGGCTGTTACTGACCGGTCAGAAGGCGATACCGGATCGGCTCAAACGTGAGGGTTTTGAATTCAGGCTTGCGGAACTGGAAGCCGCGTTGAGGGAAAGTGTGGGAACATAATTTTTTAAGAAAAAGCGTTGACAGCCCCAGGCACCTTACTTAATATACGCGCCACCTCGACGAGGCAAGCTTTTGAAAACGTTGCGTCCCCTTCGTCTAGTGGCCTAGGACTCCGCCCTTTCACGGCGGCAACAGGGGTTCGAACCCCCTAGGGGACGCCAATTTCAAAGCTGTTTGTTCGTCAGCTGCCATGACCACCCTGGTGGTGCTTTCCGCCTTTAGCAGCATGACTCTTCTGATCCTTCATGACGAAGATGCCGACTCCGACGAAGAAGCCAATCATCAGCAATACTGTGGCGATTCCGGCGATTACAACTGCGTCCATATACATGGCTATGTCTCCTGTACCTGTAAAACTTGATTAAGCTCAGGTTACGCCGCCAGCGCCTGCCCCGTATTGATCTGCATCAAGCTCATTTCGTCATTGCAATAATTGCCAAAGTGAGACGCCCTGCCCCATTTCTCTCGATTTATCCTGAGTTTGCAGCGCATTTGCCGTAAACTGCTGCTATAGTCGTAGGCAAGGGAATACAGGTAACAACGTCAGGGATCGCTTCTGTAATTGCTATGTCCGATACTTCCTTGGATGGTCGAAAAATCAAAGACATGCCAGACATTGCGACGCGTTTGAAACGTTTTCGTGCGGCCTCTCCTTTATCATTCCGGCTGGTGGCATGGATCCTTCTGTTCAGCTCTGCCTTTACATTGCTCGCGTCCGGCATTCAGATCTATTCAGACTACCGCGAGGACCTGTCCAAGATTGAACAGCGGATGCAGGTAATTGAGTCCGGCTACCGCTCCAGCCTTGCCCAGAGCCTGTGGGCTCTGGATCAAAAACACCTGCAAACCCAGATGGACGGCATTCTGAGCCTGCCCGATATCGAACATCTCCGGCTCCGAATTGAACCAGACTCCGAACTGGTCATGGGCGAACTCCCACGAGACACCGATACCCTCACCCACAGTTTCGAGCTGATCTACCGGGACGATGCGGAATTTCGACTGGGCGAGCTCACCATCACCGCCAGTCTGCACCGGGTGTATGACGAACTAAGGCGCCGGGTGGGCTTCATTCTAGCCACTCAGTTCCTGATCATATTTGTTGTGTCTATTCTGATTCTGTGGATATTCCGCCATCTGGTCACTCGCCATCTGGCGGACATGGCCGACTACACCCGGGATCTGTCATTGCGAAATCTTTCACGCCCGCTGGAGCTGGATAGGCCAGATACTCCCGCTTACCAGCGTGATGAACTGGGCATGGTGACCGAAGCCATCAACCAGATGCGCGAACGCCTTATCGATGACGTCACAAGGCGGGAACGGGATGAAGCCGAAATCCGGAAATTCTCCAAAGCCATCGACCAGAGCCCGTCTTCGGTCCTGATCTGTGACCGGCAATGGCGCATTGAATATGCGAACCGGAAGTTCAGCCAACTGACGGGGAACAGCCCGTCTGAGATCATCGGCAAGCACCCCTCGTCACTTATTGACCCTGGCGTGGATTCCCACGAAGCCAGACAGCTATGGAAATCCATCAGGCTTCAGGTACAGCGCGTGGGCGTTTGGCAAGGCGAAGTCAACAGCACACGGAAAAATGGCGAGCGCTACTGGGAACAGCTTGTGGTCACCCCTATCAAGGACAATAACGGTGAAAGCACCGGTTACCTGATACTCGGGGAAGACATCAGCATCCGCAAACGTTACGAGCAACAGCTATTGCGGCAAGCGAATTACGACATCCTGACCGGGCTTCCCAACCGCATGCTTGCGCTGGACCGCCTGAAACTGGCGCTGGCCCAGGCAAGGCGTGATGAGTCCAAGGTTGGGGTAATGTTCCTGGATCTGGACAACTTCAAGCACATCAACGATACCCTCGGCCACGACGCCGGTGACACCCTGCTGATTGAAGCCGCACGCCGGATCTCCAGCTGCCTGCGCGGCACCAGTACCGTTGCGCGGCTGGGTGGTGATGAGTTCCTTGTGGTGCTGCCGGGGCTGAACGGGCCGGACGCCTCTTCCCAGGTTGCCGAACGTATTCTGAAAACCTTCGCACCGCCGTTCATGCTCAGCGGCCAGGAAGTGTTTGTTACAACCAGTATTGGCATCGCCACCTTCCCGGACGACTCGGATAACAGCGGCACCCTGCTCCAGCACGCCGATGCGGCCATGTACGAGGCGAAACACAAAGGCAAGAGCGCCTATGCCCGTTTTACTCCGGAGATGAGCGAGGTTTCTCACGAGCGTCTGCAAATGGAATCTCACATGCGCAAGGCCCTGGAGCTGGGTGAATTCGAGCTCTATTTCCAACCCATTGTCGACACCGCCAGTGGTGGCCTGGTGGCGGCAGAAGCCCTGCTTCGCTGGAACAATCCGGCCATGGGCATGGTGATGCCAGATCGCTTTATTCCGCTGGCCGAGGAAACCGGCCTGATCATTCCGATCGGCGAATGGGTCGTCAAGGAAGCCTGTCAAGCCGCGTACTGCTGGCAGGCGATGACCGGGCGCGAGATCAGCATTGCCGTCAATGTATCACCACGCCAGTTCCGGGACCCCGGGTTTACCGACGCCATCATGCGCGCGCTGAACGACAGCAATTTACGGCCGGAACTGCTGGAACTGGAAATCACGGAACGGCTGATTCTGGACAATTCCATCGAAACCGCTGATATCCTCAAACAACTCGACAAAGTTGGAATCCGCTTGTCGGTCGACGATTTCGGAACTGGTTATTCGGCACTCAGCTATCTGAAAAGCTATCCGTTCGATACCCTGAAAATCGACAAGTCATTTGTTCAGGATGTCCTGAAAGAGAACGAAGATGCTTCCCTTGTCCGCGCGATCATCAACATGGCCCACAGCCTCGGCCTGAAAGTGGTTGCCGAAGGGGTTGAGGAAGAAGACCAGACTCACTTCCTGAAAGCAGAGCATTGCGACTACTCCCAGGGTTACTTCTATAGTCGCCCCCTGCCCGAGCAGGACTTCATTCACTGGCTCGAAACCAATGAGCGGGCCAATCTAAAGTAATCAATACGGCACAACCATGGACGACTCAATCCTGGTCGTGAACTGCGGCAGTTCATCACTGAAACTCGCGCTGTTTGATCACGACCACCAGAAAATCACCTCCGCCCTGGCGGAAAGACTTAATCAATCCGATGCCTTTGCACGCATCAATGGCGATGAAACACCGGTTCACTTACCTTCCGGTGCCAGCCACAGCCAGGCGCTGGCGGCGCTCGTCAACGCATTTAAAGACCGGGCTCTGATGACGGGCGAACCCATGGCTGTTGGCCATCGAGTGGTCCATGGGGGCGAAACCTTCCGTGAAGCTTCGTTGATTGATGATCAAACGGTATCCGCCATTGAAGCCTGCACTGCGCTGGCCCCCCTGCATAACCCGGTAAACCTTGCGGGCATTCGCGCCATGCAGGCGCTGTTCCCGAACGTTCCACAGGTCGCGGTGTTCGATACCGCTTACCATCAGACCCTGCCCGGGCGCGCTTACCGATACGCACTACCGGAACGGTGCTACAGCGACTGGGGAGTGCGTCGTTACGGCTTCCACGGCACCAGTCATTATTTCATGGCACACGAGGCCGCTCGTCTGCTGGACAAGACACCAGCCACCACCTCAATTATCTCTGCCCATCTGGGTAACGGTTGTAGCATCACAGCGATCCAGAATGGGCTCAGCGTCGATACCAGCATGGGTCTGACTCCGCTTGAGGGACTCGTGATGGGCACCCGCAGCGGGGACGTCGATCCCGGGCTGTTTGACTACCTCGCAAGTCGGGGTATGAGTGCCGGTGACGTCCACGAGATGCTAAATAAAGAAAGCGGATTACAGGGACTCTCAGGCCAGACAAACGACATGCGAACCTTGTGTGAGCTGGCTGACCATGGCCACGAACCCTCACAGTTGGCAATTGACGTATTCTGCTTCCGCCTGGCGCGGTATATTGGAGCGATGACCGCGTCCCTGACAAAACTGGACGCTCTGGTCTTTACTGGCGGCATCGGTGAAAACAGTGCCCGCATTCGCCAGGACACAACCCGACATCTGCACCTGCTTGGGATCGAGCTGGATCCGGACCTCAACGAGCATCACGGCCGCTGGAGTGATGGCCGCATCAGTTCCCCGGACTCGCGTTATCCGGCGCTGGTCATTCCCACAAATGAAGAACTGGTGATTGCCCGAGAAGCCTCCCGCCTGGCCGCTGCCGGCACCGAACACTCCGAAGAATGAAACCTGGAACAATCATGGCAAAAAGTCTTTTCATAGCCCCAACCTCTCTTGACTCCGGCCTGACATCCGTATGCCTAGGTCTTCTGCGCGCCCTGGAACGGGAAGGAGTGAGCGTCGGCTTTTACAAACCATTCAGTCAGTCCGTACACAGAGGCGAAGCGCTTCATAACGACGGCAAGGATTCTTCGGTGGCCTTTGTGCGTGCCCGCAGCCACCTCGAACCACCCGACCCGATTCCCCTGAAACAAGCCCAGCAGCTGTTGAACCACGGCAAAGCAGACCTGCTGATGGAGAACGTCGTCGGTGAATACCAGAAAGTCGCCAATGAAGCGGATGTGGTCATCATTGAAGGATTGGTACCGGACAGAACCGAAGCCTATATCGCCCGGCTGAACGTGGAAGTCGCCCGCAATCTCGGTTCCGAAGTGATCCTGGTGAGCACACCGAAGAGCTGTACTGCCAGCGAGCTCGATGACGACCTGGATTTCTCCTCACGCCTGTTTGCGGCACCGTCGGATCCGGACGTGATTGCTGTCATTCTTAACAAGGTGGGAGAACCACAGAAGTCCGGTATGGCCCTGGATCATCCGCCGGCAAGTGAAGCCACCGAAACGGATTATCACACCTCCTGCAAAGTGTTCGCGAACGGCCGCTTCCAGTTGCTGGCGCAGATTCCCTGGCAACCACAACTGCTGGCACCCCGAGTCTCTGATGTGGCGCGAGAGCTTGGTGTTCCGGTACTGCACGAAGGGCAAATGCACTCACGGCGGGTGCAGCGGGTATCAGTGTGCGCCAGATCCATCCGCAACATGACCGACACCCTCAAGCCAGGCACCCTGATGGTCACCCCTGGTGATCGCGAGGATATCGTAGTGGCCACGGCCGTCGCCGCCCTCAATGGTGTCCCGCTTGCCGGGCTGATGCTGACAGGCGGCCTGATGCCGGACGAACGGGTTATAGAGTTGTGTCGGCGGGCACTGGACACCGGTTTGCCAGTGCTGAGCTCGGAAACCAATACCTACGAGAGCGCCCACCTGTTGGCAAATCTGTCTTCAGCCATTCCCATTGACGATCCGGAACGTATTGAAGAAGCCATGGAATCTGTGGCCCGGCGAATCAATACCCAGTGGCTGCAGGAGCACCTGAGAGTTCAGCGCCAACGTCGGCTCTCGCCTCCGGCATTCCGTTATCAGCTATCGGAGAGAGCCCGGGCTGCAGCCAAGCGGATCGTCTTGCCAGAAGGCAGTGAACCCAGAACCATTCAGGCAGCCATTATCTGCCATCAACGTAACCTGGCTCATTGCGCGCTGATCGGTGATCCACACGAAATTCGCTCAGTCGCCGCCTCCCAGGGCGTGGAACTGCCAAATGACCTGGAAATCATAGACCCGCAATCCGTGCGCGAGCGTTACGTGGCGCCCATGGTGGAGCTGAGAAAACATAAAGGCCTGACACCGGATATGGCCGAAGCCATGCTGGAGGATAACGTCGTTCTGGGTACCATGATGGTGGCCATGGACGAAGCCGACGGACTTGTATCCGGCGCTATTCATACCACGGCCAACACCGTGCGCCCTGCCCTCCAACTGATCAAGACCCATGACAACGCCAAGGTGGTGTCATCGGTATTCTTCATGTTGTTACCGCAACAGGTGCTGGTATATGGCGACTGCGCCATCAACCCAGACCCGAATGCCGAAGAACTGGCCGATATTGCCATACAGAGTGCCGAATCTGCTGAAGCCTTTGGTATTGAACCTGTGGTTGCAATGATCAGCTACAGTACCGGCGAGTCCGGCAGCGGTGAGGATGTCGACAAGGTTCGCGAAGCCACCCGCATTGCCCGGGAACGGCGCCCGGATCTGCTCATTGACGGACCGCTGCAATACGATGCTGCGGCGATTGAGAGCGTGGCAAAATCCAAAGCCCCGGGCAGCAAGGTAGCCGGCAAGGCTACCGTGTTTGTGTTCCCGGACCTGAACACGGGCAACACCACCTACAAGGCGGTGCAGCGCAGTGCCAATGTCGTCAGCGTGGGGCCCATGCTCCAGGGCTTGCGAAAACCGGTAAACGACCTGTCCCGCGGGGCCCTGGTGGAAGATATTGTCTTCACCATTGCCCTGACGGCAGTACAGGCAAAACAGGTCGCCGATGCAGGAGCCGCCTGATCAGGGCTCCTGGCAGGGACTAGCCCCGGCAGATCAGCGTTTAACGCTTTTCTGCCGGGTCTTCTTGATCCGACGGCCTTTCTTCAGGTCGTTGTCTTTCTTGACCTTTTGCCGAGGCGTCAGACGGTCGACCTTGGTTGCGAAGGGATTTTCGCCTGACTTGAATTCAAACCGTATCGGCGCGCCCACGACTTTCAGCACCTTTCTGAAGGTGTTTTCAAGGTAACGCTTGTAAGCACCGGGCAGTGAATCCACCTGATTACCATGCACCACCACAACCGGCGGGTTGGAGCCACCCTGGTGAGCGTATCGCAGCTTGATGCGGCGACCGTGAACCATCGGCGGCTGATGTTGAGCAACGGCATCCTGAAGGATTGCAGTCAACCGGTTGGTTGGCCACTTTGACATCGCGGATTCATAGCAGGCCTGGACCGACTCATACATGGTTCCCACGCCCGTGCCGTGCAGTGCCGAGATATAATACTTGTCCGCGTAATCCAGGAAATCCAGGCGCCTGGCCACTTGCTCTTTTACCCGGTCACGGTCTTCCGGATCCATGCCGTCCCATTTGTTAATGGCGATCACCAGTGAGCGGCCTGCATCCAGTACAAACCCGATCAGGTGCAAATCCTGGTCTACCAGTCCCTCCCGGGCATCGATCACCAGAATCACGACGTGGGCATCATCAATCGCCTGCAGTGTCTTGATAATGGAGAACTTCTCCACCGCCTCGCGAACATTCTTTCGGCGACGAACCCCGGCAGTGTCAATCAAGGTATACTCATGGCCCTGGCGCTCATAGGGAATGTAAACGCTGTCGCGGGTAGTGCCCGGCATGTCGTACACCACCACCCGATCTTCACCGAGCATGCGGTTAACCAGGGTAGACTTGCCCACATTCGGCCGTCCCACCACACCAATCCGGATACCCGGGTAACGATCCGCCCGGTCCTGGTCTTCCGGATTTTCCGGTTCCGGCAGCAGCGCTTCCAGCAAAGACAGGATGCCGCGGTTATGGGCCGCCGCAATCAGAAACGTGGATTCAAACCCCAGACTGTAGAAGTCCGCTGCCGCCACGTCCGGATCCTGACCATCGGTCTTGTTAACCACCAGATGAGCCTGTTTGCCCGATTTGCGCAGATAATCCGCGATCATTTCATCGCCGGCGGTCAGTCCTGCCCGACCGTCCACAAGAAACAGGACAATGTCCGCTTCTTCTACCGCCTGCATTGACTGGCGAGCCATTTCGGCGTCAATACCGGCTTCGTCACCGGTCAGGCCGCCCGTATCGATAACGATGAACTTCTGGCCTTCGTAGTTGCCCTCACCGTATTTACGGTCCCGGGTCAGCCCGGGGAAGTCCGCTACGAGAGCATCCCTGGAGCGGGTCATCTGGTTAAACAACGTGGACTTACCAACGTTGGGGCGGCCTACAAGGGCGATAACTGGGGTCATATTGATCTGCTATTCAAGAAACCAGAAACCCGGCACGCAGGCTGAAGCCTGGGCCGGGCATAAACTTGTCGGGGCGTACTCAGTCGTCCTGTTCAATTCTCAGGACGGCCATCTTTCCGCCATTTCCATAAACCAGCAGGTTACCATCTTCGATCACCTGAACTGGTACGCGGATACCGTCACTATCGAACTCACGCTGGCCCTGCAGACTGCCATCGGAGGTCGACAGCACGTGCAGGTAGCCTTCAAAGTCGCCTACCACGAGGTAATCACCGGAGACAGCCGGCCGGGTCAGCTGGCGCCAGGACAGGCTATCCTGAACCCAAAGCTCTCGCCGGTCGCTGCCACGGAGCGCTACGATATCGCCATTGGCGGAGGACAGAAAGATATTGCCGTTACCAATCGCAGGCGAGTAGAAGCTTGATGCCCGGCGGCTCCAGATTTCCTGCCCGGAACGAATATCCACCAGTGCCAGCTTACCCTGATAACCGACGACCATAATGGCCGAATCCAGAACCAGCGGCTGGCCGCCGATATCCACCAGGCGTTCCAGTTCGGTACGACCCTGGGGCTGACCGACCTCATACTGCCACACTGGCTGCCCGTCCGAGGCGGTGAGTGCAATGACACGACCGTTGGCAAACGAGGAGATCACAATGTCGCCGCCCACCAACGGTGCAGCTGCGGTGCGCACGGTCAGTACCGGCACTTGAGCCTCGTATTGCCAGCGGCGTTCTCCGGTCTCTGCGTCGTGGGCAATCACACGACCATCGGTGGTTTGCACCACCACGAGGTTACCGTTGGATTGAGGCGCAGCCAGAACCTCGGTGGGCAGAGGTACCCGCCAGGCCTCGGTACCGTCCTCCGACGACACGGCCACCAGTTCCGCATCCCGGGTGACCAGGTAAAGGTGCCGGGCATCAGCGCCCGGTCCGGCAAAAAACCGTTCATCGTAGTCTTTCTGCCAGATAACCTCTCCATCCGCCGGCCTGACCGTCGCAACAATCCCGTCTGCGGAAGCCGCGTAAATCACGTCGCCGGCGTAAAGAGGCGCGATCTGAAGCAGCTGATCGTCATGACCATCACCAACAGACATGCTCCATACCGTATCCAGCTCAACGGTTTCGGTGATTTCAGGTACCGGAGCGGGTTGCTCAAAAGTGTCTGTACTACTGCACCCGGCGATTCCGACCAACAGACCACAAAAAACCGAGCCAAGCCCGACCTTGAGCGCGCGCCCAACGAACATCAAGCGTCCTCCCCGACACCGAGGTCTGACAGCTTCAGTTCAAGAACACCGCTACGACCCTGCTGGCTCTGCTCACGTGCCGCCAGGTACGCCTCACGCGCACCGTCCCGGTCGCCCTTGGCCAACAGAACATCGCCTTTCAGCTCGGAGAAGATGGCCGCGAAGGCATCCGCGTCTGTGGCATTGTCCAGGGTGGCAAGCGCGGCATCGTGTTCGCCAGCGGCAAACTGGGCTCGGGCAAGACGGTTACGAATCACCAGCTCCAGAGCCGGATGACCGGCCGATTTTTCCAGCGCCCAGTTCAGTGATTCAACAGCGGCCGCGGGATCCTCACCTTCAACCATCTGCTGCCGTGCCAGAACCAGATTGCCATAGATGGCATAGGCGCTGTCGCCGTGTTCATCTCGCAGTGTCTCCGCCACAAAACCTACAGTGTCGGCCGACTCATCATCTGCAGAGGAGAACGCGTTCAGCAGGTTGGCAAACTGATTAGCGGCTTCGGCGCGTTGTTGCGCCTGATGGTTCTGCCAGGCCTGCCATCCAAAGACGATGGCCAGAGCCGCACCAATACCGATGAGCAGCGAGCTTCCGTTATTTTTCCACCAGTCCTTGATTGCCTGGACCTGTTCTTCTTCGGTGCGCAACTCCGCCATGAAAACTCCTGTTATTCGTTAAAACTGCCTGTTTATATAGACTCTGCTTACAACAAACCGGCAAGCACAGCTGCCAGGTCTGCCTGAGCGATTTCCTGCTGGGGCTGATCGTCACGTAACGGTTTAAGCCCCGCCGTGGCCTGAGCGACTTCGTTTTCACCCAGAATCACCGCAAAGCGTGCGCCACTGCGGTCTGCCTTTTTCATCTGACTCTTGAAGCTGCCGCCACCGCAGTGTGAGACGACAATCCGGCCCGGCAATTCATTTCGTAGCGTTTCTGCCAACGCCATCGCCGGTGCTACCGCCTGGTCCCCCATGGCTGTAACGTAAACATCGGCTTGATTGTTCACATGTTCGGGGACCAGTTCCAGGGTTTCCAGTAACAGAATCAGTCGCTCCAGCCCCATGGCGAAGCCCACCGCTACGGTGGGTTTGCCTCCAAGTTGCTCCACCAGACCATCGTAACGGCCACCGGCACAGATCGTACCTTGGGCACCCAGGCTGTCGGTAATCCACTCGAACACGGTTTTGCCGTAATAGTCCAGTCCGCGCACCAGGGCCGGGTTTACCGTGTAGGCAACGCCCGCCGCATCCAGCATCGCTTTCAGTTGTTCAAAATGCTGGCGCGATTCATCATCCAGATAGTCGTCCAGGCTCGGTGCGCCCTGCAAAATCTCCCGCGTGGCCGGATCCTTGCTGTCCAGTATCCGCAAAGGATTCGTGGTTAACCGGCGTTTGCTGTCATCGTCGAGCTTATCCTGATATTGCTCCAGATAGGCAACCAGGGCCTGACGGTAGACTTTCCGGGAGTCGCTGGTACCGATGGAGTTGATCTCGAGTCTGGCATGGTCGGACAACCCCAGGGCGCTCCACAGGCGCGCCGTCAGGATCAACAGCTCAGCATCAATGTCAGGGCCGGCCATACCGAAGCATTCCACACCAATCTGATGAAACTGGCGGTAACGGCCTTTCTGTGGCCGCTCATGCCGGAACATCGGACCGGTGTACCAAAGCCGCCGGGTCTGATTAAAGAGCAGCCCATGCTCTTCCGCTGCACGCACGCACCCGGCCGTACCTTCGGGCCGCAGTGTAAGGCTATCGCCGTTGCGGTCTTCAAAGGTATACATCTCTTTTTCGACGATGTCAGTGACTTCACCGATCGATCGTTTGAACAACTCGGTATGTTCGACCACTGGCATACGGATTTCCTGATAGCCGTACTGCCCGAGAACCCGTCGAACGGTGGATTCAACGTACTGCCAGACCGGTGTCTGGTCCGGGAGAATATCGTTCATCCCCCGGATTGCCTGAATCTTTGCCAAAATAATATCCTGATAGGTTTCTGAAATCGGTTCTGATCAGTCTGAGGACTTGGCGATGACTGCGCTGTCCTGCTCCTCGCGCCGTGACACTTCCTCGCGAATCAGGCGTTCAAGGTCGTCCACCAGCGTCGCGTTGTCCAGCTTCTGGTTTGGCTTTCCGGCCATATAGAACAGATTTTTCGGTGTGCCACCGGTCAGACCGATATCCGCTACCTTTGCCTCACCGGGACCATTAACAATACAGCCAATAATGGCCACATCCATGGAGGTGTTCACATCCTCAAGCCGGGCCTCCAGATCATTCATGGTCTGGATAACATCGAAGTTCTGACGGGAACAGCTTGGGCAGGCTATAAAGTTAATGCCGCGGCTGCGTAACCGAAGACTTTTGAGAATGTCGAAGCCGACTTTGATTTCCTGAACCGGGTCGGCGGCAAGGGAAACCCGAATGGTGTCCCCAATGCCATCCATCAACAGCATGCCCAGGCCAATGGAGGACTTGACCGTACCAGAGCGGAATCCACCGGCCTCAGTGATACCCAGGTGCAGCGGTTGCTCAATCTGGGAGGCGATAAGGCGGTAGGCCGCGACGGTCATGAACACTTCAGACGCTTTCAGGCTGACCTTGAAGTCCTGAAAATCGTGTTTGTCCAGGATGTCGATATGACGCATGGCCGACTCTACCAGCGCTTCCGGCGTGGGCTCGCCGTATTTGCGTTGAAGCGCTTTTTCCAGTGAACCCGCGTTTACGCCGATCCTGATCGGAATGTTGCGGTCCCGGGCAGCACTGATTACCGCACTGACCCGATCGTCCCGGCCAATGTTACCGGGATTGATGCGCAGGCAGTCCACACCAAGCTCTGCAACTCGGAGCGCTATCTTGTAGTCAAAATGGATATCGGCCACCAACGGTAACGAGACCTGCTGGCGAATCTTGCCAAAGGCCTCAGCCGCCTCCATGGACGGAACCGACACCCGCACGATATCCGCTCCGGCCTCCTGGATAGCCTTGATCTGTGTGACTGTTGCGTCTACGTCGCAGGTATTGGTATTGGTCATGCTCTGCACCGCAATGGGCGCATCGCCGCCAACGGGAACATTACCTACCATGATCTGACGGGATTTACGTCTTTTGATCGGAGACTCTTGTTTCATGGGATTCAACCAGAAATCTTTGGGAAGAAAATTCTGCTCAGGGCTCGAGCGTAAACTCTGACCGGTTATTTACGACGCGAAAATTACCAAGATCCATCGGTTCGCCCTGAAATTCCAGGGACTCCACCGCGCTCATGGCGCCCACCACAACTCTGAGCGGTGGCTGTCCGCTCACGTCCAGGGCATCGCCCTCTCGGCGTAATGCACTGGCCAGTCGATTGCCCGCACCATCTGTGACCTGAATCCAGCAGTCGTCGCTGAACGTCATGGCCAACCTCACGGTTTCAACCGGGTCCTCCATCACTTCAGACTCGGTCAGAGCGGGATCCGGGGATTGCGCAACAACGGGCGGCTGTTCCACCGAAGGCTGCTCTGACAGCAACTCTTCCTGGCCGAGGCCTCCACTGGCGGTCGGTTCGCTCAGAGCTTCAGTATCCGTCACGGCGCCGTTCTCTGTTTCAACGTTTCCGACTGAACCGGTGCCGGAATCCATCTGTTCCGGTTCGGCCGGCTGTTCAGCCTCTTCGATAACGGAGGGCGCATCTTCCGGTCTAGCACTGGCATCGCTAACGGCCTCGCCACTCGGTGCTTCCAGAGACTCCGAGATACCGTCGGCATTACTTTGAACCGGCTCCGACACCGGTTTTACGAGATAGCTATACGCCAGAAAACCAACTACCCCGAGGAATGCCAGCAACACAACCAGTTTGGCAATCTGCCGCTTTCGTTTTTTCTTGCGCTCGATATCAACCAGAGGATTGGACTGGTGTTCCTGCTCCCGCTGCTGACGCAGGGGCTCAAGTTCCGAGTCGAGCGCTGCAATCAGGGCGTCTGCATTCAGTTGCACCTGGCGGGCATAAGTTCGAACATACCCTTTGAGAAACAACTCGGTATCAACCTTGCTGTAATCACCTTCCTCGATGGACTGGATTACCGAAGGGCGCAGGTGTTGCTGATCTGCAATGTCTGAAACGCTGAGCCCGAGCTTTTCCCGGGCGCGCCTTAGCTGCTGGCCAACCGAGGCCTCGGAAGCTGGCTGTGACTGCTCCTCACCGGTCATTGGCAATCAGTACCTTATATTGTTGATATTCGACAGATTCCGGATACTCGTTTCTGAGCAATAGTGCCAGGCTGGCTTCCTGATCCCTGTCCTGGAAATGCCGGGCAATCCGGATACCGGTATACAGACTCTCCGGTGAATGCGTCAACCGGGTGTTGCGCTGTATCATGGTCTGAAGACGGCTGTAGTATCGAGAGGCCTGAGAAAAGTCACCCTGCTCAACCAGCACCCGAGAGAGGGACAACAGGGTGCGGGCCTCGCCCCGCGTGAGCTCCACAGCACGCCGATAGGCGGCTTCGGCCGATTCCAGCGAACCAAGCCGCTCTTCTGTCAGCCCGAGGTTATAAAAAACGGCTCCCCGGTCTTTATACTCCGTATCACGCGAGGCAGTCCGGAACTGGTCCCGGGCCTCCTCAAACCGTTTGAGGCTATACAGGAAAGCACCGTAATACACTCTTCCCCGGGTATAGTCTCCATCTGAGGCTATGGCATCCCGGAAACTTTTTTCCGCCAGATTTTCCTCACCCTCGGCGCTCAACACCAGGCCCCGGGCAGCAAGTGCCGGTGCGCTTCGGCTGTCGATTTCTAACGCCCGCTCCAGGTGGTCACGGGCACGATCCAGATTCCCCTGACCAATGTAGGCAGTCGCCAGTTGAACATAATTGTTGAGGGCTTTCTGTCGGTCGGCTTCACGGCTGAACCGGCTATCGGTGGTGGTGACACAGCCCGATAACATGACCCCGATAACCAGAACCACAGCGGAAACGAGTTTCACGGTAACGTCCTTTGCCATCAACAAACACCTTCTCCTGTTGTCTCACCCGACGGTTATCAGGGGTTGACCTGTTGTACTGCGATATAACGCTGGCTTCTGCGCGTCCGGTCTTCGACCCGCCCTACCAACTGACCGCAGGCGGCATCGATATCGTCTCCGCGGGTGGTGCGGATCGTCGTGACATAACCGGCCTCGTTGAGCACGGCCTGGAACCTCCGGGTTGCGTTCATGCTTGGCCGGCGGAAATCACTTTCCGGAAACGGATTGAACGGAATCAGGTTGATCTTGCAGGGCAATCCTTTTAACAACACCACCAGCTCCCGGGCGTGTTCCGGTTGATCATTCACTCCTTCAATCACCGTGTACTCAATCGTGGCTTTGCGCTTGTCCGGCAGTCGTGAAAGGTAGCGCCGGGTCGCGGCCAGCAGTTCGGCAATCGGGTATTTCTTATTCAGAGGAACCAACTGGTTTCTCAATTCATCATTAGGTGCATGGAGTGAGATGGCCAGTGAAACATCGGTAACTTCGCCGAGACGGTCCAGTGCGGGCACCACTCCTGATGTACTGAGCGTTACCCGACGCTTTGAGATGCCGTAGGCCAGATCTTCCATCATGAGATTCATGGCATCGACCACGTTCTCAAAATTAAGCAGGGGCTCGCCCATCCCCATCATCACCACGTTGGTGATAGGTCGGTCATTGGGATCGAACGGCATGAACGCCCGTCGTGCAACCCATACCTGACCAATGATCTCGGCGGCCGTCAGATTACGGTTAAAACCACGCTTGCCAGTAGAGCAGAAGGTACAGTCGAGGCTGCAACCGATTTGCGACGACACGCACAGAGTTCCACGCTCGCCATCCGGAATCAGGACGGTTTCAACGCTGTTGCCGTTATCCATGCGCATGACCCATTTCCGGGTACCGTCTTTTGATGTCTCATCATAGACGACCTCGGGGCCACGAATCTCGGCAACTTCCTTGAGCTGTTCGCGCAGCGACTTGCTCATATTGGTCATTTGATCGAAGTCATCAACACCGCGCTGATGCATCCACTGGAGAACCTGCTGGGCACGGAAACGCTTTTCCCCCAGGGTTTCAAAAAACGCCTCCAGTTTTGCCTTGGGCATTCCCAGAAGATTGACTTTTTCGGCGGCGCCCGTCATCACATAACCTCGATCAGATAACCAATTCAGGGGCACCCTGCCGGGCACCCCTGAAACAACAACCTCAGCCGCGCGGGCAGATTTCGTTGTCGTTGAAGAAATAAGCCACTTCACGCTCAGCGGAGGCAGCAGAGTCAGAACCATGGACAGCGTTGGCGTCGATGGAGGAAGCAAAATCCGCACGAATGGTGCCAGCTTCCGCTTCTTTAGGGTTGGTAGCACCCATCAGCTCACGATTCTTCAGGATAGCGCCCTCGCCTTCCAGCACCTGAACCACAACCGGGCCAGAGGTCATGAATGCAACCAGATCATTAAAGAACGGGCGCTCTTTGTGCTCGGCGTAAAAGCCCTCAGCCTGCTCCTGAGTAAGGTGCATCATCTTGGCAGCAACGATTTTCAGATCCGCCTTCTCGAAACGGCTGTAGATTTCGCCGATCACGTTCTTGGCGACTGCGTCGGGCTTGATAATGGAGAGCGTGCGCTCGTTTGCCATGGTATTTCTCCAGTTAGTTCAGGGTTGAAAATTCAGAGGTGGGATTATACGCAGTCAGGGTGCAACTGCCTACCGCACCGAGCGAAGTCGCTCCACAACTTCAATAATCTGGGAACAGGCAAATGCAACCTCCTCTTCGGTGGTGAACCTGCCAAAGGAGAACCTGAGCGCCCGGTGAGCCAGCTCATCGCTGACGCCTATTCCTCGCAATACATAAGAAGGCTCGACCGTTGCTGAAGCGCAGGCGGAGCCCGAGGACACCGCAAGGTTGCGAAGGCCGAGCATCAACGACTCGGCTTCAACACCCTCAAACGACAGATTGACAATACCCGGCACACGATGTTCCCGACTGCCATTAAAGTGAACTCCGTCAAGCCCCTCAAGCCCGTCCAGGAACGCCGCGCGCATCTGTTCCAGTTTACTTATTTCGGCATCAAGCCCGGTACGTGCCAGCTCGAAGGCCCGCCCCATGCCCACGATCTGATGCGTCGCCAGTGTGCCCGATCGCATGCCGCGCTCATGTCCGCCGCCATGCATCTGTGCTGCAATGCGAACCTCCGGCGCTCGCCGGACATACAGCGCCCCTACGCCTTTCGGGCCATAAACCTTGTGAGCCGAAAGAGAGAGCAAATCCACCTCAAGATCCGCAACATCCACTGGCAGCTTGCCGGCGGCCTGGGCGGCATCAACATGAAACAGCACGCCACGCTTTCTCAAGCACCGGCCGATTGCGCGGATGTCGGTCAGCGACCCAAGCTCATTGTTGACCATCATCAGGCTGACCAGGGCCGTATTATCCCGAAGGGCGGATTCGACAGCCTCAACGGACACCCTGCCATCAACTCCCGGCTCCAGCCAGGTAACCTCAATGCCCTGCTGCTCCAGCCACTTACAGGTATCAATGACAGCCTTGTGCTCAATGCGGGATGTCACGATATGGGGATTATCGCGTAGCTCCGCCACACCCTTGATGGCAAGATTGTCAGATTCCGTGGCTCCGGAAGTCCAGACAATCTCCCGGGGGTCTGCGTGGATCAGATCCGCCACCTGTCGACGAGCATTTTCAACGGCGGCTTCGGCCTGCCAGCCATAACCATGAGAACGGGAAGCCGGATTGCCAAACACCCCATCCAGGGTCAGGTACTTCATCATGTCTTCAGCAACGGCGGGATCAACGGGCGTCGTCGCCGCATAGTCCAGATAGACGGGCTTTTTCATAGGCAAAAGAGGTCGGGTTATCAGGCCGTGGCCTGGTCAGTCAGTCTTTGGGTATTGATAGCGTCGGCACTTTCATCAGACTGCTTGCGGTTCTGACGATCAGCCACTTGCCGGATTTCGTGTTTGCGCATCAGATCCCCGAGACTGATTTCACTCAGGAATTGATGAATCTGGTCACTGAGATCAGACCAGAGATGGTGGGTAAGGCATTTCTCGCCGTTCTGGCAGTCACCTTTGTTACCGCAACGCGTAGTATCAAGGGACTCACTCACAGCGTCGACCACTTCGGCCACGAAAACCTCATCTGCGGAGCGGCTCAGGCGATAACCGCCACCGGGGCCACGCACACTTACCACCAATTTCTGCCTGCGCAGTCGAGAGAACAGCTGCTCCAGGTAAGAAAGGGAAATTTCCTGTCGGGCTGAAATATCCGCCAGACTCACCGGCCCCTGCCCTGCATGCAGCGCAAGATCCAGCATTGCCGTAACGGCATAGCGGCCTTTCGTGGTCAGTTTCATAACCTCAGCCCCAATGATGGGATTGAATCTCGATTCACTGGAGCGAGTATGAATTGACCAACTAAAACAGTCAAGTATTCAGCCACGCTCCCGCTCATCAGACTCATCGCGAACGCAGTCGAAATCCTCATCATGCAAGGGAGGCAGCTCGCCATTCTGATACTCGGCGTTCACCTTGCGAAGCGCCTTGCACATATTCTCAATCCGATCATCCACCGCATGCATGTGGTCCAGCAATGCCCTTACCGATCTAGCGACCGGGTCCGGCATTTCCTCGGTTACGCCGTAGGCGTCGAAGCCCATACGCTCCTCCATCTCCTTGCGGCGCACGTCGTCTTCACCTTTGCGTTTGACGATGACCCTGCCCGGTATGCCTACCACGGTTGCCCCAGGCGGAACCGCCTTGGTCACCACAGAGTTGGAGCCGATCTTCGCACCCTCACCCACCTCAAATGGCCCGAGAATCTTTGCGCCGGCACCCACTACCACACCATTACCGATCGTTGGATGCCGCTTGCCCTTGTTCCAGCTGGTGCCGCCAAGCGTCACACCCTGGTAGAGCGTGACATCGTCTCCAATCACCGTGGTTTCACCAATCACCACACCCATGCCATGATCAATAAAGAAGCGGCGACCAATGGTTGCGCCAGGATGAATCTCGATACCGGTAAACCATCTCGCCAGCGTAGAAATCGTCCGCGCAAGCCACTTCAGCCCCATGCTCCACAGCCAGTGGGAGAAGCGATGAAACAACAGCGCGTGCAATCCCGGGTAGTTGGTCAACACCTCAAAGGTGTTCCTCGCCGCCGGATCCCGGTGAAATACGCTTTTTACATCTTCCCGTAAACGCTCAAACATGACGTTATTCCTGCCCCTCATCCACGGCACCAGCCGCTGTCGTGTTCCTGCCCAACCCTTCGCGGGCACCGGTGGCCTTCTGAACCGATGTCAGAATACCCCGGAGAATATTGATTTCCATCTGGTCCAGCTTTGCCCGCTGAAACAAGCGGCGCAACCGTGTCATCAACTGCCTGGGATTCTCCCGGCGATGAAAAGCCACATCCTGCAATACCTGCTCGAGATGACCGAAAAACCCTTCAACATCATTCACCGTTGCGGGCGGCACATCCCATCCGCGGTCCCCGGGTTCGACCATGGACTCAAGGTAGGGACTGCTTTCCACCTCTTCAAGCCCACGAAGATAATGCATCCGCAACTCATAACAAACCACCTGCACCGCCATTGCCAGATTCAGTGAGCTGTAGTCCGGGTTCGAGGGGATATGGATGTGATAATGGCAGCGCTGAAGCTCTTCATTGGACAACCCATTGCTCTCACGCCCAAACACCAGGGCGACAGGACCACGAGCACTGTTTTCCGCCGCGGTGACGGCAGCCTGGGGCGGGGAAATAACGGGCCAGGGAACCTTCCGCCCGCGTGCGCTGGTACCCATCACCAGGACACAGTCTGACAACGCCTCGTCAAGACTGGAAACCACCTGAGCCCGATCCAGCACATCCGACGCCGATGAAGCCCGGGCATAAGAGGCTTCATCCGGAAACGACTTTGGGTTAACCAGCCAGAGATTTCCAAGCCCCATGTTTTTCATGGCGCGGGCGACGGCGCCAATATTGCCCGAGTGGGTAGTTTCCACCAGGACGATGCGAACCTGATCATGGTAGGTATCAGTGCTTTCCACCGGCAGCGAGGGCTTGTTCATGGTCATCGGGCCTGTTACTTCAAGAAAAGTGATAAAAGAGCGGCATGATACCAGAATTACCGGCCAACCCGCTCTCCGGAAATGCCGCAACCCCGTGGTATCCGTGCTTTTGCTAAGCCAAAAAACGTACAAGGCGGGGCAGTTTTTGCTATCATGGCCGGCCTTCACACACCCGGATAATGAACACTCAGATGCAACCAGCAATTAAAATGGCCCTGCGCGTTGCCCGCCAGGGATCTGACTACCTGAAAGCCCATTTCGAGCGCCAGGAGCCTAACGGTAAGGATGAGTCCGAACGCCACCGGCAACTGGAGCGAGTGGAGCAGTCCATTTACGACAACTTCACCGAACAACTGGAAAAGGCCTACAAGGATCATGTGATCGCGCCTCTGGGCGAGTCCGACGCCGGCAACCACGAAAAAAGCTGGCACATATTCCCGGTTCTCGGCCGCGACAATTTTGTGCGAGGCATTCCCGAATTTGTTCTTGCCCTGGCCCAGAAAAAGAACAATCGCACCGAAAACCTGCTGCTGGTTAACCCGATTACCGGCGAAGAGTACTCCGCCAGCCGAGGCCACGGCGCTGTCCTGAACAGCCGCCGCGTGCGCACATCCGAAGTAAAAGTGCCCGCCAAGGCAGCACTGGCCACCAACCTCCTCGACCAGGCCCGCCAGGGCGATGACCCGATGATCTGGGGCGAGATGGCAGCCGTCCTGGCTCGCGACACCGCCATGTTCCGCACCTCGGGCTGCGTCACACTGGATATCGCGCGAGTGTCTGCTGGCCTGCTGGATGCGGCCGTGATCTTCCGACCACAGGCAGCAGATTTTGATCTGGGCGTAACACTGGCCATGGAGTCTGGCGCCCTGACCGGCGACTTCTCCGGCAACCCCGCGGTTGGAGCCGCCAGACAACTGGTCGTCGCCAATCCAAAGCTGTTCCGGGAACTGCTCAAAACGCTGCACCCCTTCCGGGGTCGACTGCCGCGTTAAGAAAAGCCGAACCGCAAAAAAAACCGCCACTCCTCACGGATGGCGGTTTTTTTGTGGCCTGGAAAAGACCCGGAGCTTACATCCGGTTCAACCACTCCGGCGGCTGCTCCTCTTCTTCCTCACCGGTACCCTCTTTCGCGGGAACCATCAGATCTTCGCGGGTCACGCCCATCACCATCAACATATTCGCGGACACGTAGATGGACGAATAGGTACCGACAACAACACCGATAATCAGGGCAAGCGCAAAGTTATTGATCGCTTCGCCACCCAGGAAATACAGCGCCAGCAATACAACCAGCGTGGTACCAGAAGTATTAATGGTTCGGGTAATGGTCTCGTGGATCGACTGGTTGATAATGTCCCAGGCCTCACCTACGCGCATTTTCCGGAAGTTCTCCCGAATCCGGTCAGCAACAACGATGGTATCGTTCAGGGAATACCCGATAACCGCCAGCAACGCCGCCAGCACCGTCAGGTCGAAGGTCCACTGAAACAGCGCGAACACCCCCAGAACAATGATGACGTCGTGCGCCAGAGGAATCACCGAGGCGATACCAAACTTGAACTGGAAGCGCATACCCACATAGATCAGTACCACCGCGAGGGCGATCAGCAGCCCCAGTCCACTGTCTTCTTTGAGCTCTTCGCCCACCTGAGAACCGACAAATTCAGAGCTGACCAACTCAAGGTCAGCTCCGTCCGCCGCCAGCACGCCGGCCACTTCCAGCGCCAGTTCGTCATTCCCGGCCTCTGCCATCCGGATCAGTACCGTGGTATCGGCTCCGAAATTCTGAACCGCAAACTGCTCGTACCCCGCCTCGGTAAGGGTGTTTCTGATTCCGTCCAGGCTAGGAGCTTCAGCGTATTCGAGCTCCACCGAGGTTCCCCCGGTAAAGTCCATACCCAGATTCAGGCCACGCACCCCCAACAGCGCAATGGAGGCCACCACCAAAACAATAGAAAGTACGGAAGCTATCTTCCGCAAGCCCATGAAATCAAACGGCTGCTTTTCCATATCAGGCATTTTCAAGCTTCCCCCCGATGGACAATTTCTCGACCCTGCGACCGCCATAAACCAGATTCACTATGCCGCGGCTCACCATCAGGCCCGAGAACATGGAAGTGAGAATACCGATACACAGGGTAACTGCGAAGCCCTTCACCGGTCCGGAGCCCATGGCAAACAGAATGACGGCAACCAGAAGGGTTGTGATATTGGCATCGAAAATCGACACAAAGGCGCGACCATAACCGGCATTAATGGCGCTTTGTGGCGGCACCCCCGCCTTCAGCTCTTCCTTGATACGTTCAAAGATCAGAACGTTCGCATCAACGGCCATACCCACCGTAAGAACGATACCCGCGATACCCGGCAACGTCAGCGTGGCAGATAGGATTGACATGCATGCAACCAGCAACATCAGGTTAAGCGTCAGCGCAACATTGGCCACCAATCCGAAGCCGCGGTAGAACACCAGCATGTAAAGCAACACCAGCCCGAAGCCGAGCATCACCGACATCATCCCGGCATCGATATTCTTCTGCCCCAGGCTTGGCCCGATGGTGCGCTCCTGCACAAAGTACATGGGCGCAGCCAGAGCACCGGCCCTCAGCAGCAGTGCGAGCTCAGCCGCTTCGGGGATGGAATCCAGACCAGTAATCCGGAAACTGCTCCCCAGCGCTGACTGCACTGTCGCCAGGCTGATAATGCCTTTTTCCACGACCCGGTTTTCAGTTTCAACGATTTCTCCGTTAACTTCCCGGGTCTCGGTTTCGGTGCGGTATTCAATGAACAACACTGCCATACGGCGGCCGATGCTATTGCGTGTCGCCCGATTCATCAGGTCACCACCAACGGAGTCCATGGTGATATTGACCTGCGGCTGGCCATTCTCATCGAACGCCTGCTGGGCATTGGCAACGTTGTTGCCAGTGGCAATCACATCCCGCTCAAGACGAGCGGTACGCTGTGGATTATCCCGGAAAGGAAACTGTTCGGTCTCGGCGGAAGGCGCATCCTGCCGAGCTTCCATCCGGAATTCCAGGTTAGCCGTCGCGCCAAGTACACGCTTGGCCTGAGCGGTATCCTGCACACCTGGCAGTTCTACAATAATGCGGTCTGCCCCCTGACGCTGAACCAGCGGCTCGGCCACGCCCAGTTCATTCACCCGGTTGCGGATGGTGGTCAGGTTCTGTTCAAGAGCGTATTCCTGGATGTTCCGAACTTCCGCTTCGGACAACGTCAGCGTCAGCAGAAACTCTTCACCTTCTGTTGTCTCATCCAACAGGAATTCGTTGTACTGATCGCGAACCAGCTCAAACGCCTCGCTACGTGCAGCTTCGTCACGGAAGCTCAGTACAATACGGGCCTGATCCTCAATGTCGCCACCGCGGTAGCGGATGCGCTCTTCCCTCAGCTCTCGCTTGATCTGACCAGACAACGCTTCCAGACGCTGATTCAAAGCCGTTTCCATATCCACCTCCAACAGGAAGTGAACACCACCACGTAAATCCAGCCCCAGTTTCATTGGGCCTGCTCCAAGGCTACGCAGCCAGCCTGGCGTTGACGGCGCCATATTCAGGGCCACCAGGTATTCGTTGCCAAGAGCCGCCTGAACAGCGGGGCGTGCCCGCAGCTGGTCATCGGAGCTGGTGAGGCGGATCAGCGCGTCACGCTCTTCCAACAGGCTTGATTTTACTTCGATACCTTCCTGCTCAAGCTTGGCAAGGGCGCGATCAAGCACTCGCTGCTCAACTTCAGTGCTGCCACGGGCGCCGGTGATCTGGATAGCGTAATCGTCAGGGAAAAAGTTCGGTAAGGCGTAGATAAAACCAATCACCAGTGCAAACACGATGACCAGGTTTTTCCAGAGAGGATACTTGTTCAGCATGAGAATCCTTCGAGCCGGCAGACGTGCCGGTCTTGGTGTTTCAGCCAGTCAGAAAATGAACAGGCGCATCTTGGATGCGCCTGGAAACCAGCTCAGATGTCCTTGAGAGTGCCTTTCGGCAGAGCCGCAGCAACGGCAACTTTCTGAACCTTCATTTCAACGTTATCTGCAACTTCCAGAACAATGAAGTCGTCGGTTACTTTGGTAATCTTGCCAGCGACGCCACCAGAGGTAACCACTTCATCACCCTTGTTAAGGCCGGACATCAGCGCCTTGTGCTCTTTTGCACGCTTGGACTGCGGACGCCAGATCAGGAAATAGAAAATCAGGATGAAGCCGGCGAAGAAGATGATCTGACCCATCACGCTCATTCCCTGGGCACCCGCTTCCTGAGCCGAGGCCAGAGCAGGCATCAGAGACAGCAGGCCAGCGATGAGCAATTTGACTGATTTCATTCAGGTTCTCCGTTTATTGACAGATTTAAAGCAAAATTTGTTCAGGAATCGCCCAGAGGCGGAACGGTTTCACCCCGTAAGGCATAGAATTCGCTTACAAAGTCCGACAATGTACCTGCTTCAATGGCCCCACGCAATCCACTCATCAGGTTCTGATAGAACCTCAGGTTATGAATGGTATTGAGCTGCGACCCGAGCATTTCTCCGCACTTATCAAGATGATGCAGGTAGCTCTTGGAAAAATGCTTACAGGTATAGCAGTCACAACGCTCGTCCAGCGGTCCGGTGTCGTGACGGTTTTTGGCATTGCGGATTTTGACAATACCGGTGGAGGTAAACAGATAGCCATTGCGTGCATTACGGGTTGGCATCACACAGTCGAACATATCGACACCGCGGCGCACCGCCTCAACGATATCCTCAGGGCGACCAACGCCCATCAGGTAGCGTGGCTTGTCTTCCGGCATCTTCGGCGGCAGGTGATCCAGGATCCGGATCATGTCTTCTTTCGGCTCGCCCACCGACAGGCCGCCAATGGCATAGCCATCGAAACCAATCTTTTCCAGACCCTCCAGGGACTGGTCCCGGAGCGACTCATACATGCCGCCCTGCACGATGCCAAACAGCGCCGCCGGATTGCCCTCATGGGCCCTCTTACTGCGCTCGGCCCAGCGCAGCGAGAGCTCCATGGACTCTTTCGCCTGCTTTTCCGTTGCCGGGTACGGCGTGCATTCGTCGAAAATCATCACGATGTCAGAGCCCAGATCACGCTGAACCTGAATCGCGATTTCCGGTGACAGCTCGACTTTGGAGCCATCAACCGGAGACCGGAAAGTCACACCCTGCTCGGTAATCTTGCGCATCTCGCCCAGGCTGAAAACCTGGAAACCGCCGGAATCCGTCAGAATTGGCCCCTGCCACTGGGTGAAGTCGTGCAGATCGCCGTGGGCTTTCACCACCTCTGTGCCGGGGCGCAACATCAGGTGAAATGTATTGCCCAGAATAATATGTGCACCGATTTCCTCGATGTCTCGGGGCAGCATTCCCTTAACAGTGCCATAGGTGCCAACCGGCATGAATGCCGGAGTCTCCACCACACCTCGGGGAAAGGTCAGTCGGCCACGACGGGCCTTGCCATCTTCTCCGAGTTTCTCGAAGGACATAAAACAGGATTCACTCACTGTGATTCTCCACGGGATTCGGTTTGATGTGGCTCGGCGGAATCCGTTCCCAGCATCATGCCCCGGCTGGGCTCCTGCGCGGTAAGAAACATGGCGTCGCCGTAGCTGAAAAACCGGTACTTTTGCTCCACCGCCTCGCGATAGGCTGACATGATGTTGTTATAGCCTGCAAACGCGCTGACCAGCATGATCAGTGTGGACTCCGGCAAATGGAAATTAGTGATCATGGCGTCCACGGTCTGGAAACGGTAGCCAGGGTAGATGAAGATATCCGTGTCGCCCCGGAACTCCTGCAAACGCCCTGCCCGGCTGGCCGACTCCAGGGAGCGGACGGAAGTGGTACCCACGGCAACGACCCGGCCACCCCGAGCGCGGGCTTCATTAACGGCCTTTACCGTCTCTTCCGGCACATGGGCGATTTCACTGTGCATGACATGATCTTCGATCTTGTCGACCCGTACCGGCTGAAAGGTGCCAGCGCCAACATGCAACGTAACGTATGCAAGCTCAATGCCCTTCGCTTTCAGGGCAGAAAGCACGACATCATCAAAATGTAGCCCGGCAGTGGGTGCGGCCACGGCGCCCGCCTCCTTGGCATATACGGTCTGATAGCGCTCACGATCCGACTGCTCATCTTCCCGCTCCATATAAGGCGGCAAAGGCATGTGACCGATACGCTCCAGCACATCCAGAAACGCCTCATCGCCTTCATAGACGAAATGAAAGAGCGCATCTTTCCGCGCCAGCATTCGCAGTGCGGCTCCATCTTCCAGCAATAGTCGCTGGCCTTCCTTGGGAGATTTGGAAGAACGGGTATGGGCGAGCAATTCCTTTTCACCCAGTAAACGCTCAACCAGTATTTCCACTTTGCCACCGGTTTCCTTCTGGCCAAACAGTCGGGCCGGAATAACACGGGTATTGTTGAATACCAGTAGGTCCCCGGGCTGGAGCAGGTCCGGAAGGTCAGTAAACTTCAGATGAGTGGTCTGGCCGGAAAGGCCGTCAAGACTGAGCAGACGCGAGGCACTGCGTTCTTTAAGCGGATAACGGGCGATAAGCTCGTCCGGCAGATCAAAATGAAAATCGGAGACGTTCATGGGCCGGGCTATTCACGATGCCGCAGGTTGCGGCCTATAAGTGGTAGCGGCGGGCGGACTCGAACCGCCACGGGTTTTACCCCAACGGATTTTGAATCCGTCGTGTCTACCAATTTCACCACGCCGCCATCGGAGAGTGGGAGGGATTATACTGAGCCAGAGCCCGAAAGCAACCAGCCGGCAGGCAAAAATCACCCGCCGGCACAGTGAATTAGAGTCGATCGAACAGGGACAGCTGGGAAACCTGCGCAAACGACTGCTGAGCAGCCTGCAATACGAAGCTCTGGAAACTGAGGTTGCTGATGGCCTCGGCGTAGTCGACATCCTGTAGCTGGGAACGAATCTCTTTGGTGTAGAGTTCCGAATCCTCAAGAAACGCGGTGGTGGACTCCACTGCGTTGAGCCGGCCACCAAGCTCGGTTTGCTTGAGAATGATCGACTCCTGGGCGTTATCGAGATTGACCAGGGTTTCAGCGATCAGCGCATCGTACTCGGCACTGCTCTTGGGCGTTGTTTTGGAAATTCCGTCCAGGCCGGCAATCAGGTTCTCGATGGTGCCGAATACAGACTGTTTATCGTTCACGCCCAATGTAAACGTATCGCCATCCTGCGCATCGTTGATTGTTAATTTCACCCCTGCAACCTGAAACTCGTCGCCAACCAGGGCGCCCACTGGCTCAACGGCCAAAGGATAGGTGGTTCCACCTCGAGTATAGGAGGCTGATATTTCCAGGTCGCCCGCTCCATTGGCGGTGACGGCGATATCAAAATCGTCAGGCACCCTGGGGCTGAAAGCGTCTGTCATATCCTTGGGTGCAACAAACTCGAGATTGGATATATATCCATCCACGGAGATTGATCCTTTAGCGAAAACCCCTTTGGCTACGTCTACGAAGATGCCTTTTCCGTGATCGCTGATGGGAACGGTCACACCGTCATCAATTTCCAGAACCCGCTGCCCTTCGTCCCCCTGGTAAACCCATTTGCCATCGTCATTCTGGGCAAAGGCGGGAGTGCTGCCCTGGAAGCCACTGAAGATATACTCTCCTGACGCATCCCGGGTATTGGCAATATTGGCGAGCTGACCCAGACGCTCCTTGAGTTCGGCAGAGATGGACTGCCGATCATTGGCAGACAGAGAACCATTACCGGCCTGAACTGTCAGCTCCCTCACCCTCTGGATAATGTCCACGGCGCTGGCCAGGGTGCTTTCTTCCTGCTTCAGCCGGTTATCGGCAAGATTGGCATTCCGACCATAGGTTTCCGAACGCTGAAGCTCCTGGTCAAGCTTCAGAATGCGAGCGGCCGCCACCGGATCATCCGACGGTTTGTTCACTTTCTTACCGGTCGATAGCTGCTGCTGCGTATCAATCAGGTTGCTGTTGATGTCCTGCAGACGATTAATGCCGCCGGAGAAAATCTGTTGTGATGATATTCTGATCATGTGACATCACCTCGCCTTAACGGAAGCTCTGCAGCAACGTGTTAAAAAGATCCTGCGCCACAGACATAACCTGGGCCGATGCGTTGTACGCAGCCTGGTACTGAATCAGCTTGCCAGCCTCTTCGTCCAGATTGACGCCCGAGACCGATTCTCGCTGATTGGTGGACTGCTCCAACAGCGTTGCGCCGGCATCTTTATCCAACTGGCTCTGGCGGGTTTTCACCCCGATATCCTCGACCAGGCCGGCATAGCCCTCGGTAAAGTTCTGGGAACCACCATTAAGGGTATTCTTGGTACCAAGGGCCGCCATCAGCTCGGCGTTTCGGTTATCAGAAACGCCGTTGCGGTTGAAGTCGATGGTGAATACATCACCGTCTGCGGGCTCACCTGTTATCTCGAAAACGAAACCCCGATACTGACCATTGGATTCGTCTTCCGGACGAGTACTGAAAATCTGATTGATCTTCTGGGGATCATAGACATCCGGTGTTCCATCCCCATCGTTGTCCACCGCGGCACTGGTAAACAGTACGCCGCTATCGTTGGCAACTTCATAGGTAATATTGCCCGCACCATCATTACTGAAGGTTACGGTAATCGGACCATCTGCAAACTGACCGGAATTCTGGAAGTCATCCAGCAAAGCACCGGTATTGGGATTACGGACATTAAGCATGTTGCCCTGGTTGATCGTGCCGGTGCCCAGATTGCCATCATCGGAACTCGCACGAACGGGGCTGGCAAAAGCAAGATCCTCCTCCCGCCGAATGTTCAATTGCATGTTTTCGGCAGCATTGCGACTGGGCTGAATCAGGTACTTGTCACCTGCGTTGAATTCGCCACCTTCAACACGAATGTTAAAGCCCGGCATGTTGATTTCAGACTGCACCGGGTCTGGAAGCCGGCCCTGTTTCACCGTATCGCCCGAGATGGTATCGATCAACTCGTAGCTGCGCCCATCACCACTGAACTGCAGCTCCCAGGTACCCGCCGGCAACTGGGAACTGTCGGTAATCTCAACGGCCAGTTGGCCGGTGGTGGTGCGGTCGTTATTGCCGTTCGGCACCACCCGGCTGCGTTGTACGGCGAGGCTGTTCACATCGCTGAAGAAGTTACCGCCGAGATCGCCTTCGAGGTCCATCCCGATCTCATGCTGATGGTTTATGGCCGAGGAGATGGCAATCGCCAGCCGGCCGAGCTCATCGAAGGCGGGCTTCAGGGCCATTTCATCAAAGGCACGCAAGCCACCCAGTTTTCCGCCCTGAATCTGTTCATCCACCAGCAGGGTGCGCCCACCACTGGAGAGCGTAAATTCCAGCCGCGTGGGATCTTCCGCACTGCTTCGGGTCGCAAATTCTGCGGCATTGGCGCCGGTAACCAAAGCCAGACCGTTAGACAGGGACACATTCACCTGGCTGCCTTCAACTTCCGTTACCCGAATGCTCACCAGCTCAGACAACTGGCGCAACTTCTCGTCCCGCTTATCCATCAGCTCCAGGGGCTCCTTGCCCTGGGCCAGGCCCGGAGATTCAGAAATAGCCAGGTTCAGTTCAGCGATACTCTTCAGCAGAGTATTGGCATCTTTCACGCCCTGCTGCATCTGGGTTTTTACCGATTCGCGCTGCTGGATGAACTCCTGGTTCAAGCCCTGAAAGCGATTCACCAGTTGCTGGGCTTCGCTCAGCACCAGCTGGCGTTGTGGTAACGACGTAGGGTCTTCCGCGGCATTCTGCATAGCCGAGAAAAAGTTGTTCAGAGCTTTGTTCAAACCGGTGTCTTCGCCGCCTAACAGGTTATCCAGCCGCGTGAGTTCGGCGTTGAAAGCATTCTGCTCGCCAAACAGTGTGCTGTCCTCACGTAACTGCTGACTCAGATAGGCATCTGCCAGCCGGCGGATATTAGCGACGGATACGCCACTGCCGATGGTCCCTGCACCTGTACGCCGCCCTTCCTGGGTCTCGAACTGGACCTCCTGGCGACTGTAACCCGGAGTGTTTGCGTTGGTTATGTTATTTGCAGTGGTGTTGAGCGCCGCCTGGTGCCCCAATACCCCACTCAGACCAATACCGATCAAGCCCGCCATGATCTGTTACTCCTTTACTCTGTCACTGCTCATCGACAGTGTCATCAGAGAATCACGATTCATGATCCGACGGATCTTGGCTCCGTATTCCGGATCGGTTGCATAACCCGCTTCCTGCAGTTTCTCGGCAAATACTTCTGGCTGATCTGCCGATGACAGAACATCGCGGTAACGGGGATTGTTTTGCAGGAAGTCAACGTAGTCCCGGAAGCTGGCTTCATAGTCCGGATAGGCCCGGAAATCTGCCCGTTCCTTCATCGCCACGCCACCCCGGAATTCGGTAGTGGTAATGCTCACAGCGTCACCGCCCCAACGACTGTCTGCCTTGATGCCAAACAGGTTGAAACTCGGCTGCGAACCATCGCCTTTGATCATGTGTTTGCCCCAACCGGTTTCGAGCGCCGCCTGGGCAATCATCAGGCGCGGATCAATGCCGGTCTCCTTTCCGATCTGCTCTGCGAACGGCATGAGCTGCTCAACAAAATGCTCTGGCGACTCAAATACCTCCGGCAGCTTGCCGGGTTTCTGCGCTGGCTCTGCTTTTACCTTTGCAGCTACATCCGCCACCTCTGCCATTCGCTCCGGCAACTCTCTGGAAATCGCCGGCATACTGCGGTCGTAATCGGTAATGGCACCCTTGTGACCCGCCAGTTTCTCTCCATCCTCACCGAGCCCCGGAATCTGTTGACTCAGTTGCCGGACCAGCGCTTCCGCCAGCCCGGTACCGGTGCCACCGGCCATACTCAAGCTGATCTGGCTGTCGAACATATCCCGGTACATCTGGCTTTCATTGCTGTTCAGGTAGTTTCCCTCGGCAAATACCTCGCCTGCCTTGCGCATGGATTTGAGCATCTCTGACAGGAACAGGCTCTCGAACTGCTTCGCAATCTGCTCCAGTGCAGCCTGTTTGTCAGTTCGAGCCTGGGTCTTCAGCGCATTCAGACCACTGAAATCGGTGTAGACCTGGGCTTGCTGTAGTCTTGGATCCTGCATGGCGATACCTAGATCACAATCAATTCGGCACGAAGCGCGCCAGCCTGTTTGAGTGCCTCAAGCACCGCCATCACATCGCCTGGCGCCGCCCCTACCTGGTTTACAGCCTGAACAATTTCGTTAAGCGTTGTTGCCGGGCCGAACTGGAACATCCGTGCCGGGTCTTCCGTCACAGCGATCTGGGTATTCTGCTGAACGGCTGTATCACCCTGAGCCAGAGGATTGGGCTGCACCACCTCGGGGTTTTCCTGAATAGTCACGGTCAGGTTGCCATGGGTAATGGCAGCCGGGCTCACTTTTACATTCTGGCCGACCACGATGGTGCCGGTGCGGCTATTGATCACCACTCTTGCGGCTTCCTGAGCCGGATCGACCTCAATGTTCTCCAGAATGGACAGAAAACTGACTCTCTGTGATGGGTCCCTGGGTGCCCGCACCGATATAGAAGTGGCATCGTGTGCATAAGCCATGTCCGGGCCCAGACGACCATTGATCGCCTCAACCACACGGCGGGCCGTGGTAAAGTCGGAACGCAGCAGATTGAAGGTGATAGTATCGCCCCGGTTGAACGGCGATTCCACCTCACGCTCAATGGTAGCGCCGTTGGGAATTCTGCCGACGCTGGGTACGTTCACGGTAATCCGGGAACCATCCTGGCCCTGGGCGCCAAAACCGCCCACCACCAGGCTGCCCTGCGCCATGGCATAAACCTGACCGTCTGCGCCTTTCAACGGTGTCATCAACAAGGTTCCACCACGCAGGCTATCGGCATTTCCGATGGATGAAACCGTGATGTCCAGCTCCTGCCCGGCTTTGGCAAAGGCCGGCAAAGTCGCGCTTACGGTTACGGCCGCCACATTGGCCAGATTCGGGTTCACGCCATCCGGCAAGGTTATTCCGAACTGGTTCATCATGTTGCGGAAGGTCTGGTTGGTAAACGGCGCTTTGTCGCCGGTACCGTCAAGACCGACCACCAGGCCATAACCAATCAACTGGTTATTGCGCACACCTTTCACCTTGGCCAGGTCTTTCAGGCGGTCAGCCATCACCGGCGCCACACACAGGGCCGTAAGGGCAAAAACAGCAATCAGTTTGCGGATCATAGCGGCCACCACTCACTGTTAAAGAAGCGAGCCAGCCAGCCCATCTGGTTGGCCTGGTCAAAATCACCGGTACCGCCGTAGGCAAACCGGGCATCTGCAACACGATTGGAGGCAACGGTATTATCCGGCTGGATATCCTGTGGCCGAACCAGACCGGTCAACCGGATGTATTCATCCCCATTGGTGAGAGACAACCACTTCTCGCCGCGGACACGAAGCACACCATTAGGCAGAACCTCGGTGACCGTTACGGTAATACTGCCAGCCAGGCTGTTGCTCTGGTCAGCTTCGGCGGAGCCTTCAAAGTCCCGCTCAAAATTGGCAGAAGCGTTCAGGCCGATATTTGTCTTTCCAAAGATGCTCGGTTCCGGAATGCTCAGTTCCTGATCCTTGGTAATGGAGGTTTCAGCGTTCTTGCTGGCGCTGGTGGATTCCTGCAGCAATACCGTGAGCACGTCACCCACGTTGAGTGCCTTGGTATCGCCGTACAGATTGTAATTCCTGGACACCTGATAAATTGCCCCGGAATCCGGGTCGCGCTGCATCATCGATTGAGCACGAACCGGAGCGTAGGCCGGATCGTCCGGCATAGCCCGGGGGCGAGACATGGCGGTGCATCCCTGCAGCACAATCAGCACACCCACCAGTGCCAGGGTGGCCAGCCGTTCAGTGTGTAAACTGCGTTGAATGCGTTTCATGGCTTAACCGATATTGTTGGTGATGAACTGAAGCATCTGGTCTGTGGTCGAAACCACCTTGGAGTTCATTTCATAGGCACGCTGGGTCGTAATCATGTTCACCAGCTCTTCCACCACCTCTACGTTGGAGGATTCAATAGTGCCCTGTTCAATGGACCCGAGACCTGCAAGTCCGGCTTCACCTTCAGCCGGATCACCACTGGCATTGGTCTGCTTGAACAGATTATTACCGATGGCCTGCAAGCCCTGCGGGTTGATGAAATCCACCAGGGTGATCTGCCCGAGGTTGACGGGCGCAGCCTGGTCATCGGTAATAGCGGTGACCGTCCCATCTTTGCCAATGGTGATATTGGTGGCGTTCTCCGGCACATTGATATTCGGCTGAAGCGGAAAACCATCCGGCGTGACCACATCGCCGTCAGAGTTCAGTTGAAACTGGCCATCCCGGGTATAGGCGATCTGTCCGTCCGGCATCTGAATCTGAAAGAATCCCCGACCATTCACCGCCATATCCAGAGGCTGCTCAGTTATCTGCAGGTTGCCCTGGCTGAATTGCTTGGCAGTGCCAACAATCCGGACCCCGGTCCCCAGCTGCAGACCAGAGGGCAACTGCGTGTTCTCAGTGCTCTGCCCGCCGGGCTGACGGTTTATCTGATACAGCAGATCCTGGAACACCGCCCGATCCCGCTTGAAGCCGGTGGTGTTCACATTGGCCAGGTTGTTGGAAATGGTGGACATGTTGGTGTCCTGCGCGCTCAACCCGGTTTTACTGACCCAAAGTGCTGGATGCATGGTTTTACTCCTTGCCTGCCGGTGGCCGATGCGGCGATCTTTTGCCGCTCTCCACCAACCGATGGCGTTTGATCATCGTTATCAGAGGTTCTGCAACAGTCGTGCCGTAGCCTCGGAATTTTCATTGGCGGTCGACATCACCTTTACCTGCATCTCGTATTGCCGAGATAACTGCAGGTTGGAGATCATTTCCTCCACCGCATTCACGTTTGAACTTTCGAGAAAACCGGTGGCGACACGCATGGCTGCATCCGGTGGCTCTGGACCATCCAGAGCCTGATCCGGCTTGCGTCGAATGAACCCATCCAGACCTTTCTCAAGTGCATCTGCCGGTGGGTTGACAAGCTTCAGTCGGTCAACTTCCACTAGCTGATCCGGCGGCCCACCTACCGGCACAATGGAGATGGTGCCGTCCGAGCCAACCTGAAGATTGTCAAAAGGAGGAAGAGCCACCGGCCCACCGTTACCCAGAACCAGCTCGCCACTCGCCAGCCGCACAAGCCCGTTCACGTCGACCTGTAAGCTACCGGTACGGGTGAATACCTCTTCGCCCAGGTTGTTTTGAACGGCGAGCCAGCCACCGCCGTCTACCGCCACATCCAGCTTGCGGCCGGTCTCCATTAAAGCGCCGGGCGAGAGATCAGTGCCGGGCCGCTCGGTCATGGCGTAGGCGCGGGTGGGATGGTGCTCACCGAACACGGGCATACTGCGGGCCTGGGCAAAATCCTTCTTGAACCCGGTGGTATTGACGTTAGCCAGGTTGTTGGCATGGGCACGCTGGGCCAGCATGTTCTGCTTGGCGCCAGACATTCCAATATAGAGGGCTTTGTCCATGGGCAAACTCCTGCCGGAATTTTGACTGTTTCCAGTCTTCCTGCAGGAGTCATGCCATGTTCGCTAGGGCGCGAAATTATCGGAGGTTGATGATGGTCTGGGTGACCGCATCGGAGGTTTCAATGGTTTTGGCGTTGGCCTGGTAGTTGCGCTGGGCAATGATCAGGTTCACCAGCTCTGCCGAAAGATCCACATTGGAGTCCTCTACGGAGCTGGCCTTGATGGAACCAAGCGTGCCGGTATCCGGAGCACCAATCACCGGCTGGCCGGATTCAAAGGTTTCCACCCATGTGGTGTCACCCACCGGAGAAAGACCGTCAGTGTTATTGAACGCAGCCAGCGCCACCTGACCCAGAGACTTGGACTGACCATTGGTATACCGGGCGAAGATCACGCCCTGGTCGGACACATCGAGGCCTGAAAGACGGCCGGTGGTGTAGCCGTTCTGCTGCTGATCGTTAACACCAAATGCCGCGCCATACTGGGTGGTATTGGCCAGATTGACAACGAACGCAGAACTGGTGGCCGGCTCAGGAATCGGGCTGACCACATCACCGGGATTTGCCGGCGGGCCGTCAGCACCGTTCGGATCACCGCTTGGATCCTTAGGCACCCAGTCGGTAATAATCAACTCACCGTTCGGATCACCGTTGATGGATTCCAGCTGGCCATCCTGGTCAAACAAGGCAGTGTATGGCGTCTGGTCGGTACCACCCACCAGTTCACCGTCAATCTGGAGGTAGATAGACCACTGGCTCTGACCCACCCCGTTACCCGGAGATGGCTCTTTTACATAGAACTGGGTCAATTCGTGGGAATTGCCCAGGCTGTCAAAAATGGTGGTCGACGTTGCGTGGTTGTAAGTACGCTGGTCGATGGGATTGAATTCGTTGGTTACGGTAAACGGTGTCGCATTGAAGGCGACTTCAAACGCGTTGCTACCTGAATCAGTGGTCACCTGCTCAACATTGCGATCGGTGGTAACGAACACCTCACCGTCATATTGCTGGTTGTTGGTGAGCGGAGTACCTGTGGGAGCATCGCCGTAGGCTACCTCCAGCGGCTGCCCACCACTGTGGATGATTCGCAAAACATCGGGGGTTGAGGGGTCTTCGTCATCATCGACAACCGAGGCCGAGATCGCATTGTCGCTGGTGTCGTTAATGGCTTCCGCCACATCTTCCAGGGAGGATACATTTTCCAGATTCAGCGGGATCGGTGCAGATCCGTCTATCCGGATTTCAAGCCGGAAATTGGTGGCGCTGCTCACATCGCTATCGGTCAAACCGGTCAGGGAAGCTGCGGTTCTGGCAGTGGCCGTTACTCCCGGCGCAGCATTAATGGCAATGGCAGCATCACTGGCAGAAGCCGTGGCATCAATCTGCGGTACCGTGTAATCACTGGTGCCGTCGGAGTAGCCGAAGGTAAAGCCGGAACCTTGAAGATCTGCAAGCGCGATCGGATCAAAATCCCGGATGCGACGCTCAAGCACAGTCTCTCGGGAATCCAGATTCAGATCGGTCTGGAGATTCGTTGTGCGACGGGGCGCCAGGTTGTCGGTTTCAATCTGAAGGTCACCACGGATGCCAGACAGGTTGCCATCATCATCAGCGGTATAACCTTGCACCCTCATATTCTGGTTATTAACAACATAGCCTTCTTTATCAATCCCGAACTGGCCAGCCCGGGAGTAACGGATTTCACCGCCATTGTTCAGAATAAAGAAGCCATCACCACTGATAGCCATATCCAGGCCGTTATCGGTGAAGCTGATATTGCCCTGACCGAATGACTGCTTTACGTCCTGCACCCGCACGCCGTCGCCAATCGGATTGGTACCGGCACTCAGGAAACCACTGGCGTACAAATCACCGAACTGTACCTTGCTGCTTTTGAAGCCGACGGTACTGGCGTTGGCGATGTTGTTACCGGTGACATCCAGATCCACCGAAGCGGCGCGCAGACCACTCAAACCTGTGTTAAATGCCATGACTTATACCTCCTGGTCTGACACCGGATCAGTTGATTTGTTTGACTTCAGACAGCGGAATGGAGCCCATTCCGGCCAGATTCAGAGTAATGGAACCACCCTGCCCCAACGACACACTGTCGACATTAGCGCTCACCATGGTCGCCAACTGCTCCGATCCGGAGGGATAGGAGCCCTGCGCCACAATCGAGTAGGGGCCGGGCGGCAAAGGATTGCCGTTGCCGTCTTGCCCATCCCACTGGAACGAAACCACACCAGCCTGGCTGCTGCCCATATCAATCTGGCGAACTAACTCACCGCTTTGATTCATGACCGACAGTCGCAGCCCACCCGTGGAAGCCGGCACCTGAATGGTGCCAGTTATCTCGCCTTCGCTACCCAGAATGCCCACACTGGAGGGTGCCAGAACGGTTTTGCCCACCATCGCCGAGGCCTGCAAGGCCTGGCTGGACCGGAACTGACCAACCACATCGTCGACACTGCCCGACAGATTCTGCATTTCTTCCAGTGAACTGAACTGGGCCAACTGGGCGATAAAATCGCCGTTGTCCTGCGGCTCCAGTGGGTTCTGATTCTTGAGCTGCGCCAGCATCAGCTCCATAAACGCGTCTTTACCCAGCTCGTTGCCACCAGGGGTCTTGCCCTCCTGGTTCAGTTGGTACTGGCTCAGCACGTCTGAGGCGGCTGCGGAATTCACTGCACTCATGGCTTAATCCTCACTTGTTACTGCTGACCCAGTGTCAGAATTCGCTGCATCATGGATTTGGCGGTGTTCATGACATCCACATTCATCTGAAAACTGCGGGACGACGACATCATGTCCGCCATTTCCTCAACCACGTTCACGTTGGGGTAATAAACGTACCCTTCCTCGTTCGCGGCAGGGTGATTCGGCTCATAGCGCATCTGCAGTTCTGCATCGCTCTCGACAATCCCCTCAACGCGAACACCTGCCCCGGCCCCCTCTTCGGAACCAATACCAAATCCCTGCTGATCAGGGTTCAGCATGGCCTGCTGAATAGCGGCAAACACCGGTTTGCGGGCACGGTACGTTGTATCCGTGCTCGAACTGGCGGTTTCTGCGTTGGCAATGTTAGACGCGGTGGTGTTGAGCCGCAGTGACTGTGCGGTCATGCCGGAACCGGCGATGTCGAAAATGTTACCCAGTGACATGACAATCTCCTTCAATCTCGTACGGACTGCGGCTTATTCGCCCTTCAGCGCCTTGGTCAGGCCGGAAAACCGACTACTCAGGAACTGGAAGCTGGCCTGGTAATCCATGGCGTTGCGCATGAAACGGGTCTGCTCGGCCTGCGCATCCACGGTATTGCCATCAATTGATGGCTGGTGCGGGGTACGGTACAGCAGCTCGCCGTCAGCGCCAGGGCTGGAGGTGTCCATATGGCCACTGTGGGTCGTGGTCATACCAAAGCCCGTCATGGAATCCTGCGCCTTCTGCATCATCGCCTGGAAATCCACGTCGCGGGCTTTGTAGCCCGGGGTGTCGGCATTTGCCAGGTTGTTCGCCAGCACTTCGGCCCGCTTGACCCGCGCCTGCAGCGCGTGCTCATGAATACCAAGCGCTTTGTCGAATGTAATAGCCATTACTGCCTCCAGATCTTTGCACCGACCAGGCTGAACCTGTGAACTTGCCGGTTTTGCGTTCTGAAGTGATTAAAGCAAGCAGAGTGCCAGAATTGAAAAAGCCCGCTGTAATGCGGGCTTCCAAGAGGGCTGTCGAATAAATGAGCGGCAAATTCCGGTTAAACGCAACGAGGGCGGCAACGGGTTTCCCCAGGCGGAGTTGCCGCTGATCGAGGCTCAGACTTGCCAAGGGGAAGTGCGCCCTGGCGCGGCCCACCTTGAGACATACTCTTTGGTATCGGGCCGGGGCACCGATGGTTTCTCACTGGCAACGGTACCGGTATAGAGGAAACCGACAATGGACTCGCCCGGCAGCAGCCCAAGACCGTCATGCAGCGACGGATGATAAGCCACAGGCCCGGTTCGCCACATGGCGCCGTAGCCGGCATCATTCAGCGCCAGGGAGATAAAACTCATACCGGCCGCTGCCGACATTACCTGCTCCACCTCCGGCACCTTCGGATGATGACGGGGCGACGCAATACCGACAATAATCATGGGTGCACGAGCCGGAGCATTCCGGGCCTTCTCACGCTCCTTATCAGAAGCCTCCGGCGGGCAGCATTCAGCAAACAGGTCGCCCAGAGCTGCCAGGCCTTCCCCCTCTATCACGAGATAACGCCAGGGCCTCAACAACGCATGATCCGGGGCCCGGGCCGCGCACCGGAAGGCCTGATCAACCACAGACACCGGTGGTGCCGGTGCCTGCAAACGGGGCTCCGAAGCACGATCCAGAATAAAACGGGTTATCGAACTCATACAGTCTCGCTGTTGATTGGTTGCATGATTTTCGGTTGGGCCGGAAGCGGCCCCGATGAATTGTGAGTTCTACGTAATGCTGTTAATCTTTAGTCGTAGTTCAAACCAACAATTATAAAGAACCGGCAACATACAATGAGCGACCAGCGGGCATTTCGCAACTTTGCAGAATTCTACCCGGACCACCTGGATGATCACAGTGGCGCTGACTGCCTCCGCTTTCATTTTATTGAGTGCAAGCTTGCTCTGAGTGTTGTCTTGTGGGCTGTTTATTGCCTTATGGGAGACTGGGGAATGTTTCGCGACATACTTATCGGAAGGATCCGGTTCTGAAAATGATGAGCGCACCCGCTGAATTACGCAGCGTAACCGGCAATACCGGCAAGCTGGGGCAAGGCGACATCTACGACCACACGGTGGCGATTCCACCGATGCCCGATTACAACGGTCGGATACTGGCCTACACCGCCACTGCCGCCATTATTGTCACGGGTGTCCTTCAGGATGTGTTTCCCCAATTGCTTCTCTGGATGGTGGCTGGCGCTCTGATCTGGCCTCATCTCGCGCACGTGCTTACACGGCGAACCTTCCTGCGACGTTCAGCCCGGATTCGGCAAAAAATGCTGTTCCTCGACTGCATAATCGGAGGCAGCTTTATTGGTTTGATCGGATTAATCGCCATTCCGTCGGTATCGGTTGTCCTGATGCTGATGTTCAGCTGTCTGATCGTGGGCGGCGTCAGGCAATGGTTGTTCGGCACAGCGCTCATGTCTGCCGCCATGGCCGCCACAGTGGCGGCAACCGGCACCGCCGCCGATCTGGAAGCCCCCCTGCTCACCAGCATCGTCGCCATTTTGGCCACAGGCACGTACATCTGCGTTACCGCCTATTACTCACACCAACAGGCCCGGGCCCTGCTGCTGGCAAAGACCCAGATTCAGAACCAGCGGGAACAGTCCATCGCCCTGTCCCACAAGCTCTCGAAATACCTGTCGCCTCAGGTCTGGCAGTCCATCTTTACCGGGGAACGGGATGTTCGGCTTGAAACCCAGCGCAAGAAACTCGCAGTGTTTTTCTCAGACATAAAAGGCTTTACTGAACTGTCGGAGGAGATGGAGCCGGAAGCCCTTACCGAGCTTCTGAATCACTACTTCAACGAAATGTCAGAGGTCGCCCTGAAATACGGCGGCACCATCGACAAGTTTGTCGGCGATTCCATCATGGTGTTCTTTGGCGATCCGACCAGTCGCGGCCAGAAAGAAGATGCGTTCTCGTGTGTGTCCATGGCCATCGAGATGCGCAAACACATGAAGATCATGCGCCAGAAATGGCGCAGCCAGGGCATCAAGACGCCCCTGGAAATCCGCATGGGCATCAGTACCGGCTACACCACGGTTGGTAACTTCGGCGCCGAAAACCGGATGGATTACACCATTATCGGCAAGGAAGTGAACCTCGCCAGCCGACTGGAGTCCCTGGCGGAACCAGGCGAGATTCTGGTGTCGTATGAGACCTTCTCGCTGATCAAAGACCGCATTATGTGCCGGGACAAGGGCGAGATTACCGTAAAAGGCTTTGGCAAGCCGGTGCCCATCTACGAGGTGGTGGATTTCCGGCGCGACATGGGGCCTCACCGTAGCTTCCTGGAACACGAACACAGCGGCTTTGCCATGTACCTGGATTCCGATAAGGTCACCGAACGGGAGCGCAAAGCCATACTCAGCGCCCTCGAAGACGCAGCCGACCGACTGCGTCAGGAAGACGATACCGAATAGCCGAGCCTGCTACTGCCTAACCAGCCGCGGCCCCGGACCATCTTCAGCACACGTGCTGCGCCAGGGGTTGATATCCAGGCCACCACGCCGGGTGTAACGGGCGCACACCATCAAGGATTCCGGCTGACACCTCGCCATCAAGTCAGTAAAGATGGTTTCAACACAATGTTCGTGAAAATCCTGTTTCTGACGGAAGCTCACGATATAGCGCAGCAACCCTGCCCGATCAATCTTCCTCCCGGAATAGCGAATCAGTACCGTGGCCCAGTCGGGTTGGCCGGTCACTGGACAGTTGCTTTTCAGAAGATGTGAACACAAGCCTTCACTGACCACCGGCTCGCTGGTTGTCAGCGACTCAGGCGCATAGTCGTAGGCCACCTGCTCTAGCGTTTCATCATCGATCAACTCGTATCCTTCGGGCCGGCCGATTGCAGGCGCTGAGTCATCCACACTCAGAAGTGTCACATCCACCGCCGCGCCACAGGCACTCGAAAGATCCTGGGTAATGGTCTCGGCCACTTGAGCCGGAGACGAGAACACCGCCTGATTCAGAGAGTTCAGGTACAACTTCAGGGATTTGCTCTCAATAATGGCAGGCGATGCCGCAGGAAACCGGATTTCTCCCCAGGCCACGGCCGGTACACCGCCAGGCTTCAGCCAGGAGATTTCCCACGCCTGCCACATGTCCTCACCAAACCAGGGCCAGCGACCATCGTCCAGGCCGATTCGCCGGCGGTTTTCTTCCCGGGCCACCGGGAACAGCAGAGACGGATCATACTGATCAGGGTATTCACTGGACTTGCCCAGTGGCGCGTTATCAAGAGCCATATCAGTTCCGGAATTGAATCAGTGTCGAATGCCCTTGCCACGGGCAAGCATGCGCAAGGCTACCGCCGCCAGCAAGACGATGAAAACCAGAATCATACCAAGAGACACGAACGGATTAACGTCCGAAACACCCAGTATGCCGAAGCGAAAACCGTTAACCATATACAGGATCGGATTCGCCATGGACACGCCCTGCCAGAACGACGGCAGCATGTCGATGCTGTAGAACACACCACCAAGGTACGTTAGCGGAGTAAGCACAAAGGTCGGGACGATGGAAATGTCATCAAACTTGGTCGCCAGCATGGCGTTGATGAAGCCGCCCAGAGAGAACAATGCCGATGTGAGAATCACCGTGATAACCACCATCAGCAGGTTATGGATACTTAACTGAGTGAATGCCAGCGACAGCAAGGTGACGATCAGGCCGATACTCAGACCCCGGGCCATACCACCAGCCACATAGCCCGCCAGGATGGTCCAGTTCGGCACCGGCGACACCAGCAATTCCTCAATACTGCGCTGGAACTTCATAGAGAAAAACGACGACACCACATTGGAGTAGGAATTGGTGATCACCGCCATCATGATCAGGCCCGGCACAATGAACTGCATATAGTCGTAGCCGCCCATTTCACCGATGCGGGAACCAATCAGGTTGCCAAAAATAATAAAATACAGCGTCATCGTGACGGCCGGCGGCAACAGCGTCTGCGGCCAGATCCGGGTAAAGCGCCGAACCTCGCGGGTAACGATGGTTGTAAAGGCTGTCCACAGTGCTTGCGGTGTCATGCTGTCACCTCGCTGGCTTTCTCTGCCTCCCGGGCATTCTCCTCAACCATGCGAACGAACAGCTCTTCCAGCCGGTTGGCCTTGGTTCGCATGCTCAGCACACGAATACCCAGATTCTCCAGTTCGATAAACAGAGCGTTCAAACCCTGTCCCTTGGCAACTTCCACTTCAAGCGCACCATCGTCATCCAGGCTGGCTTTGAATGCAGTCAGCTCAGGGGCTTTTTCTAACGGCTGCTCGGTATCCAGTACAAAGGTTTCTACACTGAGCTGTTGCAGCAGTTCCCGCTTGCTGGTGTGCCGGATGATTTCCCCATGATCAATAATGGCAATGTTGCGGCACAGGGCTTCCGCCTCCTCCAGATAGTGGGTGGTCAGAATGATGGTAGTCCCCTGACGATTCATCTCCTCCAGGAATTGCCACATGGAGCGACGCAATTCGATATCCACACCGGCCGTCGGCTCATCAAGAATCAGCAATCTGGGCTCATGTACCAGTGCCCGGGCGATCATCAGGCGGCGTTTCATACCACCGGACAACATCCTGGCCGGTGTGTTGCGCTTGTCCCAGAGCCCGAGCTTCTTCAGATACTTTTCCGCAGACACCCGTGCGGTTTTCAGGGGTATGCCGTAATAACCAGCCTGCGTGGTGACGATATCTTCCACCTTCTCGAACTGGTTAAAATTGAATTCCTGTGGAACCACACCCAGGGAGAGCTTGGCGCTTGAGAGGTCTGTATCGATATCATGGCCGAACACTCTGACCTTGCCGCCCGACTTGTTTACCAGAGAGGAAACAATCCCAAGAGTGGTCGACTTGCCGGCCCCGTTTGGGCCCAGCAAGGCGAAAAAATCGCCTTCCCGAACGTGCAGATCAATGCCTTTGAGGGCCTGAAAACCATCGCTGTAGTTCTTGGTCAGCCCTTCAATGTCCAGTGCGTAGGTCATACACCCCACCGTTGTTCAGAAACCGGGCTCCAGAGGAGCTAAAAAGATAGAGAGCTATTTGATTGAGGCAACGCCGGAAAATTCAAGGGACGAGGCCAATTAAAGCCAGGTGCCCCAAACCCTCAAACTGCGACAGGATTCCCGATATAGCCGAAGTGCCATCCCTATAATGCGGTTACAACAACTTACAAATCGGACACCGGCCACCGGATGCTCCAGGTCAACGCGAAGGGATTGTACGAAACGCCATGAAACTCGTTCACCTCACCCGCTTTATTCTGCCACTCTCTGCAGCCATCGCCCTGACCGGCTGCTTCGATAGTGGCAGCAGCTCCGGATCCGACGATACCCGCACCGGGCGAATTCATTTCCAGGGCGTTGGTGGGCTGACCTACCAGACTGCCAGTCAGTCCGGAAAGACCAACACCCGTGGCGAGTTCCGCTATTACCCCGGCGAGACACTCTCGGTCAAAGTAGGCAATCTCCCTATCGCAGAAGGGATTCCGGCAAGGGAATACGTGACCTTCCTGGAATTTCAGGAAGACACCCGCGCGGCCCTGCAAACCCCGGCCGTTGACGATGAAGGACTGAACAGCCACCAGGTCCGTGAACAGCTATTGTTTGAGAACAACACACTGATGAACCTGTCCCGCTTCCTTCTGGCCCTGAACTGGACCGAGAACGTAGACGACGACGAGGGCATCGACATCCGCGAGCGAGTCATCAACCAGCTCAACCAGGCGCTTGATGATCCTAACCTGCCGAACACCATAGATTTCAATGTCAGCATCGGCGAGTTTACCGCCGAGAATTCGCCGGCCAACCTGATCCTGGCGGAGATCTGCTTCCACCCGAAAGACGACCCACTGTGCGGTGAGCCGCCAACCCAGGAGGAAATCGACAACGCCGATGACCGCCCTGTAGATGGTGAGCTGGATCCTGATATCGACTACAAGGAAGATCTGGAGGCGCTCCGGGAACGAATTCTCCAGTCTGTGCGCAACATGGATGAATTCGACAACGAACAGGCCCGCAATTACCTTCGCAGAGAGCTCGCCGCTATAACCCGGAAGTTATCAAGGCAGTACTACCTGTCACCGGAAGACGCCACACACGCCGCCGGCGACACCAGCATCAAGTCCGTGAAAGTCAAAAAGATCAGGGGGGACGCTCAACTGGCCCAGCTGCAGGCCCAAAGCACACGCCCAACCGACGTTTATGTTAACGCCGAAAGCTGGCAAGAGGCAGAAGTGGAGTACGTGGTCGACGGCCCCACAGGCGGTGAATCAGAAATTCTGGTGAACTTCCGGCCGGAGGGCACCTATCGCTGGGTGCGCAAGCAGATACGCATACTTATCGATTAATCAGTTTACCCAGGGACCAACGGGACTCGGCACCTGTTACATCGTAGCCAGCCGGGTCCAGGCCCTCGGTGCCGTGAGGCAAACACTCGCGCACGGTCAGTAACTCCGAGGCGCCTCGGGACTCATTGTGCCGGGCCAGATCAACAATCTTTGCGGATTTCAGCGGCCGATGCTCGGCGTCCTGCATGACCATCACGCTGGGCCACAGCCTCCTTCCCGGTGAGTGGGATACCACAATGCCACGCTGGCCATCAGAAAGCTCCACCAGAGTACCGGTCGGATACACGCCCACACCCTGGATAAAAGCCTCAACAAGATCTTCCTGAAATTCGATATTGCGCATATCGTACAACAGCGATACCGCTTTTGCCGGTGTCATGGGATCCTGATCATCCCTGGGCGCAATCAAAGACTCAAAGAATTCTGCAATACCTGCAACTTTTGCCAGCAGCGGGATACGGTCGCCACGAATTCCCTGTGGAAAACCGGAACCATTGTGCCGCTCGCGGTGCCCCTGAACCACGCTCATAACGGCTCTGGAGAGACCCGCGCCTTCCAGCATCTGACAACCACGTTCCACATAGGTGCGATAAGTCGCGTATTCTTCAGTGGATAGACGGTGCTCTCGGGCCAGCATCTCTTTAGGCAATGCGGTCTTACCCACCTGCGACAAAAGACACCCTACCCCGAGATGGTTCAGGAGCCCTTCGTTCAATCCTAGCTGCCGGCCACACACCAGGGCCCATACTGCGGTATTCAGGGCATGCCGATACACAAAATCATCATACTGGCGGGTGCGGCTCAGCCACAAAAGCGCGTTCGGCTGGCGAACGACGCTCTCTACCATGCGGCGGGTGACCTCCGCAGCCGGGCGCAAATCCGGCATCTGGTCATCCTGGATGGTCTCGAACATCCGGCTTAGCGCCAGTTCCGCATCACTGAGAAGTTTGCGGGATACTTTGAGCTCTTTTCTGAGAGGCACTTCGTTCTTGTAGGCAACCGGTTCGCGAATACTCAGTGGCGCCAGCTGCAATTGCTCACGACCACCGGAACGGGCGTTGGAACGTCGGGCAAAAGGGCGAACCTTGTCTGGCCCGAGGGTGATTTCCTCGCGGGTTTCCGCCACATCGACCATCACCCACTTACAGTGGGAGACAACGGCTTTCAGATCGTTTTCGGAACGGAGGTAAAAGCCCTGGATGGGAAACGGTGTTTGATGCCAGGGGCGATCAAGATCAGACACGAACATGCCGATCTCAAGATCATGTGCCGCAATTTTTTTCTGACGAACGCCCACTAGACACCTCAGGAACAGGGATTCTTTGACAGTTCCCAGTTTGCCACGTTAACGGCAAGAAACCATTACTATTTGGTAGCGAACCGTCACCAAAGCGCAACAAGTCGTAACTCAGATTTTCACTCGGCAACGAAATGTATCACTGTGACAAAGCTCACAGGAAAAAGCAGACAGACTTCAATCTTCCAGGCACTGAGTCTCGTCAAAATCCGGCAGACGCGCATTCAAAGAGCCCCGGGGCACCTTCCTGGCATAAACCGTATAGGCGACTGCAGACGGACGAATGTAATCAACATTCACCTCTTCACCACCCCTCATCAGGGTTGCCCTCGCAGGCTGGCAGGAAACCAGAAGCTCAAAGCGGCTGCCGACATCGGCCACCCGGCCCCCTCCCTGAGGCGTTTTTACCGTAAGACAGGAAGACTGCCCTGTGGCCGGCGAACCTGTGGCCGCCAAGACATCCAGCGAGGGGTCTCCACAAGCACGAATGCCATCACCACAATCACCAGCACTGTCATGACTGCTGTCGGCAATACGCCAGACCCGATCACTACACTGGGTTTCCAGTTTCATGGTGGTGGCCTGATTACGGCCCGGCCACCACTCTGGATACTCCGCGCTTTGCCAGTTCACCCGCACCTGCCGGGTTTCACCCGCGGAATTCTCCGCGGGGAACATGGCATAGTGAGTATAGTAGCTGGCGCATCCTGATAGCATTGCCATCGGCACGACAAACACCGAGACCATCAATCTGAAGTACGCAGGTGAACTCATCAGGCAAAACCTTTTCTTTTAACTGCGCCCATTATCTCCATCATGAGATTCCCTTCCGTCAACTATTCGGCAGTATCGGCAAACTGCAACCCGAACCCGTCAACCGTGCGACGCACCACCACCATGTCCAGAATGGGGGCCGGCACAGGAAGCCCCTGCACCTGAACGCTTACGCAATCGCCCAAGGAGGGCTCGAAAACCTGTTCACCCACAACGATGAAAACGCCGCCGTCTGAGATGTCACGGGTAGAGAAGACGAATTCTCCCAACTGTTCATGGACCAACTTCACTTTTGCGCTCATTGCCGTGCGGCTATGCTCTCTGCGATCACTACCGACCATGCTCGGAAACCCTGCTATTTGCTGCCTTCTTATAGTGTTCTGAAGCATAACACTATTTTCTGAAAAATATCCCCGAAGGGTTATTGACTCATTCGCGGTTAGCAATGAGAATAGTTGTCGTTTTTAACTGCCTGTCACATTCGATTACAGGCGAATGTTCACCTTTTAGCAACGCGACAGAAAGGATCACCACTATGCGAATGAAACTTGCCGCAACTGCCGCCATCGCTCTGGCCGCCATGCCGCTGTCTGCCTCTGCCGACGGCGAGGTCAATATCTACTCCTACCGTCAGGCTTACCTGCTGGAACCGCTGCTCAACGCCTTCACCGAAGAAACAGGCATTGAAGCGAACGTTGTCTTTGCCAAGCAGGGTCTGGCCGAGCGCCTTGAGCGTGAAGGCCGCAACAGCCCGGCAGACGTGGTGATGACGGTCGACATTTCACGCATCAACGAACTGGTTGAGAAAGACCTCGTTGCCGGCGTTGAGACCGACACGCTGCAGGAGAACATTCCGGAGAACCTGCGCCACCCGGAAGGTAAGTGGTACGCCCTGACCACTCGTGGTCGCCTGATCTTCGCATCCAAAGATCGCGTTGAAGAGGGTGAGATCACCACATACGAGCAACTGGCTGATGACAAGTGGGAAGGCCGCATCTGTACCCGCAGCGGCAAGCACCCGTACAACATCGCCCTGATCTCCTCCATGATCGCCCACCACGGTGAAGAAAAGACCGAAGAGTGGCTGCAAGGCGTCAAAGAAAACCTGGCACGCAAACCCCAGGGTGGCGATCGCGACCAGATCAAAGCCATCGCTGAAGGCGTCTGCGACATTTCCACTGGCAACAGCTACTACTACGGCAACATGCTGATGGACGAAAACCAGCGCCCGATCGCCGAACAGGTTAACCTGGTATTCCCGAATGCCGAAGGTCGTGGCACTCACGTAAACATCAGTGGCATTTCCCTCACCAAGAGCGCGCCGAACAAGGACAATGCCATCAAGCTGATGGAATTCCTGTCCTCACCGGAAGCCCAGCGCATCTACGCGGAAGCCAACACCGAGTACCCGGCGAACCCGGAAGTGAAGCCTTCTGGCCTGGTAGCCGAGTGGGGTGAGATCAACCCGGACGATCTGTCACTGCAGGAAATCGCCAACAACCGCGAAGCGGCTGTGAAGCTGGTTGACCGCGTTGACTATGACGGCTGATCAGCCTCACACCAACCGGTAAACCGAAGGGTGTCCTGTCCAGGGCACCCTTTTTTGTTGGCCACAAACATGACCGCAGTCATTGCAGGGAAGCAACGCACTATCTAAAATCGCAACACTTCTCATCACCACTACGCTAACAGGATCACCATGACCGAGGTCGTTTCCAGTGCAAACCCGGGGCTCTCGCAACCGCTACTGGCAAAACGCACCTCAAAACGCTGGCTGATCAGCGCCGTCCTTACCACCGCTATTGTCGCGCTTCCAGTGCTGTCGGTGATCTTCCTGGCCCTGTTCCCGGACGAGAACATCTGGCCTCATCTGATTGAAACCACCCTGCCCCGCTACCTGACCACCACCATCAAGTTGATGATCGGTGTGGGCGCGCTAACCCTGTTGATCGGACTGGCCACCGCCTGGGCCGTGACCATGTGCGAGTTCCCGGGCCGGAAATTCTTTGAATGGGCTCTGCTGCTGCCTTTTGCCGTACCGGCCTACGTGATTGCCTATGTCTACACCAGCCTGCTGGATTACGCCGGTCCCGTGCAGAGAGGCCTGCGTGAGTGGTTTGGCTGGCAGAACGCCAGCGATTACTGGTTTCCGGAAATCCGCAGCCTGGAAGGCGCCATCCTGATGATCGGCCTGGTACTCTACCCCTATGTGTACCTGCTGGGGCGAGCTGCCTTTCTTGAACAATCACCCTCACTGTTTGCCGTCAGCCGCAGCCTGGGTCATTCGGCACTGAGCACTTTCTTTCGGGTAGTTCTGCCCATTGCCCGGCCAGCCATTGCCGTGGGCCTTTCTCTGGTGCTGATGGAAACCCTGAACGATTTCGGGACCGTCGATTTCTTTGCTGTGCAAACCCTCACCCGCGGCCTGTTCGATACCTGGATGAACCTGGGTAACCTGGGCGGCGCGGCCCAGATCGCGACCACGATGCTCATTTTCGTGGTGATCCTGGTAACCCTGGAACGTTATTCACGGCGCCGCCAGCAACAATACGCGGCCCGCGACAACCGTGACCCGATTCACCGCTTCACTATGTCTTTCCCGCGCCAGATGATCTGTGTCGTCGTCTGCGCCGTGCCACTGATATTTGGCTTCATAATCCCCGGTGCCACCCTGGGCTATTACGCCTGGGAATACTTTGATGTCAGCTGGAACCCGGATTTTATTCAGAACACGTTTAACAGCCTGTTCCTGTCCAGCGCGGCAGCGCTCACCACCCTGATCATTGGCGTTACGCTGGCCTATAGCCGCCGTCTGCACAACACCCGTGGCATGCAGATCCTGATGCGCCTATCCAGTCTCGGTTACGCCATGCCCGGCGCAGTGCTGGCCGTGGGCGTCATCGTGCCACTGGCCGGCTTCGATAACTGGCTGGATTCCCTGATGCGGGATTATCTTGGCGTGAGCACCGGCCTGCTGCTGAGTGGAACGGCCTTTGCCCTGATTTTTGCCTACACCGTGCGTTTTCTGGCGGTGTCTGCCGGCAGTGTGGAGAGCGCCCTCCAGAAAATCACCCCCAGCATGGACATGGCCTCCCGCTCCCTGGGCCACACTCCCGGCAAAACCCTGATCAACGTACACCTGCCGATGCTGCGTGGAACCCTGGTCACTGCCGCCCTGGTAGTGTTTGTCGACTGCATGAAGGAACTGCCGGCCACCCTGATTCTTCGGCCCTTTAATTACGAGACCCTGGCCACCTACGTGTACCAGTTTGCCTCAGACGAACAGCTCTATCACAGCGCCCTTCCCGCCCTGATTATTGTGGTCGCCGGTATCATCCCCATCATTCTGATGAACCGGTCCATCTCCAATTCCAGAACCATGGCCTGACGGCCAGAAATATCGGAACGCCAGAAACAAGAAGGCCCGGCAGTTTGCCGGGCCTTCTTGTCCTTACCGTGTAAGCCGTCGCCTTTACTGCCAGATAACCGGCTGCTTCTTGGCGTACCAGCTGTCCACTTTCGCCTGATAGGCGTCTTCCACCACGTTACGCTTAAGCTTGAGCGTCGGCGTCAGGAAGCTGTTCTCGATGGACCACTCATCGCTGACCACCGTAATGAAAGCCAACTGTTCGTGGGGATCTACAGTTTTGTTTACGTCCTGAATCAGCTGCTTGAAGCTTTCTTCCAACTCCTTGCGGAAGCTCTCGTCAGCAGCTTTCGGGCGAATCTCCTCACCCAGAACCACCAACGCGTGGGGCTGGGTCTGGTTGGCACCCGACACACACACCATTTCGATGGCATCGTGAGACATCAGGCGGTTCTCGATCGGCGCCGGCGCAATGTACTTGCCCTTGCTGGTCTTGAAGATCTCCTTGATGCGGCCGGTCAGCTTGAGACGGCCCATCTCGTCAATCTCGCCCTTGTCACCGGTACGCAGGAAACCGTCCTCGGTGAAGGCTTCAGCGGTTTTCTCCTCGTCCTTGTAATAACCCATCATGGTGGCCGGGCTCTTCACCAGCACCTCGCCCTGCTCGCTGATCTTCACTTCAACGCCCGGCAGGGCTTCGCCGACATAACCGGTGCGGGTACGGCCCGGTTTGTTCATGTGAGAGTAGGCAAAGTTCTCGGACATGCCATAACCTTCCAGCAGTTCCAGGCCGAGATTGCGGTACCAGTCCAATACATCGTTGGACAACGGTGCGGAACCGGAACCGGCCAGCTTCACCTTGTCCAGGCCCAGGCCTTTCAGCACCTTCTTCTTGATCAGCTTGCTCACTACCGGAATCTTCAGCAGGCGATCCAGCTTCTGCTTGGGCACTTTCTGCAAAACACCATGCTGGAACTTCACCCACAGGCGCGGAACCGAGAGGAAGAGCGTTGGCCGTGCCCGCTGAAGATCCTGAACGAAGGTGTCCAGAGACTCTGCAAAATAAAGCTGGAAGCCGGAATACAAAGAGCCCAGCTCCACAAAGGTGCGCTCAAATACATGAGCCAGCGGCAGGTAGGACAACATGCGCTCACCTGGCCCTACGCCCAGAGTCTCGATACCGCCAGCAGCGGCGAACGCCATGTTATTGAAGCTGAGCATAACGCCTTTCGGGCGACCGGTACTGCCAGAGGTGTACACGATGGTGGCCAACTCTTCCGGATCACGCCTGGTTTTGCCTTCCAGTGGCGGGTACTTGGCAACAATGTCGTCCCAGGTCTCGAAATCGTTGGGCGGGCTCAGCGGATAGGAAATGCAGCGAACCGATTCCGGCACACCGGATTTCATACTGTCCCAGTCATCCAGTTTACCCACGAACAACACGTCGCACTCGGCGTGGTTGAGGATGTAGTTCACGGTATCGGCGTTCAGGGTGGGATACAGCGGCACGGAAATGTGCCCTGCCATCCAGATGGCCCAGTCTGTCATCACCCACTGGGCGCAGTTCTTGGAAATCAGACCAATCCGGCTTTTCTCCGGCAGGTTCAGGGATTTCAGGTACGCCGCCATCCGGCGTGCCTCATCCACGGCACGGCCCCAGGTGTACTCAACCACCTTACCGTCGCCAATGGGCTGCGTCATATAAAGGGAATTAGGGCTGGAGGCCTCCCAGTGGTAGACCATATCCAGGGGGAGCTTTTTCGTTGTGTCCATGGACCTTCCTGATTTGTCGTTATAGTTTCGGATTCGCTTTATCGCGTTCTCGTATTATTAGACTTTAGTAGCCTATTTCAACACACCAGAGCCCGTCAAAACGTGATCCGTGCAAAATAATTTGCATCTGCAACCACTCAAACGATCGTCGCAACAAACTGCGCCTTCCCCTACACCGATTGTCGCATGGCTGTGTTAAACTTGCGCACCTTGAATTTTTGCCCCCGGTTTCACGGGAAAAAACAGTAACTGACTCGGAGATGGGCATATGGCCAAGAAATCCCTGCGCACGCTGATCGGCGCCTCGCTGCTTGCCGCAGCAAGCCTGGTTCAAGCGGACGACCCCCGTGTTGTTGCCATCACACAGATTGTTGAACACCCGGCACTGGATGCCGTACATGAGGGCGTTAAGGACGAACTAGCCGAGCGAGGCTATCGCGAAGGCGAAAACCTGCGCCTGATGCACGAAAGTGCCCAGGGCAACTCAGCCATTGCCTCTCAGATTGCCCGCAAGTTTGTGGGTGAAAACCCGGATGTAATCGTGGCCATTGCCACACCGTCCGCACAAACCGTTGCCGCTGCAGCCCGTAACGTGCCCGTGGTCTTCTCTGCCGTGACCGATCCGGTTGCCGCCAAACTGGTACAAAGCTGGGAAGCCCCTGGTGCCAACATCACCGGGGTAAGCGATATGCTGCCCATCGAGAAGCACCTGGACATGCTGCAGCGTGCAATGCCCGACGCCAAGCGCATCGGTACCGTTTACAACCCTGGCGAAGCCAACGCCGCCGCGCTGATTGAACTGCTGGAAGAACGCCTGCAGGCCCGCGGTCTGGAGCTGGTTAAAGGTGCGGCCACCAAGACTTCTGAAGTGCTGGGCGCAGCCCGCTCCCTGGTAGGCAAGGCCGACGCCATCTACCTGACCACCGATAACACCGTGATCAGTGCCGCCGAAGCGGTTGTTTCCGTTGGCGAACGGGCCAAGATCCCGGTTTTTGCTGCCGACACTGCCACCGTTGAGCGTGGCGCGGTAGCCGCTTTGGGCTTCAACTATTACAACCACGGCCGCCAGACTGGTGCCATGGTCGCACGCGTACTGGAAGGTGCCGGCACAGCCGACATGCCGGTTGAAACCATGGAAGAACTGGATCTGTACGTGAACCCCGAGGCCGCCGAGCGCATGGGCGTCACTCTGCCCGAAGACCTCATCCAGGAAGCCGTCAAAGTCGTCAAAAACGACAAGTAACGCCTGACCAACACGGGCGGACCCCAAAAGGGCCCGCCCGTTTTCTTTCACGGTGAAAAACTACCCATGCTCAGTGAAATCGCATTCTACGGTGCTCTCGAAACCGGCCTGATCTACGGCCTGGTTGCCTTTGGTATCTATCTCTCTTTCCGTGTTCTCGACTTCCCCGACCTGACGGTGGATGGCAGCTTCCCCCTGGGCGCCGCCGTTGCCGCCATGTTGATTATTGAAGGCTGGAATCCCTGGCTGGCAACTGGCTGTGCGGTACTGGCCGGCATGGCCGCCGGTGCCGTAACCGCCATCCTGAATGTCAAACTCAACATTCTGAACCTGCTGGCCTCCATCCTTACCATGATCGCGCTCTACTCCGTGAACCTGCGCATCATGGGCCGGCCGAACGTGGCCTTGCTCACAGAAGAAACGGTACTGACTCCCTGGTACGACCTGGGCCTGGCTTTCCATCAGGTGCCGGTGTTGCTGTTTACCCTGGTCGCTATTGTGTCCCTGATTCTGTTGTGGCGTTTCATGAAATCCGAGACTGGCCTGGCCATGCGCGCCACTGGCGCCAACGCCCGCATGGCTCGCGCCCAGGGCATTGCGACCGGCGGCATGATCATACTGGGGGTTGCTCTGTCCAACGGTCTGGTGGGTCTGGCCGGTGCTCTGTTTGCCCAGAGCCAGGGCGCAGCAGACGTCACCATGGGTGTAGGCGTAATCGTGATCGGCCTCGCCTCACTGATTGGCGGTGAAGCCGTCATCACCCCCTCCACCGTGGTACGCGCCCTGCTGGCGTGTGTGGTGGGCGCCATCATCTACCGACTGGCCATTGCCTTTGCCCTGAATGCCGATGTCCTCGGCCTGCAGGCACAGGATCTGAATCTGATTACCGCGGTTCTGGTTACCCTGGCCATCGTACTGCCTGGCGTTCGCACCAAGATCGCCAGTCGTTTCACCAGCAAAAAGGCCTGAGGAGGCACTATGATCAGCGCAACCGATCTGCGGCTTACCTTTGGCAAAGGCACCCCGCTGGAAAATCCGGCCCTTCGGGGCATGAGCCTGACGGTAAACCAGGGCGAATTCGTGACGGTCATCGGCAGCAACGGCGCCGGAAAATCCACCTTCCTGAACGCCCTCGCCGGCGAAGTCATGGTGGACAGCGGCCAGATTATCGTCGACAACCTGGACGTTACCCGGCTGCCCACCCATAAACGGGCGGCGCGGGTTGCCCGGGTGTTCCAGGACCCCCTGGCCGGCACCTGTGAAAACCTGTCCATTGAAGAAAACCTGGCGCTGGCCATCAAACGTGGCCAAAGCCGGGGCCTGACCAGCGCGGTGAAAAAGCAGTACCTGGGCCAGTTCCGGGAAAGCCTTGCCACCTTGAAACTGGGCCTGGAAAACCGCCTGGGCGACAAAATGGGCCTGCTCTCCGGTGGCCAACGCCAGGCCGTCAGCCTGCTGATGGCCAGCCTCACGCCCTCCAGCATTCTGCTGCTGGATGAGCACACCGCTGCGCTGGACCCGAAAACCGCCAACTTCGTGCTGGAACTGACCCAGCAGATCATCGAGGAACAGAAGCTCACCGCCCTGATGGTCACCCACAGCATGAAACAGGCACTGGAAGTCGGCAGCCGCACCGTGATGCTGCACCAGGGCCAGGTGGTATTCGATATTGCCGGCAAAGACCGGGATGGACTGGAAGTGAAGGACCTGCTGGGCCTGTTCGAGAAACAGCGCGGCCTGGAAGTAGACGACGACAGTCTGCTGTTGGGCTAAAACACCCGACAGACAAAAACGGGGCCCACGCGGCCCCGTTTTTGTTTCTACTTAGCCATTTTAGTGGCCGTAGATCACCATCTGGGTATTGGTAATGGCCAGGTCGTCCATAAAGATGCTGCCAATGGACGTACCACCCACCAGCACACCGCCAATGGTCATGTCAGCGCGGAACGAATCCATATCGACCGCAAGGCTGTCGACACCCAGGCTGTTAGAGCCCTTGTAGATATCGAGATCCACCTTGGCGAACAGGTCCGGAATGTTTTTGTTGCGAACCGGATCATAGGTATCACCGGTCAGGCGCAGATCCCGGATGCCCACCGCCAGGAACGGTGCATCGAACTCCAGGTTATCAATCGCTATATCGGCGCGCAGGTTCATCACGTCGGTATCCGCATCAATCTCGATATTGGCGCCGCCCATCAGAATGTCAGCGGTGAAATTATCAAGGATGGTGGTGGAGTCTGTGGTGCCAACCAGATTCCACTGGTCGGTGGAGACCCGCACATCCACCGCACCGAACATCTGCGGCAGCACGTTGATGATGGCATCGCCGTCACTGAGCACATCGATTTCAATGCGGATGTTGTCCAGCAGGTCGGTTTGCTGGGCAGCGCCGCCCATCAGGTTAACGCCCAGTTCCGGAAACAGGTCGGTCCGGTTGGTACCGCCCACGAAGATGTTGTTGATCTCAAGCGACCCCTCATCGGTGTAGATAAACCGATCAATGTTCAGCTTGGTCTCCAGTTCAATGGTCACACCCGCCTGGCCGGTGATGTTTCCCATCGTGGTTTCATCCAACGGTTGAAACGCCAGGGCCGCAGGGGGCGCCCCGGCAATACACAGCGCAAGAACGGTAGGTTTCAGGCCTTTCATTGTTCTTTTCCTTTTATAGTCGTTATCACTTCCTGTGGGCCACTGCAGTATTACGACGCCACTGTCATACTCTACCGACACGTCGTTTTTGGATACGTGCAGAAGTCACAAAAACCTGCATTCCAGAACTTTTCAGGCGCACACTTTTTAACCACAAGATGTAGTGACATGCAGAGAATCCGTTAATGGCGCGGCTTCCCGCAGATTCAAGAACTTTTCCATTGATTTTCTTTGCCCACAGGCGCCAATCAATAGTTGCTCTCTTATTCACAGAACACTATATCCTGTTATACTTCCCAAAAAATAAGCCCATATATAGGGTCAGCTACGCCAACACCTACTGATTGTCAAGCAGTAGAAATGCCAGCAGACACAAGGCTGGCTGCAGTGATCAACACAGAATTCCGGTTATGGAAGGCAGTCTTCCCGGCCAGGCACGGACACCATATATAGTGATTCTGCTGGCCCGATAACCCATGAAGTACCAGAAACACACAGGGGTAAGGCGCTGAGGACGGCGTCTTCAAAAAAGAGACATACTGAAAACCGAGGGTGGCAATGAACGCTAAGGCACAGGCAGTGATCACAACGATTCCCATGCAGGAAGCTTCGCTAGATATCTGGAGCAGCAAGTACCAGCTCAAGACCAAGACCGGCGAGCCTGTCGACAAAGACATCAACGCAACCTACGAGCGCGTGGCCAAGGCCCTGGCCGAGGTTGAGAAAAAGAATCTACGCGACAAATATATGAAGGAATTCCTGTGGGCCCTGCAGAACGGCGCCATCCCCGCCGGCCGCATTACTTCCAACGCCGGTGCCGAAGCCCACAAGCCGGCCACCTCCACCATTAACTGTACCGTATCCGGCACCATCCAGGATTCCATGAACGATATCCTGGAGAAAAACCACGAAGCGGGCCTCACCCTCAAGGCCGGCTGTGGTATCGGTTACGAATTCTCGACCCTGCGCCCACGCGGTGCCTATGTCGCCGGCGCGGGTGCCACCACCTCCGGCCCGCTGTCGTTCATGGATATCTTCGACCGCATGTGCTTCACCGTGTCTTCCGCTGGTGGCCGCCGCGGTGCCCAGATGGCCACCTTCGACGTACACCACCCGGACGTGATCGAATTCATCCAGGCCAAGCGGGAAGACGGCCGCCTGCGCCAGTTCAACCTGTCCCTGCTGATCACCGAAGACTTCATCGAAGCCGTGCGCAACGGAGACGACTGGCACCTGTCCTTCCCGGTTACCCAGAAAGAAGCCGACGACGAAGGCCTGGACCTGACCGACGCCAGCCAGTTCGTCTACCGTGACTTCCCGGTACAGGAAGGCTACGTGGTGAACAACGAAGGCAAGGTCGCCTGCCGCATCTACAAAACGGTGAAAGCCCAGTTCATCTGGGACACCATCATGACCAGCACCTACGACTACGCCGAGCCAGGTTTCATCCTGATCGACAAGGTCAACCAGATGAACAACAACTGGTTCTGCGAAGACATCCGAGCCACCAACCCCTGTGGCGAGCAGCCCCTGCCCCCGTACGGCAGCTGCCTGCTGGGTTCCGTGAACCTCACCAAGTTCGTTGAGTACCCGTTCACCGAGAAAGCCAGCTTCAACTACGAGAAGTACCGCAAAGTGGTTGGCACCTTCACCCGCATGCTGGACAACGTAGTCGAAATCAACGGCCTGCCCCTGGGCGAACAGCGCCATGAGATCACCTACAAGCGTCGCCACGGTATGGGCATTCTGGGCCTGGGCTCCACCCTCGCCATGCTGCGCATGCCTTACGGCTCTGACGAGTCCGTGAAGTTCACCGAAGAAGTGGTTCGTGAAATGGCGGTAGAAGGCTGGCGCCAGTCCCTGGCCCTGGCCGAAGAGAAAGGCCCGGCGCCAATCATGGACGACGAGTTTGAAGTAACGCCGAAGATGATGACCAAGTGCCCGAAACTGGCCGAAGACGGCATCAAGGTGGGCGACAAGGTCAAAGGCAAGGTACTGCACGCCAAGTACAGTGCCTACATGGGCCGTATTGCCGAAGTAGAGCCGGAGCTGGTAGCCAAACTGGCCGAGAAAGGTGGCCGCTTCACCCACCACACCTCCATTGCCCCGACCGGCACCATCAGCCTGTCCCTGGCCAACAACGCCAGTAACGGCATTGAACCGAGCTTCTCTCACCACTACGCCCGGAACATCATTCGTGAAGGCCGTAAAACCAAAGAGAAGGTAGACGTATTCAGCTTCGAACTGCTGGCCTACCGCCACCTGGTGAACCCGGGCGCCATGCCGTTCTCCGATGAAGAAGACAAGAAGCTGCCCAGCTACTTCACTACCTCCGACGACGTAACGCCCACGCAACACGTCGACATCCAGGCTGCGGCACAGAAATGGGTAGATTCCTCCATTTCCAAAACCGCTAACGTTCCTACAGAATTCCCGTACCAGGATTTCAAGGACATCTACCTGTACGCCTACGACAAGGGTCTGAAAGGCTGCACCACCTTCCGCTTCAACCCGGAAGCGTTCCAGGGCGTACTGGTTAAAGAGAAAGACCTTGAGAACACAATGTATGAGTTCACCCTGGACGACGGCAGCAAAGTGACCCTGCGCGGCAACGAACAGGTAGAGTACGACGGCGAAATTCACACCGCCGCCAACCTCTTCGACGCGCTGAAAGAAGGCACTTACGGCAAGTATTAATCCGGGAACCGACAGACAGGAATTACGAACATGACAGTGAAAATCAGCAACAAGATCGTCGGCTACCGGGTAAAGAAAGCCGACGCCGAGACCACGGGTGAGCACCAGGCGCCGGTGAAAGCCGACACCAAACCGGTGGAGATGAACGAGAACATCGAACGCCCGGATTTCCTGCTGGGCACCACCTACAAGATCAAGCCGCCGGTGGCCGAGCACGCGATGTACATTACCATCAATGACATCCTGCTGAACGAAGACACAGACCACGAAAGCCGGCAGCCGTATGAAGTGTTCATCAACTCCAAATCGATGGAACACTTCCAGTGGGTTATCGCCCTCACCCGCGTTATCTCAGCGGTGTTCCGCAAAGGTGGTGACGTCACTTTCCTGGTGGAAGAGCTGCGCAGCGTGTACGACCCCAACGGCGGGTACTTCAAGAAGGGCGGCGTGTTCATGCCCTCACTGGTAGCCGAGATCGGCGCCGTGATCGAGAAGCACCTGAAGGCCATCGGCCTGCTGGAAAGCGACGAGCTGAGCGAGACCACCAAGCGCATCCTCGCTGAAAAGCGCGCAGAGTTTGAGGCCAGCCAGAACAAGGCCACCAACGACGACAGCGGCAGCGACTACCCCGCCAACGCCACCATGTGCGGCAAATGCAGCACCAAAGCGGTGATTGTGATGGACGGATGCGCTACCTGCCTGTCCTGCGGCGACAGCAAGTGCGGTTAAGGTGATTGACCGCTGAGTGATGAAAAGGCCCGGTTGCGGAAGCTTCCGGGCCTTGCTGTTTAAAGGCAGCACACACAAGGAATGTTCATAGATCATGGCAAGGAATCAAGGCCAAGGTGGGCCGATTGAATCACGGCTAATCAGCTTATTGGCATCGTTGTTTTTCTCTATCCCAACAGCAGCCCTCATTTGGCTCTGGGTCAATTTGGAGTTAGCCATTTACTGGGATTCCTTTCTCAGTAGTGGTTACCTTGTCGCCTGTATTATTGTCTTTGCTGTGTTGGCCATACTGCTCCCGCAATTGTTTCCATCCATTCTCGGGTCCGTTTGGCGTGGTATAGCCAAACTATGGAGCTGGTGGGGCTGGTAGCCCTGTGACTCACCTCGCGTTCAAGCTCCAATGGGTTTTCCGCTGCGTCCCCAACTAACAGCAACTGAAGACATTAAATGTCTGATGCAGTCAGCGCACGCTTTGATCAGTTTTAATAGGGACGTTATGAAGGAAATTCTTGTTGTTGGTTGTGTCTTGTTTTTGGCGGCTTGTAAATCAAGCAATTCAGATAATGACCAGCCAGATGTTGCCGCCAAAACAATCGCTACTGAGGTAGGAAGCTGGATCAGGGCCTGCTCCCCAATTGATGACGTGATCACAGCATCAATATTTGACGACGCCGAATTCTTGCCCGTTTGGTGGGTAGAACGCCTCGACATTACAGAGAACGCTATTGCGGTTACTCGATCCGTTTACGTTGATAAGATGTGCGAGACGCCTCTGTCCTTCGAGGACGGACCCGGAACTGTACTTCAGTGTTTCGGGGAAACTCCTCAAAGAGTGCTGGTACAAGGTGTATACGAGGCGCTGAGCTTTCCCTACATAGATGACCGGTACAATCCCCAGGTTCCCGGAAGTTGTGATTTGCCAGCTGAGCCGGGCATGAACGTTTATCCGGTGGGTGATGTGCTGTACAGGGCTTACTATACGGACGCGATGAGCAGTGAACCCTCGGAACTGGTGGTTGATTTCAATCAGGTTTTTGAAAGGGTCCAGTGATCTGAATCGACCATTTTTCACCGGAAAGGGAACAATCTTTGGAAAGGAAAACCGTGCCTGCGTCAGCCCCTCTGGTCAGCATTATCACCCCCACCTTCAACCGTGAGCGCACCATCACGCAAGCGGTCGAGTCTGTGCTGGCCCAATCCTATTCCCACTGGGAGCTGATCATCGTAGATGATGGCTCCCGGGATAGCACCCGCGAGAAGCTGGCCAGTTACCTGGACGATGAACGCATCCACTACCATTTTCAGGAGAACCAGGGCCAGAGCATTGCCCGGAACCTGGCGCTTCAATATGCCCGAGGCGAATTGCTGTGTTTTCTGGATTCCGATGACCTGTGGGTGCCTGAAAAGCTGGAGAAGCAAGTGGCGCTTATGGAGGCTCACCCGAAGGTGGATGTCCTTCACAGTGATGAAATCATGATCGACGAGCAGGGCCGGGAGTTGTCCCGCAAGAATATGCGCCGGTACTCGGGCCGGATTGCCCGCCAGATGCTGGTGGACAACAGCGTGAGCATCAACACGGTAATGGCGCGGCGGAAATGCTTCGATGCCATGGGCGGGTTTTCGGGCCGCTACGGCGTTGCCGACGATTACGACATCTGGCTGCGTTTTTCAGCCCGTTTCACCTTCCTGTATGTGCCCGAGTATTGGGGCTATTACCGGGTGATGGCAGGCCAGATTTCCAGCGACAAGAAACGCCGATTTGCCGCCAACGAAGCGATCATTCGTGATTTTATCGGGGAATACGGAAGTACACTCCAACCCAGTGACATCCGCTGGGGTCTGGCCCGCTTCTACTGCCGGAAAGCCCGTCATTTTGCATCAGCAGGAGACTCGGCGACGGCCTGGGGCGCAGTTGCTCAGGCGTTGCGGTATGCTCCGCTGGATTCCGTGGTATGGCGCGCCGTTTATCGGGTGATCTTTCCCCCCAGCGACACCTTACAAGATTAACATTGGTAGCCTGTCAGACTGGTTTTCATCAAGAAAGGAATGGCCATGAAATGTCCGAAATGCAGAAACACGGACCTGAAACCCACCAAGATTGAGGATGGCCTCCCGGTTATGGGTTGCCCGGACTGTGAGGGTGCCTCGCTGTCATTGCTCTACTATCGAGACTGGGCAGAACGAAATGCACCGGTCGAGCAGAGCGAAAGTGTTGACTCCGATGTAACCGTCGAAAATGATGCCAAAACCGCCCTCTCCTGCCCCAAGTGCAGCAAACTCATGACCAAATACTCGGTATCCAGCGAGCACAAGAACCGTATCGATCTCTGCGGATTCTGTGATGAGGCCTGGCTCGACGGCAGCGAATGGACGTTGCTCAAGTCCCTGGAGCTCGCCCACAAGCTTCCCTCGGTGTTCACCGACCAATGGCAGCGGAAGGTGCGGGATGAAAAAATCGAGAGCAAGAAAGTCGAGCGCCTGAAAAAACTGGTGGGAGAAACCGATACCACGAGGGCCGTTGAAATCCGGGATTGGTTGAAGAATCACAACCGAAAGGCTGCTATCGTTCAGTTTATTGCCTCGGAGTGATCGGCTTTTAACAGGCAACTCTGGATTCCCATACTCTCGCGGCACCGGCAACTATCCGTGTCGCCTCATATGGCGGTCGCTCATGGCTAAAGCAATGAACCAAACACGATGGCAAACCCTGATGAGCGCTCTGGGGCTCCCGCTTTCAGAAGAGTGTTATCACGCACTCCATGCCGCCTACTCAGAGAAGCACCGGTTCTACCATACCGTCGATCACATTGATGCCATGCTTACCCACTTTGACGGCGTAAAGGAAATCGCTGAAAAACCGGAAGAGCTGGAGCTGGCCATCTGGTTCCACGATGCCGTCTACAAGCCCCTGTCGAAGACTAACGAGCTGGACAGCGCAAACTGGGCACAGACGTTCCTGGCTGCTCACCGTTACGGTAAGGCAGGCATCGAGCGCGTGCACAACCTCATCATGGCCACCCTGCACAATGGCAACATCGAGACTCCGGACGAGCAGCTGATTGTAGATATCGACCTTGCTATTCTGGGCGCCCCGCCTGAGGTGCACGATCAGTTTGAGCGTAACGTACGCAAGGAATACAGGCTGGTGCCCGGGTTTATCTACCGCAAGAACCGAAAGGAGCTGCTTCGGTCCTTTCTGAGTAGAGACAGCATTTATAACCTTGAGCTGTTTAACGAAAGATACGAAGATCAAGCCAAACAGAACCTCCACAGGGCCATTAGCACGTTATAGACTGCCCTGCGTAATCAGCGGATAAAAAGGACTTTCCATGACTCTCGGATGGGTAATTGCCGGCACAATCGGCCAGGTGCTTCTGGCCTACATGCTGTTTATTCTGGGTGTATTCGGTTTCAGCGCCGTGGGTAACACCCACCGCCCCACTCCGTTCGATTTCTCGGTACTCAACTCGGCCCTGTATGCAGCGCCTGCAAGCTGTCTGATCAGTGCGGTGGTTGTTATTGGTCTCTACCGCTCTGGCGCGAGTGAAATGTCCTATCTCTGGTACGCAGCGCCGATTCTGTTGTTTGCAAGCTACTGCCTGTACGTCAAGCTGTGTATCAAACGCCAGTGAGTGGCGTTGTGTCGAAAATCTTCAATACCCGCTCGCCCGTAGTCATTATTGTGAAACTCCAACACTATTGGAGAACATGAACGATGACTGCACGCGCGAACTATATCGGCCTGGCACCCAAAGCCATGCAGATCCTATTGAATCAGGAAGCCTATCTGAAAGAGCAGTTCAGCGACTCCAGCATCCTGAGCACGGCGTTGTGGGAGCTGCTGAAGCTACGGGTTTCACAGATTAACCAGTGCGCCTTTTGCGTGGACATGCACAGTAAAGATGCCCTGGCCCAGGGCGAGACAGTGGAGCGTTTGATTGGCTTGAGCGCTTGGCGGGATATGCCGATGTACTCAGCCACAGAGCGCGCGGCTCTTGAGTGGGCAGAGCATCTTACCCAAAGCAAGCCGGTGGACGACCAATACTATGACAAACTGGCAACGGCCCTTGGCGAAAAAGGGCTGGTTGATGTAACCATCGCGGTGAACGCTATCAGCAGCTGGAACCGGATCGTCAAAACCTTCAAGCCAGAGGTAGGCAGTCATAAACCCAAGTAGCCTTCGCAAACCTACGTTCGACTTTCAGTTGTCCTGCCCATCGGGACCACTGTCGGCCTTCGTTCAGGGGCTTTGGTCTGCGGCTGTCTCAGAATCGGTAGCGGAACCTGTGGTAAAGCTGCTGCATTCTGAGGCGTGCAGCAGCATCTGGTTCAGTCTTGCGGGGGACGTACGAATCGGGGATATAGCCATTCCTGAAGGGGTGGTGGTTTTGCCGGTAGAGAAGGTGGCCGCCCAGGTATCACTGGCGCCGGGATCAGAGCTCGCGGGGATTCGCTTTCAGCCTGCCATCGGCTATGGCCTGATCCGCCAGCACTTTGGCCGGCCCACGGTACTGACCCGTGACCCGAGGCAATTGCCCGGTCTCATTCCGCTCTTTTCCCGACTCAAAACCTGTTGCAACAATGTAAGCCGCGTGAGCACGATGCAAAGCTGGGCTGATGACAACTTCCGGCTCACCCGGCTCATTCCCGGCGCTCTGCAGCAGGCTCTGGAGTGTATGAGAGACAATGCGGAACCGGGCTCGCTTACGCAACACCTGGAAATCAGTCAGCGGCATGTGGAACGCCTTTTCAAACACTGGATGGAAATGACGCCGAAGCAGTACCAGCGCATTCTTCGGGTGAAACGGGCCGTCAATTACATTCGTGAGCATGGCCAGGTTAACCTGGCTGAAATTGCTCATCAGTTCGGCTTCAGTGACCAGGCTCATATGACCCGGGAGTTCCGTACGATTGCTCGCATCACGCCGGGCAAGGTGTAATCACTGGAAATGAGGCATGAGGACTGGAATCCCCCTACTCATTTTTCGTAGCCTGTTACCAGGTTCATATGCAGCCCCCGACCAGTGCAGATCAGCAAACTTGGAGTTGTCTCTTATGAAGGGAATCAAAAGCGCCTGCGCGCTAATCGTCCTCACCTTTTTCTCCGCTCTGACTCAAGCCGCCACCGCCGTCGAAATGGCCAAGCAGGCGTATTTCTTGATTGAGCGTGACCCTCTCGATCTTGATCAACGCAATGAAGCGAGTTACCTGATTCAGCGCGCCAATGTGTTGGATGGCGACGAGCCGTGGGTGGCGGTTGCCCAATCCCGCCTGACTCTGGTGAGCGGCTACAGGGTTGGGCAACGACACGATCGCCGGGCCTACGAAGAAAGCGCCGTCAGCACCGCAAGGCAACAGGCGGAACGCGCAGTTCGTAATGGGCCGAACCTGGCCATGGCACACGTTCAGTTGGCCATGGTGCTCATTATTCAAGGCGAACTGCGTACGGCCTGGGATCATTTGAATACCGCAGACTCACTGGATGAACAGAGCTTCTACCCCTGGTACCTGCGGACGGTTATCGCGATACACCACAAAGACGAAAAATTCGCCGCAGAGGGTTTCAAAGAAATCGAGAGCAGAGCATCCCAGAAGTATCAGAAACGGCTGTTGCTTCAGGAGCGCATGCGGTTGGCCAAGGCTACTAAAAACCTTGAGGAGCGGGATAGGCTGTATCGGGAAATGATCGATCTGGACCCGGACTATGCCTACGCCTGGGGCAATTACGGTTCATTTCTATTGGGCCAGAAGCGTTACCGGGAAGCCGTGCATAACCTGGAGCGAGCCGTAGAGTTGAAACCCTACGGGCTCGCGGTGAGCCAGTTAGCGGAGGCACGCAGGAAGCTGAATCAGGCGTTTTGATTCGCTTCAAACACTCAAAACAATATCCTCATAATCAAACCGTACCTTCGGTAACTGCGCCGTGGTGTCCCAGACACTGCGGTACCCCAGCGCCACGATGGCGGTGCTCTCCAGGCCAAGTTCCGGCAGCCCCAGCACTTCGTCGTAGGCTTTATGATCGAAGCCGGTCATGGGGCAGCTGTCGATCTGCATGGTGGCGGCGGCGGTCAGAAGGGTGCCCAGGGCAATGTAGGCTTGCTGATGAGCCCAGGCTTGTTTCTCGGCCGCTGTTTTGCCCGAAAGCGCCTGTTTCATATGTTCCACATACCCGGCAATGTCGCTGGCCGGGACACCGCGGGTCTTCACGAACTGGTCTACGTAGCGATCAACGGTGTGGTCGCCAATCTCTGTCTGGGCCGCGAAAACGATCAGGTGGGAGCACTCCAGCACCTTTTGCTGGCCGAATGAGTGCGCCAGCAATGCCTGCCTCACCGGCCTGCTCTCCACTACTAGGAGCTTGTACGGCTGCAGACCGTATGACGAGGCGCTTTTCCGTGCCGCATCCAATAGAGTTTCGACAGTACGGGTATCAAGCTTTTCCGGTGAAAATTCGCGAACGGCGTAGCGCCAGTCCAGGGCTTGGTGGATATTCATGGTGATGACTCCCTTAGCAGTGACGTGTTGCTGACCACTCTAGGGCGCGGTTATCTATCAAAAAACAGAGAATCCTGAAGAATACTCTTTCCAATATGGAAATAGTTGAACCAACACAGTCATCGGGTAATCGTTACCGCTCATTCCCAATATGGCTTGTCACCGAGGTGTTGGTCAATGTGCTCCAGCAACAACCGCACTTTGGTGGGCTGTTTTCGCCCCGGGGGAAACAACGCGAACACGGTATAGATCTGGGGTGGGTATTCCGAAAGTAAGGCCACCAGCGCCCCATTGGCCAGGTCCTGTTGTACCAGGAAGCGCGGCACCAAGCCCACCCCTGCACCGTTGAGAAGGCTCTGCCGAATGGCCAGACTGCTGTCGGTACGGTAATTGCCGCTCACGACGACTTCTTTATCGCCCAATGCCCATACCCGGGGCCGGTCATGAAGATTGAACATCAGGCAATTCTGTGCGGCCAGGTCGGCGGGTGTGTGAATGGCGGGCGAATGCTCCAGATAGCCCGGCGCAGCACAGACAATATTCCGGGACTGTCTTAGCGGTTTGGCCAGCAGGCTTGAATCCGCCAGAGTGCTGCGAATGCGAATGGCCATGTCCACACCCTGCTCCACCAGGTCCACCATGCGGTCACTGAGCTGAAGATCGATCTCGATCTCCGGATACCGGGCCAGAAAGCTGTCGATGGCCCCGGTAATGTGGGTAAGCCCAAAAGACATGGGGACGTTCAGGCGGATAAGGCCACGGGGTTCCGCCTGAAATCCGCGAGCCTCCAGCTCGGCATCTTCAAGTTCATCCAGCAATGCCTGGGTACGCTTCAGAAAAGCCAGACCAGCATCCGTCAGGCTCATGCGGCGGGTGGTACGGTTGATCAGGCGAGTATCAAGATCTCTCTCCAGAAACGCGATGTGTTTGCTAACGGTGGCTGCGGTGATATCCAGGTCGTCGGCGGCCCGGGTGAAACTGCCCAGTTCTGCCACGCGCCTGAAGATGTTCATTGCGACCAGTTTGTCCGTAGCCATGGCTCGCCCCTCATTATTTCCAATTTGGAAGGAGTATTATTCGAATTAGACTGATTATCAAATCAATCCGAAAGCGCACACTGGTGGTCACCAGACATTTTTCACACATCGGAGCGCCAGCCATGCTTGTCACCACATCAAGATTCAGCCTTCCCCTCCAGGCCGTACTCTGGGGTTTACTGCTAATCAATGGCTTTCTGATTGCACTAATGCTGGCGCTGGCCAAGGCCGCAACGTCTCTCGGCCTGCCGGCCGTTGCCTACGCCTTCTGGCAAACACTCATTGCGGGCGTCGTGCTGCTGTTATGCACGGGGGAGCGCCGGGCGATTCATCAAGCAAGATTCGCCCGCTATTTTCTGGTCAGCGGCCTGACCGGCATTGCCGTGCCCAACGCCATCGGTTTCTTTCTGGTGACAAAGCTGGGGGCCGGCTACACGGGAATTATGTATGCCCTTCCGCCTATCTTTACCTTCCTGTTAGCGTGGGGCCTGGGGCTGGAAAACCGCAACTGGCTCAAGCTCGCCGGGTTATCCATCGCGGTGATGGCCTGCGGCTGGATTGTGGTTCAACGCCATGCTGAAATGAGCAACGCCAGTCCACTCTTGTTTGTTCTTGGGCTGGCCATCCCTGTGATGTTGTCTGTGGGGAACGTATATCGCTCTGTGGCCTGGCCAGCAAAAGCCAAACCGATGATTCTTGCGGCCGGTACCCTGCTGGCGTCTGCCCTGGCGCTGGCTCTGTTCGCCGCTATGACAAACACCGAACTGCTTCCATCAGGCACATCGCCTCAGTTGATTGGCATTCTGATGCTGCAGGGGCTACTCACGGCCCTTACCTATCTGGTCGCCTTTGAACTGCAACGGCGCGCAGGCCCGGTATTTTACAGTCAGTTAGGCGCTGTCGCCGCCATGTTCGGGCTGTTGATCGGCGTCGTCTGGTTCAGGGAGCAGTATTCTGCGGCCATCTGGCTTGGGGTATTTCTGGTGATTCTCGGCTTACGAATCAGCAACCATGCGGCGGCACCTGCTCCATCCTGAACGGAGCATTTTTCAGGCATTCAGGGTTACTCGATCGGCTGGCGTAACTTGCGAAGGAAGTTAAAACAGAATAGCTTGAACACCTCTGGTTAAACCTTGAATGGAGCTCAATCATGCAAAGGATCGCATCACTCAAATTCGGTTTGCTTGGCCTTACAACCCTGTCTTTGCTTCCCGGCATGACCCAGGCCGGCGGCCCGTCTCCCGAACACTTCCTCAATGACAGCGCGATGGTCCTGGAGATTCGCTATTGCGAATGCCAGGCCACAGAGCCGGGCAACGCTCCGACCGAATTACGCCCGGCGTTTCTGGAACAATCGCGCCTTCTGAAAGTTGACGTAGACCCTGAAGGCACGGGATTTGTATCTTCACCGGAAATAACATTGGGCTTTGAGCTCAAGGCGCGGCCAGAATCCCCCAGCGACTTCACCTTCAAGTTCGCCGGCCATTACGATCCCGTAAGCCAGAACGTTACCGGCACTGGAGAGGTATTGCTAACGAAGGATCAGTGGCTGAATCTGTTCAGCTCCAGGCATGAGAGAGAAAAAAATACGGAATACCGGGATGTTGCGGTAAGGCTAGTTTCCGGAGACTTGTAAGCCAGTTAGTAGTGTTACACTTGCAACCCGCCATTAAAACCAACTTTAAACGGGTTCCACGAGACACTCATGGTTAAATCGATCGCTTTGGCGGGGCTTCTTGTCCTGCTCCTGGGGCTGATTATCTTTCAGTACATCATAACCTCGGTGCCCAGCCTGGAACCGCCCATCACGGTAAGTGACGCCCGGCGCGTAGATGACAACAACTCCTTGCTGGTGTCGCTCACCGGAAGCGAAGGCCGGCGTTTCACCCTGGGGCTGCGTGGCGATATAGAAGAGAAACCGGAGGAAGCCGCGCTGTTTTTCATCAGCCGCCCGACCCTGGTGCCCTACGTATACTGGCCAGGGTTCCGCAGTAATGACGAAAAACGGGTTCTGAATTTGCTGACGTCTTGGGAAAAAAACCGAAAGGCGCCTTCTGAAGAGTCAGAACACGCGGCGTATCAGATTTATTCAGTATTAAAGGATCGAAACTAACCCCGGACTCCAGCCCGGGGTTAACTTCAAGCTCCGGTTTACGAACAGGACCCGCAGCAGGTACCGCCCTCGCCGTGCCCACCCTTTTTTGGCTCGTCGTTCTGCGTCTCCGCAATACCACTTGCCTCGACGTGTTCAACGCCATTGCTTTCAGTTTCTGCGTCTTCTTTCTTGAAAATATTCACGAATGACAGGGCCATCTGGATACCTCGGTTTGCTACTGGATTTAACATTTATTTTTTATGCATGTTATTGGGTGGGCATCTATTTGGTCAAGCAATTTACACCTCAGGTAACCTCAAATTTGATTCCCGTGCCGAAGCCTCTATACAGAGTCATGCGGAAGACAATACCATCGGGGTTTCCCCAAGACTCAGGGAACTCGACGGAAGCCGAACGGATTCCAGGCAGTCTTGCCTGGTTCAATTTGTTCAAAGGAAGAAGCCACTACTATGAAAACCATAGGTCTCATCGGTGGAATGAGCTGGGAATCCACCCAAACCTACTATCAGTTGATCAACCAGAAAGTGCGAGACGAGCTGGGCGGGCTGCACTCAGCGCGACTGGTTCTCTACAGTGTGGATTTTGCCGAGATCGAAGCCCTGCAACACCAGGGGGACTGGGAGGCGACCGGGGAAATTCTTGGTGCGGTCGGAAAGGCGTTGGCCGCGGCAGGGGCCGATTTCATTGTGTTGTGCACGAACACCATGCACAAAGTGGCAGATAGTATTGAGAAGGCTTCTGGCCTGCCGATGCTTCACATCGCCGATGCGACAGCTGAGGCGCTTCATCGCGATGGGATCGATTGTGTCGGCCTTCTCGGCACAAAATTCACCATGGAACAGGCGTTCTACAAGGAGCGTCTGGAGAACCGTGGCATCCGGGTTTTAGTGCCGGGTGACGCGCAGAGGGAATTCGTGCATACCGTCATTTATGACGAGCTATGCCGTGGTATTATCCGCCAGCCTTCTAAACAGGGCTATCTGCAGGTGCTGGACTCACTGGCCGCACGAGGAGCGCAAGGCGTAATACTGGGTTGTACCGAAATTGGCTTATTGGTGCAGCAGGCTGATACTGCCATTTCGCTTTACGACACCACCCGCATCCACGCGGAGCAAGCCGTGGCGCACGCCTTAGCGTGACCAGCACAGCCGTTTCAGCCACCACAGTTTATTTAGCTCCTCATTCACTTGGTGATGGTTTTAACACGTTCTATGAAAAGCTGGCTGCTTCTTGGTCTGGCCATTGTGGCCGAAGTGATTGCTACCTCGGCACTGAAATCCAGCGAAGGATTCACCCGGTTGATGCCGAGCGTTGTGGTCGTGATCGGTTACAGTGTGGCCTTCTATTTTCTGGCGCTGGCTATCAAGGTGATCCCTGTGGGGATAGCCTATGCCGTCTGGGCCGGGCTGGGCATTGTATTAATTTCGCTCATTGGTTGGTTACTGCTCGGGCAAAAGCTGGATTTTCCTGCGGTTGTCGGTATGCTGCTGATTGTAGCCGGCGTTTTGGTTATCAACCTGCTTTCCAACACAGGTGCACACTGAACCGACATGAGTACCGTAACTTCGATCACTATTCGTAAATACCGGATTCAGGATCTGAGCCCAGTGGTTCGCCTGTTCACCGATTCCGTGCACGAGCTCACGGCAGGTGCCTACGACGAAACCCAGCGTTATGCCTGGGCTTCACGGACGCCACATCTGGATACCTGGCGCGAACGGCTGGAGTCTCTGGAAACCCTGGTGGCAGAAGAAGGCTCGGATCTCGCCGGTTTCATTTCCTATGAAAAAGACGGCCACATCGACCTCGTGTTTACTGCCCCGAATTATGCTCGTCGCGGCATTGCTTCTGCCCTTTATCACGAGGCAGAGCAGCAGCTCAAAGAGCTGGGCGTAACAGAACTCAAGACCGAGGCCAGCGTGGTCGCTCGACCCTTCTTCGAGCGCCACGGTTTTGAGGTGGTGGATGAACAGCGTGTCACGGTCCGTGGCGCCCAGTTCCTGCGTTATCTGATGCGCAAAAAGCTCGACGCCTGACCTGGAGTCAAACGGGCTCTTCGGCCTCTTCGGCCAGAGTCCGCACCCGCTCAAAGTCCTCGTCGGTAAACACACCATTCACGCCGGATATGGCGGCCAGCTCCATGCCGTGCTTGAGCCCGAGCTTGTAGATCTCCCGCACCTTCTCCCATTCAATATTTCGGCCCAGGGTAAAGTTCTCGAATCTCGCTTCCAGCGCCAGCACGATCGTCTCCGCCAGACAGGCGTAAGCGATGCCCCGGGGCAAGCCGATGTCCTTCATGCGCACGTCTCCCGGTAGCTGGATTTCCCCGGATTCGATTACCAGCACACCCGGCCGCTTCGCCACATCTTCCGCCGGGATATCCAATGGCCGGGCCACATCGGTGATCACACAGCCGGATTTCACCTGCATGATGTCCAGAATGCGTTTACCGGCCCCGGACGTAGCGGTGACCACCATATCCATTTCTGAAAGATCTCGATCCGTGGTGGCAGAGACGCGAACGATGGCCCCAGGAGTTTCCAGTTCGATACTTTCCTTCAGCGCCAGCAACTTGGCTGCCTCCGGGGCCACCATGTAGATTTCATCCACGGCTTTTGCCAGCAGGCGCGCGCACACGGAACCAATGGCGCCTGTGGCCCCGACCACCATCGCCTTACCCGCCATTTTGCCGCTCTTGCCAATACTCACGCGGCCGACTTTTTTGGCGGCGTCGTGGGCGGCCCAGAGCGCGCCGGAGGCACTGTAGCTGTTACCCGTGGTGATTGGTAACGGTGCTCGTTTGGCCACGGTGATGCCGGCGTCACCCACCACTTTGGTGAACGCACCCAGTCCCATAATCTGGGCCCCAAGTTTCTTGGCCAGTTTTGCCGCTGCCAACAACCGGCTGTAGGTAAACTCCGGGCCGTGGGCCATGATTTCCCTGGGTGTGCCACCTACGGTTATCAACCAACCCTCGGCTTCGTCTCCGGTGGGGGATTTGATGCCGCTTACCTTGGAGTAAATGAAAGGCGGTGTGTAAGCCACAGCCTTTTCCACCAGGTTCATCACGGTGGGTGGAGAGACATTGGCAATCCAGTCCAGCGGTGGGGTTTTGGTCAGGTACTGCTGAGACAGCGGATGAATCACGAAGGCGAAGCGGTTTACCCGCCGATAGCCGTTGGGATATAGAATCCGCGGCTCAATTCCCAGGGTTTGAATAACGTCCAGGAAGTCGTCTGCGCCCAGCTGCTCCGGCGTGCGGGACAAGGCCGCGCTTATCATCGCTTCCATCACATTCACGCCCACGGGCCGGCCTTCCAGCCAGGGACTGTAGTCCACTACCATGGCGACTTTCCGGGAGCGGAACCAGTCCAGGGCAGACTCCGTAACCCGGGAGGTAATCACGGTTTTACCGTCCAGTTCCTTTTCCGAGAAAGCCTCCAGATCCCCCATGGCACCTACAATCACATGGGAGTCCTTCACCGACTCATGTAAAGAGCCACGAATAAGCTTTTCGCCCATGCGGTAAATTGGCGTTTTGTGCAGTGCTTCAATGAATTTGACCGCCGCAGGACGAAAAGTCACCGGAGCGGTCAGCGATGTATAGGTTTCTAGCTGGCGCAGGGAAGTCAGCAGTCTCGGTACGCCGAAATCCAGATAGGGGTCGGCAAAAAACAGGTTATCGGTGTGTTCAGACAACGCCTTGGCAATTCGGTAGCCGGCCTGGCCGTTCAGCAACAGTACCCGGGCGTTGTCAAAAAAGTGCCCCAGCTCAGTCTGCGTATGGCGTACCGCCCATTCCTGCAAGATACCCCGGAGGCCGGCACCGGTCGTCACCGGTTTGTCCGGAATACAGGCCTCAAGGCGAGCCGTGTCAGGATGTTCCAGCTGCTCACGGCCCACCTGGTAGTGATCGTGAATCATGCTCAGGCCAATGGCATCGGCCTCCCCGCAAACGGAATCCAGCACCGCCTCGGCACGTTCCAGGTTTCCATCCGTGCCTACCCGAATAATCCGGAATGGCTGTTCCAGAAATGTGGTTTCCAGTTCGTAATCGTATTCCGATGATCCCTGGCTGACACTAACGACCGTTTTCATGGCGGGGGCATCCTTGTTGTTTTGTTATGCAATCAGTTTAGAAGATGGAGCGCTCAGCTGCTTTAGCTCAGATCAAATAGCAGGCAAAAAATAACCGGCTAAACTCATGCTGTATCGAAACCTCAAACCCCAGTCCGATTCAGGGAGGCTCCATGACCACTCAGGAAGAACTTAACGCCACCATTGCCGATCTCGTGCAACCGGGCAAAGGCATTCTGGCCGCAGATGAAAGCTCCCCGACCATTGCCAAACGCTTCAAAGCCGTAGGCGTTGAATCCACGGAAGCCACGCGGCGCGAATACCGCAGCATTATTTTCTCCACGCCCGGACTTGGCGAGCACATCAGTGGCGTGATTCTTTACGAAGAGACCCTGGAACAGCTGAGCCTGGAAGACATTGCTATCCCCAAGCTCCTTGCCAGCCAGAGCATCGTGCCCGGCATCAAGGTCGATCAGGGCAAAGGCCCGCTGGTGAATGCCCCGGGGGACGAGATTACCTACGGACTGGATGGCCTGGCAGCCCGGCTTGAACACTACAAGGCCATGGGTGCCCGCTTCGCCAAGTGGCGGGATGTGTTCCATATCTCGGACACTCTGCCCTCGTTCCAGGCCATCAAGTCCAACGCCGAGGTGCTGGCCCGCTACGCCGCCGTGTGCCAGTCGATGGGTATTGTGCCGATTGTTGAGCCGGAGGTACTGATTGACGGAAATCACACTATCGAGCGGGCTGCAGAGGTGAGCGAAGACGTATTGCTGGAAGTGTTCAAGGCCCTGCACCGGCACCGGGTGAACCTGGAATGCATGGTACTGAAGCCCAGTATGGTGACACCAGGCAAGGAATCCGGCAAAGCCTCGCCTGAACAGGTTGCCGAAGCAACACTGAGCGTATTCCGGCGAGTGGTGCCGGCGGCCGTCCCCGGGATATTTTTTCTCTCCGGAGGCCAGACACCTGAAGAATCCACCGAGAACCTCAATGCTCTGAACAGCATGGGCTACCATCCCTGGGAGCTAAGTTTCTCCTACGGCCGGGCTCTGCAGGAACCTGCCCAGAAAGCCTGGGCCGGAAAGCTGGAGAATGCCGGGTCGGCACAGGCAGCCATGAAAAAACGGGCCAGACTCAATGGCCTGGCCCGTTCCGGTGATTATCTAGGCTCAATGGAAGCTGATAATTAGGCCGCGCTGGTGTGGCGCTGCGGAAGGTCTAATGGCTGATCCAGGCAGGCCAGCATGGGCGCAACTTCCCGGATTTTACGAGCCTGGGGCCAAAGGGCCTCGGCTTCGGCAAAGCCCTGACGCAGGTAATTGAGCCATTGCTTGATGCGGCCGGTCACATACTTGTCTTCCAGGCGGGTTTGCAGAGCAGCGGCGTATTCCCGCACCAGAACCATGGCCTCGGCCCAGCTCATGGGCTCCCGTGTTTCTCCGCTCTGGGAGGCCTTGATCTGTGCCGCCAGATCTGGCCGGGCAATCAGGCCGCGGCCGATCATCACATCGTCGCAGCCGGAGACTTTTCGGCAGCGCCAGTAGTCTTCCACGGTCCAGATTTCGCCGTTGGCGATTACGTGGCTTTTGACCGCTTCGCGTACCCTGGCGATTTCTTCCCAGTAAGCGGGCGGCTTGTAACCATCCACCTTACTGCGGGCGTGAATGACGATCTCAGAAGCACCGGCCGCTTCCAACGCCTGGCCACAGGCCACGCCCATGGAACGGTCGTCGTAACCCAGACGCATCTTGGCGGTTACCGGAATATCCGCAGGCACGGCTTTACGAACGGCCGCGGTGATTTCATACATCAGCTCCGGCTCCCGCATCAGCACACAACCACCTTTGTGCTTGTTCACGGTTTTGGCGGGACAGCCGAAATTGATATCCACCTGCCCTGCTCCCAGCTCGGCAGCCTTGGCACCGTGACGGCCCATCATGTCGGCGTTGGAGCCCAGCAGTTGAACGGCCACGGGTGTACCTACTTTTGTGAGCGCACCGTTGTAAAGCTCCGGAGCGTACTTGTAGAAAATCCGGGGCGGCAGCATGCCGTGGGTCACGCGAATAAATTCCGTCACGCACCGGTCAATCCCACCGACCTTGGTCAGGGTTTCACGAATGGGTGCGTCGACCAGCCCTTCCATCGGGGCAAGGATGATTCGCATGAAGGCTCCAGGGTCGGGGCGAAGTGAGTCAGGATTCAGCTGATCAAAAATCAGGCGGGGCGGATTGTAAGGAATATGCGGGGAAGATGGTAGCCGGACACCCTGAAATCAGGGTGTCCGGCCGACTTTTTACGACACTACTGGCGGATCATGCCTGTATGTCGAACCGGTCATTGTTCATGACCTTGGCCCAGGCTGAGATGAAGTCACGAACGAACTTCTCGTGATTGTCGTCCTGGGCATACACCTCGGCGTAAGACCGCAGGATGGAGTGAGATCCGAATACCAGGTCTACCCGGGTAGCGGTCCACTTTTTCTGGTCAGTCTTGCGATCACGAACCTCATACAGATTGTCACCGGCGGACTTCCAGCTGTAGGCCATATCGGTCAGGTTGACGAAGAAGTCGTTCGTCAGCTGGCCTTCCCGGTCGGTGAACACGCCATGCTTGCTGCCACCGTGGTTGGTGCCCAACACCCGCATACCACCAATCAAAACGGTCATCTGTGCGGCGGTCAGGCCCATCAGCTGGGCACGATCCAGCAGCAGCTCTTCGGGTTTGACCACGTAGTCCTTCTTCTGCCAGTTACGGAAACCGTCGGCCACCGGCTCCAGCACATCGAAGGAAGCCGCATCGGTCATGTCGTCGGTAGCATCACCGCGACCTTTCAGGAAGGGTACGTGCACGTCGTATCCAGCCGCCTTCGCAGCTTTCTCGATACCAACACTGCCGCCGAGTACGATCACATCGGCAATGCTGGCCCCGGTGTCGGCAGAGATCTGCTCATACACCTTCAGCACCCTGGCCAGGCGCTCCGGCTCGTTACCGTCCCAGTCCTTCTGGGGCGCAAGGCGGATACGGGCACCATTGGCACCACCGCGCATGTCGGAGGCACGGTAGGTCCGGGCGCTGTCCCAGGCGGTGCTGACCATGTCACTGATGGAAAGGCCGGCATCGGCGATCTTCTCTTTGACCACTTCCTCGATGTAGTCAGTGGGGCCGGCCGGGATCGGGTCCTGCCAGATCAGGTCTTCATCCGGCACTTCCGGGCCAATGTAACGGGACTTGGGCCCCAGGTCACGGTGGGTCAGCTTGAACCAGGCACGGGCAAAGGCGTCCTGGAACCGCTGTGGGTCCTTGCGGAAGTCCTCGAGGATCTTGCGGTAGATCGGATCCACCTTCATGCCCATATCGGCGTCGGTCATGATCGGGTTGTGGCGAATGGACGGGTCGGTGGCGTCCACCGGTTTGTCCTCTTCCTTGATGTCCACCGGCTCCCACTGCCAGGCACCGGCAGGGCTCTTCTTCAGCTCCCACTCGTGGTCAAGCAGCATGTCAAAATAGCCCATGTCGAACTTGGTGGGCTCCTTGGTCCAGGCACCTTCAATGCCCGACGTGACGGCGTTGGACGCCCTGCCCTGCATATTGGGGTTATCCCAGCCGAAGCCCTGGCCAACGATATCCGCGCCTTCGGGCTCGGCCCCCAGTGCGCCAGCATCACCATTACCGTGACATTTACCCACAGTATGGCCACCCACCGTCAGGGCGGCGGTTTCTTCGTCGTCCATGGCCATCCGGGCGAAGGTTTCACGCACCTGGGCAGCCGTTTTCATGGGGTCAGGCTGGCCGTTAACACCTTCCGGGTTTACGTAGATTAGCCCCATCTGCACCGCTGCCAGCGGGTTTTCCATAGTATCCGGCTTCTCGATGTCTCCGTAACGCTCATCGGAAGGAGCCAGCCATTCTTTTTCCGCACCCCAGTAGATGTCTTTCTCCGGATGCCAGATATCTTCACGGCCAAAGGAGAAACCGAAGGTTTTCAGGCCCATCGACTCATAGGCAATGTTGCCTGCCAGGATCATCAGGTCGGCCCAGCTGATCTTGTTGCCGTACTTCTTCTTGACCGGCCACAGCAGACGGCGGGCCTTGTCGAGGCTGGCGTTATCCGGCCAGGACGCGATCGGGGCAAATCGCTGGTTACCGGTGCCACCGCCACCGCGGCCATCGGCCATTCGGTAAGTCCCGGCGGAGTGCCAGGCCATACGAATCATCAGGCCACCGTAGTGACCCCAGTCTGCGGGCCACCAGTCCTGGCTGTCTGTCATCAGGGCATGCAGATCCTGCTTGATGGCGTCGAAGTCCAGTTTGCGCACTTCTTCCCGATAGTCGAAGCCTTCATCCATCGGGTTGGTTTTGAGGTCGTGTTGATGGAGGATGTCGAGGTTAATAGATTCAGGCCACCAGCCAGTCACGCTCTGACTGCTGGCGGTGTTGGCTCCGTGCATGACCGGGCACTTTCCACCTGTACTGTTATTCTGACTCATCGTTCACTCCTGTGTTTACCACTTGGGCAGGGGACATGTTGTTGAGGGGCATCATTTAACATAGGTCAAGCTGATCGCCCCTGCTTGAAACTTCCCTAACGTCCGGATAGCTGGTCGCTATGATCAGCAAGGCTTTGGGCGCTGGCATAGTCGCCGTAGTACTCAGCAAGGATTGCAAACGTCTCTTTCCATGCTAACTGCGTGTAATCGAACAACACTGACATGGGCAACTCCTGGGTGATCAGCGACAAGATCACTATACGCCGGGGAGCATGCCCAGCTACAATTAATTAAAAAAACTTTTTTGAAAGATTTTTACTATCGACCGGCAGGCAGGTGGTTATGTTTGACCCGCAACGGTCAGGTCAGAAGGCTATAACCGTTCGATGGACAGGAACTTGCCGGCGTCGTCAAACAGGATGCGGAAGCTGCCACGTACGCCGTCGTTGAGGAAAAAACGGGAGAGGATACGGGCCGGGAAGCGGACAGAACGTCCGTCCCGGGCCGTGGTGTGAACATCGGTGGCCACGCCCTGATAGAGCTTGATCCACTCATCAGGGCTGATGCTGATGTCCACAATGATCTGCTGCATTGGCGATGCCTGGCTCAGTTGGCCAGTTCAAGCAGCAGACGGTTCAGGCGGCTTACGTAGGCGCCCGGGTCTTTCAACTGTTCACCGCTGGCCAGGGTGGCCTGGTCGAACAGAACGGCAGACAGCTCCTTGAAGCGCTGTTCGCCCTGCTCGGTTTCCAGTCGCTGCACCAGCGGATGGTCCACGTTGATTTCAAAGATCGGCTTGCTCTCCGGCACTTTCTGACCGGCAGCTTCCATGATCTTCTTCATCTGGGCGCCCATATCGAACTGACCCACCACCAGGCACGCCGGTGAATCGGTCAGGCGGTTGGTTACCCGCACTTCCTGCACCTGGTCTTCCAGAGCGGTCTTGATGCGCTCCAGCAGATCCTTGTGCTCTTTGGCGGCTTCTTCCTGGTGCTTCTTGTCTTCCTCGGTTTCCACTTCACCCAGGTCGAGATCACCACGGGCCACGTCCTGGAACTGCTTGCCGTCGTATTCGCTCAGATAGCCCATCATCCATTCGTCGATGCGGTCAGAGAGGATGAGTACCTCGATCCCTTTCTTGCGGAACACTTCAAGGTGCGGGCTGCTCTTGGCGGCGGCAAAGTTGTCGCCGGTGATGTAGTAGATCTTGTTCTGGCCTTCCTTCATCCGGCTGATGTAATCATCCAGAGACACGTTCTGGGTGGCTTCGCCGGTATGGGTGGTGGCAAAGCGCAACAGTCCCGCAATTTTTTCGCGGTTGCTGAAGTCCTCTGCCGGACCTTCTTTCAGCACGGTGCCAAACTCATCCCAGAAGCCCTGGTACTCATCGCCGTCTCTCTTGGCCAGCTTGGACAGCATGTCCAGCACCCGCTTGGTCATGGCGGTGCGGATGCTCTCCACGGTGCTGTCGTTCTGCAGGATTTCCCGCGATACGTTCAGGGACAGATCGTTGGAATCGATCACACCCTTGGCGAACCGCAGGTACAGCGGCAGGAACTGCTCGGCGTCATCCATGATGAACACGCGCTGCACGTACAGTTTCAGGCCACGGGGCGCTTCCCGGTTGTACAGGTCGAACGGCGCGCGCTTGGGGATGTACAGCAGGCTGGTGTAGTCCAGCTTGCCTTCTACCTTGTTGTGGGACCAGGTCAGCGGGTCTTCAAAATCGTGGGCGATGTGTTTGTAGAACTCCTTGTACTCTTCGTCTTTGATCTCAGTACGAGGCAATGTCCACAGGGCGGTGGCATCGTTTACCGTCTCTTCTTCGCCCTTTTTGTCCTCCTCCTCGGATTCGGACTTCATCACCACCGGGAACGAAATGTGGTCAGAATACTTTTTCACCAGGCTGCGCAGTTTCCAGCCATCGGCAAACTCTTTATCCTCGGCTTTCAGGTGCAGCACGATTTCGGTACCACGCTGCTCACGTGTCGCCGGCTCGATGGTGAACTCGCCATCACCCTTGGATTCCCAGTGCACGCCATTGTCGGCCGACTCACCCGCCTTGCGGGTGAACACTTCCACTTTGTCCGCCACGATGAACGCGGAGTAGAAACCAACACCGAACTGACCGATCAGCTTGCTGTCTTTTTTCTCGTCGCCAGACAGTTGCTTGAGGAACTCGGCGGTGCCGGACTTGGCGATGGTGCCCAGGTTGGCGATCACATCGTCACGGGTCATACCGATGCCGTTGTCGGCGATGGTGATGGTGCCGGCATCTTTATCGTAATCCAGGCGAATCTTGAGATCCGAATCGCCTTCAAACAGCTTGTCGTCTTTCAGGGCAGCGAAGCGCAGTTTGTCTTCGGCGTCTGAGGCGTTAGAGATAAGCTCACGAAGGAAGATCTCTTTGTTCGAGTACAGAGAGTGGATCATCAGGTGAAGCAGTTGCTTCACTTCAGTCTGGAATCCCAGGGTCTCTTTGTTGGCTTCTACCGTCATGGCTGGTTTGGTCTCCTGCTGTGTCACAAATAAAGAAACAGTTTTATGAGCAAGAGAGTGGGGGTTGGCCGGAGTATTTCAACCCCGGCGAGCACCCAAAATCAGTCTTCGAGCAGGAAGTGAGCGCGGGCGGTAGCGATGGGCTGGGAGCGAGACTTCTGCCAGGCGGAGATCATCACATTGGCCACGCGGTTACCCTGGCGGGTAAGCCGGCACTCGGCGTACGTTTCCCGGTTCAGGCCGGCCCGAAGATAGTCGAGGGAGAAATCGACAATTCGGGGCATGCGGAAGGTGTCCTGGGACATAATCAGATAAATAGCCGCAGACATTTCCATAAAACCACCAATCACACCGCCATGAATGGCGGGCAGGATCGGATTGCCCAGGTTCTCTTCCTTTGCGGGCAGGCGGAAGATCAGGTCATCACCAAATCGGTCGCACTGCAGGCCAATCCAGCTGGCGTACGGGATACTCTCCATCATGCGCGAGAAGTCGCCGGTTTCCTGGGTGTAGCGCAGAATTTCCGGGTCGGTCATTCCTCACCTCCGGTGATCAGGTCGCGATAGGATTTCGGCGTGGCTTCTTTGCCAATGCGCATGAAGGTGCCCACGCAATTGGCGATGGTTTCACCCCCCTCCTGATAGGCCTCGCAGCGCGTAAAGATGATGTTACGGGTAATCTTGTAGGTCTCTGCCCTCGCGTACACCGGCTTCCGGGGCTCCGCCGGGCGCATGTAATCCACTCTGAGATCCAGGGTCGGACACAGCTCAAATTCATCCAGACCACAGATCATTACCGAACCGGAGGCGGTGTCCATCAGGGTCGTGATAGCGCCACCATGGATAACTCCAGTGTCCGGGTTGCCAATAATCTTGTCGCTGTAAGGCAGCTCCATAACCAGATAGCCTTCACCCGCCTCCGTTGCGTTCAGACCCAGTTCCCTTGCCTGGTTGAGCGTACTGATAAACCGGTTAACCCGGTTTATTCGGGTTTCATCATTCATTCAGGACTGTCCTGCAGATCAGTTCTTGGATTTTACGTCCGCATCGGCACGGGCGGGTATGGCTTCTTCGAAGACCTTGCCGTCGCGCAGGGCGGATAATGCATCTGAGTGGAATTCTCGGCGGTAGAGTACGTACACCACCAGGGTTGAGGCAGCCATAAAGGCCACCGGATGAATGAACCAGGCCACCACAGCCAGGGCATAGTAGTAAGAACGCAAGCCAAGGTTAAACGCGTCGCCGGCCAGGTTACAGATGTTGCCGGCGCTGCGGGCAAAGGCCTCTCTCGCTGCCGGACTGGTTTTGCTGTCGTCTGGTAGCGGCGCGCTGCCAATCATGACGGCCACGAAATTGTACATTCTCATGGACCAGGTGAACTTGAAAAACGCGTAAATAAAGACCACCAGCAACACCACCAATCGCAATTCCCAGATTTCACGACTGGGCACAGCGGAAAATGGCATGGTGGCAAAAATTTCCATAGCCTCGCTGGTGTAGCCGAGGGCGGTGATAATACCGGCGAGAATCAGCAGACAGCTGGACGCAAAAAACGCTCCGTTGCGTTCCAGGTTACCGACAACCGAGGCGTCTGAAATACGGTTTTCACGCTTGAGCATGACCCGCATCCAGTCTTCCCGGTATAGATCGAGGGTGTTCGACAGACACGAGCGAGAGTTGGCGCGATTGCGCGAATACCAGGTGTACCCTCCCCAGCAGACAAAAAACCAGATCAGTGCCAGAAATTCCAGATAGTAGCTCATTGGGTGGTTAAAAAGCCTGGATTGGGGAGATAAATAGGGCGAAAACTTCCGTTATGATACGCCAAGGGGAGCGCGCCGACCACTGTCTGTCGGGCGGTGCCGACGTCGGAAACCGGTCTGTGCTATAAACTTACCCCAACGTTAAGGAGACATAAGTGAGACCCGGAATGTTGACCAGATATATCGCGATAGCGGCAATCGCCCTCACACTGACAGGGCTGGCTGGGTGTTCTGTGAACCCGGTAACCGGAGAGAAGCAGCTGTCTCTGATTTCAGAGAACCAGGAGCTGGCACTAGGGGCGGAACAGTACACACCCACACAACAGACCCAGGGCGGCCGCTTCTACATCGACCCGGAACTTTCCATTTATGTGCGTGATGTGGGCCAGAAGCTGGCGCGCGTGAGTGACCGGCCAGACCTTCCTTATGAATTTGTCGTGCTCAATAACAGCGTGCCCAATGCCTGGGCCCTGCCCGGCGGCAAGATCGCCATCAACCGCGGCCTGCTGGCGGAGCTGGAGGATGAAGCCCAGTTGGCATCGGTGCTGGGCCACGAGATTGTTCATGCAGCAGCCCGCCACAGCGTGCAGCGGATGCAGCAGGGCATGTTGATCAGCGCCGGGGTGGCCGGACTGGGCTTCGCCCTTTCCGATAATGAATGGGCCGGGTTGATCATGGGTGGTGCAGCTCTGGGTGCACAGCTGGCGCTGGCCCAGTACAGCCAGGGAGACGAACTGGAATCCGATGCCTACGGTATCCGATACATGAAAGAAGCCGGCTATGATCCACAAGCCGCCGTAGAGCTCCAACAGCTGTTTCTGAAGCTATCGGAAGGCCGTCAGAGCGGATGGCTGGATGGCCTGTTCGCCACTCACCCTCCCTCTGCCAAGCGGGTTCAGGAAAACCAGGAGCTGGTTCAGAAGATCGGTGCCGGCGGTTATCGCGGCCGGGACGTTTACCAGCGCCGTATCGCCAAGCTCAAGGAACTTCAGCCAGCCTACGATGCTCACGATGAAGCCATGAAGCTGGCCTCAGAAGGCAAGTATGAAGCGGCTCTCGATCAGGTAAACAAGGCCATCAAGCTGGAACCGCGAGAAGCCATGTTCTTTGCGCTGCGCGGCCGAATCTATCGGGGCATGGAACAACCGGAGAAGGCCAAAGCCGATTTCGACAAGGCCGTGTCACTCTATCCGGAGATGTTCCAGTATCAGCTGTACAGCGGTTTGAACGAACTGGAGCTGAACAACCTTGGCAAGGCAAAAAGCCATCTGGAGAAAGCCAATCAGGTGGTACCCACTTCCATTGCCTATCTCCGACTAGGTGATATCGCGCGGCAACAGGGCCAACGCAGGGAGGCAGTAGCCTATTACTCCACCGCCGCTGAGGCCGGTGGTGATGTGGGGGCTGAAGCTCAGCGCAAGCTGGCCGAACTCAACGAATAGCTCTTTGCAGTGTCAAAAAAAGCCGGGCGCCAATACGCCCGGTTTTTTTATGGTTGTCACATTTGCTGACCTGACACAAAAACCGCGTCAACGATTGCATTGACTTCTAGAGCAATAACTCTAAAAATCAGATTAACCAACAACAATCGGATGGCGACCATGATCGTAAAACGACTTCAGCCAATGATGTCCCACGCACGACGCAGCTATGTTGAGCTCATGTTCCAGGTGATGGGGCGCGCACTGCAGGCAATCAGCGAGGTGGATGAAGCCACCCGCAACGAAACCTGCGAACTGCCGGAGGGCTTCCTGTTCGAGATGCAGGTTATGCCCAACGGGCCAAAACTCATCGTTGAGCACACCGGCAACGGTAAATTGCTCTTCCACGGGGATGAAGCTCCACGCCCCGTTGACCTCTCGATCCAGTTCAAGCATATCGCCCATGCCTTCCTGGTACTGTCGTTTCAGGAGAAGACCTCCGTTGCCTTTGCCAACGACCGCATGCTGGTGGATGGGGATGTGAGTTACGCGGTGCGGATGACCCGGGTTCTCAACCGACTGGAATCATTCATCCTGCCCCGACTAATTGCCGAAAGGGCGGTCAAAGAATATCCGGCAAGCATCAAACTGCCTGAAAAACTCATCAGTGCCGCCCGCATTTATCTGAAAGTCGCCACCCAATTCGTCGAGACAGTGAGAGCATAATGACCAACAAATACTACGAGTTCTTCTGCCCGGTAAAAGTGATTGCCGGTAAAGCCGCGCTGGAACACATTCCCTATGAACTGACTGGCCTGGCAGCCAAACGGCCTATGATTGTCACGGATAAAGGGGTGCGCGCGGCCGGCTTGCTAGAGCCGGTGATTGCCGCCTGCGAAGAAAGCGGGCTGGAGATTGTCTCCATTTACGATGATGTGCCGCCGGATTCCTCCACGTCGGTGGTGAAAGACATTGCCAGCGTTTACCGCAAGGAAAAATGCGACTCGATCATTGCCGTGGGCGGCGGCTCCGCCATTGATACCGGCAAGGCGGTCAATATTCTGGTATCCGAAGGCGGCGATAATATCGCCAAATACAGTGGCGCCGGTGTTCTAAAGCACCCGCTCAAGCCTTTCTTTGTGGTGCCTACCACGGCGGGCACCGGTTCCGAGGTGACCTCGGTGGCGGTCATCACCGATGAGAAAAAAGGCGTAAAACTGCCGTTTACCTCATCATTCCTGCTGCCTAACGCCGCCATCATCGACCCGCGTATGACCCTGACCCTGCCGCCCCACATTACGGCAGCTACCGCCATGGACGCCCTCACCCATGCTACCGAAGCGTTCACCTGCATGGCCAAAAACCCCCTGAGCGACGCCTACGCCACGGCAGCAGTCAAGAAGGTGAGCCAATCCCTGCTTTCAGTCATGGATAATCCGAAAGACAGCGATGGCCGACTGGAACTGGCTCAGGCATCAACCATGGCGGGCATTGCCTTTTCCAACTCCATGGTGGGCCTGGTCCACTCTCTGGGACATGCTACCGGAGCCATCTGCCACCTGCCCCACGGACTGTGCATGAGCCTGTACCTGCCCTATGTGCTTGAGTTCAACCTTGAGAGCATTCGGGAGCCTTTGGGCGAGTTGCTGCTGTACCTGGAAGGTCCGGACGTCTACTCGGCCACCCCTGCGAGCCGACGTGCCGAGGCCAGTATTTCAGCCATTCGAAAACTACGGGATGCCCTCTACAAGCGCTGCGAACTGCCCCGTACGTTGAAAGAAACCGGCAAAGTACTGGAAAATCAGCTGGAAAGCATTGCCAAGCTGGCCCTGGACGACGGCTCGATCATGTTCAACCCCCGGGAAGTGAGCCACGAAGATGCCATGGCGGTGCTTCGTCGCGCCTGGGCCTGATACCTCAGAGGCATATCTCGCCCCGGCCCTCTCTGGCCGGGGTTAGCCTAAAGTCAGATTCACAATGATTGAAATAAAATAGTAAGAAGGTAATATTTAGCGGGCATTCTGGCAGGGAGTTGGCCGGGTATCGATCTAACCAGCGTATGGGCCTGTCCTATCCAGAGTTCCGCCATGAAGAAACTCCTTTTCAAGCTCTCCTTTACCGCGATCCTGTTGAGCCTGCTAACCACTTTCAGTGGCAATGCCGCTGCCGAAGTGGACAATCAGGAGCGGGTGTTCCGCTTCAACATCTCTCCTAACGGCTACCCACCTTATCTGATCGTTGATGGCAGCAAGCCCTCCGGTATTATGTGGGACGTGGTAAACCTGATTGTCCCCCGCCTGGGCTACGAGGTGGAACCAGTAAAAATCCCCAGAAAACGGGTAGACCCTATGCTTGCCGACGGCTACATTGACGGCACGCCAAGGGCCATAGAGTGGACGGAAGAGCCGGAGAAGTTCCTGTTTACCGACCCGGTCGTTCACGTGGAGGAAGTATTCTTCTTCCCGAAGAGCTCTGAGCTTGAATACAAACACCCCGCAGACCTCTACGGCAAGACGATTGTCACGCCACTGGGATACTACTATCCCTTTCTCGAGCCCTATTTCAAAGATCATCGCATTAAGCGATTTGACGTCTCCAGAGATCGGGAGATTTTCACCTTTGTGCTGCATGGCGAGCAGTTTCACGCAGCGCTTGCGGATCGGTTGGTCGGGCAATGGATTCTCAGGAACGAAGGACTGACCGAGCACTTTCGCTCTTCTGTGGAAGGAATCAGCCAGTTCGGCTTCCGGATCATGCTGCGTAAAGACTGGAAAGCGTTTGCCGAGGCCTTCAACCAGGAGCTGGCAAATATCCAGGAGAATGGCGAACTCGACGCCATTCTCTCGAACTATCGCTAAAACCCGATCACTCGAGGCGACGAAGCAGCAGCATCGGCGATACGCTAAGCACTGGTCGTAATTGCCAGCGGCCAAACAGCGCCAACAGAATGGCTGCAATCAGTGGTACTGGCAGCATCACCTGCCAGTGCCAGCGGAAAGTGCCCTCGAACATTCCGGCCTGGAGCGCATATACCGCCCCTTCTGCCGCAATCACACCGAGCGTACCGGCAAAGAATCCCAACAGTGCGAATTCCAGCATAGTACTGCGTGCCAACAACGACTGCTGGCCGCCCAGGGTTCGCAGCAACGCCCCTTCCCTCTGACGATCCCGCAGGGTGGCACTGACAACCGCTGCCATCACCACAAGAGCGGCCGCGAGAATCAGCGCCAGGATTGCCTCAATGGCCTGAGTTACCTGCTGCACAATCTGCTGGATGCGATCAATGATATGGTCTATCTCCAGCACCGAGACCGTCGGGAACTGGCGCGAGAAGTCGTTCAGAGCCAGTTTATTGTCCGGGTTCAGATAGAACGCGGTAATCCAGGTGGCGGGCATGTCAGTCAGACCGCCGTCGGGCGGGAAGGCCATGTAGAAATTGGGTTTCATGCTGTCCCACTGCACAGTACGAATACTCGTTACCGGCTCGGTCACCTTGCTGGAGCCGATGGTGAAGGTCAGCCGATCACCCAGCTGCAAACCGAGTTTCTCCGCCAGCTCAGCTTCTACCGAAACCCCCTCGGTTTCGCCCGGCCCGAACCACTGGCCATCCACAATCCGGTTGTCTTCCGGCAGCTCCGGCATCCATGTCAGATTCAGCTCCCGGTTCAGCGCACCAACCCGCTCATCCTTGCTGACCGCTTCTTTCACCGGCTCGCCATTCAGTTCGGTCAGGCGACCGCGAACCATCGGATAAAGCGTCTCCAGGGGCGCGCCGCGAGTGGCCCAGAATTCCTCAACATCATCCACCGCATCCGGGGCAATATTGATCAGGAAATGGTTTGGCGCGTCGTCCGGCAGCTGGGCCTGCCAGTCGTCCAGCAGGGAGGAACGCACCAACACCAGCGTAGCAGCCAGCATAAGCGTCATGGCAAAAACCGCCATCTGCGCCATGCTGGCACGTCGGTGCCGATATAAGCCCACCAGGGCCAGGCGCCAGGAGTTGCCGCCACCCTTCACTCTGCGCAAGAGGGCGACCATGCCCCACCCCAGCAGACCGAGCACACCCAGCAGCAGTACCAGCCCGCCCAAAAGTGCGGCCACCAGCATCAGCTCGCCGGCGTACATCCACACCAACCCAAACACGGCGACCACCGCCAGCAGGATATCCGGAATGGCTTCCCGGCCGGTTTCGCCGGGCTGGGAGCGTAATACCCGCATGGCGGGAACATTACGCAGGCGGCGAATGGGCGGATAGGCAAATGCGAATAGAGAAACCAGTGCCGTTAACAGGGAGGGCGTTAACGCGGAAGGATCCAGGTAGAAATCAACGGGCCGTTCCAGCAGGTCGCTCAGCAAACGCACCAACAGCCAGAACAATGGTAACGCCACTGCCAGACCACCCAACACGCCAACAACACCCCACAGAGTGAGGCGGCGCAGGTAGAGCTCACCAATGCCCCGGCTGGATAATCCAAGGGTTTTCAGCAATGCCACCGTGTCCCTCTGAGACAGAGCGTATTGCCGGCTGGCCACCGCCACGGCTACCGCCGCCAGCAACACCGCAAGACTGCCACCCAGCAGCAGGAAGCGTTCGGCCCGCTCCAGGGAGCGCGAGAAGGTTTCACCGTCTCTGACCCCTTCCCACTCGTGACTGGGCTCCAGCTGTGGTTCCAGCCACTGGTAATAGTCTTCAAGCACACCTTCGGCGCCGGCAAACAGGTAGACATATTCCACGCGGCTACCTTCCTGGACCACACCGGTGCCGGCAACATCGTCCACATGCATCATCACCCGTGGCGCCAGTGATGACAGCCGGAAGCCGCCGTCCGGCTCGCGGATTAATAAGCGGGTGATTTCCAGTTTAAGATTGCCGACTTCCAGAGTATCGCCGATGTCCAGTTCGAGCAGACGCAGCAACCGTGGATTCACCCACACCTGGCCGGGGCCGGGGCCCTGACTGACAATCTGTCTCGGCTCTGCAGCACCGGACTGGATCTCGATTTCGCCGCGCAACGGATATTCATCGCTCACGGCTTTGACCGAGACCAGCTGAAACCCGCTTTCGCCGAAGACCATGGTGGAGAACTCCACCATGCGCCCGGTTTCGAGGCCTCGGGACTGGGCATTCTCCAACCATTCCGGTGGGATCGGACGGCCGTTCTCGGCTTCCAGTTGCCGGTCTGCCGCCAGAAAGGAGCTGGCAGACGATACCAGGGTACGCTGCAACTGGCTGGCGAACAGCGCAATCGTGGCTACGGTGGCAACAGCAATAATCAGCGCAACCAGCACCACACGAACATCGCGCTCTCGCCAGTCTCGGCTCACGGACATGAGTTTGTTGGAGGCTCTCATCAGTGTGCCGGCTCCCCGGCCAGATCCGGCTCAGTCAGCACTCCCGCCTCGATGTGCAGCTGCCGGCCGCAACGTTCTGCAAGGTGTTCATCATGGGTAACCATTACCAGTGTGGTGCCCTGCTCCCGGTTCAGGTCCATCAGAAGGTCAGATACCGCCTGTCCGGTTCGGTTGTCCAGATTGCCCGTCGGCTCATCCGCAAACAGAATGGCGGGGTCGGAAGCAAAGGCCCGCGCAATCGCGACGCGCTGCTGCTCGCCACCGGACAACTGACGAGGGGTATGGTTCAGCCGTTCCCCCAAACCTACCCGATCAAGCAATTCTCTGGCCCGCTGCTCCGGTGCCTCCGTGCCGCCCAGTTCCAGCGGCAGCATGACATTTTCAAGCGCGGTTAATGCCGGCAGCAACTGGAACGACTGGAACACAAATCCGACCCGACGGGCCCGCAGTTTGGCACGCTCATCTTCACTCAGCTTGCTGATGACCGCACCATCCAGTTCAACGGTGCCTTCCGTGGGTGTATCCAGGCCCGCAAGCAAGCCAAGCAAAGTCGTTTTGCCGGAACCGGAGCGACCAACGATGGCTACGGACTCTCCCCGATTGATTTCCAGACTGACCCCCTGCAAGATCGTGAGCGTATCGGTTTCCAGGCTGACCCGATGGGTCAGATCAGTCACCCGCAACATAAGGTTGCTATCGGTATTACTGAGATCCGTCATCTGGTTCACGGTAACTCCATTGTCTGTATCGTTGAATCTGTAAAGGGTATATGAATTTACTATGCATACGATATCGCTGTACGTCAGATCAATCGTACTCTCGGCTCTGCTCTTGCTCACCTTGCCTGCGCTGGCCAGCCAGAACACAGTGCTGGTGGTGGGTGACAGCCTGAGCGCCGCCCACGGCGTACCCTCGGAAACCGCGTGGGTGGAGCTGCTGAGGGACCGCATCGACAGCCAGGAACTGAACTGGACCGTGGTGAATGCCAGTATTGGCGGCGAAACCACCGACGGTGGCCTGCGGCGCCTGCCAGGCCTGCTGGAAACCCACGATCCCACGATTGTAATCATTGAGCTCGGCGGCAATGACGGCCTGCGGGGGTTCCCACCCAATGTGATTGAATCCAATCTGGCCAATATGATCGAGCAGGTACGCGAGATCGGCGCCACACCTTTGCTGGTGGGCATGCAGATCCCGCCAAACTACGGCCAGCGCTACACCACTATGTTCGCCGATATCTTTCCGACTCTTTCAGACCGATACAATACGCCCCTGGTTCCCTTCTTTCTGGACGGCATTTACGATCAGGACGGCTTGATGCAAGGTGACGGCATTCATCCGACGGAAGAGGCACAACCCCGGCTGCTGGATAACATCTGGCCAAAGCTGGAACCGCTGCTGAACAAACAGGCCAGCAGCTGACGACTCAGATTACCTGCCGGACAAACCCTAAAGCTCGGCGTTCAGACCAGTAGTAACCGTCCCGGGCATGTTGGACAAACCCCACATGCCCACCCCACTTCGGGATTTCCATCTGGACGTGATGTCCCAATACCCGGCGACTGTCCGGAAAACAGCGGGCCGAAAGGAACGGGTCATCTGCTGCATTCACTACCAGAGCTGGCACCCGGATATCACTCAACCGGAACAGAGCAGAACACCGGGCCCAATAGTCGGCCGCGTCCTGGAATCCATGCAGTGGTGCCGTATAGCGATTATCGAATTCGTGAAAACTTCGGATTTCCTCGAAACCCGTGACATCGATCAGATCAGGGAATCTGTCCGCTTTTTCCCGCATCTTGACGTGCAGATCCGTCAAAAACCGTTGCATGTAAATACGCCGGCTGGGTCGCGCCAGCACGTCCGCGCTGCCCGCCAGGTCCAGAGGCACCGAGTAGGCCACCGCACCACTGATACGGCTGTCCACATGCTCCCCCTGCTCACCCAGGTACAGCAGCGTGAGATTCCCACCCATACTGAAACCTGACAGGAAGAGGTTCTGATACCGCCGCCCCAGCGCGTGACTGACGACGGCATGCAGATCCGAAGTGGCGCCACTGTGATAGAAGCGCGGCTGTTGGTTCATCACCCCGCCGCAGGACCGAAAGTTCCATGCCAGCACATCCCAGCCGTCGGCCATCAATGCTCTGGCCAGACCCAGCACGTAGGGCCTACGGCTGTGGCCTTCCAGCCCATGGGATATCACCGCCAGCCGGTCACTGCCCTGGCGATACCAGTCCAGATGCAGTTCGTCGTCATCGTCGGTGGCCAGTATGTCGGTTTCCGGTTCCGGCAGGGTCACTTTCCGGAACAGGGTCGGCCATACCGACTGGACGTGGCCATTACGCAACCACACCGGCGGACGATAGGGTTCAAGCTTAGCTCTGTGCAAATTTTGACCTTTCATTTCAGGGGGTTGACGAACCTGATTAAAGTACTTAATATGCGCGCCACATTGATGCTGTTCCCCGATAGCTCAGTTGGTAGAGCAACGGACTGTTAATCCGTTTGTCGCTGGTTCGAGCCCAGCTCGGGGAGCCACTTATTCCGAAAGGCCGCTGATCAGATATCAGCGGCCTTTTCTTTTGGGCCTCAGAAAACCTCGGCCCGCTGCATGAACTCCCGCAACACCTGGAACAGCGTATAACCATCCCGTGTACCGATCATTTCACGAATCGAGTGCATGGCAAACTGGGGTACGCCGATATCCAGCGTGGTCACGCCAAGATTTCCCGCGGTCAACGGCCCGATCGTGCTGCCACACCCCATGTCACTGCGCACCACAAATGTCTGGTGCGGCAACCCCAGTTCATCGCTGATGTGGCGATAGAGGGCGGCGGAACGACTGTTGGTGGCGTAACGCTGATTGTGGTTTACCTTGATGACCGGCCCCTGATTCAACAATGGCCCATGATTCTCATCATGTCGGTCTGCGTAGTTTGGATGAATACCGTGGGCGTTATCCGCAGAAATCATCATGGAACGAGCAATGGCACGGCTTTTCCCGGCGCCACACCAGCGGTCCAGCACCGCCGTGAGAAACGGCCCCTGGGCACCTTCGGCGGACATACTGCCCACTTCCTCATGGTCATTGCAGACCAGTAGTGCCGGCTCGTCACCAGAGGTTTCCAGCAGGGCCTGCAGGCCGATATAACAACTGAGCAGATTATCGAGCCGTGCGGAGGCCAGGAACTCTTCACGCAGCCCCACCAGAGCTGCACCCTGTGCATCGTAAAAACTCAGTTCATAGCCCAGAATCTTGCTGGTCTGCAGCCCGGATTCTTTGGCAATCTGCTGTTTCAGCAACTCGGCAAAGGTGGTGGTATCGGTTTCCGGCACCTGCATAACCACCGGCGGAAGATCAGTCTGGGCATTAACGGTGCGACTGCTGTTCGCCTCCCGGTCCAGATGGATGGCCAGGCTCGGAATGATCGCCACTGGCTTGCGGAAATTCACCAGGGTGTCCCGTACTTTGCCGTTGTCGTCCAATACCGTCACACGGCCGGCCAAAGAAAGATCCCGGTCAAACCAGGGGTTCAGCAATACGCCCCCATACACTTCCACACCCAACTGGAAAAAGCCCTTGCGGCGAATCTCAGGGTTCGGTTTGACCTTCAGGCAGGGGCTGTCGGTATGGGCTCCCACCATCCGGATGCCGGAACTGACCACATCCTTGGTGCCGGTACGAAAGGCAACAATAGACGAGCCATTACGGGTTACGTAGTAGCCCTGCCCTGGCTGCAACGACCATTCTTCGCGCTCGTCCAGCGGTTGAAATCCCGCTGCTTCAAGACGCGTTTTCATGGTATTGACCGCATGCCACGGAGTCGGCGAGGCATTCAAAAACTCAATCAAGTCTTTATTGAATTCAGTGTGTTCCATGATCTTCCTGATTGCATGATAATGGCGGCTACAGTATGGCATGAAGCCGCGCCGGCTCCTACCGGGTACGCTGCGCACCGCCATAAGCACTCACCGAAGATTCCGGAGTTCACTGTGTCACTACCCCGCTTTCTGGATATCGAATACTGCCAGACCGACGACGCCCTGTTTCCCACGGCCATCGCCTGGTCCCTTGCAGACGGCCAGATGAAAACCGTGGTAATTGCACCGGAGGATGCCTGGTTGCCCGAAGATGGCGACCTGGGCGATGTAGACCTGCTGTATCTGGAAGAACAGGGGGTACCCCTGCTGGAACTGGCCAGGGAGCTACACGAGGATCTGCCGGACCAGACCGTATACGTGGATGGACTGGATCCGGACGAAATCCTGATAGACCTGATCTTCAGTGCCGTTCGCCAGGAGGCCCCGTTTGAAATCGCCCCCATTTCCGAGCTGATTACCGGCCTGAACAGCGAAGCACTGGAAGACCGCCGCCGGCAGTTGCTCTTTGATGAAGGGCTTGAACCGCAGCTGCCGGAAAACGGCGTATATTCCCTGCTGTTGCTGGCCCGTGAGGAAGGCTACCTGGAGGATTGAGGTCCGGCGCCTGATCACGGGGAACTGTGACATGAGTCCGCGTAACATTGCGTTACACAAGGCAGAATCGGGCGTCAGTACCGTTACTGACAGGAAGCCTGATAATAATGAACAAGGTCACACCCCGTTTCCTCACATCCAGCCTGATAGCGCTTGGCCTGTTTTCTTGCGCCGCCTTTGGCCAGGAGACCCCTCGCTCCGATAAACACTATGTCGGACTGTTGGCGACAGCCATTGAACACCGCTCCATCGGGCAATCCGACGAGGATGGCTGGGGCCAGGCAGCGACACTGGTGATTGGCGGCCACCTGAGCGACCTGATTCATGCAGAGGTGAGGCTGGGGGGCGGCTTGGCAGACGCCGAGATTTCCCGTGGCGACCTGAGCCTGGCCGTCGACTACTTCGGCAGCTGGTACATGGGCCTGCACTACCCCATCGGTGAGCTTGGCAATGTCTATGCCCAGGCTGGCTTTACCCATGTCAGCGGGGAGGCAACCCTCGACAACCGGGATGCCGACGCCAATGCCCAGTTTCGGGATATCGAGGGCGATTACCCGAGCACCAGCTTCAGCTTCAGCTGGCTGGCCGGCCTGGACCTGGAACTGATGGATAACACCTACCTGGTTTTCGAGGGCGGCAAGCTGTTTGAAGACACGGACACCAGCGCCAATGCCTTCCAGTTCTCCTCAGGTATCCGTTACGAGTTCTGATGCCGGATATGCCAGCACCGATGGATTTTCGGGTTGCGCTGAAAATCCTTGTCCAGAGTGCTGGCACTCACCTCTTTCACTTCAAACTCTGACTCCAGCGCCTCATCCAGCCTGAACTTACGGAAGTTATTGGAGAAAATCAGCAGGCCATCACTGGACAGTCGTGCCATGCACTGCCGCACCAGATCGGCATGATCGCGCTGAATATCGAGAACGCCAGCCATCCGGGCTGAGTTTGAGAAGGTGGGCGGGTCCATGAAAATCAGATCAAAGGTCTGATTCGCGGTTTTTCGGTCTGCCAGCCAGGCCAGGCAGTCTGCCTGTTCGACGACGTGCTTGCGCGGATCCGCCGAGTTGAGAGCCAGGTTATCCTGCGCCCAACTGACGTAGGTTTTGGACATGTCCAGGCTCATCGAACGGCTGGCTCCGCCAACCGCTGCGTGCACGGTCGCTGCGCCGGTATAACAGAACAGGTTCAGAAAGCGCTTGCCCCTGGCATGTTGCTGGATCCAGTAACGTACCGGGCGATGATCCAGGAACAGGCCGGTATCCAGATAGTCTTTCAGGTTCACCTTCAGGGCGCAGCCGTGCTCGTGCACGTTAAAGTACTCGCCGGTCGCCGCCTGTTTTTCATATTGCCGGGTACCTGTCTGGCGCTGACGTTGCTTGCACACCAGATCCTCCGGCGCGACCTCAAGCACTTCCGGGATCACCGCCATGGCTTCGGCAAGGCGCTCTCTGGCTGCCTTTTCGTCAACTGATTTCGGGGCCAGGTATTCCTGAACATGTACCCGCCCCTCGTAGATATCGATCGCCAGGGCATATTCCGGCATATCGGCATCGTATAGGCGGTAACAGCCAATGTTCTGCTTCCTGGCCCACTGGCCAATCGTTTTCAGATTCTTCTTGAGACGGTTACGCAGCATGTCTGCCCGTTCGGCGTTGGCGATGCGAGGCATAATCTGCCCCGGCGCGGCCGGATCACGGGGCGTGCGGGCATTCTCCGGCTGTACTTCGAACAGCAATAGCTGCGCCGGCAGCTTGCCATTGAACAACTTGTACTGCTTGAAGCTTCGCAAACCGAGGGATTTTCCGAACTCCGGCGCACCGGTGAACACCCCCAGGCGCCATCCGGTAAGCTCCCGGGCCACAACCTCTCCAAGGCTCTGGTACAGGGCCGCCAGCTCCTTGCGCTCACTCAACCGCTCACCGTAGGGCGGGTTGGTCAGCACCAAGCCAGTATCGCTCCAGTCATTCTTGCGAGTGAATTCGGAGATCGGCCTGGCTTCTACACGAACGATACCTTCCAGGCCAGCTCGCAGGATGTTTTTCTCTGCGGTCGCAATCACTCGACCATCCTGATCGAAGCCGCAGAAGGCAGGAATACGCCCCTGCTTGCCCTCATGGGCCCGGCGCTCCGCTTCCTGGCGCAGCGACAGCCAGAGCTCGGGCTGGTGTCCTGGCCACTTTTCGAACCCGAACCGCTCCTGCTTGCGACCCGGCGCAATGTCCAGCGCCATCAACGCAGCTTCAACCACAAGCGTGCCGGAACCGCACATCGGGTCCACAAAGTCACCACCGTTGGCGGCAATCTCTGGCCACCCCGCCCGCAGCAGCAACGCCGCCGCAAGGTTTTCTTTCAAGGGTGCGATACCCTTGTCGGTTCGGTAGCCCCGCATGTGAAGGCTGTGGCCACTCAGATCAATTCCCAACGACAACCGGCCCCGGTTCAACCGCGCCGATACCGTGACATCCTGATCTTTCGGCGCGACCGAGGGCCTGGGTGCACCCGCACCCCGGATACTGTCGACAATGCCGTCCTTCACTTTCTGGGCGCCAAACTGGGTATTCCGGATAGCTTCGTTCTGGCCAAGAAACGTTACCCGGAAGCTTCCTCCCGCAGGTATATGGGCCTGCCAGTCAAGATCAACCACGCCGGCGTAAAGCTCGTCGGCACTCCGGGCATCCACATCCGCCACATTCAGAATCACCCTGTTCGCCAGACGGGACCACAGGCAGGCCCGATAGCCACTCTCCAGTTCGCCCTCAACCCAGACACCGGCGGGCGCATTCCGCACAAGGTTCAGGCCGAATTCTTTCAATTCATCGGCCAGGAGGTACTCGACGCCTTTGGGGCAGGTTACGAAAAAGACATGCTTGGACAAGATCAACTCCTGGTTTTCTGAATAGGGCCGGTAAGTTTCCGGAATGGCAGCAAAAGCCTTTTAGCGACTGTCATCGTTATTTCACAAAAATATAAAAGAAGCGCCATATAGATGAAATAAATAGTGTACACCGGCGCGAGGTTCGTCTTACCTTGTAGTTGACGCGTCGTTCCGGAGGCCGAATAAAAGTCTCCGTTAACAGGATCCTGACTGCTCTGACCGGAGCTGGCAATAGTGGGTTGTCCCGGAGAGGCTCCCGACTGCCAAGGTCACTGCAGATGTGTACACGCTTGTTCTGTTAATCCATCAGTGAGGAACGGCATGAAAAGACAGAAGAGAGACATGTACGCTCGTGCATTCAAGCGGGGTTATCTCGCTGGCGTGTCCGGCAAATCCAAAGACAGCTGCCCGTTAGAACAACCGGAAGTCCGCCAGGAATGGCTGAACGGGTGGCGAGAAGGCCGCACAGATAACTGGGAGGGCATGACCGGCGTCTCCGGCATCCATAAACTGGCCAACGTAACCGCAACATAATGGCCAACCCCGTTTAACCCTGATCTGTTTTTTTCAATTTTTACGCACAAATCACAATCAGAGCAGTAACCAGAGCAACCCAAACGGGGCCTCCCGCCCCGTACCATGCGAAGAAGCGCTACGGGGTTTATTCCCCGCAAGGGCCCGCTCAGCGGGCCCACCTTCTTTCTGGCCTCAGCTGATTTCTTTCCGGATTGCTTCCACAGCTTCGTTGATCAACGACGGGCCTCGATAAATAAACCCGGTATAGATCTGCACCAGCTTTGCGCCTGCCCGAATCTTATCTGCCGCACTGTCGCCATCCGTGATGCCGCCCACGCCAATAATCGGCAGCCGATCGCCCAGCTCAGCATACAGCCCCTGAATCACTTTCACAGACGCTTCCCGTACCGGTGCACCGCTGAGACCGCCCGCCTCCTGCTCGTGAGCGTGCCCCTTCACCGCCTCCCGGCTGATCGTGGTGTTGGTGGCAATCACACCATCCAGGCCAGCCTCCAGCAATGCAGCAGCCACAAAGCGAATGCCCTGCTCGTCCATATCCGGGGCGATCTTTACAGCCACCGGCACATAGCGGCCATGCTTTTGCTCACACGCTGCCTGCTCTTCCTTTATCGCGTGCAAAAGTTGCTTGAGCGAATCGCCAAACTGCAGATCCCGGAGGCCCGGCGTATTAGGAGAAGATACATTAACGGTGATGTAGTCGGCATAGGGGTAAACAGCCGCTATTCCTTTACGGTAGTCCTGTTCAGACTGCTCATTCGGGGTGTCTTTGTTCTTGCCGACATTAATGCCCAGTACGCCCCGGTAACGACGGTGGCGGACATTGGTAATGAGGTGTTCCAGGCCTTCATTATTGAACCCCATGCGGTTAATGATGGCCTGGTGCTCCGGCAACCGGAACATTCGAGGTTTTGGATTTCCGGGCTGTGCCAGAGGCGTAACAGTGCCCACTTCGATAAACCCGAAACCGAGAGCACCAAGAGCATCAATGTGGTCGGCGTTTTTGTCCAGCCCAGCAGCCAATCCAACCGGATTCGGGAATTCCAGGCCCATCACGTTTACCGGGCAAGGCTCCGGCTGTCGGGTAAATGTATTCAGGATGCCCAGTTTTTGAGCAACATCCAGGCTGCCAAGGGCAACATTATGGGCCCGCTCCGGTGGCAATCGGAACAGCAGGTTTCTCAGAAGGCCGTACATCGTCAAACTCCTTTCTCCGGGTGGCAGGAGTATACCGAAAGTTTTCCACACCATCTTGTGTAAACCCCAATTAGTCCCGAAAACCCCGCCCTGTATAGCCTCCCGACGCTTTTCCACGGAATCTGTGGATAACCCTGTTGAAAATTGCCGAGCAAGCGCCCCGACCCCTTGATAACTGCGCCAGCCTACAAATTGATCATTTTTTGATCAGTTATTTTCACTTTATTTATCAATAGCTTAAATAGATAAAATTAACATTTGACGGCTTTGGCAACAAAATGCTAACGGGTAACCAATTCGTCATGATGTGCATAAATCGATCACAGCCAGGCCATTAATTCCACCCATTTCTACGTTTATTCCCGTTATACTGCCCTCATCGCGAAAAGCCCGGAGTGAATCCAATGGAACAGCCTGATCAACCCAGCCATCAGCGCCAGAATAATCTCGAATCCGAGAAGCATGCGGCGACCCGGGTCACGATCATTGGCATGATTCTCGATGCCGTTCTGGGCATCATAAAAGTCATTGGCGGCACTCTTTTTAATTCCCAGGCGCTACTGGTGGATGGTATCCATTCCTTTACCGATGTGGCATCGGATTGGGTGGTTCTGGCGGTCATGCGTCTGTCCCGCAAGGAGCCAGATGCGGACCATCCTTACGGACACCAGCGAATCGAAACCCTCGGCACTCTGGTACTGGGCAGCATTCTTATTGCCGTGGGCGCGGCCCTGGCCTGGGAGAACATTCTCAGGCTCCTGTCCGGTGAAGCGCAGCTGGTTCCGGGCTGGCCAGTGCTGGTAGCGGCCGCGGCCTCGGTAGCAGGCAAGGAATGGATCTACCGTTATACTCGCCATGTTGGCATGAAAATCCGCTCAGACCTGATCATTGCCAACGCCTGGCACAGCCGTACCGATGCATTTTCGTCAGTGGTCGTTCTGGTATCTACCATCGGTGCCATGCTGGGTTTCGTCTGGCTCGACGTGGTAGCCGCCGTCCTCATCGCAGCCATCATTGTGCACATCGGCTGGAAATTCACCTGGGACAGCGTGAAAGAACTGGTCGATACAGGTCTGTCCGAAGATGATACCCGGATGTTGAAAACCATTGCCCTGGAAACGGATGGCGTGCGAAATGTTCATGAACTGCGCAGCCGGCGGATGGGGCACGACATCCTGCTGGACGTACACCTGGTAGTTCGCCCGGAAATCAGCGTTTCCGAAGGGCATCAGATTGGTATGAAGGTGGTCACGGGCATGCGGGATGCCCTGGAGAACATTCGGGACATCAACTTCCATATCGACGCCGAGAACGATGAAAAAGTGCCCCACGCCACCGACCCGGGGCTACCCGATCGCGAAGCACTTCGTCGCCTGCTGACAGAGAAGCTGGGCGAGCTACCACCGCAAAGCCGGCTCCGGCTTCATTACCTCAAGAATCGCATCCACCTGGAAATCTTCCTGGATGAAAACCATTCCGGGCCACACCTGACCACGGAACAGGTTCGAGCGGTTCTGGCAGACTACCCCTGGTTTGGCAGCGTCCGGGTCTGGGTCGCTGCCAACTGACGCGCCGGTTTAACGGCGCCGGTTCTCCTCCATGCGCGACAGGAATTCCTGCATCACCAGGGTATACAGCTCTCCGCCCAGGAACTTGTCTTCCACACCCGAGTCGATACTCGGGTTGTCATTCACTTCAATCACCGCCACCCGATTCCCGGCTTGTTTGATGTCGACACCGTAAAGCCCATTACCGATCAACCGGGTCGAATTCAATGCCGCCTGGATGACATTGCGAGGCACCTCGTAGGTGGGCATGGTTTCAAAACCGCCACTTTCCACTGTGGCACCACCGTGCTGGTAAATCTGCCAGTGACCTTTCACCATCAGATATTTACAGGCATAGATGGCCCGGCCGCCAAGCACACCAATGCGCCAATCGTAATCCGTGTAGAAGTACTCCTGAGCCAATACCAACGCAGACTGTTTGAACAGGTCTTTCAGCCCTGCCCGAAGTTCCTTTTCGTCCTTGGCTTTGATCACACCACGGGAAAAGGCGCCATCCGGAATTTTGATGACCACAGGAAAGCCCAGTTCATTACTCACCTGCTGTACCGCATCCTTCTGATCCTTTGAAAGGATCAGCGTTTTCGGTGTTGGCACCTTGTTGTTTTTCAGCAGGTCCGCCAGAAACACCTTGTTGGTGCAACGCAGAATCGACACCGGGTCGTCAATTACCACCATCCCCTCGGCCTCTGCCTTGCGAGCAAACCGATAGGTGTGGTGATCAATAGCGGTGGTTTCACGAATAAACAGACCATCATATTCCGGCAGGCGCATGTAATCCCGGCGGGTAATGCGCTCCACGTTAATTCCCAGCTTTCTGCCGGCACGCTCAAAACGCTTCAGGGCCATCTCATCGCTCGGAGGCAACTCTTCCTCGGGGTTCACCAGCATAGCCAGATCAAAACGGTAGCGGCGACGGGTGCGCGGTTTGCGCCAGATCATGCTGCTGAAGCGATCCAGGGCGGCCGCAAACAAATCCTGCTCACGCTCGTCAAGATCCGCCGGTGCCGCCGGCTTCATGGTTTCGATCTGCCATTGTTTGCGGTGACGGAACACCACTTCCAGAATCGGGCACGGAAACCGCTCGAACAGGGCACGGGCCACGGGCTTCAGGTCTGGATGTTCGGCCTGGCCAAAATAGGTTCGGATTCGTACTTCATGGGTGGCGTCCCGGTCATCGGTGGCGGGATCGATTTCGGAGGCTGATTTTTCCAGCCACTGGATGACACTGCTGTCCAGCTCTTGGAGTTCAAGCGAAAACAGTCCCTTCCGGCTCAGGTCGTTAAGTGTCATAACCGATGGCACCACGTGGTGCCCGCGCGCTTCCGCAAGCAACGAACAGTAGTAGCCCCGGCTCAGATACCTGGCACTCTGACACAGGTTTATCACCCGCACGCGGCTGTTAACCGGGGCGGTAAACTGAAGGTATTGATCGAAGGTAAGCACGTCTTCGCTGGGGTAGTACGGTGCCCAGTCTTTGGCGCGGTCTACAACGATGAGCAATCGGGACATAAAGCGGCATTCCTCCCTGAAGGTAAAGCCTGATAATTCCGGCAACAATACGCCCCATCACCTTGCCAGACAATCGCCTGAAGATGCGTGCTTTTACGCATCATCCGCTGCTATGACGGGATGGCATCTGTCTACCATAATAGCGGCAATGAGCGTGCCCGCCAGGCGCTACCTTTTTCTCGTTGACCGGGTTTACCAGACCATGACCGATGTAATGCTCCGCCAAGCCCATGCCAGTGATCTGGATGCCCTCGTTCAGCTGGAGAACCGCTGTTTTACCGAGGACAGAATATCCCGGCGCAGCTTCCGCCGCTTTCTGGAGATGCCCAGGGACCGACTGGTTATCGCCGAATTGAACGGCGAACTGGTGGGCTACTGCCTGGTGCTGATGAATGCAGCCACCCGGCTGGCTCGGATTTACTCGATTGCAGTCTCACCCGTTGCCCGCAGCCGCGGTGTGGGTGAAAGACTGGTCCGTGAGGCGGAGAAGGAAGCGGTTGAGGCAGACCGTATCATCATGCGGCTGGAAGTGCGTGAAGACAACATCGGGGCCATTTCCCTGTATCGTCGGCTGGGATATCGGCAGTTTGGCACCTACCGGGACTACTACGAAGATCACGGCGATGCCTTACGGTTCGAGCGGCGGATCCTCTACTACGAGCCCTCTCGCGAATTTCTTCCGGTGCCCTATTACCCCCAGACCACCGAGTTCACCTGCGGTCCGTCTGCATTAATCATGGCGATGGCGGCCCTTGACGAACAGCAACCAGTAAGCACGCTGGAGGAGCTGAAAATCTGGCGTGAAGCCACCACCATCTTCATGCTGGCCGGGCATGGCGGTTGTGGCCCCCATGGGCTTGCGCTATCTGCCTGGCACCGGGGCTTCGAGGCCAGTGCCTGGATCAGTCAGGAAGGCGCGCTGTTCAAAGATACGGTCCGCAACGAAGATAAAAAGCGGGTACTGGAACTGGTGCACGAGGGGTTCCTGCACGATATCGGGCAGACTGAAATCCAGCTGCATCACGACCCGCTAACCCTGGAGGCAATGGAGAAGGCCCTGCATGACGGGCGCATCCCTGTCATCCTGATCAGCACCTGGCAACTGAACCGGAGCCGGGTGCCGCACTGGGTAACCGTGTGTGCCATCGACGAGGATTTCGTGTACCTGCATGACCCGGAAATCGATACCGAGGAAGGGGAAACCGTGGCCGACAAGCAATACCTGCCCATCGACCGACGGGTATTCGACAAGATGTCGCGCTATGGCCGCAACCAGCCCCTGCAGGCGGCAGTGATTGTCGGCCCCAAACGCCACTGATCAGCCGGTCCGCAGGGCCGCTTCCTTCAGTTCCGAAATCTGATCCCGCAGGCGCGCCGCGGTTTCGAAATCCAGATCCGCGGCGGCTTTGTACATCTCGTCTTCCAGTTTCGCCACTTCCTTGAGGACATCTTCCGGCGAGCGATTGCCTACCTTTACGCGATAATCCTCGGCTTCTTCAGCAGCCTTCTGCCCGGGACGCTCCGCTTTGCGCCGGCCACGACCCCCGCCGCCCGCGGCACCCTCCATAATATCCGCGATCTTCTTGTTCAGACCGGTGGGGGTAATACCATGCTCCTCGTTGTGTGCCATCTGCTTGGCACGACGACGCTCGGTCTCATCAATGGCCCGCTGCATGGAACCGGTGATCCTGTCGCCATACAGAATGGCCTTGCCGTTCACGTTACGGGCGGCCCGACCAATGGTCTGTATGAGCGAACGCTCTGAGCGCAGGAAGCCTTCTTTATCCGCATCCAGTATTGCCACCAGTGACACCTCCGGCATATCCAGCCCCTCCCGGAGCAGGTTGATGCCCACCAGCACGTCAAACTCGCCCCGCCGCAGATCCCGAATAATCTCAACTCGCTCCACGGTATCGATATCTGAATGCAGATAACGCACTCGGATGTCGTGCTCCATCAGGAAGTCGGTCAGATCCTCTGCCATACGCTTGGTAAGCGTTGTGACCAGCACCCGCTCATTCACCCCGACGCGCTGGTGAATCTCAGACAGCAAATCATCCACCTGGGTAGACGCGGGCCGAACCTCAATCTCCGGGTCCAGCAGCCCGGTCGGTCGTACCACCTGCTCCACCACCTGGCCAGCATGCTCGGCCTCATAATTCCCCGGGGTGGCCGAGACAAAGATCATCTGGGGCGCAATTCGCTCCCACTCCTCAAACCGCATGGGGCGGTTGTCCAGTGCTGATGGCAGACGGAAACCGTACTCCACCAGGGTTTCCTTACGGGACCGGTCCCCTTTGTACATGGCGCCAATCTGCGGAATGGTCACGTGGGACTCGTCCACTACCAGCAAAGCGTTGGGTGGCAGGTAGTCAAACAGCGTGGGTGGCGCTTCACCGGGGTTACGCCCGGAGAGATAGCGGGAGTAGTTCTCGATACCATTGCAGTAACCGAGCTCCAGCATCATCTCGATGTCGTAGCGGGTACGCTCCTCCAGCCGCTGAGCTTCCACCAGCCGGTTGTTATCCCTCAACTGCTGCAGCCGAACATCAAGCTCCTGCTTGATGTGCTCGACCGCATCCAGCACGGTCTGCCGGGGGGTGACATAGTGGGACTTCGGGTAAATGGTCACGCGCGGCACCCGCCTGAGCACCTCTCCGGTAAGCGGGTCAAAATAGCTCAGGTTCTCCACTTCATCATCGAACAGTTCGATGCGAATGGCTTCCTTCTCGGATTCTGCCGGGAAGACATCAATGACATCGCCCCGAACCCGATAATTGGCACGTTGGAACTCGATGTCATTGCGGGTGTACTGAAGTTCCGCCAGCCGGCGCAGGATATACCGTTGATCCATCTGGTCACCCCGGTCCAGGTGCAGCATCATTTTCAGATAGGACTGCGGATCACCCAGACCGTAGATGGAAGAAACCGTCGCGACAATGATGGCATCCGGGCGCTCCAGCAAAGCCTTGGTGGCCGACAGCCGCATCTGCTCAATGTGCTCATTGATGGAGGCGTCTTTTTCGATAAAGGTATCGGAAGACGGTACGTAGGCCTCCGGCTGGTAGTAATCGTAGTAGGAGACGAAGTACTCCACCGCGTTATCGGGGAAGAACTCCTTGAACTCGCCATAGAGCTGCGCCGCCAGGGTCTTGTTATGGGCCATGATGATGGTTGGCCGCTGGACCTGCTGAACCACATTGGCAATGGTGAAAGTCTTGCCAGAACCGGTTACCCCGAGCAGGGTTTGATGGGCAAGCCCGGATTCAATGCCGTCAACCAGTCCCGCAATCGCTTTGGGCTGGTCACCTGCAGGTTGGTAGGGCGAATCAACGCGAAAGGCCCCTTCCCTTGCACTGGATGCTTTGTTGGCCATATCTGGCGTTTTAACCTCCGGACACCGGAAACGACGGAATATTTGCGTCGCATCCTCAAGAAATTTAGCGTTCTGGCAGCTTCATGATACCATCTGTGCGATCGACGGCTGGGTGAAAAATCAGCCAGTAACTTTGGCTCCAGTTGCCCGGCCGATCGCAGCCCAATAAGACGCAGCTTTAAGGAGCTCAAGTTTGGACCTTCAACTTTCCAGCCGAGTACAGGCGATCAAGCCTTCCCCAACCCTCGCAGTTACCAATAAAGCCGCTGAACTCCGTGCGGCCGGCCAGGACATTATTGGCCTCGGTGCTGGCGAGCCTGACTTCGACACCCCCGATCACATCAAACAGGCGGCTATCGACGCCATCAACAACGGCCAGACCAAGTACACCGCCGTGGATGGTACGCCCGCACTGAAGAAAGCGATTATTGCGAAGTTCAAACGGGACAACGGCCTGGAATACGAAGCCAACCAGATACTGGTAAGCAGTGGTGGCAAACAGAGCTTTTTCAACCTCGCTCTGGCAACATTGAACGAAGGTGACGAGGCCATCATTCCCGCGCCCTACTGGGTTTCCTACCCGGATATGGTATTGGTGGCCGAAGGCAAGCCGGTGATCATCGAAACCACCGCAGAGACCCGCTTCAAGATCACTCCGGATCAGTTGGAAAGCGCCATTACCGAGCGCACCCGTCTGTTCGTGATCAACAGCCCGTCCAACCCCAGCGGCATGGCATACACCATCGAAGAGCTGCAGGCCATTGGTGAGGTGCTGAAGAAGCACCCGAACATCATGATTGCCACCGACGACATGTACGAGCCGATCCTGTGGACTGGCAAGCCGTTCTGCAACATCCTGAACGCCTGCCCGGAGCTGTATGACCGCACCTTCGTACTGAACGGTGTCTCCAAGGCCTACTCCATGACTGGCTGGCGCATCGGCTATGCCGCTGGCCCGGCAAAAATCATCGGTGCCATGAAGAAGATCCAGTCCCAGAGCACCTCGAACCCCTGCTCTATCTCCCAGGCCGCCGCAACAGCCGCTCTGGATGGAGATCAGGCGTGCGTGGGCGAGATGGTCAAGGCTTTCAGGGAACGCCACGACTGGCTGGTAGCGGCCCTGAACAAGCTGCCTGGTGTGGACTGCCTGAACGGCGACGGCACGTTTTATGTCTTCCCGAGCTTCCAGGGTGCAATCGATGCCACTGACGGCGTGAGCACCGATGTGGAATTCGCCGAGAAGCTGCTGACCGAGGCCGGCGTGGCTCTGGTTCCGGGCTCTGCGTTTGGCTGCCCGGGGCACATGCGGCTGAGCTTTGCCACCAGCATGGATAACCTGCAGAAGGCGGTCGAGCGTTTGCAGAAGGCTCTTGGCTAAAATTTTGAGCTGAGGGGTTGACGGGGCGGTATGGCCAACATAATATACGCGCCTCGTCACACGACGACGTTCCCCGATAGCTCAGTTGGTAGAGCAACGGACTGTTAATCCGTTTGTCGCTGGTTCGAGCCCAGCTCGGGGAGCCACTATTTCGAAAGCCCGCTAGTTCTCTGAATTAGCGGGCTTTTTTCGTTAGACCTCGTATTCGTATAATCGCCCGCCGGCTTGGTGGCTTATCAGTCTCCTGCCCTAACCTGCATGTCCCGGTGGAGCGGCAGGGTGGAATAGCCTTTCCAAAAAACGCTACGAGCACATCCATGTGCGCTTCTCTCCGGCCATCCATGGCCTCCGAAATTTTTGGAAAGGCTATTCCACCCTACCATTCAGGGCGCACAAGTATAGGAAATTGGAAATCAGGCATCTCGGAACTGGAAAAGGCTATGGATTACCCATCAACACTGAAAGAAATCCAGAACGCTGCTTTAGCTTTCCAAGACTACACCTCCATTCGCCTGGTGGGCACGGACGGGTGTCGCTCCCGAAAATGTCGGAGGCCATGGATGGCCGGAGAGAAGCGCACATGGATGTGCTTGTAGCGGTTTTCGGGAGCGACACCCGTCCGTGCCCTACCCGCCAAACCGGAAAGCTAGGGACAGGACCCGAAACGGGGGAGAAACCTAGACCGCTACGACCTCAGCGTGAATGGATTCCAAAGCAGCCAAGGGGTCCGGCGCCTGGGTGATGGGCCGGCCGATGACGAGGTAGTCGGAACCCGCCTTGAGAGCATCAACCGGGGTCATAATGCGTTGCTGGTCGCCTTTGTCGGCGGTCAGCGGCCGGATTCCCGGCGTGATCAGTTGGAAGTCACTGCCCTGCTCCGCTTTCAGACGCGAGGCTTCCTGAGCGGAGCAGACGACGCCATCCAGGCCGCTGTTTTTGGTCAGGGTTGCCAGACGGGAAACATGGGCTTCTGCCGAACTGGTTATACCGATACCAGCAAGGTCCTCGTCAGACATGCTTGTCAACACGGTAACCGCGATCAGGAGCGGGCGGTCATTGCCGAACGCTTCCAGGCGTTCACGGCAGGCCACCATCATCTTCTCGCCGCCTGAGGCATGCACATTCACCATCCACACGCCCAGTTCCGCCGCTGCGGCCACGGCGGCCGAGGTGGTATTAGGGATATCGTGAAATTTCAGATCCAGGAAAATATCAAACCCGCGACTCTGGAGCGCTTTTACCAGATCCGGGCCTGAGCGCGTAAACAGTTCCTTGCCCACTTTCAGGCGGCATTTTGCCGGATCAAGCCGATCTGCCAGGGCCAAGGCGGGATTCTGGGAAGGAAAGTCGAGCGCGACGATGATTTTCGGGTCGTTCAGGTTTTGCACGTTCAGGTTCCTGGGTAGAAAGGTAATCGGGATGGGTCAAAGCGAGGTTATTCCGCCTCTACGCCCTGAATGGGACGCACGGTTTCCCACTGTTTGCAGCTTGGGCACAGCCAGTGTAACTGTTGGCCGGAGAATCCGCAGCTTACGCAACGGTAGACCGGGCGGTTGGCGAGAATCAGGTGCCCTATTCTGCTGACAAGGCGCCCTTCATCGGTGGTCATGCCTTTTTCATAGCCCGCCATCTCCACCAACCGCAAAAGCCCTCGCACGGAGGGCCTGGTCTCCAGCTCCATGCGCAGTAGATCAATGGCCGCCGGCCGGCCGGAGGAACGCTCAACTGACTCCACCAGGGCCAGCAGCAGGCTGGTACTGGGATACTGCTCATAGAGCTTACGAAGCTTTTTATAAAGGCGTGAAACATCACCATGCTCACGCTCCAGCTTCATCAATCGGTCTATCGCTTCCGGACCGAACTCCGGATTCTGGTCGAAAATTTTCAGGGACTGGTTTGCCGCCTCCCGAAAATTGCCCTGCCGAATCTGGAGCTTCATCAGCAGCAGGGTTGCCCGCACACAGGAGCGGTCGTAATCCAGCGCTTCTTTCGCCAGCTTCTGCGCTGTCCAGCGGTCGTCGTTACGGCTCAGGGCGCCATCAGACAATTCGCAGGTAATGTAGGCCAGCGCCTTGAAGGTAGCAGGATCCGCATCACCACGAGTGAGGGTTTTTGCGACCTGGGCCGCCTTCTCCCACTCTCTCTCCTGCTGATAGAGCTCGATCAACGCAATGGCTGAGCGGCGCCCGTACTCGCGATCGCCCATCAACTGGTGAAACAATGCTTCGGCCCGGTCGAGCAATCCGGCATTCAGATAGTCCATTGCCAGTTCCTGGGTAACCTGGGGCGAATAACGGGCCGGGAGCTCAGGCCTGGCAAGAAGATTCTGGTGAATCAGAATGGCGCGGTCTGTCTCTCCCTTGTTCCGGAAATGGCTGCCAATGGAGAGATGCAAGCTGACGGTGTCTTTGTTGACGGCAAGGGATTGAACGAAGTTCTCGACGGCCTGATCAGAGTAGTTGGTAAAGAGAAACTGCAGACGGTCCCGAACGGAATCCTCGTCCATAATGGCTCGGGAGGCGCGGCCAGAGCGGTTTCCGTATCGACCTACAGCCCAGCCAGCGGCAACGGCCGCCGTCAGAAGCAGCCACTGAAACAGCATGTCCATCAAAGTGCCCGGTCGTTTTGTGCCCTGGATTTTTCGAGTGCGTGCTCTGTCCGCTCAAGACGCTTCTGCAGATGACGGCGCGATACAGACGTCCGGACGGTAGCCATGGTAGTCACAAGCACCCCAACCAGTGCACCAATCACAAACGCCATGATGATCCAGACAGCAACGCCATGGGGCTGGGTTTCGAACAACAGGAAGTTGAGCGAGACCGCCATCTGATTATTCAGGGAAAACACCAGCGCCAGAAGAATCAGAACCAGAACCAGCAAGGTAATTAGGATCTTCCGCAGTCCTGCCATGTCTTAAGCGCTCCCAACGGGTCAGATGCCCGGTATGTGAGGTTTCGTGTGTTAATTGCCTTCTCGGGGCCTCAGAAACCTTTTTTCATGCTGTCGTTGACCTGCTCTCGCAGCTCTTTGCCGGGCTTGAAGTGCGGCACAAACTTGGCTGGCAGTTGCACGGCGTCTCCGGTTTTCGGGTTACGTCCGGTGCGGGCAGCCCGATGATGCAGGGAAAAACTGCCAAATCCACGGATCTCAATTCGCTGGCCGTCGGCAAGGGACTGAGACATATGCTCGATGATGCTTTTCACCGCGAGCTCAACATCCTTTACGGAGAGCTGAGTCTGCTTCGAAGCGATCAGTTCAACCAGTTCGGACTTCGTCATGAGGCTTTTCCCTCTGTCGTTATTATTCCGCAGCAAATTACCGGGTTCCAATGCCTCTAGTTTAGCCAAACCAGAAAAAAACACAAAAAAAACGGGCTCTTAGAGCCCGTTTTTTTGACACCAACCGGAAACTTAGTCCTTGTTAGCGTTCTGTTGCTGCATCTGCTCCTTGATCAGGTCACCAATGGTGGTGGCACCTGAGGATTCTGCAGCCTTACTGCGTACGTTTTCCAGGGCCTGCTTGTCGTCCTCAACGTCTTTGGACTTGACAGACAGGTTGATCACGCGGTTTTTGCGATCGATGCTGATGATCTTCGCTTCAACTTCTTCGCCTTCCTTCAGAACGTTACGCGCGTCTTCTACGCGGTCACGGCTGATTTCAGAGGCTTTCAGTACCGCTTCAACTTCTTCGTTCAGGGCAATGGTGGCGCCTTTGGCGTCAACCGCAGATACGGTGCCCTTAACGATGGAGCCCTTGTCGTTCAGCTGAACGAACTCGGCAAACGGATCGCTTTCCAGCTGTTTGATGCCCAGGGAGATGCGCTCGCGCTCTGGATCAACAGACAGGATAACGGTTTCAACTTCGTCGCCCTTCTTGTATTCGCGAACGGCTTCTTCGCCAGTCTCGTTCCAGCTGATGTCAGACAGGTGAACCAGACCATCGATGCCACCGTCCAGGCCGATGAAGATACCGAAGTCCGTGATGGACTTGATCTTGCCGGAGATACGGTCGCCCTTATTGAAGTTGCTGGAGAAATCTTCCCACGGGTTGGCAACGCACTGCTTGATGCCCAGAGAGATACGACGACGCTCTTCGTCGATATCCAGGATCATCACTTCTACTTCGTCACCTACCTGAACAACCTTGGACGGATGGATGTTCTTGTTGGTCCAATCCATTTCGGATACGTGGACCAGACCTTCAACACCCTCTTCCAGCTCGGCAAAACAGCCGTAGTCGGTCAGGTTGGTTACGCGAGCAGTAACCTTGGAACCTTCCGGGTAACGACCTTTGATGTCGACCCAGGGATCTTCGCCCAGCTGCTTCAGACCCAGAGACACACGGTTGCGCTCACGGTCAAACTTCAGGACTTTAACATTGATTTCGTCGCCCACATTCACGATCTCGCTCGGATGCTTGATGCGCTTCCAGGCCATATCAGTGATGTGCAGCAGGCCGTCAACACCGCCCAGGTCTACGAATGCACCGTAGTCGGTCAGGTTCTTGACGATACCCTTGATTTCCAGACCTTCGGTCAGGGTTTCCAGCAGAGCTTCACGCTGCTCGCTGTTTTCAGCTTCCAGAACGGCGCGGCGGGAAACAACCACGTTGTTACGCTTCTGGTCCAGCTTGATAACCTTGAATTCAAGCTCTTTGTTCTCCAGGTGCGCAGTGTCGCGAACCGGACGAACGTCTACCAGGGAACCCGGCAGGAAGGCACGGATGCCGGCCAGATCAACAGTGAAACCACCTTTGACCTTGCCATTGATAATACCCTTGACCACTTCTTCAGCTTCGAAGGACTTCTCGAGAACCTTCCACGCTTCAGCGCGCTTGGCCTTTTCACGGGACAGACGGGTTTCACCGAAACCGTCTTCAACTGCATCGAGAGCCACATCGACAACATCGCCGACAGCTACTTCCAACTCGCCTTTTTCGTTCAGGAACTGGGAGGCGGGGATAACGCCTTCGGACTTCAGTCCGGCGTTAACGGTGACCCAGTCGTTGTCGACGTCAACTACGGTTCCCTGGACGATGGAACCTGGTTGCATGTCAATTTCTTTTAGACTTTCTTCAAAAAGATCCGCAAAGCTCTCGCTCATTATGTGCCCTATATGATCAACGCAAGTGTGCTCCGTGTCACCAGCAACACGGTCTGTTAACGATGCCCGGAATCAGCCAGCGGCTGGCAGAGTACGCTGTTCCGGCATTTCAACGACAAAAAGGTGTAGTCAGGCCTGACCTGCTGCGGCCATACACCTGTCTAACACCTCTTCGATACTCAAACCCGTAGAATCAATGACTTGCGCATCATCTGCAGGCTTGAGGGGGGCCGCAGAACGGTTCATATCCCGCTCGTCACGTACCCGTATCTCCTCTAAAAGTGCGTCAATGTTAACATCGACACCTGCTTCCTTCAACTGATTGTAGCGCCTGCGGGCCCGCTCCTCGGCACTGGCGGTCAGGAAGATTTTGACCGGTGCATCCGGAAAGACCACCGTACCCATATCGCGGCCATCGGCCACCAGCCCGGGCGCCACCCGGAAATCCCGCTGGCGCTGCAATAAGGCATCGCGCACTGGTTGCATGACGGCGACTTTTGACGCGTTATCACCGCAGGTCTCGGTGCGGATTTCGGAGGTAACATCTTCCCCGGCCAACAGAACCTTCGCAGGCTCACCAGGAGGCGTCGGCATGAACGCAACATCGAGCCCTGCGGCAACCCGAACCAGTGCCGGCTCGTCGTCCAGCGCAACCCCCTGGCGGGCAGCCGCCAGGGCCGTCAGCCGATACAAGGCACCACTGTCGAGCAGATGCCAGCCCAGTTTGCGGGCCAACATCTGGGTAACGGTACCCTTGCCAGAACCGCCAGGGCCGTCAACCGTAATTACCGGTGCCTTGCTATCACTCATCAATCACTACCTTCTGCGTTAATTCGAATACCTGTCTGCAATGCCAGATCAACAAAACCCGGGAACGATGTGGCGACGTTGGCGCAATCGTTGATCCGGATAGGTCCGGTTGCGCGCAATGATGCCACCGCAAACGACATGGAAATGCGATGATCACCATGGCTTTCCACGGTACCGCCGCCTATTTCCTGGCCGCCATCTATAATGATGCCGTCGGGTGTCACGGTGGTCTCCACACCCAGAGCCGCGAGACCGTCCGCCATCACCTGGATACGATCACTCTCTTTCACCCGAAGTTCCTCGGCGCCGCGCAATACCGTGCGCCCTTCGGCACAAGTTGCAGCGATAAACAATACCGGGAACTCGTCGATAGCCAGCGGCACCTGCTCTTCCGGAATGTCGATGCCCTCCAAGCGGGCTGACTGTACCCGAAGATCGGCTACCGGCTCTCCACCGATGACCTTCTCATTGAACAATTCAATGTTGGCACCCATCTGTTTCAGGATATTGATTACACCTACACGGGTGGGGTTCATGCCAACGTGGCGAAGCGTCAGGTCAGAATCTTCGGCAATACTGGCCGCCACCAGGAAAAACGCGGCCGAGGAAATATCAGCCGGCACATCAATGGCGCAAGCAGACAGTTTGCCTCCACCGGTGACACTGGCAGTCGCACCATCGCGGTGAACGTGGTAACCGAAACCCTCCAGCATGCGCTCGGTATGATCCCGGGTTGGCGCCGGCTCAGTCACCGAGGTAACACCCTCAGCGTAGAGTCCCGCCAGCAGCAGACAGGATTTCACCTGGGCACTGGCCACCGGCATTTCGTAATGAATGCCAGTGAGTGCATGTCCACCCCGAATCTTCAACGGCGGCCGACCACCCTCACCGGTGTCGATGACCGCTCCCATGGCACGCAGTGGATCTGCCACGCGCCCCATAGGCCGCTTCGACAAACTGGCATCGCCCGTGAGCTCAGAATCGAAGGGCTGAGCGGCCAGCAATCCGGCAAACAGGCGCATGGCCGTACCCGAGTTACCCAGATACAACGGGCCACGGGGCGCCTGCAGGCCTTTCATACCGACGCCGTGAATGCGCACGAAGCCGTCATCCGGACCTTCGATGGTGACGCCCATATCCCGGAACGCCTGCAGGGTGGCAAGACTGTCCTCCCCCTCCAGGAAGCCCTTCACTTCGGTTGTCCCCTCAGCCAGGGCACCGAGCATGATGGAACGGTGAGACATGGACTTGTCGCCCGGAACCCGGATGTCACCTCTCACGGTGCCGCCCGGCTGCATTTGGAAAGTCACCTGTTTATCGCTGTTGTTAGTCACGTACGCCTGTCCTGAAAGCATTTTGGAAAAATGTTCCCGCGCCGCCTTGGCACGGCTGAAAACCCTGAGCAACGTGGCACCATCGCCACAGGCAATGGCAGCGCGGAGTTGATCCAGATCTTCGGTAAAGTGGTCTATTACCCGGAGTACGGCATCCCGATTGGAGAGAAAAATGTCGTGCCACATCACCGGATCGCTTGCGGCAATCCGGGTAAAATCACGGAACCCACCTGCGGCATAGCGGAAGATATCCATATTCTCATCTTCGCCCGCCAGAGTGTCTACCAGCGAAAAAGCGATCAGGTGGGGTAAATGGCTGGTGGCCGCGAGCACCTCATCGTGATACCCCACCGACATGGTAAGCACGGTCGCACCGGCACCTTCCCAGACGGTCCGCAAACGCTTCAGGCCGTCCTGATCGGTATTTTGCGCCGGCGTCAGGATTACCTTGTGATGGGCAAAGAGATCGGGCCGGGCCGCACGAATACCGCTCTTCTCGGAACCGGCGATGGGATGGCCCGGTATCACCCAGGGTGGCAGTTCTCCGAATACCGCCTCCACATCGGCAACAAAACTGGACTTGGTACTGCCCACATCAGAGAGAATGGCGCCCTCTTCGATGACGGGCCGAATTTGTTCCAGCACCGCACGGGTGGCCCGCACCGGAACGGCCAACACCACCAGATCACTGCCCTTTACGGCCTGCTCGATGGAATCCGCAGCCTCGTCTATTACACCCAGTTCAACGCCGAGAGCCAGTTCATCCTGACGGGTATCAAAACCGGTCACCATTCCCGCAAGCTGTTGCGTGCGTATGGCGCTGGCCAGAGAACCGCCAATCAGCCCCAGGCCGATAACGGCAACCCGACGAAAAGGCGCACTGGGAACTGTCACTTCATGCCCCCAGCCCTGCTGACGCCAATGCCTCAGCCAGCGCATCAAGAAAACGTTCATTTTCTTGCGGAAGGCCGACCGATACACGCAGGTGCCGGGGCATGCCATAACCAGCGACGGGCCGAACAATCACGCCATGTGCCAACAAGGCCTGATAGATACCGGCGGCTGGCTCACCCACTTCCACGGCAATGAAGTTGCCTGCCGAAGGGATGTAGGAAAGCCCCATGCGATCGAAGCCTTCCGCCAGTTGTTGCAGGCCGGCCTCGTTCACCTCCCGGGATTTCTGCAGATAGGCCTCATCCTCGAGAACTGCTGTGGCCGCCGCCAGGGCAACGGTATCGACATTGAATGGCTGGCGAACCCGGTTCAGGATGTCAGCAATGGCCGGAGAACTGATGCTGTAGCCCACTCGCAACGCTGCAAGCCCCCACGCCTTGGAAAAGGTGCGGCAGACAATCAGGTTCGGGTATTTGTCCAGCAGTCGAATACCATCCGGGTACTCGTCACCAACAAGGTATTCGCAGTAGGCCTCATCCAGAACAACCAAAACCTGTTCAGGGATACGATCCAGAAACGCTTCAATCGCATCGGCGGTGTGCACGGTACCGGTGGGATTATTCGGATTAGCAACAAACACCAGCTTGGTGCGCTCGGTCACCGCGTCGGCCATGGCATCCAGATCATGCCCCCAGTCTTTTGCAGGCACCGCCACACCTCGGGCGCCAATCGCCTGGGTTACCAGCGGGTATACTGCGAAGGCATACTGGGAAAACACCACTTCGCTATCAGAGTCGGCGAAACACCGGGCAATGACTTCCAGCACATCGTTGGAACCATTACCGAGGGTGATCTGGCTCATTTCCACGCCAAAGCGACGGGCCAGAGCCTGCTTCAGATCAAAGCCATTGCCGTCCGGGTACAGGCACATTTCATCGAGGGCATTTCGGGCGGCCGATAACGCTTTCTCACTCGGCCCAAGCGGGTTCTCATTGCTGGCCAGCTTGATGATCTCCGACGGATTCAATCCCAGCTCCCGGGCCAGTTCTTCAATCGGCTTGCCGGGCTGGTACGGAGACAGAGCCTGAACACCTTTTACCGCAAGACTCTGGTAATCCACTGACATTGAACTCTCCTCAGGATCGACATTTGAAATCAAAGTACGCCGATGGGATAGGACCCCAGGCGCTTCAGCTCCACGGCTTCTTCATCAATTTCAGTCAGTACCTTGCTGATCCTGTCATCCTGCATGTGACCTTCGAAATCAATGTAGAAAACATAAGCCCAGGTACCACTGGGCGAAGGCCGCGTTTCAATCCGTGTCAGGCTGATGCCGTGACGATGGAACGGCTCAAGCAGCTGGTACAAAGCGCCCGGCTTGTTGCGCATGGAGACCAGAATCGAGGACTTGTCCTGGCCACTGGCCGGCACCTCTTCCCGCCCAATGATCAGGAAGCGGGTGGTATTGTCCGGGCGATCCTCAATGCTGTTAGCCAGCTTTTCCAGACCGTACAGCTCCGCCGCCATATCTCCGGCAATCGCCGCCGCACCGGGCTCTTCAGCCGCGCGGCGCGCCGCCTCGGCATTGCTGGAAACGGTAATACGCTCAATACCGTAGCGATGTGTATCCAGCCACTGCCGGCACTGGGCGAACGACTGTTGATGGGAATAGATGCGGGTAATTTCCTCATCCTTGTGCTTCGGCGATACCAGCAGATGATGATGAATGCGAAGCTGCACCTCACCGCAGATTTTCAACGGCGAAGACATGAACATATCCAGGGTGTGATTGATCATACCCTCAGTGGAATTCTCCACCGGCACCACACCGTAATGCGCCGCACCGGATTCCACCTCGCGGAAGACCGCATCAATCGCAGGCAGCGGCACGCTGACGACAGAGTGGCCGAAGTGTTTGAGCGCCGCCGCCTGGGTGAAGGTGCCTACCGGGCCCAGGAAGGCAATATGCATGGGCTTTTCCAGCGCCAGGCAGGCCGACATGATCTCACGGAACAGCCGCGCCATCTCTTCAGCGGGCAAAGGCCCCGGGTTCTTTTCCTTGATCCGGCGCAACACCTGAGCTTCGCGCTCAGGCCGGTAAAAGAATACATCCTCACCGGGATTGGCCGCCATTTTGACATGGGCCACTTCCTGCGCACATTTCGCCCGGGCACTGATCAGCTCCATGATCTGCTGATCGAGGGCGTCGATCTCCTCCCTTAATTCCCCCAGGCGGGTCTTCTCATCCGTCATGATCAGCCCCGCTCCTTCGCAAATTCCGCCATGTAGTCGATCAGGGCGTCGACGCCTTCTTCGGGCATAGCGTTGTAGATGCTGGCACGCATACCACCAACGGAGCGATGCCCCTGGAGGTTGAGCAGATGCCGGGCTTCAGCGCCTTTAAGAAACTCGCCATTAAGCGCATCGTCGGCCAGTGTAAACGGCACGTTCATCCAGGAGCGGAAGCGTGGCTCAATGGGGTTGGCGTAGAAATCATTGGCATCGATAAAACCATACAGTTTCTTCGCTTTCCGGGCGTTCATCTCACCCATGGCCTGGACACCGCCCTGCTCTTTCAGCCACTTGAACACCAGCCCGGACAGGTACCAGGAATAGGTCGCCGGGGTGTTGTACATGGAGCCGTTATCGGCAATGACCTGATAATTCATCATGGTCGGTGTCTCTTTCCGGGCCTTACCCAGGAGATCCTTACGGATAATTACCACCACCAGGCCCGAGGGGCCGATGTTCTTCTGGGCACCGGCATAGATCAGGCCGAATTTGCTGATATCCAGCGGCCGGGACAGCATAGTGGAAGACATATCCGCCACCAGCGGTACATCGCCGCTGTCTGGAATAAAGTCGTATTCCAGACCACCAATGGTTTCATTCGGCGTGTAATGCAGGTAAGCGGCATCGGCGCTGGTATTCCAGCCGGACTGATCCGGAATGGTGGTAAACCCGCTGTCTTCAGAGCTGGCGACGACATTCACATTGCCGTAGCGCTTGGCTTCGGCAATGGCCTTTTTCGACCAGATACCGGTGTTCACATAATCGGCCGAGGTTTTGTCGCCAAGCAAATTCAGCGGAATGGTCGAAAACTGGCTGGAAGCTCCACCCTGCATGAAGAGTACGGCGTAATCATCTGAAATACCGGCCAATTCACGAAGATCCTTCTCAGCCGTTTCTGCGATGGCAACAAACTCATCGCTGCGATGGCTCATCTCCATCACTGACATGCCAGTGCCACGCCAATCGAGCATTTCGCTCTGGGCCTGCTTCAGCACAGTTTCCGGCAAGGTGGCCGGACCAGCACAGAAATTGAACGCCCTGCTCATTCTTCGGTTTCCTCGCCTTCCACTTCTTCTTCGTCATCGGATTCTGCAATCCGCTCCACGCCCACCAGGCGCTCATCTTCCTGGGCCAGACGGATCAGACGCACGCCCTGAGTATTCCGGCTCAGTACCGACACTTCATCGGTGCGGGTGCGCACCAGTGTGCCCTTGTCGGAGATCAGCATCATCTGGTCGCCATCAAACAGTTGCAGCGCAGTCACCAGATTACCGTTTCGCTCGGAGCACTGCATGGCGATAACGCCCTGACTGCCACGGCTGTAGGCCGGGAACTCATCAATGGCTGTGCGCTTGCCATAACCATGCTCACTGGCCGTCAGAATCACACCGCCTTCCTGCGGAATGATCAGGGACACGACATGGTGGCCTTCCGGCATCTTGATACCGCGGACACCACGAGCCGTCCTGCTCATCGGGCGAACCTGCTCTTCCTGGAAGCGCACCGCTTTACCGGCACTGGAAAACAGCATCACTTCGGCAGAACCATCGGTAATGGCGGCACCAATCAGGGTGTCACCCTCATCGAGATTCAGGGCAATCAGGCCACTGCTGCGCGGGCGCGAGAAGTTCGGCAGCGGTGTCTTCTTGACCACACCAGCCGAGGTGGCCATCAGCACAAACTGGTCTTCCGGGTAATCCCGCACCGGCAGGAAGGTGGTAATACGCTCTCCTTCGTCCAGCGGCAGGATGTTCACCATGGGCCGGCCACGGGACCCGCGGCTGCCACGGGGAATCTCGAATACCCGCAGCCAGTACACCTTACCCCTGTTGGAGAAGCACAGAATGGTGTCGTGGGAATTCGCCACCAGCAGCTTCTCGATAAAGTCTTCGTCCTTCATCGACGTTGCCGCTTTACCCCGGCCACCACGGCGCTGGGCCTGGTAATCCTCAACGGCCTGGGTCTTGGCATAGCCACTGTGGGAAATAGTCACCACCAGATCTTCTTCGTCGATCAGGTCTGCAATGGTCAGGTCGCGACGGGAGCTGGTGATCTCAGTGCGGCGCTCATCGCCATACTGGCTGACAATCTCTGCCAGTTCGTCACGAATCACCTGCATCAGACGCTCGGGGTCGCCCAGGATATCCAGCAGATCGGCAATCTTCTCCAGGATTTCCTTGTACTCGTTCTGGAGCTTTTCGGTTTCCAGACCGGTCAGGCGGTGCAGTCGCAGATCCAGAATCGCCTGGGCCTGCTCCGGCGACAGGTGGTACAGGCCGTCTCGCAGGCCATAGATCTCGGGCAGGTCGTCCGGACGACAAGCATCCTCACCGGCACGCTCCAGCATGGCCAGTACGTCACCAGGTGCCCAGCCCTTGTCCATCAGCTTTTCTTTCGCTTCTGCGGCGGAGGGCGACTGTTTGATCAACTCGATGATTTCATCAATGTTGGCAAGGGCAACGGTGAGACCTTCCAGAATATGACCCCGCTCACGAGCCTTGCGCAGCTCATAAATGGTGCGGCGGGTGACCACCTCCCGACGATGACGCACAAACGCATCGAGCATTTCTTTCAGGTTCAGGGTCTTGGGCTCGCCGTTGATCAGCGCCACCATGTTGATACCGAACACGGTTTCCAGCTGAGTCTGGGCGAACAGATTGTTGATGATCACATCCGGGTTCTCGCCCCGACGCAATTCGATCACAACCCGGATACCTTCCTTGTTCGATTCATCACGCAGCTCAGAGATACCTTCCAGGCGCTTTTCCTTCACCAGTTCCGCGATCTTCTCGATCAGACGGGCCTTGTTCAGCTGGTAAGGCAGCTCGGTGATGATGATGGATTCGCGGCCGGTCTTCTTGTCCTGCTCAATCTCGTGGCGGGCACGGATATAAATGCGGCCACGTCCTGTGCGGTAGGCTTCCACGATACCGGCACGGCCATTGATGATGCCCTGGGTGGGGAAGTCCGGGCCCGGTATGAATTCCATCAGCTCATCGACCGTGAGATCCGGGTTATCGATCAGTGCCAGGCAGCCGTTCACCACTTCCGTCAGGTTGTGGGGCGGAATATTGGTGGCCATACCCACGGCAATACCGGAGGAACCGTTTACCAGCAAATTGGGCACACGGGTCGGCAGAACTTCCGGGATACGCTCGGTGCCGTCGTAGTTATCAACGTAATCGACGGTTTCCTTGTCGAGATCCGCCAGCAGCGAATGGGCGATCTTCTCCATGCGGATTTCGGTGTAACGCATGGCGGCGGCATTGTCGCCGTCGATGGAACCGAAGTTACCCTGGCCGTCTACCAGCGGGTAGCGCAGGGAGAATGGCTGGGCCATTCGAACGATGGTGTCGTATACCGCAGAGTCACCGTGGGGGTGATATTTACCGATAACGTCACCCACCACACGGGCGGACTTCTTGTAGGCCTTGTTCCAGTCGTTACCCAACTCGGACATGGCGAACAGCACCCGGCGGTGTACCGGCTTCAGGCCGTCCCGGACATCGGGTAATGCCCGGCCAACGATAACGCTCATGGCGTAATCGAGGTAGGACTGTTTCAATTCGTCTTCAATATTGACCGGCAGGATCTCTTTGGCTAACTCACCCATCGAGAAAGGTTCCTTTGCGTTATCTGGAAGTCGTTCCGGGGCCGTTTCCGGGCCCCGTCTTTATTCTTCAACAAGCCGCCAAGCATACCACAGACCGCCCCCACCGGGGGCAACTGTGGTAAAGCCTTAATCAAACACCACGGTCTTGTTTTCGTAGGTAATCACGCGGTCTTCAATGTGGGACCTCAAGCCGCGGGCCAGCACGTTCTTTTCCACATCCTTACCCAGGCGAACCATGTCTTCGATGGAGTCACTGTGACTGATCCGGATGACGTCCTGCTCGATGATCGGGCCCTCGTCCAGATCCTGGGTGACATAGTGGCAGGTGGCACCAATCAGCTTCACACCCCGGCTGTATGCCTGATGGTAGGGACGGGCACCGGCGAACGATGGCAGGAAGCTGTGATGAATATTGATCACCTTGCCGGAGTACTTTCCGCACAGCTCGGCAGGCAGAATCTGCATGTAACGGGCCAGCACCACCACGTCGGTTTCGTATTGCTGGAACAGCTCGTCAATATGGGCGAAGGCCTCAGCCTTGTTCTCTTTACTCACCGGCACATGGTGGTAAGGAATCTCGTGCCACTCCACCATACGGCGCAGATCATCGTGGTTGGAAATCACCGCAACGATCTCGCAGTTGAGCTCTTTGCTGTGCCAGCGGTGCAACAGATCGGCGAGGCAGTGTGATTCCTTGCTGCACATCAGGATAACCCGCTTGGGGCGCGCGGAATCGGCAATGTGCCAGTTCATGTTGAACTCGCGGGCAATCGGCTCAAAGGCGGCACGGAACTGATCCAGCCCGAACGGTATCGATTCGGCCTTGATTTCATGCCGCATGAAAAACCAGCCGGCCTGGGTATCAGAATGGTGGCTCGCCTCGGTAATCCAGCCGTTATAGGTGGACAGAAAATTACTCACCTTGGCAACAATCCCGACCCTGTCCGGGCAGGAAATAACAAGACGATAGGTATGCTCCATGAAGCCTTTCCTTAACTTGAATCCGGGGAAAGCGGGCGCGACAGGAAACCACAAACCGGACATTCACGGCGATGGTCGGTACGCACCGGTAAAAATGACCGGCTATGATAGCCTATCTGACAGCCAGAAACGAGGAATCCGACCATGGACAGAGTGATCTACAGCCCCGCTTCGAAAATCAGCCACAGGCGGCTCTGGAGAGCGACAGCCGCGCTGGTGCTTTTCCTGCTCGCCAATGCCACAAGTGCCAACGAACAGGCCATTCTGGAAGGTGAACGCTTCCATCCCGTCCAGGGTACCCAGGGTATGGTTGCCACCAGCCACACCCTGGCCACGGAGGTTGCCGTGAAGGTATTGAAAGACGGAGGCAACGCCATTGATGCTGCTGTTACCGCCGGCTTCGCCCTGGCCGTCACCCAACCCCGTTCCGGCAATATTGGCGGTGGTGGCTTTCTGGTCTACTCGCCCGGTAACGGCGATGCCCCGGAAGCCATCGATTATCGTGAAACCGCACCAGCTGCAGCCACCGAAACCATGTTTCAGGACGAGGACGGCAATGTCGTGAGCGAACGCAGCCGCTTTAGCCACAAGGCCGCCGGGGTACCCGGCACCGTTGCCGGGCTGGCGCTGGCACTGGAGCGGCACGGCACCCTGAGCCTGAGCCAAGCCATGGCCCCGGCCATTCGCCTGGCACGGGAGGGCTTTGTGGTACCCCACCGATTCACCGAAGGCCTGGAGCAGGCCCGGGAACGCCTTGAACGCTGGCCGGCCACCCGTGCCACGTTTTATAAAGAAGATGGATCGGCCCCGCAACCGGGCGAAGTGTTTCGCCAGCCGGAACTTGCGGACACTCTTCAGCGCATTGCCGAACAAGGTGTGAAGGGCTTTTATGAAGGCGAAACCGCCCAATTGATTGTGGCAGAAATGCAACGGGGCGAGGGGCTGATCACCCTTGAGGACCTTCAGAATTACCAACCGGCCATTCGCCAACCGGTGCATGGCACCTATCGGGGCTTTGATATCTACTCCATGTCGCCGCCCTCCTCTGGCGGCACTCACATCGTGCAGATCCTCAACATTCTGGAGGACTACCCCATCGGCGAATGGGGGCACAACTCCGCAAACACTATCCACCACATGGCCGAGGCCATGAAACTGGCATACGCAGATCGCTCAGAATACCTGGGTGATACAGACTTCGTAGCTGTGCCGCTGAAAGGGCTGACCAGCAAGGGCTACGCCGACCAACTTCGCACATCCATCAAGGCAGACAAGGCCCGGCCCGCCAGCGAGATCGCGCCTGGAAAACCTGGGTCCTGGGAAAGCCCGGAAACCACACACTTCTCGGTGGTGGACCGCTGGGGCAACGCGGTATCAAACACCTACACCATCAATTTCAGCTATGGCTCGGGCATTACCGTGGCCGGTGCCGGCTTTCTGCTCAATAACGAGATGGACGATTTCAGCGCCAAGCCGGGGGTTCCCAATGCTTATGGCCTGATCGGCGGCGAAGCCAACAAGGTGGAGCCAGGTAAACGCATGCTCAGCTCCATGTCGCCGACCATCGTACGAAAGGACGACCGCAATTTCCTGGTAACCGGCAGCCCCGGCGGCTCCCGGATCATCACCACCACCTTGCAGGTGATCATGAATGTGATCGACCATAATATGAACATACAGACAGCCGTCAGTGCGCCGCGCATCCACCACCAGTGGTTACCGGACGAGATTCGGGTGGAACAGGGTATCAGCCCAGACACTCTGGATCTGCTCCGGGCGCGAGGGCACACCATCAACACCGGCTCGGCCATGGGCGCCATCCAGAGCATCCTGATTGGCGAAGACGGCACGCTTTACGGCGGAGCCGATCCCCGGCGCAGCACTTCGTCTGCCATGGGATTCTGAGCCATTCAATATTGACCGGGCGCATCCCGGACAGGAGGTAACTGATGTATCTTTCCGTACAACTGAGCTGCTATCCGCTCAAGGACGACTACAAACAACCGATCTGGGATCTGATTGCACGCCTGGAACAGACCAGCCTTGAGGTCCACCCTGGTCGCATGAGTACCGAGATCTTCGGCGAGTATGACGAAGTGATGAAGGTGCTCTCAGACACCATGAAATGGTCTTTCGCGACCTACGGCAAATCGGTGTTTGTAGCAAAAATCATGGAGGGTGACCGGAGGCCGAAATGACACCCAGCAACGAACCCGGAAAGCAGGACCAGACACCGCAGCCGCAACCGACGATACCCAACCAGTACTCGTTTCTGTGGTTGAGCGCGGCCATTTTCCTGATGTTCCTGTGGCTACAGGGCAATAACCAACAGCAACAACAGGAACTGGCCTATTCCGAGTTCAAACAGGCCGTCATGAGCGGCCAGGTTGCCGAAGTTACCCTGCGCACCGAAGAGATCAGCGGACGCTTTACGGATTCCGGTGCCAGCCGGTTTGCCAACGACAGCCGGCCACCGTCGAGCAGTTTCATAACGCTCAGGCCACAGGTGGAAGACCCGGAGCTACTACCACTACTGGAAAGACAGGAAGTCCTGGTTCGGGGCTCCCGCTCCGGCCGCCCCTGGTGGCAGGAGCTGATCCTGGGCTTCCTGCCCTGGATCCTGTTACTGGCGCTGATGTTCTGGTTCTGGGGTGCCGCCCAGAAACGCATGACTCAGGGCGGTGGCCCCTTTGACTATGGCAAGTCCAGGGCCCGCCGCGCCCGCAGAGAAACCTCCACCACGACACTGGACGACGTGGCGGGCATTGAGTCCGCAAAACGGGACATTGCCGAAATTATCGACTTTCTGAAGTCTCCGGATAAGTATCGTCGCCTGGGCGCTGTGATGCCTAAAGGGGTTCTCCTGGTTGGCCCGCCGGGCACCGGCAAGACCCTGTTGGCGCGGGCCATTGCCGGCGAGGCGGAAGTTCCCTTCTTCAGCATCAGCGCCTCCGAGTTCATCGAAATGTTCGTGGGCGTTGGCGCGGCACGGGTTCGGGACATGTTCCAGACCGCTCGCAAGGAAGCACCGGCACTGATCTTTATCGATGAGCTGGACGCCGTCGGGCGCTCACGGGGAGCTGGCCTGGGGGGCGGCCACGACGAGCGCGAACAGACCCTGAACCAGATTCTCACGGAAATGGATGGTTTCGAGGCCCATGAGAACGTTCTTGTGCTGGCCGCCACCAACCGCCCGGATGTATTGGACACCGCTCTGCTGCGCCCGGGCCGGTTTGACCGGAAAATCACCCTGGACCGCCCTCACCGGGAGGCCCGGGAAGCTATTCTGAAGGTACATGTGCGCAAGGTGCCGCTGGCTGCGGATGTGGACCTGACGCAGGTGGCCGCACGCACGACCGGCTTCTCCGGCGCCGACCTGAAAAACCTGGTGAACGAAGCGGCCCTTACAGCCGCCCGCGACAACCTCGTTGAGGTAAACAACCACTGTTTTGAAGTGGCCCACGATCGCCTGATTCTGGGTGAGGAAAGGGACGCCCAGTTAACACCGGAAGAGCGTGAAGCCGTGGCCTACCACGAATGCGGGCATGCCATTATGGCCTATTACATGCCCAAGGCAGATCCTCTCACCAAGATCACCATTATTCCCCACGGCATGGCCATGGGAGTGACCGAACAGACCCCGAAAGAAGACAAATACAATTACACCGAAAGCTACCTGGAGGACCGGATCAAGGTGATGCTGGGCGGGCGTTCTGCCGAAAAAATCATCTACGGGGAAGTCAGTACCGGCGCCCAGAATGACCTGAAAGAAGCCACCAAACTATTGAGACGAATGGTCGGCCAGTGGGGCATGAGCGAAAAGATCGGCCCGCTGGGCCTGGGCATCGGCGAAGAACATGTGTTCCTTGGCCGGGAAATGGGCGCGCCCCGGGAGTACAGCGAAAAACTCGCGGAAATGATCGACTCGGAAATCCAGTCGCAATTACTGGCCTTTGAAGCCTTTACCGTGAACTTCCTGACCGAACACCGGCAGGAACTGGATGCCCTTGCCAGAGCCGTCATGAAAAGGGAAACCCTGTCAGCCGGGGAAATAACCGAGGTGCTGGAGGAAGCTCGCAGCCGGGAGACCGCCTGAACAACTGCCGGCACAACAGCGGTTTGCTCAGGGCGTGATGGTGACCGGTAGATTCAGCTGGCAAAGCAGGGATTCCGCGCCCTGCTGCTCAAACAGGCTGCACTGACGGCTGATCACCAGCTGTGCGGCTCCCTCCTCCCGCACGGCCCTCGCCATGGCAGCAGCACCGGCTTTGGGCAAACGCCTGACCCGGGCAGAAATGCCCCCGGCTTCAAGCATGGCTGCAAGCTCCTCAAGAAATTCGCGATCATCAGCGGCGTCTGAGCGCACCAGAACCGTCAGCGCCCGCTGCCCACGCCTGGCCAGCTCCACGCCTACCCGCACAGCCCGATGATTCGCGCCCTGATCGTGGTTCAGCAACACCACCACCCTGCCCGGTGGTAATGAACGAGATTCCGGCCACAACAGCACATCTCCCGGCGCCTGCCGTAACAGGCTCCGCGCGGTTGAGCCCAGCCTGAAAGATGAAATACCGGACCAGCCAGCCCCGCCGAGCACCAACAAATCATCAGGCTGTACCAGCCCCAATACCTGCTCTACCACTTCACCCCGGCATAATCTCAGGGCCTGAGCCACACCCCAGGGCGCCAGGGTTCGCTCGAGAGCACGGCGAAGCTTCTCTGCAGTTGCCTGCATACGGACTTCCAGAGCGTCGACATCCATGGGCCTCGCCACGCCGGAACTCCGGCCCACTTCCCGGGCAAAACCGTAACCGGCGCTACGCAGCAGGCTTACTTCCTCCACAAAGATACCCAGAACTTCGGCTTGCTGCGCACGTGCAATGTCTGCCGCAGCCTCCAGGGCTGCCAGACTCCGCCTGGAACCATCCAGCAACACCAATATCCGCCGGGCTTCGGCGGGGGCTGGCTCCGGAGTTTTATGACTGACCGTTGTGTCCGCCATTGCCATTATCCTGACCCGTGTCTTTGTCCTTGCTTTTGCCAACCTCGGCAAACGCGGCCAGCCTGTCTGCCACGCGTCGGTTAAAGCTGCCCTCAGGGAACACGCCATCAGCATCCGGTTGCCCCGGCTCCAGGCCCGTCAACAACTCAATGGCCTGGTCGATATGGGTAACGGGATAAATGGAGAACCTTCCGTCCTGCACCGCTTCCCGCACCGATTCATTCAACATCAGATGCTCCACATTGCTGGCCGGCAACAAGGCACCCTGGCTGTTTACGCCGCCGTCCTGCCGGCAGACATTGAAGAAGCCTTCAATCTTTTCGTTGACGCCACCCACCGCCTGCACCTCACCATGCTGGTTCATGGAGCCGGTAACCGCCACGGACTGCTTGAGCGGAACGCCGGCGATGGCGGACAACAACACACAGGTTTCCGCCACCGAGGCAGAATCCCCTTCCACGCCACCGTAGGATTGTTCAAAGGCCAGACTGGCCGACAGTGAAAGCTCATTCATCGGCGCATAACGATTGGCCAGGAACCGGGACAGAATCATCACCGCCTTGCTGTGGATCGGCCCACCAAGCTTGGCTTCCCGCTCGATATCCACCACCTGGCCCTTGCCAGGGCGCGCCGTGGCGGTAATTCGGGTGGGCTGACCAAAGCGGGTGGCGCCTAGCTGCAGTACCGATAGACCATTCACCTGCCCCACCTGCTCGCCCTGAGTGGCAATCATCACCACACCCCGGCGAATATGCTCCAGACTGCGCTCACGGACCCGGCTCGCCCGGTAGTCCCGCTCGTCAATGGCCTGCTGAACATGGCTGGCGCACACCTGCGGGCTGTTGGCCACACCAGCCCAGTGGTCCGACTCAGTGAGCAGATCTTTCAGTACACGATCGTGGGCCGTCAGCTTGTTCTGATCGCTGGCCAGACGGCTCGCGTGTTCAATCAACCTGGCAACCGCCTCCCTGTCCAGGGTTCTTACGCCAGCCGACCGGGCCATAGTGGCAATCATCCGGGCGTAGAGTAAGTAGCTGGCCTCATCCCGCTCCATGTCGTCCTCAAAATCCGCTTCCACCTTGAACAGGTCCAGAAAGTCCGGATCGTAGTGGGACAGCAGGTAATACAACATCCGGTCGCCAAGCAGCACCACCTTTACCGAAAGCGGAATCGGCTCCGGTTGTTGGCTTACCGTGGTGGCGAGGCCATACAGGCGCTCCAGGGATTCGATGCGGATCTCGCCGGAAAAGAGTATGCGTTTGAGGCTTTCCCAGGCCATAGGCTGCGACAGTACCCGCCGGGCGTCGAGGATCAGGTAGCCACCGTTGGCCCGATGCAGAGCCCCGGCCCGAATCAGGGTGAAATCCGTGTACAGGTTACCCTGGTGGGCCCGGTGTTCGATCTGACCTGCCAGGTGTTGGTGGTTGGGAAGATCTTCATAGATGACGGGGGCCCCACGGGTCTCGGCATTATCCACCAGCAGGTTCACCCGGTAGCGGTTCAACAACCCTGCCGGTGCGCCGTTTTCAGTATCCTGAAAGGCCTCGGCATGCTCCACCACATCCTCTCGCACCGCGTCCAGGTGAGCCACCACGGCCGGCACGTGCGCCCACTTCTCGCGCAGCTCCCCCATGGGGCCGCCCAGGGTAAGCTGAACCATTTCTTCATTCAGGGCATGGACCCGCTCCCGGACTTCCTTGCGCAGCCGGGGCACCTGCTGGATAGCCTGCTGGAGCTTTTTCTGGAGGTCTTCCACCTTGGATTCCACCAACTCCTTTTCCTCATCGGAGAAGGTCTTGTATTCCTCAGGCTCAATCACCTCGCCGTTGCGCATGGGCGCGAAGGTAAAACCGGCCGGGGTGGTGAGCATGGCTATATTGTTGGCGTTTGCCTCTTCCTGAATCTCAGACAGACCTTGCTGCTGGCGCCGGGTAACCTCTTCCTGCAATTCCTGAATACGGGCCTGGTATTCCTCGCTTTCAAAGGTGGCCGGTATGGTGGTCTTCAGTTCGTTGGCCAGTTCGCTCATATCGGCCTTGAACAAGCGACCCTCCCCCGGCGGCAGCTCAATGGCCCCGGGTTTGTCCGACTGCTGAAAATTGAACACATGACACCAGTCCGACGGCACCGGTTTTTCCGCGGCATGACTGGCCAATACCCGCCGTACCAGCTCATGCTTGCCGGCACCGGAGGGCCCCAACACGAACAGGTTAAACCCCTGGGCCTTCATGCTGGCCCCGAATTCCAGGGCACGCAGTGCCCGATCCTGACCGAAGGGCAGAGCCAGATCTTCCAGGCTTTCCGTGGTTTCAAAATCCAGTTTGTCCAGCGGGCACCGATGGTAGATCTGTGCTTCGGTCAGAGCGTCGGGCAGAGCCATCCGTCCTCCTTATGGCTTAGGCGTTGCCTTCCAGTTTGTCCTGGGTGCGCAAATCAAAATCGCTGGCATCGTGCCGCTCGTGCAGTTGGGAGGCAAGATCGCCCCAGGCCTTGTTCACCATACGGCCACGCTTAACTGCCGGGCGCTTGGCCACCTCGTCGGTCCAGCGAACCACGTTGGTATAGGTGTGGGCTTCCAGGAATTCGGCCGCCTCGTACACCATGTTTTTCACCAGGGCTCCGTACCAGGGCCAGATGGCCATGTCGGCGATGGTGTATTCATCACCGGCAATGTACTGGTTATCCGCCAGCTGACGATCGAGCACGTCCAACTGGCGCTTCACTTCCATAGTGTAGCGGTTGATGGGGTACTCGTACTTTTCTGGCGCGTAGGCATAAAAGTGACCAAAGCCGCCTCCCAGGAAAGGCGCACTGCCCATCTGCCAGAACAGCCAGTTCATGGTTTCGGTGCGTTTGGCCGGGTCCCTGGGCAGAAACGCATCAAACTTTTCCGCCAGGTAGAACAGAATGGAACCAGACTCAAAAACCCGGATGGCCGGGTCCACACTGCGATCCAGCATGGCAGGGATCTTGGAGTTGGGATTCACCTTCACGAACCCGCTGCTGAACTGATCCCCTTCGGTGATTCGAATCAGCCAGGCATCGTATTCCGCCTCCTTTATGCCTTTTTCCAGCAGCTCCTCAAGCATGACCGTTGCTTTCACACCGTTGGGCGTTGCCAGGGAATAAAGCTGGAACGGATGCTCCCCCACCGGCAGCTCTTTTTCATGGGTAGGGCCGGCGATGGGGCGGTTGATGTTAGAGAACTTGCCGCCGTTGTTCGGATCCCATTTCCAGACTTTCGGAGGTGTGTAAGTTGGGTCACTCATTCCGTTTTCTCCCATTGGCTTTACAGGGTTAGTGGCATGACTGTAACCGAATCCGGCACGGGTACGCACGTGGAATACGTCTGCGCGGGATCAATAATCGGTCATCGGTATTGGGCTATACTCGGCTCTGGATCAACTGGACTGCAATGGAACCTGCCATGGCGTGTCACGCCGACCGGACCGCTCCTGTCTTTCAAACGAAAGGCCTGACCAAAACCTACCGTCAGGGCGATGTGGAAGTGCATGCCCTGCGGGGGGTCGATATCAGCCTTTATCCGGGGGAGCTGGTAGTAATGCTTGGCGCCTCAGGCTCAGGCAAATCCACGCTTCTGAACATTCTGGGCGGACTGGATGTGCCCACTACCGGCGAAGTTCGTTATTAGGACATCGATCTGGCCGGCGCCTCAGACCGGGAGCTTACCCGCTATCGCCGGGATTATGTCGGGTTCGTGTTTCAGTTTTACAACCTCATCCCCAGCCTGACCGCCCGCGAAAACGTCATCGCCGTGACCGAGATTGCCCGTGACCCCATGGCGCCGGAAGAAGCCCTGGACATGGTGGGCCTGGCCAGTCGCCTGGACCATTTTCCGGCTCAGCTTTCCGGTGGCGAGCAACAAAGAGTGGCCATTGCCAGAGCCATATCCAAGCGACCCCGGGTGCTGCTGTGCGATGAGCCTACCGGAGCCCTGGACTCGGCCACCGGTATTCTGGTCCTCGCGGCATTGGAACGGGCCAACCGGGAAACCGGCACCACCACGGTGATCATCACCCACAATGCTTCAATCGCGAACATGGCGGACAGAGTGATCACCCTTTCGGATGGCGTGATCAGCGGTGAGCACCGCAACTCAGAACGCCAGGACCCGAACACCCTGAGCTGGTGATGCCATGATTTTCGGGCCGAGCGTACTGCACACCAAACTGCGACGGGAAATCTGGCAGATGCGCGGCCAGTTGCTGGCGATCGCGCTGGTGATTGCGGGCGGGATCGCGGTTTGCCTGATGTCCCTGGTCAATTACTCCTCCCTCACAGCCACCCGGGATCAGTACTATCAGGAGCACCAATTTGCTGATGTTTTCGTTTCGGTAAAACGGGCCCCCCGCCATGTGCTGCAAACGGTTTCCGAGCTACCGGGTGTGACCCGCCTGAGCGGCCGGGTGGAAGGCGCCGCGAAGCTCAATCTCCCCGATTACGATGAACCTGTGTCGGCCCACCTGGTGTCTGCTCCTCCGACCGGCCAACCCGGGGTAAACCAGTTGTATGTCCGGCAAGGTCGACTGCCAAGCGCCACCCACGCCAATGAAGTCGCAATCATTGGCAGCTTCGCGGATGCGCACCAGCTCACTCTGGACGACAGTTTCAACGCCATCATCAATGGCCGACAACAAACCCTGAAAATCGTGGGCATTGTCGAGTCGCCGGAATTCATCTACGTGATACCTCCGGGGGGCATGCTTCCGGATTATCAGCGCTTTGGCGTGCTCTGGCTGAATCAGGAAGCACTGGCCGCCGCCATGGACATGCGGGGTGCCTTCAACAGCCTGGTACTGCAGATCGACCCACGGCATCCTGTGGAAGATGTGATCGACCCACTGGACCGGTTGCTGGCGCGCTACGGCAGTACCGGTGCGTTCGCCCGGGCTGACCAGTTCTCACACCGTTTTCTCAGTGACGAGCTCGAGCAGCTGAAGGCCATGGCGATTATCTTTCCTTCCATTTTTATGGGCGTCGCCATGTTTCTGCTGAATGTGGTGGTGACACGCCTGATCAGTACCCAGCGGGAAATCGTCGCCATTCTCAAAGCCTTCGGCTACAGCAATGGCCAGATCGGCTGGCACTATAGTCAACTGGTGCTGGCCATTGCGTTTACCGGGCTTGCCATCGGCTGCGCCAGTGGCCTCTGGCTGGGGCATCGGTTGGGAGAGCTGTATATGGATTACTACCGCTTCCCTTCGCTACTGTTCCGAATCAATCCCTGGTGGCTGGCGTTACTGGCCCTGATCAGCATGGCAGTTGCACTGCTCGGCGGCTGGCGCTCCATCCGCGCTGCGGCCGCCCTGCCCCCGGCGGAAGCGATGCAGCCCGAGAGCCCCGCCCGATATCGGGTTACCGTTACCGAACGGCTGCTGGGCTGGGTACGCTTTCATCAGCCTTCACGCATGATCGTCAGGCAGCTTGCCCGCAAGCCTGGCCGAACCGCCCTCTCGGTATTCGGCATTGCCATGGCAACGGCCATCGTGGTGGTGGGCAATTTCCAGTTCAGCTCTGTTTCGCTGATGGTGCACACCCAATTCGCCCGGGTGCAGAAGCAGGACCTGACCGCCACACTCACCGACCCGGTCAACCCGACCGCACTGTACGGAATGGCGCGCCAATCCGGTGTGCGTTACGTCGAAGGACGCCGGGCCGTTACCGTAGAGCTGGTTAACGAACACCGCAGATGGCGCACGGTGCTCACCGGCTTGCCCCGGGACGCCAAACTGCAATTTGTGGTTAACCAGGATCTGGAGAACGTGGCCATTCCTGCTGCCGGCCTGTTGGTAACCGACTTTCTGGCCAAGGCCCTGAATGTTGAGACCGGAGACACAGTTCGGGTGCGAGTGCTGGAAGGCCGACGCCCGGAACTGGACCTCACGGTGGCTGGCGTTACCAGCGAGTTCCTCGGTGTGGGCGCCTACATGAATCTGGCCGCCATGAACAAGGCGCTTCGCGAAGGCCCGAGAGTGAACCAGATGCTGATGAATCTGGCGCCGGAGCAAACCAACACCGTCTACCAGGAACTCCGGGATACGCCGGGAGTGATGGCCACCAATCTGCGACAGGCAATGCTCGACAGTTTCTTCGAGACGCTCGCGCGCACCTTCCTGACCTACACCTTCATCATCAGCCTGCTCGGCGGCATTATTGCTTTTGGTGTGATCTACAATACCGCGCGGATTTCCCTGGCCGAACGGGGGCGAGACCTGGCGAGCTTGAGAGTACTGGGGTACAGCCACAACGAAGTCGCCCACATTCTGCTCGGGGAACTGGCCATACTGCTGTTACTGGGAATTCCTCTGGGTTGGGCGATTGGTTTTGGACTGGCAAGTTTTGTGGTTACCGCGATGCAGACCGAACTCTATCGCGTTCCTCTGGTCCTGACCGGCCAAACCCTGGCATTGGCGGCCAACGTGGTCATTTTGTCGGCATTGATTTCCGGCTTCATCACCTGGTGGCGACTTCGTAAACTGGACCTTGTCGCGGTTCTGAAAACCCGGGAATAATGCACACACACTCACATGGGACCCAACATGGCGACACAACGCATCTCAAAAGGAAAATGGGCCTTCTGGCTTTTGATGGTATCAGTAGCCGCCATCGTCTTCGCACTTATCCTGCGGCCAGAGCCCGTTTGGGTTGACCTTGCCCCCGTCGAGCGCGGCCCCATGGAAGTGACCATTCTTGAAGAGGGCAAAACCCGGGTCAAAGATCGCTATCTGATTTCCTCCCCCGTGGCCGGCTATATTCACCGGGTTCAGCTGGACGTAGGCGACGCGGTGATTCCCGGGGAGCTACTGACGTTTGTGGACCCGACGCCCGCCAGCATCCTGGACGCCCGAACCCGCGCCGAAGCCGAGGCTCGGGCAGCCGCCGCCCAGGCGGCACTTCAATCCATCCAACAAAAGGTTCAGGCGGCGGAGGCTGATGCTGAGTTCGCTCAGAATGAATACCAGCGCCTACTCGCTCTGGAAGAATCCCGCTTTGTCTCCACCGAACAGTTACAACAGGCGAAATCCACGGCAGCCCGGGCACAGGCAATCCTGCGTTCCGCCCGGTTTGATGAAGAGGTGGCCGCCCATGAACTGGCCGCCGCTCAAACCCGGCTGCAGATCTCAACCGCGTCCTCCAATGGCCAGAAACCTGCCGAGCGGGTCGCCGTGCGCTCTCCGGTTAACGGCGCGGTTCTGGCTCTGGTTCGCCAGAGCGAGGGCGTCATCCAGGCCGGCGAGCCGATACTGGAGGTCGGAGACCCTGGCGCTCTGGAAGTGGTGGTCGAGGTCTTGAGTTTCGATGCCGTCAAACTGGAACCCGGCCTTAGCGTGCGACTGAGTGGCTGGGGCGGGCCGGTACTGGAAGCAACGGTTCGTCGTATCGAGCCTATCGGGTTTGAGGATGTATCCGCTCTGGGCGTGGAAGAACAACGGGTTCAGGTTATTGCCGATATGGTCAGCCCACGGGAGCAGTGGCGACAGCTGGGAGACGGCTACCGAGTGGACGCTGACTTTATCCTGTGGCAAAGCGAAGACACCTTGCAGGTACCCACCTCAGCGATCTTCGAATACAACGGCGCTTCTGCGGTTTTCGTGGTTGAGAGCGACACGGCGAGACGCCAGACGGTCACGACAGGAGCATCCAACGGTTTAATGACCCAGGTAACGCAGGGACTGCAGGAGGGCGTTCAGGTGGTCCGGCACCCCGGCCGTGGCCTGGAAGACGGCGATCAGGTGCGGATTCGATAACGAATCCCGCACAAACCCTGCCCCAACGGCCCAGTTAACGTTCGCCCTGAGCTTTCACCGCGTCGATCCATTTGCCATACCCCGCGGCTTCCATTTGCTCCAGCGGGATGAACTTCATGGCCGCGGAATTCATGCAATAGCGCAATCCCGTCGGTGCCGGACCGTCGTCAAAGACATGGCCCAGATGAGAATCAGCATGGGCACTGCGAATCTCCGTCCGGGTCATGAAAAACGACTTGTCCTCACGTTCTACCACTGCCTCTGGCGTAATCGGGCGAGTGAAGCTCGGCCAGCCGGTACCGGACTTGTACTTATCCCGTGAGGAGAACAGCGGCTCACCGGAAACGACATCCACATAAAGCCCCTCCCTGGTGTTGTCCCAGTAGGTATTGTTGAAGGCGGGTTCAGTACCATCCTCCTGCGTGACCTCATACTGCATTTCCGTCAAATGCTGCCGAAGAGTCTTGTCATCCGGCTTTTGAAAACGTTCGGGGTTAAAACCCCCTCTTGCCGCCGCTTCTGTCGGATCGTCCTCCGCAGGCATCGAGTCATTGACTCCGGTATTGGGCTGATAGCGCGAGAAATCCATCTCATAATCCTCGCCATAGACCTCTTCAATAAACTGATAACGCCCCGAATTGAAGGTATAGAACTTGTAGCGGACCGGATTCTTCTTGTAGTAGTCCTGGTGGTATTCCTCCGCCGGATAGAATCTCTTGAGCGGCTCAATGGGGATCACCACCGGTTTGTCATAGACGCCGGAAGCCTCCAGTGCCTGCTTTGCCGCCTCTGCGAGGCGCTTCTGCTCCTCGTTGTGGTAAAAAATGGTGGGCCGGTACTGCCGACCACGGTCAACGAACTGGCCCTCCAGGTCGGTCGGATTCATCATTCGCCAGAGACCGGCCAGCAAGCCCTCATAGGTCATTTTATCCGGGTCGTAATATACCTGGACGGCTTCAGTGTGGCCTGTGCGCCCGGAAGAGACCTGTTTATAGGTCGGACTTTTTTCTTCTCCACCAGCGTAGCCAGACACTGCCTCGACAACACCAGGAATCTTTTCGTAGCCGGCTTCCACGCACCAGAAACAGCCGCCAGCAAAGGTTGCCACGGCCAGATCCGGATCATCCGGTGCATAGGCATTACCTGCACTATCCACTCGCTCTGCTGCCACCTGTGCCGCAAAAAGACCGGCGGCGGAGACCAGCGCCAGGGCGGAAAACAGGCCTATAACTTTGCGTTTCATGACACTTCTCCTCGCTTGAATCCATAAGCACAGCCTAGCGATCTGAATTCACAAAAACGTTCAGCAACTATCACAAATCTATAACGCAGCGGAAAGCTAGCTGGAGGAAGCTAACGGTAGCCAGAGGGTAAAGACAGCACCGTTCGCATTGTGCGCTGAGAGCCTGCCATGCTGCAGGACGACCAAGCGCTGGGCGATCGCAAGTCCCAGGCCGGCATGCCCGGTGCGTTCGGCTCCGGCGGCCTGGTAGAAGGGGTCAAACACCTGGCCAAGGTCTTCTTGGCGGATGCCAGGCCCAGCATCGGCAACAGTGATCGCTGCTCCACCATCCCGTACTGACATCGTGAGTATGACTCTTGTATTCCGCGGAGAATGGACGATGGCATTATTGATGAGATTGTCCAGAACCCGCTCGGTCATCGCGATATCCGCCAGCACGCTCTCGGTCTCTGTCGCCGAAATGATGAGCTCAACACCAGCTCGGTCTGCTGCTGGCCTATGCTTCTGAACGACGTCGTAGAGCAACTCAGCCATGACAAACGGCTCGATATCCGGCTGTTTTTCACGGGCGTCCAGGGCGGCCAGCTCGAACAACTCCTCAACCTGCCTGCCCAACCGGTGTGTTTCTGACAGGGCCACCGCCAGGAACCGGCCTCGCTCTTCGGCTTCCAGGGTCTCATGCTTCATCCGCAGCGCTTCCAGGTAGCCCTGAATAGACGCCAGCGGTGTTCGAAGATCGTGAGACACCTGAGCAACCAGCTGTCGACGCTGGGCGTCTTTGTGCTTCAGGAGATCCAGTTGCGCCACAATGCGTCGCGCCATGAGATCAAACCGAGAGGCCAGGTAATCAATGTCGTCGCCCTTCTCGGCCAGTGGAGGACTCTGCTCAGAGGACAATTCCCGTTCAAACGACTCCACCCGTTCAGTCAGCCGGGACAGCCGCCGCGTTAACATTCGGAAGAACACCAACCCGGCCAGGAGCCCGACGAGCAGGCTCACCGCCAGGGCGCCTGCGCCCATCTGCAACAACCGGTTGCTGTGAACCATGCTCTCCGCAAGGTCGAATTCTTCGCCCCTCAGAACCACATAAAGGTAGCCGGCAGGGGCGGCTGCCGAGGGAACGGGGGTCACAGAGAACACTTTTTGCCGATCATGACTACGAGGGTCGTCCCCCGGCAGAGGATAGGCGTCCGGATTTTCGAGCAGTGTCTGGATTGGTCCGAGGGATACCCGATTGCGCTTGATTCGGTCCGGATCGGCGGAATAGGCAAGAATGGCCCCGTCGGTATCCAACAGGTAAATCTCAAGGCTGGGATTGATCGTCATATACAGCTCGAACAGCTGCTTCAGGGCATCCCGATTCAACTGGCCATCGGTGACCAGGTTTCGGTCAGAAACCAGATTCTGCGCCAGATTCCGGTTCAGTTGCTGGTTAACGGCAGCCGAATACTCCCTGACCGAGGCCAGACTCAGCAAAGTAAATAGCCCGCCCACCACCAACAGCAGCAGGAACAGACCAATGGCCAGCCTCGCATACAGGGTTCGAAGCACGGAAAGGCCCATGGTTAATCCATAAACCGATAGCCCACCCCCCAGACCGTCTGAACGTAACGCGGTTGGGCCGGATCGGGCTCAATCTTGTTACGCAGGCGGTTGATATGGGTGTTTACGGTGTGCTCGTAGCCGTCGTGATTGTACCCCCAGACGGCATCCAGCAATTGGGCCCGGCTGAAAACCCGGCCACGATGGGAAGCAAAGTGCCACAGAAGATCGAACTCACGGGCGGTCAGATCGAGCTCGCGGCACTCCAGGAACACCCGGCGCCGAGCCGGATCAATCCGCAGCCCGTCCGCCTCGATCTCCGCCACGTCGTCTTCGGGTGAGTTCTTCCGGGAGAGCGCGTCCACCCGTCGGAACAGAGCTTTGATGCGAGCGGACAGTTCCGCCACGCTGAAAGGCTTGGTGAGGTAGTCATCCGCCCCCATTTCCAGCCCCAGCACCCTGTCCAGCTCGGTGCTCTTTGCGGTCAACATGAGCACCGGCACATAGTCCGCACTGGAGCGTATCTCCCGGCACACCGCCAGGCCATCCAGGCCTGGAAGCATGAGGTCCAGAATCACCAGATCAATACCACCGTCCCGGAACCGCGCCAGGCCGCTGTCGCCCCGGTCCCGCAGAACCGCAGTCATGCCCAGGTCGGATACCTGCATGCGGACCAGTTCGCCGATACCGGGATTGTCTTCGATTATCAATACCGTGCGCGGCATGCAGCTGAGTGCTCCTTTCGGTCAACACTGGCTGTCAATCCAGTATTATCGTCAGTCCTCTGAGTCTATCGTGGAAAGTTCACAAAACCATAAACTTCTTCATAAACTCCGGACACAGACAATATCGAACCTCAAGCAAGCGATCACCCAATTACCACACCCCCATAGGCACAACATCAGCAACATAGTCCCTGAACCGGCGCGCAGGCCGCCCCAGCACTTGTTCAACCGTTGGAGTGGTGCTTTCATTGCGGCCATCAAGAATGTTCACAAACAGTTCGTTGATCAGCCACGCCATGTCGTCTGCCATACCCTGCGCCCTGGCGCCATCCAGATAGGCCTCCACCGGTAACGGCGTAAACCGGATCTCACGGCCACTGGCCGCAGCAATCGCATGCACACACTCCTCGAACGAGAGCAGCTCCGGACCGGTAACTTCCAATACCTGGTTTTTCAATGCGGGATTGGTCAGCGCCGCTACCGCCACACTGGCCAGGTCATCCACATCGATGAATGGTTCCCTGGCGTTGGGCCTGGGGAGCACCAGCTCACCCGCCTGCAGGCCCTGCAGCATAAAGCTTTCACTGAAGTTCTGCATAAACCAGCTGGCGCGAACCACGTTCCAGTCCAACCCGCTGCTTTCCAGTACCTGTTCTGCCCGCCGTGCACCCGCCTCTCCACGCCCCGACATCAACATCAGGTGCGCCACACCCTGCTGTTTAGCTTCCGCCACAAAGGCACGCACATCCGTTTCCGCCGCCGGCACCGCGAGATCCGGGAAATACGTAACGTAGGCAACACGCACTCCCTGAAGTGCTGCAGCCCAGGTACTACGGTCTGCCCAATCGAATGGGATAGGAGAAGAGCGTGACAGGCCGCGCGCCTCCAGCCCCATCTCACCCAGTTTTGCCAATACCCTGGAACCGGTCTTACCGGTGGCGCCAACAACAGCGATGACTTCTGATTTCATGGCCTGGTCCTCGTTTAACGATCAGTTTCTGATGAGGGTGCTAACCCCCGAAGATTCCAGTTTACGAGGACAAAAACCGATGCTTAATGCTCTTTAATCCACTATATTTTGCAGATCGTCCAAAACACGTGAGAAACAATGATTCCTGAACTTGAGCGCCGCATGCCGACAACCTCCGATCCACTCGGCGAGACGCTGTGCTCACTTCGTATGGACGGTACCGTCTACGCGACTGCCGAACTGATTACTCCGTGGGGAATGGAGATGCCGCCGCTCGGCGGCAAAATGATGTTTCACATCGTCACCCAGGGAAGCTGCTGGTTGCGTTTCAAAGACCGGGATAGCCTGCTCCTTAAAACGGGCGACATGGCGCTGGTACCCAAAGGGGAAGGCCACTGTATCTCCCATAGTAACAATCAGCCGTGCGAACCCTTTTTTGATATTCCCGTCACCCGGCTGACAGACCGCTTTGAGTTCATGCGCTATGGCGGGGCCGGCACGGAAGCACAGCGCACGGGCGAAGAAGAAACCCGACTGACCTGCGGCGTGCTTGGCTTCGACCAGATTGCGGCTCAGAAGCTTATTCGTGAATTGCCACAGTGCATTCACATCAAAGGCGACGATGGCGCCCTGCCCGCCCAGCTTACAACGCTGATACAACTGATGGAGCTGGAAGCCCGCGCACTATCACCCGGCGGGGTCACGGTGATGGCCCACCTGGCAGATATCATCGTGATTCAGGCCATACGACACTGGATCAACTCCAGCACGGAAGCCAGCAAAGGCTGGCTGGGCGCGCTGAAAGATCCGAAACTGGGCAAAGCTTTGGCGGCCATACACGCACATCCTGAGGCTGGCTGGACAGTCAGCCGGCTGGCCAGGCACGCGGGCATGTCCCGCTCGGGGTTTTCCGCCCGGTTTACCGAGGTGATAGGCACTTCAGTCAAACAGTACCTGACCGAATGGAGGATGAATCTGGCGCGACTCAGAATTGGTCAATCACCCGTGACACTGACTAAGCTGGCTGAAGAGCTGGGGTACCAATCCGAAGCGGCGTTTTCGAGGGCTTACAAGCGGGTTTTCGGGGTGCCACCACTGCGGCGGAAAGGCTGCGAAAGGTAATCACATAATGAGCCCGACTTTCCCGCCCACGGCTCTATGGTTCAGATTTGAGTACCTCAGCCCGATCCCTCTCGTACTCTTCGTATGACTTACTGGAACGTTCGATGCATTCATCATACTGAGGGTGTGGCACACTGACACATTCCTGTCGGTTGTTTCGCTGCACATTGTCATACACGGCTTTGCTGCTACAGCCAGCAACCAAGACACACACCAGCAGTAAATATAGAGTTTTAGTTACGTTCATCATCCAGTTAGTGCGTAGAGTTTGTGGCATAGGAACCAAAGGGGCACATTCCAGATCAACGTGATGCCGGCATCGTATCCATCAACCTGGTTACATGCACAATTCTCGCAAGTTCCTGATGACACGAACCTCAGTTCCCCGAGGTGCATTTTCCTGGGTCAACCAGATAGGCTTAAGACCTAACCGCATTGCGGGCGTAATATTTTTAACGAAGCTATCGCCCACCGCTGCCGTTCGAGTGACGCGGCTTGTTAATAATTGATCCAACTCCGAGGGTAACGCAAACGCCAGATTACCGACATCACATCAGCAAACCTCAAGCGACCAAGTAACACCAGAGCCAAAAAGACTCCCTGGACGCAAATGATCATTGCCACGACCAATAGCAAAACCATTGTGACCGCAAAGAATGCGGTCGGATCGCCGGGTTGTGCTGCTTCAGCGACATCAATCTCAAACGAGGTCGCCAAGAGCGGAACCAAAGTGAAGTACCATAGGCCAATACCGATCACTATTCCCGAACCCGAAGCTACATTTGAACAGAATCGATAGTAGGGCTTTAGCCTTCCAGCGTCATGAAGAAACTTCCGTATGCGACCCATATTCAGCTGATATTTAACGCCTTGGTTCAGTGGCGACTACGGAGCGCAGTGTATCCGGTGCAGGGCCGCCAGGCTTGAAACGAACTACGACAACTTGTTATGCAATGCCCAGTCGTCGCACGTCATTCGATATACCCGCACAGCTCGGGCATGGAATTCTCGAATCGTATAATCTCTGAACCCAACCTTCTCCGTCACCCTAACAGAGGCTGTGTGCTCCGGCTCGATAATAACAATTACCGACTCGCGGTGTGTTTGATCGAAAGCATACTGGAGAACACCTTTTACAGCTTCTGTAGCATACCCCTGGTGCCAGAACCTGCGCGCCAGCCGATAACCTAGATTGAATTCTTCGACATCGCCAACCAACTCAGATCCAATGCCACAGAAGCCGATAAAATGCCCAGATTCCTTCTCACAAAATGCCCATGGCCCTATTCCCTGAGAGGCGTAACACTCAAGGCACCAATCAACGAACTTTCGAGTAGCTTCCTCGTCGCAAACTCCGCGAACGGAGAATTTCATGACTTCCGGATCACTGAGCATTGCGGTGAGCACCGGGACATCCTGATGGGATAGCTTCCGTGCAACCAACCTCTCTGTTTCAAACAATGACACCGCTCTCTCCCTGTGCTTCACGCCAGCAATAAAAGGCGCCCTGAAAAGGGCCTCCGGTGGAGGGCCTTTGGGCCGGAACGAATTTGATTGCCTTGTTACACATTGACTGAATACTTGAGGTCACACGCCTCATCTCCAGTCATGCCACGAAAGCCCCAACAGTGTGGCGGTTGCTCCTTGATCGTGACTTCAACATCTACGGGTGATATGCCAACCACGGACTCAATCTTGTTGAAGAGTTCCTTGATCAGGGCCTTTTGGGTCTCAGGATTTCGACCCTGCATCATATTGATCTCGATGGCTGTGTAAGCGGGTGTCCTGCCACCAGGATAATAAAAATCCTCGGCTTCCATAGGGATGAAACGATGAGCCCGTTTGTCTTCCGGCATCCCAAGTACGGTTTGCATACATCCGTGAATGACTTCAGAGAGCTGAGCCTTGATCGGGTTAAGGTGTTCTTTGATTCCATAGATGACTATCACGATGCCTCCTGCAATGTGTAACGCCTGGGCTCAGTGGTCGATTTGGAGGCGCACCGCGCCGGAAAACCGGTTCGCTGAAGCCCCTGGTTATACATTGTTCTGATTCGGGATTAGTGCTAGCAAATCCGTTACCCCAACGTCTTCGCCAGATTGCGAAAGTAGCGTAGTTACCTGCCCTCGGTGATGAGTTTGATGGTTGAAGAAATGATAGATCAAGGAGGAAAATCGTTTGGTGGCGGGCACACCCTTGGTATTTTGATAGCTGAGAATAAAATCCAAATTACTATCAGTAAGCCCTGAAATCCATTTGATGATTTTCTCATCTAGCCACTTTCGGTGGCTATACAACTCATCAAGATCTTCGAAAATTATTTGGTTGAGGTTTTTGGGAGCCGCTAGCTCAGTGATTCCACGTAGCGCTTCAGCGCTTGCTGGATGCGCAGCAAACCTCTTGAGCCAAATCGTATCCCCAACAACGATATGATTTAGCGTACCCAATATTGACCCAAAGAAGGCGCTTCGATCTTCCAAAAGAGCCGCTTTGCTCAGGTTGCCTGCGGCTCCATATACCTTCCCATTCATCCACCGATTGTATTCGGCCATCAGTTCAAAATGTTGTTTCAAGCTCATCTGACTCAGATCCTTCTACTGTATGACGCTTACAGCATGCGCAGCCATGGAACGGAGCCGAAGGCGCAATGCAATGAGCGTCGCCGTGCCTGCATTGGTTATGCGTCTTTCACATTTCCCCGAGGATCAACGACGAAATCTACTTTGTCACGCTTCAGTTGGCCGCTATTGGTTGGGGCTTCAAGCAACTGCCAACTTTCGTCTTTTTGGTAATCTTCACTTTCAGGTGTTTCGGCTAAAAATGCATGCTGCGCCTCTCGCAAACTCATGCCATTTGCACCGCCCACGTAGTCTGGATCTGAGCTCTGAACACCATCATCTTCCCATCCGCATAACTCACAAATTTCGTAAGTGCCGCCAGACGGCTCGTCCAGAGTTTTGTAACCACAGCATCTGCACGTGTATCTCAATTAAGCATCCATAGCGCGAAGCTTTGCGGAGTCCTTGTAAGGGAGGCAAAGCCGCAATGAAAAGGGCATTTGGCGGCCGTAGACCGCGAACTAGAGCGATTTGTTATCTAAGTTTTCCATTGAAGCTCGGTGAATGGCATCAATGTGGACCAAAGCACTGTCAACGTATTTGAACCCGCATTCATACCCATTGAAGGCCACGAAAAGATCTGTGCCAGCAAGAACAACAGCTTGAGCACCTTGCTCGTCACACATCTTCTTGCCAGCCTGAAATATGGTCTCTCTTTGGTCTTCGTTTGCAGCACCAGAAACAGCAATGCTCATGTAGGCTTCATGGACTTTGTTTAGGCTATCGCCAGGCGGGACAATGATTTCGGTCTCTCGAAAGCTATCGAACAGCCGTGTCTCCATGACCACCTTGTTGCCCAATACGCCCACCCTTGTGTAGCCGTTTTGAATTAATGCGCTTTCGAGTCCAGACAACGCATTGATAATGGGAATGGGTGATACTTTTTCCAGTTTGGAAATGCAAAAATGTCCAGCTATTGACGTCACCGCCAATGCTTCGGCACCAGCCGCGCTCAAACGATTAGCCAATACTTCAAAAATCCTGACCTGCGCATCGACATCGCCAGCCTGAATGTTGCGTATCAAATCGCTCGCTTGGGCATGGCAAATGGTCAGCTCCATACGGCTATCACCATCTGATGCCTGATCGGCTTTCACCAAGTTACGATAATAGAACTCTGTTGCGGCTGGTCCGACACCACCGATTAGTCCAATGTGCATAGATACCTCCATGTGGTGAGTTCTTCTTAAAGATAACGCTGAAATAAACGGCGGCTCGACAGGGGCGTCCGGTGGAGACCGAAGGCCGGAACCAACTTAATTAACTTGTTACAGGGCATCGGTCAGTTCCTGAATTTGACGCCTACGCAGGGCTTCATAGTCTCGGAAAACCTGATGAAAACGATCCTTTCTTACGAAGGGAAACTGGAGATGGTAGTGACGGCTAAAGCCCTGAACGTGACGAGTTTCTTTGCCGTAGATCGGGTTTTCGTCACACCACTCATTGTTAACGCCACGCACAGTAGCTCTGTAAACGCTAATGGTTTGATCTTTGATATCCACGATGTAGGTGGCAAACGCACCTTTGATCAAGAGATAACCTTTGCATGACGACTGCTCAACAAACTTCGAGTGATCGGTTTGTCCAATCATGACCGGGACATCCCTAAACGTCTCAATTTCACCAAAATTCGTTTTGATCGTCATGCCGTAGGCATCACACCCCATCAGGAATTCTCCGAGAGGGTTGAGTTCAATATGCTCGACTAACGCTTCCCTTCTCATGATCTGCTTTGTGATTCCCTGTAACGCTGAACGACGCGGGGCGTCCTAGGCGTCCGTCTTCCATGACTTGTTTTACGTTCCATTTTTCCACTTCCCTATCAACCCGTATCCAGCAAGCAAAACACCCAAAACCAAAATAGTCCCTACAAAAGCAAAGAATCGATCATCGCCATTAGCTTGGCTTACTATTGGGTCGCCTCCGCGAATCGAAAGCCCCCCTGACAGCAGAGCAAATCCGGCTATGAAGATAAGTACCGCTCCTCCAGAGAGGCTCTTGCTGTATTCGCCAAGGCGTTTGTCTTTTCGCTGTGCTTCTATGAACTCGTCTCTCTCCTTTCCCTCATAGTTTTGGGCTTCAGTAAGTACCTCTTCATGCTCGGCTTTCGTAACCCGAGAGATCCAAAAGGGAGCCGCAAGGAAAACTCCAATAAATCCAAGTGGGATGAGCAGTATTAACAGAAATTCCACGAAAACTTCCTTGTGACGTTTAACGCTCGCATTTGCGGCTAGTTTGGAGCACAGCGGAAAACCAGTCCGACAACATGCTCTTGTTAAGAGGTAGTGGCACGCTCCGCCTCATCAAGTTTCTTTAATGCGAACTCACCCCTTTCAGATACGGGCCGAGATTTATCCGATATAAAACGCTCAGTAAACGTCCTTGCAACAGAACCTAAGCTGTCTAGCTCTCGTATCAGAATCTCAGCTGAAACTCGCCTCACGATAGATGATCGATCTTCAGATGATTTTTTCAATAGTTCGAGCATTGGAGCTTTAACATCCAGCTTTCGCTCAGCAACGACAGGCTTTAGCCGGCCTTCACAATAACGTATATCGGTCCACTCCCATTTCCGGCCTACCATCCATACAATCCGCCCTTCAAATAGGCTGCGGTATGCTTTAGCTCGAACCGACGGCTGAATCGCAAAACTAGCTATTTCTTCCATTTTTTCGTCAAGAATCGGTGTCCGGCCAAGTTGAGAAAAGAACGATGGCATCGGCCCAGAAGCCGATGAAATCAACTTAGACCGAAGAGACTTTGCAATTCTCTCTTTACAGATAATTTGAAGAATAACTTCTTTATCTCCTTCTTCGATCCTGCCCCAAGAGTTCCAATTGGAAAGCGCAATGCTTAGCGCCTCAACGACATAATCAGGATCTGTAGATCCTGCTATCTCCGGTAGTTTCGCTCTTGCAGCCTTGCGAACTTGAGGCACCCAATCATTAAGCCTGCGAACTGCTAGAGAAAAAAAGAATGCATTCGGCGCGGCCCCTGACAGGGCTCGTAGAGCTTTCTCTCGCCTGTAACCATCCCAGCTAATCAGGTCAAGCCAGGTTATAAATTCCTTGGGCTTTGACCAAACCTTCCATTTCGAAGCGCTGGATTCTCTTAACGCCGAAGAAAACTCAGAGCGAATCAAACGCTCCCAGTAGTCAAAGCTGGAAAGAGGCAAATTATCGGTTACATCAATCAGTGCAGGCATATCAGCCACAACTTTGCTTCCTGAACTAATTGAGTTAGCAAAGTCTTGTACTGCCGAAATAACCTGGTCTTCGATTGTCTGCAATTGTTGCATTTACTGCTCGCCTCTTAACACCTTGGGTACGCTGACAGGACAGAGCGCAGCGGAGTACCGGCCGGCCTCACCTACTGCTATAAGTCGCAGCCAAGCTCGAAACCATGCTTTTGATCGATTCGATCTCAGCCTCGCGGTCCATTGCCTGGCAGTTGTATGTGATGAACAGAGCCGTTGGCCCACTGGCCACATACCATAGCTGCCAAAATTCATTGTCCGAACCAAATGCTAAAGTGAACCCTTTGAAGTCGCCAGCGGAGGCTTCAGTCAGCTTGGCACCGGCCTCTATGTGCTCTTGGGCCAGCCCTCTTAAGTCTTCTTCGGTGACCGTTCCTTCTTTGAAATAGCTACTGATCTCGAGTGCTCCGACGCCTTCTGGATGAAAAACGATTGAGCAATCTTCTTCATGCTCTCCTACCCACTCGGGCAGCAAATTGATTCGCCAGTTTGGTCCATCGAACTGATTCATAATTATTGCAACTTAACGTCTGCAGCAGGCGCGCCCCCGGAATGAAGCCGAAGACGCAATGTAGTGGGCGTCGCCTTGCCTGCACTGGTTAGGAAAATAAACCTAAAAACCTTCGGCGCTCGATGAAAGGATTCTTCTCCGGAGAATAACTCGCTATTATCTTTTGGGCAGCCAAATCAAAAGATGTCATAGCCCGATCCATCGCAAGCTCTTCAGTCCGAGAAAGACGTGACACTCGCTTAACGAACTCTTGTGGCGGATCGATGGTGTACAACCACCACTCTCGAGCCTTCATTCCCGGCCGATGCTCGTGACACCCTTTCATGAGGTTTAATACCAGGTACTCATTTGCATCTTCAACCTTGCCAATCCTCCTCACTTCACCCTCTTTCTTAGGGAGCAGCAAGTCCGTGCAAATATTGAATCCAGCTTTCTTGGGGCTTGGTTCGAAATGCTCAATCCTACTTCCATCACCGTGGAACGCATAAACAATGTTGCCACCAAACATGACGATTTTCGTGACGACGACCAAGTAATACCATTTACCCTCAAATCCAATTTCCAGGATGTCGCCTGGACGTTGCTGAATCACAATAATCTCCTAACGAGGCTGTAGAAAAACCCGATTCCGAGTCATTCCCAACGCCTGATTCCTGTCATTTTTATCGCGGCCATCAACTGGCCGATTCCCGTAATTTCGATGTTCAGCCATCCACTTCGGCCTTTTGGGGCCCCTGAAGCCGGCATTGCTGGTTTCCCTCAGGTACTTTTCCGGGACTTTCACTCTCGGCATTACGCCGCCATCCGCCCGTAATTCGCCAGCTTCTCAATATTGTGCACCAGGCAGTATAGCTGCCACTGGCCCTGCACCTTCTTCTTGCCCCGCAAGCTGAAGCGATTCAGGCCCTTATTCGTGCCAATGTTGCCGAATACCGGTTCCACCACCGACATGCGGTGACTGTAGATCTCTTTACCCTGCGGGCTGTCCACCCGGTGCTTCATCCAGTCGGTGTAGTTGGGTAGGCGCTTGTTTTCGATGGTGAAAGACACCTGCCTTCCCGAGCCCTTGCGGTGATTCGCAGAAGTGGGATTCTGCATACACTGATGTTTCTTCGGGCAGTGCCGGCATTGCAGCAAACGGCCTTCGAAGTGCACGCGGATTTTGCCATTCTCAGCTTCGCGTGTGCTCTGGTAGCTGATGGCGTTGCCCGCCGGGCAGATGCACGTCAGGTTGACCGGATCGAACTGGAATTCACCGGCCGGAATGATGTTTTTCCGGCCGGTGGCCGGTTGGTTCTGATGGCGTTTGCCGTATTTGTCTTTCTGGTTCTGGAACTTCGGGTCACGGCTGCGGAATTTGTTGTCCGGCACGTAGCCATTGATCTGCCGTTCGTGCAGGTATTTCATGTTGGCTTCGTTGGCGAAGCCGGTGTCGGCCGTAACGATGGCGCCTTGCTCGTAGATGTTGTCGGCGATACCCAGTTTCCTGAACCGGGCTTCGACACTCTCCAGAACCGGTTGCAGGGTGTGGTGTTCCTGGCCTTCGCCAAAGGCCTGGGCATCGATGATGATCTGGTGTTTCTTGTCCACCGTGGCCACGCCGTTATAGCCCTGGATCGTGCCTTTGCTGGTGGTCATCTTGGCGCTTTCGTTATCGGTGAGGTTGCTCTTCACTTCCTTGTTCCGTTTCCCCCGGCCCATCCTTGGGCGGTTCGTCTTTAGGAAGCGGTCCACTTTCTTCGCCGCCTCATCCAGGGAGAGGATGGTCTTGGCTCGCCGGATATCCCGGTCCAGCTCGGCTTCGGTCTCTGCCTCGTCCCGCTCGTAATGGGCCTTGAGATGATGGCGAACCAGGCGGCGCAGTTTAGTGCGCTTCTCTTCCAACTCTTTGAAGGTGCCAGACCATTCCTTGGCCGCGTTCGAGGACATCTTGCAGCCGTCGATGGCAAAGAGTTCGTTGCCCAACAGGCCCTGCTCGTGGCACACCAGCAGCACCTGCTCGAACAGTTCTTCGATCTCATCCGCGTGGCTGCTGACAAACTTGGCCAATGTGGTGAAGTGCGGAACTGTATCGCAGGACAGCGCCTTGAAGATGATGTTGGTCTCGCAGCACCACTGCATCTCGCGGCTGGAGGTGATGCCCTTGGAGTAGGCGAACAGAATGATCTTCAGGAGGATGGCCGGATCATAGGCTAGACGGCCGGTGTCTTCGTTGCGGTATTTGGGGTGGAATACCGACAGGTCCAGCTTGTGCTCAATCAGGTAGTGCACTGCGTGTTCGAAGGTGCCGGGCTGAAGCTGTTCCTGGTAATTGATCACGACCATAGCATCCTGGTCGTAGTTGTAATGCTTGAAGCGGGGCATCTGACCACTCCTTGTCCGTTTGCCTGATGCTATCAAAACCGAGGGAGATTTCGGGGTTTTTCTACAGCCTCAACGCTTGCAGCATGCGCGCCCACGAAATGGAGCCGAAGGCGCAATGTAGTGGGCGTCGCCGTGCCTGCATTTGTTAGAGTAATTTATTCTAGTACACGTCTTGAACATAACTTACCTTCAAGGCCGAAAGCCTCATGAGCATTGAGTGGGAAAGCTCAATTGCATAGCTTCTGTCGCCATACGTGGACACTTGGATGTGGACTCGCCCCCCTTCGTCAACGAGCTTATGTATGAAAGATATATGAGGCTCTAGTAACGAGACGGTCTCTTCGATCAGGTCTTCCGCTAAATAATCTGTTGATGCACATTCACCACGATTATACGGATCTGTATACCAGTAGCTTTCGCGATAGACACCATCTAGCAAAGTTCCTTTTGGGGTCGACCTCTGAACTCCGCTCATACATGTTCTGTTCGGCTGGATAGATAACGTGTCGGTAATCAGGCTAGGATCTATTGTTGGATGCCAAATTTTTATAACTACTTTGAAATTGTAATTTTGCATGGGAGTTACTCTAACGCAAAGCTAACACGCGGAAAAAGCGCAGCTTTTTACGTCGGGTTCAGCGCCTTGTTAAGCACTTCGGCACGATCTCTTAGAATGCTCTTGGCTTCTTTAATCTTTCCAGGCATTGCAAAGATGGCCTCATATAACTGCTGACTTACCGCGTCCGCACCACCCTGATTCTCGTTCTTTAAATGCTCCATCTTCCATGATTGATTCCCCCAGAATACGTTCGCTAGGCCATAAATTTCGTCGGCTACCTTGATCAGTTCGGGGATGTCGATGGCTGCGATCGCTCGTAGCTCATCAAGCTTTTCGCAATTTTCAAGGTAGCGCCTATGGAAGGCATCAATATCAAGCTTCCCTGTGGACTCCAAGTAGGAAACTGTTTGAGAGTTTTCCAAGGCGATTTTTGAGCATATTTTGTGCGCGCGTTCAATTTGACCACGTAGGCGAAGAAGCTCTTTTTCTTTCAAAGCTCGGGCGGCTTTATCGGCCTCGAGTCGCAACTGATGATCGTTAGTGCTTTGTGCAATTCGCAATTGCGTCTTTGTTGAAAGGTGAGCACCCAAAAAACCAAAGAGGCCACCGATAAACGCACCCAGAACACCGATTATTGCCGTTGTCACTTCACTCTCCATTTGGTGCT